>CAVWUU010000001.1:0-871862 GCA_963758295.1 Vulcanimicrobiia bacterium
GCCGGTACATGGGAGGCGACGGCCTGGCTCAGCAGGCTCGTGATCGCGTCGATGGATTGATTGTAATCGATCGAACCAGGTGGCGATCCGCTACGAGCTGACCAGGGCGGAAGCCGACATCCTGACGGCCGGCCTCCGCACCAACCCGATCCTCAACGCCAGCGGCCAGTATGTGCCCTACGGCGAGTACTCCGCCCAGGCCCGGGGGGCAGCGGCGGCCAGCCCCAGTATGCCATCAACGTGAGCATTCCCCTCGTATGCGTATTCCAGACCACACCCATCTCGATCCGGCGACAAGGCTATACTGCCTCGCGGAGCCGCGTGTGGCTGAAGTCAGTGATCGGCTACCGCCACGACCGCCAAGCGGTCGAGGCAGTCGAGGTTCTCGTGATTAGGGTTCCCCATTTGTTGGGGCCATTTCAGTCAGGGCACTCGGCAGCCGCCCGTCCCGTACTTCGCCCTTCTCGTTAGCTTGCCAGTACTGGCCGGAGCCCACGTCCAGGGCAGTCAGCCACCCTCCGCCGTTGCAGTAGGTGTCGATGCAGACGAGGTACCCCAAGTCAAGGATTTCGCCGGTCTTCTGCGGCGTGTGGCCCACGACAGCGACCTTGCCTGTGAAGTGCGCCACTGGCTGCTCGCTGTCGAGCGACTGTCGCCGTAGGACGGCTCCCGGCTGGTATCTCAGAGGCAGCCCCGCCCGATAGTTGGCGTGAACGAAGAAGTGCGTGTCAGTCTCGTGGCGATCCTCGCACCTAGTGAGAAAGGTGCGGTGCAACTCTGGGAGGTCGCTCGGATGATGGACGCGGTAGGAGCGAAGTGTCTGGTCCCCCCCGGCGCTGTGCCAGCGGCCGAGGGCATCTTGCCCTCCCAGGGCAGCCAGGAATAGCTCCTCGTGATCGCCCTTCAACGGCACCAGCGTGCAGCCACCCACCAGACCCAGCAACAGCTCAACCACACCCTTGCTGTCGGGGCCGAGGTCGATGTGGTTCCCGAGTGTGACAACCGTGTCGCCCAGCTGGGGAGCGACGGCCCTGAGCAGGGCTCTCAATGCCTCAGAGCAACCATGGATGTCCCCGATAGCAATCGTTCTGACCCTTGTTTCGGCCCCGCTCGTTGAGACGCGCCCCTTGGCCCCCTGATCCGCTTTCCCCAGACGGCCACCACGATAGAAGCCCGACGGGTAGATTTCGAGGCCAACAGGATTCTTTTTCTTCCGCCCCCGGCGGCAGTAGGCATCAATATCCTCCTCACCCGAGAGAAGGAATTTGAGGAAGCTGATGCCGCGGTACTTGCACGTCTGGCGGACGCTCAGCAGCACGAGAAAGTCGGACAGTCCCTCCTTGCACATGAGACCGTCGGACACAGGGCCATCGCACTACGTTTTCCCCTTGATTTTTAGGGAATCCTCCAAGGAGCAAAAGACGATGACATGATAGATGGATTATTAATAATTTTATAAGATGAATTTTAGTTTTATTTTGATGTCGATCTGCACTTCTAAACCTTCGCTATCACGTGGTCCTGAATGCTTCTCTTCGGTCTGGGTTCACTTTTGTTGTGCGATGGCCCTGCCGTCGGACACCTCGCGAGACCAGGCGAACGCCTTGATCGCGTGTTCGCCGTGTTGTTGTTCCAGGGTACTCCGTCGTGGTCCAGGAAGGTGAAGAGCCTGCCCTCGTTCTTGAGGAACCGCTTCTGGTAGCTCTCGGCCAGCTCGGAGCGGTAGACGCGGGCGGTCCAAGTCGCGGAAGAAGCGGGCGACCTCGGCCTTGTGCTTGTGCAGGTGACGCCTCTTCAGCCCGTATTTGTCGATCGTGTCCGACGATGGACCTGAGCAGCTTGCCGAACTCCCCGCCAGGGCCTTGAACTCCTCATCGTAGGGGCTGCCCATCAGGTCGTCGTTGATGTCCCGGATGAGGTGGAAGAGGCACGTCTGCTGCTCGCAGGGCAGCGACTCGTAGCCAGGGTAGAAGTCGGACACGAGTACCCCCTTGAAGCCGCGGAGAAGGTCATGGAGGAAGTCCGCCTCCCGGTTGGGCCGGTAGAAGTACACCACGTCCTCCATGTTCGTCAGCACCCAGACATACCCCTTGCCCTTTTGCAGGTTGACCTGGGTCTCGTCGACGTGGACCAGCCCGCCCGCCACGATCCTCGCCAGGATTCCTTCCATGTCTGGCCGGTAACGTCTGGCCATCAGGGTCTTGATCATCAGAAGCTCCATGATGCCGACACGTCAGGCCGAAGCAGTCCTCGAACATGGCCTCCAGTTGCTGCAGGCTGATGCGGTGGACGATGTGCTGGTACATAGCCCAGCTCTTCAGCCCGTGCAGGTGCTTGTCTCGCCTCTTGTACCGCTCGGGCAAGAACCGCTCTGCAGTCCTCGCACCGATGGCGGACGGCGGTGCAGCGGATCACCTGCCGGCGGATGCCCCCCGCGGTGAACTTGAGGTCGTAGGCGAGTTTGGACATGCATTCTCTTGCCGAGCTGGGTGATTCGGTTGCCCTTGCAGAAGGGGCAGGAATCGCTCGTGATCTCGACCTCTCTGTTCACCGGCGGCTTCGACCGCTTCCTTCGCTTCCGCGGCGGCTCAGGCAGGCCCGCCTGACCGCCTTGCTGGTGCGGACGAAGACCTTGTCGCGTTGGTAGTCGAAGTAGGAACAGCGGTTGACGTGGTCGAAGTCCTGGAGTGCGAACTTGGGCCGGCACCACTCGCGGCGGCTCGACGGAGCGACCTCGTCCGCCCAGGCGACGGCTGGGCTGAAGACGAGGCACCTCTGTTGCCTTCGCCGCGGCTTCGTGCCGCCTCACCGATGGCCTGGACGAACTCCGTGACTTTCCTCAAGGCGGCACAGTCCTCGGCGTTGTAGGTGAGCAGCTTGTCCTTCCAGGCGGGATCCCGGTCCTCCTCCCAGCGTGCCCGCCACACCAGGCTCTGAAGACCGGAGGCGTTCTCCTCCGTCCAGGTGCAGCCGAGGTAGCGGCCGACGTCCTTCAGCCCGTTGGAGAAGGTGGGGAAGTACACGCTGGCGTGGATCGCGGACAGGACGTTCACGGCGTTGGCGAGCAGGCGGTCCACGAGCTTCTTCCGCTTCACCACCTTCCTCATCCGCCGCAGCAACTTCTTCTCGTAGCTGCCGTAGTGGAACAGGGCGAAGTCCTCGCGGCCGTCCAGGAGGTCCAGGAAGGCGTCGAACGCCTGCACCTCTTGGTCCGGGCCATCCGCCCAGAAGGAGTGCATCTTCTGATTGTCGCCCTCGACGACGAGGACGCCCAGCAAGTAGGCGAAGCCGCCGTCCTCGCTGCCCTCGGCGTCGAGGAAGACCTGCACCGGCTTCCGCGGGATGTCGGGCGTGCCGTAGACGTGGACCTTCTTCTCGCGGATGGCCAGGGCCTGCAAGGCGGGGTAGCGGTTGTGGTCTGGTCGCTTGACCCGCTTGCCCCTCTTCCGCGGGCGGAAGGTGCAGGACAGCTGGGTGAGGGTGAAGATGCCCTTGCGGTTGATAGCGTCCGCAGCTCCTTCTCGCCCACGGTCTCCAGCAGGCTGATGTCGTCGGCCTGCTCCGCCTGCTCGCGGCACCGCTGCCGGAACTCGCAGACCTGGCAGTGCCCGTTCAGCATCAGTCTGCGGCGGCTCGCCGCCAGCCTGGAGCCGCTCGAGTTCTCCAGCACCTGCTCTGCCTGCCGGTAGAGCTTCGAGTCCAGGCGGACCTTCCCCAGCCGGCCCTCGGGGCCGCGGGCGACCAGCCCGGCGGTGGGCCGCACTCCCTGCACGCGGGCGAGGGCGAGCCCGAGCACGGCCAGCAGGACCTTCTGCTGATCGGCCGACCTTATCCCCGTGGTCGTGGAGTACGGGGACGATAGTGGTGGTCCCCCAGCTCGAGGCCCCGTCCGCCCGCTTCAGCGCGTCGAAACGGAGCGACAGGCCCTCGTCCTCGACGATGGCGTCCGCCAACAGCGGTGTCCCCTCTTCAGCGTCGCGGCGGTGATGGTGGTCCCCCCGGTGGGCTCCTTCGCCGGAGCGGGCGACGAGCTTGGCGAGGGCCTGCTCCCGCGACGCCGCGTCTGGCCGCCTTGGTCATGGCCTCGTAGTCCGACTCGGTACCGGTCTCGCCGGCGAGCTTCAGGTGGCCCTTGGTCTTACAGTTCAGATACGCTTCCAGGACTTCCCTCGTGATCTTCATGGCCATGATCCCGCCCCCGAGGTCGGCTCGGGACCGTCCCGCCCGGCGAGCCGTTCCGATGAGGTAGCATGCGCCGCCGACACGGCGCGCCATGGCAAGGACGACCTCATCTGGATCTGTCTGGTCAGCCTACCCGGCCGGGAGTGGGAAATCGCGGGTGCATCGCCAGCCGCACCGGGATCGATCGCCAGCCATCGGCATCCCGGTCCGTCGGTTCACGCGGCTCTCTTGCGTCGTGCCGAGGGGTGCGACGCGAACCAGACGTCGGGCAGCAGCTCCTCGAGCTGATCCGCGGGATGGGACGGCAGGCGACGGAGGACGTCCTGGAGGTAGGCGAAGGGATCGATGTCGTGGTGCTTGCAGGTGCCGGTCAACGAGTAGAGGACGGCCGCCGTCCGGCCGCCGCGGTCGCTCCCGAGGAAGGTCCAGTTGCGGCGGCCGATCGCCTGGGCACGGAGCATCCGCTCGGCGAGGTTGTTGTCGATGCTCAGGTCCCCGTGCTCGGGGTAGCGGCAGCAGCGCCGCCCAGTTGGACTGCGCGTAGGCGATCGCCTGGCCGATCGGGCTCTTGGGCAGCGCCCGGCGGCCCTGCTCGGTCAACCACTCCTCGAAGGCGTTCAGCAGCGGGACCGCATCCCGCTGGCGCAGGGCGCGCCGGTCCTCGGCCGACAGCTCCGCGGCGTCATGCTCGATCTTGTAGAGCTGCCGGATGCGGGCCAACGCCGCGTGCGCCGGCACCGGCGCCGAGGTCCGCGACTCGTAGAACTTCCTCCGCACGTGGGCCCAGCACGCGACCTCGATCACGCCCGAGCCGGCGCAGATCCGGTCGTAGCCGGAGAACGCGTCGGCCTGGAGGTAGCCGCGAAATCCCTTGAGGAACGCCTCCGGCCCGTCCCGCGTCCGCCGCGGCGTGTAGTCGTAGACCACGTAGGGATGGCGGACGTCCCCGACGTAGACCCAGAACCGCCCGGTGCGGGTGTGCGGCAGCGTCGGGTCCCACACCGGCACCGTGGTGTCGTCGGTATGGATGACCAGCGAGAGCAGCACCCGCTTGACCATCTCGTTGAACAAGCGGGGTGAGCAGCTCGGCGCAGGAGGCCATCCAGCCGCAGAGCGTGGCCCGCGACAGCTCCACGCCGTGGCGGGCGAAGATGTCCTCGAGCCGGTACAGCGGCAGGTGGTCGCCGTACTTGCTGGTGATCGTCTGGGCCAGCAGCCCGGGGCCGGGCAGCCCCTTGTCGATCGGCTGGGGCGGCTTGGCCGCGATCGCGACGTGCTCCTGGCAGGCCCGACAGGCGTAGCGGAAACCGGACGTGCTGAAGGACCCGCATCGAGGCGGGGACGTACTCGAGCTGCTCGCTGACCTCCTCGCCGATCTTCATCCGCACGCAGCCGCAGTCCGGGCAGGCCAACTCCTCGGCGGTCAGCTCGTACTCGATCCGCTCGCGGGGCAGGTGCTCGGGGAGCCGCTGCCGCCCACGCCGGCGCCAGCGGCGGCGGCTCGGGCGCCGCGTCCTGTGGCTCGGGAGGCGCGCCGGGATCGCCCTCGGCGAGTCCTCGGGCTCCTCGTCGGCGAAGAGCCGGAGCTGGTCGGGATCGACGCTCTCCCGCCGGGGGCCATACTGGCGGCGGAGCAACTGCTCGACCTGGTGCTCCAGCTGCTCGATCCGCCGTTGCGACTCCCGGATCGTGTCCGCCTGCTGGCGGATGATCTCGTGGCAGAGGGCCAGGTCGTCGGGAAGGGGCTCGTCGGAGTCGCTCATGCCAAGATTCTACAGTCGAGCCGGACTTCGAAAAGGGGCCTCTCCGGGGATTTCGACGGATTCTCGCGAGTAGCGCCGCTGCCGTCGGACGCTGCCGAGATCGACCCCGTCGAGGATCATCATCAGGTCCGCCGCCTTGATCTCGACATGCCCGGTCGCCTGAGCCGCCGCGGCCGGGAAGCGGACGTTTCCTCTCTCCAGCCGCTTGTACCACATGGCGTACCCATCCCTGTCCCAGTACAGGATCTTTATCCGATCGCCACGACGGCTGCGGAAAACGAACAGGTGGCCCGAGAACGGATCGAGCGCCAGGGACGATTCGATGAGATGCGCGAGCGAGTCGAATCCCTTTCGCATGTCGGTCGCGTCGGAGCAGAGGAAGACCTTCACGGTCGGGGGCCAGCTCAGCATGATCGGCCCTCCAGCACGGCCAGGACCTGACCGAGGGTGCGCGGGTCGAAACCCGAAGGGACCCGGACGGTCGGGCCGGTCGGCAGGACGATCTCGATCGGAGGCGAGGGACGGGGCGAGGCCGCCTCCAGGTCCACCAGCCGCACCGGCAGGAAGGCCGGGGCCGCTTCGGTGGGCTCGCCATCCCGGTCAGCCTGGGTCGTGGCCGACGCCTCGCGGTCGCGGCGGGCCAGCGCCTGCCGCCACCAGCGGAAGGCGCCGTCCTTCAGCCCCTCGCGGAGGCAGAAGGCGCGGACGGTGAGCCCGCTGCGCTGCTGCTGTCGGATCGTCCGCCGCCAGAACTTCTCCCGGATGGGATCACGCTGTCTGCCGCCGCGTCTGGCCATGCTGGGGTCTCCTCGATACCGAAGGATCGGCTCGAGGCGATCGTACCATGGCCATCAAGATGGGGTTCGTAAAGCGACTTCCCCTCGACGTCACGCGGAAGCGCGGCGCGGGTGGGCGTGGCCGAGCACGCCAGGCGGGTCCTCCACGCCAGGGGCCGGGGCACGGGCAACGTCTCGGCGATCTTCCGCGGGACGCTCATCCTCAACGGCAGCGCAACCCGCTGCGGCTCAATTCGGCCTGAGCCGGTCGGAGAGCCCGCCCCCGCTGCCCATCGGCGCGGAGGACGATGGAGATCAGGAAAGGGTTTGCTCCGGACCCGGCTCAGTGGCCGGGCTCGGACGGCCCCGCGCGGACCCGGCCGGGGCGACGGCGGGGATCGTCGTACCCCGGGAGCTTGCCCCCGAACGACTTCTGGATCGCCCCCATGGTGCTGCTGGCGCCGCCTTTTCGGGGTCGGACACGCTCCGGATCCTCGGGACGCCGCGACGGACCATCAGGGGCCGCGCGCCCCGTCAGCCGGGCCGGTTCCGCCCTCGGCAGGGCGATCGTGTCGGGGGCGAGGGCCTTCTTCGGGAGGCTCGCCTGGAGGCTCGTGCGCTGCGCCGGCGTCATCTTGGCGAGCAGCGCCTCGAGTCGGCTCTCCGCGTTCTCTTCCACCTCCGCCGCCGCGGGGGCGGCGACGCCGACGGCCCGGCGACCGGGCTTCCTCGGCCAGGACCCGCGGGTTGACCTCGGTCCAGCGGAGATGCAACTCGCCGTTGATCCGCCCGCGGTCCTCGGGCCTCGGCAGGGCGAAGGACAGGACCACGCCCTGCTCCTCGCCGTACGAGACGGTCGGCCCCGACACCCGGGCGTTCGCGGTCGTCTTGAATTGCGAGTCGATGACGGCGACGGCCGAGGCGCCGCCCCGCCAGGGCAGGCGGAGCGTGTACGTGTTATTGAACAGGTCGAGGTAGTGCTGCGACTGGCTGCAGAACCCCTCGTTGCCCCAGTTCCGCACGAAGATCGCCCAGGTCTCGTCGGCCGGGTCGTCCTTGACGCGGATCGCCATCACGTAGACCGGGTGCAGTTCGGTCGGGCAGTCGTGCTCGCAGTCGAGCCCCAGCAGCCCGGTGACGATCGCGTAGCTGCCGTCGACCAGGGCCCGGGCGTCCTTGTCGGACTTGTCCACGGCCTTGTGGAACGCGTTCCACCAGGGCGTGTCGAAGTGGTCGATGGTCTCGCCGAATCGAACTCGAGGCCGAGCCCCAGCCCGCTGGCTTGGACGTGGTCATGCCGGCCCGGTTCGGGGGGAGGAGCCGGAAGTTGTAGTCGTCGTCGGCGATCGGGTCGGAGTGCGATTCCCAGGTGATCGGGCCCTCGTAGGTGGCGGGCATCCAGTTGACGTGCCCGTGGGTCTCGCCGATCTCGCCCCGCTTCAGGGCGTCGGCCGTGCAGAGGATGTTGACGAAGGTCCCCGCGGTATCGATCGAGGGGGCCTGGGTCGTGCAGGGGGCCTGGACCACCTTGCCGCAGAGCTGGTGGACGTCCGGCGGGGCGCCGGCGTGGTCGACCTGATAGGCCCAGCGGGGGTTGAGCGGGATCGCGTTGTCGTCGACGGCGTCCCAGACGAGGTCCATCGGGGCCGCAGGCGGCGGCGAGCCGGCCGTCGGCCCGGACTGCGACCGTCACGATGACGAAGGCGTTGCCGAGGCCCTTGCACTGGTCGCCGGTGCCGTCGTCGCCGGAGCGGCCCCAGTAGCCGTTGTCGCTGTAGCCGTCGTCCTCGTACCCGAGCCGGAGGAAGAGCTGCGCGGGGTCGACCCCCTTGGGGATGACGGCCGGGCGGCCGGCGACCCCCTGGATCCGCACCAGCCCCGACTCGGCGCCGGGGATCCAGACCAGGCCGTGATAGAGCCGGTCGGCGTTGGGGCCCCGCGGGTCGACGTAGCGCTTCCACGTCTTGCCGTGCCCCCCCGTCTGGGCGCAGCCCCCGGCGGTGACCGTCACCGTGTCCCCCGGCCGGAACCGGATGCTGCCGTACTCGGTCAGACGCTGCTTGACGTTCGGCTCGTCGATCCGCCAGCGGACCGTCGTCGCGTTGACGACCTGGCACGTGACGTGCTCGTCGGCCCGGGCGGTCGTGAGACCGCCGAGCGAGGCGGCGGCCAGGAGGGTCGGCTGTCGTTCCCGAGGTTCGCCATGGCATGGTCCTCGATCCCTGTCGAGGCGGGGGCGCGGGCGGTACGCAAGACGCCCCGGACCGGCATGCACCCGCGAGTCCGTCCCCGCCGCAGGGCCACTCCTCTGAGAGCGGTGGCTGGTCGGCGGCTATGCTCGAAATCGGAGGAATCGCGGGTCGAATCCCCGACGGAAATGGGTCGGCCGCGCTTCCTCCGGGCGAGGCCGAGCCGGATCCCCGGCTCTCTACGGCCTCCGATGTGCCGGCAAAACGCTCGATGACCCGGGAGCGTATTCCGCCGCCTCGCATTCAGGGTCGTCAAGAAAAAACAAATTGCCATTGCGCTTTTTCTTAGGGATTGTGGCCGGATCGATGCCGGATCGCGACCCGACCCTTCAAGGGGATGTCGGCCGCCGGGTCCCGGAGTGGGGGCTCCTGGACCCGGGTCCCGCGATCATCGATCCGATCCGTTGTTGATACCGAGGCGACGGGAACGGACCGGAGGAGGAGCGATCACCATGAAACGGAAGAAGCACAGGGGCTCCCGCGGCCCCGGTCGGCCGGACCCTCGAGAGTCCTGGAGCCGCGGAATCTGCCGTCGGCGTCCACGCCCTCATCGCGGGCCGCGGCCGGCGCTGGGGCGCAGGCCCGCGTCGGGCCCAGGCGGCGGGACGTTCGCGCTGGGCCAGACGCAACTCAACCTCGCGGCACAGCGTCGACCGGCTCGCTCGACCGTCGCGCAGGTCAGCGGCTCGCCGACGCCCACGAGCGGCTGCGCGACGAACTTCACCGCGGTCTTCTACGGGCCGTACATCATCGGCCCGCCGCGGTTCTCCGGCGATTCCTCGCAGACCTACACGAATCGGGCGGGACCTCCAGCTCGTTCCTGCACGGCAACCTCCAGCTCGGCTTCCAGACGCCGTCGTCGGCCGTCGCAGGGCCCCGAGCGGCACGCGCCACGCTGTATCCCAAGAATTACCTGATGACCGGCAACTACCTGGACCTCCAGCTCCAGGGCGACCCCACCGACTCCCGCGACGGCGCGCCACGTCGTTCACCTGGATCGTCAGCTCGGCCAGCTCGGGGATGTACGCCAACGCCTCGGGCTCGGGGACGGTGCAACTGGTCTACCACCCGGGCAGCCGCGGCGGCGGCTACCTCCACGCCCGCGGCCGGGGCACCGGCAACGTCTCGGCGATCTTCCGCGGGACCCTCATCCTCGACGGCACCATCAACCCCCTCCGCCTCAATTCGGCCTGAGCCGGCGCCGGGGAGCGGGGGCGCGGGCTCGTCCGCGCCCGACCCCCGCCGACGCCCGCGGACCGCGGCGGTGAAGGCTTTGTAGGTTCATGAACCGGCTGCACGCCTACCTGAGAAGAATAGAATACGGCGGCCCGCTCTCTCCATCGCGTCAGACGCTGCACAATCTGCATCGCGCGCACCTGCTTGCGATTCCGTTTGAAAATCTCGAAGTGCAATTCAACCGCGTACCGTCGCTCGACGTCGATCGCATCTTCGAAAAGATCGTCGTCGCGAAGCATGGCGGCTGGTGCTTCGAAATGAACGCGCTCTTCGCGTGGGCGCTGCGCGAGATCGGGTTCGAGGTGGATTATCTAGCCGCTGCGGTAGGACGCGAAAAGCGCGGATCGAGCGCGCACATGAACCATATGGCGCTGGTCGTGCATCTCGATCAGCCGTTTCTGGCGGACGTCGGTTTCGGGAACGGCCCGCTGATCCCGATGCCGTTGAAGGTCGGCTCATCGAGCGACATGCGGTTCGAGTTTCACCTAACGCGAGACGGGGACTGGTGGCGCTTCCACAATCACCGGTATGACGGCACCACGTATGATTTTCTCGAGCTTCCGGTAACCCTCGAATCGTTCGCCGAAACGAATCAGTGGCTCGCGACGTCGCCCGAATCGTACTTCGTGCAAAACCTCGTTTGTGCACGCCTTACCGAAGACGGGATGATGCGCTTGACCAACGCTCTGCTGGAGCGCTTTACGACCTCGGCCATCAAGGAAGAGGCCGCCGTGAGCGCGCCCGCGCTGCAGCAAATTCTCGACGAATGCTTCGCTCTGCACGTCGAGCGCATCGCTGAATTGTGGACGCGGGTCTCCACGCAACACAAGGCTATGTTACGCAAACGCATTCGCGGCTTTTAAGCTCTCTCGTGCCGGGACATCAACGCGGCGGCGCCGATAAGCAACGGCACGAAGATGTCGCCGAACCAAAGGACGACGATTCCCGCGTTTGCGGGAGCGTAATTATGCAGCTTCAGGATTTCGTCCAGATGCTGCGCCGCCGCGGCAAGTGAAAAAATCACGAACGGCACCGTGATGGCAGCACGATACCCGTTGCCGTAACGGCGGCTAAAAAGTGCCGCGACGCCGAGCCCGATTTCGAACCATCCCAGCTCGTATTCGAACGGACTGGGCTGCCAACCGATTTGCGGAGCCGCTATCGACTGGAAATAGGCATGAAAAATGCCGGCCCAAATCATAGTCAACCCGACGTAGTAAAATGTCAGTTCCGTCCAAACGATCGTTGTGGAGGGAATCGGACGGCGCCCAAGGCCCGCGCGCCGGATCTTCGCGATAACCGCGGCAAGCGCCATGATGAAGAACAGCACCGGAAGGTTGCCGAGAACCGTTCGAATGACGTCCGCTATCAACATCGCTCTTCCCCTCGCAAGCGGTTCGTGATAATGGCGAGTGCTCCCAGATGTAGGAGCGTGTCTCCCGGCCCGTAAGTCGAGTGCCAGAACCAATCGTCGGATAGATAGTCGGAGTGGAGAACGGGATGGACCAGCGTAGCATGTTTATGCCCACGTTCGTTGCGACAGATCGGCCGGCCGCGACGATCGTCTTGCCACTCGGGATCGCTCTGTCGTTGGAGGCGCAGGGTGCGCGCCGATTCGATCGACTCACCCGGCCTCAAGAACGAGCGAAACGAACGGATCTCGTTGCAGATGGCGTCCTGGAAATACCAATAATTCGCCCAGAAGATGCCGCGGCCGTTGGGATCTTCCAATACCGACGGATCGCAGCAAAAGAGGGTTCCGAAGACGTCGTTGCGCCATTGCTCGAAGGAAGCCGACGGCGACACGCCGGCAACGTCGAAAAAGTAACGCGTCTTTTCGAGCGACGAACCGAGCGTGAGGAACGCGCGAATTCGACCGAACTCTTCAGTCGTGAGGCCGCCTTGCAGCGCGAGTTGCGAAACACGAACGAGCGCATCCATTGCGATCGTCGCTCCTAGGCTGTGGGCGAGGATGACCACTCGATCGTAGGCCTGGCCGCCGTTCAGTCGCGGCGAGATTGCCCTCAAAATTGCATCGACGGTAACACGAAGAATGCCGTCACGCAGTTCGAAAAATCGGGAATCGTTTTCGTCGCGCGTCGTGTAGATTTGCACGTCGCCGAAGATATTGATGATGAAATCAACAAAAATCGCGCGTCCCAAAGAGTAAGCGATGAAGATCAGCAGCAAGAACACGATGCCGCGCCAGCCCAGCGCGCCGTTGGGGAACCGCACGACCGCCATGGAGTAGACAAAAAGCACGCCCATCACGGAAAGCACCGTTATGGCGACCGCGCGGTGCCAGATCGCTTTGGAGTTGTGACGAAGCGCAGCGCGCTGTTGGAAGAGTTTAATTAGCGCGGAGATCGCCTGGGTCACCAGAAAGGCGCCGATCAGGCCCACGAAAAGCCAGACGCCGATTTTGATCGGGATGCCGCCGGGCGCATTCGCGTTGGCATTCAGCGTCGTTATCACGTCGCCGGCAGCGGAGTGTCGCAAAATCCCGGTAACGTCGAGAATTCGAAGGAACGATTGCCAAACCGCCGTCAGCGAAACGAAAAACAATGCAAACGAAATCACCAGCGCGCCGCCGATGAAGCCGTAGTCAAAGAATTGCTTTCCCGCCGTGGCGTCGTAGCGTGCGGTCGTATTCAGCGGGACGAACACCACCCGAAAAATCCACGCGAGGATGCCCCACCACTTGGTCCGGCCTTTGTCGATGGCGCTCCAATATGCTTCCATCACGTCGTAATAGGTGCCGCGCGGATGGCTTGGGTCGTCGCCGTCCTGGTGTACGCGGCTGATCGTCGGGACCGGATCGTCCGCGCCATGTTCCAAAACGTTGCCCGGATTAACCGCGTCGATTACCCACTTGCCGTTGCCACCCGCTTCATTCAAGCGTTTAGCGAGTTCGCTCGAGCATTGATCCTGAAACTCGTAGCGCGGATGCGGCGATACTCCGTGAACGACGACGAGGGCTACCCGTTCGCCCTTTAAATCTTCCATGATCCCGCGTTCCACGTCGGCAAGAACGCGTTCGGCTTAAATCCGCTCAGGCGGTCGCTGGACGCGTAGATGTAATTGGCGTTGAACAAATACAGCACTGGGACTTCGCTTGCCACGATTCGCGCAATTTCGCTGTAGAGCTGCCGGCGCCGAGGTTGCGACATCGAGACGATAGCCTCTTTTTCAAGCGCGTCGACGCGCTTGTTGCACCAGCGCATGTAATTTGAACTTCCGTCGCAGGAAAGCACGAACGAATCGTCCGGATCGGCGCCCATCGTAAAGGGCACGTACGCAAGATCGAACGTGCCGGTTGCCAGCGTGCCGGTTTTTGGCAAAAAGAGTTGCGCGTTGCTTACGCTTTTTACCGTTACGTCGATCCCGCGCTGATGCAGCTGGGCTTGTACCGCCGTTGCTACGCGAACGCCGGTCGTCGATTCGGGAAACTGCACGTAGACCAAGCGAAACGTCTGCCCACCGTGGCGTCGCATTCCATCAGTTCCGCGCGGCCAGCCGGCGCGATCGAGAAGCGCGTCGGCGCCTGCGGGGTCGAACTGCGGCTCGCGGACTCGCCCGTCGTACGCCCACGAGAACTGCGGCTGAAGCACGTTCGTAACGGGATACTTTCCGAGCGTAATCTTCGCGCTTATGCCGGCACGGTCGACCGACATGGCAAGCGCGCGGCGAACCAGCACATCATCGAGCGGCGCATGCTGAGTGTTGAAGACCAGTCCCGCAACGACGGCTGTCGGCACGGTAGTAAACCGCAGGTGCGCATTCTTGCCGACGATCTGCAACTGCGCGGGCGCAATCAAGTTCCAGTCCAGCCCGCCGGATTGTAGCATCAATAGATTCGTGGACGGGTCCGGTGCAATCCGAACGTCAAGTTTTTCGACAGCCGGCTTCCCGCGCCAATACCGGGCATTGGCAACATACTGCAGTGCCTCGCCCCGATGCCACGAAACAAATGTGTACGGTCCGTCACCAACGGACGGCGCCGCGTTAAACGAAGCTAGCGCGAGAGGCGCTTGCTTCTCGAGGACGTGAGCGGGCAAAACGAACTGCGGAGACGTCCCATACGAAAAGTACGTCATAACCGCCGGCGCCCAGGCCTTCTTTAAGTGAAAGACGACCGTATGCGCATCCGGTGCGGACGCCCGGTCGATCAGCTCGTAGCCTTCGTGCGAGCGAACGGGATTGCGCGGATCGAGAATTGCGTGCAGTGTGAAGAGCACGTCGGCGCTGGTGACCGGGCGGCCGTCGCTCCACTTCACACCGGGTCGAAGGTGGTAGGTAAGCCTCCGGCCGCCGGCCGAGACACCGCCGTTAGCCACGCTCGGTAGCTCGCGTAGAAGCGCCGGCACCGGATGGCCGCCTGGATCTAGATCGATGAACGGCTCGAAGGCCAGCCGTGCGACTTGCTGCTCGACCGAAGCAGCATCAGGGTGCAGGAAGAGCGGATTGAGCGAAGCGGGGTCCGCCGCCAAGTCGAAGCGGACCGTGGACGCTTCCGGGGCACTTGGGCCCGAACACCCCGCCGCTAAGGCGAGCGCCAGCATGAAAGCAGACCGAAGTCTCATTAGGAACGCCCGTTCGCCTTGGGATTGCGCGGGCCCGCCCGGGAAATCTCGCCTCGCCCCCTGGTGACTACATAGGGGTTGTCCGAATAAATCGTCGGTGCTATAGTCATTTTACCGAATAACTGTCGGGGAAAAGGCGCAACCTGTCGAATATGGTACTGCTCACGGACGATCTCGATGAGCTGGACGTCCAGCTCTTAGAGGCGCTGCAACGCAACGCGCGCTCCACTTTCGCAGAGCTCGGCGCGCTGGTGGGACTCAAGCCTCCCGCCGTGCACGACCGGGTGAAGCGGCTGGAACAACGCGGGCATATCCGCGGCTATTCAGCACAGCTCGACAGTAAGCGCCTTGGGCTCGAGCTCGTCGCATTCGTCAGTTGCTACACGGCTCCCGACTGCAACTACGACGACTTCACGCGAACGCTTAGTGGATTGCCGGAAGTCTGCGAAGTGCATTCGGTCGCCGGCGAGGAGACCTTCATGTGTAAGGTCGTCACGCGCTCGACGCAACATCTCGACGAACTACTGGCGCGATTGAAATCGATGCGCGGTATGGCACGAACGAAGACGACGATCGTGTTGACCACGCCGTTCGATCGCGGGGGAATCTCAATCGTTTCATGAGCATCGTCTTCGATAGAACGTTACATCCGCTCGGCACGCACCGCGTGGTGGAGCCCGCGGGCGCCATGCCGCAAAGCGCCTGGAAGCTCGATAACACGCCGATCGCCTTCGACAACGAAATTTTGTGCGATGTCGAAGTCCTGAATATTGACTCGGCGTCTTTCAAGCAAATTTCCGACGAATGCGGCGCAGACGCCAAAAAGATCGAAGCGCACATTTTGAACATCGTTCGTGAGCGCGGCAAGCAGCACAATCCCGTGACCGGAAGCGGCGGCATGTTCATTGGATACGTGCTGAAAATCGGCGAAAAGCTGCGCGACAAGATCGATTTGAAGCCCGGGGACCGCATCGCGTCGCTCGTATCGCTAACGCTCACGCCGTTGCATGTCGAGGCCATCACTCGGATAGACGTGAGTACCGGCCGCGTATGGATTCGCGGGAAAGCGGTGCTTTTTGAATCCGGCTTGTGGTCTAAACTACCCGACGACATCGACGAAAACGTCGCCCTCGCGGTCTTGGACGTTGCCGGCGCTCCGGCTCAAGTGAAACGGATGTGCCGCCCGGGACAGTCGGTGGTCGTTGTCGGTGCCGACGGTAAGAGCGGCATGCTTTCGTGCGCGCAAGCGAAAGCGCAAGTCGGTGCAAGCGGAAAAGTGATCGGCATCGCCCCCTGGGACGACACGCCGTCGGCGAAACTGCTGCAACAAAACGCGCTCGTGGACGAGTTCATCGTCGCCGACGCGCGAAACACGCTGGAGCTGAGCGAAAAAGTTCGCGCCGCGTTGCCCGAGCTTGCAGACATCGTCATAAATTGCGTGAACGTGCCCAACACGGAACTGGGTTCGATTCTCTGCACGAAAGACGACGGCATCGTGTACTTTTTTTCCATGTCCACGTCGTTCACGGCCGCCGCACTCGGCGCCGAAGGCGTCGGCAAAGACGTGACCATGATCGTCGGCAATGGATATGCCAAAGGGCATGCCGACACCGCACTGCAGACGCTGCGCGACAATCCGGCGATTCACGCATACTTTAATTCGAAGTACGCGACCAAGGAGCAATAGGCGAGGACTTATGAGCGAGATCAAACATCTCAAACCGCCGGCATCGCCCGAGCAGTTCGAATACAAGAACCTCAAACAAGGCGAGTTCTGGCGCCACATTCCGGCGTACAAAGAAATCGACGAAGCAACGTTTCTCGATCATCTCTGGCAGCAGAAGCATGCGGTGAAGACGCCGCAAGAGCTGCTCGAAACGATCAAGGACGTTTGTTCGCCCGAGTTCTTCGCCGACGTGGAAGCGGGATTCCACAAGGCGCCGATGGCGGTACGCGTGTCGCCGTACGCGATGTCGCTGATCGACTGGAGCGATCCGGTAAACGATCCGATCCGCCGTCAATTCATTCCGCTCGCCTCGACGCTGCTTCCCGACCATCCGCGCCTGACGCTCGATTCGCTGCACGAACAGGACGACTCGCCCGTTCCCGGCCTCGTGCACCGCTACGTAGACAAAGCACTCTTCCTTCCGCTGAACACGTGTCCCGTGTACTGCCGCTTCTGCACGCGCAGCTACGCGATCGGCCCCGACACCGAAAACGTCGACAAAGTCTCGCTCGCAAAGACCCCCAAGCAGTGGGAAGAAGCGTTCAAGTACATTGCGGAACGCCCGGAACTGGAAGACATCGTCATCTCGGGCGGCGATACGTATCAGCTGCCGGCAAAAAACATCTCGCTCATCGGCAACGCGTTGCTGGACATTCCGCACGTTCGCCGCATGCGCTTCGCCACCAAAGGCCCGGCGATCATGCCGATGAAGATCATCACCGACGCGCCATGGCTCGACGCGCTCACGGGCGTCGTCGACCGGGGTCGCAAGATGGGCAAAGACGTCGTGTTGCACACGCACTTCAACTCGCCCGAAGAGATCACGTGGATCACCGAAAAAGCAATGAACATGCTTTTCGAACGCGGCATTTACACGCGCAATCAATCGGTGCTCATCCGTGGAGTGAACGACACTCAAGAACGCATGCATCGGCTCGTCAAGCGCCTCGAATACGTGAACGTGCATCCGTACTACGTCTACATGCACGACATGGTTCGCGGCGTCGAGGAACTGCGCACGACCGTGCAAACCTCGTGCGACATCGAGAAGTTCGTCCGCGGCAGCACCGCCGGCTACAATACGCCGCTCTTCATCTGCGACGCGCCGGGCGGCGGCGGCAAGCGCGACATCCACTCCTTCGAGTACTACGATCGCGAAAACGGCATTACGGTTTACGCGGCGCCGAGCGTCAAAGCCGGTAAAGCGTTTCTGTACTTCGATCCGATCGACAAGCTCTCACCGGACGCGCAAGCCCGGTGGGCCGTCAAAGAGATCCAAGACGACATGATCCACGATGCCATCCGCAAGGCGGGCGTGGGCGATGAAGAACTGGTGCTCGCCTAACGCGAGCTCGACGCTTCAAAGCAAAAACGGCCCGGCCGCAAGGCCGTTTCTCGTCATCCTGAGCCTGTCGAACGAAGGACGGGCGCATACCAGCACGATCCCTAGGTGCCGAGTTCGGTCAAGCCGGGGTGGTCCGCCGGTCTTGCAGCCGGCGCCGTCCAGCGGAACTTGCGGTCTTCTTCGCGGATCGGCACGTCGTTGATGCTGGCTTCGCGCCTGCGCATCAAGCCGTCTTCGTCGAACTCCCATTGCTCGTTCCCAAACGCGCGATACCAATTTCCCGAGTCGTCGTGGTACTCGTATTGGAAGCGCACGGCAATGCGGTTTTCGTGGAAAGCCCATAATTCTTTGACGAGCCGATAATCGAGTTCGCGCGCCCACTTACGCTTGAGGAAAGCCACGATCTCCGAGCGGCCGGTGAAAAACTCGGCGCGATTGCGCCAGCGGCTTTTTTCGGTGTATGCCAACGACACACGCTCGGGATCGCGTGAATTCCACGCGTCTTCGGCCATGCGAACCTTTTGGACGGCCGTTTCATACGTAAACGGCGGAAGCGGGGGCCGTTGCTGCATCATTGGCTCGACTTCGTCTCGGCGACCTCGATCAGCGCGAGATTGATTTCCGGCCGGTGCGTTCGCTGCAATACGAGCAGCATTTCGCTAAGATCGTTCGTTCGCTCTACGTTCCCGGTGATCGAGACCGCTCCCACTTGTTCCTCAACCCGATACTCGCATGCCTTTTTTCCAATCGAAATAGCGAGCCCAATTCGAAATAGGCGAACGTGCGCGGGGCGGCTTGGCGACAACTGAACGTATCGCATGCCGCATTATACCATGCGTTGTGGGGAACAAAGCGCAAATGGCCGGCTTGCCGTTGTGGTCGATTGTTGCGCTCTTCGTACTCGCAGGTGCCGTGATTTGGTGGGCGGGAACGGTTCTTGCTTTCTCGACCGATGCTATAGATGCATACGCGGGATGGGGCGAGGGAATGGGCGGCGCCGTCTTCCTCGCGATTGCAACGAATCTTCCGGAAGTCGCGATTGTTGCGGGCTGCGTGTACACACATACGATGTCGCTCGCGGTCGGCAACATTCTCGGCGGGATAGCCATACAGACCGTCGTGCTGGTGCTGCTCGACGGGCCGGGATTGCGTAGCAAAGTGCCGTTGATGTCGACGGTCCAATCGCTGACGATCGTTCTGCAAGGAATGGTCCTTGTGGGCATCTTGATGTTTTGCATCCTGGGCGCGCTGATGCCGCGTACGCTCATCGCTTTTCGTATGACACCCGCTGAAATCGCTATTGTCATCGCCTGGTTCGGCGGCCTGTGGCTCGTTCAGCAAAACGAAGATCGCGCCGCTTGGCGCACCGGGCATGAAGCGCTGGCCGAAGCTTCGCACATGCCGCTAACCAAAGGGCGATCGCTAAAGAAGGCGATGATCTATTTCGCCGTCGCGGCGCTTGCCACGCTGCTCTCGGGCGTCGTCATCGAGCTTGCGAGCGCCGAGATCGCTACGCGCATGCACTGGCAAGGCGTGTTGTTCGGCGCAACGATTCTCGCTGCAGTTACGGCGCTTCCCGAAGTTACGACCGGGCTCGCCGCGATTCGAGCCGGAAAGTTCGAGCTTGCGATAAGCGACATCGTGGGCGGAAACGGATTTCTGCCCGTGCTGTTCTTATTCGGAACGCTTCTGAGCGGCGAAGCACTCTTGCCCGACGCGCAGGGTCCCGACTTGTATCTGACAGCTCTGGGTGCGCTCCTGACGGTGGTCTATTGCGCCGGCGCGGTCTTGCGCTCAAAGCGGCTGATTTTCGGCGCCGGCGTAGATTCCATGATCGTTCTTGCGCTCTACATCGTCGGCATCGGCGGACTCTTTTTCGTCAAGAGCTGACGGCGCGCGAAGCGAATGTAAGATTGCTCACAATAACGTTCTTGAGCATGAACACACTTCTATTTCATGCCGGAGCGGGCGCAGAATCGAGGAGCATTGTTTTTTCCTTCCTGCGATCTTTGGGGGCATACGCACTATGTCGGACCTCGATTTTTTTGCTAAAGTCAATCGACGCCAAGCTCTCTCCGTCGGGGTGACGGTTGCCGGTGGGTTTGCAGGAGCAATGATCGCCGGCTGCGCCTCTCCTAGAGTGGGCGCCGGCGACGGATTGCCCGCAGCCGATTCGGCAGGCGGAGCCGTTTCCGCGACAAACGCATCCACTCGGTTGAGCACGGCGGCGCTTTCCACCAGCGTCGTTCATGAAATCGAGTCGATCATCAATGCGCAAGGCACGGTCGATAATGGTGTCCTCAATATCGAGATCGACCGTGAAGATATTCCTAACGTTAGACTACACGGTGTTCCGATTTTGCCGTCATTCGAAATAAACGGCAATTTGTATTTTCAGTGCATCGGCGGCGACGACGTCATGATGAACGCCGGACCTCGCTTTGAAACCAAGCGAGACCCAGTCTTTCCTCGACGAACTGCTCCGGCACGGCATCGTATTTCAAGCATTCCATCAGCACTTTTACGATTTTGAACCGATGGTGTGGTTCATTCACTTCCGCGCACGAGGCGATGCAACCACGGTAGCCCGCGGGACCAAAGCGGCACTTAATACAACGTCTACGCCGTTTCCCCAGGCGCCACCGGCTCATCCAACCACGCCTTTGCCGGCTGAAGAATTGGGCGACATCCTGGGCGCAAAACCGAGCATTGGGGCAAACGGCGTCGTATCGTTTGACGTGCCGCGGGACGATTCGATTACGCTGGGCGGCGTACGGATCAACCCTTACTTGAATGTCGCAACGTCCGTTGCGTTTGAGCCGTACGGCGGAGGCCGCAACGCCGCCGCAGTGCCCGATTATGGAATGATTTCGTCGGAGATTCAGCGCGTCGTGGGTCTACAACGCTCCCGCGGGTGGGACATCGGTTGCCTCTACAACCAGGAAACCGACGAACAACCGCAGCTTTTCTTTTCGCATCAATTCAAGACCGGCGATTCGCTCGGACTCGCGCGGGAAATCCGTGCGGCGTTGAATCTCATGGACATGAAGTTCGAGAGCGTCTGAACGGCCATCCGCCAATGCGAAGAGAACGCGATTGATTCCACGGCGCCGCACTAAGCGGCGCCGTGTTTCTTCTGTGATTGCAGCCACGCGAAGGTTTCGTCCGCTCGAGCCGGTGGGACACGAAAGGCGATCGCGAAGCGATTCCACGAGTTGATCGTCGTAATGGCAAGCGTCAGGTACACGAGTTCTTCGGGCGAAAAGACGTTGGAGACGCGCGCGTACACGTCGTCCGGCACATGCGTCTGCGCTACCAGCGTCAACGCTTCGGTCCATTCCAATGCGGCGCGTTCCCGCTCGCTATACCACGGCGCTTCATGCCATGCAGCCAGTCCATTGATGCGATCGCCCTTCTCGCCGAGCGCCTGTGCCTCGCGCCAGTGCAGCGCAAGACAAAACGCGCATCCGTTAATTTGCGACGCCCGTTGATGCACGAGCGATAAGAGTTCCGGTTCGAGCCCGCTTTTTTCCAAGAGCTGGTTCGCGCGATAGAGCGGCTCCATCGCCTGCGGCACGCGAGTTGCAAAGTCGAGTCTATCCATGGTTGTTGTTTCTCCCTCCGGCCCTAGACGGAACCGGCCCGCGGAACGTGACACGAGAGGACTTTCGTCCGGCAAATCGTGAAACGGACGCCTACATGATCACCGGCCCGCTTTCCGGACGAATGCCCGAACCGCGTTGGCTACGTATTTTTAAAGTCGCCGGAGTCGTTGCCGAACTCGTCGCTGTAGTGCTGATGTTCTGCAAAGCTTCTTTCGGCATGTGGCCGCATCAATGGTGGCTCGATATTATCATCATGACGTTGATGCTGTTATTCATCGCGCCACTTTCCGTTTCGATGTTCTCGAGTAAGCGGCGCCGTTAACCGCCCGCGATTTTTGCTTTTCGACCCTGCTCCGCGAACCATGCGGCGATTTTTTCGCGGTGATCGCCTTGAATTTCGACGATGCCGTTCTTACTGGTGCCGCCGGTGCCGCAGAGACGCTTGAGCGTCTTGCCGGTTTCATTGACTTCGCCGGGCGCCAATCCGTGGATTAACGTCATCACGCTTCCACGACGCCGCTCGCGCGCAATGCGAATGATGCCGTCGTCGGGCATCGCCGGTTTTCCCTTCTGTTGCTTGCCGGGTTTCTGCTTCGGCGGCGCCTGATAGCCCGTTTCACTGGAGTAGACAAGTTCGCGATCGTCACGCATTACGAACCGATACTTCGGCAGGCGGCATGCGAGTCATGGCGTAAACGCGAGGCGTGCCACGGCTTTGCGTTTTTTGCGGCGCTCATGGCGGCCGCCATCCCGACTATGCTTCGATCGCTGCGGAGGCGGCGGAGCGCATCGTGAAGGCCGGCTATGGGATCGTGTACGGCGGCGGGCGCGTCGGATTGATGGGGACGATTGCCGATGCGGCTTTGGAAGCGGGCGGAGAAGTAATCGGGGTCATTCCGGAATCGCTGGCTACCGAAGAAGTGGCGCATCCGGGCGTCACCACACTCCACGTCGTTCAGACCATGCACGAACGCAAAGCCCTTATGGCGCAGCTCAGCGACGGTTTCATCGCGCTTCCCGGCGGGTTCGGAACGATGGACGAATTCCACGAAATTCTCACGTGGCGCCAGCTGCGCATTCACGACAAGCCCATTGGACTATTGAACGTCAACGGCTACTACGACGATTTGCTCGCGCTGTACGACCGGATGAGCGGTGAAGGTTTTTTAAACGACCGGGCGCGTTCGCTTTTTGCTTCCGCAGACGGAATCGAAGCGCTGCTCCTGCGCATGGCCTAAGCGTTTGGCTTTCGCAAACGCCTCCAGAGGCACCGTTTAAAGCAAGAAGTAGCGCGCTTCGCCGCCTCTGGAGCGACATAGTCCGAACGAACTACTTCGTAGGAGAAACAAGCAGGCTGCGCTACGATAGCACGAGGTGTGCTCGTAACGGAAAGGACGACATCGTGCAGGTCATAGTCATGCTGGTATTCGCGTTAATAGCCGGCGGGGTTTATTATTGGACGTTCCGGAGTCACGGCGCCGTTGTAGCTCGTACTTCGGGCGTCGTCGCCGCGGGCGTGATTCTTTTGATCGGCTTTCTCATCGACGGATCGCTTGTCTTCGTCCCATTCGGAAGCGCCTACATCGTTACACAGAATAGCGCGTTAACGGACCGGATTCTGCAGCCCGGCATGAATTTCAAAGTACCGTTCGTGCAAGGCGTGTGGCCGATGAACACGCAGGTTCGCGCAATGGAGGTTACGCACAGCAGCGTCTTCACGAAAGATCAGCAGAACGCCGACACTGACTACGTCATCAACTTTTCGCTTGCCGACGGCCGGCTGAAAGAAATCGCGGAAAACTTCCGCGGCACCGAAGGCGGCGATACCAGCATTGCCGACCGCCTGATCCGGCCTCGCGCCGAGTATTGGTTGAAGCAGATCGAACCGACGTATAACGCCGCCGATCTGCTGACTCACCGCTCGCAGGTGGCGAGCGAGCTGCAAAAAGACCTCGACAACGACTTAAAGCCTTACGGGATCAACCTGGCGTTCGTATCGATTACGAATATCTCGTTCGGCCCGCAATACCAGCAAGCATCAGAGGCGCGCGCCGCGGCCGAGCAAGAGTATCAGAAAGAGCTGACCGTGCTAAAAACCAAGAAGGTCATCGCTCAGCAGAACGAAGCGATCGCCGAAGGGCAAGCTGCGGCCAATGCGCGCTTGCGCTCGTCGTTGCCGTCCGATCCCAACGCCGCCGACGCCATCGTTCAAATGCAGATGATTCAGCTGCTGCGAGACAAATGGGACGGCGTAATGCCGGTGTCGCTTGGGAGCCAATCGCTCTTGAACATTCCGCAATCCATGCTGGGGCACGCGCAACACTAAAGGACACAGGCTCCGCGATAGGGCGCGTCATAACTCCCGTACGGTAAGGAGGCCCCAATGACGCGTCTTTTTCGCGCGAGCGCAGCTCTTGCTCTCGCCGCAGCCCTCATCTCTTCATACGGTCTGTCCGCTCGTGCAGCGGCAACTGCCGATTCTCAGCGCACCATCGCCAAGGCGCCCGCGACAACATCTTCGCAGGACCCGTTCCTTTGGCTAGAAGATGTCCACGGCGCCCGCTCGATGCAATGGGTCAACAGCGAAAACGAAAAGACGCTGGCGGTCTTGGAGAAAGATCCGCATTATAGCGCGCTTTACGCTGATGCATTGAATATTGCGCAGGCCAAAGATCGCATTCCGATGCCCGAGTTTCTTCACGGGCAAATCTATAATTTCTGGCAAGATGAGAATCACGTTCGCGGCATCTGGCGCATGACGACCCGCGAAGACTATGCGAACCCGTCCCCTTCGTGGACGACCGTGCTGGACTTAGACGCGTTGGCGAAGCAAGAAAAGGCCAACTGGGTCATGGAAGGCAGCGATTGTAATTGGCCGGCAGAGCAGCGCTGTCTGATCAGCCTTTCCGACGGCGGTGAAGACGCCGTAACGGTTCGCGAATTCGATTTGGCGTCGCGGCAATTCGTCAAGGGCGGTTTCGTTTTGCCGCACGGCAAGCAGAATGCAACGTGGGAAAACCGCGACACTCTGCTCGTTGCACGGGCATGGGAGCCCGGAGAGCTTACCGCGTCCGGATATCCGTACGTCGTCAAACGATTGAAGCGTGGCCAACCGCTGAGTAAAGCCGTCGAAGTTTTCCGCGGCCAGAAGAGTGACGTCTCCGTCGATCCGTTCACGCTCCACGACGGAGACGGCGACAACGCGACTTTCGTGCGGCGCGGCGTCTCGTTCTTCGTCTCGGAATACTACGTCCAAACGCCGAAGGGTCTTCAAAAGCTTGGTATTCCGGGGAAAACGGAGATTTCCGGACTGCTTCGCGGACGACTGTTGCTGAAGCTCAATGAAGCGTGGAACGGCATTCCGCAGGGGTCGCTCGCCTCCGTCGATCTTCATGCAGCGATGAGCAATCCCGCGAACCTCAAGCCCGCTATCGTTTATGTTCCTGAAGCGCGTGACTCGCTCGAAGGCGTTGCGGTGACGCAATCGCACCTCGTCCTTACGACGTATCACAACGTACGCGGCCGGGCGCTCATTTATACGCCGGCGCAAAGCGCTTGGAACGTTAGGCCACTCGATCTCCCGGACAATTCCTCGATCGGCGTGGTCGATTCGGATCTGCGCGGTGAGAACGTCTATCTGCAATCTACGAGCTTCTTGTCTCCGAGTACGTTGTGGCTCGCGAACGCAAACGACGGGAGCTTGAAAACCGTCAAGGCGATCGCGCCCAAGTTCGACGCATCGAAGGACGAAGTCGAACAGCACGAAGCGACGTCTACGGATGGAACGCAGATTCCGTATTTCATCGTCCATCCCAAAGCGATGAAACTGGACGGCGCGAATCCGACGATTCTGTACGCCTACGGCGGGTTTCAAGTTTCCGAAACGCCCAGCTATTCGGCCACTCTCGGAAAGCTTTGGCTGGAACGCGGCGGCGTTTACGTTCTTGCGAATATTCGCGGCGGCGGCGAATTCGGTCCGGCATGGCATGAAGCCGGCTTGAAAACGCATCGCCAGCGCATCTACGACGATTTTGCGGCGGTCGGCAAAGACCTCATCGCTCGTAAGATTACGAGCCCCCGACGCCTCGGCATCGAGGGCGGCTCGAACGGTGGCCTGCTGATGGGCGTGGAGTTCACCCAGCATCCGGAATTGTGGAACGCCGTGGACATCCAGGTTCCCCTGCTCGACATGCTTCGTTTCGAACAAATCGCGGCCGGCGCGTCGTGGGTGGGCGAGTACGGTAGCGTTTCGATCCCGGAACAGCGGGCGTTCCTGGCCTCGATCTCCCCGTACAACAACCTCAAGCCGGGCGTGGCTTACCCGAAACCGCTGATCTGGACGACGACGAAAGACGACCGCGTCGGGCCGCAGCATGCGCGCAAGTTTGCCGCAAAGCTCGCGTCGATGGACGTGCCGTATCTCTTCTACGAAGTAACGGAAGGCGGCCACGGCGCCGGCGCAAACCTCAAAGAACGCGCGCATACGTCGGCTCTCGAGTATACGTACTTCACGCGGAAACTGATGGATCCGTAAGGCGCAGTGCCGGAAAATGAAACGGGCGGGGAGTTAGCTCCTCGCCCGCTTTTCTATTACACGTTTCACGACGGCCATCGCGTTTAGCGCTTTTGGAAAACCAACGTATGGAATCAGCGTCATTACCGCTTCGACGATCTCACCTTCGGTGAGCCCAACGTTGAAGGCGCCGTGCACGTGCGTCTCCAGTTGCGCATCGCAGCCGCCCATCGTCGCGAGCGAGCTTATTGCCACCAGTTCGCGCTGACGTAAATCGCCTTCGCGCGCGTAGACTTCGCCAAACGCAAACTCTATCAGATAACGCGAAAAATCGGGCGCAATCTCGGCATAAGCCGCGACGAGATTGTCGGTGACCTTGTCGCCGTCGACTTTCCGCATCAGGTCTTCACCACGCTCGAATTTTTCGTTATTCATACGCAATAGTGTTTATCGTAACACCGTTGTGATCGCGAGCGGTTACTCCGAAAGCGCCATGGTGATGACGCGTTCCTGTTCGACGGCGTGCGCGCCCGGATAGCCCTCCGAAGGCGAAGCGCGGTAGCCGCGGCCGGCGTAGCCGATGTCGAGCGGCTGTTTGAGTTTCTCGAGCAGACGGCGACGCACGTAGGCACGCGCGCCCATGTTCTTCGGCTCTTCTTGCACCCAGACGAGCTGCTTGAGGTTCGGATACGACGCGAGTAGTGCGTTGATTTCGTCGCTCGGCATCGGCGAAAGCTGCTCGATGCGAACGATGGCCGTCTTCTTCATGTCGCCATGTTGCTCGGCGTTAATGAGATCGTAGTAGATCTTGCCCGTGCACAGGAGAATCCGCTCGATCTTCTTCCTGTCGGTAACATTCGGGTCGTCGATGACCGGCTTGAACGACCCGGTTGCCATGTCGTCGATGGAACCGGAAGCGGCTTCGGCACGCAGCAAGGACTTCGGCGTCATGACGACGAGCGGCAGCGCATTCGCCGCGCTCGCCTGCATGCGCAACAAGTGGAAGTAGTTGCCCGCGTTCGACGGATACGCTATGCGAATGTTGCCTTCGGCCGCCAATTGCAGGAAGCGTTCGAGACGCGCGCTCGAGTGTTCCGGACCCTGGCCTTCGTAGCCGTGCGGCAGGAGCAGCGTCAGACGCGACGTCTGTCCCCATTTGGCTTGGCCGGCCGCGATAAATTGATCGATGATGATCTGCGCACCGTTGACGAAGTCGCCGAACTGCGCTTCCCAAAGCACGAGCGAATTCGGAACCGCGGCGGCATAGCCGTACTCGAATCCTACGCACGCGTACTCGGAGAGGGCGCTGTTATGGATTTCGAAACTGGCCTTTGCACCAGGAAGATGCTGCAGCGGCACATATTCGGTGTTGGTTCCGGGATCGTGCAAGACCGCATGGCGATGGCTGAACGTTCCGCGCTCCGTGTCCTGGCCGGTGATACGGATCGGCACGCCGGAGCTCAACAACGACGCAAACGCCAGCGCTTCCGCCATGCCCCAATCGACGAGGCCTTTCTCGGCAATAAGAGCTTTACGGCGATCGAACTGTGTCTGGAGTTTCTTGTTTAACGTGAAGCCGTCGGGAACGGCAACCAGTCTGTTCGACCAATCGAGCAGCTTCTCCCGATCGATCGGCGTAAGAGGCGCCGTTTCCGGACGCGCCGCGAGCGCGATCTTCTCGATCATGCCGTTACCGTGCTGTTCCTTGACGTTGCGATACGCCTCTTGCAAACGCGCCGTAGCGTCCGCAATCATCTGGCTCGCCTGTTCGGCGGTGATGGTGCCTTGCGCGATCAGTTTGTTTGCGAAGAGTTCGCGCGCTGTCGGATGCGACTTGATCTTTTCGTACATCAACGGCTGAGTGTATGCCGGCTCGTCCTGTTCGTTGTGGCCCGAACGGCGGTAGCCGATGAGATCGATAAGCACGTCGCGATCGAAGCGGCGGCGGAATTCAACGGCAAGATGAACGGCGGCGATGCACGCGTCGATGTCGTCGGCGTTCACGTGCACGATCGGCATGTCGAAGCCTTTGGCAAGATCCGAAGCATAGCGCGTCGACCGTGAATCGCGGTAGTCGGTCGTGAAGCCCACCTGGTTGTTGGCGATGAAGTGGAACGTGCCGCCCGTTGCATAACCCGGAAGCGACTGCAGGTTCAGCACTTCGGCGACGATGCCCTGACCCATAAAGGCGGCGTCGCCGTGAATGAGGATCGGCGCAGCGTTCTGCACGGTCTGCTGCGGAACGTTTTGCGAATGATCGGTTTGCAGCGCCCGAGTGCTGCCTTCGACGACCGGATCGACGGCCTCGAGGTGACTCGGGTTGTGCGCGAGCGTTACCGTAATCGATTTGCCGTTTTCGGTTTGATACGTGCCGGTTGCGCCGTGATGGTATTTTACGTCGCCCGTCACGTCGTCGTCACCCACCTCGCCGCGTTGATGCGCTGCTTCGAATTCACCAAGCAGTTCTTCATACGGCATATTCACGACGTGCGCGATGACGTTCAACCGGCCGCGGTGCGCCATGCCGAGCACGGCGTT
Source organism: Vulcanimicrobiia bacterium (assembly GCA_963758295.1). Taxonomy (GTDB): domain Bacteria; phylum Vulcanimicrobiota; class Vulcanimicrobiia; order Vulcanimicrobiales; family Vulcanimicrobiaceae; genus JALYTY01. The sequence continues at coordinate 28,517 of CAVWUU010000001.1, forward strand.
CGGCGTGCCGTCGTCGGCAAGCATCTCGAGCATTTCTTCGAGCATCGGAACCATGACGTCGAGACCTTCGCCCGAAAACGTCTTCTGACCGAGGAACGTCTTGCGCAGATAGCGTTCGAACGTTTCTACCTTCGTCAACCGCTGCAAGAACTGAATCTGCCGGTCTTTCGAAAGCGCGACTTTATGCGCACCGGCTTCGATGTACTCACGCAGCCAGCGGCGTTGTTCCGTGTTTGAAATGTGCTCGACTTCGTACGCGATCGTCGACGCATACGTGTCGTGCAGTTTTGGCAGAATGTCGGCAAGCGTATTTCCCGGCACTTTGACATTCAGCACGGAAGCCGGAATCGCGGCTTGCAGCGCCGGCGTCAGGCCGTAGGTTGCCGGATCGAGTTTCGGATCGCCGACCGGTTGCGAGCCGAGCGGGTCGAGACTCGCCGCTAGGTGTCCGTGCGTGCGATACGCGGAAACGATCGCCATTGCCGCGGCGACCGCACGCAGCATTTCGTCCGGCTGCGAAGCCGGCGCTGTAGTGGCCGCAACGATCGACGGCATCGCGGAGACTTCCGCATGCGGCGCGGGACCGGCGGTAAGGCCGAGCGCGCTGAACAATACTTCGTAAAAACCGTCGGCGCCTTGCAGCAACTGATCGACGCGTCGCAGATATTCGCCCGACTGCGCGCCTTGAATGACGCGATGATCGTACGTGCTCGTCATCTGCATTACTTTGGAAACGCCGAGCGAGCGCAGCGTCGATTCGCTCACGCTTTGGAATCCCGGCGGATAGCCGATCGACCCGGTCGCGAGAATCGCGCCCTGTCCGGCCATCAATCGGGGAACAGATGCGACCGTGCCGATACCGCCCGGATTGGTCAGCGTACAATGACGCGCCTTGCAGATCGTCCGCGCCGAGTTTATTGTCGCGCGCTTTGGCGACGAGTTCTTGATACTTGCCGTAGAACGCCCCGAAGTCCAAATCGGCGGCGTTCTTGATCACCGGCACGACGAGGAAACGCGAACCGTCTTTGCGCTCTGCGTCGACGGCAAGCCCGAGATGCACGCCGGGTTCGATGCGAAGCGGCGCGCCTTTTTCGTCGCGCCGGAAGCTGTAAGTAATAAACGGCAATTCTTTCGCGGCGCGCACCATTGCATAGGCGACGATGTGCGTGAAAGAAATCTTCTCGCTGCGCTTCGCGCTCTTGATCGCGTTGTTCAGTTCCTTGCGACGCGCGTCCATTACGTCGACCGCAAGCGTACGGAAACTGGTCGCCGTGGGAATCGTTAGCGACTGCTCCATGTAGCCCGTGAGCGCGGCGGCGGGGCCTTTGAGCGGCGTCACGTTCGCGCCGGCTGCAACCGGCGGCAGCGGCGGCTGATTGGCGCCGCCCGTTGCGGCAGACGGTTTACGCCTTGCGGTCGCGGCTTGCGAATGCACGTCGGAACGCAAGATCATGCCGTTGGGTCCGGAGCCGTTCACCAGCCCCAGATCGACTTCTAGTTTGCGCGCAATGCGGCGCGCTTGAGCCGAAGCGACGAGGTCGCCGGTGCGCGGTTGGGCGGGCGCTGACGATGCTACGGGTGCCGGTGCGCTCGCGGCTTTCGGCGCGGCGACCGTTACGCCGGCGGCTGCAGACGGCGCGGCGTTTGCATCGATTTGCGCGAGCTTCGCGCCGACGGCGACCGTGTCGCCATCTTTGACCAGCAGCGACGTTACGAGTCCCGCGGACGGCGCGGGCACTTCGACGTCGACTTTGTCCGTGGTAACCTCGACGATTGTATCGCCTTCGTTGACGAAATCGCCCGGCTTCACGCGGAATTCGACTATGGAACCCTCGGTGACGGACTCGCCCATCTCGGGAAGCACCACGTCAACGATTTTCGGAGGACCGCTCGGAACGGGCGCGGCAGCGGGCGCCGTCGCGACGGCGTCAGCTTTCGCGGCGCCGTTCTTCGATGCGCCGTTCGTTTGCGCCTTAGCTTTGCTCGTGTCGATTTCAGCCAAAACGGCACCGACGGCGACAGCGTCGCCTTCTCCACCGAAAAGCTGAGTGATGACGCCGGATGCGGTCGCGGGAACTTCCACGTCCACTTTGTCGGTCGTCACGTCGACGAGAGTGTCGCCCTCGTCTACGAAATCGCCGACGTTCTTACGCCATTCGACGATGGAGCCTTCGGTGACTGACTCACCCATCTCGGGCAACGTCACTTTCACCATCGCGTCCGCCACGTTGATTTGTACTCCGTCCTGCAGGGAAAAAGACCAGTCCGAGTGTGCACCCCGGATCGACTCTTTGTTTTACGCCAGATATTCTAACCCCGCCCGCGCGCGAGAGGCTACGACAGGGGACGACTTCAATCGCAATGAGCACACCAGGAGTAGACGGTAGCCAGCCTTCCGTGCCAGCGCAACCGCCGGCCATCTACCGCCCTGCACTGCCCGCAGTCGCCGTTCGCAAAATACGCGTGGAAGAATCCCGCTCCACATGGCTCGCCTGCCCTGGCCTTGGTTCGATCGTCGATACCTACGCTTGAGAGCGCTAGATTCTCAAAGCCGCCGCTATGACCAGGCTCGAGACCGCGATGGCTGCCCAAAGAATCGCTCCAAGGGCCAGCGGCCGAAACCCGGCCGACTTGATCTTCGCGACGTCGGTTCCGAGACCGACGCCGGCCAATGCCACGACGATGGCAAAAAGCGCAACGTCTTGCAACGGCGTTTGCACGATGCCCGGGATAAGGCCAAGCGAGTTGAGCGTCGCCGCGATGAGGAACCACAAAACGAACCACGGCATGATGGCGCGCCAATCGACGCCCCGTCCTTCAGCGCGCAACGTTTGCATCCGACGCCACGCATAAAACACGACGATCGGCACGATGAGCAGCGTACGCGTCAGCTTCACGATGACGCCCGCCGTCCCGGCTTCGTGTCCGTACCCAAATGCTGCCGCCACAACCGATGACGTATCGTTGATGGCCGTGCCCGCCCACAAGCCGAACGAACTTTGCGACAGATGCATCAAATGACCGAGCACAGGAAACACCAGAACCGCCACGACGTTAAACAAGAATACCGCGCCGAGCGCGTAGGCTATGTCGGCCTGATCCGCTTCGATCACGCTAGAGAGCGCCGCAATGGCCGAGCCGCCGCAAATAGCGGTTCCAACGCCGAGCAAACGCCGCAAGTCCCGGTCCAAGCCAAGCGCACGCCCCACGAAAAACGCGAGCGTAAGCGTTATCACGAGCGTTCCGAGCATCACGGGAAGCGAACGCGCACCGCCGTGCGCGATCTCGGCAACACTCAGATGCGCGCCGAGCAGGACGATCGACCACTGCAATAGCGTCTTGCTTGCGAAACGAATGCCGGTGCGCCATTCCGCCTTCGGTGTTGCAAAGACGGCAATCGCAACGCCGAGCAAAATGCTGAAAACCGGCGCACCTACGACCGGCACGAAATGCCCGAACACCGTCGCTACAAGAGCGACGGCGACGCAAAGGAGAAAACCCATCATGTGATTACGTCAAAAATATGAAGCGGCTGCGGGCGGAAATTGCAACGCGCGAGTTTTATCGAACGCCGGCCGTTGGTGGCTAAGGACGAACTGCGCAACGTCGTAAGCGTCTCGCATCGAGAGCGATCCCGGCGCGTTCTGCGGCATGTTGTAGCGGATGAATCCGGCCATGCGGTCGATGTGCGCCATCCCCGCGCCCTTATTGAAAGACGTAGCGCCCCACAGCGGCGGAAAGGGTCCGTTTCCCGCACCGCCGGCGCCATGACAGGACGCGCACTTTTGGCCGTACAGTGCTGCGCCGTCCTTCGCGTCAGGCGTGGTGGACGGAAGGGGGACGAGAAAACGATCGTCCTTCGCCTGAGCTTTCCCAACCGGGACGTCGCGCGATAAATACGAGATGTAAGCGACGAGCGCTACCATTTCCTTACTGGAGTAGGCCGGCGGCGTACCATTCATACTGTACAGAAAGCACTCGGCAAGGCGGTCTTGCAATGCAATAACGCGATGCGCGCGCTTGTTCCATTGCGGAAAGCGTCCGTAGACGCCGACGAAGCTTCCGCCGCGCGCAACGGTACCCGCGCCAAGATGACAAGCTTCGCACGACATGCGCGCGGTGACGTTCTTCGGCAAGCGCTTCTGCGTGTCGACGATGATGTCGTGGCCAAGACGGATGGAATCGCCAAGGCCGCCCGTCGGCAACGCCTGCGGATCGTAAGCCGCTTGTGAAGCCGCAGAACTCGCCGTCTCACCCGCGTTCGTCTGCGTTCCGGAACCGCCGCCGCACGCCGCTAAAACCGCGACGCATGCGAGCGCGGCGATGCTAGAACGTAAGCGCAGCATACGTGTAGTTGTACTTTGCTTGCAGCACGGCGACCGTTGCGACCATCGACGGAACGACGATGGCACCCGGAATTAAATGCATTAGAATATCGTTTGCAACTTCGGTAGCCGTCATGCCCGACGGCGCCAATTCTTGTTTCACGAGTTTGCGCGCCTGTTCTTCGATCGCGGTGTGGCAGGTGAGCATCAATACGCCGCGCTTCTGGAGCGCTTCGATGGACGTATCTTGATAGAAGCCTTTGTCGTCGTTGGCGTCACCGGAGACGCTAAGGTTGCTCTTCGCTTTGAGAAACGTATTGCTCGTAAGCGTCGCGCCCGATGCGTCCTTAGCGTTGATGAAGTCGCCGATCTTGTATTTTTGCCAAACGTAGTCGCTAAAGCCGTACGCGGCCGACGCTCCGTGGCCGGCGATGGCCATAACGATACGATCCGCGGGATAACCGAACCCGAACTGCAGTCCGTTTAGCGCGTTTTTGACGTTATTTAAAAGACCCGGTTGAAACGCGACCGCTTCGAAAACCTGACGGATGTCGGCCGTCTTTCCGACGAGACGCGCAAATTCGGCCTCGTCGAAATTGCCTTTCCGCTCGACGAATGCCGTGCCGCCGGGAACATTTTGGGCCAGCACCGGCGCTGCGGTTGCGCCGGCGGCCAATACGGTCGCGGACGCGGCTAGGAATCCGTTGCGGTTCATGTTACCCCTTCGTCTGCAGCGGCTCGGTGAAGCCATAGGAACGATAGATCGCTTGTGCGGTGTCTGTTGTCAAAAAGTTCACGAACGCCTTCGCGGCGTCGGGATGCGGCGCGCGCAGCACGGCGGCGGCCTCATACGTCGCAAGCACGTTGTCTTTCTCGGGAATACGCACGGCTTCTATGCCGCTGTGAATTCGCTCCTGATACAGCGCTTCGGAAAGCCACACCGGGCCGGCGTCGGCTTTGCCCTCTTGAATCCAAATTGGCGTTTCCCGATGATGGATTCGCGTAAGCATCGTCGTGCCGTCGCGAAGCTTTACATCCATGATTTCATGAACGAGCGCTTTGCCGCCGGCATTCTGAAACGAAATCTCGATCTGCTTCGCCACGCCTTCCGTTTGCGGGTTCGGCATCGCCACGCGGACGTCGCTGCGACCCAAATCACGCAGCGATTCGATGTGCTTGGGGTTTCCGCCGCGGACCATCAGCGCGAGGTCGTTCGTTGCATATGCGACCGGAGCACCTACGCTGCCGGCCTGGCGTTCTTTATCCATGCGGCCTTTGCCGGCGAGAAAAACGTCCGGCTCTACGTTGATGAGCAGCTCGCCGATGCGCAGCGACGCACCGTTATCCATCTGCTCCGCGAGAATACCCGGAGGCAGCGTTTGATAATAGACGTTGCGCACTTCGGGATGATCTCGCCTGAACGCCGCGATCAGATCCGGCAGAACCATCCACTGATTGCCCGCAGCAAAGATTACAAGGTCGGCAGTCATCGGGTTACCATGAAGGTCCATGTCGTCGTCGACGCCGCGAATCGTAAAGTTGACGGGAGGCGCCTGTGCCGCAGCGGCTGATGGAACTGCGGACGGCGCCGGCGTTGCGCCAAGCATTACGACGGCAAGCGTGAGAGCGGCGAGAAACTTCATAAGGTGTAGCCTAGGGCGGCTACTCGATTAAGTCAAATCACTTTCTTGGAGGGCTGAGCATGCGCGAGCCGATCGATCCCACCAAAGCGACGAGCGTGCAAATGGATCGGAAGACCTTCACCGGATTGTCCCTTGGCGCCGCGGCGGCCGGTCTAACCAGCAATTTTGGTCGTCCTCACGCGCCGATCGTGAATGAAGACGATCCGGCGATCGTCGTAGAGCGCGTGCGCTTATCGCGTCCCGGCGGGACGATAGACGCGTACAAGGCCTCGCCGAAGAATGCGACTGCAAACGCGCCGGGGGTCGTGCTGACCATGCACATTTGGGGCGTTGACGCGCAGATCCGCGACGTCGTGCGACGCTACGCAAAAGCCGGATATTGCGCGATTGCGCCAGATCTGTATTCTCGTTGGAGCCCGCCCAGCGGCGATGGTCTAACGGACATTTCGATATTCCGGCCGTTCGCTGCAAGGCTGGAGCGCTCGCAGTACTCGGGCGACCTTCTTGCGGCCGCCGAACACCTCAGCGAAAAGGCGCCGCAAGGCAAGCTGGCCGTCACAGGTTTCTGCATGGGCGGCCACCTTGCTCTGCAGCAAACCGTGGACAACGCGGGCACCTTCACGGCGGTAGCGCCGTTCTACGGTGCGGTGAAAGATATCGATCCTGCCGCGGTTCACATGCCGGTGTGCGGCAGCTACGGCGAGCGCGACAGCAGTATTCCGGCCGACGGCGTTCGCGCGTGGAGAAATGCTTTACGAGTGGCGAATGATATAAAGATCTATCCGTCCGCCGGCCATGCGTTCTTCGATGACACGCGCAATTCGTACGTCGCATCGGCTGCCGAAGACGCGTGGAGTCGTACTCTTACCTTCTTCAAGGGACAACTCGGGTTACAATCGTGACGATCGCTGTGGATTTCGTTCTACTCTTAGCCGGCGTGGCCGCCGGCGGTCTTATCGTTTTTTTCGCGCAACGCGCGAAGGTCGTTCAGTTGGAAGAGCGGCTCTCGGCCGAACGTCTTCGTGCCGAGGATGCCAAGCACGGCCAGCAGCATGCGGTAGAAGCGCTGCTGGAACGGGCTAAGAACGAGTTACGCGAAGCAACGGCTTCGCGCGCGACCGAACGGGTCGGCGAAATCGTCGCACCGATCGCGGCGAAGCTTGGCGAGTTCGACCGGCTCGTGCGCGAAATCGAAAGCAAGCGCAACGAAGACACCGGGAACCTCAAAGCGCAGATCGAGAACTTGCTCACGCGAGCCGACAAAATCGAAACCGCAACGGTCGCGCTCACGAATCAAACGTCGACACTCGTGACGGCGCTTAAGAACCCCACGACGCGCGGCAAGTGGGGCGAGATTCAACTGCGCAACGTCGTCGAAAAAGCCGGCATGCTTTCGTACTGCGATTTTGCCGAGCAGCAAACGATTGCCGTCGAAGCCGGCCGCGCACGACCGGACATGACTGTCAATCTTCCCGGTCAGCGGCGCGTTTTCGTCGATGCGAAAGCGCCGACCGATGCGTTGCAGGCTGCTTTTGAAGCGGTCGACGAAGCGGCGCGCAAAGACCTCGTGCGGCGGCACGCGCGGGCGTTGCAAGACCATGTCGATGCACTAGCGCGCCGCAGCTATCACACGACGGAAGGCTCGGCCGACTTCGTCATCATGTTCGTGCCGGGCGAAGCGTTCCTCAGTGCCGCGTGCAACGAGAATCCAATGCTCATCGAGTACGCGCTCGACAAAGGCGTATTGGTCACCGGACCGCTCGCGCTCATCAGCCTGCTTCGTTCCTTCGCAATGGGTTGGCAAGCGGTGAAGCAGGAAGAAAACTCCAAGCGTATCGCCGCTATCGGGCGCGAGCTCTACGAGCGCACTACCCGGTTCGCGGAAAAGCTTTCCAAGCTCGGCCTGAACCTCGAACGTTCCGTCAGCGCGTTCAACGAAACGATTGGATCGTACGAATCGCGGCTGTTACCGCAGGGGCGAAAGCTCAAAGACGAAGCGGCGCTTCCCGCAGACGATTTGCCGGAGATTTCGGTGATCGAGCTTGCGCCGCGCGCAATCACTTCACTGGAAACCGAACAACCGCGCGACAAGCGTTCCAAGCGTGCGCCCGCGGCTCCGAATCTCTTCCAAAACGACGAAGCGGGCTAGAGTTTAGAAGCCCCGGCTTCTTATCGCAATTGGGCACGTGCGAGGGGCAAAGAGCCGTCGCGCAGTTCCAAACTTTGCATCGGCGTAGCGCGCGTAACGAAAAGTTCGCTCGTTGCGCCGGATGACTTCGTCCGACCTATGAATTGGGCGGATCGGCCCGTTCCGGCGTACACGCCATACGAACGCGCACTTTTTACCAGCACGTAAAGCCACGAACGGTCGCGCGCGTAGATCACTTTCGCTGCCGGCGCATCGGCGCGTACGGCCGTAAATTGCGAATGATTGAAGTGGCTGTCGATCATTGCAACGATTGCGGGATTCCCGGGATTCGGCCGATGGAATAACGCGGCGAACAGGAACGACGTAAGCATCGCGCCGAGGACGAAGGCCGCCGCTAAGCGGGCCCAGTGCGCGAACGCGGACGACGGAGAGGAACGCGCGAAAAGCATCTTCCGATCGAGCGAAGCCGGCGTTGCGCGTTCGCTCCGCGCCCGCTCGAGCGATAGGACGGCTTCCTCCGCTTCACCGATGCGGAGGCGGCATTCGGCGCAGCCGGCAGCGTGTGCGTCGACGGCGCGGCGTTCGACTTCGCTCAACGCTCCAAGCGCATAGAGCTCGGCGGCATCGCCGACGTGCCGGTCATTCATGTGGAGCGCCTTCCCTTGCGAGCGACGTCCGCAAGGCGCGTAATGCCGCCGAGAGATGACTTTTCACCGTGCCGAGCGGCTTTTGCATCTTCTCCGCCGTTTCGGCCAACGTCATGGAACGAAAGTAAGCATAGTCAACGGTTTGCCTTTGCAATGGCGTGAGCGCTTCTATTGCCCGCGCAATACGCGCAGATTCGATGGGATCGGTTTCTTCCGGATCGGCCGCTTCATCGTGCGCTGGGTCGAGCGGCATTTCGCGAACCGTCTTCCGCAGCCGCCCGAGCGCCTCGTTTCGCACGCATACCACGAGAAACGCTTCGAGACTGCCGCGATCGACGGTATAAGCGCTTGCGCGTTGCCACATTCGCAGGAGCACGTCGTGCACGCAATCCTCCGCTAGTGACTCGCTCTTTAATAGGCGAAGCGCTACGGCATAAAGCCGTCCGCCGAAGCGGCGGTATGCCGCTTCGTACGCTGAACCTTCGCGTCTCGCAAACGCGCGCTCGAGCGCCTCGTCGCGCACGTTACGAGAGCGAAGTGTCCTCGATCCGAGCGTCGCCGTCATCTACCTGAACCGTCCGGTAGCCGAGAACGCGCAGCAGATCGTCGTGCGGCAGGGTCACGGGTCCAGGCTTCGGCGCCGTCCCGGGTTTTGGCTGCGGATAAGCCGTAGCCGCCGCGCTGGCAAAACGGATATTTCCCTCCGAATGCGTGACGATTTGATGGATGTGCCCGTTTAGGACCGTTACGCGATCGAACTTCTGCAGCAAAGCGAGGGCTTTCGTGCCGTCTTCGGTGGTCCAGCCCCATTGCGGATAGAGCGCGTAGAGCGGCACGTGGGTGAAAACCACTACGGGCGTCGTCCGGGGAACGGCTGCCAGATCCGCGCGGAGCCAATCGAGCTGGTCTCCTCCGAGCAGCCCGAGCTTCTCGAAGTTGAAAACGTTCAGCAATGCGACGTAATGGATGCCGCCGTCGTTCCAAGATGCCCACCCGCCATCCCGCGATTGCGGAATCTTGAAGTTGTTCAAGTAGCCTTTGAAATCGTTGCTGACAACGTCGTGTTCGCCGGGCAACGCAATGAGCGGGGCTTTCAACTCCGATAAGATGGCACGCGCGTCGTCGAACTGTTGCGGCGTCGAAAGATGCGTGATATCCCCGGTGTGCACGACGAACTTCGGCGGCATCTTCATCGCGTTGATGCGATCTACCGCAGCTCTCAGCGTGCCGGCAACGTCCATGTTAGCCGCCTGATGAAATCCGATGTGACTGTCGCTAATTTGAACGAATTCAACCGACGGGGCATCGGCTGCGACCGCTCGGCCGAGGAGCAGGCCGCTTCCCGCGACCGTATATGCAATGCCCGCGCCGGTCCATGCAATGTGCTCGACGAATTCCGAACGTTTCATTTTACTTGGCGCCTTTCACGATAACGACGCCCTTCATGAACGGATGCATCTCGCAGAAATACGCGTACGTCCCGGATTTACTGAAGGTGTATTGCCAGGACGCGCCCGTGTCCATGCCTTTCGAATCGAAACGATTGTCCGTCGCGGTGACCGTGTGGGCGTCATCGTCGTCGTTTACGAAAAGCACCGTATCCCCGGTGTGGACCGTTACGCGTGCAGGCGTATACGCGTCGTCTTTGATATGAACCGTCGCCGCTGCCGGCGGCGCGGGCGTTTGAGCGGTGAGGCCGGCAACGAGCACGGCCAAGAGCATCGACTTGAGTCTCATGCTCTCTCTATGCGTGAGGGCGCTTCCCGGTTCGGATTTACTTGAACGGAGTGGGAGAGGCGGCTGCCGTCGCCGACCACGAGGTCCCGCCGGCATACTCCACATGAACGATACGATAGCTTGCGAGGCGCGCTTGCAGCAACGGTAAGGCCGGTTCAGTGAATTGGCGTTCGATGCAATTCTCGCCACGCAGTCGCGCGCCCGGGGCATTTTGCTGCCATTCGCTCAACGAAGCATACCCGGCAACGTCGGTACCCGGGGCGAATTCGCCTCGCCGGTCGAGCACGAGATCGCCCAAAGCCTGATCGGCGGCAGAAAGCAACGGGAAATCAACGACGACGCGCGTCGCCGGTAAAAGCGCCAGATTTTTGAACGAAACGCAGGCGATAAAGGCCGTACCGTCCCGCTTCGCCGCGGCAAACCCGTTTAAGATTTGCGTACGTCCTTGAACGCGGCCGTCGAGCGCTGAATTTACCAGCGGCAATCCGCGCCAGGCGTTGAGCGTCGCGGCTTCGGCCGGAGAGACAAGCCGGTATTTCGGACCGATTTGTTCGTCGGTAACGCCTTGCGCATAGAGCGCGGTGCGGCCTTTTCCTTGCAGCCATGACATCACGGCACGCCGGTCGGCATCTTCAAGGGAAACAATATCCGTCTCGGCTTTATCGGGTTGAAACGACGACTCGATAGGCGTGGGCGGCGTTTTGTTGCTCGCCCAGACGACAACGCGCTTGAAGTCGCTGTCGGATAGCGCGCGCATCTCCGTGAGGACGCTCACCAGGCCCGGCGAAGCGTCCGCGTGCGCGCGCGCCGCACCAAGCGCGGCCATCGCCGCGAACGCCAACGCTTGCAGCAGCGCGATGCGCTTCTTTATTGTTGTTTATCTTTCCAGGCTTTGAGCGCCGCGAGCGTGTTCTCCACATGTTTGTCGGGCTGCAAATTGGTGTAGCTGTAAATCACCGTACCGTCGGGGACGATTACGTAGGACGTGCGGTTGGCGTATTCCGGATTCTGCGTCAACACCGCGTCGTAGGCTTTCTCGACCGTTTGATCCGTGTCTGCGGCGACGGCAAATTTGCTGCGGCAATCGCTTACCGAAAACTTTTGCAACTTGTCGATTGGATCGTGGGACACGCCGATCACGGTTGCGCCCAGCGCCTTATACTGCTCGATCGCATCGGCGAACTCGTGCGCCTCGATCGTGCAGCCCGGCGTAAACGCCGCCGGATAGAAATACAGGACGACCGGTCCTTTTTTTAGGGCATCGGCCAGCGAAAAACTGAAGACTTTGCCGCCTTGAGAAGCTTGCAAAGTAAAGTCCGGCGCTTTCGCTCCGTTATCGAGCGCTGCGGCAGCGGGCGCAATGGCGAGAGCAGCGAGAGCGAGCACACCGAGAACACGACGTACCATGAATCTCCTCCAAAGCAAGCGTTTTCACTATAACACAGAGAACGTTGCGTCATGGCTAGTTGGTTCACGTTCCTACGCTCGGAAGAGAACGTCACCGCAACGGTAACGGTAAATTACGGCATCGATGCCGCGGCGGAGATTCCGCAGCGCCCGATGCTCTTTCTCGTCGTCCGGAATCTGGATCAGCCGTCGGATCGCACCCCGGAAGAGCTGGAAGCGCTGATCTGCACCGATTTGGAAAACGGCGGCGCGCTGGTCGTCGGCGGCCTCACGATGGATCGAACGCGAACGATCGTCGCGTACGGGAGCGACGAAATGCAAGCTCGCCAGGCGCTCGGCGCTTATGACGGCGGCGTCGCTTTTCAAGCGAAGGCCGACCCCGAGTGGCAAATCTACCGCACGCTTTTACCGACCGACCCGGAACTGACTTCTGCTCCTTAGGACGCCCTTGTCATAGGGAAGCAACGCCGATATGCGCCTCTGCTTCGACAGGGGCACCCATACGTGAGAGCTACAATCCCATTAAGCGGGCGATCACCAGACGTTGAACTTCGTTGGTGCCTTCGCCGATTTCGTTGATCTTTTGATCGCGGTACATGCGCGAGACCGGATACTCGTCCATGAAGCCGTAGCCGCCGTGAATTTGCACGGCTTCGTTGACGACGCGGCGTGAAACTTCGGCTGCGTAGAGCTTTGCAAGCGAAGCGGTTTGCACGTAATCGCGGCCATGGTCTTTCTCCCACGCGGCCTTCAGAATCATGAGCTTTGCGTGCTCGATTTCGCACAGCATGTCGACGAGCTTGAATTGAATCGCTTGGAACTTGCTGATCGGGCTGCCGAACGCGCTGCGATCCTTAGAATACTGAAGGGCTTCGTCGTAGGCACCCATCGCGAGTCCAATCGAAAGCGCCGCGACCGAGATTCGGCCGCCGTCCAAGATGGTGAGGAATTGCTTGTAGCCCTCGCCTCGTGGTCCAAGCAAGTTTCCTTCGGGAACCGCCGCATCGTTGAAGCTCAGCTCGCGCGTGTCTGATGCGCGCCAGCCCATCTTCTTGTACTTCTTGCTACGCGAGAAACCGGGCGTTTGCTGATCGACGATGATGTTCGAAATCTCGGTTCGGCCGTCCGGGCGCGTGCCGGTGGCCGCCGTGATCGTCGTGCCGCCGCTCATGTCGGTGCCTGAGTTGGTGATGAAAGCTTTCGTGCCGTTGATTACCCACTTGCCGTCTTTGAGCTGGGCCTTCGTTTGAACGTTGCCCGCGTCGCTGCCCGCATTGGGTTCGGTGAGGCCGAATCCCCACAGCATTTTTCCCTGCGCCAGAGGCACGAGGTACTTTTGCTTTTGCTCTTCCGTGCCGAAAAGATAAAAAGGCGTAGCCCCAAGCGACACGTGCGCAGCCATCGTAATAGCGGTGGACGCATCGGCTCGTGCGATTTCCATGACCGCCAGTGCATAGCTCACCGTATCGCCGCCGGCACCGCCATACTCTTCGGGGAACGGCAATCCCATAAAACCGAGCTCGGCCATCTTGGTCACGAGTTCGTAGGGGAATCGCTCCTCGCGGTCCATCTCCTCGGCACGCGGCTTCACTTCTTGTTGAGCGAACTCGCGAGCAAGGCTTTGAATCGCTTTCTGCTCGTCGGTCAAATCGAAATTCATAGCCCGGAGGTATAGCTCGTGCCCCTAAGAAAAACCCTTTTGCAGCGATGATCTCTTTGCGTGGCGTCTCACTCGTGTATCCCAACGGTGTGCGCGCTCTCGACAATGTAAGTCTGGAGATCGGCAAGGGAGACTTTGTCTTCCTCGTGGGCCACTCCGGCACCGGGAAATCCAGCCTCCTCCGCCTCCTCTACCGCGAAACGATCCCGACGACGGGTGATATTACGGTAGACGGCATTCGCGTTGACAAGTTGAAGCGCGGGCGTGTCCCTGCGCTCCGCCGTCACCTCGGCGTCATCTATCAAGACTTCAAGCTCTTGAGCGAAAAGACGGTCTGGGAGAACGTTGCCTTCGCGATGCAAGTCACCGGCGCGCATACGAAGGACATTATGCGGCAAGTGCCGCGCGCGCTAGATCTCGTCGGGCTCTCTCATAAGAGCCGCATGTTCCCGGGCGAACTCTCGGGCGGCGAACAACAGCGGACCGCCATTGCACGCGCGCTCGTTAACAATCCGAAGATTCTTCTCTGCGACGAGCCGACCGGCAACCTCGATCCGTCCAACACGACGGAAATCATGGAGCTTCTGCTCCGCATCAACTTAAAGGGCACGACCGTGATCGTTGCCACGCACAACCAAGCCGTCGTCGATCGCATGCGGCGTCGCGTCATTCGCATGGAAGACGGCAAGATCGTTACAGACGAAGAACGGGGCTATTACTATCTTGGACTGGGGCAAGGTCAAGTTCTTTCTGGGTGAGGTGTTGCGCAATTTCACGCGCAACGCCGGGATGCAAGCGACGGCCATCGGAACCGTCGCCATCACCATCATCCTCCTCGGTGCCTTTCTCTTCATCCGCGCAACGCTCGCGGGATTAGGCAACGAAGTCCTCAATCAAATCGAAATCTCGGTCTATATGGACACGAGTGCTTCAACGCAAGCTCTCGATTCCGCGCGGGCGACGATTTTGCACGATCCGCGCGTGATGTCGGTAGACTACGTTTCCAAGAAGCAGGGCCTCGTAGAGCTGCGCGATCGCACCCGCGGCATCATCGACACGTCGCTGCTTACGGAAAACCCGCTTCCAGATAAGCTTCGCGTGCGGGTAAAAGATCCCGCAAGCGTCACGAACGTCGCCGCGCAGATTCGCAAGATCAAAGGCGTCGGCAACGTCGTCTATCCGCAAACGATCGTCGAACGGCTGCTCCAGCTCGGCAACGTGCTACGCCGCATCGGCCTCATCGTTATCGGCGTGTTCCTGCTCGTCGCGGGAATCATCATTTCGAATACAATCCGCTTGACCGTGTTCGCGCGCCGTCGCGAAATCTCGATCATGCAACTGGTCGGCGCGACCAACATGTACATCCGCGCGCCGTTCATCTGCGAAGGCTTCCTCGACGGACTGCTCGGTTCGCTGGCAGCCGTCATAGTGCTTGGAGTCGCCCGCACCGTTTTGTGGCCGAAACTGCTGATCGCTATTCCGTGGGTACAGCTCAACGCAACGACGGTCGACCTGCCCATCCTGATCGCGGAACTCTTCGTCGCAGGCGGCGCCATCGGCGTCATAGCGTCGTGGATTTCGGTCGGGCGGCACCTGCGGACGTAGATGAGCTTTTTGCGGGTCGATATCGGCTTTGATGCGCTCGCTCACCTCATCTCGGACGGCATCGTCTTTGTCGGGCTAGATGAGCGCGTCGTCGCGTGGAGCGACGCCGCGGCGAGCATCACGGGAATCGGCGCCATTCAAGCAATCGGAAGAACTCTCGACGAGCTATTCGCGCATCTCGAGCCCGCATTGCAGTTCGCGGCCGTGCCTCAACCGGCGAAGCTGTGGACGCGCGACGAAAACCGCCGCGGCCTGCACGCGACGATTCTCTCCGTCGAAGACGGGTGGGTGCTCTCGTTCGGGCGGCAGCAACAGTACGCGCAAATCGAAACGCTGCGAGCGGAAATCGTCGCCGCGGTTTCCCACGAGTTGAAAACACCCATCGCGACGATCAAAGCCTTTGCAACGACGATGCGCGCGAACGCCGAGGCCGTCTGGACCGATCGCGACGAGTATCTCGGAACGATCGAAAAGGAAGCCGATCGTTTAGCGCACGCGGTCGACGACCTTCTGAGTGCCGGTCGCGTCGAGGTGGAACATCTGCCCGAGCACCGCGGCCGTTGTGAGGTCAACAGCGTCGTGGATGCCGCACTGGAACGCTTGGACTACTCGGCGCGTCCCCGCCTGATTCGCAAGGTGGACGGCGTGAGCATTACCGCAGATCCCGGCCAAATCAGTACCGCTTTGGCTCATGTAATCGAGAACGCGCTGAAGTTTTCTCCCGACACGTCCGAAGTAGTGGTCGAGGCCACGGGTGACGAGCGAAGCACGAAAGTGCGGGTCGTCGACCGCGGAATCGGCATTGCCGAGGAGCACATGCCCTATGTTTTCGATCGTTTCTACCGCGTCGATTCGCGGCTAACGGCAACCGCCGGCGGAAGCGGCCTCGGCCTCTACGTCGCGCGCTCCATTGTGAAAGCGCACGGCGGCACAATCTCTATTGAAAGCAAACCCGGCGCCGGATGTGCCGTCACCCTCACCCTTCCGGTGCGCGAATGAAGCAATTGAACGACCAGGCTCAACACCGCGTCGTCGTCGTAGACGACGATCGCAACCTGCGGAAAATTATCGCGACGAACTTGGAACTCGCGGGGTTCTTCGTGGAAACCGCGGCCGACGGACACGAAGCACTCGAAAAAATCGAAGCGGTGATGCCGGACATCGTGCTGCTCGACTTGATGATGCCGTTCATGGACGGCTATGAAGTCGCGCGCCACATTCGCGGACATCAGAATCCGACGATCGCCAACGTTCCGATAATCATTCTCACCGCAAAAGGGGAGACGGAAGACAAACTTCGCGGATTTGAAGCCGGCGCGGACGACTACATCACCAAGCCGTTCGGTCCGCAAGAACTGCTTGCGCGCGTGCGCGCGAAAATCCGCCGGGTGGAAGTCGACTCGTCGCTCTCTCCGCTGACGCGCCTGCCGGGCAACCTCGCGATTGAAATGGAGCTGCGCCGCCGGCTCGATGCCGGGGATCCGTTCGCGGTGCTCTATCTCGACTTGGACAACTTCAAAGCGTTCAACGACGTCTACGGCTTCACGCACGGTGACGAAGCCATTCAGATGCTCGCTCGCATCAGCGTCGATGCGGTGCGCCGTCGCGGAACGATCAATGACTTCGTCGGCCACATCGGCGGTGACGACTTCATTATCGTTACAGAGAACGGCCGCGCCGAAGAGATGGCTCGCGAAATCATCGTTGAATTCGACCGTGACATTCGCTCCCTCTATTCGCCGAAAGATCTGCGCGCCGGCTACATCGAAACGCGCGATCGCCGGGGCGCTCTTAACCGCTATCCGATTATGACGCTCTCAATCGCGATCGTGTCGAACGACAAGCGCCAGTTGACCAATTACGCGCGAGTCGGCGAAGCCGCCGCCGAACTGAAGCGCTTTGCGAAATCGATCTCCGGTTCCGTATTCGTAAAGGACAAACGCCGCTCATGATTCTGCGCCGGACGCTTGCCGTCGTTCTAATTCTGCTGCGTCGCGCCAACGATGACGATGGCGAAGACGCACAAGCCGACGTTGCAACAGCGCATCGAACTCGAGCGCGAGAAAAGCGAGGCGCTGCAGGCGCGCCTGCACGCGAAGCGGCAAGATCTCAACGCGGCAACGCTGCACGTCAACGATCTTCAATCGCAGCTGCACGAAACCAACGCTGCAATCGGGCAAGTGAACGCGCATCTCGACGATCTGTCGGTGCAGACGCGCTCCACGCAACGAAAGCTCGACTGGAACACGATTCAGCTCGACGCGGCGCCGGCGCAGCTTGAATCTGCACGATACGCTGTTGAAGAAACGCCTCGTAGACATTTACGAAAACGGCGACATGGGCTATGCGGCCGTGCTGCTTTCGGCGCGCTCGTTCAGCGAGTTTGTCGAACGCTGGGAAGACTTACGGCTGCTCATCGCTTCCAACGAAAAGGCTGTGCGCACTCGCAAGGCCGCCGAAGCGAAGGTCGCGTCCGTGCAGACCGCATTGCAGAGCGCGCAAGTGGAACTGGACCACGAACAGCAAGAGCAGCAACAAGCGCGCAGCCAGCTCGACGGTCTTGCAAAAGAGCGCGCTAACTTGGTCGCCATTGCAGACAACCAAAGGCAGCACGTCGCGAGCGAAGTCAACGAAATCGAGAATCTGTCGGCCGCCGAAGAGTCGCAGCTCGAGGCGCTGATCCAAGAACGCCAGCGCGAGCTCGAGGCCGAAAGAGAGCAGGCACGCCGGGCGGCAGGCATCGCGGGCAATCCGATCCCCAAGAGCGAGGGAGCAAGCGGCGGGTTCAGCTGGCCTGTCTCCGGGACGATTACATCGCCGTACGGCTATCGCGCGAATCCGTTCGGCGGCGCACCGGACTTCCACCCCGGCTTGGACATCGCGGCTCCGATGGGAACCACCGTCACGGCGGCCGCCTCGGGCACCGTCATCCTGGCACAGTGGTACGGCGGCTATGGCAATTTCGTGATGATCGATCACGGGGGCAGCATCTCCACCGGCTACGGCCACCTCTCGGCGATCTACGTCTCGGTCGGCCAGCAAGTTCAGCGCGGGCAGGCGATCGGCGCCGTGGGCAGTACCGGTCACTCGACCGGGCCGCATGTCCATTTTGAGATCCGCGTCAACGGCAAGCCCGTCGACCCGACTCCCCGGTTACATTAAGAAATAGCAAGTATCTTATCGAGGGTAGAAACCTCGAGGGTACTTCGCCGGGTAGAGAGGATCAATGACCGCTACATTCCGCGCGCTGCTTGCAGCGCTAATCGTCGTCGTTGTCGCCAGCGCCGGTGCGCTATACGTTGGATATCGCAACGGCGTGCAAAGCGCGCGCGCGCACGACCTAGCCTTCAACGTTGCCACTACGGGCGACGTCAGTTCGTTATTTAACGGTCCGCAGGGGGAAGCGCAGCTTCTCGGCGTTGCGTTGCAGAAACTGGAAACGAACTACTATAAGCCGGTCGATCCTCAAGACACTATTCGCGGAGAAGAGAAAGCCCTCACCGATTTTCTTCACTCGAAGAAGATCGCGCATCCGACGCTTCCGAACGAAACCGCCGACGGCAATCCGCAAGAAGACAGCACGCGACTTGCAAGCGTTCTGACATACGCGCAATCGCACTACGCTTCGCAGTTGGGGCTTAACGCCGGAACGGATCTAACCGAAACGGCGCTGCGCGGCGTGATGGATTCCGTCAAAGATCCGTACACCGTTTATCTTTCCCCCCGCGAAATGCAGGGGCTTTCGGAATCGCTTTCCGGCGGAAACTTCGGCGGAATCGGCGTTTACATCTATCAGTTGAAGACGGGCGAAATCGTGCTGCAGCCGATCGATGGCCTTCCGGCATCGCGTGCCGGCATGAAGCCCGGTGAAGTCGTAGACACCGTTGACGGCAAGTCGCTCAAAGGCGTGCCGATCGATTCCGTCGAGCGTTTGATTCGCGGCGAAGCCGGGTCCGCGGTCCGGATGACGACGCACATGTATAAGAAGAGCAACGAACGCCGCTATACCATCGAGCGGGAAATCATTCACGTGCCCACCGTGCGCGCCAAGATCGAGAATGGTTACGACTACATCCGCCTTTCCGACTTCGGCGAAACGTCGGCGTCTGAAATGAAGAAAGCGCTGCTCGACGGCAAAGCCAAGGGCGCCAAAGGCTACATCCTCGATCTCCGCGACAATGGCGGCGGCCTGGTAGATGCAGCGGTAAAAATCTCGAGCTACTTCATTCCGCAAGGCGTCATCGTCTCCACGATCGACCGCATGGGCAACAAAGAATCGCAAGAAGCCGACGGCGACGCGATCGGCGGCTTGCAACCGCTCGTTATCTTGGTGAACAAATACACGGCCAGCGCCTCCGAGATCACCTCCGGCGCGCTCCAAGATTACCATTTGGCTAAACTGATCGGAACCAAGACCTTCGGAAAAGGTGTTGTCCAGAGCATCTACCCAATGCCCGACGACGGCGCCTTGAAGATCACGACGGCGAAATACGTAACGCCGCTCGGCCGCGACATTCAGCACAAAGGCATCATGCCCGACGTCCTGGTCAACCAGAGCGTCGACCCGGCGTTGATCGATACGCCGGCCGACAAACAGCTTGCCGCCGCAAAGGCACAACTAAGCAAACTTCTACGTTAACAAGGCAGATGAATAAAGCGCATTCGCTTCTCCTCGCGGCCCTTTTCGCCGTGACGCTGACTCAGATTCCTACGGCTACTCCCGCCGCATCGCCCGATACGCTTCCCGCACTGGAAGCGAGCGAAATTCAGACGAGCTATCAAAATCTGACAACGGAGTTTTACAAGAAGGTCGACCCGCAAACGGTCCTGGACTCCGTTCACGATCAGCTCGCGGCGAAGCTAAAGCAAGCCGGCGTCGCGCGGGGCGTCGCACCACTTCACGCAACCGGCGCGCCCTCGACGAACGTTCGCACCATCGACGTCGCCGTTACGAACGCGCAACATGCGGCGGGATCGAAACTTTCCACGCGCGATCTCAGCTACGCCGCGATCGCCGGCATAATGGATTCGGTGCACGACCGGTACACGGTTTTCTTAAACCCGAAAGACTTCGCCGACCTGAATCAAGGGTTGGACGGATCGGATTTCGGCGGAACCGGCATCGTGATTCAGGTCGACGACGCCACGAAGTACATCGATGTAAGCAACGTCGTCCCCGACGGTCCGGCCGATAAAGCGGGCATCCAGCAAGACGACGTCATCACCGCGATCGACGGCGTCAGCACCAAGGGCATGGCGATGGATAAAGCCAGCGCGCATCTCCGCGGCAAAGAAGGCACCGTTGTTTCGATCCAGATTCAGCGCGACGGCAAAACGCTTTCGCCGATCAGCATCACCCGTGAGAAGATTCACCAGCTCAGTGTCTTCGAGAAGATGCTGCCGAACAAAATCGGCTACGTCGCGTTGACGGTGTTCGGCCGCGACACCGGAAACGAGCTCGCGATCGCGCTCGATCGTCTGCAGCGGGACGGCGCGCGCGCCATCATTATGGATCTTCGCGAAAACGGTGGCGGCTATTTGGACGCAGCCGTAGCGGTGAGCTCCAAATTCATCTCTTCGGGCCCAATCGTCTCGATCGAATCGCGCGGCTCCAGCATCACGACGCGTGAAGCCGACGATACGGCAATCACGCCCGTGCCGCTAGCCGTGCTCGTGAACGGCCACACCGCTTCCGCGTCGGAAATCACCGCCGGAGCTATTCAGGATACCGGCGTTGGCACGATCATCGGCACGAAGACGTTCGGCAAAGGCGTCGTGCAGTCGATCTTCCCGCTGCCGGATAAATCCGCCGTGAAGATTACGACTGCCCGTTACCTCACGCCGCACAACCGCGACATCAATCACCTAGGCATCTTGCCGGACATCGTCATCACCGAAAACAAAGGCGCTCGTTTCGGCGACCCTTCCAAAGACGCGCAACTCAAACGCGCCGTCGACTACATCGACGACCGCGTCGCACACCTCGATGCCGACAACGGCAAAACGTAAACACACACGCGCGCACCTGGAAAGCGCCCGTAACCTACGCAAAAACGCCCGCCTCTTACGGCGGGCGTTCGTCATGCTGAGCTGTTCGAAGCGTAACGAGCGGCTAATCGAATAAAGCGTGTTCGATTTCGGCGAAAGAAGTGAAGGCATCGTGAGGCACCCCGCGTTGCGTGAGGTACGCTTCGAGCGCGCGTCCGGCTTTGGCGAAACGGCGGCCGGCGGCAAGCGACGCTTCGTAATCGGAAGGGCCGTCGCCGACGAAGACGGTTTGCGATCCACGCGCTTTTGCGGCGCAAACGTCGGCGGCTTTGTCATGGCCGTTGTCGGAGTCATCGCGGAATTCGAAGCGCCATCCCTCCGGCGACGCGTCGATGCCGTTTGCGAGAATAGCTACGCGTGAGAGGTTGTTCCGTTCGAAAGCGCGCTCGATGAGCGGCTGAACGCCGGACGACAACACGGTGAGCTTCGCGCCTTCGCGTTCGCAGCGCTCGACGAACGAAGCGAACGCCGGATCGAAGGCGGTTCTTTCGCGCAAGAGCGCGTCGGCTTCATCGAGCGAAGCGCGAACGCCCAAAGCTTGCGCGGAAAGCACTTCGCGTAACGTCATGCTCCCCGCGTGCAGTTTCTCTTCGAGCTCGTCCCATCGGTGCGCGCCAACAAAGGCGCGTACCAGCACGTCAAACGTATCGAGATCCGTTATCGTCCCGTCGTAGTCGACGAAGACCTCGAGCATTTATTTCTTTTTGCGCGTGGTCGTCGTCGACTTCTTGCGAGTCGAAGTCTTTTTCACGGCCGGTGCGGCCGCGGACTTCGGCTCTTTCTTAGCGCGCGTCGTGCGCTTTGGCTTCTCCGCGACCGGTTTGGCGGCGGCTGTGGCGGTTGCGGTTTTCTTGGCGCGGGTCGTGCGCTTCGGTTTTACTTCCGCAGCGGCAGCCGCGGCCGGTTCGGCCTTCTTGCGGCCACGCTTTGGCTTCTGGGGCGCCGATTCGGTGGTGCCGCCGGAAAGTGCCGGGATGCGCTTTGCAGGCAGTTCTCCGCCCACGGCCGCTGCCGCCGTACGACGGCGACGAGCCGGTTTGGTGGGACGTGGCTCTTCCTCGCGCACGGTGAGGTGCGGCGGCGGAGCCTCGATGGCCGGCGGATGCGTGCGACGGGCCGGCGCAATGGCTCGCGACGGTTCCGGCGGTGCGGTCGTTCCGGTTGGATGCGCGGCGCCGTCGGCGCCTACGCGAAACACGTGGCGATCGGGAACCGGCGTCTGCGGTAGCGATCCCGTAAGGGGCTCGACCGGAGCGCCCGCGGGTGCCGCCGGTTGGCCGTTGGGAGCAAAGCCTTGTCCCGCACCACTGCGTCCGCGGCGACGGCGACGGCGGCGGCGGCGGCGATGACCATCGCCCTGTTGCTGCTCGTCGGGGCCGGCGAAGCGTTGTTCACCCTGAGCTTGCGGCTGTTGCGCGCCGCTCTCGAGCTCTTCGTCCTCGTCTTCATCCTCGTCGAACTCGGCGCTCTGCGCGGCGGCGCTCTGCGGCGGAATGCCGACCTGCGCTGCGGCTTCGAAGCCGTTGCCGCGGCCACGACCGCGTCCGCGACGCCGGCGGCGGCGTTTGCGGCCTTCGCGCGCTTCGTTTTCACCGATGATGATCGCGTCTTCTTGTTGCTCGCCTTTGACCTCGGCAACGAGCGGCGCGGTCTTCGGCTTCTTCTTCCTCGGTGACCGTCGTAATGCCGATCGGGGGACGCGCCTGGTGTTGAGACGCTGCCTCTTCGGCCAGTTCGCGAAGCTGCTGCGCTTCTTCGGTCGGCGAAAGTGCGCCCTTGTGCTTACCGCCGCGACGACGCTTCTTCTTCGCCGCCGCTACGCCGGCCGACACGAGTTCGGCAAGCACATAATCTTCGTTATCGTCGACGTCGAGAATGCGAATGCGCGCCGAGTTGCCCGCGTTGTTCGCGGCATTTTCAACTTCAACGAGATGTCCGCTAACGACCGCTGCGGCCGACGTCGGATTCGGAAGTCGGTCCCGACAGCAGCTCGACTTCGTGCTCGTCGCCGACACGAATGACGTGCGCCGAGTCGCTTGCGAAGCTCGAGAGCGGCTCGATGCGGCTGCGTTCGGGATGCAGCATCGGATCGACGCGAACGTGGATTTCGGTGCCGAGACGCTTCGAAAGCGCCACGCACTCGTCGTCGTACCAAAATTCCATCTGCGCGCCGACCGACGGCGCGACTTTTACGACGACCGGTTCGTGACCCGATGACGACGCCGTTGCGCGAGAACTCGTCGCGTACGTTGCGGAACGTTTCGAATGGCGACGGATTGCGAAGACATGACCGTTCCCATGCCGTTGCACGTCGGACACGACCCGCGCAGTTGCGCACCCAGATCTTTGCCGATGCGCTTGCGCGTAAATTCAAGCAATCCCAAATTCGAAAACGATTGGATCGTCGCGCGCGTGCGATCGCGGCGCAGCCCGTCTTCCAGCGCTTTGATCACGCTGCTGCGAGACGATTCCGTCGCCATGTCGATGAAGTCGACGACGATGATGCCGCCGATGTCGCGCAAGCGGACCTGTCGCGCGATTTCGCCCGCAGCTTCGAGATTCGTTTTGAGAATCGTATCTTCGAGATTGCGGCCGCCGGTGAATTTTCCGGAGTTCACGTCGATGACGGTCAAGGCTTCGGTGGATTCGATGACGATGGAGCCGCCGGAAGGCAGATTTACTTTCGGCTTCATCAATTTCTGCAACTCTTCGGTGATCTTGTAATCGTCGAAGAGATTGCGGCCGGAATTGTAATGCTCGACGCGGTCGAGATATTGCGGGCCGAGCAACTGCAAAAACTCGCGGACCTTGCGGTACTCTTCTTCGTTGTCGATCGAGCACGCTTATCGACGTCTGCGGTAACGAAATCGCGCGCCGCCTTGTACACGAGGTTCATGTCGCGATGCAGCAGCGACGGCGACGGCGCGCGCTTGAACGTTTCCAGAATGCCGTGCCACATGCGAATCAGCACGCCAAGGTCGGCGATCAGTTCCGCTTCGCTCACGCCGGCCGCAGCCGTGCGAACGACCGTCGCCATGCCTTCCGGACGAATGCGCTTCATGATCGCCTTGAGGCGATTGCGCTCATCGGCGGACTCGATCTTGCGCGAGACGCCGGAGTACTTGCCCGTCGGCATCAGAATCAAGATAGCGGCCGGGCAGCGAAATGTTGGTCGAAATCCGCGCGCCTTTGAGGCCGCGCGGCTCTTTGACGATCTGCACGAGAACGTCGTCGCCCTTTTTGACCTTCTCGCTGATCGTGAAGCCGGAATGCCCGTGCGTGACTTCGACGTCGCCGATGTTCAGCGGCTGCTTGTTGATATCGTCGACGTACAAGAAACGCGTTTCGTCCCAACCCGATGTCGACGAACGCCGCACCCATCCCGGGCAGAACGTTCTGTACTTTTCCTTTGTAGATCGAGCCGATGACTTTCTCTTCGCGCTCGATGTAGAGTTCGGCAAGCTCGCCGTTCTCCATGATGGCGACCCGGTTTTCCCATGGGTCGCTCGAGATTAAAATCTCGCTCGACAAATTTTCCTCAAACCTCTAAAGGGGCGCCTTATAGCAGACACCGGCCTTTAACTTTCGCGGCGACGACCCAGCGGTGATCCGGGATCGCTGCAGCCGCTAAAAAAATCCAAACTCCGTAGCCGGTGGATCTCGCAAGCTGCGAAACCGCCTCCCCGACGCTCCCGACCTTCACGGCGCATGGCAACCGGACCTTTAACGCAAACCAGGCAGAAGGTCTCTCGACAGATAGGCGTCGGAGCCTCAAAATTTAAACGAAGCAACCAAGGAGGGCTCCCGGATGGCTGGTCCGGCGCCGGCGACCAATCGCCGGCTGTATTTTCGACAACCGATGTACCTGCGGATTAATTTGCGGGTTGCCGGCGCACGCGTTGCCATTCCCGCCACCCTCGTGGATATCTCCGGCGGCGGCGCCCAGATCCATGCGCGAACGTTGCTCAAACCGCAAGCGTGGGTGGAATTCGAGCTGGCGCGCCCGGACGGCACGCCGCTTCAGCTTAAGGGGAGCATCCGAAAGGTCACTTACACCCCCGCAGACCGGACGTTCCGATATGCGGTGCATTTCGAATCGCTGGAGCCGGGTGTCCGCGAAACGCTGCTTCGCTTCGTCCTGGAAGAACAGCGCCGCGGGATCTCCGGTTCCAAAGCCGCGCTTGAGCTCTCGCCGTTGAAGAAAGCCTCAACGCGCCTTCGCGAGCTGCGCAAAGCGCACAGGGTCGAGGTCAACGTGCCGGTTCGGTACTCCATCGGCGATTCACCGAACGCCCAAGATGCGACGGCCATCGACGTGGGCACAGGCGGAATGCGGCTGATTCTCGATCAGGTCTTGCGCCAAGAGTGGCACGTTACGATTCGCTTCACCTTGCCGAACGACACCTTGAAAGCGCTCGCCCAATCACGCGGTGCGAGCGGCTCGGCGATGCGCCCGTTCTGCGAAGTCAAGTTCCTTGCGCGCCCTTTGCCCGGCGTAAAACAGTTGCGCGGACGGTTCGTGCAAAGCTTGGCATTCGTCAATCCCGATGCACGATACGCGGCCGAGATCGAGCGCTTCGTTCAAGCCACCCGGCTCACGTCACTCGCGCCTTAATACGCGGCCGGCGCATAGACGTTGAACGTCAGCGCCTGTTGCGTTGATTCATTGCGAAAACGATGCGGAACGTTGGGCGGGACGACGACGCAGTCGCCGGCGTTCATTACGAATTTTCGGTCGCCGATTTCCGCCGTCACCTCGCCTTCAACAACGTAAAGCACTTGCTCGCTTTGAGCGTGTTCGTTGCCCATCGGACCGCTAGCGGCGCCGGGCTCGAGCAGCATCGTGGCCGTTTGCAATTCGCTTCCCGTCTGCAAAACGGAGAACCACTCGGAGGAGTCGCGCACGTTGCGCGCTTCGATTTCGTCCTTACTCTGCATGCATGAAGCTCTTCCCGTTTCGGGCGGCTTCCATCACGGACTCGAACGGCCAAGGATAAGCCCAGCGAGCACGCTTGTAGAGTTCGACGTTTTTACGGCGGCCGCCGATATCGACTTTGGCACGAACGAGCGCCGGCATCGCGAGCAACGGCTCGACGTCGGGAACGTCGAACTGCCAAAGGCCGTCGAGCTCTAGCTGCTCGAGCTTCTGCAGCCGCACGATCGGCGCCGGCGACGCAACGGTTAAATGTTCGAGCGATAAAGCCCGCAACGAACGAGGAAGCAGCGTTAAATTGGGCGCGACGCCTGTGTGCGCAAGACGCAGGGCCAATAAGTCCGGGGCACCGCCCAGGGCGACGGAACGAGCATGACTGCAATCCAAAGCTTGAAGCGTCTGCGGCAAGATCGCCGCGTCAACGTGAATATTTCGCGCAGCTATACGAAGAGAACGCACGTTGGGAAATCGCTTCAGTATTGGGACGAGGTCCATCGGCGCCTCAAGCGACAACTGCAAAACCGAAGGCAACGGCTCGCCGGCATACGATGCAGAGATTGCCACGCACCGCACCGGCAGGTCTCGTAAGGACGAGAGCTGCGCTACGGCTTCACCGGCAACACGTACGGCGAGGCTTTCCTGAGTCCGGACGTGTTCGCGAACGCGCTGCAACGTCGAACGGTCGAGTGGCACGTCCCACGAAAGCGTGGACCCGGCCACGTTGTCACCATTGCGAATGGACAATACGCGAACCGGTTCTTGCGCGAACGGCAGCCGTTGCAAGCGCGCAGCAACGAGCCGTTCCGCGAGTGAAGCAGGGATCCAGTCATGATTCTCTGGGGCGATATCCGGGACGGCGCGCCCTTGCTGCCGCTGCTTCCAGCGGTGGAAGACCAGGGCGCGATCGCTGACGCGCAACGCAGCAACGGGAGTCGAAGCATCTGCGTCTTCGAACGCGGCAATGTCTACGACGTGATGGCGCACACGTACCAAACAAATCGGCGCAACGGATCGATCTCCGAGCGGCAAATCGAACCACTCGCCTTCGCGATACGGCAATTTCACGGCGTCAAGTGATTGCGGCCATGCCGCGGCGAACCCTGGGGAGGTGGGCACGCAGCGCAGCGCAGGCCGCCGGTTCGATCACGATTACGGCGTCACCACGCAGGCCATTCTGTTTTTGACCGATCTGGATCCCGACGCAGTGGGCGACGCCGGATCGCATGCAACCCATTACGAGCCCGTGCCCGTCGGCGATTTCCGCTCGCTCATTTCGCTTGTGCCAAAAGACGTGATCGCGCACTCCACATTCGTCGACGTAGGCGCCGGAATGGGGCGCGCGGTGCTCTTGGCATGCGAGTACTCCTTCGCGCGGGTTACCGGCATCGAAGTTTCGCCGGGTCTCTTCGAGGTCGCTCGGGAGAACATTGCGCGCGCCTCCCGCCGTCGCCGCCGATGCAACGATTTGCGGATCGTGCGCGCCGATGGGCGGATCTGGAATTATCCGCCGGGCGATCTGGTCGTCTTTATGTATAACCCGTTCGATTCCGAAGCCATGCGCGCGACGCTCGGCGCGGTTGCGCACCGGCGCAGCCCCGGGGCCACATGGCTGCTGTACCACACGCCGGTTGAGCGTAAAATAATCGATGATGATCCACATTGGGTCGAAATCGGTGCGACGGCGGCAGGGATCGTCTATCGGCACGACTAGCGGGCGCACGCTTCCTACCGGAACCGTCACGTTCTTGTTTTCGGACATCGAAGGCAGCACCGCGCGGTGGGAGGCGAATCACGAGGCGATGCAACGGGCGTTGCGCCGTCACGATGAAATCGTGCACGACATCGTCCGCCGCTCCAACGGTTACGTCTTTAAAACCGTCGGTGACGAGTTTTGCACCGCGTTCCAACATGCGGCCGATGCGGTGGCGGCCGCTCTCGCGATTCAGCAACAACTGGCGGCGGAAGATTTCGACGACGTAAGCGGCTTGCGCGTTCGCATTGCGTTGCACCGCGGAAAGACCGATGAGCGCGGCGGCGATTACTACGGGCCGCCCGTTAATCGCGTTGCGCGGCTACTCGCCACCGGGCACGGCGGTCAAATACTGCTTTCCGGTGCGGTTGAGGACGCCGTGTCCCGTGCGCTTCCCGCACAAGCGCATCTGATCGACCTTGGCTGGCACCGTCTCAAAGATTTAGAAGAGCCGGAGCACGTTTTTCAGCTTGGCACGCCGGAGCTAGAAGAATCGTTCGCCCCGCTCAAATCACTGAATACCGGCGCGCATAATCTGCCGCAGCAGACGACGACGTTCGTGGGACGCGAGACCGACGTAGCGGAGCTCGAAGGACTGTTAGGGCAAGTGCCGCTTGTGTCGGTCGTAGGCGCCGGCGGCGTTGGAAAAACCAGGCTCGCCTTGCAAGTTGCCGCGGACGTGTTGCACGATTTTCGCGACGGCGTTTGGTTCGTCGATCTGGCGCCGATCTCGGATCCCGATCTCGTGGAAAGCACTATCCTTACGAGCCTCGGCGTCGGACAGAGCGGCAATCGTTCGGCGCGCGACGCGCTCGTGCAGCACGTTGCTTCCCGTCATCTCTTGATCGTTCTCGACAATTGCGAGCATCTGATCCACGCCGTTGCCGCCGTGGTCGCAGCGGTGCTCGCGGCATCACATTCGCTCCGATTGCTGGCGACAACGCGCGAACCGCTGAATATCTCGGGAGAAACGGTCTACCGTCTGCAAACCCTCGGCCTCGCGGAAGCGACGCAGTTGTTCGTCGATCGCGCGCGTTCTGCAGCGGCCGACTTTACCGTATCGGAAAGCACGATCCCGGTCATCGAGGAAATCTGCCGGCGTGTCGACGGGCTTGCGTTAGCGATCGAACTGGCCGCAACGCGCGTACGCGCCCTCTCGCTTCAGGAGATCGATAAACGGCTGGATGCCCGCTTTAGAATCCTGCGCGGCGGAGACCGAACGGCCTTGCCAAGGCAGCAAACGTTGCACGCTCTCATCGACTGGAGCCACGAACTCCTCAACGACGTCGAAAAAATTCTCTTCCGGCGCCTCGCCGTGTTCTCCGGAAGTTTCACGCTCACCGCCGTGACGGAAGTTTGCACGAACGACGATCTCGATGAATACGACACTACCGACGTGTTGCTTGCGCTCGTTGAAAAGTCGCTCGTGGTCGTGGATGCATCGAATGCGCGAACAAGATACCGGCTACTGCAGTCGATTCAAGATTACGCTCACGAACGAATCGACGAGGCGCGGGAATGCGACGCGGTCTCCCGATGTCACGCTATGTACTTCGCCGGCTTCACGGAAGATGCATACGAAGAGTGGGATACGAATCCGGCCCCCGATTGGCTTGCCCGCACCGGTGCCGAGCTCGATAATATTCGCGGCGCGCTCTCGTGGGCCATTACCGAGAACCACGATCGCCCTACCGGCGAGCGGATCGTTGCAAGTGCCTTGCCGATCTTTTTACGTCTTGCATTGCTCGATGAAGCGATCCAATGGGCGCAACGGGCCCTTTCAAGCAGTGCCGCGATTCCGCTTAACGTCGAGGGCCGTTTACAGCTCGCGCTCTCGATGCTCTACAATAACGAGCTCGACGAAACACAGGCGTTGGCAGCGGCGGAACGAGCCGCATTGTTACTCTCGCAAACTCCGGACGTCAGTCAAACCGTCCGCGCATACGGGCAGCTCGCGCAAGCCTATGCGAGGCAACAACGCTGGGAAGATGCGCAACATTATGGATCGGATGCCCTATTCCGCGCAAGGTCGCTGGGAGACCCTGAGACTTCTTGCGATCACGCTGCAACGCGCAGCAATAACCTACCGGCCAGACGAAATCTCCGACGCGCGGACACACTTTGCCGAGGCAGTAGCGCTTTTCGAATCCATCGGTAGAAACGACGATACGGGAAAATGCCTTATGTGGTGGGCCGCAGCCGAAGCCGAAGTACGGAATATGGAACGCGCAATGCAGCTCCTGCAGCGCGCGCTTCCTTTAGTAAGCGGAGACGTGCGTCTTTTTGCGCTGCTGAATATTGGTGAATACGCCCTGCTTCAAAACGAATATCCGGCAGCTCTTGCGTGGGCGAAGGATGCGTTCAAACTCGCTATGGAACACCGGCACACCGGAGCAGAAGCGCTCGCTGCTGCCTTTGCTGCGGCGGCAACCGGCGACGAGACGCTAAAGGCCGTTAGGCTGTACAGCTTTGCGCGCACGCATTTTCCTGGAAATCAATGGCCGCCGCCGCAATACGGAAGCGCGCCGTTCGAGCGCCTCGAACAATCAATAGCATTGCTGCCTTCTGACGAAAGGGCCGCAGCGGAGCAGGAGGGACGCGGCTGGAGCGCCGACCGCGCTTTCGCCGAAGTTCTAGACGGCTAACACGGCAGAATCCCGTGACCGCCTTCCGGTCGCCGTCGATGCAACGCGCCCGGAATCGAGGGGTCGCTGCATTGCTGCGTCATCGTAAAGCTGCCGGTTTCTCCGGAGCAGCCGCTATACGACGTGTAGGCCCCGTTGAAATCTCCAGTGCTGTTGTCATACGTTCCGTTGACTTTGAAGCCGCAGGTATTTGCGTTCGACGGCACGGTGGCGATGGCGCTCCCCGTAATGTTTCCGCTGAGATCGATCGTGATCGCAAGCGAATTCGAAATCGTCGTTGCGCCGAACGTTTCGGTGAGCGTTCCGCCGATCGAGGAAGCGGTCTGCGAGAGCGTGACGGCCGCACTGCCGCTGCCGAAAACGGAATCCGTTGCGGTTCCGGTATATTCGCCGGCGATCTGCGAAACGGTAGGCGGATTACTCGGCGGGTTGCTGTTGCCGTTACACGCGGATAGCGTAAGTACGAGAACGAGCAACGCGGCAAGGGACGGGACGCGCATGGTGTAGCTCCTTGTTTCTACGACGAACGCGTTTGCGTGCGCGGCAGCGTGCCTCCTTGAGACCTAAGGCCTTACTTGCTACGCGGGTTAGGCGTTTCCGAGAACGTCGCGATCTTTTTGCGAGTAAATATTGAGCAGCACGCCGACTGCCGCGAAATTGGTCAGGATCGCCGACCCGCCATAAGACATGAAGGGCAAGGGAATGCCCGTGATCGGCATGATCCCGATCGTCATGCCGACGTTTACCATCACATGGAAAAAGAACATCGCGACGATGCCGGCGGCCAGCAAGAAGCCGAAGCGATCGCGCGCCGCAATCATCGTTCGCACGCCGCCATAGAGAACCAACCCGTACAACGCGATGAGCATCACGGCCCCGAGAAAGCCAAGCTCTTCGGCGAGCACCGTGAAGATGAAATCGCGGGAATGCTCCGGCACGAAGTTGAGCTGGGTCTGCGTTCCATGATGCAAGCCGCGCCCGAGCCAACCGCCGTTTCCAACAGCGATTTTCGATTGATTCAAGTTGTAGCCGGCGCCTTGCGGATCGGCCTTCGGGTTCAAGAACACGAATAATCGCGCTTTTTGGAACGGCTTCAGCACCGCGTTCGTCCCAACGGCTGCAGCGGCTGCGGTCACGACGCCCATCAAATAAATCGCGAAATCACCGAGCTTCGGTAAGCCGAAAAACAATTCGGAGCTCAGAATCGCCAGCACGACAAGCGAAGTTCCCAAGTCCGGCTGCTTCAGGATCAACAGGGCCGGAATGGCGACAGTCACGAGCGGCTTCCACAGATCCTGGATGCGGTCGTAGGTCGATCGGCACAACACCGCCGCGATGCAAATCGCGAGAATCAGCTTCGCCGGTTCGGAAGGCTGGAACGTACCGAGCGGTCCAAGGGAAATCCAGCGCTGCGCACCGAGCGCCGAATGCCCTCCGCGCAAAATGAACAGCAGCAGCAGCAAGTTCACGACGTAGAGTCCCGGAGCCCATCGCTGCCAGTTCTTGTAGTCGATGAAGGAGAAGCCGACCATGAGGGGCACGCCCAGGAACAGGTAGATGATCTGCTTCTTGTATTCGCCGGCGGCGTCGGTATTGTGCAGATCCGCCGACTGGATGCACACGATTCCGAGCAGCGTCAACACGACGCAGCCGATGGCCAGCGACCAATTGAAGTTTCGCACGTACCGCCGTGCGCCGATATTGAGAGTCAGGCTAGCCAATCTACGTCACCGTGCGCGACGATGCTGCGGAACGTCAAATTGATCCGCGGCATCTGGACCGTCCGCTGCTTCGGGACGGAATGCTTCCAACACTCCTGTGTCGCGCCGCGCATGACGAGCAAGCTGCCGCTTTCGAGGACGATCTCCACCCGATCGCCGGTTTTGCGGTGGCGGAGGAGAAAGCGGCGCGGTGCGCCGAGCGATAGCGAAGCAATGACCGGCTGCTCGCCGAGCTCCGGCTCATCGTCGGCATGCCACCCATTGGAGTCGGAGCCGTCGCGATACAGGTTCGCCAGCACGCTGTTGAACGAAACTCGCGCCGTCCTCTCGACGCGTTTGCGAAGCGCCTGTAACTCGGGCGTCCAGGGCAGCGGTTCGTGCGCGAGGCCGGAGTAGCTGTAGGCTGCCCCCGTATCTCCATACCACGCTTCAAGCCGCGGGGCGTTCACGATGCGCCCGAAGATCCGCAATTGCGGCTGCTGCCACGCCAGCGTCTCATGCAATGCACGGAACGCGGCTTCCGATTCGCCCTCGGAAAGAAACCGCGCGACGTAGAGTGCTTCTCCGTCGCGCGATAAGAGGCTCGAGCTAATGTGCGGTCGCCGGTTTCGGCTGCCCGCCGCCCTTCTTGCGGCGTTTTCGCGGTCTCGCGGGCGGCGCGCCGGAGGCAATCGTCGATTCGCCGGCATCATCGGGCTCTTCGTCCGCGAATTCAGCCGCGGCCTCAACCGCGACCGGTTCAGCCGGCGCTTCCGCCTTTGGATCCTGGGGCTTGGCTTCGCCGCTACCGCCGCCGCCGCTCGGACGATTGACGGCGCGAATCGGAATGTTCGCCAGCATCGCGAGCGCCTTGTCCTCGCGCTCGAAGTTCACTTCGACCTTCTCTTGGTCGACCTCGACGTAGCGCGAAATCACTTCGACGAGATCGCGCTTCATCTGGTCGATCAACTCCGGCGCTAGCGCCAGATGATCGGTCATCAGCACGAGCCGCAGACGTTCTTTTGCGGTCGCTCCGGAATTCGATTGCCCGAAAAGCTTTCTAACCCAGTCGATCATGAGCGGCGTCCTCCAAAGAGCGCGCTCAACTTGCCGAAGAACGACTGCTTGATCTCGACCGTTGGAGCGGGAACGTCTTCACCCGCAACGCGCGCGGCAATTGCATGATACGCAGCGCCGGTTGCGTGCTCTTGATGCAATGCGAGCGGCTCGCCTTTGTTCGTCGTGACGATAATCTCGGGTTCGTCGGCGATGACGCCCAACAAGGGCAGTCGCAGAATCGCGTTCACGTCCTCAACGGAGAGCATCTTGCCCTTTTTGACGAGTTCCGGACGCAGGCGGTTGATGATGAGCTGCGGTTTGAACTTGTTACCTAGTAATCCAACGACGCGATCGACGTCGCGAACCGCTGAAACTTCCGGCGTGCAGACCACGATTGCTTCGTCGGCGCCCGCGACGGCGTTCTTAAAGCCCAATTCGATGCCGGCCGGGCAGTCGATGAGCACGTAGTCGAAACGCTCCCGCAGCCGCGCAACGAGCGCGCGCATCTTGTCGGTATCGACTTCTTCCTTTTCGCGCGTTTGAGCGGCTGCCAAGAGCATCAGTTTGCCGGTGTGCTTGTCGGGAACGAGCGCTTCGTCCAGCGTCGCCTTCTCTTCGAGCACGTCGAGAACATGATATTTCACACGGCTTTCGAGCCCGAGCACGATGTCGAGATTGCGCAAGCCGACGTCGGCGTCGATCAACGCGACCGTCGCTCCGCGCTTTGCCAATGCGGTACCGAGGTTTGCCGTCGTCGTGGTTTTCCCGACGCCGCCTTTCCCCGACGTAACTACGATTGCGCGCCCCAGTTTCACCGGTTCGGCAGCCGGAGCATCGGCTTGAATGGGTTGATGCATCATTACCCCGCTTTCAGAGCGCCGAAGAGACGCCCGAAGAAGCCTTGTGAATCGAAGTTGGTAAACGGCACCAGCTCGCCGTCTAGGCGACGCGCGATTTTTTCGTAAATTGCCGCAAGCTTTGCCGTTTCGTCGAGCACGATGGGCTCGCCGCGATTGGTCGTATCGATGACTTCTTCGTCGTCCGGAACGATGCCCAGTAATTCGACGGAGAGAATTTCGCAAACGTCTTCAACGGATAGCATGTCGCCGGTGCGCACCATTTCAGGGCGCAGGCGGTTCACGATCAGACGAATAGGAATGTGCTTGTCGTTCAGCTTCCCAACGACCCGGTCGGCGTCACGAATCGCGCTTACTTCGGGCGTCGTTACGATGATCGCTTCTTTCGCGCCCGCAATCGCGTTACGAAATCCGGCTTCAATACCCGCCGGGCAATCGATCAGCACGAAGTCGGCGATCTCCGCTGCTTGGTCTACGATTGAAGCGAACTGCGCTTCCGTGATCGCGTCTTTGTCGCGCGTTTGCGCGGCCGGCAGAATCGAGAGCGATTCGAAGCGCTTGTCTTTGATCAGCGCTTGCCGCAACTGGCAGCGTCCCTCGGCAACTTCCACCACGTCGAACACGATTCGCTTTTCGAGCCCGAGCACCAGATCGAGATTGCGCAGCCCGATATCCGCGTCCATTAGAATGACGCGTTTACCGCGCTTCGCGAGCGCGGCGCCCAAGTTAGCGGTCGTCGTGGTCTTCCCGACGCCGCCCTTTCCCGAGGTAAGAACGATTCTACGAGCGCTCATATCAGCGAGCACCTTTCCTTGAGTCGTTTGCTTTATCGTGTGGCACGATCGTGATTCTGCCATCGCTCACGAATGCCACCTCCGGTTCAGCCGGAGCTTTGCGCGAGCCTTCATTGGCCGCGATGCAGGTAGCGATTCTTAACTGCGTAGCGTCGAGATGTACGGCGTAAACGCGAGCGTTCGCATCGCCTTGCGCGCCGGCGTGAGCAACGCCGAGCAAGCGCCCGAATACGACGACGTCGCCGGTCGCAACGAGTTCCGTGCCGGGATTCACGTCGCCCACGACAACGATGTTTCCGTCGTGATGCAGCGCCTGTCCGCCGCGCAGCGTTCCGACGTGATACAGCGTTCCGGGCGACGCCACCGGCGGGAGCGCGGGTTGCGCACTTTCGGCGTCCGCTTGAGACTGAGCCGCCGACCCTACTGAACGGCGCACGCTCGTTTCGCCCCGCTTGCGACGTTCCGCGATGTCCGCCCGCGCGCCGGCGAAGTCGGCAACGAGGGAACGGGCTGCGTCTGAAAGCTTGAGATCTCGCTTCGTGCGCATAGCGCGGCGCCGGGCGAGTTCTTCGCCGCCCGCAACCCGTTCGACAAAGTCGAGCCCCTGGTCGGTTGCCACCACACGAACGGCTTCGTCGCCCGAAATTGCGCTTAGTTCGATGCCGCCCGACGCGAGCACCGACCGGAGGGCCGCCACTTGAACGCCGCTCGGCGCGTCTCCGAAGGTGGCTGTGGCGCGTGTCCCGTGATAGAAGCCGGGGCGCTCGGCAATACGAGCTTCCAACTCGGCTAAAGCCGCGTCGAAATCCCGCCCAGCTAACATGACCTCGAGGCCGATGCCTCGTCCACGCAACAGCGTCATCCGCCACGGGCTTCAGAAACCGCCCGCTTTATCCCCTCGGGCATCCACAGAGATTCGCAAGTTCTTGAGATTATCCACACGGCATACACAGGGCCGTAACGCCCGGGCCGTTTGACGCGTTCCTATCTAGCGAAGGGATCGTCTCTCACGATACCCTCAGGATTGTATACGGTAGAATAAGAGCATCATCGTGCACGTAAAGTTGGGTAGGCCTATGTTTCGCCGCATCGTTCCCATCGCAGCGATCGTCTCGCTGCTCAGCGCAAGCGTTCCGCTTCCAACGCAAGCGCTTTCGACGCAGACCGAGATTC
Source organism: Vulcanimicrobiia bacterium (assembly GCA_963758295.1). GTDB lineage: Bacteria > Vulcanimicrobiota > Vulcanimicrobiia > Vulcanimicrobiales > Vulcanimicrobiaceae > JALYTY01. The sequence continues at coordinate 64,649 of CAVWUU010000001.1, forward strand.
AGCTCGGCCGCCAGAACGACGAGCAAATCGTTTCGAGCAGCGTCATCGAGAACGATCCGCTCCTGAACGCCTACGTCCAGTCGATTTCCGACAAAATTTGGAAGCAAGTCGCGCGTAAAGACGTTCCGTACAACATCAAGATCATCAAGGACAATCAAGTCAACGCGTTCTCGACGCTTGGCGGTTACGTGTACGTGTACGAAGGCCTAATCGACTTCGTGCAATCCGACGATGAACTTGCGGGCGTAATCGGCCACGAAACGGGCCACATCGAACGCCGCCATACGGTGACGATGCAATCGAAGGCGCAGGCGATGAACATCCTCTTCGGCATTGCCTCGATCATGTCGCCCTTGATTTACAACTTCGGCAACTTGCTTGAAGCGGGCGCCATGGCGAAGATGCAGCGCGCCGACGAAATTCAAGCCGATCGCACGGGCCTACAGTTGATGTCGCGCGCCGGCTTCGATCCCGACAGCATGGAAACGATGACCGCGCATTTGGGCGTGCTCGAATCCGAGCATAGCGATTTGCTCACGAAATATCTTCAGGACCACCCCGGGCCGAAAGCTCGCGTTTCGCACCTCGTGGGCTATCCCGAATTGGATCCGAAAGTCGTCACGGAACAAGAACGCGTCGTTCAAGCGGCAAGCGACGAAGAACGCGCCCGGTACAGCTTTGCGGACAGCAAGCTGACCGATATCCTCAAGGCCGACCCGGATAACGCGGAAGCACTTCTGCAACTTGGACAAGCGCAAATGGCGCTTGGCTTTACCAGCAAAAGCCAGCAGACGTTAGCGGAAGCGGCGCAAAAGGGCTCGCCGGAAACGCGCGCGGTTGCGAACCAACGCATTGCGGCGTTGCGTCAAATGCAAGCGCAGCGTATCACCCTGGTGAAACCGAACCGGAACCGCCTGCGCGATTTGCTCGCAAACGCGCAATCGGCGCAGAACGCGGCTTCGCAGCAGATCGTGGCCCGGCACGACGAAGGGCGCGACCAGCTCAAACAGATCAACGCGCGACTCGATGCGTTGCAATACGAGGTTCCGAACTTCTACAACGTGAACGTTCAACGCGGCTCGCGGCTCGAGTCGGTCTTCAAAAACTTGAACTCGATGGCGCGCTCGATCAACAGCGCGATGGGCGATGCCGGCGATACGATCGGCGGCGTCGGGTCGCTCGAAAAGAACAAAGAATCGGGCTTATTGCGCGAGAGCCGTGACATTTTGAACGAGATGCAGGCACCGCTGGACCTGCCCACGATTCCGGCCGACTCGCTCGCGATTCTGCCTTCGTATCCGTCGATGTTCGCCCAACTGCAAGAAGCCGACAGCGATATGGTTCGCAGCGTCGACGGCGCGCGCGCATCGATGACGACGCTCGATCAGTCGCTCGGCGATTTGGACGCGTTTTTCAAACAGCTCAACCGGGCGCCGCTGAACTTTCAGCACAACGACATCACGGAAGACGCGTACAACGACCTCCTGCCGGTGATGCAAAAGGCCACCAACGGCTTCAACGAAGCCGCAACGGAAGCGTCGCAATCGGCGCAGCTCTTTAATATGGCGCGGACGCGGCAAATCTCGGCTCGAATCACAATGCTCGGGTTAGGAACATCGCCGCAGCGCTACGCGACGCTTCAATACGCCCTCAATCACCGGTACGGCGTCGAAGGCATCGATTACGAGACCATGCTTCGCGACAACCTGACGCCCGGCGACGTAACGGTCGCGGCGATCTTGGCGGCGGACATCAAGAGTACGCCCAGCCTGATCGTGCAAGAGATGGTGAAGTCGAAGAAATCGGCAGTCGACGTCGCCGACGAACATGGCATGCACGCATGGCCGTTGGAGATTCTCACCGGCCTGATCTACCTCGACTACACGGACGACCCGCATAAGGAGATGGCTCCGAGCGCAACTTAACTCCGGCTGCGGGGTATAGGAAGGCATGTCAACCGCGATCGGAGCCCGCGACCTCTTCCGCTTGGTGCGAAACGGCATCGACGTCAAAGCCGTGCACGCGCATGTACGCAAGCCGTTTCGTTTCCTGTTAAGCGGCGATCCGGCGTTGATTGCGGAGTTTCGCGCGCTGCTGCTCTCCGGACACGACGACGGCACGACCCCGTTAGACGCCGCAGCTTGCTTGGAAACCGTTCCGGCCAGTGGGCCGCTTTTAACGGAGCCTTCCGAAGTTCGCGTCGTTATTTTTCTGGGCCGGCCGGGCGATCTTAACGGCGCGGACTTTCGCGCATTCGCGACGCTCAAGGTTCCGGTTCTCGCCGTCACCGTCGACGCCGAGGCGCCGCAATCCGGACCGGCGGCGTTGCCCGCGCCCGGAACGCACGGTGAGTACGTCGTGCCGGGCATTGCGAAGGAAACACTGCGCGGGCGCGTTTTCCCACACATCGTCGAGGCCTCGAAAGGCGTAGAAATTGCGGTCGGCCGCCGGCTGCCGCCGTTGCGCGAGAGCGTTGCCGCGAAGCTCACGCGAGACGCCGCAAACAACGCGCTGAAGGTCGCGCTTGCCAGCGCCGTCGTCGATCATATTCCGGTCGTCGGCATCGTTCTCGGAGCGTTCGCCTCGGCCGGCGACATGGTCGCAATCACCGGAATCCAGATGATGCTGCTGCTGCACATTCAAGCGGCGTACGGCAAAGATCCCGACGTCCAGCGCATGTGGCAGCTATTACCGGTCATAGGCGGCGGCTTCGGATGGCGTACGCTCGCCCGAGAACTGGTGGGCTTCGTTCCGGTAGCGGGGATCGCGATAAAGGGTGCAATCGCCTACGCCGGCACGATCGTCGTCGGCGAAGGCGTGACGTTCTTCTTAGAACACGGCCGCCACATGAGTAAGGGCCAGGCCTCGCAAATTTACGACCGCACGAAAGAAGACGCGATGCGTTTTGCGCGCGAGTTCGTTACGAAGTTCAAAAGTAGCTAGAGCCGTTCCAAGAGCGATTCGTCGTCGAGCCGCTGCAAGTCGGCCGGCAGCCGCTCGCGCACACGCCGGGCAATTTGCGACGCCAGCGCCGCACGGCGGTTCGCGTCCAAAACGTCTCGGCGATCGAGGAAACGCTTCACGAGTGCGCGTTCTTCACCGCTCAAATACGCCGTAGCGGAGTACTGCGGCTCGCTCACGATAGTTCGAAGGAACTCTTCGGGCCGTTGCATTCGTGCATCGCGCACGACGATGGTGCCCGCCGCAACGTCGCCGACGCGTTTGTTTTCAGGCGAGAGAATGGCAACGAGCGCGGAGATCGCATAGAACCCCAAGGCCAGCTCGCCGACACGAATCAAATTGCGCACCAGCGACGCCGTAAAGTCGATAGGATACCCGCCGTCACGAACGACGCGCAATCCGAGCGCGCGTTTTCCCGGCGTCTGACCGTTCCACAGCGCCTCGAAGACGATGAAATACCCGAAAAACACTACGAACACGATGGTGACGACGATCGCGATAACGAGATTTCTCACCAGCCTCGTTTCAGCCGCTGCGCTCTTCACTAGATGATCGTGCCCCGCCGACTGATGCGTGCCGATGAGATAAAACCCCCAGAAAAGTAAGACAACGATGCCGGCTTGAATGGCGAGGTCGATGGCTACGGCCAAGAACCGGCTCCCGATCCCCGCAAGCTCGAAAGAGAAGGCGATGCTTTCCGGGGTGCGGACGTCGAGGGTTCGATCCATGCGCGAGAGTACTTGGAACGCGTGACGCAAGCCACCTTCGTGAGAGTTCGCGGCGCGACGTGGGAGCAATTGGAAACGCTCCTGCGCCGGGCAAGGCGCGGTCTTAACCGGCTCTCACCCGAGGAAGTGGAGTCTTTCGGTCGTTTGTACCGCGCCATAACGAGCGACCTCGCCTACGCGCGGGGACGAAACTATGATTCGCGCCTGCTCGCGTACCTGAATCGATTGACCGCGCGCGCGCATGCCTATGTGTATGCGGGGGACACCGTGACCGGGGCGGCACGTATCGTCCGGTTCTATACGCAAACGTTTCCGCGCGAATTCCGGCGGTCTTTTCTTCCGGTTGCGCTCTGCACGTTGCTCACGGTGGCGTGCGCGGTCGTAGGATACGTCGTCATAAGCGTCCATCCGCAAGATGCGTACGCACTTTTGCCGGATCAGATCGTCCCGCCGCACATCCGCAAGAGCTTGCACGACTCGAACTTTGCGTTTGACCCGCTGCAGTCGCCGCTGATGTCTTCGGAAATTATTACCAACAACATCAAGGTTGCCGTGTTCGCATTCGCCGGTTGCGTTACGCTCGGCATCGGGACGCTGTGGATTCTCATATCGAACGGCGTGATGCTCGGCGGTGAAGGAGCGCTGTTCGCCAACGCCGGCTTTGGAAGCGACTTCTGGGCGACGGTCGCGCCGCACGGCGTGATCGAGTTGACCGCCATTCAGATCGCCGGTGCGGCGGGACTGCTTATTGCCGCCGGAATCGTTGCTCCCGGGCGCCTGCGACGTTCCGATGCCATCAAGGCTTACGCGCAGCGCGCCGGCACCCTCATCGCCGGCGTTGCTTCAATGCTCGTCGTGGCCGGAACCATCGAAGGGTTCTTTTCACCGCTGCGCCTGCCGCCCGCGCCGCGAATTGCCTTCGGCGCCGTTACCGCGGTTCTGCTGATTCTGTACTTCACGCTCGCCGGACGCGAACGAATTACAATAGACCGCGCTGCTTGATTCGCAGATACTCGTCGATCGTTGCGACGGCGAGTTGCGAGGCCGGGACGTCCAACACCGTGATGCCGGTCCGCGTCAACACTGACGAAGCCTGCGCGCGTTCTTGCGCGAGTCCGATCGCCACGTCCAGTTCATAAGCTTGCTCGATGCGTTCGGGAGTCGAGGACAGCGCCCGTGCAACGGCACGATCGTTCATGAATACACAAAGCACAACGTGGCGCTTTGCAAGCGAAGCGAGTTCGGCCAGGACGGTGCTTTGCGCGACGGGATCGATCACGTCGGTGAAAAGCACGATCAAGCTGCGGCGGTGCAGGTGCGAGCGAAGGTACGATGCGGCGCGGGCGTAGTCCGATTCCTCGAACCGCGGTTCAAGATCGCAAACCGCATTGGTAAGCGCGTTGATCGAGGCGGCGGTGGAGCGGGGAGCGCGTGCCACCAGCATATCTGCTGCAAACGCCGTAATTCCGACGCGGTCGTGCGCAAGCGAGGCGATCGATGCAAGTGAAAGCGCCGCCGTTACTGCATAATCCAGCTTGCGGCGATCTCCTAAGCGGGCCGTCATCAGCCGTCCGCAATCGATGGCGAGCATCAAATCTTGGCTGCGCTCGATTTCGTGTTGCGCAACCATCAGTTTCCCGCGTCGAGCCGTAGCTTTCCAATCGACGGCGCGAAACGCATCGCCGGCTGCGAATTCTCGCAAGCTTTCGAATTCCGTTCCGCCGCCGCGCAGGCGTAAACGCCGCAATCCGGCTTCCAGCAGACGGTTGCGCACGTGCAGGGCGCCGTATCGTTCCACGGCTGAAAGATCTGGATAGACGCGAAACTCTTGCGCCGACGAAATCCTCACGCGCCGGCGAATCAACCCCAAGGCATTGTCGTACCAAAGGATGAGCGCCGTAAACGCGCCTGTGCCTCGCGCCACGGGCGTCGCCGCCGTTTCGATGCGAGCGACGGTCCGAGGCGGAACGCGGAGAAACGGCGTACGTTCGGCAGGTTGTAAGGTTCGCGTGGGTAGTTCGACGACGGCGCAACGCAGGGCAACCGCCGATGCATTCTCCAGCTCATAAGCGATCGTTGCGGGAATCGCTAAGGCGAAGTGCGGCGGAACGACTCGTTTCACGGTGACGGTGTTGCGGCGCGGGCCAAGAAACGCATCGAGCACGGTTGCCGTTGCGAGCGCGGATGCCGCGACGCCGGCGACCCAGACAAAAGCGGGCACGCCGGGTGAACAGGCCAGGAGAAACGCTATCGTGCCGAGCGCCCAGTAAAAGCGCGGCGCGAACCAAAGCCGCGGAATGAATTTAGTCACGGGGAACCGGCACAGCGCGCAGCACTTCCGCCAAAACGGCAGCGGCGTCTACGCCTTCGATCTCCGCTTCGGGCTGCACGATCAGTCGATGCGGAATGACGAGCGGTGCTACGTCCTTCACGTCGTCCGGGGTGACGAAGTCGCGGCCCTCCATAGCCGCCGCCGCCTGCGACGCATGCAGCAACGCCACGCTCGCGCGCGGCGAAGCTCCGAGTGCAAGACGCGGAGTCGCACGCGTCGCAGCGACGATCTGGTAGAGATACTTTTGGAGTTCCCGAGCTACGTGCACGTTGCGAACTGCCGCCTGCGCTTGGACAATGTCAGCCGCGGACGCTACCGCGGCGATGCCGGAGAGGTCCAGCGCACGAGCATCAAAGCCGCCGGCCACGCGCCCAAGTAAGTCCAGCTCTTCCTCTTCGGCGGGATACGACGAACGAAACTTGATCGTAAACCGGTCGAGCTGAGCTTCCGGCAGCGGATAAGTTCCTTCGTATTCGATCGGGTTTTGCGTTGCGCAAACCATGAAGGGTGACGGCAGTGCCATGGGATCGCCGTCGATCGTCACCTGGGCTTCTTCCATCGCTTCGAGCAACGCGGCCTGCGTTTTGGGGGGAGTCCGATTGATCTCGTCCGCCAGCACGATATTCGCGTCGATTGGACCGCGCCGCACGCTGAATTCCCCGGTGTGCGGATTGAAGACCGTCGTGCCGAGCACGTCGGCCGGCATCAGGTCCGGCGTGAACTGAATGCGCCGGAAGTCCAGCCCAAGCGCCGCCGCGAACGCTCGCACGGCGAGCGTTTTCCCCGTTCCCGGGACGCCTTCGATAAGCACGTGGCCTTTCGTCAGCAAAACCGCGAGCAACGCGAAAGACGCCTTCTCGCCGCCGACAAGCGCGCGCCCAACTTCGGTGCGAACCCGCTCCGCCAGCATCTGAACGCCCGCGATTTGTGTGTCCACTAGCCTTCCTTTCGGATCCATGCGTAGAGGCGCGCCGCGTGCAGAACCGCGGCGTCACCGGGATTGCGTCGCTGCGCAAGCTGTTGCAAGTCCTGAAGTTTCGATTGCGTTTCGGCGTGGTGCGTGCGCGGGTGCGCGCGCGCAGCATCTTCCGCAAACCGCGCGATAGCGGCTCGCCCGGCGCGCCCGCGCCTCAGCATCGTCGCCATCGAGCGAATGTACGACGAAGAGTCTCGTTCTTGCGGCAGCTCCAGCGTATCCGGCGGTAAGATTCGCACGTTAGCGTCGATGAGCATCAAAACCAGGATAGCCGCCGCTATCCAAACCGCGGCGTGCACGGTTTGGGGAAGCGCTGCCCAAAAGCTTCGGTCCTGAACGTAGCCATGAAGCCGCTCATCAAAGAGCACGGTCCCGCGTCCCGCCACGGCGCCATACACGGCAAGCGCGGCGGCGGGATTGCGCGCAAGGGCCGCGTTCGTATACCGCGCGGGATCGAAGCGGATCGCCATTTTCCCAAGCGTTCTTGCGAGCGTTGAACCGCGCTCGGCGAACACCAGCACGCGCCCGTGTTTAGCGAAATCCTTCAACTGCTCCACGTCACTCGAATCCAACGAACCGTATGGAGCGCCGGCCAAACGTTCGCGGCTCGTTTCGGTAATCGCGACGACGCCCGCCTGCGACACAAGCGCCAGCTGCGTTTCCAATCGCGCAACGGGGATCCGTTCGCGCGTCAAGACACCGTATAACGCTCGATATCCGTCCGGTCCGCCATCGTACGTGGAATAGACGGAAACGTTTCCTCGAGGATGTTGCAAGACCGCAACCGCGATGAGAATCGCAAAAGCGGCGAAAAGCGCGATCGTTTCCCCAAATCGAAATTTCACGCGCGCACTCGCTCGGCGAGCCGTTGATAGGCCAGTTCGGTCCGTTGCCAAAGGGTGATGTCGACGGGTTTCTCTGCATATGCAGCGTCGGTATACGCGCGTGCAAGATCTACAAACGAGTCTTCCGCTCCGGGAACCCGTCCGCGCAACACCCGGCGAACGTCTTTGATGGTTGCGCTTGCGTCGTCGGCGACCACTCCGCGGACGTCCAGCAACGCGATTGCCGCTGCGAATAAAAACCGTACCGCCTCCGCATATTTTTCCGCCTCCGCAGCCGTGCGCGCTTGCGCCAGTAGCGCGTAGGCGCTCTGCGAGGGAGTGCCGAGGGCGTACACGGCGACTCGACGTTCGCGCGAGAGTTGAAGCGCCGCCAATAGCCGCGAAACGGCAAGCGCGATTACCACGACACAGAACAATACGACTACGTCGCCGGCAATTGACGCCGAATGCGCGTTCACGCGCAAGTGCGGAAGAAAGCGGTGCGCAAACTGCGTCCATCGATCTCCCAGCCACATCGCAAAAAGCTGCCACCACGTTGGGTGCGCTTGCGGGCCCGCTACGCGCAAGTGGTAACGGCCGGGGACGGCAAGTTCGGCCCGCACCGCCGAAACGATGTCTTGCGGAGGAGCTAAGGCGTGCTTAGACGTTGGAGCGCGACCTCGAGATCGAGGCCTTCCGCGCGGGTGCGCACGTCGAAGTAATACACGGCGATGACGATGGTCAGAAACGCGGTCAGCGCACTGGACACCAGCGCGTTCACGATCAGCTCGATCGCCAGTTGATGGACGGTTGCCATCAGTAATAGACTCACGGTCGTACTGATCATCAGCACGCCAAACTCGAGCGCAACGTATGAAAGCGCGATGAGGAGCGATTTGCCGATCTCGCGCCGGTTGAAGATTCGGCGAAACGCCGTGCCGACAGCGGAGGCTGCTCCCATTCCTTCAAGTGCCGCCGAGTACGTTGCAAAAGCGTACGAAAGAAACAGCAACAGAAAGAGCGCCGACACGGCAAGCACGGCGATGGCTAGAAGCACGAACAACAAAACCGCAAGAGGCAGCGCGGGCTTGATCGCCAGAACAGCCACTACGCCGATGAGGATGAGTGCTGTAAGCGATGCGACGTAAACGCCGACGATTATGCACAATTCCAAAAGAGCGGCGCCCAAAATCTGCGGCCATCTCGGCAGCACCGCAAGAAAGCTTTCACGGTAATTGGGACGCTGCTCATTATACGCGGCTGCGACGCCCGCGGCGCCGGCGGCCGCCACAATCGGCGAAAGCAGCACTAACGCTACCATCGCGGCTCCGAATATCGCCAGCGACTTTCCCGAAAACGCTGCGTCTTTTGTGTGTTTTTCCGGATGCTCGATTTGATCGATCGTTTGCGCCAGGCCGGCGTTCTTAGCCGGCGACACGGCGTACTGCACCAGGCTGTATGGCGCCAAGATCGTGAGCACCATCAAGGTGAAGACCGCGAAATTACGGACATAGATCGTTACGGCCCGGTCGAAGATCTCTCCGATGCCGAGCGCGCGCAAGGGATAATTCGGCGCCGATTCCATCTTGCCGCGCGGTTCTTGAGGAATTAGAAGCCTTCCTATGGTATGGATGGCCTATGGAAATCGGCTCCGTCGCCAACATCTGGCGATACCCGGTGAAAAGCTTACGCGGCGATTCGCTGGAAAGCACCGTCGTCCAAAACGACGGAATTCCGGGCGATCGGGCTCGCGCACTGGTCGTGCGCGACGGGCACGTCCGCGCCGGAAAAACGTATCGCGGCAAAGAGAACAACGTCTTGCACCTCCAAAACGCGGTGGACGCGGCCGTGTCTGCCGCGCAGGAGCGCGGCGTAGAGGTGAGCGTGGAAGACACGGAATTGCATTACTTCGACGATGCGCCCGTATCGATTCTCGTGGACCGGTGGCTGCGCGGACTTTCCGCGCACGTCGGCTTCGAGGTAGAGCCGGAACGATTCCGGCCAAACTTTTTCGTTCGGGGGGCCGCGTCTTTCACCACTGACGAAGCGGCGCTCACCGGGCGCGAGTTGTGTGTGGGTGACGTGTGGCTGCGCGTTCGTTATCCAATCGAACGATGCGTCGTAACCACCTACGACCAGCGCACGGGCGAAAGCAATTCCGAGATCTTGCGGTACGTTGCGCAAAATCGCTCGACGTGGATGGGAATCTATTGCGACGTGCTGCGCGCCGGCACCGTGCGAATCGGCGATTCGCTGGCGCTCGCCGAGCGGTGAACGTCACGCACGATCTTTTCCAGCGCGTCGATATAGGATAAAAACCGTTCCCGTCCGGCGGAGGTGATGCGGACGATCGTTTGCGGGCGGCCCCGCCCGGTCAACCGTTCGGTGGCGACGATATGCTCTTCGGCCAACGCGTGCAGATGGCGATTCAAATTTCCGTCGGTAAGTTCGCACACTTCTTGCAGTTGCGTGAAAGAGACGCCACCGGCATTGGCGACGAGCGTGGAACAAATCGCGAGACGGCCGCGCTCGTGGAAAACGCGATCGAGATTCGTCGCGCTCATGGGTTCACGACCCGTTCGCGCAAAAGCATCACGCCGATCGCCATTTGACCGGCGCCGAATCCGAGCGGCAACACCCACCACGACAGTGCAAACGAAGCGGGAGCGAACAATAGCCCCATTCCCGCAAACATGAACAAGGCCGCAACGGCAATTGCGCCTCGCGGAATCATCGTCCGCGAAGCAAAAAGCCCAACGCCGTAACAGCCGAACCAGATGCCGGGCAGATACGAGATGTGTCCGCCTTGCAGTAAGGCAAATGAAATGGCGGCGCCAAGAACGAGCGCCGGAAGAATTGCCAGACCGACCGTGCGCGTTTGCCAGCGATCCCGCGCGCTCGCATCGCTTACGAACCAATGCGCGATCGCGCCGTAGTTCACGATCGCCGCGCCTGCGCAGCAAACCAGCCAAATGGCAAAGTACTGCCGGCCTTGCATCGCCGTTTGCGGCAACGGCACCATCAACGCTTGAACGGCCCCTGCGACGAGCGCGAAGACGCCCGATGCGGCCGCAGCGACCCCGGAGTATCCCTTGAAGCGCTGCGTCATTGCCAGGCGCTCCCGCACCTCGGCAATATCGATCAGAGCGCGCTCGATCTCGGTCATGTCAGTACTTTGTACCACAAAGCCGCCGCCCGCTCAACGGCGCCGGGCGCCCGCTTCCGGGCACTTTATCTTTTGCATGAATCGTTCGCAGCGCGGGTTTGCCACGATCGAACTGCTGGTCTCCGCGGCAATAGCGTTCTTCCTGATCTGGGGCCTAATCGCAGTCGCCAATCGCTGCGCGGCATGGGCAGCGTCCGAAAATGCAACGCTTGCCGGGCAGAGCGCTGCGGCTACGCTCGCGGAGCGGCTCGGAAGCGAGGCGGACAGCTCCTGGGCCGTCTTCGTTCCCACGAACGACGTCCTCGGCGCATCGAACGGGGACGGACATGAAGTAGATTTTTTCACCGAGGACGGCGCACATCGACCTTTCGCATGGGCATACCGCTACGATGCTGCCTCCAGGCTCGTCACGCGTTACAGCTATGCCCCTGGCATTGGTGCGCAGGCTGGTGAATCCGCCGGTCCGTTTGATTCGTTTGCAGCCGTTGCGGTCGCCGCGCCGAGCATCACAGCGGACCGGCTCTTTGCCGGCGCATCGGTTCCCGGCGTGCAATACCACTTCGACACCATGCCCGAAGCGATCGGCGGAAACGGCTTAGTGCACGTGGCGATTCGCGCGCGCGGTATCGTGGAGAACGAAATGCTGGCGAGTGCGACGGCGCCGACCTCTTTTACCGTCGTTCTGAATTACACGCCGGCTCCGCCGCCCGCAACGCCCACGCCTGGGGCGATTCCGACGTTGACGCCTACGCCGTAACCGAAGCGCGCTCCATGAGTTCGGCGAGGGCCGCGTCATTTTCGCGATTTGTCGACCGCAGGCCGGCGATTGCGCCGTCACGATCTTCGGCCGCACGATTTTGACTCAGTTTAAACTTCACGTCCAATGCATCGACCGTGAAATGTACACCGACGATGCCCTTCAGCTGCGATTCGATGTACTTCGGATTCGCGGAGTCGATCGACCACGCGTCCTCACCGTCGCCTTCGTTGATTTCCGTGAGCAACTGAAGAATCTGAAGCGTTTCTTCATCGCCGGTGACGCGCGCCGATGCGCTTACATGGACGACGGCATAGTTCCACGTAGGAACGTTGTCCGGTGGTTCGACGTACCAACGCGGCGAAATATAGCCATGCGGCCCGTGAAACAGTAGCGTTGCGCCGCACGCTTCAACGTCTTTCCAATGTCGGTTCGCGCGCGCAAAGTGCGCACCAACGATCAATTGCGGCGTTTGGGCGACAATGACGCACGGCAGATAAGAAATGCGCGGATTGCCCTCAACGATGCTTACGATCGTTGCGAAGGGATACTCGCGCATGAGGCGCACCGCGTCGTCTTGCCCCGTTATGCGAAAAGGCACCGGTACGTACATGAAAGTGAATTTGCGGAGGCCCGGTGCCCACTCCTTGAACGCACCCTGCTAGAAGGCCGTGATGCCGTTCGGCGTTCCGACGCCTGTTGGACCGTCGTAGCCTTTGCCGGAATGGCAGATATACGTAATCGTGCATGTGCCGTTGCTGCCGCTAACGACGTCGTTCAACGAAGCCGTACCTAGATGTTTCCAAAGGCTTTGCGCCGCGATCAGCGTTTTTGCATTTCCCGCAAGGGCGTAGACGGACGCGACGATCGGACTCGACGTGCTCGTTCCTCCGAATACGAGCCAGCCGGAATAGCCGTTGACCGGGATGCTGTCGTAGACGGCGACGCCCGTATTGGGATCGGCAACGGCCGCAATGTCGGCTTCGGAACGTTTATGACACGTGAGATCCGTCTGCCATGCCGGCTTGGTCACGTACGCGCTGCAGCCGCTGCCGCTTCCGCTCCATGCCGTTTCGCTCCAGCCGCGTGTCGTGGAAGAACGTCTGAGAGTCGTTCCGCCGACGCACACCACGGTTGCATACGAACACGGTTGATGCGCGCCATAGCCGCTGTCGCCCGATGATGCGGTGATAATGACGCCCGCGTGCGAATACGATGCGTTGGCCGAGACGTATTCGCTGCCGTCGTAGCTATTGCTCACTTCCGTCGCGCCGAGTTTGACCGCTTCGTTTACCGCTGCAGCCAGGTTCGTTGATGCAGCGGTGGACGCTTCGACGAGAAGAATGTGACAGTTCGGACACGTCGCCGAAACCATATCCAAATCGAGCGAAATCTCTTGCGCCCACCCTGGATTTGCAGCCGGAAGTGCGGTTGCGCTACCGGTTTGGCCAACTTTGCGGAAACAGCCATTGGCGATCGTGCAGGCCGGCAGTGCGAAGCGCGTGCGATATACGGCTAAATCTTTGGCCGCATTCGGATCGTCGTACGCATCGACGATTGCGACAGTTTGGCCGTGGCCGCCGGTCGACGACGGAAGTTTGTATGCGCTTTGAATCGAGGATGGCCCGTAGCCAGGAGGTGCGCTTATGGCTTCGGCGCTTTCGCGGCCCGGCGGCGCGAGATCGGTGCGAAATTCTGCATCGCATCGCATGTCGTCGCCCGGTAATAACGCAGCGCACGACTGCATGACGTTCGCCGCAAGCGTTGCCGGCGCACTATCGAGCGACGGAACGACACCTAACGGAGAAGATGAGTTTGCGCCGCTACAAGCGGCCAACAGCAGAGCAACGGCCGCTCCAAAAAAGAAGCGTGGAAAATGAAGGCGGGACAAGTGGGGAACCTCCTGGGACACCCATTGAACCCGCTGCTCCGTGGTTGCGTCAAGAGTTTGTTACATTTTTCCCTGTTTTACGCAACTGTACAGAGCTAAATAGCAATCAGGCGCAATGTCGAGCGTCGCTTGAATGGGCGTAACTTCGCACGAGCCCAGTTTCTCGTGAAAGATCAAAAACGGCGGCGTCTTTGCGGGAATGATAATCTGCCACCGGTCCCATGCCGCGCGAAATTCGGGGCTTTCTCGCATGACGCTTAAGAGTTCTTCGAAATGCGTGTCGCCGCGATACTTGCAATAAAGCGCGCGGAAACTTGCTACCGCGTTGATCGAAACTTTCTCCCAATTTACGTACAGCTTGCGCCGCGCCGGATCGAAGAACATGCGCCACAGCAAATTGCGTTCGAGCGGTGAGCTGCCCGCGTGATAATCAAAGATCTCCTCGGTGAAAGCGTTCCACACCAGCAGGTCCAAGCGCGGCGTCGCAATGTACGCCGGTGCATGCACGTGCGACTCAACGAGCGTACGCAACACGTTCGGAACTCCCGGGTTGAGCGTGCAGCGTTGCGGCTCCTCACGCAACAGCGTGTGCATGAAGTCGATTTCGGAATCACTGAACCGCAGTGCAGTGCCGATCTTATCCAACACTTCCGGCGAAATGTTGATAGGGCGCGCTTGCTCGATCCAGGTGTACCACGTGGTAGAAATTCCCGCGAGCGACGCGACTTCTTCGCGGCGCAATCCCGGAACGTGGCGGCGCGTCGTTTGCGTCAGGCCGACGTCCAGAGGCCGCACGGACGAACGCCGCGCGCGCAAAAAGGCCGCCAGATCTTGACGCCGCGCGTCCGCGACAAGGGTATCGAGCATCGAACTCGGTCTCCGTGGGTAGCTGCGGTACTAGTATTGCTGAGGGCCTTGTTTACCAGGCGGGCCTGACGTAGCCTGCTAACATGAGCGCTTCGCTGCGCGCGACCGTAGTTGGACTTCGTCACGTAGAAGACGAGGTGAGTCTGGCGCGTTCCAAACCGAGCAAGCAGGCCTTGGACACGATCTCGCAAGTTCTGGTTAACGTCAGCGGAGCACGCGAGCAATTGCGCGAGGTCCACCAGAGTGCGGCACCCGAGCGCCGGAAGCAGCTCTCACGCGCCTTGCAGCATCTCGAAAGCGCCCTGGAAGCGGCGAATACCGCTCTCCGGCCCGGCGGCGAAGACCGGCTTCAAGGCTGCCTCAACGAGATCGTCGAGCACCTCGTCATCGCGACGACCTGCGCCTCGGACGAGTAGCAGCAGCCGCTCCGCCCGCACCGCGGGTATGCAAAGAGCGTGATCTACGAGCTCTGCGGCCATCGCATCGACGTTCCGCACGCGACCAAGGTTCTCTGGGCCGGACCCCGCTATACGGTTGACGATCTAATTCGTTACTACACGGCCGTCTGGCCCTGGATGGAACCCTACCTAGCCGATCGTCCGGTTGTCTACGAAACGTTTCCCGGTACGATCGACGGCCCGCACGACTTCCAACAGGATCCGCCGCCGCACACTCCGCGGTGGATAAAGCGAGTAAAGATCGCCGGCCGGGAACGCACCGTCACGTACGTCGTCATCGATACGCCGGCCGCAATCGTGTATTTGGCCGGTCTTTACGCGGTTACGCTCCATGTTTGGATGTCAACGACGCGCGCGATTGAGCGTCCCGACTTTCTGCTGCTCGACCTCGATCCCGGAATCGACTGCACGCTGGCACGCCTTGCGCGCGTTTCGTTGATGGCGCGCGATATCTTCAAAACAAACGGCTTCCGCGACGTCAGGGTAAAAAGTTCGGGCGCCAGCGGTTTGCACGTTTCGGCAGCGCTTGAATCGAAAGAAGCGTATCCGGCAGCTCGAGCTGCCGCGCGCGGGCTTGCGGCACAGCTCTTTGAAATGCTGCCGCGCGACGTAACACTGGAACGCGCAATTAGCGTTCGTCCGTCCAATGCGGTTTACGTGGACTTCAATCAAATGGGACGTGGAATGACGATCGTTCCACCGTTTTCTGCGCGCGCGTCCAACAACGCGTCGGTCGCCATGCCCCTCACTTGGGATGAAATCGACGAACACGCTCGGAGCAAAAGCCGCCGGCCGCCGGCGGGCGCGCTTGCCCGCTATACGATTAAGAGCGCCGTTCCGTTCCTGCAACGGCACGGCGATCCGTGGATGCGCGACGTTCGCTAAAACTCTTCCAAGCAAGTTCAGCGCTTTGCATCGCCTTCCGATGCACAACTTATGGCCCGCGGTGTTTTGCAACTGCGCGATTTTCGCATGCTCTTAGGCGGACAATTCGTTTCGGATTACGGGCGGCAGCTTTCGATTTTTGCGCTGCCGACAATCGCCATTTTGAGTCTCCATGCACCCGCGTTGACCGTTACCGCGATCAACGGGCTTGAGTGGGCCGTAATTCCGCTCTTCGCTTTGATTGCGGGGGTGCTGATCGACCGTTGGCAGCGACGACGAACGATGATTGCCGCGAACATCATCCGGACGATCGCCCTTGCGACCATTCCCGTAGCCGTCTTCTTTCACGCGCTTTCGGTAGCGCAACTGTTCGCCACGGCGCTCGTCGTGAGTCTCGCGTCGCTGTTTTTCGACACGGCATATCAACCGTTTCTCGCGTTCCTCGTCGGAAGGCAAGCCTACGCTGAAGGCAACGCGCGGATGACTATGAGCTATTGCGTGGCAAGCGCCCTAGGCAACGGCACAGGCGGTCCGATAGTTCAAGCGCTAGGCGCTCCGCTTGCCGTTCTCACGAATATCACGACGTACATTACCGGCACGATCGCTCTTCTCTCGATTCGAAAGCCGGAGATGCGCATTCAAGCGTCCGAGGATCGTTCTTTCCGGCGCGAGTTCCGTGAAGGAGCGCGCATCGTGTGGGGAGATCCGCTTCTTCGCCGGCTCGCCTTTACGTCGGCGACCTTTTATTTTGGCGGATCGATCGTGGACGCGGTGCTTCCGCTCTACGTCTACCGCTCGCTGCATCAGACGCCGCTGTTCTTCGGCGCGATTCTCGCGGTGGCGAGTTGCGGGCTGTTCGGCGGCGCGCTTGCCGCGCGTCTGGCGAAGCGCGCAGGCGCGCTGTCGTTGTTGCCGTTCGCCATCGTGCTCGTTGCGATCGGGCACGCGATCACGACGGCTGCGGTGCTGCCGGTCGCGGCGATTCTCATCGGCCGCACGCTAATCGCTTGTGCCGCGCCCACGTACGACGTCATGGTGCAAACGATTGCCACGGAACGCGCTCACGATCATCAACTCGGCCGACTGAACGCGGCCATGCGGACGATTACGAATGCCCCGATTCCGCTCGGCTGTATGCTCGGTGGCTTTCTGAGCGGCTTCATCGGATTTCACGGCGCAATGCTTTTCGGTGCGTCCGCGTGCCTAGTGAGTCTCGTCGTCTTCCTCGCTCTGCAAGCACAAACGGGTAGAAACGATTCGTGCTTGCCCTCGACGACGCCGATCTCCGCAATGCAGTCCGCCGCCTAGCGGTCGATCCCGCGATTGCGGGACGTTACCGCTTAGACCAGGTAATCGAACGCAATTTCGCGGCGCTCGCAAAAATGGCCGAAATGCGGCCGCCCTTGCAATTTGGTTACAGCGTCAAGACGAACCCCGATCGCGCATTCGTCGCTGCCGCACGTAGCGCCGGGCTCTTTGCAGAAGTAATCAGCCCGCAAGAATTAGCGCTCGCTTTGGAATTCGGCTTCGGGACGCGGACGATTTATAACGGTCCGTGGCCTGCGTGGCGAGCCGGCGCTTCTCCCGGGATTGTCTTCGCTGACAGCCTGCAAGCTTTCAACGAAAACGCGCGCCGTTTACCGGACGCTTTGTGCGGCCTTCGTGTGCGACCGGCGAGGATCGAATCGCGCTTCGGCGTTACGCGGGAACAACTTGGTGAAGTAATTCAGGCGGTTCGTGCGGCCCAGCGCAGTCGCATCGCCGTTTCGTTTCACGTGCGTCCCGAAGATTACGGCGATCGCAGCTGGCGCGACATCGTTCAAGAAGTCGCAGCTTTCGGCAGGGAGCTAGAACGGAACGCGAGCGCGCGAATTGTCGCCTTCGACGCAGGCGGCGGCCGCACGCCGGGAGATTTTGACCAAGGTATCGCGGCAGGCGACCTCGCTTGGTTAGCGCAGACCATCACGACGGAGTTGTCCGCCGTCGAAGCAATCTATATGGAGCCGGGACAAGCGGTCGCGACGCCATGTGCCGTCTATGTCGCTCCGGTGTTGGAACGTCGCCCCGGTGAAGCGATCGTAGCAGCCGGTTATCCGGAGGTCTCGCAGATTCACGCCTTTCCGCACCGGGTGCTTGCTATCCATGCCGATGGGGAAGTCGAGATGCTGCAAACCGGTGCGGATCGTATATTAGGCAGAACGTGTCTCGAGTATGACGTCATTCGCAACGACGTTCACCTGCCGTCATCAATGGAGTCTGTAGTAGCAATCGTCGTAGCCGATGCGGGCGCATACGACTCCAGTATGGCTTTTAGTTTTTCCCTTGGTGGGAATAAGAAGCGCGATGACCTCGGAGCTCCCGGACGCTAGTTACATCCTTCCGATACGCGCCGCGACAACCAAGCACGTATCGGAACTCGCCGCTTACTTAGAAACTCTTCAGAATGTCCAAATCGTCGTCGTCGACGCGTCGGAAGACTCGGTCTTTACTACGCATCAAGCCGCTTTTGGACCGTCGATCGTGCACGTCCGTCCCGACGGCGATATCGTCGGTGCGAACGGAAAAGTTCGCGGCGTTCTAACGGCGCTTCGCTATGTGGCGTGCGAAAAGATCGTTATTGCCGACGACGACGTTCGTTACGACCGGTGGTCGCTTCGCGCCGTACTTATAGCCTTAGACGATTTCGACATCGTGCGACCGCAGAATTACTTCTCGCCGGTGCCGTGGCACGCCGTCCTCGATACGTCGCGCACGCTAATCAATCGTGCACTCGACGGCGACTGGCCCGGAACGCTTGCGTTCAATCGTTCTTTCGCGCCGCGCGGATACAACCCCGACGCACTATTTGAAAATCTCGAACTCGTTCGGACGGTGAAGGCACGCGGCGGCCGCGAAGCGGTGCGGCGCGACATTTACGTGCGCCGGCTTCCGCCTGCAACGGATCATTACTTCAGCCAACGCGTCCGGCAAGCGTATGACGAATTCGCGCGCCCCACGCGCCTCGCAATCGCGCTCGCCATTCTGCCGGCGTGTATTGCAGGATTTGCGACCGGCCGCGCATGGATTGCGGGCGCCATCGCGCTTGGAGCCATAGCGATGGCGGCCGTTGGACTAATGACCGGGAACGGATACCGCTATTTTCCATGGATATCGGCGCTCGCGGCACCGCTTTGGGTGGCGGAACGCGCCGGATGCGCGTGGCTTGCGCTCTATGAACGTATTAGGTTCGGCGGCGTGCGCTATGCGGGCCGCATTGTGAAACATGCCGCGTCGTCGGAACGGGAGCTGCGTCAAAAATGGGCGGTCTGAGCCCGCAACAGTCGCTCTCGCTTTACGCGAGCAAAAATCCCTTCGCAACCGAGTCGGCGCATCGCTGGAGCAATTACTCGGCCTATCTGGACGGCACGCTCGTACGGCTGCTCGATTGGCGTGAGCCGTCGGGACAGGCCAAGATGGCGCACCACGCGTTGCGTTCCTTCGTTCTTCACGAGCGCTTCTCGTGCGTCGGCGCAAAGGGCGCTTTCAGCAGCGGCGGGTACCGTTATGGCTTTTACGACGATTTCCCAACGCCAGGCGTCGAAGGGTTGGCTCGCGATTTAGCCGCGTTCGTTGCGGAGCTTCCGCACATGACCGAGAAGTACAAGTCGTTCGTAGCGGTTTTCAACGCACAGTCGTACGACGAAACGCACTTTGAACGGCAGCTCTGGCAGCAACTCCAAACGCTGCATGAAGTGGATCGTCGCTATTTTGATTGGAACGAGGAAGTTTCAAGCGATCCCGCGGATTCGCGATTTGCGTTCAGCGTAGCGGGACACCCGTTTTTCGTCGTCGGTATGCATCCGGGCGCATCGCGCCTGTCGCGGCGGTTCGCCTTTCCTACCCTGGTCTTCAACTCACACCAAATGTTTGAAGGCCTAAAGCAATCGGGCCATTTTCAGCGCATTCAAGAACACGTGCGGGCGCGCGAAATCGAATTGCAAGGGTCACTTAATCCGAACTTGGCCGACTATGGTATCGCAAGCGAGGCGCGCCAATACTCCGGCCGCGCGGTTGAGGAAAGCTGGAAGTGTCCGTTTCACCGGTCTTGACGCGCCTGGAGCCGCAAACCGGGACGGCGGTCGTTCTCCGCGCCGGTGAGACATTGCGCATTGTAGATCCATGCGGCGAGCAGGTTGCCGACGTGGCGATTTTCTCGCTTGCCGACCCGCGCGACTCATTTTCGCCGGGCCGCACGATGGACTATAACGAGCGGCTGGTCCCGCAAATCGGCGATATGCTGTATTCGCACCGCAGCACGCCGCTGATGCGCGTCACCGCCGATACTGTCGGCGTGCACGATCTTCTGTTAGCGCCATGCAGCGGAACGATGTTCGCACGACGAGGCGAGCTCGATCATCGAAGCTGTCACGAGAACCTTTATAGCGCGCTCGAACCCTTCGGACTCGATTCCGACGATGTCGCGGCAACGCTGAACGTCTTCATGGACGTGCGCGTGGAACAAAACGCGATTCGCCTCTATCCGCCGCCCAGTAAAGCCGGCGATTCGTTCGAGCTCACCGCCGAAATCGATTGCATCGTCGGAGTTGCGGCGTGCTCGTCCGAATTGACGAACAACGGCCGGTGCAAACCGATCTGTTTTAGCGTGATCTAGTTTTCGGACGTGGGGAAGCGCATCGTGACGCGCGTTCCCTGGTGCGGGCCGCTTTCGAGCGAGATGGATCCGCCGACGCGCTCAACGGCGCGCTTCGCAATGGCAAGACCAAGTCCGGAGCCGTCGACTTGCGTGCGTGACGTGCCGCGGTAAAACCGATCGAAGGCGTGCTCCACATCGACCGACTGCATGCCGGGACCGTTATCGGAGACGACGATTTGGGTGCCCGGTCCGGCGTCTTCAACCCTCACTTGAATCGGCGACTCGGGCGCGTAGCGTACCGCATTTTCGACGACGTTCTTGATCGCTTCATAAAGTTCGGTATCGTCGGCAACGACCGATGCCGTGCCGTCGCCTTGAAATTCAATGCGATCGCCGGCGAGCGGACGCAGCGCGTCGACCGCGCGGGCAGCGACGGAACTCAGATCCACTCGCTCGAGCGACCGTTCCGGTTCGCGTTCCATCCGGGCCAGCAAGATTAGTTTTTCGATGATGGTCCGCATTTTGCGCGTTTCATCGAGCATCGTCTCGTGTACGCGGCCCACCGCGTCAGAATCTTTAACGACACCCTGGCGCAGCGCATCTAAATACCCCATGAAAATCGTCAACGGAGTGCGCAACTCGTGCCCGGCATCCGCGATAAACTGTCGCATTTCCGCCGACTGGCGCTGTTGTTCGGCGGTGGCTGCGTTCAGCCGGTAGGCGACATCGTTATATGCCGCCGTAAGATCGTAAAGACCGGAGCCGTGCTCCAGGAGCAGCTTCGGCGTGAAATCGCCGCCCGCAATGCCGCGAAGCGCGCCCGTTACATCGGAGAGCGGTGAAATGGCGCGCCGCGTAATCGCGCGGCCGACAATCCAGGCGATCAACACGCAAATTGCGCCGATCGGCGCCATGATCGACCAATAATGCGCAATCGAACGGCCAAACGCGTCGAAGTCCGGCTGCATCACGACGAAACCGCCGCTAACGCGCAGGATCCGGCGATGGACGTTCATCAGTTCGGCGAGACTGCGGCCGACGGAGTCGGGATGATCGACGTAGTTGCCCGCTAAACGGGTTCGCTTCGCGTCGTAAACCCCAATGTGAATGCGTGAGTGTGCTTCGTCGTTCGCAAGGCTTTTCGCATATTGTTGGAGCGTTTTATGCTGCGCCTGATAATACACGACGCGCTGCGTTACGCGTGCCGTCGCGCTATCTACGCTGTCATTCAAGGAGCCGGCGTAGCTAATGAACGCTAGAATCGAGGAAGCGCCGACGACGACCGCAATCAGCACGACTGCCAGAACGACGTACCCTGCCGTTAGGCGCCGCGCGAAGGGCCGAAATCGCGGTTCACTCGGCACGAATCGTATACCCGGCTCCGCGAACGGTTTGGATCAGCGGCCGGCGGAAGCCGTCGTCGATCTTTCCGCGCAAATAGGATATGTAACGCTCGACCGCATTCGTTCCAACTTCCTTATCGTTACCCCAGACCAGATCCAACAATTCGTCGCGCGTGAAGACGCGGCGCGGACGGCGAATAAGCGTGGTAAGCAAATCAAATTCGAGCGGTGAAAGGTCGACACGCTTTCCGGCTCTGGTTACCGTGTGTTCGTCGAGATTCACGAGCACGTCGTCGTAGCTAAGAATGTTGCGCTGTTCCAGCCGCGGGCGGCGCAGCTTCGCCTCCAAGTGTGCGAGCAGCTCGGACATTTCAAACGGTTTGGACAAGTAATCGTCCGCGCCGTGGCTCAATCCCTCGACTTTGCTTTCCACTTCACCGCGGGCCGAAAGCATGATTACCGGCGCTTCGGTCACGCGTCGAAGCATGGGCAGCAGCTCGATGCCGCTGATCATTGGCATCATGACGTCGAGCACGATCAAATCCGGTTCCCAATCGCGAACGAGTTCAAGGCCGGCAGGCCCATCGGGCGCGGTGCGCACGGCGTAGCCATGGTGCCCGAGAGTCAGTTCAAGTAACTCGCGGATCCTCGGTTCGTCGTCTATTACGGCGACGCGCGGTTGGAGGTCGGTCATTCTGCTCCAAAATCTATCGCGTGAGCTTGAAAGCGGCTTGAGAGGCGCGCTTGGCTTTCTTGCAAACGCGGTTTCCGGCAAGGCGCTGCGGTGGTCCTTACCGCGATCGTTTCCCTTCCACACCCCTTCGACCATTTGCTTCACATACGCGCACTTCACACGCTGCGCGAAGTTTCGGTCGGATATCGGCGGTGATGCGCAATATCGTTCCTTCGCGACCGACGTCGCCGGCCCGGCTCTCGGAGCGCGCGAATGCCGCTATACAAGGCGGACTGCTGCGCTTTCACGTGGACACGCGGCGGTTTCAACCGTATACAACATCGAGTATTATTTGTTCTTACGCCCGCTCGAAAAGCTCGACGTCCCACACGTACGCAGAAGCGCGGCAATCGTTGGCGGCCGCATTATTCGCGCGCTTGGAGATTCACAAAGCGGACATTTTTCGGCGTGGCATCAACGATGATCCAGACGTGCTCGACTGCGTCGCGGGGCGCTTATTGCGACGCTTGACGTCACGACCATTCGACTATTTTCGCGGCAAGGCGCACACGTGGGCGTAATACGGCGTCCTTTCACAACGACTAGGTGCGAAATGCATCTAAGCCACCGCTTTCCTAAGAACTAGGGTTCCAAGCAAGCAGCGTGCAATTTCGATGGACCTTGCTATGGAGGGGTGTCCACATGCATTTGGGTCGATCGCGCACTTTCAATTCCACGTCCGTCGCCTTGTTTTGTTCGCTTCTCGCCGCGTGCGGGGGCGGTGGAGGATCGAGCGGCGGTGGTTCGTTGCCGGGGCCCACGCCTTGTCCATCGGGCTTTACCGGTAGTCCGCCGAATTGCACCGCACGTCCGACGACGACGACGGCAAAAGGCACGTTGGTCGACGACGTTTCCGGCGCACCGCTTTCCGGCGTGAAAGTCGAAGTGCAGCCGTGGACTACCTATCCTACGCCCGGCCCGAGCCCAACGCCGATCGCCGTTTCCACGACAGCAGCGGATGGTTCGTTCACCGTCTCGCAACCGAACGGCACGTACATGCTAGTGATTGGCTCCGATAGTTCGAGCGACACCGTTCGCCCGACCATCCACGACAAAATCACGCTCAACGGCCAAACCACTCTCATCGCTCCCACGCCGGCGCCTTTTCCGTTGGTGACGCCTTCTGCGATTCAACTAAGCGGCCACTATCGTCTGGCAACGCTTGACCCAACCGCAGAATTGCCTTGCGTTACGAGCTTCCAGGGGCAGCGCGTTTCTCGCTCGCTTTCAAACCGGTTGTTGACCAGTGGTTAGCTCGAGAATAACCGGCTCGACTTTGCGATAGTATCCAATGTCGCGTTTTCCGGAGGAATGGCTTCAGCGAGTAATCCGTACGCGTTTTAACTCTCGTACCTATCACGTCTCGGAGCAGGGTATTTCGAGCTGTGCTTCGATCGCTGCGGATGCCCTGGCACTAAACTTTCGACGCATCTCAAGCGGGCGTTATATGGATATGGTGGCCTTTACCGAGCTTATCAAAACGGCGGTGAAGGTTTGGGCGTTCTTCAGTATCCAGAGGATCCTCGAATAGTCGTCGATCCGAACGCGATAAGTTGGTATTAGACAAAGAATGATTGTACGCCGGTCGTTGCTCGTATCGACTTCGTTACGGCGCGGGGGGCGTATTGCAACCAGCTTCCGTGGGCGGCAAACCCGGCGGAATACTGGGTTGCCAGACTCCTGAAAGCGGCCCTGCTTCTGCGCTTCCAAAGTCCACAGAATACTCGGGAGTGCCATTAATGCTTTGTTGGCCCCACCCGAGCGGGCAAACAATACGGGCGTTGCTGTTGGGATCATCATCGTTGGAGAAGGATGCGCCCGTCGGGATCCATGCACGACCACCATCAAGTGATTTGTAGTAGAACGTCTCATGGTAAGCCGCTGAGTCGATGCAGGTCCGATCCGTTCGAGTACCTGCCCAGGAATAGCACTGGAAGAAAGAGTGTCCCACTATGGCACACGAATCGCCATTTGCAGGGTTGCAGAAGCTCGATGATACAGCTGCAGCCACCGCAGCTTTCTGTATGGTGACGTTCTGATCAAGCACTGTGATCTCACAGGCGCTTACCGCGCTCGAGCCTCCCATAACAACGTATCCAGCCGTCGGCGCGAGAGCACTGGGGTACCATCCTCGAGACTGCAAAGCGGCGCCGCAATCCTGTGATATCTTGAATCCACCGGCGTAGTTAGCCTCATGCACAGCAACAACGGCGCCGCTAGGTCCGGATAAGCAGCCGTTAGAGTCGGTTTTGATGCCAAGTCCCCAAGGGTCGGAAGTGTTGGTGAGTGGCGTTGAGTCGGCGGTCATAGAGGCGGCGCTGGGAAATGCGCGAGGTTGATTTATCGCGCAGGGCGTTACAGAAGCGTCGGCCGTAGAGCCGCCGAGCAAATAATTTAAAGCCATCGCGACATTCAAACGATCGCGGTTGGTATTCGCCAGTTGGGAACCAGCCACGGGAAATTCGATCGCGGGCGGCCACACCGCAAGAACGGAGTTGGTGACCGTAATGTGGACGTCAACGGGCGGTTCGCCATATTGGTCGCCGGCACGAATGTCGCACTGACCGGCGGCGCTCGGCGTTACTTTCAAAACCGCTAGCGCGGGCGTAGTCGAAGGGGAGGACGGCGTCGACGAAGCGGTTACGGCATACGTAGCTATTCCGGCGCAATTGTCGGTGGTTTTCAGCGATAAGTTTTCGCTGTCGAATGTTTTCCCGAAAGCAACATCTTGCGCCGCACCGAGCGGCGAGTTGAACGTGAGCGACGCCGGAGCCGGCGTTAGATCGCCCATAACTTGAACGGCCGCGCCCGCGTGCTGTCCGTAATCGTCGACGATGTCGACCGCACAAAGACCTGGGCTGCCCGCAATTGGCGACATGGAGAATGACGCGGGCGCGTCGTTCATGCTCGAAGCGTTGGGCCAAGAATACGGCGCATTCGGCGGGTTTGGAGCGAGGCGCGGTTCGTTCGGATCGGGCGCCGTTGAATACGGCCAACCGAAATCGTAGCGCGCGACCGCGCCGCACGCGGTTCCGGCTGCAGACGCAAACCAATGCGTGTAGCCGAATTCCGCGGCGGCGAAATGTAAGGCCGTGTTGTCGGTCGTCCAATGCGCGACGAGCTGTGACGGCGTGACGACGGGCAAGTTCGGCGTCGGCGACGGATTTGGAGCCTGAACGCCGCTAACAGAATCGGCGCATTGCAGCGTGCGCGTTTGCGTAGCGCCTTGCGGGCTCGTGAATGTCAAGACAATCCCGCCTACGGGGCAGGGCGGCTGCGATGCAATCGCATTGAACGACGGCTCGCCTTTTGTATCGACCGCCGGATAAGACGCCAAGCCCGACGGATGGCCGGCGCTGCTGAGGAAAATCGAAAACGGCGGTTTACCGAAAGTCCGTTCCACCACTGTGGCGCTGCTTTCGATCGGCATGGCGGTCGTCGGCTGGACGGCGCCCGCCGCATTGGGCCGGCCGCGATAAACGCGAAGGATAAAGCCGGAATGGGCGCCGCTCGCATCAACGCGAGGTAACACCGCAATCGTCGCGCCGTTCCCGCTCGACGCGGCCGTTGCGCGCGCGACCGCAAGATCGGCGTCGAAGTCGTCCACCGCATTCGCCAGTGCGCCGGGGTGCATGCTCCCAAGCCAAAGTCCGCCGGCTGCAAGCAACACGGCGGTAATGGCAACGGCGATAACCATTTCAACGAGGCTGAACCCGCGTTCGCTGCTCCGCACGAGGCGGTAAGTGCCACGGAATACCGCTACGGTGACAGCCGGTCGACGCGGGCAGCATAACAGCCTCGCCCGGCATAGTGCACGTGCAAATAGGCGATGTCGGCATTCGCGAAGAGTTGCGCAATTGTCGTACGAACGTTAGACCCTTCGGCGATATCGGCATCGACGATGTTGCCTGCAGCGTCGAATCCGCGAACCGATAGATAGGTACGCGAGCTGAGCACAGCGGGAACTTCGTCGACGAAGGTCGCGCGCTCGGTCGCACTTTCGTTCACGAAGATCGCGTGCGATGCACGATACGGCGTTTCAGCCGGCTGATGCTCGTAGTTGAGCAATATAAGCGTATCGCCGGGTTTCGCGTCGGCGAGCGAAACGCGGCACGGGAATCCGGTCGGCGCATCAGCCGTAACGCGCACAGCGTTACGCTCGGCCAGCTCGGCATCGCTCAAGGCTTTCAGAGTTGTGAACTGTTCGGGATCGAGGCCGCAAATGACAAAGCTCATGCCTCAATTGTGAGGCATGAGCCTTGCCGGGGCGACCCGATTCTTGCGCGAGCGCTATTCGAAGCGCAGGGCCTCGATCGGGTGGAGGTTCGCCGCTTTTTGCGCCGGATAGTATCCGAAGAAGACGCCGACGAAGGCGCTGAACGCCACCGACGCCAGGACCCATCCGAGCGGAATTTGCGTTGGCCATTTCGCAAGCGCGGCCACCAGGCCGGTGCTTGCGAAGCCGAGGATTACACCGATCAATCCGCCGATCGTAGCGAGCACGATCGATTCGGTCAGGAACTGGCGCAGAATGATCTTTCCACGCGCGCCAACGGCCATGCGTAAGCCGATCTCACGCGTGCGCTCGGTGACCGACACCATCATGATGTTCATGATGCCGATGCCGCCGACTATAAGCGACACGGCAGCAACACCGGCGAGCAAGAATTCCATCACGGCACCGGTCGAAGATGCGGCCGCCGCAATCGATTGCAGGTTGCGCACCTGGAAGTCGTCGTTTTGGGACGAGGTGATGTGATGGCGTTGTTCAAGCGTCGACGTTACAAGCTGCTGCACAGCATCGATGTTGTCGCCGTCCTTTGCCGAAACCATGAGCTGATTGACGGTCGTGAGTCCGGTGATGCGCTGCATTGCCGATGTGTAGGGAATGAGAATCGTGTCGTCTTGGTCTTGCCCAAGGCCGCTCTGACCGAGCGGGCTGAGCGTTCCAACGATCGTAAACGGCACGCCCTTCAGGATGATCGTTTGACCGACCGGATTCACGCCGCCGGGGAAGAGTTGCTGCACGACGGTTTGTCCGAGCACCGCGACCTTCGCGGACGACGTTACGTCGTTTTGCGAAAAGAACGCACCGTTTGCAATTGGCCACGACCGGATGAACGTGTACGTCGGCGCGACGCCGCTGACAGTGGTTTGCCAGTTGTTGCCGCCGGCAACGGCCTGCGTGCGAATCGTGACAAGCGGCGAGACCGCCGCGACGCCGGGCACTTGCGCGAGCGACATGCCGTCTTCGGGCGTCAACGTCGATGCCGTGCCGAATCCGCCGCGCGCGCCGCTCGTGGTAACCGATCCCGGTTGAACCACGATTAGATTCGATCCCAAGCTATTGATGCTCGCCTGCACGGAAGCCCGCGCACCCGACCCGATCGCGACCGTCACGATGACGGCGGCGACGCCGATCACGATGCCGAGCATCGTCAGGATCGACCGCGCTTTATTGCGGATCAGCGCTTGCAGCGCGAGTTTGAGAGTGTTTTTCATGCGGCCCGGCTTTCGTTGCGTTTGTCACTGACAATGTGACCGTCGCGGAACGTCACGATGCGTTTTGCATGCATTGCGATGTCCGCCTCGTGCGTCACGAGCATGATGGTGATGCCTTGCTCGCGATTGAGCCCTTGGAAGATGCGCATCACGTCTTCCGAGGTTTTCGTGTCGAGCGCGCCCGTCGGTTCGTCGGCGAGAATAAGCCCCGGATTATTGACGAGCGATCGTGCGATGGCGACGCGTTGCTGCTGGCCGCCCGACATCTGGTTCGGATGGTGGCCGGCGAGATGATCGACGCCCACGATCTTCATTTTTTCAAGCGCAATGCGCTTGCGTTCCGCATCCGGAACCCCGGCGTAGACCATTGGTAACTCGACGTTTTCGAGTGCGCTCGTGCGCGGTAGCAAGTTATACGACTGGAACACGAACCCGAGGCGGCGGCTGCGGATGTCGGCCCGCGCGTCGGCATCGAGATTCGATGCATCGGTGCCTTCAAAGTAGTACGTTCCGCTGGTCGGATTGTCGAGCAATCCCGTGATTTGCATGAACGTCGACTTGCCGGAACCCGACGGTCCCATGACGGCGACGAATTCACCGCGATCGATTTGGAGATCGACCCCGCCGAGGGCGACGACTTGCGCGTCGCCCAACGTGTACACCTTGCGAAGGTTTTGAACGCGTACGACCGGTTCCATTACGGAATCCCCCGCATGCCGCGAGCCACTTGAGCCACCACCGGTGAGCGGCGAGCCGCCGCTTTGCGTACGCTGTCCTTGGCCGCTGCGGGCGCTCCGTGTGCCGGAGAAGGCGGTGACGACGTTATCGGTTTCGCTCAGCGTCGACCCGTCGACCGGCGTCACGGCGGCCTGTGCAGCGGTGACGAGATTTACGTGGACTTTCACGCGTTGGATCTTGCCGCTGCGCTGCACCATCAGCGATGCATCCGATCCGGCGGCGACGCTTCCGCCCGCATTTCCGCTCGACGTTTGTCCCCACGGCGACTGCGCGCCGGCCGAAGCCGCTGTACTGCTTGGTGCGGTTGCCGTCGATGCGCTGCGCGCGCCGGTGTTGCTGCCGCCCTGGTGCAGCGCCGTGAGCGGCACCACCAGCGAGTTGTTGGCACTGGCAACATTGATGGTTGCGTTGGCCGTCATACCGGGGAGCAACTTTCCATCAGTGTTGTTGACGTCGACGATCACTTGATACGTCACGACGTTGTTCACGGTTTGCGGGTTGATGCGCACTTCACCGACCGTTCCTTGGAACGTTTGGTTCGGGTAGGCAAGGACGCTGAAGTTCACGGTATCGCCGGGCTTGACGTTGCCGATGTCCGGCTCGCCGACGTTGATGTCGACTTCCATCTTGCGCAGGTCTTGCGCGATCGTGAAGAGCGTTGGCGTCTGCAGCGAAGCGGCAACCGTCTGTCCTACCGAAACCGCGCGTGAGACCACCGTGCCGTCAACCGGCGAGGTGATCACCGTGCGATCGAGGTTAAGCTGATCTTGTTTCAGCGTAGCCTGCGCGGCAGAGATCGATGCGCGAGCGGCTTCTGCGGTAGCAGCTTGGCCTTGCGCTTGCGAGGCGTTTTGGTTGATCGTCGCTGCGCTGGCCGCCGCTTGCGCGCGAGCTTGTGCGACCGCAGCCTGGGCTGCGGCTACCGCTGCTTGGGCTTGCGTTAGGTTCGAACGGTCGGTATCGACCGTCGATTGCGGCATGTAGCCCTGCTTCAGCAGCGTGGTGTCGCGATTGAACTGTTGCTGCGCGAGCGTAAGCGCGTCTTGCGATTTGGCAACGTTGGCTTGCGCGGTTTGAATCGCCGCATCTTGCGCTGCTGCATTCGCGTTCGCTACGTTAACCGTTGCGCCGGCACCCGATGCGTTCGCGCTGGCTGCATTGGCTTGCGCCTGCGCTTGGGCAACGGCGGCATTTGCCTGATCGACCTGCGCTTGGAGCGTGCTGGGATCGATTTTCGCCAGCACTTGGCCTTTTCGGACCTTGGAATTGAAGTCGACGTCGAGTTCGGAGATCGTTCCCGAAACCTGCGTGCCGACGGTGATCGTGTTCTGTGCGTTAACCGTGCCCGATGCCGTCACGCTCTGAACTAACGTCTGACGAACGACGGGTTGGGTGGTAACTTGAACTTGACTATGCGCGCGAGAGACGGCCGTGGCAGCCACGATTCCCGCAACGAGCAGAACGGCGATTCCGATATAAAGCCATTTAGGGATGCCTCGGAGCGACCTCCCTATGTTTCCGAATCCCGGTGATAGCGGCAACGATTGAGCTGACATGCGAATTCCTCCGCTGCCAGAATAGGTCGCCGACTTGAGGCTTCGTGGTGAATTTCATGAAGCTGGCGTGAGAAGCAGTGAAGGGACGCGTTAGCCGGGTATTCTGATAAAAAGCAGAGATCGTGATTTCGGGGAGACTCGCATGCTTTACGCAATGCTGTTAGCCGCAACGGTAGCCGCAACCTCAATGTCGCCGGGCGCGGCGGGAGAATCGCACGGGAAATATCTTGGCAAACCGGACCTGGCGCTCACGGTGCAAATGATCGAAGCCGGCGGTGGTCCCGCGCAGTTCTCGTCTCAAAAACTCTTCGCGTATTTGGCGGGCTCTAAAACCTCCGCCGAAGCGAAGTCTCTAACGCAGCGCTACGGCGCGTCGAATATCTCGCAATTCTTCAAAACATTCGATCGCTTTGTTCATCTTGCGGTCGCGCAAGTGCAAACTCAGCATATCGCGTTGCCGCCGGCTAAGCCGGCCCCGCCGGCCGTGCTTGCAAACAGCCTGTATCGCGCCGGCGTGATGCCCGACGGGCGGTATGACGTCGGATACATGCTCGAACGCCTACTCTCGCGACCGATGCACGTAACGCTGATGCGGAACGTAAACGACGACCCGGCTTTCGGCGCGCAAAAGAATGCACAATTCCACGTGATCCTCACTGCGGCAATGAAAGATCTGCACAAAGCGTACGGAGAATAGCGATGCGCTTACCGGGTGCTTTGCTGATTCTTGTTCTCGCGGGATGCGCGAACGGAACCTCGCACTCCGCCTCAGCGTCCCCGATTGCGCTCTCGACGGCGCCGGGAAACGTTGTCATCGGCATTTCTGCGCTTCAACGCGGCGCGCAAATACAGCGCCTTTCCTACACGGGCCACTGGGAGTTCGTCTCGAATCGAAAAGACGGGCGGTTCGAAGGTGCAAGTGCGCGTTCGTTTCATGTGGGCGACGCTTTGACCCTCGTGTTTCGTGGAAACCGGATACGCCTCTACGGTGTTACCGGCCCGGGCGGAGGGAATGGAACGATTATTGTCGCCGGCCAGCCTGCGCACACGGTTTCATTCTATTCCGCAAAGAAGGCGACGCATCGGCTCGTTTTCGACAGCGGAGAACTCAGAGGCGACTTTCAGAGCGCGGGACTGGTCGTTTCATCGGCCGGGCGTGAACGCCCCAACGGCTATGTAAACGTCGACGAAGTCGAAATTCTGTCGAAACAGGCTCGTTAGGAAGCGTGCGCCGCGATGAAATGTTGCATCGGAACCGGGCGGCCGAAATGGTAGCCTTGCAGCTCGCGGCATCCGATATCGCGTAAAAATGTCGCCTGTCCAGCCGTTTCTACGCCTTCGCCGATAAGGTTCATATTCAGCGATTCTGCGAGCGTGGTAACGGTACGGCAGATCGCGCGGCTGTACCCGTCGGATTCTGCGTCGCGCACGAATGCGCGGTCGATCTTAATGCACGAAACCGGATACGACTTCAGGTAGCTCAACGTGTTGTAACCGGTTCCGAAATCGTCGATCGCGACGCTCACGCCTTGCCGCCGCAATTCTTGCAACGTCGACGCAGCCGTGGGCACGTCGTCGATAAAAATCTGTTCCGTCATTTCCAATTGCAATTGCGAGGGACTCCAACCCGAAGATGCAAGCGCGGCGGCAACGTCGCCGATTAGCGCCGACGATTGAACGTGACGTGGCGAAATGTTAACGTTCATGCGAATCTTGCCGCCGAGCGATGCTCCCATGGTCACGGCATCGCGGCACGCTCGCTCGAGCGCCCACCGGCCGATGTTTACGACGTTGTCGCTTTCCTCCGCGACGTTCAAGAACGCGTCGGGCGAAAGCAAACCGAGGTCGGGATGCTTCCAACGTAACAATGCCTCCGCCGCGATAAGGCGCCCGCTCCCTGCGTCAATGAGCGGCTGGTAGTACATCACAAATTCATCGCGCGCGACCGCCTTCGTTAGATCCCGCTCGATGCGACTGCGAGCGCTCAAGCGTTGCTCCAGATCGGAGTGGTATCGGGCGACCGTTCCGCGCGCCGACTTCTTCGCGTCCAGCAGCGCGATGCCGGCATTCTGAAGCAACAAGTCGCCGCTACCGTCCTGCGGATACTCGGCGATGCCGACTTTCACATGCAGTTGATATTGGTTTTGATCGACCGTGAACGGCATCTCGAGGCGCCAGCGCAGGTTATCGATGATCTGCTGGGCGCTATCGGACTGCTTCGATTCCAATAGCAAGCACGCAAATTCGTCGGCTCCTAACCTGCCCACGCAATGTCCGAGCTGCTCCAGAAAGCGCAAACGTTCTGCAACCGCGCACAAGAGCCGGTCGCCCACCGAATGACCGACCACGTCGTTGATCTGCGCGAAACGATCGATGTCGATCAGCACGAGCGTGGCCTTGACCGCCGCATCGCTCGTGGTCTCTTTCAGCTTCTCGATAAAAATGTGGCGATTCAACAAGCCCGTCAGCGGATCGTGCCGTTCCAAAAACTCGACCGTGCTCCGCGCCATCACCTGTTCCGTGATGTCGACGACCGTGCCGACGATACGCTGAATCTCACCGAAACGATCGCGTAGAAACGACGCGTGGGTTCGCAAATGGCGCGTGCCTTGCTCGGGATGCGCGATGCGATATTCCAGGCGCAGTTCGGCGTCCAGCGCGGCCGCGTCGCGTTGCTTGGCGAAAATGCGCCGGTCGTCTTCGTGCACGCGTTCGGCGGCGGCTTCGAACGGAATGCGTGCTTGCGCGCGGTCGAATCCCCACATACGCGCGAACGCCGGCGTGGTGTTGATCGTCATCGTCGGCACTTCGAGAACGAAGTGTGCAGAGGACGTCACGTCTTGCGAGCGCGCAAGGGCATCGCGCAGCTCGTGCAACTCGGCACAGTCGTTGCCGGCGATGATGACGCTCGCAATGCGGCCCGACTCGTCGCGCAGAGGAAGAATTTCGCCGCTGAATTCGTGAGCGCCGACGCGCCAGCGGGAAAAACGCATCGGCCGTCCTTCGAACGCGAGACGCACGACGGCGCATACGTGGCGCGTGTCGCTCCACGGCAGCGCTTCCAACGTAGCGAACTTCTTGCGGGCCAGCGATTCGGGAACGACGGAAGAAGAGACACCTAAACTACGGTCGACGACCAGCAGCAGGGTCGGGATGGGCGCGTTGCTCTGCCGAGGCGCCATCAGGACGCCGTCCCCCTTAAGAAGCACGAGCCAACACGATTCACGAGCGAGCGCGAACCCGGTGCCCAAAAAAATCGCAGCATCCGCCGCGGGAATTGCTGGAACCGTTGCACCGAGCCGCTCGCTATCCCTGCGTTCCTAGTGGCGCTCGCTTCCTAAATAGCTAAAGCGTGCGCCGCCCTTCCAGAGCTTTGGCGAGCGTAACCTCGTCGGCATAGTCCAGATCACCACCAATCGGGAGTCCGTAGGCCAGACGCGTAACGATCGCGCCCAACGGCTGTAGAAGGCGCGATAGGTATAATGCGGTGGCTTCCCCTTCGGCGTTTGGGTTCGTCGCCAGAATGATTTCATGCGGCGCCTCGGCACCGATCCGCTCGATAAGTTCTTTCACGCGCAATTGCGCCGGACCAATGCCGTCCATCGGTGAGATCAGGCCGCCTAGCACGTGGTAACGGCCCTTGAATGCGCTCGTCCGTTCGATTGCGTAGATGTCCTTGGCTTCGGCCACCACGCAGACTATTTTCGCGTCGCGGCGGTCGTCCGTGCAAAGATCGCATGGGTCTTCTTCCGTCAGCGAAAAGCACACCGAACAAAAACGAACCTTGTCTTTAACGGCAAGGATCGCTTCAGCGAGAGATTGCGCTTCGTGCCGCGGACGGTTCAGCAAGTAAAAGACAAGCCGCGCCGCCGTTTTAGGGCCCACCGTAGGCAGCTTGGAAAACTCGTTGATGAGCGCTTGGACAGGACCGGCAACGCTGCCGCTGGTTCGCGTGCTCACATCAAGCCGGGAATGCGCATACCGCCCGTCAGGCCGCCCATGCGGGATTGCGCTTTTTCCGACGCCTTCGTCAGCGCGTCGTTCACCGCGACCGTAACGAGGTCTTCGAGCGTTTCGATATCTTCGGGATCGACCGCATCGGCGCCGATCTTAATGGACTTCATCCGCTGATCGCACGTCATTTCTACGGTCACGACACCGTTCGCAGCGGTGCCCGATACAACGGTGTTCGCAAGCTCTTCTTGCGCCTTTACCATCTCGGATTGCATCTTTTTGACTTGCGCCATCAATTGCGCTTGATTCATCGTTCAGGCATCCGTTCGTTGGCGTAGTTGAATAGAACGTCGACATCTTCGCCCGGATCATCTTCCGGCGCGGGTGCTTCGGCGGCTCGGGGCGCGCTTTTCGCGCTGCCGTCCACCCTTGTCATTACTTTCAACGGCGTACCCAGCGTATCCGCGATGGCCGTCTCCAGCAGTTTCACGTGATCTTTCAAGATGTCGGCACTGAAACTGTCCGGCAACTTGAGAACGACGGCGTTGCCCTCCACGCTGTCGACAAGCGTACGTGAAAGCGGTATGCGCAGCGACGCGCGTTCGCTTTCCGCCTTTCCGCGGATGTTGTTCCAGGCCGCGCGGACTTTTTGCACGGTCACCGGACCGCCGGCGGCCGCCGGACGGCTGGGCGCCGTTTCAGCTTTCGGTTCCCGCATAGGTGCCGGTGCAGCCGCCGGTTCAGGCTGCGGCTCCGCTTTGGGTTCGGCCACTTTGGCGGCCGGGCGTTTCGGCTCCGCAGACGGCGACGCAACGGCGCGCACGCCGCCCTCTTCTAACGCGGCAAGCCGCGCGGAAATCGCTTCGAGCGTCGGATCTTCCGATGCCAAGACGAAACGCAAAAGCGCCGTTTCCAGTTCAAGGCGCGCGTTGCCGCCGGTTCGCGCAAGATTTGCGGCATCGCTGAGCACGCGCAACGCGCGAACGATCGAGGCTTGCGGGACGCTTTGGGCACGTTCCGTTGCGCGCTGGGCGTCTTCGGGCGCCAGGTCGCGCGAAAGCAATTCCGGATTTACGCGCGCAACGAGGAGATTGCGGAATCCCGCAATCAGCGATCGTGTGAGCACCTGCATGTCGGCGCCCGAGTCGCTCGCCTCTTCGATGACACGCAGGACGGTCGAAGCGTCGCGGCTCAACACGGCGTCCAACAGAATGTTGGCATAGCCCCGGCCGCTCGCACCGAAGGCCAGTTCGATTGTGGCCGTCGTGATGGCCCCTTCCGCAAAGGCCGCCGCCTGCTCGAGCATGGTCAATGCGTCACGCAACCCGCCGTCCGCGCGATACGCAATTGCAGCAAGCGCCGTTTCGTCGATTTGAATTCCTTCGTACGCCGCAATTTCGCGCATGCGTTCGATCATCACCGGAATCGAAATCCGGCGGAACGCGTAGCGCTGGCAGCGCGAAAGAATCGTGACGGGCAGCTTCTCCGGCTCGGTCGTGGCCAAAATGAACACCGCATGTGCGGGCGGCTCTTCGAGCGTTTTCAGAAACGCGTTCGCACCCTCTTTGGTGAGCATGTGCGCTTCATCGATAATGTACACTTTCATGCGCATCGCCGAAGGCGCAAATTTCACGGCATCGCGAAGCGCGCGGATCTCGTCGATTCCGCGGTTGCTGGCCGCGTCGATCTCGAGAACGTCGAGCGCGGTTCCGTTCAGCATCGCGACGCAGTTCTCGCAGGTATTGTCGGGATGAGCGGTCGGGCCGTGTTCGCAATTGATGCAGCGCGCAAGAATTTTTGCCGCCGACGTCTTTCCGGAACCACGCGGTCCGGAGAACATATAGGCGTGCGCGAGTTTTCCGCCTTCAATAGCGGAAGTAAGAGTGCGGACGACCGCGTCTTGCCCGACGAGGTCAGCGAACGACTTCGGGCGCCAGGTACGGTAAAGGGACACGCCCATGGATTCGGGCTGTCCGTTTGGCGGCGCCTGCCTGCGGGTACTAGCATTAAGCTAAAGGTAATGCTTTTATATCCGCCGGTGCGCTATGCTCACTCGGTGGGGAGGCTATAGGAACAGCGTCGTGAATTTGCGCGCTGCGCTTACGGAAAAATTCGGGTTCGAGTCTTTTTACCCGGGCCAGGAAGAAGTTGTCTCGCGTGTCATCGCGGGACAAGATACGCTTGCCATTTTGGCAACCGGTGCCGGCAAAAGTCTCACCTATCAGCTGCCGGCGCTTCTGCTCGAAGGAACCACGGTCGTCGTTAGCCCGCTCATCGCGCTGATGAAAGATCAGCTCGACATGCTCAAAGAGCGCGGCATTACCGACGTGGTGGCGCTGAACTCCACGCTTTCCGAAGATCAAGAGATTCGCGCTCGCGAGCGTATTGCGGCGAAGAACATCAAAATCGTTTACACCACGCCCGAAAAGCTCGAAGATCAGACGTTTCTGCAATTGCTTCAGTCGATCGAGACGCCGCTTTTCGTCGTGGACGAAGCGCATTGTATCTCGCAGTGGGGCCACGATTTTCGTCCGGCCTATCTCGCGCTCGGCTCCGTCATCAAGCGTCTCGGCCAGCCGACGGTCCTCGCGCTAACCGCAACGGCAACTCCGGCGGTTCGTGAAGACATTCTGCATCAACTCGGAATCGAACACGTGAAGCCGATCGTCAAAGGCTTCGACCGGCCGAACTTGGTGTACGAAGCACGTAAAGCCGATAAAGAAGCCGACAAGCTCAAGACGCTCAGCCAAATCTTCACCGGCGCCAATGCTTTAGAAGGCACCGGCATTATCTACACGGCGACCATCAAGAATGCTTTAGAAGTTCAGCACTACCTCACGGATACGCTGAACATTCCGGCCGCGGTTTACCATTCGAAGCTTCACAAAGAAGACCGCACGCTGGTTCATGAATGCTTTATGAACGAGACGATCCGCGCCGTCGTAGCGACGAACGCCTTTGGGCTCGGTATCGACAAGCCGAATATCCGCTTCGTCGTCCATTATGATTTGCCGGGCTCGCTGGAAGCCTACACGCAAGAAGCGGGACGCTCCGGCCGCGACGGCGAGAAATCGCGCTGCATTCTCATCTATCGCATGAGCGACACGCGCGTGCAAAACTACTTCCTCACCGGCAAGTATCCGGATATTGAAGAAGTGCAGCGCGTCTTCGGAACGATCGAAGTTTTCGGCGGCCAGGAAGAGGGCGTATCGATGACCGATTTGCGCAAGATCCTCCAGCTGCCGCTCACTAAGCTCAAAGTCATCCTTGCATTGCTGAAAAAATCCGGCTACGTCGAGATGACTGGCAAGTCGAAGTACGGCTTAACGGAAGCGGTTCGCAAGAATCGCGATCTCGTGTTGAGTTTGGCGAATTACGAAACGAAGAAATCGTACGACCAGTCGAAGCTCGCTATGATGCTGCAGTACGCCGAGAACACGTCGTGCCGGCGGCGCTTCATCTTGAATTACTTTGGCGAAGACTTCGATCTGCCGAATTGCGCGAAGTGCGATAACTGCCTGCGCGCCGCGGCCGTTCCCAAACTCGCGACGGGGGCCTCGGCGTCGATTGCGGCCGCACTTCCTTCGGGGTCCTACCGAATTTCCGACGTGGTCACGCACCCTAAGTTCGGTACCGGGACGATCGAGCGCGCCGAAAAAGACCTCGTGACCGTACTCTTTCCGAACGTCGGATACAAAACGCTGTTGGCCTCGGCGGTAAGCCGGGCTGAAGCGGCGAAGATCGCGTAAAATAGCTAACGCTCAAACTAAAGGGTGATTTGAGGTAACGTGCTTGCACGCTCGCTGATGGTTGCCGCATGCCTTGCATGCGCCGTTGCCGTCTCCCCCGCGCATGCGCAAGAAACTCCGGCTCCATCGGCAACGCCGTTCGCCGAGCCGGTAATTACCACGCCGCCGGCGCCGGCCGCTGTCTCCGTCGCCCGAGACGCAAGTGCCCTCACCGGGTCAGTCGCCGCTGCCGGGTGAAACGCCGGTGCCCGGCGGGAGTTCATCGCCCGGCGTAACGCCTTCGCCGGCCGGCCCGTCGCCCAGTCTTACGCCTTCGCCGACGCCGCCGCCGATCACGGCGAATCCGCAAAACGCGCAAGTGCCGGTCGGTACACGCAAACCGTCACCCTGAACGGCATCTTCGGCACCTTTAGCGCGGTGGCGCAGAATCCGCAATTCGCGGACGTTAGCGCGAATCAAGACGCGCGCACGATCTCGATAACGGGCAAAGCTCCGGGCTCAACGGGCATTGCTATCACCGACGCTCGCGGGATAACGGGCCTCGTCGGCGTGCGCGTCGCTTACAACGCCGCCGTCTTGCCTCAGTTCCTCACGGTGCGCATTACCGGCGACCCGGCGAACGCCGACTTCCTCCGGCAAACCGTCGCGCGAACGATCGTAAACGCTACGCAGCTGCAAAAAGGTGCGCAGCTCGTCGTATCGACCGACGACGTGCCGGTTCACGGAAGCCTGCGCCAGGATAACACGCTGGTCTTCGACGTTCCGGTCCTCGCGCAAGGCGAACAGTTCTTCAGCGTGCAGGGCAACACGCGCGTGCAACTCGAGAACGTCGCCGCGCCGCGCATTTCACCCGACTCGCTGATGGGTCAGCGACTATCCCGAACGGCTCACGCAGAACGGCACGTTGTTCACGGCGGACCTCCACCGCAACACGCCCTCGCGCTTTCTGTACTTCCACTACAACCCGCCCGGCGAACCGGATCGGCGCATCGTGCTTGATCGCCGAGAACCGCTCGAGCGAACCGGCAACGGTGCAGTTCATTAGCGGACGAGGCGGCCCGTCGAACAACGAAATGGGCGTTGGCCACGACGCTACTCGCGATTTCCTCGTATCGCGTCGTGCAGAATCAGGGCCGTTTGATACGATTCCCGGATCCTCGACGATGCCGATCGCGATGCAAGACATACCGCGCGGACTCGATCGTCGCGAACCTGTTGCAGCTGCGCGTGCTCTCCGGCGGAGACATCCACTTGACACTCGTCGCGCAGAACGCCGGCGACGATCCGGCCAGCGCGCTGACCACCGGCGCATTGCTTATGAGCACCGTCCGACACGCGCGCGGCATCTACGACATTCCCGAGTTCCACTACGCCACGCAATGGAACGTGAACGACTCAGTATTTGGAATTGCCGATCGGGCAAATTCCGCTGCCGAACCGCATCAAGGGCGAAGCGCTCGCCGGCGACTACGGCGTGTTGCAATCGTTTGTCGTGAACGTGCAGAACCCGCTGACTCGTCCGCAAGCGATCGCGATCTACGAGAATCCGCGCGGCGGCCGGTCGACCGGGCACGTACTCATCGACGGCGTGCTGATCCAATCGCACCAAGTGCCGCCGTTCTCGCGGTACAAAATCCGGCAGTACGTCATTCCGGCAAAAGGCTTCGTTCGCATCACGATCGTGACGATGCCCGAAGCCGGATCGAGTTATCCGCTCAAGCTTATTTTCGCGCCGGACGACGGCTCGGTTGCACCGGGCGCGCCGGGATCGCCCGTGTACTGATGCTGGATCATGCCAGGACCAAACGGTAGAATAGGGTTCTTATGAGCGACGATCTGAACCGCTCGATAGAGTTGCATACCTGCCGGCAGCACCATGTGGTAATCCGGTTCATCGCAAACGACATCCCCGTGCGCCAGCCATTCGATGCAAACGAAGCGCGCATGCTGTTGTGGCGCCTGAAGACCGTTCTCACGCGACACCTAGCGCTCGAAGATGAAGAACTCTACCCGGCGCTAAGAATGGCGCAGAACGAGACGATTAGCACACTTGCCGAGCAATATCAAAACGGCATGGGCCACTTGCGGGACGAGTTCTTGAAGTTGTGCACACGTTGGGACGACGCCGCAAGAATCGCAGCTTTTCCGCAAGAGTTTCTGCACGACTGGCTGGCTATTCGCGAAGCGCTGCTACACCGCATGAATGCGGAAGACGACACCCTATATAAAGAAGCGCAAGTGCACTTCGACGACCGCCTGCGCAATCGCAACGCCGGCTAGACGCTGCTGATTTCAACCGCATCGCCGGCCCAACGCGCGCGGATGATTCCGTTTTCCGGATGCGGATCGGCAAGCGCATCAAGGGCAAGGGGAAGGCCGATCGAATCGCCCGCGACCGGCGTGCTCTTCCAAAGTTGAAGGCGCAACAGCGACAGATGCTTCCCGGTTGTCCCGAGATAGTTGTGCTCGCCGTATTCCAGGAAGGGCAATAGCACGGGCTGCTCGCCGATCGCGCTCGAGGCTGCGCGGCCCCATACGTGCTCTTTGCCGGCGACAATGCCGTCGGAAAAGCGAAATTGCAGCGCTTCTACTTGCACTCGTTCCGGCGCGCCTGCCGGTTCACCGTCGTTCGTCCACGTCAGCCATCCCAAATCCTCGACGTGTACGCGATATTGAATGCCGCTGCCGATGCCGTCGATTCGCACGGCCGTTATCACGGCACCGCTTCCGGCCGGCGCCCCGTCATAAACCGCCGGTTGCCATTCGCCGCCTCGCAGTTCGACCTGATAGCCGACGGAATTGGGTTTCATAGTTCGTACGTCGCGACCATGTCGGCTGCGCTGTTCGTCCACGCGAATCGGTCGATTGCGCGCGAACGGGCCGCAGCCGCCGAATCGTCTTCGTTGCCGCGAAGCGCTGATTCGAGCGCCGCAGCCCATCCACCAACGTTTTCGAGCGGTTCGACGCGCGCGATGTCGCCTGCAATTTCGGGAAGCGACGCGCGATCGGAAACCACGCACGGCGTTCCCGCGCACAGTGCCTGTGCGGCCGCGTAGCCGAAGCCTTCGTACTGCGACGGTACCGCAACGACGCCGCACGTCCGATAGAGCCCAAGCAGATCTTGGCGATCGACGTAGCCGAGGAATTGCAGGCGATCAGCGACCCCGAACTCTTGCGCTAACGCGAGACATTCGTCTTGATACGGCGTGTACGGGCCGACGGAAATCACACGCGCATCGGGAAGCGCCGGCAACGCACGAATAACGGTTTCGAGGTTCTTTCGCCGTTCCACGGTTCCAACCACGAGAATCGTCCGGCCGTCGCCGCCGTTACGTTGCAGCCCGAAAAAATCGGTTGAAACGCCGGGATAGACCACGCGCACGCGCGATGCGTCGAGCTGCGGCACCACCGCGAGCAACTCGCGGCGCGAAAATTCGGAATCGACCGCAATCGCCCGGACGTTGCGATAGCGGTCGATCGAAAATTTTCCGAAATAGTAGCGCGCGTACGGCCGCACGTGCGCCTGCACGCGAAGCCACGCAACGTCGTGCACCGTCGCTACGACCGGCAGCGAAGCAGTAAGCGGAATCGTGCCCGACGCACAGTGCAAGAGGTCGGCGCCGGATTGACGCGCGCGTTGCGGCAGCAAAACTTGATCCCAGTAAACGCGGCGATCGAAGCGCCACGGATCGAGATTCGGTTCGCTTAACGTGAGGACTTCGATGCCGCGTGCTTCGAGCGCATCGATCAGGCCGCGCACGTACTCACCGATGCCCGTGGCGGTGCCGACGGCGAGTTGCGCGTCGATAGCAACTTTCACCGATGCGCCTGCAGTTCGCGCCGCAACTCATGAACGAGCGCGGACGACGGATCCGCTGCCGCAGCCCGTGCAAGCTTCTGCTGCGCGGCGCCTCGATCGTCACGGGCTTGGAAGTCCACGATGCCCATACCCGCGAGCGCGTCGGCGTTCCCGGGACTCACGTCGAGCGCGCGGCGGTACCATGCGTCGGCTTCCGTCCATCGCTTCAGCGTTACGGCTTCGTTGGCCGCGCCAAGCACGTTGGTTAAATCTAACGGCGCCAATTGCGCCGCCTTCGCGTAATCCCGATAGGCAACGCTCTGCCAAGCCGGGGCGTTCATTTGCGCCGCAATCGTTCCGAGCGTCCACCATCCGCGCGCAACCGCATCCGGATGCGTCTGCAGGCTCTCCAAGCGCGCGATGAAACGCTCTTCGAGCGCATATGCTTGCTGCGGATCGCTTCGGCGCAAACGCTGAATCAAAGCTTGAACGCCCGCGATATCGGGAGCCGCAAATGCGTACTCGAATGCGAGCGTCGAATTTCCGCGTGCGGCCGCGACGCGTTCGAGCAACCCATCACGCGCCGGACCCGCGGGCATGCGGACCGCATAGCGTTCTGCGCGATCCGCGTCGCCCGCTTTCAAGGCAGCCTGCGCAAGCGTGCTTTCTACGTAAGCCGCAGGCGCCGCGCGATCGAGCAACTCGTACACGCGCATGCCGAACGCGCTTGGAATCCACGTAGGGAATGCGCCATAAGCCGCTGCTTCGGAGTAAAGAGCATCGGATGCTAATTGAATGGCGCCGAACGCGCAAAGCACGAGCGCGAGCGCCGTAAAGGCGATCGCTCGGACAGGCCGACCGCTGCTTTCCGTCGTCATCATGGAAGAATCAGAACAGGCGCGTTGCTAAAACTTGACCGTAAAATTGAGGTTCGCGTTGGTTTGCGTGAATGTAACCGGCGTCAGGTTGTCCTGATATCGATACTGCTTCGCCGAGAGCGAAACGCTCGCCGCATGCGGGAGCTGGAACGTCACTTTGCCGCCGTACACGTTATTAGTGGCATCGAGATTCGATAATCCCGGGGATCCATAACCGCCTTGCAAATGCTGCGTTTCAGCTTGCAAGTTCACCGTCACGTTGCGCGCCACCGGCACGCCCAGGCCCGCGGCCAAGCTGTGCTTGCTGACGTCGGCATACGCCGGCACGAGCACCGGAATGTTGTTCGATCCCATTTGCACCGTCGAGGTGGAGTCGAAGCTCGACGAGTTGAGTTCGGGATCGGTTACGGTTAGATGCTCGAATCCGCTCGAGACGTCGATGTCGAATTTCTGCGAACCGACGCGGGTGTTGAACGTCGCACCGGTGTTTACGGCGTTGTCGTGCAACGCCAGCCCCGGGACGTCGGCTTGCGCGCCTTCGACGTGCGGTTGCAAATGGACGTGGCCAACGCGAACGGGTACGGTTACGCCGGCCTGCGTTTGCGGCAACGACGTTGCGGGATCCGGTCCGGACGAACCGGCGGTAAATGCTTCTTGAGGATTGAGCGTCGGGCTGAACGTGAGAAGTCCGGACCTTGTTCCCCCGCCGTTGCCTAGGTCGAAACGGAAGGATGCCGGCCCCGAGGTCGGTGCCGGAGCCGCATCGCGATAGAGCCCGATGACGGGGGCGGCGTCGGCGGTTAACCCGTCACTCATCGACGGCGTTGCAATCGCGGGCACGCGGTAGTTCGAAGGCCGAATCGCCGCTATGCCGCCAAGCCGTACCGACTCAAAGAGGTTTGCCGAAAGCAACGGCAGCGCAATTTGCGGAATTAAAATCTGCGCGGTGCCCTTTCCCGCCGGCACTGACGCGACTCGCAAGGCGTAGTCGCGAAAGAACGATCCGCTCGTATTGTCGGCGACGAAATCGGACTCGCGTGCAGCGCTT
The DNA here is from genome assembly GCA_963758295.1 of Vulcanimicrobiia bacterium. Classification (GTDB taxonomy): domain Bacteria; phylum Vulcanimicrobiota; class Vulcanimicrobiia; order Vulcanimicrobiales; family Vulcanimicrobiaceae; genus JALYTY01. The sequence continues at coordinate 108,427 of CAVWUU010000001.1, forward strand.
TCACCGAACACGCGCTGGAAGAGCTGCGCGCTGAAATCATTGTCGAGCGGAAAAAGTTGCGTGGGTTGGAACGCGGCGAGCGCAATAACCGGATGAAGCACTGCAACTAGTGCCGGTACGACGATAACGCTCAGCCAGCGAGGCATGCTTCCTCCGGACCCGCAGAAGGCCGCCCTTCTTTTATCCACGGGCTATTATTATCGTCTAAATGGGGCGGACGTTTCAGTTATACCAGATTTGGCCGCTCGCCTTCGTCGGCCAGGTAGCGACGGGCGATAAGGACTGCCGCGTAATCGTCGATTGGTCTAGGCGGCACTTGCATCCCGAGCGGGATCAGTTTTCGCCATCCTCTCGGCGGATGGTCGGCAAAGTACAGGGCCCGCGCCCTTAGGGTAGTTTCCCGCTCGTCTACCGGATGAACCGGCACGCCGATGGCCGCCAGGACGGTCCCGATGCGGGCGGCGTTCGTACCCGTCCCGAGCGCGACGGCTTCTATTTCGTGCGTGGCACCGATCTCGGCGAGCCGTGCCGGCAGCCGCTGGATGTCCTCGATACCCATGATCAACACGTCGCCGGCCCCGTCCACGAGCGCGTAGCCCGCTTTGCGCGTGCCGGGGTCGACACCTAGAATAACGCGGCTCATCGCACCGGTGTGAGCGTGATTACGACCGGAACCCCGCCCGTGTGCGGGTAGACATCCTCAGACGCATAGGCGGTCATCACATAGCTGCCGGCCTTCGCCAGCATCTTTTGCATCGTTTGGGCGTTCGGCAACAGGCCTTGTCCCTGAACGTTGCTCGCCAGTACCGGCGGCAGGCCCGCGGCGGACCGGGCCGCGTTTACGATGAGCGGCTGAAGCTCGTTGAGGGCGATAACCGGATTTGCGTTCGTCCCGCCCGGGATACGAAGCTGCGCGATGATCTGGCCCTTCACGATACGCCGCGTATCGGGCACGAGCGACAACGCGAAATGAATTTCATCGTGTTCGTAGAGATTCTGATCCGAGCTCACGAGCATGATGACGGGACTCTGAATCAGCACGGCCGTGACGTCCGGCTTGCTGTACGTGTCGCTAAGCAGTTTGTCGATGTTTTGCGGCGGCGTAAACGGGCGCAGCCCGTACGCCGGATAGGTGCTGTTGATGTAGCGCACCGATTCTTCGTAGAACGACTTGATGCGCTTGAGCCGGTCGTCCACCGGATCGGCCTGCGGCAGCGATCGGTAGAACGGCACCATCAACTTATCAACCGGAAAGACCAGCTTGCCGTTATTCACTTTGCTTTCGAGCGCGTGTTCCCGCGACGTCAGCTCGGCGATCTGCGCGTTGATTTGGTTGAGCTTGAAGAACGCCGTCTTTACTTCTTGCGATGCCAGAATGGCGATCATCGTTACGATGAACGCGATGAGCATGCCGGTTCCAACGGCGACGATCGTCGACGTATAGCGGGGGCGGATCCCAAAGAGCGTTAGACGCTTGCGGCCGACTTGATGGCCGACGCGATCCCCGACATACGCGATCGCGCCCGCGACGATCATGATGAAGAGCACCGTCAATGCGCCGCGGATGAAGTCGACGATCATGCCGCTATACCAGGGCTGCGCGGCGTAGCCGCACGGCTCCGATGATGGTGAAAATTACGTTGGGCATCCATGCCATGATCGGCGCGAGCGGCAGAAAGGCCTGACCGACGTACGAAAAGATCGTCATCACGATGTAGTACACGAACACGATCGCGACCGCCAAACCGAATCCAAGACTCGTGCTGCCTCCTCCGCGCGACGCGCGAATGCCGAACGGCACCGCGATAAGCGTGAACACGAAACAGGCGAACGGACGCGCTAACTTTTCTTGGTAAGTCGTCACGTACCGGCGCAACTCCGACTGCGAAAGCTGGCCCGATTTCACGACGTCCGCGATCTCGGCCCGGCTCATCGACTCGGGATCGTTATTGCTCAAGCGCTTCACGATATCGGTTGGCTTCTCGCCGAGTGCGACCTCCTGCTTCGGCACATGCGGCTCGGTCACGATCGTGCCGTCCGGATTGAACCGGTAGAGGCTGACGTTTTCCAACGCCCACTTATCGGCCGCAAAGTCGGCGCGATCGGCGAAGATCACCTGCGTGGGCTGATTGTTTCGATCGTATTGCACCAGCGTCACGTGCAGCAGCGCTTGCGAATGCGGCTCGTACGCCGTGGCGAGCGTGATCTGCCGGCCACCGCCCGGCAACGGCGCCGAGACGGTCAAGTCATGACTGAACGCGCTCGTGTGCGAAATCGCGACATTTTCGATCTCGGTAACCTGGTCCGCCGCATAAGGCGCAACGAATTCACCGAGGATGAACGTGACGATCGACATGGCGATGCCCGCCCACAGCAACGGCGCCATGATGCGCGTGAACGTAATGCCGCCGGCCTTCATCGCGGTGAGTTCGCTCTCGCCCGAAAGACGTTGAATGGCGAGGAGCGTACCGAGTAACAATGCCATCGGAATGACCAGGACGACTTCGCTGGGCAGGCCCCAGAGAAAGACTTCGATCGCCGCCCAAAGCGGCGCATGCTCCGTTGAGACGAGCCGGCCGATGGCGAGCAGCTGCGTAGCTGCAAAGATCAACGTGAACGCCGAAAGCCCAAAGCCGAACGGCCCGAGGAGTTCGGCGATCATGTACCGGTCCAAAATCGTGGGCCGGATGCGCCGTGGCAGATAACGCCACCACGGCTTCGACATGTCTACAGTCGCCGCCACTAGAGCCGGAAGCCTTCGCCTAAATAGAACTGCCGTGCGATCGGTGAATCCAGGACTTCTTGCGCGGTACCGGAGACTTCGATGCGCCCGTTATTCATGATGTACGCGCGATCGACGATGGCCAGCGTTTCGCGCACTTGGTGATCCGTGATGAGCACGCCCAAGCCGCGATCGCGCAGTTGCCGGATCATCGCTTGAATGTCCGCCACGGCAATCGGGTCGATGCCGGTAAACGGTTCGTCAAGTAACAAAAACGCCGGCTCGGTAGCGATCGCGCGAGCGATCTCGACGCGGCGGCGTTCGCCGCCGGAAAGGCTGTCGCCGTGAGCGTCGACGAAGCGACGCAAACCGAATTCTTCCAACAACACCGGAAGACGGCGCTCTTGCTCGGCGCGCGGCACGCCGTTCTGCTCCCAGATGAGCCGGATGTTGTCGCCGACGGAGAGTTTGCGGAAAATCGAATTTTCTTGCGCGAGATAGCCGATGCCGTTGCGCGCGCGTTCGTACATTGGGCGGCCCGACGAGATTGATTTCGCGTTCGCCGTTATCGAGAACGACCGTGCCGCCGTCGGGCTTCACGAGCCCAACGACAATGTAAAACGTCGTCGTCTTGCCGGCGCCGTTGGGACCAAGAAGGCCGACAACCTCGCCGGTATTGACCTCGGCGCTCACTCCGTTCACCACGGCGCGCTCGCCGTAGTTCTTCACGAGTCCTCGAAGTTTGATCGAGTGTAAATGTTGTGCTGTTGCCGTGGCGTTCATTGCATCTGCGTGTGGGTGAGCGTGATGTCGGAGTCCACGCGGTTTCCCGTCGCATGGAAGCCGTTATTTTCCGTGATAACGACGTGGCCGTCCCCGTGGAACATCTCCGTCGTACGATCGTAATGAAGAGTATCGCACTGGAGCGTCATTCCCGTGGCATTATGTGCCGTAACGTTCCCCTGCAGCTCCACGATGTTGGTACTTTGGTCGACGATTGCTCGTTGCGAGTCCGCGATCAGTTTCGAGCCGTCTTTTCCGTAGAACGTTACATGGGGATTCATGAAGGTGGCCTTCGCCGTTCCGGGCGCGCCCTTGCTGCTAAACGAACGCGCGTCGATCTCGTATTGTTTCGCATTCCCTTTTTGACCCAGAAAGCGAACGGGCTGCTTCGCCGTGCCGCTGCCGGTGATGTTCAACGCAAGCGGCGCCGACGAGCTCGGGCTTTGCGAGGGCTTTGGGGCGGCGGTTTTAGGGGCTTGCGGATTGCATGCGGAAAGCGCGGCCGCTGCCGCAAGGGCCGTCCAACGTTTATTCATGCATCCACCGTTCCGGCACGCGCCGTGGCAAGTGCCAACGCCAGCGTGGGAAACCACAATCCGAAAATTACGACGCTCACAGTATCGATCAGCCCTTGCACGAGCGTTCCCACAAGTCCCGCCGCCACCGCAAGAGCCAGCAGCGCGGCCTCATCGCTTGCTATCGCAAGACGCCGCCGAAGTTCCACAGCAAAGGCCCAGAACGTCCACACGATCGGCGCAACGCCGACGATGCCCAGCTCGGCCAGAAACGTAAGGTAGACGCTGTGCGCGTGAAAGGCCGTTGCGTCTCCGTCCGGCAGCCGCAACAGCGCGTACAATCGCGAAAATCCGAACGGTCCAACGCCGGTAAGCGGAAACCGGTCGATCGCGGCGACCGCCGTTTGCCAAATGGAAAGACGCGTGTAATTCTCGCTCGGATCGTGGTGGGCGTTGAAGAGCAGCAATACCGCAAGGAGCGCCGCACCCACGATCGCGGCTCCGAGCCCGATCCCGATGTGCTTTTGACGTGACCGCACGGCGACGAAAAACGCGATCGCGCTGGCCAATCCGATCCAACCGGTCCGCGAGAACGTCATGATTATCGTAACAACGGCAATGGCGGCCGCTGCGCCCGCCGCTGTGCGAAGCGCTCGCGTCCGCGCTACGCGCGACAACGCATACGCTATCGGAATGAAGACGATCAAATAACCGGCCAGTTCACCCGGAAGAATGAAAGTGCCGATTGCCCGACCGTGACCGATGGTGTATTGAGCGGCGGGATGGCGCGTGACGACCATCACGATCGCGAGCACACATGCCGCGGCGCCCGAGACGATATACGCCCAGAAGATCGCGCGCGCAACGCCGCGATCCTCGTAAAAGCGCATCACCGAACAGTACCACGCTAATCCCAAAAATAAAATGCCGACGAAGATGGCTCCGTCACGTGGATTGAATCCGGCGAGCACCGCCAGCACGCCGCCGCCGAGCCAAAAAAGCAACGGCTTCCCGAGCGCAATTGGGACACGCGGCAGCGCCAACATCGTGGCTCCCGCAATCAGCGCGAGCAGCACCATTAGGCCGAGAATCGCGAGCGCAACCGGAACCGGGAGCAGCGATACACCGGGAAAGTCCACGCTCGTAAACGTGATAAAGATTGGAAACAGCGGAAGGCACGCATAAACGACGGCGAACATCGCCGGCATATTGCGCCGGACGAGCGCGGTCATCGCTTCACGCTTCGCACGATAGCGCCCGCGATCGCGCGCGCACCGCCCGGCGGCCCCATCAGCGCGCGTCCGGCAGCTGCCATGCGTTCGCGCCGCGCGGCGTCGGCCAACACGGTTTGCACGCCCGTCGCTGCGGAGTCTAAATCGCCCGGAAACACCGCCAACGCGTCACCCAGTAATTCCGATTGCCGCATGCGGTACCACGCCGTTTTCCGGTCGCTGCCGCGCTCGAACGCTATCACGGGAATGCCGCCCGAAGCCGCCGCCTCGTTCGCGGTTCCCGCTTGTCCAACAACCAGTTGCACCCGCGTCAGTAACGGACCTAGTTCACCGCGCCACGCGCGAATCAACGTTCGATCGCCGTCGCGCAATTCAAATTCGAGCGGGCCGTCGTGCAGGGGAACGACCGTCCACGTTTGCTGGAATGCCTCTCGGAAGCGCGCGAGATCTAACATCGGCGCGAGCGAAAGGACGCCGCCCAAGCTTTGATTCGATCCGGCGGCGCGGCGCAGGACGTCTGCGAGAAACACGGCATCATTGTAGGCGGCTTCGCGGCTGCCGGGAAACAGCGCAAGCGCCGGATCGAAGCCCGCGACTGCGCGGTCTGCGCTCAAATCATCGGCAACCGCAAAGAGATCGACGATAACGTTTCCCGGCGCGTCCGCCGCGACGCCTTGGGATCGCAAGCGTTCCGCCGTTGCGCTGTCGCGCACGAAAATCTGATCGGCACGGCGCAGTACTCGCCGCTCCATCGTGCCGTACGGCGCTACCCGCACGCTCTTTGCCGTGCCGACGTACGTAGCCGGAACGCGCACCGCGAGCGCCATCAGCAATGCGTAGACGTCGCCGACTGCCACGACGCGCGCGTACCGGCCGCGCGCCCTTACCAAAAAGCGCCGTTGCGCGAGCGTCAATCCGAGCAATCCGCCGCCGATGTCACGCACGATGTTCCGAACGTTCCCCATTGCTATGAGGCCGCCGCTCGGCATGGCTTCCTGCGGCCCGACGTCGTGCATGAAGCGGGCTTTGCTGCGCCCGACGAGCGCCAGATGGTCGATTTCAAGCTCGGGCGCAAGTTCCCGAACTTCCTGGGCGATGCGATCGGCAATGGCGATCTCGCCGTTGCCGTTGGACACGAAGAGCACCCGCTTCACGTCAGGGCGCGCCGAGTAACGGGACGAGCTCGAACTCATCGATACGCAGACGTTTCTTCGAGTCGTCGTACGTTAGCTGCGTGCGCGACACATACTGTCCGTACGGGCCCGCATGAACGATCGGCACACCGCCGACGTATTCCGGTGCAAAAAGCGTGTCGTGACTGTGGCCGCCCAAAATCAGATCGATCCTCGGAACGGCGGCGGCAAGTTTGCGGTCGAGATTCAGCCCAACGTGCGAGAGAACGATCAGCGCATCGCCCTCAGGCAGGCGTTCTGCGTAAGTTCCAACCGCGTCCCACGGATCGAGAAAGCGCCATCCGAAAACGCGCTCGTACGGGCTGCCGTTGGGATACTGCATGATGAGCAATCCCAGTAGGTGAACGTTGATTCCGTCCGCATTCAACGTCATCGACCGGACGAACGGGAGCTCGCGGCCCTTCGTGTCCAGCAAGTTCGTGCAAACCAGCGGATGCGTCATCTTCTTGGCCCGCGCTCGCAACAACGGGAAAAGATAATGGAATTCGCGATTGCCGATCGCTTGCGCGTCGTACCCGGCGGCGTCAATCTCGCCGATGATCGGCTCGTTGCGATGGTACACGGTCTGGCTTCCACGCAGAGAATCGCCACAGTCGAAAAGCAAACCGGGACGTTCCTCGCGCAACGCTTTCAAGCGCGGTGCGATGCCGCGATGATCGTGTAAGTCGGATGTGTGATAGATCCGCACTTAGGCGGAGCCTGCTTTTGCCAGCGCGACCGCAAAGCGCGCGCAAAGATCCAACGCGTCCGGCGGTCCAAGCTTTTCGCGCAGTTCTAAGAACGCTTCATATTGCGGGACCGGATTCTCCAGCAGCTGCTCCATCGCGCCCGCTAAGTTTTCAGCGGTAGCGGCGTCTTGCAAAAACTCCGGCACGACCTCGCGTTTGAGCACAAGATTCGGCAAGGTGATGTATTTGCCCGAGTATACGCGGCGTGCGTGGCGCACAAGTACCGGCGCAATCACGTAGAGCGCTACGGCCGGAACGCCGAGCAACGCCGTCTCCAACACCGCCGTGCCGGATGCGACCCAGGCTGCGTCGGCATCGGCGATGGCCGCGTGCACTCCGCGCATGACCGTAACGTCTCGAAGTTTCTCGCGTGCAATAGTGCGCTTGAGCTGGGCTTCCGCGGCATCGTTCGCGGCTCCGAATATTCCGCGGAGATCCGGACGCCGAACCTTGAGCGCGCGATACGCTTCGACCAGCGCCGGTACGTGGTAACGCAATTCACCGTTGCGGCTTCCCGGAAGCATCGCGACCGTGCCGCCGTTCGGCGAAGGCGCCGGGCGTGGCGGGCGTGACGCGTACTGCGCCGCAAGCGGATGGCCGAAATAAACGATCGGCAATCGATGCGATTTATAGAACTCGTACTGATGCGCGAAGGCGGTCAACGGAACGGCGTACGAGCTTACTTCGCGCGCTTTAGCTTCATTGTCGAGCCATGTGGCCGGCGGAAATACGTCCAGTACGGCGCCGCCGTACTTCTGACGCGTGCGCAACTCTTTCGCGAGCCGCAAGTTGAACGCGCCGAAATCGACCAGTATCACGAGATCGGGCTTAACGCGCGCAACGTGCTGGGCGGTTTGCCACATCGTAGCGAGCAGCTTTGGAATGCGCGGAATAGCGGCGAGCGGTCCCATGCTGGCCCAGCCCGTGTGATCGCGCCAGAGTTCGAAGCCTTCGGAACGCATGCGTTGCGAGCCGATCCCCTCGAACTGCGCTTGCGGGTCGTACCGGCGAATGGCTTGCGCCAGTAAGACCGCGCTTAGCTCGCCCGAAGCCTCGCCGCTCGAAAAGAAGTAACGCAACTTATTTGAGGATGCCTCGCTGCGATTCGTTCTCGAGAAACGCGATGATTTCGCGGCCGGGGTCGCTGCTGGCCTCGGCCTTCATCTCGGAGATCGCTTGCGAGACGTTGAGCTTCGGGTTATAGAGGATCTTGTAGAATTTTTTGATTTCGTTGCGTTCTGCAACGGTGAACCCTGCGCGGCGCAAACCAACGCTGTTCAACCCGTACGGCTGTGCCGGGTTGCCTTCGATGAGGAAGAACGGCGGCACGTCTTTAGTAAGTTTGCTCGCGCCGCCGATCATGGCATAGCGGCCGATGCGCGTGAACTGATGAACGCCGGCCTGTCCGCCGATCGTCGTGTAGTCCCCTACTTCCACGTGGCCGGCAAGCTGCGCGAGGTTGCTCATCGTCACGCCGTTGCCCAAAATGCAGTTGTGCGCGATATGCACGTACGCCAGAAGCAGGCAGTCGTCGCCGACCGCGGTGACTTCGTCTTCGCCGGTGGCGCGCTGAATGCTGACGTACTCGCGAAGAATCGTGCGGCTGCCGACGCGCGTGAAGGCACGTTCGCCCCGATACTTGCGGTCTTGCGAAGCCGCACCAATCGTGGCGAACGGATAGATCACGCAATTCTCGCCGATGTCCGTCCAGCCGTTGATGACCACGTGCGCCTGCAGCACGGTTCCCGTGCCGACCGAAACATGTTCGCCAACGATGCAATACGGCCCGACTTCTACGCCGCGCGCAACTTTTGCATTCGGATGAACGATAGCGGTTGGATGTATCATTTTTAGGCGTGCAGCACCGCGGCGTCGGCGCCGAACATGCGCGGATCGGACGCGATCGAGAACATTAGCTCGCACGCGCACGCGAGTTGGTCGTCGACCTTCGCTTCCGCGCGCACCCAGCCGATGTTGCGTTTATGGCGTTCGAGCGTCACTTCCATCATGAGGCGGTCGCCGGGAACGACCGGACGGCGAAACTTTGCCTTATCGATGCCGGCGAGATACGGAGTCTTCCGCGAGAACTCGCCGGGCTCGAGAACGACCGCGCCGCCGAGCTGCGCCATCGCTTCGATCATGTACACGCCCGGGAAAAGCGGATTGCCGGGAAAGTGTCCGGTGAAAACCGGCTCGTTGAACGTGATGTTCTTATAGCCCAGCGCGCGCACGCCCGGCTCGAGCTCCAGAATCCGGTCGATCAAAAGAAGCGGATAGCGATGCGGCAAGATCTCCATGATCTGCCGGATGTCCATTTGTCCCACGATACCTCTACGCTGAAGATGCGACACCCAATTGTTGCCGCAGGGCACGCGTCACGCGCGCGTGCAAGGCGTGCCCGCTCTTGATGGCGATCACTTCGCAAAGCGGCCATGCGCCGAGCAGGGCAAAATCTCCGATCAGGTCGAGCACTTTGTGCCGGACAACTTCGTTGCCCCACAGCAGCGGCTGCATTGGACCGGTTTCGTCGTATACGAGCGCGTTGTCTAAACTGCCGCCGCGCGCCAGCCCTTGCTCGCGCATCGCTTCGACGTCGCGCAAAAATGTAAACGTGCGCGCGGACGCGATTTCTTCGCGGTAAGTCTGCGGCGTAATTTCACCATCGAAATAATGCGTGCCGATTGGTTCGTCGTAATGCGCGATGAACCGGATGCGGAACGTCTCGGACGGCAGCACGATAGCGGCTTTATCGCCGTTGCGATATTCGAACGGCTCGGTAATCCGCAGCATGGGGCGTTGCGTTGCGCCCGCGGTTAAGCCGGTAGCGGCAATCGCGTCGGCATAAATCTTGGCGGATCCGTCAAGGATTGGAATTTCGCGCCCGTACAATACGATCTCCGCATCGGAGACCCCCATGCCCATGAGTGCCGAGAGAATGTGTTCGATCGTCGAGATGCTGCGACCGTGCGACTGGATGATTGTAGCGAGCGGCGTTTCCACCGCGTATTCGGCAAGCGCCGGGATGCGCGCGCCGTCGCTCAAGACGAAGACGTAACCGGTTCCCGGGGACGCCGGGCGCACTTCCATCGAGGCAGCTTCACCCGTGTGAAGACCGACGCCCTCAAATCGCAGGGCATCGCGCAGCGTTGCAGCGTTCATTGCTCGGCGGGCTTACTCGGTCTTACGCGACCGTTCGCGCTCCAACGCATCCACACGAGCGATCAGCTTTGGCAGCTTGCGAAGCATGACCTCCGTTCGAAGCGTCTCGCGATGGTCACGCGCGGGATTGCCCGAAATCATCGAACCATCCGCTACGTCGCCCCACACGCCCGACTGTCCCGCGACGGTCGAACCGGAGCCGATGTGCATGTGTCCGCGCGTGCCGACTTGACCCGCAATCTTCACGCCGTCGCCGACGCTGGTCGAGCCGGCGAAGCCGCTTTGCGCCGCAACGGCGGAGTGCTTACCGATGCGCGAGTTGTGGCCGATCTGTACGAGGTTGTCGATCTTCGTTCCCCGCCCGACGACCGTGCTGCCCGTTTGCGCGCGGTCGACGCAAGCATTTGCGCCGATCTCGACTTCGTCGTCGAGCACGACGTTGCCGATCTGCGGAATACGTTCTAGCCGGCCCTCTAAAAAGGCCCAGCCGAACCCTTCGCTGCCGATCACGCAGCCCGAGTGCAGAATGACGCGATTTCCCAGGACGCACCCTTCGTGCACGATTGCCCGCGGGTGCAGCCAGCACTCTTCACCGATCGCCGTGCCGGCACCAACGTAGGCGCCCGGCGAAAGCACGGTTCCACGTCCGATGGTTACGCCGCTCGCCACGTACACGCCGGCGCCGAGATAAACCTCGTCGCCGATCTGCGCGCCGTCTTCGACGACGGCCGTCGCATGCCGGAACGGACCTTTCGGGCGCGGCGCCTTCAGCGCCGCAAGCAGCGTCGCAAGCGCGGCACGAGCGTTTTCAACCACAAGCAGCGGCTTCGGCGCGTTTTCGAGGCCGGGCAGGGATGCATCGACCAGCACGGCTGCAGCAGCACCGGCAAGAGCCTCTGCGAGATACTTCTCGTCGGTAGCAAACGTCAACGCATCCGAAGTCGCGTCACCGATCGCACTGATGCGCGCGATCGCTACGGATCCCTCTCCTACGATGCGCCCGCCGACGCGTGCGCCTAGCTCTTGCAGCGTGCCTAACATGTGCAGCTTACGTGGGCGACGGAGACGCCTTCTCGGTAATGTTCATGAGCTTTTCGACGTCGGGCGTAATGTCCACGCCGCCGTAGCCCACGCCTTCCTTCGTAACCACGAGCTTGAGATTCTTGTCCGACGCGACCTTATTGGCGGCATCGCGAATCTGCTTGGTGAGATCGTCGGTGATCCCGGCGTACTTCTTCTGCAGCGCGTTGGCTTCCTGAGTCTTGCGCTGCGTGCTCGCCTTACTTTGCACGATCTTCTGCTCTTCGGTAAGCAGTTGCTGCTGGTAGTTTTGATACGTCGGCCAGTTCGCAACCACGCGGTTGATGTCGATCAGACCAACGGGGCTGGAGTTGCCGCTGCATCCTGCGAGCAGCGCGGCGAAGGCAGCGATGGCGGTGTATTTCTTCATTCGTGTAAACTCTCGACGTCGTGAATTAGATCGTTAGTAAGGTCGTAACCGCCGTTGGCGGCAGCTACGTTATCGAAGACCACGGAAAAGCCCATGTCTTTGGCGATCCGTTGCGCTTCGCGATGGATTTGGTCGGTCATTTGCGCCTGCAGATCGTCGTGACGCTTCTGCAGCGACGCAAGTTCTTTTGCGGCAGAGCCGGTCGCGCCGACGTCCTGCCCTTGGAGAGACGCGTACTGACGGTCTAGATCCGTCTTGGTCGCGTTGTACTCTGCAATGCTCTTCTGCGCGTCCGATTGGAACATGGAGGCGTACTGCGAGTGAATCTGAGCGAGCTTCTTCTGCACGTCCGGCGGCACGTTGGGTGCGGCCGGTCCGGCGAGCGTCTTCAATTGCGATCCAACCGCGTCGCGGCGGGCGCTCAGCTTTGCTTGGGTTTGCGAACGGATTTTCGCCACTTCGGCCTTCACCGAAGAATCGGTCTGCGCGCGAAGCTGCGTGCGATACGTGGCCAGATCTTGCTGGTCGCGGGTACGCAGCGCATTGACTTGATCGGCCTCTTTTTTGTCTAGGGCCGCCAGCTGACCGTTCACCGACGCGCGCGTTGCAGCATCGAGCGCAAGATTGTTCAGCTTTAGTTTCAGTGCAGAGCGCTGCGTTGCGTCCTCTTGCGCGAGGCGCAACGACAGGTCGGTTTCCTGTTGCTGATACTGTTCGGCTTTTGCACGAAACTTCGCGTCGCCTTGCTTCTGTAATTGCTGCGCGACGCCGTTCACGGCGGCCGTATCTTGCGATATGACGCTTTGCTGGTACGCCATGTAATCTTTGTTGGCTTGCTGTGCGGCGCTGGCGGCCTGCTGCCGCGAGGTGGCGCTCATTTGCGCGGCAGCCTTGAAGCTCGAGGGGTCGATGCCGGCGGCTTGCAACGCGGTCACATCTGCCTCCCGCTCACGCTTGCCGTACTCGACTTGCTTCTGCGCGATCGCTTTGTTTGCACGGTCTTGCGCATCGCGCAACTGCTGGTTTAACTGCTTGACGCCCGCGGCGACTTCGGCCGCGCTGCGGGGCACGCGCGGACCGGCCGCTTCCAGGTTGATCGCGGTAATCGAATCGTCCAGTTGCGAGAGTTGCTTGTAGAGCGGGTGGTGCTTGAGCACCTCGTCCATCCGCACGTAGGCCATCCCGCGAATCTGCGGCGAGTTCACGTCGACATGACTGCAACCGCAGAAAGCAGTTGCAGTCACGAATGCAAGAAGCGCCGCGGCTTTACCAGGCATTGCTTTAGCTTTGTCCCGGCAAAATCTATTTCGAGAGGGCATCTTGGACATCTTTCGTGATGTCCATGCCTCCGTAGATGATGTCCGCCCGGTCGACGACGAGCAACAAGTTGTGCTTCTTCGCAGCGTCGGCCGTATCGGACTTCGTCTGATCCACAAGCGGCTTCAGCAGTGAATCGCGCTTGTCTTGAATCGATTTGTTGTAGTCCGCGAGGACCGCTTGTTTGTCGACGTCGGTCTTAGCCGCTTGCAGCTTCGGCGCGTACGTCTTCTGCTGATCCTGCTGGAACTTTTGGAGCTGGTCGGCAGCGTCTTTGACCTTCGACGAACCATCGAGCGCCGTTTGATCGACCCAGCCGATTTCCGACGGCGCGGGCGACGCGCTCGGCGGCGTCAACGCCTGCGAACTCTGCAGCGCGCTCGTAACGTCTTTGGTTATGTCCTCTCCGCCGTAGACGATGATGCGTTTGTCGACGACCACCGAAAGGTTCTTGCTGCCTGCGACCGACGCGATCGCGAGCTGGGCACGCTGGAAGAGCGGGCCGACGACTTCGCGTTGCTTGTCGGCGAACTGCTGCTGGAAGCGCAGCGACACGTTCTGTTTGTCCGCGTCGCTTTTTGCACCGCGCATGGCGGCGGCGAACTGGGAATCCAGCTGCTGCTTGTATTGCGCGAGCTGGGCGTTGGCACGCGCGAATTGCGGCAGGCTGCCGACGGCGCTCTGATCGATGAAGCCCACGTCGGTGAGGTCGGCAGCGATTGCCGCCGGTGCGACGACCGTTGCAAGCGCAGCCGTTGCAAGCAGGGTATTGATGAGGCGTTTTCTCATGCTGTCCTTCGAGAGTAGCTTAGAAACTTTGGCCGATGCCGAAGCTAGTGTGCGTGCCGTTCGAACCTTTCGCGAAATCGATGCGAACCGTTCTCAGACCAAGCTGGGGAACGTCGAACCGGAAACCGACGCCGAAGTCGCCGCGCTGCGCCCAGTCACCCGGGTAGCCGATGATTCGGTTGGTGTACGGGTCGAGCAGAGGCGACGCACCGCGAATTCGGTAGTTTAATTCGTCGACGAACGCAACCACCGAAAGACGGCGATCCGACGTTAGCGGCTGGCGAAGCTCCGCCTGGCCGAGCAACGCGTCGGTCGCGTAGAAAACTTGGTCGTAACCGCGCAGCTGCTGATCCGAGAACGTAAACAGGGAGCTTGGCGGGATTACGCCCGTCGACAGCTGCCCTTGTCCGTGAACCGCGAACGTCGCCGAGCGCAATACCGGGAAGAAGCGTGCCACGTTCAGCGTTTCTTGCGTGAACTGAAAGCTCGAGCGCAAGAACGACGGGGACGAGATCACGCTGCTCAGCTGCGCGTTATAGCCGACGCGCGGGTTGAACGGATCGTCGACGGTGGCCGTCGTCGTTCCGACGGAGAACGTCAGCGAGTTGAGCTGATACGGTTGGCCGGTATTAACGTTCGCGATCGACGTCGCGGCGATACCGAACGAGCCGTTGAGATTTTGGTTCGACGAGTTGAGCGGTCCCGGCGTCGGGCCGATCAGCACGTTGGGCTGCGAACCTTGGAAGTAGTACGGCGTCGGAACCGTCGTGTCGTAGCGCACCGATTGAATCGTTGCCTGCACGCCGGTCTGAATGTAATCGGTCAAACGGCGGCCGACGTTGAAGCTTGCGCCGTTTGCCGACGATTGGCTCGTCGCCACGACGCCGCTGATTAGACCGGCGTTCTGGCTCGGGTAGAGCGTCACCGGAACCGGCGGAGGCGTCCCGCCCACGACCGGCGCGGAACCGATCGCCGACGCGCTCGTTACGGAGTACACCGGATAGAAGTACGTCGAGCCGTTCGAGAAAAGGCTGGCGCCCACGGAGTACAGCTGAGACTTCGGCGTATTGCCGACGTACGGGACTTGCACTTGCAGTTGCGACGTGTACGTACGCGCACCGCGTTGGAACTGAATCGAAGCGGTGTTGCCGGTGCCGTGCAGGTTGTTGTCCTGATAGCCGAGCGTTCCGTACAAGCCTTGGCCGGTGATGCCGCCGGAGTAGCCGAAGCCTACCGATGCGGAAGCGGTGCGCTGTTCGGTAACGTTCCATACGAGGGTCACGTCCTGCGGCTTCTTCGGATCGGGGCCTTCTTTCACGTCGGGCGAAACCTTCGAGAAGAATCCGAGCGCGTTCAAACGTTCGTAGTCGCGCTTCACGGCGTCGGTATTCAGCACCATGCCGGGGCGCACGCGAAGTTCACGACGGATGACTTGGTCTTTCGTGCGCGTGTTGCCGGTGATCTGCACGGCGGCGATGCGCGCGACGTAGACGTTGTACTTCACGTTGGCGGTGCCGGCCTTTAGATCGATCGACGACGGATCGATGCCGCCTTCAAAGTTGCCGAGTTCGACGTGGAGTTTGTCGTCGTAGAATTTCTTGAGCGCGTCCTGATCCTTTTGACGGATGTCGTCGGAGTATTCCATCCCCGGCTTCAGCGTCAGTTGCGGTAGCAGGTACTGCGGCGGAAGCAGCGGGTCGCCGCCGATCTCGATGTTCTTAACCGTGAGGCCTTCTTGAATCGAAAGCAGCAACGAACCGGATTTCGGATCGAGGTTGATGTCTTTGACGTGCGTCGGAACTTGGCCACCGTAGCCGATGCGCTCGTAGTAGTTATTGATCTTCAGCACGTCCTGGCGGAACGTGTTCGTATTGAAGACTTGGCCGACGGAAAGATCCATCAGCGCTAAAAGCGTGTCGCTCGGAACCTTGTTGTTGCCCGAGAATTTGATGCTCGAGATAACGGGGTTTTCGATGACGCGATAGGTGATCGCCACGCCGTTTGGACGCGGGCGCACGAGCGGCGGCGCGACGTCGGCGAAATAGCCAAGCGCATTGATGCGCTGCAAATCCGCAGCGACGATGCGCGGATCGTACGGTAGACCCGGCCGCGCACCGACGACATCCATAATGGCTGCAGTCGGGACGTGGAGGTTGCCCGTTACGTCGACGGAGACGATCTTAGGCGCCGGGCCGGTGTCGGCCGCAGGCGTCGATACTGGCGTCACCATCACGACGAGAGCGAGCAGGGCACCCACGCACCGGACCAGTGCACGAGGCGCGCGCCGAAGGTCAAAGGTCATGCGAAAACGTTGTCCTCGAACGAATAAAGAAAGCTGACGGTGTCAGCCAAGCTAACGCGCAATGGGCGCGTCTTGTTTCGGATTCCGGCCCACAGTTCGCGTAAGGCCCCCCCGGTCCTTGCCTCGGCTGAAGCCTGGGGATTTACCAATAGAGCCGTTGCAGGGTGAAGCTAAAGCCACTCGTGCCCTGCAACGCCTCACCGACGTTCAGGCGGGAATTTGTTGTCACAATAGTCTCCGGCGTTTGGAACAGCCTGGTTGGCCCGTTCTGAAAGAAGAACGAGAGCTGCGCGCTCGTTGCATCGCTTCCCTGGAGCGCCAAGCCGAACGACTGCCGCATCGGCAAACCAAAGGTGCTCGAATAGATGAAGTTCACCGTGCGGCCAAGGACCTTTCGAGCCGAGACCCCGACGTTTCCATAGTAGTCCACGGTCAGGTTGATGTCCTGAAAACCCAGGCCCTGCGAGATGGCCGTCTCCAGCGGCGAGAGCAGGCCGGCCGTGAACTGGGTGTTCAGAATATTGAAAGCCTCTTGGCCCACGGAGATCGTTCCGCTCTGCTGAGTCGCGAGCGTGCTGCCGGGTACGGGCTGCAGCGCGCCCAGCTGCTGGGGCGATCCCGGCGTCGTTTGATTGATTCCCGGCGTGTAGCCGATGCCGTTAATGAAGCCGCCGAAGGGCGCGATCATCGCGAGGATCTGTTCCTTGGTGTAGCCGGGCGGGTTAGAGTCGAACGCGACCCGCAAATTCGTAACCGGACCGTCTACGTTGATCGTAATGTCCGCAGAGCCATAGGGATTCCGCGCCACGTCCGGGTCCGGGTTCGTAACGTGGGTCACACCGACCGCATGCAGGTTCGGGATCACGCCGTTGGAGGGGTCGAAGGCGACCGAAGCCTGCTGGACCCGGAATGCGCGGTCGACGTAGGTCAGCGTGCCGCCTGTCGAGGTGAAGCCGCCGCTTAAGGTCGGCGCCTTTAGGTCCCCGGCTAGGCGAACGGCGCCCGTCGCGCCGATATCGAGGCCCGCGCCCACGCCGCCGCCTCGTACGCGGACATTTCTGCCGGCCATGAGCGACAGATCGAAGCCAAGGTTGAACGGCAGACCCTGCGGCGAGGAGCCGTTCGACGACTGCGTGGCGGCTAGAAAGGCCGCGAACGGAATGGTCGCGTTATCGAGCACCGCCGCACCTTTGACGACCGCTTCGCCGTCGGGCTTTTTCGTAAGAGCCATCTTCGCTTCGATCGTCCCGCGCCCGTAGGACGGCAGATCCAGCTGCGCGCCTTTCGCGACCACGTTCACGTCGAAGCCCGTTCCCCCGGAGCCGGCGCTTTGCAGGCCTTGCGGCAACACGATTCGTCCCGAGCCGTCGACGCTTCCGGATCCGAAGTTCGCGTGCAGTTTTTCGACGGCCGCTTCAGTGCGATTGAACGTCAATGCCGTCGTGATGTCGGTGACGGGTACGCGATCGAAATCGCTTTCGTAGCTGCCCTTTGCGATCGAGAACTGGCCGAACACGCGCGGCTGTGCGCGGGTGCCTCGCAAACCAACTTCGCCGTTGATCGTTCCGCCAAGCTTTGTGTTGTTTCCGAGCAACGGTTCGAAGTCGGCCGGGTCCACCGCGTTGACGGAAAGGTCGAAGCTCATCGGCGCGTTGGGCGACGCCGCGCCGAAAGATCCGAGTTGCAACGGCAGCGTTCCGGCCAGCGTCATTTCCCCTTTGTCGAGCGCGACGCCGGCATTGCGTAATTCCAGATTGCGATCGTGTACACGAAGCTCGCCGAACGCCGAGACGATCTTCAAGTGATACGCATCGACGTTGGTTGCGTCGAACGCCGCGTCGAACGTGGGGCGCGCGAAGCTGCCGCCTACGCGCACGGTCGATTCGAACGATCCCGTAACCGGAATCTCGTAGCGCCACAGCTGCGCGACGAAGCGCGGTAAATCCGACGTGCTGGCATGCAGGCTAAGGTCGAGCGGCGCCGTTTTCGCAAGACCAAAACTTCCTTCGGCTGTCGCCTCGATGCCGGCGGTCGTCATCTCGGCTTTGTCGATCGAAATGCGCGAACGGTTCGAGCTGAACGAAAGGCCGAACGAATCGATCGGCAAACGCCAAATGGTTCCTTGATGCAATTCAGACGTTCCGCGCAGACTCAACGCCGGATACCGCCCGGTGACGGTTGCGTCGGCATCGACATGGCCGGTAATCGGAATCTCGGGGAAACCCAAGGCCGCAACCCACGTTGAGAGATCCGCTTCGTCGAGATCCAACTGCAGGTTGTAGCGCGACTGTGTGACGACGTGTTGCCACACGGCCGACGGCGCAAGGTTGACGTTTCCTTTCGCGCGCAGCGAACCGCTGTCGCCGCCAACCGCAATCGAGCCGTGCAATAAATTGCGCCGGCTCGACCAAAACGCGCGCGTATCGCCGATCGCCAAGTTGCGATACCGGAATCCGCGCAAGTCGACGTTGCCGTTGGACACGAGGCGGTTTTGCTGCGACACGAGATTAAAGTTTACGGGCCCGTCGCCGTGCAGGGTATCGCCCGTATCAAAAAAGTTATCGAAGTCGGAGAGATGCGCGTAGGGCGCGCGGACGTGCACGCCGCTGATTTGCTGCTGTTTGCGCGCGGCAAACGTCACGCGCGTCGTGCCGACTAAAACGCTGCCGCGCCGCGCACGTACGCCGTTCGTATCGGCCGAGATCATAGCCGACGCATCGACGAACGAAAGACCGTTTACGTCGCCCGCGGGCACGCGCATCTCGCCCGTCACGCTTGGCTTCAATCCCGAGCCGCCGATCGTCATCGATCCGTTGAACGTGCCTTCCGTGTTATAGGCAGGCAATTGAAGCGTCTGCAAAATGCGCCCGATGTCGCCCGCCGGAACGTCCGTGCGTAAATCGTACGACGGCGTTCCCGACGTCAACGTTCCGAGCGTTCCGGACGCCAGTGTGTAGGTTCCATTGAGTCCGCCGACGGCGTGATCGAGCTGCGCGCGATCGCCGCCCAAATGCACGAGGCTGCTACCGGCGATGTGATATTGCTGCATGCGGCCGTTGGCGATTGCTACACCGCCGTCGAAGCGCGGCAACGGCGAATCGCCGCCGAGATCTCCGCTCGCATCCACGCTTCCATCTTCCAGCGGCAAACCGATGCCATGCAAACCGGCGCCGTGCAATCCCCTCGCCACGAGCGAGAGCGCCTTCGGTCCAGGCCGATTGCTCGTGTCGTAGGAGCCCGCTGCAACGATGTCGCCGCCGGCGATTGTCGCGTGCGCGCTATAGACGCGCAGCGTGCCGCCCGCAATCGCTAACGTTCCCGTTGCCTGTGAAATGGGAATGCCGCGAATCGAGGCGTCGTGCAGAGCAACGTTTTCGGCTTGCACGGTGATGTCGTTAGGGGCGATCGCAATGGCAACTGGGCCGTCGATGCCGCCTTGTGCAGGCGTATTTGCGAGGAACGGACGCAAGCCGGTCAACGAGCCTTTGTATGCGCCCCGTAAGTACAGGGTGTGTTTCGCATACTGTCCGGAAGCCGCAATCGTTCCCCACGGCCCGCTCGCGTGAACCGGCGCGATGCCAAGATTCGAAAGCGTGCCGGCAAAGCGCGCGTCCAACGAATCGATGCGCACGCCGGCGATGCGCGCAGCATGCGCCTGCACTTGCCCCGCCGCAACGGCGCCGTAGCCGCTCGGTCCGCCGCCCGTGAAGACGGCCTTGTCGATCGTCGCCTCGATCGGCGGCATCGCCGGCAACGCGACGTTCAAGAACGAAACGTGTTGCGGCGTATGCACGCGGAAACCGTCGCTCGCAATCCAATAAGCGCTGGCATTTGTTCTGCGGTCCAAGTGATACGCGCCCGCCAGCGTGCCGCGTTCGGTTTGAATCCAGACCGGCGAAACCGTGATGATGCCTTGCGGCTCGAAATCGAACGCCGCCGAGAGCCGGTCCGGCCCGTTCATGGACGCGAGCGCACCGTGCGCATGAAAGGTGGTGTCATGCCCATCCAGGATCGCATCCGCAACGAGCGGTTCGGTGCCGAGGAGCTCGCCCGCGTATGGCAGCCGGTCGGCGGGCGCTTCCATATGGAACGCGAGTTCCGAATGCAGCGGCGTTCCGGTCGTTAACATGCCTCGCAACGATACGTTGACGCCGCCCGTGTGAGCGCTGAGCGGCGAGAAGAACACTTTTCCTTGGTCGTACGAAATCGCGGCATGCACGTCGTGCAACGGAATGTTTTGATAGGCGGCGTTCGTTGCGTCGGCGTTTGCCACGATCACCGGCGAATCGAGCGGGCCTTCGATCAGCACGCCGAGCTTCACGCTGCCCCCAATCGGCTGCGTGTTCATGAAGGCGAACGCCGTCTTCAGCTTGCGCAAATCTCCGGACGCCGTAACGCCGAGCCTGTATTGCGGCGATGCAAAGTTGTAGATGGCGCCCGTGATATGCACCGGCATTCCCGCGAGGGTGCCGTTTACGTTGTTGATGACAAAGGCGTCATCCACTAACTTCAGCCGGCCCGCGATGTCGCCGAGCGGCTTTGCCAAACCGATCACGGAGATTCCGCCGTGCGCGATATCGAGCGACAAGCCCGTGTGATACGTCACCGGCCGGTACCGTTGCACGTCGAGGGCGTAGATATGCACGTCCAGATTCGAAGCCGAGCCGCCGAGAATTCGCGCGGCATGGGAATTGATGAAGTAGTTCGCAATCGCGCGCATCGGAAGCGCCGCCGCGAAAATGTGGTGCATCGCGTAGCCGCGATCCATGTCGATGGTCCCGATAGCCGTAAACGGCTCGTCGGGGTGCTCCACGAACGCACCGGTCAACGTGTAGTGCGTGCGGGCATCGGTATTAATCACCGCATCGAGATCGACGTTGTGCACGCCGATGCTACGGGCTCCGGGATCGATCGTGTACGGCGCCCGAACTTGCCCCGCTGCACCGCGAATGCGGACGGTCAACGAGATCGGCACATGGTTAATGGGCTGTGGGCCGATCGGCGCCGGGCCGGCCCCCGACGGGAACGTTACGTTATAGCTTCCGTCTTTATGCCGCACGAGCGTGAGGGTCGGCCGGTCGATCGTAATAGCGCTCACGCCGTACCGGTGCTTGCTGCCGGGGAGCAGGTCGCGCAGCGAATAGGCGACGTCGATCCGCTCGGCGTCCAGTACGGGCTCGCCCTTCTTGCTGACGTGAACGTGGAGCAATGCGCCGTGGTGCGCCGTGAAGTGCTCGTCGCCGATGGTCACGTCGTAACCGGTGGCCAAACCGATAACACGGGGGAGCAAAGAAGACACGACCGCATGACGCGCAGCCACGAGGATCGCAGCGATCAAAACCAGCGCCGCCACGACGCCGACGACTACTCCCTTGCGCAAACTCCCTCCACGCTGGCGGATATACCCCTAACGAACCTAGTGGCCTTCTGGTGCCCCGCGGCGTTGGTGAGAGAAAGAGGTCGTCAGACGATTGCGCCTGGCATGGCGAACTATGGCGTGAACGCCTCCGATCATCCTGAGCGTGTCGAAGGACAAGCGCATTGCGCCGATCGCCCTCTCGTCGAATCATGAGCGATCGCGTTTTATGAGTAACCGGAGTGCATGCGCGCCTATGGTCCGACAAGCTCACCATGACGATATGGCGGTCCTATGGCTCGACGAGCTCCCGATGGCGCTGCGCGTGCGTCGCGGCGCGTCGAGCTGACCATGGTGCATGTTGGGCCGCCGTTCGACAAGGCGTCACAAAAGTAAAGAGCCGCGGAAAGCGGCTCTTTACGGGTGGCAGACCGCAGTTACAGGTCCAGGTTTTTAACGGATTTGGCGTAGTCGAAAATATATTGTTTGCGGGGTTCGACTTTGTCGCCCATGAGGTCGGTGAAGATCTGTTCGGCTTCAACGGCGTCTTCGACGGTGATTTGCTTCAGACGGCGAGAGCCGATTTCCATCGTCGTTTCAGCGAGCTGCTCGGCGTCCATTTCGCCCAAGCCCTTGTACTGCTGAATCGCGAAGTCTTTCGGATCTGCATCGCCGAGCACGTTCTTGAGATCGGCCTCGCTGAACGCCCACCACTGTTTCTTGCCCTTCTTAATGCCGTAGAGCGGCGGCTGCGCAATGTAGACGTGGCCTTCTTCCACCAGCGGCTTCATCTGGCGATAGAAAAACGTTAGAAGCAGCGTCCGGATGTGCGAACCGTCGACGTCGGCGTCGGTCATGATGATGATCTTGTGATAGCGCAGTTTGGCGACGTCGAACTCGCTGCCGAAGCCGGTCCCGAACGCGGTGATCATCGTCCGAATTTCTTCGTTGCCGAGCACTTTGTCCAGACGCGCTTTTTCGACGTTCAGAATTTTGCCGCGAAGCGGAAGAATCGCCTGGTTGTTCGGATCGCGGCCACCCTTCGCCGTGCCGCCGGCGGAGTCGCCTTCCACCAAAAAGATCTCGCTCTCGGCCGGATTGTTGTTCTTGCAATCGACCAGTTTGCCGGGCAGGCCCGAACCCTCGAGCGCGTTCTTGCGGCGCGATAAATCGCGCGCTTTCTTTGCGGCTTCGCGGGCGCGTTGCGCCTGCATGCACTTCTCGATGATGACGCGCGCGACTTTCGGATTCTCTTCGAAGAAGAAATCCAAACGTTCGTTCATCAAACCGTACACGATGCTGCGAACCTTGGCGTTGCCGAGCTTGGTCTTCGTCTGGCCTTCGAATTGCGGCTCTTGCAGTTTCACCGAAACGACGGCGGTGAGGCCTTCCAGGATGTCGTCGGTCGAGAGGGAGCCGTCCGATTCTTTCAGCATGCCCTTTTTCTTCGCGTACGAGTTCACGGCTTGCGTTACCGCCTGCCGGAATCCCTGAAGGTGCATGCCGCCTTCGATCGTGTTGATATTGTTCGCGTAGCTGAAGATTTGCTCGCTATACGCGTCGGTGTACTGCATCGCCACTTCGACGTCGACGTTGTCGCGTTCGGCGTGCGTGGATACGACCGGATGCAGCGAATCTTTCTTCTCGTTGAGCCATTCGACGAACGAAACGATGCCGCCGTCGAACTTGTACGTCCGCTCGCGCGGTTCTTCGGCGCGCTCGTCGCGCAGCGTGATCGAAAGGCCGCGATTCAAAAACGCGAGCTCACGCAAACGCTTTTGCAGAACGTCCCAGTGATATTCCGTCGTTTCGAAAACTTCCGGATCGGCTTTCCATTGCTGGAACGTGCCGGTCGAACCGTCGGTGGCCTTGCCGATCTTCTTCAGCTTCTGCGTCGTGATGCCGCGCTCGAATCGCATCTCGTAGAGGTTGCCGTCGCGCTTGATGCGCGTGACCATCCACTCGGAGAGCGCGTTAACGACGGAGATGCCGACGCCGTGAAGGCCGCCGGAAACTTTATAACCGCCTTTGCCGAACTTGCCGCCGGCGTGCAGGATCGTCATGACGACTTCTACGGCAGGCAACTTCTCTTCGGCATGTACGTCGACGGGAATGCCGCGGCCGTCGTCTTCGACCGAAGCTGAACCGTCTTTATACATCGTGACCGCGACGTTTTTCGCGTGTCCCGCGAGCGCTTCGTCGACGGCGTTATCGACAGCTTCGTACACCAGCTGATGCAGCCCGCGCTCCGAAGTGTTGCCGATGTACATGCCGGGGCGCTTGCGTACCGCTTCGAGCCCCTTCAGTACTTCGATTTGTTCGCCAGTGTAATTACTCGACATTCGTTTTGCTCGTAGGTTCCGTTCCGTAAATGAGATCGTGCAGCTCGTCACCGAGCACGTTGCGCACCGTTGCCGGTCCGATCCGTTCGGGCGCCAAGCCGCTCTTCAAAATGACGAACGAACTTGCCACCAATCGCTCGCGCCGGTCTTGCGAAAGCTTTCCGGAAAAGCGCGCTCGAGACAACGTTTGCCACCATCGTGCCAAGACGCGACGGCGGATCGCCTCGTACTCTGCCGGACTCAAATCCGCAACTAACCCCGCGATGCCCGCATACCCAAGCCACGGCGCTTCAAAGAGCAGCCGCGACACCAGACACAGCCGTTCTTCGTCTCGTGCGTTGGCGCACGGAACGCAGAAGGGGCCGGAACTGGGGGCGATGAGGGCCGTGCAGCCCGCGCATTCATTCCACCCGGCGGCCCGCTTTGCCCGCTGAGCGCCCGTGACGTCGGCGCGAAAGCGTTCGACCGCCGAATCTAAATCCTCGGACGGCGGGCGCGATGACGGCGCGCTGCTGTTCGGTATAACCCGTCCGCGCCCCGATCGGATGCTCGGTTGCGCCGGCAGCTTTCCAATGCGGAAGCGCAGCCGTTCGATGCCGCAGGCGGGCAGGCGCGCGCGAATACCGGCGACGATCGGTTCCGTGAGGAAACTGAGTTGCTGGCTCCACGCGCTGGATCGTGTCGTAACGACCAACGCATCGCCTTGAATCTGGCTCGGATGCGAATTCTTTGCGACGTCGGGTCCGACGATGTCGGTCCAGCCGGCCGCAATCAGCACGATAGGCTCGGTCGCCTGCGACGACTGCTGCCCCTCACCGGGCGCCCAGCTGCCAAGCGCTTGGCGCAGTTTTAGCACCGTGCGACCTCGGCTTGTTGAATGCGATAGATCGCGGCTGCTTCGGGCAAGCTGCCCGGTAGATGGGTGGCCGTGACAAAGGCCTGCTCGTAGCCGCCAACGCCTGCCAGGAATGCTGCGGCTCGCGCTTCATCCAATTCCGATAGAACGTCGTCAAGCAGGAGTAGCGGAGCTTCATTGGCTCGATCGCGCATAACGGAGTATTCGGCAACCTTTAGGGCCAGCACCGCCGTCCGCTGCTGTCCTTGCGATCCATATGCGGCAAGCGAGCTGCCGTTCAACGCGAGGGCAAGGTCGTCGCGATGCGGTCCCGCCAGAGCCATCTTGCGCTGCCGCTCTTGATCCCGTACCTCAAGCAGCCGCGTTTCTAATGCGCCGGCTACCGCGTCGCCCGTCGGCGCATCGAACGTCACGTTCGGAGCGTATCGCACCTCGAGTCGCTCCGCTTCGCGCGTCCATTGCGCGTGTGTCTTCTCTGCTTCACGCGCAAGCTCGGTGATGAAATGATTGCGCGTTAGTATTACGTACGTGCCGGCTTCTACCAGCGTGTGATTGTAGATTTCAAATAATTCCGGATCGAACGTTACGAGCCCACGTAACATGGCTGATTTTTGCTGCAACGCTTTTTGATAACGCGCAAGCTCGTGGTAGTACTGGCGATCTTCCTGGGCGAGCGCGACGTTCAATAAGCCGCGACGCAATGACGGCGATCCGCCGACGAGTTGTAAATCGGCCGGAACGAATGTCACGACGCGAATGCTTCCAAGAAAGCGCGCGTAGCGGACGCCCTGTCCGTTGATCGTGTACTGCTTGCGCGTACTGCGCGGCGTTTTAGAAACGGCGCAACCGAGATGCACGATGCCGGCGCGCACGCGCGCATCTCCACGCACGACCCCAAGCTCCAATCCCTCGCGCACAAGATCGCCGTCTTTGCTCGTGCGAAATGATTTGCCCGTGCCGAGCATTGCGATAGCCTCGAGCAAGTTACTCTTCCCCTGCGCGTTGGCACCGACGAACACGTTCAAGCCGCTCACCGGCTCGAGATCGAGTTCGGCGTAGTTCCGGAAGTTCGACAGCGCTACGTGTTCGAGTTGCATCTAATCGCGAGCAACGGCAGCGGCGCGAAGCACGCGCAGTCCGCTCAGGAGCTGCGTCATCCCGGGCCCGTCGAGGGACGTGCGCATACCGTCTTTGCCAAACGAAAAAGCCACACTGGTATGTGGCTCGTTCGCTATATCCGGTATGCGCCCGTCCTTCGACAAGCTCAGGATGACCAAGGCAAATCAGCCGTCTACTGACGCAGCGGCATCAGAACGTAGAGTTGCTGGCCGCCTTCGGGCGGTTCGACGGGGCGGATTGCCGCAGGCGAAAGGGGGCCCAGAAATTCGATGACGGTCTGCGCGCTCTTGATATGGTTCAAGATCTCGACGAGGTAGCGCGCGTTGAAGGCGATCGAAAGATCGTCGCCGGTCTGCTCGACTTCTAGCTCTTCATAGGCGTTGCCCGAGACGTCCGAGCTGGCCGTGACAATGAGGGTCTGGTTCGACACCGAGAGCTTCACCATGCTGGCACGGTCGCCGGCAACCAGTTCTGCACGCCGGAGGCCGCCGATGAGCGCCTGCGTATTCACGGTTACCGACCGGTCGAACTTGGCCGGAATGACCTGTTGGTAATTCGGATACTGCCCGTCGACCAGACGAACCGTGATCGAAACACCGCCCGCGGTCATTTGCAGCTGGTTACTTTGCGCTCCAAGGGCGCTCACGGCTATCTGATCGCTACCGCCCAGGTTGCGGGCCGCCTCGGCCAGCGCTCGCGATGGAACGATATACTTCTCGGCGGCGCTGATGCCGTCGTCCAGCGTCGTTTGATACTTCGCCAGGCGGTAGCCGTCGGTCGCGACCATCGTCATCGAATTGCCTTCGATTTCGAGCAGCGTACCCATTAGGACCGCGCCACGTGCTTCTTCGCTCGACGCCGCGAAGATCGTCGCGTCGATGCCTTCACGAAAGCGTTTCGCCCCGATTGTGAAGTGCGAGCCTTTTGTGGCCGCGGGCAGCGGCGGATACTCGTCGGCCGGCAGCGCGTGAAAATCATAGTTGCTGCGTTCGCACTTGACGCTGGCGCGCGTCGGCGTGCCGGTAAGCTCCATCAAGCCCGACGGCAGATTGCCGAGATAGCTCGAAAACAGCTTGGCGGGCACCGTTACGGAGCCGCCCTCGCCGATCTCCGCTGGGAAGGCATGCTCGAGCGTGAGCTCTAGGTCGGTGGCACGCACGGCGATCTTCCCGTCTTCGGCTGCGAGCAGCACGTTGGACAGGATTGGGACGGTCGTGTGAGCGTTGACGACCTTGCTGGCGGCTCCGACCGCCGCGGCGATGTCTTTGGTATTACAGGTGAACTTCATACTCCACCGATTCTGGCGCGCGTCTTTCCGTAGTAAGAATTTATAAATACCGTCGTAACAGTAGTAGGGCGGTGTATTCCGCGGATAAGTGCCTTTTCGCTTGTTTCCATGCGGGTTTCCGCCAAGAATAAGGTGTGCATGGACGCCGGCGCCCAATACACATCTCCACACGGCGGAGTCCCGGAGCAGTTATCCACGCATAAAGGCTCGCCCTTGTATGTAACCATGTGAACTTTGGGCAGAGCCGTTTTTTCTAAAAGAAAAAGTCCGCACGTTGCTGCGGACTTCTTTTTATTTACGGGTTTTGGCACATTGCGATGAGTTGCCGGATCTTGTTCCTATACGCTTCGTCTCGCTGCATTTGATCTTTGATCTTGTCGCGCGCGTACATGACCGTCGTGTGATCTTTCTTGCCGAAGTCACGCGCGATCTGCGGAAGCGAGTAGTTCGTAAGTTCGGTTGCGATGAACATCGCAATCTGGCGAGGCCCGGCGAGCCGCTGATCGCGGCGTCCGTTGTCCATTTCTTTGACCGTAAGCCCGTGCGCGCTTGCGACGGTCTCCTTGATCTTTGGAATGGTTACACGTTGTAACGGCGCTTGTGCAACCGCGCTCTTGAGGACTTCGGCCGCTAAGTCCAGCGTGATGGGCGACTTCGTCAAAGACGCATACGCCACGACGCGGATCAATGCGCCTTCCAGCTCGCGGATGTTCGACGGAATGACCTTGGCGATGAACGACGTGACTTCGTCGGGCACCGGAATCTTTTCGCTCTCGGCCTTCTTGCGCAGAATCGCTTCACGCGTTTCGATGTCGGGCGACTGAATGTCGGTCAACAGGCCCCATTCGAACCGCGAACGCAGCCGAGACTCAAGGGTCTGAATCTCTTTGGGAGGACGGTCCGACGAAATGATCAGCTGCCGTCCCGACTCGTGCAAGGCGTTGAAGGTATGAAAGAACTCTTCTTGCGTCGTTTCTTTGCCGGCCAGGAACTGAATGTCGTCGATCAACAGCACGTCAACCTGGCGGTAGCGATTGCGAAACTCGGGCGTCCGGTTATTTTGAAGCGCGATGATGAATTCGTTGGTGAATTTCTCGCACGTAACATAGACGACGTTCGCGCTCGGGTTGTCTTGCCAAACGCGATGGCCGATCGCGTGCATTAGGTGAGTCTTGCCGAGACCAACGCCGCCATAAAGGAACAGCGGGTTGTAGGCGCGCGCCGGCGCCGACGCAACCGCCTGGGCGGCGGCGTGCGCGAACCGGTTGGAGTTGCCGATGACGAACTCCTCAAAGGTATAGCGGGCGTTGAGGTTCGCCGTGCGCAGCTCTTCGGGCTGGCGCGAGATCGTGGCCGCCGGCGCGGGCGCCGGGGCACTACCCTCGGTGTCGGCAACCGTGAACCGCAGGTCCAGCGTGGCGCCGAAGACCTCCGCGAGGACGTCGGCTATCTGGCCTTTGAGGCGATTCTCGACCCAGTCCCGGGCGAAGTTGCTCTGAACCGACAGCAGCAGCTCGTCCCCGTGCAGCGACACCAGGCGGATCGGTTTGATCCACATCTCAAAGATCGGCTTGGAGAACTTGCGCTCCAAAGCCTCGAGAGCCGAATCCCATAACTCATCCGAGATGTGGGAATTGCCGACTGCAAGCGCCATCCTCTGCGTCCCCGTGACGTCATAAGTAGTTTCGGACATACCGTAAATGCGAGTCGTCGTTTCGCACCCGTGATGCCCGTGAGGACGCTATCGGTTGGCTTAATCAGGTGCCTCTCCTGCGGAATCCATGCACGATCTTATCCACTTATCCACAGGCGCCTTCGAACGGTTTTTCGGGCTTTTTCACCGCAACAGGAGCATCTTTTCACCGCCCCCTCGATAGGCCGATTCGCCCCGTAAATACAGGCGTTTTCGATGAATAACGCAAGCAAGCAGAAGCACTTTCTCCACAGCCCTATCCACAAGTGTGGAAATCCCGAAGGTTGAGGGGATTTGTGGCCCAGTCGCCTTGACGGCGGGACCGCCCGCCATCTATACTATGGGGCTGTGTGCCGCCGCCTCTTCGGCGGCTATTTTTACCTAGGAGTTCGAGTAACGATGAAGCGGACATTTCAGCCGCATAACCGGCGCCGCAAACGCGTCCACGGTTTCATGGAACGGATGAGCACCAAGAACGGACGTAAGGTGTTGGCCCGTCGCCGCAAAAAAGGGCGTCATCGCCTTACCGTCTGATGCGGCACTTTGCCAGCCTGCGGCGTAGCGCGGATTTTTCGCGGCTTCGCCAGCGGGGCCGGCGGATTGCCAGCGGCCTTCTCACCGTTTATTTCGCCGATCCTTTTGCTTCCGATAGCAGCGCGGTTGTCGGAATCACGGTCGGCAAGCCGGTGGGGAAAGCCGTAGTTCGTAATACGGTTCGCCGCCGCATCGCGGCGATTTTGCACAACGCATTGGAAGGGCGCCGGGTCCGGCTCTTGGTCGTCGCAAGACCGGGAGCGGCCCAGGCGCCTTTCGCACAATTGCAACGCGAACTCGAGCGTGCGCTCGCTCGGTAGGCTAGCATGCGAGAATTGTTGATTCTGCTCGTTGGGGCGTACCGGCTGATTCTTTCACCGGTGCTGCCGCGCGCATGCCGGTTCTATCCGAGCTGTTCGCAGTATGCCGTCGATGCGATTCAGAAACATGGAGCCGTGCGCGGGGTATGGTTGACTGCGCAGCGGCTCTCGCGCTGTCATCCGTGGCACCCGGGCGGCGTAGACCTCGTCCCCGATCGCGCGCGCCCCTTGGAAAGGTAATCGTTGCACGTCTTACTCGGAACCAACGTGTTCCTCGATCCGATTGTCGCCGGCATGTCCTGGCTTGTACGAGCCATCAATGGGCCGGTGCACAACCTCGGCATCAGTCTTATCGTACTTGCGATCATCTTCCGCATTGTGTTCTGGGGCTTGAACGCCAAGCAGTTCAAGTCGATGATGGCGATGCAGAAGATCGCTCCGAGGCTCAAAAAGCTGCAAGAACGCTACAAGGGCGATCAGCAAAAGCTGCAGCAAGAGACCATGGCGCTCTACAAAGAGTCCGGCGCAAACCCGTTAACGGGCTGCTTGCCAATGCTGATTCAGTACCCGTTCATCATCAGCGTCTTCTACATGGTGCTGCAGCATAAGAGCGACTACGAGAACCAGCACTTCCTTTGGATCGGCAGCGCTCTGGCCGCGCACTCACCGAAGCTCTTCGGCGTCGACGTCTTTGGTGCCAGCCTCGCCCATCCGGACGTGATCTTGCTCGTCCTATACGCAGTCTCGATGTACGTGAACGTGCGTTTCGGCAGCATGCCGGCCACGGATCCGCAACAGGCGCAAACCCAGAAGATGATGTCCATCATGTCGCCGCTGATGCTGGGCTTCTTCGGCTTCAAGTACGGCTGGCCGTCGGCGATGGTGCTCTACTGGTTCGCGTCCAACCTCTTCCAATTCGCGCAGCAATTCTACATGCTCCGCCGGTTTAACGAACCGCTGTCGTTCCTTGATAGCGCGCACGTGATCACCGACGACGTTCCACCGGAGCAGCTTGCCCCGAAGGCGCAGGCCAAGTCGCTGCAAAGCGGCAACGGCACTCGCAAAGCGAAGAACAAGAAAACGAAAGGCGCTCAGTCGTAATAACAATGCTCTACGAAGACGATTTCGAGTTCGAAGAACAACCGGCCAACATTCGCGATCGCCAGATCCCGGGCAAAGGCGCTCCGCCTCGCACGGGCGGTGGCGGCGGTGGCGGCGGCGGACGCCGCGGCGGCGGCGGACGGGGACGAGGCAACGGTGGACGGCGCTATGGGGCGCCGCTCGGTGCGAGCTCCGGCGAGCACCACGAATTGCCCGAAAATGCCGTACCCGCGCGCGACCTGCTCGTGCAGCTGCTGGAAAAGATGGGCGTCGATCAGGTTGAGATTGCGTACATCCCGCGTCAGGAAGGCGAGTATCTCGAAGTTACCGGACCCGATCTTGCCATGTTAATCGGCCGTCACGGCAACACGCTGGAAGCGTTGAATCTGATCTTCAACAACATCATCAATGCGGGCGTGCGCAGCAACCGCCGGTATTACACGATCGATGCCGAGGGATATCGCGCGCGCCGCGCCGATCAGCTCAAACATCTCGCGCTTGCGACGCTGGAACGCGTGTTGCGCGAAGGCAAAGCGCAGAAGCTCGAGCCGATGCTCCCGTCGGAGCGAAAGATCGTCCACCTCGCGCTCTCGGAAAACGAAAACGTGCGGACGGAATCCGAGGGTGAAGAGCCGGAACGCCGCGTGGTGGTGTTTCCCAAATAGCCTGGAGACTTCCCACGGTGACGGAATCATAACAAGCGGTGCCCAAGGGCGCCGCTTTTATATTTCCCTCCAAGCCGTAACATGCGCCGCCTGCGTTTGGTACGATAAGACATGAGCGCTTACGAACACAATCAGTGGGGCGCCATTCCCATCGTCGTTGCCGTCGTGATTTTTCTCTTTGCCGGCGCCGTGGTCGACGTTTCGCAACAGCCCGCTGCAGCCGTCTTGCTGATCGCGGCGGGCGTCCTAATTGCCTTCGCCCGTCTCGCCACGCGCGTCGATGAAACGGGCGTCAGTTGGGCCTTCACGGCCGGTGTTCCGCGCGGCTACATTGGGTTCAACGAAATCTATCGCATGGAACGCGTCCGGACGAGTCTCATCGAGGGATGGGGCATTCACTGGACCTGGTGGCACGGCTGGCTTTGGAACGTCGGCGGGTTCGACGCCGTGCAGTTTCTGCTCAAGAACGGCAAGAGCATCACCCTTGGAACCAACGACGCCGAGGGGCTTTACAAAGCCGTCCTCAGCCGTTTAACCGTCGTCTGACGATCCGCGCCGGCAGTGCGGTTTCTTCTTTTGACGAATCGCGCGCATCATGACGCGCGAAACGATTGCCGCTATTGCGACGCCCCCGGGACGCGGCGCGATTGCCATCGTCCGCGCTAGCGGTCCGAACGTACGTGAGATTGCGGATCGTGTGGTTCCGGGTGTAGAGCTGCGTCCTCGATACGCCCACTACGCCGAGATTTTAGATCAGAGCGGTCACCCGATCGATCGCGGGCTCGCGCTCTTTTCTGCAGCGCCCCATAGTTACACCGGCGAACATACGCTGGAATTGCACGTGCATGGTTCGCCGATCGTTGCGCGCGAAGTGCTGCGTTCGCTGCTTGCGGCCGGCGCGCGCCTAGCCGAACCGGGCGAGTTCACGCGACGCGCGTTTTTAAACGGAAAACTCGATCTGCATGCGGCCGCGGCCGTCGCAGATTTAATCGATGCGGAAACGCGTTCGGCGGCGCGCGCCGCGCTAGCGAATCTCGGGGGCGGACTAGCGAACGACGTGCGAAGGTTGCGTTCGGTGCTTGCGTCCATCGTTGAAGAATGCAGCGGGGCCGTCGATTTTCCGGAAGAAATTCCGGACCCCGACCGTTCGCGTATCGACGGCGCGCTTGCGTCCATTCTGGAGGAGCTGCAACAGCTGCGGCGAGACGGCGAAGCCGGACGGCTCGTGCGCGAAGGCGTGACCGTCGCGATCGTCGGGCCGCCGAACGCGGGAAAATCCTCGCTGCTAAATGCGCTGCTGGGCGAAGACCGGGCACTCGTTTCGGAGATCGCCGGCACGACCCGGGACACGATCGAAGAATCGATTTCGATCGACGGAGTGCGCGTTCGTCTCGTCGATACGGCCGGAATCCGCGAACATGCCGACCGCCTTGAAGCGGCCGGCATCGAGCGAACCCGCCATGCCCTCGAATCCGCGCGCGTGGCGCTCATCGTCATCGACGGGTCGGAGCCGCTTGGCCAAGAGGCGCGCGCGATTCTGGACGAGACCGCGGACCGCGAGCGTGTCGTCTTCTTCAACAAAGGCGATCTGGGCCAGAGCGGGGCCGAAGCCGAGGGCCTCGACGGAGCGGTAACCGGGTCCATCCGCAATGCGGGAACCATCGCACAGATCCGAGCGGCGCTCGCAGAGGTTGGCTGGGGCGGTGACGTCCCCGACCTCGAGCGGCCGCATCTCGCATCGTTGCGCGAATTCGACGCCGTCAATATTGCCATCGCGGCACTGAATGAAGCACGATGGACTCTGACGCGAAACGAACCTATCGATCTGATTGTTGGAGATTTACAAGCGGCGTTTGCGGCTCTCGGACACGTAAGCGGCGATATCGCTGCCGAAGACGTGTTGACCGGCGTGTTCGCGCGCTTTTGCATCGGCAAATGAGGAGGTCACCATGATCGACACGCTCGCTCGCAATTGGTGGGCATTGCTGATTCGTGGAATTGCGGCAATCATTTTCGGGCTGCTCGCGCTTCTTTGGCCCGCGGCCGCCGGCGCCGCGCTCGTCATTCTCTTCGGCGCGTATGCCTTCGTCGACGGACTCTTTGCGATCGTTGCCGCGATCCGCGCCGCTGAATCACACGAACGCTGGGGCGCATTGCTATTCGAAGGAATCGTCGGCATCGTGATTGCCGCCATTGTTTTCCTCGAACCGCGCGCCGCGGCGTTCGGACTTTACATAACGATCGCGATTTGGGCGTTTTTAACGGGCATTTTGGAGATCGCGGCAGCTATTAGATTGCGCTCGATTCTTCCGAACGACTGGATGCTGTTGCTCGCGGGAATCGCGTCGATCGTTTTCGGCGTGTTGATGATCGTCTATCCGCTCGCAGGCGCGCTTACCGTCATCTGGCTAATCGGCGCGTATGCGGTCGTCTTCGGCGTGATCATGATCGGCTTCGCGTTTCGTTTGCGCAGCCGGTCCGTCGCCGCGCTGGTTTAGCCGCTCGTTCCCGAACCTGAGGCGCCGCCGCAGCTGTAGTCCAACGTCGTGCTGCAAGCCTTGATGTCGTACGTGGTATTGCCGCGCACGCGGACGGCCTGCGCGGCTTGCGAAGGCACGTCGGCCGATTGCCAGGTAAGGCGATAGGTTCCCGGAGCTAACTTTAGGGTAAAGCGGCCGTCCCGCCCGGTCGTCACGGCGTGCCGGACGATGCCGTGCGCGGCGGTGACGTGCACACCGGCGAGCGGCTGGCCCGTCGTTGCATCGGTAACGCGTCCGGTAAGGAGCGCGAGCGCTAAGACAACAAGAGCGTTGGCGAGGCGGCTGTGAGCTTTTGGCATATCTGGTACACTAGCACATCGTGAACGGGGCATATCGGAACGACGACGCGGGAGTCATCGTCGTTGGCGGCGGTCATGCGGGCGTGGAAGCCGCCCTGGCTTCGGCGCGCCTCGGCGTCGCCACCGTCCTCGTAACGGGGAACCCGGAAAAAATCTGTACGCTTCCGTGCAATCCGTCGATCGGCGGCAGCGCTAAGGGCCAGCTCGTACGTGAAATTGACGCGCTCGGAGGCGCCATGGCGTCGCTGGCCGACCGGTGCAGCGTTCATTCGCGCTTCTTGAACGAGACGAAGGGGCCGGCCGTCCGCGCCCTGCGGCAACAGATGGACAAGCCGGCGTATGCACGGCTTGCCATCCGAGTATTGCGCGAGCAAACGAATCTGACGATCGTGCAAGGGTTAGTAGAGGATTTGATCGTCGAGAGCGGCGCGGTGCGTGGAGTGATTTGCACCGACGGCGCGAGATATTTTGCGCACCGCGTCGTCCTCGCTACGGGAACGTTCCTCGGCGGTAAAACGTTTCGCGGCGACGTCGTTCAGGCCGAAGGGCGTTTTGGTGAGGCGCCTGCAATCGGTCTCTCGCATACTCTCCGGGAGATCGGCTTTCCGACCCGCCGGTTAAAAACCGGTACGCCGCCGCGCATCGATCGTAACACCATCGATTACGAAGCGATGCAGCTGCAGTCCGCGAGCGATGTTCCGTTGATGTTTTCGTATCGCAGCGAACCGCAATTCGCAGGCCCGCAATTGCCGTGCTTCATCACCGAGACCAACGCACGCACGCATCAACTCGTACGCGAAAACCTGCATTTATCGCCGCTTTACGGCCTAGATTTGATCGAAGGCATCGGCCCGCGTTATTGTCCTTCGATTGAAGATAAAGTCATAAAATTCGCGCATAATCCAACGCACCAAATCTTTATCGAGCCGGAAGGCTGGGATGAACCGACGCTTTACGTCGGTGGATTTTCGACGTCGTTGCCGGCGGAAGTGCAGCTGGAAATGTTACACACGTTGCCCGGCTTGGAGCATTGCACGATGTTGCGCGCGGGATACGCGGTGGAGTACGACATGGTGCCACCGACCGAATTGCGAGATTCGCTCGAAACGCATCGCGTTGCCGGCTTGTATCACTGCGGACAACTCAACGGCACGTCAGGATATGAAGAAGCGGCAGCGCAGGGCCTGATGGCCGGCATGAATGCGGCACTTGCCGCTCAAGGCCGCGAACCGGTTCGTTTGGAGCGCAGTGAAGCCTACATCGGCGTGATGATCGACGATCTCGTAACAAAGGGCGTCGACGAGCCGTATCGGATGCTCACCTCGCGTGCCGAGCACCGGGTGCTTTTGCGACACGACAACGCCGATACGCGTCTTACCCCGATCGGCCGCGAAGCCGGGCTCGTAGACGACGAAGGCTGGGAGGCCTTTCAGGCGCGGCAGTCGCAGGTGCGAAACGCGATCGTACGCGCTGAACGGGAACGGGTCGGTAGCGGCACGATCAAGGATCAAGCCTTTGGTCCGGGCCATACTCTCGCGGACGCGCTCCGACGTCCGACGCTAGAGTTTGAGGATGTTTCAGCACGATTCGCGCCTGCGTTACCGCCACAAACGGGAGAACGCGCAGCGATCGAGATCAAGATCGCCGGCTACGTGCGCCGCCAGCAAATGGCAATCGAGAAGGCGGCCAAGACGGAACGGCTGGAGATCCCGGAGGACCTCGACTACGGATCGATGACCGCGCTTTCGCGTGAAGCACGCGAGAAACTCAGCCATCAGCGACCGCGCACGCTCGGTGCAGCGGCGCGCATTCCGGGCGTGACGCCCGCCGACGTTGCAATCGTCGGCCTGTACATCCATCGCGAGCGGAGCGCCGCGACCGCGTGATCGAATTTGCCGAACTTGAAGCGTTGCTCGAAGCAGGCGGCGTCGAGCAGCGGCACCGTGCTGCCCTTGCGCAGTACGGCATGCTTGTGCTCGAGGCGAACCGCCAGTTCAACCTCACCGGCGCGAAGAGCGCGGCGGAATTTGGCCCGCACCTCCTGGATAGCCTCACCGTGGCACCGTTTGTGGAGCGTTCTCTCGTCGACGTTGGCTCGGGCGGCGGGTTGCCGGCAATTCCCCTCGCCATCGTGACGGGCGTGCCGGTCACCATGATCGAGACGACCGTGAAGAAGGCTCGATTCCTCGAACGAATGCTCTCGGAATTCGGCCTGAAGGGCGAAGTGATCGCCGAACGGGCAGAAGTCGCGGCCCGCGACCAGCGCTTGCGCGACCGCTTTTATACCGGGACTGCGCGGGCCGTTTCTACAGCGCCGACGGTTGCGGAGCTGCTGCTGCCGTTTATCGAGCCGGGGGGCGCAGCCCTAATGCAACGTGGGACGTTGGACGAGCAGGAACGCCACGCTTTAGAAGATGCCGCAGCGGTCCTTGGCGCTCAGCTCGAGCGTTACGTGCAGGTCGATGCCGCGGACCGAAGGATTGCCATCGTGCGAAAAACGGGGCCAACCCCTCAGCGCTTTCCGCGACGTACGGGGATCCCGGAAAAACGGCCGCTCTGCCTCTGAGTTAGCCGTGCGACGCCGCGACCGCCTCGAGGAAGCCGTAAAAGAGCGGGCCCCCGAGCGGCTCGTGCAGAGCCATACGCTCGGGATGCCATTGCACGGCGGCGAGCCACGGTTTGCGCATCGGCTGGACCCACTCGATGGCTTCGACTGTCCCGTCGGCATGGCGGCTTACGGCGCGCAAGCCATGCCCAATGCGATCTACGGCCTGATGGTGAGAAGACGTTACTTCCCCTGACGTGGCGTTCACCAGCAAGGCGAGCGCTGAGGCTTCATCGATATGAATGCCGTGGCGGCTTTCGTCGTGTAGGCGATGAGCTTCGGTTGGAAGGTTAGGGACGAGCGTCCCACCCTGATGCACGTTGATAAGCTGCATTCCCCGGCAGATCGCAAGCGTAGGCAACCCGTCGGGAGAAGGCTTGATCGAGAATCCGGAACTCGATCTCGTCGCGACCGTCAGCCGTGCGGCAAACGCCGGCCGCATCTTGGCGTCCGTAGCGGTTCGGGTCGACGTCCGCACCGCCGGTCAGAATCAGGCCATCCATGGTCTTAATCGCGGCTTCGTCAACATCGCGGCCGGAGCCGGCCAGCCAAAACAGCTGCACGTCAATGTTCCGCGCCTCGGCGGCCGCCATTAGAGCGCCCATATAAAGACGATACTTCGGCGTGCCTTGGTCAAAACTAAGGCCGATCTTCATTAGGACGCCTGGTTCGGGTTCGTCCGGAGGCTCCCTCGCGTTTCACGGGGAACTTCCCGGTGAAACAAGGTAGGAGCGATTCGTGGACGAGCTATCGGATTTGGAGCAGGGGATTATTCTAGGAGTGCTCATGGGCGAGGGACACTTCGGCGGAGACGGCAAGCAAGCGCAGGTTACCTTAAAGCTGCACGTGCGGCACGAGCCGCTGATGCGCTGGCTCCACGACCGCATCCGTTGGTCGAAGCTCTATGGCCCGTACCACTATGACGGCCGGCATTTCATGCAGTTGATGTTCCGCGGCGAAAGTCTGCGCCGCGTCCTGGTTCCGATGCTGGCAAAGTTGCCGTGGCGCGAAATCGACCAGCACTCATACGGGCGCTTCCGGATCATGTGCGAACGATACGGGCTCCTTTCGGATGACGAAGTTGTTTCACCGGGGAGTTCCTCGTGAAACACCCGCTAGATGCGGTTTTGGCCTCCGCGCTTCCCTCGGGCTCGCTGTATGCGGTCGGCGGCCGAGTGCGCGACGAGTTGCGAGCGGAAATCGAAGGCGTCGACGTCCCCTTTAAGGACCTTGATTTCGTCGTCACGGGCGTGGCCCTCACCGAGCTGCGCCGCCGGATGGCCCAAGTGGGCCGCGTCGATCTCGTCGGCGCCTCATTTGCCGTGCTCAAGGTTACGGTCGGTGGTGAAACCGTCGACGTTGCCCTGCCGCGGCGGGAACGCTCGACCGGCCACGGCCATCGCGACTTCGACGTTCAAAGCGGCCCTGATATTCCGCTCGAGGAGGATTTGGCGCGCCGGGATTTTCGGATGAATATGATCGCGCGAGCGATTCCGTCTGGAACCCTTGTCGACCCATATCATGGCGAGGCGGACATTCGCGCCCGCCGGATCGACGTGCTGACAGACGTCAGCTTTGAAGAAGATCCCTTGAGAATGCTTCGTGCCGCCCAGTTCGCCGCTCGTTTTGGCTATGAGCCAACCCCGGCGACGCGAAGGGCGATGGCGAAAGCCTCGCCGCTCGTTGCGGAGGTTTCACCCGAGCGTCTATACGAGGAGCTGATGAAGCTGTTCGGCCGCGCGGCAAAGCCCTCGACCGGGCTGCGTCTGCTTGAAGAAACGGGCGTACTGGGCCACTTCTGGCCGGAACTCCTCGAGGGTGCCGGCGTAGAGCAGAACGAGTGGCACGCATATGACGTCTGGCGCCACAACTGGGAAACGATGGATGCTGTGCCGCCCGGCGACGCGACGTTGCGCGTTGCCGCGCTGCTCCATGATGTCGGCAAGCCCCGAACCAAAGACGGCCCGCATTTTTACCGCCACGAGATCGTCGGCGCGGAGATGGCACGCGAAATGCTGCGGCGCTTGCGCTTTCCGAACGAAACGATCGAGACAGTAGAACATCTGGTGCGGCATCACATGTACAATCAGGACCCCAATCTCACCGACGCCGCGGTGAGGCGCTTCATTCGCCGGATCGGCGTGCACCATTTGCAGCGTCAGTTTGCGGTGCGCCAAGCGGACATCAGGGGCTCGGGCATGCCCAAGCGCGACGAATCGAACGAGCAGTTCGAGCGGCGCGTCTGGGACGAAGTCGACCGGAAGCCGGCATTTTCCGTCGCCGACCTTGCCATCGGCGGGAGTGACGTGGTTGAAGCGTTGATCGCTGAAGGGTCAGCGAAGCCAGGCTTCAAGGGTGATGTTCGGGTGGGCGAGCTGCTCCACTGGCTTTTCGAGCAGGTTACGGACCGGCCCGAGCGTAACACGCGCCAGACGCTCCTCGCGCTCTTAGTTGAGCGCGTTCGGGAGCGTTCTGTTTCACCGGGAAAGAATACGCGGAGTTCCGCTTGAGCCGCATCATCGCTCTCGTCAATCAAAAAGGCGGCGTCGGGAAAAGCACGACGGCCGTAAATCTGGGCGCTGCGCTGGCGGTGCACGGCAGTCGCGTGCTGGTCGTCGACTGCGACCCGCAGGGCAACACGACCACCGGATTTGGCATCGATAAAGCGCAGTTGCATCGCGACATCTACGACGTTCTAATGCAAGAAGCGAAGATCGACGACGTCATCGTTGCAACGGAAATCGAAAAGCTGTCCCTCGTGCCGGCAACTATCAACCTTGCGGGCGCGGAAATCGAGCTCGTTTCCGGGCTTTCGCGCGAAACGCGTTTACGGCAAGCAGTTCGTGCGATTGCCGGTCGCTACGATTTCGTGTTGATCGACTGTCCGCCGTCGCTCGGGTTGTTGACGATCAACGCGCTCACTGCCGCCGAAGAAATCATCATTCCGGTGCAGGCCGAGTACTACGCGCTCGAAGGCTTGTCGCAATTGACGTCGGTGGTGCATCGCGTTCGCGAAGCACTTAACCCGGAGCTGCACGTTAGCGGAGTGCTTGTCACGATGTTCGACGGACGCACGCGCTTGGCACTGGAAGTGCTCGACGAACTCGAAAAATTTTTTCCCGAGCAAATGTTCAAAACGCAAATTCCGCGCAACATCCGTTTATCGGAAGCGCCCTCGTACGGAAAGCCCGTTATTTTGTTCGACGTCAAAAGCCGCGGCGCACAAGCCTATCTGTCACTGGCCAAGGAAGTGGCCGACGCCGGAGTGCACGTATGAGCCAACCGCCTAAACGGGGACTCGGTAAAGGCTTGGGCGCGCTGCTCGGCAATGCGCCGGTTCCAACGTCGCCGGCCGGGCGCGAAACGCTGCGCGACATCCCGGTGCAAAACATTACGCCGAATCCGTTTCAGCCGCGCAAAACCTTCGACTCCGGCACGCTCGAGGAACTAAAGTTGTCGATCTCCGAGTACGGCGTGCTTGTTCCGGTAATTGTGCGCAAGCGCGGCGAGCGCTTCGAGCTGATTGCGGGCGAGCGCCGCTGGCGCGCGTGCGCGGCCTTGCAAAAAGAGACGATTCCCGCGATCGTTCGCGAGTCCGACGACCGGGATTCACTGGAAGTCGCGATTATCGAAAACTTGCAGCGAGAGAACCTCAATCCGCTGGAAGAAGCTGAAGGCGTTCGGCACCTCATAGACGAGTACGCGTTGACGCAAGAAGAAGTCGCGTTACGCCTAGGAAAAAGCCGTCCGGCGGTCGCCAACGCGCTGCGGTTGTTGACGCTGCCCGATGCGTTGAAAACGATGCTTGTCGACGGGCGTTTGTCGGCTGGTCACGCGCGAGCGCTGCTCGGCGCACCTTCCGAAACACGCGCCGCATTGGCGCAGCGCGTCGTGGACGAAGGCCTTTCCGTTCGGGCGCTCGAGCGGCTTATCGGCGAAAAAAGTGCGCCACCGCCCGTGAAAGTGCCGCGGTTGCGCGAGCTTCTTCCCGAGGAACACGAATTTGAAGCGCGTTTGCGGGAACGATTCAGCGCGCATATTGCGTTAGTGCGCAACGGAAAAGGCGGACGGATCGAAATTCGCTTCAACAACGAAACCGACTTGATTCGACTGGGCGAGCTCCTATTGGGCGAGGGCTGATGTTCGTTCCATTCACGCGCATCATCACCGTGCTGATGTTTGCAGTGCTGTGTTTCGTCTTGATCGTGCCGATGGCGCTGCAGCGCGGAAATACACTGCTTGCGGTAGGCATCTCCATCGTCTTCGTACTCTATCTGGTCGCAAACGTGGTTTTATGGCGGCGGATGCGGCCTCGCCGCTGACTCGCGCGCAGCGCGCGGAACGGCTCCATGGCATTTATGCCATCGTCAATGAAGGCGAAGGTAACGCGATCGCGATCGCTCGCGAGGCCATCCGCGCCGGCGTCCGAGTCGTGCAATATCGCGCAAAACGAGGGATCGTCGGCGAAAATCTTCGGGCGTTACGTGACGCCGCGCGCGATGCGGACGCGTTGTTGATCGTGAACGACGATTGGCGCGCCGCCGTCGAATTCGATTGCGACGGCGTTCATCTCGGACCCGATGACGCGGGCTTCATCGATATCGCGCCGGTGCGCGCGGCTCTCGGCGAACGGCTCATCGGGCTTTCTTGCGGCACGACCGCCGAAGCGGAGGCGGCGCAGCGTATGGGCGCCGACTACATGGGCGTCGGATCGGTCTACGCAACGACGTCTAAGGGCGACGCCGGGGATCCGATCGGCATCGCGGGCTTGCGGCGCGTTGCCGCCGCAGCCGCCGTGCCGGTCGCGGCAATCGGCGGCATCGACGCGCTCCGGCTGGAAGCGGTTCGCGAAACAGGGGTCGCCATGGCCGCGGTTATCTCGGCCATTGCGGACGGCGGCCTGCCCTTCGAGGCCGCGCAAGACTTAGTACGCCGGTGGAGCACCGGGGCGTGAACGGCGCGCCCGGACGGCTTGTCGTCTCGATTGGGACGACGCATCCATGGAACGTAGCGGGCACCGGCCTCGACCTGCATGTCGGCGCCGAACTAGGGATCCGCGTCGTGACGGCCGTTGCGGCGGTTAGTGCTCAGGACGCCGGCGGGATCCGCGGGGTCGAACCCGTTTCCGATAAACTTTTTGAGGCGCAACTAAAGGCCGTCCCGTGGAGTGACGCGGGTGCCGTTCGGGTCGGAGCGCTCCCGTCGGCGTCGGCGGTGGACGCCGTGACTCGGGCGTTGCGCCAGATCCCGGAAGTTCTCGCCGTCGTCGATCCCGTGCTTAGCGCCACACGTGGCGGCCGTTTCGCCGACGAGGCGACGGCTGCATCGATCGGCGAGCATCTTGCCGCGCAGCCGAACGTCGTCCTCACTCCCAACGTCAACGAGGCCTCGGAGCTGCTCGGCAAGCCGGTGACGCGTGAAACGCTCGTGGAGTCGGCAATTGCGCTGTTCGAGCGCGGCGCGTACGCGGTGCTGCTCAAAGGCGGACATCTGCAAGGCGCTCCCGAGGACGTGCTCGCGAGCGACGTAGGCGTAATGACCTTTAGCGAAGAGCGGCTGCCGCACGGGATGCGCGGCACCGGTTGCGTGCTCGCAATGGCGCTGGCATGCAACATCGCGTCCGGCTCCCCGTTGATCGAAGCGGTCGCATCGGCGCGACGGTTCGTGCGCGGAAAAATTGCGAACGCGAAACTGTTTCACGATTTGCGCGTTGCGTATTGACGGTGCAACCGGGGGACTGTTACCATGCGACCTACGATGTTCGATGCGCGCGCATGGTGGCGCCCCGTTACCGATTGAATTCAACCGGCGGGCCGCGCTTTGCGAAGCTCTTGGAAAAAAGCCGCCGGAATACCAGGCGGCTTTTTTGTTTCCATTCACCAACAGAGAGTGAGATGACGACCGTAGCGACTTCAGCGAAACCACGCGTAATGTCGGGAATGCGCCCGACGGGAGGCCTGCATTTGGGCCATCTCGTGGGCGTGCTTGCGCAGTGGGCAAACTATTGCGAAACGGCGGATTCGTATTTCGAAATCGCGGATTTGCACGCGTACACGACCGGTTACGAAGATCCGCAGGTAATTCGCGACGCACGCAACGAGATGGTTGCGGTCTGGCTTGCCTCGGGCGTCGACCCGAAGAAATCCACGATTTTCTTGCAATCCGCGGTCCCGGAGATTGCCGAGTTGCATACGTTGCTCTCCATGGTTACGCCGGTCTCGTGGCTCGAACGCGTTCCGACGTATAAAGGGCAAATCGATGCGCTCGGCCAGCAGATCGCGACGTACGGGTTTCTCGGCTATCCGCTGCTGCAGTTGTGCGAC
The DNA here is from genome assembly GCA_963758295.1 of Vulcanimicrobiia bacterium. GTDB lineage: Bacteria > Vulcanimicrobiota > Vulcanimicrobiia > Vulcanimicrobiales > Vulcanimicrobiaceae > JALYTY01. The sequence goes on from CAVWUU010000001.1 coordinate 151,658, forward strand.
ATCGCCATCGTGCGCGGCGAACGCGTGCCGGTCGGCCGCGATCAGATCGCGCATTTAGAGTTCGCAAGAGAAGTGGTGCGCCGCTTCAACTTTCTCTACGGAAATGGCGAAGAAGTGCTCCTCGAGCCGCAACCGACGCTCACCGAATTTGCGGAAGTTCCGGGTACCGACGGCCGGAAAATGTCGAAGTCCTACGACAACGCCATTCTCATTGCGGACGATGAAGAGACGACGACGAAAAAAGTGCGTTCTATGATCACCGATCCGCAAAAGGTGCGGCGCGGCGATCCCGGCCGGCCCGAGGTGTGCCCGGTGTTCGCACTGTGGAAATTCGTCAATCCGCTCAAGCTTGATGCGATTGCGGAAGGTTGCCGCTCGGGCGCCCTTGGATGCGTTGCGGATAAGTCCGATTTTGCGGAACAGCTAAACGCCTATCTTCGCCCGGTGCGCGAGCGCTTGGCGGTCTACCGGCAAGACCCGGGTGAAGTCGAGCGCATCATTGCCGACGGCACGGCCCGGACGCGTGGGATTGCAAGCGCGGTCGTCACAGACGTCAAACGCGCGATGAAGCTGTTGTAAGACAAGAAGAGCCACCGCGAAACGGTGGCTCTCGCTCGATCTGGACGAGGGCGCCTTTACTTGATGACGTGCCAGTCGGTCATTACGTATTGCGCGCCGCTCGGCGTAACGGTCAGCGTGCCATCCCCGAATGCGTCAACGTTGAACGTGGCGATTTGCGCGCCGCCGTTTGAAACGATCCCCGTCACAAACTGATCGCTCGTGGGCGAAACGCTCGAGTTCGTCGAGACGTTTAGGGTGTTGCCGTTTGCAAGCGTTGCGTTCGTCACGGTGAGATTCGTCAGAACGCCGCGGTTGAACGTCGTCGTGACGGGAATCGAGTACTGGCCGCGTCCCGTGCCGCCGTCGAGCGCGAACTCCGGCGCCGCGATCGGACAGACCGTATTCGCGTTTGCAATCCCGACCGACAGCGAGCCGATGGCGCCTTTGAAGGCGGAGCCGGTATGCGTGGCCGTCCACGTGACCGATCCGTCGGCGTTAATGGTGCGCGTTCCACCGGTCGCTACGGCGCTCTGCCAGCCGAAGGTTTCACCCAGGCGTTGGATGCCGGTTGCGTTGTAGCCTGCGGCGTCACCGCAAAAGGTACTGGTGTTTCCGGCAGCCGGCATCACGACGAGTTCGTCGTCGTCCACGGCCGTTTTTGCGCCCGCGAGATCGAGGTTCGACTGCGATTGGCGATTGAATCCGTCCGCCACGACCGGATAGCCGTACTGCGTGAACGTGGCGTTCCCGAACGTTACCGCGGAGGTTCGCGTTGCGCTGGGCGTATTGTTGTTCACCGCATAAAGTTTTTCGGTGCGATTGACGGTTTCGGCGTTACCGTTGATGGTATAGATACGCACGACGTCGCGCGCCAGCTGCGTGCACGCGGCGTCGTAGAAATATTGCGTTTCGGTCGAGCTCGCGTCGGCGTTCTTGTCGGGCGCGAAGAACTCCACGCTGCCGGTACACGTTCCGCTCGTGTCTCGCTCGTAAGAACCGTTCTTAGAAGCCAGACTCGGCGCGATCGTATTGTTGTAATTCGAGAGCGTTTTTACCGGGTCGCCCAGCGAATTCGCGGTGTCGATCGCGTTCTCCGATTGCTGCTGTGGGCTTAGCGTTGTGCCGCCGCCCGGATTGACCGGCGGACTCGTTGCGACCCCGGCGCCGGAGCCTCCGCCGCAGGCAGTAAGCGTAGCGGCCAGCGCGAGTGTCGCATAAAGAACTTTCGAGTGCATTCCGTTGTCCTCTGAATCGAATGAGTGCGTTTGCTCCCTGAGCATAGGAGCAGGCACGTCGCGAAACATTAGCGCTTGCTGAAGCCGGCGCCAATTTTACGCGCCTCTCATTTTGATGCGGCGATAAATGAAAGCGGGCTTAGGGCCGCTCCGGTTCTGGACGGTTTTGGACAAAACGTCTATAATGAGAATATGGCGCAAACGGCGGTTCTTGGAATCGAAGAAGCCTCGGCGATCCTGCGGAGTAGTGATCGCGCTTCGCGCCCGGCGTTGAACGCGTTCACCGCGATTGCCGATGAGTGGGATCTCACACCCAGGCAGCGCCAGAACATTCTGGGGCTCGCGCCGTCAACGTACTACGCGTATCTCAAGCGTCCTGAAAGCGCGCGGCTCTCGCCCGACACTTTGGAACGCATTTCGTACGTCCTCGGCATCTTCAAAGCGCTACGGATCCTCTTGCCGAGGCGCGACGCGCGCATCGCCTGGCTGCACAATTCGAACGCCGATCCCGAATTTGCCGCGGCATCGCCCCTTGCGATCCTGACAGCCGGCAAAGTAGCAAATCTTTACCGCGTGCGGCGATATTTGGACGGCCAGCGCGGGTGGTAACCCGCCTGACGTGGCGGACGGCATATCGCATTATTCCATCGCTCTATCCCGTAGCCGGCATCTTCGACGACGTAACGAATCCAGCCGACCTCCAAGTGATCCTCGAGCTCGAAGCCGCGACGAACCCGCGCGTCCTCGATGAAGCGGGAGAACTGGCAATGGTGCGGCCCGAGGATCGCATCGCCGGCGTGGGCGCGACGCCGGTAATGGCGGCGTTTACGCACACGATGGCAAGCCGCTTTTCCGACGGCACCTATGGCGTTTTCTACGCGGCGCACGATGAGCCGACGGCAATAGCGGAGACGGCGTATCATCGCGCGCGTTTCTTGCGCAACGCCGGACTGCGCAGCGAGATCGTTCAGATGCGCGTGTATCGCGCAAGCATCGATGGAACCTTCAACGACGTTCGCGGCAAATCGACGCGCGCCGCGATCTACGCGCCGAATTCCTACGAGGCGTCGCAGCGCTACGCGCGCCCGCTCTATCTGAAGAATGCCGTAGACGGCATCGTGTATCGCAGTGTTCGCCGGAGGGAGGGCGAGTGCGTTGCCGTTTTTCGGCCGCGTCGTGTGCGGTCATGTAACGTTTTGCGGCACTTAGAGTACCGTTTCGAAGACTTTGAATTAACCGCCGTGCTCGCCGTCGACGACGTCACGAACGAAAATAGAACGAACCGGTAACTGGAGTTTCAAACGACGTAGGTCTTTGTGTGGACCCGCTAGTCTTTTGGTCCCGGTGCGCTAGGAACTACTTTTTGTTGTAACAATTTGTGCGCATGTTAGCGTGCTACGCTTCTGTTGCACGCGTGTCTTTCTCAGGGTGTTTCGGTTCGAATCACTAGGCTGCGTTTGGGACGCAGCTGTGTTTCGTATTGTTCCGTGACGCTGGAATGTTTCTTCATTGGAGGCCTCTTGAAACTACACAAATTGCTCGTCGCGTCGGCCATCGTGGGCAGCATGTCGCTTGCCGCATGCGGTGGCGGCGGCGGGACCGGCGCACCGGGCGCGGTTCCGACAACGAATCCCTCAAAGCCGACGCAGCAAGCTACGGCAAAGTCGACGCTGACGATGCGCGTCCCGCTGAATTTCTCCGGCGGTAAGAAGGGGCCGTCGCTGCGAAACTCCGGCGCTATCAGACCGATGTTCGTCGACGGCAACAGCAACGGTACCGTTAACGTCTACTTCGACGGTACGAGCGTTCTGAATTTCTCCTCGAACGGATCGCCGGGCGCTGGCCCGTCCGGAAGTGCCAATCTCTCAAACGGCGGCTCGTTTACGTGGACGTCGGCCATTAGTCTCGTCGGCAATCAGCCCGTCGCAACGATCACGGCGAATTACGCGACGGTTCCAGGTTTGCACACGATCGGTGCCGTGCAGCTTGACGGCGCGTGCGTCGGCCCCGATCCGTGCATTCCGAATACGGATGGCTACGTGCTTGCCGAAGGGCAGACCACGCAGGTTCTGCAATCGGGCAGCAACGGCAACGCCAATCTCTACATGCGCGGCGTGATGGAGTCGGCCTACGTTTGCGATCCGGGCTGCACCGGTCAGAATCTCAGCGTGGACGGGCAGGGCTACTACGACCTGTATGTCGTCGTTGCGGACGAAAACGGAACGGCAATTACGCATCAGTTCGAAGATGATGGAACGACGCCCGTTCCGTTCGACAATGGGAGCTACACGATCGCCGAGCAGAATCCGCAGGGCAACAACGGCACCGGCATTCTGTCGATCGACAAACCGGGACCCTTCACGGCGCCTGGAACCGACCGCGCGAGCGGCGGGTATGGCGTCGATATCAAAGTGAAGTGCGTGCACACCGGTACGACGACGCTTGCGGCGGTACTGGATGCGACCGGCGGAACGCCGGGCGTTCCGGTGGCCGGTTTCACGTACACGGCAAATAACTATCCGTCGGCCAATATGGTGCTCGGATCGGTTGGTTCCGACATCTATTACGGCAACCAGCTGGCGTTGAATTGCGACGCCTCGGGAACCCTGACCATTCAGTAACCTGGGTCAACGGAATCCTCGATAAAGCTCCGGCTCGTAACGAGCCGGAGCTTTTGCGTGCCATAAGGCCCGCTTGACCCGTGCTGCGCTTCGCGCTACGAAAGAAAACGAAGCCATGGGATCGGGAACACTTCGTATCTTTCTTTTTGGCGAACCGCGATTCGAATATGCGAACGAATCGTGGAAATTCAATGCGCCCCCGAAGACGTTACCTCTGCTCGCCTATCTCTTGCTCCACCGCTCGGCACCGGTACAGCGCGAGCGGCTTGCAACGGCGTTGTGGGCCGATGAAGAGCCCGCCCGTTCTCAGGCAAACCTGCGGCGGCACATTCACTATTTGAACAAGGCTTTGCCGGTGGGCGACGCGCCGTGGCTACTCACCAACCCAAAGAGCATCGGCTGGAATACCGCTGCTCCCTATTGGCTCGATGTCGACGCGTTCGAACTTGCAAGCAATGACGCCGCCGTTCGAGGCCGCGCGGTTCGCCTCTACGCCGGCGATTTATTCGAGCGGTGCGCCGAGGAATGGATGGACTTCGACCGCGAGCGACTGCGCACGCTGCAGCTCTCCAACTTGAAACGGCTTTGCGTTGAAGCACGCGAGCGAAATGCCTATCTTGAAGCGCTGCAATATGCCCAGCTGATGCTTGTCGCCGATCCTTGGCGTGAGGATGCCGTTCGGGTCATCATGGAAATTCGGCTGCTGTTGCACGACCGGGCCGGCGCCATTGAAGAGTACGAATCGTTCGCGCAGCGGCTGCGCGACGAATTAAACACCCAGCCGCTTGAGGAGTCTACTCGGCTCTACAACGATATCTGTGAAGGGCGTGCGTCAATCGACTCGCACGGCGCGGCGCAGGAACGTGCTATGATCGGACGCCGCAATGAGAGTGCGACGCTGCTCGACGAATGGCAACGCGCAGCGCGCGGCGAGGGCCGCGTGTTGTTCGTTGGTGGAGAAGCGGGGATCGGCAAGAGCACCTTGCTGGAATCGTTATGCGAGCGCGTGGTACGGGAAGGCGCGATCGTGTTAAAAGCCTTTGCGGCGGAGCAAGAGAATGCGCCGTACGCGAGTTTTGCTCAGCTAGTGCGCGAAGCGGCGGCTCAGACCGGCGAAGAGGCGATCGACGTGCGCGCGGGAGCCGCGCTGGCACACCTTGTCCCGGAGCTTTCTCCGCTGCCGGCAAAGGACGACGGTGCGAGCGAAGAAGGACGCCTGCAGTTGTTTAACGCCGTTGCGAATCTCACGCAAGCCGTTGCCGATCGTGCGCCTCTGTTGATTGCATTCGAAGATGCGCATCTTGCCGGCAATGCGACTCTCGAGCTTCTTTCCTACCTCGCGCTTCGCGTACTGGACCGGCGCGTCTTAATCGTGGTGACGTATCGGGAGTTCGAAGTTGGAAGAGTCCATCCGTTGCGAAAATTGCGCCGGCGTCTCTCATCAACGCGGAGATTGACGTCCGTCGCTCTAAGCGCTCTCGATCGCGATGATGCCGGTGCCCTTGTTCAAGCCAGAGTTCCGTATTTACTGGAAAGCAAGGTCGTCGACAGCCTGTATCGGCGCAGCGGCGGAAATCCGCTGTTCATGATCGAGATCGTTCGTGAAGCGGCTGAAGCCGGATTCGATGCTATTCCGGAATCGGTTGCAGAGATCGTTCGCCGCCGGCTGGACCGGCTCGACACAATTCCCCGCGAAGTCTTAGCGCTGGCGTCGGTTGCGGGAACGTCGTGTTCGTTCGAATTGCTCGGCGCAGTTGCCGGTCTTCCGGAAGCGGAATTGACCGTGACGGTAGATCGCCTGGTGCAATCGCACTTCCTTCGTTTCAATGCAATGACGAATGAAGTCGCGTTTGTGCACGGAGTCATTCATCAGGCAATTTACGACACGATCGAGGAGCGGCCCCGGCGAGCCGCACACGCCCGGCTGGCGATCGCGATGCGCGATTTATGGGGCGCCCAGGGAGCCGCTGCGTCAATAGCGCGGCACTTTGAATTGGGCGACATGCGGCAGGATGCCGGCGCCGCGCATGTCGTTGCAGCGGAGGCGGCGCTTCGCGTGTACGCGTTGGACGAATCCGAAGAGCACGCGCTTCGCGCCTGTGCAAACGAGCCCGACCGTGAGAGCCGATTTCGTGCCGTTCGCGTGCTCGAAACGATCAGCGGGGTACGGGCCGATGCGGCGCAACAGAAAACCTATGTTGACGCTTTGCTCGAACTCAGTACGCATCTCCCGGCGACATACCGTGCGGAAGCGTTAATGCGTGCGGCGGACTTTTCCGCCGGCTATCGCGATGGACAGCACGAGGCCGCGCTCCGCGCCTTGGAAGCCTTTGTAACGGGCGAGCCGGCATTCGCCGCGGACTACCAGCTGCGATTTGGCGAGTATCTTTCACGTAGCGGTGAGCTTCGCGCATCGTTGGAACCGTTGCGGGCCGCGCTGGAATTCTATAGCAAGCACGGCAAGATCGAAGCGGCAATCCGTACCATCGCCGTGCTCTATGCGACGTCAATCTATTTGGGAGAACCGGTAGAGTTCTTCGAGCGCGAGCTGGAAAGCGTACGGGAGCGAGTTTCAAGCGCCGCCGACGCAAGGATTCGCGGTCGGCTCGCGCAATTGCGCAGCGGCGCATTATTGGATAAAGATCCCGGCGCGGCGTATGCCGCCGCCCTCGAAGTCCTTGCGTTTGCAGACGAGACCGACGATCTCGCCCTTTGCACGGCCGGACATCGTGCGGCCGCCGCCTCCTCGATCAGACAAATGGAGTTGGGAAAGGCCCTCCGTCACCTAAGGGAATGCGAAGAACTGGTGACAACGAACGGGCGCCCACGCGATCTGGCTCACGTACGATCGTGGCAAGTTCTGTACGAAAACCGCTGCGGCGGGTTCGACCGCGCCATAGCGCTCGGCGAAGAAGGCATCGCGATTGCGGACCGCGCGCGAGCGCTTGAATTGCGGACGATCATTGAGAGCAATATCGCAATAAGCCTGAAATGGTCGCACCGGCTAGATCGCGCCGAGGCAGCGATCTCCAGCGCGATTTACGCGAACGAAACACTCTCGCGGCGCAGTTCTTCCATGCTGAGCGTGTTGGCGGAAATTCGCATCGCTAAAGGGTTTCTCGACGAAGGAATCGCGTTGCTGGAAGAGTCCGTTCGCATTCGATTGCCCCAAAGCGATGCGCTGGGCGTTGCCTCCGTGCACGAGCCGCTCGTGCTCGGTCTTGCGTACGTCGCGGCCGGCCGCACGAAAGACGCGAAGCGATGTGCCGGCCGGATTCTTAGCGCAATGGACCGGTACGAGGCCTATTACTTTCATCCGCAAGCTTATCTATGGGCTGCAAGCCGGTTCCTTAGCTTCTTCGGATATGCCGAAGCGGAAGAGTTCCGTGCCGCCGCCAGGCGCCGTTATAGCGCCATTCTTGCCGGGATCGACGATGCAGATGCGCAACGGTCGTTCCGCGACTTCGTCTTCAACAGGCTTATCGTTGAGGACGTCCGCGTCGAAGATCCGCATTGCGTGTGGTTCTCTCCCGGTGATTTGCGGAGCCCTGCATAAAAACGACCTTCCACCTTCGCCGTTGAAGCGCAGCGGCGAATAGCAGATACCCCGTATGGACTGGAAGGGCGCCCGGTTCTTGCAATGCGTGCCCGCGCATGCTCCACACGGCATTCACGATCGCGCACGACCGGTTGATAAAACGAATCGCAGCAACGGTGATGCGAAGGTCGCTTTTTGCGAGGGTAGTTGCGAACGTTTCCCGGTAAAAAGCAGCAATTGCATCGCGTCCTTGAAGCGTCACACCGCTGACGTCGATCACCTCGGCGTCAGCGGTGTAGAGCTCGCACAGGGCTTCGGCATCGTGCATATTCCACGCTCGCTCGAAGAACGTCGTGAGTTCTTCCACTCGAGCGCGAAGCGCGCCGGTCATTGAACCGTAACCGATCCCATCATGCCCTCGGCGCCATCATGGAAGAGGCAGTCGTATGCATACGTTCCGGCTTTCGTGAACGTCAAGCTGAAGCTCCGCCCGGGCATCATCGGTCCGGAGTTCACCATCGTCGAACCGTCGTAACTGGTCGGTCCCGACGGCGGAGAGAACGGACTCATCGGCGGCAACTGTTGTCCAGCGACGGGGAACGTCACGGTGTGCGGGAGATTGCTGTCCAAGTTCGTCCAGGTAACCGTCGTTCCGACCGCCACTTTCACGTCGGTGTCGTCGAGGGAGGGTCCGGTGAGGAAACGCACGACGCTGGATGGTCCAAGCGGCGGTAAGCCGAGGCCGCTCGAGATGCCGGCCGCAATATGCGGCCCACCGGCGGTGTACGGGAAGAGCCCTACGGCGCTAGTCGCGTTCGCAAGGTCCGCTTGCAGATTGGACTGTCCGGTAGCATCCAGCTGCGCTTGGGACTGCGGATAAGCAGTTCCGGCAGGCTGAACGACAACCGTTCCCACCATTTCACCGTGGATGAGGCAGTAATACGTGTACGTCCCCGCCTTGGTGAACGTCAGGGTGTAGGTCTTGCCGCCGGCGGCGAAGCCGGAGTTCGTATAAACCGTGCCGTCGTAACTGCTGCCGCCCGCGGGCTGCTGGTTCGACGGGTCGGACGGCGGCGGCGGTGACGCTTGCGGGCCGAGAAAAGTGACCGTGTGCGGTTCGGCAGCCGGAAATTTCCACGTGACGGAATCGCCCGCGTCGATCGTGATGGACTTTGGATAGTATTCGAGCCCCTGGAGCGCTTCGGTTTGGGTCGATCCGCCGGCTTGCACGTACCACATTTGCGCGGCGGGTTTGGAGCTGGGGGTAGGCGTTGGCGATACGGTACCGCCGCCGCAGCCCGAAAGGGCCAGGCCGGCGACGGACGCGAGAATTAGCAGACGTTTCATGAGCTCATCGTGGCTCGTGAAGCGTCTAATTTGCGTCTAGAGCGAGACGGCCAGCTCGATCATTTCGAAGGGGAGCAAATCGGCGTTTTCGCGCACGAGCGAGCGCAAGCGCCGGCGTGGCAGCTCGGCGGCGATAGAAACGCCCAGGTTGTCGGCCGCGTCGAGCGCATCGGCAAGCGCGGCCACGAGCAATCCCCAAGTGCCGCCGGTGAGGGCAGCGCAGTACGCGGCGCACAGCGTGCCGATGGCGCGCTCGGCGGCCTGCGGTGCCATTGCCGTATGTTGGAAGAGCGTGCGAACGTCAGCGATGAATCGTTGCAACGCCGCCAAGCGATCTGCATCGAGGCCCGCACTTCGCGCGGTGATCTCGCCCCACACCGATGAATTCTTCTCCATACACAAGTTCTACCAAGCGATACCTGACAGGTAGTGTCAGGATTGGCAATCCTCCAAAAAGAAAAGCAGCGCCGCTCGTTTGGAGCGACGCTGCCGTTCAAACTGTGACTTCTTGAGACTAGCCCTTGAACTTCGGCAGCGCTTTCCCGATTTGTTCCAGTGCGTAATCGATGTCCGCCAGCGATGCCGCGTACGAGAAGCGCAGATACCCTTTACCGGCCGGGCCGAAGGACGAGCCGCCGCCGCACGCGACACCGGCCTCTTCCAGCAGGAAGCTCGCGAGGGCCTTATCGTCGTGCGTGATCTCCATCACGTTGGGGAACGCGTAGAACGCACCCTCCGGAAGCGTACATTTCATACCGGGGATGTTGTTCAAACCGGCAACGAGGCGGTCGCGGCGCTGGCGAAAGATTTCGTTCATCTCGCGCACGGGTTTATCGTCACCCGTGAGCGCGGCGATGCCTGCTTTCTGGACGAACGTGGCAACGCAGCTAAACGTGTTGTTGTTGAAGAGCGTCACGATCTTGTTCAGCTCTTCGGGCATGATCGCGTAGCCGAGGCGCCAGCCCGTCATCGCATACGCCTTCGAGAAGCCGTCGACAATGATCGTGCGGTCTTGCATTCCGGGCAGCGACGCAATCGAAACGAACTCGGTGTCCAGGTAGAAGTTGCGGCTGTAGATTTCGTCTGCGATTACGAGGAAGTCGTGCTTTTGCGCGAGTTCCGCGATGCGCTCGAGATCTGAGCGAAGGAGCACGCCGCCTGTGGGATTGTGCGGCGAGTTGATGACGACCGCTTTGGTACGATCCGATACGCGGCCGGCCAATTCGTCGAGATCCATGCGCCAGTTGCGCTCTTCACGCAACGGGATGCGGATCACGTTCGCCTGCAAGTAGCTCGAGGCCGAACCGTAGGCGGGATACGCGGGATCGAAGTAGATGAAGTCGTCGCCCGGATTGAGGAGCGCGCTCAAGATGTTCCAGATCACCGGCTTCGCGCCCGGCGCGACGGTGACGTTGGCAGCCGTGTACGGCTTACGCATCTTGCGGAACGACGTAGCGTAATCAGCGATTACCTCGCGCAGCTCGATGATGCCGGCCGATGGCGTGTAATGCGTGTCGTGGCCCATGAGCGAGTCGATTGCCGCTCTCTTGATATGCTCGGGCGTATCGAAATCGGGTTCGCCGATCTCCATATGCACGACGCGACGTCCCGTCGCCTCGATTTCGCGTGCACGCGCAAGGACTTGAAATGCGTTCTCTGCACCTAATCGCGACACGGCGTCGGCGATGCGATTGTCGTGGACTGCGAGCATCTAGGGCTTCCTCTTCTTTATCGTTTACTTGATGACTTAACGGAGTTTGCTTATCAAGGGGGCGCCTCATCAGCGGCGAACTCGGCGGCATGCGTACCCTGTCGGAAGTTTTCGCACCAGGATCACCGACGCTGCCGGAGGGCCTCCGAACGCTCGTCGTTTCGCCCGACCGAGAGTTGGAACCTGGAATGACGGTGCGCGCATCATTCACGTTTCGCAATCAAGGCGGCGCTCCGGCATCCGGCGTGCGCGTGCGTTTCAACATACCCGATGGGCTCGTCTACCTCGTTGGGACGGGCCAGCTTGACGGCGCCGATCTCGACGACGAACAGGGTAATTCGCCGTTGCTGGCTCGCGGCGGCGCGCAGATCGGCGACGTGGCGCCCGGCGAAGAACGTCGCATCGAAATCTCCTACAGCGTAGCGGGAGCAATCGAGAACGGCACAACGATCGAGCTGCAGGCGGCAGTCGCCTCGTTCGAACTTCCACCCGTCGGTTCGAATATCGTCCGCTTGATCGCCCGGAGCCGCCCGCAGTTGCAAAATGCCATCACTGGAATTGCGATTGAGGGCCGTCAGAACGCGGCGCCCGGCGCGGAAGCGCAGATCACTTTGCGTTTGCATAACGCCGGCGAATCGAGCGCCCACGACGTGGTCGTGGTGGCACCGATTCCCGAACACACGCGGTACGTTCTAAACTCGGCGCGTGTAAACGGCCGTGAGATCGAACGCGATCTCGGCGTCCCGTTCGACCGCGTATATGCACCGGTCGTCGCGCAAACGCTTGCGGCCAGCGCAAGCGCAACGTTGGTCTATCGGGTGCGGATCGACAACCCGCTGCGAAACGGCACGCCGATCGTGGCACATGCGCAGATCGCTTCGCAAGAAACGCCCGCTTTCGCGCTCGAGGCCGCGTCGCTGAACGTCGAATCAGCGCCCGACTTGAGCGACGAGCGCACGACCTTCACCATCGAGCCGTCGCACGACGTGCGTCCCGGAAGCCGCGTGTCGATGGTGTTTTCCGCGTATAACGCCGGCTCGGCCGCCGCGGAAAACGTCACGGTGACCCTTGAGCTGCCCGATGCCCTAACGCCGGTGCGCGGTTCGGTGCAAGTCGATGGACGCCCGGTTCGCGAACGCAAAAAAGACCAGCTTTCCCTTGATTTGGGCCGTCTCGACGCAGACGAACGCGTTGAGCTGCGTTGCGAAGCGACGGTCGTTTCTCCGCTGGCCGATGCATCAGCATTGCCCGTATCGGCATTGCTTGTGTGGCAGCCGTCGGAAAATGACTCGCAGCGGCGCTTCGACCGCAGCATCGCTGTGCGCTCGGAACCGGCGCTGCCCGTTCGCCGAAATACCATTTCACGCGCGCACGGCGAGATCGTGAAGCCGGGCGAAGAAGTGGAAGCGGCAATCGTCCTTTCGAACGACGGCAGTGCCGCTGCTACGGACGTCGTCTTACACTTGCGTCCCGATCCCGGGCTCGAAGACGTGCGGCTTTTCGAGAAGAACGCTCGCATCACGCTCGATGCGGACGCCGCAGAAATCGGCTCGCTCGAGCCGTACTCGCAGCGGCGTTTCACGATGCGCGCCCGCGTGCGCGTTCCGTATGCCGATCGCAGCGAACTGCGGACCGGAGCGAGCGTGCACAGCCGCGAGCTGGGCGAGACGCCGCTGGGCGAAACGACATGGCGTGTGGATTCGCATCCGGCGTTTTCGACGCAGAGTTCGCACGTGCAGCTCGAAAGCGAAGAAGTGCTGCGACCGAATCAACTCGCCGACGTTGCCGTTCGCGTGGTGAATGCCGGCAGCGACGTCGCACACAACGTACGCGTCCGTTTGTACGTATCCCCCGAAGCGCGCTTGGAAACGGTCGACGGTGCCACGCGAGAAAAATCGAAGCTCGTGTTCGGTGAGATCGCGCCCGGCGCGCGCGCCGAAGCGCGTCTGGGAGTGCGCCTTTTGCGCAGTCTTGCAAAAGAGTACCCGGTAACGATCGATGCCGTTCTAACGGCCGACGCGATGCTTCCGGTTCCGCTCGAACGTCTCACGATCGTGACGACTGCCGAGCCGGACTTCTCCGTTGGTACGTTGCGGAGCGAACCGGTCGAGGTCGCCGACGCCGGTGAAACGATCGAGTGGACGTTGCACGTGCGCAACGGGGGCGACGGACCGGCGCGCCGCGTGCAGATCGCCGTTGCGCAGCCGGAATCGCTCATTTACGTGCCCAACTCTACGACCGTTAACGACGTCCCCATTCGCGACACCGGCGCGTTGACGCCGCTCGCGAGCGACCGCGGAATCGTTTTGAACGACGTCGATCCCAGCGTTGAGGCGACCATTCGGTGGCGCGACGTGATTCACAACGGCCTTGGTGCCGGCGAAGCGATCTCCCGCACCGCGCGCGTCTCGTACGACGGCGATCGCGAAGACGCACTCGTTTCAAATGAATTAAAAGTTCGCGCGACGCCCGTTTTCGCCAACGCGATTCCGGGTTTACCGTTCGGGCTCGACGGCATGATCGGCCCGTCGCTTGGCGGACAACGCGCATTGACCGAAGACCGGTTTTTGGAATTGCCGCCCGCGACGCCGGTGAACGGCGAAGGTGCAGTCCATCGCGAGTGGTTGCAGCAGCAAGATTTGCCGGTGCTCGAATCGGCGAGTAATGGCCGGCACGATACCGTTTCGCTTCACGACGAAGCGATTGTTGAAGGCGCGCTCGTCCACGAAGGAGCGGGCGTTGCGATTTCCTTCACGAGCGAGCGGCTCACGCGCACGTTGCGGTACTTGGAGGAAGCGCGCTTTAACGGGTTGATCACGCATCTCTTTGCGATCCGGGCATTCTTTCCGGAGACGCTCGGCGACACGCATGCGGGGTCGGTTACCGCGATCCGCGAAATGCTGCGCGACGAGTTCGACCGGCTCTTCATTAAACTGCGCTTGCCGAACTACGTCATCGCCGCTCGCGATATTGAAACGCCGTCGCTGCGAGCGACCGTGGAACGCTTCGTTCACGACGCTTCAACGGCGCGCGGGATCCCTGCGGATGTTCCGGGCGCCGCGGTGATCTTGCGCGGCACACTCGATGCCGGCGGGTTTGGCGAAATAGCCGATACGCTTTCCGAGGCGGAGCTAGCGTCGGCGCTGCCGTGGACGCTGCTCGCCCGTGCCTTGCCCGATGCGACGCCGCAGCTGGCGCATTATCGGAAGATGCTCGTCGATCGATTGGACGGCCTCGTGGATGCGGAGTCCGCTGAGTTCGTGGATTCGCTGCAGCGCCGGCGCGATACCGCGCTCGACGCGGCGTTGGACGTCCTTCGCACGTCGCTCTATGCAAACGCCAGGTAACGCCTCTTGAACACAATCGTTATCATCCTGGTCGTGATCTTGCTCGCCGGTATCGCGGTAGGCGCGTATGCGTTCTTAGCGCCGCGCCGTGCCGAGCGCGACGACGAAGGCGCCAAAGGGACGCGCGAGCCCGCGCAGGCGGCGACCGGCTGGAGCGGTGAGACGGAAAACGAATTTGCGGGCCTATCGGAAGCCGCGCGTTGCGATCTCGTGTTCGCCGTTGCGACCTTGGAAGACGAACGTTCGCAGCAACTGCTCGTGCACGCGCTCGACGATCCCGCCGAAGCCGTCGCCCTTGCCGCGGCCCACGCGCTCGTTTCAAGCGGCCGCAGCAGCATCGTTGAATCGTTTCTCGCGCGTTCGCCCGGGCCTCGCGCCGAGCGCATCAGCGATACACTCGCGCTTCTTGACTGATTACAAACAGCGGGTCCCTAGGTTGCGCCTGGTCGGAGAGGGAAAGTAGCGGCGTGGCTTCCTCGCTGACCGGCATTTTTGCCCCGGGCTCTCCCGCTTTGCCGGAGACCCTTCGGACATTGATTCTGGAACCGGCGCGCAGCGTTGCGCCCGGTGATAACATTCGAGTCAGCTTTTCGTTTTCGAATCTCGGCGGTGCGCCGGCGACGGGCGTGCGCGTGCGCTTCGCGCAACCGCAAGGCGTCGTCCACGTTGGCGATGCCGACGTCGTGGACGACACTGCGCTCGCTGAGGGTTCCTTTGCGGATGCGAGCGGTGCGGCCATCGGCGATTTGGAACCCAACGCGCAGCGCCGCCTCACGTGTACGTTCCGCGTCAACGATACGATCGAAGACGCCACGGAGCTGCAGTTTCAAGCCGCGCTCGCAACCGATCAGACGCCGCTTGTCGGCTCGAACGTGGCCCACGTCGTCGTTCGCAGCCGCCCCGAACTCCAGGGCAGCGGAACGCTCGCAACGATTTCGTCGCCGTCGGTCCCGAAGCCGGGCGATGCCATCACGGTTCGCGCGACTATTGTCAACTCGGGCTCGTCGAGCGCGCACGACGTAACTCTCGTCTTGCCGGCGCCGGAAAACACCAGTTACGTATCGCGCAGCGCGCGCATCGACGGGCGCGTCGTCAAGAGCTCCAGCGGCGAGCCGTTCGATTACGATAGCGCGACAATCATCAGCGAACGCTTGATGCCGGGCCAAGCCGTGCTCGTCGAGTATCAAGCGACGATCGATTCACCGCTGGCCGACGGCACGCGGATCAAAGCATCGGGAACCGTCGGCTCGCGTGAACTTTCGGAATTCGCTATTTCATCGGCGGAGGTCGTCGTCACTTCGCCCGTCGACTTCGAAGGCGAAGAGAGCGGTTTGACGATTCTGTCGGACGACGTCGTAACGCCGGGGATGCGCGTCCCGATGGTCCTGCGCGCGATGAACACCGGGACCGGCATTGCGCAACGGCTGCAGTTTTCGTTCGATCTTCCCCAAGGATTGATTTACGCTCCAGGATCCGCGCACGTCGACGGCCAGCCCGTGAGCGACGACTCTATCCCGGGCCTGGTTTTCTCACTCGGCTCGCTCGCGGCGGGACGTATGGTCGAAGCCGGTATCGCGGCGACGGTCGCGGTTCCCGCAAGCGGCGGCGCGACAGCGCTCCCCGTGCAGGGCACGCTGCGTTGGCGAAACGGTGAGCGGCGTTTCACGCGGCGCCTTTCCGTGCGTGTTGCACCGCGGTTCAGCCGCGCCCGCAATTTCGTCGAAGCGGATCGCGGCGTCGCGCAAGCGCGCGACGAAGTGAAGTTCACGGTTCACGTTTATAACGACGGTACCGCGCCCGAACAAGACGTGCGTTTGCGTTTGATTCCGGGTTTGCACCTCGGCGATTTGCGCATCGGGGAAGACTCCGAGGAATCCCAGGCGTACGATCAACCGCTCGCGCTCGGCCTTGTGGAACCGCACAACCAGCGAACGTTCACCGTTTACGCGCGCGTCGGCTCCCGTGTGCCGGATCGTTCGAACGTTGCGCTCGGCGTCATTCTGGAACACGCCGAAGGCGCCGTCGATCTGGGAACGGCTACGGTCGTCGTGCGCTCGCGGCCGGCCATCGAAAGCGTCGTCTGGGAACTCGCGTCGCACGAACCGCTCCGGCCCAATCGCACTATCGACGTGATCGTTCGCGTCGCGAACGGAGGCACGGACGTTCTGCGCGACGCGCGCCTTTCGCTGACCCTTCCTCCGGAACTTGCAGTGGAACGCGCCGTCGACGCGCAGCGAGATCGTGAAGGCGTAGCGTTCCAAGACGTTCCCGCCGAATCAACGCATGAAGCGCGCATGACGTTACGGCTGCTTCGCGCCGTTGCGAGCACTCGCGTGCTTACGGTCGATGCGTGGCTGCACGGCAAAGGCATCAGCCCCGTTCAGCTCTCACCGCTCGAAGTGCCGGCATACGCGGAACCGCAATTCGCACAAAGCTCGCAAGTCTTGGCGATTCCAGCCGAACACGTGAACGCCGGTGAGCGGCTGTTCTATGAAATTCGCTTGCGCAACGACGGCGACGGCCCGGCAGAGCGTTTGGTGATACGCGTCGTGCCGACGAATTTAGCGGTATACGTGCCGGCATCGACCACGCTCAACGGCATGCCGGTGAACGACGATTCGGGCGTTTCACAGTTGTGGTCGCAACGCGGACTCGTCCTAGCCGATGTCAATCCGAATGTCGAACTGCGCATCCGCTGGGAAACGATCGTAATGTCGCCGCTCGCGGCCGATACGCCGATCGATACGCGAGCCGTCTTCGAGTGGGATCAAGGCAAGACCCTCGCGCTGACCGCACCCACGGTTCGCGTTCAAGCGCAGCCTTCGCTCAGCGAATCGGCCGAAGGAACGCCCATTTCGATTGCGCGCGTCTTTTCCGCCGAGGGGCCCGTGTACGAAGCGGCGCCGCTGCCGCCCGAACCCGAACCGGTTCCCGAACCGCCGCAGCCGCCGGTGGAAGCCGCTCCGCCGCGCATGATTGCCGAGGTTATAGCGGCTGAAACGGTCGAGTTTCCCTCGGTGCTTCCGATGATCGGTGCTCCCGAACCGCCGCAAGCGGCGCAGGCCGTGCCCGTTCTCTACGCCGATTTCTCGCCGGACCGTCTCGACAACACGATTCGCATGATCGAACGCAGCAATGTCGGCGGACTTGTGCAGCATCTTTTTGCAATGCGCATGCTGCTGTTCCCCGAACATGCGATCAATGCGTCGCCGCAGCTCAGCGGGTCGTTTGCGAACGCTAACCGGCTCTTACGCGCGCCGCTGGAAAAATTGTTCGTCCGTCTAGGTACGCCGCGCTTGCAAGTCAGCGGCAAGGACATCGAAGATCGTGAAAGCCGCGACGGGCTGCGCAACCTGATCGACGATCTGTCACTTGCGCCGACGGCTTCGCCGCAGCCGCCCCCGCCGGGCGTCATTCGAATCGAAGGCGCGGTCGAACTTGACGTCGTGCAGTCGCTCGCGCTCTCGCTCGAATCGTTACCGCTCGGTGCCGTGGCGCCTTGGCTCATCAACGCGCAATTGCTCGGCACTTCAATTGTCTACGATCGAACGAAATCCGAAACGCTCGAAGCGTATCGGAGCGAGCTTTTGAACGTCTTTACGGTGCTGGCGGAATTACCGATCATGGAGTTTCACCGCGTGCTCACGACGAGCGTAAATCGCACGCTCGATGAGTCGCTCGCCGCGGTGCTCGAAGCACTGCGCGGCGCCGCGCACATTGCTGTCGAGTAATCCCGCACTCGGAATTTTCGCCGCACTTTTTCTGCTCGGCGCGTTATTCTTTGCCGCCGGCACCTGGCTTGCTCGCCGCGAAAGAGTCGCGCCCGTTTCCTTGCCGGTGGCGCCGATCACCTGGACGCAGGCCGTTGCCAATAGCGACGAAACTTTCGCGCCTCAATTGCGTCTGGATATGATCGAACGCCTCGCCATGGTCGGGCAAGAGTGGTGTGTCGAGGTGCTGCAGCGCGCGCGTATCGAAGAAACCGATCCCGCGATCGCCGACGCGATCGAACGCGCTCTCATCGTGATCGGCGCGCGCCGTTAGTACGTGAAGTCCGGACTCTTCTTGAAGTATTTAACGAGAATGTCACGCGCGATCGGCGCCGCAACGCTCGCGCCGTAGCCGCCGCTTCGATCCACGAACACCGCCATCGCGAGCTTCGGATGATCGGACGGCGCCCAAGCGACGAACCACGTCGTGTTTGCGCCCGATCCGTTCTCGCCGGTTTCAGCCGTTCCGGTCTTTCCGGAGAACGCCAACCCTTTGATCTTCAACCCATACGCCGTGCCGCCCGGATCGGTGACCTTGGCCATGCCTTCGCGCACGTATTTCAGCGCGTCTTCGGTAACCGGAACCTGGCGAATGATTTCGGGCGAGAACGACTTGATCAGCTCGCCGCTTGGCGAGCGAATTTCGCGAACTACTTGCGGCTTATAGAGCGTGCCGCCATTGATGACGGCCGATGCAATGTTGGTGATTTGCAATGGAGTTGCTTGCATTGCGCCTTGGCCGATTCCGAGCATGCACACTTCGCTCGGCTCCATGGGCACGTGGAACACTTTCATTTCCCATTCCGGCGTCGGCCAATTGCCGCTGATTTCACCGGGAAGATCGATGCCGGACTTCTTGCCCAAACCGTAGAGCAAGGCGTATTTTTGCAGGCGCTCGCGTCCAAGGCGCCACGCCATTTGATAGAAGTACCCATCAGAAGAAGCGGCAAGCGCCGGGACGAACGTCGTGCGGCCCAATCCGCCCGAGGCGATGTCTCGCGCAATGTAGCCGCCGCAATTCCACGCGCCGCTGTCATAGACGACTTCGTCCGGCTTCACGACGCCTGCGCTGAGGGCGCCGGAGCCCGTCACCATCTTGAACGTAGAGCCGGTCGGCGTCGCGGCGCCGATCGCATTGTTGTATAGCGGATCGACGGGATCGAGAAGATACTTCGCGACCATCTTGTAGTTGTCGTCGGCGAAATCGTTCGGATCGAACTCCGGGTAACTCGACATGGCGAGAATACCACCGGTCCACGGATCCTCTACGACCACCGCGCCCGAGAGTTTCCGTCCGTGCGCCCATTTTTGGATGCCGTCTGCCAGCGCTTGATCGACGATCTGCTGCAAACGCAAATCGATATTGGTGACGACCTTGTCACCGGGAACCGCGGCTTTTGACGGCAGCTTGATGCCGGGGACGACGGAGCCGGTGGCATCAACGACAACGCGTTGGCCGCCGGGCTCGCCACGCAAATATTTATCGTAAACGTACTCGAGCCCGTCTTTCCCGATAACGTCGTTCGGCGAATACCCCTCGTGCTTTAGACGGTTGTATTCGTCCTCGGTGATCTGTCCGACGTAGCCGAAGACGTGCGCGCCCATGCCCTTGAACGGATAATCGCGAATCGGTTGCACTTCGAGATCGACCCCGGGCAGGTCGGGCAACACTTCCGAAAGCCGCGCGACCGTTGCAACGGGCAGCCCTTCGTCAAGCACGACGGGTCCATAGGGCTCGTAGACCTGGACTTGATCGAAGTCGTCGTAGTTCACGCCGCGGTGGTGGAGCAGTTTCTTCCAAAGCGCTGCTTCCTTAACGTTCAACGTCTTTGCGAGCGTGCGCATTTCGCCGTTGACGTCGGTCACTTCGGATGGAATAAGGCCGACAACGAACGAGGGACGGCTGCGCACCATCACTTTGCCGTATCGATCGAAAATAATGCCGCGCGGCGCCGCGACGCGGATCAAACGAACCTGGTTGGCTTGCGCTTGCGTCCGGTACATCTCGCCCTGGGCGATTTGCACTTGCACGAGCCGCACCACGATGGCGATGACGACCAGCGCGATGAATGTTGCGAAGCCGGCAACGCGCCATGGAGACTTCTGCCACGATATCCGAGGAAAGCGGCGGCGTTCGGTAATCATGACCTAACGATGCTCGAACCGGCGAATGACCAGCACCAACGCGAGGGCGAACACGGATATGGCCGCGCCCTCCATCAGCATTTCATAGGCACGCGCGCGACGGTGCAGCACCGGTGCAGAATCGCCGGCGGTCCGAATTTGATTTTCGCGCGCCGCCGTCTGGTACGTGTTGCCCTGTGCGAGCTGCACTTGCGCCAGCCGGAAGACTATCGCAAGAATCACGGCCGCAATCAACGTCGCAAACGCAACGATGCGCACGCGAGATTTGTGCCATGAGACGCGCGGAAAACGGCGCCGTTCGATCATGTTATCGATGCTCGAGCCGGCGGACGAAAAGCATTACGACAATCATGATAGCTGCGTTTAGCGCCGCTTCGATGAGCGCTTCATGAAAATGGAGTCTTGCAAGGCCGCTCGGATACCCTTCCAGCGCCATGACGATCCAGAACAACAGCGATCGCAGCAGCGAAGCAATCGCCGTAATCAACGAAACGAGGGGAATGGAATCGGCAAAGAAGCCGCGCGAGAGTGTACCGGCGATAATCGCGACGAGCGTCGTGGAAATCGTCCATGCGCCCCCCGTTAACGTCGCGAGAATATCTTCGCATATGCCTGCGGCAAGTCCGTAAATTGCGGCGCGCCGTGTATTCACCCGAATCGCGTACCACACGACGGCAACTAGCACCAAGCTCGGTTCGGCGCCGCGAACGTTGGCGTAGTGCATCACCGTTACTTGCGCAAGCAGCGCAACGGCAAGCCAGCCGGCGGCGGTTATCCACGACGGTCCGGAAAACGGAGCTTCGTGAGCGACCTTACTTCGGGACGACGACAACGCGATCGAGAGTGCCGAGATTGACGGCGGGTTTCAACACGGCGGTTTGATAGAGCGTCGCGTCGCCGCGTTCGATTCGCACCACGCGTCCGATCGGCACGCCTGCATGGAACGAATGACCTTCGCCGGTAACCACGACGTCGTTTAGCTTGACCGGCGCGTCTTGCGGTAAAAATTCGACGCGCACGCTTGTGAGGTTGCCGCGCGCGATGCCCCAATACCGGCCGCGTTGCGTTACCGCGGGAAGCCGGCTCGTGTAGTCGGTGATCAAGACGATCTTGCTCGAGAACGGCGCGACCGATTCGACACGTCCGACAATGCCTCCGGCGCCGACCACGCCGTCGTCCTTATGGACGCCGGCATTGCTTCCGCGATCGATCGTCACCGAACGCGTCGCATTCTCCGGCGGGAAGCCGATGACGCGCGCTTCGATGGCATGCGGATAGAGATTGACGATAGGTTGAACGGAAACTTCGGCAGCGTACTCGGCCGCGAGTTCGTGCAAGCGTTGGTTCTCGAGTTTCAATGCGGTGTTCTCCGACCGCAAGGAACCATTGTCGCGTTCGAGCTGCGGCAACTGGACGATGGCCGCTGCTCCCCCGCGCACGCCGCCGGCAATTGCGGAAGTGGCCATTTCGACAAACGAAACGAGGGAAGTACCGACGGTTTCGAGCGGGCTGATTTGTCCCGAACGCTCAGCATTAATCTGCACGAGCGCGAGCAGCGCCGCTACGATGATCACCGTTATGAGCGCGAAGAGTCTGCGCTCGTCTCGATACGTAAAGATGTTGGCCCTCGGAATAAATCCTTAGCTTATGGCTTGCTGTTTCGTTACGGGGAGCGTGAATCCCAACCTGCGAAGCGCCCGAACGAACCGTGCGAGCGGGAACCCCATGACCGTGTAAAAATCGCCGTCGATGGCTTCGACCAGCGACGCCGCGCGGCCCTGAATCCCGTACGCACCTGCTTTATCCATCGGCTCGCCGGTGGCAACATATTCGTCAATTTCACTTGCCGTCAAGGAATAGAATCTCACTCGCGTGGTGACCGACTCTTCGATCGCCCGCTCGGCTCCCGCGGGCAGAAGCGCGAACGCCGTATGCACAAGATGCTCGCGACCGGACAAGCATTGAAGCATGCGCACGGCTTCTGCATGGTCCTTCGGTTTGCCGAGCGCAACCCCATCGACGTCGACGACGGTATCGGCCGCAACGATGAGTTCCTGGTTGCCCACTTGCGCCGCTACGTCCCGCACTTTCTCCAGCGCGTGCCGCGTCGCTAAGTCCAGGGGCGTTGCCGCCGGATCTTCCGGTTCGTCGTAGCGGCTCGGTTGCACCGCTACTTCAAGTCCCAGCGATTGCAGTAGTTCAAGTCTTCTCGGGGATGCGCTTGCCAGAACCAGGCGCTCCAAAATCATGCGTGGTCTCCATGGAACCAGCACGAACGTGACCCGAACAGCTGGCCGGCGATAACCGCTAAAAACCTTCCCCGACCGGCAATACCCGCCTGCACGTCGCCGACAGCGACCTTATGACGATAGGCGAGGCGCTTTCAAGCGGCTCGTATTCGGGCGTGTCGGCATGGCCGTTCGGATGAACGACCATGACAGTGGCACCGTGCATCGTGTCCTCCTAGGCGCCTATCTTCATCGCCGTGGTGCGCGAGAGCTATAGGCCTATTCGTATTCGCCCTAACGCAATAGCGCGCTAGCCGTTTATGACGACGGTGTATCCGCCGACTGTCTGGCCGCCTTGGCTCGCAGAAACGCGATATACCTGAGCCTGTCCGGCCGCCGGCGGAGCATCCGTCGTCGTAAACGCAACTTGTTGATCGTCGCCATTGACGTTTTGGGCCTGCGCTCCCGGTGCAGCTTTTTGTGCACCGCCGACTGGAGACGGCGGCGAAAGCAATGGCGCACCGGTAGGTGCCGCCGGCGCAGGAAACCCGCCTCGCGTTCCCGTTTGCAGCTGCAACCACGGCATCGCGGAGGGCTGCGTGCGTTCCACTTGCACCGTGGCCGGCGCGCCGAAAAGCGGTCCGACCTTTAACAGCAAGAGCGGTGCGGTTGCGGCTTCGGCTGCCGTCATGACGTGAATGTTGCGCTGAGCGATGTGCCGGTTGAGCGAGGCATCCCACTCCGGAGTCGACAACGCATCGGAACACACGTCCCACGCGCGAACGATGAGGCATTCATGGCCGCCGTTCTCATACTTTGCTTCCCACGCTTCGGGACACTTCACGACCTTGTGTGAATTGGAACTGTAACGCGAGCCGAGAGCCGTGGTCGCCTGTCCGATCAAATGTGCGCCTCCGCCGTTGATTCCCAGCGACGGATCGATCCAGTAGAATTCGACGATGACGGCGTTGGCCGCCGATTTGCCGAAGTTCCAAATGTGTGCGTACACGGTATTCGGAGCATTCGCCAGCGCCGTTTGCCCGAGTTCCTTCGGCACGTCGGGTGCATCTTGGGGCAACACCCCGGCGAGCAGATAAATGTCCGGACTTTCCCAAAATGGCCCGCTGACCGGTCTCGTGCCGGTATCACCCGGATTCGCACGCATAAAAAGAAACGGCAGATACAGGTCTTTGCGCGGGCCGGGCCATGTTCCAATCGGATGCTTCCCTTGAACGTCACCAGGCGTTATGGGTGTGCCGCCGAGATCTCCGCGACTTGTACCAACCGTTTTTCCCGGCCGTCCAGACGGCGCGCCGGAGCCGCCACCACCAGCGCCCGGGGTGCCGCCACTACCGCCGCCGTGCTCGTGCTCCGTACATTCTTCGCAATCGTCGCGTTCGTGGCGCTCGTTGTGCGGTGGCCGGTAACGCACCGTGACTTCAAGCTCGGCGCCTTCGATGTGGACGACGTGATGTTCATCATGTTCGTGATGTTCGTGAGCTGCGGCATGGTTGTGGTGTTCGTGCTTTTTACGATCGCGATCATCGGACACGGCGCTTCCCCTTTGTGGAAACCTTGGCAACGGGCCGGCTAGGCACGGAGAGGGTTCGTTGCGCTACTCGCGGCTGCGGAGCGGCCGGAATGCGTGGCTTATCAACGTAGAGCAGACGCATCGGGGCATTTGGGCTTGAAAGCCAGCCAACGGCGGTTTGCGGCCATACTTGCGGCGGCCGAAACGCAAATCCCAAATCTTCTTCGGTCGTCGCTTGTATCGTGCGCGCCCAATCCCACGTCAAATATCCGAACGCACGATCCGAATCGAGATTGAACTGCGTCGCGTAAGCGCGGTCGTTCAGCACTCTTCCGATCAAATATGCCGTGAACGGGATCGGGTCGCCAAGCGGGCTGTCCGCGGTCTGCGGATTGATATTCGCCATATTGAGGCGATCGGTTTCCATAGGCGACGACGAGAGCTCGTACGCGCTTCGCGTGCGCGGATTCGCCGTCGGGTTCGTTCTGAAAAAGACGGCATCCGGAGTCGAGCCTTTCGGGAACGGACCGGGAACGACTGGCGGGCTGATGCGTGGGGCCCAGGTATCCTCGTCATCGACATTTACTTGATAGACCTGCTGTTCGGTACGGTTTATCCCGTAGACGGGGGGCTTGGGCTCTGAACCGTCGGCAGCGAGCAGCGGTGTAATTTCGGGGTACGACCACGGACGTTTATAATCGCGCGTGTCGACACTATACGGCGGCATTTTCCCGGGTTGCGGTGTTTTGTTGGCGCTGTCGTAGAGCACCGCTTGATAGTACGGATAGGATGCGCCGCCGATGTCATGAGTTGGCGGCGGCACCGTGCGATCGAGATTTCCAAACGGATCGACGGCGTCGCCGAGAGCCTGCAAAAATGCATCGTCGACCGTTTTTCCGAGCGTCACGAGGGACTCGTCGATTTCGTTCGGCAGCATCAGCTCGCCGTCTGAATACTGCAGTTCGCCGTGCGGAACCACGAAACCAAGATGTGCGAGAATCTCGTGTGTTTTCGAGACGATGTCCCACACGAGCATCGATAATTCGTAGAGGGCCAGCCGGATTGGATAGCTGCCCGGACTGGCAAGCATCTTTATAAGATCACCGGCCAGCTTCAACGCAGCGTCGGCTTCTTTGTTGATCCAGTCATAAAGCGATTTCAGTGCATCGCATACGTCTTCAACGGGATCGGCGCTCGACGGTCCGCTGAAATCCGGCGGTGAGAGCAGATTTGTGACGTCGGAGCTCGGCGGAAAGATGACGACGTCCGGTGCGCGCGGCTTGGCCAGACTCCACGACGACACGTAGCTAAGACTGTAGAACGTGAGCATGAAGCGATAAAACGTTTGCACTTGCCACGGCAGCGGAAAGCCTTCGGGCACACCGATTGTGCTCGGCGGGGCAATGTCGTTGAGCAGTGTCGCAAAGGGCTGATCGAGGGCGTGTCCCGTTACCAGCTGAACGATCTGGGTCAAAAGACCGGCGTCGATCGTCTGCTGAAACGAATCACCTTGATACACGCGGGGATGCGTGTAGGGCCGCCGTCCCGATTCGTCTTCCTTCGGCGTTTCATCGCCATAGGTGGCCTTCAGTGCTTCGACGATCGCTTCGGCCATCCACATCGGCATGTCGCCGTCGACGGTCTTCAGCATTGTCGAGGCGGCCGCCGGATCATCGGGGAGCGTGTCCGGGCGCTGATCGCCGTGCGGATTATCGGAGGTCATCTGCACGCAGTACGCGATCACACCGTTGACGAGATCGGGATACGTGTCGGTAGCGCCCCAGGGGTCCTGCGGAATCGTTCCGCCGGCCGCGCTGTGACGATAATTCCATGCGTCGATGTGATTTTCGATCAAGTGATGGCGCTGCGGGTGATTGCGGAACGGTCCGCCGCACTGCTCGTTCACAAATGAATGGCCGACCGTATCGAGTCCAACATGGGTCATCCATCCCAGGGCGAACGCCAGCATCTGCTCGAAATTATCGTTGCTCGTTGCCCGCAACGCTTCGGCCTGTGCGATCAGGTTCGTAACGATCGTCGTCGTGCGCCGGTAATGAAGTACGTCACCCCACAGAAACGACTGCTCATCCCAACCTTTGGATACGCACGTGTCGAATGCAGCGAAGATATCCGTGAACGTAAGCAATTCCAATTCACCGATGTTCACGATCGCATTTTTTAGTTGCGTGATGCCGTCGGCAAACGCGCTCACCACACCGCCCGTCAAATCATCGAGCGCGGAGTCCGCGGCGTCCACAAAGGGGCCAATGGTGCTAGCCCACACGCCGAGAAAGTCTTTCCAGATCTTTTCCAGCTCTAGCAAGAATCGCACAAGCGCGCCAAGCGTCGAGTTCACTTCATCTAAGATCAGCAGCATCGGCTCCCAATCTTGCTCTTCATTTGTTTTGTAGAAGTAGTACACCGCAAGTGCGAGCATGATGTTGTCGCTCGGCGGCACAACAGTGCCAAGCACTTTCGATGCGTAGTCCTGGGAAAAATAAAAGAGATCGGGCCCGATCGCTCCGATAGCAGTAAATTTTTCCCAGCGCTGCATGATCGTGCCGCAATATTGCGGCCCGTATGTGCCGATAGTGCCGGCGAATGCCGGATTACCCTGTGCTGCAGGTCCGGTCCAATCAGGAACGTTACCGGCAGCGAGAAAATCCGCAACTCGTCGCGCCGTATAGATATGCGTAAAATGTGCAGGCATGTGAGCCTCCGGGCGAACGCTTTTACAGCATAGCGTGTTTACCGCGAGAAAGCTGACACGTTGGCCCGAAAGGGCCTATCTGCAAGCAGCACGAGTGAGCTTGCGCCCGTTCCGATTTAGAATTCTTTGATCGGCCTCAAGAAAACCGGAACTGCGCGAGTTTGTCTGAGGGCGTCACTGGTATATATGCTCGCCCAACTGCACGTAGCCGCCGTCGTGGCGGCCGCGCGGGTCATGATGCGTCCAGTGGATCACGCCGCCCTCAGGCTCGTATTCATATTCGCCTTTAACGACGGCATTTTCACCGGCGCGCATCGGGACCGGCCCCGTAAGATCGACGTTCGTTTCCACGCGAACCAGCAAATCGCAGCCGCCGGCAAGGCGTAACAGAAAGCCTTCGTGATTTCCGCTTGGGCCTCTGCGCGTTCCCAGCACGTCGGCGATCGTGCCGGAAGCTACGACTTCCGCCCGCGATTGCTGCGCGCCGTAAATGCGGCAGACGTTGGCGTTGTCCGGCGGCTGTTTCGCGGCCGAACAGCCGGCGAGCATCGCCGCGGCAATGAGAGGGACGAGCGCTCTATGCATGCGCCGTCCCGTACAGCTTCTGAGCCACGATATACTGCCAGACCGGCTCGGGCACCAGGTAGCGCACGCTGCGCTCTTGTGCGAGGAGCGTTCGAACCATCGTGGCGGACTCGGGAAGCTCCGGCATGTTGAGCGTCGCAATGCGTTCGCGCAAATGTTTGGGAATCGCATCGAGAATGCGCTGCAGAGCGTCGGAACGGACGCCGGGACGCGGCGCAATCACGAAGCGTTCGAGGTTTTCGAGGACCTGGTCGAAGCGCTGCCACGTCGTGTTCGCGAGCGAATCGGCGCCGATGATGAACGTGAATTTCGCATCGGGATACTTCGCGTGCAAACCCGGGAGCAAGTCGGCGGTGTAGCCCGTCGCGTCCGGGCGCAGATCGGTGTCGTCGAGTTTGAAGCGCGGATTGCTCGCGATGGCGCCGAGGACCATGGCGCACCGGTGGTCCGCACTAGCTTGCGCCTGCGCGCGATGCTGCTGGTTGTTGGTGGGAACGAAGAGCACGCGGTCGAGGTTTTCGAGTAAGCGCGCTTGTTCGGCTACGAAGAGATGCCCGTTGTGGATCGGGTCGAACGTTCCGCCGAAGATACCAAGTCTCATGAGTACGTGAATTCGTACTGCCCGATCCTAACGGTATCCCCTTCGGCTGCGCCGAGCTCGCGGAGTTTTTTCTCGACGCCCATCTTTGCAAGCACGCGTTCGAAACGTGCAAGGGCCTCGTCGGAATCGAAATTCGTCATCGCCGCAAGACGTTCGACACGGTCGCCCGAAATCACAAAAGTGCCGTCGCGCTGGCGTTCGATCGCGAAGGCGTTATGCGGAACCAGTTCGATGTGCGCGGGCGGCGGCGTAACGATTTCCGGCATGGGTGCCTGTTCGATCGTTTGCCACAGCGCGTACACGAGGTCGCGCACGCCATCGTTGGTTGCGGAACTTATGCCGCGCGCGTCGGGAAACTCTTGTTGCAACT
Source organism: Vulcanimicrobiia bacterium (assembly GCA_963758295.1). GTDB lineage: Bacteria > Vulcanimicrobiota > Vulcanimicrobiia > Vulcanimicrobiales > Vulcanimicrobiaceae > JALYTY01. The sequence goes on from CAVWUU010000001.1 coordinate 179,958, forward strand.
CGCGCAAGCGCTCTTGTGCATCCGGCAGATCGAGCTTGCTCACCACGAGCAGCGTCGGCTTTTCGACAAGTTTCGCGTTCCAGGCGGCGAGTTCACGTTCGATCGTCGCTTTGTCGGCAAGCATTTCGTCCAGCGGTTTGGCGCCGTCGAGTAAATGCACTAGCGCTCGCGTACGCTCGACGTGTTTCAAAAATTGATCGCCGAGGCCCGCGCCTTCGTGCGCGCCTTCGATAAGGCCCGGAACGTCGACCATGAAGAACGAGTTTTCATCTGAAACGCGCACCACGCCGAGTTGCGGCTCGATCGTCGTGAACGGATAGTCCGCGATCTTCGGGCGCGCCGCGGAAACGACGGAGAGCAGCGTCGATTTGCCGGCGTTCGGAACGCCGATAATTCCGGCATCCGCGAGCAATCGGAGTTCGAGACGCAGCGACGCCTTTTCGCCGGGCTCGCCGTTGTACGCGATACGCGGCGCTTGACGGGTGCTCGTGGCAAAATGCTGGTTGCCCAAGCCCCCGCGGCCCCCTTTAGCGACTTGCACGCGATCGCCCGCGTGAGCGAGGTCGGCGAGAAACGCTTCGTTCTTGCCTTCGGGCGTGCGATAAACGATCGTGCCGACGGGCACGAAGATCGTCAGGTCTTCACCACTCCGGCCCGATTTGTTTGAAGTGCCGCCCGCATTCCCGGCCTCGGCGCTGAACGCGCGCTTGTAGCGGAATTCGACGAGCGTCGAAAGGTCGCTGGTGGCCTCCATAAAGATGGTGCCGCCGTGCCCGCCGTCGCCGCCGGCCGGCCCGCCCTTGGGAACGTATTTCTCACGACGCCATGCGACAATGCCGTCGCCGCCGTTGCCGGCCGCCACCGTGACCGTTGCTTCATCGATAAATTTCATGGCGTAGAAAAGGAAAAAGGCCCCTTTGGGGCCCTCTCCCGTTATCCTTCGTGACGAACTAAGCGGCGGTCAACGGGCGAATGTTGATTTGCTGCTTGTTGCGGCGGGCGCTGAACTCGACCGTGCCTTCGACCAACGCAAAGAGCGTGTGGTCTTTGCCCATACCGACGTTCTCACCGGGGTAGAACTTGGTGCCGCGTTGGCGAACCAGAATGTTGCCCGCGAGCACGCGCTCACCGCCGTAACGCTTGACGCCGAGGCGTTGAGCGTTGGAGTCGCGGCCGTTACGGGTTGAACCGGCGCCCTTCTTGGACGCGAACAGTTGCAGATCGAACTGGAACATAGCCGCGTGAGTATAGCAAAGGCCTCCGGCCCACGCAAGGCCTTCGCCGTCAGCTGTGGACGGGGTGCGGAATGGCTCCCGGACCCGCTCCCTGCGGCACTCGGCGGCTGGGCGAAAGGTTCGGCGGAAGCCCTGGATGCCGATGCGTGGGCACGACATCGGAGACGTTGCCCGAGCCGTGCCGCCGACGATGCCCGCCGCTGGACCCGCATGGATTACCGCGGCGGGACCGCTGATTCGAGCCGAAATTGAAGCCGTACGGGGTTGGATTTTGATTGAGGTTGACGCCCCCCGAGCGGCGGCCGCCGGCGTTCGTACACGGATAGCCGACGTAATCGATGGTCACGGCAGGCGGGTCGACGCTTCGCGCGGGACGGGGCGAGGGACCCGAAGTCAAAGTCCAAAAGGTCTGCTCGGCTTGGGCGGGCGCCACGAGAGCCGCCAGCAGCAGAACGGTTAGTACCCCGAGGACCGGGCGAAGATGCCTCATGCCTTCAAGTTTACCACCGAAAGGGGCAAAACTTCGCCCGCCGTAACAGGGTGGAGTTTTGGATAAGAGACGTGTAGCAATCACCGGCCTTGGTGCCGTTACGCCCCTTGGGAACTCGGTAGGCGAATTCTGGCGGCGCCTGGCGGCCGGCGAGTCGGGCATTGGACCCATCACGGCATTCGACGCAAGCGATTTCACGACGCGGTTCGCAGGCGAGGTCAAAGACTTCGATCCCGACGCGCTGGTTGGTAAGAAGGAAGCGCGCCGCATGGACCGCTTCTCCCAGTTCGCGCTTGTCGCGGCGCGGGAAGCGATCGAAGATGCGAACTTCCCAACCGATCAAGCCTTCAAAGACCGGGTCGGCGGCGTGATCGGCACGGGAATCGGCGGCATCCTGACCTTTTGGAACGAGTCGAACAAAGCCGCGCAAAACGGCACCTGGGCGAAAACATCGCCGTTCTTCATTCCAATGCTGATGGCCAATGCCGCACCGGCGCACGTTTCGATGGCTTACGGCTTCCGCGGCCCCTTCTTTGCGACGGCTAGTGCATGCGCAAGCGCCAACGATGCAATCGTCACCGCGTATAACACGGTCGCGTACGGTGATGCGATTGCCATGATCACGGGCGGAACCGAAGCCTGCATCTCGCCGCTCGCGGTCGGCGGATTCTGCTCCATGAAAGCGATGTCGACGCGTAACGACGATCCGGCGAAGGCGAGCCGCCCGTTCGATAAAGAACGCGACGGATTCGTGTTGGGCGAAGGTTGCGGCATCCTGGTGTTCGAGGAATACGAGCATGCCAAAGCGCGCGGCGCAAAAATCTATGCCGAAGTATTGGGTTACGGCCAGTCGGCGGACGCGTATAACATCGTCGCACCCGATCCGGAAAGCAGCGGCGTCATCCTTGCGCTGCAGCGGGCGCTCGAGTCGACGAAAATTGCGCCCGGCGACGTGCAGTATATCAACGCCCACGGAACGTCGACGCCGCTCGGCGATACGGCGGAATCCCAGGCGATTCAAACCGTGTTCGGCAACGACACGAAAGTCGCGGTGAGTTCCACGAAATCGATGCACGGCCATACCCTCGGTGCCGCCGGCGGATTGGAAGGCGTTGCTACCGTTCTATCGGTTGCCAACGACCTGCTGCCACCGACGATCAACTACGAAGTGCCGGATCCCGATTGCACCCTCGATTACGTTCCGAACGTTGCCCGCAAAGCAACGGTCGACGTGGCGTTTTCGAACTCGTTCGGGTTCGGCGGCCACAACAGTGTTATCGTGTTCGGAAAAGCGCGAAGCTAAAGCCATGAGCGGGGAAGCGCACCGGCGGCGCCTTCGCGCGCTGCTTAATGGTGCGAGCGTTCGCGTTGCGGGCGATCTCGAGATCCTCGAGCAGGCCTTCGTGCACGAAAGCTTTGCGAAGGAACAGGGTGGCCAGTCCAACGAGCGCATGGAGTTTCTCGGCGACTCGGTGCTGGGCGCCATCACTGCGCACTGGCTGTTCCAGCATTTTGCGGACGAGCCCGAAGGCCGGTTAACGGTACGCAAAGCGGCGATCGTCAACGACGCACAGCTCGCGCAAAGCGCCCGCCGGCTCGGGTTTTCGGAGTTGGTCAAGCTCGGCGCCGGAATGCGCAATGCGGGCGGCTCCGACAACACGTCGATTCTCGCCGACGCGTTCGAAGCGTTCGTCGCAGCTCTCTTTCTGCGTTACGGCATGGAAAAAGCGCGCGCATTCGTCGTAACGCAGCACATCGAGCGCCTCGACCACGCACCGGACGCATTGCTCGACGCGAAGACGCGCCTGCAGCATTACACGCAGGAACACCTTTTCGTCACGCCCACGTACCGGGAGAACAGCGAGGGCACGCCACAGGCGCCGCGTTTCCGTTCTACGGTATTAGTTAACGAAAAGACGTTGGGAACCGGGACGGGTTCCTCGAAGAAGGCAGCACAACAGGCCGCCGCCGAGGCGGCCTTAGCATCGCTCGAAGGTGAGCGCAGCGAAGGGACCACGTGAAACTCAAGAAGATCAAAGCTTTCGGCTTTAAGACTTTTGCCGAACCGACTACGCTCGATTTTTCGGGTGGTATCACCGCGATCGTCGGGCCGAACGGTTCGGGCAAATCGAATATGGTCGATGCCTTTCGCTGGGTGCTGGGCGAGACGTCCAGCAAAAGCTTGCGCTCGGGCAAATTAGAAGACGTTATTTTCGCCGGCAACGATAAACGTAAGCCGCTCGGTCTCGCGGAAGTCTCCATGACTTTCGACAATGCCGATCGCAAACTCGCGACGGACTACAGCGAAGTCGAGATCACGCGCCGCACGTACCGCGCCGGCGAAAGTGAGTACTTCATCAACCGCAACCAGGTTCGTTTGCGCGACATCGTCGAGCTGCTTGATGGGCACCGGGCTTGGGCCGGGCTCGTACTCGATCGTCTCCCAGGGACAGATCGACTCGATCCTTACGAGCAAACCCACCGAACGCCGCGCCCTCTTCGAAGAAACGGCCGGCATCAACAAGTTCCTGGCGCGCAAGAACGAGTCGATGCGCCGCCTGGAGCAAACCGAGCAAAACGCGATCCGCATCAACGATTTGATCGCGGAGCTCGAGCGCCGCATTCCCGAGCTGGAAACGCAAGTGCGCCGGGCCAAGCGGTATCGCAAGGTGAGCGCCCGCGTTCGCGATCTCGAGATTCTGTCGTACATGCGCGCGAGCGAGTCGCGCCGTATGGAGCGCGAAACGCTGCGCGCGGAACTCGAGAAGAACGAAGAGCTGCGCACGGGCGCGTCCGCGAAAGCGGCACAGCTCGGTGCCAACCTTGCGGAACTGCGCACGCGCGCCTACCAGCAAGAACTGCAGTTGGAAGAGCTGCGCTCGGAAACGCAAGGGAAGCGGGCCGAATTAGCGCGCCTCGAAGCGGACTACGCCGCTGCGCTCGCGCGCCGCGAAACGCTCGAACGGCAGTCGACGCAGACCTCCGAAGACGCGGCGCGGGTCGAAGCCGAACGCGAAGAGCTCGCCGCAACGATCGCGTCGCTCGAAGAGCAGCTGGCGCCCCTCGCCGGCGAACTCGAAGGCGCGCGCGAGAAAGAACTTGCGGCGCAGACGGCGCTTGCGCAAGCGCGCAAACAGCTCGACGAGATCTTCACGCAATTGCGCGAAGTTGAATCGTCGGCCGCGGAACTTGCCGCCCGGAAAGCCGAGCGCCGCGTTCAGGGCGAAAACCTGCGCGCCGAAGCCGAACGTCTCGACCAAGAAGCGCACGCCGCGCGCGAGCGCGTCGCCCAAGCGGAAATCGCTACCGGAACCGCAACGCAGAATTATGCCCAGCGCGAATCGCAGTTGGCGTCGCTAGAAGAACAGCAGATGGAAGCGCGTACGCGTGCCGAGCAGGCCGAACGCGCCGTTACGCAAGCGCAGGAAGATTTGGCCCGCGCCGTTCGTCAGCATCGCGAACATACCGGCGAAGTAAAAGCCGCCGAATCGCGCCTGCATACGATCGAAGAACTCGAAGCATCTCTCGAAGGGCACGTACCCGGCACGAGGGCGGTCGTGGAAGCGGTGCAGCGCGGCGAACTGCGTGGCATCGAAGGCATCGTTTCTAACCTCATCACCACCGACGAACGGTATGCCCGCGCCATGGACGTTGCCTTCGGCGCGCGCCTTTCGAACATCGTCACTTCGCGCTCGGAAGACGCCGAACGCGCGATCGAATTTTTGAACCGCAGCGAACAGGGTCGCGCGACGTTCTTACCGCTCGACACGCTCGCGAACCGCGAAGCGCGTCAAATGACGGCCGAATTGCATCGCACGCACGGCGTGATTGGTTACGCGCACTCGCTCATCCGCACCGAGCCGAAGTACGAGGGCGTCGTTCGGTTCCTCGTCGGCAACGTGCTCGTAGTCGATACGTTGCAGACCGGCATTCATCTCGTGCGCGAGCGGGGGTTCCGCGATACGATTGTTACGCTTACGGGCGAGCAGATCGCCGGCGGCGGAGCAATCACGGGCGGACGCTTCCGTCGCGAGAAATCGATCCTTTCGCGTCGCGTGCAAGCTGAAACGCTGCGCGAAGCGCTGGCTGAAATGCGCGCGAACCTCGATCGCTTCGAGCGCGAGGCGCAGCAGGCAACGCAACGCTCGGAGCAGGCGACGTCCGAGCGCAGCGCCGCACGCGATGCGCTAGCGAAACTCGAGCTTCAAATGGCCGAAGTTCGCACGGAAATGGCCGCGGTTTCGGCTGAGCTCGAACGCATGCAAGGCGTAATGCTAACCGCCCACGCGCAAGTCGAAGAGCTCGCGGCGCGCGCGGTCGAGGCTCGCGAGCGCGAACACACGCTCGAAGGCGACGAACCCGACCAGGTTCACAGTCAAGAAGAACGCCGGCGTCTCGAAGCGGAGCTCGCAAAGGCGCGCGAAGAAATCGCGCACGCTGAGGCATCACAGGCAGAAGTCGCGCGCCGCGCGGCGGATCTGCGCGAACGGACGGCTGCGCTTACGGCGCAACGCGACGCTGCTACCGGCCGTCTCGGCATGCTGGATCAAAACAGCGAACGCGCGCAACACGCGCGCGAGCAGATGCTTGCGGAGATCGGGCGGCTCGTGGAGCAGACACGAACGGCTCACGCGCATATCGAAGGCTTGCGCGCGGGCGTGAGCGATCTCGATGCGAAACTCGACGTCGCCCGCCGCCAACGCGAAGCGATGGCCAACGATCAGCTCGAGATCGAATCGTCGCTTCGCAGCGCCGAGAACGACGAACGCGAAGCGGCGGCAGGCGGCGAACGCCACCGTACGCGTCTTGCGGAAATCGAAGCCGAGCTTGGCATGCTGGTTTCGCAGTTCGCGCAGAATCCCGCTACCGACGAAGAACTGCGCGACGTCGAAGAACGGTACAAAGAAGAGTCGGACCAGGTAGCCGACGAGTTGCCGCGTCTGCGTGAAGAACTCGCGCGTCTCTCGGCTAACGTCAACCTCAATGCCGAATCGGAGCGTGAAGAACTCGGCGAACGCGAGACGTTCTTGCGCACGCAGCTCGAGGACCTCGCGAAAGCGCGCGAAACACTGCTGGAGTCGATCCGCGAAATCGAAGCGCAGAGCCAAGCGCAGTTCAATGAAGTCTTCAATCAAGTCTCGGAAGCGTTTTCCGAGATGTACACCAAGCTGTTCCCGGGCGGACAGGCCAAGATGTGGCAGACGAATCCGGAGAATCTGTCGGAGACGGGCATCGAGCTTTCGGTGCAGCCGCCGGGCAAACGGCTTATGCCGCTTACGGCGCTTTCGGGCGGCGAACGCGCGATGACGGCGGCGGCGCTGATCTTTGCGCTCATCAAGGTGAAGCCGTCGCCGTTCTACCTGCTCGACGAAGTAGATGCGGCGCTCGACGACATGAACGTCGAACGTTTCTCGAACCTGGTGCGCGAGATGGCGGCCGAATACCAGATGATCATCGTCACGCACAACAAGAAGACGATGGAGCTGGCCGACCGCATGTACGGCGTAACCATGCGCGAACCCGGTGTGAGCTCGGTAATAGCGGCCGCGCTTACCGAACGCGAACCGGAGCTCGCCCTTGCCTGACACGACGAAGCCGGCCGCGCTCTTCTCGCTTTCCGATAAGACGGGCGCAGTCCAGCTCGCGCGCGCGTTGCACGATAGCGGCACGGTGATTTACGCCACCGGCGGAACGAAACGGCATCTCGAAGAGAACGGCATAGCCGCCTTTGACGTGGGCGACATGACGGGATTCCCGCCGCTCTTCGACGGACGCGTGAAGACGCTGCATCCGAAGGTCTTCGGGGCGATTCTCTACGATCGCAGCAACCCCGACCACAGCGCGCAGGCCGAGAAATACGCCATCGCGCCAATCACCACGGTGGTTGTGAACCTCTATCCCTTTGAGGCAACCGTGGCGCACGAGGGCACGACGCTTACCGAAGCCATCGAGCAAATCGACATCGGCGGCGTTTCGCTGCTGCGCGCGTCGGCAAAGAATTTTGCGCACGTTTCCGTGCTGACGCATCCTTCGCAGTATGCGGAATTTCTCGCGGCCTTCACTGCGGGCGAAATCCCGACCGCGTTGCGCCGAAAGTATGCCGTTGCCGCGTTCGAGCGTACTGCCGAGTACGATGCCGCGATTTCTCACTATCTCACGACGGAAGGCCGCGTGCTTCCGAGCGATCTGCCCGGCGCGCTGACGTTGACGCTTCCGCTCAAGCAGCGTTTGCGCTATGGAACGAACCCGCAGAATCGCGCGGCGTTCTACTTGGACCGCGCGGACCGTCTGCCGGAGCAATTGCACGGAAAGGCGCTTTCGTACAACAACTTGCTCGATCTCGACGGAACGCTGCGCATGCTTTCGCGCGCGCCGCTCGGTGCCGACTTCGGCAGCGAACACGAGCGCTTCATTCGCGCGGCTGTCGTGAAACACACGGTTCCGTGCGGAGTCGCTCAACGCTCGACGGTCGGAAAAGCGGTCGCCGACGCGCTCCAAGCCGACCCGGTCTCGGCGTTCGGCGGTATCGTGGCCACCGACGGCCGTATCGATCTCGAAAGTGCGGAGTCGCTGGCCAAATTTTTCCTGGAAATCGTCGCCGCACCCGACTTCGACGAAGACGCGCTCGCGCTTCTGCGCAAAAAGAAAAACCTGCGCGTGATGCGATTCGTGCAATCGCTGCCCGACGAGCTCGCGAAAGAATTGCGTGTGCGCAGTGCGCTCGGCGGCGTGCTCGCCGAAGATGACGGCCCGGATTCGCCTGCCGAAGAATGGCGCGTTGTCTCGAAGCGCCGGCCGACCTCGCAAGAATGGCACGATCTGGCGTTTGCATGGGACGTCGTACGGCACGTGAAGTCGAACGGTATCGTCATCGCCAAAGGGGGAACGACTCGCGGCATCTGCGCCGGCCAAACCAATCGCGTAAGCGCGGTGCAAATTGCGGCGCATCGAGCGGGGGAGGAAGCGCGCGGCGCCGCATGCGCAAGCGACGGATTCTTCCCGTTTGCGGACGGCCTTGAAGCGGCTGCTGCCGGCGGCTGCAGCGCCGTCATCGCGCCCGGCGGTTCGGTTCGCGATGAGGAAGTTATTGCTGCAGCCGATCGACTCGGCGTCTCGCTCGTATTCTCGAATTACCGCTACTTTTTGCACTAGGAAAACGCAACGAGAGCCGCCGCTCTCAGAATTTCGTCAGCGAATTATCAGTTCGTCCGTATCATAATGGTGAGTGCGAAAACGGCGGCCGGAATGGCGATGGGCCGCGGCGCTCGGCGTCGCGCTGTTTCTTTTGTGTGGTGTGCGGTCATTTGCCGAGGAACGGCCGGGCGAATGGACGCAGTTCCGGCAGAACCCTCGCAATAACGCGGTTGTCGCGAGCGATCTGCGGGCGAAGTGGCGGATAGAAACCGGTTTCTCGTTTTCGTCAAGTCCGAGCGTATCGGGAACAACGCTTTTCATTGGCAACAACGGCGGCGAGCTTTACGCGGTCGACCTGCGCAACGGCAACGTGCGTTGGCAAAAACGTGTGTCGGCGCCTTTGATGTCGAATCCGATTCTCTGGAAAAACCTCGTCATCGTCGGCGAGGGAAACCAGAACTCGTTCAATGGCGACGACGTCCATCCGGTCATCGTGGGCAACGGTGAGAACGCGCTCATCGCGTATGACGCAAAGACCGGTGAAGAACGCTGGCAGCTGCCGCTGCATGGCAGCGGAATGCCGACCGCCGCGATCGTTCACGGCATGCTTTTGCATCACGACGGCTCCGGCGAATTCATCGCAGCCGATCCCGCAACCGGTCAAGTCACGTACCGGCGCGATCTCAAAAGCGTCGCCTCCATGAGCGCGATCCTTCCCATCGGCAACGGCACCGTCGTGACAAACGGCATGCAGCCCACCGCCGTGCAAGCGCTCGACGTGCGCACCGGCAATCCGGTCTGGTCATACGCTTTCGACGCGTCGGCGTCGGGTGTCGGCGATTGTCCGGCAGCGGCGGGAAACGGCTACATCGTTTGCGATTACGTCTCCGCCACGCACGGTGCAGCGCTGCACGTCGGCGACGACGCAGTCGAGCACGCGTATGCTTTGAGCGCAACATCCGGCACGCTGTTATGGGACACAAAATTCGATGATGCCGGCACGCTGCCGCAAGGAAACGAATCGGCGATTCCGCTCGTGAGCGGCGGTACGGCGTTTATCGGCAGCGCCGTCGCGCCGGCGATGAACGCCATCAACACGGCGACCGGGAAAGTCCTGTGGCACCTGGTCGTTCGCGGTCCGGTCAAAGACGGACCGGTTGAAAAGAACGGTGCGATTTACTTCGGCGATTTAGGCGGCTACTTGTGGGCCGTCGATGCCGCTACCGGCAACGCCATCGGCAGAAAGAACGTCGGCGTACCATTCAACGTCGGATCTCCCGTCATCGTCGGAAACACCCTTGTGATCGGCAGCCAAACGGGGGCGCTCATCGCCCTGCCGCTCGATGAAGTGCGCCGGTCGCAGGATGGGTAAACCCGAAGCCGGCTGCACGGCCGTCATCGCACCCGGCGGATCGGTTCGAGACGGAGAAGTCATCGCGGCTGCCGATCGCCTTGGCGTCTCGCTCGTATTCTCGAACTACCGATATTTCCTACACTAAGAGTGTTCTGCAGGGCACGGGCATAATGCTGTGACCCTTTAAGCGTACACCTTGTGGCTTGCGATCGAACTGTATTGGCCGACAATAAGTTGCGTTTCGATCAGTTCTTTATTCTCGCCGGTTAGCAGTGTCAATGCGTACTTACCGGGCCGCGAAAAGACTACATTCTCTAAATCAACACCGTGAATAAAAAAATCCCCATCCGGCAGTATCGGCGGACAATGCAAACGCTGATCGTCCGTTTCAGGACACGAAACAAGCAAATCGATGCTCGTCGCGCCTTCGACTTCCGCCCACGTAGACGCCAAGTACAATGACGTACGGTCAGAGCGCTTGCTGCTATGAGGCGGGAACGCCGATGTTCCTAAATCGCGAAGGCGGCTTGGAAATCTTGTCAGCCGGAGTCGTTCGACAACACCTAGCCAGTCGGCCGAAGTCTCGTTGACAACAACTTTTTGGCAAATGGCGAACCGCATAGCTTCACAGGGCGATCCGCCGCTTAGGGAGGTCTTCGCCCTTAATCGCGGCAACCGCAAAAATGACCGTTCCGACTACGAGCGCCACATTCCCAACGGACAGAAATCTGGAATCGCGCATTGCGACCGTTGCCAGGACGCTGGCTGTTATCCCGAAAAGCCAAACTATGTACGATGCTTTAACCAGCAAAGACGTTGGTGGAATGGATCTCCAGCCCCTGAAGAGCAGAAGCGAGATACAAAGCTGAGCAGCCATCATCGCAAAGTGGCTGGAGTCCAAATGGACCATTGTTACCTCGGGCAACTGAGAAAAATAGCTAGTGCCTGATCTGGTTGCGCGAGTTATCGCTGAAGTCTTGCGGTGTCGCTCCAGGAATATACATTACGTCTCCTTAGTTCTTAGGTGCGTCCATGCAACGGGATTAAACTCTTCGAGTTTCCACATCCCCGCAATGGCTTATCGCTTCCAAGAATTAGTTTGCAATAGCCGGGTCTTGAGACAAAGTACCTGATACTACCGCTACCCGGAAAGATTCTTTGACGTATTGCGTCCGAGCTCACGTGAAAAGTGGCCGGCGATTATGGATCGCTGCGCCATGAGCGTCATGGCGTTCATGCTGAGTCTGTGTGAGCGAAGCTCGTTCGCGGAAGAGCCTCGGCTCAATGAACGTGCGGCACCATCAGGAGCCGTATGGCGAGCCAATTGAAAATGCTTGATCGCGCGATCTCGCACTCGGCATTCCGTGAGCCCACTGTCACGGGAATGCCGCTCGATGAGGTGCGCCGGTCGCAGGATGGGTAAATCCCTAGTATGCCGAGCTTCTTGCATACGTCTATTTTCGTTAACGACATGAATGAATCGATCGGATTCTATCGCGACAAATTAGGATTGAAACTCCTGGACGGCCCATTCCACTATCCCGGAAATGCCGACATGGCGTTCGTCGGCAACGATTGGAATTCGTATATCGAGCTGGTGTACGACTTGGAAGAGCACCCGCCGTACGAGCTGGGAAACCGGTACGAACATCTAGCCCTCGTTTCGGACGGCGATCTCAAAGAGTACGTTGATGAATTGAAACGCAAAGGCGTAAAGATTCTCAAGGACGTCTACAAGTCGCCCGGCGGAACGCGCGCGATCGCCTTCATCGAAGATCCCAACGGCATCCCGGTTGAATTGCTGGAGCCGCGAAAAGCGAAGTCGCTCGCTTAGTGCGGCGCCCCGCGCCGCTCGTTAACGATGATGTATGCAAGGATCGTTGCGGAAACGAGCGTCAGCCACAAGTTCGTAAGCGCGACCGGGATGGAATGGATCGCGAAGGCGTAGGGCACGTAGAGCAACGAGCCAAGCGCAATCAACCCATAAGTCCACTTTGAGAGATCCGCCGTGTCCCGCGTACGGACGACTTTCAGCAGTTGCGGAATCTGCGTGACGGCGACGATCAGCGTCGCCGCGTAGCCAAGAAGCTCGATGCCCATCGACCGCTTTTTCCCGCCCGGCAAGCGACCTATATCGCAGGGCTCTAGGATTCGCCTCCGGCCTTTAGAACCAGGCTCAGGCCATGCCGTCCAAGATAACCGCGCCGCGCGGCACGCAAGACATTCTGCCGCCGCAGTCGGCACAGTGGCACGCGCTCGAAACTCGCATTCACGAGCTTGCGCGCCGCTCCGGCTATAGCGAAATCCGAACGCCGACTTTCGAGTCGACGGATCTCTTCGTGCGCGGCGTCGGCGAGACGACCGACATCGTCGAAAAAGAAATGTACACGTTCGTCGACAAAGGCGATCGCAGCATGACGCTGCGCCCGGAGTGGACGGCGCCGGTCGTACGTGCCGCGTTGGAACACAACCTCTTCACGCAAGGACCTCAGCGGCTGTATTACATCGGGCCGATCTACCGCTACGAGCGGCCGCAAAAAGGCCGCTACCGGCAAGCGCATCAGTTCGGCGTGGAATGCACCGGATATCAAGGTCCCGAAGCCGATTTGGAAGTGATTGCGCTCGCGTGGGAACTGGTGCGGAGCTGCCACATCAACGACGCCGTGCTGAATGTCAATTCCATCGGCGACGACGTTTGCCGTCCGCGCTATCGTGAGGCTTTGCTCGAGCACTTCCGGCCGCATCTTGCCGAGCTTTCGGAGGATTCGCAACGCCGCCTGGAACGCAATCCGTTGCGTTTGCTCGACAGTAAAGATGAAAAGGACCGGCGGTTCGTCGAGACCGCGCCGACGTTTGAATCGGTGCTGTGCGACGATTGCCGCGCCCACTTTGAAACGTTGAAAGCCTACCTCGACGCGGTCGGCATCCCGTACGTCGTAAACTCGCGGATCGTGCGCGGCTTGGATTATTACACCCGCACGGTTTTCGAGATCGTATCGAGCGCGCTCGGCGCGCAGTCGACCGTTTGCGGCGGCGGGCGGTACGACGGCCTCGTGCGATCGCTCGGCGGTCCCGACGTGCCGGCGGTCGGCTTCGCTCTGGGGATCGAACGGTTCTTGATGATGCTCGAAGCCCTTAGTACAGAGCCGGCCGGGGCTCGCAGCGGCGTGCAGGCGATCGCATTGGGTGCGCAGGCACGCGCCGTTTTGGTTCCGCTGGTGGCCCGCTGGCGCCGCGAGCTTCGTCAGCCGGTCTTCATGGATTTCGAGGAACGCAAGGTTCCGGCGCAATTCAAGATTGCCGACCGGAACGGCGCCCGTTACGCGGCGATCCTCGGTTCGAACGAAATTGCAGCGGGCGAGCTGATCTTACGCGATTTGGAAACGCGCACCGAACGCCGCCTGGCGCTCGAGGGAGCAGACCTTGCGGCTGAGCTTGGCGAAGGCAACGCATAAACATGGCACACGAAGAAGAACACGAGACGATCTCGTCGCTGCTCGAAATCATGCACGAGCACGATCTCGACCGGATCAAAGTCAAAATGGGCGATGCGGTGTACGAGCTGGTACGTCGCGAAGCGGGCGCTCAGCTCGTCGCGCCGATGCATGCGGTCACGCAGGCTGCCTCTACGGCAGCGGCAGCGGCCGCACCGGAACCCGGGGCCGCTGCCTTGCCCGCAAATGCCAAACGTATCACCGCTCCGCTCACGGGCGTTTTCTATCGCTCGTCGTCGCCCGATGCCGAGCCGTTCGTGAGCGCTGGTTCACGCGTCGAGAACGGCGATGTGCTGTGCATCTTGGAAGCGATGAAACTTTTCAACGAAATCCAAAGCGACTACAGCGGCACGATCTTGCGCATTTTTCCTGAAAACGGGGAACTCGTCTCCCAAGGCGAGGATCTCTTCTGGGTTCAACCGTGATCGACGTCAAAGGCAAGCGCGGCTTCGCGGAGTTGATCGCCGAGCGGCGGAATCTTCTCGATGCGCCGCACTATCAGACGCAGGTGGAAGCCATCGCCGATGCGCTCGTCGAGGCGTTGCGCGCGAACAAAAAGGTGCTTTGGTGCGGAAATGGCGGAAGCGCCGCCGAGGCGCAGCATATGGCCGCGGAGCTTTCCGGCCGGTTCTTACGCGAACGCCCGGGCCTTTATAGCGAAGCGCTTTCCGTAAATACCTCGACCCTCACCTGCGTGGGCAACGATTACGGCTATGACTACATCTTCTCGCGTCAAGTCGAAGCGTTTGCCCAGCCGGGCGACGTCCTTATCGGCATGACGACGAGCGGCACGTCGAAGAACGTGGTGCTCGCGCTGGAAGCCGCAAAGAAAAAGGGCGCGATTACCGTGGCCTTCACCGGCAACGGGGGCGGAACAGTCGCGGAAATTTCCGATCTCGTCCTGATGGGACCGGACGGCTATGCGGCCATCGTTCAAGAGGTGCATCAGGTCATGGCGCACATCGTCTGCGACCTGGTCGAACAGCGCCTCATATTCGAGGACGGCATCGCGTGAGCGCACCGGTCCTAATGGCAAACGACGCGCGGACGCTGTTCGAGCGCATGCGCGGCCGCCGCATTCTCGTCGTCGGCGATCTGATGATCGACGAATGGATTTGGGGAAGCGTCAGCCGCATTTCGCCCGAGGCGCCGGTTCCGGTGGTCGCGGTGACGGATCATTCGTTTACGCTCGGCGGCGCGGGAAACGTTGCCAACAATCTTCGCGCGCTCGATGCCGAGGTGGATTTCGTGGGCACGATCGGTGACGATGCGTTCGCCGCCGACGTGCGCCGCATGCTGCAGGCCGAAAACGTGGGCCATACCGGCGTTTTCGCGGTCGGCGACCGGCCGACGACGCGCAAGACGCGCATCGTTGCACACAACCAGCAAGTCGTGCGTGCCGATTGGGAATCGAGTAAAGCCTTACGCAACGGCGACCGCGAGCGCATCGTTGCCTACGTACGCGACCGCGCGGCCCAATGCGACGCCGTTATTTTAAGCGACTACGCCAAAGGACTGCTTTCGCGCGATATCGTCGAGGCTGCCTCGGCTTGCGCCCTCGTACTGGCCGATCCGAAGCCGCAAAACATCGACTTATTCTCGGGCGTAACGTGTCTCGCGCCGAACGTGCACGAGGCGAGCGCCGCCAGCGGCATTCAAATCGTTGACAACGACTCGTTGCGTCGCGCCGGTGCGCGTTTGCTCGAGCGGTTGCAGTGCCGCTACATCGTCATTACTCGCGGCGAACACGGCATGTCGCTCTTTGGACGCGACGGCGAACGCTTCGACATTCCGTCGGTTGCGCGCAAGGTGTTCGACGTTTCCGGTGCAGGCGATACGGTTATCGCCGTGCTTTCGCTGGCGCTTGCGGCCGGCGCATCGGTCGAGCGCGCAATGCAGCTTGCCAATTTCGCAGCCGGAGCAGTCGTCGAAAAGCTCGGAACGGCAACGGCATCGGCGGAAGAAATCTTGTCCCTGGTCGAGCATGGACACGCCTAAGTTCTTCGGCAATATATTCCAGGCCGAGGCCGCGGTCGAGTGGCGCGAAGCACAGGGCGCCGAAGGCCATCGCGTAGTCTTTACCAACGGCTGTTTCGACGTAATGCATGCGGGACACGCCGGCTATCTCGCGTGGGCGCGATCGCAGGGAGACGTGCTGATCGTGGGCCTGAACTCCGACGCTTCCGTGCGCCAACTCAAAGGCGAACGCCGTCCTCTCGTTCCGTTCGAAGATCGCGCGACGCTGCTTGCGGCGCTGCGAAGCGTCGACGCCGTCGTCGGATTTTCAGAACGCACGCCGGAGTCGATCATCGACCGCATCAAGCCCGACGTTTTCGTAAAGAGCGCGCAGTACCGCGAAGACGAGCTTCCCGAACGGACCGTCGTGCGCAAACACGGTGGTGAAATTCTGCTGGCTCCGCATCTCGCAGGCCATAGCACGACCGACATCATCGCGGAGATCATCTCCCGCTACGGGGCATAAGCCGTGCGAATCGCGCTGACGGCAAACGGACCGGGCGAAGTCGCCGGGTGGGTACGGCCGCTGGTTCGCCGCCTCTACGAACGCGCGCCCGATACCGACATCTATTTATTTCTCGTTCCCGACGATTACGCGACCGGTCACGAGGCCGAAATGGCGCGCCGGCTTTTTCCGAGCGCCCATGTTTTTGATCCTAAAGCCTATGTTCGCGTTGCGCTCGGGCGAAGCGCGGAGAACTTGCCGCAAAACGTGGACGTAGTCCAGTATCTGGGCGGCGATTTGATGCATGCCATGCGGCTGCACGGCCGTTTCGGCGGCGCCGCCTCGACGTACAAATTCTCCAAGCAGTCGTACTCGCCGAAGTGGCAACGGGCGTTCGCCGTTGACTGGAAAAGCGTCGAACAACTGCGCGGTTGGAAAGTTCCCGAAGAGCGCATCATAACGGTCGGCAACCTCGCGATCGATGGAGCGTTACTTGAAGCGCAAGCGCCGCTCGAAGAAGGCGCGCCTCAGGACGGCATTTTGGTGATGCCCGGTTCGCGCACGTACGAAGTGGAGCACATGATCCCGTTTTTCTTCACGGCCGCGTTGCGCATCGTGCAAGAACGCCCCGGCACACCCATTGCTTTTGGGATTTCGCCATTTACGCCGCTGCGCGACGTACGAAAGGCTGTCGAACGCGGCGGCGATTCGCGCGTGTTCGCGCAACGTGGCCGATTGGTCGAGGAGAACGGGCGCGCCTGGCTCGTTTCGCTCGACGGCAGCGCGCGATTTCCCGTGTTGCACAATGCGCTTGCCGCGGCGACACGCGCGCGATTGGTGCTCACTCTGCCGGGAACGAAGTGCATCGAACTGGCGATTCTGGGCGTCCCGATGGTTGCCATTACGCCGTTGAACGCTCCGGAGAAGATCGCGTTCAACGGGCCGCTGACCTATCTCGATCGCATTCCGTTTGTCGGCGTGCCGTTGAAGCGCAACGTCGCGGTGGCGGTCTCCAAACGCTTCAAGTACCACACGCAGCCGAACATCGATGCCGGCGCCATGGTTATCGAAGAACTCCACGGAACGCTCACGCCCGGGCGCGTTGCGCGCGTCGCATTAGAGCGCTTCGACGATGCGGATTGGCTTGCGCTGTCTAAGAAGCGGCTGGCCTCGCTGTACGAAAGTCACGTGGGGGCGGCAGACCGCATGGCCGAATCGCTTCTCGAACTCGGCGGTTCATAGAAGATATGCGAATCTCGATCGTGATTGCGACCAAAGACCGGCAACGGTACCTCGAGCGCGCGCTTGCATCGCTCGAGGCGCAGGCCGGCGCGCCGTCGTTCGAGGTTATCGTCGTCGACAACGGATCCGGCGACGACACCAAAGGCGTTACCGAACGGCAAGCCGCTCGAGGTGCCTTTCCGGTAAACTACGTCTTGGAGCCCGAGCCAAATCGCGGCAAGGCCCGCAATCGCGGCGTAGCGACCGCCTCGGGATATCTCGTGTTGTTCTGCGACGACGACGTGCAATTGCCGCCGGGCTTTCTTGCGGCGCATGAGGCGGCGCACTCTACTTCCAACTTGGTCGTGAACGGGCCGATTTTGAACGTCGAATCGTATGACGACCAGCCCAAACCGGTCGCCGGGAACTATTCCCGTGCGTTTCTATGCACGTGCAACGTGTCGGTCCCCAAACACGCCCTCGACGCAGTCGGCGCGTTCGACGAATCCTTCGATCTCTACGGATGGGAAGACACCGAGCTCGGCGTCCGTTTGCGCGAGCACGGCATGCGGTGGAAATTTGCGTGGGACGCGTATTTGTGGCACATCAAGCCGCCGACGGAAAACACGCTCGAACTTGAAACGCGGAAAGCGCTCGAAAAAGCGCGCATGGCGCGCCATTTCCTCGAGAAGCAGCCGTCGCCGCGGGCTCGTATGGCGACGGGTGCACACGGCATGAACTTGTTGCGTGGGCGTTATTTGCTGCCTGATTCGCTGCTCGCCGTTTACGCCGGAATTGCCACTGCTGAAAAGGCACCGGCGGCGCTACGCGCGCTTGCGCGCGCACAATTTCTCGACGGCATGTATACGCGCGAGTTAATCCGCGTGCTCGACGAAAAATGACCGGCGGCGCACGGGCGCTCTTGTATTGCGCGGGCGGCGGGATCGGCGATTCGCTCGTTGCCTCGGTCGTGGCTCGTGCGTTGCACGAACGCTACGAGCACGTGGACGCGCTGACGTTGCCCGGCCACCGCGCAACGCTCGAACGCGTCCCTGACCTCAGCGAAGTGCTCGTCGACAATGGCGGAGATGCGGACGCGCTGGCTGCGCATCTGCGCAAGCGGCGATACGATGCCTGCGTTGTCACCTGGGCCACGTCGCGCACCGCGCGGGTCGCGCAGCTTGCGGGCATTCCGCTGCGCGTGGGTCAAGCGGGGCGGCTCTATTCATTCCGCTTCACCAATCGCGTCCTGGTGCGAAGCGAACGGGGCGACGTAACGTCGCATTGGAGCGACATTCTGCTCGACTATGCGCGTGCGATCGGATGCGACACGGCCGACCGCGGGCCGCAGTTCGTTCCCACGCCGCACGATGAAGACGAAGCGAACGCGTTGCTTCGCGAGCTTCGAATTGCACCGGCAAACTTCACGATTCTGCATCCGACCAACGCGATCGCGCCAAAGCGCGGCATTTGGCCGCTCGCCGGGTGGGCGAAACTTGCGCGCGCCATGCAGGAACGCTTCCGCAGTTCCGTGTTGCTCACCGGATCGAAGGACGACGAACAGATCAATGCCGGCATTCTTCGTGAAGCAGGCGTGGACGGCGTCATCGACATTGCGGGGAAAACGGGCATCGGGGCTTTCGGCGCGCTTGCGAAGCAGGCTCGCGTGTTCGCCGGAATCACGACCGGTTCCATGCACGTGGCCGCTGCAGCGGGCGCACCGACCGTAGGCATTTTCCCGTATCAAACGGACTTTCCGGAACGTTGGGCTCCAATTGGTACGCGTACCGCAGTCGTCCGCGCCTCGTATCCGTGCCACCCGGGCGATACGAAGGAAACCTGTCCCGACTATGCCTGTATAGCTAACCTTGACGTTCCCCGCGTGCTGGCGGCGGCAGAGTCGTTGTTGACGCCCGCATCGAGCGGCGCCGGTTTGTAGGAGAAGCTCCTTTGCGCGCAACCATTCAGCTTTGCACGTACAATCGCTCGCATCTGCTCGAACGCGTGCTCGATGCCTGCTTCGAACAAACCGTCGCATCGAGCGAATACGAAGTCGTGCTCGTCAACGACGGTTCGACCGACGACACGGCCGCCGTCATCGAAAGAGCGCTGCAGCGCGCAACCTGCAAGTTCACGGTCGTGAATCAACCGAACTCCGGTCTCGCCAAGGGCCGTAACGTCGGGATCGCGCGCGCGACCGGCGAACGCATGATCTTCATCGATGACGACGTGCTGCCGCTCCCGAACTTCGTCGAGCAGCACTTGCGCTCGCATTTGAATCACCCGAAGGCGGTCGTGCGCGGCGGCGCCATCAACGTTGAATCGTTCGATGAACTTCCGCCACCGGTGTGGAGCATCCGTCACTACAGCGGCAATTACTTCTGGACGACGAACGTGTCCGTTCCGCTTGTAACGATTCGTGCCGTCGGCGGATTCAACGAGTCGTTTTCCGAGTATGGCTGGGAAGACATCGACGTCGGGCTGCGCTTGCGCTTCGGCGGCGTTAAAGCGGTCTTCAATTCGAAAGCGCTCGTCTACCATTGGAAGCCGCGGCCGCGCAGCGGAAACGTCGAGAAGATGGTTCGTCAGGCGCGCGCGCAGGCGCGAACGGCCGTTCAGCTCGCGAAGATTCATCCGCACTGGCGGACGTATCTTGCGACCGGCATCAATCCGGTGCAACGGCGCCTGCACGCATGGATGCACTCGGTGAGGCCGGCAGAGAAAGGCCGCGCTTCGCTGGGCGACCTCTGCGTTGACCGCCCGCTGACGAACAAAGAGCTGCGCGCGGCACAGCGCCTGGCGAGCGAGGCATACTTCGACGAACTCGAGCACTCGCTGCGCTAGATGCGGATTCTTCTTTCGCGAACGGATCGAATCGGCGATCTGATTCTGTCCACGCCCGCGATTGCCACGGTTCGAGCTTCCTTTCCCAAAGCGCACATCACGATGGTTACGAGCCCGTACAATCGGATCGTCATGGAGCGTAACACCGACGTTGACGAACTAATCGACCTCCCGCGTGAAGTCAAGCCCGAAACGTTCGGCGCGGCCTTCCGTAACTTCGATCTCGCCGTTGCGCTTGCACCGCGCTCGCAAGACCTCCGCATCGTCGGCGCAACCAAGGCGAAAGTTCGCGTGGGCTACACGTACGTCAGGCGATGGATTGCACGGCTTACCGCGCGTTTGTACGTAAACCGCGTGATGGTATCGCCGGCAGATCCGGATTTGTGCGAACGATATCCCGATCGAATCGTGCCGCACGAGGTGGATCAGCTGCTTCAGCTGGTGGCGCTTGGCGGAGCGCACGATCGAATCGATCGATTGCGGATCGACATCACGCCGGCGGACCGCGAGGCGCTCGACGGATTGCCGGTGTCGCCGCTCCTCGTGCACTTGGGGCTGCGCTGGTTTACCACGGGCAGCACCCTCGCGAGTACGCTTGAGTTGATGCAGAGACTGCAGGCGCTCGGCTTGCCGCTTGTCGTGAGTTGCGCGACCGAATGCGAGGAGCACGCTCCGGCATTTGAAAATGCGGGTTTGTCGGTCGTTCGCGGCCTTCCGTTTCACCAATGGGCCGCGCTGTTCGAACGCGCGCGCTGTGTCGTGACGGTCGATACCGGTGCGACTCATGTCGCAAGCGCAATGCGCAGGCCCACCGTGGTCGCCTTCGAACATCGGTACTTCCGGT
Source organism: Vulcanimicrobiia bacterium (assembly GCA_963758295.1). Taxonomy (GTDB): domain Bacteria; phylum Vulcanimicrobiota; class Vulcanimicrobiia; order Vulcanimicrobiales; family Vulcanimicrobiaceae; genus JALYTY01. Next base: position 201,035 of record CAVWUU010000001.1, read on the forward strand.
TGAACTCGCAGGAATGGGCGCCCTATCACGTGCCAAGCGTGCTTGTTCGCAAACCGGCCGGCGCCGGCGAATCATCACTCGCGGAGTTTCGCGACTCGATCGTCAACGGTGTCACCGATTTAATCGATGCCTGATATTTCCGTAGTCATCCCGACCTATAACCGGTTGGACACGCTCGCTCATGTCGTTCCGACGCTGCTCGCGCAAGATTTGGCGGCGGACCGGTACGAGCTGCTCGTATGCGATTCAAATTCGACCGACGGCACGCGTGAATATCTCGCCGGCGTGCATGCGGAACATCCGAACGTTCGCCATTTGCCCGGCTCGTACACCGGTCGCGCGATGGCACGCAACGCCGGAATTGCCAGGGCTCAGGGCGACGTCGTGCTTTTTAACGACTCGGACATCCTAGCGTCGCCGGACCTGCTTTCGCGCCATCTGCAGCATCACGAAGCGGAACAAAAGGTCGCGGTCGTCGGACTCGAGGTGCAAGTCAAAGACCTCGAGGACTATGCGTACAAACGGGATCATGCGGATGCGCGCGGTTTTCTCCACAAACCCACGCGCAAAGAGCTGCCCTGGCTGTATTTTCTCACCGGCAACGCGTCGGTGCGGCGCGACGATCTGCTTCGCGTGGGTTCGTTCGACGAAAGCTTCACCGGGTATGGGCACGAGGACTTGGAGCTGGGTTACCGGTTGGAAAAAGCCGGCATCCGGATTCTTTACGAGCCCAACGCGGTGAACTATCACTGCCAAGACGTGCCGCACGACGATCAAAAAGAAAAAATGAAACTTGCCGGACGTTCGACCGTCCGGTTCTATCGCAAACATCCGGACTTTGCGGTGAAGTTGAATCTCGGCATGACGCCGTTGTCGCTCGGGCTGCACGGCGCGCTCACGCGTATGCCGGCGCTTCTGGGATACTTCGATGCTCGTGCGAAAGATTCGAAATTTGCGCGCGATCTCGTGCAACAGTACTACTACGTTTCCGGAATCAAACAAGCATTGGACGGCAAGGAATGACTAGCGTAACGAAACGGGTTTCATGCGGCGGACTGCGTGGAAATGATGCGGGCGAAACGGCCGAGTTGATGGGCTGGGTGAACCGCCGGCGCGACCACGGCGGACTGATTTTCGTCGATCTGCGCGATCGTGACGGTGTCACGCAAATCGTCTTCGACCCGCAGCATCCGAGTTTCAAAGACGCCGAGCATCTGCGCCATGAAGACGTGTTGCGCGTGCGCGGTTCCGTGCGCCGCCGTCCGGAGGGCACGGAAAATCCCAAGCTCGCCACCGGTGAGATCGAAGTCGGCATCGATTTTCTTGAAATCTTGAATCGCTCGCAGGTTCCGCCGTTTCAAGTAAACAGCGACGAGCCGGTTGACGAAAATCTGCGGCTGGAATACCGCTACCTCGATCTTCGCCGCCCGCGCATGCAACGCAATATTCGATTGCGACACAAGGCCATCAAAGCCATGCGCGATTTCTTCGACGATCGCGGCTTTATCGAAATCGAAACGCCCATGCTCATCAAGAGCACGCCGGAAGGCGCGCGCGATTATCTCGTGCCGTCGCGCCTGCATGCGGGAACGTTCTACGCGTTGCCGCAGTCGCCGCAGCTGCTGAAGCAAATTTCGATGATCGCCGGGTTCGGCCGTTACATGCAAATCGCGCGCTGCATGCGCGACGAAGATTTGCGCGCCGATCGTCAACCCGAATTCACCCAAGTCGACGTCGAGCTATCGTTCTGCACGCAAGAAGAGGTGCTGGAAACGATGGAGTCGGCGATCCGGTACGTTTGGAAGAGCGTTCTCGACGTCGATCTTGCGCCGTTCCCGCGTTTGAAGCACGAAGAAGCGCTCGTGAAATACGGGGTCGACAAGCCGGACCTGCGCTTCGGGCTGGAACTTCAGGAAGTAAACGGCGTCTTTGCCGGGACCGATTTCGTCGTCTTCAAGTCGGTGATCGAAAGCGGCGGCGCGATCGTCGCTCTGCGCTATCCCGGCGGCGCCTCCTTGTCGCGGCGTGATTTCGATGCGCTCACCGAAGACGCGAAGCAATTCGGCGGCAAGGGCATGGTGTGGGTCGCGCTGGGCGCGGACGGCGTTAAATCGTCGGCACAGAAGTTCATCGGCGAAGACCATATTGCGAAACTTCGTGCCGCGACCGGTTCGGAAACCGGCGATGCGATGCTGCTCTTTGCCGACGCGCGCTCCGTATCGCTTCCGGTTGCCGGCAAAATGCGCAACCTCGTCGGCGAACGCTGCGGCTTGCGCGATCCGAACGCATTCGCATTTTGCTGGGTGCTCGACTTTCCGTATCTGGAAATTGACGAAGAAACAGGCAAACCCGCACCGGCGCACCATCCGTTCACGTCGCCGGGCGAAGATCAGTGGGAGCTCATCGATACGGATCCGCTCAAGATGCGCGCGCAGCATTACGACATGGTCCTCAACGGCTTCGAACTAGGCTCGGGCTCTATCCGCATTCACAAGCCGGACCAACAGCGCAAAATTTTCGAAATGCTCGGCATGACGCCCGAGCAGATCGAAGAGCGGTTCGGCTTCTTCGTTCGTGCCCTCGACTACGGCGCGCCGCCGCACGGCGGCATGGCGCTCGGCGTCGACCGCATAGTGATGCTGATGGCCGGCGAGGAAAACATCCGCGAAGTGATCGCTTATCCGAAGAACCAGGTCGGCCGCGACCTGATGATGGACGCGCCCACGACGGTGCCGGAGCCCCTCTTGCGGGATCTTTACCTGCGGAGCACGGCCCCGGAGGCGAACGGCCGATAACGGAAGCGTGGGAGTTCGACTCGTGTTTTCTCGCGCGCTGATGGTCCTGGTCGCCGGCGCCAGCCTGCTTGCCGCCGGGCGACCGGCGGCTGCCGCGACGCTCGGTCCGGCGTGCACGGACTTCGTTCAAAAGGGCGACGGCGTTGCCATTCACGTGTTTTTCGCGAAAAACGGCGCCGTTCAACGGTACGACGTGCTATCGGCGCACGGCAATCCGGAATCGGAAAATCAACTGCGGCTCGCCCTCGAGCGGACGTATGGACCGGCCGGTGTGAATGCGCCTCCGGTGCAGATCGTTTCGTTCAAGCGGGCGAAATCAGGCGGCCTGATGATTCCGGATAAGGCGGTCGACTCGTGCGGACGCACTTCTTCGTTCCTGTAGTTCTCTTATCGCTCGCGGCGTGCGGCGCTCAGAAGTCCGGCACCGCGCAATCCGCCGCGTCGGCATCGCCGGCTCCGCTTCAGGCATGTGAAACGCGAGAACTGACGCTCGACAACGTCGACCTGATGCTGCAGGCGAATATCGATGGAACGCCCGCTTCGATTACGATCGTGCGTGCACCGGACCGCGACGCGCAAGATAAAGCGGTCGAAGAAGCGCGCAAATTGTTTGGTGTAGCGCGTCCGGATACGCGGACGATGACGCATCAAAGCAAATGGGGCATCGTAGAAATTACAGACCCGTGCGGACGGCCTGTTACGGCGCCTTCAGCAACGCCTTCGCCCGCGTAAAGATCGCATCGAACATCGCCACGGTCAACAGGCCCGTGTTGGTATTCTGCCGGCTCGGGTGGTACGTGCCGATCAACGTCACCGTCCGTTCGCCTTTTTGCGCTTTGAATTCGGCAGCGTGACCAAAGACCGGTTTCCGGTCGAAGGCGAAGCCACGCTGAGCCAGCACGCTAGCAATCGCATCGAAGCCGATCCTTCCCAAACCGATCGCTACTTCGAGTTGCGGCATTGCCTCGAATTCTTCGAGCAAATACGGTGCGCAATTTCGCAACTGCTGCGGGGTCGGCTTATTCTGCGGCGGGGCACAACGTCCGGCGGCCGTGATCATACAATCATTCAACCGCATCCCATCATCGCGATCGCGTGCATTGGGTTGCGACGCAAAACCGGCGCGATAGAGCGCGGGATACAGGAAGTCGCCCGAGGCATCACCGGTGAACGAGCGTCCGGTGCGATTGCTCCCGTGTGCACCCGGCGCAAGGCCGACGAGCAGCACGCGTGCATTAGGATCTCCGAATGCCGGAACCGGCTTTCCCCAATAGGCTTCTTGCGCGTAGGCGCGCCGCTTTTCACGCGCAACGGTCGCACAATACTCACGCAACTCGGGGCAGCGTTTGCACGCGATCACCGCTCGCTCGATACTCTTCAACGATTTCGGCATGCTATAGATCGATTTGCGCTTCGGACATGAAGGTGATGAACTGTTGCGCCGACGGGCCGTACGAGGCGCGACGCATTACCAGTGACATGCGGCGTACGACCGGATGGGGTGCAAGCGACATCAGCGCGACGTTCGGCCCCGGCGTATTGCCGAGCGTTCGCGGAAAAAGCGCGATACCCAGCCGTTCGGCAACCAGCGATCGTACCGTTAGGGAATCGGCGCTTTCAAAGGCGACACGCGGCTGGAACCCGGCGCGTTGCGCAAGCGCGAACAGTCGCTGCGTCATCGTGGATCCGGGACGAAAAATCACGAACGGCTCCTCGCGCAGTTCCTCCATGCGTACCGACGAACGGGACGCGAGTGGATGCGACGCGGCTACGGCGATGGCAAGTTCGTCTTCGTAAAGCGGAACGTTCTCGAACTCGACGCGGCCGGGGGCCGATGCGTCGCCGAGATCGCCGACGAACACGTCGATGGCGCCGTCGCGCAGCCCGGAAAGCAAATCGTCGGCCATGCCCTCGCGCAGCGCGACTTCGATGCCGGGATGAAGCGCGTGAAAGCGACCCAGCAGCTTCGGAAGCGTATATTCCGCGAACGACTGATAGGCGCCGACGACTACGCGGCCACGGAGGCCGCCTGCATAGGCGGTCATCTCTTCGGCGGTTGCCTCAACCTCGGAGAGGATGCGTTCCGCGCGCGCTACGAACGTGCGCCCGGCGTCGGTGAGAGCGACCCTCCGGTTCGTCCGCTCGAAGAGCCGCACGCCGAGCTCGGACTCAAGCGCCGCGACCTGCTGGGAAAGAGCCGGCTGGGCGACCGTGAGTGCCTCGGCCGCCTTCGTGAAACTCAGGCGCTTGGCGATGGCGACGGCATAACGAAGGTGGCGCAACTCCATAGATGCATTTATCTTATCAAATCGAGCGGAATAATCTATTAGACTTATGCATGTTGCCATGCGAAGATAAAACCCATGGCCGTAGCAACCACTTCTGCCCCCGCTTCGCTTGCGGAGGGGGCCGACCGACGCGGGATCACGCTTCTCACCGTGGCTCACCTCATGAACGACGCGAATCAGAGCGCGCTCCCGGCCATCATTCCATGGCTCGTCGCCCATCGGGGGCTATCTTTGGCGGTGGCCGCCACGCTCGTGCTGGCTATGAACCTCTCGTCATCGATCGTCCAGCCGCTCTTTGGCCATATGTCCGACCGGCGATCGCTCGCATGGGTCATCCCGACGTCCTTACTGGTGGCAACTTTTGGCACCGCACTCATCGGCCTGGCATCGTCGCTTCCCATGATGCTGGCCGGCGCTCTTGTCTCGGGGATCGGCGTTGCGGCCTTCCATCCGGAAGGGTCGCGGTTCTCCAATTACTTCGCAGGGCCCAAGCGCGCGTCGGGCATGAGCTGGTTTACCTTGGGCGGCTACCTCGGCTTTGCCATGGGACCGATCGCCGTTACGCCGCTGATTCTGGCCTTCGGGTTGCACGGCACAGCCCTGCTATTGATCCCGGCGATCGCGGTTTTCGCCCTCGTTTGGCGCGAACTGCCGCGGTTCGAGGAAGCGCGGCGCGTGGCGCATCGCGCGCACCGCGAACGTGCCGGCGACGACGATTGGCGTGGATTTTCCGTGCTTACCGGCGTCGTGGCGCTGCGTTCGATGACGTTTCTCGCCGCGGTGACGTTCACGCCGATTTTCGCTATCCGCGTCGCGCATGTGGATGCAACGCTTGCCTCGATGGCTCTTGCCGCCCTCCTGTTCGGAGGCGCGTTCGGCACGGTCTTCGGCGGACGAATCGCCGATCGCATCGACCGGCGTTACGTTGTGTCCATTTCGCTTGTCCTCACGACGCTTTTCGCGGTTGCCGTCGCCGCAGCGGGCTCGCACGCTCCTTATTACGGATTGATCGTTGCGCTTGCGGTCTGCCTCGGAATTTCGCTCGGTCTTTCGGCCGGCGTCATCGTCGTCATCGGTCAGGAGTATCTTCCGAAGCGGATCGGCGTTGCGTCGGGCGTTACGCTCGGGCTTGCGGTCACGATCGGCGGTCTCGCCGCGCCTTTCTTCGGCTGGATCGGCGACCGCTACGGTCTCGTTACCGTGTTCTTTATGATCGCGTTTTTTGCGGTGCTTTCGATGGCAGGCTCCCTTGTAATGCCCAAGCCGAAGGCGCTCGCGAAAGCGTAACTCCGGCTGACCAACGTCCGTTGTAAAAGCGTCACGTCAGGCCGGGGAAGTCCAGAGCGGCGAGCGCGCCATAAGTAGCAATTCCGACGGCGGTAGCGAGGTTGATGCTACGCACGCTGTCCTGACGCATGGGAATACGCAACGCTCGGTCAGGATTTTCCGACACCAGCGCCGACGGTAAGCCTTTCGTTTCTTTCCCGAAGACCAACATGTCGCCCCACGAAAACGACGCCTTCGGGTACGTGCGCGTCGCGTGCGTCGAGAAATACCAGCGATTGAACGATGCGGTCGTCTCCAGAAAGGCCTCGAGCGACGAGTGCATCACCACGCCCAAAGCGTGCCAGTAATCGAGACCTGCTCGTTTCAACTCACGATCGTCGATGCGAAAGCCAAGCGGCTCGACGAGGTGCAGAGCGCATCCGGTCGCCGCGCACAATCGCGCGACGTTGCCGGTGTTCGGCGGAATTTCCGGCTCGACAAGCACGATATGCAGCGGCGCGTCGCGCATCTCATCGAGCGCGCGAACGCGTTCGTGCGGTTGTGCGGACGGCGAGGTCATACGGGGCTAGCCAGAACGTCGGCATAATCTACGCCATTCGGCGCGATGACGTAGGCAAGACCGTCGTTGCGCTGCCACAGCGCTTCAATTGCTTGTCGCCGATACACCACCCGTACTGCGGGTGCCGCAGGATCGTTGATCGCGCAGTCGCCGCTCGCCGTGAACCCGCACAACACGGCCAGATGCCCGTCCGAGCGTTCGAGCGGCGCGCCGGGAAGTTCCCCTTTGCCCCACGAGTACGAGAGCACGACCGGAATATTGCGCTCGATCAACCGCTGCGCGTGATCGAGATTTTGCAAGAATGCCACCGTGGCGCGCAGCCCTAAGCTTCCGCTGTGCGCAACGTTAAAGGCCCAATTTCCCGTGCCGTTATAGGCGGCGTCCATGACCGCTCGTGCGGTATCTTCTACGTTTTCGCTGATGCCGTGATAGGCATTTACCATCGAGAGGCTCGTCGGACTGCACCAGCCGCGTTCTTTGTCCACGATGTACTGCGAGCGCGCGGGCACGTCCAGAATGATTGCATCGCGTGCGTACGGCAGCGACGGCTGTTTGCGCACCGGCGTCGCGAACGAAACGAGGTTGAAGTCGACGCCGTCCGCCTGCACTTCAACACCGTCAAAAGGCTGATCGCTGCGGATCAAGTCCACCTCGACTTTGACGCGGTCGCGATCGCTCTCCGCGCTGAAAGACTTGCGCCCGTGCGGATGCCACTCGGCGTAGTCATACCAGGTGCTCGACGGTGCATGCGCGCGCAGCAAGCGAAAGCGAATTCGTCCTTGCGGCTCGTAGGTGTTCCAGCTTATGACACCCATGCGCGCGGGTTCGAAGTAAAGCTGCGCAGACTCGCGGACGTTCACCGCTTGCGCGTAGCTAGTTAAATCTGCCACTCCCATGCGTTCCACGTGTCGGCCAAGAATGCCGCCGGTTTGAACCCTTTCATGTCGGTGTTGACCCCGTAATACGAGGTTTCCCAATAGAAGAAAACGGCGGGAACGACCTCGCGCAAACGCGCTTCTTCCCGCTGGTAGAGCGCCTTGCGCTCGCTTTGATCGAATGTCGCCGACGCAGCGGCGCTCGTTTGGTCCACAATCGGATCGCGGAGCCACGACGTATTCGAGCCGTTCGGGGGAATGAACGCCGAGTTCCAGCTTCCGGCATTGTCGGGATCCGGGCCGTTGGTATCGATCGACCACTCGAGATCGTACTTGCCGGTGTAAAGCGGCCCGTTCTGCGCGAACATCAGACTCGAGGGATAGTTGTGAATCGTCACGTCGAATCCCAGCGTCTTGAGCATCGACTGCATCACGACTTCGGACTGTTCGTTGCTCTTTGCGCTGTTCGTAGCCGAAAGACTCACGTGCATCGCAAGCGCACCCTTGTGCAAAACGCCGTCCGCACCCCTATGCCAGCCGGCTTGCGCAAGTAAAGCCTGTGCTCGCTGGGGATCGTAACGGTACGCCTCCAGTTTCGGAGCAGCCCAAGATTCCGGATACACGTCGGAAACGGCGAGTTGATTGTATCCGTGGTAAACGCTGTCGTTGATCCGCTTCCAATCGATCCCGAAGGCAATCGCCCGGCGAACGCGGGCATCGCTGAGTTGCGGGCGGCTCGTGTTGATGCCCAAATGGCGCCAATTCGCGACCGTGCGATGCAACACGTTAATGCCGGAAATGTTTCCTAAGCGAGCAACGGCGTTGGAGTCGACGGCCGGATAGACGTCGATTTCGTGCGTCTGCAGCTGGTTGAACAACGTGTTCGTATCCGGTACGATTTTCCAAATGAGTTGTTTGAGTTTCGGCGCTCCCCGGAAGTAGTATGGGTTCGGTTCAAAAACGAGCGAAGCTCCGCGCGACCACGATTTCAGGACGTATGGACCGCTGGAGATGGGCGCGCTGTTGAACTCCGCGGTGTTTAAGTCCCGAACGTTCGCTAAAACGTGCGCCGGCAGCGGCGGATAAGCTGCGCCGCCCATCGTCAGGACGCCCATTGCCGCGACGCTTGGTTTCTTCAAACGAATGACCAGCGTGTACGGGTCGGGAGCTTTCGCCGACGCTATATCGTCCCACCCATAGCGCGTTTTCGTATTATTGTGCGGATCGCGTACGGCATTGTACGTGAAGAGCCAGTCTTTCGCCGTTACCGCAGCGCCGTCGGACCATCGAGCGTTCTTACGAAGATGAAGCGTAATCGTGCGCTGATCGCGGCTTATGCCACCGTTTTGGAGCGTCGGCACGGCGGTTGCGAGATCCGGGATATAATTTCCGTCGGCATCGAAGCGCAGCAGAAAAGAAAAAAGCAGCGCGCTCACTTCATCGGTGGCGGCGTTGTGCCCAAACATTAGATTCAAACTATCGGGTTCTTGCTGTTCACCAAGACGCAGCACGCCGGGTGTGGTCCAGGGATTATGTCCGTTTGCACCGCCGCCGGTTTTCGTGCACGCTGCAAGCATCAGCGCTGCGAGAGCGGCAGCCCACCGTTTCGTCACGCGCGCAGCGGCTCGGTACGGCGTATTTTGGGTGCGATCGCGGCGTATAGCCCGTGCGGGCCGCTCCGAACGACGTCGTCCACCGGCAGCTGCGTCTCGACTTTAGCGCGTTCGATTTCCGCCGTCGCCTGCTCCGCGGAAAGCGTACGGGTATTGAGTGCAATGCCTACCACACGCGCCGGCTTGACGGTTGCGAGCAAGGCTTCGTGAATGCGAATCAACTCGCGGTACCGGAGCGCCGGCGTTTGAAAGCCGGACACACTCTCAAGCAATGGGTCGCAAACAAGAATAAGCGCATCCGGTGCGCTTCCGTACATCAAGGACAGCGTGACGGGTGCGTATGCCGGATGGTTGATGCTGCCTTGTCCTTCGACCACGATTAACCCGGGCTTCGATTCGGCCGCATGCAGCACGAGCTGCTCCGTTGCACCCGGCGCGAAGTCCGCAATCACACGATCGATCGAAATGCCCCACCCGGCAATCATGATGCCGGTTTGTCCCGTTGGGACGAACGCCGCGCGGGTTCCGGCTTCTTCGGCCGCACGAACGAGTTCGAGTGCGACCGTCATCTTGCCGACGGCGCAATCGTTGCCGACCATCAAAAGCGTCGGTGCTTCAACGTCGTACACGGCTCCGGAAAAGAGCGGTATCGCGGGAGGTTTGCGCACGTCCCAGATCCGGCGCCGCTCTTTTGCGCGATCGCCTGAAATTCGCGGATCCTCGCCGAGCATGTCGTGCAAGCCGTTCACGAGTTCCAAGCCGCTTTCGAGTCCGCGTCGGACTTCGGCTCGCCAGCTTTCCGGCAGCGCTCCGCCTTGCGGCGCCGTTCCTATCAGCAGCGACGTCGGTTCGTATTGCATGGCGTCGCCGACGTTCGCAACGATCGGCGCATCGCTCTTTAGATGAGGCAAGACCTCGCGCACGCTGCGTCCCGCGCACTCGGGATCGACCACCGCAACGGTTTCGTCGTTTCCATAGGCGATCACGCCGTGCGCCGTTTTCGCATCATCGGCGAAATGTTGCGGTGCGAGAATGGCATACCGCCGTTTCACGCCGGAACGCGCTCCGTTACGCCGAGGCCCGGCGCGTTGGGAAGCACCAGTTTGCCGTTATCATACGTGACGCCCGCGAAAGGATCGTCGTTGATCAGGAACGGTCCGTCTATATCCGCCCAATCGACAAGCGGCGAGATGTGCGCTGCGGCGGTTGCAGCGAGCGAACTCTCGACCATGCAGCCCAGCATCACTTTCATGCCGAGCGCGCGTGCCGTGTGAATCATCGCTAGCGCACCCCGGATGCCGCCGCATTTCGCGAGCTTTACGTTGATGCCGTCCACGCAGCCGTAGAGCCTCGGCAGGTCGTTTGCGTCGAGCGAATCTTCGTCCGTTACGATCGGAATCGGCGACCCTTCGCGGACGGCGCGCAAGCCGTCGGGCGAGCCGGCCGCAATGGGTTGTTCGCAGAATTCGATTTCGAAGCGGCCGAGTTCGCGCAAGATCGCGACCGCGCTCTCGACGGTCCAGCCTTCATTCGCGTCGATTCGAATCGTGCCGGTGTAGCGTTCGCGAATCGAGGCGATCGTTTCGATTTGTTCTTCCGGCGTGCCAAGCCCCAACTTCACTTTTAGGACCGGATGATCGCCGATTTCGGCCAGCTTGCGTAACGTCGTTTCGGGATCGGCTATACCGACGGTAAAAGAAGTAACCGGCGTCTCGCGCGGATCGAGTCCGAGCAATGCGTACAGCGGCTTCCCGAGGTCTTTGCCGATGAGGTCGTGCAGCGCGAGGTCGAATCCGGCGCGCGCTGCGGGCGGGATCTCCGGATCAAGCAGTTCTTCGAGGAAGTACGGATCGCCGGCCCGCGGGCGGTACCCCTTGAAAAAAGCCGCAATCGATTCGGCCGACTCGCTGTAGCGTTCGACCGGCGCCGCTTCACCGATGCCTTCGAGTTCACCGCTTCGCACGCGAACGAGCGCCGTTCGCGCGACGCGCTCTTCACCGCGCGCAATCTTGAACGGATGTTTGAGCGGAAGGTCCAGCGGCGAAACGGTAAGCGTCAAGCCCATCTTCGGCGGAGTTATCTTTTCCGCCACTGCTATCCTCGAAAGTGCGTGAATGGACGTCGAGTACAACCGTTCCATTGTGTGGCTGCGCCGCGACCTGCGGCTGCGCGATAACGTCGCGCTTGCCGAGGCGGCCAAGCGTTCCCGCGAACTCTGCGTTGCGTTCACTTTGGATCCGGTGCTGTTGAAGAGCCAGCGAATCGGCGCGCCTATCGTTCAGGCATTTTTCGATGCGCTCGAGGAGCTGCGCCGTTCATTGCGCGAGCGCGGCAGCGATCTCGCTTTGCTACAGGGTGATTTCGGCGACCAACTTCTGGGACTCGCGCAGCGCACCGGTGCGCAAGCCGTTTTCTTCAACGAAGACTACGACCCGTCGGCCATCGCGCGCGACGCGAGAGTTTCGGCGGCGCTCCAAGGCGCAGGCATCGCCGTCCACGCGTCGCTCGATCATGTCTATTACGGCGAACACGAGTTGCGCAACGAACAAGGCGAACCGTACAAAATCTTTACCCCTTATCGGAACCGCTGGCGGCGAAAACAGGCAGAAGCACCGCGGCCGCCCGTTGATTCCGAGACCATGCTGGAAGAAAGACTGCTCTCAAGTGACGAGCTAGGCCGGACGCTCGATGTGCCGGCGCCCGGGGCATTCGATAGAGCGGCCTCCGACGAGTATCCGCCATGCCGCGAAAACCTCGGATTGGAATTGCTCGAAGATTTCCTTGCGCCGGGCGGCGCCGGCGAACGGTATGTCGAGCGGCGGGATGCACCGGCGCTGGACGGAACGTCGCACCTGTCAGTTCAGCTGCGTGCCGGCACGATCGGCATTCGAACGTGCTTCGCGCAGGCATTTGAGGCATCGCTGCGCCCCGGCGGCGCTCAAATCGAAAAGTGGATCGACGAGTTGATCTGGCGAGAATTCTATCAATCGGTACTCAAAGCGTTTCCATACGTCGACGGGGCGCCGTATGTCACCGCCGCCGCTAATATTCCCTGGCGAAACGATCGCCCGGAATTCGCCCGCTGGTGCCGCGGAGAAACGGGCTACCCGATCGTGGATGCTGCCATGACGCAGCTCAATCGCACGGGATGGATGCATAATCGACTACGCATGCTCGTTGCGTCGTTCCTCACGAAGCATTTGCTAATCGATTGGCGCTGGGGCGAACGGTACTTCGAACAGCATCTGGCCGACGCGGATCTCGCGCAAAATAACGGCGGCTGGCAATGGGCCGCGTCGACCGGTATGGATTCCGCGCCGTACTTTCGCGTGTTCAATCCGGTACTGCAAAGTAAGAAATTCGACCCGAACGGCAGCTTCATTCGTTCGATGATGCCGGCATTTGCAAAGGTCCCCGACCGCTACATCCATTCGCCCTGGCTACTGCCGCCATTGCTACAGGCGGAATACCGCTGCATCGTCGGTGACGACTATCCGGCTCCGATCGTCGAGCACGCTTACGCACGTGCTCGCGCCCTCGATGCCTATGGATCCGTGCTCGGAAAGAAGCCGCCGCTTTCAGTGGCCCATTCTCGTGGGCGCGCTAATTAGCGTCCCAGGGTCGGCTTTATTCTCTGGCGGCTTTCGAAACGCAGAAATCGTTCAGCGCGATGAGGCAGTGCTTCGCCTCATGAAGGATCGTAAAAAACGCCTTTATCGGGCGGTCGGTGAAGCGACGCGATACGTCGTTCCGGAGTGATCGTAGCGTTGAGCTTCGCCGAGAAAGCGCGCGGCGTGCGCTTCACTTCCGCGGATAACGCGCCGCTCTTCGGCATTGTCGTATTCCGGATCGAAGGTATTGCGCAAACGCTGTCCGGTATTGCCATTTTCAACCGCGTGATCGACTTCATGCCCAAGGCCGAGTGCCGGAGATTGCCGGCCGCCTCCGGTGGTGCGCAGAGCGCTGTAAGGATCCCATGCGATCGTGTTCGTGTTAGGATCGTAGTGATCGTCATTGCGATGGTTGATCGTCAACGCATAATGGCGATGCGAGCGTTCCAGCTTGTCGAACAACCGCCGCTCCTGTGCATCGCGGCTAAGATAGGCCTTCGCGGTTTCGTAGGCCGATTCGGCAGTTTTCGGCACGTCGAGCGTACACTTTAGACTTGATTCGCGCGTAATCGCTCTCGCAAACATAGCGAGCGTGCCATCACGCGAACAACACGCAACGTCAAGAGTAACAGAACGAAAAACGCGCGCCTGTCAAGACTTGACGCCGATGGTACGGTAATAACGCTCGACTGCGTTTAGCGCGCACCACGCATAGGTGCCGAACCGACTTGGTATACATCGGGAGCATCAGCTCCGGATACGACGGCAGAGCTTGGGTTTCGTACCTGCCTTGCCTGCGCCCGGGCCGCACCCACCTGCGAGAACGCAGGTTCAGTTACCTCGCGTGGCAGACGCTACGTGCGGTCGAGTTCGAATCTAGCAAGCGCGATGCGCCACAGGCGTGTCGCGCTTCGCACTTGTGCCGGTTCAGCGGCACCATCAAGAATCAGTGGCCCACGAAAGCTCCCAAAGCGTTCGAGGAATGCCTCAGCCGTCGGTTCGTCTGCGGCGATCGGCGCGTACAGGGCGACGGCCTTGGGCTCAAGCGCTCCAATGTCTTCCGCCATGCCGTTCGGATCCAATGCATAGCGCAGCCATGCCGAGTCCGCTTCCTTGCTTACGCGCTTACAATCCAGCACCGAACCGGCGAACGTCCCGGCCGCATTGCGAAGTCCGAGGGTTACGTTCGCCTTCTTGGCGATCCCGGTCGCATGGTTGAGCCGATCGAGCTGCCGGGTCCACGGAATCGCGGTCTCCGCCGCCGTTTTGGACAGCAGCAGCGGCGCCCCGAGCGCAACGGCTTGCGCCAGCCGGCGCTCGATAACGTCGTCCTCCGCACTGAGAAATGCATCGTCGGCAAGTGCGGCAATAGCAATACCGCGATCCGCCGCCATCTTCTTTACTTGCGCGAGGTAGTCATCGTCGGTCCGCGGAAAATGGCGCACGTCCAAGACGACGCTATCGCACGAGAACTCGTTCGCGCAGAAATCGAGAAATTCGAGTTGCGTAAGTTCGCCGGAATCAAGAGCCTGCGAACAGGTGCCGCTTGTGCACGCCAGCTTCATTCGGCGTGCGACCTTCGACCGCTACAGGGAGAGCCCTTCGCATGAAGATCGCGCTCGGCGCAGATCACGCCGGCTTTGAGTACAAGAATCGCATCGCTCAAACATTGCGCGAGAGCGGCCATCACATCATCGATTATGGTACGTGCGACGCAACGCCGGTCGATTATCCCCAGTATGGCTATGCCGTCGGAGAGGCGGTTGCAAGCGGTCAGGCCGATCGCGGCATCGTGGTCTGCGGTTCGAGCATTGGGATTTCCATCGCGGCCAACAAAGTGCCGGGCGTGCGTTGCGCCATCGTGACGGAGCCGCTCAGCGCCGAACTTTCGCGCCGTCACAACGACGCCAACGTCATGGCCCTCTCGGAACGCCTCACCGGCTGGGAGATGATCGAGCGCCTCGTGCAAGTATTTATGGAAACGCCGTTCGACGGCGGGCGCCACGCGCATCGGGTGGAGCAGCTCTTCGAGTTTGGCGACGAACAGCGTGAAAGAACGCTAAAGGCCATCGAAGCGCAAGCCGTAACCGGCGCGGAAACGCCGAAGAATCTGCTGTAATCGATTTAGGGAATAGGAAAGCCATGGACATTCTGACGCCGAGCACGATCGAAGCTCAAGATCCCGCCATTTACGCTGCCATCAAAGACGAAGAGCGCCGTCAGCAAGAGAATCTCGAGCTCATCGCGTCGGAGAACTATGCCAGCCGCGCGGTGCGCGAAGCGATGGCGAGCGTGCTTACGAACAAGTACGCCGAGGGGTATCCGGGGAAGCGCTATTACGGCGGCTGCGAGTACGTCGACGTGGCGGAAAACATTGCCATCGATCGGTTGAAGAGACTCTTCGGCGCCGCAGCACGCGAACGTGCAGCCTCATGCGGGCGCCCAGGCTAATATGGCGGTCTTCATGGCGCAACTGCAGCCCGGCGACACGGTGCTTGGAATGTCGCTCGCGCACGGCGGTCACCTCACGCATGGAACGAAAGTGAGCTTCAGCGGAAAACTGTACAACGCGATTGCCTATAGCGTTCGCAAGGACACCGAGTTGATCGATTTCGATGAAGTTCGCGCGCTTGCACGCGAGCACAAGCCGAAGATGATCATCGCCGGCGCAAGCGCGTATCCGCGCACGATGGAGTACGATCAGTTTCGCGAAATCGCCGACGAGATCGGCGCAACGCTGCTCGTGGATATGGCGCACGTCGCGGGGCTCGTCGCAGTTGGCTTGCATCCGTCGCCCGTGCCTCTTGCAGACTTTGTCACTTCGACGACGCACAAAACGCTGCGCGGTCCGCGAGGCGGCATCATCCTGTGCAAAGAGCAATTCGCCCAGCCGATCGACAAGAGCGTCTTTCCGGGCATCCAGGGCGGTCCGCTGATGCACACGATTGCGGCGAAGGCGGTCGCTTTCGGCGAAGCGCTGCAACCGTCGTTCAGGACCTATCAACAGAACGTCATCGACAACGCAAAGGCGATGGCGGAGCAATTCGTAAGCGGCGGACTGCGTTTGGTGGCCGGCGGCACCGACACGCACCTGATGCTTGTCGACGTTTCAGTCAAGGGCCTCACCGGCAAAGCCGTCGAGAAATATCTGGATGAAATCGGCATCACGGTCAACAAGAACGCGATCCCGTTCGACCAGCAGAAGCCGATGGTGACGAGCGGCATTCGCATCGGCACGCCGGCAATCACGTCACGCGGTCTTGGTACGGACGAATGTCGCGAAGTCGCCCGCATCATCGTTGACGCGCTACCCGATATCGAAGCGCGCGCCAACGTGGAAAAACTGCGCTCGCGCGTCCACGAGCTTACTTCGCAGCTTCGACGTCCCCTAACGGCGTATATCGGTCATGCCTCTCGAAGCGACTCTTCCCGAATGCCCGTGAAGCTGACTACGGCGCCGAACACGCAGAGCCCGCAGCATATATAAGCGACGGCTTCAAAACCGGTGTCGAAGGCGTCGAAAGAGGCGCGTTGCAAACGAGCGTCGGAAAAACGCGCGCCGCCTAAGCGATCGCTTTGAGCCGCCGCGGCCGAGCGTTGCCCCTTCGACGCGTGCATCGCGTCGAGACCATGGCTCATTCGCATTTCGTACGTCACGAACAGCACCGCGGTAAATGCCGCGACGGCGATGAGTCCCGCAATGCGCGAAACGGCGCTGTTGATACCCGACGCGATGCCGACGCTGCGCGGATCTGCGGCATTGATAACCGCCGTCGTCAACGGCGCGACGGTGATGCCCATCCCAATGCCCACGCCCATGATCCCCGGGAAGAAACTCGTGAAATACGAGCCGTGACGATCGAAAAGTCCGAGCAGGGCAAAACCTGCGGCGACGATGCACGGACCTGCGGTGAGAACAAGCCGCGTCCCGTACCTTCTTGCAAGCCCAGTGCCCACACGCGCAAGCGCTATCAAGCCAAGGGCCATTGGCAGTGTGGCCAATGCCGTTTGTATAGCATTGTAGCCGTGGACCTGAATGAGCGCGAACGGCAACTCGTAAAAAACGCCGGAAAGCGAAGCGTACACGGCGAGCGTCATAAGATTGAGCGCGCCGAATGTCCGCGACCCGAAGAGTCGCGGCGGAACGAGCGGAGCGCTTGAGCGCAGTTCGTGAATCACGAACCATGCGATTAGAACGACCCCCGCGATTGTCGTAACGGAAACCTGCGGTTCATACCAGCGGTGCTGGCCCGACGCAATTAACGCATAGGTAAGCGCACCCAGACCGAGCGTAACGATAGCCGCACCGGTGTAATCCAACGGCTTCGCTTCGTCGTCTTTGGTTTCATCGATGTGACGCGCGCAGACGTACATCACCACAACGGCAAGCGGAATGTTGATCCAAAAGACGGAGCGCCATCCGAGCGAATCAATAAGCAAACCGCCGATCATCGGTCCGATGGTCGACGTCAGCGCGCCGAATGCCGACCATGCCGCAATCGCTCGGCCGCGCGCTTCGCCGCTGAAATGCGAGCCGAGAATGGCCAAGCTCGCCGGCGCAACGAGCATGCCGCCAATGCCTTGAAGTACGCGAAAGGCAAGCATCGCCGGGAGCGACCACGCGAACGCGCACCCGATGCTTCCGGCCGCGAAGGTGATCGTGCCGGCAGCAAACATCTTGCGCCGCCCATAGCGGTCGGCGAGACCGCCTCCGAGCAGCATCAACGCGCCCAGTACCAAGGTGTAAAGTTCGACGATCCAGGCAACCCCTGCGGCGCTCGCATGGAATTCGCGTTGGATGGAGGGCAATGCAAGATTGACCACCATACCGTCGATGAAGACCATGCTCGAAGCCACGATCGTCGCAAGGAGCACCCAAGCGCCACGTCCGCGCATCACCACCTCGTTCTTGCCGAGCGTACGGCGCAGGTCGCCGGGGGACCCGCTCGAAAACCGAGTGACAATATGCCCGCACCTGGGAACCTGCACGTCGTCGACCATCCGGCCGTCGCGGATCGCCTTGCGCGTTTACGCGATCGCGAGACGCCCACGCCGGTTTTCCGTACGCTCATAGAGGAGCTGGGAGCATTTCTGGCTTACGAGGCGACTCGCTCACTTCCGTTGCGTGATGAATTGGTCACGACGCCCCTCATCGAAACCACGGCAAAACGCATCGCCACGCGGCCCGTGGCTGCGCCCGTGCTGCGCGCGGGACTCGGACTGCTTCCCGGCTTTCTCAGCGTGATCGACGACGCGGTCGTTGCGCACTTGGGATTCTATCGCGACCCCGAATCGTTACGTCCGATTCCGTACTATGCAAACGTTCCGCCGGAACTCGGCGACCGCCACGTCTTTGTGTTGGACCCGATGCTCGCCACCGGTTATTCGGGCGTCGCGGCTCTCGATGCGCTAGTAGAACGCGGCGCGCGCAAGTTGACGTTCGTTTGCGTGATTGCGGCGCCTGAAGGCGTACAGACGCTCCATGCGGCGCATCCCGACGTTCGCATCATCACCGCATCGCTCGATGCGGGATTGAACGGCCATGCTTACATTCTGCCGGGCCTCGGCGACGCCGGAGACCGGATGTTCGGCAGTCTCACGTCGGTGCCGGCCGCCGTTCGTTCGAAGGCCTAATCATGCGCCCCGGTTGGGACGAATACTTCATGCAAATCGCGCATACGGTTGCGACGCGCGCCACGTGCCCGCGCGCCTCGGTTGGTGCCGTCTTGGTACGCCAACACCGCATTTTGACGACCGGGTATAACGGCGCGCCGCGCGGCGTGGGTCATTGCACCGAAGTAGGGTGCACGATCGTCGACGGACATTGCGTGCGCGCGACGCACGCGGAGGCCAACGCCATCGTCCAAGGCGCATTGCATGGCATCGAGCTTCAAGGCGCTACCGCATATTGCACGCATCAGCCGTGCGTCGGCTGCTCGAAGCTGCTCATCAGCGCGGGCGTCGTGAAAATCGTCTACGACCTTGCTTATCCCGATCCGATCGCAACCGAATTATTAGCCGAAGCCGGCGTCGCGCTCGTGCAGTTTGCGCACCTCGAAGGATCGCGTCTGTGAGCGCCGGCTTTCTGTACCTCGCGGCCTTTGCGCTTGCCGCGATCGTAACCGCGCTCGGGACGCCGCTTGTCATCCGGCTCGCGACGCATTTGGAAATTATCGACGCCACGCACGAAGAGCGTCGCGTGCACGAAATTCCAACGCCGCGCATCGGCGGACTCGCAGTATTCTTCGGTTTCGCATTTGCGCTCTTCGCCGTGCTCGGCTTTGCGCTGTCGTCGCCGTACTCGCTCTTTCCGTCGGTAGCGCACCTGGGCATCCATCAAAAGATCGAAGCGATGAGCGATCAGTTCGACGCAATCCATCAGCTCGTCGGCTTACTCTTCGGCAGCATGTTGATTCTCGGTGTCGGCGCATGGGACGATATCATGCAGCTGCGCCCGCGAAACAAGATGCTCGCGCAGATCATCGTCGCGTTGATCTCGATGCTCTACGGGTTCATAATTCCCGGCGTTACCAATCCGTTCGACCACAATCCGGCGACGAACTGGATCGACTTTCCGTACTGGGTCTCGGTGCCTCTAACGTTGCTCTGGTACGTCGGCATGATGAACGCGATCAATTTCATCGACGGTCTCGACGGGCTTCTTGCCGGCTTTGCGGCGATCTCGAGCATCTTTCTCTTCGCTATCTCGATCGTTCACCTGAGCCCGGTCGTGGCTCTCGTCGTGGTAGCGCTTGCGGGCGCCGCGCTCGGATTTCTTCCTTATAACTTCAATCCGGCGAAAATCTTTCTCGGCGACGCAGGCTCCCTGTTTATCGGCTACGTCTTCGCAACCGTTTCAATCATCGGCGCGAGCAAAACCGCGATTGCAATCAGCATCGTCGTTCCGGTCGTTGTGTTGGCATTGCCGATCTTGGACACGGCGGCGGCCATCGTGCGGCGCGCAAGCGCCGGAAAGAAAATTACGGAAGCCGATCGCGGTCACTTCCATCATCAACTGATCTTCCGCTTCGGACTGAACGTGCGTCAGGCGGTGCTTTTGATCTATGCCGTGTGTTTTCTCCTGGGCATTGTTGCCCTTGCTCTCTCGGGCGGCTTCACGCACGTTTTTAAGCACACGCTATGACAACTATGAAGAAACTTTTGCGAGTAATGACGGTGTTCGGCACGCGGCCGGACACGATTAAAATGGCGCCGGTCGTTCATGCGCTCGACGCGCATCCGGAGATCGAATCGATCGTGTGCGTTACGGCGCAGCACCGGCAGATGCTCGACGATTTGCTCGAGCTCTTCGCGATTACGCCGCAATACGACCTCGACATCATGACCCCGGACCAGACGCTGACGCAAATTACGACCCGCGTCCTCAACGGCATGGAGCCGGTACTCAAAGAAGCCAAGCCCGACGTGGTTCTCGTGCATGGCGATACCACCACGAGTTCCTCTGCGTCACTTGCGGCGTTCTACCAGCAGATACCGGTGGGACACGTCGAAGCCGGTTTGCGCACCAGCGATCCTTGGCTTCCGTATCCGGAAGAAATGAACCGGCGCATCACGGGAACGATCGCTTCGTATCATTTCTCGCCCACGACGCTTGCGCGCGAGCATCTGCTGCGCGAAAACGTGAACGCCGAAGACATCATCGTTACCGGCAACACCGTCATCGATGCGTTCCTCGACACGGCGCACCGTGCGAATCTGCCCGCGCCGCCTCGCTGGAACGAAATCGATCCGCTTCGCCCGCTGATCCTCGTCACCGCGCATCGCCGGGAAAACCACCCGCACATGCGCGAGATGTGCGAAGCCATGCGCGAGATCACGCGGTTAGCGGAACGTCCGCAAATTTACTGGCCGGTACACCCGTCGCCTCACGTTAGGCCGGTCGCCTACGATGTTCTCGGCAACACCGAAGGCGCGATTCTCGTCGATCCGATCGACTACGCGCACATGGTTGCCGCCGTTAAAGCCTCGACGTTCGTGCTAACCGATTCCGGCGGACTTCAAGAAGAAGCGCCGTGCCTCGGAAAACCCGTGCTTGTCATGCGCGAGGAAACCGAACGTCCCGAGGGACTGGAAGCGGGCACGCTGGAGCTTGTGGGCCACGAGCGTGCAGCGATCGTCTCGGCGGCGCACCGTTTGCTCGGCGATGAAATCGAATACGCTCGGATGGCGCGCTCGGTGAATCCCTACGGCGACGGCCACGCGTCGTCGCGCATCGTCGCCTGGCTGCTCGCCCGCTTGCACGAGGGAGGCTATCCGGAGCCTTTCGGCCTCGTCGGATCGTGAACTCAGCCGCTCCTCTGATCGCCGCCGGCGGCACGTTCGCCGGCAGTGCCCTAGCCGGACTGCTGATCGGCATCCTGATCGCCCAGCGAACCGGCTCGCAGCTTTGGGTCTTCACCGGATTGCTCGTGGGTCTCGGCCTCGGCGCTTACTCCGCCGTCCGCCTTTTGATGCGCTCCTAAATGGGCGAAAAAGGGGACTCCCGCGAACCGGCGGGCGCGCAGTCCGGACGGGATGCGTTTGGACGAAGTGCCGGTTCAAACGAAGGGGTACCCGACGCGCAGAGCGGGTCGGGGTGGGAGGATACGGCTCCGCCCCAGCGTACCTACAGCGACGCCGAAGCGGCCGCCGATCTTGCGAGGTACTATCGCCTCAAGCGTTCGGTCTCGTTTCAGACCCTGATCGTCGTTGCGATCGTAGCGCTCCTTGGCGTCCACTGGCTGCCGGTTCCGGCGCTCGCTCTGGCCGCCGGCGGTGTATGCGGCGTGTTGAACGCCTTGGTTACGATGCGTTCCGGCGAGCGGCTTGTCGAAAGCCGCAAAGTCGGAGGCTTCGTCTTAAGTAGTTTCCTTCGAATCGCAGTCTTCGGTATAGTCCCGGTGGCATTTGCCGCCATTGGACCCTGGTGGTCGATGGGTTGGTATTTCGCCGCATTCTTTCTCCCCATCGTGCTTTATGGAATAGAACTTCAAAAAGCGCGGTAGGAGTATGTGGGCCGGAGAGGGCCTTTTTTTAGAATATGCACGAGCAAATCGGCGAGCATTTCCTGTGGAATCTGCCGTTCATCGGAACGGTCCACGCGGATACCATCATGACGACATGGGTCGTGATGGTCGTTTCGTTGATTTTCTTCGCGTGGATCGGTGCGAGTTACCGTTCGGCTTACGTAACTAAGCGTCAAACGGTCATCGAAGCTACCGTTAATTACATCAGCGATCTCGCGCTCAGCACCCTCGGCGAAAAAGGCGAACCGTTCGTTCCGTTCTTTATCGCGCTCTTCGTCTTCATCTTTTTGCTGAACCAGTTCGGTATGTTCCCGTTCAAGGTGCTGGGCCTGCCCTTCGGCGGCTCTCCGACGGCGGACTTGAATACGACGGTACCGCTCGCGCTCATCGTCTTCTTCTTGACGTGGATCGCCGGCATTCGCCAGAACGGTCTCAAGCAGTTCTTGCACGTGACGAAGCCGATGTGGGCGCTCACGCCGATCAACATCCTGGAAGAGCTGGCGCGTCCTGCGACGCTTGCCGCCCGTTTGTTCTTCAACATCTTCGTTGGTGAACTGCTGTTCATCATCATCGCCTCGATCGTGACGGCGCACGTGAAGGTGGGCAGCTTCGATCTGTCGCTCGCGGTGACGGTCGTCCCGTTCTTAGTTCAGTTTTTCAACTTCTTCGTTGGAACAATCCAAGCGTTCGTATTCACGCTGCTCGCGATCGTTTATCTATCGCTCGCGACGGCGGAAGACCACTAAAGTCTAGAAAGGTACTCGAGTTGACTTCTGAAGCATTGGTTGCAGGCCTTACGATCTTGGCCTTCGGCCTCATCATTGCCGGCGTTGCGTTCGGCTCCGCCATCGGCGACGGCATCGTTGCCAGCAAAGCGGTTGAAGCGATTGCGCGTCAGCCGGAAGCCCGCCCGAACATCTTCACGTTCTTGTTCCTCGGCGTCGGCGTCTTGGAAGCGTTCCCGATCATCGCGCTCGGTCTCGGCTTCTACTTGCTACTCGTCGTAGCGAACGTTCCGAACCTGCTCACGCATCTCCACTAACACGCTTTAGCCAAAGGCGCACGCATGTTTCTTCAGCTCGACGGCACGTTCTGGATTCAGCTCATCAACTTCGCGATTTTCTTCGCGTTGTTGAACGTGCTGTTCTTGCGTCCGGTGAGCCGTGCAATCCGCCAACGCCGCGAGTACATCAACAGCGTTACCGCGGATTACGACCGGTATCAGGGCGAAGCCAAGGCGTTGCGCGCGCAGGCTGAGGACGTTCGGCTCGGAGCGCGCCGTCAAGCCGAGGCGACGATCGCCAAGGCGCGAGCCGATGCTTCGAATCAAGCGGCACAGTTGGCAACGCAGTATAATGCGCAGGCTCAGTCGACGATCGAAAGCGCACAAGCGACGGTCGCAAGCGAACTCCAAGCGGCGCGTTCCAATGAATCCGACCTCGTCAAGCAGCTCGCCGACCTGATGGTGCAGCGCACGGTATCGGAGGCCGGCTAAATGTTGAACTACGAAGAGATCGCCAAGTGGAGCGATATCGTTTCGGCGATTCTGTTTATCGCCGTGTTGGTATGGCTCTGGGTCAAGTTCATTCAACCTGCGATCGTTGCGGCTCAGCAGAATAAGAACAAGCAAATTGCCGAAGCTGAACGTCATCGCGACGAAGCCAAGGCGACGCTCGAATCGCTCCGCACGGAAATTCAAGGCGCGCAGCGCGACGCCGAATTAATCCGTCACCGCGCCGACGACCAGGCGAAACGCGAAGCTGAGGCGATCGTCGCCGAAACGCGTGAGGCGGGTGAACGCACTCTGCGTAACGCAAGCGGCGAACTCGATCGCGCTCGCGCGGCCGCTCGCCGGCAGTTCCGCGACCAACTCGCGGAAGCGGCCCTTGCGCTCGCGCGCAAGAACGCCGAAGAGCGCGTGGATGGCAGCGTAAACGCGGGTCTCGTGCAGCGGTTCGTCTCTTCTTTGGAACGCGGTGGTCTGAACTAATGGCAAACGAAACGCTCGCCCGCCGCTATGCCACCGCCGTCTTCTCGCTTGCGAGCGAAAACGGCTCGACCGAACGCGTCGGCAAGGATCTCTCGGTGATGGCGAAGGCGATCAACGAAGACACCGCCACCAAGGAATTTTTCGTGGCGCCGATCGTCGACCGTGGCGATAAAGAAAAAGCGCTCTTCGCCGCCTTCAACGGGAAGGTCGACGAAGTGGCGCTTAACACGCTGCTGTTGCTGGTGCGCAAGCGCCGGGAAACGTTGTTGGACCAACTGCTTGCCGAGTACCGCAAGCTTGAACTCCAAGCGCGCGGCGCGGAACCGCTTACGATTACCACGGCGCGCGAACTGCCGCAGAGCGAGCTTCGCTCGATGGTCGAGCGCCTGGAGCAGCTCTACAAGAAGAAATTTGACGTTACCGTGCGCCGCGATGCATCGCTCATCGGTGGTGTACGCATTGCGATGGGCGATCGTTTAATCGACGGCACCGTCGCCGGACGCTTGGAAGAACTGTCGCGAACGCTGTTCGCCACCAATTAGTAAAATGAAAACAAATCGGAGCGCCTTTTAAATGATTAACGCTGACGAAATCGCCGGAATCCTGAAGCAGCAAATTGCCGGCTTCAAGGGTCAAGTTCAAGAAGACGAAGTTGGGACCGTCATCGAGGTCGGTGCAAATCTTGCGCGCGTCTACGGACTGCGCGGAGTGCGCGCATCCGAGCTGGTCGAGTTCGGCAACGGCCTCTTGGGCGTTGCGCTCAACCTCGAAGAAGACAACGTCGGCGTCGTCATCATGGGCGACGACGAAGACATCAAGGAAGGCGACAAAGTCCGCCGCACGGGACGCATCGCGTCCGTGCCGGTAGGCGAAGCGCTTCTTGGACGTGTCGTCAACCCGCTCGGCCAGCCGGTCGACGGCAAAGGGCCGATCAACACCAGCAAGTTCCGCACGATCGAAAACGTCGCGCCCTCCGTCGTTGAACGTCAACCGGTCAAACAGTCGCTGGCGACCGGTATTCGTGCCATCGACGCCTTGATTCCGATCGGCAAGGGCCAGCGAGAACTCATTATCGGCGACCGGTCGACGGGCAAAACGGCGATCGCCATCGACACGATTCTCAATCAAAAGGGCCGCAACGTTTTCTGCATCTACGTCGCCATCGGTCAAAAGAATTCGACCATCGCGGCATTGCAGCAAATTCTCGAACAGCGCGGCGCGATGGATTACACGACGATCGTTACGGTCGGTCCGTCGGAAGCCGCAGCGCTTCGCTGGATCGCGCCGTTCGCCGGCGCGGCGATGGGCGAAGAACTTATGTACGGCGGTAAAGACGTCCTCATCATTTACGATGACCTCACGAAGCACGCGCAGTCGTACCGCGAAATGGCGCTTCTGCTGCGCCGTCCGCCGGGGCGCGAAGCGTATCCGGGCGACGTCTTCTTCTTGCACTCGCGTTTGCTGGAACGCGCGGCCAAACTCTCCGACGAGCTGGGCGGCGGCTCTATGACGGCGCTTCCGATCATCGAAACGCAAGCCGGAGATTTCTCGGCGTATATTCCGACCAACGTGATTTCGATTACCGACGGTCAGATCTATCTCACGCCGAGCCTGTTCTTCCAAGGCATCCGTCCTGCGGTCGACGTCGGTCTTTCGGTGTCGCGCGTTGGCAGTTCGGCGCAGACCAAGGCGATGAAGTCGGTCGCCGGCCAATTGAAGCTCGAGCTGGCGCAGTATCGCGATCTTGCGGCTTTTGCGAAACTCGCAAGCGACCTCGACAAAGCGACGCAGATGCAGCTGCTGCGCGGTGAAAAGCTCACCGAGCTCCTCAAGCAGCCGCAGTATCAGCCGCAGGCGATCGAAGATCAAGTCGCGGTGCTCTACGGCGCCACCAAAGGCTTCGTGAACGACATAGCGACGAGCCGCTTGCAGAACTGGGCGCAAGGCTTCATCGGCTTCCTCCACGAGAAGCACGCTTCCATCACGAACTCGATCGCGGAGAGCGGCCAGCTTTCGGACGACGTGAAGAAAGAGCTAGACGCCGCGCTCACGGAATTCAATAAGAGCTTCTAATGCCGTCAGTAAAAGATCTTCGCGAGCGGATTCGCTCGCTGAAGAACACGCAGCAAATCACCAAGGCGATGAAACAGGTCGCCGCGGCGAAGATCCGCCGTGCGGAGCTGGCGCAAAAACAAGCGCGCCCGTACGCGGATACGCTTTCGGAGATGTTGCGCGATCTCATGGCGAGCGTCAACTCCGTCGATCATCCGTTCATGAAGCCCGGCGCGGAAGGCGCCCCGATGGGCATCATCCTGATGACGGCGGACAAAGGCTTAGCGGGTGCGTTCAACTCGAACATCACGCGCGCCGCGGAACTCTACGTTCGCGAAAACCGAAACGTGACGTACTACACCGTCGGCAACAAGGCGCGCAACTTCGTGCGCCGCGCCGGCGGAGGCAACCATCCGGCCTGGGCGCTGAACGCGCAGCCGAAGATCGACGCGGCGCGTGAAGTGGCGCGACGCGTGACCGACGACTTCGTTGCCGGGAAAATTTCAGGCATCACGCTGATTTCGTCGAAGCTGATTTCGATGATGTCGCAGCGTCCGGAGACGCGCAAGCTGGTTCCCATCGAGCGCGGCGCGCTCGCGATGGAGACGAGCGGCTCGGATCATCCGAAAGGTGCCGTGGAATTTGCGCCGTCGCCGGAGTTGGTGCTCTCGCGCTTGCTGCCCAAGTATCTCGAATTCACGATCTTCTCGGCGATGCTCGAGACCGACGCCGCATTCTTCGCAGCCCAGTTGCTCGCGATGAACAATGCGACGGACAATGCGGGCAAACTCATCGACGAACTGACCATTCAGATGAACAACGCGCGTCAAGCCGCGATTACCAAAGAACTGCTCGAAATCGTCGGCGGCGCCGAAGCGCTCGTCAACGCCTAGACTAAATAGAAACACGCTAAAGGACATATTGAAGATGGCTGCCACCGGTAAAGTTGTGCAAGTGCTGGGCAACGTCGTGGACGTCGAGTTCACGGCGGAAACGCTGCCGAAGATCAACGATGCATTGACGGTTCGCGTCAACGAAGATTCGCACGCCGGACAGAACGGGCGCTCGACCGCCGGCGCTGTCGACCTCGGCGGCACGGCTATGCAGGCCCGCGACCTCGTGCTCGAAGTGCAGGATGAACTTGGAAACAGCCAAGTGCGCTGCCTCGCAATGGGCTCGACCGATGGTCTGATGCGCGGCGCCGGCGTCACCTCGACCGGCGGACCGATCAAGGTTCCGGTGGGTGAAGGCACGCTCGGACGCATCTTCAATGTCCTCGGCAAAGCGATCGATTCGGACGAGCCGGTGAAAGCAGCGGCCGAATGGCCGATCCACCGTCCTTCGCCGGACTTCAAATCGCAGGACCCGACCCCGAAACTCTTCGAGACCGGCATCAAAGTCATCGACTTGATGGCGCCGTACACGCGCGGCGGTAAGGTCGGACTCTTCGGCGGCGCCGGCGTCGGCAAGACGGTTCTCATTCAAGAACTCATCCGCAACATCGCCAACGTTCACAAGGGCTTCTCGGTTTTCACCGGCGTCGGTGAACGCACGCGTGAAGGCAACGATCTCTGGCTCGAAATGAAAGAGTCGGGAGTTCTCGCGCAGACGACGCTGGTTTTCGGTCAGATGGACGAGCCGCCGGGCGTGCGTTTCCGCATCGCGCAAACGGGCGTTACGATGGCCGAGTACTTCCGCGATGAAGCGGGCGCCGACGTGCTGCTGTTTATGGACAACATCTTCCGCTATCTGCAGGCCGGCTCCGAAGTCTCGGCGCTGATGGGCCGCATGCCGTCGGCCGTCGGCTATCAACCGACGCTTTCGACGGACATGGGCGCGCTCGAAGAGCGCATCACGTCCACCAACAAGGGTTCGATTACGTCGGTGCAAGCGGTGTACGTACCCGCCGACGACTACACCGACCCCGCCGTCGCCGTGACGTTTGCTCACCTTGACGCGACGACGGCGCTTTCACGCCCGATTTCGGAACTCGGCATCTATCCCGCCGTCGATCCGCTCGCTTCGAACTCGCGCATTCTCGATCCGCAGATCGTCGGCCAGGAGCACTACAACGTGGCTCGCGGCGTTCAGGAAACACTGCAGCGCTATAAGGATCTCCAGGACATCATCGCGATTCTCGGCGTCGAGGAGCTTTCGGAAGAAGACAAGATCGTCGTCGGACGCGCGCGCCGCATCCAGCGTATGTTCTCGCAGCCATTCTTCGTTGCCGAACAGTTCACGGGTACGCCCGGCAAGTACGTCAAGATCGAAGACACCATCCGCTCGTTCAAGGAAATCCTCGACGGCAAGGTCGACAATTTGCCGGAACAGGCGTTCTTCTACAAGGGCAGCATCGACGAAGTGAAGGAAGCCGCCGAAAAACTCGGCGCTACGGTCTAGTCGATGGCGCATACGATCCCGTTCAAGCTCATCACGCCGACGAAGATCGCCTTCGAGGGCGATGCGGAGCTCGTGATCGCGGTCACCACCGAAGGCGAAGAGGGCATCCTTCCCTCGCACGCGCCGTTTCTTGCGGCGCTGAAGCCGGGCGTGCTGCGAGCCAACGTCGTTGAAGCCGGCGGCGACAAACGCCTGGAGCTGGCGACGAGTGAAGGCTTCATGCAGGCGCTGCCGGACCGCATTACGGTACTCGTGGATGCGGCACTGGCCTTCGAGGACGTGGATGTTGCCGGGACGCGGGAAGAACTCGCGATCGCAACCGAGCGTCAGAAGAATGCAAGCGGGGAAGAGTTCGCGCGAGAGCAAGCGATCATCGACTTCGCCAACGCAAAACTGCGTTTAACGGGTCACTAGTATCGTCACCCTGAGCTGGTCGAAGGGCAGGCGCATCACCCGTCTGCTACGGCGATATGCGCCCGTGCTTCGACAATCTCACCATGACAAAGAAAGCCGCTAGATTCCGGCGGAATACGGCCGAAAATATAAGCGGGGCGCACTCATGCGCCCCGCGAACGTTTTGTGACGGGATGCTCGATCGCTTAGAAACCACGCTGCGCGTCCGCGGCGGATCTCGGTTAGAAGGCTCGGTTGCAACGCATGGCGCGAAAAACGCCGCGTTGCCGATCATGGCTGCTGCATTGCTGGCGAAGGGCACCGTTACGCTGCGCCGCGTGCCTCGCATTACCGACGTCTCCGTAATGTGGTCGTTGCTCGAAGCGCTTGGCGCTCGCATCCGCTACGAAACCGATAACACCGTAACGATCGACTCGAGCAACGTTGCGTCGTATCGCGCACCGTACACGCTCGTCCGCAAACTCGCCGCTTCGTTCGACATCGTCGGACCGCTGCTCGGCCGGTTCGGCCGCGCCGAAGTGCCGTTGCCCGGCGGCTGCGTGCTCGGGACGCGCGCAACGGACATGCACGAGCAGGCTTTTGCGGCGCTCGGCTGCGACGTTCGCAACGCGCACGGCTACCTGATCGCCGAAAGCAAACAATCACGCTTGCAAGGCGGCTCGATCGAATTTCGCATTCCGAGCGTCGGCGCAACGAAGAACGCAATGCTTGCGGCGGTGCTCGCCGACGGCACGACGACGATTACCAACGCCGCGATGGAACCCGAAGTTACGGATCTCGCGAACTTTCTCAATGCCATGGGCGGACGCGTGCAAGGCGCCGGCACCGACGTCATTCGCATCGACGGCGTTGCCGAATTGCATGGCGGCGAATACGAAATCATTCCCGATCGCATCGTCACGGGAACGCTGTTGCTTTGCGGACTGGCGACGCGCGGCGACGTAACGGTTACGAGCTGCCGCCCCGACCATCTCGAAGCGTTCATGATGAAGCTGCAAGAGTGCGGCGTCGACCTTACGTACGGTGACGACTGGGTTCGCGTAGACGGCGGCACGATCACCGGCGGCACCGATATTCTCACCGCACCGCATCCGGGTTTTCCAACGGATCTGCAGCCGCAGATGGTGTCGTTTTTGTGCACCGTTCCGGGCACGAGCGTCGTCGAGGAATCGATTTTCAACGCGCGCTTCTCGTACGTCAACGAACTCGCGCGCATGGGTGCCGACGTTCGCGTCTCGATGGAAAGTAATACCGCCGTCGTTAAAGGCGTAACGCAGCTTTCCGGCGCGCCCGTGGAGGCGCCCGATATTCGTGCGGGCGCGGCCCTCGTCGTGGCGGGTTTGGCAGCAGCAGGCGAGACCGAAATCATCGGCCTCGAGTACATAGATCGCGGCTACGAGCGCTTGGAAGAAATGTTATCTTCGCTTGGCGCGCAAGTGCAACGCAGCAGCGGCGTAACGCCGTTGACGGAGCCTGCGGGCCTTTTCGAAACGCGCGAATATCCACGCATCGGCTCGGCGGCGAGCTAAGAAACAACGTTCCACAGTACACTAGATAATTCGGGAGTTCGGTTTGGACATCGGCATCGATCTCGGCACGGCAAACGTGCTCGTGCACGTTAAAGGCAAAGGCATCGTTCTGCGCGAGCCGTCGGTGGTTGCGAAGGACATGAACAACGGCAAAGTGCTGGCCGTTGGCGAAGAAGCGCGCCAGATGCTCGGCAAAACGCCGGCGCACATTCAGGCGATTCGTCCGTTGCGCGACGGCGTCATCGCGGACTTCGAAGTGACCGAAGCGATGCTTTCGTACTTCATCAAGAAAGTGATGAAAGACCGCTCCTGGTGGTCCTCGATCATCAAACCGAAACCCCACGTTACGATTTGCGTCCCGGCGGAAATCACCAGCGTCGAAGAACGCGCCGTTAAAGATGCCGCGAAGCTCGCGGGCGCGCGCAGCGTCGACATCATCGAAGAACCGATGGCGGCGGCAATTGGTGCGGGACTTCCGATCGAAGGCCCGTCGGGAAGCATGGTCGTCGACATCGGCGGCGGCACGACCGACGTCGCCGTCATTTCGTTAGGCGGCGTCGTAGTGTCGCAGTCAATTCGCGTTGCCGGCAATAAGCTCGACGATGCGATCGTGCGTTATATCCGTCGCGTATACAACCTCATGATCGGCGAACGGACTGCTGAAGAGATCAAGATCAAGATTGGTTCGGCGTACAAGCTCGAGCAAGAGCTTGCAATGGAAATTCGCGGCCGCGACCTCATCAACGGTTTGCCGAAGACCGTGAAAATCACGAGCGAAGAGATTCGCGAAGCGCTTTCGGAACCGGTCAGCGCCATCGTCGAGGCGGTGAAAGCCGTTCTCGAAAAGACGCCGCCCGAACTGGCCGCAGACATCATCGATCGCGGCGTCATCCTAACCGGCGGCGGCGCGCTGCTGCGTGGCCTCGACAAGCTGCTCTCGGAAGTAACCGGCGTGCCGGCGATCGTGGCCGACGACCCGCTTTCGTGCGTGGCGCTGGGCACCGGCATGCGCCTTCGCATATAAGAATAGAGGGAACCCAACTGAGGCGTCGAGCTGCGGGCAGCTCAGCCGAGGCGTCGTAGCTGCGGGCGGCTCAGGCTCAAGTGGGTACGACCCATGCAATGAGCATTCGAGCGGTGATCGATGCGCGTACCGAGCGCATCGAGCATGTCGTGGAAGAGTGCGCTCGCGTTATCTTTGCGGGCGGCACGATCATCTTCCCGAACGACACAAGTTACGGCATTGCGTGCGACCCGTATCGCTCCGAAGCGATCGATCGGGTCTACGGCGCGAAGGGCCGTCCCGATGACAAGCCGCTCACGCTGCACGTGGCAACGCCTTCGGAGTTTCTCGAGTACGCGCGCGAAAATTCACACGCGATTCTGGCCTCCAAGCGCTTGCTGCCCGGTCCGGTCACGCTCGTCGTGCGCAAACCGCCGTTCGTCAGCGACGAGCTGACCGCCGGGATGCCCACGCTGGGCTTTCGCGTCCCGGATGAACCGCTTGCGCGCGCAATCTTGGATCGTTGTGGTCCGCTCGCGGTTTCGAGCGCGAATCCGAGCGGTGAAACACCGTACCGCGGTAACGACGGCCAAGCAGCCGATCTTCCACCTGCCGATTTGCTAATCGAGCATGGTCCGACCCGCTACGACCTCGAATCATCGATCGTGGACTTAACGGTCAACCCGCCGCGCCTTCTTCGCGAAGGCGCCGTCTCGCTCGAACGGCTCTCGGAACTGCTGGGGCCCGTGGAACGTCATACGATTAAGGTACGCACGCAATCATGATTCGATCCATCGCCCCGCTCGCGCTGGCCGTTGTGGCGTTGCTCGCCGCCACGCCGAAACCGTCTCCCGCGCCGTCCGGCGGCAGCGGGACGAATTTCGACGTAGGCGCGTGGCACGTCCAGGCATCGCTCCTCGACGTCAGTTTCAAAACCGGCGATTTCAGCACGCCCAATCAAGTGACGATGACGCGGGAAGGCGGCGATATCACGGCAGATCGCGCGACCGGCAACTACAAGACGAAGAACGCGACGCTCGTCGGACACGTGGTCATGCACGACAGCCAGGGGAATTTCGCGGGGCTCTCGTCGACAACGCCGTCGAATTCCCGGGGGCCTTCGACGTTGACCGCGGATCGAGTGCAAATCGACGGGCTGGCCAAGCAGTATGCGGCCACCGGCCACGTCCATTACGTGCAAGCCGATACTACGGTCGATGCCGATAAAGGCACGCTAAACGATGCACAGCACGACCTGTACCTCGAAGGCAACGTGCACATCAATCAAGGCGATCGCACGATGGTCGCCGGTCGCGTGCGCTACAACACGATTAGCGGTCAAGCGCACGCGCAAGACAACGTAACGATGCAATTCCCAAGCGAAATCAACCCGCACATCGCGACGCCGAGGCCCATCAAGATTCACAACCCGCTGCAAAAAGCGACGCCGCAGCCATCGGCTAAGCCATAAAGTAGAGTCTATGGAACCGACGCTCTTCGGTGCGCAAATGCCGCAAACCAAGGCGTCGCGGGAGCCCGCCGCAGATGCGCCTCTTGCCGCCCGCATGCGGCCGCGAACGCTCGACGAGTACGTCGGACAAGGCGATATCGTGGGTCCGGGTCGTGCCTTGCGCCGCGCGATCGAAAGCGACCGCGTGCCGTCGATGATTCTTTGGGGACCGCCGGGGACCGGAAAGACGACGCTTGCAGAGATTGTCGCGCGTTCGACCGGATCGCATTTCTCGCAGCTTTCTGCCGTAAGCGCCGGCGTGGCCGATTTGCGCAAGGTCGTAGCAGAAGCGCAGGCGAGAAAGAAACTCAGCCAGCGGAGCGTGCTCTTCGTCGATGAGATCCATCGCTTCAACAAAGCGCAACAAGACGCGGTCCTTCCCTATGTCGAGGACGGAACGGTGACCCTCATCGGAGCGACGACGGAAAATCCGTCGTTCGAAGTAAACTCCGCGTTGCTTTCACGCGCGCGTGTTTTTGTTTTGAAACAGCTTGGGGACGAAGAGATCGCAGCGATCGTCGATCGTGCGTTAAACGATGACGCTCGCGGGCTGGGTGCAATGCATGTCCGGGTTGATGCGGATGGGCGCGAAACGCTGATCCGTTATGCAAACGGCGATGCGCGTACCGCATTGAACGCGCTCGAATTCGCTGCGCAGACGGCGCCCGAACGCGACGGTGCGCGCACGATCGATAAAGCGCTTGTCATGGAAGCGTTGCAAAAGCGCGGGTCGACCTATGACAAGGGCGGCGAACAACACTACGATACGATCAGTGCATTCATCAAGAGCATCCGCGCGAGCGATCCGGATGCGGCCGTATATTGGCTTGCGCGAATGATAGACGGCGGTGAAGACGGCTTATTTATCGCCCGGCGGCTTGTCATTCTCGCATCCGAAGACGTGGGTCTCGCCGATCCGCAAGGCATCCAGGTCGCAATGGCCGCGCAACAAGCGGTGCACTTCGTCGGTATGCCCGAAGGCTTCTATCCCCTTGCGCAGGCGACGTTGTATTTGGCCAAGGCTCGAAAGAGCAATAGTGTGGGCCGCGCCTACGGGGCTGCGATGCGGGACGTTCAGGAAACGCGAAATGATCCGGTGCCTTTGCATCTTCGCAACGCACCGACCGGTCTCATGAAAGAGCTAGGGTACGGCCGCGACTACCACTACGCGCACGATGATTATGGTGTGAAACAAGACAATCTGCCGGAAAATTTGAAGGGCCGCCGTTACTACGAAGCCGGCGAAAACGACGCCTAAACCGGAAATAAAAAAGCGGCCCGGGTGGTGGCCCGGACCGCGTTCCCGTTGCTACTTCTCGGAGTGTGCAATGGAGCTTCGCACAACCATCATGGTAGACACGCTTCTTGATAACTCTCTGTGAATATTAGATGACTTCACGCATTTATCTCGACTATGCAGCCACGACGCCCGTCGATCCCGGCGTGCTCGAAGCGATGCTGCCCTTTTTTTCGCAGAGCGGTTACAACCCGAGCTCGCTGCATGCCGAGGGCCGCGCGGCGCGAGCAGCCTTGGACGATGCACGCGACCGCGTAGCTCGCGCGCTCAACGCCAAGCGTAAGGAGATCGTCTTCGTCGGAAGCGGCTCCGAGGCTGATAACCAGGCGATCCTGGGTGTCGCGCGCGC
The DNA here is from genome assembly GCA_963758295.1 of Vulcanimicrobiia bacterium. Lineage (GTDB taxonomy): Bacteria > Vulcanimicrobiota > Vulcanimicrobiia > Vulcanimicrobiales > Vulcanimicrobiaceae > JALYTY01. Next base: position 235,633 of record CAVWUU010000001.1, read on the forward strand.
GGCTCGCGAGCGCGGGCGACACGTCGTGTCGACGGCCATCGAGCATCACGCCGTGCTGCATGCGTTGGATGCGCTTGCCGCCGAAGGATTTGAGATTACCTTGCTTCCGGTCGACGATCGCGGCCTGGTGAATCCAGCGGCGTTCGAACGCGGGCTGCGTGACGATACGGTTCTTGCGACGGTGATGTACGCAAACAACGAGATCGGCGTCGTGCAGCCAATTCCCGAGCTTGCGGCGATCGCCCGCCGCAAAGGCGTGCTGTTTCATACCGACGCCGTGCAAGCTCCGGGGTGGCTCCCGCTCGACGTGCAACGGCTCGGCGTCGATTTGCTTTCGATCTCGGCGCACAAGTTTTACGGGCCGAAGGGCGCCGGCGCACTGTACGCTCGCGAGGGCGTCCCAATGCAGGCGTTGATTCACGGGGGCGGTCAAGAATTCGGGCGGCGGTCCGGAACGGAAAACGTTGCAGGCATCGTCGGGCTTTCCGTCGCGCTGGAAAAGGCGGTTGCCGAGCAGCCGGCGCGAGCCGAACGCATCGCCGGCCTGCGCGACCGGCTTCAGGCCGGCATCGAGTCGGCAATCCCAGACGTTCGCGTGAACGGCTCTGGTGCCCAACGAATGCCGAATAACGCCAACATATCGTTTGCCGGCGCGGACTCGGAGTCGTTGCTGATGCGGCTGGACCTGGAAGGGCTTGCCGTGAGCGCCGGTAGCGCGTGTACCTCCGGTGTACTCGAGCCAAGCCACGTCATTTCCGCGCTTGGTATCGACCCCCGTTGGCACGAAGCCGTTATTCGTTTCTCGCTCGGCGCAGGAACGAGCGAACAAGAAATCGAGCGAGTCCTTGAGCTAGTTCCACGTGTAGTGGAAGCCATTCGCGGGAATAAGGGAAGCGCTCGAAAGCTACCGTCGCGAGAGGGAGTAGAGTTGTGAGCGGGATCGATTGGTCGATCGTACTAGACATCGGCGTAGGCGTCGGCGTCCTTTTGATGGGCGTCGGCATTTTCGTGGCGATGCTCGCCTTGGCAAAAACGTTCGGCCGGCTCAACGGCACGCTGGACGAGGTGGACCGGCAGATCGCCACGCTTGGAAAGCCGGTCGGAGAGACTTTGGAACACGTGGGCGGCATCGCCGATACCGCGGATCAGACGCTCGCGCGCCTTTCAGGCGTCGTGAAGTCTTTGGAAGACGTCGCGGGCTCCGTCTCGCATACGGCGGGTCTGACAAAAGACGCACTTTCGCCGGCGATAGTAAACGTCGGAGCGACAATCACGGGCGTTTCCGCGGGTTTACGGAGGCTCGTCACGGGAAGAAAGTCAGCAGACGATGGATTGCGCGAAGCGCAACCCCCGGGAGACGCTTTAGATGGATAACGAGAATCGCGGCGGTGGTTTTTTCGCCGGGTTCCTGCTTGGCGCCATCGTTGGTGGCGCCGTCGCCGTGCTCTTGACGCAAGAAGAGACGCGCGATCTTTTGGTTGGAAAAGCCCGTGAAGCGGGTAACTTTGCGGTGGACGCTACCGGCGACTTGCGCGGTCGCGTTACCGACGTTACCTCGCAATGGCAAGACAGTGCGGCCGATCTCTACGAGCGCGGCCGTCAAGTAGTTGAAAATGCGCGATCGAACATCGACGCTGCGGTGGTCGAAGGAAATGAAACGGCCGATCGCACGCGCGACGACCTGCAGCGTAAAGCCGACGCATCGGAACTATAGGAGTAGAAGTCTTTGGATATCAAGGTGAACGTGCGCGAAGCACAAGGTGACTGCTATGTCGTCGACCTCGGTGGCGAGATCGACGTGTATACGTCGCCCAAGGTGAAAGATGCCATCGGCGAGCTAATCGATCGCGGGGTCTACCACCTCGTTATCAATCTCGAAAAGGTTCGCTACATCGATTCGACCGGACTCGGCGTTTTGATCGGCGGACTCAAGCGCGTGCGCGAGCACGGGGGTTCCGTTAATCTCGTATGCACGAATCCGCAAATCAAGAAGATTTTCGACATTACCGGGCTCGTGAAAATTTTTGGCATCTTCGAAAGTGAAGATGCGGCGATGAAGGCTTTGGTGTGAATCAACCCGTTGTCCAATCAGACGACATAGACGTCGTCGAACTGCGCGTTCCGTGCAAGGCCGAATGGGTAGCTCTCGCCCGGCTTTCCGTTGCCGCAGTCGCCAGCCGTTTGCACTTCTCGATAGACGAGATCGAAGACATCAAATTGGCGGTTGCCGAAGCGTGCACCAACGCAATCCAGCACGCACACGGCAGCGCCTATATTGAGATCAAATGCGAAGCTTTGGAGCAGGGCTTGCGCATCAGCGTGCGTGACTACGGACGTGGAACGCGTCCGGAGACGATCCGCTCTCGCAACCTCGAAGAAGAACGCGTGGGCGGACTGGGCGTGTTCCTGATTCGGTCTTTGATGGACGATGTGAGCTACGACGTTCATCCCGAAAACGGAACGCAGCTCATCATGCTCAAACGATTGCCTGGGTAAAAAGTGCAAGAACGAGACATCGACGTGCGCTCGGAAAGAGAGCGGACGCGCGAACTCTTTGGCCGCTTTGCGACGGCGCGGGGGCGTCACAACGAGCAGCCCGAACGGCGTGATGCCGAATACGAGCAACTGCGCAACGATCTCGTCGTAGCGCATCTTAATCTCGTGCGTTTCCTCGCGCTCAAGTTCGCCAATCGCGGCGAACCGCTGGACGATCTCGTTCAGGTGGGAACCGTCGGTTTGCTCAAAGCGATCGACCGCTTCGAGCTGGACCGCGGCGTGGAATTCACCACCTACGCTACCCCGACCATCGTCGGCGAAATCAAGCGCTATTTTCGCGACAAGGGCTGGGCAGTCAAGGTTCCGCGCCGGCTTCAGGAGCTCAATCTCTCGGTCAATCGCGCGAACGAAAAGATGGCGGTCGAACTTGGACGCAGTCCTACGGTCGCGGAGCTGGCCGAACGGCTGAACGCGACCGAAGAAGAGATCCTCGAAGCTCAAGAACTCGGACAAGCCTACAATTTGCTTTCGCTCGATTCCGAAGTTTCCGGCGAAGGCGAAAAGAAGTCGCAGACGCTTGCAGATACGGTCGGCATGACGGACTCCGGCCTCGAGATGCTGGAAGATCGCGCCAACCTGGAGCGGGCGTTCCACGTCCTCACCGGTCGCGAACGCGTAATCATCTACTTGCGGTTCTACGAGTCCGTCTCGCAGACCGAGATTGCCAAGCGCCTCAACGTGTCTCAGATGCACGTATCGCGTCTGCAGGCCAAGGCGCTCGAGAAGCTTCGCTCGGTCCTAAAAGAGTAGGGCGCTCTAGTTCTCTTAATTCTATAGTTGACAAAGCGGCGCAGGCCCGGTAGCATACTCTTAAATCGTTAGTTGATAGAGGGGTGCCCGGCATGCGTCGCTTTTTCTTTGGTGTTTTGGCCGCTACGCTCGTAGCCGCCGCGGCCGCTCATGCCGACGAACGGATCGTCCGCTTCGACGGCGACCGCTCGACGTGCATTCGCTCGCATCAGCCGGGTGCCGACTGGCACGGGCGCGATCTTCACGGTCAAAGCATCCGCGATATCGACCTGCGCGGCGCTAATCTTTCGGGGGCCGATCTTCACGGCGCCTCGCTCGAATGCGTGAACCTCAACGGCGCCGACCTTCGCAGCGCGAACCTGCGCAAGGCCGATTTAACGGGCGTTGACCTCCGCGGCGTGCGATTGAACGGCGCCACCCTCGACGGTATGAACGCAACCGGAGTGGACCTCACGGGTTCGACCGTGCAATCGGTGTCCGACGATGCCCTCCACCAGCTGCTGCACGACTGTACCGGCTGCAATTTGGCCGGCGTCGACCTGCGCCGCCGCAACCTCAGCGCTCTTTCCCTGACCGGCGCGAACTTCTCGGGCGCCGACCTGCGCGATGCGAACCTCTCGCGTGCCAACCTTAACGGCGTGAACTTCAATCGTGTCCGCTTCGCAGGCGCTAATTTCGCGGGCGCTACGCTGACCGGCTGCAGCCTCTCCGGGGCCGACCTGAGAAACACGAATTTCGGCGAGGCGCACGGCGTGGGCTTGGACATGCGGGACGTGCAGATCCCGTAGTCCGCAAAGGCTGTAGGAGGCAACGGCTCCGGTCTGCTATCATCTCCCGTTGAACCCTATGAAAAGCCAAGAACTCCGCCAGGCTTGGATTGACTTTTTCGTCTCCAAGCAACACAAGCTGCTCCCCTCGGCGAGCCTCATTCCCGACGAGATGAGCACGACGCTCTTCACCATCGCGGGCATGGAGCAGTTCGTCCCGGTCTTCCTCGGCGACCAGCCGGCGCCGGCGCCCCGCGCCGTCACGGTTCAGCGCTGCCTTCGGGTGGCCGGTGCGAAGAGCGACATCGAAAACGTCGGGCGCACGGGACGGCACGGCACGTTCTTGGAGATGCTTGGCAATTTCAGCTTCGGTGACTACTACAAACGCGAAGCTATCGCGTGGGCATGGGAATTTTCCACGAAGGTTCTCAAACTGGATCCCGCGCGAATTTACGTCACCGTTCATACCTCCGACGACGAAGCCGAGCAAATTTGGGTGAACGAAATCGGGCTCGAGAAGTCGCACGTTTCCCGCTGGGACGAGGACAATTTCTGGACGATGGGTCCAACCGGTCCATGCGGTCCGTGTAGCGAGCTCTTTTACGACACAGGTGAAGAGCACGCGAGCGGTCCCGGCGATACGGGTCCGAATCTAGGCAATCGTTTCGTCGAGTACTGGAACGTCGTCTTTCAACAGTACAATCGCGCGGCCGGCGGAGCGATGACGGAACTGCCGCGTAAATCGATCGACACGGGTGCGGGTTTCGAACGCATGCTGGCGCTCGTGAACCGCCAGGCGTCGATGTACGACACCGATCTGTTCACGGATTTGATCGCCGCGCAGCCGCCGATCGGCCAAACCTCTCTCGATGCAAAAGCGCAGCGCGAACGCCAAAACATCATCGCGGATCATGCGCGCGCCGTAACGTTTCTTATCAACGACGGAATCTATCCGTCGAACACGGACCGCGGCTACGTTCTGCGTTTCCTGATCCGCCGCGCGATTCGCAACGGGCGATTGCTAGGATATCCAAACGGATTCCTCACCGAACTCGTCCCGGCGGTCGTAGCTTCGCTGGCCCCGGGCTATCCCGAATTGCGCGAGCACCAAGCGCGCATCCAGCAAACGCTGCGGGCTGAAGAACAGACTTTCGATCGCACGTTGGAACGTGGAATGGCGATGCTGGACCGGCTAATCGACGATGCGACCGCGAACGGCACGCGCTTGATCTCCGGCAACGACGCTTTTACACTGCACGACACCTACGGGTTCCCGGTTGAATTAACGCGTGAAGTTGCGGGCGACAGTGAGGTCGCTGTCGACGCGGCTGCATTCGAAGTCGCGATGAACGAACAACGCGAACGCGCCCGGCGCGACGCTGCTTCCAAACGCGCCGTTGTGACGATTGCCGAATTGCCCGCGATAAAGAGCACCTTCACCGGCTACGAAGGGCTCGAAAGCAACGGTGAAATCATGGTTGCGCTGCGGGACGACAAGCCGGTGGAAACGTTGAACGCCGGCGAGCGCGGCGTGCTCGTGCTCGATCGCACGTCATTCTACGCGGAGCGCGGCGGGCAAATCGGCGACCGCGGCGAGTTGACCGCGGATGACGGCTCGGTTTTCCTCGTGGAAGATACGCAGTACATGGGTGAAGCGATCGCTCATCACGGCATCGTGAAGAGCGGCGAATTCAACGCGGGCGAACGCGTCCACACACGCGTTCACGATTGGTGGCGCCGGGAAATTCGTCGTCATCATACTTCCGCGCATTTGCTCCAGCGCGCGCTCAAAGACGTGTTGGGCGACGACGTTGCGCAGGCCGGCTCGTGGGTCGGCGTGGATCGCATGCGATTCGACTTCCGCTGGACCGCCGGCGCGCTCACGCCGGATCAAAAGCGCGCCGTCGTATCGCGGGTGAACGAAATGATTCGCGACGATTCCGAGGTGGTCACACGCGAGCTCCCCATCGAAGAAGCCAAACAAACCGGCGCAATCTGGATGTTCGGCGAGAAGTACGGTGAAAGCGTTCGCGTGTTGCAGGCAGGCTCGTCCGTGGAGTTTTGCGGCGGCACGCACGCGCACTCGACCGGTGAACTCGGCTTGTTCCTGATTCTGAACGAGTCGTCAATTGGCAGCGGCATCCGCCGCATTGAAAGCGTGGTTTCTCGGGCAGCAGAAGACCATGCGACGCGTCAGCAAGACGTGGTGAGCGAGCTTGCCGCGACGCTCGCGTCGTCGCCGGACGAACTCGGCGAGCGCGTGAACAAGCTTCAGCGCGACCTCCGGGATCTTCAGACGGCCGTCGGCCAACTGAAGGCGCGATTAGCTTCAGCCGACGCTCAAACGTATGTCGAGCGAGCCGAGCGCAAGGGCGATCGCACCTTCGTCGGCGCCGTCGTGCCCGAGGCGAACGCCGAGGCGTTGCGTCATCTCAGCGGTGCATTGCGTTCGCGCTTACCGAGCGGCGTGATTGCACTTGCCGGCGTCGACAACGGCACCGTGAGTCTCATCGTTTCCGCGAGCGACGATTTGGTGAAAACCGGCGTTCATGCCGGCAACCTCGTGAAGCTCGCTGCACCGCTGGTCGGCGGAAAAGGCGGCGGTGCGCCGGCTCAAGCGCAAGGCGGAGGTAAAGACGCCTCGGGGGCGGATGCCGCGCTGAACGCTATCCGGGAAGCCGTTCTCGCTTAGATGTTTGTGCGCCGTTTGTCGACGGTTTTGCTCGCGTTCGCCGCATTGCTCGGTGCAGCGCCGAAGATGGCCGTCCCGTTCGATTCTCAGATCGTTCTGCAGCGCTACGAACTCGAGATGACGGATCTTGTCACGCCGAAAGCGATGATCTTTAGCTATAGCGTATCGCAAGCGGGTCCGACGAACATCGAGCAGCGTCATCGTGTGTATCGCCAAGGGCTCGACGTCCGCGACGAAACGATTGCGGTGAACGGCCAGCAGCTTGCGCGCAAAGTCGTGCGAATCGGACATCGCCCCGATCGCTATACACTTGCGCGGCTTGCGCCACGGACCGCTTCCTATGAATTCGTCTTTGTGCGCACGATCAAACAAGGCGCGCACCTGCAGTACGTTTACGACGCCATGCCGCTGGAAACGGCCACCTCGGGATTTGTCGTGAAGCGGCTGATCATCGACGGCGAGCGATTTTTGCCGAGCACGATTGCGTTTTCCACGGTGGGCGCCGTTGCCGTGGAAACGGGCAAATCGATTTTGCGGGCGCGGGAAAATATTGGGTGCCGCTTTCGGTAAACGTCGATGGCGCGATTTCCGGAAAGCTTGCGCGGGAGCGGATTGCTTGGAGCGATTACAGCTTTCCGTCGAACTTGCCGGCATCGACGTTCCAGGGCGCAAAACCGCTCCCGCATGCAACGCTGCCTCCCATTTGAGCCGGCGTGGGTGCGTTTCTCGTCCCTCTCGCGCTCTACGTTCTTAGCGGTTATCGCGACGTAACATACTGGGACGTCGGCGAGATGGACACGGTGCCGTGGATCTTCGGCATCGCGCATCCACCGGGGTTTCCTCTCTATATCATCATTGCGTGGCTGTTTACGCACCTGATTCCAATCGGCAGCGTGGCGTTTCGCATGACGCTCCTTAGCGCGATCGCAACGAGCATTGCGTGCTGGTGTATCGCCCGCATGGTGCGAGACGCGACGAACGATCGCGCCGCCGCTTTGAGCTCTGCCATCACCTTTGGGTTTGGCCTGATCGTGTGGACGCGCGCGACGCGCGCGGAAGTGCACGCCGTCGAAACGGCATTCTTCGCGGCGATGCTGCTCTTCGCGCTGCGTTGGTACCGCGGTTTACGCAAACGCGATTTGTTGACGGCGGCGGTGTTTTACGGATTCGCGCTTGCCGTGCATCCGGTCGCCTTGATCGCACTGCCCGGCCTGCTGGTACTCTTTATCGCGCGTATTGACGAAAGCGATCCGCGGACGTTGCTCGCGAGCGTTGCAACCGCGTTCTTTTGCGCCGCTCTCTGGTTTCTCTATCTTCCCTTGCGCAGCGCTTTCATTTCAACGCACGGCCTCGATCCGGTCGCGGCGCTCGGAATGCCGGGATCGGCATTTTGGGATTACCATCACCCGGCGAGCCTTGAGGGGTTTCTCGCCTTGATCGGCGCTCGAGACATCGACGTGCACGGGGCGGTAACCGGCGCTTTCAACGGCGATGCCATGCCGTCGGCTCTTGCGTCCGCGTTCGTAACGCTCGCGAAAGAATTCGGCTTTGCGGGTATCGCGTTCGTCGCAGCCGGCGCCCTCGTCCTATTTCGCAGGGATCGCGTGCAACTCGCGGCTCTTTTAGTGATTGCCGTCGCGGGCGCGCTCTTTGCGGGCAGTTTCCACGACGAGTCAGATCGCGCGCGCTACTTTTTGGAAGCCTTTGTCGTCGCTGCTTACCTTTTCGGTATCGGTTTTGCCGCGTTGTGTGCGCGCGGGCGCCGAACCAAGTTTGCGAGTATCGTGGCGGCCGCGGCTATCGCGACGCTGCTGTTATGGCAAGGACGCGTGCTTTTCGGCCAGCCGCACGACGACCGCGCGCGCAAAGAAGTGAGCGAAGTGCTGGCGCGGACGCCGGCGGACGCGATCGTCGTAAGTACGTGGGTGCTCGCGCCGCCACTAGCTTATACGTCCTACGTGGAGCGCTCCGCGGGGCGGCGCACGATCGTACCGGCATGGTATGGCGACACAAGCGATTTGCTGTCCGGTTGGACGAAATTGCGGCCGGTCTTTGTCGCCGGAACGCCCGAAGGAAGCGTTCCCGGCTTTCGCCTTGAACGGCTCCCGACGCACACCGAACTCTATCGCGTGGTACACGAGTGAAGCGAATTAAGCCGTCCGTTATAGCGGGCCTCATTGCGTTTTTCGTTATCCTGATCGTCTCCCGGGGCCGCGCCACACCGTACAACAATTACGTGTTGCTCGCGCAGGCTCTGCTGCACGGGCATGCATGGATCGATTGGCCGGGCGCCTATATCGACGCGCTTGCGTATAACGGACAGCATTGGATCATCGAAGCGCCCATGCCGGCATTCCTATTGGTTCCCGTCGTAGCGATTCTCGGGACGGCAAATCAGACAATGCTTGCGGTGGTGCTGGGCGCGGTATCGATCGGCGCTGCCTGGGAGCTGGGCGAGCGGTGGCAAGTTCCGCGCGCGCACGTCGCATGGATCGTCGCGTTTCTGCTTGCCGGAACCGATCTGTTGTGGTGCGCGATGCTTGGCGACGTGTGGTTCATCGCGCATGTCGCGTCTGTATGCTTCACGTTGCTCGCCTTAGTGGAGCTTGCGGGAAAGAAGCGCGGATGGCTCGTCGCGTTGTGGGCCGGTTGTGCGTTCGAGTCGCGTTTCACGCTCGTGCTGGCGGTGCCCGTTTACGCGTACTTCCTGCAGAGCCGCCGTCAGCTCGCGCCGTTTGGCGCCGTCCTCGGTGCATTCGCGCTGTTTTGGATCGGCTACAACCTTGCGCGCTGGGGCACGTGGTACGACATCGGTTACACCACGTGGTACCACCAAGACCAGGTGGGTCTCCCGTACGGCTCGCCGTTCAAACTCCGCTATCTCGGCTACGAGCTCTATTCGTTTTTCGTCCAATGGCCACAGCGTTTGCCGGCATTTCCGTGGCTCGCGCCGTCGCTCGGCGGAGTGGCGATCACGTGGACTTCGCCGGCCTTACTTCTCGCGTTCTTCGCACGCCGCCCCGCAACGTGGGTGCTGCCGCTATGGATCCTCGCCGTTATCACGGCGTTGCCGAACTTCGTGTATTACGTCAACGGCTTCGCGCAGTTCGGCATGCGCCACGCGCTCGATTTCGAGCCGTATCTGGTTGCGTTGATGTTCCTCGCGGTGAGAGAAAAAATGCCGCGATGGAGTTACGTGCTTATCGCTTACTCCATCGCGGTTGGTTTATGGGGCTGCTGGTATTGGAACGCCGTCGTGCGTCCCTAAGCTTTAATAGCTCGTCGCGCGCATCGGCAAACCGCCGATCGCCGGCCGCGGAGCATTCGGCGCCTGCGCGGGCTGCGGCGGCTGCGAGGCTTCCGTATCGGCCGAGTAGCGAAGTGCGAGCATGTAAGCGAGATAGTCATTGTAGGCTTCGCATTCGCCTTGAATCGTGAAGCAGCGGGCGATCCACATCGGCACCGTGACGAACAGTCCGACGCCGGTGAAGAGCGCGATCGTCATGAGGATGCCACGCTTGAAGTTGCCCATATAGTACGATTCGCCGCCGACGACTCCGAGCAACGCGGCAAGGACGAGACCGACAAGCGGGTCCTTCGCTAGCTGGCGGTACTCGTACGCATACGCGCCTTGGCTTTCGGGGCGAACGTAGGCGAGCAGCATCTGGGCGTACGGTGTCATTTTTTTGTCCTCCGTCCAAGCTACGATGGGGCCTCGAAATTGTTTCAAGCGCCCGGGCTGGGTAGGAATTCCAGCGTGAGCTATGAGGAAAGAGAAACCGGTTCGGCCGAAGTGCGGGAGCATCCCGGCAAGTACCCCGAGGCGGACGACCCCCTCGTTAACGCGGTCGCACGGTACGTCTTCGCACCGAAAGCGGAGCATATAGAAAATGTCGAGTATGCCATCGAGTACGAGCTAGCCGACCGCTATGCCGGTGGCGACGTGCTGGACGTGTACCGCTTTGACAACGGCAGCATCGCTTTTCTCGCAGCCGACGTCTCGGGGCGCGGAGCTCAAGCTGCGATGCGAGCCACCCTTCTCAAATTCGCATCGCGCGCCTATGCTTCGGCGGGCATGACGGCCGAAGCGGTGATGCAAAGCCTAGACCGCCTATACATAGAGAACAACGCGTTCGAGAACCGCGATTCCTTTGCCACGGTGTTCTTCGGGCATATCGATAACGCACGCAAAATTATGAATTACTCCTCCGCCGCTCACGATCTGGCGATCCTCGTGAGTCCCGGCAAGGAGCCGGAATTTCTCCCTATAACTGCTCCGCTGCTCGGCTTTTTCGACCAACGCCGCAAGATGTTCCAGCATCGGTTCATTGACCTGGTGCCCGGCAGTGTCTTGGTAGTTGCAACTGACGGTATTACGGAATCGCGCAACGCCGATGGAGAGTTCTTTGGGGAAGAGCGGCTGCTTGACCTCATTCGTATAAAACGCGATGCGCCAATGAGCGAGCTGGCAAATGCGACTCTTGAATCCGCGCTCGGGTTTGCCGAAAATTCGGCGCGCGACGACATGGCTGTCATCGCCGTGAGGTTCTTATGAGGCGACGCTCTCGTAGGCGGCCCGAATGTCGGCGGCTTCCGTAACGGGCGCCGCGCACACCGTTCCACGGCACACGTAGGCCGTAGCGTGCGTTGTCGCGTCTTCAGTTGCAACGCAGACGAACGCCGTCGGCAGGCGGAATGCCGTTTCTCGGAACTCGCTCGTCGCCGTAACGCTGCCCGAGAGCTTTACGCTGATTTCAGGTGAGAGGTACCGCGCGAGAGCGCGCGCATAAGTCGCTGAGAATTGTCCCGCATTCTGATGCGTGCGCGCATATAGCGCTAACGTCGCGGCCGCATGATCGCGATACGTGTTGTCTCCCGTCAGCGTCGCGAGACGCAGCAGCGATTCGGCCACGATGCCGTTCTCCACGATCGGCCGGTCTGCGAGCTCGAGTCTTCCGATGGTTGCTTCTGTACCGGCGTGATCGGTAAAACCGCCGTCGGCAGCGGCAAAATGCCGGATGACGCGTCCGGCATGCGCCTGCGCCCGTTCCAGGAACCGGGGCTCGCCCGTGTGCTCGTGGACATCGATAAGCGCGCGAAGGTATGCCGCTTGATCGGCGAGCAACCCGCGAATTCGCGGCGTCTCGCCCGGTGCAACGACGTGAAAGAGCAACCCGTCTTGGTCCGAGACTTCCTCGTGCAATACATCGAGCGTCTCTATCGCTTCGCGCGCAAGCGCGTCGTCATCAAGCGCCGTAGACGCCCACGCGAACGCGCCGGCCAGCGCGGCCGTCCAATTGCTGTACGAGCGCGGATCCACGTACGGGCGAGAACGCCCTGCACGCGACTCTAAGTCGAGCGCGAAGTACTCTTCGTCGGCATCTTGGCTTCCCGAAAACAGCTTCGTTTTCGGGTTTCGCAGCGTCGTGCGGACGTACCTGAGCGCCGATTGCAGCGTTACGCGCCAATCGTTGTTCGGCGTCCACGTCTGCAGTTGGGCGAGCACGCGCAATAGTCCGGCGTGATCTTCGCTCATCTTCTCGAAGTGCGGAACGGACCAATCACGCGTCGTCGAGTAGCGGAAGAACCCGCCCTCGACGCGATCGTACATGCCGCCGCGAGCCATCTCGAGCATCGTTCGCGCGACCATTTCGTAAAAGTGCGGATCGCCTTGGGCGCGCCACCAGGTTAGTAAAAAATCCAGCACCTCGGGTTGCGGGAACTTCGGCGCGTTCCCGAACCCGCCGAATTCGCCGTCGTACCCATCGGCGATCGACCGCGCGACGTCCGACACCATGGCGGCGTTGAGATCTTCGCGAGGCGCCGGTTCGATTTCGGCCTTGCGGCCGCGCATCTCGGCGGTTTGCGTTTCGATCTGTGATCGATTTTCGCGGTAAAAACGCGACACTTCGCCGAGGGCGCGGTTCATCTGCTCGGGCGGCAGATACGTGAAGCCCGTAATAATCGATCCATCTGGCGTCAGGAACGCCGTCGTGGGCCAGCCGCCCATGTTGTAGCGTGAATTGACGTCGGGGCGTTCGTCATTGTCGACGCGTACCGCGACGTAGTCGCGATTGATCGATTCGATCACCGACGGATCGGAATAGCTGGTTTCATCCATAACATGGCACCAGTGGCACCACACTGCGGAAATGCCGAGCAAGACGGGTTTCGACTCCGCCGATGCACGCGCAAAGGCATCATCGCTCCATGGTTGCCAGTCGATTTCGGCGGCGCGGTTTGCGCGCGGTGAAAAATGAAAATCAGCCATCGTCTTCGTGAGCGCCTCGCAGGAACGACGTAAGATAAAAGATCGCCACGAGGACGAAAGCGGTGAACGCGGCGATCTCGATTTGCAATTTGAATACCCATGCGGCCGCAAAAACTCCCGCGAACATAAGCCCCGCAATCGCGTACGATCGATGCGTCCGCGCCGTCATGCCGTACACCTGGGTGTCAAAAAAACCGCCTGGTACCCGGCTCCGGCTGTAAGCAAACGCACCCAAGAGCAACGAACCTAAAAATCCTATGACGGCCCAAGCCATACGGGTCGCTTCGCGGGGGAGCGGGTTTGCGCTTGCGGACGGACGGGAAAAAAACAGGCGCTTATAGCGAGTAAGGGAGGCACCAAACTAATGAGTGATCAGGGACCTGTGATCGTAAAGGACGATAGCGGCGGCAGCGGTGCCGCGATCGGCATCACGCTGGTCGTTATCGTCGCGATCTTGATTGCGCTGTTCGCTTGGCACCCGTGGTCGACGACCTCGTATTCGACGACACATAACTCGACCGTCACGCAGCCGAATTCCAACGGCAACGGCAGCTCGACCAACGGATCGTCCACGACAAACTCGTCCACGACCACAAACAATAACGGCGGGGGAGGACACTAACGATGGGCGGTCTGCTTTGGGCCATTATCGTGATCTTGTTCATCTTCTGGCTGCTGGGCTTGTCGTTCCACCTGTTGGGCGGATTCATCCACATCGTGCTGGTCATCGCGGTCATTCTGTTGATCGTGAACCTGTTGACCGGCCGAGGCGCAAGAGTGTAAGACTCGGCTAGATGCCGAGAAAAACAAACGGCGGAGCGAGCCGGAAGACCGGTTCGCTCGCCACCTACAATAAGAAACGCGATTTCGCGATAACCCCCGAGCCGAGCGGACGCAAGGCCAAGGAAGCCGCGAAATTGCGTTTCGTCATTCAGAAACATGACGCGACGCGGCTTCACTACGATTTTCGTTTAGAAGCCGGTGGCGTTCTGGCATCATGGGCGGTGCCTAAAGGTCCGACGCTGGTCCCGGGTGAGCGTCGCCTCGCAATGCACGTCGAGGATCACCCGATGGACTACCGCGATTTCGAAGGCGTGATTCCGGCGGGGCAGTATGGGGCCGGCGAAGTCATCGTGTGGGACAACGGCACCTACGAATTGGCCGAAGGGACGAACCCGGTCAAAGAAATCGCCAATGGGAAAATCAAGTTCATCATGTACGGCGAGAAGCTGCACGGCATGTTCACCCTCGTGCGCATGAAGCCGAAAGAGGGCGAAAGCGGCGATCCATGGCTGCTGCTCAAGGATCACGACGGCGACGACCCCAAGACGTGGGACGTCAACGACTATCCGCAATCGGTGAAGACCGGACGCACGTTGGACGACATTCGCAACGATCCCAAAGCCAAGAAATGGCAGTCGAAAGCGAAGAAGAAGACGGCGGAGCCAAAAGCGCACGCTCGCGTGAAAGCCGACCCGCTTCCGAACGTGAAGTCGGTCGAACTCGCAACGACGATCGATGAACCGTTCGATGATGACGCATGGCTTTTTGAAATCAAGTGGGACGGCTATCGTGCGCTCTGTACCATTGACGAGCGAGGCCACCTCTCGCTGGTTTCGCGCAACGGCCTTGATTTGCTCAAACAGTTCCCCGACATGGAGGGCCTGGCCGACGCGTTCGCCAGCGTTCCGATCATGGTCGATGGTGAAATCGTCAGCTTAGACGAAAGCGGCCGCTCGGATTTTCAACGCCTTCAAGAGTACGCGCAGCAGCGCCATCCACTAACATTTGCGGCTTTCGATTTGCTTTACGCGGACGGGCGCGATCAGCGTAAGGCGCCCTTGGAAGAACGAAAGGCATTGCTGGAGCGATTGATTCAAAGCGACGACGGGCTGGTGCTGTACTCCAAGCACGTCGTCGGGCGCGGCAACGCGCTCTTCGAACAAGCGCAAACCAATAACCTCGAAGGCATCATCGGCAAGAAGCGCGAGTCGCCATACCTCGAACGGCGCACGCGGGACTGGGTGAAGATCAAAGCGCAACTCGAGGACGAGTTTATCATCGGCGGCTGGACCGATCCGCGCGGCAGCCGCAAAGGCTTCGGTTCGTTGCTGCTCGGTGCGTACGACGGAAAACAGCTGCGCTACGTCGGCCACGTCGGCACGGGCTTTTCGCAAAAACTGCTGGCCGAAATCACGCAGAAGCTCAAGAGCCTCGAACGCGAGAAGTCGCCGTTCTCCACACCGGTCGAGGCGAACACTAAAGCGCATTGGGTGGACCCGAAGCTCGTGGCGCAGGTGCGTTATACCGAAAGAACGCGCGACGGCTTTCTTCGCCATCCGGCGTTTCTTGGGCTGCGCATCGATAAGGATGCAAAAGATGTCCGCTTCGAAGGTTGAAGTGAACGTCGACGGACGCACTCTGAATCTATCGAATCAGGACAAAGTCTTGTTTCCTCGCGACGGCTACACCAAAGGCGATTTGGTGCGCTACTACCGTGACGTAGCGCCGTTCATTCTTCCCCACCTGCGCGATATTCCGCTCACGCTTCAACGCTATCCCGACGGCGTCGACGCGCAATCGTTCTTCGAAAAACATCTTCCGCGCGGCCTTCCGTCGTGGGTACCGACGGTGCCCGTTTCCAGCCCCGGCGGCCGTCGCGAAACCACGCAGTACATGGTTTGCAACGATGAAGCGACGTTGACGTTCGTGGCCAATCTCGCATCGATCGTGCTGCACGTTTGGACATCGCACCTCAAAACGATCGAAGAGCCCGACTACGTGTTCTTCGATTTGGATCCCGGCGAAGAGTGCACCTTAAAAACGCTGGCCGGCGTCGCATTGGAGATGCGCGATCTGCTTGCAGAAATCGGGATCACCTCGTTGACGAAGACGTCGGGCGGAATGGGCCTGCACGTCGTGGTCCCGCTCGCCGCCGGCTATGGTTACGACGCGGCGAAAATCTTCGCTGAAGCGGTGGCCAAGCATTTGGCGCAAGCCGATCCGAAACGCGTTACGCTCGACCGGTCGCTGAAGTCGCGCGATCAATCGGCCGTCTATCTGGACTATTTGCAAGTCGGGCGCGGAAAGACGATCGTTAGCACCTATTCAGTGCGGGCGCGTGACGGTGCTCCGGTTTCTACGCCGCTGGACTGGTCGGAAGTCGAGGCGTTTGCAAAAAAACGGGGCGCGCCGTGGGATGCTTTTGCGAAGTTCAATATCAAAACGACCCCCACGCGGCTGAAAGCCGACGGCGATCTTTGGAGCGGGAAAGCATGGAAGAAACAGCGCTTGGAACCGGCGATTAAACGGGCGCAGAAGGCGTGGCCCGCGTGAACCACAATATCTAGTAGCGCTCGCTCGGGCTGCCCCACGAAATAGGGTGGCTAGCCGAACGCCAGTACGCTGGGTATGATAGACCAGCTATGGCGCATTCGATTTGGTCCGGTGCAATCAACTTCGGCCTCGTAACGATTCCCGTAAAACTCTTCACCGCCGTCCGCAGCGACGAGCTTTCGTTCAACATGCTGCATGCTAAAGACGAAGGGCGTATCAAATACGAACGCGTGTGCTCCGTGGACGGGAAGCCCGTTCCGTGGGACGAGATCGTCAAAGGTTACGAGTACGAAAAAGGCCAGTACGTCGTCCTTACCGATGACGACTTCAAGAAAGTCAATCCCGAAGCGACGCAGTCCGTCGACATTCTCGAGTTCGTCGATCTCGACAAAATCAACCCAATGTACTTCGACAAGCCGTACTATTTGGAGCCGAGCAAACAGGGGCGCCATGCCTATGCGTTGCTGCGCCAAGCGCTGCTCCAGGCCAATAAAGTCGCTATTGCGCGCGTGGTGATTCGAACCAAGGAATACATCGCCGCCGTTAAGCCGTCCGAAGAAGCGCTCGTGCTGGAACTTATGCATTGGGCGAATGAAATCGTCGAGCCGTCGTCGCTTGATCTTCCGGGTCACGAGAAGTTGCCTGAAGCGGAAATGAAAATGGCGAAGATGCTCATCGACACGATGAGCGTGGACGAGTTCGAACCCGAGAAATTTACGAACAGTTACCACGATGAGTTGCTTGCGATGATCGACGCCCGCGCGCAAGGCAAAGAACTGCCGAAGGCCAAGAAGGCCCCGGCGCGCGCGAAAGTCGTCAATCTCATGGACGTGCTCGCGCAGAGCCTCGAAGAAAGCAAAAAGCGCCGGGCCACCAACGGCCGCAGCGCTTCTTCCGAGAAGCCGGAAAAGAAGACCACTCACAAGCGCAAGAAGTCTGCGGCCTAATCCCCGGCTTATGCCGTCGCGTACCGCGGTGCGCCGGCGGTCTGGCGCATTTGCGCAAAAACAATGACGTGGCCAATGAAAAACAGCGGAACGAGGAATACGGGAATCAACGACCACGGCAGCATCGTAATTGCGGCAGACCCGGGGCCCGCATGAATGAGTTGAATCGGCGAACCGTTGGCCGACGTTATGCCGAGTGCCACGGCGATCACGAGATCTAAAAGCCCAAAGGCGTTCCAAAGAATCAAGCGTGAGTCGCCACGCGCGAGATTCGGCTCGCGAAGCACGAGCGGAATCGCCCCGATGCCAACGATAACGTCTCCGATACCGGCAAAGAACGGAAACGGACCACCCAGTTGGCCGGCATAGACCAGCGCCACAAACAGAAAGCCGATCGCACGAAAAACGTTCATGCCGAGGATGGCGCGCCGGGGAACGGCGAGCAGACGTCCGCGTGCGTCGCGAACGGTGGCCGCAAGAATTGCGGCGACGATAAACGGAACTGCGAAAAGCGCAAGTAGCACCGGCAAATCAGCGATTGCCCCCGAGACCGTCGCGTCGACGAGGACGCCGATCCATGCGCCGGCTAGGGCGCCGAAGAGCACTTGCGCGAGCCGGCGTGCGAACAGGGCGCTTGAAAGGGTGACGATCATCGCGCACACCGTCGCGAAGACCAGTACGTTGCCTAGAAGCTGAAGCATCGAGTTTCCCTCCTTATGACTTTCATCATGCAAGTAAGTGTACTCCATTGACTTCTATCATGCAAGTCACTATGGTAATGGTATGCGTCACGCTAGTTTGGCCGCCGCGTTGCCTTGCCCGATCGCCCGCACTCTTGAGATTGTCGGGGAATGGTGGTCGCTGCTTCTTATTCGCGACGCTTTGCTCGGCGCTCGGCGGTTCGACGAATTCAAGCGTTCCGGGATTTCCGATAACATCTTATCGACGCGTTTGAAAACGCTCACCGAAGCCCACGTGTTCAAGCGGGTACGTTATCAAACGTCTCCCGATCGTTACGAATACGTCCTCACCGAAAAAGGCGAATCGCTCGCTCCGGTCGTGCTCGCTTTACGCTCGTGGGGCCGCCGCTGGACAAAAGGCGCCGATGCAAGCGCGATCCGGCACGAAGGCTGCGGCGGCAACATCACCGTCGCCGTCCAATGCGAAAAATGCGGAGAGGACCCCCACTCCGTCACGACGTCTTCGTAGGCCGGTGCAGCGCTAGCTTCCCCCGCTACGATGATGCGGGAATTTACAGCGAGATCGAGGGCGAACAAGGTTCGCCCGATCACGCGTTACCGCTACCGGTTGAACATGTCTTTGAGCACTGCGCCGGCGATGCCGCCTGCAATCCCGGCTTGGGATGTTTGTTGCGCGACGTCGCGGCCGAGATACGGCATCAACGAATGCGCGAGGTTCGGCATCGTCAGTGTTTGCAGCCACACTTTGCCCGGACCCGTCATTCGCGCAATGAACAGGCCGTCGCCGCCGAAGATCGCGTTTGTGATTCCACGCATGAACGTGATATCGAAGTTAACGCTCTCTTCGAACATGCCGATGTGTCCGGGATGAACCTGAATCGATTCGCCCGGCTGCAAATCATAAGTCACGATTTCGCCGCCAAGCTCGACCCAAGCGCTGCACGATCCGGCCAGCCGTTGCAACACGAACCCGTTCCCGCCGAAAATTCCGGCGCCGAGCGAACGTTGAAAGCCCATCGAGAGTTCGACGCCGTGGGTCGCGCAAAGAAACCCATGGCGATGAACCATGTATGCTCGTCCCGGCGTCACGTCGACTTGCATGATTTGGCCTGGAACTTTGGCCGCGAACGCGACGAGACCGTTGCCCGACTGCGCGCGATATTCGGTCATGAATAGGCCGCCGCCGGAGAGCGCGCGACCGATCGCGCCCAAAAAGCCCTTTGCGCCTGCCGTCATCGCCGTCGTATTCAGCGAGACGTTGTCGGTCATCCAAGAAAACTCGCCCGGCTCGGCCACGATCGTGTCACCGGGTTCCAATCCGATCTCAAGCACCGGCATCGTGCTGCCGGTAATCTTCGATTTCATGTGCGCCTCCTAAGCTTCAGGTGATACCTCCGGAATAGGTGCCGGGTTTCGCACGTACTTTTCATCCTTTGGCGCGGCGGCGAGCCCCATCAACAGGCCGACCATCGAGAGAATCAGCGGCTCAACGGGACCGAACGGTCCGCCGTAGCGGCTGAGGAGCCCGGTTGAGATAGGCGGAGCAAGGATGCCCGACATGGAGTCGAGCGACGAGCTTACGCCTAGCACGGTGCCCTGCTCGCGATTCGTTGCCGTGTTGGAGATCAATGCCGTAATGCCATTTTGTGCAAACGCGCCGCCGATAGCAAACAGCACCATCGACGCTGCCACCGTAACCACGTGATGCGCGAAAGGCAGCGTTGCAAACGACGCAACCAAGAACAGCAAACCGAGGCTCGACATCGCACGATCGCCCACCTTGTTGGAGACTTTGCCGACGCCGAAGCCGTTAATCACTACGTTCACAAGGGCGAATCCCGAGAAGTACTCGGTGGTCTGTACGACGCCGAAGTGCAACTGGTATTGCAGGTAAAGCGCGATGACCGCGTACCAGCCGTAGAGCGCCAAGGACAGCGCCAATTTCTGCCACAGAATGCGCGAGAGCCGCGGGTTGCGAAGCGTGCCTAAGACTTCACGCGCACCAACGCGCGATTCGGCTTCATCGGATTTCGTGCGTGATTCCGGTAATAACAGCACGGTGAGAATCAGCGTTAATAACTGCAGTGCCGACGCCGCTAAAAACGGTGCTTTGAATCCATAGCGCGCAAAGAGCGCGCCGCCGCCGACGGGACCAAACACCATGCCGGCTGCGAACGTCGCACCGATCAAGCCGAACGCGCGCGCGCGCTGCTTGGGCTCGACAACGTCGGCGACATACGCTTGGGTGATGCTGATATTGCCGCCCGACGTGCCTTCGACGATGCGCGCGACAAACACCCAAAAGATATTGCCGGCGAATGCGAGCATCGCCCAACCGATCGTTGCGCCAACCTGGCTGATGATCAGCACCGCTTTACGGCCGATGCGATCCGAAACGTTTCCCCAGACCGGACCGGACAACAGTTGGCAGAAGCAGAACGTGCCGACAAGCACACCGACGACTTCTGCGCTCATGCCGAAATGCGTCACGAAATACGGCAGTATCGGAATCAGCATGCTGAAGCCGACGATATCGATAAACGTGATGCCGAGGATCGGTAATAACTTACGAATCAAGCGGGAGACTCCACCGGCAAGATTATCGGCCGGAGTCGCTCGCTCTTGCGAAGGACGTCTAATTTATATGGGCGGGACAAATCGATGCGCGTTAGATGCTTATGCAGCTCATCAATTCCGGTGAGACGTTCACCTTCGATAGCAAGCAAAACATCGCCCGGTTTGAGGCGCGCCGTATCGGCCGGGCTTCCCGGCTCGACCGAGGCCACGAGCACGCCGCGTCCATCGGCGAGCTCGAAGCGGCGCATTGCCGCGTGTGAAAGCGCGACATCCTGTCCCGCAATGCCGAAGTAGCCGCGGCGCACTTTCCCGTGCCGCACAAGCAACCCCGCGATGTACTTTGCGGTGTTGATAGCTATCGCAAAGCACAAATTCTGGCCCGGTAGCACGGCGGTATTCACGCCGACGACGTCGCCCCGCGCATTAACAAGCGGGCCGCCGGAGTTGCCTGGATTGAGGGCCGCGTCGGTCTGAATGACGTTGTCCATCAGGCGCCCGGATGGCGCACGTAGGCTGCGGCCGAGACCGCTAACTACGCCTGCCGTAACCGTGTACGCGAGCCCGAACGGGTTGCCGACCGCAACGACGAGCTGTCCCGGTTTCAGCACGGACGAGTCGCCAAGTGAAGCGGGGACCAGTTCAGGCGCGTCTACGCGTACGACTGCCAGATCGGTGTGCGGGTCGTTGCCGATCAGCTCGGCTTGGAGTTCCCGGCCATCGAGCAAAGCAACCGAGATCTCCTCGGCGTCGCTAACGACATGGCTGTTTGTCAGCACGAAGCCGTCGGGCGTGAAGATGAAGCCGGAACCGTTTCCACCGTTCCGGCCCGCGCGCACCTCGATCGCGACGACCGACGGGCTTACGCGCTCTGCAGCTGCGGTTACGGCTTCGGAATAGGGGTCTAGCAGCTGTTCGTGCAGCTGCGAGATTGGTCTGAGCGGGAGCATCGTATCTTTCGGAAACCGGAAGGCGTACTGACGGTTGCGCAGAACTCCGTTCGGCCGCGGTCCCAGGATGCGCGCGGAATGCGCGGCCGCGGACGTGCTCAGGTGGCGGAATTGGTAGACGCGCTGGTTTCAGGTATCAGTGGTGGCAACATCGTGGGGGTTCGAGTCCCTTCCTGAGCACCAAAGATTTAGATGTGTTTTTCGCTTTTGCGCTGTTCAATCCAAGAACTCTACGGTTTTTGGTATTGGACCATTGGCCTAAATGATGGTGCGCTCCACCATCATTGCTAATAGATCGCTGCGCTCCAATCGCCGTCCATTTAGAATAACTTCGCCGTACGTATCATCGACGATGCGTTCGCTCTCCGCGTGGACGTGAACGTGAATGCCTACCTCCTGCGGTCGTTTAGCTGTCCACAGAATCGCTGGGGGTTGACGCCCAAAGTGCGTAATTGCAGTGAGCGTACTCGCCTAGGTCGATGGATCGCTGCGGCACTTCGAATCCCTCGGCGTTCATAAAGGTGTCGTGAAGCGGTTTCAATCATCGGTTGAGCGTGCTCCGCACACGCCATAACGCCGGATGCAGCGTACGCTTCAATATCCGCGATTGTTCCCCAGTGCGACTGGTGAGTTCGGCACCACCATCTGTTTGCGCCGTGGCGAAACTTGCCAGCGTTCACGAAGTCGCCCGTCGTCCACCACCGGTTGCTCGTCACCGATCTTGTCGACGTACACCTTGCGGGCCGGTTGCCGAGGCTGTTTATTGCTTCTGCTTTAGGAGGGCGATCTATTAGGGTTGCGTAGATCGCGCATTTGATGCTATGCTTTGTAGCAAATGACACAAGCGCGGAAGATTGCCGAGATGCTGGGCGGTACGGCGGTGCTGCGGCACCATATTGTGCGCGAGGCCGACCTAGAGCAGGTTGTGCGCGCCGGCGTACCGGCCGAAGCGGTGCGCGTCCTGTCCGCCTGTACGGCGACCAACCTCAGCGAAATTCAGCAGGTCGCAAGCATCGACCGCTCCACGTTCGCCCGCCGGGTGCGCAACCATTCGAAACTCAAGACCGACGAGTCAGACCGCATCGTACGCTTCGCACGCGTAGCAGCCCAGGCTATCGATGCGCTCGGCAAGGACGACGCGCTTGTTTGGCTCCACGAACCCAATCGCGCGCTTGGCGGTCGAACGCCGTTCGATCTGCTTGATACCGACGTTGGCACGCGGCAGGTCGAGCAAATCATCGGGCGGATCGAGCACGGAGTCTTCAGCTAGTTGCGGGTCTACCGCATCTACGCGCGCAAGCATCACGACACGGCCTTTACCGGCGAAGGCGCCCGAAGATATGGCGGGCGGTGGAATTCGCCGGGTACACCGGTAGTCTACGTCGCGACGTCGTTCGCCCTGGGCCTGCTTGAGGTGATGGCGAACGCGACGGGCACGCGGATCCCGCCGGGAATGGTGTACAGCACCGTGGATATCCCCGACGACGTCGCTGTGGAGACGCTCGATAGCGCGACCCTGGCCCACAATTGGCACGAATCACCGGCCCCGCCCGAATTGCAGGCGGCCGGTGATGCGTGGGTTCGCCGCAGCGATACCGTGGCGCTCATCGTGCCTAGCGCGATCGCGCGCATCGAGCAGAACGTGCTGCTAAACCCAGCGCATCCCGGCTTTGCGCGCTTGATGATCCGCGATCCAATCGACATTCCGGTCGACCGCCGTCTGGCTGCACCCGCCCGACGCAAGAAATCTCGCTAGAAAAGCTCGGTTATAGGCCACGGCGCTGCTCGAAAGACCTCGGTGCCCGGGTTTTTGGAATTCGTGGCGCCGGTTTTCGGTTTTCCGAATTCATGGCAAGGAAAGCGCGTTTTTGGTACTGAGCCCCAAAGATGCATAAAGCGATAAGAATGCTTGTTTCAGATTTATTGCGGCCAAAGCGATAAATTGAAAATGCATCTTGTAGCTTCGCAGGAATTCAAAACACGACAGACGCCGCGCAAACGAGCGTAAAAAGAAAAAAGAGGTCGGCAATCTTGCGGGCCTCTTTCGTTATCAGGCAGCCAACGGTCGGGCGTGGTAACAATCGCAGGTTTCTCGGTCATGAGTGCCTTGCGCCCGACGTTGCAAAGAACTTCCGGAAGCGACGTTGCGGGGCTTATCGATCGCATCCTGTGCGAGCGAGCGTGACCTCGATATATTTGTTGTGATAACGGCCTAGCGTTCGTCTCGAAAGCTGTCGATACGTGGGCGTATTGCAACAAGTCGAGCTCGACTAATTCACGACCCGACGATGCCGTCCGGCCGTACGCGCGCGTCTTGTGATTCGATCTAGCGAGCCTTGAAGATAACGACGTCGTCGCCGTAGGGGTAACCGATTTGGAAGTTGCCCCCGGCGGCGACGGCAATGTATTGCTGCCCGTTGACGGAGTACGTGATCGGCGGCGCGTTGACGCCGGCGCCTAAATTGTAGCGCCACAAGCGGCGCCCGTCATGCGCGTCGAACGCATCAAACCAGCCGTCACCCTCGCCCATGAACGCAAGACCGCCGGCGGTAACGAGTGCGCCGCCCATCAGTGGTTGCGGCGTGATCGCTTTCCATGCAACTTTTCCGGTGTCGACGTTGACCGCGACAAAGCGGCCGTCTTGCACGCCGCCAGCCGCGACATTGGTGAACGCGCTGCCCAAGCGAATGTGACCCGTTGCGGCGTTTGCCTCTCCGGTCGTGAAATTCATCAATTGGTCCATGCCGAGGATGTACACGAGATGCGTTTGGGCGAGTACGCGGCCGGCGACCACTCAGCGCCGCCGTTTGCGCCCGGAAGCATCTTCACACCCGTACGCGTCGGTTGCGAGAACATGTTCTTCGTCATGCGTACGTAGGGTTCGGACCGGCGAATCAGTGCGCCGGTTTGACGATTTACGATAAAGAACCAGCCCACTTTTCCGGCTTCACCCGCAGCGGGAATCGTCTTGCCGTTCATAGTGACGTCGAATAGCAAAACCGGGCTTACCGCGTCGTAATCCCAAACGTCGTGTTTGACTTCTTGATAACCCCACTTGAATTGTCCGTTACGTGCGTCGAGGGCAACGATGGAATCGCTCCAGTGATTGTCGCCTTTCCGGCCCGCGCCGTTCAGGTCAGGATTGGGATTGCCCGTAGAGAAGATCAACAAGTTGCGTTGCGTGTCGATGGCAGGCGTCGTCCAAACCATTGCGCCGCCGTACTTCCACGAATCGCCGGAGTACGTACGCGGGTCGGTTGAATACCAGCGCCAGCGTTGCTTTCCGGTGTGGGCGTCGTAGGAGGCAACGAAGCCGCGCAACGCCCATTCCCCGCCGGCGCTGCCCACGATGATGCTGCCGTTGTAGACGACCGGCGCCATCGTCTCTGAATATCCGCCCGCAGCGTCCGTAATGGTAGTGATCCACCGTTGTTGTCCCGTGCGCGCGTCAAGCGCAATGAGCTTATCGTCAAGCGTCACGAAATAGATCATCCCGTAAGCCGCGGCTGCGCCTCGATTCACCGGGCCGCAGCAGATTTGAAACGATCCAAGCGTGTAGGTGGTTTCCCAATACCGCATCCCGGTCGCGGCATTAACCGCCATGACTTTCATTTTATCATTCACGACCGGGGTGGTGATGTACATGACGCCGTCGCTTACGAGCGGCGTCGTTTCAAAGCTGGCAGCGAAACCGGTTTGGATAATCGCGACCGGCGCGAGCGATTGCACGTTAGCGGTGTTGATTTGTGAAAGTCCCGAGTACCGATCGTTATCGTACGTCCGGCCGTCGATTAGCCAATTCGCATCGTCGTTTCGCGCAGACCGCATCATCTCGTCGGTTACGCCTATGCGCGCGTTCGTCGGAATGCCGGCGAAACGGGCCGTAGCAGCCGTGGCCGTGCGTACGATTTCGTTGGTGCCTTGACTGCCCGGCGCCGGCGTTCCGGTCGTCGCTCCCGACTTGCCGGTGGCACCGCCCCCGATGCGCGAATTTTGCGCCAAGATGTACGCCGTTACGTTGGCATACTCGCTCGAGCTCAAGCTCCCGGGTGCGTTTGCCGGCATCTGCGTGTGAATGAAGGTATAGAGTCGTTGCGCGGTGGGATAGGCTTTATTGAAAGAACTTCCCATCAAGGTCGGTCCGGACTCGCCTTTTAACGTAGCGCCGTGACATTGCGAGCAATGTTGCTGATAAACGGTCGCGCCGGCACTCGCTTGCGAAGCCGTGTACGTGGTTGCTGCTCCGTGTGAAGTCGCGATCGAAAACAACGAAAGAAGAACAGCCGACAGAGCAAAACCGCCCCACCGTGCGATTGACTGGTACATGCGTGCACCCCCGGTCGAGCAATATACGTTGTATATGCCCCGTGCGTGAAACCGCATGCAGCAACGTGCGGTTATTGTTCGCTACATAGCATGAAATACGGCTGGCAAGCGTTTGAAACGGCCATAGGAACTTGCGCCATCGCATGGTCCGGCGAGGGTATTACGGGAGTGGCGCTTCCGGAACGGCGAGGCTTCGCCGGAGAGCGGGTTGCATCGCAATTTGCGGGCGCCCAAGAAGCGTCGGCGCCGCCGCGAGAACGGCGGGCGATCGAGCTTATCATCGCGCTTTTCCGGGCCGAACGGCCGGATCTTTCGACAGTCATTCTGGATATGGCCAATGTTCCAACGTTCAACCGGCGCGTCTACGAAGTAACGCGGGCGATTCCGCCGGGAACGACGCGAACCTACGGCGAGGTTGCACGCGAGATCGGCGATCCGGGCGCATCGCGCGCTGTCGGGCGGGCGCTCGGCGAGAATCCGTTTCCGATTATCGTGCCGTGCCATCGCGTTCTCGCGGCCGGCGGAAAGAGCGGCGGGTTCTCCGGTCCCGGCGGTGTTGTTACCAAGTTCCAAATGCTGTCATTCGAAGGCGACGGCACGTTTCGGTTCGAGTGACGGCCGCAGCAAAACCTATTCCGGCCAAAGGATTTTCGCGACCCTAGCGCGCGATAGAGCGCCATGAAGCGCTTATTGGCTGCCGTTCTTATGGCCACGCTCCTTTCGCCGATTGCTGCGCAGGGCGCCGAAACAATTTCACCGGCGCAAGAACTCATGAGCAAGCTGCAGTGGCGAAGCATCGGGCCGTACATCGGCGGACGCGTTGTGGCCATTGCCGGCGTCCCGACCGATCCCGACCTCTTCTATATGGGCGGCGTTCAGGGCGGTATTTGGAAAAGCACCAACTACGGCCAGAACTGGACTAATATCAGCGACGGCCGGCTGCCCCGCACGGCGACATCGATAGGCGCGCTTGCGGTCGCTCCGTCGAATTCAAAGATCATTTACGCCGGTACCGGCGAGGCGGACATTCGCCAAGATTTCGATACGGGAAGCGGTATCTATAAGAGCGCCGATGCCGGAAAGACGTGGAAATATGCGGGTTTGAGCGAGACGCGCAGCACAACGTCGCTGGCGATCGATCCTCGCAATCCCGACGTCGTGTATGCATCGTCGATGGGCCACGTTTTCAAACCGAACTCCGAGCGCGGCATCTTCAAAACCATCGACGGCGGTAAGACGTGGAAGAAGATTCTTTTCGTCGACGACAAGACGGGCGGCGTGCAAGTCGTGATGGATCCGAACGATCCGAACGTGCTATACGCCGCGATGTGGCAGGCGCAGCGCCTTCCATGGACGCTTACCAGCGGCGGCCCGGGCAGTGGCTTGTACAAAACGAGCGACGGCGGCGCGCGCTGGAGGAAAATCTCGAATAATCCCGGCTTCGCAACCGGAATGCTCGGAAAAATCGGCGTTGCCGTGTCGGCGAAAAACTCGCGTATCGTCTATGCCATGGCGCAGGCGGCAGACGGCGGCGTCTTTCGCTCGAGCGACGGCGGCGCGACATGGTCCCACGTCAATCGCGAGATGAAGTTGCGACAACGCGCCTTCTATTACACCGCCATCTTTGCCGATCCGACGAACACCGAGATCGCTTACGCGCCGCAAGTTGACGGCGTGTACAAGACCAAAGACGGCGGCAAAACCTGGAAGGCCTTCACGCCCTCGCGGCGACCACCACATCATTTGGGTGAATCCGTCCCATCCTAAGATTCTCTTGCTCGGCAATGACGGCGGCGCCCAGGTTTCGGTCGACGGCGGAAAAACGTGGAGCACGGAAAACAATCAGCCGACGGGGCAGTTCTATCACGTCGCATTGGACGATCAATTTCCGTTCCACGTTTACGGCGCGCAGCAGGACGAAGGCGCGTACGAGGGTCCGAGCGCGACGCCGAACGGCGGCATCGGCATCGGCGACTGGCATACGGTGGCGCTCGGTGAAAGCACCTTCGTTGCGCCCGAGCCGGGCGATTCAAACGTTACGTACGGCAGCGGCTATTTCACCTCGCTTGCGCGCCTCGACATGAGCCTCGGACAGTGGGCCAACGTTACGCCGTGGCCGCTTTACCAGTCCGGCGCACCGGCCTCGGAAATGAAATATCGCTTCGGATGGACGCACCCGATTTTCTTCTCGCCCTCAAACCCGAACGAGTTGCTCGTTGCGGCACAGAACGTGTTCTCGAGTACCGACCACGGACGTACGTGGAAGATTATCAGCCCGGATTTAACGCGTAACGACAAGAGCACTGAAGGGCCGAGCGGCGGACCGATCAGCTACGACATCACCGGTGCGGAAACGTTTCCCGATCTCGCCTCGCTCGCGGTTTCACCCGTCAACGGCGACGTGTTGTGGGCGGGATCGGCCGATGGTCTCGTTCACGTAACGACCGATCACGGTGCGAACTGGAAGCTCGTGACGCCGCCGCAATTGCCGCAATGGGCGCAAATCAGTTCGATCGAGCCGTCGCACACCGCACCGGGAACCGCGTTTCTTTCGGCGTCGCGTTTTCAATGGGACGACTACCGTCCATACGTTTATGCGACGACGGATTACGGCGCCCATTGGAGTACCTTGACCGGCGGTTTACCGGACGACCAGTACGTGCACGTGGTACGCCAAGATCCGCGCGAGCCGCGCTTGCTTTTTGCCGGAACGCGCAGCACGGTTTACGTAAGTTTGAACGGCGGCGCCCAGTGGCAGGCGCTGACGCTCAATCTACCCGGCGTTCAGGTTCGCGACTTAGCGGTTAATGCACGACAAGGCGATCTGGTCGCTGCAACCCATGGCCGCGCGTTTTGGGTTCTCGACAATCTCTCGTTGCTGGAGCAGCTTGCCCGTCAAACGCAACACAGTGTCGCCGGCGCACAGCTCTTTGCCCCGGAAACGGCGTGGTTAACGCACGCCTACGGTGGCGGCGGCGGTGACGGCACCGGTGAGAACCCGAAGTACGGCGCGACCGTATTCTTCAACATTCCGCGCAGCTACGACGGCAGAACGCCCGTCGAGTTGTCATTCCTTGACGGCAAGAACGAGACGATCCGCAGCTATGCACTTCATCTGAAGGCGAAACACGAGAAGAAATTCTCGAGCGAACAAAGGGAAGACCTCGATGCCAACCAGCAAAACGCGCTCGTTTTGCGGGAAGCAACGACGATCCAAGGCGGTATGAACGCGTTCCAATGGGACATGCGCTATGCCCCGGCGGCCGACGTGCCCGGTTTTCGTACGCTCGGAACGGACGATTTCCCGGACACCTCCGATGGTCCCACGATTCTGCCCGGAACATACACCGTGGTATTGCAGTACGGCGAAAAGCGCATGACTCAGCCGTTAACGGTCCAGCTCGATCCGCGTCTCCATCCCGCGACAGGCGATCTTGAAGCGCGTCTTGCGTTGGAAACACAAATTCATGCGACGATTGACGACCTCGATAAAACGATTAGTGCCGCCATGGCGGCTCGCGAGCGAGCCTCCGGCCTTAAGCGCAAGCAGCTCGATCGCGAAATCGGCAATCTGGTGCAGCTCGACATCCACTCGAGCGAAGCCGACACGATGCAGGAGACAAAGCTGCGCGAGGAACTAGCCTTCCTGGGTAACTCGCTCGAGAACGCGTACGAACGTCCGACGGCCGTCGATTATACGACGTACGACGATCTTCGTGCCCAAGCCACTGCGGGCATCGAACGGTTGCGCGCGCTCATGGCGCATTAGCAGCCGCCCGCTACGTGGAGAGCAAGCGATTGAAAAATGCGCGATATCGCTGCAATGCGACGCGCAAAGCTTCCGTATCGACGTTGCCCCCTTGCCATTGCTGTTCGAGTGTCGAACGCTCGCGAGAGAACGTTTGCGTCAGTTCGTCGACGAGCTGCGATACAAGATTCTGTGCTTTCTCGACGGCTGACTGCGGATCGTCGACGAATTGCGCCTGCACGTCGTTCCAGCGATCGCGCAGGCCGTCCATGCGATCCTGCGGTAAGAAGTTCTCTTGGTTGCTCCCGGAGGCGACGTCCCGGCCGCTTTGCGCTGCGGCGCTTTCGTTGCGGACGTCATCGACGTCGGGACGAGGCGGGTTAGCGCCGGCAGTGTCGATGCTTCCGCGTTCGACCGGAGCCGCTTGCCGTGTGGTATCGGCAGGCATGTTGGCATCTTGATTCATGAGTCGCGCCTTTCATTGGTCCCGAGCAAGTCGTCGAACAGAGTTCTATAGTGAATCATGGCTTGACGTAAGTCTTCCGTACTCGCTTGACCTGTTTCGCTGCGCTGCGCGATGTTGTGTGCTGCGCGGTAGTTGTCGACGACCGCCGGGTGATCGGGAGATATATCGGCAGCGCGTTGATCGAAGTCGTCCACCGGGTAACCGCGATCCCGCATCACGCTGTTCACGAGCCGGTCCGCCTCTACCAGTGCCGTACGCGGCTGATCGACGAAGTGCGTTTGCACGGTCATCCACTCTTCGGTGTACCGGTTCTTTGCGCCGGGCGGAAGCTCTTCGATATGCATGCGGCGAACGCGTTGTTCGCGTGCGTGAAGTTCCTTTTCGGCGGCGTCGCGGTCGCCGGCCGCTTTGACCGTGCGCTCGTACTCCGGACCGAAGCGGTGTTGTAAAGCGCGCGATCTATTTCGACGTTGCGCGGCAACGGCAATTGCCACGATGATGGCGATGACGATGATTGCCCCGATGACGTACACTGCCGTTTGATTTGAAGCGTTCATTTGCGGAGCCTCACATTGAAATATTTGTGTGTGCGGCTTACCCGTGGCCCGACGGGGTCAATCCGGGGCGTTAGCAAAAAGCACGCAAGCGCTGCTTGGCCTAAGCAGAACCGAAGGCGACAAGGCGGCCGCCGTGCCGGGGCCTTATTTTTCACACTTTCCTCACTTCTGCGCCGTAAAGCGAGTATATCCAACCGCTTCAGGAGTGCAGAGGTGCCTTATGTCACGTTACGTCTTCCATACCGGTGCGGCGGCCGGTCTTGCCGTCGTACTGCTCGTTCTTGCCGGCTGCGGCGGCGCCGGAACATCGTCGACTAGTGATTCCATGCCCGCGACATCGCCGGCTCAACAAGTGCCCATGGCATCCGGCGACACCACGCAAAGTTTGCGACTGCAAGCCGTAGACACAACCTCAATGCTAAAGACGCTCGACGACGAAGTGCCGATCGGCTCTACCGTCGTCGCGAACGGCGAACAGAATCCGTACGGCCTCGATGTAGCTAAAGTCTCCAGCGGAGAACTTACTGCGGGCGATTTGGTCATCTGCGATTTCAACGACAAAGCTAACGTTCA
Organism: Vulcanimicrobiia bacterium; assembly: GCA_963758295.1. Classification (GTDB taxonomy): domain Bacteria; phylum Vulcanimicrobiota; class Vulcanimicrobiia; order Vulcanimicrobiales; family Vulcanimicrobiaceae; genus JALYTY01. The sequence continues at coordinate 266,847 of CAVWUU010000001.1, forward strand.
AGGGACCGGATCGACGATCGTCGCGCTTCATCCGGTCGAAGAAAATAAGCCGCGGCTCATCGCGCACGCATCGGATTTACTCGGCTGCGACGCGCTGGCTCTTGGTCCAAACGACGAAATATGGACCGCCAACTTTGCCTCAAACACCAACACGCTGGTTTCGCCGTCGGGACACATCGATCGAACGATGGACGGACATCCATTCGCCCATCCATTCGGCGAAGCGTTCGCGCCGTTCGACGGAAAATTCGGCGTCGCGGCGTTCTATGTGAGCAATGCCGGTGACGGCTCGATCTTGCGAATCAATATTTCGGCTCAGCACACATTGAGCGTGCAGACGATAGCCGAAGGTTTTGCCGTAAATCACGGTGCTCCCGGAAGTATTCTCGGTCCCTCGGGATTGCAATACGACCTGAAAAACGATCGGTTATACGTCGTCGATGGAACGAATAACACCGTCGTAATGCTGCAGCATGTCTCGACGATCGGCGAGGCCGGTATCTTCGTCAAGCCCGGCGGCAAGACGTTCGCCGGCGTTTCGGCCGCTTTAGGGAAAACGATTTTTGCCGGCGCGCCGTTAAACGGCCCCATCAGTTCGGCGCTGCTTCCAAACGGAAATCTCGTGATCGGAAATACGCTGGATCCGGACGGAAAGAACTTGATGGCCGAAATAACGCCGCTCGGCCAACTGCTCGCGGTACGAAACGTTGACAACGGCGCGGCCGGAGCGATATTCGGAATGGTAGCTACCGGCACGAGCGACTTCAATACCAAAATCTATTTCAACGACGACAACGCAAACTTCTTAGAAGTGCTCGAGCGCTAGGAAGCGCAAGCGTGCGCCGTTGAAGCGTCAGCGATGGAATCAATGACCGCCATCAGGCCCGCAGCGCCCTCGGACGCTGCGGGAATCGCTCGCGTACACGTCCGGGTGTGGGACGAAGCTTATCGCGGCATGGTCCCGGACGCGGCGATCGACCGGTATTCATACGATCGCCGGCTCGAGTCGTGGCGTCGTTGGCTGGGTCGAAAACCGTGGCACACGTTCGTAGCGCAAAGCCACGGCGCTATCGTCGGTTTTGCGTGCGGTTTTCCGGACGATACGGAACCGCGTTACGACGCGTACCTCAACACGCTGTACGTCTTGAAAGCTCAGCAACGGCGCGGAATCGCGCGCGATCTGTTACGCGTACTCGCCGGCGCGCTGCTAGACGAAAACCTGAGCGCCATGTGGTGGCTTACGCTGCGGGAAAATCCGGCGTGCGCATTTTACGAGCGCGTCGGCGCACGGGTTCTTCGTGACCAGGCGGCTCCCGCCGAGCTCGGTCCTCAGACGATGGACCGGGTTTTCGGGCTGGACGATCTGCGCACGCTGCTCTGAAACGATTCAGCTGCCCGCCCGTATAGCAGACATGGATGTGAAAGTTCCCTTCCCCGCAATCGCAGCGGCGCTGCTGATACTTGCGCCGGCCACTGCGGGCGCCCAAGCGGCGCCGCCGTCGGCGGACGAGTATTACACGCAAGCGCTCGAACGTATGAAGGCGCTGCCGGAACCTCTCGTCGTTACGTACGATGCGAGCGTCGATGCGTACGGCGCCCGCTTTTTACTGAACAGCTCGAAGGGACGCGCAAGCTTCGCGCTCGTCATTGGAAGCGGCGGCGGCGTAAAACAGGGAACGTGGCAAGTCGCGGCGCGCACTTCCGACGTCGTTACCTCCATCGCTGTTTCGGAGAAAACTCGCGCGTTGAGTGCGTCACCCATCTTCAACGCCACGTGGAACGGCGCGTACAATTTTATGCGCTACGGCTTAGACGGTCCGGCCACGAATGAAGAAACCGCAGCGAGCGCCGGAGCTATTCCCGGTTCCCAACGGGTAATTGCCATGGTCAAAGCGATCGGCACGGGCTACTACCGAGCGCAGGACGCCGGCGCCGGAACGTGTTCGGGAGGCGTCGCAGGGCACAACATTCACTTGATCGCGCGTTCGGATCCGCAAGGACATCCGCTTACCGATGTCACCATCGACACCGCGAGCGGCCTCATCTGCACCATGCGGTTCGGCTTCCGGGACGGGGGCCCGGTGGACGTGAGCGGCTTCGCCGTGCTTCATCTCGGCCGTGTGGGCGTCTATCAGATGATTTCCGACGAGCAGATCGAGCTGAATCTGCGCGTAATGGGGATCGAGGCGAAGCGAGTGGGAATGATCGCGAGGTATGAGGACGTCGCCTTCCCGGCGAGCTTGCCGCCGGCGCTCTTTCCATCTCCCTGAGGCCTTCGCGTGTTAGCGCAGCTGGTTTTGAACGAGCATTCGCGCCGTGGGCGTGAAGCCTCCGCCGCCTTACGCGAAGCGTTGAATACGGCCGGGATACATTTCGTAGAAACGAAGCTCGGGGACGCACCCGCTTCGGGTATCGACGCTATAATCGGGGCGGGCGGAGACGGCACGATTGCCGCCTGCGTCGCTAAGGCGGTCGAATGGAAGGTTCCGCTCGGAATCATTCCGCTCGGAACGTTCAACGAGCTTGCGCGCACGCTCGCCATTCCGTTAAACGTCAACGGCGCGGTGGACGTCATCGCGCGAGGGAGAGTTCGGCCGATTGACGTCGGTTCGGTGAACGGGCGCTACTTCACGAATGAAGCGAGCATCGGCATCTCGAGCCGGATCGCGCGCATTCAAACGCCGGAACTCAAACAACGCTTTGGTCTTTTTGCGGTGGCCGGGACCGCGCTTGCGGCATTCAGGCACTCTCGTGCCATTCATGTCGAACTGCGATACGACGGAAACGTCGAGCGCCTCCGGACGATTCAACTCACCGTTGCAAACAGCCACCGTTTCGGCGGCTTTCTTCAGGTTAACGGAGCCGCGATCGACGACGGATGGCTCGATCTCTATAGCGTAGACATCCGGAAATTTAGTGAAGCGTTCGCCATCGCTTGGACGATGTTGAGCGGAAAACAGCGAGCGGTCCCAGGCTTGCGGACGTTTCGCGCCGCGCGCTTTGAGGTGCGCACGAAGCACCCGCATCACATTGCGGCCGATGCAGAACCCGCCGGCACAACACCGGCCGTTTTCGAACTGTTGCCGAAAGCATTGAGCGTCTTCGCCGCGGAATAACCGGCCGATGCAGTATAGAGCGCTTGGACATTCGGGATTAAGACTCTCAGCGATCGGGCTGGGTTCGTGGCTGACGTTCGGGAGCACCGTCGATAAGCAGACGGCGCGCGACTGCGTCATGCGAGCGTGGGAACTCGGCGTCAACTTCATCGACACCGCAAACGTTTACGCACGCGGAGCCGCCGAGATGACACTTGGACCAATTTTGAAAGAATTGCGTCGTGACGAACTCGTCCTTGCGACGAAAGTATACTTCCCGATGGGCGAGGGGATGCACGAACGCGGCCTTTCACGCAAGCACATCCGCGCCCAAATCGATGCATCGCTGCACCGGCTCGGGGTCGACTACATCGACCTTTATCAATGCCACCGGTACGATTTAACGACGCCTATCGAAGAAACGTGCCGGATGATGGACGACTTGGTGCGCGCCGGAAAGATTCTGTATTGGGGCGTTTCGGAATGGAACGCCGATCAAATTACCAACGCGGTAACGCTCGCCCGAGCGCGCGGATGGGCCGTACCGGTCAGCAACCAGCCTCAGTATAGTGCGCTGTGGCGGCGCATCGAAGCGCGCGTGCTTCCGGTTTGCGAAGAATACGGCTTGGGAAACGTCGTGTGGTCGCCGATCGCGATGGGGATCTTAACCGGAAAGTACACCGATGCGTCCAACCCCCCGGCCGGCACACGCGCGGCGAGCGGCAATCGAGACATGATGGAAGACTACTTTACGCAGCCGGTGCTGGACGCCGTAGCGAAGCTTAAGCCGATTGCCGATGAAGCCGGCGCATCGATGTCGCAACTGGCGCTGGCGTGGGTTCTGCGGCAGCCGGCCGTGACGAGCGCAATCGTCGGCGCAACGAAGCTCTCCCACGTGGAAGACAACGTCGCAGCCGCAGACTTGCAGCTCGACCCGCAGATATTCAAACGCATGGATGAAATCTTGGAGCCGGTGGCCGCAACCGAACCATATATCGCTTAGCCGTTACCCCGAAATGTAAAACACCGCCGGGCGTACCCGGCGGTGTTTTACTTGCTGCACTCTACGAGGGGTCGTTGTGTTGACGATCGCGGTAAACCGCGAGGACAACTTTCGGGGGCGTTGTTGGTGGAGGACAACGTCGCCCCCGTTCATCCCGCTAGAACGGGATGAAACTTATGGTTAGTTCCAGCGCGTGATGATGCTGGACGTGCCGGCAACCTTCGGGCCCCAGCCGCTGAAAGAAGCGCTGCTCGGTGCGATTTGAATCAAGCGCGCGAGCGAAATCGTTGGTTCTGCTTCTTGCGTAGCGGCCTTGGGATCGGGCTGCGATGGGGTGTTCACGAACGTATCCTTCCGTTATTTCAAAGACGCGTTCTTGCGTCTCCGTGCGTTACTCTACACCGGGTATTACCGCCTACCTATGACCTTTGTTTCAGTTCGTTACGCTTTGACAATCGACTTATCGAATAACATGTTGCAGTGTGACAGTTGTTGTTTAGTTCGTCTTTAAAAGCGTCATAAAAGCGGCATAAAATAGGGAGTTTTGGCCTATGTTCCCGCGTCGCCACCCGCGCGTATCACATATTTCACGATGAAACGATTCAGCGTTACATACGCAGCCGGCGTTCCGTAATTGAGGTAAAGATCCCCATTACGCAGCCGCATATGAAATGCGGCTGCAACGTTGAGACCGGTTTGTGTGGAGAATCCGCCCAGCCCGTTAATATCTCTTAAGGAAAGTGTCAAATTGCTGTCGCTTCCGGTGTCGATGCCCAGCGACACACGTCGCAGCCACTGCGATTCGAGTATGCCGGTCGCGCGGTCGCGCTGATAGCTACCGTCGTATTCGAGGCCCAAAGAATAGCGGGAACCAAGCGGGCGCGACGTCGAGAGCGTGTACAAGTGCGTGATGGCGTTATTGAAAAGCCCCCACGTCGCGCTAAAATCAACCGGCCGCGGCGTGCCGTCGTGGTAGCCGACCGGCAGACCCATGAGGTTGAACGGAACGTTCGTGCCGTTGCGATAGCACGGAAATCCGGTAAAGAAGCTTTGGCCGAGCGTCGGTCCGGTGCAATCGGCGTTTGCGGGAACGTCGTACGCCCGCAAATAGCTTATCGTCGGCCCCGCGCCGTTGATGGAGAAGCCGTTTTTGAACGTGGCGGAAAGAAAGGTCGCAAAATCCGACTCGTGAACGGCGCCGCTGCGATCCAAAAGCCGGTCGCCGGCGATATTCAGATCCCAGTTCTTGATCGTTTTCGTGCTGCCGACAAAGTTGAGATAGCCTTGGAGTCCGCGGATGTCCGAGTTGCTGGTGTATCCGTCAATGGGATTGTAATTGGGCGAGATGTCGACGTAGCCGGCGTTGATCTCCCAGTTCGGCCGATGGATGTCGACGAAGTCGTTCATGCTGTGCGCGGTCCCCTCGGGAATCCACGATCCGTGCTCGACCGAGCCGTTCAGTCCCCACACGAGCGCCGTGTGCAAATTCCGGCCTTTTACACCCGCTTCGAAGGTCTGGTCTTGACCTGAAACGCCGTGATTAGCAAGGACGCCGTCGGACCAATACTGGAGCGTCTGATCTTGCAGCGCGTGCTTGTACCCGTACACGATGTCATCGAACGTTTCGTCCGTTACGTCGTTGTAACCGCGGAACGTCATGAGGCCGAAGCTTTGCAGACCGGACGTTCCTTCGATCTTCATGCCTCGATCGAACGGTCCGACGCTGGGCGAGTAGAAAATTTCGTTTGCCGGCCCGATGAAATTGGAGTATCCGTTCGGTACCGGCGTCAGGAAATTAGCGCCTTGCGAGAAGAACGGCCGGTACTCGGTGAGCTGCCTGCGGAACTCTTGCGGCGCAATAGTTTGCTGATCGATTTCGACGTTCGAGAAATCGGGATTCGCCGTACCGACGAAATTGATGGTCGACGTCAGCGGATAGCTTACGTCGATGCCGAGCGGTCGAACGCTTTGCTTCAAGAATGCGCCGTCCGACTGTTGGAACACGTCACGGTCGCCGCCGAGGCTCGCGAGCGCGTAGACCTCCGCGCGCGGCTTCGGACGAGATTGCGCCGATGCTTGAACCGCGAATCCCGTCGCTGCGGGCCAATAGCGAAGATCGTAAAATCCCGGCCAGTTGCCGGCGGCAACGTCTTGCATCAACCCGTCGAACGCCCACGAGTAATGTTCGCCGATTGCCGAAACCTGCCGGAAGAATCCGATGCGCCACGTTTGCGGCGAACCGCCGTGAATGCGCAAGATGTTTAGCGGAATAATCATTACGGCGCGCCACGTGTTGCCTTCAACTTTCGCGGCGCTGTGCCATAACGGGCGATAGCGCGCGTTTTCACTAGCCTGCTCGTAACGGATTGCGCGCGGCGTCGTTTCGAAGAAATAGGCTTGCGACCCGGCGCCGCTTGTGTCCAAGCCGACTCCAACGAAGTCATCCGTGCCGAATCCGACGTCGTTCGTCGTCTGCGTCGCGACGATCGGCGTGCCATCTTGGAACGCCTCGAAACCAATGTAGAGATTCCGGTCGTCGTAGAGAACGTAGGCGGTAGTGGGAAGCGTCGCCGCGCTTCTCGTGGTCACGTTCTCCCAGGCTCCCTTCGTTGGAACGATACCGGCCTTCCACGCCGGATCCGTCATGGCTGGATCCAAGGGAAGCGGGTGGGGAGCTTTGGCGACCGGGAACGAAAACGTAGCGGGTACGGCAGCATTAACCGGACCGGCGAAACACCAGAGCCCGACCGCTGTACAGAGAGATAAGATGGCGCGCTTCATAGGCTAACCGAGCATCCCTCGGTTGGCGTCTGGGCGTCATCAGAATCGAATCAAAAGATTTTCGTCGAAGGACGGCAGCGATGAGCCTCTATGCGTTCGGTCCGTTTCAGCTCGATGTCGAGCGTCTTCTTCTTTTGCACGCAGGAGAGCCGGTAGCGCTGGGTCCGAAGGTCGTCGAGACCCTCCTCGCGCTCATCGAACACCCCGGCGACGTCCTCGCGAAAAGCGCGCTTTTGGACCGCGTGTGGCCCGAAGGGTTCGTCGAGGAAGCGAATCTCGCCCAAAATATCTACGTCCTGCGAAAGACACTGCGCTCCAGCTGGGACGTCGACGCAATCGAAACGGTCCCGCGGCGCGGCTACCGCTTTGTTGCAGCGGTTCAGCTGGTCGAGCATGTGATGCCTTCCACTCCGGAAGTCGTCGTTGACGTGCCGAAGCGGCGGCTGATCTCGCGCCGGCTCGTTGCTACCTGCGCGGCGGTGCTTTTCGCCTTAGGGCTTACGGTGATGGGCGCGAACGTGCTCGCGCGTCATTCGTCTCCGGCGACTCTGTCCGATGACGGGGCGCGCCTGTACACGATCGGGCGCTATTACTGGAATTCGCGTTCGCAGGACGGCGTCGCAAAAAGCATCGATTATTTTGCGCGCGTAATAGACACGGATCCCCGCAACGCGCGCGGATACGCAGCGCTCGCCGAAGCGAACGCAACGATGGCGGATTACCGCTATGGCACGCTTGGGCCGAAGGTGTATCTCTCACGTGCGCGGGCCTACGCGGAGAAGGCCCTCGCGCTCGATGCCAACTGCGCGGAAGCTTACGCGGCGTTAGGCCTCATCGATCTGAACTCGAAGCACTACGACGTTGCCGTCGACGAACTCCGTCACGCCATTTCGATCGACGGTTCGTACGGACCGGCGCACGAGTGGTACGGCATCACGTTGCTCGGCCGCGGTCAGCTGCACGACGGCCTGCACCAGCTCGAAATTGCGGCCGATCTAGATCCGCTCTCGGTTTCCACGACGGCATGGCTTGGATCCGCAGCGTATCTGGACCGTCGCTTCAGCGAAGCGATCGCATACTCGCGCCAGGTGCTCGATCTTGCGCCGAATCGCTCGGACGCCTATGCGATCATCGGCGAAGCGTACGAGGCGCAGGGAAACTACGAGGCAGCCATCGAGTCGTTCAAGCGCTATAAAGCGAGCGACCCGGAAGCGCGCGCGGAAGGCGCCGCATTACTGGCGCATGCCTATGCGTTGAACCACCATATGTCCGCGGCTCGGACCGAGCTTGCCTATGCGAAGGAACATTCGAACGATGTCGATCCCGGCGACTACGCGCTTGCGCTAGCGGTCGTCGGCGAGAAGAACGACGCCTACAGCGTTCTGCGCCGCTTGCGTTCGCATAACATGTCGTGGATGGCCATCGAAAACGATCCCCGTTTCGACGCGTTGCGTTCCGACCGGAAGTTCCGCCAGATCGCCGCTCCGGCATAAATGGCGTATAGCTCGCTCTTCGAAGCGCTCGCGGTCCGGCCGCAGCTGGCGCGATCGCTTGCCGCGCACATGCGCGAATTGAGCGACGGCGGCTCGGTTCCCAAACGGACGAAAGAACTGATCGCGCTGATGGTCGGCTGGCTCAATGCGTGCGATTACTGCACCTGCGTCCACGAAGAGATCGCGCGTCACTTGGGCATCGATACCGCGACGCTTGAAGGACTGAGCGACTTCGCGCGCAGCCCGCATTTCACCGATGCCGAACGGGCCGCGCTCGCGGCCACCGTCGCCTTGACGCGCGAGCCGCGCGCGCTGCCGCCCGCCATTTGGGAGAGTCTGAGCGCGCAGTACGACGAAGGGCAGATCGCGGAAGTGCTCTCGGTAATCGGTTTCAGTAATTACGTGAGCCGTCTTAGCAACGCGTTAGGGATCGAAGCTACGCAACAGGTTTAAACGCGCGAGCCATCACTCGCTCCGCGGTGATAAGGCGCGTGCCGCTCCAACGATCGTGCAGCATGATATGACGCATGATGGGGCTTAGCACGAGCAAAAACGGCCACAGGAGAAGCGCCAAAACGTAGCGCCACACGGTTCGCCAGACGCCGGGAGGGCGAAAATCCGTCGTTACAACGCGCAATCCCGCAATCATCATGCCGAAGCTTTGGCCGGCAACGGCTACGAGCACGGTCAGGTAGATGGCGGCAAACCAAAACGAGATCGAGCCGGCTTGTAAGACCGGAAGCACCGTGTCGACGGCCTTTGCGATCGGCGAGGAGTTTTGCGTGAGGTGCACGCCTTCCGGCGTGAGAGACAACCCGCCGAACGAAAGGAGTTTGGGGCCGGCATCGTTGCCTTCATCTGCCGGTGCCTGGACGTCGACGTGCACGCCGCCCTTCGAGTAAACCGTTTTGCTGCTTTTGGTGGCGGGCGCAGTCGTTCCCGGAGTTTGCACGTACGCGGCATCGTGGTTCGTGATTGCTCCGTACAGCGCGCCGACGATAATGAGGTCGATCGCCACAGCCGCAAACCGGCGCCACCAGCCGGCGCAATCGCCGCGTTGCACTTTTACGGCGCCCGGCGAAGGCAGCGCGGGCGGTTCGACCGCGGCTTCGCGTAAGAACCACTCTTCAAAGATTTGAAATTGTTGCGTTCGTTGGAACGCATCCATGTGCGCGATGCGTCGCGTGGCGTACGGCTCCGCGCCAAGCCACTCACCCCACTTCAACACGCTGTCGCGCGCGATCTCGCGTCCTTGCTCGGCAAATTGCTGCACGTTGACTTGACGCCCAAAATGATGGAACGAAGAAACGGCGATCGCTCGTGCCGCCGCGTCGAGCGAACCGCAAACGAGCAGTCCGACTTTATCGCACGTGAATTCGCAGTTGCGGAGCCACGCGCCGAAGATTAGCGCGACGATCGGGTTTTCGTTGCCGTTGACGCTTAGCAGCGAAAGGTAGCGCGTATGTCCGGCGGCGATGTGGCCGAGCTGCCGTCCAACGATGAATGCCAGTTCGTCGTCCTCGAAGTGCTCGATCCAATGGCTAGAAAGCACGAGCGCGTATGGATCGCCGAAGCCAAGCGCGGCGACGGGAACGTTGTAATCTTCGCGCACGAAGATGAGCGGCATGGGAATCTCGAGGGCCGCGCACGCCCGCTTCACGATCGCGAAGACTCGCGGGTACTGCGCCTCGTGAATCATGACGGAGGAGCCGATGAGGCGTCCCCGTGCGAGCGTCACGTAGATCATCGCGACGACGATGAAGAGTGCGACTTCCGATTCGCCGATTCGTTCGTGGATGAAGAACCCGATCAGCGCCGCTGCGGGAAACGCGAAGAGGAGCGTTAGAACGAAGGTTAGGCGCTCTCGCGGGTCGCGAAGTGACGATGGTCCCGAGAATAACGGACTGGACACGAGGGCTTCTCGTCAATACGCACGGCCGTTTCCTCCTGGGCAGGCGCGAGCTTCGCGCCGCTTCCGCCATTGCGCTTGACGATGTACATTTCGCGGTCCGCCGCTTGCAGCAGGGCGCGCGCGTTTTGGGCGGCGTTGGGATACGTTGCCACGCCGACGCTTGCGTTGACGTAGATCCGCCGCTCGTCCACGATGAGGGGCTCGTCGAAGCTGCGCAGCAGCTTCCGCGCCGCATCGAGCGCGGCCGCCTCGGTATAAAGATCTTCAACCAGGACCACGAACTCGTCGCCGCCGATGCGGCCGACGGTGTCGGTTGCGCGGACGTTGCGGTTCAGGCGTTCGGCGACGCTTTCGAGGACTGCGTCGCCGAAAGCGTGGCCGTGCGCGTCGTTCAGGGCTTTGAAATCGTCGAGATCTAGGAACAGAACGGCGCACTTGCGTTCGATGCGCTGCGCTCGAACCAGCGCCTGTGAAAGCCGTTCCTGGATAGCCGCGCGGTTCGGTAACCCGGTAAGCGGGTCGTGCAAGGCCAGATCGGAAAGCTGCGCTTCCCGATCTTTCAGATCGCTGATATCGATGATCGTGCCGATCCGCGCAAGGGCGATGCCGCGCTCATCGACGAGCGTACGAACGCGCTCGCGTACCGTTCGTACGCGGCTGTCTTCTCCGAGGATGCGATGATCGCAGACGTACTCATCGCCGCTTTGCGCCGCGAGCTCGTGGGCGATCCGCTCGCGCTCCTCGTCGTGATCGAAACTTCTAATATCGAAGGGCTGCGCGTGCTGATCGATGCCGAGCAGTGCCGCGAGGCCTTCCGATATCGCCACGGCGCCCGTGCGCAAATCTTCGTGCCATGTGCCCATTCCGGCAAATCGTTCGGCATGGCGGAGCGTTTCGGACTGGAGCGGAGAGTGTTGCTGGATTTCGACCGCCCGTCCCGCCACGCCGACCGTTAGCCCTCTCAAATCTTCGAGCGGCTGCAGCTCGAACCGGAACGTTCCGGAACCCACGGTTGCCTCGAAGGCGAGATGCTCGCCGTCCAAAGCCCAATGGTGTGCGACCGTTGCGACATTGAAAGGGTCGTCGTTTCCCCAGAGATCGCTCACGTGAAGAGCGGAGTCGATCCCGATTCCTGCAAGGCCGCGCAGCCGAGCCGTAAGCGACGTGACCTGCAGATTCCTATCGGTTGTCCAGACCATGGCCTGGTCGTGCATTCCGCAATCCTTTTTCGTAAGCGAATCTCTGGTGTGCTTATCCTAGCGAGACCGCACCCCGTGGAGCATCCGTGGAAACCCCTGACCTTTGAACCATCACCGGCTTCGCGTACCCCTGGGGAGCTTGCTTGGAATGGGAAGCCGGGCAACCTCTTCTGGTGTGAAGTCTCGGGAACGCAGAAGGGGACGGTGCTCGCATCGTCCCCTTCGTTCAGTCGCGCGTTGTCTGCCTACTTACCAGAGGCATGTTCCTCCCACCGCTGCTTCGCGCGCCTTCCGAACAGGCCAACGATGCGGCCGTTCAGGCGCTCCCGCGTCGCCGGAGACAATATTCTTGTGACGACGAGCAACATATATAGTTGCACGAACGCATATGGCAAGTTAATTGCCGGTTCGCGTCGCGCGAGCACGAACCAGCTGAATACGAAAAGCACGATGCAGGCAGCGATGCTTATGAAGCGGCGATATCGCACCACTATGATGAGGCCGTTCGCGAGCACAAGCACCGCCGTCACATCGCGGACAAGTTCATGCAAAGACATCCGGGCTAAGTGCCTTTCATGCACGTGACGTATAAGTAAACCATGTCAATGCCGGCGCCGATCCCTGCGGCCGCTAGCACGGCCGGCAAATCGATGGCCGACGCACATGCGATTAGCACGTCGGCGAATCCAGCGAGAGACACCGAGCCTGCGATGACGCCTCTCGCGGCAGCGATCAAGGCGGTACATGCTTGCTGCCCGCGTATGGACGCCGTTTGGAAAACCGCGTAGGCGTTTAATTTATAAAGCGCTTCGTCCAGGATAGAATCGGGCGTTATTCGCGGGGATGACACGAGCGATTGTGGTGCCGGGCCTCCGCAAGCCGCGAGCGCAAGTCCACTCAAGCCCCAGGCATTGTTCCGAAGAAACACGCGCCGGATCCCACAAAATCGTTCAAAGCAACGCATCCTCTCGTAGCAAAGCAGAACGACGATGAGCGCGCGCTTAATCAACCACGCATGTTACGCTTCGACGATCGCACCCACCGTCGAATGATCACCATACGAAGGTATGCTACAAGACGCCTTCTGTTGCTCGGCGATTAGGCTAAAAGTGAATGTGAGCCAATTTAAGATCTCAAAGGATACGCGGGTGCCTTCGGCGTGACGGCCGCCTACGCCTCACCGGATACACGCGAAAATTTTTCCGCGTACCCCCTTGACGCTGCGTACCACTGTGCTATTGTACTAGTGTACTAGTACGACATGAGACTGGTACGGCAACGAAAGAAAGAAGAACGCCATGACCCGCTTCATCAACCGCCCCGAAGAAAATGAAGTCCGCGAAGCCCGCGTCCGCATCCCCTACCAGATGAGCGCCCCAATTTTCCAGGGCTGGGGACCGAAGTTCTAAGCCGCCAATGCCCGTAGTACTGACGGTCGACCCCCGCAGCGGGGTGCCGATTTACCTCCAAGTGATCGATCAGATCAAACGCTCGGTGGCAATAGGCATCCTCATGGCGGGCGAGCAGCTCCCAACCGTCAAGCAGCTCGCGCTCGATCTAACGATCAACCCGAACACCGTCGCGAAAGCCTACCGAGAGCTGGAGCGCGATGGGGTTATAGAGACGGCAGCCGGCCGCGGTTCGTTCGTCCGCAGCAACGGCCACGTCGATACGACGAAGGCCGCCGCGAAAGACGTAGCTCGCGATTCGCTGGAAACCGCCGTGCGCGAAGCAAAGTCCATCGGCCTCAACGCCGACGAGATTCGATCCTTGATGAATGCTGCAATCGACCGGTGGTTCCAGGAGGGGCAATGAGCACGATCACGATTCAAAATTTGCGAAAAACCTATGGCAAGTACGTTGCCGTGGACGATTTTTCGGTCACGATCCCGGAAGGCACCGTGTTCGGATTGCTTGGTCCCAACGGCGCCGGTAAAACGACTACCTTCAAGTGCATGCTCGGACTCGCTAACCCCGACTCCGGCTCGGTACGCTACGACGGCAAGACGCTCGTTCCCGAAACGTTCGAGCGCATCGCGTACGTGCCGGAAAAAAGCGTGCTCTACGAATGGATGACGGTAGCCGAACACGTCGAGATGCAGCGGCGTTCGTACCGCAGCTTCTCCGTGAAGCAAGCACAAGATTTACTTGCGCAGTTCGGAATCGATCTGCGCAAGAAGACGCGCGCGCTCTCTAAAGGAATGCGCACCGCGACCCAAGTGGCGCTTGCAGTTTCGCGCCAAGCCGACATTTTGATCCTCGACGAGCCGACGAGCGGGCTGGATCCGATCAACCAGCGCCACGTTTTGAACCTGATCATCAACGAAGCATCGCGCGGCGCAACGGTCATCTTCTCGTCGCATCAAATCGGCCAAGTCGAACGCGCTGCCGAAAACATCGCGGTTATCGATCGCGGACGCCTGGCGCTCGAGGGAACCATCGACGATCTCAAAGCGGATCGCAAGATCGTCAAGGGCATCTTCCCAAGCGAGACCTACGCACTGGACGGTATTTCGGCCGACACCCGAGTCGCGCGCGTGGATCGTAGCGGCCGGATCGTGCGCCTCTTGGTGAACGAAGGCGCCCGGATCTCGCTGCAAAGATCGAATCCCTCGGCGCCGGCGGCGTGCGCATTGTGGATTTGAATCTCGAAGACATTTTCTTATATGCAGTCGCTCCTTCGGAGCAGACGGCCGACGTCGTTGAGGAATCGCCTAAATGACCTATGTTGAATGGCTACGCGTACGCAACGTGCTGCGCGTGCTGGCCATCGTCCTCGGTATCTTGATCGCGATCTCGCTCGTGTTGCGAATTTCGTTCAACCGGTACATCACCGATGACAACGCGTTCATCCAACACGTGACGATGGCGAAGGGTGCCAGAGTCGCGCATGAAGTGCTCCCGGGCGGGATCAATCGTACGCACATCGACGATCCGGGCGACAATACGCACATCATCGTGGACGATCTCGGCTATGGCGGCCGGCACATCGTAATTACCGAGCCGCGAAAGAACTCCACGCATCACGGCGATCACGTAACGATCGGCAGTGTGGAAGTCAAAGAAACCGAAAACGCCGACACGACTACGACGGTCATCGACACCAACAGTTCCGTGCCGTTCCTCTACTATATGATGATTGCCGATATCATGGCCTTCGTAATCGCAACCGTCTTAGGCGCACCCTTCGCCCGTGAAAACGACGGCCACCTGGAGTATGCGCTCACCAAACCGGTTTCACGCATAGGGTTTGCGTTCCAGACGATGGGCGTGGACATCGTAGGCATCGTCGCCGCATCCCTTATGACCATCGTCGCCCTCGTCATCTGCCAATCGATGTTCGAAGTTCCGCACTTTGACTTCAGCGGCGTGAATCTGCAGGCAATTCTAATCGGTATCGCGGCACCGCTTGCATGGTACGCCATGCTCAACGCCGCGAGCGCATCCTTGCGGCGGGGCTATGGTGCCGTGCTCGGATTCGCGTGGCCGGTGGCCATTCTAATAACGGTGTTTGGCACGATCTCTTGGGGCGACTCGCTGGTAGGAGGCGCCGTGCATAACATCTTCTGGACGATCTCGCGTATCGATCCCCTTACGTACATTTCGACGCCATCGCAGCGCGAAGCAATGCATGGGACGCTCGTAGCGCCGTACTTCGGTATCCGTATCACTCTCGAATGTTTGCTCTTCCTCGTTTATATGACGCTCGCGCTCTTTCAATGGCGCCGCGTGGAGGCGTAACGCAAATGGAAATCCTCGGTACGAATTTTGCAATCACCCTAGGCTCGTGGCGCGTGCGCTTCTGCTTCGCGGTAGAAGACGTGGATGCACCGGCGCCGGCAAAGGTCAAGCCTCCGCATCGCGTGCGGATCGTTCCCGAAGACGACTATGCCGGGCGCAACTTCTAGCGCGGAATCGGTTAGACGACGAAGCCCGTCGCGATGGCGGGCTTCTCGAACCGGAAGCCGTCAGCTCTGACGGAGTAAAAGTAGACGTTCGGGATCGTCGCGTCGCCGGCGAAATTGAACGAGTACTGGCCGACGATCGTGTTGTAGGTTGCGGGGCGCTGAAGGTTGGAAAGCAGCGCCTGGCGGTTCACGGAGTTGAAGCGTTGAACGATCGACAATCACGATCTGTGCCGCCGCGTAACCGTACGCGGAGAACGCGGAGATCGATCCCGCGAAGTGCTGGAAGTCGTTGAAGATCTGAAAGATCGACGGGACTTTGTCCAGCGGCGGGAACGACGACGCGACGAACGCGCCGTCTAGGGCTTTCGCGAACTTGTCGATTGTCGTTTGCGTGTAAAACCCGTCGCTCGCACCGAAGTCGCCTTTATAGCCGGCCGCGCGTAACGTCTCGGCGAACGGACCCAGGCGATCGGCTTTTCCGCATAAGAAAACGTAGGACGGCGCGCGTTTTAGGAGATCTTCCGAAACGCTCCCGGGATCGAAGCCGTTCGGTAAGGTCATTTGCGAAGCGTCGTGCTTATCGGACTTCGCTTGATCCACGTATGCGCGGGCCGTTTCCGACCCGTAATCTCCCTCGACGGTAACGGCGATTGTTGAAATCGTCTTGTGCCGCGGAAGCACGGTGCGCGCGAAAAGCATGCCTTCGGACGAGTCCTTCGTCGGCAGACGGAAGATGTTTCGAAATCCGCGCGATGTAATTGAATCAGCAGTTACCGATGGGACAATCAGGGCGAAGTTTGCATTCGCATACTGCGGCAGCGCCTGCAACGTTACGTCGGCCGTAAGATTGCCGATCATCGCGATGATGCTCGGATCTGCAGCCGCAATTGAAACGTTTGCGGTGGCGATCGCGCCGGAGTTTTGATCGTCGAAAGTACGAATGCCGAACGCGAGCTGCAGCCCGGAAGTGAAACGGTTCGTCTCGTCGATTGCCGCTTCGACGCCTTTTGCCACTTCGCGTCCGTAGTTCGCGAGCGGTCCCGACATGGGCACGCTTACGCCGATCGTGACCTGCCGAAGCTGCGTGGAGGGATAGAACTGCGCTCGCGCGATAGCGGGCGTCAGTGCCGCCGCAGATCCCGCGAGAAACGAACGACGCCGCATCAGCGGACCAGAAAGCCGGCGATGGTTGCGGCTAAGAAGACGAGCGAAAACGTCATATTGCCGGTGAATATACGTTCGTTGAGGACGAAAAGGTTCTCCGAGAGCCCGAAGAGCCGGTCTTCGTAGACCGTCAGCGCGAGCGCGGCGGCGACCCCGGCATAATACGGCCACCCGGCTTGCGCTAAGATGCCTGCGGCCGCAAGAAAGAGGACCATCACGACATGCAGCACGATGGGAAGCCAGCGCCCCGAGCGTTCCCCGAAACGCGCGGGCAGCGAATTGATGCCTTCGGCTCTATCGACGGCTACGTCCATCAAAGCATAAATGACGTCGAATCCGGCAACCCAAACGGTCACGGCGCCGAAGAGCAAGAACGCGCTCGCGTTGACGGTGCCGGTTATGCCGATGTATGCGCCGAGCGGCGCAAGGCCGTCGACAGCGCCCAGAACGAAATGGACGAGCCAGGTGAAGCGCTTGCAAAGCGGATAGATCAATACGCCGAGCGCTGCGACCGGCATAAGCTTTACGCAAAGCGGATTGAGCATCCACGCCGAGAGCAGCAGAAGCGCAAATCCCAGCGCGATCGCCCAAAGCATGACGCCGGGCGAGAGCGCCCCGCTTGCGACCGCGCGACGTGCCGTGCGCGGATTCTTGGCGTCTATGTCGCGATCGAAGTACCGGTTCGCCGCCATCGCGGCCGTGCGTGCGCCAAAAACGGCGAGCGTGATCCAAACCACCGCCCAAAGCGACGGAATGCCGTGGGCTGCGAAAGCGGCACCAACGTAGGCGAAGGGCATTGCAAAGAGCGTGTGCTCGATGCGAATCTCTTTCAGAAAAACTTTGACGGTATCGGTCATTCTTTACTCGGGCCGCTTCGTGAACGCATGAGACGATCGTAAGCGGCGGGGCCTTGTCCCGACCACGCGTCTGCGCTAAGCGATTTAGCGATCTTGTCTAAACCGTATTCGCGCCAGCGCTCGCTTACGAGCGCGCGCGTTTTGCCGTTCATTTCGATGTCGGGCGGCCATTCGCGTTGATAGCCTTCTGCGGCACTCTTGCGGGTTGCGTCGATGCCGATCTTCGTTCCATAAGCCATGTTGTAAGAACCGTGATCGAGATCGTCGACCGGACCCGGCATCGTCACGACGTCGCGGTCGGGAGCAAGATTGTTCAGCACAAACCACGCGACGCTGCGGACGTCTTGAACGTCCACGTCCTCGTCGACGACCACGAGGACGCGCGTCAACATCATCATGTGGCCCAAGCCCCATAGCGCGTTCATCACTTTTTTTGCGTGACCGGGGTATTGCTTTTTGATCGAGACGATGGCGAGATTGTGGAAGCCGCCTTCCACGGGAAGATTCATGTCGATGACTTCCGGAAGCACCATCTGCAGCAGCGGCAAGAAAAGCCGTTCGGTCGCCTTGCCGATCCAAGCGTCTTCCATCGGCGGCTTTCCGACCACCGTCGCTGCGTAAATCGGATCGCGCCGGTGTGTGATGCACGTGACGTGAAACGTTGGATAGAGGTCGGCAAGACTGTAGACGCCGGTGTGGTCGCCGAACGGTCCTTCGGTACGCAGGTCTTTGTTGTCGACGTAGCCCTCGAGCACGAACTCCGCGCTCGCCGGGACGCGCAAATCGACGGTTTTAGCCTGGACCAATTCGACCGGCTTTCCGCGCAGCAATCCCGCGAACGCGAATTCGTCGAACACCGGCGGGAGCGGGGCCGTTGCGGCGTACGTAATCGCCGGATCGCTTCCGATCGCGACTGCAACGGGAATCTTGTCGCCCCACGCGTCGGCGTGCGCGCGTCCTTGTTTGTGCCGTTGCCAATGCATGCCGGTTTCTCGCGCATTGTACACCTGCATCCGGTACATGCCGACGTTTGGACGGTTCGTTCTTGGATCTTTGGTAATCACAAGCGGCAGCGTAATGAACGGGCCGCCGTCCATTGGCCACGTCGTCAACACCGGCAACTTCGTCAAGTCCGGATTTCGGATTACCACTTCTTGACACCGGGCATCCCGCACGATCTTCGGAACCGCATTTAAGAGCGGCGCGAATTGCTTGAGCGCGCCCAGTTTTTCACCGAGCGACGGGCCGGGCGGCGTAATTTCCAGCATGCGGCGCAGACGCGCAGCAACTTCGTCAAGCGAGCGCGCATCGAACGCCATGGCCATGCGGCGCTGCGAGCCGAACTGATTCGTGAGAACGGCAAAACGGCTGCCCTTTACCTTCGTGAAAAGCAGTGCCGGACCGCCGGCTTTTACCACTCGGTCGGTAATTTCAGCGATCTCGAGATACGGATCGACGGCGGCACCGATAACGTGCAGCTCGCCGGCTTTGCGCAACGCTTCAACATACGAGCGCAACGAATCAAACGGCATTGGACTCTACTTAGGGCCGTCCCCGCCTTTGTCATCCCTCGAGCCGCATCTACAAAAGTCGGTCGGAAAGCGCCGCCGTGCCGGAGAAGGATGCGGCATGCAATTCTTAGCCGTCTGCCGCCGCCGCACCGAAGCGTTCTCCGAAGAGCAGTTTGCGAAGCTTCTTGACGCCGAAGCCGCGCGCGTCCGCGAACTCTATGCCGAGGGCTTCATCCGCTCGGCCTGGAGCCGGGGTGACGTTCTCGGGGCATGCCTGGTGCTGGAATCCGCGGCCATTGACGAAGCAGATGCAAAAATGCGCACGTTGCCGCTGTACGCGGCGGATATGCTCGACGTTGAGCTCATCCCGCTGCGCGGCTACCGAGGATTCTGTCCGTAAGGCGCGCTTTTACCGCCGGCCATTCGCTTGCGATAACACTGTAGAAAGCAACGTCGCGTAGTTCGCCGGAGCGGGGGACGATGCGGAAGCTTCGCATCGTCCCCTCAAACGTAGCGCCGATTCCGAGCATCGCGTTACGCGACCGGACGTTTATGGCTTCGCCTTTGAGCTGAACGCGAACCGCGTCCCACTCTTCGAAGGCATACCGGAGCAACAGGTATTTGCAGTGCGCGTTCACGTGCGTGCGCCAGTATTCTCGCGCGATGAACGTCCATCCAATTTCGAGCTTTCGGTGTTCGGGGTGGATGTCCAAGTACCGCGTGGAGCCGATGGCTTGACCGGAGGCGACGTCGACGATGGCAAATGGAACGTGATCGCTTTCCAGCGCTTCGCGCAGCCACTCTTCCGCGCCGTCATTCGCCGCGAAAGGATTGTTTTGAAAGGTGAACTCCCAAAGAGCCGGATCGTTCCCGATCTTTGCGATGGCGGCCAGATGGGATGCGGCGAGCGGCTCGAGACGCATTCGATCTGTTGCCAGGACGATGTTGCGGTTCATGTACGCTCATTTGAGCACATGAGGACAATAGGGATTAACGCAAGAGCGGAAGCCGCGCGGTGAAAGACGCGCCCGGTGCGTCTTCGTCGAGAACGAGCAGGCCGTCGTGCGCGCTCGCGACCCAGCGCGCGATGGCAAGACCTAGACCCGTTCCCTGCGTCCGATCGTTTCCGCGAACGAAACGCTCGAAGATCCGCTCGCGGTCAGCCGGCGCAACGCCGCTGCCGTCGTCGGCGACGCAAAGCACTGCGCGTCCGTCGTCGCTGGTACATTGAACCGTGATGCGTGAGCGGGCATGGCGCAACGCGTTCTCCAGGAGATTTCGAACGAGTTCGCGCAGGCGCCGACCGTCGCCGTTAATGATTGCGGATTGCACGGTTGCATCGATCGTGATAGCGGAGGCTTCTGCACGCGGTTCGAATTCGCGCAGGCAGGCATGCACGACGGCGGCTAGATCGACCGGCTCGCAAGCAAGGAGTTTCGCATTCGGAGTTCGCGCTAACGTCAATAGGTCGCCGATGAGCTGGCTCGCGTCGATCGCCGTGGTCGAAATCAATGCGAACGCTTCACGCGTCCGCGAATCGGCGCTTTGCGATGCACTCGCTTGTGCAACGGAGGATATCGTTGAAAGCGGCGAGCGCAATTCGTGCGCAGCATCGGCAAGAAAGGTTTTTTCTCGAGCGCGGGCTTCGAGCAGCGGCGAAAGCGAGAGTCTTGCGAGGAACGCGGAAGCAATGCCTACCAGAATGAGCAGCGGCACGTCGAACAACACGATCGTGAGCGCGACGCGGCGCAGGGCGTTATCGTAGGCAACGTGTCCTTCCGGCGTGCTTAACGCGGGAAGCAACAAACTGTGATATTGGCCTCCGATGAAAAAATACGCAGCAACGGAAAGCGCAGCCAGAACGATTGCGAAGATGACGAGATACAGGGCGGTCAGTCGCGCGATCACGCCGTCAACTTATACCCGATGCCCCAAACGGTTTGAATCACGCGATCCGCGCCTGCGGCCTTTAGCTTACGGCGCAGCTGACTAACGTAGACATCCACGATGTTGCTCGATCCGTCGAATTCGTAATCCCAAACGTGCTCCAGCAGCTGAGCCCGCGTAAACGCAATGTCGGCGTTGCGCGCGAGAAACTCCAGCAGCCGGAATTCTGTAGTCGCAAGTTGGAGCGGCCTGCCGGCAAACGCCGCCGTGCGCGCGGCTAGATCGATTGAAAGGCTGCCGCGCTGAAGCTGCGATTCCAAGGGCCGGTTCCCGCGTCGCAGAATCGATTTGATTCGAGCGAGGAGTTCCTGTTCCACGAACGGTTTGATGAGATAATCATCAGCGCCGCTGTCGAGGCCGTTCACGCGATCCTCAACGGCGTCACGCGCGGTGAGCATGAGAATCGGCGTCTGGATCTTGTTTTCTCGAGCGGCCTTGGTGATCTCGAACCCGTTGCGCTTCGGCAGTCCGATATCGACGATGGCGGCATCGTAAATGCCCCGGAGCAGGTAGTCCAGACCGGTTTCACCGTCGTGCACGACGTCGACCGCGTACTTTCTCGATTCCAGCATCATACGAACGGCGCCGGCAACGGGCAGGCTATCTTCGACGATCAGAATGCGCATCGATATTTCCTTTCTCATAGCTTCGGCGGCCAGGGGAATCCTACTGTCACCGCTCCGCCGAAATGTCCGTCGCCGCCGATGGTTTGGACTTGTTGGAGCAAGAAGCGCGCGTGCGGCGTGATTTGGAAAGCGCCGTAGTAGACGATGTCACGCAGAATCGCGGGGTTTGCGGACGCGTCGTAGCGGATGCCGACGTACGAGTGGGGCGTGGGATAGAACTTCGCGCGAAGGTAGCCGCCGCTGCTCCCGACCGCCGTTCCGAATCCGTCGGCGTCGGCGTCACGTCCGAACCATTGTTCGCCCTGCAATTCGAAGCGGCCGAACTGTGCTCGGGCATAGAGGCCGCCGCGCTCGTAGAAATCGTCGAATTGGCGTCCGCCGGTCAGCAGGACGTTCCGGTCTCCTTCGAGCGCTTCGAAGCCGGCAGTGACGCCTTTGGCGATCGGACCGGAAACGAAAAGACCGGCTTCCGGAGTAACGGCATTGCTCGTTTCACCGGTGGGAACGGGAATGCCGCCGTACGGTGCGCCTTTGAATTCGGCGAGGTCGGCAACGAGATGGATTTGTGTTTGGCCAACGGTGCGAAATGCCTCGACGCCCCAGCGCGGCGACGACAAAGGCAAATCGTTCAAGCCTACGTGCGTACCGTAATAGCCGTACTGCTGCAAATCGTCAAGGCGCTGTCCCGGCGACTGCGGTAACGGCAGCTCGAAAAGTCCAAGACGATAAAGCGACTGGGTGTGCGCATTGTACGTCGCCACGTAGCCCATATAGAGCCCCGACGGACCGCCCGCGGCTCCCAAGTTGTAGTGTACGAACGCACTGATTTTCCCGATGTCCGCGTTGCTCAGGATTACGCCGCCGGGTTGAAACCGCCGCTGGCCCACCGGCGACTGTTCGTACTCAACTTGATAGCGCAGAGCTACAAGCGTAGTTCCGTGTTTAGGCGCAGGAAGCCGGTAGCCGTGGTCCCGGAACGAACGGCCGAAAGCATTCAGTTCGGGCAACACACTGTGGCATGCTTCGCATTGCAGCCGGTAACGTTGTGCGAAGATTGGAATTGCCTGCGCGCGTTGCATCGTCAGAACTTCAAAAAAAAGCGTGAAGTCCAAGAGCGCGATGAGTAGAGATCTATTGCGCATCGATCTCGCCCCGCATCATGCCGCTGTAGTGATAAAAGCAGCCGTAGAGATACACGCCGGGCCGATCTACGAGAAAGACCTGCGAGGTCTGGCCGGCCTGAAGCGATCCCGAACTCCAGCCTTGCGATGAGACGGTGTTGACCGAACTGGGAGACGTTGCCGAGAAGCCGAGCGGCGAAGCCTGCGGGAACGTAGTGCCCACCACCATCGAAGCGGTATGCACCGTGTTGTCAACGTTGACGAAGCGCACGCCGCTGCCCACAGGGACGGAAGAAACGTCGGGCGAGAACCCGAGGGCGAGACCCGCCGGTGTTTGCTGCGCGCCGAACGCCGATAAGCTGACGTCGATCGTAACGACGTTTGAAACGTTCTGGTTGCTTCCGCCTGCGGGCGTTACGCCGCCCGGCGTGCACGATGCGACGGCCCAAACTAAAAGCGCTGCGACAAGACGCCTCATCGCGGCACCGCGCGAAAAACGTCATCGCTGAGGTCCGGCGAGGCAAGCAAGGTCTGCGCTAACTCGCCGCGAGCATTTAAGACGTAAACGAAGGTCGTATGCATTTCCGGAACTCCGTCGGAGCCGCGCTCCGCGACGACATTGAAGCGGCGCATGAGCGCGTGAATCGTTGAGGGATTGCCGCTCGCCAGCAGCCATCGCGGCGAACGGGCATCGAAGCGTTTTGCCAGCGCGCGCATTGTAGCGGGCGTATCGTGCTCCGGATCGAGCGTTAACGTGAGAAAGCGGACGTTCGCGGAGCGGGCTCGCGGATCGCGCGAAGCGGTTGCGATTTGTGCGTCGATCAGCGGACACGCATCGGTGCAGCGCGCGGCCACGAAGGTTACCACCACCGGCTCACCGCGCAGATCGTTCAGCGTAAACGCGTTGCCTTGCTGATCGATGAGCGGTTCTTGCGCCAATGCGCTCGGGGCAAGGACGGCGAGCGCTATTGTTGCTGCCGCCGTCCAAGCCATGCGATGAATCGCGAGCACGTTAGGGGTACGGATTGCCGCCGCCGCTGCCGCCCGTGCCGTTTCCGCCGCCGCCGGTGCCTGCGCCCTGCGCGGATGGACGTGCGGTTTGCCAAAGGCCGCCGAACTCGGTCAATCCGTTGCCCTTGTTGTCACCGGCGGCTTTGTCGCCGACGTACCCATACAGCGGCCAGCCGTTGAACGCCCATTGCAACGTTCCGTCGCTGCGCGTGATGAGCGTAAATCCGGCCGGCGCGACGGTTCCTGCGGGAGCCGTGTAAGGCGGCCAAACCCCGGTGCATCCGTTTGCACTCGAGCAGTTTGATTTGTTCGTGGTGTCCGCTTCGAAAAGGTACAGCGTCATGCCGCCGGACGTGACGAACCCGATCGAGCCGGCAACTTGCGCTTTTTGTGGGGTTGAAGCGGGCGTACCGCCGCCACCGCCCGGATTGTTGCCGCCCGGATTGGGGTTCACGCCTCCGCCGCCGCTGCTGCTTCCGCCGCCGCCGCATGCCGCCAGCGCAATGCACAGAACTACGCTCGGTATAGTGAAAATTCGCATGTGTGTTTCGAACCTCCAGATTGGTATGGCTCGAAACTACGCGGCACGTGTGAAAAAAGTATAAATTTTTTAATGAGGAGCGGCGATTGCGTCGCGCAATTGAATCGCAAGCTCGCGCAAAGACGAATCGTCCGTGGCGTCTTTTGCGGCGCGATCGAAGGCTGCCCGTGCGCCGGTGCGGTCGCCGTTATGCAGCAGCACGGTCCCCATTGCAAATCGCGCGCGTGCGTATGCCGGGGAAAGTTGCACGGCCGCGGTAAATTCGCGAAGCGCTTCGGCAAAATGCCCGCTCTGTGATTCGGCAACGCCCAAGTCGTAGTGCGCTACGGCGTATTGAGGATCGTTTTGCAGCAACTTCGAAAAATCTGCGCGTGCCGTTGCCGGATCGCCGCCGTGCAAGGCGACCAGACCTCGCGAATAGAGCGCCCGGGCCGAATCGGGTGCGATCGCGATGAAGCGATCGGCGATTTTTCGCGCATCCGCCAAATCCCCGCTTGCAAGATCGACCGCGATAAGATTAGCCATTGCCGCGAGAAAACCGGGATCAAGATCGAGCGCGCGATGAAGCGACTGCGACGCGCCGGTATTTTCACCAAGCTGCGCCTGCGCGATCGCTAGATCATACCATGCACTCGAGCCTTCCGGCTCGGGCGGATTCATCGCAACGGTTGCGAGGAATTCCGCGCGCGCTTTGTTCCAATCGCGCGCATCGATCGCGGCGAGGCCGATGTGAAATCGCTCGGCGGCTGCGCGCGCAACGGCTTGCCGGCGCAATTCAGGAATCGACGTTGTGGAAGGAAGCGGTTTAGCCGTTTCGTACTGCGCGCGCGCGTTTACGAGGTTCGCGCCGACAGCTAGAGCGAAGACCGCAATCGTGAGTGAGAAACGCATGCGTTTAATGCGAATCGACCAAGGGCAAATCCGCGCCGGTCGCAGACTTCGCGGCCGCCGCCTTTTCGGGCTTGCACTCCCATCCGACGCGGCCTTTTTCGTTGATCGGACCGAGTAGCGCCGGCGTGTCGGACGGCAGCAGGGCGTTCGCGTCAATCGTGCTCACCGATCCCGCGGCGGCAAAGCCCGCGCGCAGACTTGCCGCTCCGAGAAGCAGCAAGCCGGCTAACATGATTCGGGAAAGGGCACGCCTTGACATCACCTCGATTATAGCCCAAGTTCTGAAGAATCGATGAACCGCGCTGCCGTCTTGTTGCTCGGGCTAGCGTTGCTGGGCGATGCGCCCCAGGCTTCGGCCCTCATTGCCGGGACGGTGCGGGACCAGCACGGCTCGCCGGTGGTCGCTGCCCGAGTTGCTCTCTTTTCCGGCGGCAAAGAGGTCGCCCGCGCTGTGTCGGCCTCCGACGGGACGTTCGCGGTTACCGGCGTGCCGGCCGATGCGGCGAGCATCGACTGCGATTTCTGCGAGCCCGTGCGTAAAACGATCCCGGACGACGGGATTTTGGTCGTGTTCGTACGGCGTAACGACGCCGTGACGAGCCGTTCTCCAACCCACGCGGACGTTGCCGCATTGCCGTACGCGTACGTCGAATCAACGCTCTCGCTCACGCCGTTCGTGGTTCTTAGCCAGTCGGCACGTCTTTATCCCGGTCCGCAACTCAGCGACCGGCGCAATTCTGGGACCGGCGGTCTTTTCGTCCTCAACGGCGTTCCGGATTACGATATCTCCGCCAATATCTCGCCGTATCTTACGATTCCCGAACGCGATTTTTCGGACGTTTCGATCCAGCGCTCGAGCGATGCATACCTCTATGGTGACACGTCCAATGCCGGAACGTTCGTTGCGAGTACTACCGATGGATCGCCCTTTGCCTCCGCCGGGAGTGGGGTCGCATTTCGCGCGGCTCAAGCCGATCCAGCACTGCAGAGCAGTGCGGCGGTTTCAGACGACCGCGGCAGCGACGATCGCACGCGTGCCGACGGCAACGTGTCACTTGCGGTGCCGAACGGCTTGGTGAACGCGACGCTCGGGGCTGGACAGATCGACGCTTCGTCCGGCGCTGCGACGCTCGACTCGGAATTTTCTTCCGTGCGACTGTCCGTGCAACGCACGAGCGGCGTCGATATTACCGGCTCGTTAGTAGCGGATCGCGGAACGTATTCTTACGACTCGCCCGTGTACGACGAGGAAAGCACGTGGAGCGACGTCGACGCGCGCGGATTGATTCGTTCGCACGCGGACGTAGCGCCGTTCGCTTTGGTCGAGTTCCGGCGAAGTACGGCCCAAAGCACGCTCGGCCAAGCGCGCTTCGAAACGGGGTTCGCGATCGACCGTCCACATTGGAACGTCGTCGCAGCGCTAGGGAGCGACCAAGTTTCGTACGCGCCGTATGCCGGCGCCCCGGGAGCCCGAACGACGACGCACGACGACGTGTTTTCAACTGCATGGACGCCATCATCAAACATGTCGTGGGAGGCCAGCGTATCGAACGGCTACGTGCTGCCGGTCTTTACTTCGCTTTACGCTCCGCAGTCGCGGGCGCCGTACGTCCCATCGAATGCGACGCTCGAGTCGACGCTAACGTTGAGCGACGCACGCCGCGCACGATTCGAACTGACGGCGTTGCGTTTTACGAGCGAAGGCGGTGAGGCTAGCGGAAGCGCGGGTGCATCGTTGGCGTGGCAGTTCACGCCGCAATTGAGCGTGCGTACATGGCTGCTTCGGATTGCCGACAACGAGCAAGGCGCCGCCGCGGTCGGCTCGACCTGGTTCACCTACGATACCGGTGCATTGCGTATCGACGCCATCGTTCGGCGCGATTTGCGCGATTCGCAAGCCGACGCGCATCTCGATTTTTCCGTTTCCGGAAATATCAGTGGCCGGTTGCGCTGGTTCGCCGGATCGGAACGACGCAACGGCAGCCGTGCCGTCGATGCGGGGCTACGGCTTTGATTCGAGCCAGTAGTAGTTGCGCATAATTTCGTCAGCCCATTGCGGCCGGCGCGCGGCGGTTTCGACATCGTCTTGGCTCATTTCACGTAACTAAAAGATCACTGCGAGGTGCGAAAGCCCGACCGGTGTCAAGGTGACCGGCTGAAGTTTTTCCATAGTTGCTATTCCGAGAATGACGAGAGAAAGGAGCGTTCCGCCGATGTAGTGACCGCTCTGCGTTGCGAAGATCCCGTCGAGCAACATATAGCCGCCGGCAAGCAATGCGCATAGCCGTGAAATGGAACGGCCCGCCGGATTCCGGCGGGCCGTTTTGGCGAGTTAGTCGTCGCGACGTCCTTGTGGACGGCGGCGGCGGCGCATCGGCGGTGCACCTTCGCCTTCAGGAGCGGGGCTTGCGTTTTCGCGCGGTGGGCCTGAATCTTCGCGCGATTCACGGCGCGGACGGAATTCGCCGTTGCCGCTGGGGCGCGCGCCGTTTTCACCGCCGGCCAGCAGCGCCTTGTGAGAAAGATTCAAGCGTCCTTGCCCGTCGACTTCCATCACTTTGACTTCCAGCGAGTCGCCGACGTTGACGACGTCTTCAACCTTGCCGACGCGTTCGAGCGCGAGCTGGCTGATGTGGACGAGGCCTTCCTTGCCGGGAAGAATCTCGACGAACGCGCCGATCGGAATGATCCGTTTGACGGTTCCGTTGTACCTCTCGCCGACCACCACGTCTTTGGTGATGTTTTCGACGATCGTCTTGGCTTTATCGCCGCTTTCACCGTCGAGTGACGTGATGAAGACGGTGCCGTCGTCCTCGATGTCGATCTTTTCGACGCCGGTGTCTTGGATGATCTTGTTGATGACCTTGCCGCCTGGCCCGATCACGTCCTTGATCTTGTCCGGGTTGATCTTGATGACGATCATGCGCGGCGCGAACTTCGAGAGTTCCTTACGCGGCTCGGAGATCGACTCGTTGAGCTTTTCGATGATGAAGAAGCGCGATTTTTTCGCCTCGGTCATCGCTTCGCGCATGATGTCGACCGTGATGCCCTGGACTTTGATGTCCATCTGAATCGCGGTGATGCCCTTCTTAGTGCCCGCGACCTTGAAGTCCATCTCACCGAGCGCGTCTTCCATGCCTTGAATGTCCGTCAGGATCGCGTATTGCTTTCCTTTGAGAATCAAGCCCATCGCGACGCCCGCGACGTGTTCTTTGATCGGTACGCCGGCGTCCATCAGCGCGAGCGACGAACCGCAGACCGACGCCATTGAAGATGAGCCGTTGGACTCGAGCACTTCGCTCATCAAACGCAGCGTGTACGGGAACTCTTCCTTCGGCGGGAGCACCGGGATGAGCGCACGCTCCGCGAGCGCTCCGTGACCGATCTCGCGCCGGCCGGGGCCCCGCATCGGACGCGTTTCCCCGACCGAGAAGGGCGGGAAGTTGTAGAAGTGCATGTAGCGCTTGTCTTCGAGCGCGACGATGCCGTCCAAGCGCTGCGCATCGCTCGTCGAACCGAGCGTTGCGGCGGTGAAGACCTGCGTCTGTCCACGTGTGAAAACGCCCGAACCGTGAACGCGCGGCACGTAGTGCACCTTCGTCCAAATCGGCCGGATTTCGTCGGGCTTGCGGCCGTCGGGACGAATTTTTTCGTCGACGACCATCGTGCGAAGCTCGTCTTCTTGCATGCCTTTGATGATCTTCGAGAAGTCTTTGCCGTAGGCGCCGCTCTCGAGCATCGTCTTGATTTCTTCGTCTTTTTTGCCGCAACGCGCGATCGCTTCGTCGACGCTGAGGGCGCCGAGTGCGTCCTCGCGCGCGTGCTTCTCTACTACGCGCATCGCTTTGGCGACGTCTTTGACGAACGTCTTGCGCACCCACTTCTCGAGGTCGGCGTTGACCTTGCGAAGCGGATATTCGCGCTTGGCTTTACCGGTTTTTTTCGCGAGCTGATCGATCGCTTTGACGATCTTCTTGATTTCGTTATGTGCGAACTCGACGGCACCGAGGAACTCTTCCTCGGAGATTTCGTCGCCGCCGCCTTCGACCATCATCACTGCGTCGGCCGTGCCGGCGATGATGATGTCCATTCCGCCGGTTACATACTGCGGAAGCGTGGGGTTGCAGATGTAGTTGCCGTCTTCATCGCGGCCTACGCGCACTGCGGCAACCGTCTTATCGAACGGAATGTCGGAGAAGGCTAAGGCTGCGCCCGCTGCACAAACGCCGAGCACGTCGGCATCAAGTTCGGGATCGATCGAAAGCACCGTCGCGACGATTTGCACGTCGTTGTGGAAGCCTTCGGGGAAGAGGGGACGGATCGGGCGGTCGATTTGACGCGAGCTGAGCACGGCGTGCTCGGGCGGACGCCCTTCGCGCTTGATGTAGCCGCCGGGAATTTTGCCCGCAGCATACATCTTTTCTTCGAAGTCACACGTGAGTGGGAAAAAGTCGATGCCTTCACGAGGCTTCTCGGAGGCAGTGACGGCGCAGAGCACGACATTTTGGTCGCCATAGCGGATCAGCGCGGAGCCGTTTGCTTGCTTCGCGAGTTCGCCGGTTTCGATGACCATCGTGCGCCCGCCGACCGTAAGGGTCACGGATTCGGGCACGGTTACTCCTAGATTTTTCTAAGTTGCTCTTTTTTATGAACCGTGCCCGGTTCGGGAAGGCGCCGCGCTGCCCCTGGTTTGGGGATGGCGCTACCGCGGCTTTCCCCACGTCTTGGCGGACGCGATATCGAAGACGATACAGGGTTCGCTGCCAAGCACCCAAGCGTCGTGACCCGGAGGAATGGACATCGCCTCGCCCGCCGTCACGTCCGCCGTCGTGCCGTCATCGCCCTCAATGTGCATGCTGCCCGAGATCACGTACCCGAAGTGGGAAAGCGGGCAGCTTGGCGTCTCAAGCACGCTTAGCAGCGTTTCCGACCACCGCCATCCCGGGTTGAACGTTCCGCGCGCGACCTCGCGGTCGCCGATGGTCACGATATCGATCTTGCCGTTCGGAATGGCGCGTGTTTCGTCCGGACGATCGAAGGATTTGTGCTCGATCGAGGTTGCGACTGCCATAGAGCACCTCCCGCGAGCATTACGCCCGCTTACAGTTCAGTCGTTCATCGAGCGTAGCACAAATTGCCCCAGCAACACGGTGCCGCCGTTTTATGGGACCGTGCTAGCGCCCGCAAGCCGCTTGGAAGTCAATCTTTACGGAGATGGCGCCGGCGACGGAGCCGTCCATGACGTTCCATCCGCATATTTGACTGCTGCGATCGCGCAGTAAGCGGATCCCGCGCCGATCGGCGAAACGGCCGGGTCGAGACGGAACTTGTGATGGATCGCTTCGCCGGGTGAAAACGTTCCGGAATCCTTGACGGATTGGACGACTCGATCGTGCTCGATCAGCGCGACGTCAATTTCTTTTGCGGCGATTTTGGCGTCGTTCGTAAAAGAAAAGCGCAGCACCGAGGGATCTCCGAGCGTCGTGCTCGTGG
The DNA here is from genome assembly GCA_963758295.1 of Vulcanimicrobiia bacterium. GTDB lineage: Bacteria > Vulcanimicrobiota > Vulcanimicrobiia > Vulcanimicrobiales > Vulcanimicrobiaceae > JALYTY01. The sequence goes on from CAVWUU010000001.1 coordinate 297,400, forward strand.
ATCTTTCCGTTCCCATGGTGTTGGCCGTCGAAGTCGGCGCATCGCTTTTCCCGAAATGCGGCGTGCATTCGGTGACGGTTACATTCGAGTCGGGCGTTTGGCGCTGTTGATCGGCCATCGCGATAATCGGCGCAGCTAGTCCGCAGAACAGAGCGAGAACGAAGAGTCGACGCATGCATACCTCCCAATGTATTGCAGGCGATTCGCGCATCGTGCGGGGAAGCCCGCTCCATGAGACGCCGTTTAATCACTCCGCTCCTGGCGCTGCTGTGCTTTACCCAATCACTAGCCTCGCCATCGGTGCCGGCAACCGCCGCGCACGCGATGGTTGTTACGGAGCAGCGTCTTGCGTCGCAGGCAGGCTTGGACATTCTCGAACGCGGCGGCAACGCGGTCGACGCGGCCGTTGCCGTTGGATACGCGCTCGCGGTCGTCGATCCGTGTTGCGGGAACATCGGCGGCGGCGGTTTCATGTTGGTGCGCATGCACGATGGGCGCGAGCGGTTTATCGATTTTCGTGAAAAGGCTCCGCGGCTCGCTACGCCCGCCATGTATCAAGACGCGGAGGGAAACGTCGTACCGGACCGTTCGCGCAAGGGTTGGCTTGCCGTCGGTGTTCCGGGAACGGTGATGGGATTCGATCGTGCGCTGCGCGAGTATGGAACGATGTCGCGGCCGGCCGTCATGGCTCGTGCAATCGCGCTGGCGCGCGACGGATTCGTCATGCAATCGGGCGATTTAATTCCGTTTGCGGGCGCAGAAACGGAAGGGTATAGCGGCGCATATGGCTTTGCGAAACAGCCGAAGGTGCGAGCGATTTGGATGCCGCGTGGCCGCTATCCGAAAGCCGGCGACCGGATCGTCCAAGCGGATCTCGCGCGGACGCTTTCCACCATCGCTGCCGGCGGCCACGAGGCGTTCTATCGTGGGCCGATCGCGCAGACCATCGTTAGGGAAAGTCAAAAGCATGGCGGAATTCTCACGGCCGAAGATTTTGCGGGGTACACTATCGGCGAAAGCGCGCCGCTGCATTGCTCGTATCACGGGTATGAAATCATTTCGGCGCCTCCGCCCAGTTCCGGCGGCGTGACGCTATGCGAAACGCTCAACATTGTTTCGCCGTATCCGTTCGCGGCTTGGGGATGGCATAGCGTGCGTGAGGCGCACTACCTTGCTGAAGCAGAACGCCGCGCGTATGCCGATCGCAACGCCGATCTGGGCGATCCGGCCTTCGTAAAAAACCCGATAGCGCAACTGCTCGATCCGTCGTACGCAGCGCGCTTACGCGCCGGAATTGCTCCGATGCACGCGACGCCCTCCAAAGACGTCAGGCCGGGTGTCGCGGTTTCCGTGCATGAAAACGACGACACGACGCATTTCTCCATCGTCGACAAAGACGGCAATGCGGTGGCCGTGACTTATACGATCAACGATTGGTTCGGTTCGGACGTCATTGCCGGCGATACCGGATTTTTCCTCAACGACGAAATGGATGATTTCACCTCGAAGCCGGGTGTTCCGAACATGTACGGGCTCGTGCAGGGCGTCCGCAACGACATCGAGCCGAAGAAGCGGCCGCTTTCGTCTATGGCGCCGACGATGGTGCTGCGCGACGGCAAAATTGCGATGGTTACCGGCAGCCCCGGTGGCTCGCGGATCATTACGATCACGCTTGAAACGATCCTCAACGCGGTCGACTTCGGCATGAACGTGCAGCAAGCGGTAGATGCGCCGCGCATGCACATGCAATGGCTGCCGGATGAAATTGAGTACGAACCGGGCGCTTTCGCCGGCGATACGGTGAAGGCGTTGCAGAGTAACGGCTATACCCTTAAAGAAATCCCGATGTGGGGCTCGGCACAAGCCATTTGGATCGATGCGAAGACCGGCATCCTTTACGGCGGGACCGATCGGCGTCATCCAGCCGGCGCCGCCATCGGATACTGATGACGAAAAGCGTTTCATTGCTCGCGGTTTGCGAACTCGCGAACACCAGCGGCACGGGTTGCGCATGGTGCGGCAAAGCGCTGCCTAAGCGCCGCCGCACGTGGTGCAGCGATCGTTGTTCCAAGGCGTTCTGGACGAATCACTGGTGGTCGCTCGCGCGCCGCGCAGCAAAGCGCCGCGACAAGTACCGCTGCAAACGCTGCGGTCACGTGCCGCCCAAACGCAACACGACCGAATGGCGCAAAACGCGCAAAACCGCGCGCTTGGAAGTCAATCACATCGCTCCGGCCCTCGGCAAACACGGCACACTTAGCTGCGTTCATCACTTGGTCAATCTCGAAACGCTCTGCGTCACGTGTCATAAAGCCGAAACGAGCGCTCAATCCAAGTCAGTGAGAAGAGACTCGGTGGCACGTTCATCGGCCCTTGAAGTGAAATAGTCCTCGCGTACGCACTGAACCACGGAGAAGAATTCCAAGCATTGCTAGCAGAGCGCACCCGATTCACCTCAGTAGCCGAATCCGGAGAGACGTGCATCCCGAACGGCGGAAACATGGACGACCTCGGCGCCCGGCCGCCGGAAGTTCCCGACATCACCGCTAGGTGCGAGGGCGCTGGTTTTGGTATAACCCGGCCTATGCAGAGCCTTTCCCCTGAGCGCCGTAAGGAGCTCGAACTTAAGGCGAACGACGTCCGTGAGGGCATCATTCGCTCGCTTCTTTCCGCCGGCTCCGGCCACTCCGCCGGATCGCTCGACATGGCGGATATCTTCACGGCGCTCTACGGCGCCGTCATGCGTCACGATCCGCAAAATCCGGAGTGGCCCGAGCGCGACCGGTTGCTGCTCTCCTGCGGACACATTACCCCCGTGCGTTATTCGGCGATGGCGAACTTCGGCTACTTTCCGGTTGAAGAGCTCTTGACGCTGCGCAAATTCGGATCGCGCCTGCAAGGCCATCCGGAACGCGTGAAAATGCCGGCGCTCGAAACCACGTCGGGTCCGCTCGGCGAAGGGCTTGCACAGGGCACTGGTATGGCGCTGGGCGCGAAGCTCGACAAGAAAGATTGGCGCGTATACGTCGTGACGTCGGATGCGGAACACCAATGTGGCCTTCATTGGGAAGCCATGATGACGGCCGGCAAGTTCAATCTCGATAACTTGACCTGCATTATCGATCGCAACTTCATTCAAATCGACGGCAGTACCGAAGACGTCATGCCGCTCGAACCGCTCGCCGACAAGTACCGCTCGTTCAATTGGGAAGTGCTTGAATGCGACGGCAACGACATCGCGGATTTCGTCGCGACCGTTGAAAAAGCCAAAGCGGTCAAAGGCCGCCCCCAAGTGATCATCGCGAACACCGTTCCGGGCAAGGGCGTCAGCTATATGGAAGGCGACTACACCTGGCACGGCAAGCCTCCGAACAAAGAGCAAGCCGACGAAGCGCTGCGCGAACTGCGCGAAAACCGCGAAAGGATCCTGGCCAATGCCTAGCACGGACGTACTCGATCAAGCCGCGCAGGCAATGCATCTCGTGGATTACCGCGATGCCGCCGCGTTGAAGCAGCTGCCCACGCGCAACGGTTTCGGGGAAGGCCTCATCGAAGCGGGAAATCGCAATTCGAACGTGATGGCGATCTGCGCGGATCTCGCGGAATCCACGCGCATGGAAGGCTTCAAGAAAGCCCATCCGGCGCAGTATCTGGAAATCGGCGTTGCGGAGCAGATGCTCGTGGCAATGGCCGGCGGTCTAGCGGCGATGGGCAAAGTGCCGTGGATTGCTTCGTACGCAATGTTCAATCCGGGCCGCTCGTGGGAGCAAGTCCGCACCATCATGGCGCTCAACGAAACCAACGTGAAGATTGCGGGCGCCCACGCCGGCGTCTCCGTCGGCCCAGACGGCGCAACGCACCAGGCAATCGAAGACATCGCGATCATGCGCGTGATTCCGCACATGATGGTCGTCGTGCCGTGCGACGCCATTCAAACGAAGAAAGCTACCCTCGCGCTTTCCGAGAAGTTCGGGCCGACGTATCTGCGCTTCGCGCGCGAAAAATCAGCGATCGTCACGACGGAAGAGACGCCGTTCGAGATCGGCAAGGCGCAGACGTTCCGTGAAGGCAAGGACGTAGCGATCGTTGCATGCGGCATTCTCCTGTACAACGCTTTGATTGCGGCGGAAGAGCTTGCGCGCGAGGACGGCATCGAATGCCGCGTCGTCAACAACCACACGATCAAGCCGATGGATGAAGCGGCCGTAATTGCCGCGGCTCGTGATTGCGGAAGCGTCGTCACCGTCGAAGAACACCAAGTCCACGGCGGCATGGGTTCACGCGTTGCGGAAATTCTCGCGCAGAATCAGCCGGTGCCGATCGAGTTTATCGGCGTGCACGACCAGTTTGGACAGTCCGGCGATCCAATCGAGCTAATCGAGCACTACGCAATGGGCACGAAGGCGATTAAAGATGCCGCACGGCGCGCGTACAAGCGCAAAGCCTGAAAAGTGACTTGGGTTAAGAAAAAAAGCGGGAAGAGATTCCCGCTTTTTTGTTTTCGGCAAGCCGCCGCTGGGTAAGAGCGCAAGTAATGTCCCGTCGTCGATGCTTTATCGAAGCGGCTGTTGCCGTTAGATGATTCCGTACATCGATAAGAATGCAATCGTTGAAGCGAGTGCCGCGCAAGCGCATCCGCTTCTAGACGCGTTGCCTTTGCACGTCTGGATCCTCTCCGAAGACGGCGCGCCGGTTTTTCTTAACAAACATTGGCAGCAGTATAGCGGGCTCGAGCCGGCTGCGGCGCCATTGCTGCCTCAGACGCTGATTCATCCCGACGACGTCGATGCGGCGATGATCGCGGCGTACTCCGACCAGAGCAGCGAGCACGAGTTTCGCTTGCGCCGGGTTGACGGCGTCTATCGATGGCACTTCGTGCGTTGGCAAACCATTGCATCGAGCGACGGCGGCGAAACGTTCCGGCTCGGCACGGCGATAGACATTCACGATCAAGTGCTCGGGCGCGAAGAGCGAGACCGTCAGCTCCACGTAGTTGCCGAAGCGATTCCGGACATCGTGTGGTCGATACGCGCCGACGGGGTCCAAGACTACGCTAACGAGGCGCTGGCGCGATATTCCGGGATTCCCCTCGAGGAAACGATCGGCTCGGGTTGGAGCCGCGTAGTGCATCCGGAAGATCTGCCGCAGGTCCTGGATTTATGGACGCGGGCGCTTCACAGCGGTGAACCGTTCCAAATGGAGTACCGTCTACGGCGGCATGACGGCGCTTACCGTTGGTTCGTCGCCCGTGCCCGTCCTATACGCGATCGTGAAGGAAGCGTCGTTCGCTGGTTCGGGACGTCGACCGATATCGACGAGCAGAAACGGCTGGTTCAAGAACAGCAGTATCTGGCGCAGCTAAGCGACGTGTTGAGCACGTCGCTCGATCTCGATGCGACGCTTGCCCGAATCGCTCGAATCGGCTTGCCGATGCTTGGCGATTGGGCCCAGCTCGATCTGCTCGACGAATCCGGAGAGCTTTACACTGCCGTTGAAGCGCATGTCGATCCGGAGATTCATCGCTCGTTCTCGCCCGCGCGCAGCCGCCGCGCATTGCGGCTGAGCATGCTCGCCCCATCGCGTGACATCACGCGAACTGCTAAGGCTCAAATTTTCAACGAGCTTCCCCAGCGGTCGCTCGACGCGGTGGTGACAGACACCGAAGAGCGCAAACTCTATCGTCGCGCGGGCTTCGAATGCGCGCTTTTCGTGCCGCTCGTAGCTGCCGGAAGCACCATCGGCTGCATTACGTTCGTGCGGGCCGACTGCGCAGAACCGTACGAGTCGAAGATGCTTCCTTTCGCGGAAGAATTTGCGCGGCGCGCAGCACTTGCAATCACGAATGCGCGCGTCTACGAACGCGAACATCGCGTCGCGCAAACAATGCAATCGGCGTCGTTGCCGAGGGCGTTGCCGGAAGTTCCCGGCATCCAACTCAATGCGGTCTACGTTCCCGGACAAAACGACGCGCAAATCGGCGGCGACTGGTACGATGCGTTCCGGCTCAAAGACGGCCGGCTCGTGCTTTCCATCGGCGACGTTGCCGGCAGCGGTTTGGACGCGGCTGTGACCATGAGCAACATGCGGCAGATCATCCGAGGAACCGCGCAAGTCCATGCGGATCCGTTGCTGATGTTGAACGCCGCCGATCGCGCGTTGCGTTTGGAAGATCCACACCGCTTCGTCACTGCTTTCGTCGGTGTTTTCGATCCGATTGCGGGTGAGCTGGTCTATGCGAGTGCCGGACATACGCCTCCGCTGGTGCGCCGCGCAGACGGCCAAGTCGTGGAATTGCTTTTCAGCGATTTGCCGCTCGGGCTTCGCGATCGCGCCGAAGCTCAATCGCAGACGGCGAAGCTCGAGGCCGGAGACCTGTTGCTGCTGTACACCGACGGACTCACGGAGTCGTCGAGAAATTTTGCCGCCGGATTCACCGCGCTCGATAACGCACTGCGTGCGCCGGAACTGAACGAAAGGGCCGACCCCGCCGCCTTCTTGCGCGACCGGTTGTTGGCCGGAGGGACGCGCGACGACGTTGCCATTTTGACGTTGCGCGTCGGGGAGCCGGCCGTGCGCCGGCGCTCGGTAACGCAGTGGCATTTCGACGCGCTTTCCGGGCAGTCGTTATTCCAATTGCGGAAAGAACTCGCCGAGTTGCTTTCCTCGATTACAAAAAGCGCCGATGCGTTGTTGAACGCCGAGTTAGTGCTTGGTGAGCTCGCGGGCAACGTCGTGCGTCACGCGAGCGGCGCGGTCGACATTATTCTCGACCTCGGCTCGCGCGATCCGGTGCTGCATATTGTCGACGAAGGGCCGGGCTTTGCCCGCGCCCCGATGCTCCCAAGCGATATCCTGAGCGAGTCGGGCCGCGGCCTTTTCATCGTCGCGCAAGTAACGCGTGAATTCAGCGTGGCGAGGCGAAGCGGGCGCGGCAGCCACGCGCGCGCGGTTCTGTCGGTGTAATCGAACAACAGAGAAAGAGCCGGTTCAGATGAACCGGCTCTTTCTCTTTACTTTTCGAGCTTGCGCTTAGCGGCGCAGACCCAGATCCGCGATCAGCGAACGATAACGCTCGAGATCTTTCTGCTGCAGGTAGCTGAGCAGACGGCGACGCTGGCCGACCTGCAAAAGCAGGCCGCGGCGGCTGTGATGATCCTTCTTATGGATCTTCAAATGATCGGTGAGCTGATTGATCGACGCTGTAAGTATAGCGATTTGAACTTCGGCCGAACCGGTATCGTTGGTTCCGCGACCGTACTTGGCGGCGATCTCCGCCTTTTGTTCCTTGGTAAGAGGCACGAATAGAACTCCTTGTGCAGGATAGACTCGGCCGGACTGCAGGGCACGCCCCGTGCTCCGCTCCGGCGACCGGCGTATCGTACCAAAGAGCGCTAAGCCGTGCAACCCGGCCAAAGTCGCTTCCGCGCCTATTCCTCGTCGCGCACGGGAGTGGGCTTGCCGTCCGGCCCGATGGCCACGAAAACGAAGCGGCCGACCGTGGAGAGCCGGCGCTCGCCGCTCGTGGGATGCTCGGCCCACAGCTCCACTTCCACGGTGATCGACGTGCGGCCGATGCGATCGACCCGGGCGATGGTTTCCACGAATTCGCCGGCGCGAATCGGCTGCTTGAAATCGATGCGATCCACCGAAGCGGTCACGACAGTCTTGCGGCAGCTGCGCATGGCCGCAATCGACGCGACCACGTCCATCATGGCGAGCGCTTTTCCGCCGAAAAGCGTGCCGTAATGGTTGGTTTCATGCGGAAAGACGATTTCGGTGCGCCGCTCGACGATTTGTTCGGTTTCGTTCATGACGGCGTCACTGATTCGCGGCGGCGCCGGGCGCTCATGCCCAGCGGGCGCGGCGGCTTTTTCTGCGAATCGGTGTAACTCTATCATGCAAGCTCAATTCGATGAAGCGACCCGCGAAGGCATCGCTGTTGCGGAACCGTTGATCCGTCCGTACATCCGGCGCACGCCGTTGCTCGACGTCGACGGCGTTGCCGTGAAAGTCGAATCGATGCAAGTGGCCGGGTCGTTCAAAGCACGCGGTGCCTTTACAAATATGCTCGCGCGGCAAATCCCAAGTGCAGGCGTCGTCGCAGCATCCGGGGGCAATCACGGCGCGGCGGTTGCGTATGCGGCAAAAAGGCTCGGCGTTCCGTGCAAGATCTTTATCCCGGAGGTGTCATCGCCCGCGAAAGTCGAGCGAATCCGTTCGTACGGAGCGGAGCTTGTAATCGTTCCGGGTACGTACAGCGACGCATACGCGGCAAGTCTGGTAGATGCAGCCGAGTCGGGCGCGTTGCAGATTCACGCGTTCGACTCCGTTGAAACGATCCTTGGCCAAGGGACGATTGCAAAAGAAATCGAGGAACAAGCTCCGCATCTCGACTCGCTGCTTGTTGCGGTCGGCGGCGGCGGATTGATTGCCGGCATCGCGACGTGGTTCGGAAAGCGGATGCGCGTCGTTGCGGTCGAGCCGGAAGGCGCGCCGACGCTTACGCACGCCGTAACCGCAGGCGCACCGATCGATGCACCGACCGGCAGCATTGCCAACGATTCGCTTGCACCGCGCCGAGTCGGCGAACGCGTCTACGAAATCTTGAAGCGCTCGCTCGACCGCGTCGTTTTGGTAAGCGACGAAGAAATTCGCGCGGGACAAACAGCCTTATGGGAAAAAGCCCGAATCGTTGCGGAGCCCGGCGGAGCTGCAGCATACTGTGCATTGTTGGCGGGAAAATACCGCCCCGAAGCCGGCGAACGCGTCGGCGTCGTTGTTAGCGGCGGAAATACGGTGCTTACATGGATTTAAGGATTCGCGAACGCGTGGCACTCGTTACCGGTGCGAGTGACGGCATCGGGAAAGCGGTCGCGCTTACGCTTGCCGCGGAAGGCGTGAAGCTCGCGGTCGCGGCGCGCCGTTTGGAAAAGCTCGAGGCCGTTGCATCCGAGGCACGCTCCGCGGGCGCTATTGACGCCCGCGCGTTCGAACTCGATCTGAACGATGCGAGCGGCATTACTTCAATGCTCGAACGAGTGCGTTCCACATTTGGCGCGGTCGACATCCTCGTTGCTAACGGCGGCGGCCCCAAACCCGGTACGTATACGCAAATGCAACTCGAAGATTGGGATTGCGCCTATCGCGGACAGCTTCGCAGCATGGTGGAGTTGGTGAACGGCGTGTTGCCGTCGATGCGCGAACGCCAATGGGGACGGATCGTCGCACTTACGTCTTCATCGGTAAAGCAGCCGATTGGCAATCTCGTGCTTTCGAATAGCTTTCGTGTCGCGTTGGTCGCGGCGCTAAAAACATTGTCGCTTGAGGCGGGGCGAGACGGCGTTACGGTAAACGCGATTGCCACGGGACGCGTGCTCACCGACCGGCTTCGTCATCTCTATCCGGACGAAGCGGCAATGCAGGAGGCGGCAGGGCAAGATATTCCGCTCGGACGGGTGGCGACGCCGGAGGAATTTGCGCCGATGGTGGCGTTCTTGTGCAGTGAGCCGGCGCGTTACGTCACTGGCCAGACGATTGCCGTCGACGGCGGGATGATTAAATCGTTATTCTAAAGGAGCGTTTGCAGCTCGCCCAATGACGCGTCGAGATCGCCTTTTGTCTTGAGGGAATCGAGCGAAGATGCGATACGCTCGGCTAAATCTTGTGGAAGTTCGAGCACGACCTTTCCGGCAAGCTCTGCATCGAGTTGTTCGATGGCGCGTTTTGCCATGTTCGCTTGTCCGAAGGAGTAAGCGTGATGCGAGGCGTTGCCAAGCAGATCGAGCTCGGACTTTAACCAGGATCGATACTCACTGATCATGCCGGAATTCATTCGCGTTGCGCATGCGGCAGCCGTGCCGCCCGGAAAAAGTTCCACCGTCATAGCAGGTCGCTACGAGGTCGCGCTCTTTAATGTTGAGGGGACGATCTACGCGCTCGAGAACGCCTGTCCGCACCAAGGCGGCCCGCTGGCCGACGGGTACCTCGAGGGGCCGCTCGTCACGTGTCCGTGGCACGCTTGGTGCTTCGACGTGAAAACGGGCAAAATGACCCTCGGCGATTTTGCTGTCGTGCCTCGTTTTGAGGTTCGCGTCGAAGACGGCAGCATTTTCGTCTCCACCGAGCCTCTCGAGGAAGTATGAACGATCAACCGGCTTGGGATGGGCGCTTAGGTACCGCCGGCGGCCCTGCATTCGGCTCCGCGCTCTCGACCTTTGCGGCCGAACGCGACGTGAGCCACGGCCGCCTCGCCGAAGCGACCGGCCTGCCGCTCGAAACCGTCGCCGCCGTCCTGGCGGGAACTCAACGAATCGGCATTTCGGCGCTCGCGCGTTTAGCGCAAGCGCTGCGTGCACGGCCGATCGAGTTCTTGCAGAAGAGCGCGATCTTATCGCTCGATGCCTACGCCTTCGGGCTCGATCCGCTTTATTTTTTGCCCGAGGGACCGGTGCGTTACGACGCGCGCATTTACATGCGCGAGATCAATCCGCGCCACCAAGTTCCCGAAGGCGACATGACCAAGCGCAATCCGGCGCTGAAGGGGCTTGCGGAGGACGAGGTGCTCGATCCGCTCGGAAAACTCGAAATTGAACTAGCCTACTTGCTTCGTGCAGCGGTGCAACACACGGGTGGGACACTCTAGCCCGGGGAGCGAATCCGCGGAGACGATGCAAGGACTCGATGGCAAGCGTATCGCCGCGCTGATCGGCGATGGATTCGAAGAAGCGGACCTGATGGAACCGCGCAAGGCATTAGAAGATGCCGGTGCGATCGTGACCATCGTCGGGATCGACGAGCGTTCCCGGCAGAAGATTCAAGGGAAGCGCGGACTGGAGAATGGCCAGACGGTGCGAGCCGAAGAGCTCGTGGCCGACGTGACCGCCGAAGATTTCGATGGCGTGCTTATTCCGGGGGGAACCTCGCCGGACCACATTCGCACCGATAAGGAAGTGCAGCGTTTCGTTCGCGAGTTCGATTCGGCCAAGAAGCCGATGTTCTCGATCGGACACGGGGCACAGGTGCTTATTTCGTCGCAACTCGTTCGCAGCCGTCAAATTACGGGCGCGCACTCCATTGCCGACGACATTCGCAATGCCGGCGGACTCTATCGCGATCAGCCGACGGTGCAAGACTCCAACTGGGTCAGCACCCGCGGCGGCGAAGACATGCCCCAATTCAACCGCGCGATGCTGGAGAAACTGGCCGCATCAGGAGCGGCACAAGCGGTTTAAGCTGCCTGGGAAATCCAGTCATAAAAGAACCGCGCAACGGCGCGGTTCTTTTGTTTTAAATCGGGTCGTGCCGGGCGAGTGCCTCGCCATATTGTCGTAAGGCGAAGAAGCCGACGAGCGAGCAGAACAATACTTCGCTCGCCACGCCGATTGCGTCGCCGGCGTGCGTGACGAACGCATCGCCGTATACGGCCAAAACATAGCCGATTGCGGCCGTCGCACACGCAAGAGAAACGTAGAGCCATCGCGTTGCGCGCGATCGGATCGTTGCGTTCAAAGCGACGAGCGTGCTCGCGAGCACGCAAAACAGCACGAGTGCAAAGAATGCCGGCGGGGCCGCAAAACCGCTGAGAAACTGCGCGAACCAATAAACGAGCGCTGCGAGAAACGCGGCGATCGCCGGAACGATCGCTTTCGCGCGCGCAAGCTCGCGGCCAAAGAGCGGGGCGCTTTGCTCGGTGATGTCGAGCATCATGTGCCGCCCCGGACCTTGCAGCAGCGCGATCGAGATGCCGATGGCGCCGCAGAAAAACATCGGTCCGGCGAGCCATACGCTTCGGGTTGCTAAATCGGCGCCCATCGGGTCGGTGACCGCCATGATTCCATGCGGTTGGATGAAGGCAACCACTGCGGCCGTAGCGGACGAGAAGAGTAACGTCCGCCTTTCCGCGCGCAAGCGTCCGCCCACGATCGCACGCAACGCTCTGAGCGTCATACGTGCTGCGCCTCGCGCGCCGGGGCATATGCGGCAGCCGTTTCGCGGTCGACGTGCGTCGAAAAAATTGCGCAACCGCGTGCGGCCTCTTTGATGGCCTGCGCGTGTGAAGGCGACGGCCGATCCAGTACCAGCAGCGCCGGCGACGGTAACAACGCTGCAACGACGGGATAGGCGAAGGCTTCGTGCAAGCTGCTGAGCCGTTCTAATAGCAACGTTGCATGCGCGTGCGCTCGAACCGGATCGATATCCCAAAGCGCCGCGCGATAGGCGATGTAGCGTGCGAAGGAGCCCGCCGCGAGAACCAACGGGTCGTGCGGAACAAATGCAGCGATGCGCTTACAATGCACCGGCTGCACGCGCGGATCGAATTCACCGACGAGCACGTTGCCTTGCGAGCAACGCGCGAGTCCCGCGGCCATCATTGCCACCGCGTTAGCTTCGCGCCCGGTGGCGCAGAGCCGCGCGACGTGCGTTCCCGGATCGACGTCGAGAGTGGTAGGCGGCACAACGACTTCGCCGCTTCTCAGGAAGCTCGCATCGCGCATGCGCAAAACGGGCGCGCTCACTCCACGAATTCCAAACGCGAATTGGGCCGGTCCGGGCGGCCCACTTTATGGCATTCGCGCCAAACGCCGTCGCGCTGCAGCGAAACAATGTCTGCGGTGAAATCGAAACGTCCGGAGCCGGCAAAGAACGCGCTGCCGACGGCGTACGCGTCTACCGGCACGCTCTTTCGTTCGAATTCGGCGATGCGCTCGGGCGTAAATCCCCCGCTAGCGACAATTTTCACCTTCGTGAAGCCTTCGGTATCCAATGCGGTACGCACGTTCCACACCAGGCGCGGATTCACTCCGGTCGGCGAAAACGTCCCCATTTGGTTCCAAATCGAACGATCCACCAGTGTGCCCGACGTATCGAGACGCACGCCCCATAAGCGGTCGCCGAGCGCGCGCGCAACTTCGAGGCTCGTTCGCACGCAGTCGTTTTCGAAGTCGACGAGCGAAATAACGGCGACGTTTGGATCGGTAAGTTCGGCGAATTTTTTCGTAGCGAGCACCGTGTCGCCGCCATAAGCGGCAATGAGCGCGTGCGGGACCGTCCCCATGCCCCGGGCGCCCCACCATTCGGCGTTGGCGTCGGTCGAAACACCGAGCGCACCGGAGATATAGGCGGCGTATCCGTCGCCGGTCTGGACCAGATGGTGGTCGAACCGCGCCGGAAAGAACAGAACCGTTTTTCCTTGCGCCGCCGCCACGATGGCGCGGGCGTTCGAAGCGATGCGCGTCCGTCGCGAAAGAGCGCCCAGGTAGGGCGTTTCCAGATGCGCGAACAGGCCATAGTCGCCCTCGATCGTCATGACGGTCTCGTACGGCGACACGGCATCGCCGTCGTGGAGGGCGCGCACCTTGAGCTGCCCCCAGCCGTCCTCCCAGGTCCCGTTGACGGTTCGGCCGCTGCACAGTCTCAAGATCGCCAGTGCCTCATCGATGCCGCATAGCACGCCTTCGGTTCGCTGGAACACCTGCATTTTGACGACCGGATGGTAATCGTCGAGTTCTAAAATCGCCCGCGTCCGATTGAAGTACGTGTCCGAGTAGTAACCCGCGCGCATCTTCTCGACCGGGAGATTGAAGATCGAAGGATCCAACCGTTTAGACGCCATCATAAGGTCAGTTCGGCCGGGCCGCGAAGAAATCCGCGATGCTCGATAACGCCGCAATCGCCCGCAAGCTTCTCGAGATCCGTACGCTCATGGAGATGGCCGGCGAAAGCTTTTACAAATACATGGCGTTCGAAAAGGCCGCCGCGTCGATTGAGAACGCCCCTCCGCTGCGCGATATCATCGTGGCCGGAGAGCTGCTGAACCTGCCCGGCGTCGGAAAGTCGATCGCCGTCGTCGTCGCGCAACTCGTTGAAGGCGGCTCCGCGGAGGCGTTGGAGTCATTGCATCAACGCTTCCCACCCTCCATCATGGAGGTGCTCGGAGTCAGCGGAATCGGCACGAAGACCGCGGGAATGCTTTGGACCGACTATCAGATCGGCTCGCTCGCCGATCTCGAAGTCGCTATTGCGAGCGGTGCGCTCGAGGGTGTCCCGCGCCTCGGGCCAAAGACGATCGACAATTGGCGCCGCGGCATTCTTGCTTACAAAGGACGCCAGAAACGAACGCCGCTTGCCCGTGCATTGAAGGTTGCGCATGAAGCGATGGAGTTTTTGCGAGCCGGGCCGGATCATCACCGATTGACGTTCGGCGGAAGCGTGAGGCGGCAAGAAGTAACGGTCGGCGACGTCGACTTGGTGTGCACTGCTTCGGATGCCGCTGCAATCACCGCGTATTTTGCGACGTGGGAGCGCGCGCATGCGATCCTCGCCGAGGGGCCGACCAAAACGAGCGTCTGGCTCGAGAACGGCTTGCAAATCGATTTGCGCGTGCTGCCCGATCACCTCTACGGAAATTTGCTGCAGCACTTCACCGGCTCGCGCGAACACAACATCAAACTTCGCGAGCACGCCGTTCGGAAACAGCTTCGGGTGAGCGAAAACGGCATCTTGAATTTGGAGACCGGCGACGTTATCGTTTGCTCGGAAGAACACGAAGTCTACGCGGCGCTGGGCATGCAATACATTCCACCTGAACTGCGGCTCGGTCTAGACGAAATCGATCTAGCGCGTCAAAACGCTGTACCGGAAGTCGTCGCTCTCGCCGACGTGCGCGGCGATTTTCACATGCATTGCACGTGGAGCGACGGCCGCGACACGCTGGAAGAAATGATTGCCGCGGCAGGCGCGCGCGGATATGATTACCATGCGATCAGCGATCATTCATGGGGCCGCGGAAAACGCTACGGACTCGATCCGCAAACTCTGCGCGAACAGCGCAAGCGCGTTGAAGAGCTCGGAAAGATGTACGGGATTCGGACCCTGTGCGCGAGTGAAGTTGATATTTTGCCCGATGGAGCTATGGATTATGACGAAGCCGTCCTCGCGGAGCTCGACATCGTCATCGCAAGCGTTCACTCGTCATTCAACCAGACCCGCGAAGAGATGACGCGCCGCTTGATTCGCGCGTGCGAGAATCCGTACGTCTCCATTATCGGCCATCCGACCGGGAGAATGCTCGAGGGATTCGGCGGTTACGAATTCGATTACGATGCCGTCTTTGCGGCGGCCGCACGCACCGGCACGGCGCTTGAGATCGACGGCCAAGCTCTGCGTCTCGATTTGCCGGCACAACTTGCACGCCGCGCGAAAACTTTTGGCGTGCGCTTCACGGTGGACAGTGATGCGCACAAAGTGGGAGATTTGTCGAACGTCGAGCTTGCGGTCGGCCAAGCGCGCCGCGCCGGACTCACTAAAGAAGATATTTTGAACGCGCAGCCGCTGGACGACGTACTCGCGTTCGTCGCGCGCAAGCGAGGAGCGGCAGTTTGATTCAAACGCAAACGATCGGCACGCCGGACGGCGCTTGCACGGGTGTTCGTTTCGCAGGTTCACGGGGGCCCGCGTTGGTCTTCGTGCACGGCGTGGGATCGACAGCCGCCATCTGGGATCGGCAGCTCGAAACCTTTAGCGATCGTTTCCGCTGTGCGGCGATCGAATTGCGAGGAAACGGCGTACCGAAACCGGAGCCTGATCCCTCGCTTATCACTCGCGAGGGTTATGCGACCGACGTGCTGGCGGCTTGCGACGCGCTGGGAATAGACCGGTTCACGCTCGTTGGCTGCAGTCTCGGCGGCGTCGTGGCGTTCGAATTGTGGGGCCGCGCGCCGGGACGCGTCGAGGCGATGGCGATCGTCGGCAGCTTCGCGCGCTATCCTCACGCACAAGAGTACGCTGCGTCGATTCGAACGGGCGTCGAGCAAGCCGGATCCATGCAAGCATTCGCCGAGCTGCGTGCGGCTAAGATGGGCTTGCCGCCGGAGCGGCTTCGGGAGACGTTAGATCAAATGGCGTGCAAGCAAGTATCGTCATACTTGGCGGCGACGGATGCGACATGGACCGGCGATTTTTCCAAAATTTTGCCGATGATTAACGTACCGGTGCTGGTGATGTGTGGGAGTCGAGACGTCATCGCTCCGCCGGAGCTTTCGCGAGCGATCGCGAGCGGCATCCCCGGTGCTTCCTTGGAGCTCGTGCCTGAGGCCGGGCACGTAGCGAACGCCGATAATGCCGCCGCCTTTAACGAATTGCTTTCTGAGTTTCTCGAGACTGCGGTACTGCACGATGCCAACGGTTACTCCGCTTCCGGAAAATGAACCGGAACGATTAAAAGCGCTAGAGTCCTACCAGATTCTCGACACCCCCGAAGAGGCGGTGTACGATGCTTTTACGCGTTTGGCTCGTGAAATCACCGGAACGAAAGGTTCGGCGATTTCGCTGATCGATCACGATCGCCAATGGTTCAAGTCTTCGAGCGGTCTCGACGTGCGTGAAACGCCGCGCGACATTGCCTTTTGCTCGCACGTAGTCGCCCAGGGCGAATCCATGGTTATTCCCGATGCGCGTGCAGACGCTCGGTTTTGCGAAAATCCCTTGGTAACGAAAGACCCGAGCATCCGTTTCTACGCCGGCGTGCCGCTGCTAAATCCCGAGGGGTTCACGCTCGGAACGCTTTGCGTACTCGACGACGAGCCGCGCGCGATTTCTTCCGGGCAACTCGATTCGCTCCAAGAATTGAGCCGGGTTATCGTCGGCGTTTTGGAAGGCCGCCGCCGCGTCCTTACGCTTTTCGATTCTGCCGGTATCGACGTCCTCACGGTCGACCCAAAAGATCACGTCATTGAATTCGCTTCGCGCGGCGCATGCGAACGGCTGCAGTACACCGAACACGAGTTGCGCGGAAAGCCGGTCTTCGATATCGTTACGGATCTCAGCCAAGAAGAAGTGCAACGGGTCGATGAGATTGCGCGGCGAGGCGAACTGACCGTTCGCGAAGTCCGCTTCCGTCGTCGCGACGGCACGACGTACCCGGTTGAAGTGCGCCTTGACATGACGGTCGAGCGCGGCGAAGAGCGCATGATGGTCATTGCGAGCGACCAGACCCGCCGCAAGGAACAAGAGCGCGAGATCCGCTTGCTGCTTGAAGCGGTTAACGTGGCAGGGGACGTCATTCTCGTCTATCGCGTTACGAGCGAGGGCGGCGTCCAGCTCACGTACATGAACGACGCGTATGCGAAGCAGACGGGGTACACGTCGGCGGAAGCGATCGGTCGCGACCTGGACACGTTCCGGCAAGACATGCCGGACGATGCAGGTATGGTGAAGATCCGCGAGGCGCTCAAGCGCAATGTTGCCGCGCAAGCCGAACTCATCAGCTATCGCAAAGACGGCACCGCCTATTGGAATCAGGTGACGCTCCATCCGATCGTCGGTGAGCGCGGCAGCGTTACCCATTGGATCTGCATCGAGCGCGACATTACCGAAGACGTGCAGCGTACGGCGCAGCTCGTTGAAGAGCACGATCGTCTTCTAGCGCTCACGCACGCGATGCGCCGCTTGTTCACCGCCTTAGATACGCGCTCGTTGACGGCGACGATCCGCGAAGTGGTACGCGAGCTCGTTCCGGCGAGCGCGCGCGTGCTCGCGGTTCAGGGACAGCGCGCTATAGAAGTGAGCGAGCTTGGCCGCGCGGACTGGAGCGATGCGTTCGAAGACGAACTCGTGCAGCGCGCGGTACGCTATCAGATGCGTGTGGTGCAGGAAGATCAGCGCCGGGCGGTCGCCTACGTCGGACGCTTTGGCGATACGCCCTACGTGTTGGAATTGCGCACGCACGAAGCTCAGACGCTGAACAACACCGATTTCTTCGTGTTCGACTTGATCGCGGAGTACTTCGCGGTCGCTGCGCGCAACGTAACGCTCTATAAAGAATTAGACGAACGCCGCAGTGCGGTATTGGAATTGAGCCAAACGAAGAGCGATCTTATCGCGATGCTGGCTCACGATTTCCGCGGCCCGCTCACGTCGATCGTCGGCTTTGCCGACTTGACCGGCGAAAGCGGCGCCGTCAACGAAGATCAAACCGAATATCTGAATACGATCAAGCGTTCCGCTATGCAGCTCTCGGATCTCGCGACCGACACGCTTACGCTTTCGCGCTTGGAACGGAATGAAGTAACGCTCCACGTCAATGACGTCGATTTGGGATCGCTCGTGCAAAATGTGATCGCTCATCAGGCCGACGGAAGATCGGTCGCATTGAGCGTCCACGGCGACACGCGGGTAAGCGGCGACGACGAACGTTTGCGCCAAGTCTTCGCCAATCTCATCGATAACGCGCTCAAGTATTCACCGGGCGGCAGCGCGCCGGAAGTCTCGCTTGACGGTTCGGAAGACTCCGTGACGGTTCGGGTACGGGACTTTGGCATCGGCATTCCGGCCGGCGAGCTTTCGCGGATTTTCGACCGCTTTTCGCGCGCGTCCAACGCCCGGAAGCTCAGAATTGCGGGAACGGGCTTCGGATTGTTTCTTACTAAACAGCTGGTCCAGCTTCACGGCGGAACGATCGCGGTTGAGAGCGCCGAAGGCCGGGGCAGTATGTTCACGGTTACGTTGCCGCGACGCCTCGATCGCCGTGCGGGTCCGCGCACCGTCGTAGTGCTGGACCTTGAGCGCGACCGGTCTTTCCTTGGCTACGCCGTCCGCGAGGCCGGTTATCGGGTCGTGACGGCCGGCTCCTTGGAAGAAGTGCTTTCCGTTGCCGACGCCCAGTCGGTAGACGCGTTGATCGTTGCCGATGCCGAATGCCTTTCGAATACCGATGCGGCGCTTTATCGCGCGTTTACTCGCGAACGGAGCATTCCGTTGATCGCCGTGACGAACGACTCGCTTCCGAAGTTGGGCGCGACCGTTACGCTACCGCAGCCGGTATTGATCGGCGATGTGGTGGCCGCTCTTGAAAACCTTGCGGTTCCGGCTACGCCTTAATCCGCTCGGGCGCCGCATACACGTTCGCGCGATTCCCGCGCACGAATCCCAGGAGCGTTACATTGAAGCGGCGCGCTAGATCGACCGCGAGGCTGCTGGGCGCGGAAACGGCGCACACAATGGGAATGCGCGCAACGGCGGCTTTTTGTAATATTTCATAACTGGCGCGGCCGCTCACGAACATGATCGTCGACTCGAGGCTGCGGCGCTCGAGCATGGCCCAGCCGCTCAATTTATCGACCGCATTATGCCGGCCAACGTCCTCGCGAACGGCAACGGCGTTTCCGTTCCGATCGAACAGCGCCGCTGCATGAAGACCGCCGGTCAACGAGAATACGCGTTGCGCTTCACGCATGCGGTCGGGAAGTTCGTAGATCGACGCGATCGAAACGCGAACGCTGTCGTCAACCGGCGTTAATCCCGTCGCTTCCAACGCTTCGAGGTTGGCACGTCCGCATAGGCCGCACGAGCTATTCACCGTGAAGTGACGTTCGAAGCGTTCCATCGGCGGGAGCGACGGGGAGCGCAGCTCGACGTTTACGATGTTGTAGCGCTGCTCTTCATCGAGGGCGGGATCGATGCAGTACGTAATGCCCGCAAGCTCTTCCGCCGAAGCCACAACCGCTTCGCTGCGCACGAATCCCGCCGCGAGTTCGAAGTCGTTGCCCGGAGTTCGCATCGTGACGGCAAGGCTTTGCATCTTGCCGCCGGCTGCGAGGCGCAACTCCAGGGGCTCTTCCGTGACAACCGCGTCGAATTTCTTCGAAGCTCCGCTGCCTTCGTAGGCGTCGAGTGTAACGTCGGTCGTGCGGCCGGGACGCTCGGCGTTCATCACACCGGTTGGCGAAACGCCGCACGTGGATCGCGCGCCGAATCTTTTCCCGCCTCGATCAGCGTCTCGCGAAAGACATAGCCTCCGGCGAGCGTCAATAGCGACGCCGTCACCGTTCGCACCGCGTCGAGCGGCTTTGGAAGCTTCAGGACGGCGCCGAAAAGATTCAATGCCATCGGTGCAAGCGTTCCCGCGAGAACGGTGTAACTTCGAAAACGCTCGCCCCGTCTTCCGGAGAACATCGGCCGCGCGTATGCGCCGCCGCGTTTCTCGAAATCCGAAAGTAACAAGATTTCGAGAGCACCCGCGAACACTTCAAAGCGCTCGACCTTGGCAGCGGGTCCGTGATTGCCCTCGACCACCGCCAGCAGGTTGGAAAGCGCACATGCGCTCGCAACGCCGGATGCAACGCAAGCCGCGGGGATGTGGCGTTTCCCCGAAGCCCAAAACGGATTTGCCGTGGCTGAAAGCAATACGCCGGTGTAGCCGGAAATAAATGCGCCGAGCGCCGCTTGGAGCTGCGTCAGCGGCGCCGGCGAAAAATGCCGCATCCAGCGCGGAATGACTTCGCTCTCCGCAAGCTCGCGCGTAACGGTCGCGGTCGCAACACCCGAGTACGCGACAAGCCCCCACACGCCGAGCGACATGGGCGATTTGAATTTCACGATGCGCATCATGTTCAGAAAGCGCTCCGGACGCCCCAGATGCGAAATAAGCAGCGCCGGGTTTGCCGCCGCCAGCGCGAGCGACGTATAGCGCGCCGTACGCCGAAGACGGCGTTCCTCGGGCTTATTGGGATCCGCGAGCATAGCGATGATGCCTAGACCGCCCATGATGCCACCGAGGAACAGATACGTCATCACGTTCCATTCCCAGTGCGGCGCTTTCAGTAACGGCCGGTCGTAGTACGTCGGCGTTGCGGGAAAATCGTCGCGACGCGATTTCGCGCCATCAAAGGCTTCATCGGGACTCGGCGCGCTACGCATTGCGGAACATCACCCATCCGGCAATCGCCAATCCGACTGCCGCGGCCGCTGCTGCCGTGTAACCCGCTCGTTGCCGTGTCGACGGCAGCACGGGCTCGGGCGGCAAGTTGTACGTTTCCGGTTTATCGGTTAGCAAGAAAAACGCGTTCAGCGGGCCGATTCCGCCCCCAACGTCGTCCGCGCCGTAAAGTGATGCTTCCACGCCGCGTGATTGCAACGTCTGTACGCGTTGCCTCGCATTTGCGCGCAACTCTTCGACGTCTCCGAATTGAATCGATTCGGTCGGGCAGGCCTTTGCACACGCCGGCGTAGTTCCGAGCTTCTGCCGGTCGTAGCAAAGCGTGCACTTCCCCGCGACGCCGCCGGAGTTTTGCAAGGCCGTGGCGTGTCCCTCGCGCCGCTCTTCAACGAGCGAGGCCAGGTTGTAGTGCGTTCCGTTCGGGTCAAATTTTTCGATAAGATCGACCACGCCGAACGGACACGAAACGACGCAGTACCCGCAACCATTGCAGACATCGGGCTGTATGAACACCGACTCGAATTCATTTCGAATGATCGCACCCGTGGGACATGCCTCGAGGCAGCCCGCATTCGTGCAATGTTTGCAGACGTCGCTGCTCATCAGCCAGCGGTCCTGAATGCCGGTTTCGGTGACGTTCATCTGTTCGACGAATGCCACGTGCCGCCACGTCGTGCCCGAAAGCTCCGAGGTGTTATCGTACGAGTTTCCCGTGAACGCGAAACCGTCGGACGGCAGTTCGTTCCACTGCTTGCATGCAACTTCGCACGCCTTGCACCCGATGCACAGCGTCGTGTCGGTGAAAAATCCGGTCGCCATTACGTCTGCGATGCTCCTTTGTCTTCACCTTGCATCTGTTGGTAACCGCGATGATGCTCCGCCGCTTCTTTGGCGTCGGGTTGTCCTTCGGGACGGCGCTCGTCCGCCGGGACCGGTTCGTCAACCTCATCGTAATGATACGCCGGACGGCGTCCGGGCCGGATGTTGCATGTGAGCGTTTTGGATTCGTGAATCGAAACGTTCGGGTCGAGCGCGATCGCAATGAGCGCTCCGACGCTATCCCCACGCGCCAGCGCGACCATACTTCCGTAGTTGTACGGAATGCCGATTTGATGCACGCGCTTGCCTTTGCCGATGCGTAGCGGACGAAGCCGTCCGCTGACGAGCGCGCGAGCTTCCATATCGCCGAGCGCCGTCGAAATCGTCACCCAGCCGCCGTTAGTAATGCCTTTTTCGACCGCAAGCTCGGGGTTGATTTCCGCAAACGCGGCGGGCTGCAATTCCGCGAGCCACGGCACGTATCGCGTCATGATGCCGGACATCTCGGTGATGCGGTACGTCGTCATCACGTATGGAAAATTGGGGTCCACCGACTTGTTGTACGCATTGTCGTCACGCGTGTACGTGCTCAGCACGGGGTTGCTCTGCTGCTTGTAGAGCTCGTTTTCGACGACGGATTGCAGCGGCTCGTAATGCGCCGGAACCGGCGCGTCCTTTAGGCCGCTTGCGACGAAGAGATGCCCGCGGCCGTCGACCATCATGATGAAGGGATCGGAACCGGAATGAAAGTCCATCCC
Source organism: Vulcanimicrobiia bacterium (assembly GCA_963758295.1). Classification (GTDB taxonomy): domain Bacteria; phylum Vulcanimicrobiota; class Vulcanimicrobiia; order Vulcanimicrobiales; family Vulcanimicrobiaceae; genus JALYTY01. The sequence continues at coordinate 319,690 of CAVWUU010000001.1, forward strand.
TTTTGCCTCGGGATTAGCCGGGGTTGACGGGGCCTTCGTCTTGATGAAATCCGGAACGTCCTTCCCCGTCCACTCGCCTTTGGTTTCGTCCCACCACACGTAACGCTTGCGTTCGCTCCAGGGGTTGCCTTCGGGATCGGCCGAAGCGCGGTTGTACAACGTGCGCCGGTTCGCCGGCCACGCAAACCCCCAATTCAGCGCGGTATATTCGCCGCTCGCGTCGCGGTTACGCGCGCGGTTCGTCTCCTTATCAGGACAGACGCCGCTGTAAATCCAACAGCCGCAAGCCGTTGAACCATCGTCTTTCAAGTCGGTGAAACCGGAGACCTGATCGCCCGACCCGGTATAGTAGCCGTTGATTTCCTGCAGCACTTTGAGCACCGACGGTTCGCCTTTTTCGCGCTCGTGCGGATTCTCGTGTTCGTACTCCCAAGTCATATCGAGGATCGGCCGGTCTTTCGGGTCGCTCGAACCGGTATAAAGTTGTTTGAAGCGCTTGGCGAACCAGTTGAAATACCACGCGTCGCTCTTGGAGTCGCCGGCGGGCTCAACCGGCTTATCGTGCCACTGCAGCAGACGGCTCGTTTGTACCATCGTGCCTTCTTTTTCGAGAATCGTAGCCGCCGGTAAGAAGAAAACTTCCGTCGGAATTTTGGAAGGATCAGCCCCTTCACGCCGCCAGAATGAAACCGTTTCGTTGTCGTAGCTGTCGATGTTCACGACGAAGCGGCAGCGCTCCATCGCCGCCTTCACGAGCTTTGCGTTCTGCCCGGACGCGCCCGGGTTCTGCCCGATGACGAAATAGCCCTTAACGGTGCCGTCCTTCATCGCGAATGTCGTGGGCAGCATGGAATGGTCGCCGGTGAGCTGCGGCAGATACTCGAAACAGTAGTCGTTTTCGGCCGTCGCTTTGTCGCCGTAATAAGCTTTCAACAGCGACACCATGTACTTCGGCGTATTGACCCACCAGCCGGTAGCCTTCGTATTCGTCTTCAAATACGCGGGCAGCGTCTGCTCATCGCGATGCATCGAGGGCATCGGCAAATACCCGGGCAGCAAATCGTACAGCGTCGGAACGTCGGTCGCGCCTTGAATGTTGGCATGGCCGCGCAAGGCCATGATTCCGCCCCCCGGGCGGCCGATATTTCCGAGCAGCAGCTGAAGCACCGCGGCCGTGCGGATGAATTGCACGCCGGCGGTGTGTTGCGTCCAACCTACGGCATACGCGAAAGCGGTCGTGCGTTCGCGGCCGCTATTCTTTGCGAGCGTTTCGGCGATACGCAGGAACGTTTCACGCGGCGTTCCGCATACGCGCTCGACCATTTCGGGCGTATAGCGGGCGTAGTGGCGTTTGAGAATATTCAGGACGCAGCGCGGATGCTCCAGCGAGGGATCGCGGCGCACATGTCCGGTTTCGTCTTTTTCGAAAGCCCAAGTACTGGTATCGTAGACGCGTTTTTCCGCGTCAAATCCCGAGAAGACGCCGTCGAGGTCCTCAGTATCTTGGAACGATTCCGAAACGATGTTCGATGCGTTGGTGTAGGCGGAGACGTACTCTTTGAAATAGGCGTTGTTGGCCAGCACGTAGTTGATGATGCCGCCGAGGAACGCGATATCGGTGCCGCTGCGGAGCGGCGCATAAATGTCGGCCACCGCCGACGTGCGCGTGAAGCGCGGATCGACGTGGATTATCGTCGCACCGCGTTCCTTCGCTTTCATTACGAATCGGAACGCCACCGGATGGGCTTCGGCAAAGTTCGATCCTTCAATCAGAATGCAGTCGGCGTTCTGGAGATCGGGAACCCACACCGTAGCGCCGCCACGGCCGAACGAGGTGCCCAGACCGGGCACCGTCGAGGAGTGTCATATTCGAGCTTGGTTTTCAATCGACACTACGCCGAGCGAACGCATCAGTTTGCCGAGCATGTAATTTTCTTCCACGCCGAACGTTGCGCCCCCGAGCGACGCGATGCCAAGCGTGTGATTTACGCGTTTTCCGTCGCGTTCGCGAACGAACGTTTCTTCGCGTGCCTCTTTCGTGAGCTGTGCGATGCGCTCGAGCGCCCACGGAAGCGGCCGGTCTTCGTAGCGATCCGAGAAGGGCGCGCGGTATTTTACCGTCGTCCAGCGTTGATCGTTTACGGTGAGTCCGAAGAGCGCGGAGCCCTTCGGACATAAGTGTCCGGCGTTGATCGGGCTATCGGGATTGCCTTCGACGTCGAGGAGCTTTCCTTCGTCACTGACGTAGGCCAGCGTGCTGCATCCAACCGCGCAGTAGCAGCAAACGCTTGTTACGGCTTTGGCGCCGGAGATGCGGCCCTTTAGTTCTTGCGTCCTTTTGGACGCGACGTTCGGCAGCATACCGACGCGTTCGGAAAAATCGAGGCCGTTGTGCGGAAAGACTCTGGTCAGATCGACCGTGGTTTTCACTATTCTTCTCCCGATAGCCCGAAGGCGCGTTTAGGCAGTGGCTCTTTCGGCGAGCGTTGGCGGCTTCTTCACGAAGAACGGAATGACCGAGGCAATCAAGAGCATAATCGCGACCGGCACCAGCGCGCCTGCATACGAACCCGTAACGTCGCGGACTTTCGCGGCGATGAACGGACCTACGATTCCGCCGACGCCCCAAGCCGTTAAGATTATCCCGTAAATCTGCCCCATGTATCGCGTACCGAAAAAGTCCGCCGTGAACGAAGGCATCACGCCGAATCCGCCGCCGTAGCACAGGAGCACGATCGCGAAGTAAATGCCGACCGCGACGAATCCGCCGCTATGCGCCATTGCGAAGAAGATCACGGCTTGGATGAGATACATGACGGTGTACGTCATTGCGCGGCCGATTCTATCGGAAACGGCACCCCAGAAAAAGCGTCCAAGACCGTTGAAGATCGCAAGCACGCCATAAACCTGCCCCGCCTGTGCCGGCGTCGCGCCCGTAAGTTCGGTGTAGATCGGCGCCGCATTCGAGATGATCAGAATGCCTGCCGTAACATTGAGGAAGAGCAGCAGCCACAAGCCGTACAACTGCACCTGAGAAGCCGCTTCGCCGGGCGAGATTCCGGAGCTTTGGGCAACTACCGTTCCGGCCGTCTGGCCGGCAAGCGAATAATTTGCCGGCGGATTTTTTAGCGCAAAGGCGCACAAGCCGCCGATGATGATGAACACGATTCCGGAGACCGTGAAGAGCATCATGATTCCGTGCAACGATCCGCCGGGCAAGGCATACTGTGTCGGATCAAATGCAGTGTGCGCCTTTACGGCAGCAGCTTTTGCCGCGACGAACGCGCCGGCAGGCTTTGCCGCATTCTTATACGCGTCGAACCGCGTGATGATCTGATTGTAGACGAACGCGCCGAGACCGAAGCCCATCACGACCATCCCGCTTCCGAGGCCGCGCCGGTCGGGAAACCACTTCGTGACCATAGCGACCGGCGTTACGTAAGCCATGCCGTTGCCGAGACCGCCGATCACGCCGTACGTAAGGTATAGCCACCATTTGCCGAGCGCTTCGGTACCGAGGCCGGCGAGCAGAACGCCCACGCCCCACAAGACGACGCCGACGATCGTTACCGTTCGGGGTCCGACACGGTCTTGCCAGCGGCCGCCGAAGACGGCTCCGATTCCCAAGAAAAAGATCGCGAGCTCAAAAGCAAGCGTCGCGTCTTGTGTGGACCAGTTAAAGCCGGCAACGAATGAATTGGTGAACAGGCTCCACGAGTAGACCGTTCCGAGGCAAAGCATCACGACGACTCCGGCGAGCGCAATTGCCCACCGGTTGCCATGTACTGCGGGAGTCGAAGCCATGTGCGTTCTCTCCTGAAAATTGCGCGCGCTTGCAAGCCCTAGCCGAATCATTGAACCTGGGTCGTACGGCCCCGGATGCGCGGCGAAGGCCGTTCTTAGGTTGGTTTCTCGAGCGTGCTCGCGACAAACGTAACTACTAGTATTACACCGAGGATTTCCCCGCGATAGACGTGTGCAAGCGTCGTCGCGATAATCGCGCAAGCCAAGCCGGCGGGCGCAGCGACCGAGCCTCCGGTTATAAAATCATAGGCTTCACGCAGGGCGTGCATGGCGAACCCTCATGATGACTACGAGGAGCGCAGCCACCGCGGCATAGGTGGCGATGAACGCAAAGAGCGTCGTATCGCCAAGCCACCATACGACGCCGAGTCCTTCGCCGGTCCAGAAGGTCCCGAGCGAAAGCAGCATCAGGCCGACGACGCTCTTGATGAGGTTCTCCGGCACGCGCGCAAACGGGGCCCGCAGCAAGAACGCGGCAGCGGCAACGATCACCAGCGCAGCCGCTGCGCCGCCGGCGGACCACGCGACGAATTTGGGCGTCGAAGCGGCGAATGTAACGACGATCACCGCGACTTCCAAGCCCTCGACGAACACGCCTTGAAACGCCACGAAGAACGCTTCGCGCTCGTCACGCCGGCGCAACTGCGCGACTTCCCGTTCGAAGATTTGCGTCTCGTCATGAAGCGCTTTGCGCCCCGCATACCGCCACACGGCTTTACGTAACCACGCAATGCCGAAAAGCACGAGAAGCGGTCCAACGACGATTTCGATTCGTTGTACCGTCGCCGCCCGTGAAAGCAGCGGACCAAAAATTGCCACGAGTGCGACGAGGGCCAGCGTTGCGGCAATCGTGCCGTTTACGGCGGCTCGCCACCCCTGGGTTATTCCGACGGCAAGCACGATCGTAGCCGCTTCAACGAACTCTACCGCCGAAGCGAGAAACGTAGTTCCCGCCAAAATCCACGGATTCATGGTTTTTGGTGCGTACCCGCAGCATGCGCCAGAATATCGTTACCAATTCGCGGATCGACCGCGTCGGCACGCGTTAGGTCGAGGCGATTGCTCACGGCGGCTTTATAGGCGGTTGCCGAGTTTAACTCGTTTACGTTTGTCGTTTCGCGCAGTACGTTGAACGGGGCGAGACGCTTCGTCGTTTGGAACGCATCGTACATCGGCGGGGCGACCGCATCGTAAATCGACAGCGGCCGCAATCCGAGCAGCAGCTCGATACTTCTCACGACGGAGCTCGTGGAGTAGTGTGCGTGATGAACGCCCGCGGCCGCATACGGCGACACGAGATAAAACGTCGTACGCTGGTCGTCGACGTGATCGGGACCGTTTTGTGCGTCGTCTTCGATAGCGAAGATCGCGGTAGTCGCCCAGTACGGGGAGTGTGACACGGCGTCGACGATCCGGCCGAAGGCATGATCGTTTTGAGCGACGTAGGCGCGCGGCGTTAGCGACCCCGTCTTCGTGTAGTTTGTGTGGTCGTTGGGCAGCCGCACAATTTCCAACTGAGGGAGATTGCGGTCGCGCACGAACTGCGTGAACTCGCGCGCCCACTCATCGACCGTGTTTCGTCACTCACGTTGTGTCGAAGCCGCGATACCGCGGATCGATGTGGTCTTTCAGGCCCGGCATCTGCGTGGTCTCCAGACCCGTGAGCGCCGGGATTGCGACGAATTCACCGTAATCGCGATAAGTAAGTCCCGCGCGTTTCGCGGCATCCCAAAGGTAACCGTTACGCGGAACGCTTGCAACGGCACCGTCTTCAAAATCGTACGTATCGCGGCGGCCGCCGTAACTGACCGGCCAAAAGCGCTCCAGGTAGTCGTTCGCGAGAGCGGCCGTCGACCACGCGTGTCCGCTTGCGCTTACTTGCGCATCGGCGTACGTATTATCGAAGATGCCGAAACGCTCGACGAGAGCGTGCTGATTGGGCGTCACCTTAGCACCGAACCAGGCAATTTGCGGATCGCCGTCAGCGCCCGCGACGTCGCCGAGCACCTGATCGTAGGTACGGTTTTCCTTAATGATATAAATGACGTGCTCGATGGGACCGTGCGCGCGTAAGACCGTTTGCGCCGGAGCCGGAATCGGCGACGGCATGTTTTCGGCGACTTGTTGCGAGCTTATAGCAGTGAACGCCGTGCGCGCAATCACGCGAACCGAACCGGTTAACAAACGGCCGACGTACGACGGGTCTGCTCCGCCGCGCGAACTCTCGAGATTCGGATTCGCGTGCGAATTTTCACCTTTGCCGTCGATGACATAGACGTTGTTCCGGTCAACGGCAACACCGTCCGGATACCATCCGGCAGGCACGCGTGCAACGACGCGGTCGTTGCGAACCTCCGCGACCGCGTTCTCCGCGCCGAGTGAGACGTAAACCGTCCCATCGGCGGCAATGGCAAGCGCGTTGGGTGAAGCGCCGGGACCTTGGGGCAAACCGACGTCGATGCGTTTCGTCACGGTCTTCATGCGTGTGTCGATTACATCGATGGAGTCCGCATCCGCGCATGCGACGTACACGCGCATGCCGTCGGGCGTAACAGCTAGTGCAGCCGGATGTAAGTCGACCGCAATTGTCTCGGCACTCCCGCCAAGTTTGATGAGGTTCCCGTTGCGGGTGAATCGGGACCCAATGGTCACCGTCGCGTCGCCACGGTTTGCAACGTAAATATTACCGTTGGCGAGCGTGACTGCGCCGGGATGAAGGCCGGTCTTCAGGGTGTTAGCGATATCGCTTTCGTTCGTCTCCCAGTACACGGTATTGTTGCCGTCGTTTGTCACAGCCAGGCTGCCCGATTGCGCCGAAAGCGATGCCGGCCAGTTGAGATGCGACGCAACAGCAGCTACTTTCTTCGCTTTGAGATCGACTTGGAAAACGGCATTTGTATGGCCGCCCGCCACAAGCACGGCGTCGTTTCCGCGCCAAACCGGTATTCCAAAAGCGCCTTCGAGCGGGATAACGTTCACCGTGCTGAGATCCGCAACGCTAACGATTCGCAAAGCCGGCGGCATGTAGCCAGACTCTACGATTGCGAGCTTTTGGCCGTCGGGAGAAAGCGCGATCCCTTGCGGCATGGTGCCCGTTGTTGCGGCGGCGCCTTGCGGCAGCGAAATGCGCCATCCACTTGGGAGAAGCGTCGTGGTGCTTGCTGCCGCCGCGAGAAGCGCAACGGCCGAAGCTGCGATCAAGGCGAGTTTTCGCATTACCGTTCCTCCGTGGTTATGGTCGTTAATGGAAGAACACAGAGCCTAGGACGGCGCACGCAATCACTACTGCCCACGCCGGGACCTTCAACGCGTGCACGGCGAGAAAAGCTGCAGCTGCGAGGAGCTACTGCAAGGAACGCGCCCCACGGCCCGGTCGCGGAGAGGTGCGCCATGGGCGAATCCGCAACCTTCGGCCCATGGAGCTCTCATCAACGATAGTGTTCGCGAGCGGCGGCTTCCGTCGCTACGACGAAGCCAAAGTCGGTCTTCTCACGCACGGATTGCAATACGGCACGGGTTGCTTCGAAGGCATCCGCGGCTACTGGGAACCGGCCGATAGAGAACTGTATCTCGTGCTGCTTCGCGCGCACTACGATCGGCTTAAAGTCTCCGCTAAAATCTTGATGATGGAGCTTCCGCACACCGTCGACGAACTGATCGACATTACCGTCGAACTATGCACGCGCAACAAATTCGAAACCGACATGTATCTGCGCCCGTGCATCTTCAAGGCGGCCGAAGATATCGGCGTGCGCCTTCACGGCGTGCCCGACGCGTTCGCGATCATCCCGGTTCCGTTCAAAAGCTATCTTGGACATCGAGCAAAGGTCTAAACGTTTGCGTCAGCTCATGGCGCCGCGCCGACGACACCATGGCTCCGCCGCGCGCAAAGATCACCGGCCTCTACGTCAACTCCGCGCTTGCAAAAACCGAAGCCGTGAACAACGGCTACGACGAAGCGATTCTGCTCTCGCACGACGGTCACGTCGCCGAAGGCTCGGCGGAAAACATTTTCCTCGTGCGTCACGGAAAACTCTACACGCCCGATCCTTCGCAAAACGTGCTCGAAGGCTGCACGCGCCGCGCGATCATGGACATCGCCTGCGATCAGTTCGGCATCGAAGTCGTCGAACGCTCGATCGACCGCGGCGAACTCTATTCCGCCGACGAAGTTTTCTTCACCGGTACCGCCGCGGGCATCGCCTACGTTGCTTCCGTCGACCGCCGCACCGTCGGCGACGGCAAGATCGGCCCGATCTCACGTTCGCTGGCCGACTTCTATCAACGCGCGGTGCGCAACCGCGAGTCCGCTTACTCTTCCTGGCTCACGTCAGCGTACGCAAACAGCAACGCAGAGGCGGTGTAGGCGCTGCCGCGATGCGGCGCATTCGCCCGTCCTTCGACAGGCTCAGGATGACGAAGGGCTACAAACCGCCGGAGGTTTCGGAGGCGGAGTTTTGCCAGTAGCGCACGTCGGGGGCGACCACTGCCGGAGTTGTCGCGAATTCGTTTAGGCCGGCGGTGTTGCGCCATGTTGCGAGTTGGCCTTCGTGAGCGAAGGTTAGCTTTGATAGCGAGCGGATGAACGTGCGGCCGATGGTTAGCGACGGGAGGTGCGTCGTCATGACGGCGATCACGTACGGCGCTTCGTTTGCGTAGACGATGCCTACGTCGTTTAGCGTGTCGAAGAAGCTTCCCGTTTTGTGCGCGATCGGGACGTCGTCGGGAAGCGGTTCCGGGAGCAACGTGTTGATCTGATCGTCTTCCAGGATCGAGATCATTTGGTTCGAGGACCACTGGTCGACGAGTTTGCGGCGTGCCATTAGTGAAAGCAAACGCACCATGTCGGCGGGCGAGGAACGCAGTGTTTCGCGTACGGCCCAGTTCGACGTGCGCACGTCTTGCGTAAGGTGCGTGCGCTCGAGGCCGAGCGTGTACATCGTGCGGTTGATGCTGCGCAGACCCACGACGCGAATCAGCATGTTGGTCGCGGTGTTGTCGCTGATGTCGATCATCTTGGAGAGCAGATCGCTCACCGTCCACGTCGTGCCGACCGGTTCGTCGCAGAGATCGCCCGAGCCGTAATCTTTATCGCGCGGTAAGAGCTCGACGCGGTGCTGGAGATCGAATTTTCCGGCTTCGAGTTGACGGAAGACTTCAACCATGACCGGCACTTTGATCGTCGATGCGGCCGGCATGCTTGCGCCGGCGTTATAGCCGACGGAAAAGTTCGTCGAAAGATCGAGGATTTCGACGGCGCTCGATGCGGGGAATGTGGAAACGAGACGATGCAGCTCGCTGCGAAGATGCGCTATCGGCGGCGGTATGGAAAGCGCGCGTGCCGGCATCCCGTTCGAACAGACGAGTGCAACCGCTACAGCGATGATCGCGAGCATGCGACGCATACGTTTTGTATCGGCCACGTTGCACGGAATTGTAGCAGAACCGACGCTGAATCGCTAGTAAGGAACGCCGTCCGAGGCGGGTGCTCTCACCTTGCCCGTCACCCCGACAAGCGCGATGAGCGCAGCCACATAAGGCAGACGCCTGCATCGCGTCGGGCGGCAGCCACGAAACGCGGCCTTGCAACACGAATTGCAACGCTTCGAAGAATCCGAACACCAGTGCGGCGGCAGTTGCGCCAAGGGGCGTCCAGCGTCCGAAGATCACCGCGGCAAGCGCAATGAACCCGCGCCCGGCCGTCATGCCGTCGGAGTACAGATTGAGCTCGCCGACGGAAAGGAATGCGCCGCCGAGTCCGGCGAGCGCACCGCTAGGAGCACCGCATAAGTGCGCAGTGCGAGCGGATTCAAGCCGGCGGATTTCACCGCCGCGGGATTCTCTCCGCAGGCGCGCAGGCGCAGGCCCCATGGGGTTCGATACAAGAGCCAATGCAGTGCGCCGGCCAGAGCAAAGGCGGCGATCACGAGCCAGTAATAGTTTTGGCCGAGCGCAGCGACTTGACTGCTGGCGCCCGGCTGGTTAAAGATCAGCACCAGGCCGTACGCAGCGCCGCCGGCGCAAATCAGGTTGATGCCGGTGCCTGCGACGATCTGATCGACTTTGAACCGCGTTGCCGCGACGGCGAGGACGTAGCCGAAGAGCGCGCCGGCCAGCGATCCCCGCGACAAGCGCGAGGGCCGGACTCTGCGTGTAGTACGAAGCGATGACCGCACTGAAGGCTCCGGCCGCCATCATGCCTTCAAGGCCGATGTTGATGATGCCGGAGCGTTCGGAAACGACCCCGCCGAGCGCGGCGTACACGATCGGCGTCGCTTTGATGACCGTTAGCAGCGCCAGCGTCAAAAACACAGCCCGTCACGCCGCAATGCCCTCCGCGCGCGTCGCAACGTAGCGCCGTGCCGCCAAGATGAGAATGATCAATCCTTCGATCACGTGGATCGCATCTTTGGGAACTTGCGCGCTCGCCTGCATCGACAAGCCGCCGGCTTCCAAAATCCCAAAGCCGAACGCCGCGACGCAGATCCACAGCGGATGAAGATCGCCGACGAGCGCGACGGCAATCGCCGTGAATCCGTATCCCGGCGAGAGTTGCGTGTTGAAGCGATGAAGTTCGCCCGTCACGATCGCGGCTCCGCCCATGCCCGCGATGGCGCCGGAAAGCGCTAAGGGGAGCCACGTCATGCGGACGATGTTGACCCCGTTGCGGCGCGCCGCTTCCGGCGCTTCGCCCGTGGCGCGCAATTCGTATCCGAATACCGTGCGGCTTAGGACGAAGTACAAAGCGGCCGCAACGGCGAGCGCGATGAGGATGGCAATCGAGAGCCGCGTATGGGGAATCAATGCCGGCAGCCAATACGCCGCCGGAAGCCACGCCGTTTCCGCACCGCTCGCTTCTGGACCGCGAAGCGGTCCGCTGACGAGGTCGAGCGTCAGATACGCGGCGACGAAATTCAGCATCAACGTCGCGATGATCTCGTTCGCGTTAAAGCGCGCTTTCATCCAGCCGGCGATCCCGCCCCAAAATCCGCCGCCGATCGCGGCGAGGAGCGAAAAGAATGACGATGCCCGAGCGCGGACGGCACGTGCAACATCGGACCGACCACGCCCGCGAAGAACGCGCCCACCAGCAGTTGACCCTCTGCGCCGATGTTGAACAGACCGCGCGCGAAACGCAAGCGAAATGCCGAGCGCCGGGAAAAAGTAGCGCGGTCGTTGCGACGAGCGTTTCGCCGATTTGGTTCCGTCCGCCAAGCGAGCCGGCGATCAGGGCGGAGAAACCTTCGACCGGCGTCGTTCCGGCGACCATCATTGCGGCCGACATAAGCACGACGAATCAACGCACCGCACCGGCAGGACCCGGCAAATTTCCGCGAGCGATCGATTCATCGTCCGCCCGCCATCATGCGGCCGATGGCGCCGCGGTCGAGTGCTTCACGCGTCGAAGGTTCCGGCGATTTCGCCGCGATACATCACGAGAATGCGATCGGCGAGCGCTGAGAATTTCATCGAGTTCGAACGAGATCAAGAGAATCGCCGCTCCGTCGTTGCGCGCTTGAATCAATCGCGATTGAACGAGCGCCGCGGCGCCGACGTCGATGCCACGCGTAGGATTATACGCAAGCACGAAAGCCGGCTTGTCGATAAGCGCCCGTCCTACGACGAGCTTTTGCTGGTTGCCGCCCGAAAGCGTGCGCACCGGCACGTCGAGCGAAGCGGCGCGCACGTCGAAAAGGCGGCCGATGCGATCTGCATCGTTGCGAGCACGCGTGCGATCGAGGATTGTGCCGCGACGTAGTTTTGTTTCGTGCTGACGCCCAAGCACCGCGTTGTCGACGATCGACCACGGCATCACCAAGCGCTTCACGATGACGGTCTTGCGGAATCACGCCGATGCCGCCGTCACGCTCAATGTGCCCGGTGAAGGCCAACATGCCGGTAAGTGCGTCGGCTAGCGTCGTTTGTCCGTTCCCCTCGACGCCCGCGATGCCGACGATTTCGCCCGCCGCCACGTCGAACGAAATGCCGGAAATTGCTGCGGATCCGCTGCCTGCACTTACGTCTTTCAGTGAAACACAACGCGCCTTTTCCGTGACTGCTCGCGCGGCAACGGCCGGAAGGTCTCCGCCGACCATTGCACGTGCGATCTGGTCGATCGTCGTTGCCGCCGTTTCCATTTGTGCGACGATTTTGCCGTGCCGCATCACCGTAACATGCCTCGAGTACGAAAGCACTTCTTGCAGCTTGTGCGTGACGATCAGAATTGCCGTCCCGCGCTTGGCAAGTTGCGTGATGCTCGCAAAGAACGCATCGATTTCCGCGGGCGCTAGGGCTGCCGTCGGTTCGTCGAGCAGCAGGACGGACGGTTCGCGATCCAGTTCGCGAAGGAGCTCGACGCGTTGTTGGACGCCGACCGGGAGATCGTCGACAAACGCATTGGGGTCGATCGCGAACCCGTTGCGTTCGGCTAACTCCCTAACGCGCAGGCGAGCGGCGTCGGCATCGATACGCCAGCCGCGTCTAGGTTCGCGTCCGAGCAATACGTTCTGCCACACACGCAGCCGCCCGACGAGTTCGAAATGCTGGTGAACGAGGCCGACCGTTCCGTTTGCATAAACCGTTCCGGCGTCCGGCGCGATCTCGCCGAAAGCGATGGCGGAAAGCGTCGATTTACCCGCCCCGTTTTCACCGACGAGCGCGTGTATTTCGCCGGGGCGCAGCGTAAGATCGACGCCGTCGACGGCGACGACTCCAGGGTACGCTTTGCGAATTCCGCGCAGCTCGAGCGCAGTCGAGGGTGTGGCTTGAATCATATCGGCGAAGGCGTCCACTTCGCGAGCGCTTCGCGAGAATCCGGAGGCATGATACGGCCGTCTTCGATCGCGCGCTGAATTGCCGCCAGCTTCGCGAGCCGCACGGCGCCGATGCTCTCGCGCGTGTAACGGAAATCGGTCAGGCCGACGGCATGTTGTTTCAAGCCGAGAACGATGTGTCCCGATAACGGCTTGCGCTGTTGAATGGCTTGTGCTACGTCGAACACGGCGACGTCGACTTTTTTGACCATGGATGTAAGGACTTTTCCAGGCGCCAAACCGTCTTGGTCGCTATCCACGCCGATCGCATAAACGTTGTCGCGGTGCTTCACCGCTTCGATCGCGCCGAGTCCGGCTTTTCCGGCGGCCTGATAGATGATGTCGGCGCCGGAGTTCAAGAGCAAGTTGCTCAGCTCTTGGCCGGACGCCACATCATCGAAGCTGCCGATGTACTTAACGTCGACGACGGTTTTAGGGTCGACTTCATGCGCGCCGGCAATGTATCCGGCTTCGAATTTCTGCAAGAGCGGAATGTCCTGGCCGCCGAGAAATGCGATATGATGCGTCTTGCTCATCATGGCGGCTAAGGCGCCGGCAAGAAACGAGCCGTCCTGCTCGCGGAACGTTACTGAAACGACGTTCGGGTCGTCGACCACCGCATCGATGATGGCGTATCGCTGCGATGGATTCTGCTTCGCAATTTGATCGAGATCGAGACTCATCAAAAAGCCGATCGCGTAGATCATATCGACATGCAGGTTCGTGAGCGCGTCGAGATTGGGCTGGTAATCGGCGGCAGATCGCGACTGGAGCACTTGCACGTAGGCGTTGAGATCCGAACGGGCGCGAACGAGTCCGCGGTAAGCGGAATCGTTGAAAGAACGGTCGCCTAAACCGCCCACGTCGGTGACCATGCCAAGCGTCAATTGCCCGGGTGCCGGAGCGCGACGGTGCATGCTGCAGCCGCTCGCGGCAAGAGCGAATACGACGGCCGTTAAAGCGACCAGCGCTTTCTTCATTAAAGGGCAGACTACGACCCGAGGGAGCTGAAGCCTTTGAACGAAGCCGCGGGGATGCAAGCACGAGACCTTCGTTCGGGCGCACCGCGACGTTGGACGGAAACGGCCGGCGGAATCAATTGGCTGCCACGGCTCATCGACAAAACTCGCGCGGCGCACGCGGGTACGCTCGGCGCATACCTTTACGGCCAGTCGCCGGTCGACGCGTCGCTGCTTCACACCCTGGGACTGGGGCATACCGAGTTTGCGCGAATCGTTCTCCAGTCGCCGGACGACGAGGCTGTCGTTGCCGCGCTCGCAAGTCGCGATCCGGGCGCGCTCGTGCGGGCGCGGGCGTGGGGCGATAGCCTAAAACGCCGGCAGCGCTGGTTCTTGTTTGTACTTGATGTCGATGACGGGTATGCTGGCGGCATATGGAAGCCGATAAAACCCGTGGTGAATCTGGCGGCCAACGGACTGACGTGGGCGATGAAACGATTGTGGCCCTCGAACGCGATCGAACGATCGCGAAGCCGGTAGCGACGGTAAGAAATCCGTGGGGCTGGATGACGGAGCAGCGCGTCACCTACGCACTGAAAGTCGTCCTTCTCATCGTCGTGTCGCTATATCTTGCGGGCATGATTTTGGGATTTCTCGGGCGCATCGCAAGCGTCGTCTACATTCTGATCGGCGCGATCTTCTTTGCGTATCTGATCTTTCCGATCGTCGACCGCTTGCACCGGCGCATGCCTTTAGCCGTTGCGATTCTCATCGTGTATCTTTCGATCGTGGTATTGATCGGCTTCGTCGGCTGGCTTGTCGTGCCGAACCTTTCAAACGACGTGAGCCAGCTCGCCCACAATTACCCGGCGATCCTCGCCAAGATCAACACGTTGATCAACGACCCGAAGAACCCGGTACTTTCTAAGCTTCCGATTTCGCTTCGCGAAGAAGCCATCAAGCTTCCCGACGAAACGATAGCCTGGATACGCATACACGGCGCGGAAGCAACGGGTCACGCGATAACGATCGTCCTGAGCACGGCAGCCACCGTTGCAACGTTCGTCATCATCCCGTTGCTTGCCGCATATTTATTGCTTGACGTCGACCGGCTGCGAAACAGCGTGTTGCGAGTGGTCCCCACTTCACGGTGGGCCACCACGTTATCGTTCATCAGCGAAGTCGATCGCGTCATCGGCGGATTCATCCGCGGCCAACTGCTTGTTGCGGCCTGCGTCGGCGTCATGTTGACGATCGGGTTACTAATCTTGCACGTGCCGTATGCCTTCTTACTTGGATTGCTGGCGGCGGTCGGCGACCTGGTTCCCTACGTCGGCGCTGTGCTGACGTTCATCCCCGCGGTCTTTACCGCGCTGATCAACAACGGCTTCGTAAATGCGTTAATCGTTGCGCTGGTGTTTATCGGGATCTACGAGCTCGAGGGTCATATCATCGCGCCGGCGATCGTAAGCAGGCAAGTGGAGTTGACCCCGCTCTCGGTGCTTCTCGCCGTACTAGTCGGCGCGGAACTTGGCGGCATCATCGGCATGCTCGTAGCCGTACCGGTCGCGGGCGTACTTCGGCTGATCATCCTACGGGTGATTACCCGTCCAGCCAAGGCACCGGCGCCCCTTGGCGCGAACGAAAAGGCACCGTGAGCACCACGGTTTCTTCAGCAAAAGCCGCACGCGTAGACGTGATCGGCGTTCCCATGGACCTCGGCGCAAGCCGTCGCGGCGTCGATATGGGACCCTCTGCGATCCGCTACGCGAAACTGCACGCGCGATTGCAAGAACTCGGCATCTCGCAATTGATCGACCACGGCAACCTTCAAGTGCCGATTCGTGAATCGATTTCCGACGTCGATCCGCAGGCGAAGTATTTTGCGATCATTCAAAGCGTTTGCGACGAGCTTGCAACGCTTGTGGAAGAAAGCGTGCGTTCCGGCGGTATGCCGGTCGTCCTCGGCGGCGATCATTCGATTGCAATGGGAACGCTTGCGGGACTGAAGCGCGCGCGCGGCGTCGCGCCGGGTCTCGTATGGATAGACGCGCATTCGGATATCAACAATCCGGAGAGTTCTCCGAGCGGAAACGTGCATGGGATGCCGTTGTGGTTCGCTTTGCGAAACGGCTTCGCCACACGCGAACGAACGGTGCAGATCGGCTTGCGCGACGTCGATGAAATCGAGAAACGCCTGCTGCGCGAATCGGGCGTGCGCGCATTTTCAATGACCGATGTCGACCGGCTCGGCATGACGCGCGTGATGGAAGAAGCGCTCGCAATCGCCGGGGCAGACGACGGCTCGATTCACGTGTCGTTCGATATGGACGGCATCGACCCGAGCGAAGCGCCCGGAACCGGAACGCCCGTCAAGGGGGGCCTGAGCTACCGCGAAGCGCATCTCGCCATGGAGATGCTGCACGAATCAGGGCAACTCGGGTCCATTGAAATGGTCGAAATCAATCCAATTCTCGACACGCGCAACCAGACGGCGGCGCTTGCCGTCGGCTTGATTTGCTCGGGCCTCGGAAAATCGATTCTCTAAAATTCTCGATTTCGAAGGCGATTTGCGGCGAGCGGGTGCGATGCGCCGGCTCGCCGAGTCGTATGCCGGCGTAGAACCCGCCGTTGCCTGCGCACATAAGATCGAAGCGGGCGACGCTTTTGCACTGGCAACGCGATTCGATTGCGATTGGGCGTATCGCAGCGGCACGGCGCTTTTCTGGCGGCGCGAGATTCGCGCGACCTCGGTTCACGAGCGGTTTCCGCCCTCGGCACCGCTTCGTCCCTTCGATCGCCGCGCCGTACTGCACGTGGAAGCGGAGCTGGACGGAAAACCGCTCGACTTCGTTGCTGCGACGCTCGGTGAAGAGCGCGCTTCATGTTTGCGCGACTTGCGCTTTCTCCGAAAGATGTTGCGCGTAACATACGGCTGCACGATCGCGTTCGTAGGAAATGCTGCGACGGTCCCAATCGGCTTCGCCGATTTGCGCTTCGAAACGAGGGCGCAGGGCGACTACAATTTGATCGTCGTGCGGCCTTCGCAGGCAACGCCGCCGCCGCAAACCGCCGGGTCCCACGAAGCGTCCGCGAGCATCGAACGAATCTGAGTCTCGACCGCCGAGTCTACCGGCGGATCAAACGACACACTCTTGGTTTTACCGTCTTCCCCCACTGTAACGGTAAGCGTGGTGTGAATCTTCAACGCCGCCAGGGCCTTAAAGACCGAGGGATCGAGCACCGGATCGGGCTGTTGCGCGCCAAAGGGCATGTAGCCGCCGACGTTCTCTCGCGTTTGCGTGGAGGCGACCTGTTCTTGCTGCGGCGTAGCCGGCGCGACCGGCGCGCCCGTGGCTTGCGTACGAGCGCCTACGCTGCCCGGAGTCTCTTGCGACGCCACGACAGGTGCGCGGCTGTTGTTCGTTGCGGCGATCTGCTGCACACGGTGCGGAGCCTTTGCGGGTGCCTGGTGCGGGCGGGAACGCGCGATATGAACGATGGGCGCGCGCTTCGGAGCCACGGCAGCCGGCGGATGCACGGCGGGACGCGGCGTCACGACCGCAATATGCGTTACATGCACGAAGGCAAGCGTTTCGATCGAAGGAGCTTCGCCGCGCAGCCAAGCGATCGTCGGCACGAAATACGCGCCGATCAGATGAAAAGCGAGTGACACAAGCAGTGCTTGGATCAACAACCGGTCAAGCCGCATCAGCGAGATGCCCATACTCCCTCCGATGAGTTCCTAACGCGCGCCTCGCGCCCGCCGTGACGGATTGCGCCGTCTGAGCCGAGAAGCCCGCCTCATGGATACCGATATCGTACTCTATCAGGCCGAATGGTGCCCCTATTGCGCGCGCGTCCGTGCAAAGATGACCGACATGTTGCTCGACTATAAAATCGTGAACGTCCCGCGCGACCATTCAGAACGTAAGGCCGTGAAAGAGCTCTTCGGCGTGACCGGTATCCCTTCGATGACCGACGGCGACGTGAAGATCGCCGACGACGACGACGCCATCATCGAACATCTCCAGCAGAAGTACCGGAAGTGACGCCCGTCCGGCCGATGATTATACGAGCGCCACGGCGATCAGCGCGCCGGCCAGCGTAGCGGCCAAATTGACGCTGTCGTTTTGAATCCACGCAATGCCGCGGCGCACGCTCGTCGCAGCTCCGCACACGTGCGGGTTCGTCTCGCAGGTGCGCTCGCAGCGGGGACACCATCGCAGTGCCTGTGCGCTTGCGCCCAGGATCGAATCGAGGAACGCTCCGCAAACGCCGCCCAGAAAAACCGGTAAGAATGGTGCGACGCCGGCGATGGCGGCAATGAGTGCGACGAGCGCCGCGCCGGCGAGTTCCGCCAGCGTCCCTTGCAGCGTCACGCCGCCCGAAAGACCGCGTTGCGAGCGGTCGCAGCGTGAGAATCGATCGCGGCAAGCCTCGGGCAAGCGTGCCGATTTCCGTGCCCCACGTGTCGGCCGAAGCAGCGGCAAAGGCACCCGCAAATGCAGCAGCCGCCGCGCCGAATCGCCACGATAGCAGCAGGGCGAGCGCCGCAATTCCGCCATTGGCGAGCACTTGCCAAGCGTCGCGTGCGCCTTGCTTGCCGACGTCCACCAGATCCCGTTTTCGCGCCTTGCCGATTCTCGAGAGTATCGTCGAGGGCAGAAAGAACGCGAAGAGCACAGCCGTCGCCGGCCATCCGCCTATCCCGAACGTGATTGCGCCCACGAAAAATGCCGCAATCGCGCCGCTCGCGCTTAGCGCGCGAGCACGAAACGCGGCAGCCGCGATAAGAGCGGCGAGCGCAGTGCCGATCGCAATTTGCACGACGTTAAGCGTTGAGGGCCAGGTAGTGGTGCAGCGCTTCTAAGAGGCCGTCGGTGGTGTAAACCTCGGCGATGACGTCGACCTCGAGGCCCAATTCTTCGGCAGCCGCCGCCGTAATCGGACCGATACATGCGACGACTTTATCTTGCGCCGCTTCTCGCGGCGCGACGCCGCCTAGCATTTCCGCGAACCCATGAACGGTGCTCGCGCTCGTGAACGTAAGCACGTCCGCGCGTAGCGACCTTCGCCGCAAAATCGGGGTCGTTTTCGAAACTCGTCTTATACGCGGAGACGATCGTCGGTTCGCGTCCAGCGTCTTGGAGCATCTGCGGCAGCACGTCGCGCGCTTCTTGCGCGCGATAGATCAGAATGCGCTCCCCGTCCGCTGTCGCTTCGATCAGCGCGCGTCCCACTTCTTCGCTGATGAACGCTGCCGGAACCAGATCGGGGCGCAGACCGTTCGCCCGCAAGCGATCGGCGGTTTTGGAGCCGATCGCGGCCACTCGTGTCTTGCCGAAGTAGCGGGCGTCGGCGCCTAGTGAATGCAGGCGTTCGAAGAACGCGTCAACGCCGTTTTGCGACGTAAACACGACCCAACCGAACTTCGCGAGTTCGTCGATCGCGCGATGCGCTGCATGAATGTCGTCCGGCGGACCGACCCCGATCGTCGAAGCGAGAATTGGTTCCACGCCGCGCGAGTAGAGCGCTTGCGCGAACGCGTCCGCTTGATGCGCGGGACGGGTGATCAGCACGCGTTTTCCAAAAAGCGGCGAGTTATCGAACCAGCGCAGTTGTTCCCGAAGTTCCACGACTTCACCGATCACCACGATCGCCGGCGCCCCTAATCCTGCGCTCCGCGCGTCTTGCGCGATGCTTTGCAACGTGCCCGTAACCGTTCTTTGCGCGGGCCGCGTGCCTTCGGCAATAACCGCAGCCGGGGTCGAAGGCGAAAGGCCGTGCTGAACGAGGCGCTCCGCGATCGTCGCGAGATTGCCCATCGCCATTAAAAGCACGAGCGTGCGATGGGGATCCGCCAGCTTTGCCCAATCGATGCTTGATTCGGCTTTCTCGGGATCTTCGTGTCCCGTTGCCACCGTGAAAACCGGGTTGTAGTCGCGATGCGTGACCGGAATGCCGGCGTATGCGGGCGCCGCAATCGCGCTTGTAATGCCCGGAACGATCTCAAAAGCAATCCCCGCGTCGCGCAGGGCTTGCGCTTCTTCGCCGCCGCGCCCAAAAACGAAAACATCGCCGCCCTTCAAACGGACGACGTGTTTGCCGGTGCGAGCCTTTTCCACCATGAGCGCTTCGATGTCGGCTTGCGGCATGGCATGGTTTCCACCACGCTTTCCCACGTAGATCCGCTCGCACGACGGCGGGACCATATTTACGATCGGATCGCTTGCGAGCGCATCATAAAGCAGCACTTCGGCGCGGCGCAGAACGTCGGCTGCGCGCAACGTCAACAAGCCGGGATCGCCGGGGCCGGCGCCTACAAGCCAGACGCGCCCAGGCTCACTCATCGATGTCGGGTGCGAACGCGTGCGGCAGAAGCTCGGCGAAACGGTCCGCCAGATTCAAATCGAAAAGTTCGTCCAACATGCGCGCGTGCGAAAGCGCTTCCGCATGATTCGTCGTTGCTTTCTCTCGAATTTTCACGACGACGGAGTGCAGCAGCTTCGAAACGATCGTCATGGTCATGCCGGTGATCAGCATTTTTTCGCGCTCGGTTAAGTCCGTGCAGCGTGAGAAGAGCCGCTCCAGTTCGGCGACGCGAATCGTTTCGGCCTTTTGCGTAAGCGACGCAATTACGGGTACGGCCAACCGCGACTGATACCATGCGCTGAAGCGCGCAATAAACTCCTCGATGATTTCTTCGACTTGCGGGATCGCTTCGCGGCGCACGTCGAGCTTCTCGTCTACGACGGACTTCAATCCGTCGACGTCGATAAGCGAAACGTTCTCCACCGTCGTAACCAACGGGTCCACGTCTCTGGGCACCGCGATATCGATAAAGAAGACCGGGCGACCGGGACGGCGCGCCATGGCATCTTCCACGTGCGCTTTTGAAACAACGAAATGCGATGCACCCGTAGATGTGACCACGATATCCGCAGCGGCAAGCGCGTCGGTTAGGCCCGGCATTTCGATCGCTTCGCCGAAGCCGACTTCCGCGATCAATTCCTGTGCGCGCGACATCGTACGGTTCGTCACGATGAGATTGTCGGCGCCTTCCTCGCGCAGCCGTCGCACGGCCGTGCGCCCCATCTTGCCTGCGCCGATAACGACGACGGATTTCTTGTTCAGCGTCCCGAGTCGCGCTTTTGCTGCTTCGATCGCGGCCGTCGCAATCGAAGCCGACTCGTCCCCGATGCGCGTTTGCGAACGGGCGTGTTTGCCGGCGTTGAGCGCTTCGCGGAAGAGCCGGTGCAGCGTTTTGCCGAGCGACTTTGCGTGCTGTGCCTGGATGTAGGCGTCTTTGACTTGACCGAGCACTTCGGCTTCGCCGATGACCATCGAATCGAGTCCGGTGGAAACGCGGAACAGATGATCGATCGCCTGGCGTCCGAGCAACGTGTAAAGATACGAGTCGAGGTCATACCGTTCGCGGACCATTCCGTGCCCGAAATTTCCGAGGAACGACTTGAGTTGCGCGACGCCCATTTCGTAGTCGTCGAGTTCGGCGTAAATCTCGAGGCGGCCGCACGTCTGCAGCATGACCGCTTCTTTCACGGCGCTGTAGTCGTGCAGTGCCGTCAGCGCTTCGACGACGCGCGTTGCCGGGAATGCGTGACGTTCGCGGACTTCAACCGGTGCCGTATGGTGCGAAAGCCCAAGACAAACTAGAGGCACTACGCGCGACGCTCCGTGACGCCCGAATCGACGCTAAGACGATGCGTCAAAATCGACATTTCACCCGCAAGATCGATATTCCGGACGATCACCGGAGCGCGCAGCTGCAATGGAGCCGGCGCAAAGTTGAGGATCGCACGTACGCCGCAGCCCGCCAAGCGCTCGGCGGTTGCCTGCGCAGCGTTCGCGGGGACGGCCAGCACGCCGATGTTACACGCGGCGTCGTGTACTATGCGTTCCATTTCAGCGATGTCGTGTACGGTGATTCCCTGCCAGGCTTGACCAATCACGGACGGCGACCGGTCGAAAATGGCGGCAATTCGGAAACGGGCTTCGCGAGCCGTGATAAACGTCGCAAACGCGTGGCCGAGATAACCAAAGCCGACCACTGCGATTCGCCAGTCATGCTCCAATCCTAAAACCCAGGCGAGCTGCTCTACAAGCGGATTAATCGCATACCCCTGGCCACGCCGCCCAAGGGGGCCCAGCGCCGAGAGGTCCTTTCGGATTTGCGTGCTCGTAATGGCGTGGCCAAGCAGCGCCGCAAGCCCATGCGACGTAATGGTTTCCTTGCCGGTCGCTTGCGCTTCGCGCAGGGCGCGATGGTACGCATACAGCCGCGGGATCGCAACCGCGACTAACGGTTCGGCGACGGGCGTTGCGGCAGACGCCTTCGGATCGATCATCGAGCGGCGGCGCGAATCTCGCTCAAAGCTTCGTCTGCAGCGGTAAGTGTCGTTTCGACGTCTCGCGTCGTGTGCGCGCTTGAAACAAATCCCGCTTCGAACTGCGAAGGCGCAAGGTACACTCCGCGATCCATCATGCTGTGGAAGAACCGGCCGTAAAGTGCCGTGTCGGCGGTCATCGCGCTTTGTAAATCGACCACCGGACCTTCCGTGAAGAAGAAGCCGAACATCGAACCGGCGGAAGCGACCGCGTGCGCAACGGCGTGCTTGGCGAAGATTTCGTGCAGGCCTTCGGCGAGCAAATTCGTCATCACTTCGAGCCGTTCGTACAACGTCGCGTCCTCACGAATCAGTTTCAGCGTAGCAATGCCGGCCGCCATCGCAAGCGGATTGCCCGAAAGCGTACCCGCATGAAAAACGGGACCTTCGGGGGTGAGATAATTCATGATTTCGGCGCGTCCGCCGAATGCGCCGACCGGAAGACCGCCGCCGATGACTTTTCCGAGCGTCGTAAGATCGGGTGCGATGTTCTCGCGTTCTTGCACGCCGCCGCGCCCGACGCGAAAGCCCGTCATGACTTCGTCGAAAATCAAAACCGATTTATTGCGCGTGCACAGCTCGCGCACCGTTTGCAAGTACCCTTCACGCGGCAGGACAAGGCCCATGTTGCCGACATACGGCTCGATGATAACGGCGGCGATTTCCTCGCCATACGTTTCGAACGCGTCGGTCAATGCTTGCGCGTTGTTGTAGTCCACGACGATTGTGTCGCCTGCGGCGCTCTTCGGGATTCCCGGAGAGTTCGGAACGCCGAGCGTTAGCGCGCTCGAACCCGCGGATATCAAAAACGCGTCTGCAGCACCATGGTAGCAGCCGGCGAATTTTACGATTTTATCGCGCCGCGTGTAGCCGCGTGCAAGGCGAACGGCGTTCATCGTGGCTTCCGTGCCGCTGGAGGTGAAGCGCACTTTTTCGATGCTCGGGACCATCGCTACGATGAGTTCCGCCAGCTCGCTTTCGGCTTCGGTCGGCGTGCCGAACGAGCTTCCGCGGGCGGCAGCCGTTTGAATCGCTTTTACGACCGCCGGATGAGCGTGTCCAAGAATGAGCGGACCCCACGAAAGGACATAATCGATGTACTCATGGCCATCTATGTCCGTAATGGTTGCGCCGGCGCCCTGTTTCATGAAAACCGGCGTACCCCCAACGGCTTTAAAGGCGCGGACGGAAGAGTTCACGCCGCCGGGAATGACGTTTTTCGCGCGAGCAAAAGCCGAGATCGAGCGTTCGAAGTTCACGCGAGTCCTTTCGACTCCGGTTCGCCGATTCGTTCTAAATCGGCTTCGGTATTGACGTTGCTGAAATAACGCGGAGGCATCGGTATGTGTCTCGCGCCGAGCCTTTCGATGATTCCATGCATCGAATAGCGTCCTTCGGCCAGGGCTTGCGTTGCTTCCCGGAGCAGCGCCTTTCGCAGGTAGAGGCCCGCTAGCGGCTCGGCTCGGCCCTCATGCTCCGGCACGGCACATCGATCGCCGGGCTGCCATGCCGCGAGCAGCGCGTCCAAGACCTCGAGCGTGACTCCCGGCGCGTCTCCCGCAACAGCGAAAATCAGCTCCTCCCCGATCGTGGCGGCCGCAGTCGCAAGTCCCCCGAGCGGCCCGCGTTCCGGCAATTCGTCAATGATGAGCGGGCATGGCAGCGCATCGGCAAGCGATCGGGAAAACGAAGCATTTACAGAAACATAGACCGGGTTGCGCCCGGCGACGTGTTGGTACACGGCCAAGAGCAACGGCGTGCCGCGTAGCGGACGTTCCAATTTCCTTGGAAAACGGCGGGCTTCGCCGCCGCCGAGGATGACGATCGCTACGCCGTTCACCGGCTAGCCTCCGTGGCGCCGCGCATACTCTTTTGCGAAGTACGTGATGATGATATCTGCGCCGGCACGCGTGAAACACACGAGCAACTCGTCGATCGCGCGGTCGCCTTCGAGCCAGCCGTTAGCGATTGCGGCCTGCATCATCGAGTATTCGCCGCTCACGTTGTACACCGCAATCGGCGCCGTAAATTCGTCGCGCGCCGCGCGCACGATATCGAGATACGGAAGGCCGGGCTTCACCATGATAACGTCTGCGCCTTCGTCAAGATCGAGCGCCATTTCGCGCAACGCTTCCCGTGCGTTCGGCGGATCCATTTGGTACGTGCGGCGGTCGCCGGATTGCGGCGTCGAGCCGGCGGCTTCGCGGAACGGCCCATAAAAGGCGGACGCGTATTTTGCGCTGTAAGCCATGATCGCTACGTCGGTATAATCGCGGGCGTCGAGTGCGCAACGTAGCGCGCCAACGCGGCCGTCCATCATATCGGAAGGCGCAATGACGTCGACACCAGCTTGCGCATACGTGATCGCGGTGCGAACGAGCAGATCCACCGTCTTGTCGTTGTCCACGTCGCCGCGCTCGTTGACGATTCCGCAGTGACCGTGATCGGTGTATTCGCAATTGCACAAATCTGCAATAACGAGCATTTCGGGGAGCGCTTTTTTGATTTCGCGAATCGCGCGTTGCACGACGCCGTTCGAATCGTAGTTGCTTGACGCCACCGCATCTTTAAATTCGGGAATGCCGAAGAGCAGCACGCTTTTTACGCCAAGCGAAAAGAGCTCTTGCGCTTCTCGAACGGCGCCGTCGACGGTAAAACGGTCGACGCCCGGCATCGAAGAAATCGGACCCGCGTCACTTTCCCGTGCGACCACGAAAAGCGGCTGCACCAATTGATCGACGCGCGTTTGATATTCCCTAACGAGCGCGCGTAAGACGGGCGTGCGGCGAAGCCGCCGGGGACGAACGTTCATTTACTGGCCTAAATGCTCCGCAATGAGGGCGACAAATGCTTCGACCGAAGCTTCGGGCGCAATGAGGTCGGGCGCGAATCCCGCTTCACGTGCGGCATTTCCGGACTGTGGTCCCATAGCCGCTACTGCGGGGCGCGGTTGGAATTCGCGAAGATTTGGAAGGTACCGCGCGGCGGCCGCGACGGACCCGCTCGACGGAAAGATCAGCATATCGGGCCGGCGTGAAACGTCGCTCGAGCCGTTGCCCGGCTGCAATTCGACAACGTCGACGCCGCGGAGCCGCAATTCTGCGGCAATGCGGCTCGGCCGGTCCTGGCTGCGCGCAAGGAAGACGAGTCGCGCGCCGTTATTTCCGGCGTGCGGCGCAAGCGATTCCGCAATCGCCGTGCCTAGCGCTTCGGCCTCTTCAACGGTTTTCACGGGCCTTTCGAGCCGTTCGCGCACGATTTGGTTGCGGCCGGTAAGTGCAAAGGCCGCGTGAACCGTCATGTTCTCACCGATGAGCTGCGCGTGCACGCCGAGCGGCGCGTTGCAGCCGGCACGCAGATTGCGAAGAGCAGCGCGCTCGCACGCGACGCACAACTCCGTTTCAGCATCGTTTATTACCGCGCGGAGCTTTTCTGAGAGGGCCGTTTCATCGGCGCGTGTTTCTATCGCCAACGCCCCTTGCGCCACCGCCGGGACCATCGCCTCGACGGAGAACGGCACCGTGTGCGTTGCGGCAACGCGCAGCCGGTTGAGGCCCGCCATCGCGAGCACGATCGCGTCGTATTTGCCTTCGCGAAGCTTGCGCAGACGCGTGTCGACGTTGCCCCGGATATCTTCGTAGCGCAAATCCGGACGCAGCGCTTCCAATTGCGTGCGCCGGCGCAAACTCGAAGTGCCTACCACTGCGCCTGCCGGCAGATCGCCGAACGAGGCATAGCGCTCGCTGCAGAAGGCGTCGCGCGGATCTTCACGTTTGGAAATCGCGGCGAGCTGCATGTCGGGTTCCAACACGCCGGGCAGATCTTTGCATGAATGCACGGCGTAATCGGCGCGCCGGTCGCGTAACGCGATTTCGAGTTCTTTCACAAAAACGTTCATACTGCCGATCGCTGCAACGGGCCGGTCTTGAACGCGGTCACCGGTCGTGGTGACGTTGAGAATGGTGGTTGCAATGCCGGCCTCGGCGAGGCGCGCCGCAACGGTGCGCGTTTGCGTCATGGCAAGCGCACTCGCCCGCGAAGCGCAAATGACCGCGCCGGTTCGCTTCTCAATGCCGCCGTGTTCTACGCGCTGGATCATCGCTTCGACGGTGTGCTCGCCTTCAATCGGGTCCATCGCGGATAAATCTTCTACCGGCAATTCGGCCAGTTCGCGCAACACCGCTGCGCGCCGTTCTTGCGGCAGGACGGCCTGAACGTACGCGCGCATGCGCGCCAAGGTTTGCGCGGCGGCCGCGTACTTTGCATCGAAACGCTCGCCGAGTTCGCGCGCAAGCCGTTTCGAAAAGGCCGGCGTGCTGCCGCCCGAGTCGACGCTGAACGTCAGCTCGCCGACGCGAACCGTTGCCTGCATTGTGAAATCGCCGTTTTCCGGTGACGTCGCGTCGCAAGCCAGAATGCCGGCCGCCCGCGCATCGCGCACGACTCCGTCGTTAACAGCCGGGTCGCCGGTCGCCGCGATAACCAGAGAAACACCCTTCACGTCCGAGGCTTCATACGCGCGGCGTAACAGCTCGGACTTGGGATCGAGCGCTTCGATCTTCGGATCGATTTGGGGAGCAACGACTCGAAGGCGGAAGCCGGCCGCGAGAAGCGCTTCGGCTTTACGCAGCGCAACATTGCCGCCGCCGGCGATCAGCGCTTGACGGCCTTGCGTTCGAAGAGCGATTGGAAGCATGGGTTTCTCGGATGAGTTCCCCGCCCGCGCGCCAAACACCGTCACCCCATATGGAAAGACCCGCACGTGCGGCTTTTGTCGGCGTCGTCATTGCCGCGCTCATTACTCTCCCCGGACTGGGTGCGGGCACCCTTTGGGATAACAGCGAGACGGCTTACGGCGAAGTCGCCCGCGAGATTCTCCTGACCCACGATTGGGTCGTGATGCATCTCAACGGGGCAGTGTGGTTCGTGCAGCCGCCGCTCTACTTTTGGATTGCCGCCGCTTCGGCGCTGGTCTTTGGGGTTACGTCGTTTGCATTTCGCCTGCCGGCCGCGCTTGCGACGATCGTAATGGGCGGGATGACGGGATACGCCGTTGCTCGTCAGGCGGGCACGCGAATCGGGGTTTACGCAAGCGCCATTCTTTCGAGCTGCCTGATGCAAGCGATCATCGGACGGCTTGCAATCATGGATGCCCTGCTCGATCTTGCGGTCGCTTTTGCGATTTTTTGGTGGTTCCGGTGCCTTGAGTCGGGGCGCGACCGGTATTTCGTCTTTGGCTGGATCGCGGCGGCGCTCGGTTTTCTTGCGAAAGGGCCCGTCGCACCGGTTATCGCGTTGCTCGTAATCGTGCCTTTCGCGTGGTGGAATTCGCGCGCGGAATCGATGAGGCTTCCCTCGGTACGCGCGTGGCTGTGGGGTTGCGCCATCACGGTTCTAATCATTGCCCCGTGGCTCGTCGCGGTAGGGATCCATTCCGGGCCGCACGCGCTGATCGAACTCATCGGCCACTACACCGTTGGACGCTACACGGGCGTGATCGAAAACCAGTCCGGGCCGTTTTGGTATTACCTTCCGGTGCTGATCCTTGGGTTCTTTCCGTGGATTGCGTTTTTGCCGATGGCCGTTGCGTACGGAATCCGCCAACTGCGTTCGCCCGAAACCGATCCGGCGATCGCGCGGCTGTGGCGCCTAGCGTTCTCGTGGATCGTTTTACCGCTGGTTTTCTTTAGCTGCGCGAAAACGAAGTTACCCAACTACATCGCACTCGAGTTCCCGGCGCTCGCGCTTGCAACTGCGTTATATTTTGACAGCGTCGTTCGCAAAGGCCGTAGCCGCTCCGCCATCGTGTCGGCAGCAAGCGTTCCGGTCTTTATCGGTCTCGTCGCGATTGCCATTGCCGTTTTCGTGCGTGACAACCGCCTTGGCGCGGTCGCCGGCAACGTCGTTCCCGATCTTGCCGTTATGGGCAGCATCATTTTCGCGGGCTCGTTGTTGACGGCAGTCCTGCTCGGCTTCCGGCGAACGGTTGGTCTTGCGCCATATGCGCTCGCCGTTGCGACGCTGATTTCGATGGACATTCTTGCAACGGTAGCGCTTCCACACGCCGAAGCGTTCAAGCCGATTCCACACCTCGCAAAAATCATCGATGCGAACCGCAGGCCCGGCGATGCCGTAGCGATCGACGACTATCACGGCGGGAACGCGTTGATTTTTTACACCGAGCCGCGCGTATATGCATTACGTAAACAAGTTGCGTGTTCGCATGAACGCGTATGGGTCGTAGAACCGAAGAAACGAAGCTCACCCGATCCTACGTTCGGCCGTAAACGCACGAAGCAAGCCGAGTGGGCAACCGCGGCGCTCTACCTGATCGACGGGCCGCCCTGTAAGTCTTAATGCCGAACTTTCGTTGTTCGGAATATCGGAAAAGGAAGAGCGGCGCATTACTGCGCCGCCCTTTTCTTCGGTAACGATTTTGGAGCGTTAGTGACCGGACTTATTGTTCGACGTGAGCGCCGTAATAACGTTGGCCACGTTCGGCGATCCGAGGCCGGTCGGCATGTCGTAGCCCGGCCCGGCGTTTTCGGCTGCCTCACCGAGGAAGCCGTTCGATCCCGACGTGACGTCGTGAAACACGGAGCTGTAGGCGCCGTTACGGGCAGCTTTGTACAACGTGTCGTTCACGAATCCGAGCGGATGGCCCGCGGCTTGATTCGCAAGAGTGATGATGCCGGCCCATTGCGGTGCACCGGCGCTCGTGCCGCCGACAAAGTATAGCCCCGGCTGTTTGGGCGAGTTGAAGCTCTCCGCAACCAGCACCGCGGTGTAAATGCCCGCGTTATAGCTAACGTCGGCGACTTCGCGGGAATCCGGATGGAAGAAGCTCTGCTGGTATGGAGGGGCCTTGAAGATGACGCTCGGCGCGCCGCCCGTTGCTCCGGCCTGGGGACCGTACGCGCAGCCCAGCGGACACTGTGCGGGATCGCTGTCGTTCCAAACGGTTTCGCGTTGGTAGGCGCCCGTATCGCTGATGAAGAGCGACGTGCCGCCGACGGATAGCACCGACGGGTCCGACGCGGGGAACTGCGCCGTCAGGGTACTGTTGCCGTTCGTTGCGCCGTCGTCGCCGGCGCTAGCAATCATCGTGATGCCCGCGGTTGCAGCCTGCTGGAAGAGCGCATCGGAGTGTTGCAGGTGCAGGTTGTGCACGCCGCCCGGAATTGCCGGTTCACCCGCTCCGAAGCTCATCGAAACGACGTTGCCCGGATGGTTGTTCACGGCATAGGCTTCCACCGCTGCGAGGTCGGAACCGCGATTCGTCGGCGCGATCAGCAGATCGATCGTCGCTTTCGGCGCAATCGCATGCGCCCACTCGACGTCGAGCGACGTTTCGCCGGCCCACCCGGACATGGTCGCCGGATTGAAGGCGGCGGGCTGGCCCGCCGGATACATGATGTTGAGCGTGGGATCGGGCAAGCCCATCACGCGATCGAAATAGGCGAGATCTTGCTGAATCGTCGGGCTTCCGTATGCGTCAATGATAACGATCGTCTGGCCCGAGCCGTCGTAGCCGGCAGGAACGTTGTACGCGCTACGCATTTCGGCCGGCGTATAGCACGTCAGGCCGTAGACCTGGATGCAAACCGAAGGGGGCGGCAGAGCGTTCGCCGAGACGTTTCCGCTCGCGTTGAACGGCCGGGTCGGCGGATTGGCATTGTATTCGAAGTCCCCGTCGTTGGTCGCCGTCGTATCGGCGGCTTTGAAGCGCGACCCGGCGGTCGACTTGCCGGCGCTTGCGGTGGTGCCGTCCGTTTGCGGGGTTACGGATCCGCCGCCCGAGCATGCGGCTAATATCGAGGCTGCCAATACCGCGGCAGCGGCTTTTGAAGAAATAGGCATTCACGACCCTTTGATGAGAGTGCTGGACAAGATCTCGCGACCGGACATACGTCGGCCGTGGGCGGGCCTCTTAGGGCTACTTTAGTCTGAAGCCTGCTAATAATCGCGAAAATCTTAACTTTTGCCTAACAAAGCAGACGGGCGCCACCTTTCGGCAGCGCCCGTCTTTTTGTCCGGAGAGATCGAGAGTTCTTAGGGAACGTCGGCGGCTTTGACGGCCGAAGCCTTGTTGTTGCCGATCGAGCCGCGGATGTAACTAACGACGTCCGCGATGTCCTTTTTCGAGAGGCTGGCTTTCCACGGCGGCATTTGCGCGCCGTAGGTTTGACCCATTACGGCTTGTCCGTGCAGACCGTTTTCGACGACGTTGATCACGGCTTTCGGATTGCCGGTCACGAACGGATTGTTCGCAAGCGGCGGAGCGACGCTGGGCTGGCCTTGGCCCGTCGCGCCGTGGCAGCTCGAACAATTGGTCGCAAAGACGTGCGAGCCGTTGGCGTTCTCGGAAGCGGCACCGCCGCCGCCGGCAACCACCGGGCCCGTGCCGTTGCTTTCGCCGCCCGAATTCGTCGTCGCGGCGAGAACTTGGCTCTCGCTTTGCGACGGCGGTCCGGCCGCGATCTTCGATTGAATGTTGGCCTGCGCGTAGAACGACAGACCTACAATCGCGACGAGGATGATGGTCGTGATCAGCAAGATCGCGGCGCGCGATGCGAACGAACGCGTCAAGCTGCGATCGAGCCACGGAAGCAGCAGCACCACGATGATGCCGATCGTCGGCACGATGATGGCCGCGAGCAGTTCCGGGAACGGACCATTGCCGAGGAAGAGCGGTACGAGGTTCAGCAAGCCGAACAGCGACAAGAAATACCACGCCGGATACGGCACGAACTGCGAGTTCGTGGGATCGGCCTTGGCGTCGAGGAACGGCGGAGCGATGAACGCGAGCGCGATGATGATCAGGAATACGACGAACGACGCGAACGCATCCATGAACATCTGATCCGGCCAGAAACGTCCGGGGCGCAGTTCGCGCGGGTCGCGCGCAACCGGGCCGGCCGGGCCGTTGTGGCGGAAGATTGCGAGGTGAGCGCCCACGAGCGCAACGAGCGCTGCGGGCATCAGCCACACGTGCAAGCCGAAGAAGCGATTGATGGTGTTGGTGCCCATCGTTCCGCCGCCCTGCGCGATGTTCTGCAGGAGGCCGCCGCCCGGCGGAAGACCCGCGATGTTTAGCGACACCTGCGATGCGAAGTACGCGTCCATGTCCCACGGCAACAGGTAGCCGGTGAGACCGAGAACGAGCGTTACGACGAAGAGCAGAATGCCGACGATCCACTGCAGTTCGCGCGGCGATTTATATGCGCCCCAAACCAGCACTTGAAGCAAATGCAGGAAGACCAGCGCGATCATCGCCGACGCGCCCCAGTAGTGAACCGAGAGCAAGAAGTGCGTGAACGGATTGAGATAAATTGCGCGCGTCGATTCCCATGCCGTAGCGGCCGAGGGCGCGTAGAAGAACGTTAGGAAAATACCGGTCGTAATCTGCAGGATCATCGCGAACAAAGTCGCGCTGCCGAAGACATACCAATAGCTAGCGCCGCCCGGGATATCTTCCGTAAGGAAGTCCTTCGCCATCGAGAGGAACCCAGTGCGTGATTCGATCCAGTTAAGCATCGTGTTCGGATCCTTCCTTACGATTGGTACGAGATGACGACGCGATCCGGCTGGGAGGCTTTGTAGCGGACCCACATGATTTCAGCGGCTCCGTTCGCTTCGCGCAACGGCAACGGATCGAGACCGCGTGGCGCCGGTCCGGCGAGATGTTCGCCGTCGATATTGAACTGCGATCCATGGCACGGGCACGCGAACTTGTTGCCGCTGTCGTCCCACAAGAAACGGCATCCGAGATGCGGGCAAATCGGGCTGAAGATAACGAAGTTCATATTGACGACGTTGTAGTCGACGTCGGCCTTGCCGTTCACGTAAAGATCGGGGCGCGCTTTTTCGAATGCCGACTGATCGGCGACTTTGATGCCCCAGACGTATTCCTGAGACGTCTGCTCCGGAAGATACGAATCTTTGGACTTCAAGTTGAACGTAAGCTTAACGGGCTTGTCCGTCGCGGTCTGCAGCTCTTTGAGCTCGTCGGCGGTGAGCGGTGCCCAGTTTCCCGAGCCGCTGCCGCCCGTCGGCAGCAGTGAACCGACGATCGGGATCACGAGCCCGACGCCAATGATGCCGCTAAGCGTCAGCGTCGCTTTGGCCATGAACGACCGCCGGCTGATTTCCTCAGCCGTGCCCGGGTCGTCGTAGGCACTAAGAATTTTACGCGAGCCGCCTTCAAACGCGCCCGCAGCTTGTTTGGACAAAGTTCACTCTCCGGAAGTCTGATTTGGGACTAGGCCGCTAGCCCTTTTCCCAAGGATTGTAAGGCCGCCCTCTTCATATAGGCGATGACCAAGTTCGGAACTACACACTCGTTCCGGCCGCCGGAAGCTCGAAAAAGAAGTCTCGCGTCAGATTGCCGCTGCTGCACGCGGCGTGCACCACTTGGTAGGTGGAACCTTTTTGGAGCGAATGCGTGGAAACGGTCTCCCAATGCCCGTCATTGTCGCACCCGTTGAGCGCAAGGTAGGCGTGAATCCACTCGTCTTGCGGCGCGGAAACGACCACGGCGTCCGTGGTGGATGCGCCGCCATGGGGATCGACCGCGGAGGCCGGAGGGTATGCGTCTTGTTTTGTGTGCGGCGCGAGCAGTTGTTCGAACATGAGACGGTCGCCTAGGAACTCATAAATCAACACGGCGTCGCTGGAGCGGTACCAAAGATCGATCGATCCGTCGTCGGCATTGCGGCTGACGCGTTGCGGTTGTCCGAGCGCTTTGGTTACATCGTCGGCTCCCATGCCGAACGTAATGCCATATTGGTCGGTAAAAGCGGCCGTTTTCGTATACTTTGCGACGGTTATCGAGATCGCAATGCCGTTGCTTTCGAGCACGTCGAGAAACCGGTTGCCGTTCTCGAGAAATCGCCAGATGCGCTGGGCATCTTTAGGAATCTCTTGCGTTGCGACCGGGTCGCCGAAGCGGTCTCGCAATTCGGAAAGCGGTTCGCCGAGTTTGACCGCGTCCAAGACGGGCGCTACGGGTGGAGCGGACGACGGCGAAACGGCCGGCGACGCTGATGCGGCGAAGGCGAGCAGAACCACGGCGGCAAGCATGAGGGTGCTTTCATGTCGGAAGGTGTGCGAGCTTCTCGGGATTGCGCACGATATATACCGCACAAATGCGATCGTCCCGCGTTTCGATTGCGAGCGTCTGATCGACGCCCTCGCGATTGTAGGCGACAAAACCGGGCAGCCCGTTGATTGTGGCGGGAACGATCGCCGTGATCGTATCCCGGTTTTTCGTGACGACACCCGCGAAGAAACGCGCGATGCGATCGCTGCCGTGAAGCGGATTGATCGCCGCCGGGCGCTTTCCGCCGCCGTCGCTCAAAAGCACCGCATCTTCCGTCAACAGCGCGACCAAGTCCTCAACGTTTGCTCTCCCGAGCGCCTCGGCGAAACGATCGCGTAGTGCTTGCGCGTCGTGCGGTTTGGCGATACGCCGATGATGCGAGGAGTGAATATGTTCGCGGGCGCGCGACGCCAAACGGCGCACGCTCTCTTCAGATCGCTCGAGAATGCCGGCGATTTCAGCGAACGGAATATCGAGCGCGTCGTGCAGCAAAAAAGCGGCACGCTCCAGCGGAGACAATCGCTCCAGCGCGAGCAGAAACGCGAACGACACGTCTTCGGCGAGGGTAACGACGTGTTCTGGGACGGTAGTTTGATCGTCGACCACCGGTTCCGGAAGCCACGGACCGATGTAGGTTTCGCGCGATGCGCGAGCAGCGCGAAGCCGGTCGATGGCGATGCGCGTGACGATCGTGCGAAGATACGCTGCTGCGTCGCGCACCTTCTCCCGTTCGGCTGATTCCCAGCGAATGAAGGCGTCTTGCACGACGTCTTCTGCATCGGTCCACGTGCCTAGCATGTGATAGGCGTGGCGAAGTAACGACGGACGAAGCGATTCATACAGGGCCGCGCTGGTCACTTCACCGGGGGTTGCGCGTATTTTATCCACGCTACCTCGACGGCGCCCGCCCTTAAAACGTGACCTCACCGCTCTATCTGGAGGTGAGCCGTTGGACCGCGCGCAGCCCAGCTTCACATTTTGTAGCTGTGCAGGCCGCTTATCCAGATGTTCACGCCCAAGTACGTGAAGATTACAAGGAAAAAGCCGAAGAAGCTCACCCAGTTGGTGCGCAAGCCGCGCCACCCGTTGCGCGTGTGTAAGTGCATGTAAGCGAGGTAAATAATCCAGGTCGACAAGGCGGCCGTTTCTTTCGGATCCCACTGCCAGTACGCGCCCCAGGCTTCTTTCGCCCACGCAGCGCCGGTGATGATGCCGATCGAAATCAGCGGCAGCCCGATCGCCACCGCGCGATAGACCACGACGTCGAGCTGCGCGAGTGATGGAAGCGTGGAAAGCCACTGCGCGAGCGGGCTTCCCGACGCGGCGGCCGCTTCAAGCGACGGCGTGTCGCCTCTTACTCGCATGGTCAAGCCCGTGCCTGCGAACTCGACGTTGGCGGCGGCGCTCGCAATGCGCGCTTCGGCGTAGTATTTGATGAGATAGATCGATGAAAAAACAAACGCCACTAGAAACGCCGCGTACGACGAAACGACAAGCGGCACGTGAATCTTCGCCCAGTACGATTGCAGCGACGGGACGGGCGGCATCGTGCCTTCATTCCACGTTACTCCATAGGCGAGGAAAATGGCCGCAATTGCGAGCACGAAGCCGCCCGCGAACCAGAGCTTATAGCGTACGGCAAAGCCGATGAAAATTGCGACGGACATGGCGGCGAACAAGGATAGGGACCCGTAGAGGTTCAGCAGCGGCCACACGTGCGTCAGTTCGTAGCGCACGAGCAATTGCGCGAATTGGGCGACGCAGCCCACGATCGCAAGCGGCGCGCCGAGATTACGCAGCCACTCTTCGCGAGAGAAGAAGTACACGCCGAGAGCAAGCGCGCCCAGCACGTAACACGCGATCGACACGATCATCAGGAGTTCGTCGGCTTGCAAGTGTCCGTTCATGCTTAGAATGCCTCCGCCGGAGTGAAATCGGTGCGCGGCCCGGGCGGCTCCATCGAGCGCCGCAGTTCTTCCACCAACTCTTGGAATTGAACCGCAAAAATATCGTAGCCCTTTACGGTTGTCGCCGCGAGGCCGACGCTGCAGCCCGTTGCCGTTTCTTCGACGCGAACGTACAAGCGCGCGGGCAAGAAGTAAAACGAAACGATCAATCCGGCGAGCAAGACGAGCGCGCCGATCGCGACGAGCGGAATTCCGGGATCGTACCGATACTGAAATCCGCTATAGAGCACGTATTGCTGCGGAATCACGCGCCAGCCGCTGCCGAGATCGATCCACGTTCGTAACGGAACGAGCGCGGAGCCGGCGCTGCCGCCTTCTTGCGCGACGCTTAGAACGGCCGCGGGATCGTTCACGCGCGGGTCCGCCGAGGGCATACCGCTCTGCCGGTCGACCGTTGGAACGAACCGGTCGTAGCTTACGCGTCGTGCGCGTGCCCGGAATGTCGAACGAGTCGCCCTCTTCGAGTATTCGATCCGACAACGTCGCAACGCGTTTTCCGTTATGCGTCACGAGAAAGCGCATCGCGAAGCCGTAACTCGCCTGGTAATACAGCGTGCCGTCCACGTCGATCGGGTGATTGACTCGCACCGTCATGTTTTTCGGAATGCCGTCGTTGCCGGTAACGGTTACGTGGGAAACGTAGTCGACCGGCTGGTAAACGATGCCGCTCTTCGTCATGATGGGTGAAATGCGGTAATGAAAATCATTCAGGCGTACGACGGCATGCGTTTGCGGAATCTCGGCCGCCTGGCCGGTGACGATGGCGGTTTCGCCGGAGAAGCCGCGAGCCCAGTACAGCGTCGTGCCTGCGGCGATGATGACGAATCCGAGATGCGCGATCAGCACGCCGCGGCGAGCCCAATTGTGCTTGTCCGCGAAAGTCCACTCGGTGCCGTCGAATTCGCGTTTGCGCACGTTCCAGTGACGCGATCGGAAGAACGCATCGACGCGAGCGGCGACGTCGCTCTGCGCTCCATGCATGCCGATCGACGCGTTCAGCGGAATTTTATCGATCTTCACCGGACGCAGCGGCGGCAGCCGCGCGGGGATCACACGTTTGAACGTACAGACGGTGAGCGAAACGAGAATCAGGGCGATGATGCCGATGTACCACGGCGAGTGGTACATGTTGTCGAACCCGAGCCGCACCAGCGCGCGCGCAATCGGTGCCGGATACGCGGCGAAGTACGAGGCGGCATCCTTGTTTTGGTCGACCACGACGCCGATGAGCGTGAGGACGCCCCAAACCAGAAAGAGACAGACCGCGAAAAGAACGTTGCTGAACGTTCGCAGAAAATCTTCGTACGTGCTGCGTGCTTGAACCATCGCCCGCTTAGCCTAGGCCGAGCGTTCCGTGCGCCGCCACGACTTCTCAAGCACGACGATGAGCCACAACGACGCTTCGTAAAGGATGTACATCGGCAAAGCAAGCAGCGCCATCGTGAGCGGATTGCCGTCGGGAGCCGCGATTCCGCCGGCAACGACAAAGCCGAAGAGCGCGTGGCGGCGGTACTTCGAAAGCCACTGTCCGCTGATGATGCCGAGCCGGGCAAGACCCACGAGCAAGATCGGCAGCTGAAAGATCAGCGCAAACAAGCCCAGCAGAATCAGCACGAAGTTTAAGGTTTCCGCGACGCCGAATGTAGGCGTCGCGATCTCGTTGGTGATACCGATCAGGGCGCCCACCACGCGTGGAATCACGATGAAGTGCGCGAAGGCAAGGCCAAGCGCCGCGAGGACAATCGAAGGCAGAATGAAGGCGTAGACCATGCGGCGCGTCCGCGGGTGAACCGCCGGCACCACGAACATCCACGTCTGATACACCAGCATGGGCAATCCGACGACGATGCCTGCAATGACCGAAAACTTGAATTCCGTGAAGATGACATCCGCGGGACCGAACGCGTGCAACTGGATGCCGTGAAAGTAAGCCTGTACCATCCAGCGGATCGCAAACTGCGATGGCCAAAAGACGAGGAGCGCAATGACGCCTACGGTCCCGATGGCAAATAGAAGACGCGCACGGAGCTCCCGAAGGTGCTCCGTAAACGGCATTTCCTTTTGATCCCATGCGGCTTCGGCCGATGCTCCGTTCGAATCCGTGGCCGAACCGTAGCGTTCCGGGATCGATTGCGTCATTTCGACGAAGCCTATGCGCTAGGCGTGCCTTCGCCGGGCGTCGGCGGCGGCACCGGCTGGCCGGCGGCGCTGCCCGCTTCGACGTTCGACATCACATCCGACTGCGCGGTGGCGGCTCGGGTGCGAGCTTCTTCGCGCGCCTTGATTGCGGCTTCATCAGCCTCGATCTGCCCCATGACAAACTCTTTTTTCGCTTGGCCGGCGCTGCGCGCGAGCTTCGGAAGTTTGTCTGCGCCAAAGAGCAGCGCACCGACGACCAAGATTCCAATGATGATCGGTGCGTCGATGAATGCGAACACGGGGTGAATCATTGTTTCTGCGTTCTCCTTTTACTCAAACGAGCACTGCGCTCGCGAGTTTCGCAAGCTCATCCTTCGCCGGTGATGCGCTAATGGGCTGCAAGGCACCAATTGCACGTTCTACAAAGCGAGCGACCTCGGCTCGGGTTCGCTCCAGACCGCGGTGCGCAGCGATCCCGTCGATAATCCGCTGAATTCCGTCGGTCGAACTTCCACGATAGAAGCGCTCGACGTCGGCCCGGAATTCGGCATCGCCGGAGCGCAACGCCATGATCAGCGGAATCGTCATCTTTCGCTCGGTCAAGTCGTTGCCCACCGGTTTGCCGACCGATTGTTCGTCGGCGGTAACGTCCAGCAGGTCGTCTTGCATTTGGAACGCCACGCCGTAAAGGTCACCGAACTCGCGGAGCGCGGCGACTTCGCGGACGGATCCGCCGCCCATGATTGCCCCGCACTCGGCCGACGCGGCGAAGAGCGACGCGGTTTTCTTTCGTGCTACTTCTATATATGCTTCAACCGGGAGTTCCAGTTCGCCCATGGCGCGTAATTGCAGCACTTCCCCGTCACAGATATCCGCGAGCGTAGCCGACAAGATATTGGGGACCGGGTGGGGATACCCCGCGGTGACGTTCTTGAAGATCCACGCGAAGAGGTAGTCACCGGCCAGAACGCTCACGCGGTTGCCGTAGTCCACGGCGGTCGCGTTGACGCCGCGGCGCGTTTGCGCGTTGTCGACGACGTCGTCGTGAATGAGGGTTGCGACGTGGATCAGCTCCATGTACGCGGCCAGATGCAGATGCTCTACGGCGATGCCGCCGCACGCCGCCGCACAGAGAAGCGTAATGCGCGGACGCAGACGCTTGCCGCCTGCGGCGAGCATACGCTTTACGGCTTCGGTGATAATCGGATTATCGGTTGAAAATTTCTCCCGGAAAAACGACTCGACCAGCGTGTAGAGATTCGACTCGTCGCTCTGTATCGCGTCGATCATCGCGTTCCGTAATGGATGCAGATGGCGCCGCCCATCAAACGCAGGAAGCCCGCATCGTGGAAGCCGGCGCGCGTGAAGCGCTCGCGCAGCTCCTCGGCGTTCGGATGGTGCGTCAGCGAATTCGGCAAATACGTATAGGCTTGTTTCGATCCGCCTACGAGGCCGCCGACGATCGGCACCATCTTATAGAAGTACAGATCGAAAAGGCGCTTCCATAACGCGTTGGGCGCTTTGCTTACGTCCAGATTCACGAAGCGCGCTCCCGGGCGCAACACGCGGCGCACTTCACGAAGCACCTGATCGATGTCTACCACATTGCGCAAGCTGAAACCCATCGTCACGCCGTCGAAGGTCGCGTCGCCAAACGGCAGTCCCATCGCATCGGCTTCCACGAATGCCGCGTCTCCTCGAGCCTCTTTCACCGCTCTTGCGCGCGCGCCGTCGAGCATGGGCGCGCAGAAATCGGCGCCGGTTACATGCAGCGTCGGATCGGTGCGAAGCAAATGGAAAACGACGTCGCCCGTTCCGCAGCAGAGATCGAGCACATTTCCGCCAGGCGGCGCGCCGAGAATGGCGATAGCGCGCTTGCGCCAGCGCTCGTCCATTCCTGCAGTGAGCACTCGATTGGCTTTATCGTAACGCGGCGCGATTCGGGCGAACATGTCGCGAACGAACGTGCCTTTGTCGCCGGCCGGCGGGCGAGACATCGGGGTCGAGGTCATGGGCTGCTCGCTCTTTCCAAGTCTTACGCGCCTTCACCCGCCGGAGGCTAGCGAACGCGACCTTTGTCGGGATGTATTGAAGTGATCATCCTCAGTTCTGCCGATGAAGTCGTCGCCGCGTTGCATACCGCTCGAAACATCGCGCTCGCCGCCTATACGCTGCGGCCCGGCCCCGTCGAACGAGCGCTGATCGCCGCGGCGCGGCGCGGTGCGCACGTCCGCGTGAGGCTCGAGGGCCGCCCGTTCAACGACGCGCAAGGTCAGCTGCTTACCGAAAACCGCCATACCGTCGCTGCACTCCGTGCGGCGGGCGCCGACGCGCGCCTGGTAGACGAAAAGGCCGGAAGCGGCGCCCCGCTTCACGCCAAAGCGGCGGTAGTCGACGAACGAGTCTTTCTCGACGACCGCAATTGGGCCGACGACGGCGCCGAGACGATCGTGCAAGATACGTTTACGGCCGATCGCGATGCGGCGAAGGACGCGGTGCAGGACGAGGGCGATTCGCCGGAACGTTGGTTCGCGACCCGCAAGCACGACGCCCTGACATTGGAGGCGCGTTTACTACGCGGAGCGTTGAAGGACGAAGACGTTGTGGTCGAAAGCGAGTCGTTCGGAACGGCCAACGGCGTGTATTCGGCATTGGATGCGCTCGCAAGGAGCGGCGCACGCCCGCGCCTCCTCGTTTCTTCAAGAGATTTGGTCGAGAATGTTCGAGAACGTAAAGCGCTCGACACACTGCAACGCGACGGCGTGCAAGTCAGAACGATCGACAGCGACGAAAAATTTGCGCTTGCCGGATCGCGCGCATGGTTGGGATCCGCGAATGCCACTGCGGCGTTCGCTAAGCCCGACCAAATCGACTGGGGAGTTCGCACCGACGACGGCGCGCTGATTGCTCATCTGCGCAAAACGTTCGAGGATCGTTGGAGCGTCTCAACGCCTCTTTTACAAGAGGAGCCCGCTAATGCGCAAACTTGAAAAGTTCGCGCGCGTTACGATCGGTTGTTTCAGCGACCTCGCTGACTGAAAGCCTCAGAATGTCGGCAACTTTAGCGGCGGCGTCGTTTACGTACATCGGTTCGTTCCGTTTTCCGCGATGCGGAACCGGGGTGAGATAAGGGCAGTCCGTTTCCATCACGAGCGGCGAAAGGCCGACGGCCTTTACGGCCTCGCGAACCGGTTCGGCTGTTTTGAATGTCACGACCCCGCCGATGCCGAGGAGTAAGCCGAAGTCGTTTACGTAGGTTCGAGCCTGTTCTGCATCGCCCGTGAAGCAGTGGATTACGCCGCGCATGCCGGCGGTGAATTCTTCGCGCAGAATGGCCACGAAGTCGTCGTAGGCGTCACGGTGGTGAAAGATGACCGGCATGTTGCGCTCGCGGGCGATGCGCAATTGTTTGCGAAGAACCTCCCGCTGAACGTCTCGCGGGCTGTGATCGTAGTAGTAGTCCAGGCCCGTTTCGCCAACGGCTACGATCCGTTCGTCTTCGAAGAACGGCGCGAATGCCGAAGCGAGGTCTTCCGGTGCGTCGATCGCTTCGTGCGGATGCACGCCTACGGACGCTAAGCAATCGTAGTCTCGAGCGATTTTCAACGCGCGTTCGCTGTCGGCGAGGTCGCAGCCGACGTTGACGATGCGTGAGATTCCGGCTTCGCGCGCTCGAGAAAAAACCTCGGCGCGGTCTGCGTCGAATTTTTTGTCGTGAACGTGGGCGTGGGTGTCGATCATCGCAGACGCGCGTTCGTGGTTAGGCGGTTTCTTCCGTCTCTTCGACGATGCGGTTTCGCCCTTGACGTTTCGCTTCGTAAAGCGCCTTGTCGGCGCGCGCGAGCAACGCTTCGGGAGTATCGCCGGTTGTGGCCGCGGCGACGCCGATAGATGTGGTAACCGGATCGCCGCCGGCATACCGCATGCCGCCCAGAGAGATGGCCAATCGTAAGCGTTCGCCGACGGTTAACGCCACGTCGCGCGTGGCGCCCGGCATCACGATGAGAAACTCCTCGCCGCCTATGCGTCCGGCCGTATCGCCGGAGCGCACGGTGCCGCGCACGATTTCACCGATTTTGCGCAAGCATTCGTCGCCGGCGCCGTGGCCTAGTTGATCGTTGATCGCTTTGAAGTGGTCGATGTCGAGCAAGAGGACTGCGCCGTGTCCCGCTATCGCGCCAAGCTCCTCGAGCATGGCCTGCAGGCGGTCCATCGTTGCGCTGCGATTGTACAGCCCGGTAAGGCCGTCCGTCGTTGCGGCGCTTTGCGCAGCAGCGATCGAACGCATGTCACGCAGCAGCGGCGCAAGCTCGTGTGCAGCGTTGGTGAACTGGGAAACTTGCTCTGTCGTTAAGGGCCGGTCGTTCCGGCGGTGCACGACCATCGCGCCGTGAATGTCGCTTTCGCCGATTTTTGCCGCGAATGCATAAGCTACGTAGTACTCGTCACGCAACGTCGTGCTCGGACGTCCGCTAAACTTGAGGCGGGCCAGGATGCGACGCCGCAATTCGTCCCCCGCGGGCGTGAGCGCAGGTCCTAGCGTCGTTACGGTGCGCCAGGCGTCCGTGCGCGCGCCCGTCGCGGCCAGCACCGTCACGGTTTCGTCGAATGCCGGCACGCGCAGCGTTGCAAGAATCGCATTGATTTGCGGCAGCGGGTCGCGATCGCCGAGCATTGCCTGCACGGCATCGCGAACGAGCCTCAGACGGTGCAATTCCGCGTGTTGCTCGTCAATCGTCTTTAGCAGGAGCGCCGCAACCGCAACCGGCAGCCACATCGCGATCGCAAGCACGTAATGCCCGCGGAGCAGCGGTTCTCTTACGACGCCGGCCCATACGACGTTGCCGGCTGCGACGATCCAGGTGCGCGGATCCCCAAGCACGCGCGTCCAAACGCGCGACAGCGAGATGTGGTACGTCAATGCCGAGAGCGGCGCGGAGATTGTTAAGACGAAGGCGGCATTTGCGACGGCGACCAGCCCGGCAAACGCAACCACGCCGAGCGCCGGCGTCACGGACTGCAGCACCGGCGGAAAGTTTTCCACGAATGGGAGAAACGCGAGCGCGGCGAGCGTTCGCGTTACGCCGTGGCGGAGAAGTTCGGTCGGGGATTTCGAGCGGCCGATCAACGCAGCCGCGACGTATCCGGCGCTTAAGGCGATCACTACCGCGGTACCGCCGACCATTCCGCCGAGCGCGTACAGCGGCGTTACCACCGAAAGATCGAGCACGACCGCTTCGGCGTTAAGGCCGTTGCGTTTCATGCGCAGGCCGCGAATCGGCAACGCGTTTATTGCAACGAACGCGATCGTAAGCGCAGCACACGCCGTCACGATCCAGTCCTGAATCGTAAAGTTACGATAGAACAGCGCAATCACGATGGCCTCGCCCGCTACGGCGATGGTGCCGCCGCCGGCGGTTACAAGGCGGCTTGGCGCCGCGCCGTCACGCGCCGCCATTAACCGGCTTCGACCAGTTCTATGCGCGGAAACAGCGCATCACCGACGGTGGTTTGCGTTCCGGGTTCTAGTTTTCCCCAAACAAGCGCTTCGCTCCAGTCGGCGCCCATCGGCCCTTGAATGCCGAGTTGGCGCCAAATCTCCGCGGTGCGCTCCGGCATTACCGGATGCAACAACATCGCCAGCCACCGCAAGCCTTCGACCAGATCGTACAGCAGCTCATCGAGCTCGTTATCGCGGCCTTCTTTAGCGAGCGCCCAAGGCTTGCGTTCATCGATTGCGCGATTGAGCCCGGTCACGAGATCCCACACGGACTCAAGCGCCCCGCGGAACTCGAGCGAAAGAATCTGATGGCGCACGCGTTCCGGCAAGGCCGCGAAACGCTCGGCAAATTCTTTGGATTGCGAGCGTTGCGGCACGACGCCGTTGCGATATTTCTGGAGCATGGAAAGCGAACGGCGAACGAGGTTGCCCAGATCGTTTCCGAGGTCGCTGTTATGACGTTGCGCGATTTTCTCTTCGGAATACGAGAAGTCGCTGCCGAAAGGCGCTTCCCGCAGGAGGAAATATCGCAGCGAATCCGCGCCGAAGCGCTCGGCGAGCGCGAACGGATCGACGGCGTTGCCGAGGCTCTTTCCGATCTTCTGTCCGTCGAGCGTGATCCAGCCGTGCGCAAAGACGAGTTCGGGTGCCTCTTCACCGAGCGCCCACAACAGCGCGGGCCAAATGATGGTATGGAAGCGCGCGATCTCTTTGCCGATCAATTGCGTCGAAGCCGGCCACAGCTCGTGGAAACGCTCGTCGTCTTCGCTCCAGCCGATCGCGGTGATGTAGTTGAGCAGTGCGTCGAACCAAACGTAGATGACGCCCCCGCTATGCCCGGAATCGGTCGATTGGGGTACCGGAATGCCCCAGTCGAAGTTGGTACGCGAAATGGAAAGATCTTCAAGGCCTTCCTCGAGGATCGCCATCATTTCGTTGTAGACACTGCGCGGACGCACCCATTGCGGGTTCGCGCGGAAATGCTCTATTAGGCGGTCCCGATACGCGGAAAGCCGGAAGAACCAATCGTCTTCGGAGATCCACTGCACTTCGCGGCCGCACGTGGGGCACTTGCCGTTGACGAGCTTCGACTCGAGCCAAAACGTCTCGTCGTAGACGCAGTACCAGCCCTCGTACTTCCCGAGGTAGATGTCGCCGCGTTCGCGGAGCTTTTCGAACACGCGCTGCACCTTCGTTTCGTGGCGCGGTTCGGTCGTACGAATGAAGTCGTCGTATTCCACGTGGTACGTTTCGAAGAGCGACTTCCAGCGCGGCACGAGCGCATCGCACCATGCTTGCGGGTCTTTTCCGGCCGCAGCGGCCGCGTTCGCGACCTTTTGCCCGTGCTCGTCGGTACCCGTGAGGAAAAAGGCCGGCCCGGCGGTCCGTGCCGTGCGCGACAAAACGTCGGCCACCACGGTCGTGTACGCGTGGCCAATATGGGGGTTGCCCGAGATGTAATAAATGGGTGTAGTAACGTAATAAGCGGACTTCATTCGGAGCCTTCATCTTCGGCAGCCGCGCTTGTGCCCATGCCACGTGCGCGCTTCCGTGCGCTCGCTTGGCTGTAAAGTTCCCGCTTTTCCCCGAGACCCCGCTCTGCGAGCTGCTTGGCGATGTCT
Source organism: Vulcanimicrobiia bacterium (assembly GCA_963758295.1). Taxonomy (GTDB): domain Bacteria; phylum Vulcanimicrobiota; class Vulcanimicrobiia; order Vulcanimicrobiales; family Vulcanimicrobiaceae; genus JALYTY01. The sequence continues at coordinate 364,003 of CAVWUU010000001.1, forward strand.
CGTACGCTTTCTCCACGGCCGAGCAGCTCGTCGATGGCTTCCGCCGGATCGCCCGCGTCAGACTCAGGCCGGACGCCTTCGAACGGGGCCACCGCGAACGAAATCTCACCCCTAACGGGTTGCTCCAGCCCCGCGGAAACCTCCGCCGGCGTTCCAAGGAGCTGCTGCTCGAACTTCTTTGTATACTCCCGTACCAAAAAGACTTCGGAGGCCGGCGCGACGTTCGCAAGGTCTGCGAGAGCGGGAACGATGCGCTGGGGCGATTCGTACCAAATCGTGGTGACGCGCTCCGAAAGCGCGTTCCGGAACGCCGTGCGCCGGGCGCCGCTCGAGCGCGGCGGAAAGCCTTCGAAGATGAAGCGCCGCAGCGGGAAGCCCGAGAGCACGGCTACGCCGAGCGCTGCGCTCGGCCCCGGAAGCACGTCCACTGCTACGCCCGCTTCACGAGCGGCCCGAACCAGTTCGCTTCCCGGGTCCGATACGCCGGGCATGCCGGCGTCGCTTACGACGGCCACAAGTTGCTCTCGAGCGCGTTCCAGAATGCCGTTTGTCACGGCTCCCGCGTTCTGTTCTCGATAGCTCCAGAGGTCTTTGGAACCAATCTTCAGCGCGTAGAGCAACGACCGTGCGACGCGCGTGTCTTCGGCGACGACCAAATCTGCGTTACGCAGCGTTTCAAGCGCGCGCACCGTGATGTCGCCGAGATTGCCAAGCGGCGTCGGGACGAAAACGAGCGGCATCCGTTACGACCGGATGACGCTCCAGATTTGCGACAACTTGGGCGTGCGTCCGTAAAGCAGCATGCCAACCCGGTAAATGCGTCCTGCAAGGACAGCGATTGCCCATAGCGCGACGATGTTGATTCCGAGCGAAAGCACGATTTGCCAAACCGGCACCGTGCCGACGGCAATTCGCGCAAACATTACGAACGCCGAGATCAACGGCACGAAGCTGCAGGCAACGGCCCACGGCGCGTCGGGCGTACCAAGCGCTCCGATCGCAACGAAGAGTGCACCGACGACCGCAAAAATGAGCGGCGTGCTTATGCTGCCGAGATCTTCGGTGCGGTTCACGAGCGATGCGATTGCCGCGAACATCGTCGAAAGCTGGAACAGCCCGATCACGAAAAACAACAAGAACGCGAACACGACGCCGGGTGTAATGACGTCGAACATGCCGGCGAATGAAAACGCGTTACTACTAGCGGACGACGCCGTTGCTGCGGAAGCGCCTCCAGCGGGATTTCCGCCGAGCAAAACCATTGCGCCGAACCAGACGACCATTTGCATCACCGCGAGCGTTACCGCGGCCAAGATTTTCCCGGTCAGCAGCGCGGATGGATCTACGGAGGCAACGAGCAGTTCGGCGATGCGGCTCGTTTTTTCTTCAGCCACCGAACTCATGACCAGCTGGCTGTTCATTAGAATCAAAATGTACAGGAAGAAGATCAGCGTGTAGGCGATGACGCGCGCCTCGGCAGCTTGATCCGACGAGGAAAATTTCGATGCAACCGTTTGCACGTCGATCGGAATGGTCGTGATGCGTTTGACGTCCGCGGCCGATCGCTGCGTAACGATCTGCAGTTGCAACGGAAGCAGGTCGCGATTGATTCGTGTGGGTTCCATGCTGCCCGGATCTGCTGCGCGCACGGTTACGCGCAGGCCGCTCGCTGTTTTTGCAAGCATAATCGCGGCGCTTGCGTGGTGATTTTTGAGCGACGCTTTATCGATTGCTTGCGGAGGCAGTTCGGCCTTGATCGTGTAGTCGTGTTCGAGCAACGGACGCGCCGCGCTCGTAACCGGCGCAGAGCCGACAAGAACGATCGAGTTTGAGCCCTCGAAGGCATTCTCGAAAAGGTGCGGCAATTTCGTGAAAATCAGAATGAATACAACGCCGACCGCGAGGCCGATCACGAACGGCTTCGATTTGAGACGGCGCGCAAGCTCCGCGCTGTAAACGGTGCCGACGGCATCAAACACTGGCGTTTTCTCCGATTGCTCGTAAGTAGATCTCGTGAAGCGATGGTTCCATCGCCTCGAATTGCGTGATGCCTTCAGCCGAAACGAGTGCGCGCAGAAGCGCTGCAAAATCGGTATCGGCCGGAACGACGTAGTTGACTTCGCCGTTCTGTCGCGTCGGCTTGGCTCCGGGCACGTTACCGAGGATGGCGTTTACTGCGGCGCTTCCCGGTGAGACGCGAACGACCCGAGTCGGCCACATGTTGCGAAGTTCCTGAAGCGTTCCGCTCGCGCGGTTCTCGCCGCCTGCGATAATCGTAAATTCGCTACACAGAGCCTCGAGCTGCCACATTTGGTGGCTGGAGAGCACGAGCGACGTTCCTGCCGCTTTGATCTCGTTGAGAACGGAAAGCAGCATGTCGGCATTCACCGGGTCCAGACCCGAGAATGGTTCGTCGAGCACGAGGAGTTCCGGCTTGTGCACCGCGGCGCATGCTACTTGCACTTTTTGCTGGTTGCCTTTGGAGAGTTCCGAGCACGGCCGGTCCGTATAGGCGTTCAGCTCCAGGCGCTCGATCCAGCGCGCCACGTTCGGCTGGATATTCGGTTCTCGCATGCCGTGCAGTTTTGCGAAGTACGCGATCTGCTCGCGAACTTTCATCTTTCCGTACAAACCGCGTTCTTCGGGGAGATAGCCGAAATGCCGGCGCATCTTGTTGTCTACGGGTTTACCGTTCCACCGAATGCTGCCGCCATCGGGCATGAGAATGCCGAGAATCATGCGCATCGTCGTCGTCTTCCCTGCGCCGTTTGGCCCAAGCAGTCCGAAGGTGGTACCGTCTCCGACGGTCAGCGAAACGTCCCGGACGGCACGAATCGAGCCGAACTCTTTACGAACGTGATCGACCTCTAACATGTGGGCGCCATTCAATGAAGGGTGCTCGGTCTCTTGCGACCGAAAACGCGCCCGGTGAACGATCCACAGCTCGTACCGCTCGGTACGGACTTGCCCACGACCACGCGCGACGCCGAGCGTTCCAGAAGTGGCCGTTCGCTTTTGGTCCATCAGACGGACGCCGGTTCGATTCACGCGTCATTGCGCTTCGCCCGCGTGCGGCGGATGCATATTGAGTTCACGCTGGACGTGGTGAATGCGACCGACGAACCGTTGCTAGCGACGATCTACGCAATGGCTAAGTCGGGCGATGAGATTCCGGTGGCTCCCTTCGCCTTTTGGATCGATAAGCGAACGGAAGCATATGTCGATCTGCCCGTCTCGTGGCTCGCCGCGCTCTCATGCAGCGCCGTTTCCGTGCGGCTGCAGAGCCGTAGCGCGCATCAGCGGCTGGAAGCCGCCATGCCGCGACCTGCCGCCATCGGATGGTTTGCGGCCGGTCTTGCTCTCGCGGCGGTCGCGGCACTGACGTTCACGCTTGCGCAACCGCGAGTCATCAGCATGGCTGCGCCGGCTGCAGCGGTTGCGGGCAGCCGTATCAACGTGGCCTACGCGTTCGGAGGCATCGGAAGGCACGAATGGGAGGTCGACGACCTTTCCGGCGCCCGCGTTGACGGCGGACCGGTGGCAGGATCACAAGACGCTTTGACCATCCCCGTTCCGAACGTCAGCACCCAAACCGTCTTTGCATTGCGTTTGATAAACCGCGGCCCCCTCGGTACGGCGGCCGAAGAGCGTCCGCTTGTCGTTGCGACGGCGCGTCCATCTGCAGCGCCGCCCGAAATCGCATCGCTAGCCTTGGAGAACTCGCAAGTCGCGGACGGCGGTTCCGTCACGGTGCGATATAAAGCATCGGGTCAGTACGGCGACGTCAGCGCCGTCGACGCGCAGGGAATCGTATGGGCGCACAAAGCGCTCGATTCGCGCGGCGTAACGACCTTGCAATTGCCGCGCTTCGGCCGTGACAAGGAATTGCAGGTGCGCGTGGTCGCTCGCCGCGGCGATGCCGAAAGTACTTCCGGCGTGGGCCTGCAAGTTTTAGCCTCTGCTACCCCAACCCCCGCGCCGGCGCCGCAGCCGTCCAACGGCAATTCAGCGGTTGAAGTCCTCGATGATGCGGTGAGTCCCGGCGGAATGTTGCATCTCTCCGTATCGGGCGATGCGACCGATCTTTTTGTCACAATGTCCACGGAGTCCGGAGCAGTGCTTGCGCAGGCAACGCCGGAAATCGCGGGCGGTCAATGCGTCGTTGCCGTTCCGCTCACCGCGAGCGGCAAACTCGTGGTGGTTGCAAAATATCGCCGCGGCGCTCGTGAAGAGGCTATTGTAAGGGCCGTTCCGGTACGCTAACAGGCGCCGGGAGTCAACGGCGCGGTCGACGGAAATTGCGGCAACGGAAGCGGCGGCGCAAGCTGGTTCAATTTGGCGTTAACGATCGAATCTTGAATCGTATTGCCGAGTTCCGGATAACACGCCATTAGGCTCGCGACATCGGGCGTACGTAGAATATTTTGCTGCGCGGTTACCGTGGAGAACGCGCCGCTGAAAATTGCCGGCGGCCGCATCTGCGTGATGAGCGCGGATTGCGTGTGCGTAAAAAGTGCGGGCTCGGGCAGGCCGTTCGCTGAGATAGCAAGCCGGCCCTGATTGCACGAGCCGTTGACATTGCCGATCAGTGAGGCGTTGTACCACAACTGAGCGGTAATCGGTCCCGGAAACGTAGCGGGCGAGTTATCGAGCGCGTCCGATGTAGGCTTGATGCACTGCGCTTGCGGCATCCGGGCCGAGTTCGGCAAGCTGTTGTACAAGGTGTACAAGCTGTACTGCATCATTGGATTGGCTTGATTCGAAATCAGGCCTGAATAGCGCACCGCGACTTGCGAGCGTTCTCCCATCACGGTCAGTTGCATCGCCCAGATCACGCCGAAGAGCAACAACAAGAAGATCGGCACCATGATGGCCGTTTCGGCCAAGGCCTGGCCGCGCATTGCGTGGCGACGGTTCGTCATTTGCACGCGAAGTCGGCTCCTTCGGTCACGGCGTACGGCAGCGGTTTGATCGCGAGCGACGTCCACCACCCGGTAAAAACCAGCATCCCCTGATCTTCTTGAGCGCCGTTTCCGACGAACAAGCCATTGGAGAAAGCCGTGAACGGGGAGCCGTAGTTATCGGGATTGTTTGGGTTGCCGCCGAAATCGATGCGATACTGAGGATCGTGATTGCTGAAAAGCGCGCGATTCTGCGCACTTTCCGGGTACTCCGTCGGCTGAAAGACCTTGTTGCCGTTCAAGTTGTTTTGGAGCGATCCGGCGTACATGAACTCTTGCGTCGCCATGATGCTCGTCGCGGCGGCGCGGCCGACAACGGTTGTCGGTGCCGCGTTGAAGTTGAGGAAGTGGGCGAACGGCGCTGGAACTTTCGCGCAGGTAATTACTTCGAGCTCCATCGGCGTTAGATCTTCGGTTGGAGCGCTGCGCGAGCCGCCGCCCACGGTAGAACTGTTCGCATCGGAGTAGACGTCTTCCAAATAATCGTCTGCGCGGCTCTGCGCGTGGACCAGAGCGTAATCGAACGCGCAATCGCCGCCCTTGGCGGTGCCGCAATTCGTCTGGTAAGTGCCTAAGATCGCTTTCATTGCGGCGATCTGAGCGGGATAGGTTTGCGTGGAAACCCGTTGCAGGATTTGGATGTCGTTCGTGTATCGTGTCACGGCATCGAAATATTCGCCCCGAAGCGTTTGGTAGATCGCATCGCAGCCCGTTGATCCCGAGGAGCTGTCGCAACCGCCGACGCCATGCACGACCTGCAGAATATCGTTGATCAAGAACCGGATTCGATACTCTTCCACGGCAGCCGCATGCAGCGTCGCAAGTTCTTCGTTCCATTGTGAGGTTTGCACCGTCAGCAAGCCCTGGGCCGCCGCGTCGGCGGCATTTTGAGCGCGCATCTGCCACATCAGCATGTTGCCATAGTTGATAGCAAGTGCAAGCAGCGATAAGACGGTTAGCATTCCGAACGCCCAAAGCGGCATCGTTTGTCCACGTTGGCCGTTCATTAGCAGCCGATCTCCGGATGCAGCGGCGAGAATTGCCCGTAGAACCCTTTACCTACGATCTTCGGATGCGTGGCTTGGTCCCAGGTGTAAACCAGCCGAAACGAATAGGGCGCGAGCAGCGGCGAAGAAGCCGCCATTGGACCCGTGGGCGTTTCGTTCCAATCACTGTTGCCGGCGAAGTCGGAAGGCTTGGTAGAAACCGGACGCGCGGGATTGGCAAACAAGAACGCGCCGATTGCCGCGTAAACGCGCTGATGGCAACCCATCAAGTAAAAGGGTCCGCCCGGGCCAACGCCGGCGGCGACGCTCTTGTTATAGTTGTCGTCTTTCAAAAACTCCGCCATGCCGAGCGTTTCAAGGGACATGCCGCTGCAGAGTCCGGGTGTCGTTTGTGAAACCCAGCTGCCGCAATAGCGCATATCCGCGATATTGAAGTAATACGGTGGGACGTTCTGGTCGTCTTGGAGCAGCGGATCGACCATTGAAGCGTAGACGCCCGGTGAGTTGTATCCCAACCCTTGCGCGTCATCGTCGTGGTTGCCGACCATCAAACGCCCGTCGACGTTGCCTGAATAGAGCTTAATGCTGTTGCCGAATACCGAAAAAGCGCCGGTCGTAAAATTCAATGAAGTGCCCAGCCGTTGCGGGCGGATTAGTGCCGCGCCGCCGTAGCGCAGCGACTGACTTCCCCACTGCGTATAATTTACGGGCTGGTTCGTACTCGGCGGCGGCATCGCAGCTTCGACGATGCTCGAAGTGACGATCGACGGGAAAAGCCGCTGCAGCGTCGCAGCGAGAGTCGCCTGATTTGTAGCACCGGCGGAATATTGCTGCGCGTAAAAGAACGTGCCGCCGTCCAGCTGCACCTGGTAGAACGAAAGAAGCGCCACTTGCATCGTTCCGAGCAAGAGAAGCATCGTGAAACTCAAGACGATGGCCGTCTCTGCGAGTCCGGCACCCCGAATACGGTGCCCTTTCATTGGTCCGGGACCCGCGTATTATAGTCGAGAAACTCGCTCTGCGACTGATTGTACGTGGTATTGCCGGCGCTCGAAATAGCGAGCAGTACGGCTACGCATCCGAGGGCCAGCAATGAAAAGATGAGCCCGTATTCAACGAGCGTCACGCCGGAATCGTCACCGGCGAGGTGACGAAGCCGCGCGATCATTGATTGATGATTTCCGGCGTCATCACGAAGACGACGTCGGTCTTGGACTCTTGATAGTCCGTCGACTGGAAGAGCTTGCCTAAGATCGGAATATCGGCAAGACCCGGAATCTTGGTGATCGTTTTTTGATCGACGTGACGCAGCAGGCCGCCCATGACGATGCTTTGGCCCGGCGTCGTGATCACGTCGGTCGTGATCGTGCTTTCTTTGAGAGCCGGTAGCACGAAGCCGTTAAGCCGCACGGCATTTTCGTAATCAAGGTCCGTAATATCCGGATTAATCTTTGTTTCGATAGAGCCGTTCGGCAACACATCCGGCGTGACGTTCAATTGCACGCCGTAGTTCTTGAAGTCCACCGTTACTTGGCCAAGCCCCGTCGAATAGACGTATGGGATTTCGCCGCCGACGAGAAATTTTGCGGCGGCACCGGGCAGCGCGACGAGGTTCGGCTCGGAGAGAATCCGGGCGTGCCCGTTCTGTACGAGCAGATTGATTGTGGGGGCCAGCGCCGTCGAGCGGAAAAACGGGCCGACGTTGAGCGCCTTGCCGAGCGCCGCCGATTGCGGACCTTCGATGATCGGGAAGCTGGGCGTCGTCAAAGTGTAGACGCCGGGCTGCGTTGGGTCCGGCACGGCCGACTGCAACTGCACGCCAAGATTCGATAGCGCGGTGCGGTCCACTTCGAGCACGTAGACCTTCACGTCGATTTGAGTCGCGTACTGATAGGTCAAACGGTCTATCACTTTGCCGTCTGCTGCCAGGTACGGACCGGCCACCGACTGGGCGCGATTGAGAACTTTGCGGCCCTCGATCTTGTCGCGCACGTTGCCGCTGACGATGACGTTGCCTTTGCCGTCGGGCTCGATGGACAGATCGCTGATCGTCTTGCTCGACGCAAACTCGTGCTGAAGCGTGTCGAGTGAGTGCGCCACGGTTACGGCATTGACCACGGTGTACTTCTCGAGCTTCTCCATCTCGTCGAAGCGGGAGACGATGTCGCCGACGCGGGCGAAGCGCGCCATATCGGGGACCGTGCCTTTGAGCACAATGGCATGATCGAAGCTCACCACGGAGATGCCGGGATCGTCGATCGCGGTGCGAAGCATGCTCGCGAGATCGTTCATGGTTTGGTTGGAGACGTCGACGATGTAGGTCGCGCGCGTTCCGTTTTCCAACCACACGAACACCGACGTTTCGCCGGCTGCGCGGCCGTTTACAAGGAGCTGCGAGGTTCCGATCGGCATGACGCCGGCAATCTTGCCGTCGCCGACCGAGACGCGCCGCAGGCCTGGAGTCTTTATGACTATCGAGTGGCCACTCTCGAGCGCAAGGTGAGGGACGGCCTGTTCTTCGGCCGGAGCGGCGAACGGCTGCAGCGCGAGCGTTAAAAGCAACGCGCGCGCGAAGACCGGCTTCATCCATGATTGCAACTTCATGCCCGGTAAGTATGCCACGTTCACAACTTGTTAACGCGTCAACGCGTGGGCAACGTCTGTAAAGATTGCCGGCTCGCCATTTCAAGAACGTTTGCGTTCCCGTATGATTTTCGCACTTACGAAGGGAGTCCTCATGATCGTTACGGCGCTGTTTTCAGCGATCGTCGCGGCGGCTTCTCAAGCGGCACCGCCTGCGGAGTCCGTTCAGCCGGTGTCGATCGTTGCGAAGCAACACGACGGTATGGAAGCCGTCGACGTAACGGGTAAAGCCCCCGCGGGCTCGCTCGTTACGGTCGTAGAGTCCGCGAAAATGTCGGTCGATCTTCCAATCGTCGTGCTTCGGCGAGTGGAAGCTATCGCGTCTTCCTCGGGCGATTTCGTCATGCAAATTCCCATCGCTCCGGTTTTCACCCGAGGAGCGGAGCTTCGTTTTACCGCGAGTGCGCCGGGGGCGCAACCGGCGGCGGTCCGATTCATAATCGGCCGGCCGACGTCGGAACCGATCGTCAACAGCATGGACGATCTCAACGTCCAGTAGATCTTCACTTACTCGAGAGGATGCAACAGCAATGAACGCTCTGAAACAACTCATCAAGGACGACAGCGGTGCGACGCTCGTCGAGTACGGTCTCGTCATCGCCCTTATCGCCGTCGTTTGCGTCGGCGTGGTAGCCGCGCTCGGCAAAAACCTGAAGGCGATGTTCACGGGCATCGGCACCGACATTTAAGCAACAAGGTAACGGTGCGACATCGCCAAAGCGTTGTCGCACCGGCGATTTTTGATATTGCAGACGCTTCCATGGGCTGCCGGCCTGCTCGCGTGCGCCATCGCTGCCTGGACCGACGTTAAAACGCGCCGCGTTCCAAACTGGCTGACCATTCCGCTTGCCGCTTCGGCGCCTTTTTTAATGGCGGTGAACGGTTGGCACGCTTTCACGGTTGCATGGTTGGTTTTCGCCGGTGCGCTTGTCGCGGGAATGATGTTACACGGTGCCGGCATGTTCGGAGGCGGTGACGTGAAGCTGCTCGTGGGTATCGCCATTCTGGCCGGCGTCCCCGGCTGCTTTGAATTCGCCTTGTACACGGCGCTTGCCGGCGGCATCATCGCGCTGGTGGTGCTTCTCGTGAAACGGCAGACCCGGTTGGCCGGCTACGTCTTTACGCGTTTTACTTATTCGATAACGACCGGCGCACTTGGCACGGCCATAGCTGCTGAATCCGACGAACGAATGCCGTATGCCCTCGCTATTTTTGCGGGATTTTTAACCGTCACGCTGGCGCATAGCGCCGTGCCGCTTCTGAGGATTATCCGGTGAACAGACGGACGACATTGCTTACCGCGGCTGGAGTGCTTGCGGCCGGCGCAGGACTGCTGACCTTCAACTACATCCAGAACGCGACTAAGTCGGCGGAAACCGCGCCGCCTCGAACGGTACTGGTTGCCGCGCACGAGATCCCGGCGCACACTGCGCTTACCGCAGACATGGTTCGGGTCGTTTCACGTCCGTCCGACATGGTGGATCCCGATGCGCTCGGATCGCTTTCGGACGCGAGCGGCGAAACCGCGCAAGTAGCGATTCCGGCCGGCGCCACTATCACGAGCGCTACCGTCTCGCGAGCGGATCTCGGGCCTGTCGCCGTGCGAATCGAGCCCGGCAAACGCGCCGTGAGCATCCCGGTTGACGACGTAAAAGATGTGTCGGGGCTCGTCCAAGTCGGCGATCGGGTCGACGTAATTGCGGTGCCGCCGCGCACCGGCGATGCAACGCCCACGGCGTCAACGATCCTTCGCGACATTCGCGTGCTCGCTGTCGGTGGTATCGCCCGCGTTCCGCAACCGGTTGCAACCGCAGGATCGGATCCCAATGCGCCGGCTACACCATTGCCCGAAGTACGCACGGTCACGCTGGAAGTCTCGCCGTCGCAGAGCGATCTGCTCGCGCTCGCCGACTTGAACGCGACGTTGCGCTTAGCGTTGCGTGCGCCGCACGACCGGCTCGAGGTACCGACGGAACCCTTATCATTTCCCGCAGCGGCTCTAGCTGCAGCCCCCGCAGCGGCGCCCCCGCGCGCTGCGGTCGATCCGCCGGCTCCTCGCAGAGAGCGCCCCAGCTCGGGCGTGATTGTGATTGACGACGCGCGGCTCGCGGGTTCGGATGCATCGCAAGACGGCGGCCAACGCTAATGCCCGACGTCATTTTTATCGTCGGTGGCAAGGGCGGTGTCGGAGCCACGCACTTAGCGGTGGAAACGGCGAAGCACTTCGCGCAAACGCGTTCTACGCTGCTCGTAGACGGCGACTTAGCCGGGCGCAGAAGCGTCGCTATCCTGTTCAATTCGATCGCCCGGCTCGACGAACGCCGCATCAGTGAAGAGTTCGCTTTGGTCGATCTTGCGCCGCAACTCTCGCTCTTTGAGTTAGCCGGCAGCATTCACGGCGGATTTACCGTGAAATCGGATGACGTCGAAGGGCTCTATAAACGCGTCGCTCCCCACGTCGAAATGGTCATTGTCGACGCTTCGCAGCCCTTTGCGGCCGCAGTTCGGCCTTTCGCCGTTCGCTCGTCCAACTTCATCGTTGTCGTCGAGCCGTCGATGCTCGGGGTAACGGGCGCCCGAGTGATGCAGCACGAACTTTCGAAGTTCGGCGTGCCGCCCAGCCGTTTGAATGCGGTAGTTCTGGTGCGCGAGCCTCGCCCGAAACTCGCGACCGCGGAAATAGAACGCGCGCTTGGGATGCCGATTCTTGGAGAAATCCCGGTTCTGGACGACAAGCGCCGGGAACGTGCCGTGCTCGGATTCGTGAACAACGTTCATGCGTCGCTCGTGCGCAGCGACGAGTTGCTGACGCTTCAGCCGTCGACGTCCACGCCGCTCGGCGAACGGCGTCTCGGGAAACGCGGTGCAATCGAGGAGCCGGCTAACGCGCTGCAGAGCGATCAGCGCCAAAAAGCCGTGTCGTTGGAGCGAGACGCGCGCGAGACGGTGAAGGCCGAGGTGCATCGCGAAATCTCACGCCGCATCGACGTTGCCGCGTTGACCGGAGGCGACCATCTCAAAATCGAGGAGCTGAAGGCCGAGATCGAGGGGACCATCGCCGATCTCGTCGGCACCCGAACCGATATCGGCTCGGCAGAAGAGATTGCGCGCTTACGGCGTGAGATCATCGACGAGGTGCTCGGGTACGGGCCGCTCGAGGAATTGATGGCCGACGACAGCGTGTCTGAAATCATGGTGAACGGTCCGGACACCATTTACGTGGAGCGCCGCGGCGTGCTCGAGCGAACGAAACGGCGCTTCAACGACTCCAAGCAGCTGCGGCTGATCATCGAGCGAATCATTACGCCGCTTGGCCGTCACATCGACGAGGCCTCGCCGATGGTCGACGCGCGTTTACCGGACGGCTCCCGTGTCAACGCAACGGTTGAGCCCTTGAGTCTAGACGGACCGACATTAACGATTCGCCGTTTCGCCAAGGAGCGGATGAACGCAAGCGACCTCATCGGCAAAGGATCGATGACGCCGGCGATGGCCGATCTCTTGCGTGCTGCAGTAGAAGCGCGCCTGAACATCGTCATTAGCGGCGGAACGGGCTCCGGTAAAACGACGCTTTTGAACGTCATTTCGAATTACATTCCCGACGGCGAACGTATTGTGACGATTGAAGACGCGGCCGAACTGCAAATCAATCGCGAACACGTCGTTCGGCTGGAGGCGCGCCCGGCAAATGCCGAAGGCCACGGCGAAATTCGCATTCGCGATCTCGTTAAGAATTCGCTACGCATGCGGCCGGACCGCATCGTCGTCGGCGAGTGCCGCGGCGGTGAAGCGCTGGACATGCTTCAGGCGATGAATACGGGGCATGACGGATCGCTCACGACGATTCATGCCAATACGCCTCGCGACTGTCTCTCGCGCATCGAAACGATGGTTATGATGGCGGGCTACGATCTGCCTATTCGCGCCATTCGCGAGCAGGTGAGCGGTGCCGTCGATTTGGTCGTTCAGACGGCACGAATGCGCGACGGCTCTCGCAAGATCGTGAGCATCAGTGAAGTCGTCGGCATGGAGAGCGACGTCGTAACCACCCAGGAACTCGTGCGCTTCGATCAGCGCGGCCTTGGCAAAGACGGGGCCGTCGCGGGCGCGTTCGTGTACACCGGCGTTCAGCCGATGTTCCTTCCACGCCTTGAAGAGTACGGCATTACTTTCGAAGTGGAGCGGCTCTCCGAAATGCAACTCGCGGTCGCCTGGTGATGACGGGAACGGCACCGCTTCTGGTCTTTCTTGGCGTCGCCGGCGCGGTTGCGCTGGCGTTCGTCGCGTTCTGGGACCGGCTGCTCCAATCGCTTTCGCGAATCACCACGCCGTACCAACGGGTACTCGAGCGCGGCGGCATCCCGATCAAAGCCGAAGAATTGACTATCGGCATCGTCCTTTCGTCCGTGGCGCTTTGGGGTTTCCTAATCGTGTTCCTCAAGCCCGGTCCGTTGCTGGGAGTCGTTTACCTAGCGGTTTGCTTCGGGATCTCGGTGCTTGGCGCGCGGACGTATGTAAATCGCCGCGTTAAAAAACGCATGGCGGCGTTCAACGACCAACTCGAGATGGTTCTGCGACTGATCTCGAGCGCGCTCAAAGTTGGCCTCGGCCTTCGGCAAGCGCTCGTGACCGTCGTTTCGGATATGGCCGATCCGGCTCGCGTCGAATTTTCGCGCGTACTCACGCAAACGCAAATCGGCGTGAGCATCTTCGATGCGCTCGACCAGTTGGCGGAGCGCATGCCGTCGGCTGAAACGCAAATGCTTACGCGAGCCATTCGGTTGCAGGGTCAAACGGGCGGCAACTTGACGCGCGTCTTGGAGAACCTCGCAGAAACCATCAAACAGCGGCGGCGCCTCAAGCGAAAGATCAAGGCCATCACTTCGGAATCCGTCGGCACGAAATACATCATCACCGCGCTGCCGGTTTTTGTTGGCACCTTTATCCTAATATTCGAGCCGGACATGCGCTCCGGCCTCATCGGTACGTTGCTCGGGCGGATTTGCTTGGGAACGGTCCTGGTCTTGCTGAGCATCGGCTGGGTAGCGTTCGATAAACTTTCGGTAGTGGATTCATAAATGGGCATAGCGCTCGGCGTTGCCGTTCTCGTTTTGGGTATCGTCGTGCTTTTGATCGTTGCACTGACGGGAAGCGATTCCGGCGTGGGTGAACGATTGGCGGCGCTTGATGCTTCGATCGGGACGGAGCATGCCCAGTCGTCGATTCTTCAACGCATGTTGGACGACAGCCAACGGCAGAAGCTAACGAGCCAGTTCTTAGAGGCCGGATGGCACACGGCGACGCCGCAAAAATTCACCGTGCAATGCGTGCTTCAAGGCGCCGCCGGCGCCGGGCTTGGAGTGTTGGCCGGCCTCGTACTTCACTTGCAATTACCGCTGCTCGGATCGCTAACGGGAATTCTCGCATTCTTCGGCGGTTACCGGCCGTATGCGGCATTGGCCGCGACCGTCGTGAAACGCAAGCGCGAAGTGCATCGTGCGTTGCCTGATTTCCTTGATATGCTTTCGACGACCATCGAAGCGGGCGTCGCATTGAATAACGCGATTGCGATATCGCTCGACGCCATCGACGGACCGTTGCACGAAGAACTGGCTATGGCCATGCACGACGTTCGCTTGGGGCGTTCGCGCGCGGACGCGCTGGTAGCAATGGCGCAACGAGTCCGGGAAACCGACCTTTCTACCGTCGTGACCGCTATCGTGCAGTCGGAACGTTTAGGCGGCAGTATCGCCCAAGTTTTACGCAACCTCTCGACCGAGTCGCGTGAGGCCCGAATCATTCATGCCGAAGAAGTTGCGGCTCAGCTTCCGAACAAGCTGGTTTTCCCGATGGCCTTATGCATGTTGCCGGCGTTGCTGATCATGATTTTCGGCGGCGTGCTTTCCCAGTTCGTTAAATGAGCACCCTATTTATTGTCGCCGCTGCGGCGTTTTTCTGCGGGTGCGCGGCGGCATGCGGGATCATTGTTTCGACGCTGTTGTGCGCGAGGATCGAGGCGTTTGAAGACGGTCCGGTCCCGCGCTCGCTTCACCCGGCGATTCCAATCGCCACCGTGTCGGTGCTTGGCGCGCTCATTGCGCTCCGCGGAGCGACCCCCGCGCAGCTCGGGATCGTAGCGCTCATTGCTCTTCCCCTTGCCGGTATTTGGTATGCCGATTCGCGAAAGGGCATCGTCCCGGACGCCTTCACCCTTGTTCCGCTTGGCGTTATTGCGGTCGTCGTAGTTTTGCGGCATTCGTGGTTCGTCGGCATTTCGGCGCTAGTGGTTTTCGTGGTTTTTGCGGCAGGCGCAGCGCTTTCGAAAGGCCGGGGAATGGGATGGGGCGACGCGAAACTAGCCGCGCTCGTGGGGGCGGTCCTGGGCTTACAGGGATCGCTTCTCACCTTAGCCCTCGCATGTTTCGCTGCAACGATCGTTTCGGTGGTGCGTGATCGCGGGACGCGCCCGATTGCGTTCGGGCCATACATCGTCGTGGCCACCCTGCTAGCAATCGTTACGACGATTCATGGGTGAAGGGCTCGTCCTGCTCCGCAACGGTAAACGAACGATGCTGGATTTCTTTATCGAGCGTCCGCGTGGTGCTCTGGGTCGGTGCCTTGGACTGATGGGTCGCGCGCCGCTTGCGGAAAATGAGGGGATGTGGCTTACGCGCACGTCGGCGATTCACACGCTCG
Organism: Vulcanimicrobiia bacterium; assembly: GCA_963758295.1. GTDB lineage: Bacteria > Vulcanimicrobiota > Vulcanimicrobiia > Vulcanimicrobiales > Vulcanimicrobiaceae > JALYTY01. Next base: position 379,310 of record CAVWUU010000001.1, read on the forward strand.
CGATGCGCGGATCTATCGACGTGGTGTTTCTTGGCGCAAACGGTCGCATTCTGCGCGCCGTTCCCAACGTCGCGCCAAACCGTCTTTATGTGGGGATGCTCGGCGCATCGGGCGTCCTGGAACTCGCGGCAGGAACCGTCGAACGTCTTGGCCTTGGCGCCGGAGACGCGCTTTTCTTAGAGCCGCACTAACCCGCTGCCGCGACCGGCGCGTCGATCGTTAGTAGAATCGTCTGCAATTCTCGAAACGTCGCTTCCACCGATCGTGCCACGTTTTGATGAAATTCGTCGGCCGCATCGACGATGAAAGGGCCGCCGTAAAGCTTTCGCGCCGAAGCAGCATACTCCAAAGCCGCTTCGAGCTGTCCGGATGCATACGATTCGCGCGCGCGCAAAACGTAATGCAGAAATTCGTCCAAATCGACTTGGAACGCAGCGGCACGAAGGACGACGCTGTTGTCTTCCGCCGTGAGATACGGCACGTCTTCGCCGGTCTTGAGCGAATGGCGAATAGCGGCCCGAACATTACTGAGTGCCGTGCGAAGATTTTGGTTTGCTTGTGCGGGATCGTGCGAGGGCCAAAACGCTCGCATGAGCTCTTCTCGCGTAGCGCGATGACCGCTCTGTAACAACAAATACTTGAAGATCTGACCGTCGCGGCGGCGCATCCAGTCGATCGGCGTACCGCCGATGGAAACGGAAAACGAGCCGAGCACCTTCGCTTCGATGACTTTTAGGCCGGATTCGGAAGCAGCCGGTGTACTACCATCAAAAAAGGCGCGTTCCGCGGCGCGCAAAATCCGCGGCGCGCCCGCACGGCAATACGCAAAAAGATCGCGCTCTTCAAGTTGGCGTAGGCGCTGCCAACTGACGTCGCTGCCGTTCAGTGCGCCCTCGAGAAGCTTTCGGTCTTCGGCAGTGGGTGTTGCTTCAACGATTGTTTGTCGCAATGCACCCGCGTAGTGGTCGAACCATTTGATCGCGCCGTGCTCGAGCGGCATGCGGTTGATGGAGGCGAAGCGAAGAATTGCCGAAGCAACGATTGGCCAGCCTTCGGCCGCGTGTTGAAGGGCCGCAATCGCAGCATCCGACGGCTCGATCCCGAATGCGGTGGTCAACGCGCGGACTTCCTCTTCATCGAAGGCAAGATTGGCCATCCAGAGCGCCTCGATGATGCCTTCCATAATCCACCGGGGATCCCGAATGACGCTGCGATTTCTCGCCGTCATGACGAACGAAAGCTGCGGGGGCCCATCCGCCAGAAATTTATAGAGCGCGTCCATAGCGCATTCCGGCAGCAAGTGCGCGTCGTCGATGAAAATCGTCGTTTCGTCGATTCCGTCGAGCAACGAAATCAGTTCTTCAGCGCCGGTGAACGACGCGGGAACCTCACAACGGCTTGCAATCTCTTCGAGCAGCTCGGATGAGGTTATCGCGGAACACCCGCGGATTATTCGTGCGGGATGAACCGCGAATTGCTGCAATAGCGTGCTCTTACCGAAGCCCGCCGGAGCGATAAGCATCCGAATTGGGGCGCCCTCGTGCCGGTCCAGCCACGTCAAAATACGCTCGCGTCTAATGAGCGTACAAGACCTCCGGCTCGACCCACGGTTTGGCAGGCTGATAACTCCCCTACGTGCCGATTGGACGGCAGCTAGCTTCTGTGACTCTAGATATAACACAGGAGCGCTAGGGCCAAACATCCCATTTTGTGGGGGTATTAGAGAGAAGCTGCCGTGGTGTGAACGGGAACATGGGCCTTTTGGCTCATCACAGCGTACGTCACAGCCCAGGCGGCGATGACCGAAAGTGACAGCCATGCCGGTGTCTTGATGAGCCAAAGCGGCCACGCTGAGGCCGCGAAGTGCTGACCGATAAACAACGCCCAAGCATGTTGTGTGGCATTTGTCGGAAGCGTCAGAACCGCCGGCGTGCCGAAGTGCAGTCCCGTTTTGATGATAAGGACCGCGCACATTGCAACGTACGAAACGCACGCAGCCGTTCCCCATAATGCGCCCCGGACGTTACCATACGACGCGAAGAGTACGAGCAAAGCCGCGGAAGCTGCGGCCGGAAACAGTGAAGGCATTACGAACAAAGGCAACACCGGCACCGTCAGAGCGAGCGCTGCAAAAGTTCCGGCGATTTTACCGTTCGGTCGCGAAGTCGCAATTGCTAGCGCGGCCGGCAGCGCGAGCAGCAAGTGATCGAGGTGCAGAAACGGCGATCCGAGCATCGCGAAGACCGGTGCACAAAGCATGGCGCGCTCCGGGCGACGCGATGCGAAAGGCGTCGTGCAAATCCAGCAGATCGCGCATAAGCACGCAAGGTACGTTGCACGCGAAATCGCAATCGCTTCATAACCGGATAAGCCCATAGAATAAAGAGCCCACGCGATGCTGTATTGACCGACGTTCGGCAATTCCGCCGCAATGTGTTGCGGCAGAACCGACACGATATAGTCGATATTTGCGTTCATGCCGACTGCGGCAAGCGAAAGCGTCGCAAGGGCTAGGCACGTGACGGTTGCCGCAACGACGTGGCGGCGCAGAAACACGAACGTCAGAAACACCGCGACACCGGTCTGCGGCTCGACCATACTTAGTGCGAGGCCAAAACTAGCCATTACCGCGTTGTTGTTTTTAAGGCTGGACGCGGCGAGCGCTAACCCAAGTAAGGCGATAGGCGGCAATTCGCCGACCGGAAGAATGACGTCCGCGAGAATCATTGCCAAACCTGCAACGATCGCATACGGCGGTGCAACGTTAAGCCGAACGAAGAAGACGAAAGCGAGAGCGACCGCGCCTATAAGCAGCAGCTCGTAGAGCGCTGCGGCAACGGGGAACGTAAGCAAGGCCAGCGGCGCAAAGGCGAGCGCGACGTAACCGGGCACGGGGGCCGGCAAAATTTCCCCGCGCTTTGCCGTGTAGAACTGTGGGGGCACATTGGCAGCCGATTCACACGAAGCTATAGGGCCTGCGCCGTATGGGCTGGCACGGTGCAAAACGGCACTTCCGGCGCAGTAGAACGCACGAAAGTCGCCCATCGCGATACGGCGTTGCCCGACGGCATGCCCGCTTACGGCGAAAACGGCGAATACTACCAGGCAGGCTGCAACAAGAGCCAGGCGTTGCCTCATGTTTCCGTTATCGGCTCGACAGCCCCGAATCGCCCGTATAAACTAAGGGCAGGTAACAACCTCGACTTTGGAGGCTGCTAATGGACCACGATACTCCGAACGCCCTTGCCGGTTTGATGGCCGGCGGTTTTGTGATGACGATCCTGCTTGTGACGCTGGCCTTTTCGGTGTTCTTTGTTTGGCTCTTTTGGCGCGTTTTCACCAAAGCGGGCTACAACGGCGCACTTGGGCTGCTTTGCTTGGTTCCGTCGATCGGCGTTTTCGTGTGCATGCTGATTTTGGCATTCGGAACGTGGCCGATCGAAGAACGGCGCGGGGTCGTGGGGCCGGTGATTACGCCGGCCGTTCAGTAATCTCGGCGATCCAGCGCTCCACGTCGCTGCTCTTCGAAGGCAGAATCGCCGAGAGATTCTCACGGCCGCGCGCGGTAACGAGAATGTCGTCTTCGATGCGCACGCCGATGCCGCGGAAGCGGTCGGGCACCGTGGCATCATCGGGCTGGAAGTAAAGTCCGGGTTCGACGGTGAGCACCATGCCTTCGCGCAGCGCTCCGTACCGGTAATGCTCGGCGCGAGCTTGGGCGCAGTCGTGAACGTCTAGCCCGAGCATGTGGCTGACGTTGTGCAGCGTGTAGCGGCGATAGAACTGATTCTCGGGATCGAGTGCTTCGTCGAGCGACCCGCTCAGAATGCCGAGGTCGCGAAGTCCTTCGGCAAGCACGCGCATTGCGCGTCGATTCGGTTCAAGGAAGTCATTGCCCGGTGTAACTGCGTCGATCCCGGCACGTTGCGCTTCCCAAACGATGTCGTAAACCGCGCGCTGCTCGGCGGTATACTTGCCGGAGATCGGCAACGTGCGCGTGATATCCGCAGTGTAGAGCGAGTCGCACTCGACCCCGGCATCGAGCAAAAGCATGCCGTTGCGCTGAACCTTGCCGTCATTGCGCGTCCAGTGCAGCGTGCACGCATGATGGCCCGACGCCGCAATCGTTAAATAGCCCACGTCGTTTGCTTCGATGCGGGCGCGGCGCCAGAACGCTGCTTCCACTTCACGCTCGCTCGCGAGGTTCGGGAAAAGACGAATGACGTCTTCGAATCCGCGCTTCGTTATTTCGCAGGCTTTGCGCAGTTCGGCGATTTCGTACTCGTCTTTGACCAGACGCATCTCGGAAAGATGCGTGGCAAATTCCAAATCGTCTTGACGCCGGTCGAAGTGACCGTCGATCGAGTCGTTGTGCCCGCGCACGACACGTAGCGGATATCGGCGATTCCGAAGATCCGAAAGATACGCCGGCATGTCTTGCAGCGGCAGCGCGCGATCGACCCCGTAGTACGTTTGGCTTTCGTCGACTCCGCGGTGCCGTCCAACCCACAGCTCGCCGTGGACGCGGTCGGTGAAGAACTCCGCCTTTCCCCGATTGTGGTCGGGAACGAAGAGCACCGTCCGGTGCGATGCTCCGTCGGGCTCCATGACGAGCAGTCCACCGGGTTCGCCGTCGCCCATAAGATAAACGAAATCGCTTGACGGACGAAACCGGAAGTTCGTGTCGTTGGCGCGTACGCGCTCGTGGCCCGCCGGAATCACCAGATACTCGCCGGGAAAAGATCGCGAAAGTTCATCGCGTCGCGATCGCAGCCGTGCCAATTGCGGATGCGGCCCGGCGCCGCTCGGAACGTCGATCCAACCACCCGACATGAAGTCGACGAGGTTTTTCGGCGTATCGCTGTCGTGCGAAGCCCGGGTTTGTTCTGCGGGCGGGTTTTGCGTTTCGGACATGATAAAGGCGGCTTTCGCCGCCTTTCTGCTTCGCGCATCCCGAGAACGTTAAAGCGCGATGTCCAAGCCTAAATCCAGGGCGGGCGCGCCATGCGTAAGCCATCCGACGGAGATCAGATCGACGCCGGCTTCCGCGACGGCGCGAATGGTCTCAGTACGGATGCCGCCGCTCGCCTCGGTAAGGATGCGACCGTCAACGATCCTCACCGCTTCGGCGAGCGTTGCAAGCGGCATGTTGTCCAGCAGCACCGCATCGATGTTTTGCCGGAGGGCTTCCTGTAATTGCTCGAGCGTGTCGACTTCGACTTCGATCTTGACCATGTGCCCTGCGTGCTCGCGCGCACGCGCAACGGCGTTCGCGATGGAGCCCGCCAATGCCAGATGGTTATCTTTGATGAGCATTGCGTCGTCTAAGCCGAAGCGATGGTTGCTGCCGCCGCCGCAACGCACCGCGTACTTTTCAAGAGCTCGCAGCCCCGGCGTCGTTTTGCGGGTGTCGGCGACATGGGCGCGCGTGCCGGTGACCGCGTCCACCAGCGAACGCGTTGCGGTTGCAGTCCCGCACAGCCGCGAAAGAAGATTCAACATCGTACGTTCGCCGGTCAACAACGTCCGCGCCCGGCCCGCTATCGTGATGACGGCGTCGCCCGCTTGCACCCGTTCGCCGTCATCGACGTGTACTTGCAACGATACTGCACCGGGATCGAGCAGCTCGAACGTAAGCATTGCCGCGTCTATTCCCGCGATCACGCCGTTCTCGCGAGCCATGACGCGTGCGGTCGTGCGAAGGCCTTCGGGCACGATCGAATCGGTAGTCAGATCCGCGCCGTGCGCGAGATCTTCAAGGAGCGCCGTACGGATCAGCGGCTCGATGACGAGCCGCGCCGGTTTAAGCGGGGCTGAGGTGCGTGAACGAACGTTTTGCAAGAGCTTCATCCGTCTGCGGATAGTCGGTGCGATAGTGGCTTCCGCGGCTTTCGTGCCGGGCAAATGCTGCTTCGACGATGAGACGCGCAACCACGAGCAGGTTGCGTAATTCGTTTCCGGCGCGCGGAAAAGCAAACGCAAGGTCCGTGACGCGTGCATGCGCTTCTCGCAAACCCGCGCCGGTGCGAAGCAGGCCGACGTTAGCGTACATTACGTTGCGCAAATCGCTCGTAGCCTGCGTTTCGCCGCGCGCCTTTCCCGTGACGGCGGCCGGATTGGTTAATCGCGGCGCTAATTCCAAACTCGGATGTGTCTGCTGAATGCTGGTCGCGACGCGCGCGCCGTACACTAAGGCTTCGAGCAACGAATTGCTTGCGAGACGATTTGCCCCGTGAACGCCGGTGGCGCTCGCTTCGCCGCAGGCCCACAGTCCTGGAATCGAAGCGCGGCCCCATTCGTCGACGGCGATCCCGCCCATATGATAATGCGCGGCCGGCGCAACGGGAATACGCTCGACGCGCGGATCGATTCCGGCCGAACGGCAGAAGCCGAAGACCGTGGGAAACTCCGTGGGGAAGGCATCGCCGATCGTTTCGCGGGCATCGAGTCCGACGGTGCGCCCGCGTTGCAGCTGCTCGAAGATCGCACGCGCAACGACGTCGCGCGGCGCAAGCTCGGCCTCCGAATGAACGTCCAGCATGAAGCGTTCGCCGAGATCGTTTATCAGCGACGCGCCTTCACCGCGAACGGCTTCGGTGACGAGCGGCATGGGATCGCGCCCGATTGCGAGTGCCGTCGGGTGAAATTGGACGAATTCCATGTCGGCGAGCGTTGCGCCGGCACGCGCAGCGATGGCAATGCCGTCGCCGGTCGCTTCGATGGGATTGGTCGTGTAACGGTAGATCCTCCCGATACCGCCCGTTGCAAGAATGACGGCAGGCGCAACGTACGCCGTCATTTTCCCGCTCGCGTTATCGCGCGCATAGACGCCCTGCACGCGGTCGTCCTCGCGGATCAAATCGAACGCCGTCGTATCTTCCACTACTTCGATCGATGGTATTGCGCCGATTGCAAGAATGAGCGTCTTTAAGATTTCGTGTCCGGTTGCATCGCCGCCCGCTTTCACGATGCGCCGGCGTTGATGAGCGGCTTCTCTGCCAAGGGCGAGTTCGCCCGAATCGGTGCGGTCGAAGGCCGCACCGAGTGCAAGCAGTTCTTCAATGCGCGCGGGCGCGTCATACGTCAAAATCTCGACGATCTTCTCGTCGTTGATGCCGGCACCGGCGAGATGCGTATCTAGCGCATGCAGTGAAGGCGAATCGTCTTTCCCGATGGCGGCCGCGATGCCGCCCTGCGCCCAATCCGTCGCAGCGCCGAAGCCGAGGCGCGTTTTACAAATCACGGTCACGCGCATCGGCGCTAACTTGATCGCCGCCATCAATCCCGCGATTCCGGCGCCGACGACGACGGCGTCGCTTTTACGAGCGTCCATGCCTACGCCTTGACGGCGCGACTGAACTCCAACATCCGCTCTACGGCAGCGCGGGCGCGTCCGGCAACGCCTGGATCGACGGTCACTTCGTACTGCATCGTCTCGAGGCTGTGCAGAATCTTCGGAAGGTTGTTGCGTTTCATATGCGGACAGAGGTTGCACGGGCGGACGAACTCGACGTCCGGATACGAACCTGCAACATTGTCGGCCATGGAACATTCGGTAATGAGCAGCACTCGCGGATGGTTCGGCGCGTTCTCCGCGACGAAGTCGGACATGCCTTGCGTCGAACCAACGTAATCCGCTTCGGCCAGCACGTCGGGCGGACACTCGGGGTGCGCGATGACAACGAGCTTCTCATCGCCTTCGCGGTAGCGTCGGATATCTGCACCGGTGAAGCGCTCGTGAACTTCGCAGTGACCCTTCCACGCGATGATTTCGGTCTTTGTCTTCGAGGCCACGTACTTCGCGAGATACTCGTCGGGCAAGAAGATGACCCGCGGGACGTTCAAGGCCTCGACGATCTGCACGGCGTTGCCGCTCGTTACGCAGATATCCGATTCGGCTTTGACGTCGGCCGACGTATTGACGTAGGTGACGACCGGAACGCCGGGATACCGTTCGCGCAGCAGACGGACGTCGGCGGCGGTAATCGAGTCGGCCAACGAGCAGCCGGCCTTCAGATCGGGTACGAGCACGGTCTTTTCCGGATTGACGAGCTTCGCGGTTTCGGCCATGAAATGAACGCCGCACAGGACAATCGTGTCCGCCGTGGTCTCGGCGGCCCTCATGGCAAGCGCGAGCGAATCACCAACGATGTCCGCCACCGTATGATAGATCTCGGGCACTTGATAGTTGTGCGCGAGAATCACCGCGTTTCGTTCGCGTTTCAAACGATTGATCGCGGCGACGTACGGCGCGTGCAGCGGCCACTCCACACGCGGAATGACGTGTTCGACGCGCTCGAAGAGCTGGGACGTCTCGCGTTCGACGTCTCGGGTATACGGCAATTCGATGAGGTTCATTGGGTTGCTGTCGAGGTTGCGGTTGGAGGGCCGGGGACCCTGCCTGTTGCACTTCCGGCGGATGCGGATGCTCCGCTACCTTCTAGTACACGTGCTTTGCGCAATAGTTTGCGCTTTTGCCCCGCTGCCGGCGGCGGCGCAACTTCTGCCCAGCCTTCCGAAAGCGTCGCCGGTCCCTCCCGTTCCCGGCATCAGGCAGGAGGGGCTTTTTCTTACCGGACCGGTGACTGTAGACGGGACCCCGGTCTTTCGCATCGCCTCTCCGGTGGCGCCGGCCGGCGGCGAACTGCCGATCAACGTGCGTTTGCTCTACGTGCAAAACGCCATTTCGCAACTTTTGGCCGTAACGGATGGCGGCACGGTCTTCGATCCGGACAGCTTCAAGGTGCTGGTCGATCGCGTCGGCCAGCAAGAGACGCTTGTTGCGACAGACGGCAAACATAACGGTGAAGCGGGCGAAGTGCCGATCCTTACCGTGACGTCGGCCGACACTCAGTATGCGAACGTCCCGGCCTCGATCTTGGCGGAGCAGTGGCGCAATCAGCTCCAAAGCGCGCTTAAAGCGGCGCTCAACAAACGGCAGCCGCAAGAGATTCGCCACAATTTAACTGCGCTATTGCGCACGGTCGTCGCTTTGCTTGTCCTTACGGTGTTGGGCTTTGCCGCGTTGGCGTTGCTGCGCCGTCGTGAAGCGGTGCTGAAACAGCGCGTGGCCGAGCGCCACCGGAAGATCGGGCAAGCTCAGGCCGACGCGTCGAGCGAGGGCCCTACGAATGATCGTCATCGGCGAAGGTTTTTAGCATTGGCGATGCGTGCGGCAGGGCCGGAACAGCGGCTACAACGCGTGCATGCTTATTCCGGGTTCATCTTAGCGGTGCTCGTTCTGTTGTGGCTCGGAACGGTAACGTGGGCGCTGTTGCTTTTCCCGCAGACGACACCGTACGGTGAACTCGTAAAGCGAAGTGCCCTGAACGTGCTCTTCATCTGGATCGCTGCCGTTTTACTCACGAAGATCGGCGATCTAATCATCGTACCGTTCTCGGAAGCTTACGCGAGGCGCGGGACAAACACCGAAGACCGAGCCCGCCATCTTGTCCGTGCACCGACGATATCGCGTTCGCTCATCGGCTTCAAAAGCTTCATCATCGCCTTCGTCGCTGCGCTGGCGACGCTCTCCGCGCTAAATATCCCGGTTGCGTCGGTCGTTACAATCGGCGGTGTGGCGGCGCTCGCCATCGGCTTCGCAGCGCAGAGTTTGGTACGCGATTTTCTGAACGGAATGCTCGTGATCTTCGAGGACCAGTACGTCGTCGGCGACTATATCATGGTCGGTGACTACAACGGCATCGTCGAGAACTTGAGCTTGCGGGTCGTTCAGATCCGGGATGTCCGCGGCCACCTCATCACGATTCCGCACAGTGCCGTGACGCAAGTTGTCAACGCTTCGCGGAACTGGTCGCGAATCGACTTCCGCATTCCGGTCGATCCGGCGGCCGACGTAAAAAAAGCTTACGAAACCCTGCGTGAAACGATCGAAACCGTCGCCCTGGAACCGGAATGGCGCGATGCTTTCTTGAAGCCGATCGAATGGATGGGCATGGAAAATCCGTCGAAGAACGGTCTCGTGCTGCGCGTTTCGGTGCGTACGGCGCCGCTTCGGCAATTCGAATTGAATCGCGTGTTGAACGAACGAGTATGCGGTGCATTTCACGAGGCAGGTATCCCGCTCGGAACCGATCCGCTCGCAATTCCCGCACCGCCCGTTCAGGGCAGTCCAAGTCCGCTCTAGCGGCAGGCGGGTAGACGGCGTGCGAGTCACGGCCCGGTTCGTCCTGTTCGCGATTACGGCGATGGCGATCGTCATCTTCTACGGGCCGTTAGGGCATGACGACTACACCGGCCGCTGGGGTGGCGGCACCTACGGCTTTGAGACGCGCCGGGGAGTTACGGGCTCCAACGCCGTTGCCGGTGTGCTCGCGGGCTCGCCGGCGCAGCGAAGCGGCGTTCGGATCGACGACACGATCGCTCTACGGCCGTTCGATCAAAATTCGTTCCGGCTGGCCTATCCGCGCGCAGGCGACCACGGTACCTTCACGTTCGTGCGTCCGGACGGCTCTCGATTCACGGTAGCGATGACGGCAGTGCCTGTTCCTCATTTCACCGCGTGGGATCGGCTCACCGGAATCCTCGCGATGTTGCCGCCGACGGTGTTTCTCATCGTCGCTTTCATGCTGGTTTATCTCCGGCCGAATGTGATGACGTGGTCGTTCTACGCTTTCGGCCTCGGATATTTTTCCACAGCGCCGTCGTACCAGTACTTTGCCACGCAGTTGCCGCCGGGCGTGTTCCTTCCGCTCACATTCGTGCTCTCGACGTTTTTCGGAAACTTCGCCGTCATGCCGCTGCTGCCGTTCGTGCTGCGCTTTCCCGACGGAAACGTCACGGGAATCCGGCGGCGCTACAATCGCGCAATCTGGATTGCGATCGTCTGCGCTTTTGCGGCGTACTCGTTCCAGTGGTGGTACGAAAATGTGACCGGCGAACCGCCGTCGTTCCGCGACGTTCTCGATACGTGGTTGCCGCTGGCGTCGTTTTCCTTTGCATCCTTGATCGTCGTCAAGAAGTATAAGACGGCCTCGCCCGCGATTAGGCAGCGCTTCGGATTTCTCGTCATTGGGCTCATCGTGTCGTTCCTGGCCTACGCGATCTACTTCGTCCCCGGCGTCCCGGTGAGTGTCGCGCAGATTGCTGGATACGCGGTCGTCATCATGCCTATTGCCGTTGCCTACGGCGTGCTGCGGCATCGCGTGCTGGACGTAAATTTCGTCTTGAATCGCGCGATCGTCTACGGCTTGCTTTCGATCTTCGTGATTGCGGTAGTCTCGCTGCTGGATTGGTTCTTCGCGATGATCGTTTCCAGGCAGCATCTTGCCCTTGCCGGCGAATTGCTCGCTACGATCGCGATCGGCTTTTTGCTCGACCGAATCAACAAAGGCATCGAACGGATGGTCGAATCGGTTTTCTTTCGTCACCGGCAGCTGGCTGAAATTCATCTGCGCCGAGTCGCCAAGGCCCTCCCTTATGCAACGGAGGAGGAAGCGGTGACCGACGGTCTCGTGCAAGTTCCGGTCGATGCGCTGCATTTAAGTGCCGCGGCGCATTATCGGCGCTCGACGGACGGATCCCGCTTCGAAGGCGTTGGCACCTCACACGATACGCCCATGGCTCCGGCAGGGTTTAACGCAAACCACTTGCTGGTACGGCTGTTGCAAGCTAACGAGGATCGGGTTTGGCTCGACGAATTGCGTTCGCAATTGGATCGCGACAACGCAGCGATTTACGTTATCGCCATCCCGGTCGCCGTGCGGCATGAGCTCGTCTCTTTCACCCTTTATGGCGCGCATAAAAACGGCGCGCAGCTCGACCCCGATGAGCTCGAGCTGCTATGCCTGCTTTCCGATGAAGCCTCGCGCGCCTACGATCATATCGACGCAGTGCGTACGCGCGAACGTTACGACGGCCTTATAACTGCGCGAGAAACTGCGTGAGCGTTTCGTCGAACTTTTGCGGCTGGTCCAGCATCACGTAGTGTCGCGCCGCGGTAATCGGCAACGACTTGCGCTTTCGGCGCACCCGCTACGAGCATCTTGTAGAATGTCAGCGTATCGCTTTCCGAATACGGGCTGGGCGAGGCGTACGGCATGATCTCTTCGAACGGGATGGTCACCTTCGCGAGCTGCGGACGGAGATCGGTCGTTAGATCGGCCGCGGCCCATGCTCCCACCGCTTTCGGATCGCTCTTTGAGACGAGATCGCCGAGTGACGGGGCAAATGCAGCGTCGGTGGTGCCGATCGTCGCCATGTAATTGCGCTCGTATTGGACGAAGCTGGCGTGCTGCATTGAATCGAGTTGTGTGGTGATGCCTTTTGCCATGGAGGCGCGCTGATCGGCCGTCGATTGAGCCGCCGCCGGAAAGACCGGAAGCCCGTCTGCCGCTACGATGCCGGCGAGGCGGTCGGGGTGCTGTTCTGCGAGCAGAATCGCAAGCGTTCCGCCGAGGCTGTGCCCGATCACAACCGGTTTATCGATGTGCCGCTGCTCGAGCAGCGACCAAAAATCACGTGTGAAGCCGGCCAGCAAATCGCTTTCGTTAGACGCTGCTCGGCCGTCGAATCCCGGTAGCGTGATTGCGTAGATCGTATAGTTCGGCGAAAAGTGCGCGATCTGTTCGTACCACGTCCAGGTTCCACTCGCGAGTCCCGGAATGAACACGAGCGTTTTCGGCCCGGAGCCGTAGCGATCGACATGAAGCATCCCGCTGTCGAACGATTCCGTGGGATGCGGTGCCGGTGCAATGGCCGCCGCGAGGGCCGGCTGCGACGCAAAGGCGACGTTGAAGAACAGCGCCGCGGCGAGCAGCGCGCGAAAGGTGCGAATCATGGTTGCTCCTGTAAGTTTAGTCTAATGAGCCGGCGTCAAAGACATCCTCGACGCTCTTGGAAAAGAGTTTTGAAATCTTGAATGCGAGCGGCAAGCTTGGTGCGTACTTGCCGGCTTCGAGCGCAACGACCGTTTGCCGCGCGATGCCAAGTTTCTCGGCGAGTTCGGCTTGTGAAAGATCTTGCTCCACACGCAAGAGCTTGATCCGGTTTTTCATCGATAGCGCAGGCGCAGTACGATCGAGGACATGAGCCATGCCGCTGCCATCACCGGCCATACCGCAAACATGCTCAAGCGCGGAAAGCCGGCTCCCTCCAGAAATCCGTACGTAAACGTGATGAACGCCGTGGCGCCGACGGTTACGGCAAGAGACGTCAATTGTATCTGGCGTTCGAGTTCGTCGCAGGCCGAGAGATACCGGACGATTGCGGCGACCGTGAAAATCACCGGAATCATCGGCGTCACGGCAAGCACGATAAGAAGCGGACGGTTTGCCGTGCCGATTCGATCCGCGATGAGATTCACCGCCACGAGCAGCACTATGTAAACGGCCAGCGATCCGAATAGCTCGATGAAATAGCGCCGGTTGACTTGCTGCTGGGTTTTCATCGCGGCGCCGCAAGGACTGGAAACGGCACGAATGCGGCTTCGGGCGTGCCCGTGCTGGGACTGTGCGGCATGACCGTGGGAACGTGGAACCAGTGCATTCCCTACCCTCCTTTACCGTGAAATGTACGGCATAAGTGACACAATGTCAATCATAAGCGACATTTTGTCTTCTTGGTGCGACTCCTGGCATTAAATCATGTCGTGAAAGTCATTTTCACTTTTGTGCGGATCGGGTAGAGTGAGCTTCAGAACATCACTCGCTTTCAGCAAAAGGTGGAACTACTCATAATGTTGGCGCAAGTCGGCAAACAGGCACCCGATTTCAAACTTCCGAGCACCAAAGGCGCGACCGGAGCGAAGGACCTCGGCAAAGAGATCAAGCTCTCCGACTATCGCGGCAAATGGCTCGTGTTCTTCTTTTATCCACTGGACTTTACGTTTGTGTGTCCGACCGAAATCACGGCACTTTCGGACCGTGCAGACGAGTTCAAAGAGTTTGATACCGAGATCCTCGGCGCGTCGACTGATTCGGTGCACAGCCACTGGGCATGGATCAACACGCCGCGTGAGAAGAACGGCATCGCGGGTCTGAACTACCCGCTAGTCGCCGACTACACGAAGGAAACGGCGCGTGCCTACGGCGTTCTCGACGAAGCGTCGGGCGTCGCGCAACGCGGGCTCTTCATTATTGATCCGGAAGGCGTGCTCAAATACGCGGTGGTGACCGACGACAACGTCGGACGTAGCGTAGAAGAAACGCTTCGCGTTCTGCAGGCTCTTCAGACCGGTGGTCTTTGCCCGGCTGAATGGAAACCCGGCAAAGCGCTGCTCCAGAAGGCATAAATGGCACTACGCATGCGCAGCCCTCTTCCTTCGCTGGAGGGGGCTGCCGCGTGGCTCAACGGTGAAGTAAAGTCCGAAGAGCTGCGCGGACTTCCCGTCGTTGTCTCCTTTTGGTCGAAGAGCTGTTACATCTGCCATGACACCGCCGAGCAATTCGCGCAGTGGCGCGATAAATACGCAAAGCACGGTGTCGCCTTTCTTTCGGTGCATCAGCCGCGTTCCGAGGACGAACTCGACGTCGAAGCAGTGAAAAAAGATGCCGTCGAAGAGATGAAGCTTACTCAGCCCACGGCGATCGACAACGATCACGCGCTTGTGGAGCGCTTCCAAAACCAATTCGTGCCGGCGTTTTACGTCTTCAACCGAAAGCACGAATTGCGTCACTTTCAAGCGGGCGGCAAAGGCTTCGAGCGTATCGAAGCGGCGATCGACCGCGTATTGAACGAGACGCCGGAGGAAGAAGAACTGAACGCTTAGCATGCGTTCTTAAATTTCGGTGAAAAGTATTCGCTAAACGGCCCACCGCGCAAGCGGTGGGTCGTCGCGTTTTACTGCTCTTAGCACCGGGTAATGGGCCACCGCTGGGAGGATCAATACATGAATAAAAGATTCGCAAGTTTTGTCGTGCTCGGAGCTCTTGCGGCCACTGCCTCTATAGCGGCAGTTGACGCAAAGACCGCCGCACCGACATCATCTGCAACGGCCTGTCCAAGCTCGTCACCAATGGCCTCCACATCCAACACGATGAGCGAAGACAGTACGAAAATGGAAAACTGCGCCTCGCCCTCACCCGGAGCGATGAGCAGCATGGCTCCCGGAGCAAAGGCAAGCCCCGGAACCATGGGCAGCGCAGCGCCGACCTACACAGCTCGTCCCTAAACTGTAACTCCGCAACGACCGGAGGTCGATGCACGCGCCGCCGCTAACGACAGGCGCGTGCACGACGGGTCTTTCCGCCTCGCCGTTTTTTGCGGGCCATCGTTGCCTCAATGCGATCGTCTGGCCGACGACCGCGTAACGTATCTGCCGCCGGCATCGCGCGGCGACGTTCTTCGTGCCGCTAAAGACTACGACGCCGTCCTGCTTATCGACGGCCTCTTCCATCACGATCTCGCGCCTGCGCCGAAAGAATGTTACGAATCGACGCTGCACGCCCGAATGTTCGGCGCATCGAGTATGGGCGCGCTGCGCGCGGCCGAATGCGCGCCATACGGTTTTGTGGCGCTTGGCGCTATTGCTGGTTGGTACGTTCGTGAATCGATCGATGGTGACGATGAAGTCGCGGTGTTAACGCATCCGCAGTCCGGCCGCGCGATCACCGTTCCCGTGGTGAACGTGCGGCACGTGGCGCGGCTAGCTCGGCGTCGCGGACTGCTTTCGCGTGCGGGCGAGGCGCAGTTCATCGCTAGCGCACGCGAGATTTACTACATGGACCGGAGTTGGGACGGCGTCATTGCATGCGCGCCTCCGTCGATTGCCAAGCAGTTACACGAACTCATTATGGAGTCAGGAGATCTAAAGCGCCTCGATGCGCGCTTTGCACTTCGGACGGTGATAAGAACGCTTCAGCGCACAAAAGACGCACGGATTCCATTCGTTACGAAGCGCCCTGCATGCGAATCGGCGCGCGAGTCCGGCGAAGTGCGACTGCCCTCGACTTCTCCGAAAGATCCCTCGACGTACGATCGCGCGACCAGCTATGCCAGCACGCTCGATCTTGCTCCGGAATTGCGGCGTCGTTTTGGAATCACTCGCATAGCGGATATAACGAACCTCGACCGGGTCGGCATCCCGGTCTATTCAACGCTCGTTCCGCGTTCGCCCGACATGCTCGGCGTCTACAACGGGAAAGGGCTAACGCGCGACGCGTCCATCGCGAGCGCGATCATGGAGGCCGCAGAACGGCAGATCGCCGCCAACGTGCGCCTTCCGGCTTTCGAGGAAACGGTTGAAGCGGTTTCGCAGCACATCGATCTTCCCGAACTCGGAATGATTGACGTAGCGCCGTCAATGCCGGTACAGTGCGTTCGCGGGACGGAATTGCTCTCGGGCGATTCGGTTGCGATTCCGCTTGCACTCGTCCAATGTCCGTGGTTCGGAGAGAAGCTCTTCGATGTCACCAGCACGAACGGGCTCGCGTCAGGCAACAATATAGCGGAAGCTGTTTATCATGCCTTGTGCGAATTGGTCGAGCGCCACGCCTGGGCGATGTATCACGTACGTTCGTCACTTGTTCCGCGGCTGTTCGGCGGAACGAACGCGATGGATCGCAGCGTCGCTCCGCAGCTAAAGCTGCCGACGGGCGACCGAGTCGTCGACGCGCTGATCGAAAAAATCGAATCCGCCCGACTCGTGTTGCGAGCATTCTTGCTCGAAGAGGCGGAGCTGCCCTATACGGTATTCGTCTCGATTTTTGAGCCGGATCTCGAACCGCCGATGGTGCACATGGGCATGGGCTGTTCGCTTTCCCCCGCGCATGCGCTGGTACGGGCGCTGACCGAGGCCGTGCAGAGCCGTGCGATCGACATTCAGGGGGCGCGCGAAGACATGTTGCGTCCCGACGATCCACCGACAAATATGGGCGAACATAATCGACGCCGCAAAGAGTTACCAAAAGATCGTTGGTATTTCGACTTGCCGGCTCGAGAGATCGAGCTTTCGGGCTTCGTCGATCGTTCGAGCGATGACGTCGCACAAGATGTCCGCACGACGCTCGGCGCGCTCGCCGGTTACGGAATCCGAAAGATCTTTGCGGTCGAACTAGCGCCGGCGGATTTGTCCGTCAGCGTCGTGCGAGCGATCGTCCCGGGGTTGGAATCGTTTATGTACAGCGGGCGGCTCGGATCGCGAACTCGGGCGCTGCTCAACCCATTCGCGGTCGCCTGATGGAAAACCAAGACGGGTTACTCGCGCGGGTTTTACGCGGTGATTCGGCCGAGCGGCACCACTGGGACGAATACTACCGGACATTCCATGCGATGCGGCCGCGCACGACGTCGACGTACGCGGGAAGGCTCCGAACCGAAGATGCTAAGAGTTCCTATGATGTTTTGGCGGATGCGCTTGCGCCGGTCCGGTCGGTCCTGGATATAGGATGCGGGGACGGGGTGCTGCTCGCCGCAATTCACGAACGCTTTCCGAGCGCAGTCCTTTCGGGCGTGGACCTCGGCGAAGTGGATCTCGAGTTTGCGAGAGAGCGTCTGCATAACGTGCCGATCGGGACGCTCGCCGTTGAAAATGCATTAGATCTTCCGTTTGGCGATGAGTCGTTCGATGCGGTCGTCTCTCACATGGTCTTCATGCTGATTCCGGAGTTGGACGACGTGTTGCGCCAGGCGAGACGCGTCTTAAAAGAGGACGGGACCGTTGCGTTTGTCGTCGGCGATCCGGCAGCTACCGAAGGTCATATGCGCCGATTTTTTACCTCGGTCAACGAAGCGATTCGTACGGAGCATCCAAAGTTCACTCCCCTCAATCCCGCCGATCCGCGAATCTTCGATACGAACGGCATCCGGGAAGCGATGGAGGGCCAGGGCTTCACGAACGTCGCGCAAGTTCGGTTCAAATGCGCAGCGCAGCTCGATGCGGATAGCGTTTACGAACAACTCTTGCTACGCTACTACACAGGATCGCTCGGCGAACTCGATCTCCAACGAATCAAGGACGTCGCCGGCGCTTTCGCATCGCCGTCGTTCCGCTACACCGAATCACTGCGTCTTGTGACCGCAAATCGTTAAAGCGGCCGCCTGTTTGTCCGATAGATTCCTAGAGCCGAACTAACTACTGCTTCAGCGAGGATTTCATGGCGACAGTTCAACAGAAGGCGATTGCCGCCGGGTTTTTGCATGCATTGCAAGATCCCGCGGTGTTGGAAAAGTGGCAAGATGCCAAAGGCGATAGCATGAAGCTTCGCACGCTGATCAAAGACACGCTCGGGCTCTCGCAACTCCCCTCAGAGGCCGATCTGGATGCCATGCGCGGCCACGCCGAGGAAGCGCTTCAAGAAGAACACAAGACACTGCTCGAGCATCAAGAGCATGCGCCACACGTAGTCGGAAACGGATTTACCGTACAGCAGTAGACTGGCTCAGAACCCAGGTCGCGATCTGAGTTCGTTTCGAAACGCCGAGCTTGTTGAAGATGTTGGCGACGTGGCCTTCGATGGTACGTTCGCTCAAAACCAACTGCTCGGCGATTTCTTTATTGCTTCTTCCCTCCGAAATCAGATCCGCGATCTGACGTTCGCGCGCCGTGAGCGAGCCGCCCGTTTTGCCATCGGCCAGCGTAGTTTGCGTTTGGAACCACGAGACGCCGCGCTCAGCGAGCCCTTTGGCGGCGTCGCGTTGTTCGGTGCCGCGCCCGCACGCGGCGAGCAACAAAAACCGTGCCAGCGTCATGCCCAAATACTCGCATTGCGTTGCGAGCGCTCCGATCGATCCCGAGAGCTGGCGGCCCAAGAAATGATTGGCGAGGGCACCCGTAACGCTGCGTTCCGCTGCGGAAAGGGGCTGCATGTCGGCCCAAAAGGCGGAACCGTCTGCCGCTCGAGCCAGAACGTCTTTTCGCTTCAGCCTTTGAGCTGCAAGTGCGATAGGCAGGCGCCACTGGAAAAGGTATGGGTCTTGCGAACTCGCCGCATACGGAAGGGCGGCGTCGAGAAGCCGCGAGCTCGTTTGATCGTCCAGAAGTCCTGAAGCAGCCGACCATACCGCCATGTTATATAACACAGCCGATTTTTCGCCCGCGGCGAATCGCAGCGCTTCCGCCTCGATCGTCTTCCAATAAGAACCCGGCGATCCGCGCAGCGCATAGAGCGCCGCCGCACTGCCCAGAATACGTCCCCGCTCGGAGCCCTCCAGCGGCCGGCGCAACGAGTCTTCGATGCTAAGCGATGCCTCATCGAGACGCGCGCTCTGAATTTTTGAATGCAGAACGAACTGCGTGAGCTCCGGATTGCGCACGTCGTTCAATTGCATCCGGATGAAGCCGTTATCGCGCGTTCCGAACTGCATGTACCGAATGTAGGCGTCGACAACCACGGCATGATTGCTATTAGTCGAATGGAGGGACTTGGCGATCTCCGTTATGAGAGGTAGACGCTTGCGCGCCGCTTCATAATCGCCCGACCTGCTCTCGACGAATGCTTGCGCAATCTCCGCTCGCATTCGGACCGGGGCCGGAAGCTCGATGTCCAGGTTCTCGATGTGTTGCAAAGTTCGCTGTAAGCCTTCAACGTCGTGTTCGCAAACGTTAAACCAAAGCGCTGCCCCGTGGAGCATCGATAAGTCAAGCGGATCGCTAAATACCGAAGCGTAGTGCCGATAGGTCAGTTTAGCCGACTCATACCGGTCGCCAAAGAATTGTGACAAGACGAGTTGCGCCGCAAGTGCACCGAGATTCGGAAGCTTACGATATTGCGCTTCGCTTAGCGCATGAAGCAAGACGGTTTCCGCCCGGCGATCCATCGTCGAAAAGCTCAGCGCTTTTGCAAAATTTCCGTAGAACTCCAAAAAGGCGTCGTCCGGCGGCTCGCCAAGCTCCATGTGGCTTTCCGAGGCGGAAATAACCATGCGAAAAAGATTTTTTTCGTTAGCTTGCGATGAAAGCGCAAGATACGTTTCCTGCGCGAGTTTGCGGTCTCCGGCGGATAGCGCCTGTTCGGCTATTAGTAAGCGGTCTTCGACTCGCAATCGATCCGCTCGGGAAATCGCTTCGATGATCGGCGGTGCAGCGGGATCTTGATCGGAATCGTTTCCAGCACCGCTTCGCCCACAAGCGCGTGTCTGAAGCGTAGCGTCGCGCCTTCCTGAACGAGATACTGCGCGGCCGATTGCGCGATGTATTCGCCGAGTTCGGTGCTGTTCGTCCACAGGCGTGCCAACAGATCGTACTCGATCGGCTCGGGAAGGAGGGACACGATTTGAAGAAACGTGCGAAACCCGGAGCTTAGACCCTGGATACGACGAGCAATTAACGAACGCGTGCTTCTCTCAACGTCGCCCGCGTTGTGCGCATCGTTTTCGGCCGCTGCTTCGGCGAGCGCCGTGAGATCGAGCGGAACACCGCCCGAGTGCTCGATGATCCGGTCGATGACGGCCGTTTCCGCGTGCGGCAGCGATTGCTCGACGAGTTCTCTTGCGCGACGCGCATCCAGCGTGCCAAGACCGATCGTTTCGTCTACTGCCAGAGGGACGTCTGAAGCCATCTCGTCGCTTCGGCGCGCGAGAACGAGAAGGAGCGGCGAACTTGCAAACTGCGGAACGATAGCATCCAGCGCCGACAGCGTTTCTTCATCAGCCCACTGCGCGTCGTCCAATAGCAACGCGACCGGACGGTCAAGAAGAATGCCTTCGAGCGCTGTTGATAACGCAATTGCCGGATCGTGCCCTGCACCGTCCGCCGCGAAGTAGCGCGTTGAGTCCGGGCCCAAAGCGTTCGCGATTTGCGAAAGCATGCGCGAAAGCGAGGCGTACGGAACGGTCGCCTGGATCCGAAAAGCGGCCGTGCCTACCACGAGCGCCCCTTGCTGTTGAAGCCGGCCGGCAAGCTCTGCCATAACAGCGCTCTTGCCGATGCCGCTCGGTCCCTCAACGAGCAAGACTCGGGGCACCGGCGTGGTAACGGCCGTTTTGAAAAGATCCAGGGCGGACGCGATTTCCCGTTCGCGGCCGATGAGGGAAGACATGACCTCTCACGGTCCTGGTTGCCCGCCTGATTTTCCTTCTAATTTGACTTCATCATAACCAGGGGTTTCCACGGGCGACCCGGGGGTGTTTGCCCTGCTAGGCTTAGCGCGTGGAGGAGCTTTCTATGTATGCACCCGCGCTGACCCTGACCGGTTTTCCGGATCACCGCCCGAGGAGCACGCGCATGCGATCGTCCGTTCCGTACTGCTTCATCTTGGACGACACGTACCGGATCGTGATGGCCGGCCCGTCGGGCGGAGAAGACCCGCTTGCTCCCTACTACGCCTCCGACTCAGAACCCGATGTGTTACCCGGTCCCGTCGACCGCGTCGTACGCGCCCTCACGGCGGCCTGGCGTTCAACGAGAGCCGCTGCAAGCGCATCGGCATCGGTTAACGAGTTGCAGGTAACCGTGGCGCCCCTTCACGGAACCGACGGACGAAAGATCGCGGTTTTCGTGCAGCGATCCGACGAACAGAAGTAAGTAAAAAGGCGCAGGCGCGCGGGACGCGCCTGCCGCTCCAGCGTACTTGCTGGCTGTGCGAATTGAATTAACCGCCCGCGGCCTTCTGCTCGGCGGCCTTATTACGCTGGTTTTTACCGCAGCCAACGTTTATCTCGGCCTCAGGGTCGGCCTCACATTTGCATCTTCCATCCCAGCCGCTGTCATTTCGATGGCGGTTCTTCGTATGTTCCGCAACTCGACGATTTGGGAAAACAACATCGTTCAGACGGTGGCGTCGGCGGCCGGGACGCTCTCCTCGGTAATCTTCGTTCTGCCGGGTCTCGTGATGGTAGGCTGGTGGACGGGCTTTCCGTTCTGGGAATCGTTCGGCATTTGCGCCGTCGGCGGAATTCTGGGCGTAATGTACAGCGTGCCGCTGCGTCGTGCGCTCGTAACGTATTCCGATCTGCCGTATCCGGAAGGCGTTGCAGCCGCCGAAGTATTGCGCGTCGGGGCGGGCGAGGGCGCGACCGAAGCGCAAGCCGAGAATCGCCTTGGGCTCATCGCGCTAGTTGTAAGTTCCGTCGCATCGGCGGCCGTGCAGCTCGGCGTTGCCTTTCGTTTGTTTGCCGCCGACCTCACGGCATTCTTCCGTGCGGGTAAATCCTCGACGGGTATCGATTTTTCGCTTTCGCTCGCGCTGATCGGCGCCGGCCACCTAATCGGGCTCACCGTTGGTATGGCAATATTCGCCGGGCTGATCATTGCGTGGGGAATCGCGATTCCGATTCTCACGGCGATGCATCCGATGCCTGGGCCGGCAGCCGACGTGGCAAATTACGTTTGGTCGCATTACGTGCGATTCATCGGCGCGGGGGCGATCGGTATCTCGGCCATTTGGACGCTCGGCAAACTCGCTGCGCCGGTGTGGAACGGCGTCGCTTCCGCTATCGCGGCGTCCCGTCATCGCGCCCAAGTCGGCGCCGAAAGCCTGCCCATCACCGAGCAAGATTTGCCGATCGGGATCGTGGCGATGATTTCGACCGTCTGCCTGCTGCCGATCGTCATCCTGTTGTGGGCCTTTCTCTCGGGGACGGCGATCGTGGGCATGGGGCCGGTGCTAATTATCGGTGCCGTGTTGTACATCGTGCTCGCCGGTTTTCTGGTTGCTGCCGCAACCGGCTATATGGCCGGACTTATCGGCTCTTCAAACAGTCCGGTTTCCGGCATGGCGATTCTCTCGGTAATCGGCGCGTCGTTGCTGTTGCTCGTGCTTTCGCATGGTGCGGATAAATCGTCGGCGCCCGCGCTCGTCGCCTATGCATTGTTTGTTACGGCGCTGTTGATCAACGTCGCAACCATTTCGAACGATAACTTGCAAGATTTGAAGACCGGCCAGCTCGTTGGAGCAACGCCATGGCGGCAGCAAGTCGCGCTGATGGTCGGCGTGATTTTTGGCGCAATCGTGATTCCGCCGGTCCTTGTTGTGCTCAACAAGGCCTACGGCTTCGGCGGTCCGCACGGGTTGCCGGCTCCGCAAGCGACGTTGATCTCCACGCTCGCCAAGGGCGTGATTCAGGGGCAGATCGACTGGAGTTTGATCGGGATCGGCGTGCTCGTCGGTATCGGGATCATCATCATCGATGAAGCGGGCCGCATCAGTGGACGTTTCCGTCTGCCGCCGCTGGCTGTCGGCCTGGGGATTTACTTGCCGACCAGCGCGACGGCCCCCGTGGTAGTCGGTGCGGTCTTCGGCAAGATTTACAACACTTGGGTCGCGACCAAACCGAACGGCGACGCAGCGCGCCGTCTCGGCGTGCTGGTCGCGTCGGGATTGATCGTCGGAGAAAGTGTTTTCGGCGTCTTCTTGGCCGGGCTTATCTACGTCTCGAATAAGCCGTCGCCGCTTGCGATCTTCGGCGATTCTTTTGCGGGCTGGGCGTTAGGCCTTGGAGCGATCGCGTTCGTCGCGATACCGTTTGCACTTTATCGCTGGATCGGCCGAAGCGCGCAAACGCTCGAAGCCTAAACGCTACGCCGTCTGAACGGGGCTGCGCTCGTCGCGCAGTCCCTGTTTCAACTGCGCCGCCAATTCCGGCGAATCGGCATGGCCATGTGCGCCAACTGCGTGTTGTTTAGCCGCGGTCAAGACTTCATCTTCGGTTCCCGAGATATACAGCGAGCAATTCTTCTCGCTCGGGTAGTCACGGCAATCGATGTACTTGCGGTTCGTATCCATCTGTGCTCTCACAAACTCGTCGCTCACACCGCGTAATTCACGATACGCCGCGCCGGCGGCCCCGTCAATGCGACCTTACGTGCCCTTCTCCGCACCGAGGTAGTGTATCCACTTGACGATCCACTGCGGCACGGTTGATAGCTGGCTCGCATCGCCATACGCGAAATAGTACTCGTCGTGCGGGTTGCGTTTGTGGTAGGCGAACGAGAGGTTCCACGCTCCGGTGCACGGCGTGTTCGAAGGCGGGTTCGCCAGGTAGGTCACGCACGAAGCCGGCGAGTTCGTTACGATATAGGGCGCAATGCCGATGATCCGTCGAACCCCGAGAGAAATTGATTCGTCGGGACCGAGCGCATAGGTATAGCCGGCGCGCTCGAGCCACTGGACGTTGGTAGGCCCGGAATCCAAGTGCTGTCGCGTGTCGTCGGCTTCGAGTAAAAGCGTTGCCCGTTTTCCGACGCGCATAGTGCTGCTGCGCGTCCACGAATCGACGCGTCCCGGTCCGAAGCGTCCGGTGTTGTACGTAACCGTGGTCGGCGTCGACGAGGATCCGTGATTTGGGAAGTCTCCTGGACTGTTGAAGCTGCCGCTGTGCCACGTTAGACCGAGGCCCGCCTGAGTGATCGGCGTCAAGACTTGGCATCCGCGGTACTGCGCGTAGTTCATCGGATCCACCGTAATCAAATTGCCGGGCGACGTCGCACAGTTGTTCGCGAGCAGAAACGACGAGCCGAGATTGATCTGCGCGTCGATGCGATTGCGCATGAGCACGTCGAAGGTGAAATTCTGGTCGGTCTGATCGAGATCGCCCGCGGCGTTGTGATACCGGTCGACGGAGCCGCTCACGCCCATCGAGTTGATCGCGTCGTTTCCACTAAAGAGCCAATACTTGGCGAGATAACCGGCGTAGCCGGCGATATCCGGGTGCTGCACGAGCCCGTCCGCCGGATCGTAGTAGTAGCCGACTTTTCGCATCGAAAACGCGGCGCCGAAGGTATTCGTGTAAACGTACGTCCCGCCGTCATAGCGCTGTGCCTTATTGCCGAGCAGGACGTTACTCCCGCTGTCGCTTCCGTAGTTGAAGTACGCGCTGAAGTGTTTGCTGTCGTTGTACCGGACGCCATCGGTTATCGTATCGTCGTGTACGGACGAACTCGAGTAGCCGTCGCACGTTTGCAGCACCGGCTGGTTGCAGTCGGCAGCGATGCGTTGCGCGGTCAGTCCCCATTTGTCGTCTTGGGAACGCCACTGGAGGGCCTGTGCCGAATCCGAACGCCCATCGTTCAAGGCGTTGAAGGCGCCGAACGAAATCGGCCCTTGTTTCCCTTCCACGGCATATCCGTCGCGCGGCGTCGGGATGTTCGGCGTGTAGAGCTGGCTGATTCCAGGGCACGCGTCGCAGTCGAAGCTGTCATAGTAGCTGGCACCCTGCGTAAAAAACGGGCGTACTTCATTGAAGAAGCGCGCGAACGCCGTCGGCGAAATCGTTTCTTGGTCCACTTCGACGTTTGAGTAATCCGGGTGGAACGTCGAGTAGAACGATGACGTAGCAGTAATCGGTATAGAGAGATCGGCGCCCACGCGAGAGGTCGAAAGGCCCTGTTTCGCCGGACCGAGCGCTCCGAGCCCATAGATGCCTAGGCGCGGCTGCGGTCGAGTTGCCGCGGCGGGCGAGAGCCCACGGAGCGCGCCGGCATAAATAACGTCGTCGCCGTTGGTTTGAGCGGGGCCGTACGACCAGATCTGTCGTTCGCCCGTGGACCGCACGACGCGAACGAACTGGGCCTTCCACCCGCCGGCTCCGCCGGAGCCGCGAATTACGCGAAGTGGAATCTTCATCGTAATCGTAAACCCGCCGCTATAAGCGTTGCCGTACGATTCCCACGTCGGCGCGTACGCCGTATTCTCCGATGAATACTGAAAATGCGTACCGTTCGAAGTGGCTGCGAACTGATAGAAGAATCCGTTGGAGCCGTTAGGCCAGAGGTCGATCCAGACTTCGTCGTCCGTTCCGTCGCCGACATTGTTGGTGTGTTGCTGGGCCATCAAGCCTTCGCGTTGCTTCACGTCGAAGCGCAAATAGAGCGACGCGTTGTCGCTGAGGACGCGAGCCGTCGAGGTTTCACTTGCGGGATGCTGATGCTGGACGTCCCACGCAAGCGTGACGACGGTCGCCGTTTTCCACGTCGCGAGATCGTCGTGCGGATTCAACGACGGCGGGTCGCTGCTCACCGCAACGTTCAACGTTGCAATTTTGGACTGTTCCGCCGCATGCGCTGTTGCGGGGCAGAACAAAAGCGCCGTCAGCGCGATAAGCGCGAGAACCTTCATGAAAAAGCCGCCGTGGAAAGGTCGCTACCGGGGGATTCGGTTGCAGTCTACCGCGTGCGCCTGCTCAAGTCAAC
Source organism: Vulcanimicrobiia bacterium (assembly GCA_963758295.1). Taxonomy (GTDB): domain Bacteria; phylum Vulcanimicrobiota; class Vulcanimicrobiia; order Vulcanimicrobiales; family Vulcanimicrobiaceae; genus JALYTY01. Next base: position 405,336 of record CAVWUU010000001.1, read on the forward strand.
TAATTGATTAGTTTTTGATATTTATTAATCGCTTGTGCGCTCGGCGGATGCGTCTCCACCCGCGGCGCCACTTAGCGCGTGACGATTTCGCTTCTTGGAGAAACAGCATAGCCAGTTCGCCCGCAGCGAAAACGGCTTCCGTTTCGCTCGCGGTTTCCCGAAGCCGTTTGACCATGACGACCGAATCGTGTTCAGTGCCAAGCAACGTTTGTAGGCGCTGCGCTTCGCGTGCGAGCAACTTGGCCCGTTTTCCAGCAGATTCCGAAAACGCTTCGGATGCATAACGGAGATGCTTAGCCTTGATACGTATCGCGTGCAGCTCGCGATCGCTCGGCGGTAGGCCCGCCGCGCGTACGGCTTTGCGAACTTTTTTATAAACGGATTGGATCAATGTGGGCGCGATGCCGGCGGCCGGCACTTCGGGGTCGCCGGTGAAGCGCGGATTGGCCGCCGCTTGCACCAGGTCTTCCAGCAACTCGCGGTATCGCTGTTCTCGTAAGGCTTCACGCAACTGCTCGTGTTCACGTTTAAGCCGTTTGCGCAGGTCGTCAACGATGCACCGGGCGCGTTGTGCATCGGAGGCCGGAAGCTCTTCGGCAAAATCCGCAAGGCGTTCCGTCAGAACGTCGGTGTCTCGAACGGGTGATAACCGGTCCTGGAGCCATGAAAGACGCTCGCGCAAATCGCATGCCCACGGTTTTTCGAGCAGCGGCAAAAACGTGCGGAGATTGGAACGCAAACGGCGTACGGCAACGCGAGCCTGATGGACGGCTTCCCCGTCCTCACGCAAACGCATTTTCGCATCGTTACGCAGCAGTTGGATCGCCGATTGAGAGAGCGCGGCGCGTATCGTTTGTCCGATGGAGGAATTAGAAGATACGCTGGGGACCGCGATTTCCGGCGCAATGCCGTTCGAGCTAAGGGCCATAACGTTTTTCGGCGTCTGATTCGGCTTGCCGGCGCCTTGACTCTGCAGCGCGCCGGCGATGGCGTCTCCCGTGCCCGTTTCTATTCCGTCTTCCAATTCGATTTCCAATTGTTGGAAGCGATTTTGAACGCTCGCACCATCAACGACGCGCACGTCGTCTTCTACCACCTCGGCGAGATCGTCGCCGCTTTGCGACTGAAACTCACGTTTTACGCGCAGCGTACGAAGTTCCGCAACGCGCCGTACCGGCGCGCCGCGAAGATTCGCGGTCGCAAGTTCAAGAGCAGCGTTGGGCGGGCGGTCGGGGGCACCATCGAAAACGTGCTCCTCGCGCTCGAGCGCTTTGTTTTTATTAAGTACGGGAATCTTTAGCGTCCAGCCCTCGCCATGGCGGTACCGTAAGCTGCAATCCCAGCGTGTCAGACGCAGATCTTCGGAGTCGTAATAAATTGTGTGGAGTCGCTGGAATCGAGCGGCCGAGGCTACGAAGGTCTTTAGCTCGCGCGGCAGGCGGGCGAGTGAAAACCCTTGCGGCACCGCGAGTTTTAGCTCGCGCTCCAGATTCGTGCTCATACCGTAGTACGTTCCATTTTAGTACAAAGTCCAAGCCGGGCTCAAAAAAAATCGCTATTTTTACGCAAAAATCCGCAGGACAACGGGCGAAAATACGGTACTCCGCATTGCGATAGGCGCGCGTTCGCGCCAGTGTGCAACAGCATAAGAGGAGCAGATGAATAAGGTCGATTTGGTCCGTTCTGCTATGGAACGGCACGAGATGTCTCGCAAGGATGCGCTCGCATTGGTCGATGGCCTTTTCGAGGATATTCAAGATGCGGTTCTGGCCGGCGAGCCGGTGAAGATTCCGGGATTCGGTCAATTCAAAGTGCGCGATCGCGCTGCGCGTATCGCACGCAACCCCGCGACGGGCGAACCGGTGAAAGTTCCGGCGAAGCGCGTCTTCAAATTCTTGCCGGCAAAGGCGCTCAAAGACGCCATCATGGCGAAGAAGGGCGGCGGCAGCCGTAAGGCAGCAGCGTCAGGCCGTAAGGCAGCTGCGAAGCCGGCGGCACAGAAGAGCACCGCAAAGAAGAGCACTGCAAAGAAGAGCACGGCAAAGAAGAGCACCGCAGCGAAGGGCGCAACGCGTAAAGCGGCGGCTCCCGCACGCAAAGGTGCAGCGAAGAAGTCGAACGGCCGCAAGCGCCGCTAGAGCTTCCCAGTAGCGAAACATTAAGGCTAGGCAGTGCGCCTAGCCTTTTTTCGTTCGCGCTTCCGGCGGGTACGAAGCGCCAATGGAACAGATGGCTGTTTTTGAAGACGGCGTGCAGGCTCAACAGACCGCCCGCGTCGCTTTATCAGCGACGCGAGCTTTCAGGCTGTGGCGGCGGTCGTGAGATGCCGATAGTCAATCGTTCGATAATGCCGTAACAATTCACCGCGGCCGTGTTATTTCAGGAACGGCGTAATTACCGCCCGAGCTCCGTTCCAAGGGGAGCAAACCCGCCCGAGGTAAAGGACTGCGCCGCATGCGGCGTGCTCAAACGGATGCGGCGATTGCGATAGTCGACGTTGCGGATCGAAACTTCAACTTTTTCGCCAATTTCGTAATCGCTCGGATCCGCTTCGCGGTCGCCGAGCGTGCCGCTAACGCCCGGAGCGATTTCGATTGTAAGACGCGGTTCTTTTGCGACAACGGTTCCTTCGACGACGTTGCCCTGACGAAGCACGTCGGCGTGATCGCGCCATGGATCGTCCAACGCGCCCTTGCGCGAAACAGCGATCTTCTTGCCGTTCTCATCGATGCGCAAAACGCGCACTTTTAGTTTGTCACCCGGATGCACGACGTCGGAAGCCTTCTCAACGCGCTCGAAAGCCAGTTCGCCAAGGGGAATCAATGCATCGATGCCGCCGAGATCCACGAAGGCGCCGAAGTCCGCAAGCCGCACGACGGTAGCCTCACGTTCTTCGCCGACGCGAAGCGATTGGAGCAGTTGCGAACGCGCGCTTCGGCGTTCCTCTTCCATCGCGCGGCGGTGCGAAACGACGACGCGTTTGCGCTGTTCGTCCACGTCGATGATTTTCACCGGAATCGTCGTATTGACGAGAGTGTCGAGCGCCGTTCCTTTCGGAACGCGGACGTGCGATGCAGGCAGAAATCCGCGGTAGCCGTCGATATCGAGCAGCGCGCCGCCTTTGACCGGCGACTTCACCGTGCCCGTGATCGTTTCGCCGGAATCTTTGGCCTTGACGAGCCGTTCCCACGCAGCCTGCGCTTTACGCCGGCCCTCGCTCAGTTCCGGCGTTTCCGGCTTCTCGGGCGTCTCCGCCTTTTCGGACGTTTCCGCCTTCGCAGTCTCGGGCTCCGCCTCTCCGGTCGCGGTTACCGCCTTTGCGGTCTCGAACTCCGCCCCTTCGGTGGTCGGAGTTTCGGGGTCTGCGGGCGCGATTTCCGGCGGCGCCATTACCGCATCTTCGGCAGGCGCCTGGAGCGCCTCGTCAAGGGGCTGAGCGGGCTGCTGCGATTCGGGAGTCAGGCTATCTTCGTTCATGATTGGCGGCCCGAATATTCGTTTGCGGAACCACCGTCCCCTAGTTTTCCGACGAGCGCACCGCCGCAATTGGGACATTGAAAGCGCATTGCCGCCGAGCATTCGGCGCAGAAGGTGCATTCGTGCGAGCACGCATACCCGGCCGCACGAGGCCCGAGCGGCGTCCCGCATTTCTCACATGACGCCTTCATCAGCGATTTCTCCTTACAACGCTACGCGAGTTGAGATATCTGTTGCCCGATCCGCCGGAAGAAGAATGCCGGCTAGATTGAGCGGATCGTATGCACTTACAACGGGCAATGCTTCTTCATCGTTACTGCGACGCGAGGCGCGAAGCGCATCAACGGCTTCCGGAAGCGCGAACTGTTCGCCGACATACCCGCTCACGAAACGGCCTCCGCGAATCTCACCGCGCGACTCCATTCGCCGGAGCGAGAGCAGCAGTTCTCGCCAGCGAGGTGCCAGACTCTCTCGTTGCACGACGTCGCGAAATACGACGCCCCAACGATTCAGCAGCCGCCGCGCGAAGGCTTCAGGGTCGATCCGTTCCGTCGATGATTCAATGATCGTCCAGCGTCCGCCGGAAGAACGTGGTCTCGCGCGCTGGCCTTTTTCGCCAAGGCGCCGTTTGGAATCGATCAACGAGCGCAGTGCATCGAAACCATCGGCGGTTACGAGTCCCGCCGCGACCAGTTGCCACAACGCGTCTTCAACCTCGCTCGGTAAACGTCTGGTCCCGCGTACGATGTCGGCGAAGAATGGCGCGCCACGGCGCCCGATCTCTTCCAAAACTTCACGCGAGGCATGAGAAAGGCCGTTTGTGCCGCACTCGTCGCGCACGATCAATTCGTGGGCATTTTCCCTCGTGATGAGCGAAACCGGCGCGAGTTTCGTCGGACGGATTCGCCGCTCGCGTTCGTCTTCGGCATCAAGCGCCGGATGCGCGCTCAATCGGCCCCACATTACTTCGCCCGAATAACAGAGCTGATCGAGATATTCGCGCCGGTAGCCCGCGACACGTGCCGGAAGAACTTGCGCTTCCCACGCCGCGGCGGGAATCTCATATCCTTCCAGCTGGCGAATGACGTGCAGCGTTCCTTCGACGCCGTGCAAACGGGCAAGCGGGGCCGCATGTTGCCAGCGATACAGAAAGCGGACGAACTGTGCGGACGTGACCGGTTCGATTTCCCGGCGCAAACGTCCGATCGTGCGGCGGTGAATGCGCGCCAGGACACGCCGGTTACACCACTCTTCTTCCGTGCCGCGATACCGTCCGCGAAGCAACTGGCCCTGACTCTCGAGTCGCAGCAACGCCGTATCGACGTCGTCGCCCGCGATGCCGAAACGCTCGCATAATTCAATGGAACTTACGGGGCCGCCGGATTCCATCCAGCCGCGCAGCATTTCAGCGACCGCGTCTTCGCGCGATTCCGCCGCATTTAGCATCGGCGCTGCCTCTATCGCCGGTTCGAGGACGCCACTCGGGTAGATCAGTCTTGCCGCGCTCAAACGCTCGGCCGACGTCCAGAATTGAAGCCCGGGCAAAACCACCGTCGTTGCGCGCCGTTGCGAGACGAGCTCTTCAAACCACGCGCGCCATTGCGCAACGGGCGGCAGGGCAACGAGTGTTGCCAATGCGTCGTGCAGCTCATCGGCGTTGCGGACGACGGGCCACGATTCCGCCGCGACTTCGTCGATAATCGCCGCGTCGAGGATCCCGGCACCGTCGATGTCGTCGCGAATGGTGCGCCGGAGCTGCACCGCGCGTGCCCGCCGCTCTTCCAGCGGCGCGTCGTCGAGATACGCATACGGATTGGCGTTCAGAATTTCATGGCAGAACGGCGACGGCTCGGGTGTGTCGATCGCAACGGTGCGCAGTTCGCCCGCTTCCAGTTGCTGAAGGACCGCCGTGAGCCCGTCGAGGTCCATGGCTTCGCGCAAGCAGTTGTCGATCGTTTCGCGCACGAGCACGTGATCGGGGATGCGAATCGGTCCGGAAAGGTTTTCGGCGCACGCCGCCTGATCGGGAAATACGGCGGCTATCAAATCGTCGGCGCGCATGCGTTGCAGTTGCGGAGCCACTTTCCGTCCGCCGCGCATGCGCATGATCGCAAGGGCTCGAGTGGCGTTCCAACGCCAACGCGCTCCGAACATGGGTGCTGCCAGCAAGGCTTGCTTCAGGACGTATTCAACGCTCGCGGCCTTGACGTATTCGAAGACGATGTCCAACGGAAACGCGTGTTGCTCCGTCAACGACAGCACGATGCCGTTGTCCGTTGCGGCCGCTTGCAGCTCGACGTTGAAGGACCGGCAGAAACGTTTGCGCAGGGCGAGGCCCCATGCGCGATTGATGCGCGCGCCGAAGGGCGTATGCAGGATCAACTGCATTCCGCCGCCTTCGTCAAAAAAGCGTTCGGCGACGAGCGTCTTACATGTCGGAACGACGCCAAGAACTTTTTTGCCGGCCCGTACGTATGCAATCGCCTGATCTGCGCCCGCTTCATCTAAGCCGCACTCAGCCATCAAAAACTCCCGCGCGCTTCGATCGCTGCGTTCGTCGATTTCCATGCGGATTGCGCTTACCTCGCGCGAAAGTTCGATCGTGCGGCCGGGTCCTTCGCCGTTCCAAAACGGCACGGTCGGCGGCGCGCCGCTCGCATCTTCGACGCGCACGACGCCGGGTTCGACGCGTTTTATTCGCCAAGACGTCGTGCCCAACATGAAAATATCGCCTGCGAGACTCTCGACGGCGAAGTCTTCGTCGAGGGTGCCCACGACGTGCCCGTCCGGTTCAGCGACGACGTTATAATTTGCCGTTTCGGGAATTGCGCCGCCCGACGTGATGGCGGCCATGCGAGCGCCGCGGCGTCCGCGCAAGCGGTTATTCACGCGATCGTAATGCAAGAATGCGCCGCTGCGTCCGCGGGAGGTCGCAACGCCGTCCGCCAGCATCGTTAGCACGTCTTCGAAGTCTTTGTCGCTTAGCTCGCGATAGGGATAAGCCGTCTTCACCGTGGCGAGCAGCTCGGCCACTGCCCATTCGTCTGCACCGCATGCCGCGACGATTTGTTGCGCCAGAATATCGAGCGGCGCGACCGGAATCTTCAAGGCATCCATTGCGCCGTTGCGCATTCCATACACCAACGCGGCGCACTCGAGCAATTCGTCGCGCGTTGCCGGGAAAAGCCGCCCTTCCGGGCGAGCGCCGACCCAGTGGCCGGAGCGTCCAATGCGTTGCAGCGCGACGGCGATCGAACGCGGCGTGCCCATTTGCACCACCAAATCGATGGACCCGATGTCTATCCCTAGCTCGAGCGACGCCGTAGCTACGACCGCTTTCAATTGGCCGGTCTTCAGGCGGTGTTCTGCATCGAATCGCAGTTCTTTTGAGAGGCTGCCGTGGTGTGGTAAGACCGTGCCTGGGCCGAGGCGCTCGGCAAGGGCGAATGCCACGCGTTCGCTCATGCGGCGGGTGCCGACGAAAATGAGAGTCGTGCGATTCTGCCTGATGAGTTCCGCGACGCGATCGTACGTTTCGCCCCACAGCTCGTTGCTTGCGACCGGCCCAAGTTCGTCTTTTGGTACTTCGACCGCGAGCGTCATTGCGCGCCGGCTGCCCACGTCGATGATCTTGGCTTGGGGGCTCAAGAATGCCGCGACATCTTCCAGGGGACGCACGGTCGCGGAAAGGCCGATTCTTTGCGGCTTGCGACCGGAGTGATCTTGCACCAATCGATCGAGACGCGCAAGCGTCAATGCGAGATGCGAACCGCGTTTATCGGCAGCCATCGCGTGGATTTCGTCGACAATAATCGTCGTCACGTTATGGAAGAGCGCGCGTGATTTTTCGGCGGTGAGCAGAATAAACAGCGATTCCGGCGTGGTAACCAACACGTGCGGCGGCGTACGCAACATCTTTTGACGCTCGCTTTGCGTCGTATCGCCGGTCCGTACGGCCGTTCGAATTTGCGGAAGTCCCAGGTTGCGCTCTTCGGCCAGCTGCATGATTTCGCCGACCGGAATTTGCAGATTTTTGCGTACGTCGTTCGTGAGCGCTTTCAACGGCGACACGTAGACGACGAGCGTTTCATCCGGCAAATCCGCTTGAAATGCGCGTCTGACGAGATCGTCAAGACAAATAGAAAACGCGGCGAGCGTTTTTCCGGAACCGGTCGGCGCCGAAACCAAAACGTCTTCGCCGTTGCGAATCACCGGCCAGCTCTGGAGCTGGGGCTCGGTCGGCGCGCCGTAGCGGGTAGCAAACCACTCGCCGAGCAGCGGGTGGAATTGATCGATCACAGGCTGCTCATAACCCCGCGGCGCGCACGCGGGTTTCTTTATGCTCTTGCAAGACGGCAACGACGCGCTCAAGCCGCATTCCGCCCTTGGCGGACGTTCCGTCCAGCGTGTAATAATAGCCTTCCAACAGGTCGGCTTCGCGCAGTTCCAACACGCAAAAGCCCATGTGGTGCTTTGCGGTTGGGTCCAGGATCTCGGGCTGCGTTTCGTACTCGTATCGCAGCTCTTGATCTTCGATGCGTACGCCGGCGAGTTTGGAGCGCGTTACGCCATGCGCGGTTTTGCCGCGAACTTCGATGCCGGACCAAGTTTGCCGGATGCGCACGTCCACCGGAATCTCGCGCTGCTCCTGAGTTGCAGAGACGGCAAAGATCGTGCCGCTCCAAGAACCGGAGAAATCGGGAATGGGACTGAAGCGGAAGCCGAGGACATTCGTCCGCCAAAGCCACCGATCGTAAGCGACGTTCGTGACTCCGAACCAGACCGCGAACGAGGGAGCCGCGAGCCACCACGGCATCTCGAACGGAAGCACGTGTTCGGCCTGACGCGCAAGGTATGCGAGAATGACGGAAACTATGGCGAGCATGATATAAACGCCGCTGCGGCCTTGACCGTCGATCGAGTATTGCTCCACGCGTAGCGATGTTCCGCGCATAGCCCCGGGCGCGCCTTTCGGATAGCAAGCAGGCGCCAAGGGATCTTTGTAACTCTGCCGTTGAGTCGAGGTATCGCACGCCATGGACGCCGCTTCCCAATACGCCCTCGCCTATGCGCTCACCACAAGCGCGGGCGTTCGGGCATTGGTGCCGCTCGTGGCGCTTTCGCTCGCGGCGCACTTCGGCTACCTGCATCCGCCTCAGCCGTTTGAGTGGCTAGGATCGACCGCCGTTACGATCGCCCTAGCCGCCGTCGCGATCGCGGAGCTCTTGGCCGACAAAATTCCACTCCTCGATCACTCGCTCCATTTCGTCCAGATTGCAACGAAGCCGGCGTCGGCCGCCATTCTCGTAGCCGGCGTTGCACATCCGCAAAGTCACCAGGTGCTTGTCGGTTTGATGATTCTCGGCGCACTGAATGCGCTCGGAATTCATGCGTTGACGTCTTCGATTCGCCTCGGTTCAACCGCAATGACCGCCGGTATCGCGAATCCGTTTCTTAGCACCGGTGAAGACGTCGCATCTATCGGAACGACAATCTTGGCTTTCGTCGCGCCTTTTTTGGCTGCCGCAATAGCGCTCGTGCTGGCGGTAATCGTCATTCGTTTGCTGCGTAAAACGTATCGCCGCGCTCGTGTCGGTGCGCGTTGAAACGGCAGGCCGCTTACTCGGCCGCCCCCTGGATTTACAGGAGTGCGCTGGAAGAAAATCTCGCTAGAATGGGTTGAGTTGCAGCAAACCAGCCAGCGGAGCCGTTCACGATGAAGTTTTTACCCATTGTGATGACCGCGCTACTCTCAATATTGCTTTCCAGTTGTAGCCACTCGTCATCAACCCCCGGACCTCTCCCCGCAACCGAAGACCAGCCCATGACGATCGACGCGCAGCAGCCTCTAAGTAGTAGGCTGAGCGCTGATGCCGTTACCAGCACGGCCGCGCGAATCGGCATAGCTCATATTTTCGACAACGGAATTACGACAACGCAGATCGCCGCCTATCCGAACCGCTATGACGTGGTTTGGGGATCGTTCAACCCCGGCCCGTGGCGCGCCGCGAATCCGAGCGCGCTCGTGTCGCTCTATTACATCCTGGAAGAAGACAACGTCTCGTATTCCAAGCACACGCTAGCGTGGTGGCAGGCAAACCATCCCGACTGGATTCTCTATTCGTGCAGTGCGAGCGGGACCCCGTCGAAAGAAGTCGCGTACACGCCCGGCGTTGGCTTTGCCGACATTCCGCTGGACATTCACAATCCGAGCGTCGTGGCGTACCAGCAAAAGACGAGCCTGATCCCGTACGTGCTCGCGCATGGTTATAACGCGATTGCGCTCGATGAAGTCGTTCTTTCCAATATCATGCTCGGCGGTAATCCGCGGCTGGGCCAAAGCGTCATCTCCGGCTATTACGGCTGCGGCATTTGGCAAGGCACGAAGTTCGTCCGCCGCTACGCAAGCAAGACGGACCCCGCATGGACCGCCGACGTCGTCAATTGGGTGAAAACGCTTCATACGACGCTGAAGAGCGATGTGACGATTGCGCCGCACCATTTGGCGCTTATCATCAATCACCCGGCTAACGGCGTGAACGCAAGCGAGGAAACGCTGCTCGCCAACACGGACGTGGATCTGAACGAGACCGGTTACTCCGATTACGGTTACTACACGCTAGCGAACCGGGCAAATTATTTCGGAATGACCGTCGCTTGGACCAACTACGCGCAAGCTCACGGTGTACGGGTGATCACGACCGACAAGTTCACGACGACGGCGTCGATATCAACCTCGCAGCTCGACTTCGCGCTGGCGACCTATCTAATGTCCAACCAGGGCCTGTCGGATCTCGTCGTAGCCGGCAAAACCTACAGCGTGCAGCCGTACTACTCGCAGTTTGCGACGAGTCTCGGCACGGCATGCGCGCCGATGTACGGCGGCGCAAACTACGATAAAACGAACCCGCAGATTTACTATCGCCGGTTCAGCAACGGCATTGCGGTGGTGAACTCCGGATCTTTGCCTCGTACCAGCGAAGTCGCGCATCTGCCGACGAATCACGTCTATAAAGACGTTCTGGGCCGCGTCGTGTCCAACACTATGTCGGTTGCATCGAGCGATGCCTTTACCATGAAGACAACCGGCTCGGGATGCATTTAGCGCAATCCTAAACAAGCGTGCGCGCCGCCATATCAACGAGCGTTGATGAGGCGGCCCGCATTGCCTAGGTCTTTAGGCTATTTCCGTAGTGCCAATGCCCGCGCTTATTGCACCGGTTGATTCAATCATCGAAATGCCGCACGTCAAAGCAACATCTTCCTTTTCTTGGAGGAGGCACTTCGTGCGTTCATCTCAGTTTCGACGTAATGTTCTTACCGTTGTTTCGGTTTTTTTGTTGAGTTCCGCGCTTTCGGCCTGCGGTGGCGGCGGCGCTTCCAATTCCGGTACGCTTCCGACCACCGAGCAGCCGCAGAGTGTGGGCAATGATTCCGTAGTAACGCCGAGCGCCATTACGGCGACCGGCTCGACAATCCACGTCACCAGCGCGGACAAGCTGGCAGTCAAAACCGCAAAGGCCGGCAAGGCGCACGACTATGCGCCGCTTGCGGGAAGCAACAAGCTTCGTCCGCAGTCCATCGTGTATCCGGGAGATCTTCAGTATTACGGCGGGAAGGTTCTTACTACCGCCAGAGTGTTTAACGCGTTCATCAACAGCACGCCCGGTGCATTCGGCGATCCGAAAGGTTTTGAGGAACACTTCAGCTACAGCAACATGATCCACATCATGGATCAATACGTCGGCGTGACGACGAACAACCGGTACGATTGGGCGGGCGACGTGGGCGTTTCCTACAGCACTATCACGACGCTCGGCGACAACGATTTACTTTCGATCGTGCATGCCGTGGCCAAAGCCGAGGGCGGCGCCGGCTACCATCGCATTTTCCATATCTTTTTGCCGAAGGGCGAGAATTATTGCAGCACGGGTACAATTCTGCCGCTTGGCGCCTGCAACGCCTCGGTCACGAGTCCTAATCCGGCATTCTGCGCGTTCCACGACTCGGTCGTTTTCAGCGATCTCGGCGAGACGATCTTTACGTTCGAGCCATATCAAGATTTGAACTTCTGCAATGTCAACAGTGGCGGAAATCCCAGCGCTCCCACGCCGAACGGCATCCAGAACGACAGTACGTATTCGACGCTATCGCATGAGACATCCGAGGCGATAACCGATCCGGATCCTTTTATTCCGGGCCTTGCCTGGTACGACAACAATGTCGGAGTCAACGGCGAGATCGGCGATCTTTGCGCCTATCTCTCGGCAACGACAAATCTAGACGGCAAGCTTTACAAGATCCAACGCGAGTACTCTAACCACGTGCACGGGTGCGACAACGCTTATCCGTAGGACACGACGGGCGAAATAGCAAAGCGCCGCCGCCGGCATTAGCTTGCGTCGGCGCTCCTTTTAAGACTCTTGCCTTGCTATCGCGCTTCGACGGGCATCGGGTCGATACGGAAAAGCTCGACGAAACGCTGCAGGAGTTTGGCATTCCCGCTAACCCGTACGCTACCGTTCGCAACCGCAGCTTTCGGCGTAATTTCGGCGGCCATCAGCGCTTTGAGTGCCGTCCCCGCTTCAACCGTTAAATCGGCGCCGGGCAATTCGCCTTCACCCGCTTGCAGTTCGCCATCGTCGATTCGCGCGTGGAGAATCGTCGCGCCGAAACGCAGTTCGAACCCGGCGTGCAACCCGCGTGCGGCCTCGCGCCGGAACGTCGAACGCAGCGCCATGACGAGGGAATCCGGCGTAGCGATTTCCTCGGGCCTCGGTTCCCCAAGCGACTTCGCGCCCCAGCGTCCCAAATACACGACCGGCTCTTCCAGTTCGGCGCCGTATTGGGTCAACTCGTAGACGATAGAGGTGGCCGGGCGGGGCAGAATGCGGCGGCGCACGATGCCTGCCTGTTCCAGCTCTTTCAGTCTTGCCGTGAGCACGTTGGTGGGAATTCCGCAGAGGCCCCGGTGAAGATCGGTGAAGCGTTTAGGGCCCACGAGCAGATCGCGCACGATCAGGAGTGACCACCGCTCTCCCACCAGCTCGAGAGCGCGCGATAATCCGCAAAACTGGCCATAGGCTCGCCTCGGCATGGTTATGTTATATCATGCTTTTCTGAACGCATGATGCTTGCTCAGAGAAAGTGACCGCGAAATGTGCCGTAACATCCGCCCCTTGTTCAATTTCGATCCGCCTGCGTCAAACGACGAGATACATTCGGCGTCCGTCCAGTTCGTGAGAAAGCTCTCCGGTTTCACAAAGCCTTCGCACGCCAACGAAGACGCGTTCGATCGCGCCGTAGAAGAAATTGCCGAAGCTGCGCGACGGCTAATCGATTCCCTCGTAACGTCCGCCGAGCCGCGCGACCGTGCCGAAGTTGCGGCACGAGCAAAAGCTCGCTCCGCAGAACGCTTCGCAAAAACCAGTTGAGCCTACGTACAACTTTAGCGGCGGTAAGGGAACCGTAAAACCCCGGTAATCCGCCATACCCACTGACCGTGCGCTGCCTTTACGATGGGGGCGTGGAGAATCGTATCGCCGGGATTCCGTACGTTGAGATCCTGCGTGGGGCGGTCGTAGAGTCGGTTCACGACGTGGCGGCATATGCATTGGGTCGCAACGGGCAGCCGATTCTCGACGTCGGCGCAACGACGGTACCGGTTTACTTGCGATCGGCGGCCAAGCCGTTCATCGCGGCGGCCGCGGTGATGGCCGGAGTGTTGGAACGCTTCGGGATCACGCAGCGCGAGCTTGCGCTAATGACCGCCTCGCACGAGGCCGAGCCGTTTCACATCGAAGGCGTGCGCTCCATCCTGCGCAAGATCGGCTTGGACGAAAGCGCACTGCAGTGCGGCCCGGAGCCGCCGTTTACCGAGCCGATAACCAATAATTGCTCCGGGAAGCACGCCGGCATTCTTGCACTGTGCCTGGCAATCGGCGCCGATCCGGCGACCTATCGCGACGCAGCGAATCCTGCTCAACAACGGATCCTGCGATTTTGCGCTGCCCTGGCCGACCAGCCGTTCGACGCAATGGAAATCGGTATCGACGGATGCGGCATTCCGGTCTACGCGATTGCTTTGAAGAATGCTGCGCTCGCATACCGGCGGCTAGCTACGCTTGACGTTCCGGACCCGGCCGCCGCTGACGCGTTGCGGCAAGTTCGCGACGCTATGATCGCGTATCCGGAGTATATGTCCGGAACCGGTGTATTTGATGCGGAGTTGATTCACGCCGCAGACGGCGCGCTCGTTTGTAAAGGCGGCGCAGAAGGCGTTCTCGGTGTAGCGTTGATAGAACGGGGCGAAGGGTTGGTGATCAAAGTGATCGACGGACACGAGCGGGCGCGGCCTCCTGCGGCTCTTCACGCACTGCGCTTTGTGGGTGCTCTCAACGAATCGCACCTGGCCCACTTAGAGACCTTTGCAAATCCGGTGTTACGAAATAAATCCGGAATGGTGGTCGGCAAAATTCGAGCGATCGAGAATTCCAACGCATGAAGTTCAAAGTTCTGCTTGCATGCGGGATGCTATTAGCCTGCGTGGCGTGTTCGCGCCCGGCTGCGCCATCCGGGTCGCTCTCCATCGCGCAACAGTGGTCGCCGCGATCTTTGAACCCCGCGTTGGAAAACGGCACCTCGTCGATGGAATGGTCGATGCTGATCTTCTCGTACCTGGTAAAGTTTGACGATGAAGGGCGCCTGATTCCCGATTTGGCGACGGAGGTGCCGACGCTGCAAAACGGCGGCATCAGCGCCGACGGAAAAACGATTGTCTATCATATTCGCAAAGGCGTGCGCTTCGCGGACGGAACGCCGCTTACCGCGGCCGATTGCGCTTGGTCCATAGAGGCGATCAATAACCCGCGCAATCTCGTTCAAAGCCGCTTTGCTTATGACGACGTTGCGCGCGCCGAAGCACCCAACTCTTCGACGCTCGTCCTGCATTTGAAGCGCGCGTTTCCCCCGGTGATCGTCGTTGTCGGCGCCCCGCAAGGCTTTCCCATTTTGCCGAAGCACGTGCTGGAGAAGGAACCGGACTTCAATAACGTCGCGTTCAATCGGACGCCGTTCGGTTCAGGGCCGTATAAAGTCGTTCAATGGCTTCCCGGCGATCGCGTCGAGCTCAACGCCAATCCGTACTACTGGCACGGCGCTCCCGGCATTCCACATATTACGGTGCGTTTCGTTTCGAGCCCGCAGACCGCTATGAACATGCTTCGCACCCATGAGGTACAGAGCTACTTCGACGAGCAGGATTACGCGAACTATTCGCTCTTGAAAGCGATTCCCGGATATCACGTAACGAGTACTCAGCAAAACGCCGTTGGTGCGCTGATCTTTAACACGACCGACGCAATAACGGGTGACGCGCGAGTGCGACACGCGTTGGCCGAGGCCATCGACATCCGAAGCGCCATCCAAAGAGTTTATCGCGGAGCCTTGCAGTCGCATGAAGCGGGCGCGGGTCTTTTCTTGTGGGCATTCGATCCCAAAGCCTATCCCGATGTTCCGTACGATCCGGCCGGAGCCAGAAAACTGCTCCGCGACGCCGGGTGGCAGAGCGGCCCGGACGGCATCTTGCGCAAGAACGGAAAGCCGCTGGACGTGCTGTTGATTCTTCAGGCGGCAACTCCGGGCGACGCTTCGCTTGCGAGTCTCATCATGCAATACGAGCGCGCCGTCGGCGTGAGAGTAACGCTCAAGGAAATCAATATCACGCAATTCGTTGCACCGGCAAATGAGGGCGGTCCGGTTTACGGCGGCAAATTCCAAATAGCGCTCTACTCCTTTCAAAACGGCGACGATCCGGATACGACAGACCAGTTTGCATGCGCGAACGTTCCGCCGGGCGGCTACAATAAGTCCAGATTCTGCGACCGAAAGGCCGACGCGCTGCTGGCACAAGGCCTATCGACGTACGATCCGGCCAAGCGCAAAGCGATTTATTCGCAGTTGCAGCGTGTGCTGTACGATCGCATGCCGATTGCCCTGATTTACCGGCGCACGGAGCTCAATACGTTTCCAGACCGGCTCGAAGGACAAACCACGTCACTATCGGGGGCCTTCTGGAACGTGGCCGCGTGGCACTGGTGCGCGCCGAAGGTATGGCCGGCGCTTGGGCAGCCTTCCGCGGCGCAGACGTTGCACGGACCGGTTTTAGTGCTGCAGGGCGGCGGCAGCGACATCGACGCGCAATTCCGCCGCATGCACGACATGCTTGCGCCGAATGCTTCGAAACCGGCACTCAACGTCGTCGTGCTAACCGCGCATACGGATCTCAACGACTACACGTCTTATATCCAACCGCTCGGACCGTTTGCGTCGGTACAAACGATCGGCATTCCGTCGTGCGTCACACCCGATCAGTTGGATTCGCTCGTTCCGATTATCGACAAAGCGGACGCGGTATTCTTCGGCGGCGGCGACCAGGCTAATTACGTTTGGTGGAAAGGCTCAAAGTTTGCCGCTGCGTTGCAACGTTTGTGGATCCGGGACGGCGCTATCGGCGGTACGAGCGCCGGATTAGCGGTGCAGGGCCAGTATGTCTACGATTCGGTAGCGGCGGACCGCCTCCACGAGGACGATCCCGACTATAACGTTACGACGGCCAATGCGGTGCGCAATCCATACGAGCCGGAGATCAGTTTCACAACGGGATTCCTCTCGTGGCCCCCGTTGCGCAATACCATCACGGACACCCACTTTGCGCGGCGCGATCGGTTCGGACGCACCGTCGTCTTTTTGGCGCGGCTCGAGAGCGAAAACCACCTGCCTACCGGAACGATCACCGCACTTGCCGTCGACGAACGCAGTTCCATCGTCGTGAATCGAGACGGCGCCGGAATCTTGCTGAAGCACGTAGGCGCCGGCTATCAATCGAAGGGCGTGTATCTCGTGCGCTTGCTTTCCGTGAAACGCCTCGAGCGCGGAAAACCGTTGCTCGCCACAGTCCAAGTTTTCCATATCGCAAACGCCGGGGCAAAAATAAACCTCAAAACGAAAGACGGTGACGGCGTACGATATACCGTGACCGTCGACGGGTCGAAAGCAAATCCTTATAGCCGCAACCCGTATCACTGAGAGCCGCTTCGGGACAAGGGACGGCCCCGACCAGCGCGCAAGCATGGCAACACGAATGATTTCGTCGGCGATCGTCAGCAATGAGTTCGTCGGGCGCCATGAAGAACTCGAGGTCCTTGAGGAAGAGTTTCGTTTGGCGAACGACGGCCGTGTCCGTTTCGTCCTCGTCGAAGGCGAGGCGGGCATCGGCAAGTCGCGTCTCCTGCGCGAGTTTGCCGCTCGCATAGAGAAGAACGCGCTCGTCTCTTTCGGCCACTCGTCCGAGCAGATTCGCCGGCCGTATTTGCCGCTGCAACCGCTGATGGAAACCATTTCGCGGCACCGGCTCGCGCCAAAACCGAGCGAGCGGGCCTTCAGTGCTGAAGAGAAAGCCGCATACTTCGAGGCTTTCGCCGCAGCGATTCAGCGCGAGTCGACGCGCCGTCCGGTTTTTGCCGTGCTTGAGGATGCGCAGTGGGCCGACGAAGCGTCGCTCGAATTGTTGCGGTATCTGGCGGCATCGCTGCACGGCGGCCGGCTATTGTTGGCCATTTCCCTTCGAACCGCCGACGTGATGATTAACGCCGCGCTCGCCTCTCTGCGCCTCTCGATGGCTCGGGCTCGCGCTACGACCATTTCGCTGCACGGTCTGCGTCGCACGGAGATGCGAAATCTGGTGCGCGAGCTGGTTCGTGCGCGCGACGCGCAATTGCAGCCCGATCTGCTTTCGCAAATAGAACATCTTTCCGAAGGCAATCCGTTCTTCGCCGAAGAGCTCACGCGTATGGCATTGGAAAGCGGCGAGTTGGCCTTCCGGGAAAACATGCCGCTTTCGGTTCAGGCGACGCTCAGCGAACGTCTTGCGGCGTTTACGGAAGGCGAACGCGACATCCTCATACGTGCGGCGATCGCCGGTCAAACCTTCAGCAGCGATTTCGTTGCGACGGTAGCGGAAGTTCCGGAAGGCGAGGTACTCGCGGCCGTTCAGCGAGCCGTTTCAACCGGCATCGTCGTTGCATCGGCGGATTCGCCGCAGCATTTTACGTTCCGCCATGCCCTGATTCGTCAAGCGCTGGCCGAGCAAGTCGTTGTGGCGTTGGCCGCGCCGCTGCACGTGCGTATTGCCGAAGCAATCGAGCACGAGCCCATGGCGGAGAACCGTGCGCCCGAGCTGGCCTACCACTACACGCAAGCTCGCGTTGCTGATAAAGCGCGTTTGTATAACGAATTGGCCGGGAAGTCGGCGATGGACGTCTATGCCTACCGTGACGCGATTCGCTTTTACACAGCAGCTTTGAAGTGGGAGTACCCGCCGGGCCCAGCGCGTGCGGCGTTGTACGAGCGGATCGGGCAGCTGCTCTATATCGAAGGCATCGGTGAAGAGCCTGCCCGCTGGTTCGAGCGCTGTCGCAAAGAACATGCCTCGCTCGACGATCGCGCCGGCGTTGCGCATGCGTTGCTTTTGCTGGCGGATCAACGATGGGTCGACGCTCGTACCGGCCAAAGTCTACGCGACGCAGCCGACGCCGCTTCGATTGCGTCGCAGCTCGACGCTGCGCCGCTCGCCGCGGAGGCAACGCTCTCGCGAGCGCGCTTTGCAATTACCCTTGGCGATGCGCCGGCGGCTTTGGAACATTTGGAAAACGTCTCCGCGATGCAAGACGGGTTCGGGCCCGCTACGCACGCGATGTTCTACGAAGTGCGCGCGGAAACGCGCGCCGCGCTTGGCGATTGCGCCGGTGCGCTTCGCGATTGCGAACGCGCATCGAAGCTTGCGGCGCAGACCGGATCGAGCGAATTGATCGCGCAGGTTGAGAATAACTGCGCGTTGGTCGCCGCCGACCTGGCCGAGCTGGATCGAGCCGAGCGACACCATCGAATCTCGATGAATGAGTCGCGGCGGACGGGCATGATGTGGCGCGTCGCGTACTGTGCTATGAACTACGCGCGCACGCTTGCGCTGAAAGGCCAATTAGCGGATGCCCGCGCTCTTGTGGCTGAAGCCTTGCGCTGCGGAGTGACCACGGCGACCTTCAAGACGAAGGCGGCGAGCGTCGGCATTCCGATTGCCTTGGCGCTCAACGACCGGCAATTGCTTGAAGCGTGCGCCGACGAAGAAGCGATGATCTACGCCGTACGCTCGGAAGAGATCCAGCGAATCGCCGCAGTGGCTGCCGCGTTCGCCGAACTTCGAAACGCGCAGGGTGCAGCGGGCGAAGCGAGGCGTATTCTTACCGAGGCGCTGCACGCAATTCCAAAGGGCCACAGAAGCGGCGGATTGTGGTTCCAAGCCGCTCAACTCGGAGGGACCGAAGAGATTCAACGCGCAACGGCGATGTTGCGTGACTCGAGCGGCCGGCCACGCGTGCTGCGCGTTTCCATGCTGCTGTTGCAAGCACTGCGTTATCGCGAGACGGACGCCGAAAAGAGCCGGCGTCTGGCGAGGCTCGCGGCGCGTACTTATGGATCCATCGGGTTTCGTTGGCATGCCGCGTATTGCGAAGAATTGGCGGGTAATCAGGAAGCCGCCGAAACCGAGTATCGCGCGATGGGTGCCGTCCGCGATATCCAGCGATTAGCGGCGCAACGCCGGACTCGGCCGGAGCAGCGTCTCGATCTTACGGCTCGCCAGCGTCAGATTGCGGAATTAGTGGCGCGCGGTGAGACGAACCGTGAAATTGCCTCGGCGCTGCACATCAGCGAACACACCGTCGAGCACCATCTCTCGACGATCTTCACCAGAATCGGGATAAAGTCTCGCGCTCAGTTAAGCGCGTATGTCGCGGCAGAAATGACCGCCTGACCGCCGATATGGCGGAAATCCAGGATACCTGGCGCCTTTCGCTCTTCCTATAATCGAGATAACTCCAGCTCGAGGAAATGGGGGCGGTATGCCGCGTTTAATCCGTGCCTGCGGTGTTCTACTAACGCTCGTTCTTCTGGTGTCGTGCCTGACGCCGTCGGCCTTCGCGGGAACGACCGGTTCCCTTAGCGGCCAGGTTCTGGAAGCAGAAGGACGGGCTGCGATTGCAGGCGCTCGCGTGACGGCTACCAGCCCCTCGCAGAGCGCAAGCGTCGCGACCGATGCCTCCGGAAAATTCACGTTCATCTCGCTGATGCCGGACACGTATTCGGTAAGCATAGAAAAGAGCGGCTACCAACCGATTTCGATCGCCGGCATTGCGGTGTTCGCCGATCAAAACCAAACGCTCGCGTTTACCCTCGAGAAGAATCTCAAAGAGATCGCGCGGGTCACCTCGCGGTCATCGCTGAGCCCCGTGCGGCCCGGAACGACAACCGACGTTTACTCCGTCAATCCGGCTCTTGCATCGGCTGCCGCTCCGGTGGGCGGCGGAGGCGGATTGAACAACGCCTATTCGGCCATTGCCTCGCAACCGGGCGCCTTCGTTCCGCCGAACCAAATGGGCGTGAATCAGACCGTCTACATTCGCGGCGGATACTACGATCAAATCGGCTACGAATACGACGGCGTGCCGGTGAATCGCTCGTTCGATAACTATCCGGCTCATTCGGCCTCGAGCCTCGGACAGCAAGAGCTCCAAATTTACACCGGCGGCGGTCCGGCGAGTTCGAACGCGACGGGCCTCGCCGGCTTCATCAATCAGGTCGTCCGCTCGGGCACGTATCCCGGTTTCGGCACGCTATCGGGCCGCGTGGGCTCGCCGGCGTTCTATCACGACCTTTCTTTTGAAACCGGCGGTGCTTCGCCGAACCGCTTGTTCTCGTATTACGTCGGCCTCAGCGGATTCAATCAAGATTACCGCTATCTAAACAACGACAACGGTGCCGGCCTGGGCGATCAGTTCCCGGTCACCTGGCCGAGCAACATCACGACGAATCTGGCATTCTGGCCGGCCGTTTATCCGACGTGTAATAACAACGATCCGACAAACTTGTATACGAACCCGTCGACCGCGATTTCGTGGAACGATCCGGGATGCTTCGCCTCGCTCAATCCCAACTTTGGCAATATCTCCACGATTTATGGCCGCGAGTTCGTAGCGAATCTTCATTTTGGAGTCCCACACCATAAGGACGGCGGTCGCGACGACATTCAGCTGCTCTTCACGAGTTCGTCGCAATTCCGCCATTATTACGACAGCGCGAACGATGCGCAGCCGCTACTGAGCACGCTGCAGAATGAAAACTTGACGGCGAATGGATCCGCGGTTGGTGCGTATGCGTATCAGCCGATGTGGCCGGACTTTTACACGTTTCCCGCGACGACCACGTTCATGCAGCCGGCAACCGTGCAACCTATTGCCTATGCGTTTCCCGGATCTCCGGCGAATCGCTGTTATAACACGAGCCTGATTGGGGGACAAGATTCGGCGGCGGCGACACCGATTACGGTCCCCAACCAATGTCCCGACGGTACGGTCGCGGCGATGCCGAACGATTATCGCGACGGACGGTGGGACCAGGCGGGCATCTTCAAAGTTCAGTATCAAAAGAATTTTGGCGGCAATGCCTACGCGCGGCTCTTCGGCTACACGTTCTACTCGAACACCAACCGTAGCGGTGCGGTCCAACAAGGCATCACCGGCCCATACGGCTCGGCGAATCTCGGCGCCACCAATTACGATTACGAAGTGGACGGTCACACGCGTGGATTGGAATTCCAGGCGGCGGACCAGATCAGCGATCAGCATCAGCTCGAGCTTTCACTTAGCTACGTGACAGCGAGCACGCTTCGCTATTACAACTTCAACAACTACAACACGGGCGGCGCACCGCTAAACGATTTCACCGGTTCCAGCGGCCAGATGGTAAGCAATCTCACGAACGGCACGAACTGTTATGCCGCGTATAGTGGAACGCTGGCCAACGGTCAGGAAAGCGTCAACGCGGGCGACCTCGCGCCATGCAACGATCCGATCACCCAAGGATCGTTTAGCGATCTCACCGGCAACTCCGATTACAGCGCCAGCGGCGCACCGCAAAACGTGGACTGCTCAGGCGGTCCGAACGAACCTATTCCTACAAATGCGTGCGCCAACGGCGCATCGTGGCGTATGACGTTTCTCGGCCAGCAGGCCTCGATCAATTCCGTAACACCGAAGTTCACGCACGCGTCGCTAAGCGACACCTGGCGCCCCTCGGACAAATGGAACATCACGGGAAGCC
This sequence comes from Vulcanimicrobiia bacterium, assembly GCA_963758295.1. GTDB lineage: Bacteria > Vulcanimicrobiota > Vulcanimicrobiia > Vulcanimicrobiales > Vulcanimicrobiaceae > JALYTY01. Next base: position 427,026 of record CAVWUU010000001.1, read on the forward strand.
TGCGCTTCGACCGCGACGAGTTCGATCTCACCCCGGTTGCCGGCGATCCGGGGAAAGACTTCTGGTATTCGCGCGCACAGAAAGAATACTGTTACAACCCGCAGACGCTTCAGCCGGTCATCATTCCGCAGGAACCGCGGCTTCTTCGAGACGTCACGCCGTACGTCTCATTGAATTGTCCGGTTATCGAAGGCGGCGTTCAAAGCGTTCATCCGGACGGCTTGAACGGACATTTGCTGCTGACCGACCAGTTCAACTCGACCTACGTGCAGACGTACTTCTCGCCGCGCTTCGGCGCGACGTACACCCTCGACCCGCAAACGGTGTTACGTTTCTCGGCCGGCCGCTTCGCGCAAGAGCCGCAAAATTACGAGGTAGAGTACAACAGTCTGGAGCCGAACCTCGCAGCGCAACTCGTCGGCTTCCTGCCGTTCGGTTTTACTACGCCGTTCCACGCGGCGCAAGCGCAGTTCTCGAACAATTACGATCTCTCGATCGAGCATCAGTTTCCGAAGACCGACATCGCCCTGAAAGCGACGCCATACTACCGATATGCAACAAATCAGTTGTATGAATCGGTCAGCATTCCGACGCTCTTTGGCGTTTCGCCCTCGTTCAACGCCGGCACCGAAAAGACGTACGGCGTAGAACTGCAGGTGACCAAAGGCGACTTCAACCGCAACGGATTCGCGGCTTCGCTGGCCTATACGTACACGAATTCAAAGGAGAAGTGGTCGAACTACGCCGGTACGGACATCAACCCGGTCGATCCGTACAACCAAGACATCCAGCAGTTCAATCTCCTGACGAAATCGGGCGGCGGCGCTCCGTGCTACTTGAACGACCGGTCGGGGACCGGCGATCCTACCTGCGGCGCGACCTCGATCTTGAATCCGTATTACAACATGAGCGCGCAGCCGCTGTTGGACAAGAACGCCTACTACGATACGGGTCTCGACTATCCGTACATCTCGCCGAACACGTTCACGTTTATCCTGAACTATAAAGCAAACAAGTTTGCGGTCACGCCGGTCTTCACGCTCTACCAGGGCGCGACGTACGGCACGCCCTCCGACTTCCAGGGGCTCGATCCGCGTTCGTGCCGTTCGAATCAAAGCTCGGAGGGGATTCCCGGTGCACCGAACCCGCTGACTGCCGACTACACCTCGTGCGGCGCAGCCGAAATCGGTGCGAGCGGGACGTCGCCCGGCCATCTGTACGTCCCGAATCCGTACACGGGAACCTTCGATACGTTCGGGCAGTTCCGCCAGCCCTGGCAATTCAACATGGGGCTGCAGATGAGTTATGCGTTCAGCCCGCGCGTAACCGGAAACGTGACGATAGCCAACTTGGTGAATCAATGTTTCGGCGGATCGGCCGAACCGTGGACTGCCGTTTATAAACCGAGCAGCTCGAACTGCGGTTACGGCTACAACAAGTTCTACATCAGCAACTACTACAATGGCGCAAGCCCCAACGACGTTACCGCAAACGGCGTGCCGCTGAACACCTACTTCTCGGTGCCGTTCGCCCCGTCGTACGCCGACGTGAATTCGGGGAACCTGCCGCTTCCGTTGCAAGTGTACTTCCAACTGCAGATCAAACTTTAAATGCGGGCGATAGCGGCCGCGGTGGCCGCTTCGCTGCTGATCGGCGCGGGAGCGGCGCCCCCGCGCTTCTCCCTCGACGCGATGCAGCGCATCGTGGAAGTATCCGGGGCCGTCATCTCGCCGGACGGCAATTACATCGCGTACGTGACCACGCAAAACGTGCTCGAGCGAAACTCCCGTGTCGACACGTTGCACGTTTACGACCTTCAGACTCGCACCGATCGCGCCGCTTCGTTCCGGCACGAATCGTATTCGAGCCTGCAGTGGTCGTGGAACGGGCATTTGGCGTACGTTGCCGATGACGCGACGAAGAATGCCGATGAAATCTTTGTTACTGATGCGGGGCTCGCGCCGGAGCGCCGGTTAACTTCCGGAACGGACGTTTTGGAATTGGCATGGAGCCACGACGGGCGAAGATTGGCGTTTTTGCGCCATGATCCTGAGCCGTCCAAGAGTGGCGCGGCGAAGTACCGTGACGCTTTTGAAGTCACCGATAACGCGTATCTTTCCACAAAGAATCCGAAGCCGGTACATTTATGGACCGTCACGCTCGACGGTCGAGAACAGCGGCTGACCGGCGGAACGTGGAGCCTTCGCGACTCGTCGATTTCGTGGTCGCTAAGCGACCGCGCGATTTTATACGAGCGAGTTCCGAATGCGATTTACGGAATACGCGATCGCTCCAAAGCCGAACTCATTGATGTCGAGACCGGTCGCACTTCGCCCGCGAGCCCCTTTTCCTCACTCGAGAATCAGGCGATCTTCTCTCCCGGCGGACGAATCGCTGCGATGCTTTATCCGCGAGACGGCACGCCGCAAGGTGCGCCCGCCGTATGGATGTTGCGACGGGCGGGAAAACGGCCCCGTTTGCTTACCAGCAGTTTGGACCGCCACGTCGAGGATTTCGCATGGTACGACGAGTCACGCGTGCTGGTGCGCGCCTACGACCGAACGCGTGCGCGGTTGTACCTTGCCGGCATCGACGGAAAAATCCAAGCGCTTCCGTTAGGGGAAGTTCGCGACGCATCGATCGACTCGCAACAAAGCGTCGACGGGCACGGAGACGTGGTCTTCACGGGTTCGACGGCGACGCAGCCGCCGGAGTTGTTTCTCTTACGCCGGGGAGCGCCGGTGCCGGATCGGCTCTCGTCGTTCAACGCATGGATCTCCGGATTCAGCGTGGGACGTCAAACCGAGATCCAGTGGAAGAGCGGCGCCTTCGTCGAGTACGGCGTTCTCACGTATCCGCCGGGCTACGATTCGCACCGGAAGTATCCGCTGGCCATCCGGGTTCATGGCGGTCCGGCGCTTTCCGCACTCACCGCGTTCGACCCGTTCTATCAAGCGGCAGCGGCGCGCGGATATGTCGTGCTCGCACCGAACTACCGCGGCTCCAGCAATAACGGAAATGCGTTCGAGCGTTCGATCTTCAACGACGCGAGCGTCGGTCCGGGCAGCGACGTTATCGCGTCGATCGACGCGGTCAAACGAATGCGAATCATCGATCCGAGCCGGATCGGCGTTTCAGGCTGGTCGTACGGCGGCCAGCTCACGAGTTGGCTGATCGCGAGATATCACATTTTTAAAGCCGCAGTCGCAGGCGCCGGCGTTCACGATCTTGTCGTCGATTACGCGATTGCCGACGACTATGACGACGATCTTCACGCGTTTTCGTCGCCGCCGCACGCGGCTGGTTCTCTGCAGAAGTGGCAACGCCAATCGCCCATTTCGTTCGTCAGTGACATTCGAACGCCGACGCTGATTCTAGGGAACGTTTACGACGTGCGCGTCCCAATCGTCGAATCTTACGAACTGTATCACGCGCTGCGCGATCGCGGCGTCCCGGTTAAGTTCTACGCGTATCCCACCGGCGGCCATCTTCCGAACGGTCCGGTCCGCCTCGCCGATGCTTATGGCAAATGGCTCGATTGGTTCGACAAATATTTGCGCCGGTAAAACGCCGGTGCACCAAAGCGACTTCGCATACTCTTAGTATACTAGTTGACGGCGACGGCGCGTTGCGGTATGTTACAACTACGAATCTAGGAGTTGCGATGAACAGGACCGCAATCCTCGCGTTGGTGCTTGCTGCATGGGCTGTGTTCTCAAGCGCCTGCGCCGCGGAAACTCGATCGCCCGCGATAATTGCCTCTACCGAGGCTTCGGTGGATCCTCGCGTCACCCACGCCGCCAAGATCCTTTTTTTAGCCGCCCAAAATGGAACCGTTACCCGGTCTGAACTGGCGCCGCGCGTGCGTTCGCTGCTGACGCCAAAGCTAGTGCGCGATACAGCACGAGAGCTGAAGAAGAGCGGCGCGCCAACGGCGTTCGCGTTCGAAGGCTCGCGTGATCTTACGATGGCGCCCGGAAAAGGTTATCTTTACCGCGTGAGCTTCGCGCGCGCTCCAGACTTGAGCTGGTACGTCGGCTTCACTCCGAGCCTTCAAGTCCTGGGAATGTTTTTCTTTCCTTACGAGCAGCGCATGCATCTCAGCGAGAGTGAAGTTATCGCTCAGTTGCGGGCGAAGCTCCAACGAGATGCGGCGGCCGGCCGGTTTTCGGGCGCCGTGCTGCTGGCGAAGGACGGTGCGCCGGTCTTTTCGCAGGCGTACGGTCTTGCCGACCGTTCGAAAAAGATTCGAAATACGCTCGACACCAAATTCCGCGTCGGTTCGATGAACAAAATGTTTACGGCTGTGTCCATTTTACAGCTCGTCCAGGCCGGCAAGGTGCGTCTCGAGGAAACGGTGGGGGAACTCATTCCGGCTTATCCCAATCGTGAGATCGCTTCGAGAGTTACCGTCGAGCAGCTTTTGACGCACACCGGTGGCACGGGCGATTTCTTCGGACCGCTGTTCGACGCAAATAGGAAGAACTTACGGACGCTCGACGATTACATAAAGCTTTACGGGAAGCGCGGTCCGAGGTTTCCGCCCGGCAGCCGCTTTGAATACAGCAACTACGGCTTCATTCTGCTTGGAAAGATCGTCGAGAACGCGAGCGGCGAAGATTACTATGACTACGTAAACAAACATATCTACGAGCCAGCGAATATGAACTCGACCGGCTCCCTTCCGGAAAACGAGTCGGTCCCGGATCGCAGCGTCGGTTATACCAGCGAGCATGGAAAGCTCGTTTCGAACGCCGATACGCTGCCATACCGAGGGATATCCGCCGGCGGCGGCTATTCGACCGTCGGAGATCTGCTTCGCTTCGCTGACGCGCTACAATCGAATCGCCTCCTTGAGGAAAAGTACACGTCGATGCTCACGACGGGTCGAGTGCTGATGCCCGCGTTACCGGACGTCCAGCGCAAGTATGCGTTCGGCTTCGCCGATCAGACCCAGAACGGGATTCGCTGCTTCGGCCACGACGGCGGAGCACCCGGCATGAGCGGCATGTTGCAAATCTGCCCGGCGAACGGCTATGTCATCGCCGTGCTCGCGAATATCGATCCGCCCGTCGCGGACTTTGTCGCCGACTTCATTGTTAATCGCTTACCGAAGTAAATCGTGCCGAGAAAAAAAGCGTTGGTATTGACCGATCACGAGCTACGCTTGATGACGGCGTTGTGGGCGAAGGGCCGTGCCACCGTCGCGGACGTCACCTCCGCGCTGGCGCCCCCTCTCCCTGCCTATAACACCGTTCTTTCCACAATGCGCACGCTGGAGCAAAAGGGCTACGTAGCGCATGAGGAATGCAAACGCGCTTTCGTCTATTACCCGCTCGTCGAACGCGCCGACGCAGCAAAGTCGGCCGTGAGCCAAGTGCTCGCGCGATTCTTTCAAAACTCACCGAACGCGCTCGCGATGACCTTGTTAGACGACGTTCCGCTAAGCCAAGCGGATCGCCGGCGCATTCGCGAACTTCTCGAACCGCAGCGAAGAGGCAAGAAATGACGACGCATCTCTCGTCAGCCGCGCTGGCGATCGCGGGACTGTGCTTTTCAAGTCTTTGGGAAGGCGCGCTCGTCGTTACAGCGGTCTGGCTGTTGCTTCGCGTCTTGCCGCACCGCGATGCGGCGACGTGTTACGCGATTTGGTTGTGCGCGCTGACGATGCTTGTAGCCGTGCCGGTCTATACGGCGTGGGCGCCCGCTTGGCACTTTATCACGACGAATGACGAGCCGGCCCAAAACGACGCCCGGCCAATCGTCGTAGCTCATGCAGGCACACCCGTAATCCAAACGGCCGTCAACGCTGCGCCGGCATTCGCAGCGTCGCAGGCAGGAACTAGCGTTTCCGCGCCTCGGATTTCCATATCGCAAGCGCTCGCCTATGCCGTAGCGTTCCTCTGGCTGCTAGCTGCTGGCGCGCGCTTGCTGATATTTTTACGCGATCTGCGTCAGCTCGAAATTATCCGCCGCAGCGCGCAGCTCTGGTCGGCCGCATCGGCATTTCCGATATTCGTCTCGGAGAAGATCGAAGTCCCGATCGCTATTGGATTTAGTCGGCCGGCCATCGTTCTGCCGTACGGGACGGTAGCACGAAACTCGGAAAGCGCCTTGGAAGCCATCGTTCTTCACGAGATTGCGCATCTGAGGCGACGAGACGTTTGGACGAACGCATTCTCGCGATCCCTCGAGATGTTGCTCGTGCTGAATCCCCTCGCGTATTTGGTGCAACGCCGCCTTGCAGCCGAGCGGGAAATTGCGTGCGACGATTGGGTAGTTGCGCACCTCGGAGGTGGTGAAATCTTCGCCCGCGTCTTAGCCCAAATGGCGCTCTCGCACAATCGCCTCTCGCTCGCTGCGCCGAGCGCAATAGGAACGCGTCACAACGTCGTGCAGCGCATCGAGCGGCTCCTCGAGCGAACGCCGCGGCACCTCCGGTTATCGTTACCGGCACTTTGCGGCGTAGCGGCGTTCCTCGTCGTGATGGCGGTGGTATTGCAAAGTATATCGCCCGTGCTCGCTTATCCGGAACCGGCTTCGCCGAAGGCGGAGGTTGCAGCAGCGGGCTGTCAGGTACACGACCGGCCCGTAGAAATGGCCTATGTCCTCGATACGAGCAAAGGCCGCGAAACGCTATGGCAGCCGCCTCCGCCTGTAAGCGCCATAGAAAAAGTCGGCGGTACGGGCAAAATCGCCATTCTCGATGTAACGGTTGATCGTACCGGCAAAGCACGCAACGTCAGCGTCGTAAGCACTCCTGACGCGCAGGGTGCCGCATTTGGTAAACAACGCTTCGAAATGGCCGCGTATAGGGCGGCAATCGTCAAGTGCGTGGCGGTGAACTCGCGCGTTCGAGTTTGGTATCCGGTCTTGTCCAGATTGTCGCGCGTTTATTCCTTGGTTTCCGCTTCATATCCGCAAAGCTGGTCGCAACAACACCCTTCGTCTTGCGGCGTTCCGCCGTTGATCCACGATGGCATTCCGCAATTGGCCGACATTCCGAGTGCGGCGGAGTCCAAGAAGTTGCGCGCGGTCGTGCACGTAAGCGTCGACCAGAACGGGCAGGTTACCGAGGCGACGGTTATGCAGACGAGCGGTGCTCCCCGTTTCGATGCGGCTACGCTCTGGGCGGCGCGTTCGGCAACTTATCCCTTGAACGGCGCGACCGGCTTTAAGCCGATACGTCCGAGCGGCGCGAGCTTACAATGGAACGCGACGCACAGTTACACGCAGTTTTCCAAGTGCAGCCCCTTGCCGACGCAGTACGTCTGGAGCGCAACATTTGAACCGGCGGGAACACCGCTTGTCGGCTTCTAGCGGCTTTCGCGACCTGCCGTAGTGGGTATCTCGGTGTCGAGATGCTTAATACACGAAAACTTGGCACGCAAGGCCTTGTCGTTTCGGCGATAGGCCTTGGATGCATGGGGATGAGTCAAGCGTACGGCACCGCGGAAGAACGCGACGAGAACGAGTCGATCGCGACGATTCACCGGGCGCTCGAGCTTGGCGTGACGTTTTTCGACACGGCTGAAGCATACGGGCCGTATGCAAATGAAGAGTTGCTGGCGCGCGCGTTGCAGGGCAGGCGCGACGGTGTGGTGCTTGCGACGAAATTCGGATTCAAGTTCGGCGACGGAAGTATTACCGGTGTCGATAGCCGTCCGGAAAACGTGCGTGAGGCGGTCGAAGGATCGCTGCGGCGCCTTGCGACCGATCGCATCGATCTGTTGTACCAGCATCGTGTCGATCCGCAAGTTCCGATCGAAGAAACCGTCGGCGCGATGGCCGAACTCGTGCAGGAAGGCAAGGTTCGATTCCTGGGCCTATCCGAAGCCGGCGAACAGACGATCCGTCGTGCGCACGCCGTGCATTCGATCTCGGCGTTGCAAAGCGAGTACTCGCTGTGGGAACGCAATCTCGAACCGCGCATCATTCCGCTCCTTCGCGAATTGGAGATCGGTCTCGTGCCCTTTGCGCCGCTCGGACGGGGCTTTCTCGCCGGCAACGTGAAACGCGCCGAAGAATATCCGGAAAACGACTTCCGGCACAACGATCCGCGGTACCAGGGCGAAAATTTCGATGCGAACCGGCGAGCCGCCGAAGCCGTGCGGAACATCGCATCGCGCAAGAACGCCACACCGGCGCAGGTCGCTCTTGCGTGGCTCTTGCACAAAGGCTCAGACGTCGTTCCGATTCCGGGCACGAAACGGCGGCGTTATCTTGAAGAAAACGTAGCGGCCGCCGGACTCTCGCTAACTGCCGAGGAGATGTCGCAACTCGACTCTGCGCTTGCCCCTGAAAAAATATCGGGTCCGCGCTATAGCGCACGCCAAATGTCGATGGTGGATCGGTAAACACCCCGCTTCGGTCTTTAAGAAAAAGCCCGGCACGGAACCTTCCCGTGCCGGGCTTTCGATTTGCGGGCGTCTTTTAGGGTTCGCGCGGGATCGACGGGAGGGCCTGAAGGCCGGCTTTCGTTAGTTCGCCGTTGAGTTGCGGCAGCGAAGCTGCGAATGCGTTATACGCGTCGCGCGCATTGCGATACTCTGCGTCTATGCGAGCGTAGAACTGGGCCGCAGCAGGCGTCACGATGGCTTGCACCGGGAATGACTGGAGCGATGTGAAGGCGCCGTCGAGATTTTCGCGGAGCGAGCCCGGACGAGACACCGAGTCTTCGCCGTTTGTGTACGCCGCGGTTAGACGCGCCATGACCGAGGCACGTCCCTGACGCGCGTGTTCGAGCGCCGCCCGTGCGCCTTCACCTTGCGGTTGCTGAGCGACAATCGCTTTCCCAACCTTATCGAGGTTATTCAGCATCACGTCGACGCTGGAATACAGTGAGTTGAGCTTCGCAAAGGCATTATAACTTTGCTGCATTTGCCCGAGCGTCAACGTCGCTTGCGGATCGGGCTTGACGGTGAAGGCCTGAACGAACGTGCGGCCGTTTAAGGTGATCCGCGCGCTGTAACGGCCGGGAACGACCATCGGTCCATCGTCAGGCCCGGCAAATCCCGGATTCGGCGCGCCGGTCCATCTTACGGGCGGCGCAGCCGTGAAGTTCCAAACGATGCGATTGATTCCAGCGTCATTCGTGCCGCGTAACGTGCGAACTGTCCGCCCAGAAGCATCGAGGATCGCAACCTCCGGCGCGCGAGCTTGTTGCGTCGACTGATAGTAGGAAACCGGCACGCCGTACGGCGGGTTCGCCGACGCGTATTGCGTGTAGAGTCCTTCGGTGTTGTTCGTGAGGTTGTATTCGTAAGAGGTGCGCGGCGCAAAAAGCATCGCGCCTGCGCCAACGGCTTGCGGAAGATCTTGCAGCGGACGAATGTCGTCCATTACCCAAATGGAACGGCCGTGCGTCGCGATGACGAGATCGTTGAAATGCGGCTGGATGCGAATATCTCGCACGGAGACGGCCGGCATGTTATTGCGAAGGCTTTGCCAATGCGCGCCACGATCGTACGACACCCACAGGCCCTGTTCGGTGCCAAGATAGACGACCGCCGCGTTGCGAGTGTCGGGGCGGATTGCGCGCGTCCACAGTTCGCGCGGCAATCCGCCGGCGATCGATTGCCAATGCGCGCCGCTGTCGTGCGTAACCCATACGTGGGGTGCGCTGTCGCCCATTAAGTGGGCGTCTTCTACGGCATACGCCGTTGCGCGCTCAAGCGGTGACGGCGCTACGGTTTCGAAGCGGCCGTTGGGATTTGCATCCGGCGGCGTGACGTTTTTCCAATGTGCACCGCCGTCCCGCGTCATCTGGACGTACCCGTCGTCGGTGCCGGCCCAAATCTCGCCGGGCGATACCGGTGATCCCTCGATGTCAAGAATCGTATCGGTGTACTCGGCGCCCGTTACATCGTGTGTGATGGGGCCGCCCGCAGGCGCTTGATGGGCTTTGTCGTTCCGCGTGAGATCCGGGCTGATGGGATGCCAGCGATAGCCGCCGTCGGTAGATTGAAATACCACGTTTCCGCCGAACCACGCAATGCGCGGATCCCAGGGTGCGAACCCGATCGGCGATTCCCAGTTGAAGCGATACGGGCTCGTCCCGACGTTGTAGTCTTCCTGAACGCTCGTGAAGTACGGTTGCGTGAACGTGTATTCGCGCGAACGACGGTTGAACAGGAAGAGCGCGCCGTCCTGACCGTCGGACCAAATGACGTTTGCATTACGGGGATCCGGGATTGCCCACTGGCCGTCATCGTCTTGGACGGGTGCAAACCATCCGGCATTGCTGTTGCCGGCCATGTCGAGCGAATTCGACGGTCCGCAGTACGAATTGTTGTCTTGCAAGCCGCCGCAGATCGTGTACGGATTGTCATTACCCAAACCAACGCGGTAAAACTGGCCGATCGGGATGTTTGCCCAGAACGCCCACGTACCGCCTCCGTTAACGCTTAGCGCGTATCCCCCGTCTTCCCCGACGATGATGCGCTTGGAGTCGTTGGGCGCAATCCAAATCGAGTGATAGTCGCCGTGCACGTTCCTCGCAATCGCCTTGAACGTTTTTCCGCCGTCTTTACTTTCCGCAAGGGACGTCGACGCGGTGTAGACGTGGTCGGGATTAGCCGGATCCACTTCGATGTGCGAAAAGTAAAACGGCCGCTGATCGACGAGTGTATTGGAGCTCACCAGCGTCCACGTTTTTCCATCGTCGTCCGAACGCCACAAGATTCCGTGCTTCGATTCGATCAAAGCATAAATGCGATTCGGATCGCTGGGCGAGACGGCAAGACCGATGCGGCCGGTGATCCCTTCCGGCAGACCGCCGCCGGTGAGACGCGTCCACGTGCGTCCACCATCCGTCGAACGGTAAAGCCCATCGCGATCGCCGCCGGAGCGAAACGTCCACGGCCGCCGTTGGAACTCCCACACGCCTGCATAGACCACGTTCGGCGTGCGCGGGCTCATTGCCAGATCGGAGATGCCGCTGCTGGGTCCGCCGTCGAGCGTCTTCGTCCACGTTTTGCCGCCGTCGAACGTTACGTATGCGCCCCGATCCGAGGAGTCGGCAAAAACGTTGCCGAGCGCGCCGACGATCACGTGCTGTGAATTATTCGGATCGATCAAGATGCGCGCGATGTGCTTGGTTGCAGCTAGGCCGACGTTCGTCCACGTTTTGCCGCCGTCGATCGTTTTATACACGCCGTCGCCGTAGCTCACGTCGTTGCGGGGATTCGATTCACCGGTTCCGACCCAGACCGTGTCGTCGTTCGCCGGATCGATAGCGACCGCGCCGATCGCTCCAACGTTTTCCTGGTCGAACACCGGCGTCCACGCCGCCCCTGCGCTCGTGCTTTTCCAGACGCCGCCGCCGGCGGACCCGAGATAGTACAGGTTGGGATCGTGCGCCGATCCCGCGACGCTCGTAACGCGGCCGCCGCCGATGGCGGGCCCGGCTTCGCGCCACGGAATGTTACCGGTAGGAAGCTGCGCGGCTCCGGCCGCGGGCGCTAAAAGCGCAACGAACCCAGCGAGGGCGATAACCGATCGAATCATATCGTGCAATTACCGCCGCGGAAATGCCATCACCTCGTAAGGCTTATGGCTTCGCAAGCGACGCCAATTCTCGAAACAGCTCCTCTTCCCGTTCGCTCAGACGCTGCGGCAGTTGTCCGATGAGGCGAACGTAAAGGTCGCCGTTTCCGCCGCCGTTCAAATGCGGCATTCCCTTTCCCGCCGCCCGCATCAACTGTTCGTTCTGCGTTCTGGCCGGGATCGTCATCGTAATCGCGCCGGTAAGCGTCGGCACATGGGCTTCACCGCCGAGCACAAGGGAATAGATCCCGATCGGAAGATCGGTGTAGAGATCGTCTCCTTCGCGGCGGAATCGTTCGTCCGGCTTTGTGCGGACGGTCAAGTACAGATTGCCGGGCGGACCGCCGTGAAGACCTTGACCGCCCTGTCCGCCCAGACGTATGCGTTGGCCGTCGCGCACGCCTTTTGGAATTTTGACTTCCAACGCCTTTCGCTCGAGGATCGCACCGGTGCCATGGCAATTTGGACAAATGCGCTCGTGTTGCACGCCGGTACCGCCGCACGCGGGGCAGCGGTCTTCAACGTCGAGCGAAATCGATTTCGTTGCGCCGTCATAAGCGTCGCGAAGGTCGACCTCTATCGATCCCTCTAAGTCTTGTCCGCGATGGGGCGAACGCGGTGAACCGGCGGCGCGACGTCCGACGTTCGTGAAGAATGATTCGAAGAAGTCGGAGTAGCGGTCATCGCTCGCGCCGCCGAAAAAGTCCTCGGCGCTGAAGCCCGCGGTAGTGCCCCGATCGGAGCGGTAGCGCCGTTGCTGCTCCGCCTCGCGCGACGCACTTTCCCAATCGCTTCCGAGCGCGTCGTATTTGCGGCGCTTCTCGGGATCGCTAAGAACCTCGTACGCCTCTTGGAGGTCTTTGAATTTTTCCTCCGCAGCTTTGGCATTCTCGAGGTTCGCATCGGGATGCCATTTGCGCGCGAGCTTGCGGTACGCCGACTTGATTTCTTTCTCGGACGCGCTCTTCGCGACGCCAAGAACCTCGTAGTAATCTTTGTAGGCTACGGCCATCCCGGAACCGCCTTCAGCTCGAGCGAATTAGGCGTTAGCGCGCTGCGGCAGTCGCCAATTCGGCCGAATGAAGTGGCAGGTGTAGCCGTCGGGATACTTTTGCAAATAATCCTGGTGTTCGGGCTCCGCTTCCCAAAAGGGACCGGCGGAAGCAACTTCGGTGACGACTTTGCCCGGCCACAGTCCCGATGCTTCGACATCTGCAATCGTGTCTTCGGCAATGCGGCGCTGTTCGTCGGTCGTATAAAAAATCGCCGATCGATAGCTCGCGCCTCTGTCGTTGCCTTGGCGGTTCAGCGTCGTCGGATCGTGAAGCTGAAAGAAAAACTCGAGCAATTGCCGGTAGCTCAGTTGCGCGGGATCGAAAACAATTTCGACGGCTTCCGCGTGATTGCCGTGATTGCGATAAGTCGCATTCGGCACGTCTCCACCGGAGTAGCCGACGCGCGTTGAGATAACGCCCGTAAACGTCCGCAACAGCTCTTGCACGCCCCAGAAGCAACCGCCGGCAAGAATAGCCCGCTCACTTTGTGTATCCATGCTCCCGTAACCGTTCGTGAAAGAGCGCGGGTTTCTCTGCGAAGGGCGGCCGTCACGGCGCGCGAACCCGGCGCACGAGATGAGCGAAGCGAGTGTCCTTCGGTGGCTGCTCGACGGCGATCCGTCGATTCGCTGGCAAGTGATGCGAGATCTCACCGATTCGCCGTGCGCGATCTTCGAGGCCGAGCGACAACGCGTTGCTCTGGAAGGCTGGGGTCGCGCACTGCTCGATCGTCAGTCGCCCGGGGCCTGGTGGGGCGCTCCCGACGAAGAAGGCTGGATGATCTCGACCGACGCCCTCGCTCTTCTTCGCGAGATGGGCGTCGAACCGTCGAGCGATGCCGCGCGCCGTGCCCTCGCGCGTGTCAAAACGCATCTGAAATGGGAACGCTTGAACGGGCGGGCGTACTTTGCGGGCGAAACCGAGCCATGCATCAATGGCGCGATTCTAGCTATCGGCAGTTACTTCGGCGAACGGTGCGACGAAATCGTCGAACGTTTACTGCACGAACAGCTTCCCGACGGCGGCTGGAATTGCGACGCGCCGCCGAGCTGCCGTTCGTCATTCAATTCCACGATTCGCGTCCTGGAAGGACTGCTCGAATACGAGCGCGCGTGGGGACGTTCCGGCGCGGTCGCCTCGGCGAGATTCAAAGCGCACGAATATCTGCTGCAACGCCGGTTGTTCCGGCGCGCGAGCAATGGCGAGGTCATCGATCGCGCTTGGATGCGCTTCGCATTCCCGACAACGTGGCATTACGACATCTTGCGCGCCCTCGATTATTTTCGCAGCGCCGGCATCCCGCCGGATGAACGCGTAACCGAAGCCGTCGACGTAGTAAAAGCGCGACGGCATCAAAACGGGCGATGGCCGATGAACCGGCTCCATGCCGATCGTCTGCGGTTTCCGTTGGAGCCGGAGACGGGCCGCGCGAGCCGCTGGAATACTTTACGCGCAATGCGCGTTCTCAAATGGTATCGACGCTAGCCTTGGGACTGCCCATGTTGGTCGTCGATCGCGAAACGCTCGAGTTTAATGCGTCGGCAACCACGTACGTTGCGCCGGCGATCAAAAAATTCAAAGCGAATTCCGACCAGTTGAAGTGCGATTCCGGATGAACGAGCAAACGTGGTACCCAGACGAGGAAGCCGAATATGCCCAACATCAAAGCCATCAGGCGCGCGGCGAGCACGGCTTGGCGATCGATAAGCAACGCTATTGCGGCTAGCGCAAAGGCGATCGTGGTGAGATTCGCCCAGAAAACCTGGTTCGGCGGTATCCATACAGGCACGAGCTGTGCCGTTACCGCGAGGTAAACAATTTGCGCGACTGCAAACGAGATCGCGCAGAGCCCTAGCCCGATGCGCGCAATGAGGCGAAATGCGCAAGCGCGTGTCGCGCCGGCGCCGGTAGCCGATAACATGGCGACAGCGCCGCACAGCAAGGCGAATTGTTCGAAGAATGCCCCGTATGATTCGTAAACAGCCGGCATGGTAGCGATCGCGGGAATGCAGGTCAGCGAGAAAATCGCATAGACCGCCGTTAGCGCGGTCGATCCGGCGCGCAAGGTTCGCGGAAAAAACAGGCAGAGGCCGCCGGCAATCTGGGCGATCATCACGCACGTGCCTACGACTGCGCCGAGCGGCAAGCTTAGGAGCTTATATGAAGCTTGCCAGGTGGCAGCGTCGCGCCACATAAGCGCCAGAACGCCCGACAAAACTGCCGATGCTGCGAACACGATGCGGCCGTAAACTGGCCTCGTCACGAAGTCGCAACGTCCGCGGGATTTCAGGCGTGACGCATAGTCCAAAAGCCCCAAGAATTGCATCTTTCTGCGGGTAAGCGAGCAAACGGCCTGTTTGTTAACGTTTCCTTGGCTGAAAGCTTTCACAGCCGGCGAGCGAGCGAAAGGCCCTGCATTTTCTCGGTTGAACGGCGGATGGCAGTACAACTAAAGGGGACAAGGTGGGACGACCGTTTTCAGGCCTGTCCATCTATGCTTTACTGCTCGCTACTATTGCGAGCGTAGCAGCATGTGGTGGAGCAGGCGGGGGATCTCCCGAGGCTTCCGGAGTGCTTCCGGCCGCTTCGGCTTCACCATGTCCTAGTGGTTATACCGGAACGCCCGGCCAGTGCACGCAAGTCCAGTCCGGCGATTCTTTCACGCCGGTCGCATCGGCGACGACTGCGCCGCTTCCGGCCGTCGGTGGATTTAGCGGCACGATTCAGGTGCCGCCCGCCGGAGCAGCCGGTCCAATTCAGGTAACCGTTTCTACCACTAATCCCGGCGTCACGACGTTCGATCGTCTGCGCCGGGCGGCAAACGGAATCACGCGCGCCGACGGTAGCGCTGCGAGCACGCCGCTCCTCTATATCACCCTTTCGACCGGCGCCGCTGCGGTTACGTTCCAAGGCTTTCCGGGATTCGTGCTATCGCTGCCGTCGTCGGCGGGGACGGGCCCGTTCTACCTGGCGCAATTGGAGAACGCAAGCGGCGGCACGGGAACGTGGACCACGATTGCGGGGCCAACGAATGCTGTGGGTTCAATCGCAACGATGCAGCCCTCGCTCCCGTCACTGGCGATGGCTCCAAACCAATCGACGTACTTCGTCTTATATACGGGCGCTATGCCGTCCAGCTCACCGCAGGCATCGGCAAGTCCGATGCCGCCGGTGACCGCGTCACCAAGTCCGGTGCCGACGGTCACGTCGAGCCCGAGCAGCACTACGACGCCGGGCCAGACGCCGACGCCTATCCCAACGGCAACTTCTTCGCCGACGCCGGTTTCGTCGCCGACGGGTTCGCCGACGCTCCCGCCGACGGCTGCACCGACCACGACGTCTTCGCCGACTCCATTCCCGACGGCGTCACCGTCGCCGACGCCGACGCCGGGTTCAGGCACGGCCTCGACGCCGCGGACGCTTTCAGTTCACGGGCTCCCGAGCGGGACGTCCGGAACGTCGATCAATTTTGCCGCGGGAACGTTTTCGCTCAGCGTCTTGAATTCATCGGGCGCAGCAATCGCGGGATCGTTTGCCAACGCCGTCACGGTTTCGAGCAGCGACACAACCGGCGTCGTGCAGCTTTCAGTGAACGGCGGCGTGGCGGCGCGAAGCGTTTCCGTTACCTCGGGCAGCGATCTGATCGCGCTGATCTATAACGGGAGTACGATCGGCCCGGTTACGATTTCCGCCACGGCCGCCACGGCATCTACCGCATCGGCGATTTTCACGCCGGCGATTCAATCGATTCAGTACAGTGGTCCATCTAATGCTTCAAACGGCACGCCGGAAATTGATTTGTACGCGCCGAGCGGTCAGGGAACCGGATCGACGTTCGACTTTTCCGTGAGCCAGCCCGGTTACACCGGCACCTATTCGCTCGGCATTCCGAGCGCATGCAACAACTTCGCAAGCATCATTAACAACGGCAGCGGTTCGTATACGGTCAACTCGATCGCGTCACCGGTCGCCGGAACGTGCACGTTCACCGTCACCGGTTACGGCACGTCAACGGTCAGCGTGAAGCTGACGTATTCCAGCTTTGGGGTAATTTTGCAATGAAGGCAACGCACTATCTGCGCGGCGGCGCGCTTGCGTTGAGCGTTGCGGCAGGCGCACTTGCCGGATGCGGCGGCGGCTCGATGCCGTCACACGGCGTCGGTTCGGGAAACGGAGATAGCGGTTCGTCGGGCTCAAGCAAGTACGCCGTCGCGAAACTGACGATCGTCATTCCGGAAAAGACGACGAGCGGTATGCGCCGTCCGGCGTATATCTCTGCGTCGACGGCATGGCTTGCGTGGACGCTCGACGGCGCGCAGCAGAATCCGGTTGCGCTCTCGACGACCGCGTCACCAAATCCGAATTGCACGGGCTCGGGATCGAGCACCGTATGCACCGTCCCGTTTTATGTTGCTCCCGGAACGCACAACTTCGTCTTCACGCTTGAAGATGCGAACTTCCGCGCGCTTTCGACCGGAACAGCCACGAATGTAACGTTGACTGCCGGCGTCGCAAATACGTTGAACCTGACGCTGGGCGGCATCCCGGCGGGCATCAGCGTTTCGTCGAACAATACGAATTTTACGAAATCGTCTTCGATCTACACGATGTACGGCACCGGCTCGGTGACGCTCGCGATCAATGCCGTTGACGCGGCCGGGAATACGATCGTCGGCGGCGGCGCGCCGTCGTTGAGCGCGTCGTTAGCAGCGGCTTCTCCCGCGCCATCACCGGCGCCGTCGGCCACGCTGGTCGCCGGATCCGGAAACACCTGGACGCTTACATCTTCATTCCAACCTTCATCGCCGACGCAAGGAACGGCGGCCGTGCTCAAAGTGCAGGCCTCGCCCGCGGCCGGTTCCGGAATCGCTTCGTTCTCGTCGCAGTTCAGCGTGCTGTTTTATACGCCGCGAATCTTCGTTGCGCAATCCGGTTCGGGCAGCGTCACGAGTTACGATGAACAGGGGAACGCGCAATCGACCACTATCACGGGTCTCGCGGCACCGCAAGCGGTTTCGTACGGAGCGAATTCCAGCACGCCGAACCCGTTGCCGTCTTCCTATCTTTATGTCGGGAGTCTTCACGTCGTTACGCCGACGCCGCTCCCGACCGCCAACGCAACGGCCGGCCCGACGCCGACGCCGTACGGATCTATTGCTGCGTACAACATCGACGGTTCGTCGCCTAGCGGTCTCGGCGCCTTTTCGAATGCCGGCGTACCGGTCGGCGTGGCGTTCGACACAAATCTCAACGAGTTATTCGCGCTGAACTCGATAGGATCGGCGCTGCAGGTCTATAGTTCATCCGGCACTTATCAAAGCACCGCCGTCGCCAGTATCATCAATCCAACGGGGATCGCGTTTGATGCTGCGAGCAATGACATGTACGTAAGTACGTCGAGCAGCGTTATCGCCTACCACGAAAATGGCAGCGCCGATACGGCGGTGTCGTCTTTTTCGTCACTAAATTCGCCGGCCGGCATTGCTTATGATTCGGTGTTGAATGAACTGTTCGTCCTCAATCGCGGCAACAGTACGGTGGCGGTATACTCGCCGTCCGGCGGCGCGCCGTTGGCTTCGTTCAGCGTCGTTTCTACGCCGACGGCCTTGATGTACGATCCGTACGTTCGCTGGATTTACGTGGCGAACGCGACTTCGATTCGCGCGTATAGCGAGAGCGGCGCGCCGCAAACGCTAAGCGGTACGTGGTCCAACCTCAGTACGCCGACGTCATTGACGGTCGTCCAATGAAACGCGTCGATCGTCGTGCCTTGAGGCGCAAGAACGTCGCTCGCGCGGCGGGCTTTGCCGTTTTTGCCGGTGCGGCGCTCGTTGCGGTTACCACGCGGCCGGCCTTAGCAACGCCTTCGTGCACGGTTGTAAACACCGGCGGCACGTACCAGATCAATTGCACCGGGTCCACGCCTCCGCCACTCCCGCCTGCGTTAAGCGCGCCGCTATCGAGCGGTTCGCAGATCACGCAGACGGCAAACGGTGATAGCGGCGGCGGCGGACACGACGGTGCGCTGTTCGTTTCTGCGGGCTCCGGGCACTCGGGTGATAACGGCGGTCCGATTTCCGGGACCTTCGGGAGCTCGGGAACTTCAATCTATAATCCCGGCGGTTCGGCCGGCATTTTCTTCCAGGCCAACGGCGGCAACGGCGGTAACGGCGGCAACGGGTATGCCGGAGCCAGCGCAGCCGGCGGCGGCTCGGCCGGGAGCGGCGGTAACATCAACGTTACAACGCAGACCTCGGGCATCTTCACTTTCAACAACTATCAGCCCGGAGTTTGGGCGCAGAGCGCGGGCGGCGTGGGCGGTAGCGGCGGCGGTGCCTACGTTAGTTTCGGCGGCGGCGGAAACGGTGCGCCGGGCGGCAGCGGCGGAAACGTCTCGCTGACGGCGGGCGGCCTCATCTACACGCAGGGTTACGAGTCGTTCGGCATCTTCGCGCAAAGCATCGGCGGCGGCGGCGGAAACGGCGGCACCGGTTGGGGCGCGCTCGAAGGGGGCGGTAGCGGCGCAAGCGGTCAGAACGGCGGCGACGCGGCAGCGACGCTAAACAACAATGCGACGGTCTTCACGACCGGAAACAATTCCGTTGGAATCTTCGCGCAAAGCGTCGGCGGCTTCGGCGGCAACGGTGGCGGCGGAATTCTAACGTTCGGCGGCAACGGCGCCAATGGCGGCAGCGGCGGAAACGTCACGGTCACCACCAATAGCGGCTCAGCCATCTACACCCTCGGCAACGATGCTAACGGTATCGTCGCGGAGAGCGTCGGCGGCGGCGGCGGTACCGGCGGCAACAGCACGTCGCTCTTCGCGGTCGCGGGAGCGGGCGCATCGGGCGGCTACGCGGCGAACGCATCGGTCACGAATTACGCGAACGTCTTCACTTACGGAAGCCTTTCCAAAGGCATCTTCGCGCAGTCGGTTGGCGGTTTCGGCGGCGACGGCGGCAGCAGCGCCGGACTCGTCTCGCTGGGCGGCAACGCGGGCGTCGGCAGCAACGGCGGCACGGTCAACGTCACCAATTACGGAAACGTCACGACCTACGCGACCGACGGCATTGGCGACGCGACCTCGCTCGGATCGCAGGCGATCTTGGCTCAGTCGGTCGGCGGCGGCGGCGGCAACGGCGGCGCTTCGGGCGGCTGGGTTTCGCTCGGCGGCGGCGGCGGTGCCGGCGGCAACGGCGGCAGCGTCACGGTCTATAACTCGGGAAGTCTCACGACCTACGCCACCTTCTCGCAAGGTTTGCTGGCGCAGTCGGTCGGCGGCGACGGCGGCAACGGCGGCGGCTCGGATGCCGTCGGCTTAGGCGGCGCGCTTTCGATCGGCGGCAACGGCGGCTCGGGCGGCACGGGCGGCGCGGTCAACGTCAACCTGAACGGCGGCACGATTGCAACGCACGGCGCCTTCTCGGACGGCGTGCAGCTGCAGTCGGTCGGCGGCGGCGGCGGTAACGGCGGCGCTTCGCTCTCGGCATCGATCTCACCGACGGTCTCGATTTCCGTCGCCGTCGGCGGCTCCGCGTCGGGCGGCGGCGCCGGCGGAAACGTCTATATGTGCGTCAACGGCCCGTCATGCGGATCGCAAGGGTCCATCGTAACGACCGGCGACTTCTCGGACGGCATCCTCGCGCAAACGGTCGGCGGCGGCGGCGGCAATGGCGGCATGGCCATCGCGGCGTCGGGCGGCCTCGCGGCGCTGAGCACCGCGGTCGGCGGCTCGGCCTCGAGCGGCGGCACCGGCGGTACCGTGCAGGTTGTCTCCAACAATAACGTCCAGACCAGCGGCGCCCAGGCCATCGGCATCATCGCCCAGTCGGTCGGCGGCGGCGGCGGCACCGGTGGCAACAGCGTCTCGGGCAGCCTCGGCATTGCCTCAGCATCCCTCGCCATCGGCGGAACCGGCGGCGCCGGCGGGAACGGCGGAACGGTCACCCTCTCGAGCACCGGCACCGTTCAAACTTCAGGAGCCGGCGCAATCGGCGTCATGGCGCAGTCGGTCGGCGGCGGCGGCGGCAACGGCGGTTATGCGGCGGCCGGATCCATCGGCGCAATCGGGTCGGCGGGCCTCGCGCTCGGCGGCAACGGATTGACCGGCGGAAACGGCAACACGGTTACCCTCTCGAATTCCGGTAACGTCACCACGGGCGGCTACGATGCGATCGGGCTCTTCGCTCAGTCGGTCGGCGGCGGCGGCGGCAACGGCGGCTTCGCTGCGGCGGGTTCGTTAGCCGCCGGAGTCACGGCCGACTTCGGGATCGGGGGCAAAGGCGCCACCGGTGGAACGGCTTCGACGGTTACCCTGAACAACAGTACGGATACGATCACGACCATAGGCGACAGCGCCACGGGCATTCTCGCTCAATCGGTCGGCGGCAGCGGCGGCAACGGCGGCTTTGCAGCCACGGGTGGCGCAAGCGGCCTCGTTTCAATTTCGGGCTCGCTCGGCGGCGCAGCCGGCGATGGCGGATCGGCTAACGCAGTCCGCGTCACCAACGGAACTTCCTCGAGCAGCCTGGGCTCGATCTATACGTCGGGAGACAACGCGGCCGGAATCTTCGCGCAGTCGTTAGGCGGCGGCGGCGGTAACGGCGGCTGGTCCGTGTCGGGGACGCTTTCGGGCGGGGCAACGGTCGGCCTCGCAATCGGCGGCGATGGCGGAGCGGGCAGCACGGCCGGCGCGGTGACGGTCACAAACTACGCCAACATCTTTACCGGTTACAACGACACGTCGTCGACCTCGTCGCATGGCACGAGTTCGGCCGGCATCGTCGCGCAATCGGTCGGCGGCAGCGGCGGTAACGGCGGGTTCGCGGTGAGCGCGGGCGGCAGCGTCGACTTCTCCGGAAATCTTTCCATCGGCGGCGGCGCCAGCTCGGGCGGTACCTCCAATACGGTCGGCGTTATAAGCTACGGGTCCATATCGACAACGGGAAATCAAGCCGACGGCATCCTCGCGCAGTCGATCGGCGGCGGCGGCGGCAACGGCGGGTTCAGCATCGCGGGCGCGCTCTCGGCCGGCGCGGCAGCAGGTGTCTCGCTCGGTGGATCCGGCGGCGACGGCGCGTACGGCAATATCGCCACCGTTTCCCAGCACGGCAACATCGCGACCGTTGGATCGCAGTCACTTGGCATCGTCGCGCAATCGATCGGCGGCGGCGGCGGCAACGGCGGACTCAGCGTCGGCGCCGGAGCCGGACTCGATGCCGGCGTCGGTGTGAGCCTTGGCGGCAGCGGCGCAAGCGGCGGCTACGCCCAAGGCGTAACGGTCACCTCCACCGGTACGGGCACCAACGTTTGGAACGTCTGGACGCAAGGCGCAAATTCGACCGGTATCCTCGCGCAGTCCATCGGCGGCGGCGGCGGCAACGGCGGGGCAAGCATCGCCGGGGCGGCAAGCGGGACGGTTGCGCTCAGCGGCAGCGTCGGCGGTAAAGGCGGAACGGGTGCGAACGCGGGCTCCGTCACCGTCACGAGCACCAACAACATTTTGACAGGCGCAACGCTTGCCGGTTCGACCGTTTCGGAAGCGGCGAACGCCTTCGGCTCAGCCGGCATCATCGCGCAATCGATCGGTGGCGGCGGCGGCAACGGCGGCTTCTCTGTCGCAGGGGCCGGGGCGGACATCGGCGCAGCGGCGAGCTTCGGCGGCATTGGCGGCGCCGGCGGTTACGCGCAGGGCGTTACGGTAACCAGCACCGGCGCGATTCAAACCTTCGGCGGCTCGGCCGACGGCATCATGGCGCAGTCGATCGGCGGCGGCGGCGGTAACGGGGGCTGGAGCGTAGGCGGCGCCGTTTCCGACACCGGCTCCGTGGCGCTTTCAATGGCGGGCGGCGGCGGTTCCGGTTCATATGCCGGGAACGTCGGGCTTACCAGCACCGGAGCGATCGTAACCGACGGGTATCAATCTGCGGGACTTTCCGCGCAGTCGATCGGCGGCGGCGGCGGTAACGGCGGCTTCAGCGTTGCGGGAAATCTTTCGGCGGGCAACGCCGCATCGGTATCGCTCGGCGGCGGGTCGGGAAGCGGAGCATATGCGGGCACCGTTCAGCTCACGAGCACCGGTAACGTTTCTACATTAGGTGGAGATTCGGACGCGATCCTCGCGCAGTCGCTCGGCGGCGGCGGTGGCAACGGCGGCTTTAGCGTCACCGGCAACCTTAGCAGCGGCGGCAACGCCGGAGCGTCGGTCGGCGGACAAGGCGGCGCAGGCGGTTATGCGCAGTCGGTCATCCTCTCGAGCAACGGAAATGTTTATACCGGCGGTGCGTCTTCGGCGGGTATCGTCGCGCAGTCCATCGGCGGCGGCGGCGGTAACGGCGGGTTCAGCGTGGCCGGCGCGCTTAGCGGCGGCGGAGCGTTGTCGCTTTCGCTCGGCGGCGCGGGCGGTACGGGCAGTAACTCCGGCTTGGTGCTGCTCTCGAGCGGCGCGGCTTCGAGCCCCGTCAACATCGTGACGACCGGATCGCAGGCTGACGGCGTTCTCGCGCAGTCGATCGGCGGCGGCGGCGGCAATGGCGGTTTCTCGGTTGCCGGCTCAATCACGAGCGGCTCCAACCTTGGCTTCTCGATGGGCGGCAATGGCGGCGGCGGCGGATACGCCGGCGGCGTAACCGTCAATTCGTATAGCAATGTAACCACCGGCGGCGATGAATCGAACGGCATCGTTGCGCAGTCGATCGGCGGCGGCGGCGGTGACGGCGGATTCAGCGTGACCGGCGGCGTCTCCACCGCATCGGCCGTTGCTCTATCGTTGGGCGGCAAGGGCGGCAGCGGCAATTACTCCGGCGCCGTCAACCTTACGAGCGGCACCAGTTCCAACATCGTCGCCATCTCGACCGGCGGCGACTACGCCGACGGTATTCTCGCGCAATCAATTGGCGGCGGCGGCGGCGACGGCGGCTTCAGTGTCGGCGGGACCGTTGCGAACAACACGTCAATGGCGTTTTCATTCGGCGGATCGGGCGGCACCGGCGACTACGCCGGCGGCGTCAACGTCACGAGCTACAGCACTATCAATACTACGGGCGCAAATTCGCTGGGCATCGCCGCTCAGTCAATCGGCGGCGGCGGCGGCAACGGCGGCATGGGCGTCAAAGGCACGCTCAGCGTTACGAGTCAGTCCGGCGCAGCCTCAATCGGTTTCGGCGGCGGCGGAAGCGGCGGCTACGCGCAGGGCGTAAACGTCACGAGCGCTTCCGGAATTACGACGCTCGGCGATTACTCCGGCGGCATTCTCGCGCAATCGGTCGGCGGCGGCGGCGGCTACGGCGGCATCGGCGTAACCGGACAGATCGCAAGCGCGCTTGGCTTCTCGTTCGGCAGCAGCGATTCGGGCGGCACGGCCGGCGCGGTAAGCGTGACGAACAGCGGCTCGATCTCGACCGGCGATGCAAGTGCGGGAACCGGTGCGCACTCCGGTGCGATCGTCGCGCAATCGATCGGCGGCGGCGGCGGCGACGGCGGATTTAGCATCTCGGCCGGTATCACGGCGACGGGATCGGGATTGTCCCCGCTCAAGAACGCTTTCGGAGCGGCGGGCGGCGCAGGCGGAAACTCCGGCCAAGTAACGGTTAGTAACACCGCTTCGTCTTTGCAGACCGTCGGCTCGAATTCCGACGGCATTCTGGCACAATCGATCGGCGGCGGCGGCGGTAACGGCGGCTTTGCGATCGCGGGAAATATTTCCGGCGGTGCTGCGCTCGATATTTCGATGGGCGGCAGCGGCGGCAGCGGCGCGTATGCAGGCGGCGTCAACGTTACGTCGTCGAGCAGCATCGCAACGGCCGGCGATCTTTCGAGCGGATTGGTCGCGCAATCGCTTGGCGGCGGCGGCGGAAACGGCGGCTTCGCAATCAGCGCCGGCGGAGCAGCAAGTCTCGCGGCGTCGCTGGCGTTCGGCGGTAACGCCGGCAGCGGCGGTTACGCTAGCGACGTCAACGTCGTAAACACCGGTCTGGTAACGACGCAAGGCAATCTTGCAAACGGTCTTCTCGCGCAGTCGGTCGGCGGCGGCGGCGGCAACGGCGGCTTCACCATTGCAGCAACGCTCAGCAATTCAAGCGCGGTAACGCTTGGCTTCGGCGGCAATGGCGGCAGCGGCGGATACGCCGGCAACGTTTACCTTACAAATCTTGCGAACGTCGGAACGTCGGGAAATTCCGCGAGTGCCATCGTTGCGCAGTCTATCGGCGGCGGCGGCGGTAACGGCGGCTTCAACGTCTCGGCGGGCATTGCTGCAAATTACGGCATTACGCTCGGCTTCGGCGGCACCGGTGACTCCGGCGGCTACGCGCAAGCGGTCAACGTAACGAGCGGTGCAGCAGGAGCGCCCGTCACGATCGTGACGTCGGGCACGCAGTCATCGGGAATCATTGCGCAATCTATCGGCGGCGGCGGTGGTAACGGCGGTTGGAACATCACCGGTTCGATGTCCAATCAGCCGACATTGGCCCTTAGCTATGGCGGTACGGGCGGCACAGGCGGCTATGCGTCGTCGGTGACCGTCGCGAGCAATTCGAACATTCAGACGACCGGCGATCAGTCGGGCGGCATCATTGCGCAGTCGATCGGCGGCGGCGGCGGCAACGGCGGTTTCAGCATCGGCGCTTCGCTCTCAACGAAGAACTCGTTCGCGTTCTCGTTCGGCGGCGAAGGCAACAGCGGAAATACCGGCGGTTCGGTCCTCGTTACGAGCGGAACGCCGCAAGGCGCAATGACGATCGAAACCGAGGGTTCGCATTCAGCGGGCATTCTCGCGCAATCGATCGGTGGCGGCGGCGGTAACGGCGGTTTCGCAATCGGTCTTAACGGAACGACGGGCGACAGCTTCTCGCTACGGTTTCAATCTCGGCAGCGACGGCGGAAGCGGTGCGAACGCATCGACGGTTACCGTTGCGAGCAACACGCAGGTCGAAACGTTCGGCGCGAATTCAAACGGCATCTCCGCGCAATCGATTGGCGGCGGCGGCGGTAACGCGGCGTTCTCCGCTGCGGGAAGCGCATCGCCCACGGCCGTAGCTGGGTCGTTCTCGTTCGGCAGCGGCGGCGGCGCAGGCAACTCCGACGTCGTCAACGTCGGCAGCTTGAACACGATTGTGACGCACGGCGACAACTCGATCGGTATTCTCGCGCAATCGGTCGGCGGCGGCGGCGGGTACGGCGGCTCGGCTCTTCCGTTAACGCCCGTTACCGCAGCAGCGTCGCTCGTTGGTTTCGGCATGGGCAATAACTGCGCGGTCGGCGCGTCGTGCGGCGGCAACGCGAGCGACGTTACGTTGACGAACAGCGGCAACATTGAGACGTACGGCGCAAACGCCGGCGCGCTCGTTGCGCAATCGCTTGGCGGCGGCGGCGGCGACGGCGGATTTTCGATCTCCGGCGGTCTTTCGAGCCAATCGAGCATTTCAACGAACATCGGCGAGTCGATCGGTGCAAACGGCGGCGTCGGCGGTAACGCTACGAACGTCACGGTAAACAACAGCGCGCAGTCGCTATTCACCAACGGTTCGCAATCCGACGGCATTCTTGCGCAGTCGGTCGGCGGCGGCGGCGGCAACGGGGGCTTCTCGATCTCGGGCAATATCGATCCCGGATGGGGGCTGAACTTTAGTCTGGGCGGTAGCGGTGGAAGCGGCGGCACGTCGGGCACCGTCGGCGTAACCAACGGCAGCCGTATTTCAACGATCGGCAATCTTTCCGATGGCATCGCGGCGCAATCTATTGGCGGCGGCGGCGGTAACGGCGGCTTCTCGATCGCGGCGCAAGGCGCGATGGGACTCGCTGCAAACGTTGCAGTCGGCGGCGCCGGCGGCTCCGGCAACAACGCCGGTAGCGTTACCGTAAGTAACAGCGGCGTTATCACCACGCAAGGTGGTTCGTCGAACGGCGTGCTCGCGCAATCGATCGGCGGCGGCGGCGGCAACTCGGGATGGGTCGTTGCGGTGTCGATCGATCAAGGCAATAACGCTTCAATTGCCTACGGCACGAGCGGCGGTTCCGGCGGTACGGCATCCACCGCGTCAGTCAACAGCACCGCGAGCATTCAAACACTCGGAAATTCTTCGAACGGCATCGAGGCTCAATCGCTCGGCGGCGGCGGTGGTAATGGCGGCTTTGCGGTCAACGGTGGAATTTCGGGCGGCAAATCGCTCGGCCTTGCCTTCGGCGGCGCAGGCGGAACCGGCAGCAACAGTGACACCGTCACGGTGAATTCCGGTGCTTCCGCGAACGCCGTAACGATTTTGACGTCGGGTGATTTCTCGAACGGTGTGCTTGCGCAATCGGTCGGCGGCGGCGGCGGTAACGGCGGCTTTGACGTAGCCGGCACGGTTTCGTCGGGCGCGTCGTTCTCGCTCGCCTACGGCGGAAGCGGCGGCGACGGCGGCTATGCGGGAAGCGCAAACGTTACGAGCTTCACGAACATTCAAACGCAAGGCTCGTCTTCTGCGGGTATCGTCGCGCAATCAATCGGCGGCGGCGGCGGCAACGGCGGCTTCAGCGTCGGCGCGGATCTCTCTGCATCGAATGCGCTGGGCGTTACGTTCGGCGGAAACGGCGGAAGCGGCAACACCGCAAATACGGTAACGGTACAAAACGGCGACGCTTCCACGGCGGTTGAAATTTACACGTCGGGCGCAGATTCCGATGGAATCCTCGCGCAATCGATCGGCGGCGGCGGCGGTAACGGCGGCTTCTCCGTAGGCGTTGCGGCAACGAGCAGCTCGAGCTTCTCTAAGAACATGACGCTGGGAAGCGGCGGCGGCAGCGGCGCAACCGCTAACGACGTAACCGTTTCCAGCAACACGCTGATCTGGACGCAAGGCGACAATTCGGCCGGTATTGCCGCTCAGTCGATCGGCGGCGGCGGCGGCAACGCGGCATTTACGGTTAAAGGTTCGATATCGGCAACCGGCGCGAGCGGATCGTTTAAGTTCGGCACGGGTGGAAACGGCGCGGATGCAGGCACCGTCGACGTCGCGAGCTCGAATATGATTCTGACCGGTGGTGAGAACGCGGACGGCATTCTCGCGCAATCGATCGGCGGCGGCGGCGGTTATGGCGGCATGTCCATGACCGGCCAGCTGGCCGATGCTGTCGGTTCGAATTTAGCGAAGCGGATGCGCATCGTGCGGCGGCAGCGGCAAAGAGCGTGAGCGTCACTTCGAGCGGCAGCATTCAAACCCAAGGCGACAACTCCGTAGCGATTGCAGCGCAGTCGATCGGCGGCGGCGGCGGCGACGGCGGTTTCTCGATCAGCGCCGGATTGAAGACGCAATCGGGGCTTTCGCAATATCGGTCGTTTCGGTCGGTTCCGCCGGCGGCGAAGCGGGTAACGGTCTCGGCGTCACGGTGGATTCGAGCGGCGCATCGTTGATCACGCACGGCGCGCAGGCAGACGGTATTCTCGCGCAGTCCGTCGGCGGCGGCGGCGGTAACGGCGGCTTTGCAATCAGCGGCCAAGTTGCCCCGGGTTGCGGGAATGAACTTCGGCATCGGCGGCGGCGCGGGC
Organism: Vulcanimicrobiia bacterium; assembly: GCA_963758295.1. Classification (GTDB taxonomy): domain Bacteria; phylum Vulcanimicrobiota; class Vulcanimicrobiia; order Vulcanimicrobiales; family Vulcanimicrobiaceae; genus JALYTY01. The sequence continues at coordinate 455,154 of CAVWUU010000001.1, forward strand.
GCCGGCGGCTCCGCATCGCTCGTGCAGGTCACGAACTCGAGCGAGATCGCAACGCTCGGCAGTCTTTCCGACGGTATTGCGGCGCAATCGATCGGCGGCGGCGGCGGCAACGGCGGCTTCGCCATCTCGGCGCAAGGCGCGAGCGGATTTGCCGGCAACTTCGCGATCGGCGGAAGCGGCGGCAGCGGCAACGGCTCCGGTGAAGTCGACGTTACGAACGGCGGCATCATTCTAACCGGCGGCGATTCGTCGAACGGTATTCTCGCGCAATCGATCGGCGGCGGCGGCGGCAACGGCGGTTTTGCGGTAGCCGGTGCAATCGATACGAGCAGCAGCAATGCATCGCTCGCGTTCGGAACCGCGGGCGGCGACGGCGGCAGTGCCGGCATCGTCAAAGTAACGACGAACGCGAGCATTCAAACGCTGGGAAACGCGTCGAACGGTATCGTGGCGCAATCGCTCGGCGGCGGCGGCGGTAACGGCGGCTTCGCAGCAAATGCCGGTATTTCCGGAAAGAACTCGATCGCGCTCGCAATGGGCGGTAAAGGCGGAGCGGGCAGCGGCGCGGCGGCAGTTACGGTGAATGCCGGTGGTGCTGGTAACGTCGTGCAAATTCTTACCAACGGCAACGTTTCAGACGGCGTTCTCGCGCAATCGATCGGCGGCGGCGGCGGTAACGGCGGCTTCGCAATCGACGGCGCAATATCGCAAGGCACGTCGCTCTCGCTCGCAATGGGCGGAAGCGGCGGCAGCGGATCGACGAGCGACACGGTTACCGTTGACACGAACGCCGACATACAAACGATTGGCGACAATTCGTCGGGCATCGTCGCACAGTCGATCGGCGGCGGCGGCGGTAACGGCGGGTTTAGCGTTGCAAACGACACGTCGCTTTCCGGTAAAGCGTTGGCCCTTGCATTTGGTGGAACCGGCGGCAGCGGCAACACCGCATCGGTAGTTAGCGTTTCGAGCGGAACGTCGCAATCGAGCACCTCGATCTTTACGCAACGGTGCAAATGCCGACGGCATCCTCGCGCAATCGATCGGCGGCGGCGGCGGTAACGGCGGCATGAGCATCGGTCTTGCCGAGACCACGCAAACAATGGCGAGCGGCTTCGGTCTTGGTGCCGGCGCAGGCAGCGGAAACGATGCAGGCATCGTCGGCGTTTCGAATTACAGCACGATCGCAACGAGCGGAACCAACGCCGTCGGCATCTCCGCGCAATCGATCGGGGGCGGCGGCGGCAACGGCGGTCTGAAGATCTCGGGTTCGCTCCAGAACAACGGCGCAAAAGCGTCGTTTACGCTACGGCAGCGGCGGAAGCGGCGGCGCAGGTAAAGCCGTGAGCGTTGGAAACGCCGGACAACTACAGACGCTCGGCGACAACGCCGACGGCATTCTCGCGCAATCGATCGGCGGCGGCGGCGGATACGGCAGCCTGGGACTAATCGGCACCCTTGCAACGGACGTCGGCATTTCGTACGGCGCGAGCAACGGCGGCGGTGGTTCCGATCTAGTCACCGTTACGAACTCGGGCAGCATTGCAACGGGCGGCGACAACGCGAACGGTATCGAAGCGCAGTCTATCGGCGGCGGCGGCGGCGAAGGCGCGTTCAGCGTCTCGCTCGGCGCCTCGACGTCGCCCGGCCTCACGAGCCGGTTAACGAAGAGCTTCGGCGCCAACGGCGGCACGCGGCGGCGACGGCGGTCAAGTTACGGTCGGCAACACCGCGAACTTTATCTATACGGCCGGCAGCGAGTCGGACGGCATCCTTGCGCAGTCGATCGGCGGCGGCGGCGGCAACGGCGGATTTGCGGTAGCAGGTTCCGTCTCGGGCGGCTGGGGCGCGGGCGTTTCGATGGGCGGCAGCGGCGGCGCCGGCGGCGTCGCGCACGACGTTAGCGTAAATAGCTCCGGCGAAGTGCTCACCTTCGGCGAACTCTCGAGCGGCATCGCCGCGCAATCGATCGGCGGCGGCGGCGGAAACGGCGGCTTCGCGGTTCTCGCGACCGGTTCGATGCAAACGCAAGCCGATGTCGCGCTTGGCGGCTCCGGCGGCTCGGGCAGTTCTTCGGGAACCGTAACGGTTGACAACTCCGGACTCGTCATCACCAAAGGCGATCTTGCAGACGGTATTCTCGCGCAGTCGATCGGCGGCGGCGGCGGCAACGCCGGCTTCGCGCTTGCCGCATCCATCAGCCAAAATTATTCGACGGCGTTCTCGCTCGGCGGCAGCGGACGGCGACGGCTCGAACGGCGGCGTCGTCAACGTTGACAACGAAGGGCAAATCGAAACCTACGGCACGAGTTCGCAAGGCGTCATCGCGCAGTCGATCGGCGGCGGCGGCGGTAACGGCGGCATTCGCGGCGCAAGCGCCGGCTTCGGCGGGCAGGGCGGCATCGGTCTCGCGTTCGGTGGAAACGCCGGCAGCGGCGGCAACGGTCTCGCCGTCAACGTCCTCTCCGGAACGAGCGCGACCGGCACGGTCATCATCACCAACGGCGTAAATGCGAACGGCATTCTCGCGCAATCCATCGGCGGCGGCGGCGGCAACGGCGGCGTCGCAGCTGCCGGTGTCGGTGCAAACGGCCCGGCATTCGGATTCTCGATGGGCGGCAACGGCGGAAACGGCGGCGGGGGCGACGCGGTCAACGTTCAAGTCAACTCTGCGATTGCCACGTACGGCGATTTTGCCAACGGCGTCGTTGCACAGTCGATCGGCGGCGGCGGCGGTAACGGCGCAATCGACGCGACGGGCGCCGGTTCTTCGAAATTGAGTTCGGCGGTCGGCGTCGGCGGAAGCGGCGGCACCGGCGGCAGTGCTTCGACCGTGAACCTGATCAATCAAGGACAAATCACGACGCAAGGCACGAATGCTGCAGGCATCATCGCGCAATCGATCGGCGGCGGCGGCGGCAACGGCGGCGTGAGCATCGCGGGCTCGATCTCGCAATCGAACGCGTTCGGCGTGGCGGTCGGCGGCAGCGGCGGAAGCGGCGGCGGATCGAACGACGTGACGGTTCAAAACGGCGGCAGCATCGTGACGAACGGCCAGTTCGCCGACGGTATCATTGCGCAGTCCATCGGCGGGGGCGGCGGTAACGGCGCCGTTAGCGTCGGTGGAACGTTGAGCAACTCTTCGGGCATCGGCGTCGGCGTGGGCGGCAACGGCGGCAACGGCGGCGACGCCGGCACCGTATCCGTTAGCAATACGTATGCGGGACAAGCGGGCGTCATCATTACGAACGGCGCCGGATCGGTCGGCATCCTTGCACAATCGATCGGCGGCGGCGGGGGCAGCGGCGGCGTCGGAATCAGCGGCAGCATCAACGGCTCTTCGGACGATCTCGCGCTCGCGCTTGGTGCAAGTAACGGAACTGTCGGCCATGGCGGCAACGTCACGGTGACGAACGGCGGCACGATTCTTGCCAACGGCGTGGATGCGGTTGCGGTTGAAGCGCAATCCATCGGCGGCGGCGGTGGCGTCGTCACGGTGAACCTCGCCGGCGGCTTCTCACAAAACAGCGGTAACGTCAAAATGACGCTCGGCAGCGATGAAACGACGGCGACGGATATGAGCGGCGGTGTCGTAGCGCTTGCGAACACGGGCAACGTGCAGACCACCGGCAACGGCGCGCACGGCGTGTTGGAGCAATCGATTGGCGGCGGCGGCGGACAAGCCGCGCTTTCGGGAACGCTGACCAACGCGCTTTCCGATAATGCGACGCTTTCGATTGCAGACGGCGGATACGGCGGTTCAGCGACGGCGGCACAAAATCTTACCGCTAAGAACAGCGGCATGGTTCTCACGAGCGGCACCGGCGCGAACGCAGTGTTCGCGCAGTCGATCGGCGGCGGCGGCGGTGACGCGGGTTACGCGCTCGTCGCGGATTTGGGCGCAACGGCGAAGGCTGCAAACTTCTCGCTCGCGATGGGCGGAACGGGCGGCAGCGCCGGCACTGCGGGAACGATCGCTTTAACGACGTCCGGCGTGCTGCAAACGCTCGGTGAAAATTCCGCCGGATTGCTCGCGCAGTCGATCGGCGGCGGCGGCGGCACCGGCGGCTTTACGGCAAACGGGACGTTCACCACCAGCAGCGCGGCGTCGCAATTCAACGTTGCCGTCGGCGGAGCGGGCGGTTCGCAAAACAACGCAGCGGCAATCGGCGTAACGAACAACGGAACGGTGCTTACGTTCGGTAACGGATCTTCCGGAATCGAGGCGCAAGCCATCGGCGGCGGCGGCGGTGACGCCGGCATGACGGTCTCGGGCGCCTTCTCAGGCACGAGCGCAAAATCGATTTCCGAATCGATCGGCGGAGCCGGAAGCGGCAACGGCGCGGCGATTACGCTTGCGAATGTCGGCGCGATTCAGACCGGTACGCAAGCTTCGGGCTCCGGAACGAATTCAAACGGACTGCTCGCACAATCCATCGGCGGCGGCGGCGGTAACGGTTCCATTGCGCTCTCGCAACTCGCACTTGGAACGGCCGGCGAAGCTACGACGACGAACGTAAATCTTACCGTCGGCGGCGCGACCGGATCGAGCGGCTTCGGCGATGCGATCGGCGTGAACGATAACGGAACGATCTCAACGTTCGGTGCGGCATCGAACGGTTTGGCGGCGCAGTCGATCGGCGCGGGCGGCGGTAACGCGACGCTTACGTTCTGCGGTTGCAACGTTACGGGCTCAAACGCAGCCGGCGCCACGATCGCCCTTAATGCGGTGCTCGGCGACCCTGCGTCGACGAATAGCACGGGCGGAAACATTTCGATCGATCATACGAACGGCGAAATCTACACGAGCGGCAGCGTTTCCAACGGCGTGCTCGTGCAATCCATCGGCGGCGGCGGCGGCACGATCACGTCGGCGCTCAATAGCGCGGTTGGAACGTACTCGCTGAATGCGACGATCGGCGGCAACGGCGGCGTAAACGACTCCGGCGGAACGCTCGATCTGCAAAATGCCGGATCGATAGCTACGACGGGCGCTCTTTCGGACGGGATCCTCGCGCAGTCGGTTGGCGGCGGCGGCGGTTCGCTCGCAAGCGCCTATGGCAGCGCATCGCACGCGAACGTTACGCTCGGTGGAAACGCTGCGAGCGGCGACGCCGGCGCAATCACCATTGCCAACAGCGGTGACGTCTATACGCAAGGAACGTCGTCGAGCGCCCTCTTCGCGCAATCCATCGGCGGCGGCGGCGGATCGTTCGTAACCAATGCGGCGAATGCGAACGACGCGTTCGTGCTCGGCGGTGCGAACGGCACTACCGGCAACGGCGGCGCAATCGGCATCAACAACGCGGGTTCGATCCAAACGACCGGCACGGACGCTTACGGCATCTTCGCGCAGTCCGTCGGCGGCGGCGGCGGCGCGGCGCTCGCAAGCGGAACGGTGACGCTGCAGAACGGCGGGACCGGCGACGGCGGCGCAGTCGATATTACGAACGGTGGAAACATCGTTACCTCGGGCAACGGTGCCGACGGCATCTTCGCGCAATCCATCGGCGGCGGCGGCGGTATCGCCGGAACGTTCGCCGGAAGCGCCGGCGGAAACGGCTCCGCGGGCAACATCAACATCGCTCAAACCGGCGTGATCTATACGCAGGGATCGGCGGCAAACGGCATCGTCGCGCAAAGCGCTGCCGGCGCGGGAACCGGCGGCAACGTAAACGTTGCAGTGAACGGTTCGATTTACGTGACGGCGTCGAACGCAAACGGCGTTCTCGCGGGAAGCAGCGGCAGCGGCAGCGGCGGCGACGTCAACGTCACGCTTTCCGCAAACGGCGTGATCGTGGGCGGCGGCGGAACGAGCGGCGCCGGAACGACAAGCGTTTCCGGGCGAGCCAAATATCACGACGGCATCGTTGGACGGGGCGGGAAAGAAGACGCGGCACAAGCGTCCACCGTTTCGGGAGCAGCCGTGCAGTTTGAAGGCAACGGGACGAACTCGTTGACGAATAACGGCACGATTACAACGCTGGCCGGCATAAAGGGCTTCGCCGTTGCCTCGACCGGCGGCACGACGTCGATCGTGAACAACGGCGTTATGGTGGGCTCGATCTCGCTCGCGAATTCGGCTAACAATTCGTTCACGAATTCCGCTAACGGGGTGTTCATCGCCGGTTCAACCATCAATTTGGGCGGCGGCACGTTCATGAACGACGGCGCTCTATCGCCCGGCGGCATCGGATCGATCGGCACGATGAACGTTACCGGAAACTACAACCAATCCATGACCGGTACGACGGCGATGGATCTGAACTATTTGAACGGCGCCTACGATCGGATCAATGCGACCGGCAACGTGACTGTCTCGGGTCAACTCGACCTCTCGCTGCTCAATGTCGCCAACGTGACCTCCGGCGTGCACAACTACGACCTGTTCACGGCCGGTGGAACGCTGAGCGATCAATCGCTGCAGCTGGTTGCGCCGCAGTCGGCGGTGTCGACCTATTCGCTGGTTCCGAATGCGAATGGCAAGCTGCAGTTGCAGAACGTGGTGAACTTCTCGCCGGCAAACATCAGCGGCGGCACGAGCTCGTTCGGAAGCTACGTGAGCCTGCTTCAGGCGGCCGGATCGTCACCGTCGCTTTCCGGCATGGTCGCTCAGATCTTTAATGCGCCGTCAGCGACCCAGCTCACGCGCCTGTATCAACAGCTAACGCCCGCCAGTTACGGTCCGATGGAAGCCGCTACGCTGCTCAGCACGTTGAATTTCTCGCAAGAAATGCTCACGTGTAAATCGCCCGAGACGGACTTCGCATCGCTCTCGCGCGGTCGCTGCGTCTGGGGTGGTTTGGGCAGCACGCAGTCAACGCAAATGGGATCCACGGCTGCCGTCGGTTACAACGAATACAACGCCGGTGTCTCGTACGGCTTCCAGAACGTCGTGAGCCGCGATAAACAAACGCTCTTCGGCGGCGCGTTCTCGTTCGGAGAAGACAACCTTTACGCGAACAGTTCGTCGATGTGGGGCTCCCGCTTCACCGGCGGGCTCTTGTTGAAGCGTGAAAACTCGCACACCGGCATGACGTACTCGTTGGACGTCACCGGCGGATCGGGCAATTATCAAACCCGCCGCACGATCGAGTTCCCGAGCACGGCGATCCCGACGTCCGCGGGCGCGACCGGCTTTGGATCGTATCAAACGCCGTCGGCCACGGCTACCGGAGCGAGCTACGTCTCGTTCTTCAACACCGGGCTTCGCGCCGACAAGTACGTTGCGCTCGCCGACGGATGGGCGCTTACGCCGTACGTTTCGCTGACGGACACGCGCTTGTCGCTCACGCCGACGACCGAAACCGGTGCAGGCGCGCTGAACATCAAGACGGCTTACGAGGGCGATTCGTATCTGACGCTACAGAGCGGCTTCGAGCTCGGCGGAATCTATCAGGCGAAGAGCTGGCAGATCCAGCCGCACCTCGATATCTTCGCGACGCAGTTCGTCGGCAACAATCAAACGGGATTACCGTCGACCCTGGAAGGCCAGCCGGTGTGGATGAAGCCCTTCACGTTCAACAATGAAATAGACCGCACGCTCTTCAACCTGCAGCCGACGATCGATTTCGGTGGAAAATCCGGATTCAGCATGCGCCTCGGCGGCACTTACCAGTTCAGCCCGCACGTGCACGGCGGCACGCTGAACATCAATATCTCGCAGAAACTGGGGCCTTCACCGAAGGCCCCGTAAACCAGCGAACTACTTCAGCTTATCGCTGACTTCCGAAAAGCCCGTAAGGGGCAGCGTAGCGTTCACGGTGTGCTCGCGAAGGGCGCCGTCGAGAATCACGTAAGAGACGCGAAGATCGCCCTTGCCGGCACGCATCGCGCTCAGCAGATCGGCCGTCATTGTGCCCGTTGCGAAGCAGCCCTGCTGCGAGCACGCGAGATAGGTGAACGTTTGCGACGACGCGGTGCCCGCGGCGACCGAGACAGGCGTGCGGACGGAGACGCCGAGCGGCACGTTCATCGAAAGGCCGACCTTGCCGTCGCCTTGGGCGGCAACGGTGAAGCCGATAACCAACCCGCCGTTTGTGAGGACCTGATCGGTCCCGTGGCAGGCGAGGCTGCCTTTAACGGGATCGCACTCCAACTTCCATCCGCTGGTGCTTCCCTGCGTCATCGTGTTCGCAGGAGCGGCCGTGGGTGCCGGGGTCGCAGCCTGAACGACACCCGAAGACAATGCAAAAAGAGCAACTGCAGAAAGCAATTTCATACCGTTGTTTTCGGCAATGCGGCTTCGAAACTTCTGCAAAACGGCTTGTTTTTGAGTAAAGATGGCCGACGAGGGGGAAGCGCTGCGTACCAGCGTTCCAAGTCGCTATGCCACTGGCTTAACGCATCGGGCTGAGATAAATGCATAATGTCCCGACGGATAGAAGCCGTAGGTGATGTCTTCTGAAGGGCCAGCGGCAAATTTAGAGGTTGTAGCGTGTACACCGTCGCGAGCCAAGGCGTAACCGAATCGTAGTATCAAGGGTGCCGAGAACTTGTGCAAACGCGGATTCGTCGTCATCTTTGACGCATGCCAGCCTCGGTATCGCTCTTTTAAAAAGACTGGCGCGACCGGGCAAAAGCTCTGGCCGACATCGAACGCGGGAATCTTCGCGTGTGGACGCGCGTAGAAGACGTCTTACCCTCGTTGCAACGCCTCGAAAAATAGCCCCCGTCGCATGCACTATGGAGCCCCGCTGATAAAGCCGGGCTCCTATTTGCATTTCGATGAATTTGCTGATCGTGCCAATGAAATGCCTGCGTCTTTAAATTTCGTCGAGGAATACGACGTTCGGTACGAAGCCATTGCTTCGACCCCTCATCTAACGCGTCGTCTTCCAGGTAACGGGTATCCGAAACTCCCATCTACTACTCGGCGCAAGAGCAGGCTCCATCGCGACAGCCGACTAGTAACACTGCCAGGTTTTGAAGCTGCAGCTGAGATTAACACCCACCTGAGATCTCGATATAAAAAAGGTGACCGTGCCAGAACCCAAAGTTTTGGTCCTGCTCGCAAGGATACTTGAGCGGATGAACGTACGACAAAACTTCGATATCCTTATTCCAAGACGCATGTTGGATGAACGTCTTTCCGTAAATCGTTTCCACTTGGGTGCGTGTTTGTCCGAGACGGATTCCATGCACCGTACGCAGCGCCGAAAGGTCCTTATCCACTATAGGAATCGGCGGCGCTGCAATGTTGGATGCTAAAACGGTTGAGTGCCACGCGCAGCATCCTTCCGCATAAAAAACGGTGGAGTGCGCCGAATCGTAGATGGCATCGCCTCTTGGGGCGGCTTGTCCGTAGACGAATGGCGTTCCGTCCTCGGGCGAGCCTTGATTTAATTTCCACTCCATGCCGCGCGGTATTCGGTTTTCATAAACGAAGCCGTCCATGAATGGCACCTGTGCAGCTTTATGTTGATCGGAGTCTGCAAAGCCCTCTTTCAAAACCGGGAGCCAAGCCGCAATTTTCCAGTTATTGCAAACATCGTGGAAGTATTGCTTGCAATAGTCGGGCGGACGAAAGTCGGTTTCCGCGCCTTTCGGATAGTCTATGAACGTACGTTGCGCGCTAATTGCGGGAAGGTACAGCGCAACAGAAAGGGCGGTGAGAATCAGCGCGGCTCTTTTCATGATTCATCGTTCATTAAGGCTACCGCCCCGTTCCTTTCCAAGCTCGAGTCAAGCTAATGCGAAGCCGGCGCAACGCGGTTGATTCGACAATAAACTGCAAACGTTGCGAAATTTTTTGTTCTCGTCTTGAAAGCGTTGTCAGACTTGCAGCCGGTGAAGCACTGAGCGGATGACGCCGTAAAGCGGCGTTCTAGAGCCCGATTCGGGTTAGGTCGGCAATGAATTCTTGCGTGCTGGGGCGATCCAGCCAATTCGCGAGTATTGCTTCAGCTTCGCGAGCCGAGCCGAGCACGCCGAGGTGATGCTCGACCGAAGCGCGTTGCGGAGCCGGATTCTGCAGCTCCGCTTCAAGGTCGTCAATTGATTGATGCGCTTCGTCGGTGGCCGGGATAGCGCCACGCAGCGCTTCCCCGGGAAAAGAAGATCGGACTTCGTCGTACTTATCCATGCGGCAACGCTACAAGGCGCGTTATCGCGCGCCCTGCTGCTCCGCAAGGGGACCCCACTTCTTAAGGACGCGCCTTCTCGCTGCAAACATCGTAGGCTCGACGCCAAGCGAATGCTAGAGATGAACATCCCGTTCGTGCGGGTACTGACAGACCGCGCTGGGGCTGCCGCGGTCATGACGAAACAGACGTGATCCGCGTGCCGCGGTATATTCTCGGCCGCACCCCTTGCGGACCGCGACACGTCAATTGCGCCGGGGATCCGGCCGTGCTTGAAACCGTAACGTCGAACGTGCCACGCGCAGTCGCGACTCTTACCTGCAAGCGCTCTTCGTCGACCTTCGTCACCGACGTCGCGGTGAGTGCGTCGCGTGCCGTGATCCCGAGCTGTTGATGTGCGTAGACGATTGCCGCTTGCGCCGCCGGCGTCAGCCCGATGCGCCCCCGCAAAATGTCCGGCAGAACTTGGCCTGTCTCGGCGCGTTCCACGAACTGCGCTGCGATTTCCGCGCTCACGCGCCCGTACAGCTCTCCCGTCGGCAAAACCAAGACGTTCGCGGCGAAACGGTCGCCGCCCAAATGCGTGGTTTCCCACACGCGACGGGGGCGTAGGTGTTGCAGTGCTTGCGCAACGGGCCGCCCGCGCAACGCGCAGCACGCATCGTGACGCCCGTGCGCGCAAACCAAGTATAACGGTTGCGTATCGATCGCAATGGGTGCGCGATGCGGCCCTGCGCCTTCCAGTTCGTCGGCGAGCTGCGCTAAATCATCGAAGCGCCACCACGCAATCGCTTGCGCACCCGCCCGCGTGTCGGCAATCCCCACGTCGTAGCCTCCAGGGGGCGGCCCCACGTGATGTTTGCCGTGGCGGCGAATCGCTTGGAGACGCATGCCGGCGCGCGCAGCTGAGACGTCGATGCGATGCGCAACGTCAGGATCGGCACGGCTCTCGAGCAAGCCGCGTGGCCCCCATGCACCCGGTTGGTGCACCAGCAGTACGCGCGCTTGCGGCGGCGCGGTGCCAAGCATCGAATCGCCGCGTTCATCTGCTGCCGCCGCGCACCGAAATGCTGGAACACGCGTCATACCGGAACGACGATGCCCTCGCGCAGGAGCTGTGCGATCAGCGCCAAGCCCTCCAGCACATCGACGCCCGGCAGAGCCTCGGCCGAGACAACGGCGCCCGAAACGGCGAGCTGTGCGGCTTGCGCTTGCGCTTCGGTAACGCGAACTTCTTTGTCGGGCAATTCGATCACAAGCTCATCATCGCCGGCACGGAATGTTGGACGAAGCCCGGGTCGCACACGTACTTTTGCGTCCGGTGCAAGGGACTCGGCCGCAGCGAATTGTTCGAGCGGCCGAAGTGGTGCAGGGCGCGTCGCCGCCGCCAGATTGCGTCGAAGCGCGCGAGCGATCGTTCCGCGATCGAAGCGATCGATCGCCGCGTGCAGCGCAGCGATCGTCGCTTTGAGATCGCCATCGATAGCGCGTTCATCGGTCAAATCGATGCCGGCGGGTAACGAGCGGCGCAGTTCGACATCGTCCGAGAGGACGCTGAGAACTTCATCCGCGAGCATCCGGCGCGTCAACGCATGTATCCCGACGGTTAGGTGGCCCGAAATTTCGTTTAACGACGTCGCAGCATGAATGTATCCGCGCGGCAAATAGAGCGCGTCGCCACATTCGAGAACGCAATCGATAAGCGGCGTTTCAGCGGCACGCGCGGCAACGGCGGGCTTGCGTGCCTGCCACGGTTGGTCGCGAAGCGGCGCCTGCAAGACGGGGTCATAGATGCGCCATCGTTTGCGGCCGGCGAATTGGAGCACGAAGACGTCGTGAACGTCATAGTGAGGGGCAAAGCCCGAGTTCTGCGGCGGCGTTAAATAGGCGTTTACTTGCACGGGGTGTCCGAGCTGCGCTGCAAGCGATTCCGCAAAGGATTGAATCGGCGCCCAAGTTCGATGCAAGCCCTGGAGCACGAGGGTTGCGCCTGAAGCAAATTCGGTGAGGATCTTGTCGTCGGCGACCTGATCGGCAATTTCCGCACCAGCGCCACCGCCGCGCGTGTACCGCGACGGCGGCAGAAGATCGCCGTCTCGAGTCATGCGGACGAACGGTGTGCGCAAACCGCGCCGCGACACCAACTCGTCGACTGCGTCCAGGGAAAGCAATTCGGAAAACCCGCCATTGGGAAGTTGCGCGGCGTTCAGAAGCAGCGGCGCAACGCCCCAATGTGATGTGGAAAATTCACCGAGGGTGAGCCCGGTGAGGCGGAAGAGCGGATCGCTCAGCTACCGCCACCGGCGCCTGCGTCGGCACCTCCGTCTGCGCCGCCGTCGGCATCCTCATCCGCGCCGCCGTCGGCTCCGCCGTCTTGCATGCCCGGATTACCCGAAGCGCCGCCATCGGCCGGCCCTTCAGCGCCGCCGTCCGCGCCGCCGTCATGCATGCCCGGCGTACCGGAAGCTCCGCCGTCGGCCGTGCCTTCGCGACCCGTTCTGTCGTCATCTTCAAACATCGTTCGGCTCCATCAAAGCGTGGGTAACCGCAAAAGCGCGGTCACACGGCGTTTGCCCAGGCCCGCAAACGGTAAAACAGCCGCGGCCCGTTCGTTCGCTCGGGCACGATTACCACGCACCTCATTGACGCCTCTTCATGTAGCAATGAAATCATTGCGCTCTCCTTATGGACTTACCGCGCGCTGACCCCGTCGTCATCGTGTTCGGGGTGTTTTTATGTTCAAGGTACTTCTTGGACCATGGCGACAGACGGAGGAAAATCGGCGGGACGATTTCATTTGCCAAAATAGCCTGCGCTACTTACTTCGCTACCGAAAGCAACTCACGCATGCGCGCGCCCGTGGATGCTGTGGTCGCCGTCAAATACGCGAAGGGCGACTGTAAGATTGAGGCGACGGGCAGATTCGAACTACCGCATAGGGCCTTTGCAGGGCCCCGCCTTACCGCTTGGCTACGTCGCCGCCGTAGACGTTATACGAGCCGCGTTGTATTGGATCATGCTTTTGCAATTGTTGCATGTGAGCTCTCTAGGGCGTTCGCTAGCGCCCACCCCTGGGGTACGACGATACCGTGGAACCAACGGCTCATACACGTGCAGCGCAGCTCAATATACCAAGTCGCCGCGCACTAGGATATCGCTCGCTCGCGATTTGCCATCCACAAACCGCAAACGCTGCTTAGATAGTGTAATGTTAACATTACCGTATTGGGACTCGGCTGAATGTGTTCGAGGTTAGGCAATGACCAATCCGCGCCTTTTTGAGAGGCGGCACTTGTGGCGATACGTTCTCATGCTCGCGTTTTTCTTTTTCACCCACGCTCGTGCAGGGCATCATGCCGCGAGTCGCTCATGCCGCCGAAGACGCTGCAACCATTCCGCGCTTCGAGCCGGCGTCGTGTCCGAAACTGCAAGGCGTAGAATGGCTCGTCCGCGCAGACTGCGGCTATCTCATCGTGCCCGAGGATCGTAGCCGCCCGAACGGTCGTACCATCCGGCTCCTAGTCGCAAAACATCGTGCACAATCATCGAAAAAGCGGCCCGATCCGATCCTATACCTGGAAGGCGGCCCCGGGGACATTGCCCCGCTTGAGATCAACTCGATCATCGCCGCCGGACTTCATTCGCGACCGGGACATTTGGGTGGTGAGTCAGCGCGGCACCTGGCTTTCGCAGCCCGCGCTCACATGTGCGGAGACGAACAATTTCGCAAGAGCGCTCCTTGGCCTCCGTTTCTATTCTGCGGCAACGAAGCGCGCACATTTGGCTGCGACGGAAGCCTGCCACGGCAAGCTCATTGCCACCGGAGCCAATCTGAGTGCATACAATTCGACTGAGAGCGTTGCGGATCTCGCGGATCTTCGCAAAGTCCTGCGCATTGCTGAGTGGAACGTTTATGCGAACTCGTACGGCACGTATGTGGCTCAGACGCTTATGCGCGATCACCCCGATGGTATCCGGAGCGTTGTCCTCGATTCGGTCGTACCGACAACGTATACCATCCCTGCAAACTGGTGGAACGCCCGCTACGCCTTCGACAACATCTTTCAGGCGTGCGCAGCGCAACCGGCTTGCAATGCGGCGCACCCCGATCTGAAGCAAACCTTTACGCGACTCGTTAAGAAGCTTGAGGCCGAGCCGCTGACGACAACAGTCAGCTGACCCTATCACCGGCAAAGACGTCAGCGTGGTGATCGACGGCGGTGCGCTGATCGACTGGCTGCGTAATCAGACATATAGCGTGCCAATGCTTCGCGCCGCGCCGGATCGGATCGCCGGCCTCGCCGACGGTCGCCGCCAATCCATCGAGGTGATCGCCGAGGATCGGGCCGGCCGGGCGCCACCATATCGACCGGGTGTCCGGTTCTCGGTGACGGCCTCGCTTTCGGCGTCACCTGCCGAGAAGATTATCCCTTCGCGACCACGGAAGAACTTGCGGCGGCTGGCCGAGAAGCGTTTCCGGACTTTCCCGTTTCAGTGCAGCGCGAGGCTGTCGGCGGCTGGGCGTATGCTAACGAAGACTGCCGCGAAGTCTGGAAACCGGCCGCCGCTCCGAAGACCATGCACGAGCCTGTTGCGAGCAGCATTCCAACGCTCCTCATTTCCGGCACCTTCGATACGTTGACGTCTCTCGCCGGGGCGCGGGCCGCAGCGACTCGCCTGTCCCACGCGACAATCATCAGCATCCCGGGTGTAGGGCATACTGACTTCCGCATCGTCTCCTTGCGCCCAAGCAGTCATCGTCTCGTTCTATGCCGCTCCCAATCGCGTCGACACATCGTGCGTCCGTGGGTTGAAACCGCAACGTTTCACCTCAACCGCATCACCACAGGTACGACCGTCTGCGACGAGCCCTACGGATGCATCTTAGCTGTTCGCAATCGCCGCTCGAAATGCTGAAGATTGACCTTAGCCGTTTCGGCACCTCAGGTCTTTTAACAATGGAACGCCTCGCGGAAATTCGAGACGTTCTATTTGCTGGTGTACCGCGAGGACGATTAGAATTTCTTCCTCTCACGTTCAGGAGACCAATCCTCTACCAATTGTCGAACTTCGATGGCGCCAAAATGCGCGCTCGGAATTAGCGCAGCGTATTCGAGCGCCTGATCATGACTGGCGCAGTTGAACACATAAAATCCAGCCAGCACCTCTTGCTTCGCAAACGGTCCTTCTGAAAGAACTCGCTTGCCATCGCGGATTCGCAGTGTCCTTGCCGTATTTGATTCGTAGAACCGGGCGCGATTGTGAATTTGCGTGGACAGCGTCTCGTTCAGCTGCTGATATGCATTAGCAGCCGTTTGCAACTCCTCTGGACTTGCCGCTACATCCGTCGGGATATAAATCAAACAAATATATTTCAAGGTAGTACCTTCTAGCTCACAAAAGAATCGAGTAGTCTCGGCTACCAATCGACGACCAAACCGCCGGTAAGATTGACCGTTGATGCAGTCATCGATGTCGCGCGGTCGCTCGCTGCAAAGGCTGCCGCATCGGCTACTTCTTGCACGGTGGTCGAACGTTTCGTGTGCGTGAGGCTCTCGATGAACCCCTGAAACTGTTGCTGTGGAATACCAATCGCTTTGGCATGCAAGCCGAAGACGGTTTCGATTGTCTTCGTTTCCGGCAGCCCCGTCGAGCGAATGGTCACCGCGCGGATCCCATATTGGGCAAGCTCGCCTGAAAAATTACGATTCATCGCTTCCATCGAGGCCCATGACGGCGCCATGCCGCCAACGAGGCGAGCGCCGAGACGTGAGACCTCCGGGACGTGCGCGAGAATTACACCGCTCTTCTGTTGCATCATGCGCTGCGCCGCTGCCCGAGCCGTAATGAAGTATGACTTAGAGTACGCGACGATCGGCTTCATGAAATCTTCGACGGCAATCTCTAGTAAGGGTACACCCTGAACGCCCTGCTGCGGAATGCTGATCGAGCAGAACGAGATGTCGATGCGTCCGGCCTTCGTCAACACATCGTCGAGGTACGCGTTAGCTGCATTTTCGTCGAGCACGTCGACCATTGATGCTTCCGCTGCTCCGCCTGTGCGGACGATCTCGTCGGCAAGAGCTTGGACGGCTGTGTGCGTACGTCCGGCAAGAAAGAGGCGCGCACCTTCGCGCGCAAAGGTTTTTGCGACTACGCTACCGACGCCGCCCGCCGCGCCATAGATCACCGCAATTTTGTTTTGGAGTAACATGCCTCAACCGACGGCAGCCTAGCCGAGAAAGATTCTGAATCTTTTTCGGCCGCGCCATCGTCAAAGAGGATAAGATGCTATATACGGACCTCGAGGATCGCATAGAACCTCTGCGGCCGCGGTTGCACAGGTATTGCTCGCGTATGACCGGCTCGGTGTTCGATGGCGAAGACGTCGTGCAGGAGGCCCTGATGCAGGCATTTCGCGCTTTGCGCTCCGAAACGGAAATCGTCGATCTCGAGCGTTGGATGTTCAAGATCGCCCACAACGCCGCCATCGATTTCTTGCGGAAACGAGCGCGCGAATCGCCGCTAGCCGAGTACGATCCGGAAACGCTCGCCTTTACTGATAATGAAAACGATCACATCGAGACGGTCCCGGTGAGCATGCGAATGCTGATGCGCCTTCCTGCAAACCAGCGCGCCGCCGTGCTGTTGAAAGATGTGCTCGGATACCGCTTGCAAGACGTGACGTCAATTCTCGAAATGACGCTTCCAGCAGTAAAGACGGCGCTGCATCGCGGTCGTTCGCAATTGCGGGACCTTGCGCAAAGAGAGCTAAAACCGACGTGGGCACCGAAGCTGTCGCCGGCTCAGCGAGCTCTGTTCGAACGCTACGTTGACCTTTTCAACGCACATGACTTCGATGCAATTCGGGAAACGCTCGCCGAAGAAGTTCGCTTGGATCTCGTCGGGGTCGAAAGGCGTGAAGGCAAGCTTAACGTCGGGCACTACTTTGAAAACTATAGCAAGCGTTCGTATTGGCGCCTGCGGGTGGGCACGCTCGAAGGTCGTTATGTGGTCATGGTGCATAGCGCTGAGGTCGGGTCACCGCCGCTCTACTTCGTGGAGCTCCAATGGGAGGGCGACAAAGTCCGCTCGATCCGCGATTTCGCGCATGCGCGCTACGCGCTCGCGAATACAGAAATTGAGGAATCCTTTTCGAAGGCGCCATCGTCCGTTGATGCATGAAGGTAACAACTGTACGCTATAAAATCGCGCCTGATCGCGTGCAAGAAAACGTCCGTTTCGTCCGTGCGGTTTTCTCGCAACTCCACGAGACGTCGCCGAGTGGACTGCGATACGCGTGCATGAGGGCAGGTAACGGCTCATTCATGCATATCGTTTGCACCGATGACGACGCCGCCGACGAGTCGCTGACGTCACTTCAATCGTTTCACGACTTTCGCGTGGGCTTTGAGGATCGCGCCCTCGAGCCACCGACCTTCACGGAGCTTGAGGTCGTCGGAAACTACGGGCTCTTCTGAGCTGGGCCACACGATCCTCACCGCTGTCACGCCTCGTTCACCGGAATACTCGATCGGTCGCGCGCACTTCTTGATGCAAAACGCACTCATCGCCGCGCAAACCGTTGCCGCCGAAGGGGCCACGTACATGGCGCTTGGCAACGCGCGTATGCCGATGATCGACGGGCGCGATATTCGCGAAGCCGCAGCGCGCCATCGGATTGTACACTAACCTAAATGTTCTGACGCAAAGCGCGGATCGGGAATCAGATGAAAACTATGACTTGTAGTGATCTTGGCGGAATTTGTGACGTAAAGTTGTCCGCTCGCACGTGGGAC
Source organism: Vulcanimicrobiia bacterium (assembly GCA_963758295.1). GTDB lineage: Bacteria > Vulcanimicrobiota > Vulcanimicrobiia > Vulcanimicrobiales > Vulcanimicrobiaceae > JALYTY01. The sequence continues at coordinate 473,035 of CAVWUU010000001.1, forward strand.
GAAATGGTAACGACCATGACAGAACACGTGATCGGAAATCATCCTGGCGTCGTTCAGCATATGGAAAAGATGCACAACGAGGATCCCGGGAGATGGTCTAGAGAGACGAAACCCAAGTGGGACGCCATAATGCCATCGGCGATAGACCGCCGGATCCCTTGAGAACTGCGTGAGCCGGTTCGCCACGGATGGCGGAGCCGCAGATGAAGAATCGTACCGTCTCGTTTTTAAGCATCTGCATGCTCACGGCTTTTTCGGCTGCGTGATCTGCGCGTTAGCGTAATGACTCCCGATCGCGCCGTCGCGAATGAAGTCGGCCATCATCTCGAAATACTCCGGCGCAAAGCGCGTCGAGAGACGCTCACCTTTTGCATTCAGCTCGTATAACGTCATTCCATGTTCCGCGCCGGGATAAACCGCGAGCGTGTATGCCCTTCCGCCGGCAATCAAGGACTTTATGCGCTTTGCCGTTACAGCGCTTGGAGCGTCTAAATCGTCGGCGCCGAGTACCCAAAGCTGCGGCGTCGTAGACTTCCTTAAAACCGGCATGGGTTGGTACTCGAACGGAGTTGTGTTCACACCGTACTCCTTGGCCGCCTCAACGATCTGCTTCTCGTTCAGAGGTAAGACGATGAAGAGAAAGTCGCCATGTACATCCTTGTACCAGCGCGCTGACCTATACTTCCGGCGCAAGCTATCGAACTTATTGTAGCCTTGTCTCCCGCCGGTCTCGACGACGTATTCGCCGGCGCGCGCAAGTTCTAGCGCCTTAGCGGTATCTGCAGCCGAGCGGTGGTGTAAATACATGTCGAGGGCGACGCTTTCCTGATCTTCTTCTAATACCGTAACGGCAAGTCCAAAGCTCACAATCGCGAAATCGACATGAGCATGACTCGCCGCGATCGGTACGACCCACCCGCCTTCACTACCGCCTTGATAGCCGATGCGCCCAAGGCGCGAACCGGTGAGGCGTTTGGCTTCGTTCAGCGCGGCGACGGCATCCTCGGCAAGAACTTCGAAATTTTGCGTGTAGGTGCCGCCGGATGCGCCGGTTCCGCGCTTGTCGTACACGAACGCGCCAATACCCTTCGCGGGGAACATTCGTTGTAACGCGTAGAAGTCAAGAGCCGAATCGTGCTCTGAACCATGCACCAAGACAACGACCGGTATTTTTCCGTGACCTTTCGGTAGAATCAGCCGGCCGGCGAGCTTCGTGCCGTTGCTAAAGAAGGTGGTATTGGTCACATCGAATGCGATGCGCGTACCGTGCTCCTCTCCAAAAACGATCTTACCTTTGTTGCAATTGGAAAACGAAACGGTCTTGCCGTCCGGGCGACCGGTCCAGCCATAGGTACTCGTCCACGTACCGTCCTTCTGCGGATGAAGCTGCCCTGTCTCGCCGGTGAACATACGCCACCGTAGCGTGCCCGCATCAGACGGCGCGATATCGACGGTTTTACCGTCGCTCAGCCCATAGGAGCCGATGTGACAATCTTTCATCGTATCGGTCGCGGCCCCGGCGGTCAGCGGCGGCGCCACGCAGATCAGGGACGAGATAATCGCGGACAGCGCCGCAGCAATCAGTTTGCATTTCACGCTTACCTTACGCCCGTGTTGGCATGTGTGTTTCACTCTCGTCACTCTGGCGACTCGACCGCGTTACTTCAGCTTTGCGTCGTCAACCATTCTCGCCGCTATGGCCGAGACGTTTGAGTTCCAAGCGACGAAGTGAGACGTTCTGCAAGACCGTTGGTAAGGACGACGGTTGCGCCGTCTTCGTCCGTGCGGAACACGGTTACCCCGAGTGTTCCAGAGTTGCAATCGTAGACGGGGCCGGGTGGCCGAAAACATTGTGGCGGCCGACCGAGATGATTGCGTATCGCGGGTGCACCGCGGCGATGAACTCCGGAGAAGAGCTGTATGCCGATCCGTGATGGCCAACTTTCAGAACATCGGGGCTCTGGGTTGTTAATTAATTTGCGCGCTTGTTAAGGCGCGGCTTTTTGCGGTTTGCGTGCTAAATTCGGGGACTTGCGTGTTTTACTCGCGCAGCGGCTTCATGCGGCCAGCCAACCTCGAGTGGTATGCGTGTGCAATGGGTCGCAGCCAAGGAGCCCCGCTTTCTCGCGCTGCACCTGGTTGCATGACAGCAAAAGAGGATCGAAATCTGCGAGACAGGCTGGTCTTTGCGCGAGTCGGGTGGTGCAGGCTCTACAATGAAACTGCGGGCGACGAGCCGCTGCAAGGCGGCTCCCACAATAACGACGAGGTCGGATCTGAGTTCGCCAACTTTTCAGTCGTTAAGGGTCGCGTGTACGGCTACGTGCGGCTTGGCTACGATGGCCAAGTGGTCCGCGTCATGGGTTCGCCGGACGCTGAAGTGGACGACGTGCCCATTGCGCTTTTCGCGACCGTATACGTTTGGCCGGGCTCGGCGAAGGACGCCATTCTTCTTCCCGTTCGCGAGCGCCGGTTGACCATTCCGAAGGGTAAGGGTGGAACCGGCCAGGCAAACGTAACGTATTCGCGCAACGCCGTCGGTCGGCTACGTAACGTTCCATGGATCAGTGAGGTACGTCGGTTCATTCAGTCGTACGACGGACCGTCGTTGGTGGGTCTAAGAAATGTTCAGTCCAACGAAGAGATAGTGGCGGACGAAGCGGAGGCGTTGCTCCGTGGTCAGAACATCATGCAGAACGCGCAGATGCGCGCAAGCATCGAGGACTACGCTATGCGGAAAGTGCGCGCGGCTCTGCGAAACGACGGATACGAGGAAGTAGAAGACGTACACGATTGGCAATCGTTCGACTTCTGGTGTCGCGTTCTATTCTCGCAGTCTGCCGTGCGTCGTTATACGCATAGCCGCCATAGCGTTGACCGCTATCGCAAACTCCGACACGGGAAAATCGCGCAAAACGACGGGCGCACCGCCGACGTGGTCGCATAAAATCTTTCAGGCACACGACCGCGGGAGCGCATGCGCCGTATGCCACAGAATAAGGCATCATGAAGGCTGCCGACACCTAACGAACGGTCGATCGTACATTACGAGGGAGGATCTTAACCATGCGTCCTGTCCGCACTATTACCGCTCTAGCTTTCATCATTGTTGCTAGTCTGTGCTGTTTAGCCGTGGCAGAAGCGTCGTGCGGGCCGGCAGATCCAACCGGGTACTACGAGGGCACCGCCCAGAGTAAGGAGGCCGGAGCGCTGAAAGTCACTATGAACCTGCGGTGCGACGGCCGTCGTTATAACGGCAGCATAGTTACGCCGGTTGGTACGTTTGCAATCGTCGACGGCAGCTACACGAACGGAACCCTCAGCTTGCAGTTCGGCGGTGGCGCCATCAATGATCGGGGGACACTGAACCTACAGATTAACGGGGATAGCGCCATAGGGTCTTTCAAACTCGCCGCCGATTCGGGCTCTTTTGCGTTAACGCGATTGGGGGATGCTCACGTGCTAGCATCGGTGACGCCCGATCTCGATATCACAAGGCAGCAGTGGCATGAGGACCTGCGGTTCCTAATGTCAGAGCTTACGACTAAACACGTCCAACCGTTCGCGTACACGTCGCGCCAAACGCTGCTGGACGACTCGGCGGCACTCGACCGGCAATTGGGCACGCTGAACTTCGATGAGATTTATATGGGCATGGATCACATAGCCAATCTTATCGGGGATGGCCATACATACGTGGAATTCCCGCCCGATCTCGCACTTTTTCCGATGCAGCTGCAGCGCTTCAATAACGATTACCGGGTTATCGAAGCGACCGGAGAGGGCAAGAATGTACTTGGGATGCGCGTGGTGGCAATAGACGGAGTGCGCATTCAAAAGGCGCATGATGAACTTCTTGCAGCTATCACGCCCATCGGTGAGACGAAGATACTTCGCGACGTACGGGCGCAGAATTTTTTGACCATCGGAATGGCGCTGCATGGAATCGGCATCATTTCCGAGCGCGATCGCGCAACGTACACGATTGAGGATGATTCCGGCCGCGTAAAGCAGGTAACTTTGAACGCGCTCTCGCCCGCACAAGCGGACGCGGCTCAGTGGAAGTGGGCATGGCAAAAGCGTCCACTGTTTCACCAGCGGCGAGACGATGATTTTTGGTACACGTATCTGCCGCACGCGAAGGCAGTATACCTCAGTTTTAGGGGCTACGAGAATCTGCCGTCGCTCGCTCCACGGTTCATGGATTTCGTGAAAACGAAGCGGCCCGCCAAAGTGATAGTGGATCTCCGATTGAACAGCGGTGGCGATTATAAAGCAGGTTTGAAGTATCTAGTCGACCCCATTGCCGCACTTTACAGCATAAACCGGACGGGGCATTTGTTCGTACTCGTGGGGCCGAACACGTTTTCCGCTGCAATGTCAAACGCGGCGCAGTTCCGGACCAAAACGCACGCGCTTTTAGTTGGCCAAACCATTGGCGAGCGGCCAAACAGCAACCAAGAAGCAAATGAGGAGCGGCTGCCCAATTCGCATCTGCTGCTTCGGTACTCGACGCGGCACTACGCATTCTTGCCGGGGAAGATCAATGAGATCGTTCCCGACAAGCAAATCATTCCCGCGTGGCCGCCGTTCCGATCTGGACGTGATCCGGTTTTGGAGTGGGCGTTAGCAGCGTACTAACCTCGCACGACGTTCCGTCGCTTATGATGGATATAGCGCCGTTTTCGTCGCTGCGGAAGACTCACACGCCGAAATGTTCGATTTCAAGCGTCGAGGACGCCGGATAGCCAAACGTGTTGTGGCGGCCTACTGAGATGATCCCGTATCTTGGATGAACCGCTGAGACGAATTGGGGCGACGAACTGTATGCTGAACCGTGATGGCCGATTTTGAGAACGTCGGAGACCTGCGTGGCTTATTGGACGACTTGCGTGCTAAATTCGCCGTTGAATTCTCCGTTTGACAAAACCGGGTCGACCTTGATCACCCACAGTAGAACATCGGCATGCAGATCGATGCCTTCGTCCAAAAAGCGACGGTCGGCCGCGACGCCGGCATCGCCGGTGAAAAGCATCCGAAAGTGTTTGTATTCAAGGACGAATGCAATCGAGTTATCGTTGATCGCGTTTCTTCCGTCGATGAACGGAAGCGACGGTCCGATGAACGTTAGCATCAGGCCGTCATCGGTCCGCCAGACGTCGCCCGCTCGGGGTTGAACGACGGGCACATAATTTGTTTCGGCGGTTTCGAGGCAGTCGTGGTATCCATGTCCGCCGTAGACTTGTCCGCTATCGGCAATTTCAGCTACGCGTAATCGCCGCAGCACCGGCGCGCAGCCACCGACGTGATCTCATAAAATCTTCCACTCACACGCTTGACAGCCGAGAAACCCTGTGTATACTGTGCATATAGACATGCACAGTGGTTTCGTCATCTCCCGGTCGGATGGCCGGCCGATGTACCTCCAAATCATTGAGCAGATCAAGGAGCGGATCGCGGTCGGCGACTGGCCTCGAGGGGCGGAGATTCCTTCGATTCGTCAGCTAGCGGCGTCGCTTCGCGTGAGCGTCATCACGATAAAGCGCGTCTACGAAGAGCTCGAGCGCGAGGGCGTGATCGTCACGCAACAAGGCAAACCATCGACCGTGTCCGACGACGCCAACGTCGGGCGCGTCGAACGACAACGATTTGGTCCAGCATATCGAGCAAGTCGCCCGGCTTGGAACGTTGCTTGGATTTTCCCCAAACGAGTTGGGCGCGCGAATGCGCGACGCCGCTGTACGATTGACGGAGGAAGCCCGATGAACGACGAGTTAGCGGTTTGTTTTGAAGGCGTCGGAAAGAAGTATCCGCACTTCACACTCGACCATATCGATCTCGAACTTCCGACCGGCCACATCATGGGGTTCATCGGTGCTAATGGTGCCGGCAAGTCCACGACATTCGAATTCTCATGGGCCTCGTTCGCCAGGATCGCGGCTACGGTTCGCGTTCTTGGGCATCCGATGCCCGCGGAGCTCGTAGCGGCAAAACGTGATATTGGCTTCGTTTCCGAGGACATGCGGCTTTACAAGGGCGCGACAATCCAATGGCACATGGACTTCGTGCGATCGATCTTTCCGAACTGGGATGCGTCCTATGCACACGCTCTACTTAAGCGGTTTGACATCACGCCGCAACAAATGGTGAAGGGTCTTTCGCACGGCCAGCGCGTAAAGGCTGCGCTTCTCCTTGCGCTTGCGCGGCGGCCCAAGCTGCTTGTGCTTGACGAGCCTACCACGGGGCTCGATCCGGTGGCCCGCCAAGAAGTATTAGGCGCGCTGATTGAGGCACTCGTGGACGAAGAACGAACGGTGCTCTTCTCGTCCCAGAATACGATCGACGTCGATCAGATTTCCGATCGCATCACGTTCATCGATCGAGGACGCATCGTGGACTCGGGCGACAAAGAAACGTTCCTCGATCGCTGGCGACGCATCCGCGTCGCAGTTCCCGACGGTGCGAAGATTCCATCGCTTCCCGGAGTCGTCGATGTGACCACCAGTGGACGCATAACGGTGTTGACGACTAACCGCTTTGATCCAGACGTATCGGCTGCCTTCGAGAACACGGGCATCGTGGTGCATGCGATCGACACGATGACGCTTGAAGAAATTTTTCTTTCCGAAGTAAACGGCCGCCGAGAGCGGGAGGCAGCATGAGTTTCTCAATGGTTCAAAGGCTGGTCGCTAAGGATTGGTATCTGTTGCGCCTGCCTCTCGTCGGCTACGTTAGTGGAGGCGTCCTAGCGCGTGCTCATGTTGGCGACGGGCGGCGAAGCGATGTTCAACGTTGGGACCATTCTGATCATCACGCTCCTCATCGCTTTGGGAATGCATGTGGTGATGGCGACGGTTGTCGGTGAGCGCATGGAACATACGCTGCCGTTCGTTATGAGTCTCCCGGTTTCAATTGCGCAGTACACCCTGGCGAAGATCGTCGCGAATGGTTCACTGTTTCTGAGCGGCTGGCTGCTGCTGTCGGTTGGCGTCTCCAGCGTTATCCTACTTCGCGCCGGCGTGCCGCACGGGTTGTTCGTCTTTTCGACGATTATGCTGCTCTATATGCTGGCGAGTTATACGGTGCTTCTCGCCGTTGCAATCATTACCGAGTCCATGGCATGGACGATCGTAACGGTAATCATCGGGAACTTGTGCCTCAACTTTCTGATGATGGGGATGTCGCAAGTGCCAAGCATCAAGGATGCTACGACGTCAGCTCACGTTACTTGGAGTGCTCAAGCAATCGAGGTCGTCGCGTGCGAGTGTTTCGCCATGCTCGTTGCTATGGCCGTAACATTTGCGTTCCAAGCAAGGAAGTCAGATTTTCTCTGAGCCCGTCTGTGAGAACCATGGTTGCCGCGTTCTCGTCTGTGCGATAAACCCTCGCGCCAAAATGTTCGAGGGTTTCGATAGTCGACGGCGCGGGATGACCGAACAAGTTATGCCGGCCGACGGAGATAATCGCGAACGCGGGTGAACGGCAGCGATGAATTCCGGCGACGAGCTGTAAGCAGATCCATGATGGCCAACTTTCAGCCCATCGGCGTGAAGATCGATTCCTTCGCTCCAGGAAGCGTCGCTCCGCTGCAACGCCGGCGTCCCCAGTGAACAGCATCCGGAATTTGAGATACTGCAAGATGAACGCGACGGAATTGTCGTTGATGGCGTTCTTGCCGTCGATGAACGGCAATGATGGACCGATGAACGTCAACGTCACGCCGTCGTGCGTCCGCCAGACGATCCCCGCACGCGGTTCGACGACGGGAGCATGATCCGCAGCAGCCGTGTCAAGACAATCGTGATACGCGTGGCCGCCATAGCTTTGTCCGCTATCGGCAATCTCCGCCAACGCGTAACGCGCGCAGCACCGGCGCACACCCGCCAACATGGTCGCCGTGCGGATGCGTAATGATAATTGCATCAAGCCGATGAACGCCTTCGCGAAGCAGAAAAGGGGCGACGATGCGTTCGCCGATCTGCTCGGCTTGCGAATCGCTGCCGGAAGCGCCTCGCTCTAGACGGCCTCCTGTGTCTACGAGGATCGCGTGATGCGCCGGCGTTTCGATTGCAATGGCATCCGCCTGACCAACATCCAGGATGGTTATTTTTAATCTGTGGTCGTCGACTCGAGGCGGCCAGAGCACGTAGGACGTCGTGATGAGCGCTAGTGCAATTGCGGCCGTCGGTGAGCCGCGTCGCCAGAACGCGGCACCGGCCAGAAGTGAAAGCTCATACGATGCTATCGCCCACGACGGCGCCGGGGTCATTGGAATCGTGGCAGCCGGCGCAGAAGAAAGAAGCTGGACCGCGGTCGTTATCCAAGCGATGAGCCAGCTATTCACGTTCGCGAATGCTTGTGCAATTGCCGGTAAGGGCGACGTTAGCAGTTGGGCACCGCCAAGCGCCATCGTGATGGGTACGCATGGCACAACCGCAATGTTTGCAAGCAGCGCGTAGGGCGTAAATTGCAGAAAAACCGAAGCAGTTACCGGCCACGTTCCCAATTGCGTTGCAAGCGTTAGCACTACCGCTTCCTTCGCTTGCGCCGGAAGGGAGACGCGGCGTAAAGCATCATGAAGGATCGGTGACAGAGCGAATATGGCGCCGACGCAGGAGAACGACAGCCAAAAAGACGCGGACGTAACATCGAAAGGTGCAACCACTACAATTAGCAGCACGGCAGCCGCAAGAGCGTTCCAAGATAAAAGCGGACGGCCCGCAGCACGTGCCGCAAGCGCCATCGTCGCCATCATCGCCGCGCGCATCGCCGGTATATGCAGTCCGCTCGCCGCGGCGAAGAGCCAAACGCCCGCGATAGCAATAGTGCATGCCGCGGGCCGCGGAAACTCCGGCAAAGCCGCAGAGCGCCGCAAGTAAAGCAGCAACGAGTCCGACGTGAAGTCCGGCGGTCACTAAAACATGAACCGTTCCGGTTTCCTGAAATTCGCGGCGCAAGTCGGGCGCTAAGGAGGCCCGTTCGCCCCACAATTCGCCCGCAATAATCGCTGCGCCCGGATCGCCGAGCTGCGCCTGCAGCTGCGCGAACATTTGCGCCTTTAAGCGCGCAATAGATGCAAGCATCCCTGAACCGTCGCCCAGACGTTCGACGATCGTTGCGTTGTCGATGCGCGCCGCTAAACCGTTCTCTCGCTCGATGTCGCGTTGGCTGGGTTCGCCGGGATTGCGAGGTCCATCGAACGGTTCGAGTCTTCCACGAATGCCGACGCGCTCTCCGGCCGAGGCCGGTTGACGAACCGCACAGCGAACGACGGTGCCGTCGTCCAGTCGAAGAAGATCCTCGTGCAGCCCCTCCGGCGTCACGCTTTCCGCCAGGATGATGCCGTAGAACCGCTGCACGCGCGTTTCGGAGACGTTCGGTTCAGATTCTGTACGGATTACGCCGTAGGCGGTCGATGCTGCGAGGGCCAGTATCACGGCCACGCGAAACCGGCGTGGTTCCGAGCGTAGCAGTGCGGCGAGAAGGACAACGCCGCAGCAGAACGGTTGCGCGCTCGTCCGTGGGTAGCGGTGCTCCTAGCAGCGCACCAAGCAGCGCGGATGCGGCGAACCAGGTGAGCGAGAGCCCGGACATGGGTAGAACATCTGTGACGCCCTGGGCTTTGAACTAGAGCGAAAGGATTTGTTTCGTGCGTATCATCGTCACCGGCGGAGCCGGCTTCATCGGCTCTCACATCGTAGACGCCTACCTGGCGAGCCGGACACGAAGTGCTTGTCCTGGATTCGCTTTGGGAGCACGGCGGCGGCCGTCGCGCGAATGTTCCGGAACGCGCGTCCTTCCTTCACATGGACATCCGCGACGAAAACATCGCGCGAATCTTTTTCGAATTCCGCCCGGAAATCGTCAGCCACCACGCTGCACAGCACTCCGTTGCGATTTCGTCGCGCGATCCGAAGATTGACGCCGATGTGAACGTCATCGGGCTGTTAAACGTGCTCGACAATCGGTAAAAAACGGCGTCAAGAAAGTCGATATTCGCGTCGAGCGGCGCAACCTTTGGAACTCCGGAGCATTTCCCGATCACGGAAAACACGCCGCAGAATCCTACGTCGCCGTACGGCATCACGAAAATGGTGGCCGAACACTATCTGCGCTTTTATAAAGAAGAGAAGGGCCTCGATTTTACGGCCCTGCGATACGGCAACGTCTACGGCCCGCGTCAGGACCCGAACGGCGAAGCCGGCGTTATTTCGATTTTTATCGGAAAGTTCTTAAAGCACGAAGGCATTCGCATCGACTGGGACGGCGAACAAACGCGCGATTACGTCTTTGTCAAAGACGTGGCGAAGGCAAATCTGTTGGCGCTCGAGGGCGGCTCCGGAAAATGCTACGTCATCGGAACGAACCGCAAGACGAGCGTGAACGACATCTACCGTTCGCTCGTGCAGATCAGCGGTTTCGAAGCGCCGGTGACCCACGCGCCCCGTCGCGCAGGTGATGCGCGCGACGCGCAATTCGATTCGGCGCTGGCAAAAGCGGAATTGGGATGGGCGCCGCAGACCGCGCTGCTAGACGGCATGCGTGAGACCTACGACTACTTTAAGGCGTTATACGTTCCGGCATAGGCAACGTCGCCGCCGTTGATGGCGGCGTCCGGCGCCGGATGAACGGCGAAACGTGCTCCGGACGGAAGCCCACGCCGACGATGCGCGCCGGCAGCCGCTGCAGAAGCGGCATCTTACTCAAGACATGAAGCGGCCACGGCGCGTGTTCGGGAGCCGTTGTCGACGATAGAATCCGCGCGATAAGGCGCTTCTGCACGAATACTTGCATGGCTTGCGTCATCTTCGTCGGCCATTCGCGCCGCTGTTGAATCTTGGCCAACGTTTCGTCTGAAACGGCGGCGGCCGTCGCAAACGCTGGTGCGAGAATATTCCGGCTGCTACCGCGTCTTGGATAGCGAGATTAATGCCGACGCCGCCGATCGGTGACATTGCATGCGCTGCGTCGCCGATGAACAAAATGCCGGGCCGATACCATTGCTCGAGCCGGTCTACTTTCACTTCGAGCAGCTTGATGTCGTCCCAGTCGTTCACTTCGTGAACGCGCGATGCGAGAAACGGGGCAATGCGCGTCGATCTTTTGATGGAACGCTTCGAGTCCTTGCGCACGCACGGTTCAAGAGTGCCTTTCGCAATGACGTAGGCGACCTGCCAGTAGTCATCGCGATTGAGCGCCACTAAAATGGGACCCTGCCTACGAACTCCCGAGTACGGCATTGCGATCGGCCGGCTCGCGCGAAGTCGTAACCACAGCACATCCATCGGCGCGCCGATGTCCTGCACGTTGAATCCGCGCGCTCGCGCACGTGGAGGACGTCCGTCCGCGCCCACGACCAGATCCGCGCGAAATTCGGCCGGTCCTGTAAGGAGTCTCGGCTTTCACGCCCACGACGCGCCCGTTTCCTCGATCAGGCCCGTGACCTTGGCCGAGCATGAAGAGAGAAAGCCGGGCATTTCCGCGCATGGCCGGCAATAAAATCGAGAAAGTCCCACTGCGGCATCAGCGCGATAATAGGGACATTTCGCCGGTAGGTGGGTGAAGTCGCCGATGACGGTATTGCTTGTCCTCGATCACGCCGCCGACCTGCTTCACCACGTTGTGCGGCACGGCGAGGAACTCGTCGAGCAGCCCGAGCTCGTGCATCAGCTCGAGGGTGGAGGGATGAACGGTGTCGCCGCGGAAATCGCGCAGGAAGTCCCGTGCTTTTCCAGCACGGCGACGCACGCCGGCGCGCGCGAGCAGAAAACCGAGCATCATGCCCGCCGGTCCACCGCCGACGATGCAGCAGCGCGTCGAAATTCCGGTGGGCTATTCCATCGGCTTTACCCCACGACAAGATTCACGAGTTTATCCGGAACGAAGATCGTTTGCGGATCTGTTTGCCGTCGAGCTGCGCCTGGACGTTCGGCATCCGCGAGCGCCACGCCACGGCGGCCGTCCTCCGCTAATACCGGGCGGGGCTTCGATGCGCGCGCGGATCTTGCCGTTGACCTGCACGACGAGCGTGATCTCGTCGACGGCAAGCGCGCGCTTCGTCCGGCTCAGATAGCGTTCGAGATGCACCGACGGTCGTGTGCCCGAGCCGTTCCCACAGCTCTTCGGCGATATGCGGCGCAAACGGCGCGATCAGCAGCGGCAGCGCGTGCACGGCGTACAGAGCGTACGCCGGCGAATCCGGCGATTCTTGCACGGCCGCCGTCAACGCGTTGACGTATTCGTCGAGCTTGCGCGATCGTCGTATTGAAATGGAAGCGGCGCGACGCGTTTCGTCGATCGCCGATTTCGCGGCGACGTGAACGGCGCGCACGCAGCGCCTTTTCTTCGGGCGTTTGCGCGCTGGGCAGTTCGCGCGGCGACACCGCCATCGCGCGCTCGAGCAGCGGCTCGCACGCGCGCCACACGCGGTTGACGAAACGCACGCGGCCGCTGATGCCTTCGTCGGTCCAATCGCTCGTATCTTCGGGCGGCGTGACGTAGAGCAAGAAACAGGCGCATCGCATCGACGCCGTTGGTTTCGGCGGTTTCATCGATGCCGATGACGTTTCCGCGCGACTTCGACATCTTCTCGCCGTTGTAGAGCACCATGCCTTGATGGAACAGCCGCTGCGAACGGCTCGTCGGGGCCGCTGACCCAGCCGCGATCGTGGAAAAATTTGTAGAAGAAGCGCGAGTACAGCAGATGCAGCACGGCATGTTCGGCGCCGCCGATGTATTGATCGACGTTCATCCAGCGCGCCGCCGTGTCTGCGATCCCACGGCGCGCCGTCGTTGTGCGGATCGAGATAGCGCAGATAGTACCACGACGATTCGAAGAACGTGTCCATCGTGTCGCTCTCGCGGCTGCGCCGGGCCGCCGCACCGCGGGCACGTCGTGTTGATGAAATCGCGGATCGCGCGCGAGCGGCGAGCCTTCGCCGGTGATCGGGACGTTCGCGCGGCAAGCAGCGACCGGGCAGCTGATCGTCGGGCACGGCAACTTCGCCGCACGCTCGCAATACACGATCGGAATCGGCGTGCCCCAATAGCGCTGGCGCGAGACGAGCCAGTCGCGGAAGCGGTAGTTGCACTGTCGTTTCGCCCGAGCCCATCGCTTGCAAGCGCTCCGCGATCGCTTTGCGCGCGCGCGCGCTCGACATGCCGGTGAAGTCGCCGCTCGCGATCAGACGGCCGTCTTCGACGTACGGCTTCGTCGAGCGGCGCCGGTGATCTCGCCGCCGGGCGTCGACGACGACTTGCGCGATCGGCAAGCCGTGCTTGCTGCGCAAAGTCGAAGTCGCGCTCGTCGTGCGCCGGCACGCCCATGACGGCGCCCGTTCCGTATTCGGCCAGCACGTAGTTGGTCACCCAAATCGGCACGCGTTCGTGCGAAAGCGGATTGATCGGCATACGCGCCGGTGAACAAGCCTTCTTTCTCCATCAGACTCGTGCGTTCGAGTTCCGATTTCGAACGCAGGCTTTCCGCGAACGCATCGATCGCCGCCAGCGTGTTTCTTCGGAGACGATCGCCTTGAGCTGTCCGACGACCGGATGTTCGGGCGCGATCGCCAAAAACGTAACGCCGTAGACGCGTGTCGACGCGCGTCGTGAAGACGTCGATCGTCGCTTCGAATCTTTCGACTCGCGAACGAAAACTGCACGCCTTCGCTGCGGCCGATCCAGTTGCGCTGCATCGTGCGCGTGCGTTCGGGCCAGCCGTCGAGCTTGTCGAGATCGTCGAGCAGCCGGTCGGCATAGTCCGTGATTTTCAAAAACCACTGCGAGAGATTGCGCCGTTCGACCGACGTGTCCGCAGCGCCAGCAGCGTCCGTCGATGACTTGCTCGTTCGCGAGCACGGTTTGATCGTGCGGGCACCAATTGACCGGCGCTTCGCGTTTATACGCGAGGCCCTGCTCGTACAAGCGCAAGAACAGCCACTGATTCCAGCGGTAGTACTCGGGATCGCACGTTGCAATTTCGCGCGACCAGTCGTAGCTCGGTTCCCATCAGGCGCATCTGGCGCTGCATGTTCGCGATGTTCGATTCGCGTCCACGTTGCCGGATCGATGCCGCGCTCGATCGCCGCGTTTTCGGCCGGCAAGCCGAACGCGTCCCATCCCATCGGATGCAGCACGTTGTAGCCGAGCATGCGCATCATGCGCGCGACGGCGTCGCCAAGCGTGTAGTTTTTCGCGTGGCCGACGTGCAGATCGCCCGACGGATACGGAAGCATCTCCAGCACGTAGTATTTCGGGCGCCGATCGTCGTCGTCGGCGCGATAGATGCTCTTCGCGTTCCCAGCGTTCTTGCCAGTTGCGTTCGACGGTGCGGAAATCGTAGGTGTCGGCCATAGGGAGCATGGTAATGGCGCCACGGCGTTCGCCGGCTACCTTTCCGGTCGGGGGCCGCCGCGTGATAGAGCGCGTATGGTTCGCATTGCCGTCGTGGCCGCCGTCTTGCTCTTGGCCGCCTTTGCCGTGTGGCATCCCGCCGCCAAGCCAGCCGCCGCTTTCCGTCGCGAGCCCGCTGCCGGCGCGCACATCGTGCCGCCCGGAACGACGCTCCACGCAGCGGCTGCCGGCCGCGGTCGTTTACGTGGCCGGTGCGGTGCTGCACCCGGGACTCTATCGGTTCAGCCGAGGTGCCCGTGTCGACGACGCGGTGCGGCTAGCCGGCGGCTTACGCCGCGACGCCGACCCGCTCGGCGTAAATCTGGCGGCGCATGTCGCAAGACGGCGATGAGATCGCGGTGCCGCACGCCGGACGAGAGAGTTCGCGGTGCGAACACGCGTCGGGCCTCACGAGCGCGTCGGCCGCGCCAAAGAGCAGCCGCCGGCGCCCTCGAGCGTGGACGTGAACACGGCCAATGCGCCAACGCTTGCAACGGTCCCGGGCATAGGCGCGGCGATCGCGCAGCGCATCGTCGTGATGCGCGAGCGGATGGCGCCATTCGAATCGCTCGATCAGTTGCTCGACGTTGCCGGTATGACGCGCGCACGACTCGACCGGGCGAGCATCGTATCTTGCGATATGATAGAACGCGCAGGGTGACTCCCGGCGAAGCGAATTCGGACCGATGTCCGTCCGCAGTGCCTCTAAAGGAGACGCTTCCGCATCTCATTCGCCGCGCGCTTAGCCGAGCCGCGTGAAGCGGCGCTGCTCGAACGCGTAAATGGCGCGTGGACGCCGACCTCGTCGACGCGAATTGCTCGAGCGCGTACAAAATTTAGCGTGCGCCATTCGCGACGCCGGTCTCGAGCACGGTGACCGTGTCGCCTTGATCGCGCACAGACTGCGTCGATTGGATAGTCTGTGATTTCGCGACGTTCTTTGCTGGTTGCGTCGTCGTGCCGATTTTTCCAACGCAAGCGCTCGATCATACGCGAGTACATCTTAGAGCACTCGGAGTCCAAACTGCTTGTTTGTCGATTCGGAACACACGCGCTAGCGGTTGTTTCACGCCGGGCTGACGCTGCCGCGCACGATCGTGTTCGAAGGAACGAATGAGCACTCGCTCCAGCAATTCGAGCGCCGTGGTGCTGCGATTCGAGCGCAACATCCGGAGCGTCCAGCCGAGTTCGAAGGGAGGCTTCATCCCGACGACCTTGCGGTGCTGATCTATACGTCCGGTACCACGGGAGATCCCAAGGGCGTAATGCTTTCGCACGACAATCTCGCGTTCGACTCCCAGTCGGCGCTCGCGTATGGATTGGGCGAGTGCACCAAGGCCAAAGCGTGCTTTCCGTGCTGCCGTTTTCGCATATCTTCGAGCACACGATGATCTA
Source organism: Vulcanimicrobiia bacterium (assembly GCA_963758295.1). Classification (GTDB taxonomy): domain Bacteria; phylum Vulcanimicrobiota; class Vulcanimicrobiia; order Vulcanimicrobiales; family Vulcanimicrobiaceae; genus JALYTY01. The sequence goes on from CAVWUU010000001.1 coordinate 488,821, forward strand.
CATCTATTTGCTCGCCAAAGTGCGATACGCAATTTGCCACGATCCGGCGAATTCCTCAAAGACATGCAAGATATCCGTCCGTCGTTCATGACGGCGGTGCCGCGCATCTTCGATCGAGTGCTCCCGGCGTTACCGGAAATGCGATGAAGCACGGCGGGCTCCAAGCGAAACTCGTCCCTTGGGCGCTACGCGTCGGGCGCGAATATATGACGGCAAAGGTTTTCGGATCGGGAGCAAGTGCCATGCAATCGATGCAGTATGCGATTGCTAAGCGCCTTGTGCTGGAAAAGATTCGCAAAGTGCTTGGACTCGATCGTCTCGAGTTTTTTACGAGCGGCAGCGCCGCGTTGCACACCGACGTGGCGATGACGTATCTGGGGCTGGGCCTTCCGATCATGCAAGGCTATGGACTTACCGAGATCGTCCCCGGTGATTACCGTAAGCTGCGTTAGCGCGAACGAGTACGGTGCGGTTGGAAGAGCCATTCCGGGCGTCGAGTTGCGGATTGCAGCCGACGGCGAGAGTGCTTGCGCGCGGACGAAACATCATGCACGGCTACTACAACGATCCCGAAGCCACGGCATCGACTGTCGAAGACGGCTGGCTTCACACCGGTGATGTCGGCGAAGTTGATGCGGGCGGTTATCTGCGTATCACGGATCGTAAAAAGGAAGTATTTAAAACGGCGACGGGCAAGTACGTTTCGCCGGCGCGCGTGGAAAGCGCCATCAAGCGTTCGCACTTCGTCTCACAAGCAATGGTGGTTGGAGACGGCCGTTCCCATCCGGTCGCAATTGTTTGTCCGAATTGGGATCTCGTGCGTGTCGAACTGTGCATCGAAGGCGACGAGCGGCCCGAAGAACTGGTGCTTCGTTCGGAGATCCTGGATTTCATGACCGCCGAGGTGCGACAGCCAAACCGAAGATCTCGCGAAGTACGAGCAAATTCGCAGCATCGTCATGATTGCGCGCGAATTCACCGTGGAAAGCGGCGAGCTGTCGCCGTCATTCAAGATCAAACGCCGTGTCGTAGAAGAACGGTATCGCTCGCAAATCAATGCCTTGTACGCCGCAAACGACATGGCCGTCCATGCGTGAGAACGATTTTCCCATGTCGCGCCGCGTCGACGAAGTTCTCCGCGGTCCGATCAAGAGCAAGACCGTTTTCCCGGTGCTGCTCCTGCACTTGATTCAAGAACAGCCCGATCACGGATACGGTCTGATGCAACGAATCGAGTCGATCTGCGGCGATTTGGTCGCGGTAAACACAAACAAAATCTATCCGCTGCTGCGCCGCTTGGAAGAACGTGGATTCGTAACCGCGACGTGGGATCACCCCACGAAGCGCTCGCGCCGCGTGTATTCGATCACCACGCAGGGCGAAGAACGGCTGCAGCGCATCAAGGGGTCCATGCTGCCGTACCTAGAGTCGATCGAGCGGGCCGTGGGCCGTCTGAAGAACGAGCTGTATCGTTCGATGGGGGGCGAACATGCCGTTTCTCGCGCTCGTTCATCTTCGTGACCTGCGCTGCGAGCAGTGCAACGAGCCGTTGGCTACGGCAGGCGCGCGTTCGTTCGTAGTAGACGCGAGCGGCGACCCGATCAATTTTTCTCAAGAAGAGCCGCCCGAGGAGATGACGGTGGAGATCCTGTGTCCGAACGGGCACGAAACTCCGCTCTACATCCCCAACGAGATCGCGGCCGAAGAAACGCTCGTAACTCCGGTGGATGCGCCGGTCGCGCGCGACGCAATACTAGTGCCAGGCGAAGTTCCCTAACGCTTCTGAAGGAAGCCAGGGTTCCGGGGTTCGATTTACGCCCTATGAATCGTGCGCTTTCCGTAATGCTCTTAGCGGCATTGCTCGGCTCGTCTGTTGCCGCGCGTGCCGCCGATCCGCCTGCGAAGCAACCCGCACCGGCGGTCGCAGCGCCGCAACCCGAAGATCCGGGAGCGACGCCTGACGCAGTAACCTCTCATACTATTACCCTCGGCGGGCACGCCATTGCGTACACCGCGAGAGCGGGCACCCTTACGCTCTACGATCAGGATGAAAAGCCGACGGCGCGCGTGTTCTACACGGCGTTCACAAGCGACGCGGGCAACCCGCTCACGCGTCCGGTTACTTTCATCTACAACGGCGGTCCGGGCAGCTCGACGATGTGGCTGCGAATGGGTTCCGTTGGACCCGTTCGCGTTCAGGCGGCAAACGGCGCCGCGTCGGGACCGCCCCCGTACCGTATTGCTGATAATCCGTACAGTTTGCTCGATAAGAGCGACCTTGTCTTCATCGATATGCCGGACAGCGGCTTCGGCCGTATCCTTAACGGCAAAGAGAAAGATTTCTTCGGCGTCGATCAAGACGTCGAGGCGTTCACGCAATTCATCTCGCGGTATATCAGCCGCTTCGATCGTTGGAACTCGCCGAAGTTCTTGTTCGGTGAGAGCTACGGAACGACGCGGTCGGCTGCGCTCGCTGATAGCTTGATGAATCAAGGCATCGCGCTCAACGGCGTGATCCTGCAGTCGTCGATTCTGAACTTCGGCTTGGATTACGGCAACGGCGATCCGATCGGCGGCGGTGACTGGCCGTACGTGCTATATCTACCGACCGAAGCCGCAACGGCGTGGTATCACAACAAAGTTCCAAATCGTCCCGCCGATCTCGCGTCGTTCGTTGCAAGCGTGAAGCAATTCGCGCTCGGCGAGTACCTCGACGCGCTTTATAAGGGCGACAAGCTGAGCGCTTCCGAACGCGACGACGTCATTCGCAAGTTGAGCGGATACATCGGCCTGCCGCAACAGTATATTCGTAACGCAAACATTCGCGTTTCGTACGATCGCTTCCAACGCGAGCTTTTGCGCTCGCAAGGCATCGTCGTCGGCCGTCTCGATGGACGCTATCAGACCTACGATCTCGATCGCTCCGCGCTCGCAGGTCCCGACTGGGATCCTACCGACTCGTCGATCGACGCGCCGTACACCACGGCGATCAATCAGTACCTTCGTTACGATCTCAAATACAATCCGCCGATTCAGTATCGCGCCAATATCTACGGGATCATCTACGGCAACGGCAGTTCGTGGGACTTCTCGCACAATCACCGATATCCGACGAACGTTGCGCCCGACTTGGCCGACGTGATGACGCAAAATCCGAAGATGAAGCTGTTCTCCGCGAACGGCTACTTCGATTTCGCTACACCGTTCTTCGCGACGGATTACACGTTGCGGCACCTGAATTTGAATCCGGCGATTCAATCCAACATTACCTACGGCTATTATGAAGCAGGCCACATGATCTACTTGAGCGATTCCGCGCTCTCGCAATATAAAGCCGATTTGAGCCGCTGGTACGACAGCGCGCTGGGACAATAGGAGAAGCGATGAAGAAGATTCGTACGATCGCGGCGGCGCTCTCTGCTGCCATGCTCATCGCAGCCGCGCCGGCCGAAAAGCCGCCGGCCTACGTTTCGCCCGCCCCGGCCGACGCGATAACGCATCACGTCGCCCATGTTGCCGGACAAACGATTCCGTACACCGCGCGTGCCGGCATGATCACCTTGCGAAACTCCAAGGAACAGATCACGGGACGCATGTTCTACACCGCCTTTACGAAGGACCGCGCAAACGCGACGAACCGTCCGGTGACGTTCTTCTACAACGGCGGCCCCGGCAGTTCGACGGTTTGGCTCCGCATGGGCTCCTTTGCGCCGATGCGCGTGGAAACGTCGAACTACAAATCGATCCCGAACGCGCCGTTCCGGCTCATCGAGAACAACTACAGCCTCCTCGATAAGAGTGACTTGGTCTTCGTCGATGCGCCTAATACCGGTTGGAGCCGCGTGCTCGGCGCGGGCGATCCGAAGGATTTCATGGGCATAGACCAAGACGGCCGCGCGTTCTCCCAATTCATTCAACGGTACGTTTCGCAATTCGGCCGGTGGAATTCGCCGAAGTTCCTCTTCGGTGAAAGCTACGGCACGACGCGCGATTGCGTGCTCGTCAACATGCTCCAAGACGCCGGCGTGCAGATGAACGGCGTCGTGCTGCTCTCTTCGATCTTGAACTTCGGTTTGGGCGGCCTCGGAGGCGGACAGCCGATCGGCGGCGGCGATTGGTCTTACGTGACGTATCTTCCGAGCGAAGCTGCGGTCGCGTGGTACCACCACAAGGCCGGCCAAGGGCAGAGCTTGCCGCAGTTCTTGAAGGCCGTCGAGGGCTTCGCCGGCGGCCAATACCTGCACGATCTTGCGCAAGGCGCCGATCTCAGCCAGTCCCAATTCAATGCCGACGTTTCACGTTTACACCAATACCTTGGCCTTTCCGAAGACTACATTCGAAATGCTAATCTTCGCGTTTCGTATCCACGCTTCGAACAGGCTCTGCTGCGCAATCAGGATACGATCGTCGGACGCTACGATGGCCGCTACACCACCTATGCGCTCGATCGTAACGCCGATACGCCCGACTGGGATCCATCGGACGTCGGCATTTCGGGCGCCTTCGTAGCACTCGGCAACGATTACATGCGTAACACGCTGAAGTACCAAACGAACATGCAGTACCGTCCGACGTCGTACGGCGGCGAACTGGGCGCGCGTTGGGACATGAAGCACAACGGTCAAGATCCGCCGGCGAACGTTACGCCGGACCTGGCGACGGCCATGACGACGAATCCGCACCTCTATGTGTTTTCGGGCAACGGCTACTTCGATTTCGCGACGCCGTTCTTCGCGACGCAGTACACTCTCCAACATATGGGTCTTGCGCCGGAACTCCAAAACCACATCACCTTCGGGTTCTATCCGTCGGGACACATGGTGTACCTCAATCCGCAGGCACTCGTCCAATTCAAGGGTGACTTGAGCCGGTGGTACGATATGGTGCTCGCGCACCGGTAAAGCACACGGACCGTGAAGAAGAGTCGCAGCCCCGCTGCGGCTCTTTTTTCTTTGCAGAAAAAGGGTGGGTGATTTTTTGCGATGCGTGAAGTATCGGGTGTGACCACCGGAGAGCTTGGGGAAGCCCTCAAACACCACTTCGGCCATGAATCGTTCCGCCCGCTTCAACGCGAAATCGTAGAAGCTGCGCTCGCCGGCGACGACGTGGTGGCGCTGCTGCCTACCGGCGGCGGCAAGTCGCTGTGCTATCAACTGCCGGCGATACTCGAGGAAGGATTGACGCTCGTCGTCTCGCCGCTTATCGCCTTGATGAAGGATCAGGTCGACGCCCTCACGGCTAACGGCATCCCCGCCACATTTCTAAACAGTTCGCTCGATGCATCCGCTGCAAGGGAGCGCATCGACGCGTTGAACCGCGGCGAATTCAAGCTTCTCTATGTTGCGCCGGAGCGCATTGCGCTCTCGGGCTTTCTGGCCGGTCTCGACCGGTGGAACCTGCGGCGGATCGTCGTGGACGAAGCGCACTGCGTGAGCGAATGGGGTCATGATTTCCGTCCTGAGTACCGGCGCATCGCCTCGTTGCGGGCGCGATATAGCGACGTTCCGTTGCTGGCGCTTACCGCAACGGCAACGGAGCGCGTGCAGGACGACATCGAGCGTTTTCTGGAGTTGCGAAATCCGAACCGTTTCGTCGGAAGTTTCAACCGGCCGAACTTGCGCTACAGCGTCTTCGAAAAACGCGACGCCGCCAAACAGCTGCTGGCGTGGTGTGAAGAACGCAAAAACGAAAGCGGAATCGTTTACGCCATGAGCCGGCGCGCGGCGGAAGAACTCGCCGAGCGTCTAAGCCGCGCCGGATTGCCCGCGCTTCCCTATCATGCCGGACTGACGCCGAACCAGCGGGCGAAGAACCAAGAGTTGTTCATTCGCGACGAAGTGCGCATTATGTGCGCGACCGTCGCGTTCGGCATGGGCATCGATAAGCCGAACGTGCGGTACGTCGCACACTTCGACATGCCGAAGAACATCGAAGGCTACTACCAAGAAACCGGACGTGCCGGCCGCGACGGCTTACCGAGCGAATGCGCGTTGTATTTTACGGGCGGTGATGCAGCGAAGCAACGGCATTTCATCCGGCAAATCGAGGACGAAGCGGAGCGCCGGCAAGCGGAGGCGCTGCTGCAAAAAATGCTGGATTTCGCCGCGAACGTTGGATGCCGGCGTCAATACCTGCTTCAGTATTTCGGCGAAACACTCGACACGTCGAATTGCGGCAACTGCGATAACTGCTTGATGCCGCCGGAAACGATCGACGCAACCGTTCCGGCCCAAAAGTTCCTCTCATGCATTTACCGCATTCGTGCGCACAGCGGTTTCTCGACCGGGATGCACCACGTAGCCGACGTGCTCGCGGGTAAGGAAACGGAGAAAGTCGTCTCGTGGGGACACCATGGACTCTCCACCTTCGGCGTCGGGTCGGAGTTTGCGAAAGACGGATGGGTCTCGCTTGGTTCCGAGTTGCTGCGCACCGGCTGGATCGAACAAGACCCGGAACGCAAGACGCTCGTGCTAACCGAGGACGGCGTTCGCGCGCTCAAGGAACAGCGGCCGTTCAGCTTTGCCAAACGCCTTGCGATGAAAAAGTCCCGACGCGATCGCAAAGCGGTGTTCACGACGGCGGTGGCCGACGACGGCCTGTTCGAAGCTCTGCGCCGGTTGCGAAAACAGCTTGCCGATGAAGCCGGCGTCCCCCCTTACGTCGTGTTCTCCGATGCAACGCTCCGCGAATTCGCCGCAAAGAAACCGCTGAGCCTCGTGGCATTTCGAGGCATCAGCGGCGTTGGCGACGTGAAGTTGGAACGCTACGGCGACGCTTTCGTAAACGCGATCAGAGCTTACGAAGCCTGACCGCGCTCACGAGTAGCGCTCTTAGTGTCCGAGCGCTTTTAGTTGGGCTAGCGTTCGGGCGAGCATTGTGTTGAGCTTCGCGAATCCGGCCCGCATGTCGGCGGTGGGCGGAGCATCGGAGCTTTCCACTGCACCCTCAAGATTTCCGTAAGCATCCGAAAGGTATCGAAGGCTGTAGAAGTCTTGCGCCGGGGCGCCGACCGAATCATCCGGGTTACTCGGGTGTGTTGCTCCGAGGAGTTCGTCGCGCTGCGCCGGCGTAAGCTTCATCGAACCTGCACGCGCTTGCGCGGCTTCGATTTGGGTTTGCTTCAGCTCGATGTCGTTGGCGAGGTTGTACTGTGCTTCATACTGCGCTTGCGTCGTCGCTAGGCGGGGATCGGGAACGATCTCGATCGGTTGCGTGTACGACTTGCCATTCACGCGCATGCGAACGGTGTAGCGTCCAGGCGGAACGACGGGGCCGCCTCGATTTTTCGCGGAGAAGTCCCACACGAAGCGATGCGCTCCCGGGTCGGCCGACGGCACGCGCGTTTGCGACAACCACCACGGCGCAATATCGACCGTTTGCGGGTTGCGCGTCCGCGGCTTGTCCGCGCTCGAAAACGTGCGCACGACATGCCCTTGGGCGTCGCTAATCTCCAGCACAACGGGCGTGGACGCGGCGCCGTTCAGTTGATAATCGAGGATCACACCGTTTGGCGGATTCTGGCCGCGCGGCTCTTCGAGTTGGATCGGCGTGCCTTCATCGAAGACGCCTTCGCCGAAACCGCCGACCCGACGGAAACGAATGGCGACTTGCGGCGCAAAGAGGAACGTGCCGGATGCCTCCGCTTTCGTCATCTGGCGGAGCGGCGTGATGTCGTCCATGATCCAGAACGCGCGGCCGTGCGTGGCGAACGACGAGATCGTCGCCGTGCACGTCGATGTCGCGGATCGAGGTCATCGGCAGATTGCGCTGCAGCGATTGCCAGTGGTCGCCGTCGTCGAACGACACGTACATTCCGCGCTCCGTGCCCGCGTATAACAATCCGCGAAGTTTAGGATCCTCGCGAACGACGTTGACGAACGCGCCGTGCGGGATGCCGTTCGCAATCGCCGTCCACGATTTGCCGCCGTCAGTGCGTGCGATAGATGTACGGCGTGTAATCGTCCAGGCGATGGCGGTCGATCGCCAGATACGCGCGTGTTACGATCGAAGTGCGAGGCCTCGATGATGCCGACTTTGCACCACGGGCGTCAGTCGCGCGGCGTGACGTTGTTCCAATGCGCGCCGCCGTCGTTCGTGACCCAGACCTTGCCGTCGTCGGTTCCGGCCCAGAGCAGATTCGCGTCGAAAGCGGCGAGGGCGCGATGGCGTAGACGACGCCGCGGCGCGGCAGCGCCGCCGCTGTCCGCGACGGTCGGCGCGTCGAGGTTCGGCGGATGATTCGCCTCGGTCGCCGGCGCGTCAGATCGGGACTGATCGATGCGCCAGTGTTGCCGCCGTCGCGGTACGGAAGATCTGCTGACGGCTCGAAGTAAAGCGCATGCTTATCGACCGGCGAAACGCGAGCGGCAGCGTCCAGGTATGCCGCCAGAGCTGATCCGGATACGTCGAGCGTCGGATCGATGACTTGCTCTTGTCCGATGTCGAGATCTTCGGACGTTGTCGGTATCCGAGCCGCCGAAGACGATCGTCCGGATCTTAACGGGTCGGGCAGCGATGCTTCCGTTTTCACCGCCGACGTCGATCGGCGCGGAAATCTTGCGTCGGTAATGCTGGTCGTGTGAACGTTTGGCTCGGAACCGCCATCGCGCCGGAGTCTTGCTGCGCGCCGTAGACCCAATACGGAAAGCGGTTGTCGGTTGCTACATGATAGAACTGCGCCGTCGGCTGGTTGTACCAGGAACTCCACGTCTTGCGCGCCGTCGACGTGACAACTCGACGCCTTGATCGCTGCCCAGGATCATGCGATCGGAGTCGTCGGGATCGATCCACAGCGTGTGATAGTCGTCGCCGCCCGGCGCGCCTTTGATTGCGTTGAACGTTTTGCCGCCGTCGTCCGAGCGATACGTCGCCGTGTCCATCACGTAGACGACATCGGGATTTTTCGGATCGGCGGTGATGCCGCCGAAGTACCAGCCGCGCTGCCAGATGCGAACTTGATCTTTGCCGCCGGACATATGCGTCCACGTGGCGCCGCGCGTCATCGGAGCGATAGACGCCGCCGTGCGCGACGTCGCGTCCCGTATCGACCATGCGCGTAAACGCGCGACGGGTTCGAGCGGCGAGATGGTGACGCCGATGTGGCCGACGTCTTGCGGCAAGCCCGTTCGTCAGTTGCGTCCACGTTTTGCCGGCGTCCGTCGACTTGTACAAGCCCGCTGCCCGGCCCGTTGGAGGGCGGATAGACGTTCCACGGCGGACGGCGCGTTTGCCAGAGCGATGCGTAAATCGTGTCCGGGTCGCGCGGGTCCATCGCGAGGTCGATGGCGCCGGTATCGTCGTTCTTGAACAGCACTTTCGTCCACGTCGTGCCGCCGTCGGTCGACTTGAAGACGCCGCGTTCGGCGTTGGGACCGTATTGATGACCGAGCGCGGCGACGTAGACGACGTTTGCGTCGCGCGGATCGACGAGCGATTTCCCGATTTGCCGCGTGTCGTCGAGCCCGATGTGCGCCCACGTCTTGCCGCCGTCGATGGACTTGTACATGCCGTCGCCGTACGCGATGTCGGAGCGCATGTCGGCTTCGCCGGTGCCGACGTAGATCGTCTTCGGCGTTGCTCGGCGCGACGGCGATCGCGCCGATCGAAGCATCCGGCTTGGTCGAAAATCGGATTCCAGGTGCGCCCCGCGTTAGTGCTCTCCCACACGCCGCCGTCGACCGAGCCGAAATAGAAATGCTCCGGCTGGCCCGGAACGCCGGTCACCGCCAGCGCGCGGCCGCCGCGAAACGGTCCGATGAGGCGCCACGAGAGCGAATTCAATGAAGAGGCATCAACATGCGCCAAGCCCGCGCTTTGCGCCGCCGCCGGCATACCGGCGACCGGCGCTAAAAATAGTACTGCAAGCGCACCACACAATAAACGTCGCATTGTCTGGTGCTACTCGCTTTTGTTTTATTAGGCCTCTACTGCCAGGGCTCACTCGTCGAAACGCAGGCCGTCACTGCTCCTCGCCTTTGCCGCCCAAAACTTGCAGGCTTCGCCGATCGCGCGATTTTCGATGGGAACTAAATACGCAGCTCCTTTCGATCGTCAATGGACAACTTATGACCGTCAAACGAGACGGAGGAGCGCTTGCGAACCAGATCGACCCATTGGACGAGGAGCGCCGCATCAACAATCGCCATTACATAACGAAACGCACAAGATCGTGAACGCAAGGTTCCACCAGCGTGGCGTCGCCGGAAAGTTGGTAGAATAGCTTTAACGTCCGCGACAAAAGCAATTTCGCGCGGTTCGTTTGCGCTAGTCTACCAGCCGCCGCCGGAATCTCCGCCGCCGCCACCGCCGAAGCCTCCGCCGGAATCACCGCCGCCGAAACCTCCGCCGCTCCAGTCGCCCGAACTCGAGCTGCCCATGTCGGCTTGACCCGCGTCGTTGCCCCAACCGGAAGCATCGCCGCCACCCCAGCCGCCGCCCTGGTCGCCTTGAACGACGTTGCCGGAGCCGGGATCTACGATATTCGCGCCGCCGCGGTTACCGAAGAGTTCGTTACCGAGGAACGCACCGCCGAGACCGCCGAGCAGGCCGCTCCAGAATCCGCCGCCACCGCCGCCGTAATAGCCGGGGCCGTAGCCGCCCGGTCCACCGTAGCCCGGACCGCTCATTGGCGCTCCGCCCGGTCCCGCACCGGGGCCGCCATAGTAGCGCGGACCCGAAGCTGCGCGCATGATCGAACGAAGGATCATGAATCCACCAATGATGATGATGATCCACCAGAACATCGAAATATGTACTCCTGAATTTTGTCGCACGTAACCGCGCGATGCCGTGGCCGGATAGTTATACGCGCGGTTTCCCGAATTTGCATCGGGCGCGCTGCTCAAGTGCGCGCGAAAGATGTCGAGCACGCCGTTGACAGCGGTCGTGATGCCGCCGTCGTAATCGCCGTCACGGAATTGCGATTCCATCGATTGGCGAATCGACGTCGTCGTCGCGGCGGGAAAAAATGCCGCCGTCGCACCGCCCGGAACGATGATGTCTTTGCGGTCGTCCTTCGCAATGTAGATCAGAACGCCGTTGACTTGTTGTTGCGAAAAGGCTTTTTGCGCTGCGCTCTGCAGCGTATCGCCGCCGAGTGACGCAACGGTAACAACAACGACTTGTTTGCCGGTTTGCGCGTTGAAGTTTGCGATGGTGTTGTTCAGCTGCGCGACCGTGCCGGGCGAAAACATCGCGGCGCCGTCCTGAACGAACGACGTAGCCGCGGTGGCCGGCAGGGCCCCGAGCAGCATCCCGATGGCGAGCGCAAGACCTGCGCTAAGGCGTTTCATAGTTGGATGTTGTTCCTCCGAAAGCTACTATCGCGGGACGGGAGCCGTGTTTCAGGAGCTAGCGGTTGCCCAGGCCGCCGATAAGCACGACGCCGCCTGCCACGCTGAACACGAAGATGGCAAGAAAAATCCACACGCCGATTTTCAACCAGATGCTGCGGCGGTCGCGCGTGCCGCCGGCTTCCCGTTCATGGGCTTCACGCGGTTTGCGGGGATCGCGAGTGTTGCGGTGACGGTTGCTCACGATTCCTGTGCTTGCCGGGCCTCGAGGGCGCTCCAGAGCCGCTCGAGATTGTAGAATTGCCGCTGGTCCGCCGTAAAGACGTGCACGATGACGTGCCCTAAATCGATCAGAATCCACGTTCCGTCGCTGTAGCCTTCCATGCGCGTAACGGTATGGCCCGATTCTTCGACCTTCTCGACGATAGCATCGGCAATCGCTCGAGTTTGAACTTTCGAGCGCCCGGTGACGAGCGCGAACGTATCGGCTAAAATCGTTCGTCCGCTAACGTCGATGGTAGTGAAATCTTCTCCCTTTTTGTCGAGCGCGGCGTCGCGCACGATCTCGATCAATTCAGCGATGTCTTAACCTCCCCAAGGTCTACTCCGAAGTGCCGGGCAGCGGCCGCGGTTTGCGGCGCGACGGCCAGACCCTTCTTTCCAAAATACTCCAACGATTGCTGCAGCGTCACACGCATTCCGTCGGCAAGATTACGTTCGGCCGTCTGCCAAAGTTCGGCGCGCTCCGGAAACGTGCGGCCCGGTTCCAGGCCGTCGGCCAGGAAAAGCACGCAATCAAGCGGCGACATGTGCTCCGCGGCCAGCGTATGCTTTTCGATCGCGGAGAGAATGTCGGGGTCGTGAACGGCAAAGCCCTCCTGCGCAATGCGCGCTCCGAGGCGGGCGTGAAGCACGATCGGGTTTTCTCGCTCGAACGGATCGATCTCCATCTGGCGCATTTCACATTCGGCGAGAAGACGGTCCGTGCTGTAGAGACGCGCAAGATCGTGAAGCATTCCGGCCAGGCGCGCTTTTGCGGCACTTACGCCGTGTTGCACGGCGAGCAACTCCGCCGAGCGCGCAACGCGAACGACGTGGGCGTAACGATGCTGCTGCTCTAAATGGGCGCGAACGCGTTGCGCCAAATCGATGTACCGCAAAACCCCGCCTACGTGCCGAGGCGGGAACGCAGCGCGTGCAAACGCGTGCGATAGAGTTCGCCCTTGAGGTTCCCGGCCCACATCACCATCGCGTTTTCGTTGTTATCGCTGTAATAGCCCTTACGCGTCGTTACGGTAGTGAACCCGTACTTGCGATACAGCTGCTGCGCGACGACGTTGCTTTCTCGCACTTCCAGCGTCATCCAGGCCGCGCCGCGCTCGATGGCTTCGGCGATCAAATGCACGAGCATCAATTCGCCAAGCTTGCGTCCACGGAAGGCTTCATCAACCGCAATCGTGGTGACGTGCGAGTCTTCGAAGATGACCCAGATGCCGCCGTACGCGACAATTTTCGAACCGATGCGTCCAACGAAATAGTGCGCGAGTTTGTTCGTGTTGAGTTCGTTGTAGAACGCGTCCGACGGCCATGTGGTAGAAAACGACGAACGCTCGATCCGGCACACTTCCGAAATATCGGCGACCGACATGGCTGCGATCTCCATGCGTTCGGAGTCGCCGGCTTCCGAAGCCGTTAGTTCGGCTTTCATGATTGCCGCCGCAGCGTCCGAAGCTGCGGAACTTTGGCGGCCGGCAGTTCACCGTAATCGGCGCGCACTTCGTGAGAGCTCGCGGCGGCGCGAAACTCACCGCCCGCGAGGGCGGCAGCTGCGGCGGCTGGCGTTACGGCGGCGCTACGTCGCTCCACTACCCGGCCGCCTTCGGCAAGCGCGGCAAGTACGTCCTCCGGAGCGTTGACTGCAATCAATGCTTTTTCTTCCGCCGGCAGCACTTCGGCGAGGACCTCGTTAACCGGGCCGGACGCGCGACGGATGCCATCGCCGGACCGGTAACGCGCCGAGATAATTCCTGGACGGCCGACGACCACGGTAAACGCTTCCCGCAAATCGTCAATGCCGAATTCCAGCAGATCGAAAGAGGAAATCGGAACCAGCGGGACGTTCCAAGCTTGCGCGAGCGACTTCGCGTAGGCGACCGTGATTCGCAGTCCCGTAAAGCCCCCGGGGCCGATACCGACGGCGATGCGGTCCAGCTGCGAACCACGTAGTTGCGCCGACGCCAGGACCTCGGCGACCGCGGCGAGGCCTGCTTCAAGGGCGACGTTGCCGGCTTGCGCCCGCGCTGCGACGACGCTCCCATCGACCGCTACGGCCGCCGAGAATTCGCCAAGGGCGCCCTCGATGCCGAGCACCTTCACCGCGTGCGCTCGATTGAAACGGCGCGCGGTGCATCGCCGGATCCCGCGATGGTGACCTCGTAGTGATCCGCGGGAAGCAATCCCGGGGCATGCGTCCACCACTCGATGAACACAATCGAGCTGCCGTCGAAAACCTCGTCCAGCCCCAGTTCGTTCATCTCTCGCGGATCATCGATGCGGTACAGGTCGAGATGGTCGATCGGCGGCTCGCCCGGATAGCGGTGCCAGAACGCGAAGGTCGGGCTCGTAGTTTGATCGAGTGCGTGGCGCTCGGACACGGCGGCGCGGACGAATGTTGTTTTGCCTGCGCCAAGCTCGCCGGACAGCGCCACGACATCGCCCGCTTCAAGCGTGCGCGCAAACGTGGCGGCAAACGCTTGGAAGTCCGCTAGGCTGGAAAGAGTGCAAGCGCTCGGCGCGGCGAAGCTATCGGCCATGTCGACCGCCGATTTCGGAGCGGAGCTGCACCAGTCCGTTCAACTTTATTTGGTAACTATCGCCGCGCTGGCTAGCGATGCTAAAACGCGAATCGCCGACGGCATTGCGGGCATCCGGCCGCCGCCCGCCGAGCCGCCCTTTGTCGCAGCGCCTGCCGAGCCGTCCGCAGCGCCGCGATACACGGTGTCGTTCGACGACGTCTACGAGCCGCCGGTCGCGATGGTAAACTTCGACGGAGATCCGGCGTTTGCGTCGGCCGGCACGCCGGGTCCCGAGTCGCAACCGGCTGTTTCCTTTGATGAGTTATTCTCCGGGGAAGTCGAGAGCGCCGGGATCCCCGTGTGGGAAGACCCGGGTTAAAGCGCGAATTATCTTCTAAACTCGTGGCTGAGCCGCCTTAGGTTCAGCACTCCATTCCTGCGAGCTAATTGCCACACGAACGTGGGCGATTGGCTTGCTGTTCGTAAGACAGTAGATGCATAACGATATCATCCAACAGGTCAACGTCGAAGATGAAATGCGAGAGAGCTATCTCTCGTATGCTATGTCCGTCATTGCCTCGCGCGCTCTTCCGGATGTGCGCGACGGCCTGAAGCCCGTGCAACGCCGCATCCTCTACGCGATGCGCGACATGGGGATGGAACCTTCGAAGCAGCACCGCAAGTGCGCCGGTATCATCGGCGAAGTGCTCAAGAGCTATCACCCTCACGGCGACAGCTCGGTGTACGACGCGCTCGTGCGCATGGCGCAAGACTTCACACTGCGCTACCCGCTCATCGACGGCCACGGCAACTTCGGCTCGATCGATCCCGATCCGCCGGCTGCCTATCGTTACACGGAAGCGCGTTTGGCGCGTCCGTCGCTCGACGTTCTCGCGGACATCGATAAAGAAACCGTTCCGTTCGTTCCGAACTTTGACAACCAGGGCATGGAACCGTCGGTGCTCCCGGGCAAGCTGCCGCAGTTGCTGCTAAACGGTTCGAGCGGTATCGCGGTCGGCATGGCAACGAACATTCCGCCGCACAACTTGAGCGAAATCTCCGACGCCATCGTCGCGATCATCGACGATCCGAACGTCGAGGACGACAAGCTGTGCGACATCGTCAAAGGCCCCGACTTCCCGACCGGTGGCACAATTCTCGGTCAAGAAGCGATTCGCGAAGCGTATAAGACAGGACGCGGTTCGATCACGATTCGTGGCAAGGCTGAAATTATCGAAGAAAAAGGCCGCCACAAGATCGTCATCACCGAGATTCCGTATCAAGTTTATAAGGGCCGCATCGTTGAGGCGATCGCGGAAGCCCACTCGGAAAAGCGCATCACCGGTATTGCGCGTCTTGACGACGAGTCGAACCGCAAGGGTATGAAAGTCGTCGTTGAGCTGCAAAAGAGCGCCACGCCGAAGGTCGTGCTAAATCAGCTCTTCAAGCACACGCCGCTGCAGTCGAGCTTCGGCTTCAACATGCTCGCGCTTGTGCCGGTGGGTGAACAGCGTGCTGACGGTTCGGTTGCACTCGAACCTCAAGTGCTCAGCCTCAAGCAGCTGCTCGAGCATTTCATCACGCACCGTAAGGACGTCGTCACGCGGCGCACGCGCTACGATCTCCGCAAGGCCGAAGAACGCGCCCATTTGCTCGAAGGCTACCGTATTGCGCTCGACAACATCGATGAAGTCATCGAGATCGTTCGCGGGAGCCAAACGACCGACGAAGCGAAGACCAAACTTTCGGCGCGCTTCGGGCTTTCGGACATTCAGTCGCAAGCGATCGTCGACATGCGTCTGCGTACGCTCGTCGGCCTCGAACGGCAGAAGATCGAAGACGAGTATAACGAACTGATCAAGCTCATTGCGGAGCTTCAGGATATTTTGAACAGCCCGCTTCGCATCGCGCAAATCGTCAAAACGGAAACGCTCGACGTAAAGAAGCGTTTCGGCGACGAGCGTCGCACCGACGTGCAGCCGGCTGAAGACGAAATTTCGATGGAACAGCTCGTTCCGAACGTCGACGTCGTCGTGACGTATACCGTCGGCGGCTACATCAAACGCGTGTCGATCGACACCTTCCGCACGCAAAATCGCGGGGGACGCGGCGTAACCGGCATCTCGAATCTCAAGCGCGAAGACGTTGTACGTAACTTCTTCATCACGAAAACGCACGACCACGTCCTGTTTTTCACGAATAAGGGACGCGTCTATCGCCTGCGTGGCTACGAAATTCCGGATACCACGCGTCAGGCGCGCGGAACGGCACTCGTCAATCTGTTGACGCTGCCGCCGGGCGAATACGTTACGGCCGTCTTCCCGATCGACAAGTTCGAAGGCGAGAAGTACCTCGTGATGATTACCGAGAAGGGCGTCATCAAGAAGACGAAGCTCGAAGAATTTTCGAACGTTCGCCGCAACGGTCTCAACGCCATCAACTTAGACGAAGGCGACAATCTCCTCGGCGTCGATCTCTCGGACGGTTCGCGAGACATCATTTTGGCGTCGCGCAACGGCATGGCGGTCCATTTCAACGAAAAAGACGTTCGCGGTATGGGCCGCAATGCTCGCGGCGTGAAAGCAATGACGCTTGAGGGCAACGACGGCATCATCGCGATGGACGTTATCGAAGACGCGCGCCGCGAAGTGCTCCTTGTCACCTCACAAGCGTTCGGTAAACGAACCCCGATCGACGACTACCGCCACACGTCGCGCGGCGGCAAGGGTGTGAAGGCGTTCGCAAAGGAGCGCGAGGACATCGGCCAGGTCGTCGACCAGATCATGGTCAATGCCGACGACGAGCTCCTGATGATCACCAGCGGCAACCAAGTGATCCGCCTCAAGGTTTCCGACATCCGCAAGGCCGGACGCTCCACTAAGGGCGTACGCCTGCAGCGGCTCGGCGAGGGCGACGAAGTGATCGCCATCACGAACCTCGGGAAGCAAGCGAAGCAGATCACCGACATTACGGGCGAGCCGGTCGAAGGGCCCTCCGCAACCTAGGCGCGTACCGTAGTGGTCAAAGCATTCGGAGGATATGAAGTAGTTTCATGAGCGCATTGCCAGACGTAACACAAACCAATTTCCAGAACGAAGTTCTGCAGAACGGTCAGCCCGTTCTCGTAGACTTCTGGGCACCGTGGTGCGGCCCGTGCCGGATGCTGTCGCCGGTCGTAGAGAAAGTTGCGGCCGCGAACACGGGCAAAGCGAAGTTCGTGAAACTCAACACGGACGAGAACCCGAATATTGCGGGTCAGTATCAGGTCTCCGGCATTCCGTGTCTGATCCTGTTCAAGGACGGTCAGCCCGTCGATCGCATCGTGGGCTACGTTCCCGAGAACGTCATCACGTCGATGCTCAGCAAGCACGTCGCCTAGAAGCGCCCGATTTCCGCCATGTCGTCGTTGCCGGGCGCTTTATTTCCCCAAGGAAACCGCAGCGCCCGGCGCCTAGACCTGACGAAAATCGAGCACTTCTAGTGAGCGACGCGTTTCGTCGGCTTCCGGCCGTACACGTTCTCCTGGACCACCCATCCGTCGCGCCCTACGAGTCTCTCGTGGGGCGCGATGCTTTACGCACAGTGATCGCTCAAGAGCTGGATCGCGAGCGCATTGCCGGCGCAGCCGGACCGCTCGAACTCATCGCCGCGCGGATTGTCGAACGCGTGGAGAGGCTCGCGGGTGAGGCGTTGATCGCCGTCGTGAATGCAACCGGAACGCTGTTGCATACCAATCTCGGCCGCGCCCCAATCGCGCAACGGGCATTTCGCGAAGCGTGGGATGTAAGCAGCGGTTATACCAATCTCGAGTACGATCTCGACGCCGGCGAACGTGGGTCGCGCTACGAGCGCCTCGGTGCATTGCTTCGTGAACTCACCGGCGGCGACGATGCGCTCGTCGTGAACAATTGCGCGGCTGCGGTCTTGTTGATGTTGGATACGTTTGCACGCGGCGCCGAAACGATCGTCGCGCGCAATCAACTCGTCGAAATCGGCGGCGGTTTCCGCTTACCCGACGTCCTTGCCCGAAGCGGCTCTACGCTCGTTGAAGCAGGCGCGACGAACAAGGTTTACCTCAAAGACTTCGAGCGGGCGCTCTCGCCTCGCACGGCGCTTATCATGCGCTCACATCGCTCCAACTTTTCAATCGAAGGGTTCACGCAAGATGTCGAACCCTCGGAACTCGTCGCGCTCGGGAAACGCGCCGGCGTGCCCGTCGTCGAAGACTTGGGCAGCGGTTCGCTCGTCGATCTTTCCGAGTACGGGCTGCCGCGCGAGCGCACCGTGCAGGAGGCTGTGCGTGACGGGGTTGCTCTTGTCGCTTTTTCGGGCGATAAGCTGCTTGGCGGACCGCAGGCCGGGATCGTCGTCGGGACGTCGGCGCTCGTCGCGCGTCTGCGTAGCAATCCATTGTTGCGTGCGCTGCGCGTCGATAAGGTGACGATCGGGTTATTGGCCGGAACGCTGCGCATGTATCGATCGAAGGAAGCCCGCGAAGAAATTCCGTTCTATCGCATGCTCGCCGCTTCCACCGAGTCGCTGCGAGAACGGGCGCAGGCATATGTCAACTGTTTCGCCGACGCCGCGGTTCTCGATTCGGAAGCGTACGTCGGCGGCGGATCGCTTCCCCAAGCGCGCGTTCCCTCCGTAGCCGTCGCGTTACCGTCTCCGTTCCCCGATGAATTAGCGGCGCGGCTGCGCCGCACTCGCGTTCCCATCATCGCGCGCGTCGAAGCGGGCCGGATCTTGTTCGACTTGCGCACGATCGGCCCTCACGAAGATTCGCTGGTTCTCGACGCCCTGATATCGCTCGTTCAGTAACAACGGGAGGAGGTGCAGATGGCCCGTTTCATCGCGATCGCGCTTGCAGCCGCGCTGCTTGTTGCATGCGGTAGAAGTCAGACGCCGCGTCAGCCGCACGTTCTCCGTATCGCCTACGCCGGCGACCCCAATTCGCTGGTGCCGCTCGTTGCAATCGATCAAGACGTCATCGGGCTGGATGCGCTGTTTTGCGAAACGCTCGTCGGTCTGTCGGCCGACAACCGCACCGTTCCAATTCTCGTAACGCGCGTTCCGTCACGGCAGAACGGCGATATTTCCCCGGACGGCAAACGCATCACCTATCACCTACGCTCCGATGCCAGATTCGCGGACGGCGTCCCCTTTACGTCGGCTGACGTAGCGTTCACGTACAAGGCCATCTTCGATCCGCGCAATCGCGCGACGACGGTTGAAACGTACCGCCGTGTCGTTTCGCTTCAGACCCCGGATGCGCACACCGTCGTCATCCATTTGGATAAACCGTGGAACGCGGCGGTTCGCGCGCTTTTCGCACAATCCGATTATCCGTATGGGATCCTTCCAAAGCACGCGTTTGAGGATACCAAGGTCGTCGGGACCCCGTGGGAAGACGCGCCTTTCGGCACTGGCCCGTTTCGCGTTACGCAGTGGAAACGCGGCGACCGGATAATCCTGGAAGCCAACCGCTACTACAATCCGGCGCCGAAGTTAAAGCGTATTGTGATGGAGATCGTCCCCGATCTTAACTCGAATTTCGTCGCACTACAGTCCGGTGCAGCCGACGTAGGCCGATTCACTGCCGAGAACGTCAGCCAAGGGGAGCGTATTCCGGGCATTCGCGTCCTGCGCGTCCCGGAGAACGCGACGGGATTTCTTTATTTGCAAACCCAAGCTGCGCCTACGAAGGACGTCCACGTTCGGCGCGCGATTGCGTATGCGCTCGACCGGCCGGAACTGGCCAACGCGTGGCATGGAGAATACCTCAGCGCGAGTTCGTTTTTGCCTCCACCGATCGTAAGCTGGAAGAGCGTTTCGATTGCAGCGTACCCGCATGACCTTTATGCCGTGCGCGACGAGCTAACCGCCGCCGGTTGGCGGATGACCGACGGCGTTTGGACGAAGAACGGCGAAGCGCTGGGCGGCATTGTCGGCGCTAATTCCGAGGATCCGGTTTCCGTCCGCGTCGCAACGCTCGTTCAAACACAACTCGCAGCTGCCGGAATGCGGTTCTCCGTGAAGACGAATCCTACGCGGATTTGGTTCAGTACCGAAGGATTATTGCGCAACGGCAAAGCGGCCATAACCTCCGAGTCGTGGGTTGGCGGCGGCGATCCCGAACAATCGCTCAACCTCCGTTGCGTTCAAGCCGCAAGCGGCGGTTCCAATCATTCTTTCTACTGCTCGCCGCAGTTCGAACGACTATACGACGATCAATCGCGCACGCCGAGCGAGGCTCAACGCGATCGCGATTTCAACGAGATTCAGCAGCTCGTTCACGAAGACGTTCCGGTTATCCCAATCTACTACGAAGTGCTCCTCGAGGGCGTCAATCAGCGTGTCACCGGCTACAGCAAAAACATGCTCCGCATCCCCGTCCACGCTGAACTCTGGGACGCTCGATAACTCCTCACGATCCTCCACTCAGCGCAAACACCCTCCGTCACCCTGAGCTTGTCGAAGGGCAGGCGAATTCAGCAAATGCGGCGATGCGCCCATGCTTCGACGAGCTCTGCATGACGAGTTTTCGTATCGGCGAATGTGGGCGATCGCGCCCGTGCTTGGACAATCGCATTATGCGCGCACAAACCCCCGTCACCCTGAGCTTGTCGAAGGGCCGGCGAATATCAGCGAATGCGAGATGCGCCTGTGCTTGGACAATCGCATTATGCGCGAACAAACCCCCGTCACCCTGAGCTTGTCGAAGGGGCAAGCGAATATCAGCGAATGCGGAGATGCGCCCGTGCTTCGACGAGCTCAGCATGACGAGATGTCGTATCAGTGAATGTGGCGATGCGCCCGTGCTTCGACGAGCTCATTATGACGAGACCGTCGTATCAAGCGAATCCGGACACCCGCCGGGGCTTGGACAATCGCATTATGCGCGCACAAACCCCCGTCACCCTGAGCTTGTCGAAGGGCAAGCGAATATCAGCGAATGTGGGCGATGCGCCCATGCTTCGACGAGCTCAGCATGACGAGATGTCGTATCAGCGAATGTGGCGATGCGCCCGTGCTTCGACGAGCTCAGCATGACGAGATGTCGTATCAAGCGAATGTGGCGATGCGCCCGTGCTTCGACGAGCTCAGCGTGACGAGATGTCGTATCAAGCGAAATGGGGCGATGCGCCCGTGCTTCGACGAGCTCAGCATGACGAGATGTCGTATCAGCGAATGCGGAGATACGCCCGTGCTTCGACGAGCTCAGCATGACGAGATGTCGTATCAGCGAATGCGGAGATACGCCCGTGCTTCGACGAGCTCAGCATGACGAGATGTCGTATCAGCGAATGCGGAGATGCGACCGTGCTTCGACGAGCTCAGCATGACGAGGGAGTGCCGTGCAAGGAGCAGCGTGGCTGGCCGGATGTCGGACATAGGAGCGTGCATGCGATTCCCGTCGAGAATCCTCAGGAAAAATAAGAATACCGGAAAATGTTTATCGGGCACTCCGCGAGTGGTATAATTTGAGAGTAAGTGAAGACAGAGGTTTAGTCCAATGGCGTAACTTGCCGGGGAGATGTGAAAACATCTCCCCATTCATTCTTGCTCGGCAGCTAAGTGCTGAACCAGCCGGAAGGAACGACGTCGAGATTAACGTTGATCTGCTTCACTTCGGTGTACGCGTCGTAACCATAGGTTCCGAGTTCGCGGCCGATTCCCGATTGTTTGTATCCGCCCCACGGTGCTTCGTTGTACGTGGGGTGGTAAGTGTTTATCCACGTGATGCCGGCGCGAAGCTTGCGAATGACGCGGTGCGCCTTCGCAACGTCTTGCGTGAAGACGGCACCGGCCAAACCGTAGATGGTATCGTTGGCGAGCCGAATTGCGTCGGCTTCGTCCTTGAACGTCTGTACCACAAGCACCGGCCCAAAGATTTCTTCGCGGACGATGCGCATGTTCGGCGTCGTGCGATCGAAGATCGTCGGTGCGATGAAGTTTCCGCCCGCAAGCGGCCCCTCTAAGCGTGTGCCGCCGCAGCGAAGGCGAGCACCCTCCTCTTGACCGATCCGGATATAGTTTTCGACTTTGCCTGCATGCGTTCGGGAAATCAAGGGCCCCATCTCGGTCTGCGTATCGAACCCGTTACCAACGCGAATCTTCTGCGCGCGTTCCACTAGCGCATCTACGAAGCGATCGGCAACAGTCTCTTGAACGATGAGCCGCGAACCCGCGGAGCAAACTTGTCCCGCATTGGCATAGATACCGAAGAGCGCGTAATCGACGGCCGTATCGAAATCCGCGTCGTCGAAGACAACGTTCGGTGATTTACCGCCGAGCTCAAGCGAGATCTTCTTGAGATTGCCGGTAGCCGCGCGCATGATCGAGCGGCCTGTCACCGTTCCACCGGTAAAAGCCACTTTGTCAACGAGGTCATTTTCGGCGATCTCCGCACCGACTTCCGCTCCCGCCCCAAGAACGACGTTTACGACGCCCTGCGGAAATTCAAGCTCTTCAAACAGCGTCGCAAGACGCAGCAACGAAAGCGGCGTCAGTTCCGAAGGCTTGATGACGCAGGTGTTGCCCGCGGCGAGCGCCGGCGCAAGTTTCCACGCGCCCATGAGGAGCGGATAGTTCCACGGAATGATTTGGCCGCATACGCCTATCGGTTCGCGAACCGTGAACGTTTGCGAAGGCGCCGGCACATCGAAAGTTTGGCCGTGCGGTTTGGTCGCAAGGCCGGCGTAGAAGCGGAAGCAATTAGCGGCGTCTGCTACGTCGTACTCGGTCTCGCGCAGCGGCTTCCCGTTATTGAGCGTATCGATGCGTTTGAGCTCGTCGGCGTGTTCGTCGATCTTGTCGGCCAGACGCATTAGCAGCCGGGCGCGGTCTTGCGCGCTCGTTTCGCGCCAGGGCCCCTCGAAGAACGCGCGGTGCGCGCTTTCGATTGCGCGCTGTGCGTCTTCCCGCGTCCCTTCAGCAACCGTTGCGATGGTGGCGCCGGTGGCGGGATCGATGAGCGCGCGCGTGTTGCCGTTCGACGCTTCGCACCAACGCCCGTCGACGTACATGAGCGTCGTGCCGCCCGAACGCGGCAAATTGCGCAAAATGTGCTCGGCGTTACCTGAGCTCGGTGCGAGCGTATCCATAGAGTTCCTTGTCTTCGTCGGAGGTAAGTGACGACATTTCGTGGAGCGATTCTTCCACGGCACCGCAAACGAGATCGGCTTGTTCGTCGGTGATAGTGAGCGGCGGTTCGATGCGAATGACGCGAGCGTTCACGAGGGTTCCGGAAACGAGAATGCCTCGATCGAGAAGGCGGCGCCCGAACTCAAAGCCCGTCACGTCATCGTGAAATTCCAACGCCATCAAGAGGCCCTTACCCCGAACATCTACGACGATGTCCGGATACTCGTCGACCGCGTTCCGTAACCCTTCCAGCATTCGCGCGCCAATGCGGGCGGCGCGAGCCGGCAGGTCTTCTTCCAGAAGCACGTTGATCGTTGCCAACGCCGCTGCGCAGGCAAGCGGGTTACCGCCGAACGTCGTCGTGTGAAGGAACGGATTGTCGAACAGCCTCGAAAAGACGTCGCGGCTTCCAATGACTGCGCCCGCCGGAATGACGCCGCCGCCGAAGGCTTTCGCGAGACACAGAATGTCCGGCGCTACGCCGTAATGCTCGAAACAAAACATCTTGCCGGTGCGGCCCATCCCGGTCTGCACTTCATCAAGGATGAGCAGCGCGCCGAATTCATCGCAAAGCGCACGGACGCCGGGCAAGTAATTGTCCGATGGGAACGTTCACGCCCCCTTCGCCTTGAATCGGCTCAAGCAGCACCGCGCCGACGTCTTCGCCTACCATTCGCAGGCGCTCGAACTTGTCGTGCAGCGCTTCCAAGTCATTGAACGGGAAGTGTTCGATGCCTGGAAGCAGTGCGCCGAACGGACGCCGGAACTCACCTTTCGCGCTTACGGAAAGCGAGCCGAAGCTCTTCCCATGAAAGCCCTTCGTTGCGGCGATGATCGTTTGTTTCGACGGGTTATATGCGCGCGCTAGTTTTAAGGCCGCTTCGACCGTTTCCGTGCCGCTGTTGCAGAAGAAGCTGTACTGGAGATTGGGCGGCGTGAGCATGGACAGCGCTTTCGAAAGCATTGCGCGCAGCGGATCGAGCAGGTCTTGGCTATGCAGCGGCTGGCGGTCCAATTGAGCTTTGACGGCCGCGATTACTTTGGGATGACGATGGCCGACGTTGAAAATGCCGAATCCGCCAAGGCAATCGAGATACTCCTTGCCTTGTACGTCGCGATAGCTGTTCGGCCCCGCATCGCTCCATTCCACGACCGCGCCGGCGCCGTCGATCTTCGTAGCTTTGCGGTATTCGAGGAAGCCCGGGTTAATATGGTCCCGAAAGTTCTCGACCGTTTCCCGCGTGATCCATGCGGCTTGATCCGGCGAAATTGCCGGGGTTTCGATTAGATCTAGAACTTTCTGCGTATACTCAAGAACTTCAGACTTAGAGCGTTCAAGAATTTTCTTTCACCTCCGCGGTAGCGAGGACTTTATGGCAACACTCGCCGATGCGCTGAAGCGCTTCGTCGAGGTCGGCGTCGTCGATTACGAGGGGTACCAAGGCTCGTATGACGTTGCCCGCACCGGCGGGCATGAGTAAAACGCCGCGCTCGCGCGCTTCCGCGATGATGCGCGCGACGTCCAGAGTTCGATCCGCGTTAAACTCGATGCCGATCATGGCTCCAAGTCCGCGGACTTCTGCAATCGCTTGGGGATAACGCGTGGCGAGATCGTTGAATTGCGCGCGAATGCGTTCGCCGACGGCATTTGCTCGATGCGAGCATCTCGTCCAGGGCTTCGATACTCGCGATAGCCGCCGCGCATGCGACCGGATTGCCGGCATAAGTGCCGCCCAAACCGCCCGGAGCCGGAGCATCCATGATCTCGGCTTTGCCGACAACCGCAGCGAGCGGCATTCCGCCCGCTAAAGATTTGGCAACCGTAATGATGTCGGGCTCGATGCCCGAGTGTTCGACCGCAAAGCGTTTTCCGGTTCGTCCGAATCCGCTTTGTATTTCATCGCAGATCAGCACGATGCCATGCCGGTCGCATAACGAGCGCAGCGCCTTCATGAACTCAACGGGTGCGGGAATAAAACCGCCTTCGCCGAGCACCGGCTCGACGATGATGGCTGCAATTCGCTCGGGCGCGACCGTGCTTGAAAAAATTTCATCGAGCGCTTCGAGCGCGCGTCGCGTTGTCCAGCCGTGCAATGCGTGCGGAAACGGCGCGTGATAGATCTCGCTGCAGAACGGCCCGAAGTTTTGCTTGTACGGAACGTTCTTGCCGGTCATCGAGAGCGCCAGCAACGTTCGACCGTGATAGCCGTGCTGAAATGCCAGAACCGCGGGACGGCCGGTATACGCACGCGCGATTTTAACGGCGTTTTCGGTTGCTTCCGATCCGGTCGAGAGCAGGAGCGTTTTTTTGGCCGACGGCCCGGGCGCGATGCGATTGAGCGCCTCGGCAACTTCAACGTACGGCTCATATGACGTCACTTGGAAACACAGGTGCGTGTAGAGTCCCGCCTGGTGGCGAATCGCTTCGACGACGGCGGGATTGGCGTGGCCTAAGTTCATCACGCCGATGCCGCCCACGAAATCGAGATACTCCCGGCCGTCGGCATCCCAGACGCGCGCTCCCGAAGCGCGGGCGATCGAAATGGGATGGACGCACGAAACGCCGCGGGGAACGGCTTCCGCGCGACGGCGCGCCATTTCCGAATTCAGAGAGCTGATCGCCTGCATACCTTTAGCGTACCGCGGCGGAAGGGCGCGCTCCACGGTCGGCGTCACCAAATTTTGGCGGAATGTTGGTGCGCGGGCACAAACCAGCCGGGCATGAACCTCACGGATGTGCTGGCCCTGCCTTCGATGACCGAGGCGACGCTGGTCGCGGGAATGGAAGGGACGGGCCGCCAGGTCCTCTGGTCTCACGTGGTCGACATGCCGGACCCGGTGCCTTGGATGCGGACGGGGTTTCTTCTGCTTACGACCGGCTACAGCTGGCCCGAGAGCGAGAGCAAGCAGCGCCGGCAAATCGCGGACCTAGCAATGGCGGGCGTGGCCGCCGTCATCATGGCGGTCCCCAAATACCGCGAACATTTTTCGCCGGCGGCGCGAGCACAGGCCGACGCCTCAAAGCTCCCGTTGATCGAGATTCCGTTCGAAGTGCCGTTCGCGCAAATCATGGAAGAGCTTCACCGCGCCGTGATGATCGAGCCGTACGCGATCATCGAACGCTCGGAACAAATTCACCGCGCATTAACGCGGGCGGCTACGCGCAATGCGACGCTCGACGATCTCGCGCAGGAACTCAGTTCGCTCATCGAACGCTCTATCACGTTCGAAGATCCCGACGGAAAACTGCTTGCATCTGCCACGCTTGACGACGAGCTCGACGAAATCCGGCGCGAAACGCTCGCGTCGCGGGAAAAGCCCGCTCGCGACGATGGGCACGCTCGAACGTACGGGTTTGAACCGCCGCATTCGCGCAACGGAAAAGCCGCTGCGCATTGCCGCGATGCCGGAAATCGGCTTGGCGGCGCGTGTAGCGTGTCCGATTCGCGTTGGATCGGAACTCGTTGGCGTCGTGTGGATCATCGAAGGGAAGACCCGCTTATCGGAGCTCGACCATCGCGCGGCGGAGCACGCGGCACTCGTCGCGGCGATTCATATCGCGCATCAGCGCGCGCTAACGGAAACGCAGGCGCGCCTCGGGTACGCGTCGTTTTTATCGTTGCTCGAAAGCGAGCCCGGACGGGAACCGATCGCCGACGAACGCGTTCGTCTCCTAGGCTTCGATCCGAACGCGAATTACCGGGTAGGTATCGTTTCGATCCCGCAACCGCTTCCACTCGATGCCGAAGGTATGGAAAAGCGCGACGCCGTTGCAGCCGCCGTGCGCAATGCGTTGCGCAAAGCCGGACGCGAAGCGCTCGTAACGGTGTCGCTGAATCTCGTGCCGTTTTTGCTTCCCGCTTCCGTCAAGGCCGAAGTGATTCGCGATGCGCTCAACGATGCATCGCTTTCGATCGTCCTCGGGCGGGAACACCATGGCGCAGCCGGTGCCCGCACAAGTTACCGTGAGGCGTTGTCGCTGCTCAGTTACCGCGATCGTCCGGCGCTTTCAACGTACGACGATCTGCTTGTTCCGCGCGTCATCATGGGCGACGCGTCGGCGCGCGACACCTTTCTGGAGGGATTCTTCCGGCCGTTGCGGGAGCGCAAGAACGGTAAGGAGTTGGCGAAGGCGTTGTTGGCGCTGGCTCGCCACGGTTTCCGGTTTCGTCAGGCAGCCGAGGCGCTCAACATCCATCCGAACACGCTGCGTTACCGCCTAGACCGCGTCAGCGAGGTTCTGTCGATCGACTTAGCTGACGCCGACGTGCAATTCCGGCTGCAGTTGGCGGCGCGTTTGCTCGACGCGAGCAGCCGCGAATGGTAAGGTTCTGTATTTGTGTACCAGAAAGCAGCGTCAGTTTTGTCGGCGCGTACATAGCCTAGAGCACAGCGGCCCAGTAGACTAGCGAGAGAACGCATAGTGCATCACTACGTCCAAGAGCGAGGTTCAATGCAGGCTTTCAAGCGCATCCTCATCCCTACTCTTGCTTTAGCGATGGTGTGGCTATCGCAACCGGTGCCCGCTTCAGCTTCGAACGTGGGAAGCGCGCGCGGACGCGTGGTGGACTCGGTAACGCATGCGCCGCTCGCCGGTGCAACGGTGACCGCGACCGCCCCTTCGCAGCAGGCGCGAACCGTGACGGACAATTCCGGATCTTTCGCTTTCATCTCGCTCGCCCCCGACGCGTATGTCGTTCAAGTTGAAAAAGAAGGCTACGATCCCGCGGCACAGTCCGGCATCGTCGTGTTCGCCGACCAATCGTCGAACGTCAACGTTCAGCTCGTTAAAACGCTCAGGACCATCGCGCGGGTCACTTCGCGAGGTGCCGCCGATCTCGTTCGTTCCGGTACGACGAGCGACGTTTATTCGGTTAGCGGTGCCGGTCAAGGCGCCACTAACAATCTTGCCGGATCGGGGTCCTTGAATCAGGCGTATGGCGCAATTGCAAGCGCACCCGGCGTGAACGTTCCCTCTAACCAGCAGGGCTGGTATCAAAGCGTCTACATTCGCGGCGGGGACTTCGACCAAGTCGCGTACGAGTTCGACGGCTTGCCGCTTACGCGCCAATCCGATTTAGCGCCAATCGCAACGCTTACAAATCTCGGAAATCAAGAAGTTCAGGTGTACACCGGCGGAACGCCGGCTACCTCAAATTCGTCGGGGCTCGCCGGCTACATCAACCAGGTGATCAAGACCGGCACCTACCCGGGGTACATGGACGCGCAGTTGGGTGTCGGCTCGCCGACGTTCTACCATTCCGCCACTATCGAAGCATCGGGCGCATCGCCGGACCGCCGTTTTAGCTACTACGTCGGCTTTTCGGGCAGCAATCAAAACTACCGGTACGCGGATCAGTTCAACGGTGCCGGAAATCCGCTGTATTTTTATCCCCTGGACATTCCAACGTCGAACTCGACGTTTGAGATTCTGGACGGAACGGGCGGCACGGCGGCAAACGCGTATGGCGCGGCGTTCGCACCAGGAAACAGCTACGGGCAAGCAACGAACTTCGATCGTGAAAATATCCTCAATTTTCACTGGGCGATTCCGCACAAAAATTCGCCGCTTCGCGACGACATTCAAGCGCTCTACGTAACCGGCGGCATCAACACGCAGTTTTACAGCGCGCCCGAAGAGTTAGGACTCGACGGAGTCAATCAGGCGCTGCAAAACCAGGACGGTTTGTCGGGACTGCCGGTGCCGTTCCTTACGTCGACATACTACAACGGCGCGCTGATGCAGGCGCCGGATCAAAGTCTCTTGGTCAACGGCCCGTATCCGAGCCAGCCAAACGGCAAAGACTTCGTCGATAACAACGAACGCGACGGTTCGTTCAACGGCTATTCGATCGAAAAGCTTCAGTACCAGAAAAATATCAACGATCATTCGTATTTGCGGCTTCTCGGCTATGGCGAATGGTCGGACTGGTTCATCAACGCGCCAACGAGCGCGCAGCTGACGTTTGGCGCCGAACTCGCGGACTATGAGGTCAAGGACAACACGTTCGGCGGCGGTTTGACGTATGCGAACCAGCTTTCGCCCAAGCATCTGATCACCGCGCAAGCGTCATATATGACGCAGAAGCTCCAAACGTACAACGCGATGTTCAGCTCCACGGATCCGAGCACGACCGATTTACCGGCAACGGGCCTCGGAACGGTCCTCTCCAATTACGTCGATAATGCGGGCAATTGTTACAACTATGTCACCGGACAGGCGTGGAGCTGTTTCGATGCGGGAAGCGAGGGTGGTGCGCAGCCCGACGGGTCGATCAACCTTTCACCGGGAACGGCGCCCGGCGGAACGCCCGCGGCATCGAATGGCGCCCATTGGCTTGTAACCGAGAACGGTTACAGCGCGCAAGTCGATAACGTGCAGCCGTTCTTCACGTCGTATTCGCTGACCGATTTGTGGCAGCCGAACGATAAGGTAACGGTGAACGTCGGCGCTCGCTTCGACCACTTCACGTATAACACGAAGGACCTCTCCAACGGCTATCCCGCGCGCCAGTTTTGGTTCAATGCCTATAACCGAGAGCATTGCGGTGCTGCGGGCCAGTCGCCGGTTTGGTCTTGGGATCCCACGATCAATGGGTTCGATCCGTGCAGCACCTTCGGCGCGGATTACACGTCGATGAGTGCGCCCGGAAACGGGCTTTACAATACGGGCGCGGGATTCAAGTGGCCAACGTTTTTCAGCCGCGCATCTCGGGTACCTGGGCGCTGAATCCCGACACGGTCCTTCGCGGATCGTACGGCCGGTACGCTCGCGCCGAAGCTTCATCGTATTATCAGTACAATACCGTTCAGCAGAACTTGCCGTCGTTTCTTTCGCAGTTCTACTCGTATGGCTATCACACGCCGGTGCACGATATTTTCCCCGACACGTCGGACAACTACGACCTTTCGCTAGAGAAGCATTTGCATGGGACCGACATGTCGTTCAAGATCTCGCCGTTCTACCGCAGCACGCGCAATCAGATCCAGTACCTCTCGATTAGCGCACTTGGCGGCACGCTGGCCGGTTTGAACGTGGGGACGCAGCGCTCGTCGGGCGTCGAGTTCGCATTCCAAAAAGGCGATTTCGCTCGCGATGGCTTGGCATTCTCGCTCGCCTACACGCATACCGACAGTAAAATCAAATACCGTCCGATCAACGGACACAGCGTCGTCGACAGCTTAAACAACGAAATCGCGCAATACAACTCGTACACATACCAATGCGCGCAGCGACGAGTCGAAACCGCAATGCGGCGGCGGCCAGTACGCGTCGAATGGAAACGCGGCCTTCGATAACACCGGTGGCGGCGGACCGAACAACGTTCCGAATCCGTACTATTGCCCGACCGTCAGCGCATCATGCCCGTATTCAGCGCAGCCGCTTCTCGACCCGAACGGAGATTATGCGCCGTACGACGTCATCCCGACCCCGTTCAACGCGGCGAACGGCTACGAAACGCCCGACGTCATCTCGCTTGTGCTGAATTACAAGCGCCACCGCTTCTCGGTCACGCCGTCGTTGCGCTGGAATAGCGGTTCGGATTACGGATCGCCGGTGCAGTGGCCGGGGTACGTTCCGCAAGCCTGCACGGCGTTGCCCAGCGATACGCCTACGACGCCGGGCATCAGTTGCGGGGCAGGCGGCGCAATCTTCTTACCCGATCCCTACAACGGCAATCGCTTTGACAATCTGGGAGCGTTCCGGCAGCCGTCGCAGTTCAACACTCAATTTGCAGGCTAGTTACGATGTGTCGCCGCGCGCTACGTTGACGGTCTCCGCGCTGAACTTAATAAACAAGTGCTATCAGCGCGGCTACGCATGGGATAATTCGACGACGTGCGTCTACTCGAGCTTGCCGTCGAACATCTTGGCGCCCGCAGGAAACTTCTTGACCAATCCGCCGGTGCAGGTGGCGTATCCATACGGCACGTTTTTCAACATCACGGAAGTCGGCACGACGTCGGTGATCCAGCCGTTCAATCTGTTCGTCAACTTGAACGTAAAGATTTAATGGCGCGAAGTCCACTCTTGAACGCGTTGCAGCGCCGTTCGCGCGCGGAGTTTCTTCGCGCGGGCGGCGCCGTGGTAGCCGGTGCCGTCTTCGGCCCGGTGTTGGACCTGGGAATCTCCGCGGCGCGCGGGCGCGAACGCGTTGCGGTGATCGGCGCCGGCATAGCGGGTCTTTCTTGCGCGCTCACATTACGCGACGCGGGCATTGAAGCGACGATTTACGAGTCGTCCAACCGAGTCGGTGGGCGCATGCACTCGGAAATGTCGTACTGGGAGAACGGCCAGCATACCGAGTGGTGCGGCGCCATGATCGATTCCGACCATCGCACGATGCGCGCGCTCGCGAAGCGTTTCAATCTGCCGCTTGACGATGCTTTGGCGCCGCTTCAGGCGCACGCGCGCGACACCGCGTTCGTGCACGGCGGCTACTATGCCATGACGCAGGCCGACCGCGATTTCGCCCCGGTCTTCCGGACGTTGCAGACGCAGCTTTCACAAATTGGTGAAACGACGACCTACGATTCGGCAACGTCCGAGGCGCGGCGTCTCGATGCCATAAGCATGGCGCAGTGGATCGACCGTTACGTTCCAGGCGGGCGCAAATCGAAATTCGGCACCCTGATAGACGACGCGCTGATGAACGAATACGGGGTCGATTCAAACGAGCAAAGCGCGCTGAATCTCGTGTACATGCTCGGGGTGCAGCATCGCTTCGACCGCCACGGCGGCGAACTCAACGTTCTCGGCTACTCCGACCAGCGTTTCAACATTCGCGGCGGGAATCAGCGTTTGCCGCTCGCTATCGCATCATCGCTTCCGAAGGGAAGCATCGCGGTGAATCACCGGTTAGCATCGATCGGCAAGCGCGCGAACGGGGCATATTCCTTGCGGTTTACGACCCCTAACCGAAGCGTTACCGAGACCTACGATCGCGTCGTCCTCGCTATTCCATTTATCACGCTTCGGGGCGTCGACTATGGCAGCGCGGGCTTTGATTCGCGCAAAACGACGGCGATCGAGCAGCTGGGTTACGGCATTCACACGAAACTTCATATGCAGTTCGACAGCAAGCCTTGGTACGGCAAAGGTCCGTGGGAGCATCCCGCTACCGGCCAAATTTGGACGGATATCGGCTTTCAGAACTCGATCGACTTCTCGCTCGGTCAAAGCGGACCAAACGGCATCATCGAGCGCTTCACAGCGGGTACCGGAAGCCTTATGGACGCGCCGCCGATTGCGTACGCGCGCATCGATCAATCCGACGCGGTCAAACGGCACGTCGAGCAATTCTTTGAAGAGCTGGAACGAATTTGGCCCGGCGTGAAAAGGCACTGGAACGGAAAGGCTACGTTCGGCAACGCGCAGGTCGACCCAAATATTCAAGCCTCGTACTCATGCTGGCTTGTCGGACAGTACACCAAGTTTGCCGGCTACGAACGAGTCCGGCAAGGCCGCATCCATTTTGCGGGGGAGCACTGCTCGACTGAAAATCAAGGCTTTATGGAAGGCGCGGCCGAGACCGGCGTTGCCGCTGCGAAAGAAATTCTTGCAGACTACAACCTTCGGGCCAAAGCCGGATGACGCTTAAAGCGTGGGCATGACGAAGTGGCGATCGGCGGCCGCGGTGGAAGACCACCGGGCCGTCGTCGTTTTCAACCGCGTGTAGAACCGTACGCCTTCCGGTCCATGAATGTGATAGTCGCCGAAAAGCGAGTTTTTCCATCCGCCGAAACTATGGAACGCCATCGGGACCGGAATGGGCACGTTGATTCCGACCATTCCGGCCGTAACGTTGCGTTCGAAATACCGCGCCGCGCTTCCGTCGCGCGTAAAAATAGACGCTCCGTTGCCGAATTCGTGCCCGGCAATTAGCCGGAGCGCCTCGTCGAGCGTGTCTACGCGGACTACACAAAGAACGGGCCCGAAGATTTCCTCGCGGTAAACGCGCATATCCGGCGTTACGTTATCCAGCAACGTCGCTCCGAGGAAGAAGCCTTCGGGTGGGACGGCGGCATCGCGGCCGTCGACGACGACGGTTGCGCCCTCGGTCGCCGCAAGATCGATGTACGAAGCGACGCGCTCGCGATGTTCTTGAGTAACCAGCGGCCCCATATCGACGCCGCTTCGGTCACTCGCGCCGAGGCGCAGTTTGCCGATGCGATTGCGTAACCGTTTCACCAAATGTTCGGCGACGGTGTCGCCCACCGCCACGGCAACGGAAATGGCCATGCAACGTTCGCCGGCAGAGCCAAACGCCGCACCGACAAGAGCTTCAACCGTGTCGCCCGGATCGGCATCGGCCATCACTACAAGGTGGTTTTTCGCCCCGCCGAGAGCCTGCACGCGCTTGCCGTGCGCGCTTGCCGTTTCGAAAACGTGGCGCGCTACGGGCGTCGAGCCCACAAAGCTTACGGCGGAGATCGCCCCATGCCCGATCAACGCGTCAACCGTCTGCGAGTCGCCGTTGACGACGTTGAAAGCCCCCGGCGGTAAGCCGGCTGCCTCCAGCAAAGCCGCCATCTCCAATGCGAGCGACGGGTCTTTTTCGCTGGGCTTCAAGACAAACGTATTCCCACACGCCAATGCGACCGGAAACATCCACATCGGAACCATCGCCGGAAAGTTGAACGGCGTGATGCCGGCGCAAACGCCTATCGGGACGCGGTAGGAATAAGCATCGATGTCACGGCCAACCTCGTTGCTGAATTCGCCTTTAAGCAATTGCGGGATGCCGCAGGCGAACTCGACGACGTCTAAGCCGCGCGCGATTTCGGCCTTAGCGTCCTCGAACGTCTTTCCGTGCTCGGAGCTCACGATGCGCGCGAGCCGGTCGAGATTCGCTAGCATTCGTTCCCGAAACTCGTAAAGGACGACGGCGCGGCGATGCGGCGGCGTTTGCGACCAGGCCGAAAATGCACGCGCCGCTGCCGAAACCGCAGCGTCCACTTCAGAGGCATCCGCCAGCGCGACGCGGCTCTGCACGTTGCCGGTCGACGGATTCCAAACCGGCGCGAGGCGTTCTCCCGCGGAACGGTGCGTTCCACCGATATGGTGGCCGAGAATTTGCGGGAGCGTTTGCATCAAGCCTCCAGTGCTTCGGCGAGCGCGTCGATACCGTCGCGAAGTTCCTCGCGTTCGATCGTGAGGGGCGGCGTTATCAGCATGACGTTGTAGCGGCCGAACGCGTAAACACCGCGCTCACGCATAGCCGCCAAGATCTTGGGAAGGGGGCCGGCGTCGCGGCCTTGCCAGGGCACTACCGGCTCTTTCGTCTGTCGATCTTTCACTAGCTCGATGGCAAAGAATGCGCCGATGCCCCGAACGTCACCGACCATCGAGACGCGTTGCTGCACGAGAGAGAGGTCTTCGCTCAACCATTGTTCGATCGTTTGCGCGCGATTGAAGAGCGTCAGCCGCTCGTACTCGTCGAGCGCCGCATTAGCTGCGGCCATCGCGAGCGGATGACCGGAGAATGTGTGTCCACACGGTAACGCCACCGTATCGAATGTCTGCGCCAGCGATTCGCGAACGATAACGCCTCCCAACGGAACGTACGCCGACGTGACGGCTTTCGCAAACGTGATCATGTCGGGCATGACTCCGAACCTCTGCGCGGCAAAAGGTGCGCCCGTCCGTCCGAATCCGCTCATAACTTCGTCGAAAATCAGCGCGATGGAGTGGCGCGTACATAGCTCGCGGAGCCCTTCGAGGTAACCCGCGGGATAAACGATAGCGCCGTTTGTTCCAACGACGGGTTCGATGAGGATCGCTGCGACGCGCGCCGGATCTTCATAGGTCAAAACCAGCTCGAGGTGTTCGAGGGCCCGCTGCGTTTCAATGGCCGGATCGTCGGTGTAAAACGGACTGCGATACGGATAAGGCGCGAAGAATCGCGCAACACCCGGAATGCCGGGCTCGTTCGGCCAGCGGCGGCTTTCACCGGTAAGCGTTCCCGCGCCCGGCGCCGATCCGTGAAACGAGCGATATGCCGTAAGAATTTTCGGGCGTCCCGTAATCGTGCGCGCGATTTTCACGGCGTCTTCATTGGCCTCGCCGCCGCCGGTGGTGAAGAACGTCCGAGCGCCTTCGTCCCAGGGCGAGAGCGCAGAAAGCCGTTCGGCGAGCAGCGACCGGCCATCGTTCGGGAATTGCGGCGTCGCATAGCAAAGGCGCCGTGCTTGCTCCGCAATAGCATCGGCAACGCGAGCGTTTCCGTGTCCAAGATTCACCGCCACGAGCCCGGCGGAAAGATCGAGATAGCGTTTTCCGGCAGTGTCGTACAGATAGACGCCTTCACCGCGTTCTATCGCCGGCACATTATGGGAGCCCTGAACGGCCCACGGCGTCAAAACGAACCGCGTCGAACGTTGCGTTGCTGTAGAACTCATGAACTCTCCACCGCCGGTGCGGTTACTGCGTCTGCCCGCGGAAGTTGTACCCGCCGCCGCGACAATCCATAGAGCGCCAATCCGGCCACCAAATATCCGACGAAAATATACGGAAAATAGTTCGTCGGGGGCGGTGGAACGGGATAGAACAGCGTGAACGCCGTTCCGAGCAGACAACAGCACGCGACAACCGAAACCGTCACGTCGAGCGGGCGCAACTCCCGGATGCGTCGCAGATACTTCGGCGCGGCGACGGCGATGAAGAGGTAGATCGCGATAAAGCTAAGCGAGCTGAGGGTTCCGCAGAAGTTGAAGATATCGATCGGCGCTACGCCCTTCGCGTACATCGCAACGCCGATAACAAACATGATTACGACGACCACGGCGAGCGCGACCTGCGGCGTTTGGTAACGCCGGTTGATCGCGCCGAGCGATCGCGGCAGCAAGCCGCTCTCGGCCATCGGGAGCATAACCCGCGCCGCGGTGTTCACGCATGCCAGCGCCACCGAAAACGAGCTGAGAATCGCCCCAATCGTAATCGGAATTTTTAAGTAAGGAACGCCGCTCAAATCCGCAAGCGTCTGCAGCGGATGCGAAAGCTGGTCCAGCGGCGCCTTCGAATTGCGCAGGCCCAGAATTTCGGCATACATCGCGAGCACGAAAAAGGCGCTGGCAATGACGACGCTCCAGATTACGGCGCGCGGAATGTTACGCAGCGGCGAACGCGCTTCGTCGCCAAAAGCCGTAGCGCTTTCGAACCCGACGAAGCTGAAGATGGCGGTCGCAATGCCGAGCCCGATACTCGCTTTGCCGACGCCTTGCAAATGAAGCTGCGCGGGATCGAGGTGTGGGCCGTGATGGAGCAGCACGACGGCGACCAGCACGCAAATGATGGCGACGGAGATCGTTTCCAGCGCAAGCATGACGATGGTCGAAAGCGCGATATCGCGCGCCGCAAGCAGCCAGCAGACGGCCGCGAGCAGCAGCATCGCCACGAGCGCCGGCACGTGAACGCCAAGCGCATCGCCTAGAATCCCGATAAAGAGCGGCTGCGCTCCGAATTGCGCCGCGCCGACGAAGACGTATGCCCAAAGCATGCTCCACCCGGCGAGCGTGCCGATTTCCGGACCGAGCTCTTTCGCAGCGTACAAGAACATCGACCCTGACGCCGTCGTGCGGCGCGCGAAATGATTCAGGCAAACCGCGATCAGGAGCATCATGAACGCCGCGAAAATGTACGCGAGCCACGACCCGTTGCCCGCCGCCGAATACATGTACGGGGCGATCAGCACGGGGGTCATCGTGAGCCCGATGAGCGCCACTGAGGCGGCAAGCACCTCGATAAACGAAAGGGAGCCTGCGCGAAGATGCTGTTGCTCTTGCATCTTTTCTAGCGTAACGCATCGTTTACGGCCCTTCCATGGAGCCTCCAACGAAAAAAGCGCGAAACATTGGTATTCCTCACCAAAGGCACGGCCGCTCGGGCGGTTCAAGTCTGCGCTCATGCTCCTGGAAGGGCGCCACTTCCCTGCTTTGATCGCCGGCCGAAGCGCGGACGGCTTCGCGTCGGAAGCCATCCGCAGTCCCTACGACGACTCCTTAGCGGGCACGGTCGCGGTTGCGGGCGACCCAGAAATGGAAACCGCGATTGCCGCCGCGCATGGTTCGGCGCGAGAATTCGGCCGCATACCGCGCTACCGGCGCGCGGAGATCCTGCGCGGCATTGCCGCCCAACTTGCAGATCGCGTAGACGAACTTGGCGCGCTGATGGTGGCGGAGTCCGGAAAGCCTCAGCGTTTTGCGCGCATCGAAGTAGCCCGTGCCGTAACGACGTTCTCACTGGCGGCCGATGAGATGACGCGCTCGGGCGGAGAAGTGCTTCCGCTTGACTTGAGCGCTGCAACCGTCGGGTACTCCGCAATTTCAACATTCCGGCCGATCGGCGTCATCGGCGCGATCGCGCCGTTCAACTTTCCGTTGAATCTGGTTGCGCATAAGTTGGCTCCGGCAATTGCGGTCGGCAATCCGGTGGTCTTGAAAGCGCCGCCTCAGGCCCCGCTCTGCGCGCACGTACTTGGCGAAATCGCCGTGGAAGCCGGCGTACCGCCGGAAGCGCTGTCGGTCCTACATACGCCGGTCGCGGTCGCACAGCGTCTTGCGACTGACGAGCGAATCGCTATGCTTTCGTTTACCGGGTCCAGCGGCGTCGGCTGGCATCTAAAATCGATCGCCGGGCGCAAACGTGTCGCTCTGGAATTGGGCGGCAACGCGGCGGCGATAATTTGCAGCGATGCGGACCTGGCGTTTGCGGCGCGGCGTTGCGCGCTCGGCGCATTCGCGCAGGCGGGGCAAGTGTGCATCAAGGTGCAGCGGATGTTCGTCGTTCAAGACGTGTACGAACGTTTTCGCGAGCTGCTACTGAACGAAATCGAATCCCTCCGATGTGGCGATCCGCGCGATGCCGGCGTGGTCGTCGGTCCGGTCATCGATGCTGCGAGCGCCGCACGCATCATGGCGTGGATCGGCGAAGCGGTCGACGGCGGTGCGCGCGTGCTATGTGGTAACCGGCGGGAGGGAAACGTTATCGCGCCCACCCTGCTCGAGGGAACCATCGATAGCATGCGCGTTGAATGCGAAGAAGTCTTTGGCCCGGTTGCCACGATATCGCCGGTCGCATCGCTCGAGGAAGCAATTTCGCGAACGAATGCATCGCGTTTTGGTTTGCAGGCCGGCGTCTTCACTTACGACATGCGAGCCGTAACACGAGCATTCGACGAGCTGGAGGTGGGCGGCGTGATCGCTAACGATTATCCAACGTTGCGCGTCGACAACATGCCGTACGGCGGCGTGAAAGAGAGCGGCTTCGGCCGCGAAGGGGTTCGCTACGCGATGGAAGAGATGAGCGAACGGAAGGTCTTGGTCCTCAACTACCGCTAAACGAAGCCGCCGATGCATATTATCGGGACGGCCGGACACGTGGACCACGGCAAGTCGGCCTTAGTGCAGGCACTTACGGGAGTCAATCCCGATCGCTGGGCGGAAGAGCGCGAGCGCGGGATGACGCTCGATCTGGGGTTCGCGCGACTGGCGTTCGAGGACCGGACCGAAGCGGGGATAGTGGACGTTCCGGGCCACGAACGGTTTTTGCACAACATGCTGGCGGGCGCCGCCGGCATGGAACTGTTGCTGCTAGTCGTTGCTGCGACCGAAGGTGTGATGCCGCAAACACGCGAGCATCTGGCCATCCTGCGCTTTCTCAACGTGCGGCGTACCATCGTCGTCGTTACTAAAGCGGACCTGCTCGAGCCGGCGGCGTTGCAGAATTCCATTGACGCAATCGAACGCGAGCTTCGCGGGACGTTGGCGCAAGATGCCCGGGTGATTGCCTTTTCAGCACTTACCGGTGCGGGGCTCTCCGCGTTGCGCGAACAGATTTATGAGGCTGTGCGCGCGCTTCCGCCGC
Organism: Vulcanimicrobiia bacterium; assembly: GCA_963758295.1. GTDB lineage: Bacteria > Vulcanimicrobiota > Vulcanimicrobiia > Vulcanimicrobiales > Vulcanimicrobiaceae > JALYTY01. Next base: position 527,919 of record CAVWUU010000001.1, read on the forward strand.
GTGATGCGAATGCGCCGGTGTACCTGCCGGTCGATCGCGTTTTTGCTCTTCCGGGGCGGGGGACGATCGTCACCGGTACGCTTATGCAAGGACGTATCGCCGTGGGCGACACGCTTGCCGTTGAACCCGGAGCGCAAACGGCGCGCGTGCGGAGCCTGCACGTCTTTGGAGATGCGCGCAGCGAAGCGTTCGGTGGAACGCGCGTCGCGCTCAATCTTCCCGGCATCGTACGCTCTTCGATTTCGCGCGGAGCCGTCGTCGCGGACGCCGAGTTTACACCGCGCTCGGATTTTACCGTGCGATTCTCGCCGCTGTCGGAAGCGCTGCCGCTCCTTCGCAAGCGCATGCCGGTTCGGGCGCATATCGGTTCGGCAGAAGTGGCGGGAACGCTGCGGTTGCGGGAGGTTCCGTCCAATGAAAATCCGGTAGAAGCAGAATTGGTGTTAAAAGCACCCGTGGTAGCGTTTCCCGGCGTTCGTTTTGTCCTCAGGCGGATGTCGCCCAAAACGCTGCTCGGCGGCGGCGAAATCGCCGCGATCTCAGCGGCGGAAGCGGCCGGCGACGAACGAAGCGCTCTCGAACGCACGATTGCCGAGGTCCTTGCCGGCGCGGAGTTGGATCCAGCGGATGTTGCAGCGGTCGCCTTTCGCGCCAACGTTCGCGAAGACGTTGCGCAGACGACGCTCGAAGCGCTGGTTGCGCGCGGCGAAGCCGTTCGGATTGCGCGTCCCGACGCCTATCTGGAAGCGGCGGCGCTGGAACAATTTGCGAAGCACCTATTCGCCCTGCTGCAAGACCTGCACGAGGAAGAACCGTGGACGACGGGCGCCACGTCGTTGCAACTTAGCCGGACCCTCGCGATCGCGGAGCCCCTCTTGGTTCGAATTTTGCTCGCGCTCGTTAACGACGGGCGAATCGTGCAGCGGAGCGGGTATTTCGCGATGCCCGATCATGAACCGCGGCTCTCTGCCTCGCAGCGTGCATTTTTCGATGAGATCGTTGCGTCGGATTCCGAACACCCCTTCTTGCCGGCAAGCTTTGCCGAAGCGGCCGCTGCCGTTAAAGCGAGTCCCATTCCGGGGGCAAATAAAGCATTCGACATGCTGCTCGCGCGAGGCGCTCTCGTCCGGGTCGAAGATGCGCTCTATCGGGGTTCTCAGATCTCGAACATTCACGCGAAGCTCGAATCCTTCATCGACAGCCATGGGCGGATGACCATGGCGGAGTTTCGCGACGTGATCGGCACGTCGCGGAAATACGCGGTACCGCTGCTGGAGTGGTTCGACAGCCGCGGCTACACCGTGCGCAGCGGCGATTTTAGAATGCTGCGCGCGCGCAAAGGCGAGCGGGCGCGGCCCGTGTAAAAACGGCTGGTGATCGATCCTGCGCTGTTGCCAAAGGCCGAACTGCACCTCCACATCGAGGGCACGTTCGAGCCCGAACTGATTTTTGCCATCGCGGAGCGGAATAAGGTCGACGTCGGTTATCCGTCGGTCGAGGCCTTACGTGCCGCTTATGCGTTCGCGGATCTTCAGTCTTTTCTAAACGTCTATTATGCCGGCATGAAAGTGCTGCGGACGGAACAAGACTTCTACGATCTTACGCTCGCATATTTGCAGCGCGCTTCGAAACAATGCGTCCGGCACGCGGAAATCTTTTTCGACCCTCAAGCGCATACGAGCCGTGGCGTCGCCTTCGAAACGGTGCTCGACGGGATCGTTGCAGCGCTCAAAGCAGGCGAAAAGCAGTTCGGGATCACGTCGCATTTGATTATGTGTTTTCTGCGTGACTTGAGCGCGCAGTCGGCAATGCAGACGCTGGAGGCCGCTCTTCCGTATCGCGAACGCCTTGTCGCCGTGGGTCTGGACTCAGCCGAGGTCGGCAATCCCCCCTCCAAGTTTCAAGCGGTGTTCGACCGTGCCCGCGCTGAAGGACTGTTGTGCGTGGCGCACGCCGGCGAGGAAGGGCCGCCGGAGTACGTTTGGCAGGCGCTTGATATTTTGAAAGTTTCCCGCGTGGACCACGGCGTGAGAAGTTTAGAAGATCCTCGTCTGGTCGAACGCTTGCGGCGCCAACGCATTCCGCTAACGGTTTGCCCGTTGTCCAATTTGCGATTGCACGTCGTGAGCGACCTTGCGCACCACCCGCTCAAGCGCATGCTCGATGCCGGTTTGGTCGCTACGGTGAATTCCGACGATCCGGCATACTTCGGCGGATACGTGGGCGAAAATTTCACTTCAGCCGCTGAAGCGCTGTCGCTTACGACGGCCGATTTGGTAACGCTCGCCAGAAATTCATTCGAGGCGTCGTTCATCGACGACGCCACGCGTGGCCGGTATTTGGACGAGCTCGAAGCCGTTAGTGCCGAACCAGCGTAAAGACTCCGACGACTAGCTCCAAGGCAATTAGAACGATTACGATGATTTCCATGAACTCGTCGCGGCGGCTGCGCGACTGATCGACGAAGAACCGGTACATGTCGCCGACGCTTGCGAGCTTACTGTCTATTTGGCGTTGCCAGTCGGATAGCCCCAGGCGCGCGGCGGCCGCACGATAAATGCGGGCGTAATAGGCGTCGCCGACGACTTTGAGCGCGTTGCTCGAGCGATCGATCAGTTCCAAAACGTCGACGATCAAATATCGTACGATGGCCGCCTGGTCGGCTTCGCGGCGCCCTAATAGCGAACGAGAACGGTGCGCCGGCGATAGCGCGTAAATCGTATCCAGCTCCTGGTCGAGCCGTGTATCGTAGGTGCGAAGTTCGAGCAGCTGCGAGTTTGCGAATTCCAAGATGTCTTGAATGGCGTCGCTGCTCTCGCGACGATCGTAAATAAACGCTGCATCCCACTGCACGATTGTCAGGTCGTCGGTATTGTAGGAAAACCGGACGCGCAGCGACTCCTCCACTTCTTGCCGGGCCAGCGTGCCTCGTTCTCCAAGCAACACCCGCGCAAGTTCGGCGGAATGATCGTTAAGTAAATCCTCGGCGTCCACGGGCGGGTCGAAGCGCTCGATGTCGATTACGAGATAATCTTCCATTAACGCGCCGTGCGGATCGTCCAAGGCCGGGCCGAGTTCCGCAACGATGCGCGCGACCGTCTCGTGCGCGAATTGCGCGATTGCTTCGTCTTTACGGATGCGTTGGCTTAGCGCGTCGAGAGCATCCCAAGATCCGTCTGCCGCAAAGGAAAGCCGGAGCGATATGACGCCGTAATCGAAGAGCTTAACGCGAACCGTTGCGCGCAAACCCGATATTTCTGCATCCTCGAGACGAGCTACAAGCGGTGGCACGGGAAATTGCAAGTAGGCGGTGGACGCGTGTTGACGCAGCGGAATGTCGGCTTTCGCCAGCCCTTGACCTCCGACGGTGCGCAATGTCGAGAGCGCGATCGTGTCCGCAACGTCAAAAAGAAAGAACGCTCGAATCGACCCGGAGATCACGTCCATCTCGTGTATGATAGCACTATGAGCAATGCGTTCTTTCGTTAGCGGACGCCCGCTCTTGGCTTAGCTGCAGCGTACTGCCGACGTACTACGTGCAAAACGACGTGCGGGACCGATTGCAATCGGTGATGCACTGAGCCGCGTATTCGCCACAAGAAAGCGCGGAGCCGGAAGGCGCTGAAGCGATTCCGATCGCCAGACGCCTAGAGCGTCTTACGCATGCCGGCATCCTACCGGGCGCCCGCCTCGGTGGCCGACAGCGCGACCGGCTTAAGCAGGAGCACACCCCGCCTTAGAGCGGAATACGTCGGTCCGAGTCGTCTAAGGAGCTGAATAAAGGCACTTCCTGCAACTTTATCGTGGGTATTCGAGTAGTACGGAGTGACAGATGAACGTAGACAAGATGACCGAACGCGTTGCGGAAGGCCTTAATTCGGCCTATACGCGCGCGCTTCACGAACACAACACTCAAACTACCCCCGAACACTTTTTAGCCGCTTTACTCGAGCAAGAGCGCGGCATTGCGCCCGACATCTTGCAGAAGGCGGGCGTCGATCCTAAAGCCTTTGCTCGCAAGGTGGATGAGGCTATCGCGCGCCTTCCACGACTCTCGGGAGCGAACGCGGACTCGGCCCAAGTGACTCTATCTCCCGAGCTTGCTCGGATCATGGCAAGTGCCGAGCAAGAAGCCAAAGCGCTTCAGGACGACTACATTTCCGTCGAGCACGTGCTGCTTGCGATGGCGGAAGCGGGCGGCGCGACCGGTGCAATATTCCGCGACGCGGGGCTCACCAAGGACAAGCTGCTCTCCGCCTTACGCGACGTTCGCGGCAATCAGCGTGTCACGACCAAAGATCCCGAGGGCACGTACAAGTCGCTCGAACGATACGGACGCGATCTGACAATCGAAGCGGAGCGAGGGAAACTCGATCCCGTGATCGGCCGCGACGATGAAATTCGCCGTGTCATTCAAGTGCTGTCGCGCCGCACGAAAAATAATCCGGTGCTAATCGGTGAGCCGGGCGTCGGAAAGACCGCAATCGTGGAAGGGCTAGCGCAGCGCATCGTGCGTGGCGACGTTCCCGAAGGCTTGAAGAACAAGCGAATCGTGTCGCTTGATATGGGCGCTCTCATTGCGGGCGCGAAGTATCGCGGCGAGTTCGAAGAGCGGCTTAAAGCGGTTTTGAAAGACGTTTCCAACTCCGAAGGCCAGATCGTTCTTTTTGTGGACGAGCTGCATACTGTCGTCGGCGCCGGGAAAACCGAAGGCTCGATGGACGCCGGAAACCTGCTCAAGCCAATGCTTGCGCGCGGCGAGCTGCACATGATCGGTGCGACGACCCTGGACGAGTATCGCAAGTACATCGAAAAAGATGCGGCATTGGAACGCCGGTTTCAGCCTGTGCAAGTCGATCAGCCGAGCGTCGAAGACACCATTTCGATCCTGCGCGGCTTAAAAGAGAAGTACGAATCGCATCACGGCGTGCGAATCAAGGACTCGGCGCTTGTCGGCGCGGCCGTACTCAGCGCGCGGTACATTGCCGACCGCTTTTTACCCGATAAGGCGATCGACTTGGTCGACGAAGCCGCGGCGAAGCTGCGCACGGAAATCGATTCCATGCCGCAAGAACTCGATGAAGTGGACCGTCGCGTGATGCAGCTCGAAATCGAGCGCGAAGCGTTGCGTAAGGAGAGCGATCGCCAGAGCCGCGAGCGGCTCGAAGCGCTTGAGCGGGAACTGGCCGACCTGCACGAACAACAATCGCAGTTGCGCTTGCGCTGGGATGCTGAAAAGAACGCCGCTTTACGCTTACGTGAACTGCGCGAGCAAATCACGCAGGCAAAAGTGCAAATCGAACAAGCAGAGCGCCAGTACGATTTGAATCGCGTCGCCGAATTGAAGTTCGGCAGGCTGCCGCAACTCGAGAAGCAGTTGCAGACCGAAGAAGAGCGTTTGCAAGGGCGCGAAGGCGGCCGCCTCTCCAAAGAAGAGGTGGACGAAGAAGACATCGCGGAGGTTATCGCGCGATGGACCGGCATCCCGCTTTCGAAACTGCTCGAAGGTGAGAAGCAGAAGCTGCTTCATCTCGATAAAGAGCTGCACAAGCGCGTCATCGGACAAGACGAAGCCGTCGACGCTGTAGCCGAGGCGGTGATTCGTTCTCGCTCAGGGCTGGCGGATCCGAATCGTCCCATCGGCTCATTTATCTTCCTGGGACCGACGGGCGTCGGAAAAACCGAACTGGCCCGCGCGCTTGCGGACTACCTGTTCGACGACGAACGGGCGTTGATTCGCATCGACATGTCGGAGTATCAAGAGAAACATACCGTCGCGCGTCTCCTGGGCGCACCGCCGGGATACGTCGGTTACGATGAAGGCGGCCAGTTGACCGAAGCCGTGCGCCGCCGGCCGTATTCCGTAATTCTTTTCGATGAGATCGAAAAAGCGCACCCGGACGTGTTCAACGTGTTTTTGCAGATCCTCGACGACGGCCGTTTAACCGATGGCCAAGGGCGCACGGTCGATTTCCGCAATACGATCGTGATCATGACCTCGAATATCGGCAGCCACCGGATTCTCGAGTATCGCGGAAAGCTTGGCGGCGCGGAAGAAGCGCTGATGCGCGCAACCGTGATGGAAGAATTGCGCGCGCATTTCCGCCCCGAATTCCTCAACCGCGTTGACGAAACGATCGTCTTTCATGCGCTGAGTGAAGAACAGCTCATGGAAATCGTGGACATTCAGCTCGAGCGCGTGCGTGCGCGCCTAGCGGAACGCCGTATCACCCTCGTTCTTGATGCCGCCGCGAAGCGGCACCTCGTGAAAGCGGGCTACGATCCCGCATACGGGGCGCGCCCGTTGAAGCGCACGATTCAAAAGGAACTCGAGACGCCGCTCGGCCGGAAGATTCTTGCCGGCGACGTGAAGGAAGGTTCGACCGTGCACGTGGGCTTCAACGACATTACAGGCGAGCTTACGTTCTCAAGTGAGGCCAGGCAACCGGCACCGGTCTAAGGATCGCAAACCCAAAGAGAAGCGGCTGCTGGTTAGCAGCCGCTTTCTTTTTGGGGGTGCAGATGGCAGCGAAAGATCCCGTCGAGCTAGGAGTACAACGCTTGGCGGCCATACGCAGGCGCAACCATGGGTAGAACCTGCGCACGATGCGCGCAGAAAATCCCGGCAGCCTTTTAAAAGAAACGTTCAAAGCGTGGTCGGCGGACAACGCCGGCACGATTGCCGCGGCACTGGCCTACTTCACGGCATTCGCGATAGCGCCGCTGATGATCATCATTATCGAAATCGGCGCGGCGGTGCTCGGCGGAAGCGGGCACCATCACGTCGTCGAAAACGAAATTCTACGAAATCTGGAACCGTCGATCGGCGCCTCGGGAACCAAGGCGATCTCGGACATCGTCTCCGCCACGTTCAACCAGCGCCATGCCGGGCCGCTCGCGGCAATTTTGAGCTGGGCTATCTTCATAGCTGCTGCCACCGGACTCTTCGCGTCGGTTCAGAACGCACTCGACGTCGTCTGGCACGTCGATAAAACAAAACAAAGCTTCCTCGCAACGGTTCTCGACCGGTTGAAGTCGGTCGCAATCATCGGCGTGCTTTCCCTTGTGTTGCTATGTTCGTTCGCCGCGAATGCGGGCTTGGGTGCGCTTTCCGGCAGCCTGGCTGCAATCGTGCCGGGCTGGCATTACGCCATTATTGCGATCGAAGCCGTCATCTCGTTCTGCGTCGTCACGGCCGGCTTCGCCGTCGTCTTCAAGTTTTTGCCCAAGACGGAGCTTGATTGGAAAGACGTCATTAGCGGTGCGGCGATCACCGGCGCTTTATTCATGGCGGGGCAGTACTTGATCGGGATTTATTTGGGACGCGCATCGACCACGTCGACGTACGGAGCGGCGGGCTCGTTCGCCGCGCTGTTGATCTGGCTGTACTACTCGGCGCAGATTTTTTTGTTCGGTGCCGAGTTCACTAAGGTCTATGCAAACCGATTTGGTTCAAAGAGTTCAGCGCCGGCGCCCGTGATCCGTGGAAGCGTTGGAACTGCGCGCATGACGCATCAACGCTAGCCGGCCGTTGAAGTTGCTGTCGAAAGCGGCGACGGCGATGGCGACGAGGTCGGTGAGGAGGTTGACGCCGACGGCGGAGCCGGGCGAACGACGGTATCGTCGTCGTCCGGCATTGCCGTTTCTAATTGCACCGACGGTTTGGCCGACGGCGTAGACTGGCCGGGCTCGGCACGCGCGATTGCAGCGACGCAAACCATTGCGAGGAACGCAACCGCGGCAAGCCGGCGCACTAGACCGAAGTCTTCTCGCGCCTGCGCGCTTTCAAGCGTTCGCCTTCGTCGAGTACGCGTTTGCGCAGGCGAATCGACTGCGGCGTGACTTCGACGAGCTCGTCATCTTCAATGAACTCGATCGCGCGTTCGAGCGAAAGCTCTTCCGGGGGTGCCAGGCGAACGTTTTCGTCCGATCCGGCCGCGCGCATGTTCGTGAGTTTCTTTGCGCGCACCACGTTGAGCGCGATGTCTTTATCGTCGTTGGCGCGTCCCACGATCATGCCTTCGTACGCGTCCGTGCCGGGCCCGACGAAGAAGCGTCCTCGTTGTTCCAGACCTTGAAGCGCGTAGGCCGTAATCGTTCCGGTTTCGCTCGCGACGAGCGCGCCGACGTTACGCCCGGGCAGTTCGCCCTGCCACTCTTGGTGGTCGTAGTACGTGTGAGACATCACGGCGGTTCCGCGGGTGAGCGTCAGCAGCTCACCGCGGAGGCCGAAGATTGCGCGCGTCGGCATGGTGTATTCGAGGCGGCGTGAGTCGCCGACGTTGATCATGTTCGACATCGTCGCTTTGCGCTTGCCGAGCGCCTCGATCACCGCGCCGGCATACTCTTCTTGCACGTCGACGACGACGTACTCGACCGGTTCCCACTTCTTTCCTTCGCGTTCGGTCACGATGACCTGAGGCTTGGAAACGGCGATTTCATAACCTTCGCGACGCATCGTTTCGATGAGGATCGAAAGATGCAGTTCGCCGCGGCCACGCACTTCGTACGTGTCTGCAGACTCCGTGTCGGCGACTCGAAGCGCGACGTTCGATTCCAGCTCGCGCATCAAACGTTCGCGGATCTGGCGCGAGGTCAAGAACTTGCCTTCTTTGCCCGCGAACGGCGAGTTGTTCACCGAGAAGAACATGGAAACGGTGGGCTCGTCCACGGCCACCGCGTGGATGCCTTCGGGCGCGCTCGCGTCCGCGATCGTGTCCCCGATGTTCAATTCTTCGATGCCGCTAACGCAGACGATGTCGCCCGCTGCGGCTTCCTCGACTTCGATTCGCTCGAGACCTTGGAACGTAAGAAGCTTCGTCAAACGAAGACCCGTCGAAACCTTGCCGTCGCGTCCAACTTTGGCGATCGGCGCGTTCACGCGCGACGCGCCGCGGAAAATGCGGCCGATACCGATACGCCCGACGTATTTGTTGTGATCGATGGCCGAAATGAGCAACTGGAACGGGCCTTCTTCGCCCGGTGCTTCCGGCACGTGGTTGGCGATCGTTTCGAAGAGCGGCTCAAGGTTGTCGCTTGGATCTTCGAGCGTACGCTTCGCGATGCCGCTCTTGCCGTTGGTGAAAATCACCGGGAAGTCGGCTTGTTCGTCGTTAGCGCCGAGTTCGATGAATAGGTCAAAGACTTCGTTCACGATCTCGGTCGGACGAGCGTCTTTGCGGTCGATCTTGTTGATCGCGACGAGAACCTTCAGATCCAGTTCAAGCGCTTTCCGTAGAACGAAGCGGGTTTGCGGCATGACGCCTTCGGCGGCGTCGACCAGCAGGAGCACGCCCTGAACCATTTGGAGCACGCGCTCGACCTCGCCGCCGAAGTCGGCGTGGCCGGGGGTGTCTACAATATTGAACTTCACGTCGCCATGGCGGATCGCCGTGTTCTTGGCAAGGATGGTAATACCGCGCTCGCGTTCGAGCGGGTTGGAGTCCATCACGCGGGTGTCAACGTGCTGGCCCTCGCGAAAGACGCCGCTCTGTTTGAGCATGGCGTCCACTAGCGTGGTCTTGCCGTGGTCGACGTGGGCAATAATGGCGACGTTTCGGATGTCGGGGCGCGTCTTCACGAACGCAGTTCTACCACAAAAGGGTGTGCGAAGGCTATGCCTTCGGCCTGGGCCGCGCTAAGCGCGCGGCAGGCTGAACCAGAAGGACGTCAGCTTGCCCGGCTCGCTTTCGAAGCCGATGGTCCCGTGCATCTTGGTGACAAGTTCGCGGCAGATATAGAGGCCGAGGCCGGTCGAGCTGTCGCCGGCGGCCAGATGCCCGAACCGCGTAAAGAGTTTGTCGCGGTCAGCCTCGGCGATCCCCGGGCCTTCGTTGACCACCGAAATACAGACCGCGTCGTCGTGGACTTTCACGTCGATGTGGATCGGCGTTTTCGCCCCGCCATATTTGACGGCGTTTGAAAGCAGGTTGGTGAGCACCTGAACCGTGCGGCCTTCGTCGGCGTTGACGTTCGGTACGGGTTCGAGGTAGGCCGCATTGAACGAGCGCTCGGGATGCTCGCTGCGCATCCGGGCCATCGACTCTTCGATGACGGAGACCGGCGAGACCGGCTCGAAGCGCAAGGACAGATGGCCGGCATCCATCCGCGAGAGGAGCAAGAAGTCCTCAAAAATAGACGAGAGGCGGCCGGTGGCGCTCGAAAGGACACCCAGCAATTCTTGCCGGCGCTCGAGGCCCAGCGTCTCGAAGTGCGTCTGCAAGAGCGCCGTGGAACCGCGAATCGCGGCGAGCGGCGACCGCACCTCGTGCGATACCATGCTGAAGAACTCGTTCTGCAGCCGGGCGTTTTCTTCGAGAACTTTGCGCTGTTCAATTTCTGCTTGGTGGGCGCGCGAGCTTGCGAGCGCAAGGCCGACCAAGTTTACAAAGAGCTGCATCCGGCGCAACGTTTCGATCGACGGAACCTTGCCGTCGATCGGCGCGTCGGCGGAAAGATATCCGAGCATATTGCCGTCGCGATCGGGAAGGACAAGCGTCAACGTGTCGCGTTCGTGCCACGCGTCGGGCGCCGTGCGGGGCTCGTTGAGCGGCCTATAACCCGTGTAAATGCTTTGTTTCCACAAGATTTCGCGCTCGGCCGGATTGTAAAAACAATACGGAAGCACTTCCGATTCGGGCGGCAGAATGTCGAGCACCGCTGCGCGCTCGATGTGCTCGCCCAGGCGTTCGGCAATGATCTGTTCCGGGAAACCCGAGGAGAACGCGGCGATACAACTCGCCGCCCGGTGCGTCGGCTGCGACGATCGTTACGTATTTGAAACCGAAAAGATCGCGTACGGCATGCGCAATCGAATCCAGCGCGGGTGATATATCCTGCGCGTGAAGAATCTCGTACGTGATGCCCAGGAGCCGCTGGAGAAGGCCCCCGTCGCCTGTCGGCGGCGCGTCGTAAAACTGCATTAAGCTTCGACCCCTTTGGGGTCGCCGCGCAGGCGTCCTGCGCGTTTACAACGGCTTAACCAGAACGCATCCAGATAGCGCGTTCCAGCAAGCGCTTTAGCCGCTGCTTTCCGGCGCTTTTCGGGATGACGCCGGATGTCATCCAAATTTGCCGGTCGCTCAGCTTATTGGCGGTCGCCGGCGAGCAAAAGACGATCAGTTTCCCGCGCGGCCAGGCGTGCCACACGCGATAGATCCCTTCGGCGAGTCCCTCGGAGACGTAGTCGCCGTCGAGAAAAATGACGTCGGGATGCGTCGCCGCGATGTACTGCTCGTCGATTTGCTGCGTAACGTTTTCTACGCGCGCGTGTATGGAGCGAAACACCTCGACCAGCGGCGGCACAAGAAGCTCTTGCGCCTCCACAATGTAAACACGCATGGTGTCCGCGCATGCCAGCTCCATGTTGAATCCAGCATACGCGGACGCCGTCATTTGCTAGAGGCTACTTGTGCCCGTGAGGGCTGGTTCTAAAGAATGATTCGAAGCGGTACCGGTTAAGCCGTGCCGTACTGCGTGCACCGCGAGTTGCGAGCGCGCGGTAAATCCGAGCTTGACGAATACGTTCGCGACGTGATTTTTGATGGTTTTTTCCGAAAGGTGCAGCTCTTCCGCGATCGAGCGATTCGACATGCCGCGTGCAATCAAACGCACGACGTCAAGTTCACGCATCGTCAATTCGCTGCTTGAACGTTCACCGCGCGTCGCTGCGCTGTAGAAGACGCTTCGCGTCAAACGCGGGTCGAGATAAAAACCTACTTCGGCGATCGAGCGAAGCGCCGTCCGAAATTCGGCCGGTGCAACGTCTTTCAGAATATAACCGTCTGCGCCGGCGCTGAGCGCGTTTGCAACGACGGTAGGATCGGCGTACGTCGAAAGGACACAGATTTTCGAGCCGATATTTGCTGACCGGATCGAATAGACGATCTGCCGTACGTTTAAACCGTACGGGTCGCAGTCGATCAAGAGAACGTCGTGGTTTACTGAAGCAAGTTTGTCGAGATCGAGACCGTCGCTTTCACCGGCAAGAGTGAATTTTTCATCGGCGGTCAGTATTGAGTGAAGTGCTTCGCGTAAGAGTCGCTGATGTTCGATGACGAAAAGGCGGGTCGTCAGAACCTGCGCAAGAACCGGGCTATCCATATACCCTCGCTAGTTAACAGTCGGGAAAAGGGAATTGTAGATATCCAGTGATCCGTAAACCACGGCCCTCTTGGAGTACGGAGACCGACTAATAAGGCGCTCCCGGCGCCTTACGTACGCAGACTGTACCGCAGCCGCCGCATTGCCACTATCCGTGATTCAGGGGATTTGTGCGGACTTAAGAACGACATGCGCCTAGGCACATCGTGCTAGAGCGTCCAGGGCTTCAAACACTGCATCGACGCGCCGCCGGCAAGGTACCATTCGGACTACCAGGCCGCAGGAGATGCTATGTTTTACGGTATCGCCACGGTCGCTGCGATCGTTCTTTCGATTGCCGGCGGCAATTCTATTGGAAACCCGCGGGTTGACTACGGTACGCTACGTCCCGGGTCGATTTCCGATTGCCGTGTGCTTTCAGGTGCCGCAGGCCGCTCGATCGATGTAAGCGTGTTGTGCCCCAAGGGTTTCCGCTATCGCATTTCGTTGCTGCAATCGCCACACTGTGGAGCGCCCCGCGCATTATCGTCGCCATATCACGACAAGGCGATTCATTACTTTTTGCTTACACCAAGCCGGTCCGGCATTTGGTGCGATGGTACAAATGGCACGGTCGCGATTAGCGGCATAGGAACCGGGGGTACGCAACATTACGTCGCCTCGGCGTGCGTTCTGGAAAATGAACGCTTTGAAACAGACGGATTCGGCAAATTTATCGATACCGTTATCGTTTACGTCGAAAAACGATGATTTTGTACGACTTCGGCTTGACCGAGCGAGCTGTCGCTTTGTATTATGTCGGGCACGAGTCCCTTAAGGCGCCAGGACCTAGTTCCTAGGACGTCTTATGGCTAACGGTAGCAAGGATAGTGATCCTCATGGCTCTGACCGATGCGCCGCGCTCGTCAAGCGGCTGACTCCCCTGGACTTCGCCGGGACGTAGTAGCGGCATGGCTCTACGTTAGGCTCGGAGCTTTCGGCGAAATTCAGGCAGTCCAAGGAGAAGGGGTTGAAGACCCCTCTGCTGTCGCTCGCCTGGCCTACGCCGAGGTCGAACCGCTGCCGGGGCGTTTCGGCCCGCTTCACGGATGGATACGCAGCGATTCCAATCTTACGGTCGTCGTTGCCAAATTGCACCGTTCCGGAATTAGTCGGGTATTTCTTATGCTTCGACAAGCCGTTCGCCGCCGTCCCATGATCAAGTCGCTCGTCGAGGAAGCCGAAGCGCTGCTCGAACGCTGCGACGCTCATACGCTCTCAGGCACCAACGACGCCGCCGCCGCGCGGTCGATGCCGATCATCGGCATGGTGCACGTCGGTCAGGACCTCACGCCTAGGAGCTGGTGGTTCACAAAAGATCCTACGTTCGCGCGCTTTCTCGGCGTCATCAGCGTGCAAGAAGACGGCACGCTGCAACCCCAAGTCGCGGCGCTTTTCCGCGCATTGACGCAAGACTGGAAACCCGAGACCCTAGGACCCGGTCCTGCAACGTTCGGCGCGCTGCTGCCCGGCATCATTATGCATATTTTTCCGTCGAAGCTCGACGGTGCCGTCGCGACACTGATCTTCGAACACGTAAGGCTGCGGCGCTCGTTGCGCGAAGCGTTTGCCGAGTTTTCGATTACTTCGCGTGAAGCCCAAGTGATTCGCTTATTGATGAGCGGCCATTCGGTGCGTGAAGCGGCAACGGTGCTTTCTATTGCGGAGTCGACGACGCACGATCACATCAAGAGCGTGCTGACGAAGACGCATGCCCGCAATCGCGCCCAGATGATTTCGATTTTGCTGGGTTACGAAGGCTTGCAGGTACGGCCGCCGGCCGCGCAAACAAACGGCGTGGGAGCGTACGAATCTGGTGGTTCGCACGGTCTTCAAAATCGCTGAGGCCGCTTAACGGCGGCTGGTAGGTTCGATTCCTACACGCTCCCGCCAACGCCGCCTCCCCAACATAGGATGGCGGAAAGCATCACGGCAATGTCGATCACCGGCGGATGTGCGTTTCGCCCGCTATTCGCTCTCGCCATCAGCCCACTGACGTACGGAAGAGTTTCGGACAAAGAAGCTGGTCGATGGGCTGGCCCGCGACCCAATCGATGTCGTCTTCGTTGACGTTGAATTGAATGCTTTGAGGCCATCCACCCCACGGCTCCGGAAACGGCACGCGAAGCTTGATATAGTGGTATTCGCCCGTTGCGGTTGCAAGACGGAGAACGATCATCTGCGATTCTGGTTGAACGTTCGGCTGCGAATAAAGCCATACGTAAAAGGCGTCCTGGTCGCTTTCGACTTTGATGTTCGAGGGCAGCGGATCTTCGACGGGCTTGTTACATGCCGTATCGCCCGGAAATAACACGAAGGTAGGCGCGACATAGAGAAACGACGGCGGCGCAGTGCCTTGTAGCAACATCGGCTGGGCACCGGCGTTTAACCCGCTCTGCAGCGTTTCGGTAATGTTTCGATTGTGCTCGGGCAGCAGCGCGATGAAATCCGTCGCGCTGCAATTATATTTGGGCGCGTCCACCCGCATCTTGTACACGCCTTGAGGCGCGTCCAATTCCAAAATGACGGCGCTCTCGCTGCCGCGTTCAATTTTGTACGGGGTTTGGTAGTGCTGGCGTCCCGTGCGGTCTACGAGCTGCACGTTCATGGCCAGGGGCGCGGCGGGTCCGAGCTTCGCAATGCGTCCGCAAAGGACAGCGTGCAAGATGACGTGCGACATTCCGATCACGGCTCTATCTCCTTGAGATGACGGATTCCCCGCGTTTTCCTATGCGGCTTCTTCGGTGTAAATAAACCAGGGTCATCGTCATTGCGAAGTTTTACCAAAGGAACGAATGACCGGCGCTCCCGGTGCGCGAACAGCAACCGCCGATTCTATGGAGCGCCATCTATCGACGCGTTTGCGTTCGTTTATCGGCCGGAACATTTCGTCGCTCGAACAAGTGGAGATTCTGCTGTTGCTTCGCCGCAGCGGCGTTCGGGCTTGGTCGGTCGACGAAATAAGCGGCGAACTGCGAAGTTCCGTGAACTCCGTGCGGAGCCGTATCGGCCAATTGCAGCGCGCGAAGCTCGTCGTAAAAGGAAACGACGAGCGCTTCTGCTACGTGACCGGCCCGGAAGAAGACGCCGTCGCGGAGCTCGAATACGAATATGAGAACCGGCGGGTGCGGCTGATCGAGGCGATCTTCTCGCGGCCGGTCGATTCTGCGCGCTCCTTTGCCGATGCCTTTCGCTTATGGGAGAAAGACGATGATCGCTGAGGCGGTCTACCTCTTGTGCACGGTCACCAGCCTGTTATGTGCGGTGCTGCTGACGCGTGCATACCTGCGGTCGCGCGTATCGTTGCTCGCATGGAGCGCTGTCTGCTTCTACGGTTTTTGCCTGAACAGCGCGCTGGTGTTTCTCGATATGATCGTCTACAAGGACTTCGACCTTTCGACGATTCGCGTGGTTCCTGCAGCGATCGGCGTGGCATTGCTCTGCTACGGGCTGATCCGCGAGGCGGTGCAGTAGTGTACTTGTTTCTGAACGGATTTACGTCGATGGGCTGCCTCGTGGCTGCGGCGTTCTTCCTGGCCCTGCGCAAACGCACGGCCGACGCGCTTTTCGGGTTTTTTGCCGGCGCCTTCATCTTGCTCGCACTCGAGCGCATGATTTTGAGCTGGATGAACACCCCGGAACAGTCGACGCCGGCCGTTTACCTAGTGCGCGCATTGGCGTTTCTCTGCATCATTGCAGGGATCGTATCGAAAAACGTTCGAGCCGGGCGTAGCGAGCGATGACGCGCCCGCCGGCAACGGACGGCCGGCATACCATGCTGCGTGCGTGCTCGCGCGAGGAACACGCGGTTATTCCGCCCGCGGTTATCAAGCGTTGCATCAGCTCGCTATGGCCGGCTGGTAAGGAACTGAAGTTGCTTGGCAGCCAACCGGGCATGACGGGCCTACGCGTTTTAGCGCGGAAGCAACGAACTTTTTCGACCGAGCAATCCGTTTCTCGTGTACACATCCGCGAGGAGGTCCACGGTGATAAAAGGATTATTTGCGGCGATTGCGCTCGTCGCGGTGACCGCAACGGCGGCTTCGGCGCAATCGTACCCCGGACAGTATAACGGTCAATACGGAAACGTCGGCTATCAGCAACAGCGGCAAGGTGTGATCGCTTCCTTCAACGCGTTCGATCTTTACCTGCGAGGCGGCGGAGCGAATCAATACGTCCGGCTGCACGAGGGAACGATCATTAATCCGCGCGGCACGACGTTGGAAAGCGGAATGCCGGTTCGCGTAATCGGGTACATCGACGGCAGCGGAACGTTTCAAGCGAGCGAAATCGACGTCGTGAATTCGCAATACGGCAACTACGGCGGTTACGGAAACTACGGCGGCTACGGGAATACCGGCTACGGCAACTCCGGCTATGCCAATTGCGGCTCGAACGGCGGGTATTACGGCCAAGGCCAATACGGGACCGGGTACTACAACAACGGAAACGCTAACCGGTACGGCAATGGTTACGGCAATTGCCGAAACGGCAATCATCGTTATCGCAACCGGCGCGATCGCGATCGTGACGGCGACAACGACGACCGCAACAACGATAATCGCAACAACAACGGCTATCCGCGGCCGTACCCCACCTACCCGCCCCGGGGCTAACTAGCGAAGACGCGCCCCGCGTCGAACGCCGTTCCGCGACGGGAACGCTCATGCGCCGGGCCGTGCTTTGATTCACGACCCGGTTGCGCCGTCGGCAGGGCCATGTACCGTGCAGTTCAGCGATCAATGCGGTGCAACGGCTGACGCGGATAGCCGCGAGCCGCCTTGCGCACGAATTACCCGGACGACCCGTGGAGGGAGTCATGAACGTTCCGCCCGAGATCACGGTTCGCACGAGCGCGCATTCGTACGAAAAAACGGTGGAAGACACCCGTTCCGTATTGAGCGCCGTTGGTCAAACCATCTTCGCGGAGATCGATCAAGGCGCCGCCGCGGCGTCGGTAGGACTAGAGATGCGTCCGACCACGTTGTTCGTTTTCGGCAATCCGCGCGCCGGGACGCCGTTGATGCAAGAAGCGCCGCTCATCGGTCTCGATCTTCCGCTCAAACTGCTAGTCTGGCGTGAAGACTCCGGCGAAACAAAGATCGCTTACCGGAACGTGATGCCGCTGGGGGCGGTGTACGGCGCAAACGGCTCAGGCGAGCGCCTCGCGCAAATCGATAAAGCCTTAGCGACCTTCCTCGACAAAATCGTCACGCCTTAGTCCTGCCGCTACAGGTAAGCGGCCGTAGGGCGGCCAAGCGTTTGCGCATGGAACACACGCTCGTGCATTTAGCTGCGACCGCGGCCTGGTTGTTCTTCATCCTCTTCGTCTTTGCCGTGATCGGCGTCATCGCGACGATCCGCTGGATCGTTAACATGGCGACGCGCGGCGAACGCGCCGTAGTGAGCGGCGTCGAAGGAGTGGAGCAGCGCATCGTCCACCGCGATAGCTAGCTCTTAAAAAAGGATCGTTTGAAATTCGGCGACCGTGTTGAAACCGGCACGGTCGTAGAGCGCGATTGCGCGCTCGTTGAAGTCGTTGACGTAGAGCGATAACGACGGCGACATCCCGAGCAAACGCTCGCAGACAGCGCCAAGCGCCGACGTCGCAAGGCCGCGCCCGCGCATTTCCGGCGGCGTCCAAATGCCTTGGAGTTGCGCGGTTTGCGGGCTCCACGGTCCCACGTTGCAAAAAAAACAGAGGCGGCCGAACGACTCGCCGACCCACCATAAGCCGCGATCGATCATCGCGCGCACGTTCGCCGTGAATTCCGGCGACGACCGGCGTGGATCGTATTGCAATTCTTGCGCAATCATCATCGCGGAATTGTCCGCAACTTGCATCCATTCGTCGATGCGCGCCTTACGGGCGAGCACGCGATGGTGGTACGGTTGAAGATCGCGGGCCGTCAATTCCATGACGTATTGCCGATCCCGGATGAGACGCGGAGCAGCATGCTCGGGACCGACGCGTTCCCAATAGGCCTTCACGGTTTCGCGCGGCCCGACGATCATGCGCTCACCGTGATGACGGCGGCCAACGGCCGCAAAGGTATCGACGGCAGCGTTATCATCGGCTGCCAGTACGACTTGGCGCCCGAAATAGCCGACACCGCGCACGCGGCCCGACGAATCGTACGCAACGTGAATCGCATCTCGCGTTGCGGGTGCCACGTCGAAAAGAATCAGATACGTGAGGAAAACGTTCTCGACGGGAGCGCGCGCGAGATACGCAAGCGCGGCACCTTCGTGCTTGCTGGTGAGCCGTTCCGATGTAATCGTCAATCGAGTGTTTGTAAAAGCACGGGTTTGCTGGTCGGCTGTTTGCTGCCGCCGGCCGGCTCGACGCTTACTGCCACGGCCGAAACGTTGTTCGCGTCTTCCGGCAGCGCGATCACGGCCGCGCCGTGTGCGTCCGGAATGAACGTGACCGACGGCGCCATGGTTTTGCTGCCCTTCGGCAGCGTCCAGGCCTGATACACTTTCCCATGTTGCGGCGTCGACATGTCGTGGAGCGTCAGGTAAAGACGCTTGTTCACCCGGACGATCTGGCCGTCCGCAACGTCGTAGCGGCGGGCTTGATCGCTTGTCAAATCGGCGAGGGCCGTGCGTTCCGACGCTAGATTCGCCGCAAGCGCCGTGGACCGGTGCTCCACTTGAGAGATTTGCGTCTGTTCGGATTTCAACTGCTGCATCAGCGACAGATTCATGAGCGACGAGTACAGCCCGAACGCCAGGCACGCGGCCGCGACGAAATACGGGGGCCATACCAAAGGCCGGGCGCCATTCTTTTTGCGGCCTGTGGAAGCGTTCGACTCGCTGCGCACCTGTTTCATGATGCGTGCCTTGAGCAGAGGGCTGACCGCCACCGCGCCCGATTCATTATCGGCGCAGGCTTCGGCCGTCATGCCGACCGATGCGGCTGCAGGCGCAAGCGCCTCGTATTCCGCTTGGCAGGATGGCGCACGTGGCTAGATGGTCGGCAACGCGCCTCGCCTGCGCTGGCGGCAACGCGCCGAGCGCATAGACGGCGACGTCGTCGAGCATGGTCTCGTGTTGCGCGCTCACGCCGTCACCAGCCCGTCGAGCGAAGATCGGAGTTTGCGCAGCCCGGCGCGAATGCGCGTTTTTATAGTGCCGAGCGGAATGCCGGTGCGGCGCGCGATCTCTTCGTGTGTTATCCCCGAGAAAAACCCAAGCTCGATCGGTTCGCGTTGCTCCGGCGGCAACGTGTCCAAAGCGGCGCGTAAACGGTCCGCGTCGATGTGCGCGAACGCTACGTCTTCGATCGTGTCTGTTTCCGGGAGGGATTCGGGCAGCTCGCTCTCGGCGCGTGCCGAGCGGGCCCGTAACGCATCCAGCGCGCGGTTTCGCGTAACGCGAACGATCCACGCCGCAAAATTTCCGCCGCGAAACAGTTCCGGAGTGCTCCAAACTTTCAAAAAAACCGCCTGGGTCAAGTCTTCGGCCGCCGACACGTCGTTTAGCATGCGCATAGCTATCCCGTAAACGAGGCGGTGGTACGCGTCGTAGAGTGACTCGAACGCGTCCGCATCACGAGCGCGCACTCGTGCGATCAATTCTTCGACGTCGCGATCCACGCATCAATGCTTTCGCTTCCTGGCATATCGAACCTCGATTTCATAACGCGCAAAGCGCGAGGGCAGATTGTCCAACGTCCGAACGGGAAGAAACCGGGCAATGAAAGAGCTCGTCGACCGGCTGCGCGCGGCTCGCTCGGTGCTGGTCCTCACGGGATCCGGCATTTCCGCCGAGAGCGGCCTACCTACGTTTCGCGGCACCGGCGGCCTTTGGCGCACGCATCGCGTCGAGGAGCTTGCTTCCCCCGAGGGTTTTGCGCGCGACCCGCTTCTCGTGTGGACCTGGTACAACGAGCGCAATGCCGTGCATCGGAAAGCGCAGCCGAATGCCGGCCACTACGCGCTTTCGCGCATTGGAAGAGCGGATTGCCGACTTTACGTTGGCCACGCAGAACGTCGATTCGTTGCATCTGCGTGCGGGCTCGCGGAACGTGGCGGAGCTTCACGGCAGCCTTCGCATGGCCCGCTGCACTCGGTGCGGCGAGCGCCGTTCCGCTCGATGCACAGGGTTGCCGTTAGCGGAAATCGAGCACGCCTGCGGCGGCCGGATGCGCCCCGACATCGTCTGGTTCGGGGAGGCGCTGCCCCAGGAACCGTGGTCGCTGGCGGCCGGCGCCGCTCGCGGGCCGAGGTGATCTTGGTAGTTGGAACGAGCGCCGTCGTCTACCCTGCGGCTGCATTGGCGACCCACTATTCCCTCAACGCGTACGTAGCGGAGATCAACCCCGAAGCGACCGCCCTAAGCGAGCGAGCCCGCTGCACTATCCGTGCGACGGCTGCGACCGCGTTGCCCGCAGTTGCTCGATCGTCTTTAAGACCGAGCCGGAGCTATGGCGGAAGTTGAACCGGGGGACCTTGATCGTCTTCGTAGAGCCCTAGATCGGCGGGGGCGCCGGGAAGGCCGGCGTGTCGTCGTCAAAGCGTGAGAATCCGCTGGTTTCGGGGGACGGAAGCCCGGTGACGCGCTCGTCGATGAGCGGCGCTGCTTCCGGCGCGATGTATGCGTCCGGCTCGACCGCCGGCGAGGCTTCCGGGACTCCCGCGTAAACCGTCGTTTGTTTGAACGCGCGTTGCGGCGGCATGGTCAACAGGTCGCGATCGTTCGCGCGGCGCGAAAGGCCGCGAATGATGAAGGCGTTCTGCAAGCGTCGCAGCCCTCGCAAAGGCAGCGACGAAGTCGGGACGGCGGCGAAGAGATCGCGAACCGCGCCGTACGTCGACTCCGACGCAACTATTGAGGCGTTCAACTCCTCGGACGCGGCTTCCAGGCGTGCAGCAACGTGCGCTGGATTGCCGATGATCGCAAATTCCCTCCGGTCGCGAAAGCCGGCGTCGCCGGCGACGATCTTGCCGGAATTCACGCCCATGCCGATTTCGATCGCTTTACGGCCTTGCGCCGCCCAACGTGCTTCCATCGCCTTGGTGATGCGCATGATATCGAGTGCGGCGCGCAGGGCGCGTTCTTCCTGGAACTGCTCCTCGACTAGAACCCCGAACACCGCGGTCACGGTATCGCCGCGAAGGCTTTCGATCATCCCGCGATGGCGTTGTACCGCCTGGCCGGCGATCGTATAGAATTCGTTAAGGTATCTAAGCGTTTCTTCGGGCGTCAGCGATTCGGAAAACAGCGCGAAATTTCGAATGCGCGCCGACAAGATCGTCGCATAGTACTCGCGCGCTTCGAAAAGGCGGCCGTCCTTGCGCTTGAGCAGCTCCTCCACGACCGGCGCGGGTACGTAGCGCGAGAAAAGCGAGACGGCGCGCTGATGCTCCACCCGCTCCGAAACGTAACGTTTGAAGAAAATCCGCGCGTAGATCGCCGCTCCGGCGCCTGCGCCGAGAGCGAGGACGAAAAGCATCGGCCATCGTCGCGCCATAGTTCCCGAGGCGAAGGCGTTCCTCCCGTCGTAAGCCCAGCGTTTACGGACGTTCCGGCCTTTCCCGGCTATGCCGACGAAGACGCCGAAAGCTCTCGGACGAGTACGTGAGGGCGTGCCTCGGCGAAGCGCTGGTTCCGCTGCGAGAGAGGATCGATCCCGCGTCCTCAGAGTTGCTCGAGAAGTTGATTTTCCGCTGCGATTTCGTGAATCAGGTGGCGTTCAAATCGTACGAACATGCCGAAGTTTCGCAAGAACAAATCGACGCCGTTTCCGGCTTCGATCAACGATTGATGCGGCTTTCGACGAGCCCGTACGCTTGGATCGCCGCAAATCCGACGGTATTTGGGCGCCGTGAATGACGCAATGGATGCTCGCGACCGCGCGATGCAAGCGGCCGGAACACCGAAAAGCGGCTGACGGCAACTCATGGTTGGTGCCGTTTTTGCGTCGGCTGCGCCTGCACGTCTCTCCGCGCCCGGCTTCGGTCGTATCGGTGCGCTGCCCGGGTACGTCCATTGCGGTTCCCCGAACGGTGGATCGCGCCGCGGATCCGGGCGGTGTTGAGGGAAATCAACGAGCGATGGAGCACGCTCGGAGCGGGGGTTCCGCGAGCCGCAGGCGCGCCGCAAGTCCGGCTTCGTAAGAATGCGTCGCTCGGCGCGCAGGCCTATCGTTTAAACGTCGACGCATCCGGTGCCGTCATTGAAAGCTCCGCGCGGCGGGTGAATTTTACGGGTTGACTGACGCTTGCGCAGTTGGCGGTCCGCGACGGTTCAGGGATGGCGCTTGCCGTGCGTGCGGATCGCGGATTCGCCCGCTTTACCGTGGCGCGTATTTCGTGACGACGTTTCGCGCGGCCCGCTGCCGACGATGCGCTATTTCAAGGAGCGCATTCGCACGATCGCGGCGTTCAAAATGAACGGCTATTCGCCGTACATGGAGCACGTTTTCGTCAGCCGACCGATCCGCTTCCGGCGCCGCTCGACGGCATCACGCCGGCAACAGTTGCGCGAACTTCGCGCGATACGCGCGCGCGCTTTCACGTCGCGCTGATTCCCGAGCAGCAGACGTTCGCGCACATGCACGGCACGCTGCGCGTCGAACGATATGCGCCGCTGCGGAATTGCCGCACGGATTTCTGCTGTCGCCGAACTCGCCCGCTCGCATGGCATATCTGGCTCGCGTCATCGCGCAAGAACTGCAGGCCGTTCCGCATCCGCCGTTTTTCCACATCGGCTCGGACGAAACGGCAACGCTCGGCGAAGGGCGCACGACCGGCAATACGTGGCGCAAAACGGCGGCCGTTCGCGACGTCTATGCGCGACCACATCATCGCGATGAGCACGCTTATCGCACCGTCGGGCGCGCGCATAATGGTCTGGGACGACGGGATCGAAGCGACCCCACGATCATGCGGCTGCATTCCGCGGAACGCCGTCGTCGTGAATTGGCACTACGGCAGCGAACGACGTTACGCGCCGTACATCGAGCGCATCGCGTCGCGGCGGTTTCGATCAGATGGTCGCGCCGGGCGCTGACAACTGGAACGAGATCTTTCCCGACGTCGACGACCGCCATTCCGAACGAGCGACGCTTCATCGACGCAAGGCAAGAGCGCACGGCGTTCTGGGACTGTTCCAAACGGTCTGGCACGACGACGGCGAAACGCTGTTCGAGGCGACGTGGTACCCGGTGCTGTATGCGGCGGCGCGCTGCGTGGCAGAGCACGGCGACGTCGATCCCGAGCGCGTTCGCGTGCGGATTTCCCGGCCGCGTTTTTCGGCGTCGACGATGCGCGCTACGCGCGACGACTTGCGCGATCTCGCGGACGCGAGCGCGAGCGCTTGCGGACGGCTTCGACGGACACGCTGCTTCTGGGCCGATCCGTTCGATCCGCTCGACGCGGCTCGCGCATGCAAGACGCCGATCTCGCGACGGATTGCGCTTGCGACGCCGAAACGGTCGAAGCAGCATTTGTCGCGCGCCGGCCGCCGCTGCACGCGAACGCTGCTCCGGTGATGTTTCTGGCGGCGCGCCGCTACGATGCGCTCGGCCGGCAGATTTCAGATCGCCGCGCGAAGTGCGAGCTATTACGCCGACGCACTCGCGCACCCGGATCCGGACGGCGTGCGCGACCTGTTCTGGTGCAAGTACTGGTTCTGGGAGCATGCGCGATAGCGACGAGGAGCTCGCGCCGCTCTACGCAGCGCGCGTGGCGATACGAAAATCGCGAAGGTCATCTTGCACAGCAACCTGGAGCGCTACCATCTGGCCGCGCAGCTGAGCGATCCGCGTGCGGACGCGGTCGATCGCGCGACGTACGACGATTACGTTGCGCGACACAATACGCTGCCACCGCTCGACTCGATCTGCAGACGTGCTGCGCACCGTGAGCGCCGTCGCTGGTTCTCGTCGTCTTTCTCGCATCTTCGCCGCGCTGATGTACTGCGCGTGGATGCCGGCGATCCTGGCGGTTCCGCTGATGGCGGTGGTCATGGCGCTGGCCGCGGGCGTCGCCGCTGCGCAGATCGGCGGCATCGTCGTCGACCGGCGCGGCGTCGCTCGCGCCGTCTACGTCGCGGTCATTTTCGGCGCGCTGCTCGGGCGCGTGACGCTGGATACCGGCATCGCGCGCGCGATCGTCAATCTCGCGGCGGAATACGGCGGCGAGCGGCCGTTCGGCGCTGGCGCTCGTGCTGTGCGCGGTCGTTGCGTTGCTGTTCACGTCGCTCTCCGGACTCGGCGCGGTCATCATGGTCGGCTCGATCGTGCTGCCGATCATGATGACGACCGGCGTTCCGCGGACGCGTTGCGGCGACGCTGTTCCTCATGGCGTTTGCCCTGGGCTTCATTTTCAACATCGTCAACTGGAAGTTTTACACGCAGTTTTTCGGCGTCGCGCCAGCAGCAGATGTAGCGCTATGCGATCGTGCTGGCGGCGATCGATGCGGTCGCGCTGATCGTCTATGCGGTCGTCGCGTTTCGGCGCGAGCGCGGCTATGCGACGTGGGCCGTGCGCGCCGAACGCGACGCGGCAGCCGCGGCGTTCCGGCGTCGCGCTGCTCACGCCGGTATTGCCGCTGGTGCTGTACTACGCGCTGCATGTCGACGCGGCGCTCGCCTTTATCGTCTCGGCGCTCTACGGCGTGCTGGTGACGCGGCCGCGAAGCGCCGTCCAGACGCTCGTTGCGGCGGCGATTCGCGGCGTCGAAGACGTCGCGCCGGCGGTGCTGCTGTTCATCGGCATCGGCATGCTGCTCACCGCGACGAAGGAGCCGCAGTTCGCGCAGCGCTGGCGCCGCTCGTCGCCGGCGGCTGGGTGCGCAATCCGATCGCGTTCGTCGTCGTTTTCGGGCTTGCTCAGCCCGCTCGTGCTCTATCGCGGACCGCTCAATCCGTTCGGCGTCGGCATCGCCATCTTCACGGTGCTGCTGGCGGCGCACGCGATTGCCGCCGGTGATCCTGGTCGCCGCCGTCATGGCGGTCGTGCAAGTGCAGAACGTTTGCGATCCAACCAACACCGCCAACGTGTGGGTCGCCAACTTCACCGGCGTGCCGATCGACGAGATCACGCAGCCGTACGCTTGCCCTATCAAGTCGGCCGTCGCGACCGCGGCGACGCATCGTCGTTGCGTCGCGGCGCCGGCGCTTTTCGGCGTGCGCGCCGTTCGCACGCTGTTCAGCCGCGGCGCGCGCGAGCCGATGCGCTGCCGCGGACTCTATGCGCCGGCATGCGGCCGCGGACCGCATCGGCGTCGGGAACGACGGCAACGCCGCTCGCGCAGCGGCGCAGCCAGCGAGTCGCTGCGCGCGTTGCTGCGACCACGGCATTCGCGAGCGTTCGACTTCGCGACGATCCCGAATGCGAGCGACTGCTGCGCGCAAACCGTACGCCGCGTACGTCACGTGATGGCGTCGACGCTTTCAGCTCGAGCGAAGGCACCGACTTAGACGTCGGTCTGCGGCTCGAAGATTGCGGCGGCTGGATCGTCGGCGAATGGCACGATCACGCGATCGTTGCCGCAAGCGCCTGCCGCGGCGACGCGCGCGGCGCTCGGCGCGCGCAGGGCGTCGCGCGCGTGCTCGCAGTGGGCGCGCAGCGAACCCGAGCGCAGCGCACAACTTGCTCGCAACGCGGTCTTGCGACGCCGCCGGCGATCCGCCGACGTACTATTACACGCTGTTCAAAACGGTCGACGGCAACATGCGCGTCGTACGTGCGCGCCGGCGGCCCGGCATACGACGCGGGCTTGCGCACCGGCGACATCGTGAACAAGCTGGACGGAAAGTATTGGTGGGAGTACGGCACGTATCAAACGCAGTCGCGCGCGTACGACGGCCAGCCGCACGCGTTCGAAATCGAACGCGGCGGCACAGACCGATCGACATGCAACTCGGAGCACCGTTCGACCCCAGCGAAGGACAGTCGCATGACGACATCGATCCGGAGCTCGCGACGTATTGCGACGCGCATCGACGACGAGCTACCTCGACGAGCTCAAAGCGTTGGATTGCGATTCCGTCGGTCTCCGCCGATCCGGCGCACCGGCGACGTTCGGCGTTGCTGCGAGCGGCTGGTCGAACGCATGAGCGAAATCGGGCTTGACGCGCGCGTTCTCGAAACCGCCGGCAATCCGCTGGCATACGGCAGTGGCTGGACGCGCCCGGCAAGCCGACGATGCTGATCTACGGCCACTACGACGTGCAGCCGGTCGATCCGATCGAGCTGTGGGAGAGCCCGCCGTTCGAAGGCACGGTGCGCGACGGCAAAATATATCGGCCGCGGCGCGGTCGACGACAAAGGCCAAGTGCTGATGCATCTGGCCGCGATCGAAGCGCATATGAAGACGCGCGGACGGCTGCCGGTCAACGTCAAGGTCGTCGTCGAAGGCGAAGAAGAGATCGGCTCGCCGAACTTCGAAGCGGCGCTCGAGCGCTACAGCGACGCGCTTCGCTGCCGACGTCGCCGTCATCTCCGACACGGCGGTGTATGCCGAAGACGTTCCGTCGCTGACGACGTCGATGCGCGGGCTTGGTGCATTGGGAAATCACGGTGAGCGGACCGACGGCAGACGTGCACTCCGGCTATTACGGCGGCATCGTTCGCAATCCGATCGAAGCGCTCGCCGCGCATCATCGCGACGCTGAAAGATGCCGACGGCCGCGTTACCGTTCCCGGCTTCTACGACGGCGTGCCGGAGCTGGAACCCGAGCGGCTCGCGGAGCTGCGCAGCGCTGCCGTTCGACGAAGCGCGCGAAGCGCGCGCAGCTCGGCGTGCCGGAACTCGCGCGGCGAGACGCGGACGCTTGCCGCTCGAGCGCATGTGGTTCCGTCCGACGCTCGAGTGCAACGGCATTTGGGGCGGCTATCAAGGACCGGGCAGCAAGACGATCATTCCGAGTTGGGCGAAAGCAAAGATCTCGGCGCGACTGGTCGGCGAGCAAGATCCCGCGCGCGTTCGCGGCATCGTCGACGACGTATATCGAACGACATCGCGCCGCCCGGCGTGCGCGTCGACGGTCGAGCACGGACGGCGAAACGCGCGCCGGTCGTCGTCGCGCGCGACCATCCGGCCGTCGCAGCGGCGGCACGCGCGATGGAGGCCGGCTTCGGCAAGGCGCCGGTGTTCATCGGCACCGGCGGATCGATCGGCCCGGTCGCGAGTTTCGATCGCGTTCTCGGGATGCCGCAGGTGCTGATCGGCGTCGGATTGCCCGACGACCACATTCACGCGCCGAACGAGAAGTTCAATCTCTCGCAATTTTTCGGCGGCATTCAGCACGATGGCGTGCCTGTACGACGAGTTGGCGGAACCGCGTTCGTGATTCCGATTCCTTGGGCGCTGACGGTGATGCAGCTGATCCCCTCGCCGCCGCCGCAGCCGATGGGGCCAACCCCGATCCCGGCCGGTCCATCGCCGTCGCCCACGCCATTTTCCGAGCGCGGTTTGTTGAGCAGCGGACTCGATGCGCTGGCCGCGCGCGTGAAAGCGCAGACCGGCGGAACGCTCGGCGCCGTAGTTTGGGATTTGCACAACGGGATCAACGTGCAGTGCAATGCGCAGCTGGCGTTCCCCATGGCGAGCGTCCAAAAACTGCCGTTGGCGGTGCTTACGTATGCGGCGATCGACTCGGGAGAGTTCCAAGCGAGTCAAACGATTGCGATCGAACCCGCCGACGTCGTAACGACGGTCAGCCCGATCGCTCAAGAGTACGCAAAAGGACGTCGCGCGTACACCTTGCGCGAGCTCGTCGCGCGCATGCTGCAGGACAGCGATAATACCGCCGCGGATGCGATTTATCGCGTTCTCGGCGGCGCTCAAGCGATCAATACATCGCTCACGGCAATGGGCTTCGACGGCTTCGCATATCGAACGGATGAAGCCGGACTCAGCGCCGATGCGGCGGCGGGACGAACGTTTGCGCGCGGTGGTGATAATGCGGGATCGCCTGCCGCGATAGCCCAGATGCTCGGTGATTTGGCCCAGGGCAAGATCCTTTCCCAGACTTCGCGTGCCGAACTGCGAGGAATGTTAGCCGCCGTGAATACGTTCCCGGACCGCTTGCGCGCCGGGTTTGGTGCCGGCACGTCCGTCGAGCACAAGACTGGGACGTCGATTACGGCCGGCGGCGTAACAGACGCAACGAACGACGTGGGAATCGTTAACGCGAACGGACGTACGCTTGTTGTGGTCGCGATGCTTCACGGCGCGAAGGGTTCCGATAAGCAGCGCGATTCGCTCATTGCCGCAGTCGCGCAAATCGCGAACGACGCGACGCGGCTCTTTCCGACGCAATAGCCGTGCGCAAGCTGCGTCTGGGCGTCGACGTCGGCGGAACGTTTACCGACGTCGTGGCAATCGACGCAGCGACTCGCGAACTGGTTGCTCGCATCAAAGTCCCGACGACCCACCGTGCCGCCGAAGGCGTTGCTGCGGGTATCGTTCAAGGCATCGGCCACATTCTGAGCGATAGCGGCGTCGAGCCGCAAGACGTGGCATTTATCGCGCACTCCACGACGCAAGCCACGAACGCCCTCCTTGAAGGCGACGTCGCCCGCGTCGGCGTGATTGGCATCACCGGGCGGTTCGGCTGGATCGCACGCCGTCAACTGCGTTTTCACGCAGTCGAGCTTGCTCCCGGCGTAAAATTCGAGCCGAAGTTCGCGTTCAGCGCCAAGCACGACGGCGATATCGAAGCGGCGGTAAAAACGCTCGTTGCCGCCGGGACGGAAGCGATCGCCGCCAGTGCGCCGTTCGGCGTTGACCGTCCCCGTTACGAGATTACCGCCGTCGAAAATGCTAAGGCGGCGGGCGTATTTGCGACGAGCGGGCACGACGTAACGGCGATGTACGGATTGCGCGCGCGCACTCGCACGGCCGCGTTGAACGCTGCGATTCTTCCCAAGATGGTCCGCACGGCACGCATGACGGCGCAAGCGGTGAGTGAAGCGGCAATCGGCGCACCCCTTATGATCATGCGAAGCGACGGCGGCGTAATGGACGTTCGGGAAATCGAGCGGCGCCCGATTCTGACCTTGCTCTCGGGTCCGGCAGCCGGTGTCGCGGGTGCGTTGCTCTACGAAAACGTCACGGACGGTATCTTTTTGGAAGTCGGCGGTACGAGCGTCGATTGTTCCGCCATCCGTGCGGGACAGCCGCAAATGCGCCCCGCGAAGATCGGCGGCCATCGGACGATGTTGCGCACCATAGACTCACGGACACTCGGCATCGCGGGCGGAAGCATGCCGCGTATTTCGGCCAATGCAATCGTCGATGTCGGTCCTCGATCCGCGCATATTGCCGGATGCGCGTACGCAACGTTTCTTCCGCCTGACGCGTTGGACGGCGCCCGAGTCGAGCGGTTTGCACCGACGGCGCACGATCCCGACGACTACGTGCGTTTCGTTCTTGCCAATGGCGAGGCGGCGACCGTCACGCCGACGTGCGCAAGCAATTTGCTCGGCTACGTTGCGGATGATGCCTTTGCACGCGGTAATGCTGAATCGGCTCGGCGCGCCTTTGCCCTTCTTGCCGAAACGATGGGCAGCGACGCCGAGTCGCTCGCGCGACGGATGTTGGAGCTGGGAACGCAGAAAGTTCGCGCCTGCATCGACGAATTAATTGCCGACTACGGACTGCCGCGCGAACGGCTGGTATTGATCGGCGGCGGAGGGGGCGCGGCCTCGCTGGTGCCGTTTGTCGCTGAGAGCCTGGCCTTCGAACATCGCATTGCGCGCGATGCGGAAGTCATTTCGCCGATCGGTGTGGCGCTTGCGCTCGTGCGCGACGTGGTCGAACGTACCATCGTCGATCCTTCCCCGGAAGACATCGTGCGTTTAAGGCGCGAGGTTTCCGATCGGGTTATTGCGGCCGGCGCATCGCCGGATCGCATCGAAGTAGCTGTCGAAATCGACGCACAACGCAATCGCGTTCGTGCGACGGCATCCGGCGCGACGGCGCTCGTCGAAGCGGCGGGACGAACGGCGCAAGGAGAAGTTGAGCAACGAGCCGCTGCCGCGCGCGCCATGCGGCTATCGCCGGCAAAGCTGGAGCGCTCCGAGCTGACGCCGCAACTGACAGCGTATGTCTCCGGAAAAGATTTGCGAATCGTCGACGAACGCGCTATCGTTCGTTTAGCGTTACGCGACGCAACGATTCACAAGGCTACAGCCGGCACGTTGGAAGCACGTTTGCGCGAGGCGATCGAAAATGCGACGGCATTTGGCGACGTCGGCCGGTCGCTGCCGGAAGTCTACGTCATACACGGGGGCAGAATCGCCGACTTCAGCGGGCTGGCCGGCGTAGAACAGGCGATTGCGCTCGCTCGCGAAGAAATTGGCGGACGCGAAGCCGTGGAAGCGGTAAGCATCCTGACCGTGCCGCGCGCAGCGTAGGCGAAAAGGCACATAACGCGACGATGACGCACTAAGCAGCGATGCCACGCGCCTACCGGCTCGGACAAAGAAGAGCTTCCATTCCGAAGTGGCCGGCGGCGCTCTGGATCTGGACTTGACGCCATCGCAACGTCCAGCCTGCTCGTTTGCGCGCTCGTGTTCATGACGCTTGCGACGCACTTGTAACTCCGGAAAAGAAAAAGAGCCGCGTCGTCGCGGCTCTTTTTCCTTTTGGGCAGAGTGTTGTGGTTATGCGACTTCCACCACGGCGGCGGCGGCGGCTTCTTCCCGGCCGACGATGCTGTGGCGCCGGCTGTACAAGAAATAGACACACAAGCCGATCGCGAGCCATACGAGAAACCCGAACCACGGCAGCGGGATGCCGAGAATATACGTGACGTCGATCTTGAACCCGAACGCTTTTGCCATGAGCGGCGACCAGAACGGCGCTAGGAGCAAGAGACCGGATAGGATCGCGGAGGTGACCGGAATGATGTACGGCCCGCCGGGCACTTCGTACCCTTTTGTTGAGGGGTATTTCTTCCGGAGGATAGGCAGAGCGATGGACACGAGGACGAACGCGAAGAGCGTACCCATGTTCGTCAGTTCACCGAGAATGCTGATTGGCGTCAGGGAACCGGTGATCGCGATCAAGATCGTGAAAATGACGGTCGTAACCGCGGGCGTGCGGAATTTCGGGTGAACCCGCGAGAAGAACGACGGAAGAAGCCCGTCACGCGACATTGCGAAGAAGACGCGCGTCTGTCCGAACATCATGACAAGAAGGACCGTCGTAAGACCCGCAATGGCGCCGAGCGCGATCGATGCGCTCGCCCATGGCATGCCGATTTGATCGACGGCGTAAGCTACCGGCTGCGGCACGTTGAGCGTCTTGAAATTAACCATACCGGTCAGAATCGCCGCCACGATGATGTAGAGAACGGTGCAAACGGCAAGGCTGCCGACAATGCCGATCGGCATGTCTTTCTTCGGATTTATCGATTCCTCGGCTGCGGTCGATACGGCATCGAAGCCGATATAAGCGAAGAACACGAAGAAGGCGCCGAAAAACGTTCCGCCTAGCGTGTACGGGAAGTACGGCGACCAGTTTGCGGTGTTGACGTGCCCCACACCTATGGCGATGAAGAAGAGCACGATGCAGACCTTGATCGTTACGATGACGTTGTTTACCAGCGCCGATTCGCGCGTTCCGCGGTACAGCAAGAAGCCGATCAGCAAAATGATGCAGAAGGCCGGCAGATTCATGAACCCGTGCATTGGTGCGCCGGTGGGGCCGGTGTCGAACGGATTGTGCATCAGCGCTTGCGGAATCTGAATTCCGGTGATGTTCTTTACGACGGTATAGAAGTAGCCGGACCAGCCGACGCTTACCGTCGCTGCGCCGAGTGCATACTCCAGGACCAAATCCCAGCCGATAATCCACGCCAGGAATTCACCGAGCGACGCATAGGCAAAGGTGTACGCGCTGCCCGCAATGGGGACGCGGCTCGCGACCTCTGAATAGCATAAGGCGGCAAACGCACTTACGAAACCGGCGATGATAAACGAAATCGTCAACGACGGTCCCGTGTATTTCGCCGAGGCGACGCCGGTAAGCACGAAGATGCCGGTGCCGATAATAGCGCCGATGCCCATGGCGATGAGCGATCCGGCTCCGAGCGTCTTCTTAAGACTGTGGGTTTGCTCTTCCGTGTCCGCAAGCAGACGCGAGAGCGGCTTTACGCGTTGTAGCAGCATTAAGGCTGCTCAATACCCGATTAACAGCCTTGCTGACCTCTGCCTCTACCGTCTCGTCCCTACAAAGAGCCCCCTACCGGCCGGAGCCTCCGGATCGTACTCTACGTCGAACTTCTTGGTGCGTTCGAACGCCCCGCGATACTCGGCGTCGGTGAAGAGCATCAGCCGGTGGGGCTCGGCGAACGTGCGGACGCCGTCGGGCGCCGCCGTCATGAAGTTGTAGTTCAGGATCGACACGTTGCCGTCGCGACGGCTCACGCTCATGCGCGCTACCTTCAGGTTCGGTTCGTCGGCAAACTTTGCGTCGATGTATCCGTCGCGCCACTCGCTCGGGGCGAACCCACGGCTCGATGACGACTACGCCGCCCGGCCGAACGTGGCGCGCGAACGTCTCGAGGGTTTGGTCGAGGAGCCGTACGTTCGGCACGTAGCCGATCGAGCCGAAGAGGCAGACGATCGCGTCGAAGCGCGCGCCTAAATTGAAGCCGATCATGTCTTGCAGGTGCAGCGGAACGTCGTGCAGCCGTTCCTGTGCGACCGCGAGCATCGCTCGATCCACGTCGAGGCCTTCGGCGGCGTACCACTGGCGCAGGAACTCGAGATGACGTCCCGTTCCGCACGCTACGTCTAGTAGCGCCGTCCCGTCGGAACGTTTATGCGACTCAATGACGTCGTGGATGCGCGTCGCCTCGGCGGCGTAGTCTTTGCCGTCGGCGCGTTGCAGTGCATCGTAGTACGCAGCGGAGCGTGCGTAGATCGACATTGAAATCCCCTTAGAAAACCGATTGCGCTATAGAACTTCACGGCGAAAACGTCCGCGCGCGATAAAGAACGCGCTTGGTTTGAACCCTATCTGCAAAATGGCCTTCCAACCAAGCTGACGAAGGGCCAATGTATGCATGAATACGACGTGCTCGTCGTCGGCGGCGGTAACGCCGGTTGTGCGGCGGCACTCGCAGCGGCGCGTCACGGCGCACGCACGATGCTTGTCGAGCGCTATGGATTTCTCGGCGGAACGGCCACTGCATCGATGGTCGGCCCGTGGATGACGTTCCACTCCGGCGACGAGCGCATCGTGGGCGGCATCGCACAGGAAATCGTCGAGCGGCTCGTCCGGCGCGGCGCATCGCCGGGACACATCGGCGATTCTTCGGATTACGTAGCGACAATCACGCCTTTCGATCCCGAAATGCATAAAGCGTTGCTCTTCGAGATGATGAAGGAAGCCAAGGTGCAGCTTTTGCTGCATTCGTGGTTCCTTCGGGCCGAAGTAGAAGGCGACGCAATTACCGGTGCGACGTTTGCTACGGTCGGCGGTGAACGATCGTATCGCGCAAGGACCGTGATCGACACCACGGCCGACGCGTACGTTGCTGCATCGGCCGGCGTGGAAACGCAGCAGGGCGACGCCCGCGGCCGCGTACAGCCGGCCAGTTTGATGTTCCGGCTGAGCCACGTCGACCTGACGAAGACCGCTACCTACGTACGAATGCACGTCGACCAAATGCGTTCGTCGCTGAAAGCGCACGAACGCACCGCACCGGCGCTTACCGCCGTGGCCGGTTTGTACGATCTTTGGCGCCAAGCCAAAGACGACGGCCTCGTAGACATTCCGCGCGAGCTCGTCTCGTTTTTCATCTCACCGTATCCCGATGAAGTCACGGTGAACATGACGCGCGTCACGAATATCGATCCGTTAGACCCCGAAGACCTAACGCGAGCCGAAGTGGAAGCACGCTTGCAAGTAACGGCACTGCTGCGATTCTTTCGCGAGCGCGTTCCGGGATTCGAAAACGCTCGATTGGCAGCGACCGGCGCGCAAGTCGGGATTCGGGAATCGCGCCGTATCGTTGGACGCTACACGCTTACGGCCGACGACGTTCTGCATGCGCGCCGCTTCGATGACGCCGTCGCGCGCAGCGCCTATCCGGTCGACATTCACAATCCGTCGGGAAGCGGGACGACGACTCACCGGCTCGAGCCCGGCGAAAGCTACGAAATTCCGTATCGCTGTTTGTTGCCCGCGAAACGCGAACGTATGCTCGTTGCCGGCCGTTGCATTTCCACGACGCATGAAGCACTTGCGTCTACGCGCCTTACCCCGACCGTTATGACGCTCGGACAGGCTGCCGGAACCGCGGCCGCCTTAGCGAAAAACCATCGCGTTCGCGTGTCGGAAGTAGACACTCACAAACTCCGGGAGACGCTCATAGCCGACGGAGTCGACCTACGGAGAAGTTCGTGAATCCAGCATTGAGTTTAGCGCGCGAGTACGGCGTCACGGTCGCAATTTGCCGATTTGGGCGATTGGGGCGTGGACGAGCTGCGCTCCGAATACGACCCCGAAGGCCCGGTGATTCGTGTGAACGTGCGAGTGGCAGAGCAGCTGACGGTTGCGGAGCTTGGTGAGTTTGTGACGTTTGCGGTCGGTCACGAGTTGTACCACCATCGCGAGCACATCGGTGAAATTCTGCGCTTGGAAGAGCGCAAAGACCGCGAAATTGCCGCGAACGAGTTCGCACGCAAGCTTCTGAATCTGCACGTGAACTGACGATGCTGGTTGCGGGGATCGACGGAGGACAAAGTTCCACGGTCGCCGCGATCGCGGACGAAAGCGGCCGCATCATTTCCCGCGGCGTTGCCGGTCCGGCCGACGAAGTCGGCGCGGATGCTTCGTCGACGCGTTTGCGTGACGCCTTACGGGATGCGGTGCAAGATGCTGTGCGCAATGCCGGCTTCCCGTCGCACACGTCATTTGATGCAATCGTCGCCGGCATCAGCGGATACGAAGGCACGGTTTTCGGCTTAGCGCCGGACCTGCCGGCGCGACGGTTGCGCTTGATGCACGACGCGCCGATCGCGTATGCCGCCGCCCTCGGTGAAAAGCCGGGCGTTACCGTCATTGCAGGAACCGGTTCCGTAGCATTCGCTCGTTCCACGGATGGACGCGAGTTGCTTTGCGGCGGCTGGGGTTTTCTTTTCGGTGATGAAGGCAGCGCATTCTGGATTGCGCGCAGCGCGATAACGCTCGCAATCGAGCACGAAACTTGCGCCGGTGTAGAAAGCCTGCTGAGTTTCTTCGACGCCCATTCGTTGCGCGAACTCGTTCGCGGATTTTACGTCGGAAAGGTCTCGCGCGACGAACTCGCCTCATTTGCACCGCTTTGCATTGACGCCGCGAAATCCGGCAGCCAATGCTCGTGCCTGGAAGAGCCCGCGAAAGAGGCGGCGTCGAGGCTGGCGCGCCTCGCAGCCAAAGCCGCGATCGAGCCGGCAGAATCGCCGTGGGTGGCCTTTACCGGCGGCCTGACGCGGGACGCATGGTTCCGCGAACGCCTTGCCGAGGCATTGCCTGAAAGCATGACGGCAGCCGGCATCTCGCATTGGCGGCAAACCGAGCCGGCATCGGAGCCGGTTCTAGGCGCAGTTTTGCTCGCACTTCGCGAAGCCGGCATCCGCGAGATAATGCCGCAGTGAGCATTCTTGACGACCTTCGCGGCCGGCTAATCGTGTCGGTCCAGGCTTGGCCCGGGTCGCCCATCGACGATCCGTACGTTCTCGCGGCGATGGCCGAGGCGGCACAGGTAAATGGAGCCGCCGGCGTACGTGTCCAGGGCGTCGCCAATATGCTCGCCGTTCGCGCGAGAGTGGCAATTCCGATGATCGGCATCATCAAATGTCATTACGAAGGCTACGAACCGTACATCACGCCTACCTTAAAACAGGTCGCGGAGATCGTGCAAAGCGGTGCGGAAATCGTCGCGTTCGACGCAACGCCGCGGCCGCGCCCGGGCGGAACGACGGTCGAACGGCTCGTCGGCGAGATTCATGCGGCCGCTCGCATTGCAATGGCCGATTGCGCTACGGCGGAAGACGCGTTAGCTGCGCAGGCCGCCGGCGCCGAGATCGTTGCGACAACGCTGTGCGGATACACGCCCGGAACGAAAGGTAGAACCTTGCCGGCGCTTGATTTGGTGAGAACGCTGCATCAATTGGAAGCTTTCACGATCTGCGAAGGGGGCGTAAGCTCGCCGTCGCAATTGAGAGAAGCGCTCGAAGCCGGAGCAGATGCCGTTGTAGTGGGTACTGCTATTACCAATGTCGATGCATTGGTTCGGGAGTTTGCGGCCGGAGCGATCAAGCACCGCTAAAGTCGGTGCGGCCGGCTAAGTAGTTTTCCTATAGTAATAGAAGAAACCGCGGGTTAGGGAGAGACTTTCCTTGGTTGAGAACACAACGGCCGTACGCCTCGGTCGCGGATTTTGGACTGCAACGCTAGTTCTTGCTGTGCTTTCGATCCTTTCGATCGTGTTTTGGTATACGACGTCGATCGGCATCGTAATGCCTGAAGTAGGAGCGCAGCCGGGCATCCAGATCGATGCGCTATTCCGCTTCATGGCGGCTACGGGTTCGGCGCTCTTTATTTTTGTCGCCGGCTACATTGTTTATTTCTGCATCGCGTTCCGTGCGCGTCCCACGGACGCCCCCGATGCGATCGGCGTGCAGATCCACGACAACCACTCGCTCGAGCTGTGGTGGACGCTCATTCCGGCACTCTTCGTCGTGCTGCTTTCTATCCTCAGCGTTCGCATTTGGTACGGAATCCAGTTGGCGCAGCCCACGAACGGCTTGGTCGTCGAATCGATCGGCCATCAGTGGTTCTACACGTTCCGCTACCCGCAGGTCCACGGCGAAATCACCGACGAGATGCATCTCCCGGTCAACGTTCCGGTCGTCATGAACGTAACGTCGTCCGACGTGATTCACTCGTTCTGGGTGCCGGCGTTCCGTTTGAAGGCCGACATGGTGCCTGGGCTCGTGAATACGATTCGGTTCACGCCGACCATTCCCGGACGCTACAAGATCATCTGCACCGAGTTTTGCGGAACGCTGCACGGCGCGATGCAGAAGCAAACCGTCGTGGTCGAAGATCAGGCGAGCTTCGATAAGTGGTTCCACGGTTGGCAGGTCAAGAACGCAAATGCGAGCGACGAGCTGCCTAAGGCCTCGACCGGTGCGGTCAGCCTTGCGGGCGGC
Organism: Vulcanimicrobiia bacterium; assembly: GCA_963758295.1. GTDB lineage: Bacteria > Vulcanimicrobiota > Vulcanimicrobiia > Vulcanimicrobiales > Vulcanimicrobiaceae > JALYTY01. Next base: position 565,232 of record CAVWUU010000001.1, read on the forward strand.
GATGCGAAGGCCGGCCAGGCGCTCTTCCAGCAGAAGTGTTCCGCATGTCACGCCGTCGGACCGTTCTCGCAACGTGTCGTCGGACCGGGCCTCAAAGGCGTGCTGCACGACGCAGCGCACCCAAATCTCGTTGACGGCGATAAAGCGACGCCGGACAACGTCGCAAAGATTCTGCAGCAGGGCTTTAAGGGCGATATGGGTGTGATGCCTAACGCCACGGCCAACGGGCTGTCGGATAAAGACATCGCGAACTTGGTCGCGTATCTGAACACGCTGAAGTAGAGGATCAGCAAAACACATGTCAGTGTCATCATCAACAGCGGTACACGCGGGCGGCCTAGCCGACCACATCCATCCTGAGCCGCAGGGATTCGTCCGGCGGTACATTTTTTCGATCGATCACAAGATCATCGGAATTCAGTACCTGATCACGGGATTCGTGTTCATGGTGCTTGCCGGTCTGCTTGCGGAAGTCATTCGCACGCAGCTGCTTCACGCCAACGGCGGCTTCGTCAGCAACGACACGTACAACGAAGTCTATTCGGTGCACGGGTCGGCGATGGTATGGCTCGTCGTCATTCCGTTGATCACCGGCGGTTTCGGCAACGTGCTGATGCCTCTGATGATCGGCGCGCGAGACGTCGCCTTTCCCTGGCTCAATCTCTTGAGCTTCTGGATCTTCCCGATTGCCGGGTTGATGCTGTTCTCGTCATTCTTGATGGGTGCACCGGTCGCCGGTTGGACGGAATATCCGCCGATGTCACTGCAGGCCGGCCCCGGTACCTCGATGTGGGCCGCAGCAATCTTTCTCGTCGGCATCAGCTCGACGCTGACCGGTATCAATTTCGTCGTAACGATGTTCAAGATGCGGGCACCCGGCATGACGTTTACGCGCATGCCGCTGTTCTGCTGGGCGCAGCTTGCAACGGCGCCGCTCCTCATGATCGCGACGACGGCGCTTTCCGCCGTTCTCGCCGCGCTTTTCATGGAGCGTCAGTTCGGCGTGCCGTTCTTCGATCCGACCAAGGGCGGATCGCCGCTCATGTGGCAGCACATGTTCTGGTTCTACTCGCACCCGGCCGTGTACATCATGATTCTGCCGGCGTTCGGCATGATCTCGGAGATTATCCCGACCTTTGCGCGCAAACCGATCTTCGGCTATAAGATGATCGCGTTTTCGTCGATGGCCATCGCGCTCGCGGGCTTCATGGTCTGGGCGCATCACATGTTTACGTCGGGCCTTGCACCGTATCTGCAGCTGCCGTTCATGATCCTCACGTTCACGATCGCCATTCCGACCGGCGTAAAGATCTTCTCGTGGGTAGCGACGCTCTGGGGCGGTAAAATTCACTACACCACCTCGATGGCTTTTGCTCTCGGTTTCCTCGCGCTCTTCACGCTAGGCGGCATCACCGGCGTCTTCCTCGCCGCGGTGCCGTTCGATCTGCACGTGCACGGCACGTACTTCGTGGTCGCGCACTTCCACTACGTGCTCGTCGGCGGAAGCTTGATGGGTGTGTTCGCCGGGTTCTACTTCTGGTTCCCGAAGATGAGCGGCCGCCTGATGGGCGAGCGCCTCGGCAAACTGCACTTCTGGCTATTCTTCCTCGGCTTCAACGGCACGTTCTTGCCGCAGCACTGGCTCGGTATGCTGGGCATGCCGCGTCGCGTGCCGATCTACGATCCGCAGTTCCAATTCTGGAACGACGTTTCATCGATCTCATCGTATGTGATGACGCTCGGCATCCTGGTGTTCTTCGCGAACATCTTGATCAGTCTGCGCGCCGGCAAGAAGTCGGGACCGAACCCGTGGAACGCTCGTACGCTGGAATGGCAGATCCCGTCGCCGCCGCACTACTACAACTTCAAACACATTCCGACGGTCTATGGTCTGCCGTACGACTTCTCGCAACCGCTTCCGTATCGCGGCCTTGAAGAAGAACTCACCGATTCGCCCGTCGCCGTGGGAGCGCATTAATGGCGGTAGCATCGATTCCGCATGGCGGCCACGCCGACGGACACGGTGAAGTCGATCAGCTCTATGTGGAAACACGCGAGCTGCGCCTTCAGGGATTTCTGCTATTCCTGATCGCCGACTGCGTCCTGTTCTCGTCCTTCATCTTCGCGTATCTCTACATGCGCAGCAGCGGCCAGGGCTGGCCGCCGCCGGGCGTGCACCGGCTCGACGTGGCGTTCGCCGCGCTGAACTCCGTGATTCTCTTCGGATCCGGCGCGACGATGCACTATGCGCTCGAGAACTGGAAGCACAATCAGTTCGGCAAGTACGCGTTCTTCATGATCGCGACCATCATTCTCGGCGCGATGTTCCTTGGGGGTCAGGCGTACGAATATACGAACCTCATCTTCAAGGAACACGTAACGTGGGCCGGCAGCGGTATCTTCGGCGCGTCGTTCTTCACGTTGACCGGCATGCACGGGATGCACGTATCCGTCGGCGTGATTTACTTGACGATTCTCTTTCTTCAGTCGCTCCAGGGCATCTACACGAAAGACAAGTACTTCGGCCTCACGGCAGGCACGTTGTACTGGCACTTCGTCGACGTCATTTGGGTCGCGCTGTTCTCGCTCTTCTACCTGCTCTAAGGACGAGACGAACACTATGGATATCGCAATGGTTGAGCGCATCATCGCCGTGATCGGCGGCATCGTCGTCGCGATCGTATCGTTCATTGCGCTCAAGAACGACTGGCATACGCCCGGTCTAGACAATCAAGTCTTCAAAATCATGTTGGGCCTGCTGTTCATCGGCGCGATCGTCGCGCTGTTGGCCGGCGTGGGCGTGCTCGGAAACTTCCCGAAGGCGGCATAACCATGATTGTCCACGACAGCGAATACATCGACTTCAGCAAGGTCCCTCAGAGCCAGGGGATGAGCAAATCGACGATTGTGATCGTCCTTGTCGGCCTCCTCGGTATCTTCATCATGGGCGGCCTTTCGATCGGTTTCGCAAGCTGGGGCCACGTGTGGCCTTCAGAGAAATCGCAGCGCATCGATCTCGGCACAATGTCGCACTAATTCGGCGACCGAAAAAACATCGGCGGCACCGTTCTTTGCGGTGCCGCTTTTGTTTTTGGGTGATGCGCAACCCCGGTATTGCGGTCCCAAAAAACCAAAGGGCCACTTGGTTGCACGCATAACTAATATAACGGGTTAATCCGGATGTTTGCCGGTGCGAGGAGCGATGCCGACCGCGAAAGCCGGGATTTCGTCGGGAACTAAGCCGGTGTTCCGGCCGTCGATTTTGTGAATGCCGGCGAAGACCGAAAACTCGACAAGCGCCGGAATCGTTTTGTTCGGCAGCTTCTTGTTGCCGTAGCACTCCCATTCGCAAACAATGGAACGATCTTCGAACAACGTTGCTACGTAGCCGCTGCCGTCGATTTCCGATTTCGTATCCGGTTCGCGATAGCGCACGTAGCCGTCGATGATGTAAATCGGTTTGAACGTCTGCAGGTACGCGATGAACGGCGCAACCAACACGGCGATGAAGTACCCTAAGAATGCGATTGCGCCGATGCCGAAAATCCAGGCGATCTTGATGATGTCGCGGTCGGACGGCACGTGATTGGCGCGATAAACGATGCCGAATGTCAGGAAGGTCATGAAGAGTAGTCCCAGCAACGGCTCGATTGCTATAGCAAAACGGCCGGTCAAGCCGCGCCACACGATCTTTCTTTCGCGTTCGGTCCAGGGCCGTTGCGCCAGCATTTGGGCGCGCTGGTCGTTAAAGAGCCGGTACTTCATGTTTCACAGGCGCCGCGCGTTCGATGATACCGCGGAAGGCTTCTTTGTTCCTGAGCGTGCCCATCGTGCTGCCCCATTGGCCGCCGATCCGGCTCTCGATAAACGCATCCGCCACATAGTTCGGTGCGTGCTGAACGAGTAATGCCGCTTGCCAAAGGGTCGCCATCCGCTCGACCAGCGAGCGGGCGCGCCATTCGAGGTCTTCGGGTTCGCGCAGTTCCCGTTCCAGTTCGTTCGCCGCAACGAGCAGCGACGATTCGCCGAGTGCAGGCGCGATTTCGGTGCGAAACGCATCCACGGCTTCGGGCTGTTTGCGAATGATGCGCAAAACGTCCAACGCGTTGATGTTTCCGGAACCTTCCCAAATCGAATTGAGCGGCGCTTCGCGGTACAGGCGCGGCATGATCGATTCTTCTACGTAGCCGTTTCCACCCAGGCACTCCAAGGCTTCGGCAACGGCAATCGGCGCTCGTTTACAGACGTAGTATTTGCCGATGGCCGTCCCGACGCGGCGCAGCGCGCCGTCGCGCCGTCCGCTTGCCCAATCGTCGATCGCTCTCGCGGCACGCAGAAACAACACCGTTGCGGCTTCCGACTCGAGCGCGAGGTCCGCGAGGACGTTTTGCATCAGCGCGTGCTTGATGAGCGGACGTCCGAAAGTTTGCCGGTACGTCGCATGGTGAATCGCCTGCGCAACGGCCTGGCGTAGCAGCGATGCAGAGCCGCCGATGCAATCAAGGCGCGTGTTATTCACCATCTCGACGATCGTGTGCACGCCTTGGCCTTCGTCACCAATGAGCCACGCGTGCGTACCGTCGAACTCGACTTCGCACGAGGCGTTGCTGTGATTTCCGAGTTTGTGTTTGAGGCGCTGAATGTTGAACGTGTTTCGCGTGCCGTCCGGCAGAATGCGCGGAAGATAAAAGCACGAAATGCCGCCCTCGGTTTGGGCCAGCACGAGAAACGCGTCGCTCATCGGCGCCGAGCAAAACCATTTGTGGCCGGTGAGCAGATACTCTTCGCCGTTTCCGCGTTGTGCCGTTGCCGGAATCGCGCGCGTTTGATTGCTGCGCACATCGCTGCCGCCTTGTTTCTCCGTCATGCCCATGCCGAAGATCGTGCCGGCTTTCTCGTTTTGCGGGAGCAAACGCGGATCGTACGTGCGCGCGCCCACGCGCGGCGCAAGCGTGCGGGTCAGCTCGGCGTTGCGCGCAAGCGCCGGCAACGCGGCATAAGTCATCGAAATCGGGCAGCCGTGTCCCGATTCAACTTGCGACCACAGGTAAAATTTCGCCGCGCGCGTGACGTGACCGAACGGCGCGTCTTCGATCCACGGGGCTCCGTGCAGACCGTAGCCGGTCGCAGCCGCCATGAGGACGTGATACGACGGATGGTAGCGCACTTCGTCGATCCGGTTGCCGAAGCGGTCGTGCGTCTCGAGTTCCGGCGGATGCTCGTTCGCCTCGAATCCAAGTTGAATGACGTCCGGATTTCCCGCTCGGGCGCCCACTTCGCGGACCTCGGAAAAAGGCGCGTCCGGCGCTTCGCGCTGTAGGCCTTCCATGAGGGCCACATCGCTCTCCAAGAGATTGTATCCGGCGAGCGGAGGCGGCTGATTGGTGACGACGTGCGTTGCCATTGCCCGGAACGCTTCGCCGTTCGCTAAGCGGCCTCTTCGAGCGGCATGGTCCGTTCTTGCCGGCGCGACTTCAGCGATGACGCGATACCAAGCGCGATCAGCGCAACAGCGCAGAACGCCAAGTAGGCATGGCGGTATCCGGTGGTCTCGTTCACGCTTGCGCCCATGACGCCGGCTGCTAGCGAGCCGCCGAGGATCTGCCCCACGATCAGTGCTTGGCTGAGCAACCCAACCGCCGTTGCGCGCGAACGCTCGCCCGTTTCATTCGTAACGATGTACCGCGTCGGCGCCCCGAGCAGCGCCCCGAAGCCACAGCCCGCTACGATCATCGAAACGATCGATAACGGCAACGAATGGAAGCCGATTGCAAAAAGCGCTAAACCCGAGTTCGGTAAGGATCGCGCCGCCGAGCAACACGTCGCGGCTGCCGATGCGATCGAGCGCGCGGCCGGAAAGCGGAATAACGATTACGAACGTCAGCGCACCCAGCGCAGCAATCGACCCGGCAGCGAGATACGAGAGATGCTGCGACGCGACGAGCACCGCAGGGATGAAGAAGAGCGAGCCTTCGAGCATGCCGATTGCGAGCTCGAGGACGTAGGTTTTTACTAATTGCGGCGCGCCCACGACGCTTAGCGGCAACAGCGGATTACGCGCTTGCCGTTCCCAGAACACGAATCCGGCAAGCAGCACCACACCGGCGATGGACACGCCGATACGCGTTGTCGTTAGGCCGTCCATGAGCGAGAGTAAACCCGCGCAAAAGAGCACGAGTCCCGCAGCATCGAGCGGTCCGCGAACGCGCGGCGCATTCGACGGGACATCGCGTAACGCGCGCCAGATAACGATTGCCGCCAGTGGAAGGTTTAGCAACGAAAATCCAACGCCACGAAATAAAATGGGTGACGACGCCGCCGAAAAGCGGTCCGACGATTGCGGCAAGGCCCCACGTGGCCGCGACTAGGCCTAGTGCCGCACCCCGGCGTTCTTTAGGAACGACGTCTGCAATTGCCGCGGTCGCGACGGGAAAAATGCCGCCGGCGCCCAGCGCTTGAATCGCGCGCGCAAAAAGAAAAACGTGAAACGACGGCGCGGTAATCGCGATTGCGCTGCCGATCGCAAAGAGACCAACGCATGCAACGTACACGAGACGCCGTCCGTAACGGTCGGCAAGCGTGCTCGCAATGGCGATCGAGGCAACGTTCACCAGCAGATACAGGGTGAAGACCCAAGCAAGGTCCGAAGTCTGAACCGCAAACTGCGTCCCGAGCGCAGGAAGCGCCGGTGAAAGGACCCCGAGATCGAGGGCTCCCGCAAAAACGCCCAAGCCAAGGGTAAGAAGAAGTGGAACGGCCCGTTTATCGAGGTTGTGGCCGGCAACGGTTTGCACGAAAGTTACGCGATGATCCTATCGATGACCATGATGACGCACATGAGCGCGAGATAGATCAGAGAAAATTTGAACGTGCGCCGCGCCCAGGTCTTTCCCGGATCGCGCCAAGCGCGGATCGTGTCGTACAGAAAAATCCCGCCCAGCACTGCGGCAGCCGCAGTATACAGCGGGCCCATGATATGAAGCGGATACAGAATTACCGACGCGACGACGAGCAAAATCGTGTAGTAGATGATTTCGCGCTTCGTGCGTTCGCGGCCGCTGACGTTGGGCAGCATCGGAACGTTGGCTTTGTGATAATCCATTTCGGTCATCAACGCGAGCGACCAAAAATGCGGCGGCGTCCACAAGAAAATCAACGCGAAAAGCCCAGCGCCGGGCCGCCGATTTCGTGCGTCACCGCGGCCCAACCAACGAGCGGCGGAACGGAGCCGGCTGCACCGCCGATGACGATGTTCAGAGGCGTCGTGCGCTTCAGCCACATCGTATAGATTACGACGTAGTAGACGTTCCCGGCCAGCGAAAGCCATGCGGCCAGCGGATTCACGAGGAAGAATAGCATCGCGAACGACGCGATGCCTAAAATGACGGCGAACGTGACGGCATTTCGCACCGTCAAACGGCCGGCCGCGAGCGGGCGAGTTCCCGTGCGGCGCATCAGCTTGTCGATGTCACGATCGTAGATGCAGTTCAACGCTGCAGCGGAGCCTGCAGCGAGCGCACCGCCGAGCAGCGTCCAAAACACCAGAGAAAGCGACGGAATCCCGCGCGCGGCCATGACCATCGCGGCGGCCGTAGTGATCAAGAGCAGGACGATGATGCGCGGCTTCGCGAGATCGAGATAGTCGCTCAGCGTCCCAAGCAAACCCGTGAAGCGCGACGGAGCCGCACCTTCGACGCGGGACAGGGTCGAGCTCACCGTTGGGTGACCGTTGAACGAACGGTTTGTTCCGTACCGTCGAGCGCCGCAAAGACCGTTGCGACAACGAACGCAAGAAACACGAGCGCGGCGTTTACCGCGTGCGCTTCACGCAAATCCATAGGCAGGCGAACGCGACGTTCATCAAGCCAAGCAGCACTTGGACGAAGACTAGGGCAAGTCCGGTGCTTACAGCGGCGCGAACCCGCAAAGAGGCAGGACGAGCCCACGTCATAGCGATGGAAGCGGCGGCGCACACCAGCGTTGCGCCGGCGATGAAACGATGCAGCATTTGCACGTACTGGCCTTGGGTGTACACCACTACGTTACCCGCGCATTCGGGAATCGAAAGACAGGCAAGCCCGGCGCCGCTCGAGCTGACGTACGCGCCGACGCACATCGTAATGAATGCCACGAGCGCGGTTCCCGCAAGGACACCCGCAAGAGCCGATTCGTATCGCGAAGCCGAGCGTTGCGGCGTTCGTCCGGCAGCGTAGCCGAAGATGCTCATTGCGGTCAGGGTGGCGATGAACGCCATGGCGGTGCCCCAATGAAGCACCACGGAGATCGGCGAGTTCGAAAGATGCACGGTCGCCGCGCCGAGGCCGACTTGTACGACAAAGAGCACGCCGATGATCGCGATCGTCGGACCGATGAACGGCGAGCGCCTGCGCATGCGCCACGCCGCAATCATGACCGCAATCACCAAAGGAGCGACGCAGAAGGCGAAAAGACGGTGCGTCCATTCCCAGACCGTTCCGTCGGCCATGGACGGAATGAGCTGGCCGTGACAGAGCGGCCAATCGGGGCACGTCATTCCGGCGCCATTGATACGAGTCCAACTGCCAAGAATTACCGTGCCGAAGGCGACTAAGACGGCCGCCACGGACAACCGACGCAGAGTTTTCATGCGGACTTTCAGCGTACCGGGGTGCCCGTTAGCGGGCAACGACAGTCGTCGCTTACCCGGCCTTTTCGCCGCCCAACCTGCTCAGCAGTTGTTGTTTGCTTTAAGAAGGTGGGTAGCGGCTGTACCCTCGTCGCGCGCAATGTCGGGAAGGGTCTGTTGAAAGTCGTTGGCAGCGCGATAACTCAAGACCTGATCGTTCGGCGCGTAGAGATCACCGGGCAGCGACGACCACATAGACGGCAGCGCCCCGTTTTGGGCGTCGATTTGCGCGCGCATCCGGTCCTCGCCGGGCGAATTGCTGGGCGTGTCCCACGTGGCTTCGTTCGCGTGCCACTCGCCGTGGTCGTCGCGCCGCATCTCTTCGGCATAAAGGTAGGCGACGAACCCGTCTAAATCGCGGGCGATTTTTCGCTGACGCCAGAGTGCCCCGCCAAGAGCGTCCGCAGAAGCCTTCAACTCGGCCTTTTCATCCGGGTCGGTGGCCTTCTGAGCGAGGTCGCGCAGGCGCCCAACCTCCTTTTCTCCGTCCTTCCACTCCTTGGTAATCGAGTCGGCGTAGGAGACGATGCCGTCGATCGCGTTGCGGCGGCGCAGCCCCATATCCATGAGGTTGTCGGCGTTTTTGGGGTCCCGCAGGGTCACGATGAGGTTGCCCAGCGACGTGTCGTTGCGGACGGCGGAGCCGATTGCGGCGTTTACGTGGGTCGCAAACTCGCTGCAAAGCGCGGACGACCGGATCCGGATAATTTCCTTAAGCGGAGCCGGGGACGTCGATGGGGCGGGACTGGGCTGCGGCGACCCGAGCGCTGCAGCGGTGATGAGAATGAGCGCCAGCATGCCGCGAACTCCTGCACACGTGCAATGTTTATTCTACAACGAATCCGAGGCGGAAGGTGGTGACAAGAGGAATGGCGCGATGAAGCGGCACGCGAAAGGCCGACCTGTGAAGCGCTGGTGGGCTCTGGTCGCGCTCTTGTTGCTGGTAGGATGCCGCGAAGTGCGCGTAAAGACGTACGCGAGCGGGACGACCACGACACCGGGCGGCAATCAAATTCTCGTAATCCGGAATGGGGCGGACTTGGACCGCCTTGGCATCAAGGCGCCCGTGCGCTTTCGCGGCGAGTTCGGCGTGGTGCTTCTGATGGGGCCGCACAACCGTACCGGCTACAAGCAGATCGTCGAATCGATTCGTGCAAGCGACCAGCGGGTTCGCGTGGTGGCCTTCGAGCAGGCGCCGCCCGACGGCGGTGAACCGTCGGGAGATTATCGGACGTATACTCTGTGGATCGTTCCAAATTCGGTTTACCGGAGGGGCATCCACGTGGACGTCGTTACGCCCAGCGACGAACCAATCGCTCAAACTGAGTTCCCGTAACTCCGGAGCGGGTAGAAGCGCTTTATTCGCATGCGTGGACTGACGATATAATCACGGGGCGGCGGGGCCGCTCCATCGTCTGCTAAGGAGTACCGTGATCGAATCCCTCGTACAACTCGACGTTTCAATCGAACGTCTCGGCCTAGTGCTCGCACCGGACGGCGATCCCACTGAAGCCGAAGGGGTTCTGAATCCCGCATGCACGCGCATGCGCGACGGGGAGTTGTTGCTGTTTCCGCGTGCGGTAGCCAAAGGAAACATTTCGCGCATCGGCCGCGTGAAGACGCGCTCGCTCGAGTCGGGCTTCGAAGTGCATCGCGACGGCTTTGCGCTCGAACCGCAAGCGGATTACGAATTGCGCGCGCATCCAGGATACGGATGCGAAGACGCTCGCGTAACCTTCGTCCCCGTGCTCGATGCATACGTAATGATGTACACCGCGTTCGGGCCGGCAGGCCCGCGCATCGCGGTTGCGATTTCGAACGACGGATTCGAATGGAACCGCATGGGAATGATGCGCTTCGACGGTCCGGGTTTGGCGACGGGCGACGATAAAGACGGCGCGTTCTTCCCGGAGCCGGTGATTTCACCCGCTGGAGTTCGATCGCTCGCGTTTTACCACCGGCCGATGTTGCATCTCTCCGCCGTCGACGGCCGCGCCGCCATTCCGATGATCGAGCGCATGCCCTTCCACGATCGCGAATCGATTCGCATCGGGTACATTCCGCTCGAGCCGGTGCTCGGCGATCGCAATCGTTTGCTCGACGTCGCCGAAAGCGCGCTCGTGCTGTCGCCCAACGAAGATTGGGGTCCCATCAAGATCGGTGCCGGCACGCCGCCCGTGCGCATCGCCGAGGGATGGATGTCGCTGTACCACGCGGTCGATCTGGTCGACAACACGGGCAGCAAACCGAAATTTCGCTACAGCGCCGGCATCGTGATTCACGATCTCGAACAGCCCCACCACGTGATCTACCGCTCGCCGAAGCCCGTCCTTGCGCCGGAATCGGATTTGGAACGTACCGGGATCGTTGACAACGTCGTTTTCCCGACGGGTATCGATCCGCGCCAAGACCTGGGCGATCGCGTTTTCGACATTTATTACGGAATGGCCGATTACACGGTCGGAGCGGCGCGCATGAAGCTCGGCTAGGCCGTGCTTCGCTACTACGCTATCGCGACCGGAATCGTTTTGGCGTTCGTAATAATTGCGACCGCATGGGTGAATCGCGACTTGATTCGCATCAAGATCGCATCGGTAAACGTCCGCGTTCCTCCAAAGGCCGCCGATCCGCTGGGATTGCACGGCCTTTCGCATAATGCGCTCACCGGCGACGCGCCTTGGGCCCTTTCGGCGCTTCCGGACTGCTTGCGCCAACGTGCCGAATGGAGCGGACCGCTCGCTTACGCTCAAGCACATTTGCCATCGGGCTTAACCGCCGTTGCGGCCGGCAGCCGCCTTACGTACGGACCTTGCACGATTTCCGTCGTTGGCGGCGAAGCGTACGTAACGCGTGGTCCCGATCGCCTACGCATACCGCCGCACGTGCAGTTTTACCGCGCGCCCGGCGTGCTTGCGGTCATTCGAACGACCCGTTCCGGTTCGGAACTGCGCGTTTACGACGACCCAACGAAATTTTGAATGAGCATTATTAACGAAGTCCAAAAGCGGCGAACCTTCGCGATTATCTCGCATCCGGACGCCGGTAAAACCACGCTGACCGAAAAGCTCTTGCTTTACGGCGGAGCTATTCATGTCGCGGGCCAGGTGTCCGCGCGTAAGCGCCAGCGCGCCGTTACGAGCGACTGGATGGAGCTCGAGCGCGAACGCGGCATCTCGATTACCTCGACGGTGTTGCAGTTTCCGTACGAGGGCTTCACCGTTAATTTGCTCGATACGCCGGGCCACCAAGATTTTGGCGAAGATACGTATCGCACGCTTTTAGCCGCCGACGCGGCGGTAATGCTTATCGACGCTGCTAAGGGCGTTGAGCCGCAGACGAAAAAGCTCTTCGCGATTTGCCGGGAACGTAAGATTCCGCTTTTTACCTTCATGAACAAGTTAGACCGGCCAAGCCGCGATCCGCTGGAGCTGCTGGACGAACTCGAAAGCATTCTCGGCATCGGCGCGTATCCCATGAATTGGCCGCTGGGAAGCGGCGATACGTTCAAGGGCATTTACGATCGCTCGACGCGTGAGCTGCACCTTTTCGAACGCAGCGCGCATGGTGCCACGAAAGCGTCGGTGCAAACCGCCGACGCGCGGGATCCGAAGTTGCGCGAGCTCGTTGACGAGCAGACGTACTCGCAATTTATCGATGGGCTTGAGTTGCTGGAAGGCGCGGGCGCCGATTTCGATGCGCGAAGCGATGCTTCGCGGAGAAGTGACGCCGGTGTTCTTCGGTTCGGCAGTTACCAATTTCGGCGTGCAGCTCTTTCTAGACAACTTCATAAAGATGAGCCCGCCGCCGGCTTCGCGCGGCACCGTAAAGCCGGAAGAACCGCGCTTCACCGGGTTCGTTTTCAAGATTCAAGCCAACATGGATCCGCGCCACCGCGATCGCATTGCGTTCATTCGAATTTGCTCCGGCAAGTTCGAACGCGATATGACGGTCCGGAACGAGCGCACCGGAAAAGACGTCCGGTTGTCGCGCGCTATGAAGCTCTTCGCGGACGAGCGTGAATCGTTGGACGACGCGTACGCGGGCGACGTGCTTGGTCTCGCCAATCCCGGCGTCTTTGCCATCGGCGACACGCTTTACCAAGGGCCTCCGGTCGTGTTCGACCCCATTCCTTCGTTTGCGCCGGAACATTTTGCTTCGATCCGGAGTATCGACACGTCGAGCTACAAATCGTTCGGCAAAGGGATAGCGCAGTTGCGCGAGGAGGGTGCGGTTCAGGTCTTCTATCCGTGGGGATCCACGCGGACCGAACCGGTTCTTGCGGTAGTTGGTGAACTGCAATTCGAAGTCGCCAAGTACCGCTTGGAATCCGAATACGGCGTGAAAACCGTTTTTAGCACCATGCCGTACTCGCTCGCCCGTCGCGTAGAAGGCGATCCTGAACGCGCCGGCCGCGCACAAATGCCGTCGAATGCGAAGCTCGTGGAGGATTGGGAAGGCCGTCCGGTAGCATTGTTCGAGAGCGAATGGAGCGTTCGTCTCGCCGAAGAGTGGAATTCCGGGTTGACCTTCGTGCCCTTCACTGCAGAAGTTTCGAAGGAGAGCGTTCCATCGTGAAGTTTCGCAAAGTTTTGGCGATGGCCGCCGTTGCCGTTTTGGTAGCGGGCTGCTCGTTTCAGAACAAGTACGAAAAAGAAGCCGACAAGATTACGCGCGCCGTAATGAACAACGACCTCGGCCCCGTCAAAAACGACATCGCGCCCGGCGAAACGATCTCGCGCGTGAAGATTGCCGCGTGGGCGGACGAGCTCGACGCGCAGGGCAAGCTCATTTCGATCAAAGAGACGCCGCAATGCGATAAGGGGCCGGGCTACCACTGCTTCAACGTGAAATTCGAAAAGCACAATTACGTCGAGTGGATGGCCATGGACGACCAAGGCAAAGTGACCCGCTGGAACTTCCACATGGCAAATGCAAGCTAGAAGCGTTTCCGTCACGCTTACCGACCTCGAGGCGGCCGCAGAGCGCCTCCGCGGCGTCGCGCATCGCACACCGGTCCTAACATCGCGAACGCTAGACGGCCTCACCGGCGCGAAGTGCTTCGTAAAGTGCGAAAACTTGCAGCGCATGGGGGCCTTCAAGTTTCGCGGCGCCTATAATCGCTTGGTTCAGCTTAACGAGGAAGAACGGCGCCGTGGCGTCGTGGCATATTCAAGCGGAAATCACGCGCAGGGCGTTGCGCTCGCGGCACAGTTGCTTGGTATCCCGGCAACCATCGTCATGCCGAGCGACGCGCCGGCGGCAAAGCTTGCCGCGACGCGCGGTTACGGCGCCGAAATCGTCTTGTACGAGCGTTCGGAAGAAAATCGCGCGGTGATCGCTCAGGAATTGTGCTCGCAGCGAGGCGCGACGCTTGTGCCTCCGTATGACGACGAGCGCATCGTGGCCGGCGCCGGAACGGCTGCGCTCGAACTATTGCAAGACGCACCCGATCTCCAGATCGTCGTTGCGCCCGTCGGAGGCGGAGGCCTTTTCTCGGGCACGTGCATCGCAGCCCATGCAAAAGACCCGTCGATCGAATGCTGGGGCGTCGAGCCGGAAGCGGGCGACGACGTGAAGCAGTCGCTGGAACAAGACCAACGGGTGGTCATCGACGTCCCGCAAACCATCGCTGACGGGCTGCAAACGCAATCGCCCGGCGAAATCACGTTCGCGATCATGCGCGAGCACGCACGCGGAGTGGTCACCGTCTCCGACAGAGAGCTGGCTGAAGCCATGCGCTTTACGTTCGAACGCCTGAAGCTTGTAATCGAGCCGAGCGGCGGTGCGGCATTGGCCGCGATAATGAACGGCAAGATCGACGTCGCCGGGAAACGTGTCGGCATCGTGCTAAGCGGCGGCAACGTGGATGCCGCACGCTATGCTGCTCTCTTAACAAGTTAAAAAAACACCCCGGAAAAATGGAGAGGCGACTGTCCAATGCCTACAGTCGCCTATCCTCGTCCCGCTGTGTTAACCGAATCTTATATGCCCACTGTTATGAATTAATCACGTTGTGGGCGCTGACTATCACGCAGGGCGGCCTAGCGACCCATTTGATAGAACTCGGCGTTGGGTCGCATATCCATCATTCCGGCCATGCGATTCGAGAAGCCGAAGAACGCAGCGATCGCGCCGATGTCCCAAATGTCGTTATCACTAAAACCGCGATCGTGAAGCGACGCAATCTCTTCATCGCTCGCCGCAAAGCCCGGCTCGTTTACCCGCGATGCAAAACACAAAATGGCGCGCAATCGCGGTGTTAAGTCCGCAGTGCGCCAGTTGTTTGCGATCTGTTCCGCTAGCGGAACGTCTTTGCCGAGGATTCGCAATGCCGCGCCGTGCGCGGTCATGCAATATTGGCACCGATTCTCGGCGGACACCGCAACGACGATTGCCTCGCGTTCGGCCCGGCTAAGGCCGCTTTCGCCCTTCATCAGGACATCGTGATAGCCCATGAACGCACGGAAGTGTTCCGGACGTTGCGCGTACGCCCGGAACACGTTCGGCACGAAGCCGAGTTTCGTTTTGCTGACCGCGTACACTTCTCCAATGTCGGATGGAAGTGCCGCTTCATCCGGTTCGCCGAATCGCGAAGCGGGCGACTTGCGGCTCACAAATCGCACCCCGACGTGCCGCTGCCGAGCGCCGTCAACGCCTCCTTGCGCAGCGTACAATAAGCGTTGCGCGTTCCTTGGGTGACCGGTGCGTCGGCGCCATCGACCAAATCGATGAGGACCGACAGTTGCGCATTTAGCCGTCCAAGCGTTTGAGCCGAGCGCGCATCGTTCTTCGTCTTCGCTTGTTGCAACGCGTTATACGTGCGGTCCAGCAGAGACGCGGTCGAGTGAGCCATTCGGTATTGTTGTTGCAGGGCCGCGCGCGACACTGTCACGCGCGGATCCATCGCAAGCTGCAGCGGTCGCGTTTGCGAACGTCCGTCAACGGTAAGGGTCACGCTGTACCGTCCTGGTACGAGCAGCGCACCTTGGGGAACGCGCGGCGTATCGTGAACGACTGCAGAGATCGGCAGATCGGCCATTACGGATTGCGGTGCCGCTTCGCGCAGATCCCAAACGAAGCGGTGCATACCCGCATCGATGGACGGACGGCGGAATGGACGTTCCCAATACGACGGCTTGTCCAACGTGAGTGCCGGCGGCTGAGCATCGTTGCTCGAATAGCGGCGCACGGCTGCACCGCGGGCGTCGCGCACTACGATGGTAACGTTAGACGCGGCCGCCGGAATCGAATAATCGAGGATCGCCCCGTCCGGCGGATTTTCGCCGTGTGGCACTTCAGGCGGGAGCGGCGTGTCGGTATTCGTGTCGCGGCGCAGACGATACGCAACCGACGGCGCGAATAGATGCGCGGCGTTCGGGGCGCCCGAAGCGGCTAGCTCACGCAACGGTTCGATATCGTCGAGGATATAGAATCCGCGCCCGTGCGTTCCGATGAGAAGATCGTCATTTTTTACGACGACGTCTCGCACCGAAGTATGCGGAAGGTCGAGTTGAAGCGATTGCCAGCGCGCGCCGTCGTCGAATGAAACGTAAACGCCGTTTTCCGTTGCCGCATAAAGAAGCCCGCGCACGGCCGGATCGGCACGCACCGCGTTCACCGGTTCGTCCGGGAGACCGGACACGATTTCGCTCCATTGCGCGCCGCCGTCGTGCGTGCGGTACACGTGCGGACGAAGATCGTCTAAGCGGAAGCGGTTCACCGCGACATACGCGGTGTCGTCATCGAAGTGCGAAGCGTCGATTTGCGAGATCTTACTCCACGGCGTCAAAGCCGTGGGAGTAATATTGCGCCAGTGCGCTCCGCGATCGCGCGTGATCCACACGAGACCGTCGTCGGTGCCGGCCCAGATCGTGCCGTCGTGGCGGAAAGACGGCGCAAGGGCGTACACGACGCCGCGATGCGCGCCTTTCTCCGGATCGTTGGATTCGAATGCTGAAATAACCGAAGGCACGGGCCACTTCGCGCGCGTGAGATCCGGGCTGATCGTGCGCCAGTGCGCGCCGCCGTCTTGCGTGGCATAGACTTGATTCGCGCCGAAAAACAGCGTCTTCTTATCGATCGGATCGAAGATCAACGGCTCCGTTCGTACGACGCGGTATCCTTTGGCGCGCAAGGGATTCGGTGATACTTCTTGGGTTTGTCCGGTCCGCTCGTCGAATCGTTCGACTTTACCGCCGTAGAAAACGCCGGGATGAAGCGGATCCGGAGCGATGTATCCATACTCTTCGGCGCCGACCGGATGCCAATCACGTTCGGTGATCTCGCCCCAGTCGCCGCGACTCTTCACGCAGGCCGAACCGCTTTCTTGTTGCCCGCTGCAAACCCAGTACGGAAATCTGTCGTCCGCGATGACATGGTACATCTGTGCGGTGGGCTGGTTGTACCACGAGCTCCACGTGCTGCCGTGATCGAGCGAAATGGTTGCGCCCTGGTCGCTCACCAATGCCACGATGTCGGTGTTCTTGGGATTGATCCAGACGTTTTGGTAGTCGTCACCGCCCGGCGCGCCTTTTATTGCGGTAAAGGTTTTGCCGCCGTTCGTCGAGCGGTACGTCGACGTGTTCGTCACGTAGAGCGTTTGCGCGTCTTGCGGGTCGGCCGCAATGGCAACGAGATCGTCGCCGCGCTCGCATACGCGGTCTTCACTGTTTACGAGCGAGAAATGGGCGCCGGCATCGTCGCTGCGATAAATCCCGCAGCCCGTCGGCGCGTCTATGGCCGCATAGACCACGTCGGCGTTGGAAGGCGCAATCGACACTACAGCACGACCGGCACGCGGCGGCAAACCATTCTTCAACTGCTGCCACGTCGTGCCGCCATCGGTCGATTTGTAGATGCCGCTCCCGGCGACTTCGAACGATCCGCCGACTTCCCACGGCGCTTGACGCGCTGCCCACAGCGTCGCATAAATCGTCTGCGGGTCGCGCGGGTCGATCTTTACGTCGTAAGCGCCGGTGTTTTCGTTGCGGTAAAGCACTCGCGAAAAGGTCGTGCCGCCGTCGGTAGAGCGGAAGACGCCGCGTTCGGTATTCGGGCCGTACGGATGTCCGAGCACCGCAACGAAGAGCCGGTTGGGATCTCTCGCGTCGACGGATATCGCCGGAATTTGCTGTCCGTCGCGCAAGCCCAGATGCGTCCACGTCGTGCCGCCGTCGGTCGATTTGTACATACCGTTGCCGACCGAGAGATCGGGACGTTGCAGGCCCTCTCCGCTGCCGGCATAGATGACGTTATCGTCGCTCGGCGCAACCGCGAGCGAACCGATCGATCCCGTCGACTGGCCGTCGAAAATCGGCGACCAGGTATGGCCCGCATTGTCGGTGCGCCAGATACCGCCGTTGACGGCCGCAATGTAAAAGCGATTCGGCCGGTCGACCACGCCTGCGACGGCTTTGGTCCGGCCGCCGCGCAGCGGTCCTATCGAACGCCAATGCATACCCGCGTATTGCGAGGGCGTGACGTTCTCCGTAGACGCGCCGGCCGGCGCGAGCGATGTGACGAGCGCGCATAGCGCAGCTAGCGCAATCGAGCGATGCTTCCGCACAAACTACCTCCGTTTCGGCGGTAGTTTTAAGGACCGCTTGGCATAGTCCCCTAGCGGATGCGGCGAGTTCTCCGCTTCGGCTGGAAAGCCGGACCCACTTTGAAGTTGCCGTTGCGCGGAAGGCTCTCGTCGACGTCTTCGCAGCCCACGGGCGTGAAGTCGCGGCAGTCTTCCGGACGGGCTTCGTAGATGCCGCAGTAGTACCGGCCGCTCTTGTTGCCCATGAGGAACACGCAGTTGTCGGTGATGTCGTCGGTCACTTTTCGAATCCAGCCAAGGTGGTGGCCGTCGGCCGAGGGGCGTTTGACGATATATTCGTCCATCACGTCCTGGAACGACATCCCGAAATGGTCGGCGATGCGCTGGACGTCTGCGCGGCTCACGAAGGGCTCGTAGCCGCTGCAGCATTCCGCGCATCCCGGCGGACACGCGAGATTTTCGGGCAGGTCGTTCATGTGTTTGCGCGCCAGATCGATGACCTTGCCGATCGCTTTCACAAAATCCGGATCGTCGTTGTATTTATACACCCACTCGCGCTTGATGATTTCGTTCGTATTGTAGAAGCGGGTGGTTTTCTCGTTGAACGTGACCGTGATGTGTTCTTCGGTGATCTCGATCTCTTTCACGTGCTCCATCAGCCTTGCGTCGAGCATCTCGGGGTGCGTCGGCTGGCCCGTTTCTTTCGAAAAATTTCGGAGCTTGATGAGGTCGATCGTTTCCATAGCGGCACCACCTTCGCTCTAGCGTGCGGGGGCCGCCTGTGGCGATGTAAAAAGAAATCGTCATGCGAACGGCAATCGGCGTCGACCTCGGCGGGTCGCACGTCACCGCGGCGGTTATTACCGACGACGGATCGACTCATGCAAAATTCGAGAAAGACCTCGAAGATCTCACGTTCAAGGCCGTGATCGACGAGATCACGTCTGTAGTCGAGCAGGCGCTGGGTGCCGCGGGCAAGGACGTCATCGGTATCGGCATCGGCTCTCCGGGAAACATCGAGCCGCGTTCCGGCGCAATTCTGTATAGTCCGAACTTCGGCTGGACCGATGCGCCGCTAGGCGAAACGCTGCGAGGCCACTTCGACATGCCGGTCTTCGTTGGCAACGATGCCCGTTGCGCGACGCTCGGTGAGTATACGTACGGAACGGGCCGTGGCACGAAGAATTTCGTGCTGCTTACGCTTGGGACCGGAATTGGCGGCGGCATCGTGGGTGACGGCGTTCTCCTGCTGGGCAATAAATTCGGCGCCGGTGAGATCGGTCATCACCAAATTAGGCCGGCCGGCGGTTTCATTTGCGGCTGTGGAAAAATCGGCTGTTTTGAGGCGCAGGCGTCGGGTACAGGGCTTATCCGCCACGCTTTTGCGGTGGCGCCGTCGTTTCCGCGCAGCCGGCTGCTGGATCTGGATCGCGACAAGCTGGGATCGAAAAAGATTCGCAAAGCCGCGCAGGCCGGCGATAAACACGCGATCGCCGCGTGGAAAAATTTCACGGCCGATCTCTCGATCGGCCTTGCGAATATTATCGCCTTCGTCAATCCCGAAGTTATCGCGCTTGGAGGCGGCGTCTCAACTGCGGCGGACTTTATGCTCGACGCAGTGCGCGGGCGGGTGGACGACCTCACGACGATGGTCCCGAAGGGCACCACGAAAATCGTCGTCGCTCAATTAGGGAACGACGCCGGTTACGTCGGTGCGGCTACCATGGCTTTCCGCGGTGGTTTGACGACCGACGGCGATAAGTGAAAAGTCTCGCAGTCGTAACAGGTGCTTCCGGCGGCCTTGGTTATGAGTTTGCGAAACTGCTGGCGGCAGATGGATACGACCTGGTCTTAGTCGCTCGTTCCGAAGACAAACTCGAATCGAATGCGCGCCAATTGCGGACGCAGTATGGCGTCGATGTGCGAACGATTGCGATGGACTTGGGCGTACCGGATGCGGCGTCGAAACTCTTCGCCGAGATTCCGCTGTGCGACGCATTAATCAACAACGCCGGATTTGCGAGCAATGGCCGGTTCAACGAACTGCCGGAGGCGCGCATCCGGGAAGAGCTGCTGCTCGACGTCGTCACGCTGACGGAACTAACGCGCAAGTATCTCCCAGGGATGCTCGCGCGAAATCAGGGTCGCATCCTGACGGTCGCGTCGACCGCGGCATTTCTACCGGGCCCGTTCATGGCGGTGTATTACGCCGCGAAAGCCTACGTGCTTTCGTTCTCGGAGGCGCTCGCGGAAGAACTTCGTGGAAGCGGCGTCAGCGTAACGTGTCTCTGTCCGGGCGCGACGGCGACGGGTTTTCAAAATCGCGCGAACGTGCACGGCACGTTGCTGATGCGTTTACCTCTCGGTGATGCAACGAGCGTCGCGCGTGCGGGCTATCGGGGCCTGCTTCGCGGCAAAGCCGTCGTAGTGCCGGGAATCATCAATAAAATCGTCGCGCTTTCACCGAAGGTGACGCCGCGACGATTGCTGCTTTGGATGTCTAGAAAAGCGGTCGAACGGTAGCGAACGCGCTACAAGGAAGCGACGGCCTTCAGGCCGCCCAGCGCCATATCGTCCTGCGCGGGAATCGTATGCACGTTGGCGATCTGCGCGATCAACGCCGCGATTCGCCGGGAACTGCGAACCGGTGCGACGATCTCCTGATTGTTCCTGATCTGTTCTAAGCGATCGGGCGTGCGAATCATGTTGCGTACCGCTTGAACGACTTCGGCGGCGCCGTGCAATGCGACGGCGCCCAGGCCGTTATGCCGGACGAAGTCGACGTTGCCGCGTTCTTGGCCCGGCACGTAATCGTATACGACCACCGGAAGTTTTGCGGCGTTGGCTTCAGCAAGCGATCCGGGGCCGGCTTTGGTAACAAGCAAGTCGACGGCCCGGAAATACTCCGGAATCTTATCGGTAAAGCCCAGAACCGTCATCGGGGTAGGCAGCGTGCTTGCCATTTGCTCGAGCCTCTCGCGTAACGGTTCGTTGCGGCCGCAAACGACGAGCAGATGAATCGGCAAACGAGACTTAGCTAAGGCGAGCGTCGTGGGCAGAAGTTTTCCTCCGCCTTCGCCACCCGCCATAAGCATGACGATGAGCTTATCGTTCGGTAGGTTCAGATGCGCGCGCAGCTCTGCTTTCGTCCCGACTACGTCGTCGAATTTCGGATGGATCGGCTGGCCGAGCAAACGCAGGCGTGACGGCGAGATGCCGCGGGAAAGGGCGCGCTCGTACACTTCTCGAGCCGGGACGACTACGGCATCAGCTTCGGGCGTTAGCCACGATTCGTGAACTTTGCCGAGATCGGTGATGACGGTGACGATTGGAATCGACTGCATGTGCGCGTCGGCACGGGCACGCAACGCGGCATGGTTGAGCAATGGGTGCACCGAGACGATGACATCGGGCTTATAAGTCAGGAAGAGGTCGCGCAGGCGCTCGCGGTAGAGCGGCTCGCAAAAACGGACCAGCGCGCGATACCGGCGCCGGCCATTGGTTGCATAATAGAGAGCGCCGTACACCGGAGGCGCATATCGCAGCGCCATACTGTAGCCCAGACCGAGCTGGGTCAGCGGAAAGGAACAGTGGGCGGCTACGTCCTCGATGCGGTGTTCGAACGCAAACGGCTCCTTGATCTCGTCCAGCGCTGCGGTTATCGCATTCGCTGCGCTTCTATGCCCGCCGCCGGTATCCGAGATCAAAAAGAGTGCCCGTTTGGTCATTCAGTCTCCGTCGTTAAGCTCGCGCCGGCGCCCGTTTCGCTCGTCTCAGCGCCGCGTTGCGATAGCGGCGGCTGGTTGGAGCGAGTTTGGCAATTAAAGCGCGGGCAGGCGCGTCGTAAAAGCGAAAGATGTCGCCAAACTCGATATCGGGGTTTCGGTGGTGGCCGTCGTGGTCCTCGGGCAGCACGATTTGCAGCGGCCGGGCGATTGCATGCAGCCATGCCGGCGTGCGCCATCCGATTTCTGTCGTATGGCGCCACCACACGTGAAGTTGGCCAAGAACGAGGCCGATGAGCGCTCCGGGCCAAGAAATCGGCCAAACGAGCGCGGCGATCGCCAGATAAGGAACGGCGCCAAGAAATCCGTCGAGCAAAACTTCGGGGCTGCGCGAAAGTACGGCGTGGTCCCAATACGAGCGTCTGCGATCGTGATGGGTGCGCAAATGGAGCGTGAACCAAAGATGTTGCGGCACGTGATAGAAAAACGTCGAAGCAAAATCGCCTACTATAAGTACGATCAGCGTTGCTGCCACTAGTGCCATCGATACGGGTCCCTCATCTGAAATCTTTTGCCGTCGCTTGCGCTGCTGCACTCTTGTGCGGCTGCACTTCATCTACCTTTGACCGAATGCGCACCGGATATGTTTCACAGCCGCGGCTCGATCGTGCCCTTAACACCGCGTTAAGCTGGCCTTCTCCGTCGCACGTTGATGCGCTCTTGGGAGCGCGTCTGTTGCAGGACGGAACGCGGGTATCTTACCCGGAAATCGCCATCGCTCGCGCCATTATGCGAACCAATCCTCGCATCAACGCAATGGGGGCGCTGATGCTCGCCGATGCAACCGCGCGCGAGGCAAGGGCTGCCCGCCTGCCCCCGGAGTTTTTAGGCGCAACGCTCTTGCAAGAGTCCGCTTACGATCCGCGTGCGCTCTCGTCGGCGGGGGCGGTTGGAATCGCGCAGTTCGAGTTGGAGACAGCGGCCGAAAGCGGCGTAAATCCGTACGATCCGTTCGATGCGATCGCGGGCGCCTCTCGATTGCTGGGGGGCTATGTCGAACGGTATCGGGGCCGGTACGCGGACGCGTATGCCGCTGCGCTTGCTGCCTATAATGCGGGCCCCGGCGCGGTAGCACGCTATCGCGGGGTTCCTCCGTATGCCGAAACGAGAGCATACATTTCAGATATCTACGAGCGGTGGGGACGGATCGCTTCCTACGAGCGCTTGGTAGCGGATTTTCCGCATCACAAGTTGAAGGCGCGCAAATGATTCGTCCATTGCCGTTGGCTGCTGCTGTTTTGGCCGTCGCTCTTGCCGCATGCGGCAGCGTGACCGACTCCGTGAAGTTCAACGTTCCGCCGCGGTACGAAAGCCGGGCGTCTTTGGGCCCCTTCATGCAAATTTGGGAGACGCCGGACAAGAAAAGCATGATGATGCTGATGGCGTTTCCCGGGCAAGCGGATGTCAATAAGGCGATGAGCGATGCGAAGATCGACAACAGCAAAGTCAAGAAGCACGAACGCATCACGATCTGCGGAAATCAGCAGGCCGACTTCGTTCAAGCCGAAGGCGCGACCGGAACGAACGTAAAACTCGGCATGGGCGCCGGCGAAACCACGAAGAGCAATAGCAATATCGATATGCTCGTGACCAGGGCAAACGGCAAAACGTATTTCGCGATGTATGCGTGGCCGTTGCGCGATGCCGCCGACCCGCAAGCTGAGGCCGCCGTGCGCGGCGTCTGCTCGAAATAGGCCGGACGTTGGCGTCGATTCTTCGCCAACTTTTCGCAAGACAACCACTTACTTGGAGCCAGCCGGACGACGATCAGCCGAAGCTGAGACGCGCGCTCGGATGGCCCGCGCTTACCGCCATCGGTCTCGGCACGATGCTTGGCGGAATCTTTCCTACAATTGGCGCCGGCGCGCACGCGGCCGGCCCGGCGGTCATTCTCGCGTACATCCTTTCCGGACTCGTGAGCGTCTGCGTCGCGCTGTGCTATGCCGAATTCGCTTCGATGGTGCCGGTGGCCGGAAGCGCGTACACCTATGCGTATGCGACACTTGGCGAACTTGTCGCATGGGTCATCGGCTGGGACTTGATTTTGGAATACGGGCTGTCTGTTGCACCGACGGCTTCGTCTTGGTCCGATTATTTTCAACATCTTTTGGGCAATATCGGCATCCATCTTCCGGCGTGGGCGCAAACCGCGGCACCGCTTGCGGCGCATCCGCAGATCGACGTGCCGGCCGCGCTCGTTACGCTCGCAATCACGGCGCTTGTCGCAATCGGAATTCGCGAGTCCGCAAGCGTCAACGGCGTTCTCGTCGTGGTGCAGATCGTCGCGATGCTCGTGTTTATTGCGGTCGTCGCGCACGCGGTTAAGCCGCAGTTCTTGCATCCCTTCGCGCCGTTCGGGTGGCACGGAGTAGTCGCGAGTAGCGCGCTCGTGTTTTTTGCCTACATCGGTTTCGATACGGTAACCGTAGCTTCGGAAGAAGCGCACAAACCCGAACGCGACGTTCCAATCGGAATCATTCTTGCGCTTGTGATCGGCGGAATTCTCTATATCGCGCTTACTCTATGCAGCGTCGGCGTATTGCCGTTCGCGCAACTCTCCGAGGGCGCGGCGATGCTCGATGCGTACAACGCGGTTTCGAAGAACCAACTGATTTACTGGATCATCGCGTTCGGCGGTATCGCCGGCAACACGACGGTTATGCTTACGTCGCTGCTCGGGCAGATTCGCATCTTCTACGTGATGGCGCGCGACCGGCTGTTGCCTCCAGGCGTCGCTCGCGTGCATCCCGTGCTGCGAACGCCGGCGCGAATGACGTTCATCACTGGTTGCATAGTGGCCGTTTTTGCCGCGATCTTTCCGCTTTCCGATCTGCTCACGCTCGTCAACATCGGCACGCTTGCCGCTTTTGCCATCGTCTGTCTTGGCGTGCTCGTGTTGCGGTATGCCGCTCCGGAGGCGCCCCGTCCGTTCCGCGCGCCGCTGCTGCCGTTTTTCTCAGTAGCGGGCACGATCGTATGCTTCTATTTGATCTCGGGCCTTCAGGTGGCAACCTGGGTCCGTTACGGGATATGGTTCGCCGTGGGAATTTTGATCTACGCTTTCTATGGGTTCCATCGGTCCCGGGTGAAACCGCGCGATTAAACCCGGCGTTGGGGGTATAACGGCCTCACTACGGAGGAAGCATGCACCAGCCGACTACATCCCTGTCCCAACGTCTAAAATTCGTGGAGCTGCCTCAGGCGGTCGCTTCCAGCAGCTTTGCAGATGACGTTGCCAACGGGCTTACGAGTGAGTCGAAGCGCCTGCATTCAAAATACTTCTACGACGATCTAGGCTCCGCGCTTTTCGACGCCATCACAAAGGTGCCCGAATACTACCTAACGCGGGCGGAAACGCAAATCCTCAAGGATTGGGGATGGGAAATGGTTCGCGTCCTCGAGGAGCCGGTCGAGTTTCTGGAATTAGGCAGTGGAAGCGCCACGAAGACGCGCATTTTGATCGAAGAAGCTCTTCGGGTGCAAACGACGTTGCGGTATAATCCCATCGAAATTTCGATGGACGCGCTTCGCTCATCGTCGAGTTCGCTCGTGGATGCATATCCCGGGCTTTTCGTGCGTGGTTTCCACGGTGATTACTTCACCGTCCTCAAATCCGGCGTAGCCCAATTCGACCGCCGCGTGCTGGCAATGTTGATGGGTTCAAACATCGGCAATTATCAGCCGGAAGAAGCGAAGGGGCTGCTGGCGCTTCTCGCGGGCGCGCTGCGTCCGGGCGACGGCCTTTTGCTTGG
Source organism: Vulcanimicrobiia bacterium (assembly GCA_963758295.1). Classification (GTDB taxonomy): domain Bacteria; phylum Vulcanimicrobiota; class Vulcanimicrobiia; order Vulcanimicrobiales; family Vulcanimicrobiaceae; genus JALYTY01. Next base: position 590,978 of record CAVWUU010000001.1, read on the forward strand.
AACGGACTGGAAGAAAGACCGCGAGACGCTGGAGCTTGCATACAACGATCCAACCGGCGTGACGGCGGCTTTTGATAAGAACGTGCTCGCGCGCATCAATCGCGAACTCGGCGGAAATTTCGACCTCTCCGCGTTCGAGCATATAGCGCGCTACGATGAAGCGCGCGGCGCAATTGACTCCTTCCTGCGCGCAAAAACTGCGCAGGCCGTTACGATTGAGGCGCTCGGCCTTTCGGTTTGGTTCGAACAAGACGAAGAGATTCATACGGAATCCTCGTACAAGTTCGATGAAGAGCGGGTAGGTGAGCTCGCGCGGGCTACGGGCTTCGCGCACCGGAAGACCTGGTACGATCGCGGACGCCGGTTCGGCGTGTCGCTGCTCGTCCGCGAAGGGTAGCAGGCCCGGCGCGCGAAGGGCGCGCCATGAACACGTTTCGTTGGTGCGCTGCCGCGCTTGCGATCGCAGCGCTGATTTGTGCGACTCCCGCGGCGGCGCAGCCGCGGCCCGTTGCGGCGGAAGACCTTTTCAAGATCGCGTTTCTCGAGAACGCTCAGATCTCGCCCGACGGCAAGCACGTGGCCGTGGTGCGCACGCGCATGAATGGGCCGAAGAACACCTACGAAAGTACGGTGTTGCTCGTCGACGTTGCAAACGGCGTGACCACCGATATCACGCGCGGGAAGCACGATGGGGACACGGCCTGGGCGCCGGATTCCAAGTTCCTATATTTCGTTCGCCCCGATAAGAAGAAGCGTCCGCAAATCTTTCGGTACACGTTGAACGGCGGCAAGATCACGCAATTGACCTCGGTCAAAGACGGCGCGAGCGGCCCGGTTCCTTCGCATGACGGACGACGGATAGCCTTTACCGTTACGCAAACCGATGCGGCGCACGCAACGTACGTAGACTTTGCAAAGGCCGGATTCAAGCCCGGTAAGGACGAGCAGAAGACGGATATTCGCACGATCGACACGATGGGCTTCGAAGTCAACGGGGCCGGCTTCGTGTACGACAAACACGCGCATATCTGGGTCGTGAATTCCGGCGGCGGCGGTGCACGCGCCCTGACGTCGGGAAAGTACTCTGAAAATCTGGCCGGCTGGTCGTATGACGATGCAACGCTCGTGTTCAATTCGACGCGGTACGATCCGGTCGACTCCGGTCCCACCGACGTCTACACCATGCCGTCTTCGGGCGGAGCAATGCACAAGCTTGCGTCCGATCAACCCGTAAACTTCGCGTTTTTTGTTTCGCGTAAAAGCGACCGGCTATGGTATGGTGCGGCCGGCGTGGATGATCCCGGAGCTTACCCCGCGATTCGTAGCGCAAAATTCGACGGTTCCGATATGCGCGAAGTAGTCGCCAAGAACACCGTTTCTTTCGGTGATGCGTTGCTCGCCGATATGAAAGAAGGCGGCGGCGGATGCGGCGACCTTCTGCCCGACGAAAGAACCGCGGTAGCCAATGTGGACGGACCGGGTTACTCGAATCTACGCCGCGTCGATTTGCAAAACGGATCGGTGGCCGACCTTACGCCTGCACGCGGAGAAGCTTGGTCTTGTTCGCTATCGCGCGACGGCAAAACCGTTGCATACCTCTATAGCGATTTCACGCATCCCGGTGAAGTCTACGTCGCCGATACGGCGACCGGAACGCCGCGGCGGCTAACGCATGCGAACGACGCGTATTTGAATGGCGTGACGCTGTCGAAGCCGCAACCTTTTTCGGTGAAAGACTCTGCCGGCTTTACCGTGCAAGCATGGTTCATGCCGGCCGCCGGCGCGGCAGGAACGAAGCATCCGACGATTCTCGATATTCACGGCGGTCCGCAAACGCAATTTGGGGATACCTTCTTCCATGAATTCCAGATGTGGGCGTCGCTCGGCTATAACGTCGTGTTCGTCGACCCGCGCGGCAGCGTCGGCTTCGGGCATGCCTTCGAAGCGGCGTTGAATAAAGACTGGGGCAACGCGATGTTCGAAGACGAGCAGCTTGCGATGGACGAGGCGGCAAAGCGTCCGGAGGTCGATTCGTCGCGTCTAGGTGAAACGGGCGGCTCGTACGGCGGATATGCTACGCTTTGGGTCGTGTCGCACACCGACCGCTTCAAAACGGCAATTGCCGAACGCGTGGTAAGCGACTTACAAAGCGAATCGTTCGGGGCGGACTTCGCTTCGAAGAACGGTCTAGGCGGTTTCTATCAGTGGGGCGAGCCGTGGGATCCCAAAAGCCTTTATGGACCGATGTCCCCGATAACCTACGTGAACGACGTGCATACGCCGTTGATGATTCTGCACTCCGACGATGATACGCGTACGCCGGTCGACAACACCGTGCAAGAGTACAACCTCTTGAAGATCCTCGGCCGAACCGTCACGTACGTTGACGTGCCGAACGAGACGCACGACCTAAACCGGACGGGCTCACCTATCCACCGCGTCGAGCGGTTGCACATCATGGCGGATTGGTTCGCGAAGTACCTTCACCCGTAGCGCAACCGGCGCTGCACTAAGCGAATGAGCAAATCGACGACGATCGCGAGCGCGGAGGCCGCAACGCTTCCCGTCACGATCTCGTCGTTGTGGTGCAGCGTTAATCCCATAAAAATGAGCGTACCCAGGCCGCCGGCGCCGATGTAGCCGCCTAGCGTAGCGAGAGCGATCATGGCTACCGCGGCGATGCGAATGCCGCCGGCGATAACGGGCAACGCGAGCGGAAGCTGAACGCGCAAGAGCGCTTGACGCGGGGACATGCCTATGCCGGTCGCTGCGTCCAACTGTGCGCGATCCACGCCGTCCAGTCCCGCTACGATATTTCGTACGAGCATGAACTGCGCGTAGGCGACGAGCGCAATGAAAAGCGGCACCGTTCCAAGACCGAAGAGCGCAACGAGAATTGCGAGCAGCGCAAGGCTCGGAATCGTGTAAATCGCCCCAAGCGTCCCGAGCACGATGGGCGCCTCGCGCGACCGGCGCGAAACCGCAATGCCGACTGGTAAAGCGATGGCGAAGGCCACGGCAAGCGCGGCTAGCACGATCTGGAGATGCGCGAACGTAAGCTGTGCGACGTGGCCGGGATGCTCCAGCAAATACGTCACGCGCGCAGGCCCGCCGCCCGTTCGCGTATCTTCGCAATCGCTTCATCTCGCGCGAAAAGCTCGCTGACGAACCTTGTTGCCGGCTTCGCGAGAATTTCGATGGGCGTTGCCTCTTGCTCGATGCGCCCTTCACGCATGACAACGACGCGGTCTCCGAGCAATAGCGCTTCGTCGACGTCATGCGTCACGAAAACCGTTGTCGTCCCGAGCGTTCGCACGATTTCTGCAAGCTCGTGTTGCAGCTGATGGCGCACGATCGCATCCAGCGCGCCGAAAGGTTCGTCCATGAGCAGCACCCGCGGACGCGCCGCCAGCGCTCGTGCAACCCCGACTCGTTGAGCCTCTCCGCCCGAGAGTTCGGCCGGCTTGCGGTTTTTATAGCGCTTCGGCTCGAGGCGGACGAGCGAAAGTATTTCATCGACTCGGGCGTCGATATCCGTTCGCGGCCATCCCAACAATTGCGGAACGATTGCGACGTTTTGCGCGACCGACATATGCGAAAAGAGGCCGACGGCTTGGATTGCATAGCCGATGGTCCGCCGCATTTCGACCGCGTCCGTTTGCGAGATGTCGGTGCCGTCGATCCGAATCGCGCCGCTGTTAATTCGAACGAGCCGGTTGATCGTTCGCAACAGCGTCGTTTTTCCGCAGCCGGACGGACCAAGCAGCGTGACGACGGTTCCCGCTTCGATCGCGAGCGACACGCCGGAGAGTGCGTCCCGGTCGCCGTTTGCATATCGAACGGTAACCTCAGAGAGCTCGATCGCCGCACCGCTCATCCTATCGATCCTTTCAAGAAGTCGACCGCCACATCGGCGGGGTCGCGATCGTCGTCTTCGACGGAGGCGTTCATGCGCTGCGCCGCGCCGTTCGTAATTCTCGGCGCAATGCCGTTCAGGATCCGCGCGATGCGCGGTTCACGATGCAGCGTCGCGATTCGGACGGCCGGTGCGACGTTGTAAGGGGGCCACAAATGCTTGTCGTCTTCCAACACGACGAGGTGCTTCGCGGCGATCGTGCCGTCGGTCGTGAACGCCGTCGCAACGTCGGCTGCGCCGCTCAATAGAGCGCTATATTTCAACGCGATGTCATATGAACGCACCGAGGCGAACCGGAAGCCGCCGTAAAGACGCTGCAATCCCGGCAGTCCGTCGGCGCGCGTCTCGAACTCCGGAATGGTAGCGAGCCGCAATTTTGATGCCGCGCGCGCGAGGTCGGACAAGGTTTGCAAATGATACTCCTGCGCGATCGCCTGCGTCGTCGCAAGGCCTTGCGAGTCGTTCATCGGTGACCGTTCCAGCCATTCGATATCGTATTGCGTTCTAAAAGCGTCGCGAACGGTCGTATAGATTGCGGCCGGATCGCTCATAGGCGAATGGTGCAACACGTCGATCAGCGCGGTTCCGGTGTACTCCGGATACAAATCGATGTCGCCGCGTTCCATAGCGGCGAGCGCGATTTGCGTGGAACCAAGATTTAGCCGCCGTTCCACTGCGACGCCATGCCGCTCCAGCGCTTGGGCGTAGATTTCAGCAATGACGATCGATTCAGTGAAGTTTTTCGAGCCGACGCGCACGCGCCGGCGGCCGCTGCACTGTGGAAGGACCGCAGCCGAAGCCAGGAGTGCGAGCGCGCGCCGGCGGCTGAAGGGTGAAACGCTCATGCTTCAAGCGCCTTCGCCGCGCGTGCCAGGAGCAGTTCGGCGACGAACGCCATCGCTGCAACGGCAGCCGACGAGGCGAGAAGCAACGGGAGGTCATTCGTTTGCAAAGCGCGCACGACGTCGTCGCCCAGGCCGCCCGCGCCGATGAATGTTGCGAGCGTCGCCGACCCGATTACCTCGACGGCCGCAGTGCGTACGCCCGCGAGCGCGACCGGCAAGGCTAATGGAACGACCACGCGCGCGAAGCGCTGTGCAGCCGTCATTCCCAATCCGGCCGCAGCGTCCAGCGCCGCCACCGGCACGCCTTCGACGGCCAGTTCAACGTTGATGACGATAGGTGGAAGGGCTAGAACCGTAAGCGCGACCACCGCCGGCGCAAGTCCGACGCCGAGCCACGGCAACAGCAGCGTGAGCAGCGCAAGGCTCGGGAGGGTCCGGCCAATGGCCGCAGCGCCCAACACAGCCGGTTTGGCGGTGCGGATCTCCGCCGCCAGAATCCCGAGTGGTACGCCGAGCATGCACGCAGCCAAGAGGGCCTCAAGGGAGATCTCGGCATGCCGCAAGGCGTGCTGGAGAAGGTCCGCCCACATCATTCCTAAGACTTTATCCACAATCCGCAGAAACCATCGGTTCTGATGCTGACGCAACCTGAAGTACCTGTCGAACAGCCCGGCGTCTCGCTCGACGATCCGTCGCTCTACTTCAGCCGCGAACTCTCGTGGCTCGAGTTCAACGAGCGCGTCCTGGAAGAGGCTCTGGATCGGAGCAATCCGCTCTTCGAACGGCTCAAGTTCGTGGCGATCTACGGCACGAATCTCGACGAGTTCTTCATGATTCGAGTGGCAGCGATCAAACAGCAAATCGAGGCTCAGGTCGTTCGCCGTTCCGAAGACGGCCGCACGCCGGCTGAACACCTCGGCGCTATCTCGGAACGCTTACGAAAATCGTTGGCGGCGCAGATGCGGGTGCTCAACGACGAACTGCTGCCGGCACTGGAAACGAACAAGATCCGCATTTTGCGCGTCGCCGAGCTCGACGAAGAAACGCAGCTTGCGATGGAACGGGTTTTCGACGACCGCCTGTTCCCGGTATTAACCCCGCTTGCGGTTGATAGCGGTCATCCGTTCCCCTACATTTCAAACCTTTCGCTTTCGCTCGCGGTAGAGCTGGAAGAAGCGACCGCGGACGGCGTGGAGTTGCACTTCGCGCGCGTGAAAATTCCGCCCACGCTTCCGCGGCTCGTTCCCGTCGAGCGTCCAAACCCGGAAGAGCGCGCCTTCGTGCTTTTGGAGGACTTGATCGCGCATCATCTCGACGCGCTGTTTCCCGGGATGAGCGTACGCGAGGCGTACGTTTTCCGCGTTACGCGTGACGCCGATCTCGATCTGCAAGAAGATGAAGCCGACGACTTGTTGCGCGCAATTGAATCGGAGCTGCAGCGCCGCCGCTTCGGAGAACCCGTGCGGCTCGAAATCGAGCGCGGCATGCCGGAGTACATGCGCGACTTCTTGCTCAACGCGTTGGATCTTTCCGAACTCGATTGTTACGCGGTGGACGGAGTGATGGGTCTTGCCGATTTATGGCAGATCGTTAATCTCCCCGATTACGACCAGCTGCGCGATCAGCCGTTCATGCCGGCTATTCCAAAGTCGCTCATCGGCAAAACGGACCTCTTCGCGCAAATTCGTGAAAACGATTTGCTGCTGCACCACCCGTACGAGTCGTTCGATCCGATCGTGCAATTAGTACAGCAGGCGGCCGAGGATGACAAAGTTCTCGCCATCAAAGCTACGCTCTATCGCACGTCGGGCAAAAACTCTCCGATCGTTCGCGCGCTGCTCGAAGCGGCGGAAAACGAAAAGCAAGTCGCGGTCGTCATCGAGTTGAAAGCGCGCTTCGACGAAGAGAACAACATCGACTGGGCAAGACGGCTCGAGCGGGCCGGCGTTCATGTCGTCTACGGTTTCCCCGAAATGAAGGTCCACGCCAAAACGCTGCTCGTGGTGCGTGAAGAAGACGACGGGATCCGCCGTTACATGCATTTTGGAACCGGTAACTACAACGAAAAAACGGGGAAGCTGTACACCGACCTGAGCTTGTTCACGTGCCGGCCTGAGCTTGGTGCCGACGTTACGCAGCTTTTCAACGCGCTAACCGGCTTTTCGAAGATTACCGACTACGAGGATCTGCTCGTCGCGCCGGTCACCCTGCGTCGTGAGATGCTTGCGATGATCGATCGCGAGACCGAGCACGCTCGCGCCGGGCGCCCCGCAGGCATTCGCGCCAAACTCAATGCCCTCACCGACGCACAGATCGTGCGCGCGCTCTATCGTGCTTCGCAGGCCGGCGTGTCGGTCGATCTGCTGGTGCGCGGCATGTGCATCTTGCGCCCCGGCGTTCCCGGGGTGAGCGAATCGATTCGCGTGAAGAGCATCGTCGGCCGGTTCCTGGAGCATTCGCGTATTTACGTCTTCGAAAACGGCGGCGACCGCGAAGTCTACATTTCGAGCGCCGACTTGATGGGCCGCAACCTTGACCGCCGCGTCGAACTCGGGGTTCCCGTCCTCGACCCCGTCGTGGCGGAGACTTTGAATTCGCAGATCCTCTCCGTTCAGCTTGCGGATAACGTCAAATGCCGCGAACTTCAGCCGAGTGGCGTTTATAAGCGCCGTACGCCCGGTGCGGGCGAGATGCCCATCGACGCGCAGCGTGTCTTCCTGACGCGCGCCGAAACGCTTTAGCGTTTACGCTGTTCGAAACGTCGCGCATTTCAATCGAACTTATTCGACGCCGTGCTCGCTTGCGAGTTCCAGGACGATCTTCCACTCCTGGGGCGTGAGCGGTTGAACGGAGAGGCGCTGGCCGCGCTTCAGTAACGCCATGCCGACTAAGCGTGGTTCGTTACGCATGCGCGCCAGTGTTACGGGATTCTCCAGCGGCTCGACGTACTCGACGTCGACCATCATCCAAATCGGTTTGTCCGGCTTAGCGCGCCCATCGTGGTATTCGCTGTTTTTGTCGAACTGCGAGAAATCGGGGTACGCCGTTCGCGCTACCTTGCAGATGCCGACTGCAGCCGGTTCGGCGATGCTTGAATGGTAGAAGAGCCCCATGTCGCCGGCTTGCATCTCGATCATATTGTTGCGCGCCTGAAAATTACGAACGCCGGTCCACGGTGTCGTCTGATCCTTGCGCAACTGCTCGAAGCTATACGCATGCGGTTCGCTCTTGAAAAGCCAATAGCGGGACATTAACGGCTCCTTCTACAATGCGTTCCGGCGTATGATCCGGCGTTTTACGGCGATTGGGCTTTTCGGCTGCCTGCTCCTCGGAGGGCGTGCCGAAGCGGCAGCGCCGCAACAGCACTGGCTTGTCGTAAGCGACGTCCACTTCGACCCGTTCTCGGATTCACGCATCGTGGGACGCCTCGTCGCTGCTCCGGCCGAACGTTGGCGCAGTGTGTTTGCAAGCGCCGGTCCCATGCCGTTTTCGAATTATGGAAGCGATACCAACTACCCATTGTTGGAGTCCGCCCTCGAAGGGATGCGTAACGAACTCGCGGCGCCCGATGTAACGATCGTCTCCGGCGATTTTCTCGCACATGACTTTCGCAAGAAGTTTCAGGCCGCGACGAAGCTCCAGGACGAGCGCTCCTACGATACGTTCGTTGATAAGACGATGACGTTTCTCGCGAACGAGTTCGTTACGGCGTTTCCGCACTCGAAATTCTTGCCGGCGATCGGCAACAACGATTCGTATTGCGGCGATTACGCGAGCGAACCGAACAGTCCGTTCCTCATGCACATGGCGCAGGTGTGGAGCGCCGGCGTCGGCGCGCCCGATGGCAGCTCGTGGCGGACGCAATTTTCGGCGGGCGGCTATTATACGGTGCCGTTGCCGTTAGCGAACGCTCGCGCGGTCGTCGTCAACGACGTCTTCTGGTCCCAAAAATACACCAATGCGTGCGGCGATAAGACGTCCGATCCAGGCGGCGATGAAATGAATTGGCTGCGCTCGACGTTGGACGGCACGGGTCCGCGCACCCCGGCTTGGGTGATCGGTCACATCCCGCCCGGCGTCGACGTCTTTTCGACATTGAGCAACGGCGCCGGCACGAACGGTGTGACGATGATGTTGGCCGAGCGGTTCAACGACGGATTGATCGGCGCCATCGACGACGCGCAAGACGTGGTGATGGCGATCGCCGGTCACACGCACATGAATTCGTTCCGCGTCATCGGCCCCAATCCGAGCCGTGCCGTTACGCCGATGTTCGTAGTCCCGGCGGTAAGCCCGGTCTATTCCAACAACCCGGCTTTTACCACGCTCGACATTGACGGCTCGAGCGCTGCAGTGACGGATTCCCGCACGTTTGTCCTCGAGGACCTTTCCGCGCTGGCGAAAGATGGAAGGCGGCCCGCAAAATGGCGCCGCGAATACGATTTCGGCAGCGTCTTCGGTCACGGCACGATTGATGCGCCTCGTTTGGAAGACGTGGAGCAGACGATGTTCCGCGACGACCGGGTGCGCATGCGATTCGAGCAGTACTACGATAGCGAGAGCGGTCGCGTCCCGATAACCGATCCTGTTTGGCGCGCATACTGGTGTGGCAATATCGCTCTCACGCCAACGGCATACACGGCATGCGCGATGCCGCAAATCCAGCGCTCTATGCCGCCCCAACCGACGCCTCCGCCTACTGCGGTCCCATCGCCAAGCCCGTCGCCGGCAGCGAGCCCGTCGCCGAAAGCGACGGCCCTGCCGTGATTCGAGCGCTCGCATTTTTGGCTATCGTTCTCGCGCTATGCGCGGGCGTCGCACGCGCGGACGAGCGCTGGATCGTGGTCACTGACATCCATCTCAATCCGTACGATCGTTCGTCGCACGGCCATCGCGGCAGCGATACCAACGAGTCGCTGTGGGCCCTTACGCTTAGCCAATTACGAGACGAACGCCCACCGTCGGTTGTCGTCATCGGCGGCGACTTTCTTGCGCACCATTTCGATACGCTGGCGCGCAATAACGGAGACGATCCTGACACCGCGGGATTGCGTACGATGAAAAAGGTGGCCTCGGATTTGTCGCACGTATTTCCGCACGCGCAGTTTCTCATCACCCTGGGGAACAATGACGATCCATGCGGCGACTATCGCAGCGAGACCGGCGGAAACTTTCAACGGCAACTCGCGTCGACGTTTGAGCCGCTCGTGAATCGAAACGGTTCTTCCCCGGATTTTTCGCGTCAATTCCAGCAAGGCGGATACTACGCCGTTCGTTTGCCCGGAGACCGGCGCGCGCTGGTGCTCAACAGCGTCCTATGGTCTTTCGTGTATCGCGGCGGCTGCAATTCGTCCGGGCGGGGCGCCGGAAGCAAAGAGCTTTCGTGGTTAGCATCGATGTTGCAAAGCCCGCAGCGCTCCGTGCTCGTGATGCACATGCCGCCCGGTTACGATCCCCAGAGCACGACCTCTGCCCACCGCATCGTCGCCGTCCCGTTTCTATCGACGGCGAATAACGGCGACCTGCTTTCGGAAATGCAAGCGGCGTCGGATCATATCTCGTTTGCAATTGCCGGCCATACGCATCGCTACGACTTCCGCGTAGCCGGCGGCGTTCCGATGCTCGTTGCGTCTTCGATTTCGCCGATCTATCGAAATCAGCCCGCGTTTTTCGAACTCGACGTTACTTCGAGCGGTGAATTAAAAGACGTCACTCCGGTAACCTACGATCCGTGGGAAGAGACGTGGGATCGCGAAACGTCGTTCGACGCGCTCTACGGAATCAACGCGTTTACCGCGCCAAATCTCGAGCGGGTTTCGCAACGCATCGGCAGCGATGAAGACGTGCGACGCAAATGGATTGCCGCGTACGACGTGTGGTCGTACCGCATGGGCGACATTGCCGACCATTCCTGGCGCGTGTATTGGTGCGCGCAGACCGAACTCTCAAGCGGCTACGGCGCGTGTGCTGGAACGGAGCGGCGAACGACTGGCCTCATTGCCGTCGCAATCGCCGCTGCGCTTCTCGTAATCGGGCTTTTGATGTTACTAATGCGGCGCTTTATTGTGGCCCGGAGGTAGTGGGCCGCTTCGGGTCGGCAATCCACTCGCTCCACGATCCGGCATAGAGCCGCGAGCCGCGCATGCCGGCGATCTCCATCGCCAGCATATTCGCGGCGGCGGAAACGCCGGAACCGCATTGATGTACCACGCGTTCGGACGGTCCGATAGATTCGAAACGCCGGCGAAGCTCGTCCGCCGTCCGAAAGCGTAGATCCGTGCCGTAATTTTCTTTGAACCAGCGGTTGCGCGCGCCCGGAATATGTCCCGCCACCGGATCGATCGTTTCGTTCTGGCCGGCGAATCGATCGGCAGCGCGCGCATCCACCAATTGCATCGACCCGGCATCCAGCTGCGAATGTACGTAGTCCGCATCCACGATTAGATCGGGGTGCAGCCGCACTTGGAGGTTGCCGAGGCCTTTAGTAAACGACGAAGCGGAAGTGACCGGTTGTCCTGCATTCTGCCAGGCGTAAAAACCGCCGTTGAGAACCGCGACGGCTTCGTGACCGATCCACCGCCCAAGGACCCACAGACGTGCGGCAAACATGTCGCCGCCGCCGTCGTACGCTACGATCTGCGTGTCATTGGAGACGCCGCAGCCCCGCAGATAAGCTGCGAATGCTTCCGGATCGGGCAGCGGATGACGTCCGTTCATCCCGCTCTTTTCGCCGGCGAGATCGCTCTCTACGTCGGCGAAGAACGCTCCGGGAATGTGCGATTCGGCATAAAGCTTGCGTCCCAGATCCGGGTCCGGTCCGCCCGGAATCGCACTGCGGCAATCGATGACGACCCACTTGGGATCGTCACCGTGTTGCGCAAGCGTTTCAATGTCGACGAGCGTGCGATACGCCATGGTTAATGCAGATTGATAGTGGTCTTGGGCTGAACTTCGGAACCGAACGTTTCTTTCAGAACCGTTTGCAGCTCGCCGTTTTGCGCCATCGGCCCGAGGATGTCGGTGTCGCCGTAAAACTTGCCGTTGATGAACACTTTAGGCAGGGTCGGCCAGTTGGTCATGTCGGCGAGGACTTCGCGCTTCGGCATATTTTCGAGCACGTCGATAACTTCGAACGGGAAGCCAAAGTGATCGAAAAATTGGATCGTTTCCAGCGTGAACCCGCAACGCGGCGCGTCCTTCGTGCCTTTTCCGTACACGAGAATTTTGTTCGCGGCGATTTCGCGTTCGATTTCTGATTGCAATTGATCTGACATATTCCTAGCCTTCGGTGGTGACGGTTTTGAGTTCGACCGCGTGGACGCGGCCGTCTTTGAGCGCGCCGCGAAGCGCACTGTAAACGAGTTGATGCTGTTCGATGAGCGTCCGTCCGGCGAAGTCGCGCGAGCGCACGGTGACGTTGAAATGATCCATCGTTCCGGTACGGTCGTAGACGTCTACGTCGGCATCGGGAATTTGCGCACGGATCAGTGCGGTAAGAGAGTCGTTATCGATCATGCTTTCTTGCTACGGGTTCAAGCGGGGACGGTCGCCATGCAACGTTTCTGCCAACCCGCGTGCCTCGCGCAGGGTTTCCGGCAGACGGGCGGCACTGCGCGATAGCATAGCGGCTACGCCGCCCGCAATCACGATACCCGTAACTCCGACTAATATCGCCGGGACGCCCGTTGCGCGGACGGGACCGATCTGGATCGTGAAGGTCTCTTGCGTGCGTCGGATGCCCTTGAACAAGGCGCGCACGATTCCAGTTTTCGGCATGCCGCGGTTTTCGCCGCGCAATAGAGGAAACTCCCACGTCCGTAGCAACTGAGTTTCACCGTCATGCCTTCGAAGATGCGCGCGGTCCGGTTGTACGAAATCGGGGGTCCGCAAAAACCTCAGGATCGACGAGATGCAACGGCCGGAGCCGGCTGCCGGCGAAGTCCTAGTCCGGATTCAAGCAGCCGCCTTTAACCGGCGCGATATTTTCATCACCCAAGGCCTCTATCCGAATATCGCGCTTCCGCGCACGCTAGGCTCGGACGGTGCGGGCGTTGTGGAGGCTGTCGGCGATGGGGTCGTCGGTTTCGTCAGGAGCGACGAAGTCGTCATCGATCCCACGATGGGTTGGGGCGACAATCCCCACGTGTGGAGTTCCGAAGCGACGATTCTCGGCATGCCGCGCGACGGCACATTCGCGCAGTACGTCAGCGTGCCGCGTGAAAACATTCGCATCAAACCGGTTGAACTCTCGATGGAACAGGCTGCGGCGATTCCCCTCGCCGGACTAACCGGATATCGCGCCGTGCACACACGCGGCGACTTGAAACCCGGCGAAACGGTGTTGCTGCCCGGCATCGGCGGGGGCGTGCAAACAATGGCGCTTCTTTTCGCGAAAAAAGCCGGCGCTCGCGCGATCGTTACCTCGGGCGACGATGAAAAGCTCGAGAAAGCTCGCGCGCTCGGCGCCGATGAAACGCTAAACTATTCAAGCGATCCCGATTGGCATAAAACGCTGCGCAAGCTTGGCCCGGTCGATCTGGTGGTCGATTCTTCGGGAGGCGATACGTTGAATAAGGTGCTCGGCGCGATGCGCCCCGGCGGCCGCATAGTAATCTACGGCGGAACGCGCATCGAATCGACGTTCCGGCTGTTTCCACTGTTCTGGAACCACATCGACATCCGCGGTACGTCCATGGGGAGTCCGCAGGATTTCACGAAGATGCTCGAGCTTTTCGAAGGCGGATTAAAACCTGCCATAGACCGCGTCTACCCGTTGGACGACGCCGCCGCAGCCGCCGAGCGCATGGCTTCGAGCGACCAGTTCGGAAAGATCGTGCTGCGCGTCGATTAGCCGGTTCTAACGGTGGCCGCCGCTATCGGCGGCAGCACGGCAAGGAAGTAGAAGGCAGCGATCCTTCCAGACCCAAAAGCGCGCTTCTCAAGAGAGAGTGTACGTGTAAATCGTGTCGAGTTGAAGCATCGCGCCGAGCTCCGCTTCGACGACGGCGGCATGCTCTTCGCCGACGATCGTTGCCCACGGAGGGTTCATGATCGTTCGTTCGATGTCGGTCATTGCTCGTGTGACGGGTTCCGCGTGTACGCGGCTTTCATCTTGAAGCGCCAAAAGATAGGCCAGCATTTGGCGCGCCATCGCGGCCCATAACTGCGAGCGCTCGTCGCCGTAAATTCTGCGGACGAGTTGGGGAATCGTTTGCGGGCCTTCTTGCAAAGCCGTGAGCAATTCCGCTTCGCGTGTTTGGCGATGCGCGATGTACTCGGCAATTTTTGCTTGGGCATCTTCAACAACGGGTCCGTGCCCGCCGTAAATGCGTTGGGCTTCCGGAAACTCTTTCGCTAGTCGTGCGAGAGTTTTCTGATAGGGGCGCATCGCGCCGCCGGGCGGCGCAATCACAACGGTGCCTTCGCCTAAGATCACGTCGCCCGTGAATAACGCGCGCTCGCGCGGTTCGTGAAAGATCACGTGATCGAACGTATGGCCCGGCGCGTCTATGATCTCCAGTTCAAGGGCCGAGATGCGAAGGATCGCCTCGAGCGGAAGATCGCGGTCGTGTTGCACCTCGGAATGCGGATGCGCGTAAACCGGTGCGCCGCTTCGTGCAGCAAGGAGCGCCGCGCCCGGAGCGTGATCCGGATGGCCGTGCGTGAGTGCGATCGCGGTAATCCGCAGTCGACGTTGCGCCGCGTTTGCCATGATGGCGTCGATGTGCTTTTCCATGGCCGGTCCCGGATCGATAGCGAGCGCTTCACCATGGCCGGCATCGATGACGTACGAATTCGTGCCGGTCAACGTCATCGGAGATGGATTTTTCGCGCGAACGAGCGCGATCGCGCTCACCACGCGTTTTCCAATGAAGCCGGCATGACGAAACCGTCTTGCGGCGCAGTCCACGGCATGATTGTAACGATCGGCTTTTCTCGCGTGAAGCGCAGCGCGTTTTCGACGTCGTCGAATGCGGCGAGGCGCTCGAGATGTTTGATCGTCGGATATACCAGATGCAATTGGTCGGCGCGGTATAATGCGAGCGCGACTGCCGGCTCGATCCAGCGCTCGTCGTGCGTTTCGACTTGATCGGCACTCGCGACATGCACGTCGGCCGCCGGTGCAATGAAGAAATGCGTGTCGTACCGCCGGGGCTCGGTCGGAGGAGTGATCCAGTGCGAAAAGAGATGCATGCGCGTGGGATCGAGACCGATGCCGGCCTCTTCGGCAAGTTCGCGCACCGCCGCATGCACGAGTGCGCGTGCATCGCGTTCGCTCACGGGCGCTTCGTTCGCCGGAAGCTCCGCCGGGACGCTCGCACGAAATTCAGCCGCTAACCTAGCCGCACCCCACGCGGGCGGGCGCTCGTAGTCGATTGGGTCGACGGTGCCCCCGGGAAAAACGACGGCGTCGGGAGCAAAAGCGCTTCGCCCGCTTCGCCGGACCATTAGCACCTCGATGCCTTTCCCGGCGGCCGCCTGCCGGACCAGCATGACGGTGGACGCTAGGCGCACGGCGGAACCCGTTTCCATGGAGTCTCGTTCATTGAATATGAAACCGCGAGTTGTCGCCCTGGCTTTGGCCGTCCTCTTCACCGGTGCCGCACCGGCTCTCGCCCAAGAAACGCCGTCGCCAAGCCCGTCGCCGTCGACCGTGCCTTCGATGCCGCACGCCCTTCCCACGATTCCGCCCGGGGTGGGCAACGTCGTCGAGGGCATCGTGCAGCGGTTGGCCGGCGATGCCACCGCCGGTCTCGGAGTCGATCCGAATCACGTCCGCGGAACGGTCACGTTCTTCCGCCGCTTCGATTTGCAGTTGCGCATGCCGCTGAACCGTTACGAAGCCGTGCATCTGCATCAAGGCACGATCATCAATCCGCGGGGTGCATCGCTCTCCGAAGGACAGACGGTCGACGTGCAAGGCCATGTTAACGGCGACGGGTCCATCAACGCCGACGCGATAACTATCGTCCATTAGTGACGATCGAACCGCGGAGGTCCCGCCCGTGAGAATTGCGCTCGGAAGCGATATGCGCAGCGAATTGACGACGGAAGTGGAGCGCTTGCTGCGCGAGCGCGGGCACGATGTCGCCTTGCACGGTGCGCTCGACCCGAATGCCGATGACGCCTGGACCGCCGCGGCGCGTGCGGTCGCCGAGTCCGTTGCGAGCGGCGAATCGCAGTCTGGGATCGTGTGTTGCTGGACCGGAACGGGCGTCAGTATTGCGGCAAACAAAGTGGCCGGCGTCCGCGCGGCGCTTTGCGGTGACGCGGCTACGGCTGAGGGCGCGCGGACGTGGAATGACGCCAACGTGCTGTGCCTGAGCATTCGCGCAACGACGCCGGCCGTTGCGGGCGAGATTCTGAACGGCTGGTTTCGCGGCACGCGCACGGTCGATGAAAAGTACGCCGCCATGATCGACGACTTGATTCAAAGCGATCGCGCGAAGAACGCAATCTGAATTCGGGCCTCCGCCGTTACGTGGGTCGGATAAGCTTCCCGCTCACGTAAATCGAAAGGCTTGAAAGAACGATGATCACCCGTTGGATTTCGGCGATTACCTGCGCCGCCACGCTTCTCGGTACCTCACTTCCCGCTTTTGCCGCCGATCAGATGTCCGGACTTAATCCCGACGCGCCGACCCGCTTTTCCGCGCCCGGCGTCTACACGGGGGCACCGGCATTGCCCGTGACCCTCTCGATGATCGAAGCCGGCGGCGGCCCTTCAAATTTCAGCACGTTGACCCTTGTTCACACGCTGGCCGGAGACAAGACCTCGGCCGAAGTCGCCTCACTCAAGAAACAGTTCGGCGATGAAAAAGTGGGCAATTTCGTCAAGGTCTTTGATTTCGTCGTCAGCGATTCGCTGCGTATTGTGAAAGAGAAGAACGTTGCACTGCCGTCGACGCCCAGTCCGGATCCGAAAGACGGAAAAGCACTCGCCGCGGCACTATGGGGCGCGGGACAGACGCCCAAAGGGTTCAACGTCGAAGTGATGCTCGATCGCGCCGTCTCGCATCCGATTCACGATCAAGTTATGGACGACATCGACAAGAAGTATGGCGTTGCCGCGGACGCGGACTACCACGCGGTGCTCGCGCAGGCGATGAAAGACCTAGCGACTGTATACGAACTCAAGCCGTCGCCGATGGGCAAATAAGGTCCGTTCCAGAAAAAGCAGAAGGGCCGCGCACTCGCGCGGCCCTGGTGTTTGTACTGCCGTCCAATGGTGGAGCAAAACCGAGCTGCTCCAACCGGAGACAAGGGCGATAATACCAAAGTCGCGGCTCATATCCAATATGATATTTTTAGAAAGACCCAAAGTGTGCACGCCGCAAGCAGCCAGTTGATTGCGTGTGCAGTCCAGCAGTACGGGCAAGGCATTCTGGTAACACGGGCGAGCGAGTAGGCGAGAACCGCCGAAACGGCCGCTGCGAACGCGGAAGCCGCGACTAGGACGGCCCAACCCCAGGCCGCCGGGCCGGCCAGCCAGACGCCGGCCGCCATCGCCGGGTAGTAGATCGCCCCGATGGCCGCATTCGGGGTACCGCCGAATAGCCGCGCCCGCGGCGTTTCGACCACGCTCCGTTCCGTCAGCTCACCGCGTTCGGCTCGCCCGGTCTTCCTCAGCATGAAAAGGGAGACGTAGAGACCAACTCCGCAAAGAACCGTGATCACTAATCGAACGACCAAGCCTGCCTCCGCTTGAACCAAATCGTTAAACGCCTCGGGGCCCTCGCAATGCTCGCCGTGTCTTTTACGCTGGCGGCGCTTGTCATTAAATTCCAGCCCCAGGTGGAGCACATGATTCGCACCATCGGGCCGTGGGCGTATCCGCTCGCGGTCTTGGTGTTCACGATCGTAGCCTCCGCCCCGTTTTCCGTAACGGACGCGTTAGCAATTATGAATGGAGCGATTTTCGGGCCGGTCAACGGCTCGATAGTAAACGCGGTTGGACTCGTGCTGGCAGCTTTGAGCGGATACTGGATCAACCGCCACGCCACGCATTTACTGGACTTGCCGGCGTATTTGGAACGGCTGCCGTCGTGGGTGAAGCGTTTCCGGGTGGGATCGCCGCCCTTTCTGCTAGCGGTTCGCATCATCCCGGGGTTTGGAGGAACCGTCGCAACTGCAACCGCGGCGGCCTTTCGCGTCCCCGTCTGGGTTCACGTGTGGACGATGTGCGCGATCGCGATCCCGGTCTGCACGCTGCTCGCCATCTTCGGCGACCGCGTGACCGTCGCCGTGCACTCGTACGAACACCGCGTCCACGTTTATTGGGAACACCACCACCTTCACTTGCATCGTCATCCGAAAGTGACACCTACACCGTGACCTTATCGACTCAAGACGTTCCGATGATTGAAAATGCCGACGGGCTCGAAACGCTTTGTGCACGCGTGCGCTCGGCGCCGCGCGTGGCGATCGATACGGAATTCCACGCGGAGCGCACGTATGCGCCGCGTTTGATGGTGGTTCAGCTTGCGTTTGATGACGGCGCCGTAATCGTCGATCCGCTTGCGATTCCGGATTTGCGCCCGCTGCTTGGCGCTTTCGATGCAACAACGGTGGTCGGACATGCGCTTTCGTCTGATTTGAAAATTTTCGCCGAGCGCTTCGACATGGTGCCGCCGAAGGTTTTCGACAGCCAAGTGGCGGCGGCGTTTCTCGGCTACGGCATGCAGATTTCACTGGCCGATCTCGTCCGCGATCTCGAAGGCGTGCGGCTCGCGAAGACGCAAACGGTCAGCGATTGGTCCACGCGCCCGTTCAGCGCGCGCCAGATCGAGTATCTCGTTGACGACGTCGTGCATCTTTTGCCGATGTACGACAAACTGGTCGATCGGCTGAAGAATGCCGGGCGTTTGGAGTGGGCACTCGAGGAGTGCGCGTTGCAGGGCGATATCGAGCGGTATCGCGCCGACGAACGCCGGGCGTATCTCCGCATTCCCGGCGCCATGCGGATGAACCGGCGCGAGCTTGCCGTGCTTAGTGAAATCGTGAAGCTGCGCGACCGCATCGCGCGCGATCGCGACCTTCCGGTGAAGTACGTGATGCCCGACGACGTCGTCTCCGGCCTTGCAACGCTCAAGCCGAAAGCGACCGGCGATTTGGAGCAGCTGCGGCGCTTGGATGCAGGCGCTCGGCGGCAATTGGGTACGTCGATCGTCGAGGCGGTGGCGCGCGCAATGGCGCTCCCCGACGAGGAGTTACCGCAGCGGCCGCAGCGGCCGTTGGGCCAGAACCGCGACACGCTGGCGTCGTTGATGGGCGTCGTCGTGGGCGAAATTGCCCGCATGAACGATTTGCCGCAAAGTTTGCTTGTGCCGCGCAATACGCTTGAACGCATCGCGCGCGAAGCTCCGCGCGACCGGCAGACCTTCGATGAAGCGCTGGACGTCTCGCCGTGGCGGCGTGAATTGGTTGGCGATCCGTTGTGGCGACTTTTGTCGGGCAGCTTGCATTTGCAAATCGAAGGCTACGCGCAAGGCGATCCCAAAATACGCCTATCGCCATGAATCAGCACGCGAATAGTTTCAACGCGGTCGACACGCTAGCCGTCGGCGATCGTTCTTACAAGTATTTCCGTCTCGACGCCCTAGAGCGGGCCGGCCTCACGAAGCT
Organism: Vulcanimicrobiia bacterium; assembly: GCA_963758295.1. Lineage (GTDB taxonomy): Bacteria > Vulcanimicrobiota > Vulcanimicrobiia > Vulcanimicrobiales > Vulcanimicrobiaceae > JALYTY01. Next base: position 610,364 of record CAVWUU010000001.1, read on the forward strand.
CAGCCGCCTGCCGTATAGCTTGAAGATTCTGCTTGAGAATCTGTTGCGTTCCGAAGACGGCCGTTCGGTCACGAAGACCGATGTTGAAGCACTTGCGCGCTGGAGCCCACGCGAAGCCTCCGACAAAGAAATCGCGTTCCGTCCGGCTCGCGTGCTGCTACAAGATTTCACGGGCGTTCCGTGCGTCGTCGATCTCGCTGCAATGCGCGACGCGATGGCCAAAATGGGCGGCGAAGCAAAAGCAATCAATCCGCTGCAACCCGTCGAACTTGTCGTCGACCATTCCGTGCAAATCGATTACTTCGGCAACAACGATGCGTTTCAGAAGAACGCCGACCTCGAGTTCGAACGCAATCGCGAACGCTACGCGTTCTTGAAGTGGGGACAATCCGCACTAGACGGCTTCCGCGCCGTTCCGCCTGACACGGGCATCGTTCACCAAGTAAATATCGAGTATCTTGCGCGCGTCATCTTCGGCGCCGGCGGCGCCGGCATTGCCTTTGACGACAAGAACGCGACGGCATATCCCGACACGGCGGTTGGCACCGATTCGCATACGACCATGGTCAACGGCGTTGGCGTGCTCGCGTGGGGCGTCGGCGGCATCGAGGCCGAAGCGGCCATGCTCGGCCAACCGGTAACGATGCTTATTCCCGAAGTCGTCGGCTTCCGTCTCGAAGGCAAACTGCGCGAAGGCGTTACCGCGACCGACCTCGTGCTGAAGATCACCGAAATCCTGCGGAAGAAGGGCGTCGTCGGCAAGTTCGTCGAGTTCTTCGGCAAGGGGCTCTCGCAGCTGCCGGTAGCAGATCGCACGACCATCGGCAACATGTCGCCGGAATTCGGATCGACGTGCGCAATCTTCCCCATCGACGATCGCACGCTGGAATATCTGCGCCTTACCGGCCGCGGCGCCGAACACATCGCGCTTGTCGAGCAGTACGCGCGGGCGCAAAGCCTTTTCCGCACCGACGACACGCCTGATGCGGAGTATTCTGATGTTCTCACGCTCGACCTCAGCGAAGTGGAACCCAATGTCGCGGGTCCGCGACGTCCGCAAGACCGCGTTTCGCTCAAAGACGTGAAGACGTCGTTCAACGCCGCGATGCAAGAATGGATGGGTGCTCGCGAAGGATCAAACGGTGCAGTTTCACGCTTCCAAGATGAAGGCGGCGGTCAAACCGCAACGGTTGCATTGACGGAAAAAGACGTTTCCGACGGCGCTGTCGTTATCGCTTCGATCACCAGCTGTACGAACACGTCGAATCCGTCCGTCCTTATCGGCGCAGGATTGCTCGCGCGCAACGCGGTCGCTCGCGGCCTAAAATCGAAGCCGTGGGTGAAGACGTCGCTCGCTCCGGGTTCCAAAGTCGTCAAAGATTATCTCGCCAAAGCGGGACTGCAAGATTCGCTCGATTCCCTCGGTTTCAACATCGTCGGCTACGGCTGCACGACCTGCATCGGCAACTCAGGGCCGCTTCCGGCCGATGTTTCGGAAACCGTTGCCGAACAGGATCTGATTGTCGCGGCGGTGCTCTCCGGCAATCGCAATTTCGAAGGCCGCATCCATCCGCAAGTTCGTGCCAACTACTTGGCGTCGCCGCCACTCGTCGTCGCCTATGCGCTGTGCGGACGCATGGATCTCGATCTCACGACCGAGCCGCTCGGAACGGGCAGTGACGGTCAACCAGTGTATCTCAAGGACATCTGGCCGAGCAACGACGAGATCGCGAAGACCGTCACCGAATGCGTCAACGACCAGATGTTCAAGGCGCGTTATTCCGACGTATTCAAGGGCGACGACAATTGGGCGAAGCTCAACGTCGCCAAGAGCGAGCGTTTCGACTGGGATCCGAAATCGGAATACGTCAAGCATCCGCCGTACTTTGAAAACATGCCGGAAGAGCCGGCCGCGCTAGCCGACATCAAGAACGCGCGTGCGCTTGCCGTCCTCGGTGATTCCGTAACGACCGATCACATTTCACCCGCCGGCAATATTGCGAAGTCGTCGCCCGCTGCGAAATATCTGATGGAACGCGGCATCGAACCGAAGGACTTCAACTCCTACGGTGCGCGGCGCGGCAACCATGAAGTCATGGTTCGCGGCACGTTCGCAAACGTGCGCCTGCGCAATCACCTGGTACCGGGCGTCGAAGGCGGCGTTACGCGTCACTTGCCGACGAACGAAAAGATGTCGATCTTCGATGCTTCAACGAAGTATCAAGCCGAAGGAGCGCCGCTGATCGTTCTCGCCGGAAAAGAATACGGATCAGGTTCGTCGCGCGACTGGGCCGCCAAGGGTCCGTATCTTCTCGGCATTAAGGCCGTGATTGCGGAATCGTTCGAACGCATTCACCGCAGCAACTTGATCGGCATGGGCATTCTGCCATTGCAGTTCATGGACGGCGCCGATCGTTCGACGTACGCGTTGACCGGTGAAGAGCTCTTCGACATCACGGGCATTGAAGGCGGTATCACGCCACGCATGCACGCGACGGTGAAAGCGACTGACGTTAAGACCGGTAAGGCACTGCAGTTCAAGGCGCTCGTGCGCATCGATACGCCGGACGAAGCCGAGTACTACCGCCACGGCGGAATCCTCCAATACGTGCTGCGTCAACTCCGCAAGAAAGCTTAACGCCGCCTCACCATGCAGGCTGGGCCACTGACGTGGCCCAACGCCTGTTGATCAGGATGACGCTTCGGACAACGCGACATGGTGACGAGTATGCATAAAGAGACGATGCGGGACGAGCGACTGGTGCATCGCATCGAAGCGTTTTCCGATTTGGTAATGGGATTTAGTCTTGCTTTGTTGGCCGTGACGCTTGTTGTCCCGGAGCACGCAAGAGACTTGTTCGCTCATCCGTTTTGGCTGGCGACGTATTTTTGGACGTTCGGGGTCATCGCTTCGATTTGGTTCAACCACCAGCGCCTTTTTTCGCTCTATTTTCAGCCCACCCGGCTTTCGATTTTTCTGAATTTCGTGCTGTTGTCGATGCTCGGCTTGATTGTCTTCTTCGTCCAAGCCTTCGGAAGACTCCACGTCGACGAAGAGCGGGCGGTTACGTTCGTAGCGTACTTTGTAACACTTGGCGTCGCCGTATTGATCCTGGGCGTGCTTTACGTGGTGGGAATCTATTGGCGCCACGCGCATCTAAGCGAAAAGGAACGGCACGACGGCATTCGTTACGGCCTTCGCGGCCTGATTGTAGGCGCAATGCTGCTGGTCGGCTCGTTTTTTGCGGCGCATGTTGGGGGTTCGCCGTCGATGAACGCAAGCTATCCGCTTCTGATAGCCGCGGCCATTGCGGCCGTTGCTAACCGGCTGATCTTCTCTCGTTTCAAGGAACGGATAGACGCGTTCTTTTGCCGAAACACGCCGGCCGACCATCATGCTTGAACCGGAGGACCATGCGCGTTTAGACGCGCTGTACGAACGGATGAGCGCAGCGAATGGCGTTTCGCTAGGCTATCCGTCAGCCAAAGACTTCGATTACGACGCACTCGAACGCTTTCTTGAATTTCCCGTAAACAATGTCGGCGATCCGTTTGCGGATGGAACGTATCGCGTTGAAACCCGAGAGTTCGAACGCGAAGTCGTGGAGTTTTTCGCGGACATCTACCGGGCGCCGCAAGACGATTGGTGGGGATACGTAACGAACGGCGGCACCGAGGGTAACCTGTACGGGCTTTACCTTGCGCGTGAACTGCTGCCCAACGGCATGGTTTATTATTCGGAGCAAACGCACTATAGCGTTGCCAAGAATCTCCATTTTCTCAACATGCGGCACATTACGATCCGCTCGCAACCGAGCGGCGAGATCGATTACGAGGATCTTCGCGAGACCCTGAAGATCCATCGCGACGTTCCGCCGATCATCTTTGCGAATATAGGCACCACGATGACGGAAGCCCGGGACGACGTCGGCCGCATCATTGAAATCATGGACAGCCTCGCCATCCGCCAGCGCTACGTGCATTCGGATGCAGCCCTCTCCGGTGCCTACGCGGCGTTCCTGAATCCGCGCCCGTCGTACGATTTTGCCGACGGTGCGGACTCGATTGCGGTTAGCGGGCACAAATTTTTAGGGGCGCCGATTCCGTGCGGCGTGGTCGTCGCCCGCAAGCACAACGTGCAGCGTATCGCTCGCGCAATCGACTACATCGGCAATTTGGACACTACGATTAGCGGGTCGCGTAACGGCGTAACGCCGCTTATGCTGTGGTATCGCCTCCGAGAACTCGGTGTGAACGGCGTGAAGCGCCGCCTGGAACACTCGTTGGCGCTCGCCGAATATTTGGAAACCAAGCTGCGTGACGCGGGAATCGAAGCGTGGCGTAATCCCAATGCGATCACCGTCGTGTTTGCCCGCGTGAACGAAGCGATTCGGGCCAAGTGGCAGATCGCGACCGCCGGCTCGATCTCGCATGCGATCGTCCTACCGAACGTTACGCGCGAACAGATCCGCGCATTTATCGACGACATGGCCGCCGAACGAAAGAAGGAAGCCGCGTGCGAAATATCCGGGTAATCGTTCCGAATCGCCCAGGCCTATTGGCCGAACTAACGGAGCTTCTCGCCGCACATGCCATCAGCATCGAGCGAATCGTCGTCGAAACGCACGGAAACGGCGCGCTGGTGCGAATGGCGGTTGAACGCGAAGACGAAGCGTTGAAGATTCTCACCGACTCGGGATACGAATCGGTTTCCGACGACGTGCTGCTCGCACGTATCGACGATCAGCCCGGCGCGCTTGCCCGGCTTTCCCGCCTCCTCGGCGATGCGAATTTGAATATTCGATCCATGCATCACGTGCGCCGTGAAGATGGCGAAGCGCTCGTTGCAATCAGTACCGACGACAACGAACGCGCCCGTTCGCTTATTGGGTCCGCGGCTCTCTAGACGTTTCGCAAGCGCCCACAGTGCTTGAAACCGCAAATGAGCCGCGAAGTCTTGTTCGCTGCGATGGCGGCTATGCTGAGCGCGTAGCGAAGGATTTACTTCATAGCAGCGGCCCTACGGCGCGGTGATCATCCACTCGATGCCGAACTTGTCGGCAATCATCCCGAAGCGTCCGCCCCAAAACGCGTCTGCAAGCGGCATCTTTACTTCGCCCCCTTGCGAGAGTGCTTGGAACACGCGATCCGCTTCGCCCTTATCTTCGAAGCCAAGCGAGAGCGAAATGTTGCCCTCGTCAGGATCGACCGCTTTTTCGTCGCGGCCGTCGGAGGCCATGAAGGCGAAGCCCGGGCCTTTGAACGACGCGTGCATCACTTTATTGCCGGCTTCCGGAGCAACCGGCATGTCGGGCATAGGCGGCGCATCCTTCATCCGCGTGATTTCGAACGTTCCGCCCAACGCGCTCTTGTAGAATTCCAATGCTTCTTCGCAGCGGCCGTAAAAGAAGATGTAGGGTTCCAGTTGCATCTCAAGGTCCTTTTTAGAGAAAGAGTTACTTGCGGCGGTGGAGAGCAAAATTATTGCCTTCGCTATCGTCGCACCACGCCATATTGCAAACCGGTGTTTCGGTGACGTCGCCGTGGACCGTGATGCCGGCGTCGCGCAGGGTTTTGGCGGCCGCGTAAACATCGCCGACCGCAAACATTGCGCCACCAGTGGGATACCATTGGTCGCCGGGAAGTTTCGCTAAGGCAAACGTGGCGCCGTCGGGCAGTTCGAATTCGACCCAGTTGTCTCCCTCGGTTGAAGCTTGTAAACCCAACGTATTTTCATAGAAACGCCTTGCGCGGGCAAAGTCCTTAGCTAAGTAACACACGCAATCGATGCCCGTAGCAACGATCGGTGCCGTTCCGGTAGGCATAGCGCATTCATCCTCTCGATTGTGAGTTTGGCTATGTATCAAATCTAAACCATAATAGTTGACATCTACTGTCATATTTGCCACGCTGTTTTGCATGAAGGCCGATCGTTTGATGGCGCTGCTGCTCATGCTCCAGTCGTCTTCACGTAGAACGGCGCGCGAGCTTGCTGTTGCGCTGGAAGTCTCCGAACGGACGATCTATCGCGACGTAGACGCGCTCTCCGCCGCCGGCGTTCCGGTCTATACCGAACGCGGCGTCGAGGGCGGCATTGCGCTTGCCGAGGGGTATCGAAAAGCGCTCATGCATTTCGGCGAGGACGAAGTGCGAGCGCTCTTCACTACGGGCTCTTCGGTCCTAGCCGATTTAGGTTTGAGCGGTCAGTTCGATCGCGCGCTCGATAAATTGCGCGGCGGCTTTTCCGAGTCCCAGCGTCATGCGGCCGAGCACGTTCGCGGGCGCGTACACATCGATCAGCGGCGTTGGAACCAGGGTGATCCGCCGGTCGAAAAACTTGCGCTGTTACGCCGTGCCGTTTGGGACGACCGGTGCGTCACGATTACGTATCACGATCGCCATCGAACGGCGAGCACGCGGCGCGCCGATCCGCTCGGCCTCGTTTCTAAAGCCGGCGTCTGGTATCTGGTCGCGCTCACCTCGGAGGGGCATCGAACGTTTCGCATCGACCGCATCTTGGACGTTTCCGAACTCGACGAACGTTTCGTGCGGCCCGCGGATTTCGATCTGGACCGGCATTGGCGCGAAATGATGCAGCGCTTCGAAAAGGAACAAGGCCCCGGCTATCCCATAATCGTTCGCGTCGCCCGCGAAAAGATCGATGATGTTACGAACTACTGGCCGTGGGAAATGGTCGAAGACGGCGACCCTTCAACACTAAAGATTCGGTTCGGGAGTTCGGAGGCGGCGATGCACTATCTTGTAGCGGCCGGCAACGACGTCGCGTTAGTTGAGCCGCTGGAACTGTGCGCAAGACTTTGCGAACGAGCGCAGCAAGTGCTCGAGCTTTACGGCGCCGTTACCTTGTAGCAATTTTTGCCGGCTGCTTTGGCCTGATAGACGGCCGCATCGGCCCTTACAATCAAGGTTTGGGCGTCCATCGGATTTTGCGCGAAGGCGACGCCGATCGAGCAACTGAGTGAATGTGCGGCCAGCGCGCGATAGATTCGCGCCATAACCGTGGCGATCGCCTTTTCGTCGCTGCGAGGCATGACCAGTGAGAACTCGTCGCCGGCAAAGCGCGCCGGAACGTCGGTTTCGCGCGTTTCAGTGCGAAGAATGTGCGCGATGCGTTTCAGCGCTTCGTCGCCGCCCGCGTGACCGTTCGTATCGTTGATGCGCTTGAAGTCATCGACGTCGATCATCGCAAAGGCCACCGGCTCGGCCGTTCGCCGGGCGCGCGCAAGTTCGGTATCAAGACGCTGCATGAGCGCGCGCCGGTTCAAGAGGCCGGTGAGCGGATCGTGCATCGCTAGCCGCTCGAGTTCGCTCGAGAGGCGCATTCGCTCGAGCGCGAACGCGGCTTGCGTGGCCAACTCTTGCAGCGAGGCCACGCTCCATGCCGAGGCGGCACGTTCGCTCGAACCGTCGACGTAAAGCAGGAACGATGCGCCGCTTTTGGGCCGCACGGCCGCGGCCGCGTAACGGCGACGGGTGTCGAAGAGCGGAGCATCGGGATCACCGGCCCAGCCGGTTGCCACATCGCTGTCGCCGCACGTGATGCGGTAGAGCGACGTCGTTTCGGGGAGCGTGCCCCCGTACTCCGATTCCATGACCGCATCGCCGTCGAGCTCGTAGAGCGCCGAGATCTCTTGGCTGTCGTCGACGCGAAACCACAGCGCTCGCGAGAACCCGAGGCCGAGCCACGCGCCGCGCAACGCGGCAGCGGCCAGCGATGGTTCATCGCTCGCCGCCACGATGTCTACGAAAGAGCGCTGCAGCATTTCGAGCCGTTGGCTCTTAACCAACAGCTCGTCGCGCTCGCGTTCGGCCTCTGCGACGCGTTCGCTAAGGAACGCTATCGGATCGCCGCCGTCCATTAAGGACCGCTACAGCAAAACGCGCTTGAAGTCCCGCAGCAAGGAGCTCATATGGGCCAAAAAGCGTGCCGCTCCGGCGCCGTCGATGACGCGGTGGTCGTAGCTCACGCTGATCGGCAGGATTAACCGCGGCACAAACTGCGTGCCGTCCCAGACCGGCTTCATGGCCGAGCGCGTCGCGCCGAGAATTGCAACCTCGGGGGCGTTGACGATCTGCGTGAATTGCGTTCCGCCGATACCGCCGATCGACGAGATCGTGAACGTTCCCCCTTGCATGTCGCTCATGCCCAGTTTGCCGTCGCGCGCCTTCGCCGCGAGCTCCGACGACTCACGCGCGATTTGCAGCAGCCCTTTGCTTTCGGCGTTCTTCAGGACGGGAACGACCAGCCCGTTCGGCGTGTCCGCCGCGAAGCCGATGTTATAGTACCGCTTGTACACGAGGTCGTCGGCGTCCAGCGAGCTGTTGAATTCCGGGAAGCGCTGCAGTGCCGTAACCGACGCTTTGATCAAGAACGCCAGCATCGTCATCTTCACGCCGGATGATTTGGTTTGTTCCTTGTTGACGTCGTTGCGGAAGGCTTCGAGGTCGGTGATGTCGGCTTCGTCGTAGTTCGTGATGTGCGGAATTTGCAACCAGTTGCGATGGAGATTCGGCCCCGAGAACTTTTTGATGCGCGGTAACGGCTTGCGTTCGATCGGGCCGAACTGCGCGAAATCGACTTTCGGCCACGCGGGCAACGCCGCAATACCGAATCCGCCGGCCGGCGCACCGGGTGCGCGTTCTTGCAACGCGGATTTCACCCACCGCTGCACGTCTTCGCGTGTCACGCGGCTGTTCGGTCCGCTTCCCGCTACGCCGCGTAGATCGACACCTAGTTCGCGGGCGAACCTTCTGATCGCCGGACTCGCGTGAACGACACCACCGGGCGCATGCGAGGCGTTGCTGATATCCGCTCGTGCTTCGACGGGCTCAGCATGACGGGTTTCGTCGCCCTGAGCTTGTCGAAGGGTGGGCGCATCGGCGGTTTTAGCTTGACTCGCAGCTTTCGGCGCAGCAGGCGCGGCGTCGGAAACAAGCGTCGCGAGGACGGTGCCTTTGGACACCTTGTCGCCGACTTTGACCAAAACGTTTTTGATCGTGCCTGCTGCGCTCGACGGGACGTCCATCGACGCTTTTTCGCTTTCCAGCGTCACGAGCGGCGATTCTTTTTCAATGCGGTCACCGGGCTTGATGGCGACTTCGATAACCGGAATCTCCTGGAAATCGCCGATGTCCGGCATGCGCAACTCGACTTCCGCCGTTTGTTGAATCTCCGCCGAAGCCGGCGCTTCTTTTGAAGCGAGCGGCGCCTGCGCCGGTGCTGCCGGCTGCGCCGCATCGGAACGCAGCGTTACGATCGGCATGCCTTCGGACACTTTGTCGCCTACTTTGATGCTTACGTTTTCGACGACGCCGTCGGCACTCGACGGCACTTCCATCGAAGCTTTTTCGCTTTCAAGCGTGATCAGCGAATCGTCTTTCTTTACTTGATCGCCGGGCTTGACCAGCACTTCGATTACCGGAACGTCGTTGAAGCCCCCAATATCGGGCACTCGAACCTCGATGGTGTTGCTCACGTACTCCTCGCGTCCTAAACGGTAATCGGATTGGGCTTGTTCGGATTGATGCCGTACTTCTCGATCGCTTCACGAACGATGTTTCGCGAGATCGTTCCGTCGTCGGCGAGCGCATTGAGCGCAGCCACCGTAACGAAGTATCGATTCACTTCAAAGAACTCGCGAAGCTTCGCGCGGAAGTCGCTGCGGCCGTAGCCGTCCGTTCCGAGCGTGACGAAGCGGCGGTTTCCGACGTACGGGCGAATCGATTCGCTGTACAAGCGGATGTAATCCGTCGCCGCGATGCCGGGGCCTTGCCGGTCCGCAAGCATCTGCTCTACGTAGCAAAGCTCGCGTTCGCTTTCGGGATGTAGCATGTTGCGCCGGTGCGTATCCACGCCGTCGCGTTGCAACTCGTTGAAGCTCGTGCAGCTCCACACGTCGCTTTGAACGTTCCAGTCGCTTGCGAGCAAGTCGCTTGCCGCAATGACTTCGCGAAGGATTGCACCCGAGCCGAAAAGCTGAACGCGCGGCGTTTTCTTCTCGGGCTTGCCGCCGTCGCGGAAGAGGTACATGCCTTTGAGAATGCCGCTTTCTGCACCGGCCGGCATGTCGGGATGCGAGTAGTTCTCGTTGAGCAGCGTGATGTAGTAGTAAATGTCTTCCTGGTCCGTCAACATGCGGCGCAAGCCGTCTTGAATGATGACGGCTACTTCGTAACCGAACGTCGGATCGTAGCTGCGGCAGTTCGGAATGAACGAAGCGAAGACTTGGCTATGCCCGTCTTCATGCTGCAGGCCTTCACCGTTGAGCGTCGTGCGGCCGGACGTTCCGCCGAGTAAGAAGCCGCGCGTGCGCGAGTCCCCAGCGGCCCACGCGAGATCGCCGACCCGTTGGAAACCGAACATCGAGTAGAAGATGTAGAACGGAATCATCGGCAAGTCGTGATTGGAATACGACGTGCCCGCCGAGATCCACGAAGAAATGGCACCGGCCTCGTTGATGCCTTCTTGCAGAATCTGGCCGTGTTTATCTTCGCGATACCACATCAGTTGTTCGGCATCTTGCGGATGGTACAGTTGGCCGACCGACGAGTAAATGCCCAGCTGCCGGAACATGCCTTCCATGCCGAACGTGCGCGATTCGTCGGCAACGATCGGGACGATGCGCGGGCCGAGCGTGCGATCGCGCGCGATCGTATTAAGAATGCGCACGAACGCCATCGTAGTGGAGATTTCGCGCTCGCCTGTTCCTTTGAGCTGTGCGTCGAAGGCCGAAAGCTCCGGAACCGCGAGCGTTTCGGACTTCTCGCGCCGCTTCGGAAGGCTGCCGAGCGCGTTCATGCGCTCGCGCAGATACGTCATCTCGCGGCTGTCTTCGGCCGGCCGGTAGAACGGAATCTTTTCGATCTCGGTGTCGTTCACCGGAATCAGGAAGCGATCGCGGAACGCGCGCATCTCCTCGATTTCCATTTTCTTCGCCTGGTGCGCAATGTTGCGCGCTTCGCCGGCTTCGCCCATGCCGTAGCCTTTGATCGTCTTCGCAAGAATGACGGTCGGCATACCGGTGGTTTCGGTTGCGGCTTTATAGGCGGCGTAAACCTTACGCGGATCGTGTCCGCCGCGTTGCAAATTCCAAACCTGCTCGTCGGTCCATTCAGCGACAAGCGCGGCCGTTTCGGGATAACGTCCGAAGAATTCGTCGCGAACGTAGCGCCCGTTGCGCGATTTATACGTCTGATAATCGCCGTCGACGGTTTCACTCATCAATTGCACGAGCCGTCCGCTGGAATCGTTTTGCAACAACCGGTCCCAACGGCTTCCCCAAATCACCTTGATGACGTTCCAGCCGGCGCCTTTAAAAACGCGTTCCAGTTCTTGAATGATCTTGCCGTTGCCGCGCACGGGGCCGTCGAGACGCTGCAGGTTGCAGTTGATGACCCAGATGAGGTTGTCGAGCTTCTCCCGCCCGGCAAGCGAAATGGCACCGAGCGTTTCGGGTTCGTCCGTTTCACCGTCGCCGACGAACGCCCACACCTTGCGTCCGGCGGTGTCTTTCAAACCGCGATCGTGGACGTAACGCATGAAGCGCGCCTGATAGATCGACATGATTGGGCCGAGGCCCATAGATACCGTCGGATATTGCCAAAAGTCCGGCATGAGCCACGGATGCGGATACGACGGCAACCCGCCGCCGTCGACTTCTTGCCGGAAACGTTCGAGTTGCGATTCGCTGATGCGGCCTTCTAGAAACGCGCGCGCATAAATACCGGGCGCGCTGTGTCCTTGCATGAACACCATGTCGCCGCCGAAATTTTCCGACGGCGCGCGCCAGAAATGATTGAAGCCGACGTCGTAAAGCGTTGCCGCCGACGCATAACTTGCTACATGGCCGCCAAGTTCGGAACTCGTTTTGTTTGCGCGAACGACCGTCGCCATTGCGTTCCAGCGCGTGATGTGGCGCAAGCGCGTTTCCAGCTCGTCGTCACCCGGCATCTCCGGTTGCTTATCAACCGGGATCGTATTGACGTAGGGCGTTTCGAGGCCGAGCGAAATGTGCGCTCCGCCGCGCTGCGCTTCACCGACGAGTTGTTCGAGCAATGCACGAGCGCGTTCCGGTCCTTCGACCTGAACGACGGCGCGCATGGCTTCGAGCCACTCTTGGGTCTCTTGCGGATCTGGATCGTGCAAAGACGTGGTCATGGCGGGCCGCATTCCGCCCCAATTCCCGATTCCTTGCTAGTGGACCGGGCCAATAGGCAGGCCGGAGCCGTCCAATACAGGGCGACGCTCCTCGCGCAAGACGACGGCGATCGAGCCGAGCAGCAGCAGGCCGCCCGCCACTGCCGCCGGACTGACCGCTTCACCGAATAGCATGAGCGCTAGGACCGCGGCAAAAACCGGCTCGAGCAGGCTCGCGAACGAGATTGCGCTCGGGGTGAACCAGCGCAACGACGCATTTATGCCGGTGTGGCCGAGAAGCTGGGAGATTAGGGCCATGGCGGCAATGCCGCCCCAGGCGGCGCCGGCGCTAATGGGTGGCGGGGGTTGCCGCGCGAGAAGCGCCGCCGCGACCAGAACGGCCGCCGACCACCCGTAGGTCCGTGTGACGATCGCTCGCGTTCCGAAGTCGTCGCGAATTTCGCGGACGAGAATAAGATATGCGCCGATGGCCACGCTTCCCGAAAGCGCCAGCCCGGCGCCGGCCAGTTGGTGGCCGGGGTGCGGCGGAGCGGTGCGATCGAAGCCGACCACCATCACGAGGCCGGCGGCGCCAACCAAGAACGCCCCGAGCGACGCCCGGCTCAATCGCCGTCGGTGAACGATTGCGTCGTACATCGCCGTCCACGCCGGTGTCGAGGCAACCAGAAGCGTGGACACCGCCACGGTCGTGTATTCGAGCGACCAAATCCAAGTCGCGAAATGCATTGCCAACGCCACGCCGGCACAAATGAAGATCGCCCGTTCGCGAGGCGTGTGTTTGCGTAGCGGTTTCCGGAGGAGCGCTGCAATGGAGCCTAAGATCAGGGCCGCAATGGCGAGACGCGCCGCGGCAACGGCAAGCGGGCCGGCTCCCGAGAGCGCATAGCGTGCAAAAATAGCTGCGGCACCGATAGCAAGCTGCGCGCCGACGAGAATGAGGTACGGCATACCCAATACTGAGTATGGGCTGCGAGTGTGCTGTATCGCTAGGCTTTTTCCGTGGAGGATACCAAAACATGAGAAAGCTGACTGCTGCCGCAGCCATCTTGGCCGGCGTTATTACTGCATCGTGCGCCGGTCATGGCTCTGGGAATTCGGTAATTCCCGGTACCGCCGGCAACGCGTCGTCGCCCCAATCGGCGTCACGCGGAACGGGCCTGACACGGGCCGCGGCACTAAACGTTCAGCTGCCTTCGGGTTGGGCGGCGACGGGAACCCAAGCGATATCCCTCGTCAATGCGAGCGATACCGGCGCGCTTAGCAGCTCGCAGGTCATTACCGTTCGCCTCGGTCTCCAAATGCACAACGCTTCCCAGCTGCAGTCGCTCGTCGCAAGCGGACAAACGCTCAGCGACGGCGCTCTTGCGAGCACCTATTTGCCGACGGCATCCGACGTATCGGCTGTCATGTCGTATCTGTCGAAAAACGGCTTCACGAACGTAAAGGTCGAGCCGAATAACTTGATCGTCAGCGGCGATGCAACCGTCGCGAACGTGCAGAAAGCGTTTAGCACGACGCTGCATTCGTTCAGCCAGAACGGCCGCAGCGTGTTTGCGAACACGACGGCGGCGCTCGTACCTACGAATTTGAGCAACATCGTCGTCGCCGTGCTCGGTTTGAACAACACCCCCGCGGCGAAGGTCGGGCCGCAGAAGGTCGCGCCGATTACGCCCTGCGACTTGACGACACCCGGCACCAACACGTGCGTTCGTTTATCGTATAATCCGCAAACGTATTGGAAGACGTACGACGCCGGCACGGTCCCGCAGGCGACCAATGTTGCCGTTGCTGTTATTGCCGAAGGCAACGTTTCCGGCGTCGTCAGCGACCTTCGCGCTGAAGAGGCGGCCAACGGCCTTGCGCAGGTCCCGTACAGCGTCGTCCAGGTTGGTTTGCCGAGCACCGATACGTCGGGACTCGACGAATGGGATCTCGACACGCAGTCGTCCAGCGGTATCGCCGGCACGCTCAAGCATCTCTACGTTTATGCGACAACGTCGCTCACGGATTCCGACATCGCTGCCGCATACAGCAAGTGGGAATCCGATAATCTCGCGCAGATCGGCAACTCGTCGTTCGGCGGCTGCGAAGCTCTCCCGTACGTGGACGGCTCGATGCTCGTGGACGACGAAGTGCTGCTTTCCGCAGCAGCGCATGGACAGACGATGTTTGCGTCTTCCGGAGATACCGGGTCGTTCTGCTCCGTCGGCACCCCGAACGGCGTGAACGCCGGTGCACCGCTTGTCGAATATCCGGCCGCTTCACCGTATGTGGTCGCCGTTGGTGGAACGACGTTGCTCAGCAATGCCGACGGCAGCTATGCCGGCGAAGTCGGCTGGATGAACGGCGGCGGCGGTGTAAGCCAATTCGAATACTCGCCGTACTGGCAGCAAGGCGTGCAACCGCAGTCGACCAGCGTCGCCGGCGTCTCCGCACCCGTTTCGATTCGCGGCGTACCCGATATCGCGATGGATGCGGATCCGAACACCGGTTTCGATACGTACGTCAGCGGCGTTTCCGAAGTCGTTGGTGGAACGAGCCTGGCCTCACCGCTCTCCGCCGGAACGTATGCGCGACTCTTGAGCGCCCACTCGACGCTCGGATTCGCCGCGCCGCGGTTCTACAAACTGTACGGAGGCTTCTCCGCGGTGAGTGAATCAACAAGCGGCACGCCGCCCACGGGATCGGTTAACGGATTCCACGACGTGCTCATCGGCAACAACACCCTTTACTCGGCACTTCCTGGATACGATTACATCACCGGCCTCGGCAGTATCGACATCCAGAAAATGAACGGCACCATCGGTCATTAGGCATCCTCCGCGGCCGAGGGCTGCCAATAAAAAGGGCGTCGTACGTGGAGGTAACGGCGCCCTTTTTCATTAAGCGGTTTTGTCTTGCGGGAGCTCGCATTGGAGCGGGCTGAGAGGGCGCGCAATGTCGGCGCCGACCGTTGAACCTGAACCGGGTAATGCCGGCGTAGGAAGGGACAATCAATGAAAGTTTACTTGCAAGGCAGCGATTCGTCGATTCGCGTGCCGATGCGTGAAATTGCTTTGACGGACGGCACGTCGCATACCGTTTACGATACGAGCGGTCCATACACCGATCCCGACGTGAAGATCGACGTGCGCGCCGGCTTACATGCGTTGCGCGATACGTGGATTGAAGCGCGTAACGATACGGACACGCTCGAACGTCCGAGTTCGCTGTACCGGCGCGGGCGTGAAGCGATGCCCGAACTCGACGGCGTGCGCTTTAGCGGCGCGCGAAAGATTCGCCGCGCGAAACCGGGCGCAAATGTTTCCCAAATGCATTACGCGCGCAAAGGCATCGTCACTCCGGAGATGGAGTATGTTGCGCTGCGCGAAGGCGTTGCGCCGGATTTCGTGCGGGACGAAATCGCGCGCGGCCGTGCGATCCTTCCGAATAACGTCAATCATCCCGAGAGCGAGCCGATGATCATCGGTCGCAACTTCCACGTGAAGATCAACGCGAACATCGGCAATTCGGCCGTCGCGTCGACGATCGAAGAAGAGGTCGAGAAGATGACGTGGGCCACGCGTTGGGGTGCCGATACGGTGATGGATCTTTCCACCGGTAAGAACATCCACGAAACGCGCGAGTGGATTCTGCGTAATTCTCCCGTGCCGATTGGCACCGTGCCGATTTATCAGGCGCTCGAGAAAGTCAACGGCAAAGCAGAAGAACTCAATTGGGAACTCTTCCGCGACACGCTCATCGAGCAAGCGGAACAGGGCGTCGACTACTTCACCATTCACGCCGGGGTGCTTCTGCGCTACGTTCCGTTAACGGCCAATCGAATTACCGGTATCGTATCGCGCGGCGGATCGATCATGGCGAAGTGGTGTCTTGCGCACCATCAAGAGAGTTTTCTGTACACGCATTTCGAAGAAATTTGCGACATCATGAAGGCCTACGACGTGGCGTTCTCGCTGGGCGACGGCTTGCGCCCCGGCTGCACGGCCGATGCGAATGACGCCGCGCAATTCGGCGAGCTTGAAACGCTCGGCGAACTCACGAAGATCGCGTGGAAGCACGACGTCCAGGTAATGATCGAAGGCCCCGGCCACGTGCCGATGCATTTGATCAAAGAAAACATGGAGAAGCAGCTTGCGCTTTGCGATGAGGCGCCGTTCTACACCCTCGGGCCGCTCGTCACCGACATCGCGCCGGGCTACGACCACATTACGAGCGCGATCGGCGCGGCAATGATCGGCTGGTTCGGCACGGCGATGCTCTGTTACGTCACCCCCAAAGAACATCTCGGCCTGCCGAACAAGAAAGACGTTAAAGACGGCGTCATCACGTACAAGATTGCAGCGCACGCAGCGGACCTTGCAAAAGGTCATCCGCGCGCGCATCACTGGGACGACGTGCTCTCGAAGGCGCGTTTCGAATTCCGGTGGGAGGATCAGTTCAATCTCTCGCTTGATCCCGAAACGGCGCGGGAATTCCACGATGAAACGCTGCCCGCCGCAGGTGCGAAGGTGGCGCACTTCTGCTCGATGTGCGGCCCGCACTTCTGTTCGATGAAGATCACCCAAGAAGTACGTGAGTTCGCCGAAAAGGGCATGCAAGAGAAGTCGAAAGAGTTCATCGAGCATGGCGCCGAGGTCTATCTAACAGCACCTTGATCAAGGCGGTATTGGTGGATCGTGACGGCACAATCGTGGTCGACGTCCCGTACAACGGCGATCCGGTTCTCGTGCAGCCGGTTCCGCACGCTCGCGAATCGTTAGATCGCCTGCGTGCGGAAGGCTTGCGCGTCGGCGTTCTGACGAATCAAAGTGGCGTAGGGCGCGGCATGATTTCGATGCGAGACGTCGAGGCGGTAAACGCGCGCATCGATGCAATGCTCGGACCGTTCGACGGCTGGTTCATCTGTCCGCATGGACCCGACGAAGATTGCGAATGCCGCAAGCCCAAGCCGAAACTCGTCTTTGATGCGGCTGCGGCATGGAACTTGCAGCCGTCGGAAATCGCCGTAATCGGCGACAAAGAGAGCGACGTCGACGTCGCGCACAACGCCGGCGGTACCGGCATAAAAGTCGACGGCACCCGCAGTTTTGCGGATGCCGTCGAGATGATTCTTCGTCAGCGCTTGGCTTAGCGAACGCCGCTGCCGGTCCAGTAGTCGACGTCGGGACCGCTTGCGACGATCGCCGTCGCATGTTGCAGAATGGTCTTGGGCATCCGGATGCTGGCCTGCAGATGGTGCCACGTCCGCAAAACCTTGACGACGTAGTTTTGCGTCTCTTCGTACGGCGGAATGCCGCCGAAGCGTTGAACCGCTTTCGGGCCTGCATTGTATGCGGCGAAGACGAGATCGTAGCGGTGCGGATTCGCACCGAAAGTCTGCATCAGGCCGTGGAGATACCGCGCCGCGCCGGAAAGGTTCGAAGCCGGGTCGTGCGCGTTTACGCCAAGCATCGCCGCAGTGCCGGGCATCAACTGGCCGAGGCCAAGGGCGCCGGTGCGGGATACCGCGTGGGTTTGCCAGCTCGACTCGACCGTTACGATTGCCGCGAGCATGTTCGCGTCGAGTTTCCAACGGTTGGCGGTGGTAAGCAAATGGCGGGCGAGATCCTTGCTCTGCCAATCCGGTAACTGCGGATTGTAGTGGCGCAGCACCGTTGCGTAAACCGCTACGGTGGCGCTGTTGGCAGGGGTCGGATGCGGCGCGGCCTGTGCGATGGACGGGAAGAACAGCGCAAGGGCACACCAGAGTCCCGCTAAGAGCGGGGCGTGGCGTCGTATCATGGGCCGTTCGATTCACGCGCCGGCCCGCAATTCCCGGCAGGAAGAACCTGCTTGGACGGACTTGCAACCGAGCCGCGAGAACGAGCCGCTCTATGAGCCGGTTTTCGGGGATGCCGCCGCGGTCGCGCCGGGCGTGGGGCATCGGATTGATCCTGTTTTTCCTCGTTATGCTCGGGATGATCGCGTGGTCGCAGTGGTATGCCGTCCACGTAAACGTCCCGCGCTATGAGGCGAAGATGAAAGCGCATCCGTGAAGCTCGAGGGGCCCGGCAAGCTTCTGCGCATCTTCATCGGCGAGAGCGACCGCCACGGCGGCCAACCTCTTTACACTGCGATTGTCGAACGGGCGCGTAAGGAAGGCTTGAGCGGCGCAACGGTCTTCAAAGGTATCGAAGGGTACGGCGGCCATTCGGTCGTGCACGCGGCGCGTGTCTTCGATCTTTCGAGCGATCTACCGGTGCTCATCGAGATCGCGGACACCGAAGAAAAGATTGGCGCGTTCATTCCGATTCTCGACGAATACGTCTCCGAAGGGATGGTTACGCTCGAGTCGATCGACGTGATCCGTTATAAAACCGGTTCGCCTAAGTCATGAGCGCCGCACTGGACTGGCGCGCTCTTCTTGCAATTCTCGCGGGCGGCGGCATCGGCAGCGTCTTGCGCTATGTGGTCACGCTCGGCGTGACCCAGCGGCTGGGTCCGGGATTTCCCTACGCCACCCTCATCATCAATGTGACGGGCAGCCTCATCATCGGCATCGTCTTCGAACTCTCGCAGACCCGTTCGATCGGGATGCCTACGATAATGCGGCTCTTCCTTATGACCGGCATTCTGGGCGGCTACACGACCTTTTCGACTTTTTCTCTCGACATCGCTTTGCTCGCCGGGGAACGCGCGATACTGCTTTCATTCTTATATGCGGCCGGCAGCGTCGTACTAGGATTGGCAGCCGCGGCCACCGGCATCGTCGCGGTGCGTTCGTTCAATTTCCATGCGTAACTCCGCATTTCTCCGCGGTCTGATACATCTTTGATTGTATGCGCGCAGGAAATCACACGCGTGCATGGGACCGCATCTCTCTCTAGAGGAGGCTTTTTGTACGTGAATTCACGCTTGATGTGCGCGGCACTCTCGGCTGCGTTGATGGGTGTGCTCGCCGCAGCGCCGGCTTTGGCGCAAGAGGCATCGCCGTCGCCGTCACCGTCTGCCAAGGCTTCGGTCTCTCCGTCGCCTTCGCCAACGCCCGGTCCGCCTTATGCCAACGCCAAGTGGCGCGAGATCGGTCCGGCAACGGCCGGCGGACGCGTCGCAGCGGTTGCCGGATCGGCTACCGATCCCAAACTGTACTACATCGGCTCGGGCGGCGGCGGAGTTTGGAAGTCCGCTAACGGCGGCCAAACGTGGGACGCGGTTTTTGCCGACCAAGCCGTTTCGGCGATCGGCGCGGTGACGATCGACCCGACGAACAACGATATCGTCTGGGTTGGCACCGGCGAAGACAATCCGCGCAACGACGTGAGCTACGGCGACGGCGTGTATAAGACGACCGACGGCGGCAAAACTTGGACGAACGTCGGGCTTGCGGCCACCAAGCAGATTTCACGAATCCTCGTCGACCCGCGCAATCACAATCATGTGATCGTCGGCGCGCAAGGCGACTTGTTCAACGACTCGCAAGATCGCGGAGTCTACGTGACCGAAGACGGCGGCAAAACGTGGAGCAAGACGCTCTTCGCCGGTCCGCAGAGCGGCGTTTCGGACATGGCGATGGACACGCAGGATCCGAACGTGATCTACGCCGGCCTTTGGCAGTTCCAGCGCCGTCCGTGGACGTTCACGAGCGGCGGTTCCGACGACGGATTGTACAAGTCGACCGACGGCGGCAAAACATGGACGAAACTCACCGGTCACGGACTGCCGACCGACACGACGGGACGTATTGGTCTCGCCGTTGCGCCGAGTGACGGCAATCGCGTGTACGCGCTGATCGAGTCGCAGCAGGGCATCCTGTGGCGCTCGAACGACGGCGGCAAAAACTGGGAGATGACGTCGAACGACACGCTCGTCGACCAGCGCCCGTTCTACTTTACCCACATCGCGGTCGATCCGAAAAATCCCGATCGTGTGTACGCGGTGTCGGAGATGACGTCGGTTTCAACCGACGGCGGCAAAAAGTTCAAGGCGATTGCCGATCAAGTTCACGTGGATTATCACGCGATCTGGATAGCGCCGAACGATCCAAACCGCGTGATCCTCGGTGAAGACGGCGGATATGCGCTTACGGTCGACGGCGGCCAGAACTTTTTCTTCTCGCAGAACCTGCCGATCGCGCAAGTCTACCGCGTGGGACTCTCCAACGAAAATCCCTATTGGGTCTGCGCCGGCTTGCAAGATAACAATGCGTGGTGCGCTCCGAACAACTCGCAAGATCCATCGGGCATTCAAAACAAAGCGTGGATCGCTTCGGCCGGCGGCGACGGCGAATGGGCCGTTCCCGATCCGATCGATCCGAATTACCTTTGGGCCGATTCGGAAAACGGCGTAATCACCGTCATCAACAAACAAACCAAAGACGGCTGGTTCATTCAGCCTTATCTGCAGCTCGCGGCTGAGGCGTACGACAATCGCCTGGCCAAAGTGCGTTGGAACTGGGAATCGCCGATTGCGTTCGCACCGTGGAACGGCCACATCGGCTGGATCGGCGGCAACGTGTTGTTCCAAACCGAAGATCGCGGGCTGCATTGGAAGATCATCAGCCCGGATCTAACGCGCAACGTCAAAGCGCATCAGGCGCCTTCGGGCGGCCCGATTACACACGACGTTTCGGGCGCTGAAGAGATCGACACGATCCTCGACATCGAAGGCTCGTCGCTGCGTAAGGGCGAGATCTGGGTGGGTACCGACGATGGCCTGGTGCAGCTGACGCTCGACGGCGGCAAGCACTGGCGCAACGTTACCCCTCCGGGTGGCGCGGAATTCGGGCGCTACGCGTCGATTTCGCCTTCACCGATTACCGATGGAACGGCGTACGCCGTTAACGACGGCCACTACACGGGCGACAACAAGCCATACGTGTTTGTAACGCACGACTACGGCAAACACTGGAGCAGCGTTACAAACGGTCTGCCGGCCGACGAGTGGGCGCGTGGCATTGCTGCCGACATCAAAAACCCGAGCATCGCGTATCTCGGTACCGAAGAAGGCATCTGGGTTACGTTTGACGGCGGCTCGAAATGGGAGAAGTTTAAGAATAACCTGCCGACGGTTTCCGTACACGACCTGCGGATGCAGCGCCAGTTCGACGATCTCGTCATTGCGACGCACGGGCGTTCGGTTTACATCATGGACGACATGACGCCGATTCAAAAGCTGCAAACCGCGACGGCACAGGGCACGTATATGTTCCCGATCCGCACCGCGTATCAGTACAACCAGCGTGGTGACGATGAAGGCACGTACACGAACTACGCGGCGGAAAATCCGCCGGGCGGCGTGATCGTCAACTACTATCAAAAGACGCCGGAGAAGACCGCGCCGAAACTCGACATTCTCGACGATCGCGGCCGCGTGATTCGTACGTATCAAGGAACGCATAAAGTCGGCGGTGAGGAAAAGCCCTGGATTCCGAACGAAACCGGTCTGAACCGGTTCGTGTGGGATTACACGACCCAAGGTCCCGTAAAGTGGACAGGCGCGGCCAAGGAATCGTATCAAGGTCCCAACGGAGGCCCAGGCGTTCCCCCGGGCAGCTACAGCGCGCGCTTGACGATCGGCAAGCATACCTTCCTGCAGCACTTCGTCGTGAAAGCCGATCCGCACACGCTTTACACGCAATCGCAATTGGTCGCTGCGTACGAGATCTCGAAGCGAGGTGAAGACCTCTTCTCGGAAGTCGACACGATGCTGAACAATCTGGACTCCGTACAAAAGGCCATCGATTCGGCAACTGCTGCCGCGAAGAAAGCCAATAACAACGATGCAACCACGAAACTCGGCGCCGTTGTCGCGGCCAAGAAAGACCTGTTCAGTTTCTTGACGGCCGACTATCACAACGACGAAGACTCGATCCAACGTCCGGGCGCGCTGCGCGAGGATCTGCAAGGGCTGCAGTTCTTCGGTGGAACGGTCGTGACGCCGGCACTGCAAGAGTACTATAACCGCGTGCAAGCCGAGCTCCGTCAGGGTATCTCCAAGTATAACGACTTCGTTTCCAAACAAATGCCGGGGCTCAACGATACGCTCAAGGCGCTCAATGAAAAACCGGTGACCATCAGCCCCGTACACTAAATCATAGTCGTGGAGGACTAGACTTAAGTGAAACTACGCTCGCGCGCAGCGTGTCGTTTTAACGACGGCTGCGCTGCTGGCGCCTCTTGCTGCCTCGGCCGCGGAAGCGCCATATGCCAATCTCTCATGGCGGGAAATCGGTCCCGCACTCTCCGGCGGACGCATCGCCGGCGTTGCGGGAACCCCGCAAGACGACAAACTCTACTACGTTGCAACGGCCGGCGGCGGCGCGTGGAAGACTGAAAACGGCGGTGCTACGTGGGCGCCGGTTTTCGACGGACACGATGTCTCGGCAATGGGCGCCGTTGCAATCGATCCGAAGAACGAAAACGTCGTTTATCTCGGAACCGGCGAAAGCAATCCGCGTAACGACGTTAGCTACGGCGACGGTCTGTACAAGACGACCGACGGCGGGAAGCATTGGGCCAATGTCGGCCTAGCAAAGACGCGTCACATTTCGCGGATCGCCATAGATCCGCAAGATCCAAATCACGTCGTTGTCAGCGCGCAAGGCGACGTCTACGCCGATTCGCCCGATCGCGGCGTCTACGTGACGTTCGACGGCGGCAAGACATGGAGTCAATCGCTCTACGTCGGTCCGAAGAGCGGCGCAAGCGATGTTGCGATGGATCCGCGTGCATCCAAACGTCGTCTATACCGGCATCTGGGAATTCCGCCGGCAGCCTTGGACGTTCACGAGCGGCGGCCCGGACGACGGCTTGTATAAGTCGACCGACGGCGGCCGTCACTTCACGAAACTCAGCGGACATGGATTGCCCACGGGCGATACCGGACGCATTGGTCTGGCCGTATCGCAATCGAATCCGAATCGCGTTTATGCCCTAATCGAGGCCAAGGGCGGTATTCTGTGGCGCAGCGACGATGCGGGCGCTACTTGGAAGATGACAAGCGACGATACCCTCGTCGATCAGCGTCCGTTTTACTTTTCGCATATTAACGTCGATCCGAAAAATCCGAACCATGTGTTCGCCGTTTCGGAGATGCTCGCCGAAAGCACCGACGGCGGCAAGAAAGTTCAAAGAGGTCGCCGAGGGCGTTCACGTCGACTACCACGCGATGTGGATTGCGCCCAACGATCCGTCGCGCATGATCGTCGGGTGAAGACGGCGGTTACGCCATTACGCGGGACGCCGGCAAAAACTGGATGTTCTCACGCAATCTCGCCATCGGCCAGATCTACCACGTCGGCCTTTCGAATGAGAATCCGTACACGGTGTGTGGCGGCTGGCAAGATAACAACGGCTTCTGCGGTCCGTCGAATTCGCTCGACAACGAAGGCATCAAGGACGAGCATTGGACCAACGTCATCGGAGGTGACGGCATGTGGGCCGTTCCCGATCCAATCGACCCAAACTTGATATGGACCGACCTTCAGGACGGCCGCATTTCCATCTTCAATAAGAAGACGCAGAGCAGCCGCTTCATTCAGCCGTATCAAACGACGTCGCGAAAACACGTTCGACATCCGCAAGGCGCAGTACCGGTTCAACTGGGATTCGCCGATCGCGTTTGCGCCGTGGGATGGAAACACCGCGTGGTACGGCGGCAACGTCGTGTTCCAAACGACGGATCACGGCGAGCACTGGACGCCGGTGAGCCCGGATCTCACGCGCAACATCAAGGCGCATCAAGCACCGGCGGGCGGACCGCTTGCGCTCGACGTTTCGGGTGCCGAGTACTCCGATACGATTTTGTACATCGAAGGCTCGACGCTGAACAAGGGCGAGATTTGGGTTGGAACGGACGACGGCCTCGTGCAGATGACGCGTGACGCCGGCGCGCATTGGTCGATCGTGACGCCGCCGGGCACGCCTGAACTCGCGCGCATGGAAGCCACGATTCCCTCACCAATCGTCGCGGGAACGGCGTATGCAACAGCCGACGATCATCGCTCCGGCAATTATGCGCCGTACGCGTTCGTAACGCACGACTACGGGAAAACGTGGACGAAGATCGTCAACGGCTTGCCGGCGAATCAGTACGTGCGTACGATTCGTCCCGACCCGCATAACGCGAACATCGTGTATGCAGGCACGGAGAACGGGCTTTTCATCTCGTTCAACGGCGGAGAGAACTGGGAGAATTTCCGGTTGAATCTTCCGCAGGTGTCCGTACGCGATATTCGCTTTCAGCCGCAGTTCGACGATATCGCGATTGCGACGCACGGGCGGGCGTTCTGGATATTAGACGACGCATCGTCTTTGCAGCAGCTGGATCAGGCGCAGCGCGCCGGCGTGATGCTTTTCAAGCCGCGCACGTCGTATCAATACCACTACCACTCCAACGACGAAGGCGCGTACACGCGTTATGCGGGGACAAATCCGCCCAACGGCGCAATCGTCGATTTCTTCCAAGCAGCGCCGCAGAAGAGTGCACCGGTCGTGCAAATCCTCGACGCGAGCGGCAAGGTTATCCGCACCGTCAAAGGCTCACATAAAGTCAAAGGTAAGGAACAGCCGAACGTTTCGAACAAGGCCGGCATCAACCGCTTTGTTTGGGATTTTCACGAAGATGGGCCCACACAGTGGATGGGCGCGGCAAAGGAATCGTATCGCGGTCCACGGTTCGGCCCAATGGTCGTTCCCGGCACGTACACCGTGCGCATGACGCTCGACGGAAAGACGCTTTCCCAATCGTTCGACGTGAAGCCGGATCCGCGCGATAACTGGACGCAAGCCGACTATCAAACCGCCTACGAGTTCTCCAAGAAGTACAGCGTGGCGTACGGTAAGATCGACGAAGCGTTGAATAATCTGGATGCTTCGAAGAAGTCGCTCGCTGCAGCGGCGGCCTCTGCGAAGGGCGATGCGACGCTCGAAGCGGAAATCGCGAACGTTCAGGGCATGCGGGAGGCGGTGTTTGGCACGTTCACGGCCGACTACCACAACGACGAAGACTCGATCCAGCGTCCGGGACAACTGCGCGAGGATATGCCCAGAACGGGATTCGGGGCGGCTCAACCGCCGACCGCGGAAACGCGGCGTTATGCCGGCGAATTCGATGCCGCTTATGCGGCGGCGTTCGCCAAGTATAACGATTTTGTGACGGCAGCTTCGAAATTGAATTCGGAGTTGCAGCGCAAAGGCATGAAACCGGTCGAGGGAGCAAAAACAATCGCACCATAGTGTGCGTATCTGAAAAACGTTCCTCGATCTTAGCGCGAAGCGGGTTCCTCGGAGCGGTGGGTGCTGCGGCACTCCCGCTCTTCGCGGAGCCCGCTCGCGCTTTAGAAGCCGTTCAGCGCGTCGCCGGCACCGGCGGCGCGGTATTGCAGGTTCCGACGGGGCTTAGCGGCGCTAATTTACGAGCCGCGACCATTGCCGCGCAGTCGCCGCTCGTTCGTGCGCAAGCGGCAGCCGCGACCGCGCTTGCGCGTGAAATCGGTGATGCGCGATTGCGCGATGACGTGCTGGCGTTGCTTCACGATCCGCGGCCTCGATACGGGCAACGCTACGCCACGACGGAGTCGCGCCTGGCGCTACGAGACGCGATGGCTCGCGAAGGATTTGTCGCGGCGAACGCGCCGGTGGACGGACTCTTTCCGCCCATTGCATTAAACGGGCAAACGCTGCCGTTTTGGGCGGCGCCCGGTTCGGAGACGACCGGGCATCACAATTATCCCGGCGGCCTTTGCGCGCATGAACTCTTCAACGCCCGTATGGGCGCGCAGTTCGCGCAAACCTACGACCGGCAGTACTTCGACGGCCGGCGCACGGTGAATCGCGACGTCGCCGTCGCCGCGGCGTTCTACCACGACATCATGAAGACCATCGTGTTTCAGTATCGCGACGACGGATCGTTTCTTCCGGAACTTTCTATCGGCGCAACCGGTGGACATCACGTGCTTTCCGGCGCGGAAGCGATCGTTCGCGGCCGTGACGCGCGATTCGTAACCGTGCTGCTTTCCGCACACGCCGCGCCTTCGTTAGGCGATGAAGCGAAAGTCGTGCTATGGTGCCGCGCCGCAGCATTGATTGCAGGCGTAGACCCCGTCGAGTATGGGCTAGTAAAGAAGACCACGGACGGGTATGCGCTTGCGTCTTTGCCGCCCATTGAAGCGTTCGTCAACCATCTGAGCGACCATGATTTCGTGCTCGCGATCCCGGCCGCAGAGCACGTTGACGAAGCGCTTGCGAGTGCCGCGCCACAATTTGGCGTCGACGCGCGTGACCCGGCGTCGCTCGCATGGTGGCGTTTGCGCGTGTGCTCTCGCGCCTCGAACATTTCGCTCTATCACGAGCTGACCCGCGGCAACGATGCGTTTATTTCCGCAGTGCGAAAAGTCTCTTGAGAAACGCGTCGTGCTTGTACGAACTGCTCTTTCCGAAGTGAACGACGACCAGTTGTTGCGAAGGAACGACGTAGAGCGCTTGTCCGGCCGAGCCGCTCGCATAAAAAAGATCGGATGGCGCGCCGGCTGCGCCGAGCCACCAGCACAAGCCGTATCTGCCGTTCGCCTCGGAGCCCTCGAACGCTTCCGCATACTCGTTGCGGTGTTCCATGACATAGGTGCCGTACTTCAACCACTCGCGTGCCGTCAAGAAGGCACCGGTGGGCAGCGGATTGGTACCGTCGCTGAGGTCGCGCCATTTCGCGATCGCCACGCCGGCCGGTTCCAGCACGCGCTCGTGAAGAAACGCGTGCGGCGTAAGGTCTTTGTTTGCTAGCCGTTGCGCGAAGTAGCCGCCGAAGACTTGCAGCGGAATTCCGCTGTACGTGAACTTCTCGCCCGGGATCGTTTTCAGCGGCATCGCCATAGCGCGCTCGTAGCTTGGAACCGCACTGCCGAGCCCGCCGAAGCCGTAGCCGCCGGTCATGTTCAACAGCATGCGAACGGTCACGGTGTCCGTAACGATGTCATCCAGTTGTAGGAGCTTCTCGCGTTGTGCTTCGAGGGCGGCCACGCCCCAGAAACTCTTCGTTCCGCTATAGAGCGCGTGCGGCGCTTTTGCGGTGTGGCCGTTCGCATAGGTTTCGAGTTCGACTTTGCCGTTTCGCTGAACGAGCAAAGCGTGGAGCTCGTGCTTGCCGGCATAGGCAAGTGCGTTTTCAAGGTCCATCGGCTGCGAGATTCGGCTCTCGTTTGGGAAAGCGCTTTTCAAACGACGGCGTGGAGAGCGGCGACCGCGTTTGCGAGGAGCTTGATACCGCTCAGCGGCCGAGCGCCCGCCGGTTGAGCTCGATCGAGCCGTCACATTTGCGCCGGCGGAAGCATCGTTGCCGGCGCTCTCGTCGCTCCGCAAAGGAGGCGTGGTCGCAATCAACGCGATTCACCTGGATCGCATGGCCGGATTCGATTACGATTCGCTGTTTTGGGTGAGCGCCGGATTCGCAGTGTCACCAACATGACTGGTGAACACATGCGCGATTTTTTGAACCTCGTGGCGTTCGCAGGTATCCGGGCACGCGCGCAGGAGTTCTCCTTGAGGGATGCGGCGGCTGCGCTTCAAGCAGTCCGCGAAGATCGCGTCGACGGCGCGGCGGTACTCGTGCCGTAGGAGGTTTGCATGAGCCGGGCATTTGTGAAAGATGACGACAGCGGCCCCGAGCCGGTTCTCGAACGGCCGGTGACCGACGCGCCCAATTATGTTACCCCGGAAGGGCTGGAGAAGCTCAAGCACGCGCTCGTGCAAGCCGAGGCGTCGAAAAACGACCGTGAAATTCGCTACTATCGCGAACGCGTAGAAAGCGCAATTCTGATCGAATCGAAATCCAAAAAAGGAACCGTGTCGTTTGGGGCCACCGTTACGGCGCACGACAACCGCGGCCGGGCGATACGCGTTAAGATCGTCGGCGAAGACGAAGCCGATCCCGTGCACGGGTCGATCAGCCACGAGTCACCGGTAGCGCAAGCGCTTCTCGAGCACTCCGCGGGCGATCGTGTCATCGTGCAACGTCCCGCCGGGCCGATCCAGTACACTATCGACTCGGTTTCATACGACTAGGTGCAAGCCCCGCCGGACGGCGTTAGACTCTAGTGTTTCGGCACGCCCTGACGTGCTAGAAACTGATAGATCTGTCCGCGGAACGTGGCGCTTCCGGAAATAGCATCGCGCTCGATTTTTCCGTTGAACGTAAAGGTTCCGCCGATTGAAAAGTGGATGTTGTCGCCGTCTACTCCGCCGCTGATGGGAACGTTCACGCGATTTGAGAATGGCGCGTTTGGCTGGATGGACATGTCGCTATAGGAACCGCTGACGATCCCGTTGTTGAAATTCAAGACAATTCGTCCCGAAAACGGGATGTTGGCGCCAAAAAGTGGTTGGAAAGCCGCCACGTAATGGACATTTCGCGCGACGCCGGTCGTTTGGACGGCGTTCGCTTGCGGCATGGCGCCGAACGGCATCGCGATAAAGGCCGCGAGGAGAGCTGCTCGTACTACGATAGAAAGATGGGTGCGTTGTTTCATCAATCAACCTCCGTGGACACAAGTGTACCAATGTTGACCCGAAAAATCATAGCCGTCGTGGGCTTGTTGGCGGTATTGGGGCTCTGCGCTTGGTACTTTCGTTCGTCGAACACGCGCCTTACGAGCGCACCGGTCCTCGCGCCGATCGCGCGTGAAATCCAAGCAGCGACCGGCTTGCCGCGACCGGACCACGTCATCATCGTCATCGAGGAAAACAAGAGCTTTCGTCAGATCGTTGGGAACACGGAGCATGCGCCGTATCTCAATGCTCTGATTCCTCACGCAGCGGTCTTCACGAATTCCCACGGCGTTGCCCATCCGAGCCAGCCGAACTACATGGCACTCTTGAGCGGGGCAACGAATACCGACGGGGATAGCTGCGACGTCGACGGCGTTACCCGCACGATTCCGAGCCTCGGCGGAGAGTTGCTCCGCGCTCACGATACGTTTACGGGTTATGCCGAGGATCTGCCGTCAGACGGCTTTGCGGGCTGTTACTCGGGCCAGTACGCACGCAAGCACGCTCCGTGGACGCACTTCGACGATATCCCGTCGAACGACAGCCGCCGGTTCTCGGAATTCCCCGCTTTCGACAAGCTTCCGACCGTCGCGTTCGTGATTCCGAATCTCCTTAACGACATGCACAGCGCGAGCATCGACCGCGGCGATGCGTGGCTGAAAGCTAACATGGCGCCACTAATCGATTGGTCGCGCAAGCACAATACGCTCGTCATAATCACCTGGGACGAAGACAACGGCACCAGCGCAAATCATATCCCTACGTTCTTCATCGGGCAGATGGTTAAGCCGGGATCCTATAACGCCAACGTCTCGCACTACAACGTGCTCAGAACGATTGAAGATATGTATGGATTGCCGCATGCGGGACGCTCGGCGAACAATTCACCCGTTACGGGCGTTTGGGTTCGATAACATAATAATTCGAAGCGGATCGGACTAAGAACTCGCCGCGCTCGGAGATACCCGGCAGCGCATCTACTGCGGTACCAAACTTTCCCGGCAGAAGTGCGCGGAGATCGGCAACCCGTCCCTTCCGATAAACAAACACGGTGTCGTTGCAGATCGAGCCGGCGCAACCACTGGTGCCGACAGTCTCTC
Source organism: Vulcanimicrobiia bacterium (assembly GCA_963758295.1). Lineage (GTDB taxonomy): Bacteria > Vulcanimicrobiota > Vulcanimicrobiia > Vulcanimicrobiales > Vulcanimicrobiaceae > JALYTY01. The sequence continues at coordinate 640,162 of CAVWUU010000001.1, forward strand.
CGCGATCGTTCAGCCCGAACGGCATGGTTGAATTGTAGCCCGGAAGAGCGGGAATCATCGTAACGCTGCGGCCGATTTCGATAAAGCCGTTCCAACGATTGAAGTCGTTCTCTTGTTCATTTACCGGATCGACGTAGCCCGTCACAGCACCGGCATCATTGATCCATGTCGCTGCCGATGCGCGCTGTCCGAAAAGCGACGTTACGGTAAGTCCGGCGCCCACGCCCGCATACGGTCCAATCGGCGGGCTGATGACTTGCTCGACTGCGAACTGCCCACGCGCATTGATGTTGCCGATGGTGCCTCCCACACCTAAACCGCCTGCGGTCACACGGGCCGGCGGCGCCGATACGAAATAACGCACGAGCGGACTTCCACCAAGATCGTCCGGAAAATCCGAAAAACCGTAGATCGTTCCGCGCTCATCGATGACGAGCGCCTTGTTGACAATATGACGGTTGACGAGAAGTGTTCCTGGTGGATCCGGCAGATGCCCCAAATCGAAGATCCGGCCGCTCGCAAAAAGCAATGCCGTCGAATAAACCTGATCGGCGCTCACCGCATACCCGACTGCATCGCCCCGCGGGTTCGCGAATAGCGCAACGGATTGCCGCCCCTGGAACGTTCCAAGCAGCTCGATCGCTCCGTGGCGGTAAAGCGCCGCGACGCCGTTTGCACTGCCGGGAACGGTGCCGTCTTTCATGATTGCCGACGGGACGAACGTTGGGGGCAGTTTCTGCGCAAAGTATTCAGAGCGGACCGGAGCTAGCGCCACGGCCTCCGCTTCTCGCACGTGGACGGCGGGAAGCGTCGCGACGCTGCTTCCTCCGCACCCCGCAGGCAACAACGCCGACAGGCAACAGGCAACGCCACAAAACCAATTCCGCATCTCGTCTCTCCCGCAAGACTACAATGAATAGCGTCGCACTCGTTGGGTGAAAACAGCGAGAGTAGAAGGACCTGCGTTCCCCCATACTTTCGGAATTCAAGCCAGGGCAGCGGCCTAGGAAGCGTCCGCGATCCGCACGTGCGAACGTACAAGTCCAGGCACTATGCGAGGGCGGCGCTTTGCCTGCGGTGTGAAAAGTACGCCGGCGCAAATCGAGGGGAATCCAGCGGGAAGCGGGGATAGGAAACGTCGTGATACCGGTGGCGCAAATCTTTTTGCTAGCTCAAAGCGTCTGGAACGCACGGGCCGTCGCGCCGTACGAATCGTTCACGCTTCCCTGCGCGCAAACGTTTCTAGCGAACCGTTGTGAACCGGGGACGGAGGTGCGATTCGTCGTCCGCATGTCGGACGGCAAGGACGCGGTGTTCACCGTTCCGGCGCCCGGCGTCGCCGCTGTCACGCTAGAACGCGGCGGTTATATCTTCGGTCCAGCCGGTGCTCCCTTCGGATTTTATCGCGCCTCGGCCGTCGCCAGCGCGCCCGCGCCTTCGCCGCCCCCGAATCTTGCCGAAGATCCCATGCAAACAATTGCGACCGTCACGGCAGTCGATCGAGCGTATGACATTCGGTTCGCGGGGACCGTGACTGTAGACGCGCGCCCTTGCTACCATTTGGTGCTGCGCCCGCTGCGCGATCCGGGCCGCTTTCGACTACGCGAACTGTGGATTGAAGAAGGGACGTATCAAGTCGTCCGGCTCACGTACGAACAACCGTTCAACTCTACGACAGCGACCGTGCATTATGATTTCGCGCCGGCCGGAAAAGCCAATGTTTGGACGATCGTGCACATTGATGCGGAAGCCAAACACGAAGAACCGGTTTCCGAAGACTTGCAAAACATTCAATTTTCGGACAAAGCCGAACCGGGCGAAGACCCGTAAGGGCCGACCTTTCTCAGCTCTTTTCTGAAACGGCGACTCAAGTCACCGACCGAAAAACCAGCTTTCTCGATTCCGTCAGGAAGCGAACGCTCATCAGGGGAGAGCTCCCGCCGGCTCCGTACTATAGTTTATGCTCTTTACGAAATCGACCGCATTGCGCTTTAGCGCAGTGGTCGCTGCCGTTGCGTTGTTGTTTACTGACGGCTCGGTTCGTGCCGCCGTAACGAATGCCACCAGCGGCATCGACCTGAGTTCCCTCGACCGCACCTGTAAGCCGTGCACGGATTTCTTCCAGTACGCCAATGGCGGCTGGATCAAAAAGAACCCGATTCCGGCGGCTTATTCGCGCTGGGGGTCGTTCAACGTCCTCTATAACCACAACAACGATGTGCTGCATTCCATCTTGAATCAAGCCGTCGAAGCCAAAGCTGCGCCGGGTTCCGATCAGCAGAAGATCGGCGACTACTATGCAAGTTGCATGGATACGGCTTCGATCGAGAAAGCCGGCACCGAACCGCTGAACGAAATGTTCGAGTCGATCGACTCCATTCGCGACGTGAAGGGTCTTGCACCGGTACTCGCATCGCTGCAATTGCACGGCGTTAATGCGTTCTTCGGATTGGGCTCGAGCCCCGATCTCAAGAATAGCGATCTGGAAATCGCCTGGCTGCGGCAGGGCGGTTTGGGCATGCCGGATCGCGACTACTACTTGAAGAGCGATGCGAAGAGCCAGGCGATCCAAAAAGCCTATGTGGGTCACGTAACGCAGATGTTCACGCTCCTTGGCGAGCCCGCGACGCAAGCATCGGCGGATGCGCAAACGGTGCTGAACATGGAGACTACGCTCGCGAAGAACGAGATGTCGCGCATAGAGCAGCGCAATCCCGAAGCGATCTACCATAAGATGAACGTTAGCGGCGTGGAGGCCCTGGCGCCAAACATCGACTGGGATTCCTATTTCAGCACGTCCGGTGTGAGCCCCGACGCAATCAGCGTTGCGCAGCCGGAGTACTTCAAGGCATTGAACGCGAGCCTTTCGACGTGGACGACGGCGCAAATCCAAACGTACCTGCGTTGGCAGACGGTTCATGCATTTGCGACGGCGCTTCCGCAGCCGTTCGTCGATGCGAACTTTGCGTTCTACTCGTCGACGCTCTCCGGCACGACGCAGCAACTCGACCGCTGGAAGCGTTGCGTGAGCTCAACCGATGCACAGCTCGGTGAGGCGCTTGGCCAGGCGTACGTCGCGAAGGCCTTCCCGCCGTCGGCCAAAGCGCGTGCGCTCGAACTGGTCAAGTACGTGAAGAGCACGCTGCGCAGCGATATTCCCACACTTACGTGGATGTCGTCCGGAACAAAGGCCAAGGCAGTCGAGAAGCTTGATGCATTTGGCATCAAGATCGGCTATCCCGATCACTGGCGCGACTACAGCAGTTTGACGATCTCGCAAGGTCCATACGCGAACAACGTGATCGCAGCCAATCAATTTGCGGTGCGTTATCGCTACGATAAGATCGGAAAGCCGGTTGACCGCAGTGAATGGGGCATGACGCCGCCGACCGTCAACGCGTATTATAGCCCGCAGGAAAACGACATCAACTTCCCCGCCGGCATTCTGCAGCCGCCGTTCTTCGATCCGAAGGCGGACATGGCGGTCAACTTCGGGGCGATCGGCGCCGTTATCGGACACGAGTCGACTCACGGCTTCGATGATGAAGGCCGCAAGTTCGATAAGGACGGTAACCTTACCGATTGGTGGACACCGGCCGATGCTGCGAACTTCGACAAGCGCGCCAATTGCATCGTCGATCAATTCGATGCACTCTCACCTGCACCAGGCGTCCACGAGCAGGGCAAGCTCGTCGAAGGCGAAGCGATTGCGGATCTCGGCGGCTTAACGATTGCATATAAGGCGTTCGAACGCTGGCAATCCTCGCATCCGCGTCAGACGATCGACGGCTTCACACCGGAACAACGGTTCTTTTTGGGCTACGCCCGCGTTTGGGCCGGAACGCAACGTCCGCAAGAAGCGGCACTGCGCGCAACGGTCGATCCGCATCCTTACGATAAGTTCCGCGTGAATGCGACGCTGTCGAACATGCCGGAATTTGCCAAAGCATGGCGCTGCAAACTTCCCGAAGCAATGGTGCGCCCCGCCAAGGACCGCTGCCAAATCTGGTAGCCCGGCCATGCGCATAACGAAAACCCGCGTCGCTAGTTTGCGACGCGGGTTTTACTTCTTGTTATGGCAGCTCGTCATCTTCGAGACCGAAGTAGTGGCCGATCTCGTGGATGACCGTCTCGTGAATATCTTGTATGGCCTCCTCGCGCGTCCGCGCGATACGGTTCACCGGACCACGAAAGATTGCGATTTCGTCGGGAAGCAGTGGCGGCTCGTTCATCCGCTCGATAAGCGACACGCCGCGATAGATTCCGACGAGTTCTTCACCATCGTCTTCCAGGCTTTCGAGATCGCTCTTATCCGGCTCTTCTTCTATAAGGACGACGACGTTCCGAATCAGATCCGTAAACTGCTTCGGGAGCGTGTCGAGCGCATCGCCAACGATTTCTTCGAATTCTTCTCGCGAAAATTCAGTCATGTGTTGTAAATCTTTCCGAGGCGCAAAGAATCTCCAGCCGCGTTGACCGCTGCGTTTCGAGAAGCGGTTTTTCTATGCCCTGGGACGCTCTCGCCGCAATCGGCTCCGTCGCTGGAGCGTTGGTTTTCCTCGTCGGCTCAATTGCAGCCGTTATCCAGATCAAGCATCTGCGTGTCGCGAGTCAGCTGGACTGCTATTTCGAGCTCATGGAAAAGCTGCATTCGCCGGAAATAGTTGAGCGGCGGAAATATATCCAAACCATCGACCTTACAGACTCTCAGGCGCTAAAACAGTATCTGGCGTATAGGCGACCGCACGATCCGACAATTGCAAAAGTCTTGGAAGAGTATCCCAAGGACTTCATCGCAGCCGCCGGTTTCGCGAACATAACCGCCGCGCCGGTCGTTACGGGTGGGACATCGCGACCGTCATGCCGGCATTTCTTCGTGTGAAGTGCGCCACGCGCATGCGGCATTTCCATCGAAGAGCCGACCCGACGCCCTTACTGCATGTTGCAATTGGATGCAAGCGACCCCGACGGCTATTCTTTAGCGTTCTTGCAACCGGATAAGGGATCGCCAAAATAGCGGGCTGGAGACGTTAGACGGCGCGCCCAGTGTAACAACTGAGCGCGCCAAAGGCTTCTAGTTACGTGCGAGCGCCGAGTACCGGTAATATTCTAACCACTGCGTTATGGACGCACAGCGCTTCGGCGTCGCGACGACGCGACGATTTGTTATCACTTGTGCACCCGCCCGCTAGTTAACCGAGATCTTTTTGGGTTGCGCCGCAGGGTGACGCTCAAGCGTAATGCTCAACATGCCGTCCGCTACGGTGGCATTGATCTTGTCCGGATCGACGTCTTCAGGGATGTTAAAGGCCCGGGAGAACGTACGTCGATCGGTCTTGCCGTTCACCGAAATGATGCCGTCTTTGAGCGTCATGTCGATGCTGGAGGCGTTGAAGCCAGGAACCGGCACATCGACCATGTAGCCGCTTTCGGTGCGGGTGACTTCAAATCCGTAGTCCCAGTTGCGCATCACGCTTTGCAATGGATCGAAGCCGAACAGGCTTTGGAGGGGAGACCAGCCGCCCGGCTGGCGTGAAACTGCATTGTCGTGGCCGTTTCGTACGAGTGTGGTCATGGGTCGGAATCGCTCCTTTCAAGGTGTGGGTGATCAGCACTCTTACGAGGATCATTTTAGAAAAATTGGCACTCTTGTCAAGAGACTGCTAGGCCAGCGGGAAGCAAGTAAGCACAGGCTTCAGAATCACTCGTTAGTCGTCGCGTAAGGCAGCCAGCCGGGTGCCTGTGGGCGCTTATCATAGCTCGGCAGGTAGAAGCGGGCGCTGGCCGATCCAACTGCGCACCTCCGGCCGTCAGACCGAGCCCAGCCGACCAGCGAATCAGCCGACGGGAGTCCGAGGAAACGAGATAAAGAAGCTCGTGCGCGTATCGTCGTATGTTCGCGCCATTCTCGAGGATGCGCGCCGTCGACGATGTGTTAAACATGGCAAGGATGCGAGAAACTATGAACGGACAAGTGCTACCACATGCCACTTGAGATGGGCCTCGGAAGATTGCAAATGGCAACGGCCTCGCGAAGCTCGCAAAGACCAGGCTCGAGAGCGAGGAGCTGCTCGAAACGTGGATCCGATGCTGAGCTTCTGCCAAGATCTACTAATTATCGGGCGTCAAGTTAGAACGGCTCATCGCGGCATCATCGATCTCCTTGCGGTTGACTTCTTCGGAACCGTACACATCATTGAATTGAAACGCGACGAAACGCCGCGTGAAGTCGTCGCACAAGCGCTCGATTACGCGAGCTGGGTGGTGGGCCTGGAGAGCGAGGATCTGAACGAGAAGAGACTCAAGTACCGATCGACGATCTAAACAGCAGATTTAAAGTACAGCGAATGATGTGAGACGTCTTCATTGCGACTGCGCCGGAACGGTGAAGCGAACGCTTCGGAAAGGACTTGTCGTACTGCACGTTGCGCACTGGACGAGGACTTTGACCGGTACAAACGATTTGTCTACGAGGAACATGGCGACTTGCCGCGCCGCTGCTCCTTGTTGAATATTTAGATTCGCGTTGGTAATTTCGCTCGACGGGACTTGAACGCTGACATCGTCCTTGTCCGCTAACGTGTAGTTCACTAGGTCAATGAACGGCGTGTGCAGCCCGTTTCGCAATAGAATGGTCATCACGAGGACCTTCTGGTCCGGCGAGGGAGCCAGCCGGCTCGGGTTGTCGTCTGCGGTCGCTTCGCGAAGCTCCGCGATCTTTATGCGAAGCGCGCCGTTGAAGACTGTGTCGCCCACCTTTCCCGAAACTGCGCGCACTTGGTTTGCGCCGCCCGGAATCGGCGTCGCAGCACGTACGCCGCCGATGCATAGCGTGACGAGTGCGACACATAGAAGGCCGTTATGACGAAACATTGCAGTTCTCCATCGAAGAGTTTGATGAAGTTTCAGGGGCGTGGATTGAACGGATAGCTGACGTGAATCGACCAGGTCGCGCGCATTCGTGACGAACAATCGTCTACCGATGCCCACTTCGTCGATCGAACCCCGCCAATCGTTTTGACCGCTGCCCCATAAGGTGCTCGTCGAGCTGAACGCCCGATGCCCTTATCCTACGACTATTGCGGCGATTCGTCTGAAGCCCTATGGACAGAGTACGCGGTACAGCGTTCGCTTGCGAGCGACCGAATGCTCTCCCGGCGAATAACGATCGCCTAGTTCGCGTTATGGCAACTCGTCGTCTTCTAGACCGAAATAGTGGCCGATCTCGTGAATAACGGTGTCATGAATCTCTCGCACCGCTTCGTCGCGCGTGCGCGCGACCCGGCTTACCGCGGAAGATCGCAATTTCGTCGGGCATCAACGGTGGTTCGTTCATTCGTTCGATAAGCGAAACGCCACGAAAGATGCCCACAAGCTCTTCGCTATCGTCTTCAATACTCTCGAGATCCTCGTCACTCGGCTCGTCTTCAATGGTGACGACGACATTATCGAGGAACGGGGCGAATCGCTCCGAGATCGTATCGAGCGGGTCGCTTACAATCCTTTCGAACTCTTCTCGCGAGATCAAGGTCGAGTTACCTCACAGCCGAGAAACGCGAACGACCAACACGGAAACAAAACGGCAAATGCAAATAGGAGGCCTGAACGTTACATTCCCGACCTCCGCGTTTTTTATGTGAAGCAAACTCTGGCACGTGAAGGCAAGCGTCTTCGCTTCCGTTCACTTGGCCTTTCACGAGCCCGGTAAGGAACGCGTGTCCGTCTAGTTTCATGTCGCCTTCAACGATACCAGCAAGGAAAACTACCGAATCGGCTTCGGCTGACACGCTACCCTTGACGCACTTTTAGTGGAGCGTCTCCACCAGATTCGACCCATCCAAACCGAGAACCGATATGGTTATGGTGCAATACTCCCACAAGGCTGTCTGACAGCGGGAGGGTGTAAGGTCTGCGCAAAACGACCGCTCCGATGATGTGGTTCGCCCCGCGACTAGGCTTTGCGCGTCGGCTTTTTGTACTAGCCACGTTGCTGCTTGTGCCAACGATTGTTTTGTACGTGTGGCGGGCATTCGTGCCCCGATATTATTCTGGTCCGTTGTCCGTGCGGCTCGGCGTACTTGTAACGGACGGAACGTTAGATTTACTCGAAAGACGCACGATTTTCTAACCTTTTGCCGCGAATAGCTCCTGAAACAAGTTCTAACATCGAAAACCGCTCTCGAAAACGCGGCCTAGCTGGGAGGGGGATGACTCGCAGCAGCGGGTCCCATAGCCATGCTGTCTGGCCACGACGTCGCCTTGTCACGCCTCTCAAATCTAACGAGACGGCGGAATGCGCGAAGAGTTGGGAACGATGAGGAAAACGTGACATGTAGAACGTCTCGGCATGGGTGATATTGCGTTCATCTGCCCACCGAACGAACGGCATCAGTTGCGAGTTGTAAGGCTCAATGGTTGCCTGGGTGCATCCGGCGATGCGACGGTCCAAGAGGAACATTTTCACCGCCGAATGAGCCCCGGGGTTGACCGCCCCTTACTTTTCAAAATCCCTGACCCCTTAGTTGAAAGAGTTGGGAACTTTCGGGCAACTGAGCAATCCGTTTAAAAATGAAGAATGACCGCCATTTCTAGCGGTCATTCTCCTACTTGGTGGAGATGAGGAGACTCGAACTCCTGACCCCTTACATGGGAAGCAAGTGAGCCCATGAGCAAGTGCTATAATATAAGGATTTTTCAAGCCTTGTGAGGGGGCTAACCCGGGGGCTAATGGGCTAAAACTGGGCTAAACGCGCGCACCACGACATGCTGGGAGTCAACCCTGGAAACGTAGTGCGCGCAGTTCTTCTCCGCTTACGCGCCCATAGTCGAGCAGTTTCGCGTTGCTGCCAAGGTTCTCAACAAGGTGGACGGCAGCGGCATCGCCGCTTTCAGAGGCATCCAACGGATACTCTTCGACCGCATATTGGTACAAGAGAACGTCTGCATCGTATAGGACGCGCCACGTCGCCATGTCGGCATCGTCGTCGTGCCCGACCGAGACAACGTTATCCTGAATCCGAAGAAAGTTCAGGCCCCTGAAGGCGCGCAGATCGTAGAACGAACCGGTGGACACCAGCGTTGCCTTGTCGATGATGCCTATATTGATCAGGTATGACGCTTCGGTTTGCCAGGCGTGGACCGGCGTATCGGAGCCTCCCAACGGTCGCGGGCACTTCCAAGAGTGCGACATTTGAATCAATGGGAAGGGACGATGCAAAATCAAACTTTCGAGCCAACTCTTGTCTCCAGGATGGGCGTAAGCCGCTTCGGCATCGTGCCACAGACTACGGTCGGCCGCACGGATTACTGGCCGATTATCCGGCCACTTTGGAGTAATGCGCTCCGGTTGCCAATGATGACTTCGTTCAAAGCCCAATCCGCCAGACCGGTATCCTTGCCGAAGTTCATTACTAGTTCAGTGCCATCGCTTAGTGTGTAGGCTTCGCATGGGCCTCCAATGAGTCCCGACCCACAACTGTCTTTCAGAACGGACCGCTGCGGATCGGCGTAGTTGACGTGTCCAGTTTCGCCAAGAACTACCGGGCCATTAGGCACGTCAAGTTCGCGACGCTCATGTGGACCCGCTATCACGTCAATCACCGTGACGATCCCGTTATCTCCCGTTAAGACAGTCACGCTTCCACCTTGCTGCGTTCGCCATTTGTATGTGTGCCCGGACGCTTCGTCCGGCTTGCCGCGTTTCGCGACGGTGGCGGAGATATTTGAACCCAAGAAAATGCCGTCAACAGAATCGCGCGATTCCGCGACCAATCCCGCCACCATAAATATAGATAGCAACACGCTAGGGGATTTGACGAAAGTCGCTGCCGTGCCCTGGGTAAGCCCTGCTTCTCGTGTGCGTGTTCTGCGCCGAAGTCGCGACGCAACTGGTTCCTGCAACGAGCGCCGATTGGTGTACCCTGTGATTCCCGGCTCGAAATGCCGATGGAATATACCGTGCCCCGAGCCCAAAGCCAAGTTTTAGTACCAACAACGAATGACAGCACGTGCGCCGGCGTAGCGGAAAGCCCCTATTCTGGGCGCGATTCGCGATGGCAGCCGGGTGATTCTCGATCCTTTTGGGACGGAGTCGCTGACCTAGCCTCGATACCCGTACAGCCCGCTAGTTTCGCAGTGAAGAATCCGCAGTGGTGGGTGTGGGGTCTCCTCATGCACTACAGGGTCCCTGTGTTGCGCCGAGTTCTCGAAACGGCTGCGGTGTTCGATATAGGGCTCGATCCGGTGGAAGTAACGAACGCGCTACGGCTGCTCCGGGGTGAGAGCGCGTACATGAAAGATAAGCGGTGCTCCATCGTCCACACATCAGTGAGGCTTTGGCGCGAGGCAAAACCTAGCGACATTTACACGTTTAACCGCAGGCCCACAAATACTGAGATCGACGCCCTCCGTGAACTCTATCGCCAACGAGAGAGAACGCGTGTGCCGAACTCGCGAAGGACCCCGAAGTGGGGGATCGCGTAGCGCAACAAGCGTTCGCGGTGCTACGCATACGCCGTCGACTTGGACTTGATTGATCGCAACCCGGCTTCAGCGTTGAAGGCACCGAGGGCAAAGCGTAAGGAGCAGCACATCCTCCCGCTACAGGAAGCACATCGGCTGCTTGATGCTGCGCGCCACAGCGACATGTACGCGATGTTCTACTTGGCTATCGCTACGAGCATGCGGCAAGGCGAACTGTTTGCGTTGCATTGGAAGGACGTGCATCTCACCGAAGGCTACCTGCGCGTCGTTCATACGCTTGGTATCGGTGGGCGTGAAGAACCCGTGCTGGGTGAACCTAAGACAGAGTCGTCAAGGCGACGTGTCGATCTGTCCCGGGAAGCTGTTGCGGTTCTCAGGACACATTGGGCAGCGCAAAAAGGAAAGCCGAACGCCCACGGGTTGGTATTCCCCAGCGATCACGGCGGCTTCATTCGGAAAAGTAACTTCCGGCGACGCGAGTGGTGCCATTGTTGAAGAAGGCAAAACTGCCGCCTATAACGTTTCACAGTCTGCGGCACGTCGGCAACTCGATACTCGCACAGCAAGGTGTGCCTCTGAAAGTATTGCAAGGACGGTTGGGACACGCGACGAGCAAGACCACGTTCGATGTGTACATGCATTTAGCGCCTTCCGACACATCGGTCGCGGCTCATACGATGGGCACGCTACTAGGCGCGGCTGGGCTAAATAGTCGGCTAAACCGTTCTCGTAGAGCCTCGAACGGCAAGCCGCGCAAAAAGAAAAAGGCCCGATAGAATCGGGCTTTAAATTGGTGGAGATGAGGAGACTCGAACTCCTGACCCCTTACATGCGAAGCAAGTGCTCTACCAGCTGAGCTACATCCCCGGGATCAAGTCGCCCCGATGAGGGCAACGCGAGGAATTATACGGCTGCGGTGCGGCACCTGTCAAAGACATTTTTGTCGCAGCAAACGCAGGGCGAACCTGCCGGGGCATTGGTGCGTTATTTCGAAAGCCGCCGCAAAAGGAGCGACGCCCAATTGAAGCATCTGGTCCTCGTGTCGATCCTCGCGATGATCGCCGGCCTCGCTGGTTCGCGGGTGTCTGCCGCACCGATCGTCGTCGCGCAAGAGCGCTGCAATGACCGCACTGCGGGCGAGTTGGAAGCGCAAGTGGCGGACTTGCGGAAGCATCCGGCAGGCGATGCGGACATCAACGCCGGCTTTGCGACGCTCCAGCGCGTCATCGGTGAGCTCGAGCAAGAAGACGGAGTGCTCGAGGCCACCTGCGCGACGCGCAATTTGAACGACCTCCGCGGCGACATCCGAAGCTCGATTGCGCTTGCCTACCTTTTGGAGTCCGACCTTGCGATGCGCAAATTCGCCAAATGTCCGCACGGAGCGCAAGGCGTTTCCGCCGGATTCGTGGCCTCCGCGTGGTTTGAACTTCAGCGAGCGACCCCGGAGAATGGTTCGCCACCGGCAAGCGCCACCAGCCTGACTGATGAAGTGAAGAGCCGGGCAGCGCGCGCGAATCTCACGCTCACGGCCTTGAGCGACGCGTCGTCATATTGGGTCCACCAGGTTCAGGACGCGGGAAAGCAGGCGGCAACTTCCTGCCCGGGATGATTTTGCGAATCGTTTGCAAATAAGCGTGGCCATGCGGGCCTCCTATTCCACGCGGCCGCGGGAGCAAATTGCTGCAGTCTTGCGGGCCGAACGCCGCTATCTCTCCGCTTCCGAAATCCATGATTCGCTCGAACGGCGCGCCGTGCGCGTCTCGCTTTCAACCGTCTATCGAACGTTAGAGCATCTGCTTTCCAAGGGCGACGCGACGGCGCGTGTGGACGACGCCGGTGAATCGACGTACATGCTTTGCGAGCCCGCACATCACCACCATCATGCCATCTGCAGTGCATGTGGGCGGGTCGAAGACGTCGACTGTTCCGCTTTCGGGCAATTCGCCGACCTACTGCGCGAAATCCACGGCTTCCAACTCGACGGCCATAAAATGGAGTTCAACGGACGATGCCGCGACTGCCGCTAGCGCGCCTTTGCGCGCTGCTCGCTATTTTCTCGCTCGCTGCCTGTAGCAGCGGTAGTTCTAACGGATCGGGCGCTTCGGGCAAAATTGCCGTCGTTACGTCGATCTCAACGTTCGATTCGTTCGTGCAAGCCGTCGGGGCCGATCGCGTTGAGGTGCATAGCCTGGTGCCTGTCGGTGCGTCGCCCGAGACGTATCAACCCACGCCGCAAACGGTCGAGATGCTTGCGCGCGCGAATTTGCTGGTTGAAAACGGGGTCGGCTTGGAGTCGTGGCTCGATCGAACCGTAAAGAATGCCGGTTCGAAATCGCTGCGCACCGTCGTGTGTTCGCACGGGCTGGTGGTGAAAAACGACAATCCGCATCTTTGGATGGATCCCCAAAATGCGAAGGCCTATGTAATCGCGATTCGCGACGCACTGACCAATTTCGATCCCCAGCACGCGAACGAGTACCGCAAGAATGCTGCCGCCTACAATCGTGGGCTAGACGCTCTGACGAAGAGCATCGCAAGCCGCATTGATACGATTCCGAAAGAACGGCGCTACATGATCGTCTTCCACAACGCGTGGGAGTATTACAACGATCGCTTCGGTATCACGACTCTTGGGTTCATCGAGCGCAATCCGGGACAAGATCCCAATCCTCAGCAAATCGGCCGGTTGATCGATCTCGCGAAGCAGTATCATCTCAACGCGATCTTCAGCGAACCGGAATATAGTCCAAAGCTCGCGCAACAAATCTCCAAGGACGCGAACATTGCGATTGTCGACAACCTTTACGACGACTCGATCGGCAGCGATCCGCGCGTCGGAAACTATATCGACATGCTAAATTACGACACCGACGCCATTGTGAAGGCGCTCAAATGACGGAGCCGTGCAAAGGCGAAGCCGTTCGCGCAACCGAGCTTGTCGTGAAGTACGACGGTTTCACGGCGCTCGACGGCGCAACGTTGGACGTGCCCTTCGGCGAAGCGCTCGGTATCGTCGGGCCGAACGGATCGGGCAAATCGACCCTTTTGAAAACCATTGCCGGCCTGTTGCGGCCGGCGTCCGGCGGCCTGTGCGTCATCGGAGGCGATCCGCGCGCGCTTCCCCCTGGAAGTATCGCTTATGTGCCGCAAGTCGAAGCGGTCGATTGGACGTTCCCCGCAACCGTATGGGACGTTGTCGCCATGGGGCGCTTTCCGCGCATGCGGTTCTGGCACAGCTTCTCAACTCGCGATCGTGAAGTCGTGCGCGATGCGCTCGCGACGGTCAACATGCTCAAACTTGCCGATCGTCACATCGCGCAACTCTCGGGCGGTCAACAGCAGCGCGCCTTCGTCGCTCGTGCGATCGCGCAAGAACCGGAGTTGTTGCTTCTCGACGAACCGACGACCGGGGTCGATGCGGAAACGGAAGAAGCGCTGCTCGCCGTCGTGCGTAAGCTCGTGGCATCCGGTATGCCGGTGTTGATGACGACGCACGACCTCGAACGCGTCGACGAGTGGTTCGACCGGCTACTTGTGCTCGATCGTCGGGTCCTCGCGCTGGGGACTCCACAGGAAGTCGTTGAGGCCGGCGCATACGCGGCGATTCGCGAACACACCCACACGCACGGCCACCTTCGCCACGATCACGAGCCGCACGACGAACATGCGGCGCACCCGGAGCTGTTTCGATAAATGGACGCGTTGCTCGCCCCGTTCCAATATGAGTTCATGCAGCGCGCGTTTATCGCCGCAATTGCCGTTGGGCTGTTGTGCTCCACAATCGGCACGTACGTCGTCTTGCGAAAGATGTCGTTTATCGGCGACGGCATTGCGCATGCATCGTTCGCCGGGATCGTCATCGCTTATCTACGCGGCATCGACTACAATATCGGTGCTGCAGTCGTCGCGGTGATCACGGCGCTCGGTATTGGTTTCGTGCACCGGCGCGGGCGCATTTCGCTCGACACGACTATCGGCGTCCTGTTCACCGGCGCGTTTGCGCTCGGCGTCTTCTTGATGAGCCGGCAGAAGAACTACACCGTCGACCTGCAGAGTTTTCTCTTCGGCGACATTCTTTCGGTCGGCACGGCAGATCTGTGGTTGATTCTTGCGCTTGGCGTCGTCGTGGCGGCAACGATCGTCATTCTTTTTCGCTCGCTGCTTTACACGTCGTTCGATCCGATTGTCGCGCAGGCGAGCGGCATGCGTGCGGGACGTGTGGAGTATGCGTTGCTTGTATGCGTTGCGCTAACGATTATTGTGGCGTTGCAGTCCGTCGGAATTATCCTCGTTGCGGCACTGCTGGTAACGCCTGCGGCGGCTGCCTATCAGTTGACGTCGCGCTTTAATTCGATGATGGGCTTGTCGGCAGTCCTCGGCGTCGTGAGTACCGTCGGCGGCTTGTATCTCTCGTACTACTTGCGCAGCTCGAGCGGTGCGACGATCGTGTTGCTCGCGACGGTGCTGTTCTTTGGCGCGATCGCGCTCAAATCGGTGCGGTCGTTCAACGCACGGCGATCGTAAACGGCACCGTATAAAGCTTCGAACCGCCTTCAAACTGCAGCCACACGCGGTACGTGCCAACCGGTAACGGGGGAACGTGCATCGTCATCTTCGGGCCCGCTGTACCCATTTTGCCGTTTATCATCGGGTGCACGTGCACGTAGCTCAAGTCTGCCGTGTTGATAAAGACCGCGTGCGCGGCCGCACCTAAGTACGTATGCAAATCTGTCGCCGGTTTGCCGTTGCGCTGAATTGTCAGCGGAAGCATCTGCATGGAAGCAGCCGGAAATGCCGTGTGCATCTGTACGGTGTATGGCCCGGCGGTCAACGTTTGAGGCGATGGGGTGGTAGCAGCGATGGGTTCATTTGTCGGCTGCCCCGCCGGCACCGTGACCGCCGTCGTATGCTGCGCCGGAATGAGGAAGCGAAAAACCTGCTGCCCGTCGCCCGCCGGATCCGTATCCGCATACACGATGTATTCGCGTGAGGGATTGAGCGGAAGGGCAATCGTGAAGTGTCCGGTTCTTGCATTGAATGCCGGGTGCACATGCATGAACGTCGAGAAATCGTCCGTGATAACGATCATGTGCATGAGCTTGGTCATGTCCAGGTCGTACTTCACGACCGGCGTCTTCGAATCGCCCTCCAACTGATAGACGTCTAGGGACGTCTTCCCGCCGGTCTGGCGAACCCTCATTTGCGCCGTGACTTTCGGCGTGCCGCCAAGAAGCGCGAAGGAGCCGGTAACCGGCGCGCTCATTGCGAGCGCAGCAACAAGGCTCAATCCGGTGCGCGCAAAACCGTCCATGTTTCCTCTCCCTTCGCTTCCAGGTACCCATTTTCGGCAAGCAGGGCCAGCACTTCGTGCATCGCCGCCCGCTCGTTTTTATTCGGCATTCCCGCCCAGCGCATCGCCGCGTCGTTCAGCTCGACCGTCGTGCCCGGCTCGAGTAACCGTCGAATAAACGATTCACTCAATTTGACGCGTTCCATCCGTCGCGCAACCGGCGCAAGCGCGGCTTCGAAAGAATCGGCGTGGCGCTGCGGTTCTTCGCTAGGCACTTCGCTAGGCATTTCGATCGCATTCACAGCCGGCGTGGTGCTCGCGCCCTCTGCAAGCGCCGGGACGGGTTTGGGCTGTTTCACCAAAGACCGCATAGCGGCGTCGGCGATCGCGGGGAACCACTCGCCGAGGACCGTTCCCATCGTCTGCCACGGCGCCGCATTCACCCGCGCTGCACGCCGTTCTATGCCACGCAGGATGCGCGCCGCAACGCCGGCCGCTTTCCCATGCCACCAAGCGTCGTTCGGCCCCATGCCGGATGCAACGGAGAACGCCGTGTCAACGACGCCTGGATCAACGTACGTGACGAAGAGCCCCTGCGGACGAAGTTCGCGGCGGAGTTGGATCGCGCTCGCGCGTGTCGCTGCTTTTGCAGCGCAATACGCACCGTAGAGCGGCGCCGGTACGCGCGCCAAACCGGAGCCGAGGAACACGAACCCGCCTTGCGTCGCCTGAACCGGCGGCAGTGCCGCGCGCGCCAAACGCAGCGGTCCGGCGACATGCAATTGCCACTGCGCTTCGATGTCGGCATCGCTTTGTTCGAGCAGCGCACCCGGCGTCGCATATCCCGCATTATTTACGAGGACGTCGATGCGTCCGAACGCCTCCACCGCCGCCTTCACGATGCGCACTGGTGCGTCTTTGGCCGTAACGTCCGCGACAACCGCAATTGCGCTGCCGCGGGCACCGGGAAGCGTTTCTACAACCGCATTCAACCGGTCGGCACGGCGTGCTACCGCCGCGACGCGCCAGCCTTTCGAAACCGCCAGCGTCACGAGCGCTGCACCGATGCCGGAACTGGCGCCGGTTACGATGAGAACGCGAGCGTCAGAAGGGATAAGCGGCGCAATAGCGTCGGTAGAGGTCATGCAATCCTTCCGGTAAGTCCGAGTAGTACAATTTTTCTTCAACAATAGGCGGCGGCACGGGCATCGTTCGCAGATGTTGTTTTGCGAGGCGTTCCAACGTTTGTGCAACCGGCTTATACGTTCCATCGTTGCGAATGATGCCGAAATGCAATTCGTGCGTTGCGAGATCGAACGGCGGCAAATCTCCAAGCGCCGCATCGTAGTCGGCCCAACACCACCACAATGCGCCGAGCGATCCCCGGCGGTGCAAGCGCGCGATCACTTCTTCCGCGTAGCGCGCCATCTCGTCTTCGGTGAGACATGCATACGGCGCGGCATTTTTTGGCAGCGAAGAAGCCGCAATCGGCGGCTCGCCGGGCAGCGGTACCCGGTCGTAGGGGGAAATCGTTCCGGGCGGACACGTCGGGTTGCCGAACTCCGTGAAGAATGTCGGTTTTCCCGAAAGCGACTGCATGAGCTGCTGGTAGAACGGCACCACATCGTAATCCAATCGTCCGCGTGCGAACGTTGAATAGACGGAGTAGCCGTGCATCGTTGCAAACGCCCACGGCTTCGCAAGCGATGATGGGCGAATGTGGCGATCGCGCTCAACGTCTTCACCGTGCGTTCCGCCGGTCACGCGCGCGTTCGATCCGGATTTCCGATGCAGCGCGTCGGTTAACCATACACTCCAATCGGCCGCATCTTCCGGGCGAACGGGCTCCCGCAAATTCGAAAATTCGTTTCCTAAATCCCAACAGTAGAGCGCACGATGTCCCCGCGCCCGTTCGCCCACTTTTTCTGCAAAAAGCACCTGCGCGCGCAGAAGGCCGGGGTCCGCATAGAAATCGCCCACGCCGTACGGCGACGTGTGTCCATTCGAAATCGTACGAAACCGGCCGTGGGGCGTGTCGCGGTCGAGCGACCATGCGGGAAGCCAATTGACGCCGCTCATGTGCCCGCAAAACAGCGTGGGCATCGCCAGCAATCCGGCGTCTCCGATCGTTTGCATGATTCGATCGAAGCGCCCCAGCATGTCGGGCGCCATCTCGTCCGGCGCGGGCTGGAACGCTTCCCACATGAGGAAGAAGCGGACGACGTCCATACCGAGCGCTTTTATACGCGCCATGTCCTCGCGAATCTCACCGAGATCGAACCGCTGCCACATGTACATAGCGGACCGGCGCGGCCAGTAATTGATGCCCATCAGAAACGGCGGCATGGCGTAGGTGTCCTTCGCCGTAACTCGAACCGCCTGCCTCGATGGCGCAAGCAGACAAAAAGCCACTGGTTGGAATTATCATGGGCAGCCGTTCGGACTGGGAAACCATGATCGGCGCGCGCGATACGCTCGAAGAATTGGAGATTCCCTGCGAAGTGCGCGTCGTCTCCGCGCACCGCATGCCCGACGAGATGTTTGAGTACGCGCAAAGCGCGCGAGAACGCGGTCTGCACGCCATTATCGCCGGCGCCGGCGGAGCCGCGCACTTACCCGGTATGACGGCTGCGAAGACGCTCGTGCCCGTGATCGGCGTGCCGGTGCAATCTAAAGCGCTGAGCGGCATGGACTCCCTGCTCTCGATCGTGCAGATGCCGCCGGGCGTTCCGGTTGCTACGATGGCGATTGGCGGTGCTGTCAACGCCGCGCTCTTTGCCGCTCGAATCATCGCCCTAAGCGACGCTAAAGTTGCGCTTCGCATAGCCGCGTACACGCAGAAGATGCACGACGCGGCGGCATCGAGTACCCCGTGATTCAGACGATCGGCGTCATCGGGGGCGGCCAGCTTGGCCGCATGTTCGCAATCGACGCAAAGCGCATGGGCTATTCCGTAATTGCGCTCGATCCGCAGCCGAATTCGCCGTGCGGTCAAGTCTCCGACGAACAGATCGTCGCGCGGTACGACGATCTGCAGGCCATCGAAGACTTAGGAAAGCGAACCGACGTCGTCACGTACGAGTTCGAAAACATCGCTATCGAATCGGTCGAACATCTCGAGCGCAACGGCTACGTCGTTACGCCCTCGAGCGACGTGCTGCGAATCACGCAGAACCGGCTTTTCGAAAAGCGCTTCGTGCGCGAGTGCGGCATTCCGACCGCGGACTTCGAAGAAGTCAACGACGAAAACGATCTCATGCGCGCAGCGGAAACGGTCGGCTATCCGGCGATCTTAAAAACGGTCCGCGGCGGCTACGACGGCAAAGGCCAATGGCGCGTGCATTCACTGCACGAAGCTAAAGACGCGCTGAATGCGGCCAAGGGCGCGCAGCTCATTTGGGAGCGTATGATTCCCTTCGCATGCGAGCTGAGCGTCATTGCCACGCGCGGCTCCGACGATACCGTCGTCACTTACCCGGTGGCGGAGAACACACACGATAGCGGCATCCTCGCCATGACGGTCGCGCCGGCGCGCATCAGCGAAGAACTCGCGGGCGTCGCGCGCGCCATGGCTACGACCATCGGCCGCCGGTTGAAAATCGGCGGCACGTATTGCGTCGAATTCTTCTTAGGCGAAGGCGATCTTCTAATGGTGAACGAGATCGCGCCGCGCCCTCACAATAGCGGCCATTACACGATCGACGTAACGCAATGCTCGCAATACGAGCAGCACGTACGCGCGATCTGCGATCTTCCGCTCTCGCCGCCGGAGCTGCTGCGCAGCGCCGTGATGATGAATATCCTCGGGACAGGCGACGGCGACCACCTTCAGGGCGTCTACGAGCTGCTCTCCGACCCGGATATCGTGCTGCACATGTACGGCAAACGCCACGCGGTAGATCGCCGCAAGATGGGACATTTCACGATGCTCGTTGCCGGCGAAGTAGGCGAAGCGGCAATTCTTCGCGCCGAACAGCGCCACGAGCGCTTGCGCTGGAGCTAAGCGTGCCTAACGGCGACGTACGCGCTACCGACACGCTTGCAAACGAGCGAACGTATCTAGCCTACATTCGTACGGCTCTGGCATTCGTGGCCTTCGGATTCGTCGTAGCGCGCTTCGCATTGTTCTCGCGAGAAATCTCGGTGATTGCCGCGCAAGTTCGTGTTCCGGCCACGGGCATTTCGCGCGTGCTTGGAATCGCCATGGTCGCAGCCGGTATTGCGTATGGCCTTTACGGCTCGTGGCGCTATGCGGTTATGGATCGCGCCTTGCGCGAGGGAAAGAACCTCACGCTTTCGCCGTCGGTCGCCTATACGGGCGCGGCAATCGTTGGAATCATCGGCGTCATTATCGCCGTAAATTTGTTTTTTTAGAAGCCGAGCGACTTCGGTTTTTCCGGAATGTCGGTATAGCCCATCGGCCGGTCCCACCAATCGTGTTTGCGCCATTCGAGCTGCTCTTGCGTCGGCTTCGGCGGAGTTTTTAGCTCCAGCGCTTTTTCGTACGCCGCAAGATACCGGTCGATCATCGCTTCGGTCGTAAAGTG
Organism: Vulcanimicrobiia bacterium; assembly: GCA_963758295.1. Taxonomy (GTDB): domain Bacteria; phylum Vulcanimicrobiota; class Vulcanimicrobiia; order Vulcanimicrobiales; family Vulcanimicrobiaceae; genus JALYTY01. Next base: position 660,481 of record CAVWUU010000001.1, read on the forward strand.
CTTGTCGACGCGGGCGCGACAGGAAGCACGATTGAGCGAATGCAGGTCGCCAACGCGCGTGGTGGCCTCTTCGACGGTGTTGCAAACGTAGCCGGTCACATTATCGGCAACGACCTCGGGCACTGACCCCATATTGGCGCCAAGTACCGGCGTTCCGCACGCCATCGCTTCGATCATCGTCAAGCCGAAGCGTTCCGGGCGCGTCGTCATGTGCACGAGGGCGAGTGCATTGCTGAGCAGTTCGTTTCGCGCTTCACGCTCGACCGCGCCGAGAAACTGAATCTGGTCGCCGTCGATGTGCGGCTGCACTTCCTTTTGAAAATACTCTTCATCTTGCGGAATCGCCGCGATCTTCAGGCGCACGCCGGCTTCTTTGGCGATCTCGATCGCGAGATGCGTGCCCTTCTCCGGATGGAAACGCCCCAGAAACACGAGATAGTCGCCGGGACGCGACGTGAACGTAAACTCTTTCGGATCGATCCCGTTGTACGTCGTTCCTAAATAGGAAAGGCCTGGATCGCGGTCGGCATTGCTGATCGAGCAGTAGAAGCTGCGCCACGCACACGCATAGTACGCTGCGAGGATTTGCGGTGACGAAAAGCCGTGGATCGTCGTCAGCAGCGGCGGGGCCGTCGATCCAAGCGCGTACGTCATCGGCTTCCAATCGAAGTTGTTGTGAATCAGATCGAATTCGCCGGCGCGGCGAAACAACTCGCCGATGTGCAAGGCGGAGAACACGTCGCCGTTTAGCGCCGGGATCTTCGTTTAGCCCGACTGGAATGACGATCTCGAGCCGGCCCTCGAATTTCGAGTTCCCGGTCGCGAAAAGCGTGACGTCGAGTCCGCGCCGCCGCATGCCGTCGGCAATGTTGAACGCGATCTGTTCCCACGGACCATACCCGGTCGGCGGTGTCGGCCATGCGATCGGCGCGAGCACGGCAAGACGAAGTCCGGCGAAGTTCATCACCGGCTTCGTTACCCAAATTAACGGCGATTTCGCCGGCTTTGATTACGGCTTGCGGAGAACGCAGCGCGCGAACATCTTCGCCGGCGTCGCCGTCGAGCAGCAGCAGGTCGGCCGGTTCGCCTGCGGCGAGGACGCCGCGGTGCAATCCCGAGCAGTTCAGCCGCGACGGCGGTTGCTGCGTGCAGCGCCTGCTGCGGCGTCATGCCGAGCAGCGTGTGCATCAATTCCACTTCGTAAGCGTAGTTATCGTGAAAATTGATACGGCGTACCGGCGTCGGAGCCGCCCGCGATCTTCACGCCGCCTTCGAAAGCACGCCGGATGTTGCGCTGCATCGCTTCGTTCACCAACTCCGCCTTTGCGACGACCCAATCGGGCTGAGCGCCGTTCCCGACATTTTCTAAGATGCACGTCGGCGCGGTCAGCGTGGGCACGAGATAGACATCGTGAGATTTGAACAAGCTCGATCGCTTCGTCGTCGAGCATATGGCCATGCTCGATCGGAATCGATGCCCGCGCGCAAGAGCGTTCTTGATCCCTTCCGTGCCGATTGCATGTGCAGCAACGCGCAAACCGTGACGGTGTGCTTCATGAATTGCAGCTTCGAGCTCTTCGGGAAGCAGCTGCGCGTTGCCGGGAACGGCGCCTTTCGTCAGAACGCCGCCGGTTGCGATGACTTTGATGCAATCGGCGCCGGCCCAAAGTTGCTCGCGCACGGCTTTGCGGGCTTCCCACGGACTGTCGATCGTGCGCCCGAGAAACCAGCCGTGGCCGCCCGTCATGCACAGCACCGATCCGGCCGTGCGGATGCGCGGGCCGGGGATCGGCCCCGCGTTATGGCGTCGCGCAACGTCCGCGACAATGGCGTTGGAACATGCCGAGGTCACGAATCGTCGTGACGCCGGACGCCAGCGTTTTGCGCGCGTTCTCGACGGCGCGCAGCAGGCGTTGGTTCGGCGTCATCGACGCAACCGCGCCCATAGAGTTCGGGCTCGCCGCTCATCTCGAGATGAACGTGCGCGTTTACAAGCCCCGGCGTAACGCACGCGGCTATGCGATCGTAGCTCGTACCGTCACCTGCGGCGCGAATGTCGCAACGATTGCGGCGCCGTCGATAACGATGTCGACGTTCGTCTGCGGCGCTGCGAGCGTGCCGTCGTAGAGCTTTCCGGCGCGAACGATCATGGAGCGGCCGCGCGGCAGCGCGAGCGTCGGAAGCTTCCAATGCCTGGAACGTTTTGCTGGTGAGCGTGTGGCCGCAGACACGCTGCCGATGAAGCGTGACGCGGCGCGCACTTTGGCGAGATCGACGCCGGTTTCGATGCCCATCGAATGCAGCAGATACAGCACGTCTTCCGTACCGACGTTCCCTGTTGCGCCCGGGGCATAGGGACATCCGCCCAGGCCGCCGGCAGAACTGAATCGAAGATCGTGCACGCCGTGCTAGCAGCGCCGCATAGATATTGGCAGCGCGGTGCCGCGCGTATCGTGAAAGTGAAACGCGAGATTGTCGAGCGGAATGTGCTTGTAGCAGAGCCGGAACGAGCTCGTCGACTTGGCTCGGGACGCCGACGCCGATCGTATCGCCGACGGAAAGTTCGTCGCAGCCCATATCGATCAGTTTCGACGCGACGTCGACGACCGTTTTGGCGTCGATCGTGTCGCCGAACGGTGAACCGAACGCGGTCGACACGTAGCCGCGCACCCACATGCCGTCTTTCTTTCGCGGTAGACACGACGTCGTCGAAGATCGAGATCGACTCGTCGATCGTCATGTTGATGTTGCGGCGCGTGAACGTTTCCGAGCTGCGCGTGAACACGGCGATGGCGTCTGCGCCGGCCGCTTTAGCGCGTTCGTAGCCTTTCATATTCGGCGACGAGCACGGGATAGCGCACGCCCGGCGCCTTCTTCGATTCGCGTGAAAACGTCGGCGGCATCGCCCAGTTGCGGAATCGCTTTTGGGCTGACGAACGACGTCGCTTCGATCCAGCTGCAGCCCGGTCTCGGAGAGCAGGTCGATGTAGCGAATCTTGTCGTCCGTCGAGATGCACCTCGTGTTCGTTCTGCAAGCCGTCGCGCAGCGCCCATCTCGCACAGCGTGACGGATTTTGGAAGGCTCATACTTCTTCCAATCGTCGATCCAGCGGCGCACCGCCGCTGACGATGTCGCCTTCCTTAACGAGCACCGCTGTGACCTTCGCTGCGCCGCGTCGCCTCGATGCGATGCTCCATCTTCATGGCTTCGAGCACGACCAGGAGCCGCGCGTTCCTCGACTTCGTCGCCCTCGCGCACGGCGATCTTGACGATCTTACCCGGCATGGGCGAGCGATGCGGCCGTCGCCGCCGCCGGCGCGCGCTGCCGCCGCTCGGCGGTGGGCGGCAGCGCGCAAAGTGAAGCGCTGTACGTCGGGCCGGCGAGAAGCGCGCCGCGTACCGTCGTCGAACGACCGGCCGTTCGACCGTCAGCGTCGCCGCCGAAACGCTTCAGATGATCGGCCGTGCACCCGAGCGCGCAGCTCTCCGTCGACGTCGCCTTCCAGCTGCCAGCGAGTCCGGTCGCCGGTTGCGTCGCGTCGATCGTGAAGCGCGCGCCGTCGCTTTGCAAGCGAACCGGCATGCCGACGCCCGCCAGGCGCCAGGCGCATCGCCGTCGAGCAAGCAATGCCGCGGCGCAAGCAACGCTGCTTCCTTGGGGTGCGGCTTCGCACGAAAGATCGATTCGTCGAGCCGCTGCGGCAAGAAAACTCGTGGTCGTCTTTCCTTCGCGATACCATTCGTCGCGAACGATCCACTGCAAGCAGCGGAACGTTTGCACGAACGCCCTCGATCACGAAATCGCTAAGCGCGGCATCCATCCGCGCGACCGCGTGTTCGCGCGATCGCTTCCGAAACAATCAGCTTCGCGAGCATCGGATCGTAGTAGACGCTGACTTCACTTCCCGTCGTAACGCCGGCGTCGACGCGAACGCCCGGTCCTTCCGGCGGTTGCCAACATGCGATCGTCCCGGTTGAGGGCAGCATGTGATTCGCCGGGTCTTCCGCGTAAATGCGCGACTCGATCGACCACCCTCGCGGGCGCACGTCGCTCTGCGAAATTGTAAGACGTTCGCCGTTCGCGATTCGCAACTGCCATTGCACCAGATCGACACCGTATACGAGTTCGGTGACGGGATGCTCCACTTGCAGGCGCGTGTTCATTTCGAGGAAGTAGTAGCGCCCGTCTTTGTCCAGCATGAATTCGCACGTGCCGGCGTTTACGTAGTTTACCGATTGCGCGGCGCGCGACCGCAGCGCCGCCCATCTCGGCGCGAAGTTCCGGCGACAGCGCTACCGACGGCGCTTCCTCGACGATTTTTTGGTGACGCCGCTGGATCGAGCATTCTCGCTCGCCTAAGTGAATGATGGTGCCGTGCGAGTCCGCCAAGATCTGAAACTCGATGTGCCGTGGATCGCGCAGATAGCGCTCCAGCAGGACGGCGTCGTCGCCGAAAGCTGCCAGCGCTTCGCGCTTTGCCGCTGCAAGCGCTTCGTCGAACCGCCTCGAGTGATTCCACGACCCGCATGCCGCGACCGCCGCCGCCTGCGCTCGCTTTGATCAAGAGCGGAAAACCGACGCTCGGGCTTCGTTGCGAAGACGTTCGCCGGACTGATCGTCGCCGTCGTATCCCGGTACCGTCGGAACGTCGAATTCGCGCACGCGTTGCTTCGCCGCGATCTTGCTGCCCATGGCGGCCATTGCGTCCGGCGACGGGCCGACGAAGATCAGTCCCGCATCGGTCGACGGCCTGGCAAACGCCGCTCGTTCCGAAAGAAAACCGTACCCCGGATGCACGGCGTCGGCCTTCATATGCGATCGCGGCGGCAATGACCGCGTCGATATTCAGATACGATTCCGGTGCGGGCGCCGGTCCGACGCAGCGTGCGTCATCCATGAACTCCAAGTGATATGCATTCGCATCCGCTTCGGAGTAAATGCCGAGCGGCGCGATGCCCATTTCCCGCGCGCCGCGCGCGACGCGAACGGCGATTTCGCCGCGATTGGCAATGAGCAAGCCGCCAAATCATTGTGCAAACTCCGCGGGGCGACGCTCGAGAAACGCGCGCAAGCCTTCTTGGCCTTCTTCGCTTACACGACGTTTTGCAATGGCGTGCTGCGGTAATGTCGCGCGACGCAGTCGTAGTCACTCGACGCAACGTCGACGAATGAGTTGTTTGCTGCGGCCGTCGCCGTGGGGCCCGGCGGTACGCAACTCGCCGAGGACGCGTTCGACGCGCACGTCGAGCGTGTCCAGCGTGGTGACGATTTCGTGGACCAGGCCAATTTGCATCGCGCGCTGCGCATCGAAGCGTTCGCCCGTCAAGAACAGCGCACGCGCGTTAGACATGCCGATCTTGGGCAGTACGAACGGCGAGATTACCGCGGGAATGATGCCGAGTTTGACTTCCGTGAACCCGAAAACCGTTTCGTCGCTGGCAATCACGATGTCGCAGACGGCCGCTAATCCGGCGCCGCCGCCCAAGCGCCGCGCCGTGGATGCGGCCGACCACCGGCTTCGCGCAGCGGTCGATCGCCCGGAACATATCGCTCATGCGCTTCGCGCGTCCCCGACGTTCGCGTCGTAGCTCAATTCCAGCGCGCCGCGCATCCAATTGATGTCCGCGCCGCCGCAGAACGACTTGCCCTCGCCGGCAAGCACCACGGCGCGAACCGTGTCATCGGCCGCTCAGTTGAGTGAAAGTTTCGCGGAGTTCGCGGATGACGTCGGCGTTGAAGGCATTGCGGACGTCGGGGCGCGCAAGCGTCACGCGCGCGACCGCGCCGGTCGTTGAAACGGTAGATCGTAGCCATGGCGGACCGTTCAGTTCGTCCTTTCATCCGAAGCCCGCCTTGGGGGCGTTATACTAGTATTAGAATGCGGAAGAAATCTATCGTTATGCGGTAACCACGCGCCTGAGCCACTGGCTCTGGGTCATCGCCTTCGCGGTGCTCGTTTCCAGTGGACTGCAGATCTTCAACGCGGCGCCCGTATTTGGACGCCTCGGATAAGTCCAATCCGGCGCGGCGCGTTCTTTCGATCCAGTCGCCGGCGGACGGCGTCGGGACCACGACGCTCTTCGGGCGAACCGTTACCACGACCGGATGGCTTGGCTGGACGGACGACGGGATGGGCGGCAAAGGGGCGCGCGCGGTTCCCGAGCTGGATCACGATCCCATCGTTCCAAGATCTAGCCGACGGCCGGCGCTGGCATCTGTTCTTCGCCTGGTTTGCGCTCTTATGTTGGCTCGCGTGGCTCGTCTCGAGCGCGATCAAAGGGAATCTCCGCGACCTCGTGCTCCGGCCTTCGGACCTGCCGAAGCTCTGGCCGATGCAAGCCTATTACCTGCGCTTGCGCAAAGAGCCGCCGCCGCACGGGACGTACAACCCGCTGCAGAAAGCGTCTTATACCGCAATCATGTTCGTCATCGCGCCGCTAGTCGTGCTTACCGGGCTCGCGCTTTCCCCTGGAATCGATGCCGTCGCGCAGCCGCTAACGGCGGTCTTCGGCGGACGGCAGTTCGCAAGGCTTTGGCATTTCGCGGGAATGCTGCTTCTGATTGCCTTTTTCGTGATTCACACGTTCCAAGTTGCGACGCAAGGCGTCTTCAATCAAATGCGTTCGATGATAACCGGCTGGTATCGCGCCGGCGAGCGTGACGGAGTAGGACCGTGAAACGGAAGCTTTTTATCGCAAGCACGATCTCCTCAGCACTCGCAGCGTGCTCGCCGATCGGCACCGCGTTAAATCAGAACGAGCGTTTTCACGCCTTCCTTGGAAACGGGGAGAAAGTCTCGCATGCGCTGATCGGCACGTCGGGCCTGGCTCGTGAATACCGCGAAAGCGACGTCGACCGGCAGTTTCGCGTGAACGGCCTTGCAACGCCGAGCGACGCTCAGTATTCCGACTTGGTGCAGCGCCATTTTGGACCGTACCGCCTCGTCGTCGACGGAGCCGTCGAACGCGCGAGGCGCCTTCACGCTCGATCAGTTGCAAAGCCTGCCCCAAATGACGCAGATTACTCGTCACGACTGCGTCGAGGGTTGGAGCGCCATCGGCAAATGGAGCGGGGTGCGTTTGAGCGATCTGCTCGGGGCCGTGTCGCCGCGTTCCGATGCGCGCTACGTCGTCTTCCATTGCATGGACAAAGACGATCAAGGCACCCCGTATTACGAAAGCCTCGATATGCATCAGGCGCGGCATCCGCAAACGTTGCTGGCCCTTCGCCTCAACGATGCTGCCCTCGATCCCGACCACGGCGCGCCGGTTCGTTTACGCGTTCCGACGCAACTCGGGTATAAGAGCGCCAAGTGGATCGGCCGTATCGAAGTCGTCGGCAGTTTCGCGAATCTTTACTCCGGTAACGGCGGCTATTGGGAGGATCAGGGATACGAATGGTACGCGGGGATTTAAGCGCGCTTCTGGCCTTTGCATTGCTCGCTGCAACGCCGGCTATGACGTTCGACCTCTCCGGGGATGGCTCGCAGTGGGCCGCCGGAATCAGCAAAAGAACGGTCGGGCACGCGAACGGCATGACGTACGCCCAGTGGTACATCGCGATCAAGCATAACGGAAGCGTGGCGTACGAATCGCCGCGCGACGGCGGCCCTCTCACGAAGGTCTCGAAGGCACACGGCGCAGAGATGTGGTTCCCTTCGCAATCCGCGCAGATCGTGGGCGCGGCTGCGTTGATGGGCTCGAGTGCGCAACAGCTTGTCGTCGACTCACACGAGACGGGCGCTGATTGCGGCAGCGCAACGGTAACGATTTTTCGCTACGACAATGCCTCGCGCAAAGTCGTTCCGGCCGCCACGGTGCAAAACGGGTGCGAACTCACCGCCAAGATCAGCGGCTCAAACGTCGTGCTAACCGGTCCATATTACGCGAAGAACGCCGCGATGTGCTGCCCGACCAAACCAAAAGCCACGGCAACGCTCGTGTATCGCAATTCTCGCTGGATCGAAACCCCGCAATACTTCGCCCTTTATCCCAACGCTTTTCCACGAATGTAGACGAGATGTCTACCGCAATCGCGCCGGGACCGAAACCCGCCTAAGGCGTCATTCCGAGCTTTTCGAAGGACAGGCGCTAAACGGCCTCGCCGGGGATGACTTCGGCGGCGGTCTGTTTTGTTAGGGCGATCGCCATGCCGGCGACGACCGCAAGCGAGCCGGCAATTTCACGGATGCCGAAGTGTTCGCCGCCAAAGATGACGCCCACGATCACCGCGAGTACCGGGATAATAAGTGAAGAAAGTCCCACGATCCACGCGGGGATGCGCTGCAGCAGCCAAAGGTTGAAGAAGAACGCCACGCCGCTGCCGATAAGCGACAGATAGGCGATGGCGCCGAGCGACGGAACGCTGAAGACTTTTGCCCAATCGGGATGCTCGCTTACAACTCCAAAAGTGCCGACCGCAATTCCCGCGAGAATCATCGCCGGCGGCAGCGTCACCAGAGGCGCGTGATGCGCGTGTCGTTTCGCATAGACGTTGGCGAATGCCGACGACGCGGCCGCGGCGATCGCGCACAAAGCGCAAAGAGCGGCGAGCCCTGCACCTGCGAGCCGAGCGAGATGATCGCAACGCCGATGAAGGCAACGAATGCACCTACCCAAATGCGCGGCGTCGTGCGCTCGTGCGCTAGATAATGTCCGAGCCCGAACATGAAGAACGGCAGAATCCCGAACAGCACCGCTACGAGGCCGGAGTCCAACCGCGTCTCGGCGGTATACGTAAAGATGTAGTTCAGGCCGAAAAGAAACACAGCGAGAACGCCCACGAGTTTCCACGGAACCGGTCCACGCGTACCGCGCTGGAATAGGGCGACCACGCCCAACGCCAGGCCCGCGATGACGAAACGCAGGCCCACGCCGGTCATCGGCGGAGCGTAGTGCAGCGCCACTTTGATGACGAGCCACGTCGTGCCCCAGATCGAACACATTGCCGCATAGGCGCCGGCGACGCCGGCGCGCTCGTTGGAAAGCATGCGTTACATTCGGAAGATGCCGAAGTTCGTCTGCGGCAGCGGTGCATTCGCGGCCGCGTCGAGCCCAATGGCAATTACGCGGCGCGTATCCAGCGGGTCGATGATGCCGTCATCCCATAAGCGGGCCGTCGAGTAGTACGGACTGCCTTCGCGTTCGTACTTTTCAAGAATCGGTGCTTCGAACGCGGCCTTTTCCTTTTCCGTCATGTTGCCTTTGACGGTCGAAAGCACGCTCGCGGCTTGCGGACCGCCCATGACGCTGATGCGCGCATTCGGCCACATCCAGAGCTGGCGCGGCGAATAGGCGCGGCCGCACATGCCGTAATTGCCGGCGCCGAAGCTGCCCCCGATCACGACGGTAAATTTCGGAACTTCGGCACACGCAACGGCGGTTACGAGCTTCGCGCCGTCTTTGGCAATGCCGCCGTTTTCGTATTCCTTGCCAACCATGAAGCCGGTGATGTTTTGCAAGAACAGTAACGGCGTTCCACGTTGGACGCACAGTTCGATGAAGTGGGCGCCTTTGAGCGCGCTTTCGCTGAAGAGGATGCCGTTGTTCGCAAGAATGCCGACCGGGTGGCCTTCGATGCGGGCAAAGCCGCATACGAGCGTTGTGCCGTACCGTGCTTTGAACTCGTGCAACTCCGAACCGTCAACGAGGCGCGCGATGATTTCGCGCACGTCGTAGCCGATGCGGCTATCTGCCGGGATGATGCCGTAAATTTCGCGCGGATCGTATTTCGGCTCGCGCGGTTCGGTGCGATCCCACTGCTGCGGCAGCTCGCGATGCAAGTTCCGCACGACCTCACGCACGATGCCCAGTGCGTGGTCGTCATCGTTGGCGAAATGATCGGCAACTCCCGAGATGCGCGTATGAACGTCGGCGCCGCCCAATTCTTCCGCGGTAACTTCTTCGCCGGTTGCAGCTTTAACAAGCGGCGGTCCACCGAGAAAAATCGTGCCGTTGCCCTTGACGATAACGGTCTCGTCGCTCATGGCCGGGACGTACGCCCCGCCCGCGGTGCACGATCCCATCACCGATGCAATCTGAGGGATGCGTTTTCCCGACATGCGCGCTTGATTGTAAAAAATGCGGCCGAAGTGATCGCGATCGGGAAAGACGTCGGCCTGGAGCGGCAGAAAGGCTCCGCCGGAATCGACGAGATAAATGCACGGCAGGTGGTTCTGCTCGGCGATCTCCTGAGCGCGGAGATGTTTCTTCACCGTCATGGGGTAGTACGTACCGCCTTTGACGGTGGCATCGTTCGCGACGATGACGCACTGCTGGCCTTCGACGATGCCGATGCCGGTGATGATTCCGGCCGACGGCGAGCCGTCTTCGTACATGCCGTTCGCGGCGAGGGCGGAAAACTCGAGGAAGTCCGAGCCGTTGTCGACGAGGGTGTCGATCCGCTCGCGCGCGGTAAGCTTGCCGCGCTTGCGGTGCTTGGCAACGGCCTCCGGGCCGCCGCCGGCGCGTACGGCCATCAGCCGCTTGCGATAATCTGCGACTAAAGACTCCATGCGGTCCGCGTTTTTCGCGAACGCATCGCTACGCCGCTCTAGGCGCGTTTCCAACAAACTCACGGCCATCGCTGTTCGGCATAATTTAATCCGCTTCCCCGCGTTGGTTAATGGGGCTTTAAAACGGATCTCCGAGAATTGTCGTTAGAGTATATGTATGGGATCCGGATTGAATCGACCGGCGGGCGCCGCCATGGATGCGGCCCGCATCCTTGAGCCTTATCGGGGGCCTTGGGACGAGCGACTGGCGGCGCACCTTCTGCGGCGCGCGGGTTTCGGCGGCTCGCCGCAAACCGTTCAAAAATTCGCTTCGATGAACCCACGCGACGCCGTGGCGAGTCTTCTTGTCGTTCCCGATCCCTTGGCGATTCCGCAACCCGCGGCGCCGTTCGATCCACGCGAACGGATCGCCGAGCTACGCGGGAGCGATTCAACGCAACGTCGTGAAGCGCTCAAAGCGTTGCGCAAGGAGATGCGCGCGTCGATCCTCGAGTTGCAGTTGTGGTGGCTTAACCAGATGTTAAGCACCTCCGGCCCTCTACAAGAAAAGATGACGCTGTTTCTGCACGGTCACTTCACGACCGCCGCAATTCAAAAGGGTGTGTGGCCGCCCTACGTCTGGCAACAGAATCAGCTCTATCGCAGCTCGGCGCTTGGAAATTTACGGAAGCTGACGGTTGCGGTGAGCCAGGATCCGGCGATGTTGCTGTATCTCGACAACGCCTCGAGCAACAAGGCGCACCCGAATGAGAACTACGCGCGTGAACTGATGGAGCTTTTCACGCTCGGTCACGGAAACTATAGCGAGGAAGATATCCGCCAATCGGCGCGCGCCTTTACCGGTTGGACAATCAACCGTCGCGCCGGTCAGTTTGCATTCAACGAACGCATTCACGACGACGGAACCAAGACATTCCTCGGTCGCTCCGGGAACTTCGACGGAAACGATATCGTTGACATCATCTACGAACAACCGGCGTGCCCAACGTTTTGGGCCCAGAAATTACTCAACTTCTTCGTGTATAACGATCCCGAGCCGCCGGTAGTAAATGCGTTGGCAAAGGTGATCCAAAGCAATGATTTTGAACTGCGGCCGGTGCTCTCCACGCTCTTTCAAAGCAACCTGTTCTATTCGCCGCGAGCATACCGCGCACTGGTGAAAGCGCCCGTTGAATTCGTCGTGGGAACACATCACGCATTTGGGCTCGAGAGGATCGAAGCTCCAGCTTTACGCGCGCTTGCTCAGATGGGGCAAATTCTGTTCTATCCGCCAAACGTCGCCGGTTGGCCGGGGGGAACGAATTGGATTACGTCGCAGACGTTAATTGCGCGCGAGAATTTCGTTGCTGCTCTAATGAATTCGCCGCTAATGAGCGCCTCGTGGATCGATCGCGCTCCAGCCGACGCCTCGTCGGCTTCCAAGGCTCTGATTGCCGGGCTTCTCCAGAACGACGCGCCTCAACAGGCGTACGCGCAGCTCTCCGGCTACCTCGATGGCGACGGGACGTCGGCGCTGAGGAATTTCTCTGCTGAAAACTACCAAGAGCGGGTGCGTGGAGCAGCTTATCTCACGACGGCAATGCCGGCGTATCAGTTGAATTAGGATGTGGAACTAAGACAATGATAAAACGCGGCCAATTTCTTATCGGAGCCCTCTCCGGCATAACGATCGTCGCGAATAGCGAACACGTTTTCGCGCGGGCGCTCGCCGATTCACCGCTGCCCGGCCTCCCCGGCGCGCAAGATCGTATCCTCGTCCTTATAAATTTGCAAGGCGGTAACGACGGCTTGAATTGCGTCGTCCCGCACGGGAATGCGGAATACTACCGCCAGCGCCCGACCATCGGCGTTGCCTCATCCGATGTCCTTGCACTCGATGCGAACGTCGGGTTCAACCCGTCGATGCGATCTATGAAGGCGATGTACGATCGCGGGATGATTGCAGTGGTCCAAGGAGTCGGCTATCCGGATCCCGATCACTCGCATTTTCGCTCGACTGAAATTTGGCAAACAGCCGTTCCCGACCGTTACGAGCACACCGGATGGCTCGGGCGATACTTAGACGACGCGCAGCTTCCAAAGGAAAATCTGTTTAATGGCGTCGCGTTGGCGCAGGTCCTGCCCGAAGTATTGCTTGCGAATACGGTCGACGTGCCGGCGATCGCGCAATTGAACGGTTACGGGCTCGTGAGCGATCGCAGTAGCACGGCAAAGAAGACATATTCGGAGCTCGTCCGCGACAAACAATTCCCGTTTGGATCGCCGTACTTATCTCATGTAGCGGAAATCGAAGATCACGCGCAACGCGGCTCCGAAGAACTTCCTAAGCTCGTGGCCGGCTATAAGACCGATGCGTCCTATCCCGCGACGCCGCTCGGCCGCAGTCTTGCTTTGGCCGCGCAAATCGTCGGCAGCAAAGTGGGCACAAAAGTGCTTTACGTGCAGCACGGATCGTTCGACACGCACGTGAATCAAAAGGCGACCCAAGAGCGGTTGCTGGGCGAACTCTCCGATGCACTGTCCGCTTTTTACGGCGATCTCGCGGCGCACGGAAACGATAAGCGCGTGCTGACGATGACGTTCAGCGAATTCGGACGGCGCATCGCCGAGAATGCGAGCCGCGGTACCGATCATGGCGAGGCCTCGCCGCTGTTCCTCATCGGCGGCGCCGTGAAAGGCGGCCTTTACGGCTCGCTACCGGATCTCGCGCAGAACAACATGGGCAACCTGCGTTACTCCACCGATTTCCGAAGCGTCTATGCAACGGTTTTGGAACGCTGGCTCGGCCGCCCGTCTCAGAAGATCTTAGGTGGTTCCTTCGCGCACGTCGGCGCTCTCGCGTAGTCTCAAGCGCGCTCGAGCGCTTGCGCCGCATTAGAAAGCGGCGTCGCCAGCGACGGAAGCTGAACGGCTAGGACGCGAAACACGCGCGACGCGTACCCTGCAAGCGAAAGCGTCGGGTCGATCGCGCGCGCAACCTCGTCGATCGGCGGCGGTGCTCGATGCAAAATCATCGCGGTCGTCATCAGCGGATTTGCGAACAGTCCCACAAGCTCGAGTCCCCCATCGGTCGAGCGCTCCAGCGACGGCGGAAACGCGTTCCCGGCCGGAATCCCGGCTGCTGCCGAACGCATGCGAGCGACCGCCTCGCGAAGCCGCGCGCCGGCATCGCTGGATTCGTCACCATCGAGCGCCGTTTGGAGCTTCGCGAGGTCCACGCCGTGCTCGCTGGCAATGGCCGAGACATCGGAGTCGGCCAGAAGCCCAGTGAGGATCGTGTTTCGCGAAATGTCGCCGGCAAAGAGCCGGTGCATGAAGTCGTTCGTTGCTACATACCGCATCTAGATGGTTTGAATTTTAGCCATCATGCCGCCATCCTCGTGGTCGTAGAATATGACAGTGGAACGTGAACGTTCCCGGATCACCGGGTCGCGGAAGTCCACTAGCGCCGTTACGGACCCGGCAACGAAGGTGTTGTGCTCGCCCGGCGTGCGGGGCGCAATGACGACCATATCGTTCCATTGGTGAGAGACCGCTTTGCCGTTGACGGTCTGAACCGCGAAATGCACTCAACGGTTCCAACTCCGCACTCGGATACGGCCAAAGCCGGAGCGAGCGCTGCAAGCGCAACTTTAGTACGCAAAGAGCAGCCCTGCGCCGAGCTGATACGTGCGATCGCTTTGACGCGTGCCTTCCAAGGTGAAGCGGAAGTTGCGCGCGGGACGCATTACGAGCGAGAGCGTGTCGGCAGCTTGGCGAAGATTGAATCGATCGTAGGTGTTGTCGTATCGATAGTACAGCGAAAGTCCGCCGCTGAAATGCCAGCCGGTTTGTAAGAACCCGCCGGCGGAAAGCAAGCCCAGTCCAAAGCCGTCGGCGCTCGAATCTCCGCCATGTTGCAACACGGCTTGCGCTTCGATTTTATTACGTTCGTAACCGACGCCATAGCCGTCGCGATGGAACCGATCGTGAACGGGCCCGAGCGCGCGATTTCCTTGATACCGGTACGCGTACGCCGTGAAGTCCGGCCCGAGTGTTTTCGACAGGGAGCCCATCACGTCGACACCGTCGCTTGGGAAACCGCTGCCTCGATCGACGGCTTGCGCGAGAACGAGATGCCCGGCGAAGCCGCGACGGTCGTCGGTGAGATAAAGATCGGTTCCAAGGCGCGGATCGAAAAGATTGAAGGTGTTGGTCCCGACCGTTTGGTCGAAAATGCCGTAGTGTGATAACGTGGGGCGCTGCGTCTCCGGATCGACCGGAAGGGGCAGTGTGAAGTCGCCGATGCGCGCGTGAAGCTGCGGACCCAGCGGGTCGCTCGTGAGCGGTTGGCGCACGTCGGCCCAGATATCCCGAGGACGCCCCGGCTCGCCGCCGTCGACGGCGTAATTTTCGAAGTAGTAGCTTGCGTTGGGCCCGAGGGATCCGGCGGATAAGATCTCGACTTCGTCGACGATCGCCTTCGGAAGCGGCGCGGCGCCTTCGTCGCTGGTGCCGGCACTTGAATAGGCCAGCGCAACCTTCACCGCGACCGGAAAGACCCCACGTGCTCCGCCCCCGAGCCGAAAGCCGTTGTGCATGAAGTATTGGCCGAACGCATTGAGCTGCGGAACCGTCGTATGACATTGCTGGCACGAGAAGCCGTAGCGGTGCGCAAACACCGGCAACGCAGAGGCAGGACGAGGCGCAGCAAACAACCCGAGCGCCAGCGCGAATATGGCAATCCCAATACGAAAATTAGGCACGCCTAAATATTGCCCCAATATGCCTAATCCTTGTACGACTTTGGGCGCAGGTTAAAAAAGTGTTAACGGTAAAAATTTGCCGAGTTGCACCGGAGCCTCGAAGGCTCAAAAAACCGGAAGGACACGAGACGATCTGATGGAGTTCGTGGAGGAACACCTACGATCGCTCATCGTGAGGTGCGGGCTATGATCGACACGGGGTACATAGCCGGCCTCCGCGAGAGCGGTTTACCACCAAGGGGCACACCGAAAAATTATCTCATGGCATGGCTTCTCGTCATGCTCAAAGACCACAACCTGCACGGCTACGAAATCATGAAGGAACTCAAAGAGAAGTTCGACGTGATCACCGAGCCGGGCACCGTTTACCGGGCGCTACGTCAACTGGAACGCGACGGATACATCTCATCGTGGTGGGATCCAAAAGACCAAGGACCGGCACGCCGCATTTACACCGTCACCGACGCCGGCTGCTCGGCGTTACGGCTCTGGAATACGGCCCTCGAACAATACCGTTCTAATCTGGAGCAATTTTTCGTTCTATATGCTAGCAAGCATCAGGCTCTCGGGGATCGTAACTTAGCCTAATCTTGGGCTCTTCAATTCTCTTTCTTGGCAGCGGCGGCGCCCGTTTCGTCGTCGCTCGCCAACTTCGTGCCTCGGGCGGCATGTGGATGCGTTTCGGGGAGACGCAGATCCACGTCGATCCCGGTCCGGGCGCGCTCGTTCGAGCGCTTTCGCACGTTCCACCGTGCAATCCACGCGAACTCGACGCGATCGTACTCTCGCACAAGCATCTCGATCACTCCGGCGATGTTACCGCCATGATCGAAGCCATGACATCGGGCGGCTTTCGCCGGCGCGGCGCATTGCTTGCGCCCGCCGATGCCTTTGAAGCGGATTCTGCCGTGCTTCCATACGCCCGCGCGTTTGTTGCGCGCAGCGAACGACTCGGTGCGTGCGAAGGTCCGTACGTCATTGGAGATGTCCGGCTGCAAACGTCGATCGCGCACGTACACGCCGTTCAAACATACGGCCTGCACTTCGAATATGACGGAACGCGTGTGTCGTATCTCCCTTGCGGACGGAACTTCGACGGACTCGCCGAGGACTACGCGAAACACGATCCCGACGTCCTCGTGATGAATGTCTTGCGCTTTCGCGATAGCATGGACGTCGATCATCTCACGTGGGATGACGCAAAGCGCATAGTCGAAACCGTGCGACCCCGTGTCGCGGTATTCCAACACTTCGGAACGAAAATGCTCGAACAAAATCCGGCCGTGCTGGCACAGGAAATCGAAGATCAGCTGGCTATTCGCGCGATCGCTGCATACGATGGCTTCGAACTCGACGTCGAAACGGAAGTTGCAGCCGTTGAGCGTTGAGATCGTTCGCCTTCAACCCGATGCCCTAGCGGAGTTTTACCGCGCACACGATCGAGAAGCGTTAAGAGCGTTCTACGAATTCGCCGTAATCTGGCACGAACAGGGCTACGGCTTCGCCGCGGTAGAAGACGGAAAAACGCTCGCTGCTGCAACGCTGCGCGTTAGCGCGTCGCTAGGTCACGTCGACCGCGTCGTCGTCGGTCCGGCCCACCGCCGCCAGGGCATCGGCCGGCGGCTCGTCGACACCATGGCCGACGTCGCCAATTATTACAACTGTCACAAGATGACCGTGCTCGTACCGCATCTGCGTTCGTCCCAATGCTTCTTTGAGGCATGCGGGTATGCAATAGAAGCGGTGCTCCCGCAGCACACGTTCAAGCTCGACATGGCCGTTATGCGAAAGTTCTTATTGTAATCGGCGCGGGAGGCGGCGCTGGAAGGGCTGTCGCGTCATACGATAGATCGGCGCAACTAAGGACCGTAAAGCGGCGCGCCGCTGTAAATCCGGATGGTCGCGCAACGCACCGTTGTAAAAAATGATCGCCCCCGAGCTGCTCGTCGCAGTTACCACCGGACCGCCGTGGCCAAAGATCACTTGTTGGTCGGTTGTACCGGCCCGTGTGCCGGCATCCGAAAAGATTCTCCCGGCGCTCGAGTGCGCGCCGATTTGCACGCCGCTTCCGGCGATGCCGAGAATGACGTCGCCGCGGTCCGTTTCAAAACGCGCCAGGCCCGGCCGAAAAGAACCGTTGTCGTATAGTATCGATCCGGTAAGGCTCGTCGCTTCGATCTGCGTCGAGTTGCAATTCTGGAAGCGCATGTTCCCGCGTCCCGTACGAACGCGCAAACGTAAGAAGTCGGAATTCGAAGCCAGTACGCCGCCGTTGTTCACTTGCACCGCGCCCGTGCCGGAAACGTCGTCGAGCGACACGGAACCCGCGCCGACGTGTGCCACGAAAACACCGTTCTTATAATCTTGAATCTCCACCGTTCCGCGCCGGACGTTCCCAACGAACAGCGCGGTGCCGTCGGGTGCGGAAATCGTGACGTTCCCTGAGCCGCGGATAATGACGGCATCGTGCGGTGCGCCATTCAAGTTCGGAAAGATGAACGCTTCCGGCGGCAGCGATAAATCGCCGGCCGGCGTGTGAATGCGCTCGGACCAAAGCATCACCTGGACCGGCAAGCGCTCCCCGACGCTCTGCGCCGCGATGTGACGAATTTGCACCGGGGAGTTCGACTCGATCTGAACGGCCGGTTGATTCGTGGTTCGTAAAACGACCGAGCCTTGATCGAGCTGCACGAAAAAAACAGGTGACGGCCCGGCGACTACGCGAGTCGTCGTATCGGCGCTTGCGCTCGTTTGCGCAAGCCCTATAAACGCAAAAGTCAGCAGGAGCGCCGCTGCCTGCTGCCATCGGTGTACCGTCACATGGAAATTGTACCGTTCGGCGCTCGCGGAAATCATGAAATCTCCGTGAGCGCACCCGTTACCCGTGGAAAGCTCGCACGGAAGCGAGCGCCGCCATTTATCCCGCGCTGAACGCTAACCGTACCACTGTGTACGCGCGCGATCGAGCGAACGATGGCCAGACCTAAACCGGTGCCGGGAATATCGCGCGAACGGGCCTTGTCAGCGCGATAGAAACGGTCGAAGACGTGCGGCCACTCCTCTTCGGGAATGCCTGGTCCGGAATCGTCGATCTCTACCCATCCACGTGCAGTGTCACCGCCTATGCGCACGTCGATGCGCCCTTTTTCGGTGAATTTAATCGCATTGTCGATAAGATTGCCGATCAACTGACGCAACAGACTTGCATCGGCGAGGATAACGACTGGTTCTTTTGGCTCATCTAAATTTAACGCGAGCCCTTTCTCCGCTGCGCGTTGCCCGGCGCTGCGCACCGCCTCGCCACCGAGGTCCGCGAGCGAAACCGGTTCCTTTGGAATCGCATCGCCGCGGTCGGCTTTCGCGAGCGTTAGCATGCCGTTGATCATTCCGGCAAGCGATGCGCTTTCGCCGGCGATGGTTTCCAGGCTCTCGCGCCGGATCGTTGGATCGCCGTCGCCCCACCGAAGCAGCAATTGCGCGTTCGCGTTGATCGACGTGAGCGGCGTTTTCAGTTCGTGCGAGGCATCGGAAATGAACTGCCGTTCGCGCGCAAAGGCTTCGTCTAAGCGCGCAAGCAGATCGTCAAAACTGTCGGTGAGTTCGCCGATTTCGTCGTTGCGTTTCGGCCAGTGAAGCCGCAGATCCAGGCGGTCCGAACGTATCTCGCGCATCGCTTGGGAAAGGCGTGTAATGGGACCGATCGCTTGCGAGGCCAGCGCAACGGAGATCGCGATGACCGCGATCGCCGCAAAGAGCAGCACCAGCAAAATGGCCCGTCGTGTTTGGGCGAACGTGCGATTTACGGCGTCGAGCGGTTCGGCCACGTGCACGATGGCCGCGAACGGGCCGCTTCGAATGATGCGATCTTCCACGATAAACGGGCGCGTGTCCAGCGAAACGGTACGGAAATCGGAATCATGCGCTGGATCGAGCGACGTGTTTGGAGGAATGCGAGACGCGCCGAGGTTCGCGGTCTTCGCGAGCGGATAGCCGCTTGTACTATCGACTTGGATGAACGTCGTGGGCGATTCCCACGTCGAAAGATTATTGCTGTTGAAAAGCTGCGTGATCGAATCCGACGCAAGGTCCTGAATTGCGAACGGATTGGGCTGCGGCTGCGCCGCCTGCAGGATTTCGCGCATGACGTTGTCGACGCGGGCCCGGGCTTCGTCGTAAAGAATCGATTGAAAACGCCACGCAATGAGGCTGCTCGTGGCGACCAGGACCACGATTAGAAGGGCTGCATAACTGGCGGCGATTCGCCACTTCAGCGAAATGCGCAATGACTAGTCTTTGATCGTGTAACCCACACCGCGAACCGTGGTGATCAGCTTTTCGTCGAATCCTTCGTCGATTTTGCCCCGAAGGTACCGAATGTAGACGTCGATTAGATTCGAATCGCCGAGAAAATCGCTGCCCCAGACGCCGTTGAAGAGTTCGTCGCGCGTGTGGACCTTGTTGCGGTGCAGCAGCAGGTACTCGAGCAGCGCGTACTCTTTGGCGGTGAGCGCAATGTCTTTGCCGGCGCGCGTGACTTCGTGCCGGTCTCGATCCATGACGACGTCGCGATAGTGAATTTGATTGGTCTTCGGCTGACGTTCGCGCAGCCGGGCGCGAACTCGCGCGAGCAGTTCTTCCGTAGCGAAAGGCTTCGTTAAATAGTCGTCGGCGCCGACGTCCAGGCCCTCGACGCGGTCGGGCACCCGATCCTTGGCGGTAAGCATGATAATTGGGACGTTGCTCTTTGCGCGGATGCGACGCGTGATCTCGAGGCCGTCCATGCGCGGCAGCATCAAATCGAGAACGATCAGATCGGGTTCTTTGAGCGCCTTTTCCAGGCCCGAAAGTCCGTCGCGAGCCACGTCGACTTCGTAGCCTTCGTGCTCGAGCTCAAGTTGAAGAACGCGGCCGATTGCCGCGTCGTCTTCAATCACCAGAAGCTTGTAGGGGTTCGCCGGCTCGTTCATGCCGACGATTTAGCGATTGGAGCCCTTGGCGCCCTTGTTGCGGTCGAAGAATGCCGGTTGGAATCCGGTGAAAATCGTCAGCCACATCGCCGTCGCGCCGCCTGCGGCGATCCATGCAAGGGTGGTGTAGTTGTCGATCGCCGGCTGAATTGCCGTGCCGATACGTTCCAGCGAATGCACGAAGAGCGTTCCGCCGCCAAGCACGACAAGCGTTACGAGCCAAATCACGATCGCGGCAACGACGCCGAGTCCGATCAGTTCGCCGAGCGAGAAGATGGGCGCGGGCTTATAAACGGTTGTCGCGAGGATCGAAGCGCGCAGATCGGCGGGCGGTTCTTCGAGCGGAAGCGCAGAGAGGGCACGGTCAAGTGCGTCGTCGCTGTCGTAGTTCATTCTGATACCTCCGCTGTGCCAAGCAGCTTGCGTAGCTGCTCCTTCGCTCGAAATAGGTGAGTCTTTACCGTGCCCATCGGCAGCCCCAAGACCTCTGCGATCTCTTCGTACTGCTTACCCTGTAAATGGTACAGCGTAATGACCGTTCGATATTTTTCCGGTAGAGCGTCGATGGCCGCCCGCAGCCGCCGGGCTTCATCTAAGGCGATCGCTTGGCGTTCGGGGCCGGGGTTGGGGTCGGCCCGTTCCGGCATCTCTTCATTGCTATAACGCTTGCGGCGATTCAAACGGTCGCAGCAGGCATGGTAGGCGATCGCAAAAATCCAGGTCGAGAACTTTGAGCCGGGCTTGAACGTCTTGAGCGACCGGTACGCCTTGAAGAAGGCTTCTTGGGTGGCGTCGCGCGCTTCTTCGACGTCGTGCACGGTGCGATACGCGAGGTGGTACACCGCCCGGTCGTACCGTTCGACGAGCGTGGCAAACGCCTCCGAGTTTCCTCGAAGGGTCATCGCCACCAGTTCGCCGTCGTCCGGGCCGGGCCGCACGTTTACGCGCGGGGCCTCGGCAAGCATCGCCGACATGTCGCATGTACGGCTCGAGCGCCTGCCATGTTTCGTTCTTGCGTCTGAAACAAGTAGCCCGGCCACCCGTATCTGAGGCAGGAACAAAACCGGAGGCTAAACCCGACCATGATAACCTCGTCCACGGTACAAACGCTGAACAAAACGCTCCCGGCCGGAACGCGGCCGACAATTCCTCAAGGCGATGCAGCACACTCCGCGCAATCGCTGCGCCCCACCTTCGACGGTTGGGGTCCGAGGCTCTGAGGAGCACCGCAATGGACTCGAAGCGCGTAGCGCTCGTCGCCATGCTCGTCGCTGTTGAAGTGCTCCTGCTCGGGCTGATTCTCAGCTCGCTGCACGTGGGCCCGATGAGCGGGCCGGTGTTCGCAGCTTCGGGACTTCATCGCGTCGACATCGATTCTAAATCATACGCGCCGGTCAACGCCGGCACGTCACCGGACGTGGAGATCGACGATAGCGACAATCACGTCGTCGTTACCGCGTCGACCGACGGACTCGTTCACGTCACCGACGCACGCAGCATCCACGGATTAGTGTGGGGCGGCGGCAACGGATCCGATCTATCGATCGCGCACTTCGGGAATAGCGTAAAAATTACACGCGATGGACATTCAGGCGGTATGACGGGCATCTTCGGCTCGAGCTATCAACGCGTCGAAGTCGAAGTGCCGAGCGCATCGCACGTTCGCGTCACGGGGTCTTCCGGCGCCAATGTCAGCGGCATGCGCAATGACGTCGAAGTCGAGTCGCAAGACGGCCGCATCACGCTAGCCGATATTCGCGGCGACGTGAAGGCACGATCGGCGGACGGCAGCGTGCATCTCAGCGACATCGTCGCGGACTCGCTCGAAGTCAGCACCGCCGACGGGCGCGTCGAAGGCACCAACGTCGCGGTCGAAGGCAGCACGCCGCGCGCAACATTGCACAGCGACGACGGATCCGTGCGCATAAGCGGACGCTTCGCGCCCGGCGGCGCCTATCAACTTTCTACAAACGACGGTCAGGTGGAGCTGCATCTTGCAGCGGACGCCGACCTTACCGTAAGCGCGAGCAGCGCCGACGGGAGAATTTATGTCGACGGATCGCGGTATGGGGACCGCGACTCATCGGCGCACACGATTCGTCTGGGCAACGGCTCCGGCACGATGCAGCTAAGCTCGCAAGACGGATCGATCCACATTACGACGAACGGAGCGACCTAGATCAATGCCTGATGAACTCATCCCCCTCTTTGGAATCTTCTTTCTCTTCGGAGCGCCCGTAGCGGCATGGATTGTGTCGCGAGTGCTGGCGCACCAGGAACGAATGGAGATGATCCGCCGAGGCTATATTCCGCCGGCCGATCCGCGACTGGCCCGGCGCGCGGCGAAAATGGGCTGGCAGCAGCCCGGCGCGGTTCCACCGCCCTTCGGCAACGTGCCGCCTCCGCCGGGAGCGGACTTCTTCGACCCAAGCTATTACGCGCAAACCCAAATGCGTAAGGGCATTACCGTAACCCTCATTGGCCTGGCGCTGCTCATCGGACTTTCGTTCATCGGCGCCCGCGGCGACGGGACGATCCATCCGGGTCCCTGGCTGCTCGGCGGCTTGATCCCCATGTTCGTGGGCATTGCCCAGGTGATTAACGCCGTGCTGAACGGCGCGCGCTTCCCAGGTCTTAATTCAGGTGCTCCGAGTGGACGCCCAGTCGATACCAGCTCGTTCGGTCCACGGCCGGCTGCCGGTCCGGGACCGATGCCCGAGCCGCCGTCGCAACCGTACGCCGGCTGGCGTCCGGGCCCAACGCCCGAAATTGAGAAGCCGGCGCCCCCGCCCGAT
Organism: Vulcanimicrobiia bacterium; assembly: GCA_963758295.1. Taxonomy (GTDB): domain Bacteria; phylum Vulcanimicrobiota; class Vulcanimicrobiia; order Vulcanimicrobiales; family Vulcanimicrobiaceae; genus JALYTY01. The sequence continues at coordinate 683,503 of CAVWUU010000001.1, forward strand.
CTGCGATAAACTTCGCTTCGTTCGTCCCCTAAGACAAAAGACGCCGCCGGTTTTACCGGCGGCGTCTCTTGCTGCTGCTAGAGGTTTAACTTGAAAGGAATGATTGCGTTTAGTGAAGCGACGTTTGTCGGAGGATTACCGGCAGTTGACGAGTGCGATCGCCCAGCCAGCCGTGGTTCTTGTACGAACAAGATATCCGTCCGCAGTCCGGTCGTACACCTGATACCCGGCGCGAAGCGCGTCGGCTAGCGATTTAAAGACCATAAGACCTGCCATCTGCGGACCCTCCTTCCCGACGATTTTTCGTCTCTGTTCTATATAACGGCTTTTGTCTCACAAAGGTTCAGTGTTTCGCCCCGGATTTTTCTTAGAATTTGCGAAACTGTTGTTTTTATTATGCCCACCATCTCGCCGTATGTCACCGTTCATTCCGTTAGCGTTATCGACCGAAAAGAACTCGCACCTAACGTATTCCTTATTAGTTTCGACGCTCCGGAACTTGTGCGCGTGACCCGTCCGGGGCAATTCGTTATGGTCATTCCTCCTAGTGGAGAGTCTGCGGCTACGGCATTAGGACTTTATGAAGCGGACGGGCGCCATGCCAGCCTCGTCTTTTTTGTTGTCGGGCCGCGAACGCGCGAACTTGCGGCGTTGCGAGCAGGCGATACGCTTGGTGTCGTGGGTCCGCTTGGCAACGGATTTACCCTCGCTCCGGCCGATAAAGACGTGGCCATCGTAGCGGGGGGCGTGGGCATCGCCTCGGTTCTGCTTCCCGCTCAGGCGCTTGTACGGGCCGGCGCGCGCGTGCGGCTTCTTTACGGCGCTCGCAACGCTGAATTACTCGTGGAAGCCGAGCGTTTCCGTGAAGAAGGCTGTGAAGTACTCGTTGCAACGGACGACGGAAGCGAGGGACATCACGGGTACGTTACCGATCTGCTTGCAACGCTGAGCGATCCGCCGCAAATGATTCTTGCCTGCGGTCCCTCGCCGATGTTGCGTTCGGTCGCGCGAGTCGCCGCCGAGTCGAACGTTCCGGCGCAGTTGTCGCTGGAAGAAACGTTTGCATGCGGCGTCGGCGGATGCTGGGGCTGCGTCGTTCCGCTTGTCGGCACGAGCGCACAGGCACCGAGCTTTCCCCGCGGAACGCGGCGGCAGCGACGTCGTGTACGCGCGCATTTGCAAAGAGGGCCCGGTCTTTTGGGCCCACGAGCTGCGATGGTAAATTCGGCGAAGCCGAACGCGTCGGGTTTTTAACGCTACACTCAAAAGCCGCCGTATACGAAAGTAAAAGAATAGAACAGATGTTAGCAACGACAGAAATAGATCTAACTACGACGGTAGGAAAACTCGAGTTGCCCTACCCGACGTTCATGGGCAGCGGTTGTTACGGCAGCGGCGAGGAATTTGCGCCGTTCGTCGACCTAAGCAAAATCGGCGCGGTGGTGCTGAAGAGCGTTACGCGGCAACCGCGTTTGGGCAATCCGACAGCGCGGCTCGTTCATACGCCCTCGGGGATGTTAAATGCCATCGGCTTGCAGAATCCGGGCATCGACTGGTACATGGAGCACGACGTCGCGAAGTTTGCGTCGCGCCCGTGCGCCGTTGTCGGCAGCGTCGCCGGCTTCTCGGTCGACGATTATGCCTATGTTTGCCAACGATTGGCTTCGCGTGACGAAATCAAAGCCATCGAACTGAACATCTCCTGCCCGAACGTCGCGAGTGAAGGCGAAACCTTCGCCTGCGATCCCAAACTCACCGCAAAAGTGGTTAGCAGCGCGCGTTCGACCACCGACAAGACATTGATCGTGAAGCTTTCGCCCAACGTCACGGATATCGCCGGGATAGCCCGCGAAGCCGAGAGCGCCGGTGCCGATGCGCTCGCCGTCGTCAATACCGTGCGCGGGATGGCGATCGACGTAGAAACGTGGCGGCCGCGTCTGGGCAACGTCACCGGCGGGCTATCGGGCCCGGCGATCCGGCCCATCGCGGTGCTCGCCGTTTATGAAGTCGCGCGCGCGGTCAAGATTCCGATTATCGGACAGGGCGGCATCGAAACCGTCAGCGACGCGCTCGAATTCTTTCTCGCCGGTGCGACGGCCATCTCGGTTGGCACCGGCAACTTCACCGATCCCCGAATTCCGGTACGCATCGTGGACGAACTTCGAGACTACCTTGCGCGCAAGAATTTGCGATCGCTCAGGCAAATCGTGGGCAAAGCCAATGTCGGCTTCGCAAATCCATACCAATACGAGGGAGATGAAGGTTGAGTCAACTGATCGTCGCGCTGGACGTTCCGAGCGCTGAAGACGCCGAACGGCTGATAGACGAGCTGTATGAACTCGATGTCATCTTCAAAGTGGGTATGGAAGCTGCTTACGGGTACGGCAACCGGATTTTTTCGTATCTGGAGTCGCGCGACGTTCGTTACTTCGTCGATTTGAAGCTGCACGATATTCCGCGCACTGTCGGCGCCGCGATTCGGCAGCTGGTGCGCCCGGGTGCGCACATCATCAACGTCCACGCGCTGGGCGGCGACGAGATGATGCGCACGGCGGTCCAAAATGCGTACGAACGGGCCGATGAACTAGGCCTGAGCCGTCCGCACGTTTTTGCGGTGACGATTCTTACGAGCCATGGAGTCGCCGATCTCGGTGAACTGGGGCTTACCGGCGGTCCGGGCGAAAATGCGACGCGCCTAGCCGCGTTGGCGCGCGATGCAGGGTGTTCCGGCGTCGTATGCAGCGCGCATGAAGTCGCCGATTTGAAGAATTTTTTCGGTCAAGACTTCTTGGCGCTTACCCCGGGCATTCGCCCTTCGGGCGCGTCGCACGGCGATCAGAAGCGCGTGATGACCCCCGCGATGGCGGTCGCGGCCGGCGCCGATTACCTCGTGGTCGGACGTCCCATCACGGAAGCACCAAATCGGTTGGAAGCCGCAAAGGCGATTCTCAAAGAGATGCAAAGTCCCGCATAAATGGCGTTCGATCTTATGAAGGCACTCGAAGACCGCGGAGCGCTCCTGAACGGGCACTTTCGCTTGAGCTCGGGGCGCCACAGCAACCGGTTCGTTCAGAAATTCCGCGTGCTCGAAAGCCCGCCGCTCGTTGAAGCGGTGGCGCGGCAGATCGCCGACGCCTTTCGCATGGATAACGTGACGATCGTCGTGAGCGCCGCCGTCGGCGGTATCGTGCTGGGGTACGAAGTTGCGCGCCAGCTCGGCACGGACGCGATCTTCGTGGAGAAAGAAAACGGTGTTGCGGTGCTGCGCCGCAGCTTCCAACTGAACCCCGAAGATCGTGTGCTCGTCGTAGAAGACGTCGTTACGACCGGCATGTCCGTTCGCGAAGTGTTGAACGTCGTGCGGCAGCATGGCGCAACGCCCGTGGGCGTGGGCGTGATCGTCGAGCGCGGTGCGGCGGATTTCGGCGTGCGAACGGAGGCGCTATTGAAATTACCGATCGAATCGTACGAGGCTGCGGAGTGTCCGCAGTGCGAACGGAACGAGGCGATCACCGACCCGGGATCGCGGCGTAAATAGTCTATGACGATTCGCGATGCGCTGCCGGAGGATAAGTCGTTCATCGAAACACTCGGCAAGCGCACCGTGATGGGGAGCGTCTCCGCGTGGCGTCATGCGGAGCCCGCAGAGGTACTGCGCAGCTACGACCGGCTGCTCCGAATCGTTAACGGGCAGTCGCACCTCACCCTCATCGCGGAAGACAATGGCCACCGCGCCGGGTTTCTTCTGCTGCTGGACCGGCTTCCCGACGAAGTTACCGGCGAAGAAGAAGGGTTCATCGCCTATATGGCCGTCGAGCGCGAACACCGGCGCGCCGGCGTGGGCGCAGCGTTGCTTGCGCGGGCTGAAGATGAGGCCCGGCGTCGCGGATTGCCGTATATGACGCTAATGGTTACCGAGGAGAACGCGGCCGCGCGCGCACTTTATGAAAGTGCCGGCTATACGACGGAGCGGCGGCTGCTATGCAAAACGCTCTGAGCCCCGCCGGCTGGCGCCGCATTATGGTGGGCTTCGCCGTCGTCGTTGTCGTGATCGCAGCGTGGATCTTCATTTGGCACATCCCGCGCACGATGGCGATCTTTTTGATCGCAGCCTTCATCGCATTCGGCGTGCAGCCCGTCGCGCGCCGTCTAGAAGCGAAGCTGCCCAAAGCACTGGCGATCGCCATCGTCTTCGCCGTGTTGATTCTTGTCATCGTGATCGGTTTGGTGATTATCGTTCCGCTTACGGTCGCGCAGTTGCAAGTGCTCGGCAACAACATGCCCTCGTACATCCTCGGCATGCAAAATTGGGTTTCCGGTGCCGAACAATGGCTGCAGGGCCGCGTTCCGGGGCTGCATCTTACCTCGAATACCTTCGATATCGCGCAGTTGAGTTCGGCACGGTTAAACGCCCTTGCAACGGGAACGCTCACGTCGCTGGGCGCGATCGTCATCGGCACGGCCACGGCGTTTTTCGTGGCTTTTTCCGCCATCGTTCTCTCGTTTTTCTTCCTGCTCAACAATACGCAGATCTCCGAGGGATTTGCGGCAATGTTTCCGGTCGATCGCCGCGAAACCGCGCGAAAGCTCGCGGCGGAAATAACCGAAACGTTCGGCAGCTACATCTCGGGGCAAGTCATCGTCTGCGCGATCACCGGCGTCGTGATTTCGATTCTGAGCGCGGCCATCGGCTTCAAATTTTCCCTGATCCTAGGCATCATCTCGGCCGTCGCTTACGCGATTCCAGTCATCGGAATGCTCATCGCGGAAGCCATCGCGATCGTCCTTTGCGCGCCGCAGGGCGGATGGATGATCCTCTGGGTGCAAGTCATCATGTTCGGCATGGCACGGGTCAGCGACAATATTCTCGTGCCGCGTATCATGGGATCGTCCGTCGGCGTTTCGCCGATCGGCGTGATGTTCGCGGTCTTCGCGGGTGGCGAATTATTCGGCATACCGGGCTTGCTTTTAGGCATCCCGGCGGCCGCTCTTATCAAAATACTGTGGCGCTACTTCGTTGCGCCGTGGCTCATAGCGCAGCTCGATCGTACGGCCGTGCGCTAGCTTCGGTCACGAAGCCCTTGAAGCTCTGCGCGCAGGGCCTTCAATTCTTTCATGACGTCCGCGTTCGTCGGCTCTGTTTCATCTGCGGAGGCATCCTTGTGCACGAAGTAACTCGCAATTGCGGCGGTGATGTAGCCGAAAACCGAAAAGGCGAAGAGCGCGAGTAGGAAGCACAGCACCTGGCCGCCGGCGGTTTGCGGATAGTACGCGGAGCCCATCGTCGTCATAATCATGCCGGTCCACCACAACGCGTACCCGAAGCTCGGAATCGCGTTCGCTGAATGGGGCTCGAGGGCATAAATGCCGGCCGCGCCCGCAAACGTGACAACGAGGGAAACGGCGAGCACGTAAGCCATGCCTCGCCGCCGCATCGTGGATCCGAGCACCGTGATGCTGCGGTTGAGTCCGCTGAGCAGCCGGAAGATAAGGACTTGCCAGGACGGGAGCATCGCCAGAAGCCGCGTGAGCCGCAAAACGCTCAGCGCCGGCAAGACCAAGCTCAAAGCAACGAGCCAGTGCCGCTTGAGAAATGAAATCTTCTTCGGTGCAATCAGCAGCCGGATAGTAAAATCGACGACGAAGATCACCCAAACGGCGATCGTTGCATCGTTGATCCACGCGTTCTGTCCGTAAACCAGCTGCAAAACCAGGAGAAGAAGCCATAGGATGCCGAGGAAAATCAGCGGCTTCTCGAGCGCGCCGTCGATCTTGCGAAGAAGGGCAAAACGCTCTCTTGCAACGGCGCGCGGATGCGGTTCTACGCGGGGAGCGTTCTGTGCCATACTGGAACTATTCCCATCTGGGTTCCAACGATAGGAGGCCTCTTGCGCCACCTCATTGCGTTGCTTTCGGTCCTGCTCTTGGCGCTCTCGAGCGGTACGTCGGATATCTCAGGCACTTGGCAGGGCGTAATGGATGGTCCCACGGGCAAAATTCGACGCATCATGGTGATCGCGAAGAATGGTCCCGTATACGGCGTAACGATTCACAGTATCGACGAGACCGACGTCCCGATCGTCACAAAGAACGTCACGGTATCCGGCCACGCCGTTACGATGAAGTTCGACATGAACGCCGATCCATGGCTTGATTATCACCGCCTCTATCAAGCCCATCTCTCTTCGAACGGATCGGAGTTGAGCGGCACCTGGTCGATTCCCGGTTTTAAGCCGGTCGTCATGGATTACGCGCGCGTCGCGCATGCGTCATGGCCGGTTGTCGAACCGAAGACGACGATGGTCGAAGTCCAGCCGGGCGTGCGTGTTGAGGTGCTGGACTGGGGCGGCAGCGGACGGCCGGTGTTCTTGCTCGCGGGAGCCGGGAACACGGGCCACGATTTCTTCGGCCTGGTGCCAAAATTGGAGAGCCGCTACCATGTCTACTCGATGACGCGGCGCGGTTTCGGGAACTCCAGCAAGCCGCCTTTTACCGCACGAAATTATTCTGCGGACCGCTTGGGCGATGACGTCGTCGCGGCAATCGACGCAATGCATTTGGTAAGGCCCGTGCTCATCGGCCATTCGCTCGGCGGAGAAGAATTAAGCGACGTGGGGACGCGTTATCCCCAAAAGGCGTCAGCGTTAATTTATTTAGACGCCGGCTACTGGTACGCATTCGATTCCGGGCATAAGCCGGCCGATGCATCACTAAGAGCCGATGCCCCGCCGGAATTGCGCGCGCTCCTAGGCGGCACAAAAAGCTTCAAGGGGCCCATAAACCTTCCAATTCTGGCGATTTTCGCGTATCCGAAAAACTATTCGCATCTTCCCAAAGCTTATCGCACCGCGCAGAAAATCAAGGAAAACAATGCCGCCGACGATGCCGAAATTTCGGGCTTCACACGCGGACTTCCGAACGCGAAAGTGATCCGCATTGCCAATGCAGATCACTTCATTTACGTCTCGAACCAGACCGACGTCCTGCGCGACATCAACGGCTTCATCGGCGCCTTGCCGCGTGCTAGACAGCGTCCCGGCGGATCGAGGTAGCGAATATGAAAAGGCCCGTATTCGCGTTTTTTTTGCTGTGCGCAGCTTGCATATTTTCATGGTCGCCGGCTCGTGCCGCGACGGCCGCTTGCGGCGCGGCTGCGTCCTACGACGTCGCACTGCCCGGTGCGCCGATGGGCATCGTGCCGGTACCGGACGGAAGAACGGTTTTCGTCGCGCTCAATGCAACCAACCCGAGCCAAATAAACGGCATTGCGGTTCTCCATTGCCAGCGCGGCCGGTACGCGGTATCACGCGTGTACCGGATGGAGAGCCAGCCGACGATTCCAGCGCTGACCCACGACGGGAAAATGCTTGTAGTCCCGGACGACAACTACATTGCGTTTCTCGACACGAAAATACTTGGCGAAAGCGACGGCGATGCGTTACTCGGCTACGTCGAAGATCTTCCGGGTGACGATGGCGGCGCGATCTACGCTGCGGTTTCGCCGGACGATCGGTATGCTTTAGTAGCGGAAGAGCAGAGCGGAACGCTAACGGTGATCGATCTAAGCCGGGTGCGCTCGAAGCCGGCCGGCCGCGACGCGATTGCTGCTGAAATCCTGATTGGAAATGCTCCGGTTGCGCTTGTCTACTCCAAGGACGGCAGGCATCTTTTTGCAACGGTGCAGATCGCCCTGAACCGGACAAAGTGGGAAGAGCATTGCAAGCCGGAGAGCGGCTCGCAGAACGATCCGAGAGCACGGGAAGGCGCCGTTGTGGTGCTCGACGCCGCGCGGATAGTCTCCGACAAAGAGAAATCGATCGTCGCGTACGTGCCTGCCGGTTGCCATCCGGTTCGAGCGGCGCTCACGCCGGACGGCAACGCGCTGTGGGTTAGCGCTCGACAGTCAAACTTGGCCATCGCCTTCGACACGGCAGCGCTCGTCAACGCGTCCTCGAATGCTCGTATTGGCCAAGTAAGCGTTGGTCCCGCGCCGGTTCCGATCGTCGTTTCAGCGAGTGGAAACCACGTGCTCGTCGGCAACAGCAATCGCTTCAACGGTCCTACTGCGGCCTCGTCGGTAGACATCATTGACGTTAAGCAAAAGGCGGTCGTAGGCCACCTAAAGGCAGGCGCATTCCCTCGCCAGTTCGCAACCAGCCCCGACGGATCGACGATTTTTCTCAGTAACTTCGGATCCTCGACGCTGTCGATTATCGACGCGACGTCGCTATAGGGGCTTTACATCGACTCCGGCGCGGAAACGCCGATGAGGTCGAGCACTTCGGCAAGGACCGTCTTGGTGGCGATGCAGAGACTCAAGCGGCCGAGGCGCGTGTCTCGGTCGTCGGTGAGAATCTTACACGCCGTATAAAATTGATGGAACTCGGAAGCGACGTCGCGCGCGTACTTCGCCAAACGGTGCGGCGCCAGGTTCTCTGCGACGCCGCTGACCACGCGCGGAAGTTCCGCGAGCCGCGCCGCGAGCGCCATTTCCGCGGGATGCTGCAGCGCGCTTAACGCGTCGCCCGCCTCTGCCGCCGCAATGTCGGATTCGCCGGCGTTTTTCAGCACCGATGCGATGCGTGCATGGCCGTATTGCACGTAATACACGGGATTCTCATTACTTTGTTCGACTGCGAGTTTCAAGTCGAACGTGAGCGGCGACTCGGCAGCGAGCATGATGAAGAAGAAACGGGCTGCGTCAACGCCGGCTTCGTCTAGAATGTCGTCCAGCGTAATGATGTTACCCGCGCGCTTGCTCATGCTCACCTGCTCGTTTCCGCGCATGAGCGTAATCTGTTGCGCGATCAGCACGTCGAGCAGCATCGGGATGGCCCATGGCCGCGGCTACGGCTTTAAGCCGTTCGATATAGCCGTGGTGGTCGGGCCCGAGAATGTCAATGACGCGCTCGGCGCGCTGGAATTTTTCGTAGTGGTAAGCGACGTCGGGAGCAAGATACGTCGGCCGGCCGTCGGAGCGCACGAGCACGCGGTCTTTGTCGTCGCCAAACGACGTCGTACGGAAATAGAGTGCGCCGTCCCGTTCGTACGTGAGGCCCATTTCGCCAAGTTTCGCGAGGTCTTCCATAACGCGGCCGCTTTCGTGTAACTCGCGTTCGCTTTGCCAAAGATCGAAATGTACGCCGAAACGCTCCGCTGTCGCCTGCTGTTCGGCAACGAGCGTGTCCCGGCCGAACTTTGCAAAGGCGGCGAGCCATTCCGATTCCGGGCGTCCCATCCACTTGTCGCCGTCGCGTTCGGCAAGCTGCGTCGCGATCGGAAGCAGATACTCGCCGGGATAGCCTTCCTCCGGGAAGGGAAACGACGCGTCAAAGTGCTGCGCGTACCGCGCGTAAAGAGAACGGCCAAGCGTGTCCATCTGGCTGCCGTGATCGTTGATGATCCACTCAGTGAACACGTCGTAGCCGCAATAGCGCAGCGCACGTGCCAGCGTGTCGCCGATAGACATCGTGCGCCCTTGCACGACAACGAGCGGCCCCGTGGGATTCGCGCTCCCAAACTCCAGCGAAATGCGCGTGCCGTTTGCGCCGAACCGGCCGAACTTACGGCCGTCACGCAGAATCGCCGCAAGCAACGTCTGCCAGACGAACGGAGCGCAGCGCAAATTGATGAACCCGGCAACCGGATCGATGCTCGAGAAAAGCGACGCAACGTTCGGCGCTTTGTCGCGTACGTCGGCCACAAGCGTCGTCGCAATATCGTTCGGGGAACGTTTTGCGACTTTCGCAAGCGTGAACGCAACGTTGGTTGCGAAATCGCCGAATTCCGGGCGCCGCGGCGCTTCGAAATTGACGTCCGCGGCCGGCGCGTCCGGATAGCGCGCCGCTACGGCGTCGGCAATCGCTCCCGCAAATGCGGCGAGTGCGTCCTGAGGCAGCATGGCGGCGTTAGTGGTGGTAGGGCTCATTGCGCGCGATCTTCGCCGCACGGTAGAGCTGTTCCAGCACGATCATCCGCGCCCACTCATGCAAAAACGTCAATGGCGACAGCGACCACAGAAAATCGGCGCGCGCTCGCAGCGATGTGTCGGCGCCGTACGTTCCGGCTACGACAAAGGTCATGCGCGAGACGCCATCGCGCGTGACCGCCATCAGCCGCTGGGAAAGCTGCTCGCTGCTTAACTCGGTGCCGGTGCGTTCTAGGAGCCACACGCGTTCGTCCGGTCGCAACAGCTTCAGGATACGTTCGGCTTCTTCGCGCTTTGCAAGTGCCGGATCGCTGCCGTCGCCGGCTCTCAACTCGAGTTCTTCGTACGGAAAGTAAGGCGACAGCCGCTTCCGGAATTCGCCGCACGCGTCTGCGACATACCGGCGTGCGCAGCTTGTCGATCGCGATGAGGCGCAATTGCATTGTCCTAAGATAACAGAGTCAGCTGTCCCGTGCGCGCGAACCGGTTCGCCGCGACGCTCTACCTCGCCGTCCAATTCGAGCATCGACGAGCGACGCGAGCAGCAGCGACGGCGGTGCTGCCAAGCGCTGCGCGAGCATATCCAAGTCGGCCTCGCCGTTTTCGAGTTCGCACAAGAGCCGTTCGTCCAGCTCGGCGCGCTCGGGGCGTACGCCGCTGGTCGACATCGCCGGGTCCAGAGCCAGCGCTTCCAAGACGTCGAGCCGCGTTACGAGCGAGGATCGCGCCGTCGCGAAGAAGTGCGTGGCACCCGGCGACGTGCGGGCGATCGACGTCGCCTGGAACGGCAAAGACGGGAATGCGGCCCGCCGCCCAACCGGCCGTATTCAAAGCGCCGCTGCGCGCGGGCGCTTCGACCACGACGACGGCGTCCGAAAGGGCCGCAACTACGCCGTTGCGTTGCAAGAAATTGGTGCGGCTGTGCCGGCCGTTCCGGCGGAAATGGCGAAAGCACGGCGCCGCCGCTTGCGACCATCCGTTCGGCGAGTTCGCGATTTCGTGCCGGAAAAAATGCGTGCGTGGCCCCGCGCCGAGCACGCCGACCGTCGGAGCGCCGCCGTCGAGGGCGCCTTCATGCGCGCGCGCGTCGATGCCGAGCGCGAGACCGGAGACGATGCAGCAACCCGCGGCACCTAAGATCGCGCGCGATCGCGCGAGCGATGCGTCGCCCGTAGCCTGTTGCTGCGCGCGTCCCAACGATTGCGACGCATGGCTTGCGCAAACCCTCGAGCGCGCCGCGCACCCATAGACCGTCGCCGGCCAAGCGCGCAGTCGCGGCTTGCGCGAAGCGTCTGAAAGTCGGCGACCGGCGCGAAGCGGACGTCGTCCATCCGGAGCGTTCACGCCACGGGTCCCGGACGCAAGGAGGAAACTCCTGGCGCGCCTGGCCAGGGGGAATTGGCTTCCCGTGAATGAAGTTGCCCCGCCGCAAACCCAACGCCGGGCCGGCCCGTACCAGCCCTAGCTCTGGAGGAACCTCAGGTGGCAGCAGAAGCCTATTGCGTCAAATGTAAGACCAAGCGTCAGATCAAAGACGCGGTTCAGATCACCATGAAGAACGGCCGTCCCGCGACCGAAGGCAAATGCCCCGAATGCGGCACGAAGATGTTCAAGATCGGAGCGGCGAGCTAGCTCGACCCGTCTTCGAAAGCCGACGAAAAGGGCCGCCTGCGCGGCCCTTTTTGCGTTTCCTATGGGTAGTGGCCGTATAATACAGGCACCCACTAGATGTGGGGGCTACGCGCCATCTGAGGAATCGGTAACCAGCTGATCTGTCCGACTTGCCGCAAGAGCGAGACGCGCGTCGTCGACTCTCGCGACGACGAGACCGTAGTCCGCCGCCGGCGCGAGTGTCTCGATCCGCGCTGCAAGCATCGTTTCACGACCTACGAGCGAATGGAAGCCCCGCGCCTCTTCGTCGTGAAGAAAGACGGCCGGCGCGAGCAGTACAGTCGCGACAAAATTCTCAGCGGCTTGCGCACGCGCGTGCGAAAAGCGCCCGATCTCGCGAGAGCCAGATGGAAGCGGTCGCCGCCGATCTCGAACGCGAACTATTCGCGCGCGGCGAGAGCGAAGTCAGTTCCACGATGGTCGGCGAGAAGCTGATGGAAGCGCTGAAGAACCTCGATCCCGTCGCGTACATCCGGTTTGCGAGCGTCTACCGTTCGTTCCGAGACATCGAAAGTTTCAGGGAAGAGTTAGCGCAGCTGCTTGCCAAATGACGCGCAGCGATGACGAGTTCCGTGCGGGTCGCGCTCAAGCGCCTGCCCGAGGGTCAAGGTTTGCCGCTTCCCGCGTATATGTCGGAGCACGCTGCCGGCGCTGACCTTTGCGCCGCCGTCGCCGCCGATCTACGCTCGCGCCCGGCGCGCGCGCGCTCGTTCCGACCGGTTTTGCCATCGCGCTGCCGCCTGGCTTCGAGGCGCAGATTCGTCCGCGCAGCGGGCTCGCGCTGCGAAGCGGCGTGACGTGTTTGAACTACACCGGGAACAATCGACGCGGATTACCGCGGACCCGTTCAGGTGATCCTCGCGAATCTGGGCACTGAACCGGTCGTGATCCGGCGCGGCGATCGCATCGCGCAAATGGTCGTTGCTCCGGTCAGCACGCGCGCAGTTTGACGTCGTCGAAGAACTTGCCCGTTACCGAGCGCGGTGCCGGCGGATTCGGAAGCACGGGAGTTTCTTCGTGAACGTCTACATCGTGGGACGAGGAGCGGTCGGAACGTATCTGGGCGAGCGTACTGCAGTCGATCGGCGTCGAAGTCGCGTACGCGCCGCGCGAACTCGAGGCGGTGACGCCGTACGATGCCGACGTGGCGATCGTGGCGACGAAAGCGTACGACACGGAGGGCGCGATCGAAACGCTGCGCCGGGCCGTCTTGCATCCGGAGAAGTGCGTTTTCGTTACGCCGCAAAACGGCGTCGGCAATGAAGAGATGCTCGCCGCGGCATTCGGCGCCAACAACGTCGTTGCGGCCGCGCTCACCGTTCCGGTGGATCGCGATCCGAGTGGAAACGCCAATGCCGCGCGTGAAGGCGGCCTAGCGTTTGCGCCCGTGGGCGACTCGGCGTTCAATTGGCTCGTTGCCACCTTCGCCAGCAGCGGCATGAACGTGAAGGTCGTCGACGACTGGCGGGCGTTGAAGTGGAGCAAGCTCGCACTCAACGTCGTGGCCAATGCGAGCTGCGCCATTTTGAACGTGCTGCCGAACCGGCTCGTGCACTTCGAAAAGATTTTTACGCTCGAGATCCGGATGATTCGCGAAGTCAAGGCCGTGATGCAGGCGATGGCGATCGTCACCGATCGATCTCCCGCGCTACCCGGTGAAGGCGCTCTTCGGCGTGGCAAGTCTTCCGAGCCCGATCGCGCGGCGCGTCATGGCGACGTCGCGTGGCAGGCGGTCGCGGCACGAAACCGCCGTCGCTGCTTTTGGATTTACGCTCAGGGAAAGCCGCAAACCGAAGTCGATGTGCTCAACGGCGCGGTCGCGCGCGCCGGGACGCGAATGCAACGTCCCGACGCCGGTCAACGCGGTGTACGCGCGGGTGTTGACGACATCGCGAACATGCCGCAGCTATGGGCGAAGTACCGCGAACGTCCCGAAGCGCTGGTAGCCGAGGTCGAAGCCGAGATGCGGCGCATCAAAGCCTTGAGGAGCGGAGCTGAGGGTTCATGCGCGACCCTAACGTTCCGGAGTCCATCGAAGGCTGGTGGATTCTCCACCGTATGTTCGGTTTCGACCGGCGCGCGTGGGATGCGCTCACGGAGAAGCGGCGGATCAAATATTCCGGACATGCGCGCGATCTTTTCGAACATCTGAAGTCGGGCGCCGACGGCGACGCGGGTCTCGCGCAACTCGTAGGGCACAAGGGCGATCTCATGATCACGCACTACGCGCGCGAATACGAAGGGCTGGCTTACGCGCAAACGCTCGTCGATAAACTCGAGCTGCGCGAGTTCTTGAAGCCGCTCGGTTCCTACGTTTCCGTGCTGGAAGTCGGGACTGTACGACGCCACCGGGAAGATTCACACCGAGCTTGCCCAGCTTGGACTAACGCCGAATTCTGCGGATTGGGCTAATGCGTTCGACGAACGTATTCGTCAAGCAGGCGCAAAGTCCAGTACATCGCGCCGCGATTGTTTGCGAAGATTCCGCCGCGCCGGTTCGCGTGCTTCTACCCGATGAACAAACGCCGCGAAGGGGAGCGACAACTGGTTCTCGCTTCCGTTCGAAGATCGCGCGAAGCTCATGACGGAGCATGGCAAAGTTGGCCGTTCCTATCATGGTCAAGTGACGCAGGTAATTTCGGGATCGATTGGGTTCGACGACTACGAGTGGGGCGTCGACCTTTATGCCGACGATCCGCTGGTGTTCAAGAAGCTTGTATACGAAATGCGTTTCGACGAAGCAAGTGCGCGCTACGGCGAGTTCGGTCGAATTTTGGAGCGGCATTCAGTTTTCTCCCGACGAGCTTCGCGTCTTCTTGGACGGTGATGCGATCCCGCAGCTTCAAGTCAAATAGCGAGCAACCGCTTTAATTCGAGCGCGTCATGCGGCGCTGCCGCGTCGACGTCGTTGTTGAAGTACACGTAAACATCTGCAGCTGAGGCTTGCATCCGTTCGATTTCGCGAATCCAATGCTGAAGCGAGCGTCGCGGATACGATCCGACGTAAAGACCCGTGTAGCCATGGAGACGCAGATACCCGGCTTGGGGACTCGTTACCCATTTCGGCACGCGCAGCTTAGGATAGTCATGGATCGCGAAGGCGACGTTGCGCTCGCGTAAAATCGCCTCTACCGCGGGATCGAACCACGTCGCGTTGCGAAACTCCACCACGTACCGGTATTCCGGCGGCAGTTTATCGAGAAACGCTTGCAGGCGCGTATCGTCCCGTTCCAAGTAGGGCGGAAATTGCACGAGAATTTGCGCTAACTTCAGTGAATCGAAGCAGGCGGTGCGGGCGAAATAGTTTTCGATGAATTCATCGAGGCGCGGCGGCATATCGCGACGGTGCGTGATGAGGCGGCTCAATTTCACGGTGTATCGAAATTGCGGCGGCACGGTCTCGCACCAGACCTGCACTTGTTCCGGCTTAGGAAGCCGGTAGGTCGTGGCGTTCAATTCGACCGTATCGAAGTGCCCGGTGTAGAACTGAAGCCATTTACGTTGAGCCACGCCCTCGGGATAGAAGCGGCCGCGCCATCCGCCGTACACCCAACCGCTCGTTCCCACGTAAATCATCTCGTGTGCCTCGTACCCGCCCGGGACTCGAATTCGCCCGACTCGAACCTCGCGTGCATGGCCGAGAAGCTCCATTACGGTGAAATGACGTGGCCGGAAGTGCGGGAGGCGGCCGCACGTGAGTGCGTTGCCGTTGTGCCGATCGCGACGATTGAAGATCACGGCCCGCACCTGCCCATCGACACGGATTTGCGCCTGTGCACCGCCGTTTGTGAAACGGCCGTATCGCGCGCCGCCGGTCGCGCCGTACTCGTGCCGCCCATAAATCATGGCTACAGTCCGCATCACATGGACTTCCCCGGCGCCATCACGATCGGAGCGCACACCCTCATCGATTACGGTGTCGACGTCTGCCGAAGCCTTGCGCATCACGGATTCCGCAGAATCCTAATCGTCAACGGTCACGGCAGTAACTCTCCGTTCATCGATATCATCGCTCGTCTCACCGTCGTGGAAACAAGCGTTCTAGCGGCGGCGGTGAATTATTGGGCTGCGCCAGGCGTTCGCGCCGTTGCCGAAGACCTTCGGGAGTCGGATAAAGTGGGCGGCATGAACCATGCCTGCGAATTCGAGACTTCGCTGTATCTTGCGTTGCGCCCCGACCTCGTGGATATGTCAAAAGCCGAACGCGAGTTATCGCATCGCCCGACAAAGAATTATTGGACCGATTTGATTGCGGGCGACGGTCCGCTGGTCATGATGGAACATTGGTCTTCGCTTACGGAAACCGGCGTCATGGGCGATCCGGCGAAAGCAACGGCGGAAAAGGGCCGGAAGCTTCTCGATGCATGCGCAAACGGCATCGTCGAACTTATCGACGAGATGCGTGCCCGGCCGCCGGCGCAACGCCGCGACCATCACTGAACCGCATTTCTGCGCTCCTTGCGATGCGCTCGGCCATGTTCGAAAACACGTATTCGTGGAAAATTGCAATCGTATACCAGTAAAGCAGCCCGAATAAGCCCCGAGGCTCGTAGAAGGCGGTTTGTCTAAGCAGCGATCCGCTTGCGTCGGGTTCGGCTTCGAACTGAAGCCACGCGTACCCGGGCAGCTTCATTTCGGCGCGTAGGCGCAACAGGCGGCCGGGTTCGTACGCATCCACACGCCAGAAGTCTATGGCATCGCCGAGGCGCACGTCGCTTTGCGAACGGCGGCCGCGGCGGAGTCCCGCCCCGCCGGTGATGCGGTCGACGAATCCCCGAAGTTTCCATAGCGCTTTCGCTGCGAACCATCCTTGCGTGCCTCCGATAGCCGTAAACGTTCTTGCGAGCATTTCCGGCGGAGCGTCACAATGCCGCGTGCGACGGTCTATGAGCATGCCTTCGGCAACGCCGGAGAAATCACGAGGAAGCGCGCGCAAGTCATACGCGTCGAACCATGTCGTTTCGGGGCCGATGGTGGCATAGCGGTTCAGCGCGCGCAAAACCGCCATTCCATACGTGTCCGGGGCAACGTCAAAATCGCGACCCGCCTTAGCCGTTCGAGCGACGACTTCGTTGCGCAAACCTAGAATTAACGGCTGCGCAATCCGCGCCGGAATCGGTGTGACGAGATGAATCCAGTACGACGAAAGCCGGGCGTGAAGAACGGCACGATCACGATCGTGCGTTTCAAGCCGCGGGCTTCGGCATAACGGAGCAGCATCTCGCGATAGGTTAGAATCTCGGCGCCGCCGATTTCGTAAATTTGTCCCGCAGTAGCGGGGCGATCGAGCGTCTGTAGCAAGTACGCGAGCACGTTGCGAATCGAAATCGGCTGGCAGCGAGTGCGGACCCACCGCGGCGTAATCATCACCGGGAGGCGCTCCGTAAGATAGCGCACCATCTCAAAGCTAACCGAGCCGCTTCCGATGATCTGCGCGGCGCGAAACTCGGTGACCGGAATACCGGTCGAGCGGAGCCGCTCGCCAACCTCATGGCGGCTGCGCAAATGTTCCGAAAGCTCGTGCTTCTCGTTGCCAAGGCCGCCCAAATAGACGATCCGCTTTACACCGGCGCGCGCCGCCGCTTCGGCGAAATTCCGGGCGGCGGTGCGGTCCGCGTCGCGATAGCTGCGCATTGCCATCATGCTGTGCACGAGATAGTAAGCGCAATCAATATCTTTCAGCGCTTCATCTAAGCCCCGGTTCTCGAGCACGTCGCCGTCCGCAATTTCGATATCGCCGAACCGCCCGGACAAACGCGCCGGGTGCCGCGCCAGCGCGCGCACCGCGTGGCCGCGCTGCAACAGCAGCGGGACAAGCCTGCCGCCGATGTAGCCCGTAGCACCCGTAACGAGAATGCGCATTACGTGGAGCTATACCCTCAGAGACCAGCAAGGCCGCTCAAAGCCGATTACGCCTGGAACGCGCTTGGGCGTAATTAGGACTTCGCGCTTGGGCAAAGCGATCGAAGCGCTGCTTCAGCAGCTTTATTCGGCGGCGCGCCAAGCGGTCTTACGTAGCCGGCGACGATATGAACGCCGTTTCCGATCGTGTCGATGCTCTCAATGAAATATGGTTGCGGTCCTTTTTTCGACGCACCTTCGTTGAAGATGGCACGATGATTGCCGCAGATCTGGATCGGCCTCCATTGACGGCTGTTGGACGCCGCGGAAATCTGTGGGAATGGCACCCGCGCCACAAAAATATACTGGCGGTTGTCGGGGCTGTGAAACGCTTGCGACCCAAATGGGCTTGTTTTGGTCCACCATCCGGGAGGCACTTTGAAATCGAAGCCCTCCGTCGCCGGTTTGAACGAACAACCCACAAGTAACGCAATCGAGAGAAATGCTACCCGCTTTACGTGCACGAGGTCATGTTCAACAGCGCCTGTATCTCCATCTTTCTAAATAGTTGCTGTATGGCGTCGAGTGCATGCGGTATTGGGCGCCCGTTCAGCAGGCGCTCTTAAAACACTGAACGTTCAAGCATCGCCTACAGCGCTACGGTCCGAGTCGAGAATGCCTGTCCGCAAGCGCGGCATGTCCTGTTCTGGACTTTTTCGGACTGCAACATCGAGCTCGACGTCCATTATCCGCGCCGGCTCGAAGTGACCTTAAACATCCGGAACGCAAACGTAACGGTCGAAGGTTCCGCCGGCAGCGTATCGGTGTGGAGGAAAGTTCGTCAACGGCGCCGGCGGTGCCGTAAAAACGGCAGCGCGACGCGGGCTTCTGCGTGGCATGGTACGTCGGTTGCGATGAGCCCAATGCCGGAAACGTCGCGCCACCACGACGTTCGGCAACGTGATAATTGCCCGCGAATAGAACCTTATTTGGGAAACCCGCAAACCGGTTCTTCGTTATCGCCTTGCTTCGGGAACAATTCGTCGATTACGGTGTCGGGCGGATCGCCGTCTTCCCAGTGAATTTCGTGAATCTCGATAATGTCGCGGATACGGCTTAAGACGGCAAGTTCGAGGATCGCTTTTAGCTTTAACAGACTTGCAGAACTCTTGGGTGGAAATTGCGCGGCGCGAAAGCGAAGCCAGAGCGTTTTTCCGTCGTCGTCCAGTCTGAGCGGCTCGCATAACGGCGCCAGCTCTCCAATTATCAAGCCCCACTGAATTTTCAAGCGCGTTAATAACGGCGACGGATCCTGTTCTCGAAAATCCCGGCGAGAAGCCCACTGCGAAAGCAGCACAGGTTCGCGGTTCATGATCACCCCTTAAGGGAAGGGTGCGCTCCGCGACCCATCCTAGCGCTGGCGGGCACAATCCTTCTGCTAGAACGGTGCGTAGGGCTTATTTGAGGCAGTAGCGGTGAGGCTGCGGGACCTCGGAATCTTTTCGGGCTCGGTTGCATCTCGCCGCTGACTTCAATGAGGTCCGCCCTGCGGTGCACCGGTTAACATCGAATAACACGACAGGTGCCGTCACTTTTGCTTTGCATAGTCGTTTATGCGCATGTGACGGTTAAGCGGGTCGCATCCCAAGAAAGGGAGATATGAAACCATTTGGTTCTATCGTTGCACTAGTCATTGTTGGTTGTCTCGCGGAACCGTGCTTAGCGGTGCAGCATAACCGTTTCGATGCTACGGTTCCCGTAGCCCGTCAGGTGCAGCTTGCGATGAGCGCTGCACCGGCTGAAATCTCTAGAAACGCAACAATTTACGTGCTGGGCGCCGGTGGATTCGAGCGACAGCGCGCCGGCAGCAATGGATTCACATGCCTTGTCGATCGATATGTCCAAAATGGCGTCGCTATGTCGCTCGAGCCGAAATGCTTTGACGCTGAAGGCACGCGTACGCTTTTGCCGGTTAGTTTGCGCACGGAAACCTTACGGGCCGAGGGAAAGTCGGAGTCGCAAATTGCTGATGACATCACGGACGGTTATAAAAGCGGCCGTTTTCGCGCTCCAGGTAAGCCGGGCCTTATTTATATGATGTCGCCCTACAATATTCTCGCGCGTGGTGCAAACAATACAAACTTCGGGCACGTGGCAGGCCATTTGATGTTTTATGCTCCGTACATGACCGTTCATGACCTGGGGTATCGCTCTCCCAAGGGGATGTTGCCGATACTTGCCGACCCGGGTACGCCCTACGCGATGATGATTGTCGTGCCAAAGCGGCAGTTGTAAACGTGTGCTGTATAGGCTAGCGGCTCGCGGCAACATGTGCGTTTTTACCACGCACCTGTGAGATGTTCTCGCCAATCAAAACGGCTGACCGCGGGTCGGCGTAGATCCGAGGCGGTGCAATAGGCATGCGGTGCGGCGGGCATAGTAATGCGGTAAGTAGCGGACGGCCGGGCATGGTCGCTGGCTGTGGAGACAAGCGTGATGATGATGAAACTACTAGCCGCTTTACTCACCTTCGCATCTGCAGCAACGTTCGGATTTGGAACGTCGTCCGCTGATGTGCAAACGATGACCGTCGTTTCACCGGCGAATTATACGCGGCATAGCTATCGGGGAAGGCCCGACCTTGGCTTGATGCTTGCGATGGTGGAAGCGGGCGGCGGTAGTAAACACTTCGATAGCGCGCGCCTGTTTCGTGTTCTCGGTGGGTCAAACGCGCGGAATGAAAGTGCGAAATTGCAGCACGAGTATGGCAAAGCTAAAATGGCAGCCTTCGAGCAAACATTCAACTTTGCGGTGCGGGATACCGTAAGTATTTTTGCGCTGAATCATATAACGCTACCGTCGAATCCAAGCGTCTCGCCCGGCGATGGGCGCGCAATGGCGGTCGACATATACCGTGACGGCATCATGCCGACCGGTAAATTCGATTGCGGATACATGATGGAGCACCTGATGACGCACCCGGTGCACATGGTTCTTATGCACGACATCAATGTTGCCGCGGGTCAGGGGCCGTCGCATAATGCAAATTTCCACATCGTTTTAACGCGCATAATCGCCGATCTACACCGCGCATACGGATGACATGGCGAAAGCTACTGAAGCGCTCGCCGGAGTCGCTGTGGTCTTAACCCGCGAGCCACTCTGACGAGCGGGTGATGCGCCCTAATGTACTGCTCGAGCCCTTGGAGAGTCTTAAGCCGCGCGGCCGTCCAGCCGTTCCAAGCTGCGGTACTGGATTGCCTCGGCAACGTGCTGAGGTGCAATGACGGCATCGCCTGCAAGGTCCGCAATGGTGCGGGCGACGCGGGCAATGCGGTCGAGTGCGCGCGCGGAGAATTGTCGCTTTGCGCTCGCGTGCGCAAGGAGTCGCAGCGCGGCTTCGTCGAGCATGCAGTAGCGCTTCATTCCGCTGGACGGAATTTCCGCATTGCACGCGATAGCCGTGCCGGCATAACGTTCCGCCTGTAGACCTCGCGCCGCCACCACGCGCTCACGAATAGTTTTCGAATGCTCGGCGCCTTCGTGTTTCACCATGTCGTCGAACGGCACGCGCGCGATTTCGATTTGTAAATCGATACGGTCGAGCAGCGGTCCCGACAGTTTGCCAACGTAGCGTGAAACGGCGCCGTCGTCACATCGGCACTCCGTCGTACGGGTCCCACGATATCCACATGGGCAGGGGTTCATCGAAGCGACGAGTTGGAAGCGCGCGGGATATGTGAACGTCCCGGCGGCACGCGATATCGTGACGGTGCCTTCCTCGAGCGGCTGCCGCATAACTTCGATCGCGCTGCGGCTGAACTCAACCAGTTCGTCCAGGAAAAGCACACCATGATGCGCGAGCGAGATTTCTCCCGGGCGCACGGCGGCACCGCCGCCAACGAGCGCCGTTTGCGAAATAGTGTGGTGCGGAGCGCGGAACGGCCTAGCATTGACGATTGAGGTTTCGCCGGTGAGGTAGCCGGCAACGCTGTAAATTTTCGTAACGTCGAGCGCCTCCGCGGGCGTCATTGGCGGAAGAATCGATGGTAAACGGCGCGCCAGCATCGTTTTGCCGCAGCCGGGCGGTCCCACGAATAACAAGTTGTGGCCGCCCGCAGCGGCGATTTCAAGGCCGCGTTTAGCGGCAAGCTGGCCGCGGACATCCGCAAGATCTCCGTAAACCAATTCGTCCACCGGTTCTATCGGCGGAGTGATCGTGCGCTGCCGCCACTTGGCGCCATTGCCCAGAAGGACGGCAACCGACGACTGGAGTGAATCAACGGCGTACAGCTCCGTGCCTTCAACGAGCGCTGCTTCTCGCGCGTTGGCTTCCGGCACGAGAAGTTTAGTAAACCCGGCGTTGCGCGCGCCGAGCACCATGGGGAGTATGCCTTGCACCGGACGAAGCGTTCCGTCTAGTGCAAGTTCGCCCAGGACGATAAAATCTTGCAACACGAGGCGGTCGATCTGTTCGTCGATCGCTAAGAGTGCCATCGCGATCGCAAGATCGAATGCGGGGCCTTCTTTGCGGACGTCGGCGGGCGAAAGATTCACCAGCAAACGTCCGGCGGGGTACATGAAACCGGAATTGACGATCGCGGCGCGCACGCGTTCGCGAGCTTCATTCAACGCGCGATCGGGCAGCCCAATAATCGCAAACGCGGGACTCCCTGGTGCGGTATCCGCCTCGACGCGAACGACGTAACCTTCGATGCCGAGCATACCGGCGGAAAACGAGAGCGAGAGCATGCGATACGCTACTGTGACGCGGCGTCGCGAACGCTATGGTGGACGCACCCGCGGGAAAAAGGAACCGCTGTTGCAGCGCGCGCAACCATCTCGCCATGCTGAAACCGATCGTTGAACTCGAACGCCGCGTTGCCGTTTCGCCCGAGCCGCATTCGGTGGCGACGGATGGCACGACGATGTGGGTCGCTTCTCGAGCTACGCGCAAGATCGACGAGATCGACGTGAAGACGTGGCAGAAGAAGGGTGAGATCGACCCGCCGGGCATGCCCTGGGGCATGACTTACGATGGCGGCGCCCTAGTTATGACGTGCGGCGAACCGCCCGACGACAACCGTTTCGTCCGCCGGTACGCGGAAGGGCGCTTCGAGGCCGGGGTGCCGTGCCCACAGGATACCGGCTCGCACGTGGCTGTCCATGGGGACGACGTGCTGCTTGCCCAATGGTATAACCAGCAGCTGCTGCGCTTAGACCGGGCGGGTCGAGCGGTTCAGGCGTACACCGCCCCGCATGGGATTGCGGGGGTCGCGGTGGCGGGTGAGAGCGCATACCTGGTGACGACGGATGACGAGGACCAGGGCGACTACTGGGTGACGCGCGTCGACCTGTCGGACGGCACCGCAGTCGATGTGGCGCGGATTCCATTCAAGGCGCGTGGCCTCGCCTGGGACGGCGCGCGATTCTGGACGAATCATCGTGAAGCCGACCGGACGGTCGCTTTTCGCCTTCCGGACGAAGCTTAGAGGGCGGAGGTTGTTGGCCGCCCCCGCTGCTATTCATAACATGCCTGCCCGTGGGCCGAGTAGCCGGATCAACGAGACTTTAGTAGCTTTTTGACCGTATTTTTACGCCAATTCTCCACAGATTGCACAAGCGAACGTCAGATGTTGTGGACAACGAAGATGGGCGTTAGTGTTCCGCGAAGATGCGGAAACCGAATTTTTTAAGGCCGAGGAGAAGCATTTGAAACATAGCCGTTCTTTCGCCGTCGTTACCTTGTGCGTGGCGCTGGCCGCCTGTTCGAACAATTCAAGCTCGAACGCTCAATCGGGCTCGTCGGCTTCCCCGGGCGCTTCGGCAGCCGCGGGTTCCAAGACGATCGGCGTTTCGATTCAAAATCGAGAAGCGCAGTTCTACCAGGACATGGAGAACGGCATGAAAGCCGAGGCTGCAAAATACGGCTATCACGTCACGGTCGTCGACGCGAACCGCGACAACGCTAAGCAGCAGAGCCAAGTCGAAGACTTTATTTCGAACAAAGTCGACGCGATCGTGCTCACTCCGTACGACTCCACGGCCATCGGCAGCGCCATCGTCGAGGCAAACAAGGCCAACATTCCGGTCTTTACAGCCGATATCGCGAGCACGGCCAAACAAGGCACGATCGTGGCTCACATCGCGAGCGACAATTTTCAGGGCGGCGGTCAGGCCGGCTTGCTTATTTGCAAGGCCGTGAAGTCCGGCCCGGTCGCGATCATCGACGAGCCGGAAGTGACGAGCGTTCAGGATCGGGTGAAAGGCTTCCGCGCCTCGATCAAGGCCAATTGCCCGTCGGTCACAGTC
Source organism: Vulcanimicrobiia bacterium (assembly GCA_963758295.1). Taxonomy (GTDB): domain Bacteria; phylum Vulcanimicrobiota; class Vulcanimicrobiia; order Vulcanimicrobiales; family Vulcanimicrobiaceae; genus JALYTY01. Next base: position 707,255 of record CAVWUU010000001.1, read on the forward strand.
GTTGCCGACATCGATGCCGGCGGCGCGCGCGATAAAGCCAACAGCGTTACCGGCGACGTGCTCCAGTCGCACAAAGACCTTAAAGGCATCTTCGGGATCAACGACGATTCGGCACTCGGTGCCCTTACGGCGGTAAAAGCGGCGGGTCTGAACGGCAAGCTCGCCATCGTGGGCTACGACGCTTCACCGGAAGCGCGCGCGGCGATCAAGCGCGGCGACATGGTCGGCGACGCGCTTCAGTATCCGGATCAAATCGGCGCACTGACGATCGACACGATTCACGATTACTTCAACGGCAAACAGCCGGCGAAGACAGTCGACGTGAAAGTCGGCTCGTACACGCAAGCCGACGCGGCAAAGGCTCAGTAAGATCGACAACGCCACCCCGTTATTGGAAATGCGCGGCATCGGGAAAAGCTTTCCCGGTGTCCGCGCGCTTTCCGACGTTTCGCTGACGTTATACGGCGGCGAAGTTCTTGCATTGGTCGGTGAAAACGGTGCCGGCAAATCGACGCTGATGAAGATTCTCGCGGGCGCGCAGCCGGCGGATGCGGGAACGATTTCCGTCGACGGAAAGCTCGCGCAAATCGACTCACCGTGGGCCGCCGAACGGCTCGGCATCGGCATGATCTACCAAGAGTTCAACTTGGTGCCCCAATTCACGGCTATCGAAAACATCGTCCTCGGCGTCGAACCGCGCCGGGGCGTTTTGTTAGACGAAAATGCCGCGCGCCAAAGCGCGAAAAAAATTGTCGATGAATTGGGGATGGAGCTTTCGCTCGATGAGCCGGCGTCACGCATGTCGGTCGGACAGCAGCAGATGATCGAAATCGCGAAAGCGCTTTCGAAACGCGCGCGAATCATCGTTATGGACGAGCCGACGGCGGCGCTTTCGGATCGTGAAATCGACCGTCTCTTCGCGCTTATCGTGCGTCTCAAAGCGAGCGGCGCCGGCATCATCTACATCTCGCATCGCATGGAAGAGTTGCCGAAGATCTCGGATCGCATCACGATTCTGCGCGACGGTCAGGCGATCGAAACGCGAAAGACCGTGGATTTTCCACAGAACGATATCATCCGCGCCATGGTCGGGCGTCCGCTCGACGCGCACTTTCCGGACTTAACCCCGGTCGCGGCCGATGCGCCGGTCGTGCTGAACGTGCAGCATTTGAATCGCAGCGGTATTTTGCACGACGTCTCGTTCCAAGTCCGTGTCGGGGAAATCGTCGGGCTCGCGGGACTGGTCGGCGCAGGGCGTACGGAGACGTTACGCTGCGTTGCGGGCGCGGACGTTGCGGATACCGGAACGATTTCGGTCGACGGAAAAGTGCATAAGATGCGCGAGCCCAGCGACGGCATCGCTGCCGGCATCGCGTTTATCACCGAAGACCGCAAGGGACAAGGCCTCGTTCTCGGGATGACCGTGCGCGAGAATGTTACGCTTGCACACTTGGCGCAGTTTGTAAATCGCGAGATGCTGGTTGACGAAAATCGCGAGAAGAGTGCAACGGAACGCATGATCGACGAGTTGCGGATTCGCACGCCCGGGGCCGAGCAGATCGTACGCAATCTTTCGGGCGGCAATCAACAGAAGGTCGTTCTCGCAAAATGGTTGCTGGGCAAAGCCCGTGTCTTTCTTTTCGACGAGCCGACGCGAGGCATCGACATCGGCGCGAAAACCGAAATTTACACGCTCATGCTAAACCTCGTTCAGAACGGAGCCGCCATCGTAATGGTCTCGAGTGAGTTGCCGGAAGTGCTCGGTATGTCGCATCGCATTCTGGCGGTGCGCGGCGGGCAGATCGTTCGCGAGTTCTCGCGGGCCGAAGCAACGCCCGATGCGGTGATTGCGGCGGCAACCGGGGCGGCTGCATGAGCGATCCGAAAGTTCGCGCGTACTGGCTGCGCATTGCCGCAGCTCTCGCGGTCCTCGTCGTTTTGATTGCCATCGTCAACGTGGCGGCCCATGGCGCGTTTTTGCAGCCCGGAAACATCGTTCGGGTTTTGCGGCAAATTACGTATAACTGCATCCTCGGCGTGGGTCAGACGTTCGTCATCATAACCGGCGGCATCGACCTTTCGATCGGCTCGCTCGTGTCGCTCACCGGCGTCGTAATGGCGCTCGTCGCGAACTCCTTGCATCTCCTCCGGGCTCCCGTTGCTCATCGTGACGCTGATCGCCGGGCTCGCCGTCGGGCGCCGCGGCAGGTTGGGTCAACGCGATTCCCGTCGTAAAGCTGAATCTTCCGCCGTTCATTACCACGTTCGCGATGCTGGAAGTTACGCTCGGCCTTTCCTATATTCTCTCGCACGGACGCCCGGTGGCGTTGCAAACCGACGCATTTTCCGGCGTGGGTTTCGGTTCGTTCCTTGGCGGCGTGACCAATGCGCTGCATCTTCCCAACATCCCGATCCCGGTCGTCTGGATGGTGGTCGTCATCGTCGTCGCTTCCATTCTGCTTATGCGCACGCGCTACGGACGCTATGTCTTTGCGCTGGGCGGCAATCAAGAAGCGGCGCGCCTTGCCGGCGTGAACGTCGTCGCGTGTAAAGACGCTCGTGTACGTGATAAGCGGCATGTGCGCGGCCGTGGTCGGGTTTTTGTATATGTCGCTCTTTTCGTCGGGATCGCCGCAAACCGGCACCGGCGACGAATTGCTCGAAGCTATTGCCGCGGTTGTCGTCGGCGGCACGAGCCTAATGGGCGGCGAAGGCTCGATCGTCGGAACGTTCTTCGGGGCGTTGTTGATCGGATTACTTTATAATGCGATGAATTTGCTCAACATCGATTCCTATCTGCAGAAGGTCGTCCTCGGCGTCGTCATTCTCTTGGCCGTTGTGCTCGACCAGCTCCGGAAACGCTATTTCGCCCGCGCGTAGTCCTGCGATGCAAGCGTCTCATCCGCTCTTAGCCAAGCACTGGATCCCGCCCGGCGCGCTTGGATTCGCCCAGCTTGCGCAGGGCGTGTCTTGGCCGATGCTCGCCTTTGCGGCGCTGCATGGCGATACGGCATCGCTCACTCCCTTAGCGATTGCATGGATTCACACTGTGGCGCTCGGGTGGCTAACGATGGCCGCGCTTGGCATCCTCGTGCACGTCGTGCCTGCGTTCACGGACTTGCCGTGGAGAGGGGAACGCATCGTACGTGGTTCGCTCGTACCGTTCGCGGGCGGGGTGGTATTGTTCGTAGTTGGCTGGCTGACGCATTTTGCCGTCATGCAGCTTGGCGCCGCGCTAATGCTTGCCGGATTCGGCGCGTATTACTTCGTTGCGATGCGAACGCTCGCGCACACCGCCGGAGTGGAACCCACGGAGGGCGCTATCGCGCGAGCGCTACGAATCAACCTCAGCGTGCTCCTTGTGGTCGTCATTCTCGGCGCCCTTATGGCGTTGGCGTTCACGGTCCCCGCGCTCTCCGCAGTCCTCGCGCGTACGCCGCCCGTCCACGCGAATTTCGCCATCTACGGTTGGATTACGATGCTCGTCTTCGGCGTCTCCGCTCGAACGGTCCGTCCGATCACCGGCAATCGCTCGCGCTTTACGTGGATTCACATCGTCACCGGAACGTCGCTCTTAATCGGGCCGATCCTAACGGCAATCGGGATCTTCGGCGGCTTGCCGGGCGTCACGCTCGCCGGTGCCGCGTTTCTTGGGTTGGCAACGCTCGTCTACGCGTTCGACGTCGTCGACATTCTGCGAGGCGCTACCGTGAAGCACCGTCCACCGCAAGCGTTCATCGGCGCCGGCATTTTTTGGCTTCTCGTTTCAACGGCGCTTGCGGCCGCTGCGATTGCGGGCGTGCCCTGCTGGAATGCGTTTGTCTTCGTGGTGCTCATGGGCTGGGCCGGTCAAATGGTGAACGCGCACTTTTTCCACATCGGCATTCGGCTTTTGGCAACGGTGTATCGCGGAGAAGAAGACGAAACGCGCCCGGGCGAAGTGCTCGATGCGCGCCTGTCATGGTCCTGTTTTGCAGCGATGCAGAGTGCCGTCGCATTGTGCGCGGGCGGCCTGTTCTTTGGAACTTCATCGGCCATAGCTGCGGGCGCCGCATGCGGATTTGCCGGATGGCTGCTTTTTCTGGCGAACGCGAGAACGGCCGTTACGAACTTGCGCGCGTTGCCGATCGATTTGCTATCGCGGTAAGTTCGAAGCGTGCTCCGAAGAGCAACGTCCCGGAGCCGATGAAAGCGCGCGCCGGCAGCGGCGGCTTGAAATAGGTAAGATAGACGGCGTTGAACGCTTCGAAATGCGAAACGTCGGGCGTGAAAATCGTAACCGAAACGATGTGATCCATGGTGAGGCCGTGCCGCTCCAGCACCTTTTGGAGATTGCGCAGAAGCAAATGCGCTTCGTCGTCGAGAGCGGCCGGCGGAACGCGCGAGGCGTCCACGCCGATTTGACCCGAGATGTAGAGCGTGTCTCCTGCGCTCACTGCATCGCTAAACGGCAGCTGCATGGCGTTCCTAAAACGGAAAGTCGTTCTGCGTGAGACCCGCGTTCGCTTTGAAATCGGTGAACGATTGATCGAGCACGATCGCATCGCCCGCATAGCTGATTTGACGCAACGGCCAGTGCGTTTCTTGCGAAAGATAGAGTTTGCGCTCGGTGATCCCTTCGTTCGACGCCGGATCGGCAACTTTCAGGTCGATCAGATCCGTGTCTTGCCCGTCGATTTTGCCACCCGCGCTCTGCTTCAGATCGCCTTTGGTATTTTCGAAAAGAGCGACGATGTTTTGCGGAAGACCGTCAGGAATCGTGTAGCCGCGAAGCGAGGTGGCGCGGCTGTCATGCAGGCTGACTTTCAGGTGGAAGTGCGAGAGAATGCCGCCCTGGTGTCCGCTGACTTGATCGCCGCCGGCCCAAACGCCGCCCGAGCCGCTGTTCGCGCCCGACTCGATGAGCGTCTTCGCAAAGTGCGGCTTCATGAACGAATAGTCGATAAACGCGGTCTTGCACGTCGGTGCCCTTTACTTCGTGCGAGTGAAGCTTATACGTGAAGTCGTTGGCTTTGGCGAACGCTTCATCGAACGCTTCGATCGCGGGCGTGGTATTGGCGCGCCGACGCGATGCGAGCCGGATGCAAGCATTGCCGACGTGTACGGCAATGCCGCAAGGATCAGTGCGAATGTTCATAGTTCCTCCCTCGTAGTTGAGCTGTCGTTTCTTCGACAAGGAGCGTTCCGTGTTTGCCTTCAACGCCGATCAGCACGTCGCATTTTGCATCGGCGGCGATTTCTTCGATCGTCCGGCCCAAGCGGCGCGCCCGTATATTTTCCTTCGCGGAACGATCCGAGGATGATGCAGTTCGGCTTTCTCGCGCTTTGCGAGGTCGAGCACGGCTTGTTTCGTCGAACGCGCTTTGACGGTCTCGGTCCGCAGAGTAACGCCGTTGTTGGTGGCAATCGTTTCGGCCGCGCCCAGGGCGTCGAGCGCTGCGCGTTCCTCCGATCGGCATTTCGGCGTCGGGAGGCAGCGTGTACGGAACCTCGATCACGTAGATCGCGAAGAGCTCCGAGCGTTCGCCGCGCGCAACTTCGCTGCCAGCGCCATCATATGGCCGGAAAGAATATCGGGCGAAAAGACGACCATGATGCTGCCCACCATCCGCTCGAGTTCGCTTTCGGCTTCTTCGCGAGCCGTTGCACGAACGAGGCCGGCGGATGCAGCATCCACCAAATCGTTGCACCGATCGCGGCGGCGATGATGATCGCGATGACTGCGCCGGCGATCGTCATATGGACGGTGCCGCCATGCGATCATCGATGCGCCCTCAGCGCTGCGCAATCTGGCGCAAGCCGGTAGAACGCCGAGCGCCATCATCGCGACACCGAGGACAAGTCCCGGCACGATTGCAAGCGACAGGCCCGTGCCGTCATCCGGACGATGATGACTGCACCGATGACGATCATGGCGAAGGCGAGAACGCGCGCGCAACGTCAGCATCAGAGGCCTCCGCCTTCGCGCGGCGTTCGTCGCTCGCTTTGAACGTTGGCGATGTACTCGTCCATCAGTTCGAGCTCGCCGGCGCGGCGGAGGATACCGATTTGTTCGTCGCGCCAATCGCGCTTGCTGCGAGCGGAAGCACCGGCAAACTTTTGCGCTTGCGGTAGATGAAGTAGATGCACAAGGCCCGAGCACGATCCACGCCGGGACCGAAGACGCGGCCGATCGGATGCGTGATCATCGTGAAGACGAGGATCGCGACGATGCCGAAGAATCCGAGGACCGCGATGACGCGGAAATTCGACGCGCTCGCCGCGGAACGGTAAGCGGAATGTTGAACGGAATTTTGAACTTGCGCGGGCTCAACGGATCGAAGAGTCGCAGCGCGACGAGCGCAACGAAGACGAACGAGTAGCTCGTCGCGGCGCCGAATGCGTAGAGGTCGCCGAGGAAATCGATGCCGCTTTCACCGTTGAAGCGCGTCGCGTAGACGCTCGCCATGCGGGATCGAGCGAGGGCAGCGCCGCAAAAATCACCTCGAGCAGCGCCAGCGCCGGTAAAGACCAGCAGCGAGACGATCGGCGTGCGGAACTTCGGATGCACGCGCTGGAAAACCGAAGGCAGAAGACTGCCGCTCGCCATCGCATAGGCGATGCGCGAGCTGCCGAACACGCCCGAGTTCGATGAGATCAGCAGCAGAATCGCGCCCAGCACCGGAACGTAGAGCGCCGCAACGGCGCCCCAATAGGGCACTTGCGCCGCAATGAGTGCAACGGCTTTGCCGTTATTTTCGTTGTTGCCCAGCCACTGCCAGAGTTGTTGCGCATGACCGTTGCGCATCGACCGGGATCTGATGCCACGTGTGCATGCCGAGCGCGAGGTTGGAGTACGACAAGGCAAAGATCAGAATGGTTAGAATCAGGGCGACCGACGTTCGCGGAATGATTGAAGCCGGGCGCTGCGTCTCTTCGGCTGCTTGCGAAATCGACTCGAGGCCCACGAAAGACACGATGGCCAGCGAAATGCCCTTCATGAAGTCCATCGGAGCCGGCCAGCTATTTTGCATCGTATGCACGAGCAGATGCGGATCGAACGCAAAGAGAAAGCCGAGCGCGAGAATCGCCGTTTCGCTTACGATATCGAGCGCGCTGACGAATCCGTTGAACGCCGTAGATTCACGAACACCGATAAAGTTCAGCGAGCACAGCCCGGCGATAAGCGACACGACGAGCGCCAAGTGAGCCCAGGGGTGGTTCGTTACCGAAAGAATCGGCAGCAGCTGGCTTAGGTAATCCGTGGCGCTCCACGAGAAGAGCGCAATGTCGATCGTGAAGTCGAGCAACACCGCCCAGCCGGCAATAAAGCCGAAAATATCGCCGAGGCCGCGTGCGACGAAATACTGTCCGCCGCCGGCCACGGGATAGGTCGCGGCAAGTTCCGTGTACGCGAGGCCAATGCAGATATACACCAAGCCGGCAAAAAGAAACGCGACGTTCGAAGCGCCGGCGGCCGCGCCAAGCACCAGTCCGAGACCTACGAAGATGTCGGCGCCGACATCCGAGTAGCCCCAAGAGAAAGAACCCCAGGGCGTGACGGAGCGGCGAAGCTCCGGTTTGTGATCCGTCTTCGACATGCCGTTTCTTTTTAGTAGATGATTCCTATAGCGGTGCGCTCGAGAGCGTTGATCATGTACTCCGCGTGCGCGTATTGTTCGTGCAGGTTGAACTCGTGAAAAATACGCAACGCCTGGTTTAAACGGTTGACGCTGTCGCGGAGTTCATTCCGGTCGCGGACGCCGTCGGCCGCTTTCTGCAGCACCATCGTGGCGTACTTCAACGCGGTCTTTGCGAATTCGACTTCGTTATTGATAGCCGATAACTCGTGCATTGCAACGAGATACGCGTCACGGGCCTCATCGTAGTTGCGGCGGCGGGTGGCTATCATGCCTTTGAGCACATTTTCCAGCGCGTCGCTGCGATTGCGGGAGTTAGCGAGCGCGCGATCGAGCGCTTGGCGAAGCGCCGGATCGCTTGTTGCCGGTCCCGTGTTAGGCGAAAAGGTTTTGAGCTGCTTTGCTTCTTGAACCGGCGCCGGGGACGGCCCACTTTCGTTCTGCATTGCCGCAGCGGCTTGCGGACCGAGCAAAGTGTAGATGTCGCCCAAGAATTCGCGCGCCGTCTGATAACGGCGGCCCGGATCTTTTTCCATCGCCCGCATGATGACGTGTTCGAGCGCTTCGGGGATGTTGCGGTTGATTTCGCGCGGCGGCGTAGGGAGATCGTGCACGTGCGAATACATCGTTGCGACGATGTCGTCGCGATCGTTGCGGAACGGCAGCGTGCCGGTGAAAATTTCGTACATCACGATGCCGACCGAATAGAGATCGCTGCGCACGTCGGCCGGTTTGCTCAAGAACCGCTCCGGAGCAAGATACGATATCGTGCCGACGATCTGTCCTGTCCGAGTGGTTTGGGTCACTTCGCTTGCGCGGCGCGCAAGGCCGAAATCGGTGAGCTTCGTGTGCTTCCCGTCTTCCACGATCATGATGTTCGACGGCTTGATGTCGCGGTGCAAGATGCCTTGCGAATTCGCGTAGTCCAGCGCCTCGAGCACTTCGCCGATGTAGACGAGCGCCTGACGATATCCGAGTTCGCCGCCTTCCAATTGCGAGAGCGTCTTGCCTCGCACCAGCTCCATGACGATGTGCGGAATGCCGTTGTCGTCGCCCGCGTCGTAGACGGCAACGATCCGTGGGTGATTCAGACGCGCCATCGCGCGCGCTTCCATGAGGAGACGCGAGTTCGTCTCGTCGGAGCGTTCGATCAGCACTTTGACCGCAACGTCGCGGTGAAGCGTTTTATCGACTGCACGGTACGTGTCTGCCGTACCGCCGCGACCTAAGAGCTCAGCGATCTCGTATCGACCGCTGAGAATCCGTCCTTGGAGTGACTCCACTACCCTGCTCTGTCCATAGCGACTAAAAGGCGTTTCGATGGAGACATAGGCGATTACCGTCTATTGCGACCACGTCGAAGCGGAATTGCCGTCCGGGCGCTACGATTTGAGCGTAATCGGCGGCAACAGTCCTAAGCCGGGTGCGTTTACGCCGGTCGACGGCTGCCAGGGCGGTACCGAAACGCGTTCCGTCGCGTCTCTTCACTTCGACGAATACCAGGGTGCCGCGGTCCAGGCACAGCAGGTCGACTTCGCCGCCGGGCAATCGAAGATTTCGCCGCAGAACTCGATATCCGCGGCCCTCGAGGAAAACTTCAGCGCGTCGTTCACCCTCGCGCCCCTTCGAGCTCGTACTCGGCTTCATGCACGTCGTCTGCGTTTTCGCCGGCGGCCAGCAAGAGCTCGAGTTGCGCGGCCTTTACACGCGCGAACGCTGCGCGATGATGAACGCTTGGGCCATGCTGCTTCAAGGCGTTGATGTGCAGCGGCGTGGCGTACCCCTTGTGAATTGCAAACCCATATCGTGGATCTTCACGATCCAATTCCGCGAGCATCCCGTCGCGGTGAACCTTCGCGAGAATGGAAGCGGCGGAAATAACCGCGCAAATGGCGTCGCCTTTGATCAAAGGCTCTTGCGGGCCCGCGAACGACTTGATGCGTACGGCGTCGGTAAAGAGATATTCGATCGGACCGCAGCTGACGGCGGCGATTGCGCGTTCCATCGCGAGCACGCTTGCCCAATAGATGTTCAGCTTATCGATTTCGGCGACCGTCGCGACGCCGATTGCCCAGCCCGTTGCTCTCGCGCGGATCTCAACCGCGAGCTCTTTCCGTACTTCCGGACGCACTTGCTTCGAATCGTTCAAGCCTTTGAGCATCAACGGCTCTTCGGCGACGACGCAAGCTGCGACGACCGGTCCGGCGAGCGGACCGCGGCCCGCTTCATCCACGCCGCCGATCAGCCGGAAGCCCCTTTCGCGCGCGGCGACTTCGTAGAGATGCAAGCGGTGCAGTCTGCGCCGCTCTCTTTCGTAGGCGTTCTTGGCTTTACGTTGCTTCGGCGTCATCGGGTGCTTCCAGACTCAGTCTTCCGAACGTTCCGTCATTGAACGCCCGGATGTAAGATTGCGCCGCGTTGTGGTAATCGACCTCGCCGCCTCGGCGCGCAAACCCCCTAGCTTTTGCAAAGCTTTCCAAATCCGGAACGCTGGTGCGGCCGCCGGTTTTGTCCACAAGCCACCGGTGGAAGAACACGGAAACTTCTTCCGGATCGTAGCGCTCGCGCGGGACGGCGCCGATGAGCGCAAGCTTCCATTGAGAGTCCGGGGTCGCGATTTTCGGCACGAGGATGCCGGGCGTGTCCATTAATTCGATGTTCGACGCGAGCCGGAACCACTGTAACTGGCGCGTAACGCCGGCGCGATCTTCCGTTTTTGCGGCGGCCCGCTTGAGCAGGCCGTTGATGATCGACGACTTTCCCGGAATTCGGAAGACCGACGATTATCAGGCGCGATTGCCCTTTGCGTTCTTTCGCTAGACGCGTAACCTCAGCGAGAATCCGTCCCACGCTCTGCTGCTGCCGCCCTTCGGTAGCAATAGCGTAACGCTGGCGCGCCGCGAGGTCGGCGATCCACGCTTTCGTGGTTGCGGGATCGGCGAGATCATCGCGATTGAGAACCGTGAGCCGGCGTCGATTGCCGATTAGCGCGTCCAGCATTGGGTTGGCGTCGCTGCGCGGCGCCCGCGCATCGATCACTTCCACGACGATATCGATGAGTTTGAGATACTCGCCGATCTTGCGCATCGCCCGGACCATGTGGCCCGGATACCATTGGACGACGCGTTCGAGTTCGTTCACGAAGCTACAGGGCGCCGACGGCCGCAAGCGGCCAAATGCCGGCAAGGCCGCGGCCCATCAGGTGATCGTCCGCCACCGGTCCGAAAAAGCGCGAATCTTCGCTGTTCGCACGATTGTCGCCGAGAACGTAAACGGAATTCGGGGGGACGGTAAGTTGAGCGAAGCTTCGCTTGTCTTCGAAGCGCACATAGGGCTCGCTTAACGCGGTGCCGTTTACGTAAACTTCGCCGCGATCGATGCGGACGGTGTCGCCGGGAAGTGCAACCACGCGTTTGATATATGTTTCCGGTGTATCGCCGTCGTGGCGGAATGCGACGATGTCGCCGCGCTTGGGCTGCCCGAAACGGTACGCCAGCGTGTTTATGACGACGTACTCGCCGGAACTAATGTGCGGCTCCATCGACAGCCCGGAAACTTGCGGAGTGCGGATGAAAAACGCGGCGATCAAAACGCCGAGGATCGCAAGCTGCAGCGCCAAACTCGCTAGCGAGCGCATGTGCGGGAGCCGAACCACGCTCCTTGATTCGGCACTACCGAATCAAGAAACCTCGAAGCTAGTGGAGAATTTTCGCCTGCGCAAGCGGCCAAAAGATCACGAACGCGCGACCGGTGAAGCCCGCTTTCTCTCCGGCACGCGGTCCGCTTGCAAACGTGCCCGTATCTTCGGCGAAGCCCCAGATGTGCGAATCTTCCGAATCATTCCGGTTGTCGCCCATCATGAAGTAGCAATTCGCGGGGATGCGGTTGGGCGCGCTCCACTGTGATTTCGGCGGAATGTTCGCTTGCGACGGGTCGAGCGAGTGCCACCCGAAGCCGTCGTTGACGTAGACCCCATAGTCGCGCACTTCAAGGTCGTAGCTCGGCTGTTGCGCGATGTACGGCTCGTTCAGCGCCTTTCCGTTTATGTAAACCACGCCTTTACTGATCTTGAACGTATCGCCCGGCACGCCGATGACGCGTTTGATGAAGTCATCCGGCGTCGGAATCGGCGGCGGGAAGACCACGACGTCGCCTTCGTGCGGCTCGTGGAAGCGGTATTCGAACTTGTCGACGAGGAGCACGTCATGCACTTGAAGCGTGGGCACCATAGATGCCGAGGGAATGTAATAGGTGCGAGCGACGAACGTGATCAGCACCCAGGCGGCTATGCCCGCATAAATGAACGGATCGAGATATTCGCGCGCGATCGAGCGGCTTCGTCCGCTGGATGCAGTCGCAACCGGCCGTACGGTAAGGACCGCGCGGGCGACGGCGATGATGGCTACGAGTCCGAGCAATTGATACGGTGTCATTTCCACTTCGTCATTAGTGCAGAATGCTGATTCGATTCAGCGGCCAAAAAATGGTGAACGCGCGTCCAGCGAATGAGGCTTGTGCGTCCCGGTGCGCGAGCGGCCCGGACGCATAGCGTCCTCGCAACTGCGCGAATCCCCATACATGCGAGTCATCGGAGTAATTCCGGTTATCGCCGAGCATGAAGAAATATCCGTTCGGGATGCGGTCGGGAGCGCTCCATTGCGACTTCGGCGGCACATTCGCGGTGGCCGGATCGAGCGCCGTCCCGTTAACGTAAATGGTGTAATCCCTGATCTCCAGATCGTATGCCGGCAACTCGTTTTCGTAGGGCTCTACGAGCGCCTTGCCGTCACGGTACACCGTACCGCCGGAAATACGAATGGTGTCACCTGGCACGCCGATCACGCGCTTGACGAATTCGTCCCCGTTGGAATCGATGGGCGGCATGAAGACCGCGACGTCGCCGGCGTGAGGCGGATGGATGCGGTACTCGAGCTCATCGACCAGTAAGACGTCGCCGATGCGCAGCGTGGGAACCATCGAAATGGACGGAATATAGAAGGTTCGGATTACGAAGGTGATGAGAAGCAACGCCGCTAGTCCGGCGACGATGAACGCGTCCAGGTAGTCGCGCAAAGTAGCAACGGCCGACGACTGATTGTCGTCGGCCGTTATGGATTTTATACTCAGCGCAGCCCGAGCCACCGCGAAAACCACGACGAGCCCAAGCAGTTGCAGCGGGGTCAGGGCCGTTGTTACTTGGTCGCCTTTTTTTCCTTGATGCGCGCGGCTTTACCGATCTTATCGCTCAAGTAATACAGGCGGCTGCGGCGTACGATACCGCGCTTGCTGACTTCGATTTTTTCGACGCGGGGGCTGTGCACGAGAAACGTCTTTTCGACGCCGACGCCGTGCGCAACGCGACGAACCGTGATCGATTCGTGCGCGCCGCCGCCCTTGCGAACGGTGACCACACCCTCGAACATCTGCGTGCGCTCTTTGCCGCCCTCGACGACCTTGGAAAAGACCTTAACCGTGTCACCGGAACGAAATTCCGGGACGACTTCTTTCAGCTGCTCGCGGTTCAGGACATCGATCACGTTCATGGCAAAAATATCTCAAGTTTCGGACGAACGAATAGCCGGGGCGCTGGCTCCGGCATTAAGCCACTTTGCGCATCTTGCGCGTGGCTATATCTCGCACGTCGTGTGCGAGACAACCCCGGCATGGTATCACGGCTCGGGGTTCTCGGGCAAGTCCTTTGCGAGCAGATCCCGGCGCCGCGCCGCGGTGCGGTCTCGCGACTGCTGGCGCCGCCATTCGGCGATCTTTGCGTGGTTGCCCGAGAGGAGGACTTCGGGCACGGAGATGCCGCGGAAGATGGCCGGACGGGTGTAGCTTGGGTAATCGAGCGCCCCCGCGGCAAAGGATTCGGCCTCGGCGGATTCCTTGCGGATTGCCCCTTCCAGCAGGCGGACGGTCGCATCCATAAAGGCCAACGCCGGCAGTTCTCCGCCGGTCAGAACGAAATCTCCGAGCGAGAACTCTTCAATCGGGTAGAGCTCGGTCAATCGCTCGTCGACCCCCTCGTAATGGCCGCAGACCAGCACCAAGCGGTTCAGGGCGGCGAAACGCTCCGCGTCCGCCTGGACGAAGGGCCGGCCACTCGGAGACGGCACCGCGATCACGCGTCGTTCATCGGCCGGCGCGCTTCCGATGATCTCATCCAGGACGCGGGCGAGGGGTTCGATGCACAAAACCATTCCCGCGCCTCCACCGAACGGCTCGCCATCCGCCCGCTCCTTGCCCGACAAGGCATCTAAGAGATGATGGTAGCGGACGTCCACGACGCCGGCCTCCACGGCGCGTCCGACGATCGAAAGTCCGACGAACGGTGCGAAGACTTCCGGAAAGAGCGTGACGACGTCGATAGTAAACATAGGGACTCACTCGTGTTCAAGCTTTTCTCGCGTTTCGCATCCTCCACGCTGCCTACGGAGCCGCGCGCTCGCGCATTGGCTTTGCTAAAGCGCGGCCGCTTCGACGAAGCGGCTGAAGCGTTCGATGCACTTCTGGGCGGCGAACAGGCGCCGGCCGAGCGGGCCTTTCTGCACAACAAGCGCGGCGTGGCGCATGCGCGCGCCGGACGCGCCGCCGACGCGCGGCCGGATTTTGAAGACGCGCTTGCAGCCGTGGCAACCTACGCGCCGGCGCTCGCGAATCTTGGAAACCTCGCCCTCGAATCCGGCGACGTCCACGAAGCGGTGGCACGCTATGAGGCGGCGATCTCGGCCGACGGAGAGTACGCGGTTGCGCACTTCAACCTCAGCGCAGCTTACAAGCGCCAAGGGCGGTATGCCGACGCCGTGCGGGCGTTGAAGACGGCTCAGCGACTGGAGGGTCGGGCAAGCCGGAAGCCAAGGTCGCGCACATGAGTGACGTCGCGGAGCAGATCGCCCTTTCTGGCGAGCTGCTGCAGCTATTGCGGGGCGCGGCGAATCACGCGGTTGGCTTGCGCGAGCCGTTCGTCACTATGCGAGCCTTGTTGCTGGCCATGCTTGACGACCCGCAGTTGGGCAAGAGCCTACAAGACGTCATCCCGCGTGAAAAGCTCGAAGAGTACGAAGTCGACGCCGAAGCGGCGGCGCGCATGACGGCCTCGCGCATTTCGGAAACCGGTTTACAGAGCGGCGAGCGCGCCGCGCTGCTTCGCTTTAATACGCTTGCGTTTAAAACCGAAGACGGCTCGCGCAGCGTGTGGTTGAGCCGCGAAGCCCACACGGCATTTCTTTCCGGCGCCCAGCGCGTAAGCGAGGGATGCGCTTACCTGCCGCTTCATCTCGCGCAAGGCATTGCTGCCGACGCCGTGCGAGCCCCGGGCTTATTGACGGCGTTGAAGGTTGAACCCGGCGCAGTGATCGACGCCGTAATGAAACTTTAGCGCTTCGTCGTTTCGACGGCCGTGAGTTCTTCGAGATACTCGAAGAGCTGCGGCAAGGTAATCTTTTCGAGGCCGGTTTGTTCGCGGATGCGATCGCCATCTTCGCCTTCGTCGCGGATATAGCAGCGCGTTTCGACGCCGTTTTCGCTTTCGCTGATGAACGACACGGCAAAACCGCGCCCGGGCATCTCGTCATAGATGCGCATCGTTTGCGGGTTCAAGATTTCGATCGAGTGAGATTGATTGTTCGCATCGAAGATCAAGATCTTCAGGTGCTCGTAATTGGTAACTTCGATGAGGCCGACGACGAAGACGTTTTTGGCCGAGAAGAACTCATGGCCGCGTTTACTGCGGCTCGAAACTTCATAAAAGACCCTATGAGCAACGAACCGGTTCAGGATCTTGCGTAAGGTAGCTAACGAGGCGAGCGTTTCGGTCCGGTTGCCTCGCGTATAGATGATCTTCACGGCGGACGATGAAGCTTGCACGGCTGTGGAAGGGGAACCTTCTCACGCTCCCTTTCACCCTTCCGGTAGAATAGCGATACGATGTTTTCCGTCCCGGATATCATGGTCGTTTCCGTCCTGGCGCTGCTGCTCTTTGGACCGGACAAGCTCCCGCAGATGATGCGCCAAGCCGGCCGCGTGATGCGGGAAGTCCAGAATACGTCCCAGTCGTTCATTGCGGAGATGGAGCGCGCGGCCGACGTTAACGAGCCGGCCCACAACGCGCCCGCTGCGCCGCCCCTGCGCCCGTGGAACCGCCGCCGCAACTCGAGCGCTAAGGCATGAAAGAAGAAAACCCGCTCTAAGGCGGGTTTTCGAGCTTTGTTCCGGCGAGGTTCGCGATTTAGATATTGAAGTTCGAGCGGATCTCGTTGATGCGCTGCTGCACCATGCCGCGCACCTGCGTGTGCAGGCGCTCTTTCTGATCTTCGGGGAGCCGGCGGTACACGAAGTATCCGGCGGCCGAAACGAGTCCGCCCAGAACGCCGACTAAGAGCGCTTTGCCGACTTCGTTTTCCTCTTGGCTTTCGCTCGGGGGTTCCGATCCGAACGCGCTTTGGTATCCGCTGCCGGATTGACTTGTGCCGGACCACGGTTGTTCCGGGGTGGTTCGGAAACTGTCGGACATGCGTGCCTCCTGTTCGGTCATGACGGTTATATTACCCGATTTCGCTGGCTTGGGTTACAGCGACGTGGCCGGGATACTGTCTTGCGATTTGTTCTACGGAGAGCTCGGCGGTGGCCACTATAGCCTTAACCGCGGCATCGTCGCGCGACGCCTCCGGGATGGTCATGCGAAGCTCGCCGGATGATTGGAGCGCGCCGGCGTCGATTTTGGCATACGCTTCGAGACCGAGGCGCGCCGCTTGCAAAATCGCGGAAACGGCTGCGCAGACGATGTCTTCGCCATATTCGCCGGCGTTTGCATGGCCGGAAGCAAAAATCGAGGACAGCCGTTGCCGGCTGTCCCGATTGAAAGTAACCGTAAGCATTCGGCTGGAGCCGAAGCTTAAAGGCTGATCTTGGTGATCTTGACTTCGGCGAAGCGCTGACGGTGGCCGTTCAGCTTACGAACGCGCTTCTTCGGCTTGTAGCGGAAGACGAGAATCTTCTTGTCTTTCGCCTGGCGGAGAACCGTTCCGGTAACCGAAGCGCCGTCGAGCACCGGCGAACCGACTTTCACATCGCTTCCCGTGCTGCCGAGGATCACTTTATCAAAGGTAACGTCGGTGCCGACTTCGCTCTCGAGCAAGTCGGTGCGAATGATGTCACCCTCGGCGACTTTGAACTGCTTGCCGCCGGTTTCGATGATCGCGTACATAACTGCGATACGATACCAGGCGTGCCGGGGCGGTGTCAACGGCGCTTCCCTCACATTCAAGGAGCTTGACAAACGTCCGAAGATCGCTATGCTGTAGATGAGTCTAAAACATAGACTAGTCTAGATTGCGAAAGGCGGTCCCCCATGAATGCCTCGGAAGCGCGAGACCACGTAGAAATGATCGAGAAAATCATCGCGGCCTCTTCCCAGAAGCTCGAAGCCGGCGGCGAATTCTTTCTCGTTTGGGGTCTAGTGGCCGGAACGCTGGATCTCATTGCGCAGCTCGTTCTAACCGGGCGGTTACCCGTTGCGGCGCAGTGGGGCTCGGCCGCCCTTCTTGTAGCCGGCATCGTTTTCTCGATCGTCCGGAGCCGGCAGCTTGCGCGGTGCGAAGTCCGCATGTCGTTGCTGCAGCGCGAGTTCCTCAACGTGATGACGCTGGCCCTTGGCATGGCGTTTGTCACCGACGCCATCGGCTTCAGACTCTTCCCGCAGTGGGCGGCGGCCGGCGGTCTGGAGCGTTATGACGGCGCTTGTGCTGCTCTATATCGGCATGCACGGAAATCGCCGCGCAACGATCGGCGGCGTCATCTTGATCTGCTCCATCGCGGCCGCGAACTTCATGCCGCACTATACCGGCTACGTTTTGGCTGCCGGCATGTACTTAGGCTATGCCGGTTTCGGTGTCGCCGATCTGCTCGCGAGCCGATAGTGGACGACCTGCTGCTTTCCAAGATCCGTCTCGGCGTCGTCGCGGAATTGCTCAATTCGCAGTGGGTTTCGTTCAGTTCGCTCGTGCGCGCGTTGGAAACGACAAACGGCAATCTTGGCGCCCACCTCGCAAAGCTCGTCGATGCGGACTACGTAGAGGAAGATAAAACCTTCATCGACCGCCGTCCTCAATCGCGTTACCACCTTACAACTAAAGGCCGCGACGCATTCGTCGCCCACGTACGGGAAATGCAAGCGCTGCTGGATTCGCAAGGAGCACCATGAAAACGGTTTCAATCCTAGCATTTGTCCTCGCGATTGCCGCTACGGAAGCCGCATCGCCCGCGCAAACCGAACCTTCGCGTTCAACACCCCCCGCAAATTGCTCGCCGGTAACAACACCGTTCGTCGGAACGATTTGCGCACCGGCCGGCGATTCGGGAAAGCATCCTGCGATGATTCTTTTGGGAGGATCTGAAGGCGGCGATTCGCTTTCGCGCATCGCTCCGCTCTTTGCGTCGCACGGATACGTCGCCGCATCAGTTGCGTATTTCCGCGCGCCTGGTTTACCGCAAACGCTCGTGAACGTCCCCGTCGAAACGATCGAGGCCGCGATCGGTGCGCTTCAGAAGCGCTCTGATGTGAATGCAAACGAGATCGGTATCATGGGCGGTTCTAAAGGCGGCGAGTTGGCATTGCTTGCCGCTTCTACGTATCCCCAGATAAAAGCCGTCGTAGCCGTGGTGCCTTCGCCGTTCGCTTACATGGGGCTCGGCGAATTCAACGCGCCGACCGGGTGTTCGTGGACGAAGGCCGGGAAGCCCTTACCCTGCGTGCCGCCCGATTCTAAGGCCGGCGTTCAGATCAGCGACGCTTTTCAAAAACATCAGCCGATCGTCCTCACGCCGTTTTACGATGCGTCCCGTAACGCCAATCCGCAAGTCACGGCAGACGCATTTTTTCCGCTGCAGAATATCGACGGTCCCGTTCTGTGTCTTTCCGGCGATGACGACAAGATGTGGAACTCCGACGCACAGTGCGCGTTAACGATGCAATATTTGCAACAGCACCATCACAAGTACGCCGACGCACAAGTGGCGTATCCGAATGCCGGCCACACGTTTATCTCGGCCGTGCGCGGGCCGCAATCCGCCATTACATCGGTAAGTGCCGGACCCGTGACGATGGCTTTCGGCGGAACGCCCGAAGGCGACGTAGCAGCCGCCGCCGCGGCGTGGCCCAAGATCTGGACGTTTCTCGCAAGCGCGCTCAAGAGCTAACTCCGAGCTTTCCACCCAAGCGCGACAGCGGCCGCAGACGCGACGGCGCAAAGCAAGCCTAACATCCTGCCGTTGCTTCCGACCAGAACGGCGCCCGCTGCAGGACCGGCGATCATCGCAACGCTGTTGATCGAATCGCTCAGTCCCATTAGGGCGCCGCGCTCGTCTTCCTTGGCGCGTTTTGAAAGCAGCGTCGTCAGCGACGGCTCCGCCGTCGCCGCGCCGATCGCCCATATCGCGAGCGCCAAGAAGAAGACCCAAGGTCGCGATGCAAATGCGAACAGTGCGTAGGCGATGAAGTCCAGGCCGATCCCGAGTTGTGACACCAACTGGTCGCCGAAGCGCTTCGCAAGCGGCGTCACGAGGAGAAGAAGCCCGGCGCCCCCGATTGCGCCCGCTACAGCGAGCGCGTATGACGCATGCGGGGCATCGAGTCGCACCGCGCGTTCGGAGTACAGCGCGAAATTTGCCAAGAAGCACACAACGGCAAAAATGAAAAGGAACTGGCGAATGAAGACTCGGCGTACGCCCGGAGCGCAGGCCGAGCGCACCGTTGCGATCACGCTGGTCCGCCGCCTTTGCGCGCTCTGCCGCTTCGGCAGAAAAGTCACGGTAAAAATGATGTTGAGCAGCTCCAGCAGTGCCGCGGCGACGAACGGAACGGCGATGCCGTAATGCATTAGCGCGCCCGACATCGGGGGCCCGATCATGAATGCAATGCCGAAAATGGCGCCGTAAAACGAGTAAGCGCGTTCACGCTGCGTGTCTTGCGTGACGTCGGCAATGTAAGACTCCACGGCACCGAGACTGCCTCCACCCAATCCCGAGATCATGCGCGAAAGCAGAATGAGCCCAATGGAGTGCGCGCCTGCGAGTAAGGCATAGCCCGCAAGCGAAAACACCTGCGCGGCAATGATGATCGGCTTGCGGCCGGTACGATCGCTGACCTTTCCCCAAATTGGAGCGGCGATCGCGGAGCAGAACGCCGGAATGCTGAGCAGCGCGCCGCCGGCAACGTCGTTCGCGTGATACTGATGTACGAGCGCCGGAATCAGCGGAATCATCAGTGTGTAACCGAGCGTATCCGCAAACGTCGTTCCGTAGATCGGAATTAAGGCGCGCGCAACCTTGCGGTTCTCCACGCGCCCATCGTACCCAAACGCGCCTTACGGCCGAAGCGTTTGCACGACTGCCGTTGCGCGAGCGACCGCGGCATCCGAGAATGGAAGGGCAAGGAGCGCGCCGCGTTCCCAGTCGGCCGCTTCGTCGGTGTAATGCGGCGATCCGGGCTCCCCCGATTCACCTTGCGGAATGATGATGCCGCCGGCATCCCAATTGCCCACATCCCATACGGCTCGGAAACTTTCGGAAAAGCCGCTGTTCTGAACGTGCACCGTATACGCGTCGCCGTCGCCCTTAAACGTCGTGCCGTTCAAGAACGAAATGCCGAGCGCGCTAAGCGGGTGCTTCACCAGCACGGCGCCCGCGACACCCCAGGGTTGCGGAGACGAAGGAACTTTTAGCGAGGCAATCGCCGCGCGGCCGGAGCGCGCGCTCAGAATGCCGCTTTGAATGTCCCCGTGCCGGCGCACCAGCTCCCGACGAATCGTGAACGCGGCGGTTGCATCGGTGGAATTGGCCGTGAAGCGGCCGTCCCAGGCGCGCAACGCATCGAAGTATCCCGCAAGTTCGCGTTCCGGAATCGATAGAACGTCCATCTGCATGGATTGGAAGTAGGCTACGTCGTACTTCGTGCTCGCGCGCAGCAGCGTGGCGATGCGATACGCGCGGTAGGGCGGTGCGAATTGCGGGCTCAATTGATATGGATACCCGGGACCATACATCTTGTTGTTCGCCGTCCACACGACAGCGTCGCGCGAGGGCGCCACGTCCGGCAACGCATCGAACGGTAAGGGCGCATACTCCTTGTCGAGTTCTGCCGCAGGATGAATCCAACGCGCCCATGCGGGGTCGTTCGGAATCGTGCCGGCGAGATGGTACGTTGCCCGGCCGCTTGTGTCGGCCAGCACAAAGTTTTGCGTCGGCCCGGGATACGCCCGCAGCGCCCGAAGGCCGTCTTCGATCGATGCAGCGCGATCGAGTGCGTTAAAGGCAACTAACGGTGAAATGGGCTTTGTGTAAGCCTGCCATTTCACGAGCAGAAACTTGTGGCCCGGCGTTTCGGCGCCGAACATCATGGGAGCGCGATAGTAACGTTTCGCCGACGTACCGCCGAAACGCACGCCGAACGATTCTGTTTGCCAATAGCGCTTGTCAAGGATATCGGGATTCGCCGCGAACACGGAAAGCGACGCGACGGTGCCGTTCGTCGCGCCCCATGCAATGCGATCGTTGTGCCCAAGAATCACGCCCGGCGTTCCGGCAAGCGCAGCACCGGCAGCGTGATATCCGGGAGCTTGCAAATCCACCAGATACCACACTCCCGGAATTTGAATGCGTAGATGTGGATCGTTTGCCAGAAGTGCGCGTCCGGTTATGGTGTGTGAAGCGCCGGCTGCCCATTCGTTGCTGCCGATCGGTGCTCGCTCGTGCAGAACCTCATCGAGAAATGCCGCGGTCTTCGTTGCGCAGCTGTGCCCGGCGGCGATCTTTGCGAGCCCGCTCGTGACCGGCGCATCGTAGCAGGGGTCGCTAAGCGGAAGCTGTTTCCCGTTGCGGCCGGCGATATCGTCCCACGTATCGGTAAGATCGAGAACCGTCGCAAAGCCGACCGCAAGGGAGTCTTCGGGGCGTCCACGGTTTCGGCTGGTACATCAGAATGCGAAACTCGACCGGACGCGGTTCCCGCTGCATCGCCGCGTTTACGCCGCCGGCGAAGGCTTGAAGCAGCGCACGCTCGTGCGGAGCGAGCGCGTTATATTCTTTGGCAACCACTTGCGCTACCGGAACGACGCGCGCGTCCTCATCGTTGCTCAACGCCGCGCTACCCAACACTTCGGCCAGCTGCCCGTACACGAAGCGGCGGAGCAGATCGAGTTGAAAAAGCCGGTCGGCACCTTCGACATAGCCGTCCGCGAAGAATAAGTCGTGTTCGTTTTGCGCGCGGATGTGCGGAATGCCGCGTGCGTCTCGCCGGATTTCGACCGGAGCCTGGAGCGAAAGGCCCGCGATACTTCCTTTGGATGCGGAAACCGCGCGCATTCCCAGCGCCACGTTGACCGCGAAGGCGGCAACGGCAACTACGGCGCTCAACACCACGATGGCGGCGAATCTATAGACCGCTTTCATTGCTACGCCTCGACGAAGAGGTCGTCGCCGGCGGTGCGAACGGGGAACGTCATCACCGGCATTACGGCCGGCAGCGTAATTGCCTCACCGGTCGTCACGTCGAACTGCGCGCCGTGTCGCGGGCAAGTGACGCACTTATCTTCGAGCGTTCCTTGATCGAGCGGCGCTCCGTCATGCGTGCAAACGTCTTCGATGGCGTAAATTTCGCCGTGCACGTTACATAACAGGATGTCTATGCCTTCGACGTTTACGGTTTTGGCGCAGCCCGGTTGGATCTCCGAAACTTGGCCGACGCGATACTCTCCCACGCGTTACGTTCCTACTTTATGACAAGGCTGCATTTTGGCAGCATCGCCGACTGCTACGACGTGAAAATTGAATCCTGGGCCGATCGTTACGTTGCGGCCGTTGCGAACTTCGTTGACTGCTGTGCGGATCAAACCCGCAATTGGAATATAGCCCGTGGCTTTCTCCGCAATGGACGTCGCCGGCGCCCATAACGAGGTTTCACGTGGATCCGCCATCACTTGGATGTGCGTCTTGCCTGAAACGACTTCGCGCATTTCCAGCACGAGCGAACCGTTGCGATTTCGATTGCTGGCCGCCGATGCTTCGCGAACGAAGCCATAGCCGATGGTGCCCGTTTTGACGAGGTGACCGCCGATGTTCGAGGGTTGCGTGATCCTGAATCGGAAGGGCATTCCCGGATACGCCGTTGCCGAATCGACCTTGTCGATCATGGTGGCCGGGATCCCGGCTTCGCAGACCAGCGTCCAGGCCCGCGCGGGCTGTGCCGGTAGGGTAAGAAATCCCGCCAGCATCAGAACGGCCGGCACGACGCGCAATCTCATGTGCGGCGATTCTACCGCAGAAAACGAAAACCCGCGCAAGGCGGGTTTTCAAGGCAGGTTCGGATTCGGGGCGCTTAGCCGACGGAGCCTTCCATTTCCATCTTGACCAGCCGGTTCAGCTCGACCGCGTATTCCATCGGCAGCTCTTTGACGAAGAAATCGAAGAAGCCGTTGACGATCATCGCCGTCGCGTCGGCTTCCGAAAGCCCGCGCGACATGGCGTAGAAGAGTTGCTCTTCGCCGATCTTCGAGACGCTGGCCTCGTGCTCGACCGTCGAACTTTGTTCGTGAATCTTCATCGTCGGCTTGGTGTCGCTTGACGAAACGTCGTCCATAATGAGCGCGTCGCATTTGACGCGCGTCTTTGCGCCGACGGCGCCGGGGAACACTTCCACGAGGCCGCGGTACGTCGTCTTGCCGCCGTGCGCGCTGACGCTCTTATTTGTTACGACCGACGTTGTGTTCGGGGCGGCGTGAATGACCTTCGCGCCGGCGTCTTGATGCTGGCCTTCGCCGGCAAATGCCATCGAAAGAATCTCACCACGGGCGCCTTCACCCATCAGGTAAATCGCCGGATACTTCATCGTAAGCTTGGAGCCGATGTTGCCGTCGACCCATTCCACCGTCGCGTTCTTTTGCGCGATCGCGCGTTTCGTCACGAGATTGTAGATGTTACGATACCAGTTCTGAATCGTCGTATACCGGATCGACGCGTCGTCGAGCGCGATGAGTTCCACAACCGCGCTGTGAAGCGAAGAGGTAGAAAACTTCGGCGCCGTGCAACCCTCGATGTAGTGCACTTTCGCGCCCTTGTCCGCGATGATGAGCGTGCGCTCGAACTGGCCCATGTTTTCGGCGTTGATGCGGAAATAGGCTTGGAGCGGCATCTTCACTTCGACGCCCGGCGGAACGTAGATAAACGAGCCACCCGACCACACGGCCGAATTCAGCGCGGCAAACTTGTTATCGGCGGCCGGAATGATGGTCGCGAAATACTTCTGAACGATTTCCGGGTACTGCTTGACCGCCGTATCCATGTCGCAGAACAGGACGCCTTGCGCCTCGAGTTCTTTGCTGACGTTGTGATAGACGACTTCGGATTCATACTGGGCCGAAACGCCGGCGAGGAACTTGCGCTCCGCTTCGGGGATGCCCAAGCGGTCGAACGTGCGCTTGATGTCTTCCGGCACGTCGTCCCACGAGCGTTCGGTCTTGTCCGTCGACTTGACGAAGTAGTGGATGTCCGCAAAGTCGATCTGGCCGAGAAGTTCGGTGTCACCCCAAGCGGGCATGGGCTTATTAATGAAGAGCTCGTAGGCTTTGAGGCGGAAATCCCGCATCCAAGCCGGCTCGTTCTTCATCGAGCTGATGCGCTCGACGATCTCCCGGGTCAGGCCCTTGTCGGACTTAAAGACGTACTTGCCCTCGGGGTCGTGGAACCCGTGGCGGTAGTCCTCGGAGATGATCGGAGTGGTCTGAACCTCGGTCGACATGGCTCTATGAGGGTACCTTGGGACCCCGGCATAGTCAAGATAGTGAAGTCGAAACTTCATTTTCTTTTAGTCCATCCCCGTGTGCCGCCGCAAGGGGTTTCGGGCAGACAAGGGATCGGGTAAACCTGCGTTCAGCGGTGCGGTGCGGCATCTGCTCCGCCCGTTCGTTTGGTCCCCATTGAAGCGAGGAACCTTGCCTAACGCATCCGGCGTCTCCGCACCCTCGGCGCTTTTCCGTCTAAATGTCGACTCGGCATCGCCGGAGATGGCAGATTTCGTTCAGCGCACCGATTGGTCCGGTAGCCCGGTGGGCGATCCGAGCGGCTGGCCCCTAGCTCTCAGCACGATCGTCGAAACCGTACTCGCCAACCCGTTCCCTATGCTGGTCTTTTGGGGACCGAGGCTGGTGATGATTTATAACGATGCTTACCGCATGATAATCGGGGCCAAGCACCCCAAGGCGCTCGGCCAGCCCGCCGATGAATGTTTCGCGGAAATTTGGGATGTCATTGGGCCGGACATGGAAGCGATTTATGCCGGGGCGGCAAGCGTTCTCAATCGCGACCGGATCATCGACCTGAACCGTCGCGGGTTTGTAGAGGAAACGTATTTCACGTTCTCTTTCAGTCCGCTTCCCGATCCTGAGGCCAAGACCGGAATCGGCGGCGTGCTCGCAACCGTCCAAGAAACGACCGGCAAAGTCGTCAATGAAAGACGCATCACTCTGCTTCGCGACCTAGCCGTTCGCAGCGCGCAGGCTCGGTGCATCGAGGACGAATGCCGTCTAGCCGCCACAACGCTCGCGAACTATCCGAACGATGTTCCGTTTGCGATGATCTATCTAGTCGACGCACGAGAGGCCACTGCCCGGCTGGCGGCTTCGTCCGGATTCGATCGCGGGGGCCGGGTGCGGATGGAGACCATCGATCTAACCGAAAAGGACACGGTTTTGGCACGCGCTATTGCGGATGCAAATCAACCGGTTCTTTTCGAGCGCCTCGACGAGCTTTTGTACGAAGTGCCGCCCGGGCCGTGGCCCGAGGCGGCCGTCGCCGCGTCGATCGTTCCCCTTCGATCGAGCGCCTCGCACCGGCTTCTTGGTTTTCTCGTTAGCGGATTGAATGCGCGCTTGCCGTTCGACGAAAGCTCGAAGGCATTTTACGGACTCCTCGGAACGCAGCTATCGTCCGCCATAGTGAATGCATGGACGTTCGAACAAGAACAGGGGCGCGTTAAGGAAAGCGATTTTCTTTCGGAAGCGAGCCGCATTCTGGCCGAATCGCTGAACGTGCACGAAACCCTTGCAAACATTGCGCGTTTGACGATTCCCGACTTTGCCGATTATTGCCAAATCGATTTGTGCCGGCCGGACGGAAGCATTCAAACCGTCGCAATCGCGCACCGCGATGAACGCAAAGAACAATTTGCGCAGCAGTTCGTTGGTCGCGCGCATTTGGATCCGAACGGCGACGGAAACGCGTATGTGATTCGCACCGGCAAAAGCCGGCTGATTCCCGAGTTTCCGCCGGGCGTTTTGGAAGCCGCGATCGGCAACGACGACGAGCTACGGATCTATCGCGAACTCGGAACGAAATCGGCGGCGTGCATTCCGCTGAAGGCGCGAGGAACGACGCTCGGCGCTATCGGTGTCGTGTACGGTGACTCGAATCGCCGCTACACCGCCGCCGCCTTACCGGCACTCGAGGAACTCGGCAGGCGCGCAGGTTTAGCGATTCAAAACGCGAGCGCATTCGAACGCCAGCATCGCGTCGCCGAGTCTTTCCAAGAAGCGTCTTTGCCGTCGGCTCTTCCCACCATGCCCGGCCTTACCTTCGACGCCGTGTACGTGCCGAGCAGCGACGAAGCCAAGGTCGGCGGTGACTGGTACGATGCCGTGCGTCTTTTCGACGGGCGCATCGTCGTTTCGATCGGCGATGTTGCGGGCAGCGGACTTAAGGCTGCGGTGACGATGGGGAACATGCGGCAGATCATTCGCGGCATCGCGCAAGTGCATGCCGACCCCGCATTGATGCTCGATGCTGCGGACCGGGCGCTGCGTCTAGAGCAGCCGGATCTCTACGTGACGGCGTTTGTCGGCGTGCTCGATCCCGTCGCTCAAACGCTGTCCTTCGCTTCGGCAGGGCATCCGCCCGCAATGTTGCGTCACGCCGACGGCACCGTCGACTTGCTTTCGGACGGCGGACTGCCCTTGGGTTTGCGCGCGGGCCGCGAGAATGCCGCTAAAACGATCGACATTCCCAATGATTCGTGTCTGCTTTTTTATACCGACGGGCTTACCGAACTCGAACGCGATGCAATCGCCGGTGAAACCAAACTCCGCGACGTGTTTTCGCGGCCCGACATCTGTGCCGCGTCGCAGCCTGCCGAAGCGATCCGCCGCCGGTTTCTCGAAGGCATGCCCGCGCACGATGACGTGGCGATTCTCGTGATCCAAGTTGCAGGCGTTGCGGAAGCGGACCGGTCCCGCACTCCCAACGATCGCTGGACCTTCGACGC
Organism: Vulcanimicrobiia bacterium; assembly: GCA_963758295.1. Taxonomy (GTDB): domain Bacteria; phylum Vulcanimicrobiota; class Vulcanimicrobiia; order Vulcanimicrobiales; family Vulcanimicrobiaceae; genus JALYTY01. The sequence goes on from CAVWUU010000001.1 coordinate 734,180, forward strand.
CCGCTTTGCCGAAGCGGCGCAATCGGCTCGCCGTGAATTCAGTGCAACGCTTCGAGAGCGGGGTCTTTCAGCGGAAGACGCCAGCTCTGCAGAGATCGTCTTGGGCGAACTGCTCGGGAACGTCGCGCGCTACGCACCCGGACCTGTTGAGGTGAGCATCGACTGGAGCGGAGCGGCTCCCGTATTGCACGTGCTCGATCGCGGTCCCGGCTTCCGGCACATTGCAATTCTCCCCGACGTCTACAGTGAGTCGGGCCGCGGCCTTTTCATGGTTTCTTCGTTGACGCAAGATTTCCACGTCGCGAAACGTCCGCATGGCGGAAGTCACGCTCGCGCCGTTCTCCGTATGCAGCGCCAGTCGCTCCATGGAGCCGTACCGGCGTCGCTGTTTTGGGCGCTTATCGACTGAGCGTCAGGGCGCTGCGGACTGAAGGATACTACTCAAATCGCATCTGGGGGACCGCTCGCTAAAATTGTCCGGTCAAAGGGGTTTACAGGGGGGGCTAAGGGGGTTATCATGTTCGCCGGACCAGGGTTACTACAAGTACCCTGGATCCACGGTATTGGGAGGGCGCGCCCATTCGCGCCATCGCGACGAGTCGCCCGTGCACCGAAAAGCGCCGGCAAGAGCTCGTCGATAGGTCGGGGACGTGACGCTGCACCGCAGGCGCCAGCCGACGAAGTCCGGAGGTGGGATTCCCCCGAGGGTCAAGGAGACCGGTAAGAAGTGAAGGCACTCGGTACGCACATCGTGTGCGAACTGTCGGGCTGTGATGCGAACGCGCTCACGGACGTCGACAAGGTCCGCGAGATGATGATCGGCGCGGCAAATATTTCCCGAGCGACCGTTATGGAAGTCGCTTTCCACCGTTTTGAGCCGCAAGGCGTTTCAGGCGTCGTCGTTTTGGCGGAGTCGCACATTTCGATCCACACCTGGCCCGAGGCCGGCTACGCTGCAATGGATTTCTACACGTGCGGCGATCACACCGATCCGTGGCTTGCCTGCGAATTCGCGGCAAAGGCGATGAGTGCCAAAACGATGCAGACGACGGAAGTAAAGCGCGGAATCGCCCAGCCAGGCGGCGCTTTCACCCACGTCGTGACGCGCGATCAGGAAACGAGCACGCTTTCCGCATAAACCACCCTCGAAGGAACTCAAGAAACGCTTCGGCTCCGGCCGGAGCGTTTCTCATTTCCGCAGTCCGCGAGAGGAATGTCCCGCGGGGGCGTTCTCCGTGCTTGGCGAACCCTGGTGCCCGCTATGCCGAAGACCGAAAACTGGCAGTGGTACGTCGAGGAGTCCGCTCCTACCGAACAACACCACCATGCCATCGACGAAGTTTTTTACGCGGGCCGTTCGGAGTTCCAGCAAGTCTCCGTGATCAGCACGCCGGTCTTCGGGAAGATGCTGATTCTCGACGGCGACACGCAAAGCTCGCAAGGTGACGAGAAGATCTATCACGAGTCGCTGGTGCATCCGGCAATGGCCGGCGCTGCGGATCGTAGCGACGTCTTGATTTTGGGTGGCGGCGAAGGCGCTACGTTGCGAGAGGTTTTGCGAAATCCGAACGTACGCCGTTGCACGATGGTCGATATCGACGGGCTCGTGGTGGACTTGTCCAAGAAATACTTGCCGGAGTGGGCCGACGGCGCTTTTGACGATCCACGCGCGCGCGTCATCATTGGCGACGCCCTACAGTTCATGCGTGAAGACAGCGACAAATACGGCGTTATCGTCTCGGATCTCACGGAGCCGCTCGAAGATTCGCCGAGCAACGTGCTCTTCAACGAAGACGTCTTCAAATTGATCAAATCGCGCCTCGCAGACGGCGGCATTTACGTCCTTCAAGCAAGCACCGCGTCATTCCATAACGCGTCGCTGCACTGCAAGATGGCGCGCACGCTACGCAAGCACTACAAATTCGTCACGTCGTTTTTTCAGCACGTGCCGGCGTTCGATACGGACTGGGCGTTTCTGGCGTGCAGCGACCGCGTTGATCTAGCCGCCCTCAATGCCGAGGCTATCGACGAATACTGCGGGGAGTTGAAAGGCGAAAACTTCTTCTACGATTCGGAAACGCACCGTCGATTGTTCTCCCTGCCGCTCTACCTGCGACGCATGCTATCGGCCCCGGGGCCGGTCTTCAGCTAAGGTTTAAGAATGAACACGGATTTCGCTTCGGCTCCGCATCGTTGGGAGAAAGAAAAGTCCCACTTCGTCGCTCTGTTGGACCTCAAGCTCGAGAAGGTCGAGCACGGCAGAGCGGTGATGCGCATGCCGTTTCGCGAGGAGATTGCTAATGGCGCCGGTGCCGTTCACGGCGGCGCGATCGTGAGCTTGTGCGACACGGTATTCTACGTCGCCCTTGCTTCGATTTATGGGCGGGAACAGGACACCGTGACGGTCGCTCTGCAATGCAATTTCTTGGCCCCCGCGCTGCCGCCGCACGACCTTATCGCAGAAGCGACCGTGCTGCGTGCCGGCCGCCGCATTTGTTACGGCGAGGTTCAGGTGAAAAGCAACGATAAACTGGTCGCTCACGCGACTCTCAACTTCCTTAACACGGACTCCCAAGAGGCTCCAAAGCTGTAATGACCGCATCCACCGATTTGCGCCGCACGGCGCTTTACGACGAACATGTGCGCCTTGGCGGACGGTTGGTCCCTTACGCCGGCTTCGAGATGCCGGTGCAATACGCGGGAATTTTGAAAGAGCACGACGCCGTGCGTAATCGAGCCGGACTTTTTGATCTTTCGCACATGGGCCAGTTCGTTCTCGAGGGCGAGAATGTCGCGCAGTGGGCTGAGACGCTTACTACCAACGCGATCGCGTCCATGAAGCCAATGCAGGCACGTTACAATATTTTCTGCAATCCGCAAGGCGGCGCGCATGACGATACGATTTTCTATCGTTTGCAAGAACGCTGGCTGCTCGTCGTCAACGGCGCAAACGCGGATAAGATGTGGGATCACCTCAACGCGAATTTGGCCGAAGGCGTCAAGCTGCAGAACCTGCACGGACGCAATGCGCTGATAGCAATCCAGGGGCCGAAGTCCGCGGAGATGCTGCAGCCGCACATCAACATCGATCTTTCGACGGTCAAGTACTACTTCTGCGCCGACGGCGAAGTTTACGGACGTCCCGCCGTCGTTGCACGAACGGGTTATACCGGCGAAGACGGATTCGAGATTTTCTGCTTCGGCGAGCATGCTGCGGAGATCTGGCAAGGATTGCTTCGCGATAACGTAGAGGCCGGCTTGGAGCCGTGCGGACTCGGCGCGCGTGACGTGCTTCGTTTGGAAGCCGGCATGCCGCTCTACGGACACGAGCTCACCGAAGAGATTACGCCGGTTCAAGGCGGAATGACGTGGGCCATCAAGACGGCCAAGCCGGAGTTCATCGGCCGCAATTCGCTGATCGAACAGATCGACCGTAACGATTATCGCCGCATCGTCGGTCTCGTGATGAACGGCCGTGCGCCTGCGCGCGAAGGTTACCCCGTCTTCTTCAATGGGCGCGCCGCCGGCGAGATTCGCAGCGGCTCCATGGGGCCGTCGGTGCAGAAGAATATCGCGACCGCGCTGGTCGACCACGACGCCGCAACCGAGGGTACGACGCTAGAGGTCGAAATACGCGGAACCAAACACGAAGCGACCGTTGTCCCCCTTCCCTTCTATAAACGCGCCAAGTAAGTCAGGAACAAGGAGATCAAGAGCGTGGCTCAACCCGAAAATCTGCTCTATAGCAAAGAGCATGAGTGGGTCAAAATCGATGACGACATCGCCGTCGTCGGCATCACCGATTACGCGCAGAACTCGCTCGGCGACATCGTGTACGTCGAACTTCCGCGCATCGGCAAGGAGATCGATCAATTCGGCAACGTGGGCGTGGTCGAGTCGGTGAAGGCGGTCTCCGATCTGTTCACGCCGATCGGCGGACAAATTCTAGAGATCAACTCTACGCTCGACGCGGATCCCGCCGCCGTCAACCGCGATCCGTACGGTGAAGGCTGGCTCTTCAAGGTCAAGCTGAAGGGCAACGGAGAGGAAAAGAACCTGCTCTCCGCCGCCGACTACGAATCAATCGCGAAAGACTAACCGCTATTGAGCTTCGCTGGGATTCATGGCGTTTGGCGGCTGCGCCGCCAAGCCGCAGATCTAGAAGACTAACGCATAAAGGTATACTGACCAGATGTACACTCCGCATACGGAGCGGGATATTCGTGAAATGCTCGACGTCGTAGGCGTCGGCTCTCTTGAAGAACTGCTCAAAGTTCCCGACGCGGTGGCGCTGAAAGCGCCCCTCGACGTCGTTCCCGCGCTTCCCGAATATCAAATCGCGCGCCGCTTCGAGCAGTTTGCTGCCAAGAATGCGGGCGTCGATTACATTTCGTTCCTCGGCGCGGGGGCATACCGTCATTACGCCCCGCCGGCGATTACGGCGCTGGCGATGCGTGGCGAATTTCTCACCGCGTATACGCCGTACCAAGCGGAAGTGTCGCAAGGCTACCTTCAGGCGATCTACGAGTGGCAGAGCTATATCTGTTTGCTGACCGGCATGGATATCGCGAACGCGTCCGTGTACGACGGCGCGACCGCGCTTGCCGAAGCGGCGATCATGGCGCTCAATGCGAATGGGCGCAAGAAAATTCTCGTGTCACGCGCCATTCATCCGAATTATCGCTCCGTGCTCAAAACATATTGCGATGGCCTCGAAGTCGAAATCGACGAAGTGCCGTTCAACGCGGACGGCACGACCGATATGGCGGCCGTTGCCGATGCGGTGGGTACGAAGCAGTACGCGGCGCTCGCAATCGGGTCCCCGAATTTCTTCGGGAACCTGGACACGCTCAGCGCGGAAGCGCAAGCCGCGATCAAAGCGAGCGACACCGTGCCGATTGCGGTTGTTGCCGAAGCGCTCGCCCTGGCGGCCCTCGCGACTCCCGGCTCGTGGGGTGCAGAAATCGTCGTTGGTGAAGCTCAAAGCTTCGGCGTAGCGCTTGCGTACGGCGGTCCGTATGCGGGCTTCATCGCGTCGACCAAAGAGCATATGCGCCGAATTCCGGGCCGGCTCGTCGGCAAGTCCGTCGACAACGACGCAAAGGCGGCCTACGTGCTCACACTGCAAGCACGAGAGCAGCACATTCGGCGCGAACGCGCGACTTCGAATATTTGCACGAATCAAGCGCATTGCGCGCTCATCGCGACGATGTACCTTGCGTTGATGGGGCAGACCGGTTTGCGCGACGTCGCATCGCTGAATCTAGAACGCTCACGCGAACTTGCGACCGCTGTATCGTCGGTTGAAGGCGTCGACTTAAAGTTCACGGCGCCGTTCTTCAACGAAATCGTCGTCGACGTGCGCCAGCCGGCGGCCGGTGTGCTCGCCGCGCTGCAAGAACGAAAGATTCTCGGCGGCGTGGATCTCGGACGCTTCTATCCCGAACTCAATACCTGCATTCTGATGAACGCAACGGAGCTCACCACGACCGGTGAGATCAACGCGCTCGCAGCTTCTCTCTCTGAGGTTGTCCATGTCCACGCCGGTGTTTGATCGCACGGAAAGCCCACTAATATTCGAGCTTGGCCAGAAGGGCCGGGCGAATCAGTACGTCGAGTCCGGTAAGCCGCTCGACGCGTTCTTGCCGAAGGGCGCGTTGCGCGAAGACCTGCCGCTGCCCGACAACAGCGAGCTGGACGTGGTTCGCCACTTCACCAAACTTTCGCAGCGCACGTTCGGCATCGATCTCGGTTTCTATCCGCTGGGCTCGTGCACGATGAAGTACAATCCGCGCATTAACGACCAGATGGCCGGTAAGCGCGAGTTTGCGCAACTTCATCCGTATACGCCCGACGAACTTTCGCAAGGCGCCCTGCAAGTTATGTACGAGCTCGAGCGCAGCCTCAGCTCGCTCTTCGGCATGGCGGCATTTTCTCTGAATCCGTCGGCCGGTGCCCATGCAGAACTCGCGGCCCTGCTCATTGCGAAGAAGTACTTTAAAGACTGCGGCGAGACGCAGCGCGATAAAGTTATCGTGCCTGACACCGCGCATGGAACCAATCCCGCGTCGGCAGCGATGTGCGGCTTCAAAGTCATCAGCTTGCCTTCCGATGAACGCGGCCGCGTAAGCGTCGATGAGATCCGGAAAGTGCTCGGGCCCGATACCGCCGTGTGTATGATGACGAACCCGAACACGCTGGGACTCTTCGAAGATCACATTCACGAAATTGCGGCGGCTGTGCACGAAGCCGGCGGCCTGATGTATTACGACGGCGCCAATGCTAACGCGATCATGGGGAACGTGCGTCCCGGTGACATGGGCTTCGACCTGATGCACTTAAACACGCACAAGACGTTCACGATTCCGCACGGCGGCGGCGGAGCGGGCCACGGTCCGGTCGGCGTTGCGGCGCATCTCGTGGAGTATCTTCCGACGCCGGTGGTTCGCGCGGTCCCGCATGCGCGCGGCGAAAACGGCGCAAGCGCTCCGAGCGATCGCCTCACGTTCTCGCTCGATTTCGATTTGCCGAAGTCGATCGGCCCCATGCGTTCGTTCTGGTCGAATTTCGCGCATGCGGTTCGCGCGCTCTCGTACATCTATGCCAATGGCGCCGAAGGCCTCAATCGCGTTTCTCAGCTCGCGGTGTTGAACGCCAATTACATCCGCGTGAAGGTTTCCGAATTCTTGGATACGCCCTATCCGGAAATCTGCCGGCACGAGTTCGTTGCGTCGGCGCAAGAACTGAAGAAAGAAACCGGCGTAAAGGCACTGGATATCGCGAAAGCGCTGCTCGACCATGGCATGATGGCGCCGACGATGTACTTCCCTCTCATCGTTCCCGAGTGCTTGATGATCGAGCCCACGGAAACCGAATCCAAGGAAACGCTGGATCAATTCATCGCCGTGCTTCGTGAAATTATCGAAACGGCGAAGTCGAACCCCGACGAAGTTCTGGCGGCGCCGGTGACGACGGTTGTCGGACGCGTGGACGAGACGCGCGCAGCACGTCAGCCGAACCTTCGATGGGAACCTACGAAGGTCTAGAAATCCGAAATAACGGGAGCACCTGAAATCAGGCGCTCGCCATCGTTAAACGCTTGAGTTGATCTGCCGTTACGCGGTAGCATTCGCAGGATTGAGTCTCGAGCATCGGCCGGTTCGTAATGGCGATCCGGCCGTGTCTGTATTTTATGCAGCCGGCATCTTGTAACGCGAGCGCGGCGGTCGTTACGGCCGGACGGTGCACTCCCAGCATGACGGCGAGAAACTCTTGCGTTAACGAGAACTCGTCGGAACGCGCGCGGTCGCCCGTCATTAGTAGCCAGCGCGCACATCGCTGTGCGATCGAATGCAAACGATTGCACGCGATGCTTTGGCCCATAATCGCGTAGTTCGCGTCGCCGAAACATTTGACGCGCCGGGTGAATTCCGCATCGTCACGCATCTTGGCTGCGAACGTGTCCATGGACATGCAATAAGCAATGCCTTTGATTTGACAGACGGTTTCCCAAGGTTGCGTGTCGTTTCCGAGGATCGCTTGAATGGGAGTCATCCCTTCCCAGCCGATGGTGCCGACCTCCACGAGCGCGCCGCTGAGCATCGCCATGACGTTCGAAAGCACGGCGGTTACTGGAAAAAACACCTCGGAGATCGCCACGTTCGGTTGATGAACGACGCTCCCGACGCGTAATTCTTTTAAACTCGACACTCCAAAGATCGTGTCGAGTTCATTGGCTTGCAATGACTGCAATAGCCAATTTCCCGATGGCGGATTATCCATACGGGCTTCCTCTGCGGCTTCTTGTCCCTTAGTATAGCACTTACGCGACTTTTGCAGCCGATAGGCTCTCGCGCAATTTCCGCGTCGTGCGCTTTTGCGGCGTCTCTTTGGCGCGGCGTTTCAAGAAAGTAACGACGAAATGTTCTTCCGGCAGAAGTCCTTTACGCGCTCTGCCGCGCAACGCCGCACCGAGCGACCCTTCTTCCGAATAAGCCTCCAACACCTCCGGGTGGATATAGCTTTTTTTGCATACCGCGGGCGTATTTCCGAGGCGCTCCGCGACTTGCTTGATTGCTTCCGTCATGCGACTCTTTCGTTCCGCTTGCGTTTCCGCGGGCTCCATGCCGGAAAGAAGCAAGCCGCACTGAACTGTGCCGACCCACGTTCGAAAATCTTTCGCGGTGAAATCACCGCCGGAAATTTCGCGAATGTAGTCGTTGACGTCGGCTGACGTGACATCGCGTGCCGTGCCGTCGCCGTCAACATAGCCGAAAAGTTCTTGCCCGGGCAAATCTTGGCAGGCGCGCACGACCTTCGCAAGCCGCCTGTCGCGCAGCGAGATCGCGTGCTTAATGCCGCTCTTGCCCTTGAAGCTGAACCGAACCGTATCGCCTTGTACCTTTGCGTGCGAATTGCGCATGGTCGTCAGTCCATAGGAGTCGTTCTCGCGCGCATACTGATCGTTGCCGATGCGGATCGTCGTCGACTCCAAGAGTTGGACGACCGCGGCGAGGACTTTTTCGCGCGGCATCCCCTCGCGCTTCAAATCACGCTCGACGGTCTGCCGGATCCGCGGAAGCGCACTCGCGAAGTCGAGCATCCGATGGTATTTCGTTTCGTCCCGGGCTTCGCGCCATTTCGCGTGGTAGCGGTACTGCTTGCGCCCCCGGGCATCGCGGCCCGTAGCCTGAATGTGGCCGTTCGCATACGGGCAGATCCAGACGTCGATGTAGGCCGGCGGCACCGCCAGCGCCCGGATTCGCGCCAGCTGGTCCTTGTCGCGGACCGGTTTCCCGTCCGGCCCAGTATAGGAAAACCGCTTTCCGCGGCCGGCCCGGCGGATACCCGGCAGCTCGTCGGAAACGTAACGTAAGCCGGCTTCCCGGGCAAGCACTGATGCGTCTTGGTCCACGCCCATGGTATACCCGAAAAGGGCCACCCTTTCGGCAGGCGCTTCTTGGGGGTTGCGCTTATAATGGTGGTAATCTGGGGGCGCAATTCGGGCCCCCTTCCACGTCCCTGCGGGGTTGTAAGCGACATGCGGATCAAATACGAGGTGTCGGCGGGTGGGCTGGTCTTGCGGCGTCGCGAGTCCGGCTTCGATGCGCTGTTGATCGGCCGCGGAACGCCGCGCATATGGACATTGCCGAAGGGGCACGTGGAAGCACGTGAATCCAACGAACAAGCCGGATTGCGCGAAGTCCGTGAAGAGACGGGATGCTGGGCGGAGCTGATCACTCGCTTGAACGAAATCTCCTACTGGTTCTACGTTGGAAAAGCCAAGCATAAGAAGTCGGTGACGTTCTTCTTGATGCGTTACTTGTCGGGCGACACCGCGAATCACGACCATGAAGTCGACGAAGCGCGATGGTTCGAGGTGATGGCGGCTCGCAAAGCGCTCAAGTACGTCAACGAGAAGCGCCTTGTCGATATGGCGCTCGACTACATCAATACCAATCCCGCTGCCTTCGGCGATCTTCCGATCGTCGCAAGAACGGCCGAACAGAAGAGCTCTTGAACGAAGTCACGACCACCGGCGCTCTGGCGGATGAAGCTGCGGCGAATCCCGTCCAGGGCGAGCAGCAGCATGCCGCGGAAACGAACCAGACTCCCGAAAACGCGCTGCGCGTGCAGCTCGACGTTTTCGACGGACCGCTCGATTTGCTGCTGAGCCTCATCAAAGAACAACAGCTTGATATCGCAACCGTTCCGCTTGCGACCGTAGCGGAGCAGTATCTCAGCTACGTTCGAATGATGGACGAGCTCGACGTCGAGGTGGCAGCCGAATATCTCGTCATCGCCGCAACGCTCGTGTTCTTGAAGTCCAAGGCGCTGCTGCCGCCGATCCCGCAAGAGTTCGTCGACGAGACCGAAGAGAGCCCGGAGCAGGTCGAAGAGCGTTTGCGCCGCCGCTTAATCGCCTACTCGAAATATCGCGAGCTCGGCGTTCAATTGAAGGCACGTCAGGACGAGGCCAGCGGCTTCTATTTCCGCGATGCGGGCGATCCGACCACCGAAGTCGTTCAGCGTTATCGCGTCGATCCGGAAAAGCTCAAGCGGGCGTTCCTCGCGATGCTTAGCCAAGCTCGTCCGGAAAAACGCGAGATCGTTCGCGAACGGGTCTCCTTGATCGCGCAGATGGATTACATATCGCGCCAGATCAAGGAACACGGCGAAGTAATGTTTTCCTCGCTGTGCCACGAGCTGGGGATGACACGCGAAGTCATCATCATTACGTTCCTCGCGATTCTCGAACTCGTTCGCCGCAATCGAGTGGCTTTCGAGCAGCCGGACCTCTTCGACGACATCCGGCTCTTCCCGATCCCAACTCCCACCGAAGGGTAACCCGTGGATACCGACGTTTTGGAAACCGAAATGGACGTGCAAGAGGCTTCCGTCGAGCAGCCCGTGCTGGATGAAGAAGCCCAAGCGCTGCATGCGGCGGCGGATGCCGTCATGCCGGCCGTCGAGGCATTGCTTTTCGTTGCGAGCGAACCGCTTGAAACGAAGCGCATTGCTAAGCTGACGGGCGAAGACGAAATAGCCATCGCCCTTGCGGTTCAGCGACTGGAAGAACGCTACAGCGAAGGCGGCATCGTTTTGCGTGAAGTCGCGGGCGGATACCGTTTCGCAACGTCTTCGTCCGTACGCGACGTGGTCGAAGCTTATTTGCTGCCGCCGAAGTCGTCGCTCTCCGCGCCGGCTCTGGAAACGCTGGCGATTGTCGCGCACATGCAGCCGGTTACGAAAAGCGAAATCGAGGCCATTCGCGGCGTGAACTCCGACAGCGTCGTAAACACGCTCATCGATCGGAGCCTGATAGCAGAGGCAGGACGCAAAGACGTCGTCGGGCGGCCGATGCAGTACAAAACGACCGCGGTTTTCTTGGAATCGTTCGGACTCAATTCGCTCGACGATCTTCCGCAGCTCGAGCTTGAGCCGGGCCAGCCGCTGGAATTGAATCTTCTGGCTGCAGCGCAAACGCAAGCAGCGGCAACTGAAGAAACGCCGCAGCCGGCAGAAGAAGCCGCGGAACAGCCTGCAGCGCAAGCCGAGCAACTCGCGGAAGAACCGCGAGAATCCGAAGCAACCCAAGGAACGTCTGCGGAAGAAACGTCTGCAATAAAATCGCAAATCGAACAACCGCTGTTGCAAGACGCGCGCCCGGACGAGAACGAAGAGCCTCAAGAATCCTAAAAGACATCCAATGACGACGTACGACGAACTCTCTGAAAGCTACGACGCCGGGCGCGTCGGCTATGCGAGCGATCTCTACAACACCCTTGTCGAATACGGCCTGTCACCTTCGCAGAACGTCTTAGACGTTGGCTGCGGCACGGGTCTCGCAAGCGCTCCGCTCGTGCAAAATGATTATGACGTCACCGGCTTGGATATTTCGGAACCGATGCTCGCCCACGCGCGCGCCCGGTATCCCGAAGCGCGGTTCGTTAAAGGCTCTGCCGAGTCGCTTCCGTTCGAAGCCCAGTCTTTCGATATGGTAATCAGCGCGCAAGCGCTGCACCACGTGGATCGCAGCGCGGCCATGCGAGAAATCGTTCGAGTTCTGAAACCGCACGGCATCGTCGCCGTTTGGTGGAAGTACCTCATGAGCGACGATGCCGCCAAGCTGCTGCGCGACGAAACCATGCGGGAACTCGGAGCCGAACCGCCCCTATCAGGTCTAAAGGGCGGCTTCAGGGAATTTTACGCTGCGCCGTTGCGCGAGCATTCACTGCGCGTCATTCCATGGCGCTCCTCGATGCCGCTCTCGAAGTACATTCAGTACGAACGTTCGCGCAAGAGCGTCCGGGATGCGCTCGGCGGCAATGCCGAGGAGTATTACTACAAGCTCCAAGAGCGCATGGAGGCCGCGTTTGGTGCCGGGGATCCGATGGTTCCACTGGCATACACGCACTATCTCTATCTCGGAAAGAAGTAGTCCATGCGGATTGGACTGCACGTTCGCATGTCGGGCGGCTATGCTTCGGCCGTCGAGCGCGCGACCGAACTCGGCTGTACGGCGATGCAAATTTTTTCCAGTAATCCGCGCAGCTACCGGCCGAGCAAAATGGACCTTCCGGGTCTGCAGGCGTTCGCTGAAATGCGAAGGAGTGCCGGCCTCGATCCGTGCGTGATTCACACGCCGTATCTGATCAATCTCGCCAGTGAAGACCCGAAGGTCTTGAACGGATCGATTGGGCTTTTGAAGAACGATCTCGCAACGGCGGCTCGCGGCCATATCCGGTACGTCAACACGCATCTCGGCTCGTACGGAAAGCGCGATCGCAACGAAGGATTTGCGGCGATCTGCAATGCGCTGGAAACGGTCCTCGAAGACATCGACGAAAACGTCGTCCTGGTGCTCGAAAACTCGGCCGGTGCGGGAAGCCTCGCGGGCGGCACGATCGAGGAACTCGGCCGCTTTGTGAACTCCGTCGATCATCCGCAGCTTGGAGTGTGCCTCGATACGGCGCACGCATGGGCAGCGGGATACGAAATCAATTCGAAGGCCGGTGTCGATCGCTTCATCGGCGAGGCGGAAGAGAAGATCGGTCTCGAGCGTTTGCACGTGTTTCACTTCAACGACACGGAAGTGCCGCTTGGCGCCGCGCGAGATCGTCATTTTCATATCGGCCAGGGTCAAATCGGCTTCGAGGGATTCCGCGCGTTACTCGCTCATCGAGAACTGAGCGACAAAACGGCGATTCTCGAAACGCCCGGCGAAGATGCCGACGACGAGCGCAACGTTCAAACGATCCTAGCCATCGAGCGCGGGCTTCGAGCCGCCTAGCCTTATGTTCGTCGCGCACTTCGACATCGACGCCTTTTATGCAAGCGTCGCTGTGCGCGACAATCCGAGCTTGCGAGGAAAGCCGGTCGCGATTGCCGGCGACCACCGCCGGTCGGTTGTTTTGACCGCCTCGTACGAAGCGCGTCCCTTCGGCGTAAAATCGGCGCTGCCGTTGTATCGCGCGCTTGAGCTGTGTCCGCAACTCATCGTGGTGCGCCCGGACATGGCAAAGTATAAACTGATTTCGCGCGAAGTCTTCGGCGTTTTCAGCGCGCGCGGGCACGCGGTCGAAAGTCTTTCCATGGACGAGGCGTTCGTCGCTTGCGGCGACGTGTCGCTGGACGAGGCCATTTCACTAGCACGAACCGTTCGCGACGAGGTCCTTGAAAAAACCGGCTTGACCGTAAGTGCCGGCGTTGCAAGCGGAAAGCTCATCGCAAAAATCGCCTCCGACAATTGTAAACCAAATGGGTTGCTTGCGATCGCACCAGGGGACGAAGAAGCGTTTCTTGCACCTTTGCCCGTTGGGCGGTTGTGGGGCATCGGCCCGAAGACGGCGATGCGATTGCAGACGCTCGGCATCACGACCATCGGTGAAGTCGCCGCGCTCGACGATGCGCGAGCGAAAACCGTCTTCGGCTCCTGGGGACCGGAAGTGCGCGACCTCGCGCGCGGCATCGATCGCCGTGCCGTTGAACCGGAACGTGAAACGAAGTCGATTTCCACCGAGGAAACATTCGAGTACGACGTCCGCGATTCGCGCAAGCTCATCGAGTTGCTTAAAGAGCAGGCTCGCGAGCTGGCAACGAAGCTCGAACGCGAGGACTGCAGCGCTTCGACGGTCGGCGTAAAAATCAAACGCGCGGATTTTCGCGTGTTCGGCCGTCAGACGCATCTGCTTGAGCCGACACGCGATGCGCGACGAATCTTTCGTGCCGCCCTGTACTGCTTGCAGCGGGCTGGGTTGCACGGAACGCCCGTGCGGCTTCTTGGCTTACGCGTCGCGTCGCTTTCGATGGGAACGCCGAAACAGATCAGCTTCTTCGATGCAGCGCCGGAAAGAACGCCGGCGGCACCGCAACGCCCCTTGTAAGTGCACGCCGGCTTAAATGTGATCGGGACTCCAGACGCCGTCGCCGGCGCGCGGTGCGGATGCTTCTGCGATCCAGCGTTGCGCGATCTTCGATAATGGGGCAGCCATCAAGATCGCATCTTTTCGTTTGCGCACCGAGGCTTTCGGAAGCACTTCTCTTGCGCCTTCGGGCGGAAGCCATCCCGTGACGCGCTGCAAGTCTCCCGCGGCGCTGCGCAATAACGGACCGACTAAGTCGCGTGCTTGATCGTCGGCGAAGCCGAACTCGTCAAGGAGATATGCATCGTATTCCGGAGCGCGCAAGCCTAAGACGTAAGCGGCGATTCCTCGTCCGCGGCGGACTACTAAATTCGTCTGAACGCCTATGGGGTGTTCCGATCGTTGGCGCATCCGCAGAAGAATCCAATCCCACACGAGTGGCGTACGCACAAATCCCCATGCACGCGATCGTTCGTCGAGATCGTAGCAGCGCTTGACGCCGCTCCAATCGCCTTCTTCCATCGTGCGAACTTCAATGCGCGCTTTCGGCAACGTATCGGCGCGTAACGAGATCGCGCGCGACGGCAGCGGCACGAAGCCGATGTCCTGATAAAACTCCGGCCGAATGTCCGAGAAGAGGTACGCCAGGTCGAAGCCTTCAGCGCGCGAGCTGTCGAGGATCGAGGCAATCATGGCACTCGCATATCCTCGGCCACGAAATTCGGGCGGCGTAAACACCGCGCCGATCCCGACAGCCTGCAAACGATGCGCGCCGAAATGAATCGTACGCTGATACCGCTTGATGGAAGCCACGAGCGACGTTCCGTCGTAGAAGCCGACGGTTCGATAATGGCGCCGTCCGTAACCGCTGCGCGCTACTTCTTTCGTATGCGAGACGTAGCTTTCGAAATCACGCCGGCCTGCCCAGAGTTCTGCCGTATGGGGAAGCACCTCGCGTGCGTAGTCGTCGAACGGAATGTCGGCAAGACGCATTATTCGACGATGGAGACGCCGGGAAGGCGCGCGTTGCGCAGCTCTTCGAGAAATTCCGGTGCGGACGTCCCGCGTGTTGCGCGGCCCGACGCCGTTACGAGCAATTCGCCGCTCGAACGGCGCATCGCATACACGAATGCGCGTCGTTCTTCGGCGTTATAATGCTCGCGCACTTTCGACGAGAAAAGATAATAGCTGAATTTAGCGGTGCGGGAAGCACGTGCGTCGCCGACGTTGTCCTTCGGGATCATTCCCAGCTTCGGACTGAACATGAACGAGTCGGGCACGTACCACCGCGGAAACGATCCGGCGCGCGCATCGGGAAGCACTACGTAGCGGAAGCTGCGGCCGCGTGCGGCGTCGATCGAGAGGATGCGTACGAAGCCCGACGTCGCCGAATCTTCGCATGCTTCGAGATCGCTCGCGGCACGTGCGTCGGCGTAAGCCAAAATGTCACCCAGATTTGCGGCCGGATTCCGTTCTGCGTAGTGCGTGAGCCGCTCCAACAACCGGGCGAGGATCAAGCGTTGCGCCGACACGCGAGCTGATCTGGGCGGGCCCTCCGGCGCGAGGCCTTCGCTCCATACCAGGCGGACGAAATCGGCGAACGGCAGCGCGCACATTGCGCCCACCCAACCTTCGCGTTGCGAGCGGAAGCGCCGGACGCGCTCGCACGCCACATCGGTCAGCGCACCATCCTGCTCTCCGCGAATCACATTCCACCCAAGACGGAGATCGCGCTTGGGGTCCCAGCGCCCCGAGCGTTGCGTCGGCGGATTCTCTTCGTCGATCTGAAACAGGGCCGTCTGCGCGTTGGGCGGTTCAGAGCACAGCTTCGAAACGCTCGAATCCGAAAGCGCGAGCGCGTGACCGGAAAGCGTGCGCAGCATCCAGGCGTGCTTGAACGGGTCCCAGACGTTCCACAGCAGGCCGAGCGCATCGAGCACGCGTTTGTCGCCGAAGATGTTGAAATCGCCGGCCGCAATAACCGGCACATTTCTTTCCAGAAGCGCTTCTTCGTACGCATGCACGTCCGCGGTCGAGCGAAAGACGAGCGCTACGTCATCAGGCGCAATGCCGCGATCGAGCGCTTCCCGTACGCGAAGCGCAATGAACTTTGCTTCGTCGTCTTCGGATTTCGCGCGATGCAACACGATTGCCGGAGCAACGTTCGAGGCGGCAATGCGCTCCGTTTCCGCGCACAACCGGCGGCTCGCAATTTCGAGCGCAAGCGGGCTGCGGCGTTGTTCGGTAAGCACCACTCGAACGGTAGCCGCGGCAAAGGCGTGTTCCGGGCGGGCGCCTCGGAACGTATTCGTTGCGCTTGCCGGATCGCCGGCGAGCGTAACGCCCAACAGGTTCGGACTGTAAACCGCTTGCAGCAAAGACGTTTGCGCCGGCGTCAAGTCTTGCGCTTCATCCACGAACGCAAGCCGGTGGCGTTCCCGTAAGGCGGCGGCGATGTGAGGAGTCATGCACGCGAGCGCATGCGCCACGGCATCACGGGCCGTTAGCGTCTTACGGGCTTCCAGCGTTTTGATGTAAGTGCCGTATAACTGCGCTAAGATCTTCGCGAGATCGACTTCACGCCGGTACTGGCGCTGAAGTTCGCGTACGTCGACGTCAAGCGAATCGCGATACGCATCTTTGGTTCCGTGAATGAGATCGGGATGCGCGAAATTTGGCGGCTTCGCATAAAAATTGGTCGCTCCCGTCAGCGAGGCGTCCAGAAAGCGCGCCGGGTCGATGGCCGCATCGCGCAATTTTCTAAATAAACGGAACGCTGAAACGAGGAAGCGTTCGGGAGAGCGAAGACCGGGAATTTCCGGATCCAGCTGGCCCGCGGTAAATTCGTCCCATTCGAGCGCGAAGAGCTTTTCCGCCGCCCCGGCAAAGATCAGCTCCGCTTCGACATCGTCGATCAGCGTGATAGGGTCGCCCGCTTCCGCCAAAACCAGCTTCGCGAGTTCGACGAGTTCCCCGGGATGCGAAAAAAGAAGTGTCGAGGTCCAATTTTCAGCGCGCGCCCGTCTAAGACGAGCGTTCAGCGCAGTGGATTTTCCGGTCCCTGGTGCGCCGGCGATAACCACGCAGGCGTCCCACGCCGCGTCGATCGCCTCGCGTTGCGCGCCGTCGACTTCGTAAGAAATCATCGTCCGAACTTCTCGCGTTCTTCATGCGGACGATCGATGCAGGAAACTTGGTACGCGCAGTACGTGCATGCCGAGGGATCTTCCGCAACGGGGAAACGCTGCAATTCACCTGAGGTCAGATCCCGGCAGATTTCGATCATTCGCGCGCGGGCCCGTTCGAGGTCGGCGACCGAAATCGTTCCGTTCGGAGCGTCGTCGCGGCGCGCAGACGACGTCGTCGGAAGCGGTACGACTTCGAGTGAAACGGGCTGTACGTCGGCGAGCGCGTCTTTCAAGGGAATCAACGCGAGCCGCGAAACCCGATCGCCCTCGGCCGTTCTGGCCCAGTAGTAAAACGGCAGCTGGAAGTCTTTGAACCGTTGAACTTTTTGACGATACTCGGCGGCGGTCGTGGCGATCGTCCCGGTCTTATAATCGATGATGGAGACCGTGCCCGTTGCATCGTCGCGATCTAAACGGTCGATGTACCCGACGAAGGCGAACCCGTCTAAATCCAAATTTGCGCCTATCTCGCGCCCGATGACGGTAAAAGGTGCGCGGCGCGATTGCGAGAGCAGCCAGTCGACGTAACGTTGCGCCGTCCGTTGGGCCCGGCGCTTGTGCAATTCCACTTCTACGGCCGTCGCAAAGTCGTTACGATAGCGCTCGAAAGCCCAATTGACGTAGCCTTCGACCTTTTTACGCATCTCCGGTTCGAGCGACGCTTCGGGATGCGGAAACTCGCCGTGGAAATCTTCAAGCGCCGCATGAAACGCCGTTCCGTACGTTGACGCGGACGAGCCCGGATCTTCAACGGCCGAACAAACGTAGCGGTAATACCATTTGCGCGCGCATTCGGCGTACGCATTCAGCGCCGATGCGCTAAAGTGCGACTGGCGCGCGCGAACGCCGTTCGGGGGCTCGGCATCGGCAGCTTCGGCCAACTCTAATGCCGGAGGTGCTGAAGGGGGCGCGCTTGCGGCCATAGGTGCAAAGCGCTCGTCTACGTACGTCGAAAGGTCTTCCTGCGAGGGGCGCGTCTCAGCGAAACTGCGAACCGATGTGGCGGCATCCGCAAAGGCAAGCACGGTGTCGCGCTCTTGCGGCGGCAACGCAAGACGACCGCGGCCGATTGCATCCAGCAACGGGCCGGCGCGTTGAGCGACAGTTGCATATGCGGCCGCTATGTCGTGTGGAACACCCGACCGCGGCGAGCGCAAAGCACGAATGAGAAAAACATCGTTTCCGGTACGGCACCATGTCGTGAGGTCGGCAACGAATGCACGGTCGAGAGCATCCACGATAGATGAAGATGGGTTAGGGGTCGCACCAGGCACCCCTGCATAGGAGGTCAAATCGCGCGAACAATGCGGCGGATTATTCTCGGAATCAGCGGTGCAAGCGGCAGCGCGTACGGTTATATGGCACTGCAGGCCTTGCGCGCAATCGGAGGCGTCGAGACGCATCTCGTCGTGAGCGACGCGGCGCGCCGCACGATCTCGCTCGAGATGGACATGAGTCCCGAGGATTTCGAAGCCTTGGCCGACGTCGTCCATCGGGACGACGACCTTGCGTCCGCAATTTCGAGCGGCTCCTTCATAACCGACGGGATGCTGGTCATTCCTTGTTCGATGAAGAGCGCAAGTGCGATCGCCTACTCTTTGAACGACAATCTTTTGGTGCGCGCCGCGGACGTCTGCTTGAAGGAGCGACGGAAGCTGGTCCTTGTCGTGCGTGAAACGCCGCTGCACTTAGGGCATTTGCGAACGCTCACGCAGCTGGCAGAAATAGGCGCGGTGATTCTGCCGCCCATTCCGGCCATGTATGCGAATCCGCAAAGCGTGGACGACATCATCGCTCACACCGTAGGCAAAGCGCTCGATCAATTCGGAATCGCGAACGACCTATTCAAACGCTGGCGGACACCGGAGTAACGTTTAGGTTTCGGCAACGAGCCTTTCGGCCAAGGCAACGTCACTGATACGATCGACGTTTACGCCCGTTTCGGCGAACGGCGACACGATCGCCCGAACCGGCGCGCCCAGCAGATGAGATGCGCGGTTCTCGGCTTGAGCGACGGTGAGCCGGCGAAACGCAAACCGAAAAACCATATCCCAGCCGAATAATGAAGCCAAGTGCAGCGGGTTCTTGCGCGCGGCTCCCAAGCGTTCGATGAAACGCTCGAGATGTGGGAGCACTCGCGGTTTGATCGCGATCATGCCGCCGCCGCAATACGTGCCGTCGCGCAGTCGCGCCCATGTGTGCGGAACTTCCGGAAACCGCGCCATATGGACGGACCGTTCCAGACATCCATAGCCCACGTCGGGATCCAGCTTGCGCGCTCGTGAGACGAAGTCGTCGACGGCCGCGACGGTAAGAATCGGTAAATCCGATGCGACGACGATCGCAAGCTCGTCCAGTGGCAATCCCGCGAGTCCGTTTCGCAGACTTTCGCTAATCTTTACGCCGTCGGGCCGTTTTTCGTTGGCAAGCGCCAAAGCCGGATGCTCGTGTGCGGCGATCGGCGCCACGGCGATAATGCGATCGATCGACGCGCTCGCCTTTAAGGGACGCATCGTTCGTTCCACGAGCGTCACGCCGTCGATCAATACGAAAGCTTTATTGGGCGCCCCGTTTTGGAGGTGCGCGACGTCGTCGGGCGGTCCTCCGGCGAGCACAACGGCCGCCGTCATCGGTTTGCGCTCCGCCATTCCGGCGTGGGAGCGAAGGCGGACACAAAACGGGCGAACGCGTCGGGAAGATCTAGGCGCTCCCCAAGCGCTTCGATTTCCGAACGGTCCTGCGCGATCGTGAATACGGCTGACCCTGAGCCGGAAAGAAGCGCGTTCTTTGCGCCGGCTGCTTTCAGCGCATCAACCGCGTGCGCGACCTCCGCCGTCTTCTCTACGATTGCGTCGTGGAAGTCGTTCATCATCAACGTTTGCACGCCGGCAAAATCGGCGCGCTGTAACGCGGCTATCATGGCCAGAGAAACGGAACTGTTCCGCGGGCGGGAGGGGCGTTCGATGCGATCGAGTTCGCCATAAGCTTCGGCCGTCGATACGGCTGCGGGCGGCTTCACAACGAGCACGTGCCACGCCGGCAGCGTCCCGAGCGCTGTAACGCGTTCTCCGGTGCCCTCGACCAAAGCCGCGCTTCCCGTTAAAAAAAATGGAACGTCGGAGCCGAGCGAGCGCGCCATCGCCACCCAATCCGGTTGCAGAATGCTGCCGAACGCACCGTTCATTGCGGCGCGTAGCACGGCGGCGGCATCGCTCGAGCCTCCGCCCATTCCCGCCTGCGTTGGAATTCGTTTTGAAAGCGCAATGCGCACGGCCGGTTCTGATTGGATCGCAAACGCGGCCTTTACGACGAGATTATCGTCGCCGCACAATGATCCGTTATCGCACGAAAACGAGAATGTGTTCGCCGGTTCGACGATAAGCTCGTCATAAACGGCAACCGGCACCATGACGGAGCGTAGCGCATGATACCCATCCGGACGACGGTTCAGCACTTCGAGCGTAAGATTTATTTTAGCGGGACATAGGAGCTTCATCTGAGGCACGAGCCGTATTCCGGTTGCTTCAAAGGGGAGCCTGCGCAAAGAGCGTAGTGCAGGCGCCATGGGGCCCAGCTATGACGCACAGCGGAACGAATTTTGCGCGTATGTCGTTCCGGAATCACAAACGCCCTACGGCCTGCTTCTCGGCAACTATAAAGCCTACGCGCAATCGACCGCGAAGGGCGGTGTGCGCGGGCTTTGGGACGCCGATACGGACCAGATTATTTTCGGAACGCACCAAATTGCGTACCGGATAGCCGATGGCCAGCAGACGCTCTTTCCGCATCAAATCACGCGCGAATTTACGTTCTTGCCGTACGCGCAGATTTCGGAGTTCACGCTCGAGCATCGCATACACGTAACGGAAGCCTTCTTCGTGCCCCACGGCGCGGCGTTCGATCGCACGGTCGCGTTCGTGCTGGACGTGACGCTCTACAACCCGGGCGGGACCGAAGTCGAAGTCGCGGTTTTTCCTTGGGCGATGCTGGTCGGCCAGCGTTTCTACGGCGAACCGGAACATGAAGTTACGGCCTGGTCCGAAGGGCGCTTCATCTGTTCTCGCAACGTTGAAACGGGCGCGGAACGGTGGTGGGGCGGATCGCGAGAACCGGTCGCGGTGGAGCTCTCGCTCCGCGAGCAGGTACTGCTCGAAAACATGCGCCGGTCGACGCTCGTGCCTGAAGACGTACCGGGGTTCGGCCACGTAACGCCGGAGCTGGCAAAGTTTGTCAGCCGCCGCATTTTCGGCGCATTCGAGTATCGCATCAAAGTGCCGCCCGGATCGCGCGAGTCGTTGCGTCTTTCCGTCGTCTATCATAAGGACGGAACGGATCGCAGCCGTCCGGTCCTGGAGCGTTTGCTCGCCGATAAGCGCGCGCTGCACGACACACAGCGCTATTACGGGACGCGCCTCGCCGACGCGCGGTTTATGACGCCTTCGCCGACGATCAGCCGCGGCGTCGTCTGGGCGAAAGCCAACATGTTGCGCATCGTCAAGGATTATCCGCACGGCTGGGGGTCGACGAATTCGCCGCCGTCGGACATTTTGGTTTCGAGGGACACGTCTTGGTTCGTGCACGGGTTCGACTATTTCTGGCCGCAGTTCAGCCGCGACGCTCTCGAGGTCTTCAATTCCTTCGTCGACGAGTCAGGACTGATGATCGAGTACGTGCGCGGGGTGAACGGCTACAAGACCGCGTACGATCTGAACATCAACGACGACACGCCGTTGCATTTGATTGCCATGTTGCATCATTACAACGCAACGCTCGACGATTCGTGGGTTCGCGAACGGCTTGCACTCATCGTAAAGATTACGGATTACATGATGACGCAGGTCGACGATCAGGGGCTATTGTTCTGCAAGGCCAAGGGCGTCGACATGTACGGCATCTCGTCGTGGCGCAACATTATCCCGTACTACACGCTCGACGGCGCGGTGACGGAAATTAATGCCGAAGGCGTATATGCGCTTGAAGCGGCGGCGATGCTGTGCGCGGTGGCCGGCGACAACGAGCACTGGGAGAAGTACTCGCAGCAAGCGCAGCAGCTGCGCAAAGCGATGATGGACTATCTATTCAACGACGACACCGGCGCGTTCGTGCTGAACTACGATCAGGATCGCAACTATCAGGATAACTTCACCGCCGACGAAGTGTTCCCAGTCCTCTTCAATGTTGCCAATCCCGATCAGCGACGCGCGATCTTAAAGCGGCTGCTGGAAGCGGATTTCGTGACGCCGGTAGGGCTGCGCACCATTTCGACGGCCGACTCCTGGTATTTTCCGTCGTATGGCTTCGGCTTGCTCGGCGGTATTTGGCCCGATCTCACGTTGTGGTTCGCCTACGCACTTGCGCGCAACGGCTTCGTGGACGACAGCGCGCATTTCTTGAGCGTCGTATATGAAACAATGGAAGGCGGAAGCCCGCGCAACACCGTTCCCGGCGAGTTCGGTGAATGGTTCGACGGCGGCTCGCTTTCGAATCGGGGCATGTATCTTTCGCCGTGGACCGGCGCCAAATACATTTGGGCGGTTGCCGAAACGATCGGCGGACTCGATGGCTACCGTACCAGCGGAAGACCGCATCTCGTGCCGTTGCGTGTGAAAGGCTGGCAGTGGATGGCGGCCGGTTCCGTGCACTGGGGCGGACGGCGGTGCAGCTACATCATCGATCTAAAGAACGATACGATCTACGGCGACATGCCGGAGCTTTCGGCGGAAGAGCCGTTTACGTGCATTTACGCGGGACACGACGTGAGCCGGGAAGTGATGATATCACCGGTGGAAGTGGGCGCGCTTGCGTTCGAAGACGACAACGGCGCCGTTCGAATTTTCGTCTGCAACATGATGGATCGCGAGCGCAACGTACTCGTGGAGTTTCGGGGTCACACTGCGCGGGTGGAGATGGCGGCAGGCGAACTTCGCGAGGTGCATTTGATCGGCGAGCCGACCGACCGTAAAGCGCGAGCGAAGAAACTCGACGTCGTCCCGGCAATGACGCGCGCTTAGCGTGATCGTCGACCCGCTCGCCGGCGATCGTACGCTCCTCGGCATGACGCGCGCTGCGCGTCCCGACGAGTATCGCGACGGTAGCGCCGAGCGGTGTCCGTTCTGTCCCGGAAACGAAGACGAAACGCCGCCGACGATCGCTGCGAAACTTGAAAGCGGCGGCGCGTGGGTGGCGCGCGCGTTCGCAAATCGGTATCCGGCGATCGCCGAACCGAACGGCGAGCACGAAGTCATCGTCGATTCGCCTTCGCACGATCGGGAAACGACCACCGAAGGATTCGAACTGTGGCACGAGCGCTATGTGGCGGCGGTGAAGCGCGAGCGTGCCGCCGTTCCCGTGCTGTTCAAAAATCGCGGTGCGGCCGCGGGCGCCACAATTGTCCATCCGCACGCCCAGCTGATCGTCGTCCGCTCCGAAGTGCCGCGTTTCTCGGCCATGCGGGCGCTTGGCATAGCGTATTTTGAACGCGAGGGAGAATGCGGCTGGTGCCAAGAGCTGCTAAGGAGTGCCCTTTGCGGAGGAACAGTGGCAGAGACTGAACGCGCGGTGATGTACGCCCGGCCGGAATCGCGTTTCGGCAACGCCGTGGTTGTTTCGCCACGCAGTTGTGCGCCCTCGATCGATCGAGCCGGCAAAGCGGCGTGGCTGTCAGCCTGCTCGCTGCTGGATCTGGCGATCCGAGCACTGACCAACGCGCGCGGAGAATCCGCTTCCTATAACGTGCTCGTGGCAAGCGATCCGCTCGCTGCTGTTTCGACGATGCACTGGCACCTGGAACTCGTACCTCGTTCGTCGGCACTGGCCGGTTTCGAACTGGCCAGCGGTATGTACATCAAGACGCAGCAGGAGTCGGTGGAAGCGTGGCGCCGAATGATAGCCGTCCTCGATGGACCCATCTAAACGTTTTATAACCCTCGTGCTCGCGGCCGGCGTGCTCGTTCTGATCGCGGCGATCGCGCTTGGCGAACACATGGGAAATCGCGTGCTCGGCGAGGCCTCAAGCTCCGGTCCCCAGGCAATGCCGGTCGTTTCGCCGGTTCCGACCTCGACCGCGGGTCCGTTCGGTCCCGATTGGAAGAGGATGCAAACGCTGGCGGCCGCGCCCGATCCGAACTTTCCGGATCCGCGCGTTCCGCCGAAGCCGCTGCCGACGCTCAGCCCGACACCTAAGCCGACGCCGTCACCGAAGCCGAAACGTACCTATAATCCAAATCTGCCGGTCTGGGATCAAGCGCCGTTCGCAACCCTGGTGCCCAGCTCTCCGCCTAGCGCCCAACCGAGCGTTAGTTCCTCCCCGGAAGCGGGAACGAACTCAGGGGAAGCTACGCCTCAACCTTAGCCGGGGCGTGCCGCAACGTCTCGGCTAAGCCGAGTGTTGTCCCTAATGTCTCCATTGGAATCGCCTGATACGATAGAGACATAGGGCGCTTTTTGCCCCTTTCCGGGAGAGTAATTAATCGTGGCAGATCAACAGAAGGGTACCGTTACCGTCAAACGCGGCCTGGCGCAGATGCTTAAGGGCGGCGTGATCATGGACGTCGTGACGCCGGAGCAGGCCGTCGTGGCGCAAGAAGCCGGTGCGGTTGCCGTTATGGCGCTCGAACGCATTCCGTCGGACATCCGTGCGATGGGCGGCGTCGCGCGCATGAGCTCGATCGAACTGATTCAAGGCATCATGGACGCGGTCACCATTCCGGTGATGGCCAAAATTCGCATCGGCCACTTCGCCGAAGCGCAAGTTCTCCAGTCGATCGGCGTCGATTACATCGACGAGTCCGAAGTGCTGACCCCGGCCGACGATCTGTATCACGTCGACAAACACGAGTATACGACGCCGTTCGTTTGCGGCTCTCGCGATCTCGGTGAAGCGCTGCGCCGCATCGCCGAAGGTGCCGCTATGATCCGCAGTAAGGGCGAAGCGGGAAGCGGCAACATCGTTGAAGCGGTTCGCCACATTCGCGCGATTCGCGATGCCATCGCCTTGCTCACCGTTACGCCGAAAGAAGAACTTGTTGCGCGTGCGCGCGATCTCGGCGCGCCGCTCGAACTCGTTAAGGAAGTAGCGGAAACCGGGAAGCTCCCCGTCGTGCTGTTCTGCGCCGGCGGCGTTTCGACGCCCGCAGACGCGGCGCTCATGATGCAGCTCGGCGCCGAAGGCATCTTTGTCGGCAGCGGCATCTTCAAATCGAACGATCCGAAGCAGTTCGCGAAAGCGATCGTCGACGCGACGACGCACTTCAACGATCCGAAGATCATTGCGGAAGCGTGCCGTTCGCTCGGCACGTCGGACGCGATGCCCGGAATCGACATCCGCAAGCTGCCCGAGTCTGAACTGCTCGCAACGCGCGGAAACTAAGTCGTGAACGCTCCGGTAGTCGGCGTGTTGGCTCTGCAAGGCGATGTGGTAGAACACCTCGCCGCGTTGCAGCGCGCCGGCGGGGAAGCCATTGCCGTTAAGACGCTGGACGATTTGAACCGTGTCGACGGGTTGGTGATTCCCGGTGGCGAGTCTACCACGGTTATGAAACTGCTGGCGCGCTTCCAGCTCGGCCAACCGATCCGGGAGCGCGTTCGTGCGGGAATGCCTTTATGGGGCACCTGCATGGGCATGATCGTCGCGGCGCACGACGTGGCGGGCCTCGAGCAACCGACGCTGGATTTGATCGACATAACCGTTCGGCGCAATGCTTTTGGACGGCAGAACGAGTCGACCGAGGTTGACATGTTCATTCCGGCGCTAGGAGAGCGGCCGTTTCCCGCCGTCTTCATTCGCGCGCCATGGATAGAACGCGCCGGCCCGGCAGTCGAAGTGCTGGCCGAGCGAAACGGCTATGGCGTGATGGTTCGTCAGGGGCGCGTCCTCGGAACGGCCTTCCATCCCGAACTGACGCAAGACTCGCGCGTCCACGCGTACTTCTTGAAACTCGTCGAAGAAGCGAAAGCGAACGTAGGTAATACCTCTACCGCCGCGTAACTCTTCGCTCAAATGAGTCCGCAGGCGGCGAACCCCGGCGTCGAAACGTCTGGATTCCAAGGGCAGATCCCCGCGCTGGAGCCGTTGCTCACAGAAGTGATCGCGACGCTGGCTTTAGCGGCGCATGCGTACCTGACGGACGACGACGGAAAACAACCCGACTTTCCCTCTGCCGAAGCGGCGATCGACGTCGCTAGTGCAGCATTCGAACGCGTGAAAGAAAGGTTGCGGCCCGACGAAAGGTTAGCCATCACTCAGATGCTGACCGAGACTAGAATGACGTTTGTAAGGAAGCGAGGCTGATGTTGCCTCGCTTTCTTCATTTTTTGCCATCGCCCACTCGACTTATTGGAGGCCAATAGTGAGCGACGTGCTCGTCCTGAATTTCACCTACGAAGCGCTGAACATTACAAGTTTCCAGCGTGCCGTGAAGTTGCTCTTCAGCGGCAAAGCCGAGATCGTTCACAACCGCGACCGTATTCTCGCGTCGACGAAATACGAGATGCGCATGCCGTCGATCATCCGGATGCTGTACTACATCCGCCGGCCAATGCAGAAGGTCGCGCTAACGAAGAAGAACGTGCTGATTCGCGACGATCACACGTGTCAGTACTGTGGAATTCGCGGCGAAAAACTCATGACCGTCGATCACGTCGTCCCGCGCAGCCGCGGCGGCCCTTCGACTTGGGAGAATCTCGTGTGCGCGTGCATGCGGTGCAACAACCGCAAGAACAACCGCACGCCGGACGAGGCCAACATGGCTATGAAACGCAAGCCTCGTCAACCGAAGTACATCCCCTGGATCCAGATCAAGCGCAACACTTTACCGGATGAATGGGGCAAGTTCTTATTCCTCTACAACGTCTCCATCGAAGAACGCGTCGAATAGCCCCCCGTCATCCTAAGCTTGTCGAAGGACAGACGCCTATCACCCCATGCTTTTATAGACGACACGAGAGCCGCAAGTTTCGCGGCTCTCACCTTTTGCAGTGCCTGGATGCCCCCGTCCTTCGACACGCTCAGGATGACGAAGGTGCTGTCTGCGTGAGCGCAATGGCGTCGCAGAAGGCTTTGTTCCAAGCGGCTTCGACTCGTTCGGCGGTCGGCTTCTCCACGACCGACGCGACGCATCCGTCGGGTCGTACGACCAGGACCGCGGGAACTTTCAGATGCCAGCGCTTCGGCGGTACCGGGACGGCTATATGCGGAAGGCTAGTCGTAAAATCGCCTGAGACCACCAACGCGGCGTCGCCGCGCCGCCGTTCGTTGATCCGCGTTCCGTCTGCGAGCAGCAGATCGTCGATGCGCCTGCCGGCAAGCGGATGATGATTGTCTACGATCGGCGATTTCGTGTAGCGTCCGCCGAGCATGCTCATCGCCCGGCAGAGCTTGCGTTGCATTCCGCGGCCCCGCACTGCTCGTGACACCGTGCGCACGACGAGCTGTCTCGTTCGCGCGGAAAATCCGAGCCCCACACGCGTAAGGCGATCGGTATACCGTTCGATGGTGTCGGTCACCATCTCGCGGCGTTCTATATCGTAACTTTCCCACAGCGCCGCGCCGTCACCGCGCCCGCCGAGCGCGTAGGCGACTTTCCATGCGAGGTTGGCCGCGTCTTGAATGCCGGCGTTCATGCCCTGGCCGCCTGCCGGACTGTTCACGTGCGCGGCGTCGCCGGCGAGCGCGACTCGTCCAACGATGAATCGTTGCGCTTGACGCCGGTGAATCTTGAAAAGACTTTTCCAAATCGTCGTCGTCTGAACGTCTCCGCCAAAAAGCTCGCGAAGACGAACGCGGTGCGTTTCTTCCGAGAGTGTCGATTCGTCGAGCTCCTCGCTGCCGACCGATGCAATAATACGCCATAAATTCGGCGCAAATCGCACCGCGGCGCGAATTCCGGGCCGATCGAGGCGCGCGCGCATCCGCACGCCGTCAGGACAATCGCCCTCGATGCGTTCGTCGCTCAACACGATGCGCGAATCGTACGTGACTCCTTCGAGCGACATGCCGATAGCGGAGCGTACGATACCCTGGGCACCGTCGCAGCCGACGACGTACCGAGCTTCCAACGCGCCGTCGCCTGTCGCATTCGTGAAGGTGACCCGTGCGCTCTCCTCGCTCTGCTTGATGCCGGTCGCTTCGACTCCGGTGCGTAGCTCGCACAACGGACTCGCATTGACTAGCTCGCGCAACACACGTTCGGTTTCATTCTGCGGAAGAATCAGCATTCCGGGCGAATTCACAACTTCGGTAAGAACGTCAAAATCGACGGCAATGAGGTCGCGTCCCGTGCGCACATTGATTGCGGTAAACTGGGTGACGAACTCCCCGGCTGCTCGCAGCGAATCGTAAACGTTCCAGTCGCGGAGAATTTCGAGCGTGCGAGGCCAAATCACGAGCGCGCGCGATTCCGGCGCCGGTGCGGCGTTGCGCTCCAACACGATCGAGCGGACTTCGCGGCGCGCCAAACCAAGCGCAAGCGAAAGCCCGACCGGACCTCCGCCGACGATGATTACCGGTGCGTCCACGCGAAAATTGCCGCTCTCATGTTGCAGGTTGCTTCCCGCCTTTGGCTTCCGTTCACTCAGATGCAGTCCTTCGACGCCGCGATGCGTACTTTTGTCGCCGGTGCGGGAACGACGCTCGTCGATTCGCGCGGAAACCGCGTTTACGATGCCGTCAGTTCCATTTGGACCACGATCCACGGCCACGGGCATCCCGCGATAGTCGATGCCATCGCGAAGCAGGCCGCGGAGCTCGATCACGCAACGACGCTCGGCGCCAGCAATCCGGTCGCCGAGGAGCTGGCTCAGGAACTTTGCCGCCTCACCGGGCTGGACTACGCTTTCTTTGCGAGCGACGGCGCCAGCGCCATCGAGGCATCGCTGAAGATGGCGCTTCAATATTGGCAGCAAGCCGGCGAACCACAGCGCACGCGCTTCGTGCGCCTGGTGAATGCCTATCACGGCGACACGTCCGGCGCAATGAGTGTCTCGGATATCGCGGTTTTCAAGTCGCGTTTCGGCGCCGTGACGTTCGAAGCCATAGAATACGGCAACGCCGCCGAGCTGCAGGCACCCGACGTAGCGGCCGTCATCGTCGAACCCTTGGTTCAGGCCGCCGCCGGCATGCAAGTTGTTCCGGCCGAAGCATATGCTGGACTGCGTGAGATCAAGCCGCTGTTAATCGTCGACGAAATTGCGACGGGGTTTGGACGCACCGGCACAATGTTCGCCTTCGAGCAGCTCGGGCTGGCGCCGGATTTATTGTGCGTGGGAAAAGGCCTTACCGGCGGAGCGCTCGCGCTTTCCGCGACGCTTGCGACCCAGCGAATTTACGATGCGTTTCTTGGCCCTTTCGAAGATCGCAAGCAATTCTTTCACGGCCATTCCTATGCCGGTAACCCAATCGCGTGCGCTGCGGCTCTCGCATCGTTACGGCTCTTCGAAGCCGAGCACACACTAGAAAACGCGCGCGTTATCGGCGATCGTATCGCCGTGCAACTCGAAGTGCTTCGCGCGCACCGGTTGGTTCGCAGCGTGCGCGCTGCGGGAGCGATGGCGGGTATCGAAGTCGTCGAGGACGGATGGCGGATCGCAAACGGGCTCTACGAGCGAGGGCATTTTACGCGGCCAATCGGTAACGTTATTCAGTTTGTGCCTCCGCTTTCTTCCAGCCTAAACGAAGTCGACGATTTCTTCGGTGCATTGGGTGCGGAGCTCGGCGCATGAGCTACTTGGAACGCCTCGAATCCGCGATCGGCGAAATTCGCGCGGAAAATCGGTACCGCACTCTTCCGATGCGTCAGCTCACGGGTGCAATCGATTTCTCTTCTAACGATTATTTAGCGCTCTCCACCGATTCGCGCGTTCTGCAGGCCTTCCGCTATGCTACGCGTGCCGGTTCCGGCGGCGCGAGGCTCCTGGGCGGCCGGCACCGCGAACACTCCTTACTTGAAGAAGAACTCGCAGCGTGGCTGGGGCGGGAGCGCGCCCTGTTGTTTTCGTCCGGGTACATGGCGGCGATGGGCGCAATTCCCGTTCTCGCTCGAACCGTAGAGGCGATTTATTCCGACGCCCTCAATCATGCCTCACTCATCGACGGCATCCGCATGTCGCACGTGCCGCGAACAATCTATCCGCACGCAGCCCTGCCGCCGCGGGAAGAGCGCGTGCATCCGGCGCTTATCGTGACCGAGTCGATCTTCAGCATGGATGGCGACGCGGTCGATGTCGCGGCCATCTTGCGCGATCTCGGGCCGGACGATGTGCTCCTCGTCGATGAAGCACATGCGCTGGGCGTCGTTGGGCCCGAAGGCGCCGGATCTGCTCGGACGTTGGACGATCCGCGCGTCGTAATCTTCGGGACCCTTTCGAAGTCTTTCGGGTCACAAGGCGGGTTCATCGCCGGACCGGCGGTGCTGATCGAGCTGCTGATCAACGCGGCGCGTACGTTCATCTTCGACACGGCATTACCGCCGGCCGTCGCGCTCGCGGCGCGCGTTGCACTTACGATAATGCGCAAAGATGAAGAACGGCGGCGGCAACTGCATGCCAACGTGCGACATCTGCGCAACGGATTGCGTTCCATCGGCCTTTCGGCGATCGACGATCCGTCGCCCATCGTGCCCGTCGTCCTTGGGAGCGAAGAACGCGCGATGCACGTCTCCGCCAAACTCCTGAAGCGCAAGCTGTACGCGCCGGCCGTGCGGCCGCCGACGGTGCCGCCCGGATCGTCGCGGCTGCGGTGCTCGCTGCGGTCGGACCAGATTCTCGAACAACTCGATTTGCTTGTTGCGGGGATCGCGGAATGCATCGCTACTTCATAACCGGCACGGACACCGACGTCGGAAAAACACGCGTTACGGCGGCGCTGGGTTTAGCTTTGAAGCGCGCCGGCAGATCGCCGGCAATCGTGAAGGCGGTGCAAACAGGGCTGCCGCCCGGCATAGCGGGCGACGCGGCGCGCGCGGGGAAACTCGCCGGCGTGCGGTTCGTGGAACTCGCTCGCTATGAGAAGCCGGCCGATCCGTGGTCGGCAGCGGTTGCGGGCGGACACCCGGAAGTGCACGCGCGCGATCTCGCGGACGCGATCCTCTCGGTGCCCGACGTCATCGTCGAAGGCGCGGGCGGCATCATGGTTCAGCTCAATTCGCGCGAACACTTCGGGCATCTCGCGCAGATGGCAAAGCTCGATACGATCATCGTCGTGGGCTTGCGACTCGGCTGCTTGAACCATGCGATGCTCACGCTCTCGAAATGCCGCCAGATGGAGCTCCCGGTTGCGGGTGCGGTCCTCGTCGAGCGCTGGGGCCCAACCGATGCGGCATATCGCGAAGACGTGGCGCGCACATTGCAGGGAAAGCTGAAGATTTTTGGCATTGTGCCGTTTTCCGCAGACGAGGCAACCTCCACGGAGCAAGCTTCGCGGCTCTTTGACGACTTGGCGAGGTAAAGCGAACCCGGTGTCCCACCCGACGATCGATTTAGCGCGCGAACGCGTTCTCGAGAAAAAGCTTCCGGCCGACCGCGAGCTGCTCGAAGCACTCATGCAACTGCCGTCGAGCGACGTGCCCGACCTTTTGACGCTCGCCGATTCGGTACGCGAGGCGTACTGCGGGAACGAGATCGCCGTGGAAGTGTTGTACAACGCCAAAAAGGGCGGCTGTTCTGAAGATTGCCACTTCTGCTCGCAGAGCGCGCGCTTTGCCAGCGACGTCGAGGCCGAGCCGTTCTCGAGCGTCGAAGGTTTTATTCAGGCTGCGCGTGACGCCCACGCCCGCGGTGCCGGTGAATTCTGTATCGTCGTTGCGGTGCGCGGTCCGTCGACAAAGCTGCTGGAACGCGTCTGCGAAGCCGTCGTCAAAATCAAGGCTGAGTTGCCGCTGACCGTTGCCGTCTCGCTCGGAATACTCACGGACGCGCAGCTAGCGCGGTTGGTGCAAGCCGGCGTCGACAAAGTCAACCACAACCTCGAAACATCGCGCCGGTATTTCCCGTCCGTGTGCACAACGCACACGTTCGACGAACGTTGGGAGACGTTGCAGCTCGTTCGTAAGCACGGCTTGGAGATCTGCTGCGGCGGCATCATCGGCATGGGCGAAACCAACGATGACCGCATCGATTTCCTATGCACGCTGCAAATGCTCGAGCCGGCCGAAGTGCCTATCAACTTTCTCAATCCGCGTCCCGGCACGCCGTTCCAGGATTGCTCGCTCGTGGAACCGGTCGAAGCGTTGCGCTTCGTAGCGATGGCGCGGTTGGCCATGCCCGAAGCGCTCGTGCGTTTCGCGGGCGGCCGTGAGATCACGCTGCAAGGTCTGCAAGACCTTGGAATGCGCAGCGGCGCGAGCGGAATCGTGCTTGGAAATTACTTAACGACCAACGGCCGCGTTGACGAAGACGATTTCGCGATGCTGAACCGCCTGGGCTTCGAAGTGATGGCGTAGCCGCAGTAAAGCTCGTGGACCAATCTAAAACGCCCTATTTCTCGGCGCTGCTCGAGTACGTCGACTCGGGCGTGCAGCCGTTTCATACTCCCGGCCACATGCAAGGCCACGGCGCCGACCGCGCGTTCCGTGAATTCGTCGGCGACAACATCCTTGCGATCGATCTAACGCCGATGCCGGGCATCGACGACCTCTTGCAGCCGATGGAGTCCATAAAAGAAGCGCAAGAGCTTGCGGCCGAAGCCTACGGCGCCGATCGCACGTTCTTTTTGGTGAACGGGTCGACCAGCGGCAATCAATGCATGATGATGACCGCGGTCAATCCCGGCGAGAAGATCGCCGTGCCGCGCAATTCTCATAAATCGATGCTTGGCGGTCTTGTCATGAGCGGCGCGCACCCGATCTACATGCAGCCGGCCGTCGATCAAGAGATGCACATGGACAACAGCGTCACGCCGGAGATCGTCGCGCGCACGCTGGAAGAGCATCCGGATCTCAAAGCTATGTATATCGTTTCGCCCACGTATTATGGCGTCGCGGCGGATCTCGTCGCGATCGAACGCATCGTCCACGACGCCGGAAAGCTCTTACTGGTCGACGAGGCGTGGGGACCGCATTTCCACTTCCATCCGGCCCTCCCGATTTCTGCGACGGCGGCGGGCGCAGATATGTGCATTAACTCGACCCATAAAATGCTTTCGGCCTTTTCGCAATGCGCGATGCTCCATCAAATCGGCGATCGCGTCCGGGTCGACCGGTTGAAAGCCGTCCTCAAGATGTTTCTTTCGACGTCGCCGAATTTGCCGATGGTCGCATCGCTGGACGTCGCGCGCATGCAGATGGCCACCGACGGTGCGGCGTTGCTTTCGAAAACGATCGATCTCGCCGAAGAAGTCCGGCGTCGCTTGAATGACGTCGAAGGCGTGTACTGTTTCGGCGAAGAGCTGCAAGGGCGCGAAGGCGTCTTCGATCTCGATCCCACCAAAGTGACGGTTCGCGTTAGCGGCTTGGGATACACGGGGTACGAAGCCTCCGACATTCTGCGCCGCCGTTACAACATCCAAGTAGAACTTGCCGATTTGTTCAACGTCGTTGCGCTCTTTACGATCGGCACAACGCGTGACGCCGCCGAACGTTTCGTCACCGCGTTCGAAGAGCTGGCGCGTGACGATCGGCCCGTCGATATGTTTGCGCCGTCGGGCATTCTGGAACAACGATTGAATCGCGGCACTTACCATCTCCCGGCGATTCCGCCGATGCGCATGCTTCCACGCGACGCGTTTCTCGCCGACACAGAATTCGTGCCGTTCAAAGATTCGGCCGGACGCATTTGCGCCGAGACGATCTCACCCTATCCGCCCGGCATCCCCGTCATCTCGCCCGGCGAAGAAATAATGGAAGACCTTATCGACTACTTGCGTTTAGAACTTAAGGCCGGCGTACGAATTCAGGGTCCGTACGACGACGAACTGAAGATTATTCGCGTCGTTAAATAACCTTAACGCAGAACGAAACAGATTAGGGCAGAAGAACCAACGGTCCGGAAGGTTAGCGCTCCGCCAATGGGTAAAACTTACAAAACTCCCTTGGAAGCGAGGGTCATTAGTTGGCGGTCAAAGCGCAATCGATCTCCCCGAGTTGGGAGCTCTCCCAACTTCTCGATATCTTCCCCCTGCCGATCCGGCAATCGCTCGTCCGTCTCCCAAATCTCGAAGACATCATCGAAGTCGTGCTCGACCTCGGGCGTCCGCCCGAAGCTCGATTTGCGGCTGATTTTCGTTATCTCTCCGAGACGCCGGTAACGAACGAAGATATTGCACACGTTTGCTCGCGCATCTCACCTTTTGGTGCAGACAATCGCGCCGGCATCGAGCAAACATTGCATCGAATCAGCGCGATAAGAAACCGGCAAGGCAAAATCGTCGGCCTTACCTGTCGTGTCGGCCGTGCCGTGTACGGCACGATCGACATTTTATTAGACGTCTTGCGAAGCGGAAAGTCGATTTGTTTGCTCGGGCGGCCGGGCGTCGGCAAAACGACGATGTTGCGCGAATGCGCGCGCATTCTCTCCGAAGACCGCAAGCGCGTCGTTATCGTTGATACGTCGAACGAAATCGCCGGCGACAGCGATATCCCGCATCCCGGCATCGGTCTGGCACGCCGAATGCAAGTTGCCGATCCGGCTTTACAGCACGCGGTCATGATCGAAGCGGTCGAAAACCACATGCCCGAGGTCGTCGTCATCGACGAAATCGGAACCGAAGCCGAATCCGGTGCGGCGCGTACGATTGCCGAACGCGGCGTAACGTTGATCGGCACGGCTCACGGACAAACCCTCGAGAATCTTTTGATGAATCCGACGCTCTCGGATCTCGTCGGCGGCATCAGCGCCGTAACGCTCTCGGACGAGGAAGCGCGCCGTCGCGGCACGCGGAAAACCGTTCTCGAGCGTAAAGCGCCGCCAACCTTCGACGTGGTCGTCGAGATTCAGGATCGCGACCGTCTCGCGATTCACAAGAACGTGGCCGAAGTCATCGATGCGCTCTTGCGCGGCTATCAGCCGCAGCCGGAGATCCGGCAGCGCACGGCGAGCGGCGACGTGGCCATCGTGCAAGAAGCGGACGCGGAATCGATGCCGCAGCTTGCCGAAAGCTACGATCACCACCGCGACGCGCACGACGAAGAACGCGACAAACCGGTGATGCTCTTTCCGTACGGCGTCTCACGGAACAAGATCGAGCGCGCCGTGCACAATCTGCGAGTCAACGCGTCAATAGCGCGCACGTGGGACGAAGCCGACGTGGTGCTCACGCTGAAGACTCTCGAGCGCAAAGGGCAACCGAAGCTCAAGCAGATCGCCTCCGATAACGTTCCAATCTACGCGATCAAGACGAACACGACGACGCAGATTCAAACGGCCCTGCGGGACGTCTTCAATCTCGGCTCCATCGATCACGAAGAAGTGGCGTTGCGAGAAGCGGAAGAAGCCGTCTATCAAGTGCTTTTGACGAATCAGGCGATAGAGCTGTCTCCGCAAACGTCGTACATGCGGCGAATGCAGCATCAGCTCGCGGAAAAGTACCGGCTGCAATCTCGAAGCACCGGATTGGAGCCGAACCGAAGGGTTCGAATCTTCAAGCTTCCGGAGTAAGGAAATGGACGGAAGGCGGGGTTTGCGTAAACGCGAACCCCGTTTTTCATGTGTACGCGCGCAGGTTTTCTCACGGGCGTTGCGGTTCTGGCAGTCGCGCCCGCCGCCGTCGCCGCTAAAACGCATTCGCCGCAGTTTCTGGAACTGGCGATACCCGGCATGCGTCAAATCGACGACAGCACCTGGGTCGGGCAGCTATCGCCGCACGTATGGATACACACGACGACGCACGATCTCGACGGTGCGGGCTATTATCCCGCAAACGGGATCATCGTCGAAAATGCGCGCGACTCGCTCATGATCGACACCGGCTGGGAGCCGCCGCAAACCGAATCGTTGTTGAAGTTCTGGCGTGACGTCCGCAGAAAGCCGCTATCGAGCGCCTTCGTCACGCACTTCCACGCCGATCGCCTCGCGGGCGTAGACGTTCTTGCATCGCACGGAATCGTTTCGCATGCGCTGCCCGAGACGGTAGAGCTGGCCGCGGCACATCATTTCCCCGTTCCGAAACCGTATCCGGGCCTCGAAACGCAGGCGAAAGCGCTTCCCGGCGCGGTTGCATTCTTTCCAGGCGCCGGGCACACCAAAGACAACGTCGTAGTCTACGTCCCGGGAGATCGCGTTCTTTTCGGAGGCTGTCTCATCAAAGCCGTGACCGCCGCCGATTTGGGGAATCTTGCCGATGCCGTCGTCGCCGACTACGCGAGGAGCGTGGAGAACGTGCGCAACCGTTACGGAAGCGCGCGCTACGTCATTCCCGGGCACGGCACGCTTCGCGGTGATAGCATCGGACACACGATTGCCATGGCCAGGGCAGGAGCGAAATGAACGATCGCTTGTTCCGATTCGATTTTCTGGTGGCCAGGAGCCTGCGGCTGGCAATTGAGACGCGAGAAAACCGAGGATGACCAAGACGAGGACGGGCGGAGGGCTGTACCGGGCTCGGCCAGGAGCAAAGCATGGGGGCACCTCTTTGCTTATGATCCAACGCCATGCCGGTAAAAAATAATTCGGTAAGCAAGCACCGAGTCCGAAGGGGAACATTAGAGTTTCATGAAAAGGGATTGCGTCGGTTGCCAGCGCGCTCGGCTTGACGTCCTAGGATCGAAGCCGAGTTATCCCACTAACGACAAGAACGCCGCCCCCTAACCGGGGCGGTTTCTTATTTTGTATCACGAAAGAGCGCGAGTCATGTTCGTCTCCGTCGAGGGCATCGAAGGCTGCGGCAAAAGCACTCTTCTTTCAGGCCTTGCCGAACGATTGCGTTCCCAAGGCCGCGAGATTTTCGTAACTCGTGAGCCTGGCGGATCGCCGGTCGGCGACGCGGTGCGCCGCATTTTTCTGGAACCCGGGTTGGCGCCCGCGCCGCTAACTGAAGCCCTTCTGATCAACGCCGCGCGCGCGCAGCACGTCGTCGAAGCAATTGGGCCCGCGTTACGGCGCGGTGCGATCGTCCTCTGCGATCGCTTCGTGGATTCGACGCTCGCCTATCAAGGTTATGGACGCGGTATCGATCTGCAGTTACTGCGCACCCAGTGTGACGTTGCGACGGGCGGCTTGAACCCGGACATCACGTTCGTCCTCGACGTCCCCGTAGCGGTTTCGCGCGAACGCGTCGCGGCACGCAAAGGCGCGATCGACCGCATGGAATCCGAGGACGATGCTTTTCATCAACGCGCACGAGACGGATTTTTGCAACTTGCGCAAACGCATCCGCGTTACCGCGTTTTCGATGCAACGAAGCCGCCCGGAGAATTGATCGTGCAAGCCTTTGAGGCGCTTTCGCAGGCGGGCGTGAAGTGAGCGCACTGCACTTTGACGTCATTGGCGCGGACGGCCCGAAAACGTACTTCGGGCGTTTGCAACCCGGCGAACTGGCGCATGCGTACCTTTTTTCCGGACCCTCCGGCGTCGGCAAGAAGACGTTTGCAAAACGACTTGCGCAATCGCTGTTATGCGAGGCGCCGAAGTCGACGGTGCTTGGTTACGACGGCACGTGCAATGCGTGCCGGTTGTTTACGGCGTCCGAGTCGGCGCGCCATCCGGATTTCTTAGAGCATGCCGGTGCGCTAAAAATCGGCGATAGCGATTCGGCGATGGGGTTTTACGAAGGCGAGGCCCTTACCGCGCGTGACTTGGTGCGCCAGCTTTCCATGCAATCGTACTCGGGCGGCATGCGCGTGTTGCTTTTGGGCGACGTCGATTTTGCTTCGCCGGCAGCCGCGAATGCACTGTTGAAGTTTTTCGAGGAGCCGCCAA
This sequence comes from Vulcanimicrobiia bacterium, assembly GCA_963758295.1. Lineage (GTDB taxonomy): Bacteria > Vulcanimicrobiota > Vulcanimicrobiia > Vulcanimicrobiales > Vulcanimicrobiaceae > JALYTY01. Next base: position 772,077 of record CAVWUU010000001.1, read on the forward strand.
GCGGAGTCGTGCTCTTGTTGACCACCCCAACGCCGGGGAGATTGCTGACGACGATCCGCTCGCGCTTGATCGAGCTCCGCTTTCCGGCGCTTTCGCATGCGCAAGTACACGACATACTGTTGCGCATGGGATACGAAGAACCGCAGGCCGAGCTTGGGGCGTCCCTCGGACAGGGCAGCGTCACGCGTGCCGTGGCATCGCTCGAGGGTGAAGAGGAATCGTTGCGGGCTCAAGTCGCGGAATGGTTCTTCAAAGTCGTTGCCGGCGAGTCTCCTCAAGAAGGCTGGGCATCGCGAGACTCGCTCGATGAAGGGCTCGAGGTTCTGAAGTCGCTCGTGCGCGACTGGGTCGCGCTGAGCGCCGCCGGTGACGGCGTCTCAATCGCGGCCGTTGATTACTCCGAGGGGTTGCGCGAACTGCCGAAGGTGCCGGCCGCTGCAGCGATCGGCATGATCGCGAAGATCGACGACGCGCAGCGGCTGGCACGAACCAACGTGAGTCCAGCGATGGTGAGCGACATCGTGCGCATGGCGCTAACCGGACAGGCTCGTAACGGCTAAGGCGGAGCGGAAGGCCACGAGTCACGAGCGCGGGATTGCCATGGGACGCATCGTATGCGGTCTTGCGGCCGCGACCGTACGCGCCGCTACGGTGCGCGTTCTATGCTTTAGCGATGAAGGATCCGCTCTAGGACCCCATCGGGTAAGCTGCGAGCGGCTAAGCTCGTCTAGCTTTAACGTCGCGTGTGGAACGCGATGTCGTCGTACGTGGCCGAGAATGGGAACGCGAGATAGGCCAACACAATTGCGCGAACCGCGGCACTGACGAGATTGAGAACCGTTTCGTTCGTGAAGAATTGGACGAGATACTGGACGAGATAAGCCGGAAGCAGTACGAAGACCAACACGAAAACAACGGCGAGAAGGAGGCACGCGAGCGGATTCGCGCGCACGGCGCGAATCGATCCTGAGATTGCGAGACCGCCCGGTAATCCGCCGATCGCCGCAGCCGGAATCGTGAGGATCAGGAAAAAGTATGCTACGAGTTGTAGGACAAAGCCGACCGTCTGGCCGAGGATGCTCCCGATGTAGGCAGCGACCCAGACGATGAATTGAAAGCCGATCGCCGCCAGAATGATCCCACCGGCTTTTCGCTTTGCCTCTTCCCACGCGTCATCGAAATTCGAGCGGTATCCGCGCTGAATGTTGTTCGCTTGAATGACGGCGACGCCGAAAGCGAAGAGATAAACGATCTGTACGATCATGCCGAAGATTCCGCTGGCGAATCCGCCAAGCGGATCGGTAAAGGCACCGCTCCAGCGGGAAACCGCCATGTCGATTACCGCTGCAAGTAGAGGCATCGCCAAAATCGAGGGATGGCGAACGAGCGCGGGCAGCGCCCGAACGTACGGAAGTAGATCGATGCGCCGCCCGGATCTCATTTGTTAACCACGTGCTCCTTGAAGGGCGTGATGGCACGAGCAATCGGCATTGAGATCGATCTTCGAAACGATCGTGCCGATCGCGTTCTTCACGCGGTCGTTATTGGCTTTGAAGACTTCCATCACTTCATGATGCGACACCGGCGCAATGCCTTCGATGCCGACGTCGTAATCGGTGATAAGCGAGATGTTCACAAAACAGATCTCCGCTTCGCGTGCGAGATACGCTTCGGGGTACTGCGTCATGTTGATGACTTCCCAGCCCTGGCTCTGGAACCACTGCGATTCGGAACGCGTTGAGAAGCGCGGCCCTTGAATGACCACGACCGTGCCGCGTTCATGCGTCTCGATGTTCAGCGATTTGAGCGACTCCACGGCGATCGGACGCAGCGTCGGGCAGTACGGGTCGGCGAAGCTCACGTGCGTCGTGACGGGACCGTCGAAGAATGTGTCCTTCCGTCCGCTCGTGCGGTCGACGAGCTGGTCGCACACCACCATCGAGCCGGGCTTCACTGCTTTCTTCAGCGAGCCGCAGGCATTGGGCGCAATGATGAATTTCACGCCGAGCATCTTCATCGCCCAAATGTTTGCGCGATAGTTGATCGATTGCGGCGGGAAGCGATGATCCTTGCCGTGACGCGGAAGAAACGCCACTTTCTTGCCGGCGATTTCGCCCAGAGCGATTTTATCGCTTGGCGCTCCGTAGGGCGTCTCGATCCAAACTTCACGGGCGTTTTCGATGAGCGAATAAAAGCCCGAGCCGCCAAAAACGCCGATGTCGGCGCGTTCTGTAGTCTCCATAATCTCCTTCGAGTGCGGCCGTGACGTCCCACGGGCACTCCACGTGACAATCTGACCTGGGCCTCGTTCGAGGTGCCGTTTGTCTCCCCTCGGAAATTACGCCCGATGGGCCGTCAAATCGTTGCCGTAATGCTGCTAATGTCGCTGATTGCCTGCGCGCACACCGCGCAGCAGCCGGGCGCCGGAGGCCGGCACCCGTGGACGGTTCCGCACGTGCTGCGCGTTGCAGATATCGCCGATCCCGACCACCTCAATCCCTACCTTTCCACGATGGACGTAACGTACGACCTCGCGTCGCTGATATATTCGTATCTGATTATCAGCGACGATCGCGGGAAGCTTGTCGGCGATCTGGCGACGGCGGTTCCTACTCGCGCCAACGGCGGCATCTCGCCCGACGGCCGAACGTACACGTATTACCTGCGGCGCGGCGTGCTCTGGCACGACGGCGTTCGGTTCACGTCGCGCGACGTCAAAGCGTCTTGGCGGGCCGTGGTCGATTCAAAAAACAATACGTTGCATCGCGAGGGCTTCGATCGAATCAGTTCTATCGATACCCCGGACGACTACACGGCAGTGGTGCATTTGCGCGAGCCGTATGCGCCGTTTGTTTCGCAGTTCTTCGCGCCGTTGCAAGAGGGTGGCAAACCGGTTTTACCGGCACACGTCCTGACGCGTGAATCGGATTTCAATGCGGGCGAACTCGCAACGCATCCGATCGGCACGGGGCCGTTTCAATTCGTCTCATGGCATCGCGGCGACCGGATCGTGTTGGAACGGTTTCCCCGATACTTCAAGGGCGAGCCGAAACTCGAACGCATCGAGCTGCTCATTCTGCCGAACGACAACACGATGCTCGATCAAACGGAAACGCATGGCGTCGATCTCGTCATCGCGCCCCCGCAAGCGCAAATCGATTCGTACCGGCATATCCCCGGTGTCGTCACTGAATTTGCGCCGTGGAACGCTCAGGCGGTGCTCGTCTTCAACGCGCGCAAACCGGCGCTTCACGACGCCGCCGTCCGGCGCGCCATTGCCTACGCGATCGACAAACCGGCCCTAATCGAGAAAATCTCGCACGGCGTTGGTGAAGAAGCATACAACAGTCTGCCCACAACGGCGCTTGGCTACGAACGCTTGCAGCCGTATGCCTACGATCCGCGCAAGAGTCTAAAGCTACTGCAAAATAGACACGTGAGCTTTACGCTCGCCACGATTGCCGGCGGTGCGACGCTGCAAAGTCTCGCGCTAGCGATGCAGTCCGAACTGCACGCCGTAGGGATCGACGTGGCGATCAAGCTCTATCCGTACGACACGATTTTTTCGCTCGATGGCCCGATCTACCGGGGAACGTACGACGCCGCCGTTTACAGCACGACGTTAAACTGGGACCCCAACGTCCTGGACTACTTGGGATGCGCGCAGTGGTATCCGAAGGGCGAGAACGTCTACGGGTACTGCAATCCGTCCCTCGATAAACTGGAGCAGGCCGGCCTCCAAGCAAGCGATCTTAAAAAACGGGCCGGCATTTATCGCTCGGCGGCGCAAATTATCTGGAACGACTTGCCCTACTATCCGCTCTACCAGTACCGGCGCACCATCGTTCGCAACTCGGACCTCAAAAACTACACCGTCAATCCAACGTCGACGCCATGGTGGAACGCGTGGCAATGGGATATTTGAGGCAGCCGACGAAGGGTGTCGCGGCTATGAATCCCAGAGTTGCAGTTACCGCCGCGCTCCTCTTCGCAGCCGCGGCCATCCCAGCCGGCGTTCGTGCCGACGTATCAACCGACGTCCAGACCCAACTCAAATCCGCCTATCAAAATCAGTGCAAGCTGATCCAAGATCAAAATTTTGACGGCTACGCAAAGACGCTCACCGACGATTATTACACCAACGACTCGAGCGGAAAGAAAATTGTCAAGGCCGACGCCATCACGCAAATGAAGTCGACGGTTGCCTCGACCGCGATGAAGCCCGGCGAATGCGCGATCGACTTCACCGCTTCTACGCAATCCGGCAGCGACGTCACGGTGAACGCCCTTGTCGTTCAAACCGCGCAGGCGACGGTGCAAGGCAAAGAAATGCCGTTGCAGATTACGACCCGCGAGCTGGACACGTGGACAAATGCCGGCGGCGGTTGGCTGCAGAAAGCCTCGACGGTAAAAGGCCAAGTCGTAAAATCCGGCGACAAGATCATCGAGCAGGACGGATCCCTGGACCCTTAGTGCTTCTTGAACCCTATGCGGAAACAAGTCTCGAGTACTATATCCGCGGCAGCGTCGAGCTTCGGAATACGCAACGCAATGAAGGGCGCGCTCTTCGAACACTACGCGCTCTGTCGTTGCGGCAAATCGAAGAACAAGCCGTTCTGCGACGGCACCCACCGGTACGCGAAGTTTACGGACGAGGAGAACTAGCGCGCGGCGCTAGCGATTGAAGTCGCTGGGCTTGAGCTCGTCGAGAAACTTTTTGAAGCGCGACAGCTCGGTTTCATCGATCGGCTTCTTATCCGGCGTCGCTTCTTCGAGGACGATTTTGTCCGACACGTAGATCGGCGTTTGCATGCGCAACGCGAGCGCGATGCCGTCGGAAGGACGCGCGTCGATTTCTTGCAACTCGCCATCCGATCGCACGATCAGCTTGGCGAAGAACGTCGAGTCTTTGATGTCGTGAATGATGACCTGTTCGAGGCTTGCGTCCAGCGTTTCCAGGATGCTGCGCATCAGGTCGTGTGAGAGCGGGCGGGGCACCGGCGCGCCTTCCAGAGCCAAAGCGATTGCAGTCGCCTCGAACGGCCCGATAAGGATCGGAAGGTAGTGCGATCCATCCATGTCCTTCAAGATCACTACCGGATCGTGGGTGAGCAGGTCGATTCCGAGTTTGTCGACCTTCATTTGGCGCATGGGGACCTATCCGACGTAGCCGGGGCATTATCTTGCCGATGCAGGCATGCATGTACCCCGCGGACGAACCGCTCCCCCTTCATCATGGCACTTTCATGCGGTATCGTGGGCTTGCCCAACGTCGGCAAGTCCACCATTTTCAATGCTCTCACACGTTCCGCACAAGCGCTTGCGGCGAACTATCCCTTTGCTACGATAGAACCGAACGTCGGCGAAGTGCCCGTGCCCGACGAGCGGCTCGGCATCCTTCAGGAACTGGTTACCGGCGAACGCGTTGTCCCGGCGACCGTGCGATTTGTCGACATCGCCGGACTCGTTCGCGGCGCAAGCACGGGTGAAGGTCTCGGAAACGCTTTCCTTAGCCACATCCGCGAGACGGACGCAATTGCCATGGTGGTGCGCTGCTTCGAAGATGCAAACGTAACGCACGTAGAGGGCGATCCGGATCCAAAACGCGACATCGAAATCATTTCCATCGAACTTGCGCTCGCCGACCTTTCCACCATGCAAAAGCGCGTCGACAAACTCGAACGCGAAGCGCGGGCAAACCCGAAGCTGCGCGACCGCCTCCAAGCCGCAAAATCGGTAGTAGCAGCGCTCGAAGCGGGAAACCCGGCGCGCAGCTTTGCAGCTGATTCGCTCGAAGCGGAAGTTGCGCTCGAATCGTTCTTGCTTACCGCCAAGCCGCTGCTCTACGTCGCGAACGTCGACGAAGGCCAAATCGGAAATCCCGGACCGCTGGTGAAGGCCGTTGAGGAGGTTGCTACGGCCGAAGGCAGCCGCGTCGTCATGCTATCGGGCAAAATCGAGTCCGAGCTCGCCGGCCTGTCGGATGAAGAGGCACGCGAGTTCTGCGCCGAGCTGGGCATCGAACGCAGTGGGCTCGACGAGCTGGCGCTTACCGCATACGACATGCTCGGGCTCATGACGTTCCTTACCGCAGGCGAAAAAGAAGTGCGCGCATGGACGATTACCAAGGGCTCGAAAGCGCCGCAAGCAGCCGGCAAAATCCACAGCGATATCGAGCGAGGGTTTATTCGCGCAGAGATCGTTTCGTATGGCGATTACGTCGCACTTAAGACCATGGACGCGCTCCGGGCTGCCGGAAAAGTCAGAAGCGAAGGCAAGGAATACATCATGCAAGAGGGCGATGTTGTGAATTTTCGCTTCAACGTGTAGGGGGAAGCGAGGTTTCTCAAGTAGTGGGTAGGGTTTGAACTCCGCCGGAGGCTTTTTCTCTCTATGACCACTGCAGTGCGCGAGGTCTCGGTTTTTGGAGACGGTATCGCCTATTTCAACGAGGCAGCCGATCTTCTTCAACTCGATTCCGGAATGCGCCGAATTCTGACGCATCCGTCGCGTCAAATTATCTTCTCGATCCCCTTTCAACGCGATAGCGGCGAATTCGAAGTTTATACCGGCTACCGCGTGCAGTACAATTTCGCTCGCGGCCCCGCAAAGGGCGGCATTCGCTTCCATCCCGGCGTCACGCTGGATGAAGTGACGGCGCTGGCGTTTTGGATGACGTGGAAATGCGCCGTCGTTGACCTGCCTTTCGGCGGTGGTAAAGGCGGCGTCACTTGCGATCCGTCGACGCTTTCCCAAAACGAACTCGAACGAATCACGCGCCGTTACGCCGCGGAGCTCGTCGAAGTCGTCGGTCCGGACAAAGACGTTCCGGCCCCCGACGTAAACACGACGCCGCAGGTGATGGCATGGTTTATGGATACGTACTCGATGCACGTTCGTCAGAACGTTCCGGGTGTCGTTACCGGTAAGCCGCTGGAAATCGGCGGTTCGCGCGGACGCGTCGAAGCGACGGGCCGTGGCGTAACGATCTGCGCGCTCGATGAAATGAATCAACTCGGTATGAATCCCGAGCAGGCGCGCGTCGTGATCCAAGGCTTCGGTAACGTCGGCCTCTACGCGGCGAAACTCTTCGCCGAGCGCGGCTGCAAAGTCGTCGGTATTTCCGACGTCACGGGCGCGTATTACAACGACAAGGGGCTCGACATTCTCTCCGCAGTGGAACACACCGCGAAGCACCGGAATCTCGAGGGCTTCAAAGGCGGAGACAAGATCAGCAACGGCGAGCTGCTTACGAGCGAGTGCGACGTCCTCGTGCCGGCCGCGCTCGAAAAAGTCTTCACGAGCGAAAACGCCTCTAAGGTCAAAGCGAAGCTCATCGTTGAAGGCGCGAACGGCCCCACGACTCCGGAAGCCGATCGCATTTTCCAGCAAAACGGCATCGTCGTCATCCCCGACATCATGGCGAACGCCGGCGGCGTCACGGTTTCGTACTTCGAATGGGCACAAGACCGCATGGGCTACTTCTGGAAGGAATCCGAAGTCAACGAGCGCCTCGAAGAGACGCTGCTCTCCAATCTCGGCGAACTGCGCGCAATCAAGAACGCCCGCAGCACCACGTTCCGCACCGCCGCTTACGCGCTCGCCATCGACCGCGTCGTCAAGGCGCTCAAGCTGCGCGGCATTTACGCGTAAGCCTAAAGCCCGCAAATGAAGACGGCCGCTCTTGAGAGCGGCCGTCTTATTTTCGTTCGCGAACCACGTCATCCTGAGCCTGTCGAAGGGCAGACGCATCTCAGCACATGCTTTCGTGCAGCTCGTTTTGTTTGGCATGCCGTTAACGATTAGATGCGCCCCTGGTTCGACAAGCTCACCATGACGGCACTTCGTCGTGAGTTTGTCGAAGGAAATTCGTCATCCTGAGCTTGTCGAAGGACAAGCGCATCGCACCATCGCTCATATACTCGGGCCTAAAATTGTAACTGCTCGGAAATAGGCTCCGTAGGTAAGTCTGCGCTTTTCCAGGCGGCGTAGCCGCCCTCGAGGGCGCGGGCGTTGTAGCCGCGTTCGCGGAGTTCTTCGGCGAGGACGCTGCACGAATTGCCGCTGCCGCAATATAAGACGATGTTGTCGTTGAAGTGGAACGGAACGAATTCAGCGCTGGAAAGAGCCTCGGCGTCGTAGCGTTCGGAGCCCGGGATTTGGCGGTCGTCGGGCTTTTTGCGAATATCGATGATTCGTACTTTACCCGCGTCGCGCGAGAGCGTTTCGGCGTCGATCTTCTCGTCCATCATTCAAGCGTACCATAAAAAGGAAACCAAAGAGCCGCGGCTTTTGCCGCGGCTCTTTGGTTCTCGGAACGCCGGACGCTAATGCGGTGCGTACGGATCCGGGATGCCAGGCGGGTTGTTTTGACCCGCACCGCTATAGATGGCTTGAACGTCCGATTCGGTCATCGGCGCAATGGTAGCGCCGTAGCCCTGATCGATCACGGCGATGAACGCCTGGGCGATCAGCGCGTAGCCGGTGTTCGACGGATGCAGGCCGTCGAAGCTCAACAAACCGCCGCCGAAAGTGAGCGTGCAGCACTTGCCGGGATTGACGCCCGCCGCCGCTTGGAAGAACGGGTTCGACGGGTTGCCGCTGGCGATACCGTTGAAAATCGACGTGATGTCGACGAGCGGAACTTTGTTCGCCGTTGCAGCTGCGCCGATGGCGGCGTTCATCGTGTCGTTGTAGCTCTGCACTTGGGTCGCAAGCGCCGGCGTGATGTACAACTGCCCTAGTCCCGTTCCGGCGCCGTTCGGATTCAGGTTGATATTCGTCGGCGTTACGGCGCCGGTCGTGGGGTTAACGGCCTGCTGGAACGCATCAAGCAAACCGGTTTCCGTAAGGTAGCCGCCGGTCGGCCCGAGGTTGTACGTCGTAACGATGTACGAAACGATCGCCGTTGCTGCCGCTTGCGCGTCGGTGATTGCGTTCGGGTCGCCGTGCGCGCCGTAGATGTTCGCAAGGACGGATTCATACACGCAGAACGCATAGGTTTGCACTTGGCATACCGCAGCGGACGGCGGAGTGTTCAGGCTGGCGAACTGCGGCGTTTCAAGAATGTTCGGAAGATTTGCGACGACGACTTTTGCCCCGACGCCTTGCAGCGAGATGATGATCTTCGTCATGTCCGCTTGTATTTGCGAACCGCTCGTGTCGACGGTGCAGACACCGTTGATTAGGTGCGTGCTGTCGCCGCCGCAGAATTGGCCGGCGGAGAACGTGAACTTCAGCACGTCGTTCGCGCCGAGCCATACCGTTGCAAGCGTCGGACGAAGCGAGACGGCTGCGCTGAGTTCGGTAAGGTTGCTGCCCAGGTTTTGGAACTGGCCGAGCACCGGATAGAACAGCTCGCTTTCGCCGTTTACGATCGAGAGCAGGCCTTGCGCTGCAACCGGAATGTTCGGAATTGTCGAGCAGGTCGGGGAGATTGGATGCGTCATCGCGATTGCTTCATGCAAAGTGATGCCCGGAACGGCGACGTCCAGCGGAGTCCCCATCGGCTGCATGCGCGTCGATTGATACGTCGTTGCGCCGTAGGCGGCTTGATCTTCAGCCTCGCACGAACTGGCCTTCGACGGCGCAAACGGCACCGGCGACGTGGGCGCAACGTTGACGAGCTGGTTGCCCAGTCCCGGTCCCGCGATCAGCGGAAGAACCGACGTTGTCGGGTTCGCCATCGCCACCCACGGCAGATTGTTCGCGCGCTGATAGATCGAGAGACCAGAAGCCTGATTCTTGGCCCGGGACGACGATCGGAATCACGGCTCCCGGATTGGGATTCGGAACCGCGGGGCTGATCTGGCCGAGCTGTCCGGCCGACTGCTCGCCGAACGTGAGACTGTCGCCTACGCCGACGATGCGGCTCGTGAGCGGTCCCGGCGACGTGATCGGCAGAGGCGCCGGCGTGTTGGTCGCGCCACCGCCGCTACATGCGGCGAGCGACGCCAGAGCAGCAACGGCGAGTAGTTTTTGCGTTGAGAATTTCATGGATGTGTAACCCTCGCCTTAGAACGGCAGCACGCTCGGCGAACCGATGCCGAACTGCAACTGGATTTGGGTCGCTTTCAACGCACCGATGACCGGTGCGCACATGCCGAGCGGGTTTTCGCACTCGAGTCCACGGACGCCGTACGAGCCTTCGTTCGTCGGGCCGCCGCTATTGAGCACGGCTTGAATGAAGGTGGTCTTACTCGTACGATACGACGCGCCGACGAAGTACGCAAAGAGATGCTGTGCGTATTTGTCGGTCGGCAGATAATCGCGCGATTCTTGCGGCTCCAAGAAGAACGTCGTCCGATTGGTCGGCGTGTATTCGAGATAGAGGATCTGATAGATCTGCGGGTGATTTTCTTGGTTCAAACCGGCCGTGTTTACGAGCCAGCTCGGCGCCGCGGTGAACGTTCCAAACATTTTCGGCGTCTTTAGGAACGGCAGGGTGAACGCAAGGGAATCCACTTGCGCCGAACGCGTCTTCACGTCGTAGAACGACGGGCCGTCGGGCGGATCCGCCGCGAACGGAACGACGTCGCTGTGGTTCGTTGCCGCGCCGATGTACGACGTACGCGTTACGTACGTCGGTGAAATGACGAGCGGCAGCGGGCGGCCCTTTACGTCGCCGAGGAACAAGAGTTTCTGGAGCATGAATAGGCCGAACGTGTCTTTGGTACGCAGGTTCAACTGCGTGGGCGTGCAGCCGTTCGCGGTGGAATTATCGAGGTTCGCGCATCCGACCGGGTTGGCGAAACCGCGCAGATAAACGGGCACCGTGCCGCTGTTGAAGCCCATCGGATAGTGCTGGATCTGATACATGCTGGCGACGAAGCGCGTCGTAGGATTGAAGCCGTAGCCGGCAACGAGATCGACACCGCCCGGTAGCCATTGTTTCCCGAACGAGCCGACATCGCCGAACGACCGCGCGATCGACAAATCAGCGGTGTATGTGAATCCAACCGGAAGGCCCATCGCGGCTGCTCCGCCGACGGGTTGTTGCGTGACCGGTGGCACTTGCGCCACGGTCGAGTCGCCGGTTTTCGGCGCCGGCGAGGCCGGCGTCATCGCGTTTTTGATGGCCGTATTTGCGCCGTCGACTACGGTCCCGTACGGCCCCGTGTCTGCATTTGCGGGCAAAGCGGACAATCCGAACGAGAGCGCCATAATAAAGGCGCCGCCCGTCCGAAAGAGGGTTTTGAGCATTAAAACTTCTCCACCTGATCGGACCGGAGTATTAAAAGTATCAGTTCCGGTTGACCCAGGTGTTGGTCTTGAGAAGTTTAAAACCCTCGTCCGCTTGCGTGAAAAGTCGCCCTCTTTACGCCCTTTTTCAGACGTTCGACGGCGTCGCGATCGGCTCGACTTGGACGGTACGCGCGTGGCCGTTGGTCTTGCCCTGGCGCTTTCCGCGAAGCTCGAATCCTTTGATGATGATGTACAGCACCGGGGTGATCGCGAGGTTCAGGAACGTCGAGAAGAGCATGCCGCCGAAGACCACCGTTCCGAGCGAATGGCGTGCCGCGCTGCCTGCGCCCGAGGCGTAGACGAGCGGCAGCATCGCGATAACGAAGGCGATCGACGTCATCAGGATCGGGCGAAGTCGCGTTTGCGCGGCACGAAGGGCGGCGGTGACCACGTCGGAGCCTGCCCGGATCTGTTGGTTCGCGAACTCGACGATAAGAATCGCGCTCTTGCTGGCGAGACCGATAAGCATGACGTACCCGACCTGCGCATAGGCATCTTGGGAGATGCCGCCGGCCCCGCCGAGCAGCCACGGGATCCACTGCAGCGGTCCCGGCAAGATGAAGAACCCGATGCCGACGATGCTGCGGTAGTTCATGAACAGCAGCGCGCCGAGCAACGCCGCCGGCACCGCGAGAATAACGATGAGCGGGTCGATGAAGCTCTCGTACTGCGCCGCGAGCACGAGGTACACGAAGATGATGCCGAGGCCGAAGATGATCGTCGTCTGGATGCCGGCTTCCATCTGATCGAGCGTGAGACCCGACCATTCGTAGCCGACGCCCTTGCCGTCGTACTTCTTCGCGAGGGCCTGCATCGTGTCGATCGACTGGCTGGTGCCGTATCCTGGTTTTGTCTGGCCGTTGATCTCGATGTTGCGGAACAGGTTGTAGTGCGAGATGTTCGGCGCCGACAGCTGCACGTTCGAATCGACGAGCGCCGAAAGCGGCGACAATCCGCCGGCATTCGAGCGAACGTAGAGGTCTTGCAGCGACCCTACGCGATCGCGGTACGGCGTATCGGCTTGCACGTAAACGCGGTACGACCGGTTCGCGTAGTTGAAGTCGTTGACGTAGAGCGAGCCAAGGTCCGTCTGCATCGTATTGAAGACGTCGCTCAGCGATGCGCCCATTGCCTTGACTTTATTGCGGTCGACGTTGACTTGCAATTGCGGGGAATTCACGCGGAATTGCGTGTTGACTTGGCTCAGCGGCGTGTTGGGCTGATTCGCGCCGGCGATGATTTGGTTCGCAACACCCGTAAGCGCAGGCAAACCGACGTTTCCGCGATCTTCCAGTTCGAACGAGAACCCGAAAGTATCCAGCCCGAAGATCGCCGGCGGCGGGAAAGCCACGACGGACGCTTCCGGAATTTGCTGTGAGAACTTCGGAACGATTGCGTTCTTTCCGTAGAACAGCATCGGGCCGATTTGCTGGTTCGAATCTTTCTGACGTTCGCCCCATGGCGAAAGCTGCACGAACATGATGCCCTTGTTAGGCGACGATCCGGTGAAGCTGAAGCCGCCCACGTCAAACACGTCCGCGACGCCCGGCGTGTTGCGGATGATGTTCTCCGCCTTCACCGCAACGGCGTGTTCGTTCGCAAGCGACGTGCCTTCAGGCGCCTGGACAAGGGTAAGGAAGTATCCTTGGTCTTCCGACGGGATGAAGCCGCCGGGTGTTGATTTGAACAGGAAGAACGTAAGCGCGAGCGCGCCGGCAAAGCACAGCATCACGAGCCAGCGGCGTTTGAACAGCACCGGCAACGTGAGACGGTAGCGCGCTTTGAATCCGCGGAAGCCGCGGTTGAACGCGCCGAAGAAGCCTCGTGTCGCTTCCGGTTTGTCGTAAAGAAGAATCGACGAGAGCACCGGCGCCAGCGTCAACGCTGAAAAGAGCGAGATCGTAATCGACGCCGCGATGGTCAAAGCGAACTGCTTGTAGAGCAAGCCCGTCGTTCCCGGAAAGAACGCGACCGGAGTGAAGACCGAGAAGAGCACGAGCGAAGAAGCGACCACCGCGCTTTGAATCTCGTCCATAGCGGCCCTCGCACCGGCGATGCCTCCCAACTTGTGTTCGGTCATGTAGCGAGCGATGTTTTCGATGACGACGATCGCGTCGTCGACCACCAGTCCCGCGGCCAACGTCAACCCGAATAAGGTGATGGTGTTGATCGTAAAGCCGAAGATCTTCATGATGAAGAACGTGCCGATCAGCGAGATTGGGATCGTCGAAGCAGGGATCAGCGTCGAGCGGCCGCTCTGCAAAAAGAGATAGATGACGAGCACGACGAGCAGGATCGACAAAAGCAGCGTGATGACGACTTCTTTGATCGATTCTTTCACGAACAGCGTCGTGTCGAACGCGACTTTATAGGAAACGTCCGAAGGGAAGGAACGCGAGAGCTCGTCGAGCTTGTTCTTCACGCCGTTCGCAACGGATAGCGCGTTCGCCGTCGGAAGCTGCTGGACACCCAGACCCACGACGTTTTGGTTGCCGTCGAAGCGGATGAAACTGTTGTAATCTTCCGCGCCCAGTTCGACGCGTGCGACGTCGCCGAGCTTCGTGAATCCGCCGTTAGGATCGGACCGTATGATGATGTTCGAGAACTGCTTGGGATCGCTGAGGCGACCGACCGCGTTAACGGTGTACGTGTACGGCTGATTCGCCGGCTCGGGCGCCGAGCCGATGCTTCCGGCCGCGACGTTCACGTTCTGCTCTTGGAGCGCGGCGACGACGTCGGTGGTCGCCAAACCGCGCGCCTGAAGCTCGTGCGGGTTGAGCCAAACCCGCATGGCGTAGCGGCGCTGGCCGAAGATCAAAACGTTCGAGACGCCGGAAACGCGCTTGAGGTCGTTGACGATGTTCAACTCCGCGTAATTGCTAAGGAACGTCGCATCGTGCGCGCCGGTCGATTCCAGCGCAAGCGCCATGACGAAGGCGCCGTTGTTCTTGTTGACGGTTACGCCGGTCTGCTTGACTTCGTTTGGAAGCTGGCCGAGCGCCGACTGCACGGCGTTTTGCACGTCGGTCGCGGCAATGTCGAGATTCGTTCCGAGGACAAACGTAGCCGTAACGGTCGAGGTACCCTGGCTGCTCGTCGAGCTGATGTAACGCAGACCTTCAACGCCGTTGATGGCGTTCTCGAGCGGCGTCGTAACGGCGCTCTCGACCGATTCCGGCGACGCACCGATGTAGTTGGCCGTAACGGTAACTACGGGCGGCGCGATCTGCGGATACTGTGAAATCGGCAACGTGGGAATCGCCACGAGGCCCATAATCAGAATCACCGTCGAACAGACGATGGCCATGATGGGCCGGGTGAGGAAGAATCTCGTCATTACAGCTTCCTACGGTACACCGTCTACGACGGCAGCTTGCAATTAAGCGGTAAAGGCCTGCTCCGCGTGATACGAACTGCGGGAGAGCGGGCTCGATACTACTTGATGGAATCCCTTGGACTTCGCGATCGCGCCCAGGCGATCGAATTTTTCCGGAGTGACGAACTCGACGACCGGAAGATGTTTCTTGGTGGGCTGCAGGTACTGACCCATCGTGAAGATGTCCACGCCGACGCCGCGTGCCGCATCCATTGCTTCCTCGACCTCGGCTTCGGTCTCGCCGAGTCCGAGCATCAACGACGTCTTCGTGTAGCGTTCCGGAGCGCGGCGTTTCGCGTGATCCAGAATCCGCAGCGACTGGTCGAAGGTTGCACGCTTGTCGCGAACGGTGGGCGACAAACGGCGGACCGTCTCCAGATTGTGCGCGAAGACGTCCGGCTTTGCGTCCATCACGATGTCGAGAGCGTTGAGGTCTCCGCGGTAGTCGCCGCTGAGAATCTCTACTTTAGAACCCGGCACTCGTTCGTGAATCGCACGAATCGTGTTAGCAAAAATCAAGGCACCGCCGTCGGCGAGATCATCGCGATCGACGGCCGTTAGAACCAGATACTGCCACCCGAGATCGCGAACCGCGTTCGCCACGCGAACCGGCTCCAGCCAATCCACGACGCCCTTCGGATTGCCGGTCTTGACGTTGCAGAAACGGCAGCCGCGCGTGCACGTATCACCAAGGATCATAATCGTCGCCGTTCCGGCGCCCCAGCACTCGGCGATATTCGGGCAGGCCGCTTCCTTACAGACGGTGTTCAGCGCCAGGGTATTCACCTTGGCCTTCACTCGTTCGTAATCTTCACCGGTGGGAAGCGAAACTCGCAGCCAGTCCGGTTTGCGGACGTGGTGCGGTTTCGACCCGGCGTTTGAAGCGGTGCGTACTGTCGTTAAATCGATTTCGATAGCCATTGGGATTCTTCAACGAATTCGAGGTCGAACGCGCTGCTTAAGTCTTCAAGCAGCAACGGTTTGACCTCGGCTAAGGTGACTTCGCGCCCCGTCTCTTTCGAAATCGACGTGATTCCCCGATCGGCGAGCCCGCAAGGATTGATCAGCCGGTCGTAATTAAGCTCGGTCGAGACGTTAAGCGCGATGCCGTGCAACGATACCATCTTTTGAACGGCAAGGCCAATCGCACAAATCTGGTTGCGCCCCACCCAAACGCCGGCGTGCTCGCTCCAGCGGTCTGCGGCGATTCCGAACCGTGCAGCCGTAGCAATAACGGCGCCCTCCAACGTGCGGACAAGAGGGACTACCTCTCGAAAGCGTTCCAGTTTGCGGATTGGATAAACGACCAGTTGTCCGGGCCCATGGTACGTGACGTCGCCTCCTCTTTCGATCGATACGACCTCTACGCCGCGGCGGCTCAAAAGTTCCGTGGGAAGCAGCACGTTTTCACGCTTCGCCTGGCGCCCGAGCGTTATCACCGGCCGATGTTCCACGACGATCCATGTATCGGGCTCGCGCCCTTCGCGCACTGCCTCGTGGAGGGCATGTTGAAGGTCCCATACCTCGCGGTACGGGCGAAGCCCCAAATCGAGAACGCGTGCAACGGCCGTCATTGAACGCTCTTTAAAACCCGGGCAACCGCAAAGAAGGTTCGCATTCGAAAAAAATACCCGGGCAGCGCCCGGGTATTTTTACTGCTAACTTTCCGTCGCGATTAACGCGCGGCCCCTGCCGGCGTTTTCGGCTTCGGGTTGACGATGTGAATCGCTTTCCCGTGCGCGGCTTCCGCGGCATCCATGATGCCTTCGGTGAGCGTCGGATGCGGATGAATCGACAAACCGATGTCTTCGAGCGTGGCGCCCATTTCCAGAGCCATGACGCCTTCACCGATGAGCGATTCGGCTTGCGGCGCAACAATGTGCATGCCGAGCAGAAGGTCGGTCTTCGCGTCGCCGACGAGTTTGATCACGCCGTCGGTCTCGTTCATCGTGCGCGCACGTCCGCTCGCGGCGAGCGGGAACTTTCCGATGCGCACTTCATAGCCTTGCGCCTTTGCTTCCTCTTCGGAGAGACCGATCGTCGCAACTTCGGGGTCGGTGTACACGCAGTTCGGAATCGCAACCGGATCGAACGCTGCAGACTTATCGCCCGAAATTGCTTCCGCGGCGACGACGCCTTGTTTCATCGCGCGATGCGCGAGCAGCGGCTGGCCCGTGACGTCGCCGATCGCGAAGACGTTCGAAACCTTGGTGCGGCACTGCTGATCGATCGCGATGAACCCTTTGTCGTCTGCGCTCAATCCCGCCGCAGCAAGGTTCAGCGTATCGGTGACCGGACGGCGTCCGACGGCAACGAGCACCATGTCGAAGTCGCGCGTTTCGTCTTTACCGTTCGTTGCATCGCCGTTGAACGTCGCCTTCACGGTTTTGCCGCTCTTTTCGAGCTTCTCCAACCTTCGTATCGAGCATGATCTCGACGCCTTGTTTCTTGAGAATGCGTCCGAGCGTCTTCGAGATTTCCAGGTCCGTACCGGTGAGAAGTTGCGGAAGCGCTTCGATAACAAGCACCTTTGCGCCGACGCGCGTGTAAACGGTCGCGAACTCGAGACCGATGACGCCGCCGCCGATCACGAGCATGTTCTTCGGAATGCGCTTCATTTGCACGGCGTCGTCCGAGTTAATGATCGTCTCGCCGTCGCGCGGCCACGCTTTCACGTCGATCGGCGCCGAACCGGTCGCAATCACGACGTTCGTCGCCTTGATCGTGTCGGTGCCGCCCTCTTTGTTCTTCACGACGATCTCGTTCGCGCTCTTGAAGGTCGCATCGCCGTAGATGAACTGTACGTTGTTTGCCTTGAAAAGCGTCTTCACGCCGCCCACGTTCGAATTCACGACGTCGGTCTTGAACTTGGCGACGCCTTCGCGGTCGATTTCAGCCTTCGGCACTTTCAATCCGATCGCGCCGGCGTGATCGATGTGGCGGATCACCTCGCCGACGTGCAGCAGCGCTTTGGTCGGGATGCAGCCCCAGTTGAGGCAAACGCCGCCGACTTCGTCGCGGTCGACGCAGATAACGGTCTTTCCGAGCTGTCCGAGCCGGATGGCAGCGTGATATCCGCCGGGACCCGCGCCAACAACGACTGCATCAACCTGGTGTTCAGCCACCGATATGCTCCTGTTCTCGAGAAACGGAATTCAGTTGAGCCGCGCAATGGTTGAGGCGGCCCGACATAGTGTAACAACACTTCGCCGCCCGGGGCTTCGACCATCGTAGGGCTTCTCCGGCTCGGAACGCGAATTGGTCCCGTCCATGCCGAATATTGGATGGGCCGGGCTGCTTCCCGATCTGGATCGCGAGTCCATCGTGCCCCTCTACCGTCAAATCTACGAGCACCTGCGCGAGGCGATTCTCGCCGGGACGCTGCCCGAGTCCACGCGGCTCCCTCCGGAGCGGACGATGGCGGAGCGGCTCGAGGTCAATCGGAGCACGGTCGTTCATGCCTACCGGGAGCTGGTGGCCGACGGCCTGATCGAGCAGCGGGTGGGCTCCGGTTCCCGGGTGGCCGGCCAACTGCGGCGCGGCCAGCCCGAGCGGGCGGCCGGCGTCCCGTGGTGGATCACGCTGCCGCCATGGCGGGTGGGCGAATTTCCGAACATCCTCGGCGAGCTGGCGGCAAAGCAAGAAGCCGGGCGAATTTCATTCGTCCAAGGGGTAGCTCCCGACGAGCCCTCGCCCCTCGGCGAGTTGGCTCACTCCTTCGAGCGCGTCGCGCGCGACCCGCGCTTTGTGCTTTCGTACGGCGATTCCGAGGGATACGAACCGCTGCGGCGTGCGATTGCCGGACGTTTGAACGCGCGCGGCGCGACGACCGTTGCCCCGCGAAACGTCATCGTTCTCACGGGATCGACGCAAGGCATCATGATCGTTTCGCAAAGCCTGGCAGAGCCGGGCGACGAGATCATCGTCGAATCGCCGTCGTATCCCGGGGCATTGCAAATCTTCCAGATCAACGGGCTGCGTGCTATTCCCGTGCCTGTAGATGAAGACGGGATGCGCGTCGATCACGTCGAGGCGATTCTGCGTACGCGCCGGCCTCGCTTCATTTACACCATGCCGTCGCTGCACAATCCGACGAACGCCATTATGAACGCCGACCGTCGCGAACGCTTGGCGACGATTGCGAAGCGCGCCGGCGTTCCGATCATCGAAGACGATCCGTACGGACCGCTCGCGCAGCAGCAGCTTCCGCCGCTCGTTTCACTTGCGCCGGATCATGTAGTGTATCTTTCAACGTTCTCCAAAACCGTCGCGCCGAGCTTGCGTGTCGGCTGGCTCGCGGCGCCGCGGATGATCCTCGAGCGATTGTTATTGCGCAAGCAGGCGTACGACATGGCCACGAGTCTTTACGTACAGGCGGCGATCCTGGACTACTTGGAGCGCGGCTACGATGCGCACATCGGTCAATTGCGCGAAGAGTTATTGCTTCGCCGCCGCATCGCAGACGAGGCAATTGCAAAGCACTGGCCGGCCGCCGTGCGCGCGACCGGCGAAACCGGCGGCTTCTATTTGTGGGCAACCACGCCGCGCGATATTCGAGCGCGTGCATTGCTCGACGTTTCCGAGCGTCTTGGTGCGTCGTTTCTCTTTGGAGAAGCTTTCTACGCCGATGGCGGCGGCGACCACAACTTCCGCCTTGCCCTCACCGCCGTCCCGCGCGCCGAGATTGGGGAAGGCATCCGGCGCATCGGTGAGGCGATCGCCACGTTGCGTTCGTGAACAAGCTCCAACGTTCGCTGCTCGATTGGTACGCATGCCACGGCCGTTCGAGCTTGCCGTGGCGCGTGGTTCGCAACCCTTACTACACGCTCGTGAGCGAGTTCATGCTGCAGCAGACGCAAGTCGACCGCGTCATTGCGAAGTTCGGAGCGTTTATCGAGCGCTATCCCGATATCGAAGCATTGGCGAATGCAAGCCTGGCCGACGTCCTGCGCCTCTGGCAGGGACTCGGTTATAATTCGCGAGCTACGCGCCTTGCGGGCGTTGCCCGTGCCGTCATTACCGAGCACGGCGGCAAGCTGCCCCGCAATGCCGATGCATTGCGCGCGCTTCACGGTATCGGCCCTTATACGGTTGCGGCGATTCGCGCATTCGGTTTCGGTGAAGACGACGCCGCACTCGACACGAACGTTCGCCGAATCGTTCATAGGGTTTTTTTCGGGATCGAGTATCCGCCCAAAGCGACCCACCGCGAGCTGGATGCCAAAGCGCGCGAAATCGTGCCTGCCGGCGAAGGTCATGACTGGAATTCGGCCATGATGGACCTCGGGGCAATCGTGTGCACGGCGCGCGCCCCGAAGTGCCTGCTGTGTCCGCTGCAAAAGGCATGCGCCGCCGCACCGGTAGACGCTGCGACTCTGGAACGGCTAAGGCGAGCGAACGCAAAAGCTGCGTCGCCACAGAACGCGATTCCGTTCCAACGTACCACCCGTTACGCGCGCGGCCGCGTCATCGACCGCCTCCGCGACCTGCCCCCCGGCGCCCGCATTTCGATGCTGCAATTGCATGAGGAACTGATCCACATGTTGCCGGCGCGGTCGTACGACGACGTGCGCGAGATAGTGATGGCCTTGGAGCGCGACGGGCTTATCGCGCGCGAGGGAGAATCCGTCGCCCTAGCAGACTAGTTTGAAAGGGAAGATCCGCATGCGTACAGCATCCGCGCTGACTCTTTTTGCCTTGCTCGGCGCGAGCGCGCTACCCGCCGCCGCATTTGATTTTAGCGATACGCACCATCTCGTCGGCGTAAGCGAAGCGCAAATCTCTCCCGACGGAAGGCGGGTCGTCTACGTTCGCACCACGCCCGATTTCGACAAGGACCGCAACGAACGTCAACTCGTGCTCGTCGACGTGCGCACGCATCGGGAGCGGCAGCTAACCTACGATCGCAAGGCTGTAGCCGTTCCGCGCTGGATGCCCGACGGATCGGGCCTGCTTTTCATGGCGCTCGACAACGACGAAAAGGATCCCGAGGAGCAAGTTTTCTTCATGCCGATGGCCGGTGGTGACGCCCGGCAAATAACGCATGAAAAAACCGGCATTATCAACTACGCCTTGAGTCCGGACGGTTCTCGAATCGCTTTCGTCTCGCAGGAACAGAATCCCAAACAAAAAGAGATCGACAATCATCGCGACGCGTTCGAGGTGCACGACAATGACTATTTGCGTTTGTCGGAAACGATGCCGGCGCACGTATGGTGGATGTCAACGGGCGGTGGTGTTACGCACCGGCTCACGTCGGGCTCGTGGAGTGTTGCGAATATCGATCCCGACGGCGGCGGCGACCTCTCTTGGTCCCCCGACGGACGCTCCGTCGCAATCGAACGCTTCCCGACGCCTTTCGTGGGTGATTCGCTGACGTCGCAAATCGAAATCGTGGACGTCGCGACGGGCCGCGTGCGCGCGTTGGACGGTAAGCGCCTACAGACGGTTCCGCAGTACGCGCCGCACGGCGACCGCATCGCTTACGTGCGAAATACCGGCGGCGATTACACGCAAGGCGTCGACAGCTACGTCGTCAATTCACACGGCAAATTGCTGGCCGATTTCCGGCGCAGCGTCGATCGCAATGTGGATGACAGTACCTGGGACGCGCGCGGCGACGGAATGTGGCTGCTAACCCCGGACGGAGGCAATGCGACACTTTGGTACCAATCGATGAACGGCAGCTCGCGTCGCATCGCGCTCGGGAGCGTGCAGCCTGCGAGCCTTGGCAACACGAGCAATAACGGAACGCTTGCCTTTGTCGCGTCCACGCCGGTTCATCCGCCCGAAATTTATCTGTACGACGGTTCGCACGCAGTCGCGCTAACGAATGAAAATTCATTCGTAAAGCACGTTGCGGTGGCGCGAAGCATTCACGTGCAATGGAATTCGACCAAAGGACATTTCAAAGAAGACGGCATCCTAACGTACCCGCTCAATTATAAGGGCGGCAAGGCGCCGATGGTGCTGCGTATTCACGGCGGCCCGCAAGGCGCTTCGACTCTCGGATGGGCGACTCAGCGCCAAGAGTTTGCATCGCACGGCTACTTCATTTTCGAACCGAACTATCGCGGAAGCACGAACCTTGGGGATGCCTACCAACACGCGATTACGAACGACGCGGGCGACGGTCCGGGCAAAGACGTGATGGCCGGCGTCGCAGCCGCGGAGAAAGTCGCCGACATCGATTCCTCGCGCGTCGGCGTTTCAGGATGGTCGTATGGCGGTTACATGACGTCTTGGCTCATCGGGCACTATCATGTGTGGAAAGCGGCTGTCAGCGGAGCATCGCTCGACGACTGGCTGGACGACTTCAACCTGGCGTTTTACGTTTACACCGACGTTCCGTTCTTCCACGGCGTTCCGTGGCGGCCCGAGAATCTGCCCGAATGGACGTCGCAATCCCCGATCGCATACGCCCCGCAGATCACGACGCCCACGCTAATCATGGGCGACGTCGGCGACAACAACGTCGTAATCACGAATTCTTATAAGCTGTACCACGCGATCAAGGACAACGGCACGACCGTCCAATTCGTCGCGTACCCCGTTGCCGGCCACCATCCCTCAGATCCGGTTCGCAACGAAGATATCGATAAACGCTGGATTGGCTGGCTCGACCGGTACCTGAAGTAAAGGAGTGACGGAAATGTACAAACGGGGCATCATCTTTGCGCTCGCCGCTCTCGTCGCTACGTGCGGGGCCACTGCAGCTAAACCGTTCACGCTCGACGATCTGCCGAAAATCACCGGCCTTGCCGGCGTCGCAATCTCGCCCGACGGGAAGGAAATAGCGTATATCGTTTCGCGGGCGAACATGAAGGACGACGATTACGACCGCACGCTCACGTTGTACGATGTAGCGTCCAAATCCAATCGCGACGTTACCTACGATCGCAAGGAGCTATCGTCGCCGGCTTGGTCGCCGGACGGCACGCGTCTTGCGTTTCTGGCGCGCAAGGGCGAAGACAAAGACGCGCAGCAGCAGATCTACGTAATGGACATGCGCGGCGGCGATCCGAAAGCCGTTACCGATGCAAAAGCCGGCGTGCAGCAGTTCACATGGCGTCCCGACGGCAGCGCGATCGCGTTCGTTACGTCGGACGAACAGCCAAAGAAAAACGGCATCGAGAAGCATCGCGACGGCTTCGTGGTCGGCGATCAGGCGTACAACACAAGATCCGCGCCCATGCCCAATCACATCTGGCTCGTGAACGCCGACGGCAGCGGCGCGCGGCGATTGACCCAGGGCTCGTGGAGTTTGCCCTCGGCCCAGCCGCCAAGCTCTCCCGGTGCGCCGATCTCTTGGTCGCCCGACGGAAAATCGATCGTCTTTACGAAGATGCCGAACCCGTACGATGCCGACGCGGACATGGCCGTCGTTGCAATTCTGAACGTAGCCACCGGCGAGATTCGCCCACTCACTGCACACGGAAAGTACGAAGGCTTCGGCGAGTATTCGCCCGACGGCACGCATATTGCCTATTGGTATCCGCATAACGGGAACGAGGCGGAGCAGAACGATGTTTGGGTCGCCCCGTCGAGCGGCGGAAACGGTATTGACGTAACTGCCGGCGACATCGACGCCAACGTCCAGCGCGCGATGTGGATGCCCGACGGCAAGTCGCTGTTGATTTCGGGACATAAGGGAACCGACGCAGCTCTTTGGTTAAAACCGCTCGACGGCAAGGCCATGCGTTTGAACCTCGGTGCAATTCAGCCCACGCAAGCGTTTTGGCTCGACGCGTCGATTGGCAAAAACGGTGCCTTGGCTTTCACCGGCAGCGAAGCTGGCCATCCCACTGAGCTGTACTACATGGCGACGGCCAATGCAACGCCGGAGCGCGTCACCGGCGACAACGACCAAATCGCTAAGTTGAACTTGGGAAGCGTAAAGCCGATTCAGTGGACGTCGGAAGGCTTTCCCGAGGACGGGACGGTGACGTTACCGCCCGGATATGATCCAGCGAAGAAGTATCCCTTGGTGCTCGTGATTCACGGCGGCCCGAATTCGGCATCGATTCTGTCTTTCAGCAGCTTGAATCAGTTGATCGCCGCGCACGGCTATATCGTGTTCAATCCCAATTATCGCGGCAGCGACAATCTCGGTGCGAAATATTGGTACGCCATCGTGAACGACGCCGGTGCGGGGCCCGGCCGCGACGTGATGGCGGGAATCGATGCCGTTGAGAAAGCGTATCCCATCGATACGTCCCGCATTGCCGTTTCCGGCTGGTCTTACGGCGGCTACATGACATCTTGGATGGAAGGTCACTATCACATCTGGAAAACGGCCGTCGCCGGCGCCGCGGTCAACAACTGGATCGACGAGTACAATCTCTCCGATAACAGCGTCGGAACTCGCTATCAGTTCAACGGTTCGCCTTACGTGAAGAACTACATCAAGGACTACTGGGCGCAGTCGCCCATCAGCGCAGCATGGCAGATCACCACGCCGACACTCATCCTTAGCGATGTAGGCGATTCCCGCGTTCCCATCACGCAGTCTTACGAAATGTTCCGGGCGCTCACCAACCGCGGCACTCCCGTTCGTTTCTTTGCGTATCCGGTCGGTGGCCATTTCCCCGGCGACCCGGTTCGTTCTCAAGACGTTGACCGGCGCTGGGTTCAGTGGATCGTCGACTATCTGAAGTAGCGTAGCTCGTGCGCGAGCTTTTCTCCGGCCGTCACGGGCGCGTGGCGGCCGGTCTGCTTATCGGCGAGTTCGTCTCTGCGATGCAAACGCTGGTGATCGCGACGATAATGCCGCGCGTCGTGGCCGATTTGCACGGACTTGCGCTTTACGGATTTGCCTTCGGATCGTTCTTACTTGCGAACTTTATTTTCTTGCCGTTTGCCGGGCCGTGGGCCGACCGTTACGGAACGCGCCGTATTCTCGCCGTTGCGCTCAGTTTGTTAGGCGTGGGCCTGGCGCTCGCGAGTGCGGCTCATTCGATGGCGCAGTTCGTCGGCGCGCGCTTCATTGAGGGCAGCGGCGCTGGACTTGACTATGCGGCGTCGTTCGCCGCAATCGTCAAGACGTTTCCCGAGCGCCAACGTGCAAGAATGTTTTCCCTCGTCTCGACGGCGTGGGTTGTGCCTGCGATCATCGCGCCTTCCTCGGGTGCGCTTATCGCAACGGCGTACGGATGGCGTTGGGCTTTTCTGGGTTTCGTGCCGTGTGTGGCCGTCGCGGCTGCGCTGTTGCTTCCGGCCATGGGAGACCGCGGAGCGGAACACGGCGTCGACCCGTTTGGCGCACTGCGCATGCTCTTCTCGCGCGCCACGCTCTATTTAAAAGGCCGTAACGCAGCCTTTGTCGCGTTTGCCGTCTTGCATGCAGCCTTTTTCGGCGCCGATGCGTATGTCGCATTGCTCCTGACGGCGGTTCGCGGATTATCGTTGACGATGGCCGCTTTTTGCATCACGCTCGGAGCGCTCGGGTGGTGCATCGCCAGTCTCTTTCAACCGGCGCTTCTGCGCCGCGCGGGCGTCCATTCGCTGCTGATTTGCGGGGCGCTATTGGGAGTAGTTGGATGTGCCGGAATGATCTCGGTCGCTCTCGGTGCTCCGCCGGCGCTCGCATTCGTAACCTGGTTTTTGGGTGGAATCGGCATCGGGCTCGGCTACCCTACACTTTCTTTAGCCGGCGTGACCGGCGTGGACGAAGGAGAAGAAGGCACCGTGAGTTCGGCGATGCTTCTCGCGGCCGTGCTTGGAATGACGGGCGGTGTTACCCTTTGCGGTCTTCCCGTGACGCTTGCCGCGCGCGGGGAATTTCCATTAGCATCAGGTCTGCTGGTGACATTTACGATTTTGTGCGCAGCAGCATTCGTCCTGATGACGATTGTCCGACGCGTACCTGCCCGTGTCGATTAAAAATCGAAGGTGGCGTCGTACTCCGGAAATGCGCGCCGGCAGAGCATCGTAACCTCGTCGATAACGGCGTAGTCGGTTTGCGGCGCTGCGTAAAGCTGAAGAGAAAAGACGCTGGTGTCCATCGAGTTGCCGACGCGATGCAACTCCTGCCAATTAAGACGGTGATCGAGGTGACCGGGCATCAATCGCGTTTCGGAATCCTTGTTTATGCGAGCGTAAGACGTTAATCCGTCGTCCAGCCGCTCGTAATTTTCGACGTCTAAGACGCCGTCTAAGATCGCGACCCAACATCGCGACTTGCCGTGATCGTGGATCGGGCTTTTCGATTGCGGCGCCCACTGCATGGCGACAAGCTCGAAGTGCGCAGTTTTTCGAAGCAACAAGCGCGCGTAGGATTGCGGAATGAGCGGAATGGCGCCGCGGTATTCTTCGAACCGCGCGATGCCGTCGCGCATTGCTTCCACGAGCGCCGGGTCGTCCATTGACTGCGCCAGTAAATCTTCGAAAGACGAAATCACGATACGGCTCCTAACAGAAGTGAAGACCGGCTCAACTCCAGCGCGATCGCGCGCGCGTGCCGGCTAATCTCCGGGACGGCGGTCGCTTCATAGAACAAGCCGCGCAATGGGGGACCAAGAGTGAAAAGGCGCGGCTGTTCGATGCCGTCATGCGAATAGACCCGGAAGCTTTTCGACGCATCTAATCCAAGGCGCACCGCGTCGGGGCGAATTAATCCGCGGCGCAGAAGATTGCGCACAAGCGGCTGGTCGATCTTCGAATAGTCGGAGTTGGGGCCGGTTGCATTTACCAGCGCCTGCACTTCGATTTTCCGAGTTCTCTCACCGCGTGTAACGGTCATTACGATATTCTTCCCGCCGGCGCGCTCGGCGCCGGTGATTTTTCCTTTCACTATGTGCGCGCGACCGGATTCGATCCGGCGCTCGAACGCCGCAAGGGTTTCACGCGGCGCGCGATAGCGGTGGGCCGCCCACAGCGATTGCAAATGCCGGAGAAACCGGCGCTTGTCGCGTGCGCTCCACGCGATCCAAATGTCCGGCGTTATCTTTCGAATCGATTCGACGACGGCACGCCAATCGCCGCCTTGTGCGACGTGAGCTTTCGCTGCGCGGCGCATGGAACGCAGCAGCTCGTACGGCGTGTCGAAAGTCAGGCTTAAGGCGTTCACGTTCAATTCGCAGGCCGCCGGGTCTTCGACGAGCGGGGTTAAGCCGTGCCGCGAAACCAAATAGATGCGGCCCTCGAAGCCGCGCTCGTCGAGCTGCGCTAGAACGTCGAGAGCCGTAAGCCGGCTCCCTACGATAGCAACGTCGCCTTCGAGCCTCTTTGCGTCGAGGCACCAAGGATTACCGTAATAATGCTGGTGTTCCCTGATAACTTCGGGCAAGAACGAATCGTTGGGCGCAAAATTGCCGAACGCCAGGACGACGTTGCGCGCGAGGTAATGGCTGCCGCTCTCGTCGACGAGCGAATACCCTTCGGAGTGCGGAAGCACGTCACTAATCCGTGTTCGCACGTGCGCGAAAGCGGGGCGCGACTCGAGCGCGCGCTGCACCGTCTGCGCCGCATACTGGCCGAACGTGCTTCGCGGGATCAGCGCGTTTCCGTCGTTTGTTCGTAGCCAACGTAAAAGATGATTGCGGTCGTCGGGAAACAGCGACATGGAATTCGCGCCGCCGTTCATCAGAAGGCATTGGGGCTGACTGCCGTAAGCGAGGCCGGGCCCCAGGGGGCTCGGTTCGAAAACGACGGCGCGGTAGGACGGCGCAATCAGGCCGGCAAGCGCCAGCACGATCGAAGAACCCGAAATGCCGCCGCCTATGACCGCGGTATCGAAAATGCGCGGGACCGTCATACCTTTTCAGGTATCGGCAGCGGCCCGCTTGTCTATCATCCGCTCGATGGCTCGGTAAATTCGCGGGACGAATTCGCGCTTGTAGGGATAGAGATCGACCGGGTCGCTCGTGTGGACCAACATCGCCGGGTCCGCTTCAAACACAAGCACGCGTCCGTCTTGCGTCACGGCGCAATCGATTCCGAAGTACTCCAGCCCTACGGCATCCGCAATCGCTTCAAGCGTCTTTAGCCGCTCGCCGTCAAAGACGTTGCGCAGGTCGGACAAGAAGCGCGCTTCTTCGTCTCGCATCCAGCGATTTTCCGCCATGGGCGCGTTGTAGTAGTGGATCATCCAGTTCGGAGAAATCGCCAAGTGCACCGGGTACGGTTCGCCGTCCACGAAAACGATGCGGTATTTGCGGAAGAAGCCGTCGGCGCTTCGATAGTCCGCGAAAGGACTAATAAAGTACCGTTCCGCCGCATTGCGTTCAACGTAGTTCGCGAGAAGCTCCCGCGCATCGATTTTTTCCAAACCGTGTCCGGCATGCGAACCGACGGGTCGAATGATAATCGGGAATTCGAAGGATACGTTCCCGGACTTGACTGCATCGCTCCCTAGCTCAGCGACCGGTGTTGCGAGGGCGCCCGTTTCCTCCAACGCGTGCGGAAGAAAAACGCGCGACGTCGTGATGACGCGACCTGGCTCGTTGAGGCGCGGTTTCCTTTGGCCTCCCAAAAGAAGCTCCGCGAGCGCCAAATAGGGAATCGCTTCCATCGACTCAGCGATTGCGTTCCATGCAACGTCGTAGCGCGGGAGCGTCTCGTGCTGCAGCCGTTCGGCATCGAGCAAATAGAGCTTGTGAACGGTCGTCGTTTCGCGGTCGAAGAGAAAATCGACCGGGATGTTCGCCTGCCAGTCGCCGGGTGCAAATAAAAACAGAACGCTTCGCCGCTCTTTCGGCGCTATGGCAGAAAAAAGACGCTGCCGCGATAGCGCTTCGAGTTGATGGTCTAGTGCCGCGTCGCGCTCGCCCGTGATCTGCAGCAGTTCGTAAAGCGCTAGATGCGACGCAACGTTTCCGCAATCCAACGAGAGAACGCGCCGGTGCGATTCGATGGCTGCGGCATTATTGCCGGTTTCGTACAAAAGCTGCGCAAGATTCTGATGGAGTTCGAGCTGTTCCGGAAAACTTTGAATGCCTTGCAAAAATGCGGCGATCGCGTCATTCGTTCTGCCTTCGGCGCGGAAGGCTAGCGCTTGCGCGTTTATCGATGAGGGATCGGTCATTCAAACCACGCCGGAATGCCGGAGTAGCGCTCCTCTTTCCACGGATCGCCTTCGTTGTGATAGCCGCGCACTTCCCAAAATCCGGGCTTGTCGGCGGTGAGGAACTCAATGCCGTTGAGCCACTTTGCGCTTTTCCAAAAGTATCGCTTCGGGACAAGCATCCGCACGGGGCCGCCGTGAATTGCTTCAACCGGCGCGCCGTCGAATTCATACGCGATCAAGACGTCGTCGTCCATCATCGCTGCGAGCGGAAGATTTGTGCTATACGCGTTCTCGCCGTGTTGAACAACGTATTTCACGCCTGGTTTGGGGTGCGCTCGCTCTGCGATCGCCGAGAACCGCACGCCGCGCCACTCGGTGTTCTTTTTGCTCCATCGCGTGACGCAATGGATGTCGCCGTTCCAAGTTACGGGCGGCATGGCTTGCAATTCAGGGTAGGAGAGCTCGAATGGGCTTTCGCATTCGCCGAAGACGCGCAGCCGCCAGGCCGGCGGATCGATCTCCGGTACGTCTCCTACGTGCAGCACGGGAAAACCGCCGGTGACGGTTTGGCCGGGCGGAACGGTTAGATCTTGCGGCTTCATGAATGGCATTGGAAATGGGTTCTTGTCCGAGGGAGCCAACACGGCCCTTCAACCGATGGCAAAAATCCCGTTCCCAAAGAAGAAAGTGTCGCGTACGGTGGCCGAGCAAGAGCTCGCGATCCTCGAACGGACGTACCCGCGCGCCGTAACGGCGCTCGAGTATTCGAATCCGTACGAGCTGCTGATTGCGGTGATTCTCTCCGCGCAGTGCACCGACGCGCGCGTGAATCAGACGACGCCGGCGCTCTTTAAAAAATATCCGACGCCCGAGACGCTGTCGAATGCCGATCGGGAGGACGTCGAGCAGATGATCAAGTCATGTGGATTCTTCCGCATGAAGACTGCCAACATCATCAATGCCTCCAAAGGCCTTCTCGAACGGCACGGCGGCGAAGTTCCGAGGGAGCGGGAAGCGCTCGAAGCTCTGCCGGGCGTCGGGAGAAAAACAGCCAACGTGGTAATGTCGGTTGCGTTCGAAGAAGCGGCATTCGCGGTCGACACGCACGTGTTCCGCGTATCGCACCGTCTCGGGCTAACGCTCGGCAAAACACCGCGCGATGTAGAAGAAGACGTTACGTCACTTATTCCACGCGAAAAATGGCGCTTCGCTCATCACTGGCTGATTCTGCACGGCCGCGAAATCTGCAAAGCCCCCACGCCGCTTTGCGGCAAGTGCCCCGCAAAGGAAA
The DNA here is from genome assembly GCA_963758295.1 of Vulcanimicrobiia bacterium. Lineage (GTDB taxonomy): Bacteria > Vulcanimicrobiota > Vulcanimicrobiia > Vulcanimicrobiales > Vulcanimicrobiaceae > JALYTY01. The sequence continues at coordinate 801,993 of CAVWUU010000001.1, forward strand.
TTTGCCCAACGCCTCCGATAATCGCAAAGCTCAACGCCGCTACCAAACGCGTCGCCGTCAAACCGCCTTCCGGCGCAAAACCGGCGTCCGGCACAAAACGAAAACCCGCAAATTCGCGCTGATCCGCCAGACGGCTGCGCCGCTGCGCCTGTCCTTCGACAAGCTGGAGGATGATGAAAGCGCCCCGTTCGTCGAGCTTACGATGAAGGGGGATTATAGCTGGAGTGGACCGCCGCCTGAGAGGTGCGGAGGGCGCGGGAGTTCGGCGTCTTGAGCGACGTATTTGAGCAAAGAAGAAGCGGTGAGCCGGTCGCCGTAGCCGGCTTCGGTTGAAATCTTCGAGAGATTAATGAGCGCCGGCGTCGGTGACTCGAGATCGAATTGATATTCGCCCTCGAGATTCATCCCGGAAATGCGCACCAGCTGCTGCACGGGCTCTAAGTCGATCGCAACGCGTTTATCTTGGAACCGCAAACGCAGCCGCAAAGGCTTCTCGAGCCGCACAAGCTTCACGCCGTTTGCGCCGAGGATCGAATTGAGGCGTTTGCACGACATCGCAAGCTGATCCGCAAAGACCTGAAGCGATTCTTCGGCGTCTTCCGGTTTGCGGTTGGTCGTCTCGCCGGATGCGGCGTCGATAAGAGCGCCCATGTCGCGTCGCGCGCGAATCTTCGAGGCGGCTTCGACGATAGGGTTTTGGGCGGTGAACTCAGGCTTCATGGGGTCGGACATCAGACTCTAACGCTTCGCAAAAAAATCGGCGCAGTCTTTCGACTACGCCGTTATTGGATTGAATGAATACGGGGTTACGGTTTCTTCGTTGCCTTCGGCGCGGGCTTTGCAGCCTTCGCCTTGGGAGCAGCCTTCGAGGCCTTTACGGCCTTCTTGGCAGCGGTCTTCTGCTGGTGGGGCTTCTTCGAGGCTTTTGCAGCCTTCGGAGCAACCTTCGCAGCCTTGACCGACTTGGCCGCTTTGGCCGACTTAGCAACAGCCTTCTTAGCGGCGGTCTTTTGCATGTTCGGCTTCTTGGCGGCCTTGGCAACCTTGGGAGCGGCCTTGACGGTCTTCGTCGACTTCGCCGATTTCATCGACTTGTTGGACTTGACGGTCTTGGCAGCAGCCTTCGGAGCAGCAACCTTCGTTGCCGTCGTCGCCTTAGCGGCGGTGTCGGCGGCCATCGCCGGGGCGGTCATCAGGAACGCGGCGGCGACGAGCGATGCGAGCATCTTCATTGTGTATTCACCTCCCTTCGGAGCAACGGTAAACCGCGGCGGCCAATAGGCCATAACCGCGGCGAGCTACGGTCAAAGAACGCAGCGTCGGGCTCGAAAGTTCGCCTCAAACGAAAACGCCCCTTTGCCTTGTCCAGCAGAGAGGCGTCTCTTCAGAGGCGCGGCTCGGCGCCAAACGCCGAACGCGACCGATTTACGGGGAGCGTAAAACTCGCTTATTTCGCTTTGCCGACCATCGCGCGCGAGATCACGAGCCGCTGAATCTGTTGGGTTCCTTCGTAAATCTGCGTGATTTTGGCGTCGCGCATCATGCGTTCCACCGGGTACTCCGTGGAGTAGCCGAACCCGCCGAGCACTTGAACCGCATCGGTCGAAACCGACATCGCGACGTCTCCGCATTTGAGCTTCGCCATCGATGCCCACAGCGACACATCGGGCGCGCCCTCGTCGCACTTGCGCGCTGCTTCGTAAAGCAACAAGCGCGCGGCTTCAACTTCGGTTTTCATGTCTGCGAGCATGAATCCGACGCCTTGATGCTGTCCGATCGGCTTGCCGAAGGCGATGCGTTCCTTCGCGTAGTTCGTCGCGTAATCGAGCGCGCCGGCTGCAATGCCGAGCGCCTGCGCCGCAATGCCCGGACGCGATTTATCGAGCACTTTCATGGCGATTTTAAAACCTTCGCCTTCTCCGCCGAGACGGTTTGCCGCCGGAACGACGCAGTCGTCGAAAGCCAGTTCCACCGTAGGTGATCCGCGGATCCCCATCTTTTTCTCTTTCTTGCCGACGATGAATCCGGCCGTGCCTTTTTCAACAACGAACGCGCTCACGCCGCGCGAACCTGCGCTCGGATCCGTCACCGCGAAAACGCATACGACGTCGGCCACACTGCCGTTCGTGATCCAAATCTTTTGGCCGTTCAGAACGTAATCGTCTCCTTTGCGCTCGGCTCGCGTGCGCATCGAACCGAGTGCGTCGGATCCGCTCGACGCTTCGGTGAGCGCGTATGCGGCAATCTTTTTTCCGGCTGCGATGTCGGGGAGGAATCGTTTCTTCTGTTCCTCGCTGCCGCCGATAAGAATCGGCAGCATGCCGAGCTCTTGCACTGCGACGATGAGCGAACTCGACGCGCAGGCTTTGGCGATCTCTTCAACCACTTTGACGTACGTCAGGAACGTGCCGCCTAGGCCGCCGTATTCCGTGGGAATCGGGATGCCCATCAGATCGTTCTGTGCGAACAGTTCTTTGATGTCGTACGGAAATTCGCCGGATTCGTCGATGTCGGCGGCGCGCGGTGCGACTTTTTCCGCAACCAGCTCGCGCACCATGTCGAGGATCATCGCCTCTTCATCGGACTCGTGCGCGCGCGGCGCTACAGTGCTCATGCTTCTCGCTTACCTCTGGGATAATGGGGTTTCGCCCATTTCCACACCAGAGGGAGCCGTTCCGTCCCCCGGCGCATAAGGCCCGAATGAACAAAGTCCTCAAGACGTGCGCGGAAGCGGTCGCCGATATTCCGAGCGGCGCATCGCTCGCGGTTGGCGGCTTCGGCTTGAACGGTATCCCACACAACCTCATTCAAGCGCTTTTAGAACAGGGCGCGGATCAGCTTGTAACGGTTTCGAACAATTGCGGCGTCGACGGCTGGGGCCTCGGTGTTTTGTTGGACAACAAGCGCATCCGGCGGACGACCGGCTCGTACGTAGGCGAGAACAAAGAGTTTGAACGCCAATACTTGAGCGGCGAATTGGAAGTGGAATTGGTACCGCAGGGAACGCTCGCCGAACGCCTGCGGGCGGGCGGTTGCGGCATCCCCGGATTTTACACGCCGGCGGGCGTTGGAACGCTCGTTGCCGACGGCGGCTTGCCGTGGAAACACCATTCCGACGGATCCACCGCCGTTGCGTCGCCGAAAAAAGAGACACGGAAGTTCGGCGGCCGTGATTATGTTTTAGAAGAAGGCATCGTTTGCGACTTCGCGCTCGTGCGCGCTTCTGTCGCTGATACCGCCGGCAATCTCATCTTTCACAAAGCAACGCGCAACTTCAATCCGCTTTGCGCAATGGCGGGAAAAATCACGATTGCCGAAGTTGAGGAGCTGGTCGAACCGGGCGAAATAGATCCGGAAAACGTGCATCTGCCGGGAATCTTCGTTCAACGCGTCGTTAAAGTCGGACCCGAAGGCAAACGCATCGAACGTATCACCACAAGGAAGCGGGGCGCATAAGTATGTCGTTAACACGCACACAATTGGCGGCGCGCGTTGCACAAGAATTGCGCGACGGACAGTACGTTAATCTTGGCATCGGTTTGCCGACGCTCATCCCTAATTACGTTCCGGCGGGCGTTACCGTAACGCTCCAAAGCGAGAACGGCATTTTGGGCATGGGGCCGTATCCGTACGAGGGCGAGGAAAATCCGGATCTGATAAACGCGGGCAAAGAAACGGTGACGGTGCTGCCCGGTGCGTCGTTCTTCGACTCGGCGCTTTCGTTCGGCATGATTCGCGGCGGTCACATCGACCTGGCCGTGCTTGGTGCGATGCAGGTCTCGGAGCACGGCGATCTCGCGAACTGGATGATCCCGGGCAAGATGGTTAAGGGCATGGGCGGCGCGATGGACCTGGTGCACGGCGCGAAACGCGTCATCGTAATGATGGAACACGTCGCGAAGGGCAATTCACATAAAATCGTGGAGCGATGCACGCTGCCCCTTACCGGTAGGGGAGTGGTGCAGAAGATTATCACGGACATAGCGACCATCGACATCGAATCCGACGGCTTGGTGTTGCGGGAACTCGCGCAGGGCGTAAGCGTAGAAGAAGTCCAAGCCGCCACCGGTGCCAAACTCCACGTACCCTCACCGCCTTCCACCATGAGAATCCCCGCCGGCGTGGCGTAGGTCATCCCGAGCTTGTCGGAGGACAGGTGCATATCCGTAATGCCGGTATGCGCCTTTCCCGTCAGTTAACAAGGAGCGTTAAATGAGCGTAGGGCAGCGACTCGCCGAAATCAGAAACGGGTTCGACAAACCGTTCTGGGTTGCAAATACCAGCGAAATTTTCGAGCGGCTTTCGTACTACGCTGTTTTCTCGACGCTCGCGCTTTATCTGAATCAAACGCTCGGATTTTCGAGCGCACAATCCGCGAGCTTGAGCGGAGTCTTCGGCGGAGCGGTTTGGGTCATGGCGATCTTCGGCGGTGCGCTTGCCGATCGGATCGGGTTCAGGCGCGCGTTGTCGTCGGCGTACTTCATTCTCGCGTGCGCCTATTTCTTGGTCGGCTCCATCGGCGCACCGTGGCTGGCTCCGGCGCGTTCCCTGGTTCCGTTGCCGTTGCTCGTGGGCATCATTTTGTTCTTGCCTGCGCTCGGTGTGGCGCTGGTGAAGCCTTCGGTCGTCGGCACGACGGCGCGCGCTTCGAACGAAAACGTCCGTTCGATCGGCTATTCCATTTACTACACGATGGTCAACATCGGCAGTACGCTCGGGCCGTTCTTGGCCGGATGGCTGCACTCGCGGCTGCCCGCGCAAGACGTCTTCTTGATTGCCGCGTGCAGCGTTCTCGCGATGTTCGTCGTGGTGCTGGTGTTCTTTAAAGAGCCGCGCGTCGCCGGCAACACGCAAGGAAAGACGCTCGCGCAAACCGGCCGCGATTTCCTCACGGTTCTCGGCAACGGCCGGTTTGTGCTCTTCCTCCTGATTTTTTCGGGGTACTGGATCGTCTATTGGCAGCAGTTTTTGATCCTGCCGATTTACATCAATAACTACGTCGACAAGAACGCCAATACGGCGTTGATTCTCATTACCTGTCCCTTGACCGTCATTACGCTCACCGTGGCGATCAATGCGCTAATGCGTGGCATCCGTTCGTTCCAGGCGGTCATCATCGGGTCGCTGATTACGTCCGTATCATGGCTGCTGATCGCCTTGCACCCGAGCGTGCCGATGGCGGTGTTGAGCCTCATCGTCCTTGCGCTCGGCGAAATCATTCAATCCCCGCGCTATTACGAGTACATCTCTCGGCTCGCGCCCGAAGGCCAACAGGGAACCTACATGGGTTTCGCGTTTTTGCCTATCGGGATCGGCTCGTTCGTCGGCGGATGGTTCGGCGGGATGCTGCTCGCGCACTTTGGTGAAGCTTCGCACTCGCCGGCAATGATATGGATCGTGATTACGGGAGTCGGCATCGCAACCACCGTTCTGCTGTGGGTGTATGACCGCTTTGCGGTTCGGGCAGCGGCCGCTGTAACGGAATAGTCACTGCAGCGCTGGTTCGCGTTGAAGCCAGGCTGAAGCGATGCCGATTTGGTGTGCGAGGAAAGCCAACGCGTCAACCTCATCGCGAGGATAGGGCGTGCGGTCGGGCTTAGGCCCGCAGCATAAGAAGCCCAAAACTTCACCGCGAAGCGTCATCGGCAAAAAAAGCATGTGGAACCGTTCGTCGGAGTTGTCGTCGATCTCGAACGGTTCCAAGAAGCGTCGTAAGCGAAGCGGGATTTCATCGTTGAACGAATAGGCGGCCGGCGAAACGACAGCGCCGTTCGAGGAAACGAGCGGATATGCATCGCCGGTCCGAATGTAACACGCTACGCCTAGCGGTTCGAGACAACGCTTGACCGTCGTGCACGCTAAGGCCATAACCGCCTGCGCATCGGTTGCAGCATCCACCTCGCGGGCAAGGCGTTGGATTTCAGCAAGGCCCATCAGCCGCTTGCGAAAGAAGATCTGCGAGAGCCGCGCTTCGACAAACTGGTGGATCCAGCGCGCTGATAGACCGAGTGTTAACACTATTGCGAGCGTAATGCCGTCGAGCAGCCACTTCGGAGCGTGACCCGCGTTGATCGAGTGCTCGAATATTCTAACGGCCGACCATTCCGTGGCAACGAATATGCACACGATAATGAGCGAAACGGCGGCAAAAATCGTCGCTCGCGTGATGAGAATGTTCAAGTCGACAAGCCGGTGTCGCAAGACCGGATAAGCGACGCCGAAGGCCCACAAGAACATTTGTGCCAGAAAAATGATATCGCCATAGTGCGAGTTCACGCTCACATTCGCGCGCGACGCGGCGACAATGTTTTGGGCAATCAAAATTGCGCTCGCTGCCAGCCAGCATCCACATACCCAGCGCGTCGCCGTACGAAATTCGAGCGGGGCGCTGGCGATTGCATCGATCAAGCCGACAGCCAGGATGGCAGAGAGCGCTATTGCAGAGTAAGCAAACGCGCCGCCTAAGGTATTCCAGAGAGGCGGCGACGCCCACGCTCCGTAGTCGACGCAAGCGTTGACGATCAGCCCTGCGCCCAGCAGCCAAGGCGCGGCATACCCGATCATGGTGCGAATGCGGGTCTTCGTGGGCGGATAGATGGCCAGAAGCATCATTGCCGTGCACGGCAGTACGTCAATCAACGCGAATCGTGCAAAATATCCCGCTGAGGCGAGCCACACATTAGGCGCGACGAGCGCACCGCTCAGCGCGTTCGCGTACCATCCGGCGACGATGAGGACCACGGCCGCGCGCGCGCCGGCTTGCGGATAGCGCGCGCGAAGCATGACGATGATGCCGATTGTAAAAACGCCGATCGCGGTAAGCGCTGAAACGATCTTCGTAAATGCTTCCTGTTGCGCGAGCGGATCGGGAAATGGCTCAAACGTCATCTGCAGTGGAAACGTTTTTCCATGACGGAGCACGTCTAAGGTGACCGTCGTTCCGACCGGGCCGGCGATGTTCTCGAGATTCTGCAAGCCGGTCAGCCCGGTGAAATGGTCGCCTGCTCGCAAGCCGGCTCGCTGCGCCGGGCTGCCCGGGTTCACGACCGTGATTCGCGGCAGACCGCTCTTGTCGCCCGCGAAGAAATAGCCGCCGTAGCCCCACTGGACGGGCGAAAAGAGGATCAACGCTGCAAGCGGGATCCCGAGCCCCGCTGCAGCCAGTACCACGCCGCGAAGCTTCATAAGCGAGCGTTCCGCGCGTCCGGCGCCGCCTCCCTCGTCGCAACGATGTTCTGCTCCGTTGCGGTTTTGCGTGGTATGTCTACTCGGAAAGTTTCACTCGTATTGCCCGCTCAAGATTTTCAAGAGGGCGGCGGCTTTCTCGTGCACCGGCCGTTTCCGGTGCAAGGCGTGATGCAGATCGATCCGTTTCTTTTAATCGACGAGCTTGGTCCGGTGCAATATGCGCCCGGCGAAGCGATCGGCGCGCCGGATCATCCGCATCGGGGCTTTGAAACGGTCACGTACATGATCGACGGCGAATTTCAGCATGCTGATTCTTCGGGACGCCGCGGCGAACTTTTTCCGGGCGACGTGCAATGGATGACGGCCGGCGGCGGCGTCGTTCACGCGGAGATGCCGTCGGATCGAATGATAAGCGAAGGCGGACGCCAGCACGGCTTTCAGATCTGGGTGAATCTTCCCAAAGCCGACAAGATGATGCGACCGCGTTATCAAGACGTGCGAAGTTCGACAATTCCCACCTGGACGAGCCCGGACGGTCTTGCATGGGCGAAAGTAATTGCCGGCGAGGCCCAAGGCGTAAAAGGCGCTGCCGAAACGCGCATCCCGATCGGCATGACGCATTATCGGTTGCAGCCGGGCGGCAAGATCGTGCATCGCGTCCACGACGGACATGCGTCGATCGTTTATCTCATGACTGGTTCTGCGCGCGCGGCGGGCGAACGCGTATATCAAGCACGCGCCGCAATCGTCTTCGATCGTCACGGCGATGAAATTCCCGTTGAGAACGCGGGCAGCGATGTGCTGGAATTTTTGCTGCTCACCGGCGAGCCGATCGATGAACCGATGGTGCGCTACGGCCCATTCGTGATGAACGAAGTGGAAGAGCTGGAGCAGGCGTTTCGCGACTTTTCCGATGGCCGCATGGGCGAAATCGAACCGTTGTATACGTAGAACGTCACGCCGGCCGCAATCTCAATAAAGATAAAGAGCCCACGCAGTCACAGCCCCGCCTGCCCTAATGGTTTATCTTTCGATTGGAGATTGAAAGATGAGATATCAGCGGGTATTCGCGTGTATGGCATTCATCGCTTCAGTAGTAGTAAGTGCGCCGGCCAGCGCGCAAACTCAATCTTCGCCATGCAGTGGTTCAGAACGCCGGCAGTTCGATTTTTGGCTTGGCTCTTGGAGAGTGGCCGATGCATCGGGTAAGGCGCAAGGCACGAACGAAGTGACTTCGGAGTACGGCGGCTGCGCGCTGCAGGAACACTGGAAGGGCGTCGGCGGAAGCGAAGGTTCGAGCTTCAATACGTACCTGCCCGACCGCAAGCAATGGCATCAAACGTGGGTCGATAACGGCGGTACGACGTTGCTGCTTTTCGGCGGGATGACCGGAGAGAGTATGGTCCTCTCCGGCACGCGCACAAATCCGCGCACGCATGCACCCGTGGTAGACCGCATTACTTGGACGCCTCTAAAAGACGGTCGAGTGCGCCAGCATTGGCAGCAATCATCCGATTCAGGAAAGCACTGGACCGACATCTTCGACGGCTTTTACAGCAAGACACCCCCGTCATCCTGACCTTGCCGAAGGACGGGCGCATATCGGCAATGCTGGTTTGCGCCTGTGGTTCGACAGGCTCACCATGACGAGCTGCAATGCTCGTATGCGCCTGTGGTTCGACAAGCTCACCATGACGAGGTGTTTTGTTGCTCCGCACGATCTGGCCGCGCCCCTCTCGTCACCATGACGGTTTTATTGTTTGCTGCGCACCATCAGGCCGCATCCCTCCCGTCATCCTGAGCTTGTCGAAGGACGGGCGCATATCAGCACTGTGCGCCGGTGGTTCGACAAGCTCACCATGACCAGGTGCAATGCTCGTATGCGCCGGTGGTTCGACAAGCTCACCATGACCAGGTGCAATGCTCGTATGCGCCTGTGGTTCGACAAGCTCACCATGACGAGGTGTATTGTCGCTCCGCACGATCTGGCCGCGCCCCTCTCGTCACCATGACGGTTTTATTGTTTGCTCCGCACGATTAGGCCGCATCCCTCCCGTCATCCTGAGCCTGTCGAAGGACGGGCGCATATCAGCACTGTGCGCCGGTGGTTCGGCAAGCTCACCATGACCAGGCGCAATGCTCGTATGCGCCCGTGGTTCGACAAGCTCACCATGACGAGGTGTATTGTCGCTCCGCACGATCTGGCCGCGCCCCTCTCGTCACCATGACGGTTTTATTGTTTGCTCCGCACCATCAGGCCGCATCCCTCCCGTCATCCTGAGCTTGTCGAAGGACGGGCGCATATCAGCACTGTGCGCCGGTGGTTCGACAAGCTCACCATGACGAGGCGCAATGCTCGTATGCGCCTGTGGTTCGACAAGCTCACCATGACGGGGTGCAATGCTCGTAATGCGCCGGTGGTTCGGCAAGCGATGACGAGGTGCAATGATCGTATGCGCCGGTGGTTCGACAAGCTGACATGACGAGGTGCAATGCTCGTATGCGCCGGTGGTTCGACAGGCTCACCATGACGAGGTGCAATGATCGTATGCGCCGGTGGTTCGACAAGCTGACCATGACGAGGTGCAATGCTCATATGCGCCTGTGGTTCGACAGGCTCACCATGACGAGGTGGAATGCTCGTATGCGCCTGTGGTTCGACAGGCTCACCATGACGACGTGCAATGCTCGTATGCGCCCGTGGTTCGACAAGCTCAGCATGACGACGTAGCGTCCCCGTCACCTGATTGTGGAGCGGGCTTTATTCGCCTTCGGCCGGATCCCAGTCGAAAATTTTCGCGAGCATCTCGGCGCGGTTTCGCGAGAAAGTTTTACGTAACAGCCGTTTGACGTAATCTGCTACCGTCGCTTCGGCGATGCTCATTTCATCGGCGATTTCGTTGCTCGATCGTCCACGAAGAATCAGTGACAGGACGCTCGATTCGCGCGCTGTCAGTTTGAAGCGCTTGATCGCGCCTGGGAGCGCTTCACGACGTTGGACGTGTTCGATCTGTAACGCGACGATTGTATCCTGCGCACGGCTGGATAGTTTTGCGACGCGAAAGCGCAGCGACGGAACGGGCTCGATGATTGTATCGTCATCTAAGGATAACCCGCGAACGGCATCCTGGAGTGCGAGTTCGATCGGTAGCGGGAGCCGGTCCATGTACTCTATGGGAACCTTCAGCATGCGCGAGAGCAGCTCGATGGCGCCTCTTTGCGCATAGGCAATACCGTACTGCTCATCAAGCAGCACGATATATGCTTTCGCTTTCCGCATCGAAACAGCATCGTGCCGTTGGGTCTGCAGTGTCGCGTCGGCGGACATTAGGAAAACTCCCCCGGAGAGTAAATTGCGGCGGCTCGTAAATGCAATTAACGCGGAGACGGCTCGTCTCCTGCGACTTTTCTCTTATGAACCCTTAGGATTAGTAAAAATACCCGGGTACTCGGCCTCAATTGTTTCCAGGGGAGTCGCTGCTCGCAATTGCCCTCAATGGCAGAGTAGTCCACGCCTTAACGCGTGCGATATAACCGTGAAGTCACGAGAACCGGCGACGAAACCGTGCGAGGAATCGGCGCCGACTCTCTTCGCAACAATAACTTGAGTTAATTTATTGCCGCCATAATGCTGTTACTGGCGGTTCTGGAGGTTTATCTTGTTCAAGAAAATCGCAATGCTCGCCGCCGTGGCAGCCTTTCTTCTTCCGGCCACGTCGATGGCCGCGTCCTATCCGACCGTGTACAGCTCGTACATCGGCGTGAACATCCCGGTGGCGTGCAACATCATCGTGCCGCAACAGTCGTTCGGCGCGATCTCGTACGGCCTCGGTACCGACATCGATGCGGATCAAACCGTTGCCGGCGGTGCCTGCAACATGAACTGGACCGCCTCGTGGTCGGATTCGAACGCGTCGTTCACCCCGGGCGCCGGCAAGTCGTTCAACGGCCTGCTGAAGGGCACGGACATCCATGGCACCACGCAGCAACTCGGTTACACGTTGACGTTGTGCGAAGGCCTGGACGGCGCCACGAACAACGCGAACTCGATTGCGGGCGGAACGATCCACATCCACATCCCATTCTCCCAGCAGTTCTCGGCAGTCGGTGGCGTCAACTACTCCGACACGCTGTTCCTGACGGTCAACTACTAATCGATCCTCGAGCGGCCGAAGCATCAGCTTCGGCCGCTCCGTCCTTTTTCGGGAATCCTACATGATTCAGCGCCTCATCAGATCTCTATCCGCAATCTTCTGCGCCGGCGCGCTTTTCAGCTCGATACCGGCGCACGCTGCCGGCGGCGGCTTGAACATCAGCGCTACCAGTCTTGTTCTCGCTCCTTCGCATATGGCGGGCACGATTCGCATTACGAGCGAGCGCAATTATCCCGACGTCGTGCAAGTAAAGGTTTATAAGTGGGACGGCGGCGGCCCGACCGAAAATCTGCAGCCTTCCGACGACATCCTGGGCGTTCCCGCGGTATTCACGCTCGCGCCAAACGGGTCGCAAATCGTTCGTGTAGCTTTGCGCGGTCCCAATGCGTCGACGGACGAGCAGGCGTACCGCGTTCAAGTTTCCGAAGTGCAATCGCAGTACATGCCTAGTGCGAACATCGGCATGCTCCTGAAGCTGAATTTTCCGGTCTATGTCGCGCCAACCGGACAACTTGTGCGCCAGGCGACTTGGTCGCAGCAGCGTCAAGGTTCCAATCTGCTGCTCACAGTGAAGAACACGGGCAACATGCACTTACGGCTGCGCGGCTTCACGCTTGTCGACACGAACGGAACGCTCGTAGGACAAAACAAGTACGATACGACGGTGCTGCCTGGGCAGACCCGCTCTTGGACCGTGAAGGCGTTGCATCAGTCGAGCGGTCCGCTGCACATTCACGCCGACTCCGACAACGGCTCGATCGACGATACGGTCAATTAGCATGACGCGGCTGAGCCGGTTTCTGGGATTCGCGGTCTGCGCTGCGCTCTTCGCGCAGACGTCAGTCCGTGCCGATCAGATGCCGGTCCCGGGAGGCGGGGACTCCGTAGGTGGGGCGCCGACGGTAGCCACCCTTACGCATTCTCAGTTTAGTGAGACCGTTTACGCCATCACCATCAATGGCCAATCCGTAAGCGACGGCGCGGCATTGCTGGAAGATAACGCGGGCGATTTCTATGCAGCCGACGACGATACAAAAGCGTGGCGTCTAACACCGGCAAAAGATGCGCCCGTCCAACACAACGGCCGCGCCTACCACGCGCTCAAGACCTACGCAACGAAAATCGAGGTTCGTCCTGCGGATCAATCGTTAAATCTAACGGTTCCCGCATCGGTCTTTCAAGCAACCAATGTTGCTGCGGATACTGCACACGTATTGGATGCGCACGGCGGCCGATCGGCTTCGCTGGACTACGAGGTGGGAGTCCATCAGTCCGCGGGGCAGACATTCTACGAGTCGATGCTCCAAGGGTACGGCTATCTTGCCGGCGGCGAACTCGGCACGCAGGTCGAGATATACGGCGGCGGCGGCCAACGCGCCATCGTGCAGCCGATCAACACCGCGTGGATCCGCGACGTGCCGTCGCGTCGCGCGCAACTTGCATTAGGAAATTCGACGACGCAGGGCGGGCTGATGGGCGATTCGTTGCGCGTGCTCGGCATCACCGTCGGAACAAACTTCTCCATGGTGCCGAACCTCATAGTGCGGCCGGTGCCGCAGCTAAACGGCGTCGCTCAAAGTGCCGGAACCGTGAACGTCTACGCGAACGGCGGCCTGCTCTCGACATCCACCGTTCCCCAAGGACCATTTTCCGTCGGTGCGCCGAATTTACAGGATGGTACCGTGAATTACGACGTGATCGTGAAGGATCCGTCGGGGCGCGCATATGCGGTTTCGCAATCCTATTATGCAGACAGTGAACTACTTGCGCCGGGCTTGCATCAGTTCTCCTACTCGGCCGGCGCTGAAGCGCTCCAAACCGGCTTGAATCAATACGGGCCGCTCCTTGCGGAAGCGCATGAGAAGATCGGCGTTACCAACGAACTCAGTGCAGACTTCACGGCGGAATACGGACCACTGCATAAAGTCTTGGCCGGCGCGGGCGTCTTGGGTGTCCCGCACGTAGGCAGCTTCACCGCCGGTTTTGGCTGGTTGGGGGCCGCACAAGGCTCGTCGAGCCGCATCATCTCAAACCTCGGGTACGATTTTACCGCGGCGCGCGCCGGCGTTTCGCTCTACGTCCGCCAACTTCCAAACCCGTATTCAAGCCTCGGCATAACGAGCAACGTGTTGAATACCGCCGGCGCAGCTTTGTGGACGCACCTCAATCATCGCCAAGACATGCAGTTCAGCTACTCATCGAGCGAAGGGGCGCAGCTAAACACGCACACGATCATGCTTAGCACGACGCGTGAATTTCAAGGCGGGCAGCTGGGCTTTTACGCAGCACGTACCACCGGCCAGTATTCGTCGAGCTCGTATGGGATTTCGTTAAGCCGGTCGGTCGGGCGCAACTCCGCCGTTACGACGAGCGCGAACGCCCAAGACGGCCGCATTCTTCCGTCGACCGCGTTTACGGGCATGTACGGCCGGGACGATAACGTGCGCGTTAATGCAACGGTCGGCGGCATCCCGGGCCGGACGGCGGACTTATATCTGGACGGCACCGGCAATGCCACCGAGGAAACCCTCGATGTTTCCAGCGGACGCGGCGGCCTGGGGTATGTGGATGCCGGCATCCATGGCGGCTTTGAATTCGTCGGTGGAAAAGTTTTCGCTTCACGCATGACCGAGAGCCCGTACGCGCTGGTGGACGTGGGATACGCGAATATTCCGGTGTACCGAAATAATGTGCTAATCGGTAGAACGAATGGGCGCGGACAGCTCTTCGTGCCGATGCTCTCGCCTTATATCCAGAACACGATATCCATCGATCCGAGCACGTTGCCGGTCGGCACGACGATAGAGACGGATAAGGTCGTGGTTCCGATTCCCCGAACCGGAACCATCGTGCGATTCAAACGCGAATCGACCGGCGCGGTCATGTTTACGCTGATCGACTCAAACGGAGCTCCGCTCGCTCCCGGCACGCCGCTCGAAGGACAAGCGGTTCCTAGCGGCTTGTTTGTAGCGAACGACGGACTCGTGTACTTCGAAAATCCGCCAAGCGGCACCCTCGCGATTCACGCGAAGTCAAAGAACGGCGGCTGTACCGCGCATGTTGCCATCCCCAAAAACGTTGAAAGCGTTCCGAACGTAGGGAAGGTGCGCTGTGATTAGAGCGCGGTACTTGCCCGTGATCGCTTTCGTCTTCTTTGCACTTGCGTTGGGAACGCGCGCCGTCGCGATGCCTCGTTCAATCGCGTTCCCGCATGCGCCGGCAGCGGCGCAAGCGAATTGTGCGGCCTCGATGTTGCCCATTGAGTTTGGAACGGTTAATTCAAGCTCGCCGATGGTGCCGCTGGTAGTCACGGTGACGTGTCCAAGCAGCGTTCCGTACGAGGTGCGGTTCCTCGATCCGGCAGGTTGTCATCCGGTGCGCAATGTTGGTGGCGTCCAGGTCGTGTTGCTGCTGCCCGGCGGTGCGCCGTGGTGCGACGGCACGAATGGCACGGAAACGCTTCATGCTACAGGAACCGGCGTTCCCCAAATATTTTACGGCACCGCGCGAGTATTGAGTGACGTTGTCCGCGTTCGCGCCGGCGCGTACCAACAGGCCCTACGATTGCAAGTCGTCCCGCAATCGCTTCCCTAGAGTCGAAGGCTAGCCCGCGACGGCGGTGTCGCGGAATTGCGTGCGGTAGAGGTGCGCGTAGGCGCCGTTGCGCGCCAGTAACACTTCGTGTGTGCCGCTTTCCACGATGCGGCCATCATCTATAACGAAGATCACATCGGCGGAACGGATCGTCGAAAGCCTGTGCGCGATCACGAGGCTCGTACGCCCTTCCATCACCACTTCGAGCGCGCTCTGAATTGCCGCTTCGTTATGCGAGTCGAGCGCACTGGTTGCCTCGTCGAGGATGAGAATGCGAGGATTCTTTAGCAGAACGCGCGCGATTGCAAGCCGTTGACGCTCTCCTCCGGAAAGCTTATGCCCGCGCTCACCGACTATTGTTGCGTAGCCTTCGGGAAGCGCGGCGATGAACGCGTGAATATTGGCGCTCTTACACGCGGCGATGAGGTCTTCGTCGCTAGCGTCCGGTTTCGCGTAGCGTAGATTCGACGCGATCGTGTCGTGGAAGAGATACGTCTCTTGCGTAACGATGCCAATGTCGCGTCGCAGCGATTCCAGCGTGACGGTTTTGACGTCGTGCCCGTCGACGAGCACGCGTCCCGCCTGCGGATCGTAGAAACGCGGCACGAGCTGCGTGATTGTCGACTTTCCGGCGCCCGACGGGCCCACGAATGCGGCGAGTTTGCCCGGTTCGATATGGAAGCTGACGTTGTCCAGGATGGTGCGGTCGGCGTTGTAGCCAAAAGTCACGTGCTCGAAGCGAATGTCGCCCTCGATGGCTTCCAACGCTGTCGCACCGGCCGGTTCGTACTCTTCGGTCGGCATGTCGAGGTAATCAAAAATGCGTTCGAAGACGGCGAGAGCGCTGACGATTTGCACCTGGACGCCGACGAGCGCCGACGCAGGGCCGTACAAGCGCCCTTGGATGTAACCGATAAATGCAACGATGACGCCGACGTCCAGCATGGCTTGAACCGCTAACCATCCGCCGCCGATCCACACGATTGCCGGCCCAACGATGACCATGGCGGTTACCGAAGCTAAGAACCAACGGCCCACCATGGCAAGACGAATCTCCAAGCCCATCAAACTCGTTCCCACGTCGTAGAAGCGAGCTTTCTCGAACGCCTCGCGGGCGAACGATTTGATGAGCGTGATCCCGGAAATCGAAAGCGTTTCTTGCGTGATCGATTCGATCGCGTCGCGCTGCTCGCGCGTCTTCTTGCGGATGTCGTACATCCGCCGTCCCACGGGGCCGAGCGGAAGAACCATAAACGGCACGATGACGAGCGAAATCAGCGCAAGACGCCAGTTCCAGATGAACATCGCGACGAGCGTCGTAAGAATCATGACGACGTTCGTAATGATGGTCGTGAGCGTTCCGGTGACGACGTTGTCGATGTTGTCCACGTCGTTGGAAACGCGATTCATGATTTCGCCGGTCTTCGTTCCGGTGAAGAACGCGAGTGGCATCCGGTGCAAATGCGAAACCAGGCTCGTGCGCAAATCCCGCATGATGCCTTCGCCGACGAGCGAGTTCAGGTAACCTTGCGCGACGCCGAAGCCCATCGAGACAAGCGCCGTCGCCAAGATGACGCCGACGTCGATCAAGAGCTCGTGAAAGCTCTTGTGCGGAATCGCACTGTCGATGATCCGCGCAGTCATGTATCCAGGGATTAGACCAAGCAGCGCACTTACGATAATGCAAGCCAAGACGGCGCCCTGCTCCTTCAAATAAGGAGTAAAGAGCGCGGCGATTCGTCGCCATTCTATGCGCTTTTTCACTTGCGGCTTGTCGGGGCGATACATATTCGACCACATCAAGCCATGCCCGGACATCATGGTTTAAAGGCACTCCGGCTTGGCTTGCGCGCCCCCCAACGCTTCACGCCGGTGCCCCGCACACCGTGCGCCGCATCAATCTGATTCACCGGCCGAGATTCCCCTAGGGCGGCCCAAAAGAACGTCATCGCGTTTTATAACCTGACATCGGGACCGCGTCGTTGCATTAGTGCGGGACGGTGACCTGGTGGAACGTGATCTTGTTGCCTTCGGGATCATTGAAAGAGGAGATCTTACAGACCGGCGTTTCGTACGGATCCCCGACTTCAACGCCTTGTGAGCGAAGCTGGCGAAGCGCTTCGTCGAGATTGTCGACTTCGAAAGCTACGCCGGCGCCCGTTCCCGGTTCGCGCTCGATCCATTCAGGCGTTATTAATGCGAAGCACCCCGCGCCTACGTTGGCTTCGTTGTATTTTTCGACGCCGTCTTCTTCGAAGGGGCCGCTGAACTTCAGACCAAGCATTTGCTCATACCATTCGCGCGTCGACTTTACGTCGTTCGACGGATAGGCCGTGAAGGCGATTTCTTTGATCATGGCGGTCCGCTTCGACTAAAAAGAAGCGGCCACCCGGGTTCGTCGGGTGGCCGTTGATCTTACTTCTTGCCGTTTCTCATGGACGAGAGCTCTTTGAAGAGCTTCTTTTCCTTATCGGAGAGCTGCTGTGGCAGTTGTCCGATCAAGCGAACGTATTGATCGCCCGATCCTCCGCCTTTGACATTCGGCATGCCCTTGCCGCCTAGCCGCAGGAGCCGGTTATTTTGCGTGCCTTCCGGAATCGTCATAGCAACTTGCCCGGCCATTGTCGGCACTTTTACTTCCCCGCCGAGCAACAGATCGTACATGCTTACCGGCAGGTCGACGTAGAGATCGTCGCCCTTGCGTTTGTACGTTGAATCATCGAGCAATTTGACGATAAGATACAAATCGCCGTTCGGGCCGCCGTTCGTCCCGGCACCGCCTTGCGCTGCAAGACGAATGCGTTGCTCGTCGCCGATGCCTTTCGGAATCGTCACTTCGAATTTCTTCGTTACGAGGAGCCGGCCCGTACCGCTGCATTGCGGACATAGACGTCCTTGATCGGTGCCGGTGCCATGGCATCGGGGGCAGCGATCTTCGACTTGCAACGACACAGCTTTTTTCCCGCCGTCATAAACGTCGCGTAAGGTTAGCTCGATTGTCGTCTCTAGATCCTGACCGCGTTGCGGAAACCCGGTCGTTTGCGTTGTCTGCCGGCGCCCGATGCCGGAGAAGAACATGTCGAAGAAATCGGAGAACCCGCTCGGCCCGGCACCGGCCGCCCCGGTGTTCGTACCCCCGAAATCGAAATGTCCGAAGTCGTGTTCGTTATATCGCGTACGATATTGGCGTTGCTGTTCCGCCTGGCGCGCCGCGCGCTGCCAGTCGGAACCAAGCACGTCGTACTTCTTGCGCTTCTCGGGATCGCCGAGCACTTCGTACGCTTCAGAGATTTCTTTGAAGCGCTCCTCGGCTTCTTTGGGATTCGATGGATTTGCATCCGGATGCCACTTACGCGCGAGCTTGCGGTACGCCGACTTAATGTCTTTCTCCGGCGAATTTTTGGGAATTCCGAGGACCGCGTAGTAGTCTTTATAGTTCATCCGGCGGCTTTAGCAACGATCACTTTGGCGGGCCGCAAAAGCTCGTCGCCGATCGTATAGCCTTTCTCCGCTACTTCCAGCACGGTGTCGTCTTCGACGCCTTCGGCCGCGGGTGCGGTTCCGATTGCCTCCGCAACGCGAGGATCGAAAGCCTTGCCCTTGACGTCGATCGTTTTCACGCCTTCGCTCGAGAGCAGCGACTCGAATCCACGCAGCGTATTTTCGATACCGCCGCGCAATTTATCGTCGCCCGTCGCGTTGAACTGCAGCGCGCGTTCGAGATTGTCCAGCACCGGCAAGAACCGTTCGAGGATCTTGCGCCGGTATGCGGTGTAAAGCGACGCGCTGTCGCGTTCCATGCGGCGCTTGTAATTCTCGAAGTCCGCCATGGCCATCAGAAACTTGTTGTAGTTGTCTTCGGCTTTGGCGTTTGCGGCATCGAGTTGCGCGCGCACGTCGTCTTTTGGTTCGGCCGCGGGCGCCGTCCCCGGAATCGTCGCCTCGCCCGCTTCGGTTACAACTTCGCTATCGTTATTCATCATCAATTTAAAAGAAAAGAAAGCATAAGCTGGTATGCGCGAGCCCTTCGACAAACTCAGGGTGACGACGTTTTCTCGTCATCCTGAGCACGGCGTCGGCCACGTTAGTGGCCCAGCCTCATCGAAGGACAAGCGCATCAACCAGCGCGTTTGCCTTACTTCGCTTCCTTGAACTCCGCGTCGATTACGTCTTCGGCCGGCTCTTCGGGTTGAGCTTGGCCGTTGGCGCCGGTGGCCCCATCGGTCGCAGCGCCGGCTTCACCGTTGGGCGAAGTCGATTTGTACAGCAATTCCGCCATCTTGTAGCTTGCCTGCTGCAGCTTCTCGATTGCCGGTTTGATTTCGGCGACCGTGCCGTTTTCGCTCACGCGCTTGAGTTCCGTGAGAGCGGCTTCCACTTCGCCGCGCGCTCCCGCGTCGAGCTTATCGCCGACTTCCTTGAGCGACTTCTCGGTCGAGTAGATCAGGCTCGAAGCGTTGTTACGCACTTCGGCCTCGTCGCGCTTGGCTTTGTCGGCCGCGCCTTGAATCTCGGCGTCCTTGACCATGCGCTCGACTTCGTCTTTCGAGAGATTCGTCGACGCGGTGATCTGGATTTGCTGTTCCTTGCCCGTGCCGAGATCTTTCGCGCTCACGTTAACGATGCCGTTCGCATCGATATTGAACGTGACTTCGATCTGCGGAACGCCGCGCGGTGCCGGCGGAATCCCCTCGAGGCGGAAACGTCCGAGCGTCTTATTATCCGGCGCCATTTGGCGTTCGCCTTGCAGCACGTGGATGTCGACCGACGTTTGACCGTCTTCGGCCGTCGTGAAGATTTGCGACTTTTTCGTTGGGATCGTCGTGTTGCGCTCGATAAGCGTCGTCATGACGCCGCCGAGCGTTTCGAGACCGAGCGAGAGCGGAGTAACATCAAGCAGAACGACGCCGGTTACTTCGCCACCAAGAACGCCGGCCTGAATCGCGGCACCGACCGCGACGACTTCGTCGGGGTTCACGGTGAGATTCGGATCTTTGCCGGTCAGCTTTTTGACGAGTTCCTGGATGACGGGCATGCGGGTCGAACCGCCGACCATCACGACTTCATCGATCTGCGAAACGTCGATCTTCGCGTCGGCAAGCGCGTTTTTGAACGGCGCAATGCAGCGATCGGTGAGGTCGGCCGTCAGCTCTTCGAACTTCGCACGCGTGAGCGTGATGTCGAGGTGCTTCGGACCTTCCTGGTCCGCCGTGATGAAGGGCAGATTGATCGAGGTCTGCACGACCGACGAGAGTTCGATCTTCGCTTTCTCAGCGGCTTCGGTGAGACGTTGCATCGCCTGCTTATCTTTGCTGAGGTCGATGCCTTGTTCTTTGCGAAATTCGGCAACGAGCCATTCGACGATGCGATGGTCGTAATCGTCGCCACCCAACCGTGTGTCGCCGTTGGTGGATTTCACTTCGAAAACGCCGTCGCCAACCTCAAGGATCGAGACGTCGAACGTGCCGCCGCCAAGGTCCCAAACGAGAATCGTTTCGTTTTCTTTTTTATCTAAACCGTACGCCAGCGCGGCTGCCGTCGGTTCGTTGATGATGCGCAGCACATCGAGACCGGCGATCTTGCCGGCGTCTTTGGTGGCCTGACGCTGAGCGTCGTTGAAATATGCCGGGACCGTGATTACGGCTTTAGTAACGCGCTCGCCGAGATAATTGCTCGCGTCATTGACCAGTTTTTGCAGAATCATCGCGGAAATCTCTTGCGGCGTGTAATCCTTGCCGTCGATCTTGACGCGATAATCGCCCTCACCCATGTGACGCTTGATCGAAGCGATCGTGCGATCCGGATTGGTGATGGCCTGGCGCTTTGCGAGTTGTCCCACGAGACGTTCGCCGGTCTTCGTAAATGCAACGACCGACGGGGTCGTGCGCGACCCTTCTGAGTTCGGAATGACGACGGGCGAAGAGCCCTCCATCACGGCAACGACGGAATTGGTCGTGCCGAGGTCGATACCGACCACTTTTGCCATTAAGTTCTTTACCTCACTTAAAAATTGGTGTCGAGGGCCCGGACCAGCTGTCTTCCGTGGTATCGCGGCAGTCGAGCCGAGGCGAAACGCACCGAGGTGAGTGCCCTTCGCAACGATCCGGCGATGCCGGCGATCCTGGAATGCGCCTTGCCACTTACAGCCAACGCACTTGTTTTACCCGACAATCATACACGACCCGGGCTTGCTTTGTTTCTACCCGTCTCGCACCTGACCGTTGGGCCTTGCATACTCTATGACACGAAGTTGGCACCCTAGGTTGCACTGAAGAGTAGAAAACGGCGGCCATTTCTGACCGCCGGTCTGGTGTACGCTACCGCTGTAAAGAGGCGGTTACGGCTGCCCCTGTACCGGGGTGCCGGCCGGGCGCTCCTGGAGCTTCACGCTGACCAGCTTTTTCACGCCTTGCGACCAGACTTGCATCCGAATCGTATCGCCGGGCTTCTTCGAGCCGATGTAGTCGTGGAGCGACTTGTAGTCGTTGTAGTTTTTGCCGTCGGCGCTAAGGATGACGTCGCCCGGCTGCAGGCCGGCCTGATCGGCGGGCGAGCCCGACATAACCTGTCCGACCACAACGCCGGTGTTGCCGTTGTAGCCGATTTGATTGCGTACTGCTGCGGTCAGATTGCCCATCACGATGCCCACGAAGCCGGTTTCCGTGCCCTGATGGACGCCCGGATTTTTCAGCAGATCCGGCACGATGCGTTTCACGATGTTCGACGGGATAGCGAAACCGATGCCTTGCGCCGCCTGGTTCGTGAGCTGGTTGACGCCGATGACTTGGCCGTCGATGTCGATCAGCGGGCCACCCGAATTTCCGGGATTGATCGGCGCGGACGTCTGCAACAGGCCTTTGAAATCGTAGGCCAGCTGATTTTCCGCCACTTGCTCTTCGCGGTCGACGCCGGACACGATGCCGAGGGTCACCGTTTGCTTGAGTTCGTACGGTTCGCCGATGGCGATCGCCCATTGACCCTGTTCGAGCTTATCGGAATCCGCGAGCGGCAGCGGGGGCGGAAGTTTGTTGTAGCCGTCTACTCGTATGATTGCGAGGTCGGCCCCGATGTTGGCCGCGACGACGTGCGCCGGGCGGTGATCGCCGTTGGCAAAGACGACCGTAAGATTGGAGACGCGCCCGCCGGAAGGCGGTTGGACGACGTGAGCGTTCGTGACGATGTCGCCGCTCGTATCGTAAACGAAGCCGGACCCCGAGGCTTGACCGCGATAGGGCCGGACGATGCCCGGTCCTTGCTGGCCGAAAAACTGCTGCAGCAGCGGATCGACCGGCTCGACCTGCTGCCCGTTGATCGTTTCGGTGATGGCAACGACGGAAGCTTTAGTACGCTTTACCGCCGTTACGATGCGATCTTGATCGCTGACACCGGAGAGCGAAGCAGCAACAACTGCGGGCGGCGTATGATTCGGGCCCGCTACGTTCGTAAAGTGCGTGCTCGCGTAGAGCATCATCACAAAGCTTCCGATTATTGCGCCCACCAGCCCAATTATGAGCGTGGGCATCACGCGATTTTTCACTGTTCTCCTACTGCGAATTGAGGCTGTTCTTATGGTCCCCTACTCGCAAACCGGTCAAAAGTAACGCGCGATTCACCTTTGGAAATGAGCGTTTGATTAAGCGGCGCGCTCGTCGGCCACTACGAGGCCGTCCAGCAGGCGAATCACCCGCTTGGCGTGGCGGGCGACTGCCTCGTCATGGGTGACCATGATGATCGTGCGTCCGCGCTCGTAGAGCTTCTCGAAGAGCGCCATGATGTCCGCGCTCGTCTTCGTGTCGAGGTTCCCGGTCGGCTCGTCGGCGAGCAAAACAGCGGGATTGTTGATAAGTGCACGCGCAATGGCTACGCGCTGCTGCTGGCCGCCGGAGAGCTCGTTGGGTTTGTGATCGGTGCGATCGCCGAGTCCAACCTCTTCAAGCGCGGCGACGGCGCGGCGCGAACGCTCGCGGCCGCCGATGCCCGCGTAGAACAACGGAAGCGCAACGTTCTTGATCGCATCGGTGCGCGCGAGCAAGTTGAAGCCTTGAAAGACGAAGCCCAGCTTGCGCAACCGAATTTCGGCCAGCGCGTTGTCGTCGAGGTGCGATACGTCCTCACCGTCGAGCACGTATCGTCCCGTCGTCGCGCGGTCCAGACACCCGATAATGTTCATCAGTGTCGATTTACCGGAGCCCGATGGACCCATCACCGCAACGTACTCGCCGTGTTGAACCGTCAAGTCGATGCCGTGCAGCACAGGAACTTCCAGCGCGCCGTTCTTGTACGTTTTGGTGATGTCGCTCAGCGCAATGGCCGCATGGCCGTCATTCATACCGTAATGCCTCGATAGGATCAAGTTTTGCCGCGCGGTAGGCGGGATAGGTTCCGAACGCGAGTGTCACGATGACGGCAAAGCCGGCGGCAATTGCCACCGCTTGCACCCAAGGAAGCGACGACACCGTTCCCGTGAGCTGGATGATGAATACGTTATTGACAAGTGCTCCCAGCCCGAGCCCGATGACCAATCCGCTGCCGCAACCGACGGCGCACAGAAGCAGCGCTTCAAGAAAGAACTGCAACAGCACTTGAGAGCTACGCGCGCCGATTGCCTTACGCACGCCGATCTCTCGCGTGCGCTCGGCGACTGAAACGAGCATGATGTTCATGATGCCGATGCCCGCGACGAGCATGGAAACCGCGCCGATCAGCGCGACGATAAACGTCATGGCGTTGAAGATGCCGTTTATTGCGCCGGTGATTTGCGACTTATCGAACGTCTGGTATTCAAGCCCGGCCGCCCCGCCGCGAAGTTCGCGCAGCTTTTGGATTACGGCAAGTTCTTGATTCGGAATGCTCTTTGCATCCGCCGTTACAAAACGCGCCGCGAAGATCGTATCGCCGCGAACGTAGTTGCGAACGTAAGTGGTCCACGGCACCGAAATACCGCCGCCGCCGAAGTTGGCGTTGATGAACCCGCGCTTTGGCTCCGTGAGAATCCCGACGATAAGATACCGGCGGGAACCAACGTAGACGCTTTGACCGGTCGGATCACCGCCGTTCGGAAAGAGCTTTTTGTAGGCGTCGTTCGGCAGCACGCAAACATTCGTTCCGAGCTGAACGTCCTGAGCGGTGATCCGCCGGCCGTAGAGCAGCGGAAGATTGTTGAACGGAATTGCGCCTTCCGCCCCGACGCTCTCGCGAGCCTGATAGTGCCCGACGTGAACGAGATCTTGAAATTGTCCCAGTGGTAGCGCGTCTACGATTCCGGGAAGAGCTCGAAGCGCCGGCAGGTCGCTCAAGTGGATTGCCGCCTGTTGCGAGTTGCGCTGGGTCGAGTTCGGATACACGATGAACGTGTTGTCTGCGAAACTTCCCAATGCGCCGTTCAACGCGCCGGCCATGCTATTGCCGAGAACCTGAATGGCGACCACGGCACCCACGCCGATGATCAGGCCGAGGATCGTGAGGATCGAACGGATGCGGTTGGCGGAGAGCACGCGCCAAGCTTCTTCGAAATACATCATGAGCGAAGCGCCTCGATAGGATCCATGCGTGAAGCGCGCAGCGCGGGATACGAGCCGAAAACCGTTCCCACGAGGAGTGAAAACGTCATCGCTATTCCGACGATCAACAGATACGGAATGAGCAGCTGGCCGAGTTGTTTGCTCAAGAGGCTCGCTGCGCCGACGGTAAGGAGAATCCCGATCACCATCCCGGTCAGACCGCCGCCGAGTGAAAGCAAAACCGCCTCCATCAAGAACTGGGTCATGATGTTGCCGCGATTGGCGCCGATCGACTTGCGAATGCCGATTTCCCGCGTCCGTTCGGTAACGGAAACGAGCATGATGTTCATGATGCCGATGCCGGCAACTACGAGCGCAACGCCGCCGATCGCAGACAAGCCGATTGCCACCACGTTCAGGACGCTATTGAAGATTTGCAGTTGCTGCGCCCCGTTTTGGGTCTTGTATTGTGCCTGATTGCCGTGGATATGCTGCAATGCGACGATTGCGTCGTTTCCGGCGGCGTCCCCGCCAAGCGGATCGGTGGGATAAACCAGCACGAAATCGGGCGGGGTATCTTGAGCGATGTTGTTGCGGTACGTGGTGTACGGAACGATTATCGTCGAGCTTCCGGCGATGCTGTTGAAAAATGAGCCCTTGATATCCGCGTAGACGCCGATTACTTTATACCGGCCGCCGTTCACCCGTAGGAATTGACCTTCGGCCGGCCGGTCGCCGAAAAATTCTCGCGCAACATCTTGCGTAATAACGGCAACGCGCTCCGCGCCGTCTACCTCGCCGGCCGTGAATTTATGTCCCTCCGCCATCGCCAACCCGTCGGTATGGTAGCTGCCGTCCTGTTGGAGCACGATGTGATCGGTCTTACCGTTCGCCGAAATCGTGAACACTTTTTGCCATACAGGCAAAATTTCGCGGGCGCGATCGCCGAGATAGATTTGAATGGAAGCCAAGTCGCGATAGTGGATTTGCGCACGTTCGGGATAATCTTGCGCCGGGTCAACGAAGATCACATCCGGCTCCTGGCCGAAAGACGCAAAGGACGACGCGATACCGCTGGTCGCCGCTTTGCTGATTCCGAAGACCGTGATGATCGAAGCGCTGCCGATGATCATTCCGAGCATCGTCAGCGCGGAGCGGACGCGATTGCGCCACAGTGACGCGCACGCTTCTTCAAGGTACGCGAGGAGACGTGTCACGACGCCGGCGCGGCCGATGCGGAGGCGGACGGCATTGGCGTTACATGCTTGCCCTCACCCAACTCCGGATTATTTTTCGCAACGATGGTTTCGCCGGGCTCGAGTCCCGACGTTACGAGGGTCGACGTGTCGCCCGTGCGCCCCACTTTGATGGTCCGCTTCGTAGCGATGCCGCGCTTGACCACGTAGACGAACGACTTCGATCCATCCTTGAGCACCGAGTCATTCGGAACGACGATCGCATGCGGAATATTTGTCGTGAGGATATCGACGTCGGTCGTCATGCCGTCTTTTAGGAAATCGGGCGATTGATCGAGTGCGATCGTCGTAAGGACTTGCTTCGCCGTACTCGTCGTATCGGTCGACTTCTGCGCGATCGGCGCGATGATTGCCACGTGTCCGGGAATTGTTTTTCCGGGGAAGTCTTGTCCGGTTACGTTGACGTGCTGTCCAACGCGGACGTTGATCACGTCTTGTTCGTCGACTTGAGCGCGGACGATGAAAGTTTCGCCCGACGCCATCGTAAAGAGCAGCTGCCCCGCCGTCACCGCGTCACCGGGCTGCAGCGAGCGAAGCGCATCGCTCGTTTGCGCAGCGACCGACTGAATTACGCCGGACTCCGGCGCAACGATGCGCGTGAAGGAGACCTGCTGCTGGTCCTGTTGATTCACGATGCGCGCCTTATCCGCCGCGGCCTGCGCATATTGCACGCTGTTCTGGCCGTATCCGGAGACCGCGCCCAAACGAAGTTGCTCGACGGCTTGATCGTAGGCGACTTGAGCCTGATCCAGCTTGGCCTTGTCGGCATCCACTTGATTGCGTGCGATCGCGCGTTGTTGAAGAAGCGCTTCATCGGCGTTATAGACGCGGCGGGCTTCGTCGAGCGAACTCTTTTGAGTGGCGACGGCGCCTTGATACTGCACTTTCGCATTTTGTTCGTTGACGCGCGCCGCCGAAACGTTTGCGACCGCCGAGTCGTAGTCGGCTTGCGAACCGGACGCGTTGGAGTCGATCGTCGGATTGTCGATCGTCGCCAGAAGCTGGCCGGCGGAGACACGGTCGCCCGCCTTGACAAAAATGCGCCCGATATTGCCCGCCACGAGCGTCGGTACGGTCAGCGTGCCGGGACGCATAACGACGCCGTTTTCCGGCAATTTTACAACGAACGCGCCGTAGGTAACTTTTTGGGTCTGCACGGCGAGCGCGGGATCTTTGTGAGAGCGGCTGGCGAAGACCGCGACGACGACGATCAGCACGAGCGCTGCAAGGACGATGATGGTATTGCGGGTGCGGTTCATGCTTACCTCAAGTCGGCAACGGCGCTGCGGGCATCGTAAATCCCGAGCGACACGCGAAGTTTAACGACGGCATTGACATAGGCGACGCGCGCGCTCACGAAATCCGATTGTGCCGTAACGGACTGCTGTTGTGTTTGCAGGACGTCCGAAAGCGCGATGAGTCCGTGCTGATATTGTAATTGTGACACGCGTGCGGATTCGGCGCCCAGGCGCGCTTCGTCTCTTGCGAACGCGAGCTGAGCTTGCGCCGTTTGCGCGGCGCGGTAGCTCTGCCGCACGTCGATCTGCACCTGCGTGGTGGCCTGCTCCAGCGCTACCTGGGCCGATGCGACGGCGGCCTCATCGCTGACGCGTTCGCTATGCCGTTGACCGTAGTCAACAAACGGCAGCGTGAACGTACTCGTCGCGGAAAGCGTCCAGAAGCCCGGCGATCCTTGGCGCGGAACCGCCACCGGCTGACCGTCCGGCCCGAGCACGAAGCCTTGACTCGTGGGGGAGAACTGATTACCGAACGCCGCGCCGATTTGGACCTGCGGAAAGAGTTCGCGATTCCAGCCCTTGCGCGTCGCTTGAGCGGCAGCTAAGGATTGCTGCGCCGCCTTCACGTCGGGACGCGTTTGCATTGCTACGGTTTCAAGTTTCGCTTCCGTGCCGCCCGGCAGCGCGGGGCTCGCGATCTCTTTCGGAAAATCGAACTGCGTGTCGATCGACGCGCCGATCGTTTGTGCCAGCGATTCGATGCCGTTCTGAACGTCGGCTTGCGCACCAACGAGCGTGGAGGCGCTCTTGGCTTGCGCCACTTGCGCCTTGAGCACATCGACGCCGGCGGCGACGCCCGCGTGTTCTTTGGCTTTTGCTACGTCGACCAGCGTCTTCTGGTACTGCAGATCCGATTGGTCGAGCGCGACGATGGCTTGCCGCTGCATTACCGTAAAGTACGATGCGGTGACGGTAGACGCCAGCTGATCTTCGGTGTTCGCAAGCGTTTGGCGCGCCTGTTCGCTTTGCGCTCGCGCCGACGCTAGTTGCAGAAACGACAATCCGCCGGTCTGTAAGTTGTAGTTCGTTCCGACCTGCGCGGTGTTCTGACTGAAGACTTGTTGCTGCTGCACGCCAATTACCTGATAGGCGCCGCCATAGTTGGAGCTTTTCTGCGAGATGTTCTGCAACTGCCCGTTCACGGTAGGAAAGGCCGTCGCGCGGGCTTTGGCAAGACTGTTTTCGGCCGTCGCAAGAGTAGCGCGCTGCTGCGCGACATTCGGGTTGTGGCTTAGGGCGTACGAAACCGCATCTACCAGCGTCATGGGTTGAGCCGATGCCGTGGCAGGCAACAAGAGAGCAGCCGCCGCAAGGGCGGCTGCAGCCGATAACCGGACGATCATAGTAGTCTCGCTACTTGGCTCCCATGACTGCGAACAGCGCCGGGATCACGAACATAATTATGCCGGCAAGCCATGCCTGAACTTTGCCGACGCGTCCGATGACCAGCATTGCCGTAATCGCGAGGGCTGTTGCCCAGATCGTAAACGGCGTGACCGAGGCAAGCAACGCGGTCACTTTCGTGCTCGCATTCGGAACCACCATTGCCAGAGACGGAATCGCTTGTTGCACCGACTGCGGGCTGTTGAACGACTCGGCGCCGCGCAGGCTGACGACGATCGCGTTAACGACCGCCGAGATGCCGCCGCCAATCACGGCAATGTTGCACGATGCCGCCCAGTACTTCGCAAACGAGCCCTGCCCGCGTCCGAGTGCGTTGAAAATCAGCATGACAACCGCTTCGATCAAGCAGATGATCGGCACGCCGAAAATCACGATGACCCACGTGTAAGCGATGAATTTCTGGCTAATCGCCAGCGCCGCTTGTTGCCGTTCCGGCGAAGCCGCCGCAAGTTGCGGGTTGCTAGCGACCTGATGCGGCCAATCTGCGGCGATGGCGTGCTGGATGGCCGGCGTGATGAGATACGAGCCGATCGCCGTTAGGATGATTGCTACGAGTAACGCCCATCCCCACGTCGGGACAATGCGGATCGATTCGAACGCCTCCTTGGGGGCAACGATCGTATCGAAGAGCGTCTTTAAACCATTAGCCCGGGGCGCCGTAGACTCAACGGCCATGTTCCACACCTTTCTCAAAAGCGAGAAGCAGCGCTACCAAAAGCTGATAGCGTGCAAGCACACGGATTGTTTCAGCTTCGTTGCTTCGCTGCCCCCTTTTCTCTGCGACGTCCGGCGAAGGAGTTCGTCGACGGAAATATGGCGCCGAACTGCTTCCTCGGCGAGCGTCAACCGTTGCTCGCGTAGTTCCAAAAGCCTAAGTTGCAGGAGTGTCCTTATACGGTGCAAGGCGCGCGCCGAATACAAGTGCTCGATAGCGGTGCAAGACGGATGGGGCGAAACGGCGGCCGCCTGCAGAGAGGCGGCGAGGACGAGCGAGGTCACTTCGACCCCGGTGCGGTATCCGAAGAGCATAGTTTCCTCCGGGCGGCCTTCACGCGCTCCCCGCACTTTATAAAGTAGTCAAAACTTCGTTGAACACCGATACCTTGATCGTTCCGGCGCCGCCCTCCGAGGCTTACTGTCGCGTCATCCCCTTAGGCGGGTGCGGCGAAATCGGCCGCAACATGACCATCGTCGAGACGAACGACGATCTGGTGGTCGTCGACTGCGGACTGATGTTTCCCGACGACGAAATGTTCGGCGTTGACATTGTCATCAACGATTTCACCTACATTCGCGAGCGCGCGCACAAGCTGCGCGCCGTCCTGGTGACGCACGGCCACGAAGACCACATCGGCGGCATTCCGTACTTCTTGCGCGAATTTCCGCAGACGCCGGTCGTAGGTACGCCGCTCTCGATCGCGCTTATAAAAGCGAAGTCGCGCGAGCATAAGTTCAGCGACATCAATTTCGTAACGGTGCAGCCGGGCGACCGCGTTGCTTACGGCAGCATCGATGCCGAGTTCGTCCACATCAATCACTCGGTGGCCGGAGCGTGCTCGCTCGCCATTCGGACGCCGGTCGGCATCATTTTTCACACCGGCGACTTCAAGTTCGACCAGACGCCGGTCGACGGAAAGCCGGCGGATTTTGCCCGCATAGCGCGCATCGGCGACGAAGGCGTGTTGTGCATGCTTTCGGACTCGACCAATGCGGAACGTCCGGGCCATACGCTCTCGGAACGCATCGTCGGCGAAGCCTTTACGGCGATCTTCCAGCGCGCGAAGGGTCGCATTGTGGTAGCGTCGTTCGCATCCAACGTCCCGCGCATCGCGCAAGTCGTGGAACATGCCGTGCGGTTCGGCCGCAAGATCGCGTTCCTCGGACGGTCGATGCAAAATGTCGTGCATTTTTCGACGGAGCTAGGCCATCTGAAGTTCCCGCCCGACACCGTCATTCGGATCGAAGATGTGGAGAGCTATCCGCCCGAGCAAGTCGTGGTCGTAACGACGGGCTCGCAGGGTGAACCGATGAGCGGGCTGGCGCGCATGTCGGTTCGCGATCACCGTAAATTCAAGATCGTTCCCGGCGATACCGTGGTGATTAGCGCCACGCCGATTCCGGGCAACGAGAAGAGCGTCTACAAGACAATCAATAATTTGTGCAAGCTCGGCGCGACCGTGATTCATGGAACCGACGGCCGTTCGCACGTCTCGGGTCATGCCTCGCAAGAAGAGCTGTTGTTAATGCTCAATCTGGTCCGGCCGGAATTCTTCATGCCGCTTCACGGCGAGTACCGTATGCTCGTGCAGCACGGGCGCCTCGCGGTGCAAACGGGCGTGCATGCGGAGAACGTCTTCATCGTCGAGGATGGTGACGTGCTTGAATTTACGGCTGAATACGGCGACAAGATCGGCAAGACGTATGCCGGCAACGTGCTAGTGGACGGCAGCGGCGTCGGAGACATCGGCGAAGCGGTGCTTCGCGATCGCAAGGCGCTTTCGAATGACGGCATCATCGTCGTCGTCATGGCGATCGATGCTGAAGAAGCGCGGGTCATCGGCGAACCGGATTTGGTGACGAAGGGTGTGTTTTACGTGCCTGAATCGGAAAATCTGATCGACTCGCTGCGCGCCGAGCTGCGCAACGCGGTGGCCGAGATTTCGGTCGAAGGCTTGCGCGACGTGAATACGGTTAAAGAGCACGTGCGCAGCCATCTTTCACGCGCGGTGCACGCTCGCACGAAGCGCCGCCCAGTCGTGATCCCGATTGTCATGGAAGTCTAACCGCAACCCTTTACGGGCGCGGGCGTTGGAGCCGGTGCCGGAACCGGCCGCGGTGCGGACGCTGCAGCAGGAAACCCGCCGATACCGGAGCCGTGGCCGTGCTCGCTCAACGCAATTCCAATTAGCCCAAGCGCGAGCCACGGCAAAATTGCGAAATGGTGACGGGGCGCTACCGTGTTAGAGGAAATCGAAACAGACGCTAGCGATACGCGCGGAGCGGGAGCAGCGGGAGCGGCCGAAGTGCTTTGCAGCGCAAATGCGGGCGCGGGCGGCGCGTATGCCGCCAGATCGTCAGGCTTTGCGGCCGAATGCGGGGCGACGTAGGTGTAGCGCAGCGCAACTATGCGGCGCGGTGAACGAATATAGGAAATGTTGCCGCATTTATTCGGCACAAAAACTTGGACTACCGCATCCGGCTCTTCTACGTCCACTTCCCACGCGTACACCTTCGCGGGCACAACAGCGTCGTGAACGGCGAAGGCATGACCCGCATAGGCGCCGGCCATGCCGTCGAGATGGTGCGGCATGATGACGTAACGCACGTTTCCCCTTGCGATTGCGCTACGAACTTTCACCATGTCGGCCGAAGTTAGGCCGAGGCGATCCCCGGCACGAGAAATAAGTGCCTGATTCGCTCGAAAATCGGCCTGAAGTTGCGTTGTTGAAGCGATCGGGCCTAGAAGCGCGCCTTCGCTAAGGTCCGCGATTACGTGCGGCTGCGCGACTGCTGGAGCCGGGACGGCGATACCGAGCAGAAGGGCCGAAAGTGCGGTAAAAAGTCTCACACTCGCCTTTTGCCCTGTAGAGCCTGCGCCCGGTCGGCCGCCCCTTGGGAAATCAGGGTACCGTTGCCAGGACATTTGGAACCGCAAGCGTTAGGACGACCCAAATGACCGGCGTGATCTTGAGCCTGCTCGCGGCGACCTTTTATGGCGCCGCCGATTTCTGTGGCGGTCTTGCCACGAAACGCTCCACGATGTTCGCCGTTACCGTGCTTTCACAAGCCGTAGGGCTCGTGTTGGTATTGCTGTGGCTGATGTTCTTTCCGACTCATGCGAGCGCAGCCGATTATGGCTGGGGAGCGCTCGCAGGCTTGTGCGGCGGCATCGGCATCGCGTTGCTTTATCACGCCCTTTCCATCGGCAAGATGGGCGTTGTTTCGCCGGTTACCGCGGTCCTTGCCGCAGCATTACCCTTGGCCGTAAGTCTTGCGCGCGGCGAACGTCTGTTGCCGCTGCAGATCTTAGGCGTCGCGATAGCGCTTGTCGCGATCGTGCTGATTTCCGTTTCGCTCGAAGACGGCGGCATTCGTGAAATATCGACGGCCGGCGTGAAAGAAGCTATTGCTTCCGGGCTGGTGATCGGCGGATTTTACCTCTTCGTGTCCTATGCAAGCCGCGCCGCGGGTCTCAGCAGTTTAGTCGCCGCTCGCGCCGTATCGGTGACGCTTCTTATCGCGATCGCGCTCGCCGTGCGCTCCAGCTTAAAGCCGGTGCGCGGGACGAAGCGATTGATCTTTGTGACCGGAGCGATCGACATGACGGCTAATGCGCTCTACGTGCTTGCCACATTCAACGGATTTTTGTCGGTAGCGGTAGTGCTCACGTCCCTTTATCCTGCGAGTACCGTGTTTTTAGCGCGTTACGTCTTGAACGAGCGGCTTGGCGTGTCTCAGAAGTTCGGCGTGGCCTTAGCACTCGCCGGCGTTGCACTCATCGCGTACCGCCCGTAAGCTTCCAGCGTGGCTTCCGCCGCTCGCTTCCATGTGTATTCCGTTCTGATTCGTTTGCGCAGTTTCGACCTGAGATCACCGTCGGCTTCGTAATTATGCCATGCCCGGCGAATCGCGCGCTCGATCGAGAATGCGTCGCAAGGATCGCAATAGTAGGCGCCGTCTTGAAAATATTCGCTCTCGAAAGCGAGGTTGCCGACGACGATATTGCAGTCCGCAAGCGCCGCTTCAAGCGATGAAAGTCCCGGCGATTCAAAGACGCTCGGCAGAATATGCAGCTGGGCGGCGGCGTACAGATGGCGTAGCTTGTCATGGGGCATGAACGGGAAGTAGTATACCGGCGCACGATGCGTCTTCGAGAGGGCCATCGTGCGCTGAAAAATCTCCGCATCGGTACGTTCGCCCACAAACGCAATGGGAATATCCAACTCCTTGATGGCGAGCATCGCAAAGTCTTGTTGCTTGCGGGTATCGAAGCGCGCACTCATAAGCGCAAACGGGGCGCCTTTGATCTCGTCAGGGATTTGTTCCGCATCGGCGCTCGCAAAAACGCTCGCATCCACCGCATTCGGCACGATGGCATGCTGTGCAAAATCTCCCAGGTACGTGAAGATCGCCTGAAGTTCCATCCAGGAATTCGGCAGAATCAAATCGATTCGACGAAGCGTAGCGCGACAATCGTAGGTGAACGGATGCGGCGCAAAAGCGGTTAACTGCTGATCGTGCAGTGTAAAGTCGAGCACGCGGCTCGCAATTTGTTCGAGTTCGGCGCGCGCGCTTTGTAGGGAAATGCGGTTGCCGTCGGGATGAATCGTGAAGAGCCAGCGCCGCGCGGCATCCATCCAACGAACCAGATGATGCGGTGCCCAGATGGTGGAGTGCGCCACGATCGTATTGCCGCGGACTGGTTGGAGCACGTCCAATTGCGCTGAGATCGCGCGTGGAAAATGCAAGCTCGTCCACAAATGCACCACGTCGTACTGTTGCTCCAGTGCACGCGCCGCCGAACCTATCTCCACGTCGACGTCGAGATGGCGAAGTTCGCGTGCAGTCGCTTGCATTTGAACGACGTCGCCGCCGAAAATCGTGCCGGCGTCGTCACGTGGGACGAATAGGACGCGCATCGGTGCTAGGTACCGTGCTTGGCTGATCGATTCATCTTAATCACTATGGCGAGCCCCGCTGCATCACGACTTTGAAACCCGCTGCGTCGATGGTCCATGCTCAGCGGGGAAGCCAGGTAGCGCAAAGCAGCGTTGACGCAGTGATCTTAGCATCCGACCGTGTGCAAGCCGCCGAAGCGCACGCCGCGCGCAAAGTCGCGAAGCCGGTTTTCGACCCTTCGCCGTTGTTATCGTCTACCGTGGTAGCAACTGGGGATACTACTCAATGTGCGAGTTTTCCCGATGAACGGCGACGTGCGCGTGACGCTCAACGACAGCGCAGGCGCGACGGTCGCCCAAGGCCACGTTTCCGACGGTGCGGTAGCGATTACGTCACCCACTGTGACACCTCGATAATGGCGCTTCCGCTGCCTGGACGCAAGCTGCCCGCGGTTGTCGCGTGCGACGCGATCGTATTCTTCGTAATTGTTCCGGCTCAAGCGCTCGCATTTCGCCTGCTGCACGCATTTCCACAGAGCCTTTTCGCGCTCTTTAGCATCTTACTTGTGGAAGCGGCTTGCTTGACCTTCATCGTTTTCGCGCTCTTGATTCAGGCCGCGCTGGTTCGCGACGGAGTAACTTTTACGTTGTCGCGGCTACGTGCGTTGCTCCATAAGCATCGATAATCGAAGCCGTATCCAGGAACTCAAAACCAAAGACCACCGGCAACTCCACGCCGGTGGTCTTTGATGCGCTGGCCTAGGAAGGTAAACTATCCGTTGCGGATCTTAGAGAGCTGCAACGCGTGCGTGAAACGCGCGATTTCTTCGCGCTGGTAGCCGTCGATTTCCAGGAACGCGACGCCATACACTTCGCGATCGCGGACCGGTTGGAAACGGGTGACGACGCGGCCGCGCAGCAACATCACATCGAAAGGACGGCGCATATCCGGGCGCCCGACGCGACGCGGCGTTCCGCTGGACATGTCGATCGCGAGCGTTTCTTCCGGATACACCTCAAGGATGCTCGAGGGAAGCGTTACGCGCAATTCAAGCATCGTGCCGATCGGAATTGTCTCTACGCAATTCATGCGGATGCCGGTAGCGGAAAGGTCGCCGACGCGGCCTTCGTCGAAGCGCGGCGCGCCATCACGACGGTACTCGATCGAGAAAGACGTCAGCGCACGGTAGCTGCCTCGGCGATTACGATCGGTTGTCGGCAGCGCGTTGATCGAGGCTTGCATCGAACGCGATGCGGCCGCCTTGACCTCGAGCTCACGAATCTGTTTCGCGAGTAAATCGACTTGCGCTTCAGGCATTTTGTCGAAGCTCAGTTCGTATTCGAAGCGCGCACCTGTCGGGGCGTTACGGCGATGATGTACGCGGCCGCAAACGGTGATCGGCGTGCCGCCGGCGATGCCGAGATCGAATTCACATTCGTTGCCGCGATCGAGCAAAACTAACGAGCGGATCTTGCAACCCGAGCCAGTGATTTCCATGAGCGTTGCGTACACCGGCGCCGGCAAGCGGCGCACGCTCATCACGATCGGCATTTCGAGCGAGTGCGCGTGGGAGCGTCCGGAAACGGGTGCGATCCGCGGCGGTGCGGCGGGTGCCGTAGCGGTCGCAGTCGCTGTGCCGCTGGTTTGCTTAGGGATCCAACTCATTGCGGTACTTCCTTATGTCCTTATCCTTAGCGCAGTTTCGAGAGTTGAACGGCATGGGTGAACCGCGCGATTTCCTCGCGCTGGTATCCGTCGATATCCGTAAAGTGAACGCCGTAGATTTCGCGTCCCCGCGCCGCTTTAAAGCGCGAGACCACCCGGCCGTGCAGCGACATCTCTGCGAAGGGCCGGCGATTGTCCGGCACGCGAACCGTCCGTTCGCCGAACGGCGAAATTTCGGTTCGTTCGCCGGCAGCCGGATACACGTGCAGATGCTCTGACGGCAGCGTGAAGCGCAGTTCGAGGGTCGATCCCAATTGCTGAGTGTCGGTCGCGAGCAAACGCAGGCCGCCCGTGCTCACGTCGCTTGCCGACGCGGTGACGGGGAGTTTGTTAAACGCGCGAACGCGGATTGGGAATGCCACCAGGGTACGAACGCTGGTGCGGCGCTGCTTGGAACACCGCGGCCTTCGCGCTGCTCGCGGTGTTGTCACGCTTCTGCGAGCGCTCGGAAGCTTCGCGGCGCTGGATCTCGTTGATCTCCACGGCCAGCTTCGAGCGATCGCTCGCGGGCATCGCGGAAAAGTTCACGCCGTATTCGAAACCGCCGCCGCGAGGCGGCGTCGCTCGCGCAATGATGCGGCCGCGCAGATTCAAGCCCGGATAGTTCGGGCGCTTCAATTCAAATTCGACCGTCCGCTCGCGCTCCAGGAGGATGAGCGAGCGGAGGCGGCAGCCGGTCTCCGAGATATTGATCAGGGTGCCATAGACGGGCGCAGGCAAACCGCTCACGCCTATAGCGATGGGCAGTTCGACGGACTGACGATACGTTTGCCGCTGATTGTCGAGCTCGCCTTGGTAGGCGGAGCGGCGAGAGAGCCATAGCATCCTTAACATGCATTCGGCCGACTCTCAACCGCCCCTTAACCTAGCGAGCCCTTTCTCTGGGCCGTAAGTCCCGAGTTTAAGGAATCTTTACAGAGTCGACCACACGTCGAGCTTGCGCCTAACCCCATCGATCACGGCGTCGGTGAACTCCGTCGTCGAAGCCGAACCGCCCAGATCGGCCGTGGCGATGCCCTCGTGCACGGCTTCAAGGGCCGACTCGTAGACGGCGCGCGACGCGTTGGCCGCGCGGCGGTCGTCGACGTACGAAAGAAGCGCACCGGCGGCCAAAATCATCGCCAATGGGTTTGCAACGTTCTTTCCAAACAGACGCGGGGCCGTGCCGTGCGGTGCTTCGGCCATAACGACGTTTGGACGCAGATTCTCGTCGAACGACAGCAGCACCGACTCCGCTCCTGCAATCGAACCGAAGAGTTGCATCACAAGGTCCGAAAGGCAGTCGCCGTCGCGATTGAGCGACGGAATCACGAGCGGAAGGTCGCCGGCGTTGGAGAGGAGCAACGCATACGTCGCGTCGATGAGCTGCGGCTCGTACGCCACTTCGGGATGACGCGCGGCGGCGGCATCCATCTCTTCCTTTAACATGCCTTCGTACACGGGGCTCACCGTGTACTTCGGTCCGCCGAAAACTTTTGCGTTCATCTTCTTAGCGTGCACGAACGCGTACTCCGAAACGTAGCGGCAAACGCTGCGCGAGATCGTTTCCGTGCGGTACGCAACTTCATCCATGCCCTCGCCTTCGCGCCATTCCTTCGCGCCGTACGCGTCGCCGACGGCCATGCGGACCACCGAAATCGGCGCGTGAATGCCTGCAACGGGGCGCACTCGCGGCAGTTTGCGGCCGGTGCGCACGATGACTTTGCCGTCGATGGCTTTGCGTAAAATCGCGTTGGGTGAACCGACGTCGCCTTTTACTTCGGGCGTAATCGTCGCGGCTTTGAGCCCGAGACGGTGTTCCTTCATCGCCGCCGCGGCATCCGCAACGACTTGGTTTTGCGTCGCACGCCGGTTCTCGAGCGACAGGTCGAAGTGTTTGAATGCGAGCTCGATGTCGATAACGGACTTATCGAGCACGCGAAGCGATTCGACGAGTAACTCTTGTCCGGTCTGGTCGCCTTCGAGGACGACGATGGTCGGCGTGGTCAAATGAACTCCTAATATAACGACGAAACGGTATTCTCGATGGCTCGCGTACGCCGGAAGGCGAGTGCAAAGAAACTCAATCTCGAAATCGTCGGGATTGCCGCAATTGGATTAGCGGTTCTCTTCGGGATCGCCTTAGCCGTGCCGCAGCACGCGGGCAACGTCGGCCACGTGACGGCCGCGGCGTTGCGCTTCTTGTTTGGAGGGGCTGCCCCGCTATTCCCGGTGCTGGTCGCGCTCTTCGGCGGAATCATCTTCCTGGAAATCAACGTGCCGCGGATGATTGCCGGCCTGGGCAGCGCGGCGCTGACGTACTTTCTTATTGCCGATGCGGCCATGGGGTCACACGGGGCGGGCGGCCTTACGGGCGACTCGATCTGGGGCGCGCTGAACGCCCTTGTCGGCACGGTCGGGGCGACCGTCGTCCTGGCTATCGCGACCGTCACGCTCGTCCTCTACCAGACTCAGGTCAGTCTAAAGAAGCTCATCGGGCTTGGAATTATGGCGGCTTCGCGCCTGCGGCCGCCCGAGATGCCGAAGATGAGGCTCTCACTGCCGGAAGGTCCGTCCTCGCTGCGCGAGGCGTTCGCCTTGCCGAAGCCGGACCCGTCGCGCAACGGCTCGCGCAAATCGAAAGCCAAACCGCCCGTCTTCGACGTGGCCGAACCCGAAGTCGACGAAGACCAGCTGGACGATCACGATGAAGAGTTTCTAGAGGAAGAAGCGTTTGCAGAACGCGCAGCGCCGCTTGCGGTCTCCAGCGTCTTCGTGCCGCCGGTTCCTCCGATCCGCGCCGTCCAGGTCGAACCGCAAGACCTTGAAGAGTTCGACGACGCCGAAGTGGACGAAGATGCTTCGCGAGCCGGCGCGGTGAGCGGCGACTACGAGCCGGCCGATCTCGTAGCGGCCGCGCGTACGTACAAGCTTCCCGACATGTCGCTCTTCGATCCGCCTCAGCTGCAAGTCGCCGATCAATCCAATCGCGCGCACGTGCTCGAAGATACGCTCGGAAGTTTCGGCGTCGGAGCGAAGGTTACGCATATCGAACGCGGTCCGTCGATCACGCGCTACGAACTCAAACCCGAACGCGGCGTGAAGATCTCCAAGATCGCTTCGCTTGCCGACGACCTTGCGCTCGCGCTTGCGGCAACGAGCATTCGCATCGAAGCGCCCATCCCCGGAAAATCCGCGGTCGGCATCGAGGTGCCGAACCAAACCGTTTCGATCGTCGCGATTCGTGAGATTCTCGAAGCGCTGCCCAACCGCGGCGTCGTTCCGCCGCTGTGGATGGCGCTCGGTAAAGATATCACGGGACGCCCCGTATTCGGCGATCTCGGCAAGATGCCGCACTTACTCGTCGCCGGTGCGACCGGCGCCGGTAAATCGGTTTGCTTGAATACGATTATCGCGTCGCTGCTCGTTTCCGCGACGCCCGATCAAGTTCAACTACTGATGATCGACCCGAAGCGCGTGGAACTTACCGTGTACAACGGCATCCCGCATCTTATCAAGGACGTGATAACAGACGCGAGGCTCGCCGCCGGCGCGCTCTTCGAGATGACGAAAGAGATGGACACGCGCTACGAGCGCTTTGCCAAGGCCGGCGTTCGAAAGATCGAAGAATACAACGCGAAGTTTCCTGACGAGAAACTGCCGTACGTCGTCATCGTCATCGACGAGTTGGCCGACCTTATGCTCGTTGCGCCGGCGAAGGTCGAAACGACGATCATGCGCCTCGCGCAACTCGCTCGCGCGACCGGCATTCACTTGATCGTGGCAACGCAGCGACCGTCGGTCGACGTCATCACCGGTCTCATTAAAGCCAACATTCCGTCGCGCATCGCGTTTGCCGTTAGTTCGCAAGTGGATTCGCGGACGATTCTCGACATGGCGGGCGCCGAACGTCTCTTAGGCCGCGGCGACATGCT
Organism: Vulcanimicrobiia bacterium; assembly: GCA_963758295.1. Lineage (GTDB taxonomy): Bacteria > Vulcanimicrobiota > Vulcanimicrobiia > Vulcanimicrobiales > Vulcanimicrobiaceae > JALYTY01. Next base: position 841,645 of record CAVWUU010000001.1, read on the forward strand.
CTACTTGCCGATCGACGCGCCCAAGCCGATTCGTTCGCAAGGCGCGCTGATCACCGGCAGCGAGGTGAACCGGCTCGTGGAATTTTGGGCGAAGCAAGCTCGTCCCGAGAATCTCCTCGACGTCGAAGTAACGCCCGTTTCGGACGAAGACGAGAAGAACAAAAAGGAGGCGGATCCGTTGTGCTACGACGCGGCGAAGTTCATCATTGAAACGAACTTCGCATCGACCGCACAATTGCAATCGCAATTCTCGATCGGTCATCCCCGCGCGGTTCGCTTGATGAAGCAACTAGAAGAGTTCAAAGTCGTGGGTCCGCACGAGGGCACCAAGCCGCGTAAAGTCCTAATCGGGTTCGCTGAACTCGAAGTAATCGCGCCACGCTTAGGTAAGAGCGAAGAAGCGCAACAGGAGCTATTCTAACTGCGACGCGCGGTGTGGATCGCGTTTGCGGCAATCTGCTTCGCGCTGTTCTTTGGGCTTGGACGAGCGGTCGGGCATAATCCCGATCCGGCGTGGCTGCTCACCATCGAAGCATCGTGGGTGAATCACGGATCCCTCATCGCCTGGTGGCTCACGTGGCTTGGCTATGCGTATGCGCTTATTCCGGCGTGCATCGTTGCGATTGTTATCGCTATCCGCTATCCCGAGTGGCGCGTCCGTGTCGCGGTGAGTATCGTCGTACTGTTGCTCGCATGGCAGGGCGCGGACTTCTTTCAGCACTTTTTCATGCGGCCGCGGCGGCTCGACTGGGTCGTGCACCATGAAACGGCCTTCGGTTATCCAAGCTCGCACGCGGCCATTGCCGTTGGCTTTTATGCGCTATGGGGATTCTATGCGGCGTCGAGCGCTCTGCGTAGCAGAGCTTGGTTGGCAACGGCGTTCCTGCTGATCGCCGTTGGGATCATGTGGTCCCGGCTGGCTCTGGGCGCGCATTATCTAACGGATTTGATCGGCGGAGCGCTGTGGGCTAATGGCTTGCTTTGCCTTGCGGAAGCGCTTACCCCGATAAACGTCTTTGGTCGCTTCGCGGGGCGCAAGTAGCATCGAGAAGAAGTTTAGCCTAGCACCCCACCTCTTATAAGGCGATCATGGCGTATACAATGGACCCCGCGCTCGTTGAGATAGAGCGCAAAGTCGAAGCCGGCATTCCGCTCTCCATGGAAGACGGTCTCGCTCTTTACCGCACGCACGACTTGCACAACCTCGGCCGGGTGGCGCGAGCGCAAAAGGAACGTAAGAGCGGGAAAAAAGTTTTCTACGTCCTCAATCGCTACATCAACTCGACGAACGTTTGTTACGCGAACTGCAAATTCTGTTCGTTCGCTGCGGACGAGTTCAAAGAATCGCAACGCGTTTTCCGCATGACGGCGGATCAGGTCTTTGCGAAGGCGCTGGAAACCGGTACGAATTTCAATCAGATTCACATCGTGGGGGGTCACGATCCGCGCCAGCTTTCGCTCGACTACTGGCTGCCGCTGATGCGCCGCTTCAAAGAAGCGCTGCCGCACGTGCAGCTATCGCTGTTCACCGCCGCGGAAATCGAGTACATGGCGAAGCGCCACCGTATGAGTTTCCCGGACATCGTGAAGGCGCTCAAAGAGGCGGGACTCGACAACGTCAACGGCGGCGCCGCCGAAATTTTCGCGGAAGAAACGCGCGCGAAGATCTGCGCGAACAAAGTCAACAGCGAGAACTGGCTGGTGATTCACGAAGAGTTACACCGCCAAGGCGTCGCAAGCAACGCAACGATGCTATACGGTCACATCGAATCACTCGAAGATCGCGTCGACCACTTCATTCGTTTGCGTGAGTCGCAAGAGCGATCCCCCGGCTTCAACGCGTTTATTCCGCTTGCGTACCATCCCGACGGGAACGAACTCTCGGGCTGCGGCTGGACCACGGGTCTCGACGACCTCAGGACGTTTGCCGTTGCGCGCTTGATGCTGAACAACTTCGATCACATCAAGGCGTACTGGATGATTCAAAGCCTCAAGATCTGCCAGGTCGCGCTGCAGTTCGGCGCCGACGATATGGACGGCACGCACGGTTCGACGGATGAAGAGATGATCTATCACTCCGCCGGCACGCAATCGGGCCAGTACGTCGACGATCGCGAATTCCGCCGCCTGATCGAGGACGCCGGCTACGTTCCCGTTCGCCGCAACTCGACCTACGAAGAATTTCCCTACGATTGGGCGCCGCCGGAACCGCAAGGCAACAAGGAACTGGTCACCGTTTGATGAGTTCGGGTTTACGTTGTGGGCGCATCATTTATACGAACGACCTCCCCATCTATGCGGCGTTTGATTTTGGCGCGATCGAGTATCCGGGAACGCTGCATGCCGACGTTCCGGCGAAGCTGAATGCCATGCTGCTGGGCGGTGAACTCGATTTGAGTCCGATCAGCGCCTTTGCATGGGCGAAGAATGCGGACGATCTCGTGCTGCTACCGGATCTTTGTATCGGTGCACGGGACGAAGTCGTCTCAGTCGTGCTGGTTTCGGAAACGGCTCCGGCCCTTCTCGACGGCGTGGAGATTGCGCTGACCGGTGAATCGGCAAGCGGCCGTAATCTGCTGCGCGTCCTGCTGGAGCGCCGCTACGGCGTTCGTCCGAAGTACGTTGAATCGGCAGATCCGCCGGCGGCAGCAATGGATGGCAAACCGACGTTGCTGATCGGCGATTCCGCAATCAATGCGCTCGAACGCTTCCCGCGCAAAGACGTCTACGATCTGGGAACGCTCTGGCATGAATGGACGAAGCAACAAACCGTCTTTGCCGTTTGGGCCGCGCGTCGCGACGCTTACGAACGCGATCCCGAAGCGGTTCGCGCCTGCATGCACGCACTCACGGACGCCTATACGTGGTCGCGTTCGCACATGCAAGAAGTTATCGCCGAAGCGCATTCGCAGCATCCACGCCGGGCGGGATTCTACGAAGAATACTACGGCAAGTTGAATTTTACGTTCCACTCGGCGGCGCAGAGCGGTCTTGCGGCTTACTGTCGCGAGCTCAGCGCGATCGGCGCAATCGGCGCCGTCCCGTCGTCGCTTCCGGAGGTCATCGGTGTCGTCTCTCGCTAGTCTCCTAGACCGCGCCGCGTCGGGCGGGCGCCTCTCATTCGAAGAAGGCGTGCGGCTTTACCGCGAGGCCGATCTCCACGAGCTGGGCATGGCCGCGTATGCGCGCCGCATGCAGCTGCATCCCGGAAACGTCGTTACGTACGTAATCGATACGACGCTCGACTACACCAACGTTTGCAACGTGCACTGCACGTTCTGCGCGTTCTTCCGTCCGGAGCATCATAAAGAGGGCCGTACGCTCACGCACGACCAGGTGCTGGCTCGCGTGAAGTACGCCGCCGACCAGGGCGCGACGCAAATCATGATCCAGGGCGGCGTAAATCCGGAACTGCGGATCGAGTGGTTCGAGGAGCTTTTTCAACGGGTGCGCCTCGAGCATCCGAATGTCGACATTCACTCGCTTTCGGTTTCGGAAATCACCGGGCTCGCGAAGATTGAGAACCTGACGCCGCGCGAGGTTCTGACGCGCTTGAAAGCGGCCGGGTTGAAATCTCTACCCGGCGCCGGCGCCGAGATTCTCGTCGAACGCGTTCGCAAACGTATTTCCGCGCGCAAGGTCACGCCGCAAGAATGGCTGGGCGTCATGCGTGACGCGCATCTGCTTGAGATGCCGACGACCGCGACCATGATGTACGGCTCGATCGAAACCGACGAAGAACGCATCGAGCATATGCACGTGCTGCGCGAACTGCAGGACGAAACGCACGGCTTCACCGCATTTATCCCGTGGTTCTACGTTCCGTTCAAGACGCCGCTGCGCGGCAAAGAAGCGACGGCGCTCGAGTACCTCCGAGTGCTTGCCGTGTCGCGTTTGTATCTCGACAATTTCCCGCATCTTCAGGCATCGTGGCTCACGCCGGGTCTCAAGATGGGCCAGCTCGCGCTGTTCTACGGCTGCGACGACATGGGTGGAGTCATCATCGAAGACCGTGTCGTACGCGACGCCGGTGCCGAAAACGAAGCAACGCGTCGCGATCTCGAAAACGTCATTCTCGCCGCGGGCTTCAAACCGGTTATCCGCGACACGTACTGGAACGTCCGCACCGACATGTCTCTCGCCACCGCTTAGAATTTACACGGGCGCCTGCGTCATCGTGAGCGGCGGCGGATGCCGAGCTTCGTATGACGAGGCGCTAGAAGCGGGTGCCGGCGCGCTCTTCTTCGTGTTCGATAGCGGCTTCGATGCAGAAGCGCAGGGCGGTGATGGCGGTGTCTTCCAGTGTGTGCGGCCAGTGAGCGGTTCGTTGTAAGCCGGCGTAAGTAAATGTGGCCTTGCGCGAACCGGCATCGATGAAGACTCGCGCACTTTCCGAGGATTCGCCGGTAGAAACTTCGGCGCCGAACGTGTCGAGCAAGAGAGCACGAAGAATGGCGAAGCGTTCCGTCGTGCTCGTGGCTTCGGCGATGGCTGGAAGCATAGTAGAAACGTTCAGCAAGCGTGAACGGTAACCGCTCGAAGATTTCGGATCGCCCTGGGCAAGCGTGCGTTCTACGGTAATTGCGGCTTCGATGCGATCGCGACCTTGCAGCGCGCGGGCGGAGAACTCCACGACGGCCGGCGTACCGTCGGGGCGCAAGTCTGCGAAAATTTGACGAGCTTCCTCGCCGGAGAGCAAGAACTTCGCGAGCGCCGCTCCGCGCTCGGAATTCTGAAGGAGGTGTAGCAACCGGTGGCGCCCGAGCCGTTGCGCTCGCGCATTTTCGTAAACGGGAACGAGGTCGCCCGTCGGGTTGCGTTCGTAGATGACCGTCGGGTCACGCGACTCTTCAATCGCTGCGAACAGGAGCGAAATCTGATCGGCGGCGCGTTTGCGCAAGGTAATGTCGCGCCCGATTGCAATGCGATAGCGCTTGTCGTTGTGACCGCCGTGAAATGGGCGTCCAACGAACTCCACCCAAAAATCGGTTCCATCGGCGCGCTGGATCATGAACTCTTTATAGTTCGGTTCACTGCGCTCTACCCGGCCCGCCATGTCGGGCCAAACTCTGGGATCGTTCTTAGGTGAAAGCAGCTCGGTCCAAGAGCGGCCGATTACTTCAGATTCATCGAAGCCGGTCGCTTCCAAAACCGATTTGTTGACGAACACGATATGCGGGCCACCGAGCGCCGGCGACGTCGTGTCGGTGATGACGATGAAGTCGGCAGCTTGTTCCAATGCCGCGGAAATCAGGCGGAATTGTTCGCGCTGGTCGTGCGACGCCGTGACGTCACGCAGGATTAGCACGCAATGCTCGGCCGGCGAATCCAGCGGATGGGCATGCACTTCTGCCCAGAACGCCGTTCCGTCTTTGCGATACAGGCGCACCTCATCACGCACGGCTTGGCCTGCGAGAACGCGTTGAACGCAGCGGTCGATCACCGCGAGATCGCTCTCGGCGCCGAGCAGCACGGGATAAGGCCCGTTCTCGACGTCGTTGCGCGAATAGCCGGTCAATTTGTAGTAGCCGTCGTTCGCGTAAACGATTTCCGGCCAAAGCGGCGCTTCGCCGTTCATGCGGATGATGAATACCGCATCGGGTTCTTTTTCGACGGTCGCGGTCAGCAGTTGCCGAAACGACTCGTCGCTCTTGCGCTCGCTAATATCACGCGTGATGACCATGTAGCGCAACTCGCCTGCGGCGTTTGGCTCAAGCACGTGCACTTGGGCTTCCACCCAGTAATCGCGGCCGTGCGCCGATTGCACCTGGCAATCGAATGAACTCTCATCGGCAGCGCGCGCATGTTCGATGCTTCGATCCAGCAATTGCCGGTTATTGGCAATTGAAAAGAACTTGCGGCTGTCCGCCTTGTACTCGTCGGCCGGCACACCGGCACGATCGTAAATCGCGCGGTTGACGTACTCTACGTCGGGGAACTCCCGGCCCGCACGCATGACGTAAACGCCGATGCCGTTCGTTGTGAAAGAGGTTGCGCTCTCGAGAACTTCCACGTATTCCGGACGAAGATCGTTCGTCACGCGGTCTTCCAGCAGCCGAACGATCTCGTCGCGTAGCCCCGAGAGCGCCTTACGGTGCGTTTCGGTAAAGCGGCGCGAGCGTTGATCGAGCGCAAACAGCGTTCCGATCGCGATTCCGCTGGAAAGGACGATGGGAATCGACGCGCCGCTGCGGATGCCGAGCGCGCGCATCGCGGGGTGCTCGCAATAGGCCGGATTGCGATCGATCGCTTCCTCGACGATCAGGTTTCCGGTATCGATTGCCGTATCGCATAACGCGTGCGCGCGCGGCACTTCGAGCGTACCGCTTGGCAAGCCGACCGAAGCTTGAATGTGCAAGCTTGTTTTTCCGGCAAAGCAAATCGCCGCGACCGGGGCTTCGCACGCATAGGCGGTGCAGGAAGCAATTGCTTGGAAGAGCGATTGGCGCGTGGCCTTAACGTTGAGCGATCGGAGGGCGGCGAGGCGTGCCGCTTCCATGGTTACAGACACTTCGCCCAGTATGTCAGGCCCAGTGCGGGCTTGTCGACCTTTTTAATGCAAGGATTCGGACAAAGCGGTATTGGGCCCGGTTGGCATCTACGCTGCCGAACGAATTGTCGCCGCGCCCAATACTTCCTCGCCTGCCGAATCGAGCAACGCCACCAGTTGTCCCGGCGTTACCGCGCGCAGCGGTTCATCGAAACGCAGATGTAATTCCTCTGCTTCGACGTGCGCAATTGCCGGCGCAGGCGTTGCGCGATAGCGCACCATCGCAAGCACCGGTTGGCTCTTCGCGAATCGTTCGGGACGAATGAGATTTACTTCATCGGCAACCAATGATGTCGAAAGCAATTCTTCTTCGCGCCCAATCACCACCGTGTTTGTCGCCGCGTCTAAACGAGTCACGTAACGCGGCCCATCGTTGCTCGCGGGAAGTTTTGCACGCTGCCCGACGGTATAATTCGAGATCCCGCCGTGCGTGCCGACAAGTGCGCCGGTCGATTCAATGACTTCGCCCGCGCGATTGAGTCCGGGACGAACGCGTGCGAGCACGTCGCGGTAGTCGCCGCCTTCGACGAAGCAAATATCTTGCGACTCGGTTTTTTGATGGACGGGCAAACGCATGCGCTTCGCGTGTTCGCGCGTTGTCGCTTTATCGAACGCGCCGATGGGAAGCAGCAATCGATCGAGTTGCTCAGGCGTAAGTTGTGCGAGCGCGTATGCTTGGTCTTTTGCGCTCGGCGTACGGAAAAGATGTGCGCCGTCTTCGCGGTGATCGATCCGTGCGTAATGTCCCGTCGCAATGAAGTGCGCGCCCAGACGATCTGCGTATTTAAGGAGCGTGCCAAGCTTGACGAAGTTGTTGCACGCAACGCACGGGTTGGGCGTACGTCCGCTCGCGTAATCGTCGGCGAACCGGTCGATGACGTTCTTGCGGAACGTTTCCTCGAAATCGAGTACGTAATGCGGGATGCCGAGAATGGCTGCGCTGCGCCGCGCGTCGTCGAAGTCGTCGAGGCCGCAACAGCTCTTCGCGTGCGCCGGACGGGTTGGGGTGTACATTTTCATCGTGACGCCGACGACGTCATAGCCTGCCTCGACCAGCAGGCCGGCCGCTACGGCCGAGTCGACACCTCCGCTCATCGCGGCAATTACTCTTGGCTTGTCCATAATTCCGACCCACAGGATAACAGGAGAAAGGGCCTAACTCAAAGCCCCAATGCCAGCGCTGGGCGAGCGGTTTCGTGCCGCAAGAGAGGCCCGAGGCCTCTCTCTCTCCGATGTTGCCGAGCAGATTCGCATTCGCTCGGTGTACCTTAGCGCCATCGAAGACGAGAACTGGAACGCCATCGGCGCTCCGGTTTACGTTCGAGGGTTCTTGCGTACGTACGCGCGCTTCCTCGGCCTAGAGCCCGAGGAGGTGGTCGGCCAGTTCAATGCACTGAGTCCCGCCCCGGCTTCCACGCAAGCAAAGGGCTCTTCGGCAGGTGCGACTGCGACCGATTATCTGGGCGCCGAGCGGGCGGCCCGTAACCTGTCCCCGCTGATCTGGGTTGCCGGCGCTATCGCGGTTCTTCTCGTCGCCTTCGTCTTTTACAGCGCCCTAACCATGCATCAGCGGACGGGTGTACCGGCCGACGTCGCGGCAGCTTCTCCCTCGCCCGAAGCCTCGGCCGTCGTGAGTGCCGCTCCTGCGGCCGCTGCGTCTGCCGGGGTCTCGGCCTTCCCGAACGCCGTTCCGGGCGCGAACCGGGGCGGGGACGGTCCGCACAGCATCCAGCTCATTATCTCGAGCCCCTCATGGCTCAGGGTCACCGTTGACGGCAGTGTTAGCATGGAGGGTACGTTTCCGGCTGGAACGGTTAAGCTGTTCCACGGGAAATCGGCCGTGCTACGCATCGGAAATGCCGGCGGCGTTCAAGTGAGTGTCGACGGTAAGAACCTCGGCACCCTTGGTTCTGCCGGCGACGTGGTCGAGCGCAGCTTCGCGCTGTAGGAATTCACGAAGTAATAAGGAGCCGTCGTGGCGAGCGAATCATCGTTCGATGTCGTGTCACGTATCGACCAGCAAGAACTGGACAACGCGCTGAATCAAGCGCGCAAAGAGATCGAAAACCGCTTCGATTTCAAAAACTCGAAGACGTCGATCGATGGTGACGATAAGAAGATCACTATCGTTTCTGACGATGAGATGAAGATGCGCAACGTCATCGACATCGTCCAGAGCAAAGCGACTAAACGCGGAATCGACATCAAGGCGTTCGACCTCGGTGAGATCGAGCCGGCAGCCGGCGGTACCGTCCGGCGCGTCATTACCCTTCGCAATGGTATTCCCAAAGACAAGAGCAAAGCGCTGATGGAGAAGATCAAAGCGCTCAAACTCAAGGTCAGCGCGCAATATCAGGACGAGCAAATTCGTGTGAGCGGAAAAAACCGCGACGACTTGCAGCAAGTCATCAGCGAACTCAAAGCCATGGACTACGAGCTGCCTCTGCAGTTCATCAACTACCGGTAAGAGATTAGACATGTCCAGCGTTTCGTTCGTCAGCCTCGGCTGCGCAAAAAATCTTGTCGACACCGAGGTAATGATCGCGAAACTCGGCGCCGCAGGCTACGAGCTCGTGGGCGACGCGGCCGAAGCCGAAACCGTCGTCATCAACACCTGTGCGTTCATCGACCCGGCCAAAGCAGAGTCGACCGAAGTTATCCTCGAGCATGCGCAGCGCAAACAAAAAGGGCAGCAACTCGTCGTTGCGGGATGCCTCGCGCAGCGGTACGGCGAGCAGTTGCAATCGCTCATTCCCGAGATCGACGGCGTCGTAGGAACGGGCGCGTATGCGGGCATCGTAGAGTTGCTCGACGACGTGCAGGCCGGCAAAAAGCCGGTGCGGCTCGATTTTGAAGCCGAGCCCGAACACGACTTCCTTCCGCGTCTGATCACCACGCCGCAGTGCGACCGCATATCTGAAAGTGGCCGAAGGCTGCGATCATCCATGCACGTTCTGCATCATCCCGAAGCTCCGCGGCAATTTCCGCAGCCGCAGCGAGGAGTCGATCCTCAAGGAAGCGCGCGCACTCGCGCAGGGCGGCACGAAAGAACTCATCTTGATCGCGCAGGATACTTCGATGTACGGCCGCGATCGCGGCGCGCGCCGCGGCGGTCTCGCGTCGTTGCTGGCACAGTTAAACGACATCGAAGAGTTGGAGTGGATCCGTCTGCTCTATCTTTATCCCGCAACGGTCGACCGCGAGCTGATCGACGCGATGGCGTCGCTGCCGAAAGTTTGCAAGTACATGGATATGCCGCTTCAGCACGCGCATCCCGAGGTGCTGCGCGCGATGCTGCGGCCGAGCAACGGCGAGCGCTACCTTGAAATCATCAACGATTTCCGCGATCGCGTGCCGGGCATTACGATGCGCTCTACGTTCATCGTCGGTTTCCCAGGCGAAACCGAGGAACACGTGTCATATCTCGAGGAGTGGATCGGCCGGGCGGAGCTCGATCGCGTCGGCTTCTTCGAATATAGCGCGGAAGAAGATACGCCCGGAGCGCTGCTTCCGAATAAGGTTCCGGCGCGCGAACGCCGCAAACGCCTCGTTCGTTTACGTGAAGCGCAACGGCTCGCATCGGAACGCGCGCGCGCGAAACGCGTCGGCACCACGGTGCGGGTGCTCGTTGAAGAGCGTCGCCGGCTTCGCAAGAGCGACCCGTTCCGCGCGGCGCTCGGCGTTTCGGAGGCGTGGTTCGGCCGTTCCGACGGTGAAGCGCCCGGCGTGGACGGCGGTATTTACTTCACGGGCGAGGCCGAGATCGGGTCGTTCGTCGATATCACACTCGACGGGTACGGTCCGTTCGACTTCTACGGATCGCTCGCAGCCAAGGAGTCTTTAGCCGTTGGGTAGGCATCTGGATCCCGGTAACGATACCGGTTTGCTCCAACCGTCCGCGGCCGGCAAGGCATTGCTGCTTCGCCGGATCGCTTTCATTCTCGGGTTGGTGCTCGTCGGCATTGGATCGCGTCTTCGCGGGTTTCGCGATTTTCAAGCACGAGAATCCCATGCAGTTCATTTCGCAGAGCTTCGTGCCTGCGCCGGACCAAGTTTTCGGCAAACCCAATCTCTTGATTTTGGCTGAAGGTCTCGATTACGACTACACCGCCAACGACATCGAGTTTTCGACCAATTCGCGCAGCGACATCATCAAGGCGATCAATCTCGACTTCGCGAACCGCGGCGCTTACGTCGTTTCCGTACCGCGCGACATGCTTGCACGTTTCCCGACGGCTCGAAAGCAAAAATCAACGAGGCCCAGTCGGACGGCGGACCGAAACTCGCGCAAAAAGTCATCGCGAACTTCCTTGGCGTTCCGGGATTCGACCGGTACGTCATCCTTCGCATCGATGCAACAAAAGATTTGATCAACGCGATCGGCGGCGTCGACGTCGTATGTGAAGACGTCGGACTGTCTGCAAGACCATACCGGATGCACCGGCGGCCGCATCGACTACGACGACTCTTGGGGCCATCTGCACATCCATCTCACGGAAGGCCTGCATCATCTCAGCGGCGAGCAGGCCGTCGCGATACGGCCGCTTCCGCCACGATTGGTGCAGCGATCCGTGCCGCATCATGCGCCAGGATCAAGTGATGCACGGCGGCGCTGGACAAGCTGCGCGGCGACAAGCTGAACACGCTGTTGCACGCCGGCGACATCCTCGCGGTCGTTCGCCGCGACGTGCAGACGAATCTCACCGATAACGAAATGCTCGTCGCTCGCGTTCGTACTTTCCGGCATGCCGCAAAAGGATCTGCACTTCGGAAAGATCCCGTACACCGGCGACGTGATGCTTGCCGACGGCGACGACCTCATTCCCGATGATGCCGCTAAGGCGAAGATGGTGCAAAGACATGCTGGTCGCGCCGCCGACCCCGGCCGCTTCGCCCGACGCGATGGCGCTTGCGGCAATCATGCCCTCAACGTTGCGCGTGGACGTGAAAAACGGCAGCGGCGTCAGCGGTGCGGCGCGCTTGGTTGCGACGCAGCTGCGCAAAGCAGGCTTCACGATCGGCGACATCGGCAACGCGACCGTAGCGACGATCTCGACAAGACCGAGATCGACGAACACTCTAAAGTAACGTTTGCCGGTGCCAAAGTGCGCACGCGCGTTGCCGGCGACGCTGCAAAACGCGACGATCACCGGCAGCGGCAGCGACGCCTCCGGCGCAACTGCCACCCCGAGCGACGTCACGGTGATCGTCGGAAAAGACCTAGCCGAGGCGGTCGCCGCCAATCCGGCTTTGAGTCCGCAACCTTAGGTGAACCGCCGAATGCAAGCCGTTGTCGCCGCAGTCGTTGCCGTCTTCCTTATCGCAGGCGGCGGCTGGCGTATTTTTAAGCACGAAAGCGATCTAAAACCGGCGATCGTTACGCCCGCCATGAACGTTCATAACGAGTTTTCGAACGACATCTCAAGCGCGGACGTATCGCGTGCTTCACGCACGCGGCTCCGACGACCGAAGCGATCGTCCAAAACTCATTGCGCTTACGTTCGACGACGGCCCTTATCCGATATTTACGCCTCTGCTGCTCGACGAACTGCGCGATTTGCACGTGCCGGCAACGTTTTTCTTGATCGGCCGCGATGCCGAGCAGTGGCCGGATCTCACGCGCCGCATCGAAGCGGGCGGCAACGAGATCGCCGATCACACCTACTCGCATCCGAATCTCGATCAGTGAGAACGCGGCCCAGGTGCGAGAAGAAGTGCTCAAAGGCCGCGACGTTCTGTGGAATCTGGTGCACGACGAATCCGGCAGCGCGACCTGATGCGTCCGCCGCACGGACGCTACACGGAAGAAACGCTGCGCGCCGTTCAACAGCTCGGATACCAAGTCGTCCTCTGGACGTACGACTCGGGCGATTGGCGCACGCTGACCGAACGCGAAATTGCGACCGACGTGCTGGATCACGCGACGGCTCCGGATATCGTGCTGATGCACAGCGGAAAGCTGGCTACTATCGAAGCGCTGCCGGAGGTCGTCTCCCGTTTCAAAAAGGCGGGATACCAATTCGTGACCGCGGGCGAACTGCTGCGCCGGGTCTCGGCCGCATCCATCAATCATCCCGCCCGCCGGTCCATCTAGGAGCTCGCTAGCCGCATGCCCCGTCAAATCATCGACACCGAGTCCAGCCGTCCGGCTTACGACCGGCGCATGGTCGTCCGGTGGGTCGTCGTTATCTTGGTGCATTGTGATCGCCGCCTTAGTGGTGATGGAGCTACTCAGGTCGCACCATCCCGCGGCTGCCGGTGCCGCCGCCTTAATTCCAGGAAACTTGCTCTCGCAAGGGAACCTGGGACCGATTCCCCAGATTAGGAGAGGAAATGCTGCGTAGGCTTACCCTAGGCTTCGCTCTGGTTACTGCGGCCGCAGTTGCGGTTTCCGCATGCAGCTCGAACGATAGCAACAGTACGATTTCGATTGGTCCGAACTTCCCGTCGCAAACGCTGTATGCAACGAACTCGACGCAGAACGCGATCAACATCTATCCGCCGACCACCAAAGGAGGCGCGCCCGCCTACCAGATCGGTGGCTCTGCCACCACGCTTTCCGGTCCGCAGTACCTTACCTTCGATAATCTGAGCAATCTCTTCGTGACGAACTACAACGTCAGCGCGAGCGCGCTCTTCGATCGTCGAGATCAAGGCGCTTGCGACCGGCAACGTCTTGCCGTACAACTCGGTAACGCTCAATTCCAACGTTCGGCCGCGCGGCATCGAGTTTCGTATATGCAACCCGCAGTTGTGGCATCGGCATCGCCCGCGCCGGCGCTTGTCATCGCGGCCGTGAACGCAGGCGCTGCAAGCGGCTTCACGAGCCAGTTGCGTGTTCTTCACGGGACTGCTCGGCGCAGTTCCAAGCGCTCGCCGGTCCTAATACCGGACTCGACGTACCGAGCGGCGTAGCCCAGGACCAATCAAACAACATCTACGTGACGAACCTGCAGGGCGCGTCCGTTGAAGTCTTTGCGTTGCCGACCGCGAGCCCGACGCCGGTTCCGACCGCGACGGCGAGCCCGACGCCGACGCCTTCGCCAACGCCGACGCCGTCCGGCGCAACGCCGAGCCCGACGCCGTCGCCGGTTCCGACCGCGTCACCAATCAACATCGCGCCGGCGCGCACGATCGCCGGGGCGGCGAGCGGCATTGGTCAGCCGACGGGCATCGCGCTCGACTCGCACAGCACGATCTACGTTAGCGACGTTGCGGCCAAGCTCGGAAGCGCATGCGGCGCCGCGGCGTCGTGCCCGGCCGTGCTCATCTTCCCAGCCGGCTCGAACGGTGCGGTTGCTCCGCGCGCGATCGTCAGTTCGTCGTTCCATGCGCCGACCGACGTCAAAGTCGATAAGTCGGGCAACATCTACGTCGCCGATACGACGGCATCGGGTGCGGGCGTGATCTACGTCTTCCCGTCCACCGCGTCGGGCAACGTTACTCCGTCCTCGACGTACACGTCGCCGGGCGCCATCATCGGGATCGGCCTGGCGCCGTAATCGGAGATCGAAGTTCGCACGTACGTCGATCGCCTTTTCGCCTTAACGCAACTCGCCGACGCCGTCTACTCCTGAAGAGAGGGCGTCGGTGATTGCGGCGGGAGCGCTCGCGAGTCTGCCGGGCGCGACGACCACGGCGCTCATATTCAATGACGAAATGTCGTTACGGCTGTCAAGCCCGCTGGATGCGGCGGGCTTTGCGCTTCGTGACGGGTCCGCTGAATTGCGCCGCTTGTTTCTCCACGCGCTTGCGCGTTTCGGGGCGGGCGGCGTCTCGTTCGTTCCGCGCGGCCAGCAGCGCGCGTTTGTCGGCGTAAGTGCGACGATCGGCGAACACGATTTACTCTTCGTTCCGCTAATCGCGCGATCGAGAACCCTTGGCGTCGTCGCGTGCACATCGACGGAGAACCGGACACCGGGACAAGAGCAGAACTCGCCGCATTCTGCGACGTAGCGACGCGCGTGCTGGATGCAGAGCGCGCGCTTGCGGCAGCGCGCCGGCAAACGCGCGATAGTCAATTGCTTGCGATGGTGAACGAGCGGCTGCATAAGTCGCTAGACCGTCGCGACGTGCTTTCGGAATCGTCGAAGGCGTTCGCGCGGCATTTTCCGCCGATCGCTGCTTCGTGTACGAACGCGTGGCCGACGGCGAAAATGCGACGATCGCCGCCGCCGCCTCTAAAGATTCGGCGTTCGCCGTGCAGCGAACGGTCGCGCTCGACGCGGATCTTCGCAAGGTCTTCGGCGGCCTCACGGTGCGCCGCGATTCGTTCAACGGCGGCCACGTTTACGGTGAAACGGCCAAGCAGCGCGATGGCGATTCCATTTGTCGTCGACGGCCGCGTGGAAGATGCGCTCGTTCTTTCGTTCGATCGCGAGAACGGCTTCGAAGATGCCGATATCGCCGCGCTACGATCGCTGGCATTTCACGTTGGTCTCGCGCTCTCGAACGCGCGCCTGTACGAACGCGAACGCGCGCGCCGCTCGCAGGCCGAGTCGCTCGAGCGAGTGGTGCGCATTCTGCGCGACACGCAGTACGTCGACGAAGTGCTGCTGGTCTTCGTCGTTACCGTTTCGCACGAATTGCCCGTCGATTGCGCTGCCTACGCCCTCGAAGGCGATGCGCTCGTGCGCCGTGCCGTGCGCATTCGCGAGCCGCGCGGCTTTGAACCGTCGCTTTCCGTCGAACGTTCGGTGCTCGAACCGTTTCTCGCGGTTGACGAACCGTCCGACGCGGCGCTGCTGCCGCGAGTCGCGCGCGATGCGCTTTTCGACGGACGCGGCGGCGTTATCGTGCCGTTGCGCATCGAAGGTACGCTCTGGGGCTGTTTCGTCGTGCGCGCCGCCGACACGACGTTCGAATGGCCGGCAGAAGAACGCTCGACGTTTTTCCGCACGCTCGGCTCGCATCTCGAAATCGCGCTTGCCAACGCGCACGCATACGAACGCGAATTGCGCCGCGGACAGGAGCGTGAAACGCTCGCGGAAGCAGCGCGCACGATCCTTAGTTTAACGGCGCTTTCGTCGCTTGCCGACGTTATGTCGCGTCTCGCTGCTTCGCTCGTTCACGCTAATCGAGCGTGCGTGCTGCGCTGGAGCGGCGACCGTTACAACGTCGTCGGAGCGTACGGCGATCATCGCCGACGAATTGGTCGAACGCAGCGGCTTCGACTTGGTCCACCGCGCCGAACGGCTTCCGAGCTTCGGTGCCGAGGAGCGGCGCGTGCAGCGCTTGATCGACGGCCCCGGGTACGTCGTCATTCCGCTCACGCAAGCCGGCAGTTCCAGCAGCGAGAACATCGATGCGTTTCTCATCGTCGGCCGCGACGAACACACGCGCTTCGGTCGCGACGATATGCGACTGCTGCAAGAGCTGGCCGCGTTGTTGGCCCTCGCCTTACGCAATCTCGAGCTGTACGAAGCGATGGGACATGCGAATCGCGCGCTGCAAGAGTCGAGCGAATTCAAAGACGATTTGCTTGCCATGCTCGCCCACGATTTCAAGGGCCCGCTTACCGTCATCTTGGGCTACTGCGAGCTGCTGCTCGAGCTAGGCGATCAGTTCCGTGAAGAAATAGAAACGGTCTACGCGCAAACAAGACGCCTCGTTCGGTTGTCTGAGGATGCGCTGGTCTTGGCGCAGACGCAGGCCGAAGGCTTCTCGCTTGCGCGAACGATCGTCGATCTCGGGGCCTTCGTCGCGGATTGCGTAGAAACGACCGCGCCGAACAACCCGCGGCTCGAAGTGGAAGTTCCGCCCGAACCGCTGCCCACGGAACTCGATCCGCACCGCTTCCGCCACGTGATCGACAACCTCGTTTCGAACGCGCTGAAGTACTCGAGCGGATCGGTGCAGGTGCGGGTTCGCGCGGAAGATCAACGCGGGTACATCGAGGTGAGCGACCGCGGGATCGGCATTCCGGAGGGTGAACTAGCGTCGCTGTTTACACGCTTCGGGCGGGCCAGCAATGCTCGTGATAAGGGCATCAGCGGCTCCGGTATCGGTCTCTACGTGGCACGAAAGATCGTCGACGTGCATCGCGGATCGGTCTCGGTACGTTCAAAGGAAAATGAAGGAAGCACCTTCGTTGTTAGCTTGCCCCTAGCGGATTTTGCCCGTCAAGGCTGAAGCCGGGAGTCGGGCCGAAACTATTCAAGCCGGAGAAAATTACCAACCCGTATGGCATTCCTAAAAGCGATCTTTGACGGCAACGAGCGCGAGGTTTCTCGCCTCAGGCGCACGGCCGATCGCGTCAACGCGCTCGAACCGAAGATGGCTGCGCTTTCGGACGACCAACTGCGCGCCAAGACGCCCGAATTCCGCGACCGCCTCGCTGCGGGCGAATCGCTCGATGACCTGCTGCCCGAAGTTTTCGCCGTCGTGCGTGAAGCCGGCAAACGCGTCCTGGGCATGCGCCATTTCGACGTGCAGATCATGGGCGGCCAGGTGCTGTACGAAGGACGCATCGCCGAGATGCGCACCGGCGAAGGAAAGACCCTCGTTGCGACCCTTCCCGTTTACGCACGCGCCTTGGAAGGCCGTGGCGTTCACCTAGTTACGGTCAACGATTACCTGGCACGCCGCGATGCCGAATGGATGGGCCCGGTTTATGAGTTCCTCGGCCTGACCGTCGGCGTTATTCAGCACGGGCTCGACTCGGCTGAGCGCCGGGCGCAGTATCAGTGCGACGTCACTTACGTAACCAATAACGAAGTGGGTTTCGACTACCTGCGCGACAACATGGCGTGGCAAGTCGAAGATCTCGTGCAGCGCGAACTCTATTTCGCGCTCGTCGACGAAGTCGATTCGATTCTCGTCGACGAAGCCCGCACGCCGCTTATCATAAGCGGTCCATCGCAAGAGTCGACGGAACTTTACAACAATTTCGCGCAGATCATTCCGCGCCTGAAAAAGGACGACGATTATACGGTCGACCAGAAGGCGCACGCGGTTCCCATTACGGAAGCCGGCGTTGCCAAAGTCGAGAAGATGCTCGGCGTGGCGAACCTGTACGATCAGCGCAATATCGAACTGGCGCACCAGTTGAACGCGGCGCTCAAAGCGTGGAATCTCTTCCATCGCGATCAGCAGTACATCGTCAAAGACGGTGAAGTTGTCATCGTCGACGAGTTCACCGGCCGTTTGATGCAGGGTCGCCGGTACTCCGACGGCATCCATCAGGCGATCGAAGCGAAAGAAGGCATCAACGTTCGCGGTGAGGATCAAACACTCGCCACGATCACGTTCCAAAACCTGTTCCGCCTTTACGATCACCTCGCCGGCATGACCGGTACGGCGAAGACGGAAGAGCGTGAGTTTCGCGACATCTATGGTCTCGACGTGGTTGTCATCCCGACGAATCGCCCGATGGCTCGGAAAGACAACTCGGACATCGTCTTCAAGAGCGAAAAAGCAAAGTTCGACGCCGTAGTCAACGAGATCATTGCCGAGCATTCCAAGGGACGCCCGGTGCTCGTCGGTACGCGTTCGATCGAAAAGAGCGAGCTGCTCGCGACGATGCTGCGGCGCAAAGGCGTCGAGTGCAACGTGCTTAACGCGAAGTACCACGAGCAGGAAGCGGAAATCGTCAAAGACGCGGGACAGCCCGCCCAAGTGACGATCGCCACGAACATGGCCGGCCGTGGTACCGACATCAAGCTTGGTGAAGGCGTCGCCGATAAGGGCGGCTTGCACATCATCGGCACCGAGCGGCACGAGTCGCGCCGGATCGACAACCAGCTTCGCGGCCGGTCCGGACGTCAAGGCGATCCGGGTTCCACGCGCTTCTACATTTCGCTCGAAGACGAAGTGATGCGTCTCTTCGGCGGCGAGCGGATGAACGCGATCATGGAGCGGGTCGGTTTCACCGACGAGCAGCCGATTGAGTCTGGGCTCGTTACGGGTTCGATTCAACGCGCGCAAAGCAAGGTCGAAAACCACAACTACGAGATTCGCAAACACGTTCTCGAGTACGACGACGTCATGAACAAGCAGCGCGAGATCATTTATGCCGATCGGCGCGCCATCTTGGAAGGCACGTTCGATTCGCGCGCGTTCATTACGCAGTCGCTGGAAGCTAAAGTCGACGAAGCCGTCGACGAGAACGCTCCGGAGAACGCGCATCCGAGCGAGTGGGATTTCCAGGAAATGCTCGACCAGCTCGAACTCGTGTTCCCCATCAAGGCCACGACGACCGTCGACGAGCTGCGCGGTAAGGATCGCGAAGAGATTCGCCGGACGCTCAAAGACCGCGCGATGCAAGCGTACGAGGCGAAAGAACAAGAGATTGGCGCGGAGATCATGCGCGTCGTGGAACAGCGCTACTTGATGCTGCCCATCATCGATCGCCAGTGGGTGGATCATCTCTACGTGATGGATCACTTGAAGACGGGCATCGGCTTGCGCGGGTACGGCCAAAAAGACCCCCGCGTCGAGTACGAAAAAGAAGCGTACGAAATTTTCGAATCCCTGAAAGCCAACATCGCCGACGAAGCCGTGAAGGGCATCTTCCGCGTGCAGATCGAGCACGGTCCGCCGCCGGAAGAATTCCAACAGCAACAGCAACAGCAGCAGATGCCGCAGTTCGAACCGATCCCCGCTGGTGCAATGGTGCCGCAGGCTTCGGCCGCGCCGCCGCACAGCCGTCTTTCAGATGCCGAAGCCGAACAGCTGCTTGGCCCAATGCCCGGCGCGAACCGCAATCCGCAACAGATGCACACGAATTTGGGCGACGGCGAACCCGCTAAACCCGCACAGCGCAATGAACCGAAGGTCGGCCGAAACGATCTGTGTCCGTGCGGCAGCGGCAAAAAATTCAAAAAATGCCACGGCGCAGGCGCTGCGTAGCTGACGACGTCATCCTGAACCTTCTCGAAGGACCGGCGCATGCCGGGAATACCCGGCCATGCGCACGGGCGCTGCAAAAGCTAGTCCGCCAGATAGTACCGGTACAAATCGAAGTCGCGGTCGCGTGCGAAGCCGAGTGACTCGTAAAAGGTCATGAGGTGCGGTTCGCGGTGCGGAATCTCCACCATGATCGAACGCGAACCGTGTTCCCGTGCAAACTTTTGCGCTTCCGCAACGAGGCACCGTCCCACGCCCGCTTTACGATACGGTTCTGCGACGTAGAGATCGCTCAGGAACCAAATGCGCGTTGCATACCAGGATGAGAAGAGCGGGTAAAGTTGCAGAAAACCGGCCGCGTCTTTGCCTTCCGTTGCGAACAATACCACGGAATCTTGAAGTTCCAACCGCTCCGCTAGGAACGGGCGCGTGCCGTCCATTGGTTTGCCCGTAAAGAACTGCCGGTACGCATCGAATAACGGGATTACGGCGTCGAGATCGTTTGTCGTGGCCCGGCGAATCGTGCTTGCCATCGGCCTGGCCTTCGCTACTGCGTCGAGAAAGGCTTCAGGTAGCACGCCCGGTTCGGGTAGTCGAAGATCACCGTAAAATACTTGAGAATATCGCGTCCTACGAGGCCGTCGTAGTCGTCATCAACCTTGCGGTTCAACGGGACGCGCACGAGCACGTCTTCCAAGATGTAGTCGCCGAGCTCGACATGCGAAAAGCGATACGATTGCGTCTTCGTCGGGCCCCCGATGAACTGCGCGCCGTCGTAATCCTCGCCTTCCTTCGGTGCGGCGAACTGCGAGAAATAATGCGGATAA
Organism: Vulcanimicrobiia bacterium; assembly: GCA_963758295.1. Classification (GTDB taxonomy): domain Bacteria; phylum Vulcanimicrobiota; class Vulcanimicrobiia; order Vulcanimicrobiales; family Vulcanimicrobiaceae; genus JALYTY01. Next base: position 861,868 of record CAVWUU010000001.1, read on the forward strand.
AGCATCGTCGCGAACGCGCCCAGATCCGCGATGAACGTTCCTTTCTTTCCGTTGAACGTGGCGTCGAGCATCGGCACGTAATCGTCGGTTGAAATGGGAAGCTTCGCGTACCCGTCCGGAGTGCTCGCAAGCTGCGGCGCGATCGTTACCCGCCGGTTCCGGAAGTCGACCGTCACGGCGCCGCTTGCGAAGAAGTCGCCGCCGATCAGACCGACGACTTTCATGTCCCCCACCGGCTCGGTGTACGGGACGACTTCAACGGCTAGATTATGCGCGTGCAGCGCGCCCACCGAAACGTCGGGAAGAACCGTGCGCGAATACTCAAGGTCGCCGCCGATAGTGCTCATATTCCGTCCGTGCATGCTCAATCCCAGACTTTGCGCGGTGCCGCGATCGATATTTACGCCCGACGCTCCGGAATCTAAAACGAAATCCAGACCGCGTCCGCCGACATTGATACGCACGATGATGCCGTCTTCGGTGAATGTTGAGGGAATCTCGACCGGTGCATTGGTGGCGAATTGGAAGGGCCGCGCGGATGGCGGAATCGCGAAAGTCGAAGACGGGAGATTTTTCACATCTTCCAGTGAGGTTACGCGGGATGTCGAGTCGTTGACGGATCGCCCGTCGGAGTAGCGGCTCAGCCGCGCAATTTGCATGCCGTGAAACGGCGCGTACTCTTCGTACGTCCGGACGTGAACGTGCCCGTCGTATTCCGTCGTCTCGATGCGGTTCAGCAAATACGTCCTGGCATCGTAATAGCGGCGTTGGCGAAGCGCGTCGCGCGGTTGCAGTTCCAGCACGATCGACGGCTTTTCGTCTTTGGTGATCCCGAGAACGTGCATTTTTGAAGAGGGCGCGTTGGGGGCGCTTAGCGCTTGGCGAAACGGGTCGGCCGTTAAGGCGAAATCCGTGGTGTGTACTACGACGCCGTTTGGATTGCGTTCCCAGTCGGTGCCGTGCCATGAGCCGAACGATCGCGTAAACGGTCCATCGGCGTCCGTTTCAACGTAGTCGTTGCCGTCGGTCACAAAATCCGTGTGGATGGTGCGCTCGCCGTTGACAGTTTCCTGGGCTTCGCGGTAGGCATGGCCTTCCATCGATCCGCGCGCAGCAGCCGCTTTTTCGAGCAATTCCGGCGGCGCTATGGAAACCGGCGCATAGTCATCGGCGCCAATCGCGTTCCCGAACGAAAGCGCGAATGAAAGAACCAGTGGAACGACAAGAAAACGTTTCATCGAGCACCCCGAGCAAAACGGCAGACGGGCACGTCGAAACGTGTCCGTCTTGCTAAACTTCGTTCGGAGCAAAAACGGCCCTTGTGCCAAAATACCTATAGCGCGTCGACCGCAGTTGCGTAAGGACGCACGATGGGACGCGGAAGGTGAATCGGAGGCTGAGAATTTCCGGCAACGAGTGCTCCGCCTAGATCCACGTTCGCCGCATTGTTTTGCACGTCGACGCCTTGGCCGTTCGCCGTGAGATTCGTTGTAATTTGGCCGCCGGCGCCGTTGTTTGCTGTGATCTGCAACCCGTTCTGCGTGCGTGAGACGGTTTGCCCGTTCCCGAAATCGATCGTTTGTCCGACGGCGATCGGCACTTGCGCGCCATCTTGCAGGATCGAGGCGTTTCCCGCTTTGTCCAGAGAAACCGAGGTTAAGCCGTAGTTCGTCGTGACGGTCGCGGAGCTGTTGTACGTTACACCGTTCGCCGACGGCGCCGTGACTTGGGTCGAAACTTGGTAACCGCCGGAAAAGGAATCGGAGTGAAGCAGATCAGGCTGCGCGGCCATGCTATCCCATTTGCCGCCGTTGAAAGCGAGGTGCGGATCGCCGGTAGACGAGCCGGTTGCGTTTTGAAAATACTGCTCGCCGTTGTTCTGAGTTCCGCGGCCCTGAAGCATTTGCCCAAGTTGCTGAAGCAACGACGAGAGCTGCGAGAGCAAGCCGCTTAAAAATGAACCGCCGCTTGTCGTGCCGCTTGTTCCGTACCCCAAGTCGAATCCGGGCGGCATGAACCGCCGGATCGAGTCGTTCGGCGCGAACGCGGGCGACGCGACATAACCGGCATTTTGCGATGCGTCGTTGGGGAAATCGAGCGTTTGCGCTTGCAGCGCATCGGTCGCCGGGGGCTGGACGAACATCGATAAACCTCCTCGTTGATGCCGCTCCTATCACGCAAAGGCGCGGCACAACAAGGGAGACCGTGGAGAACGGCGAGAATCGGCAGAGCGCTATGAGCGACAGCCAACTCACGACCATTGCCCGCCTAAGCGATCGCCTCGTGACGCTGAAGGAGCGTCTTTGACTACGTAGGGACTAAACGGCGCATCGCCGAGCTCGACGAGCGCTCGCGTGCCGATGCGTTTTGGAACGATCCTGAAAGCGCGCAACGGACGATGAAAGAACTTGCCGACTTGCGCGACGAGGCGGGCCGAATGGAGGGCGTCGAGCGGGCGCTGAGCGACGCGCGGGAGTTGCTGCACCTCTTCGCCGGCGATAGTTCGGTCGATAACGAAGTCGACACGGCGATCGATCAGGCCAACGCGGCGCTCGATGAACTGGAGATGGCCGCCAACTTCGATGGTGAATTCGATTCCCACGGCGCCATCGTCAGCATCTTCGCCGGTGCCGGCGGCGTTGACGCAGCGGATTGGACGCAAATGTTGCTGCGTATGTATCTGCGCTGGGCCGATACGAAGGGCTTCGCCACGCAAATCGTCGACGAATCGCCCGCGGAAGAAGCCGGCTTAAAATCCGTCACGTTTTTCGTGCGGGGACGCAACGCTTACGGCATGCTCGAGAGCGAGCGAGGCGTGCACCGTCTCGTGCGCCTTTCGCCGTTCGACGCGGCGCACCGGCGCCATACGTCTTTTGCTGCCGTCGACATCATTCCGGAAATTGAGGCCGGCGAAAACCTTGAGGTGGAAATCAAACCGGAAGATCTTCGCGTCGAAACGTTTAAAGCGGGCGGCGCCGGCGGCCAATACGTCAACAAGACGGAGTCGGCCGTGCGAATCATTCATATTCCAACGAACACGATCGTTGCTTCGCAACAGGAACGTTCGCAGGCGCAAAACCGCGATGTTGCGATGAATATCTTGCGCGCGAAACTGGTGCTCCGTGCGGCGGAAGAACGCGATAAGAAACTCAGCGAACTGCGCGGCGAACGGCAGGCAAACGAGTGGGGTTCGCAGATCCGTTCGTACGTGCTCCAGCCCTATCAGCTGGTAAAGGATCATCGTACGAACGTCGAGACCGGCAACGCTCAAGGCGTTTTGGACGGGGACATCGACACCTTCGTGTGGCCGTATCTCCAGGAACGTCGCAATTTGGCGAAGGCATAACGGCACCGTGCGCGATCGTTTGCTGTGGGCTGCCGTCGTCCTTTATACGGCAGTCTTTACGGCGCTCGGCATTCACAAGTACGCGGTCCATCGAAACTTCGTCGACTTCGGAATCTTCGCGCAGACCACGGCAAGCGCGTTCGGCTGTTTTTGCAACAGCGTCGAGGGCAGCCACTGGGCGTTTCACTTTTCTCCCATTCTTTATCTGGCGGGAGCTTTCGTGTGGGTGTGGCATTCGCCGTACGCACTCATCACGCTTCAGTCGCTTGCGTGCGCGCTCGTACTGCCGCCGATTTATGGCCTCGTCGCGCGCCACGCCGGAGGCAACACGGCGCGCCTGGCATTACTCGTCGCCTTTCTTTATCCAGCGCTCGCGGGCCTGACGTTCAACGATTTTCACGAAAACGACTTTGCACCGGCCGCAATTGCGTGGCTCGTTTGGGCCTTCGACGGCGGATATCTTATAGCAGCGTACGTTTTTGCCGCGTTCGCTCTTGCCGTGAAGGAAGATCAAGCGTATTTCCTCATCGCCGCCGGCGCACTCACGTATCTGCGGTTTCGCGGGACGTCGTTCGGCCGGGCCGCGCTCTTCATCGGCGCTGCCGCCGCGATCGTGGTGGTCGAGTACTTCCGCCACATTCAGCCGGCGGCCGCCGCAAATTTACACTGGGCCCCCGAACGTTTCTACGCATGGACCGCTCAGGACGTTCATCAACTCTTCTTTAGCGGCATCGTCCAACGCCTAGGCTTTATCGTGCTGGCGTTTTTACCGTTGCTGTTTTTGCCGTTCCGTTCCCGATTGATTTGGCTTGCGATTCTGCCGCTCGCGGAAGTGCTCGCTTCGCGCATGCCGACGACGTTCACGATGGGATCGCATTACGCGGGTGCCTGGATCGGCTGGGTGCTTGCCGCATTTGCCTTTGCCGTGCGCAAGTTGCCGGAGCAGAAAGCCGGGCGTGCATTGATATGGTGCGCTGCATTGTGCGCGCTCGAGCTGATTGTGGCAAATCCCCTGCACCCCGGATTGAATTTGCGCCGCACGCAGGCACGTGATGCAGCGTTGGACAGCGTGCTTCGCGCGTTGCCGCACGATATGCCCGTCGCGACGCAAGAAGAAGCGTACACGCATTTAGCGCTCGATAATCCAAACGCAACCGTGCTGCCGGAAAATCCCTCGTTTCCGCTTTCGCAACCTTTCGCGTTGATCGATCGCGATTTTCCCGAATCACCGCGGCTGCAAGAATACGGGCCGGCCATTGGACCCCCGTGCTTTGTGCCGGTCCAGTTTTCCGGCGCGATCGTGCTCTATCGGATGCGTTGCGCGGCAGCCGTTAATCCGTCAAGCGCTGTAACGGCACGCGCCGGCCACTGATCGTCGGCTTTTATAATGCGGTAAGGCGCCGCCCACGGTGCCCAGCGCGCCGCCTGTAATTCGAAGTACGAAACGGGCGGAAAGATCGCAACGGCCGGCGTTCCGACCATTCCTGCTACGTGGATGGCGCCCGAATCTGGAGCAACGATTCCGCGCGCCCCGGCAATCGCGGCCTTCCACGCGGGAAGGTCGGTGAAGCGCGTGACCGGCAGCCCGGATGCATCTTCGATGCGCTCGGCGTATTGCGATTCGCGTGTCGACGCAATGGCGTGAACCCGATAGGTTTGTGCGAGAAGGTTCAGCATCGCGACGACTTCCGGTAGCGCAATGCCCAAACGCTCCCACTTGTCGGTAATCTGCACGGCGATCGAATCCGAGGGTTCCGCCGGGCCGTCGAGGACAAGCGGACGCAACCGCGCGAGGTCGTGAGTCGGGTCGGTTTCGCGAACGAGCGTTTTGCCAAGCGAAAAGAGCACTTCGCATTCATGGGGAGCGCTTTCGTCCAGACCGGCTGAACGGTACAGCGTTGTGGTCAGCATCGTTCGCAGCCACAACGTTTTGAGCGGCTTGCCCCAGCCATTGGTAAAGCCGGCGCGATGCGGCGTTCGAAGTTCCCGTGCCAATAAGTAGCCGCCGGGATCCTCGGTCGCGATGAGCGTGTGGGTGTATCCGCGGGGCCGGAGTTCATCGGCGAAGGCTACGATCGCTTTGCGATTTTGCTTCGTATTCGAGCGTAAAGCGAATGGCGCAACAAAGCGGTCACGCGCCGCCAAGTCGGAGAGCGCGTCGCGGTTCGCCCTGCGCAAAACGAGATCGACCGGAATCTTCTCGTCACGAAAGGCTGCAAGCAGCGGCGTGAGCGCCAGCGCATCCCCGATTGCGTCGAGGCGGATCAGCAGCACGGACGGTGAAGAAGAGTCGTGAATGGTCGCGCGTGAGGACATCGTTACCTTCGAAGAGTTGACCGGGTACCGGGTGGTGCGCCGTTTTGGTTACGTCTCCGGGATTGCCTCCCGCCCGCGCAATCGATTTCGCTCGACGTTTCGAAGCTTGGGGATGCTGATCGGCGTCTCACCAAACGAGTTCCTGAGCGACGCGGAACATCTACGCGCCGAGGCGTTAGAAGGCCTAAACGAACGCGCGAACACCTACGGTGCAAACGCCGTTGTGGGCTTGAGCTTTCACGTTTCGGAGGGTGCGGACGGATCTTGCAAGGTCGTCGCATTCGGGGAAGCCGTACTCGTTACGCCCGAGGAGCACGCGTGACGAGACTCGAGGAACGCGCACGTCGCGAGCGTCTATTAGCCAATGCGGCGCAAGCTGTTTCCGCCTGCCGGAAGTGCGCGATCGGGTCGGAGCGCCGCAACAGTGTTTACGGCGAAGGCAATCCGTGCGCGGCGTTGATGATCGTCGGTGAAGGACCCGGCGAAACGGAAGATTTGCTCGGACGGCCCTTCGTCGGGCGAGCAGGGCAGCTCTTAGATAAAATGCTTGGCGCGATCGATCTGGCACGCGAAGACGTCTTTATCTGCAACACCGTGAAGTGCAGGCCTACGCTCCCCGGCCCGCGCGGGCCGAAGAACCGGGCTCCGGATCCGGTTGAAATGACGAATTGCCGTCCGTATCTCGATGAGCAAATCGACATCATCCGTCCGACGGCAATCCTCGCCTTGGGCGCGCCCGCGGCCAAGTCATTTCTGGGTCGCGATTTCCAAATTTCCAAAGGCCGTGGTCAGTGGTACGAAGGGCCGCAACGGATCCCGCTGATGGTGACGTTCCATCCCGCTTATTTGTTGCGGCAGACGGGCGGCGAGCTAACGGCGGTCAAGCGTCTGGTCTGGTCGGACCTCAAGGCGCTGCGCGATAAGTTGGCTGAGGCGGCCGAAACGACAGGCGAATCGCCCCTCGAGCAAGCGACGCTTTTTGGGGACTGACACTCCAGCGGTGGCGGCGCACCGGCCTGGGTGCTATAGTGGGCGGTGCTGTGACCCGAGACCCCCGAGCAATTTGGTTTAACGACGTCTCCCGCCGCGTCGGCTTTTCCGACGCGGATGATTTTGCGCAGGCGTTCGATCTTAAGCCCTTCCGTTTGAAGCAAATTTATCGCGCCGCCGCCAAAGAACTGGTGCGCGACATCAATGACGTGACGACGTTGCCGAAAGAGCTCCGTTCGGCACTCGCGGGACGCGGATTACAATTCACGTCGGTCGAGCCCATCGTGGTGCAGCGCTCCGGCGACGGTCAAACGACGAAGGGCCTCTTCAAACTTCGCGACGGCAAAGAAGTCGAAGCCGTGCTGATGGAGCACTATGGGGATCGCACCACGGTTTGCATTTCTTCGCAAGCGGGCTGCGCGTTCGCATGCGCGTTTTGCTCCACGGGGCAAGCCGGCTTCACGCGCAATCTCGATTCCACCGAAATCTTCGATCAAGCGCTCTACTTCGCACGCGAATTGGCCACTCGGGGTAAGAAGATCTCAAACGTCGTGTTCATGGGCATGGGCGAACCGTTTCATAATTACGACTCGGTGATGGGCGCCGTTGCACTGCTGAACGATCCGCACGGACTGGGTCTCGGCCATCGTCACATCACCATATCTACCGTGGGACTCGTCGATCGCATCGACCGGTTTGCCGATGAAGGCTTGCAAGTCAATCTCGCGATTTCGCTGCATGCACCGAGCAATCGCGTGCGCAGCGAAATCATGCCGGTGAACCGCAAGTTCAACACGGAAGAACTCATGGCTGCGTGCGAACGCTACGTCGCAAAGACCAACCGCAAGGTTTTCTTCGAGTACGTCATGCTCGCCGGCGTCAACGACACCGAAGAGTGCGCACGCGACTTAGCCTCCTTGCTGCGCGGCCATCTCTACCATGTCAATTTGATTCCGTACAACTCGACGCCGGACGGTCCGTTTGCCGGCACGGACGACAAACAAATCTGGGCGTTCGCCGCAGTTCTGGATGCAGCCGGCGTTCCGACAACCGTGCGTCACAACATGGGCCGCGATATCTCGGCAGCCTGCGGGCAACTTCGCGCAGAAACTCAGCCCAAGGCGCATAAAGCGACCGCTTCCGTTTAGGCACGGTTCCTCTTTCGCTCGTCCAGGAATTTGCGTCGCCTACGGCCGTAAAGGCGTACGTCCAAGGTACGGGCCATAGTCGCGTTGCACTCGACACCAGGGCGACCAGAGCCTATGGAGGAGCACTGAATTGAACGTTGCTGCAGAAGTTGCCGCCGTAATCGTTGCCTTTTTTCTGATACGCTGGATTGCTCAGAGATGGACTGGCGGCCGCAAAGACCGGTAACCGGAGACGGGTTGGAGACGTTTTTTACCTGACAATATCTTCGCGCGCTTGCAATCTTACGATGGTCGGTGCGCTGCAATTTGCCAGTCGTTGTTCCAGGGATCACGGACCATCGCGCGCCTGTCCCCGTATGGCGTGTCGATCGGCTCTTCAATTGTCGATGCGCCGGCAAAAAGCGCGCGCTCGTATGCCGCATCGACGTCCGGAACATAAACGTAGAGACACGCACGCGTGGACTCGCGAGCATCGGATCCACTTACCATAATTTTCGAGCCGCCGATGTCCAGTACCGAAGGCCGCTCGGTGAGGAATTCCCCGTCAGCTCCAAAAACGGATTTCAAAAAGGAAACGCACTCACTAGGCTGTTCTACGAAGAGACGCGGAGTAATGCGAGGCCAATCTTCTGGAATCCACTGATCCATGTTCGCTCCTTTGACTTTGCGGTCTACGTTCATCCAACCGCGGACGAAACAATGCCGCGCTGCCAAGCTAAATACTGCATGAGCCTCCAAGCTGCAGCGGCCGAAGCGCCCGGGATATTACGCCGCGGAAGCTTCCCAATCAACGATACGCTCTTACCTGGAAGCGGCCGCTGCGCCGCGCGAAGCGTGGCTTTCACGTGCTCCTAAACGCGCGACGGCGGCCGTGAAGAAGTAACGTGAAGTTTTGGGTTAACGCAATTCTCGTCGCGGTGAACGTGACGTTCGCGTGGCGTAGTATGCTGATTGCGCTTAAGTCGCGGCGTTATAGGCTACCTCTGGTCCTTCGACACGCTCATGACGAGGGAAGCGTGTCCGCAATCGTGCCGGCAAGAAACGAAGAACGACAAATTCAAACGTGCGTCCGGTCGTTGTTGAAGCAGCGGTACGAAAGCCTTGAAGTAATCGTCGTTGACGATCGCTCGGAAGATGCGACGGCCGAAATCGTGCAGAAGATCGCATGCGAAGACCGGTGCTTGAACCTAATAGCCGGCGAACCATTGCCGCAGGGATGGGTTGGAAAACCGTGGGCGTTGCAGCAAGGAGCGGCGCAGGCGAAAGGGCAGTGGCTGCTCTTTACGGATGCGGACACGGAACACGAACCCGATGCAACGGCAGCAGCAGTCGCGTATGCGCGAGAGAACGCAATCGACGTGTTGAGCCTCTTGACGGACCAGGTAACGGTGACGGCGGCGGAGCGGCTGTTGCTGCCGTCGATCCTATGGACCATCATCTTTGCGACCGGATCGCTCGCCGCTATCAATGATCCGAAAAGCGACGCCGCCCTGTTCAACGGCCAGTACATTCTAATGTCCCGTGAAGTGCACGACGCGATCGGCGGCCATGCCTTGGTGAAAGGCGAGATCGCTGAAGACCTCGAGCTGTGCCGCCGCCTGAAAGCCGGCGGCCGCTTCCGAGTGGCTTTAGTGGCCGCGCCCGCTCTCGTTCGCACGCGCATGTACCGGTCGTTCGGCGAAATTTGGAACGGCTTCATAAAAAACTTTGCCATCGGCGCGCGCGGCCGCACGGTCCAGGCAACGCTCGGAATAGCGTTCTTTGCCGCAATCGCACCCGTTACGCCGGTCGCATTTGCCGTTGCTTTAGCGCGGCAGTGGTGGGGCAGCGCGGCGCTAGCCGGCGGTTCGATGGCGCTCTCGATGGGCGCTGCCGAGTTCGCAATGCGGCAGTCGCGCTTTCGTCCGGGCTCGGGGTTAGCATTGCCGCTCGGGATCACCGCGATGGTCGCCATATTCTGTGCGTCGGTCGTGCAACACGCAAGGGGAGGGGTCACCTGGCGGGGACGGCGGTACTAGTTATTAAATCTAATAAGCCCTATGGAATCGCCAACGACCGAAACCCGAGCAACGATGGACGAAATCACTGCGCTCGCTAAGCGCCGTGGCTTCATTTTTCAGTCCAGTGAAATCTATGGCGGCATCAACGGCTTCTGGGATTACGGTCCACTTGGCGCGATTCTAAAGCGCAACGTC
>CAVWUU010000002.1:0-294554 GCA_963758295.1 Vulcanimicrobiia bacterium
ATCAGCCGCCAGTGCCCATTTTGTGCGGCAATGGGACCTTTCAAGACCGTGACATTACGCGAGCGTTATTTCGGAATGAACGACACTTTCGAATACATCATCTGCAGCAAGTGCAATTCGCTGTACATCGAAGATCCGGAAATCGACGTTTCGCGATATTATCCAAAAGACTATTACTCTTATGCGGGCGCCGACCGCCCCGGCCTGCTGGGAACTCTAGACCGAAACGTCTTTGACCGACTCGCCAAGTCGCATGTCGCTTTTTTGCGAACCGCCGGCGCTACGGTATCGCACAAAAGCTCCTTCCTTGATGTCGGTAGGGCTCAGGCATGTTGTTGCGCGTTTCATCGTCTCGGATACCGGAACGCTCGCGGCGTCGATCCATATTTGGATCCCGCCGTCGACACGGGCGGAGTTCCGGTGATGCGAACGTCGTTGGGGGCCTTGGCGTCCGATCCGCTGCATCACGCAAGCGTGGACGTCATCATGTTCCATCATTCGCTCGAGCATTTCGCCGAACCGGTAGAAACGCTGCGGACGGCCTCAAAGTTGCTAGCGGACAACGGCGCAATCTTGGTGCGGCTTCCAATCGTGAACTACGCGTGGGAAAAGTATGGCCCAGATTGGTTTGGATTGGAAACACCCCGTCATCTTGCGATACCGTCGGAGGCAGGGATGACCGAAGGAGCAAAGCGCGCGGGCTTTACGGTGTGCGGCGTGCGTTACGACTCGGGGACCAGACAATTCGTTGCAAGCGAGGCCTATCGCAAGGGCAAATCCTTTGTTGAGGCTTTTGCGCCGTCGCCTCCGAGAACGGTCTTACGGATGGTGGCCTCGATCGGTTATGCGTTGAAAGCCCGTCGCCTAAACGGGAAGCACCGCGGCGATCAGGCCGGCTTTGTGTTGCGGCGGAATACCTGACCATTGTTTGAGCGCATTAGAAGCCGGCTCAATGTATCGGCCGAACCTTCGGTCGCCCGGATTTTGACGATTGCGGTTATTGTCGTCTTTTCCGTGATTGCATTGGCACGGGCGTGGCAATTTTATTGGTTCCACGGACTGCCCGGGCTTTATGCCAAAGATCTCGGCGTAAATTTTGCGGTCGGCGAATACATTCGCGCGTGCATTCATAGCCCACTCGACTTCTTCGATGCACTTGGGTGGAGCATCTGGTGGGATCAGCCGTTGTTTTCTTTCAACGGATACGTCTCTTACGCCGCGATCGTTCCCGTAGCAAAAGTCATCAACAGTACTTGGGCTAGCATAAAATTCTGGGAGCTTGCGCAATCGCTTCTTGCATTCGGAGGCACGTACGGCTTGATGCGGCTCTTTGGCCGTTCTCGCATGTGGGCGTGCATCACGGCGCTGGTCTATGCTGCAATCCCGGCAGTGGCGCTCATGCCACGTGGCAATCTCGATCTCGGCTGGCCTACCGTCCTCGCGCCGGGCGCACTCGCAGTGGGGATCGCTTTACTACGGCGTTTCGGCGCTCGGGCCTTACCGCTGTGCGGCGCTATTTCGAGCGCTTGCGGCCTTTGCTGCGCAATCGAGTACGCCGTATTCTTGACCGTTCCGCTGTATATCGTCCTTGTTGCATTCGCGTATGATAGGACGCGCTGGCGATCGTGGCTCGGGTTCGCTGCGCTTGGCACGATTCCAATGGTGGGCCTGTCGGCCTATTTCCTAATACCGACGTTCCGCATACATATGTTTTCCGACTCGGCGGTGCGCGCTTCCAGCCTAGCGGACGCAACGTTTACCCCATATTACAGCGAAGATTTCCTTTCGTATCTGGCGCTGATTCCAAAAGAAGTTTTGCTTTCTCCCTCGGCGCTTTACAACGCGACGCCGCAGATTCCGGTCGCTCTCATCGGCGGCCTTTTGCTTTGGACATTCGCGATTATTGCTCTTTTGAATCACGCTCGAACGATCTTCAAAACGACTTTCGGCGTAGCGACCACTATTGTTCTCGCTAGCCTCATCGTCTTGAGCTGCTGCGTTTTTTCCCGGTGGCGACCTCGTTTGGAAGCTCCTTGCCGCCGTGCCGGTCTTCAACGCGATTCGAACACCCGACCGTTTTTTGACGCTGCCCGTTCTTGCGATAGTCGTCTGTGGATGCGAAGGCCTGCGATTAATCTCAAAAACGGTGGCGGCTCAGAGACTGGCGGTCCCGCTGTTTCTCACCGCTATTCTGGCATCGTCGTACTACGTCGCAAATGCCCAACAGGTTTGGACAAACCAGCAAGATTACGGCCTCGAAGAGCCATCGCTCGATACGGTAAACGCAATCGCGAGCACCTTGGGGCCGCGAACGGTGCCACTTGCATTTCTCAACGGCGGTTCTCCGGAGATTATCCCGCTTATGGCGTACCGACGCCGACGTTTTCGGGCTACTGGGATTTGGCCGCCCGCTACTCGCAAGACGGCGTGGCAATGACCGGGCTCTTCGAACGTGCCGCAGTCAAATCAGTCATCACGACGCCCACATGGGCAACAAGCGATGCCGACGGCTATCCCGATTTCGGAAAGCTTTTGACGCGGCTCCCTTAGCACATCGTTTCTTTAAAAGCCCGGACAATGTGAGCGTCTACGTGCTTGACCCGGACGCTCCCGTGACGCCAACGCGCATCGCATGTCTCGACGGCGGTCCCGGGCTTCTCGATCAGCTTCTGGCGGTGGACGATCTGCGGCACGTTGATTTCGTCGAGCCGCAGTCACACTGCTCGTTACGCGTTTATAGTAATCGATCGGCGAACGACGCCGATTGGCTGAAAAGCACATGGAAGCTTTCTGGTCTTGAGGTGTGCAGGTCATGCCAAGCCGTGCTCGACGCGGACTACAAGTTTTATCCCGGCCGCGAAGTCTTGAACCAGCCGTGGTACCGGCAATCGGTGGACGGCGATTCCCCTCTTTTCGATGGCCGCGGCGCCGCGGACGTGCGCTCGGGAATAGAGATGCAGCTGGCTCTTCCAAAGAATTCGCCTGGGAGCGCGCTCGCTTTTCGAATTGCTTCACACGCTTATGGTTCGCTCGTACTGCAATGCGGGGACGAGGCTTCAACCATCAGGCTTCTTCCGGAAAACGGATTCCGGTGGTTTGTTATCCAGGCGAAAAAACCGCTTTCGGGCTGTGGCAGAACGACGATAACCTTCGAAGTCGATCAAACCAAGCCGGCAAACGTTGTCGGCATTCCAGGGCGAATTGCTTTCGACGGCGTGGTCTTTCCAAATGCAAATGGCAAGGGCGTCGCCTCTCCAACCGGTTCCATTTCCGCGTTCGCGACCGATCGCTTTTCCCCAGGTCGCGACCGCCGGTTCTTCGCGATAAATGCGCTCATGCAGCCGGCTGTCCACGAAGTGACGTCGGGCTTCTACCGCGAGAACGGCGTGTTCGCCATGTCGCCCGCGACTCGAACGGCAAAGCTGAGCTTTTTATGGAGCGGACCTGATACCAGGGCATTCATTTACGCGCGGGTTCAAGATGGTCAGAACGCTGCTTTTTCGCTCGAGGCCGGCGCAACAAGCCGAAGCTGTTGCTTCGAGAAGCATATGAAACAAGCGTCGTCGATTTTGGGATTTTGGACATCGTTGCGTAAAGGAGAGCGCATCGCAATCAGCGTGCGCCGCGGTGGTTTCCATTCGCATCCTGCGCTTGAAGCGTTCACAGCCGTAGCAAATCGCCCGCTTGCGCCATTCGGCGTTTCGCCCAGCATGTTTTCGGGAGCGTCGATTTCGCCAGCCCGGCATCCACCGCCCAGGCGAACTCGAGCGGTGCAGCCTTTGCATCGAACGCGTTTTTCTGCCGCCGGGATCACGGGAAGAAACGGAAACGCCTTGGAGTTTTCCATTCCGGCCGTTTCCGGCGCTACAACCGTATTCGCCGGCTTTGTCGGCACTGACGGCGACGGAACGGCGGCGGCGCACCTTTTGTGCGGCACGCGTAGAAAAACGGTTTTTATCACAGCGGATAGCGCTCGCGGCGTTTCACTCGATACCGCTGGGGCGGCATGCAGGTTGCGAATATCGTGGACCGATAAGCCCCTGACTATCGGTCGCGTGTTTTTCAATGTCACGCGGACGTCTGTTTCCGGAACGCTGCCCGTTTGGCTTCCCAAAGGATCTTACACGGTCCGCAACTACGCAAAGGACTTGCATAAGCTGCGCCAAGGTTCAATATCAATTGACGGCCTCACGGCGACGGCTGGCGCGTCGATCGACATTCGGAAGACGGGACGCCACACGCTTGCCCTCCACGATGCCGACGCACGAAGTGCGTTTGTGGCCTTCTTCCCGCGCCGTTTCGCGACTCACTTACTGGCGCTGCATCATTCGATCGCACCGCGGCGATTAGATATACCGTGAACGTGTCTAAGAAAACGGACTTGAAAGTCGCGCATCTTGACGACGGGAATTGGGCTTTAGCCGGCATGTCAGGCACCGACTTCGGAGAACGTTGCGACCTCGTATCAACGTGCTATCCTAACGTGCTGCCGGGCGTTTATCACCTCGTACATCGTCTGCCCGCCGCCGTCATCACTGGGATCGTGCTTACGCTTTTCAGTCTGCTTATCGCCGTATTGCCTGTTATTCCGCCTATTTCGAGGCGGTTACGCGCCGAGACGCGCGATAGCCAAGAAACATCGAACGCGCAAGCTTAGTGGTTCTTTGTAACGAATTGCGCGACCGCAACGGGACTACGATACCCTGGATCGCGAGGGCGAGCCAGCGGGCATATTTTGGAACGTGGAGAGCAATGAGCCGCCCGCGAGAAGTAAACGCAATTTCTTGCTTCTTCTCGCCTAGCTTGTCGGTTGAATAGCCGTGTCGCGGGTGTTCGACGAGACGTTTAGGGAAAACGCCCAATCTTGCGCCGGCGTCGCGCGCGCGCAGCGACAAGTCGACGTCTTCGCTATATAAGAAAAAGCGCTCGTCGAACCCGCTAAGAGCGTGGAAGAGCGCTGTGCGCATCATAAAGGCACAGCCGGTAATCCAATCGGCATAAAACGACGACGTCGCCGAATGATGCTCTATGACCGCGCCGCGATAGGCCACCCAGCGCCCGCCCGCATAATAGAGCGCGCCGGAATCGCCGCCGATTAGCGGCGCCGACATATCCATTTTGCGTTCGCTCATCCATGCGGACATCGACTCAATCCAATTCGGTGAAGCGACGGCATCGGAGTTAAGGAATGCGAGCCAGGGAGTCGTCGCTCCAGCGGCGCCTCGATTCGCGGCGGCGCCGAATCCAAGATTCTCCAAGCTTCGCACAACGGCCAGTCGCGGATGCGCGACGAGCGTAGAAACGGAATCGTCTGTCGATCCGTTGTCAACGACATAGACCTCCACAGGAACCGTTTGTTCGAGCGCCGACAAAACGGACTGTCGAAGAAGAGGGCCGCCATTGAAATTGACGATGATGACTCTCGCAACTAGGAACCCGGAGGAACGATTCATGGCTGTGTATCTACGCCGTACGCTAGGAGTTTTCGTCTTAGTTTCGTTCATGATTCTTGCCGCCCGGCCGGCGCTGGCCACTGACGATTCGGAGATCGCGCTGCTTCATCGCATTCCTGCGGAAGCTCTGGATCGTATTGCGTTCGATGCCGCGCCCGATGCCAACGGGAACATGCAGCTCAATAAGGCGCACTGGACCAGCGTCGTCTTTCAGCGTGTGGCAATGCCCCTCATGTGGATCGGTGCTACGGAATCAAACCAGGGAAAAGTCGACCAAGCTTGGCGGGCCGTCGACGCCGCCTTCGCGCACCAAAAACCGGACGGCAGTTTCGATACGGCGTCAGGCGACCCAACGGCTCCGACCGACATGGCGTTCTGGCTAGAGGCGGTTTCGCACGGGATCATCGTCCTGCAGCAAAGCCCGCTGGCTGCTGCAAACCGCATGCATATTTCTGCGGTTCTCCCTAAGATTCAGGCTGCGGCTTTATGGCTCAACAGACCGGAAGTTTCTGCTGCATTGCTTAAAGGCGACAATCTGGGCACCAATCGCATTTTCACCGATGCTGATGCCTTCGCGTCTGCCGGATTACTTCTGCAGAACAACGCCTTAATGAGCAGCGCCGCGCGGTTTACCTCCGAAGCGCTTCACCGAATCACGCCCGAAGGCGTCGCTTCCGAAGAAGGCGGTTTCGATTCGAGCTATCAAGCGGTCTCGTTGCTTCACGCGAGTTACCTGCAGTTTCGTATGCCGGACGAGCGGCTCAAAGCCGCGATCGGCGCAATGCTGGCACGCGAACTACCTGCTATCGGTGCAAACGGCTCCGTAGACGTTTCGAAAAACACGCGCACAGGTCGTGGTCAGGAGAAGGTTTACGGTCATGCAAAGCCGGTCGATCAGCGTTCGGTAATTCTAGGGCTGTATTACTCGGGACTGCTCATGGGCCGGACGGACGCTGTGAACGCGGCCAGAAGCGTTTTTGCCTCCGCATTCCACCAAAGCGCTCCTTAGAAATTCAAGGCTTCCCGTTCAATAGCCGCGGCGCGTTCCCATACGAACGTGCGCGCAAGCGCCGCGGCTTCCATGCTAAGTTTCTCCCGCGTTTCATGCTGGCTCAGAACCATTTCGCATAGCTCGGCCAACGCGCCAACGTCCTTCAGGGGCGCTTCCAAGCGGCCGCGCGGAAAGACATCGGCGAAGACGGGAAGATCGTAAGTAACGCAAGGAAGCCCCGCCCACATTGCCTCGGCAATCGATATTCCCCATCCCTCTTCGGAACTCGGAAAAACGTACAAGGCACTCTGCCGCAAGAGTTGCCACTTTTTGGCGTCGTCGACGCGACCGTGGAAGATCACTGAGTCCTGAAGATTTAGTCGCGACACTAGGGAGACCAGCTTGTCGCGATACTCCGGCGCCCCGTCTCCCGCAATGTGCAAGCGATGTTCGGCCGTCGTTCGCTCGGTCAGTCTGGCCCAGGCAAGAATTGCATCTTCAACACGTTTGAGCGGGTCAAGCCGGCCCAGGTAAATAGCGTCTCGGCATCCACTCTTTTCCAAGAGCGGTTCGCCGCCGACTGAAACGCCGTTCGTGCTGACAAACCATCGCGCATGTCCCACAAAAAACTTCGCGTTCTCGGCGACGTAGCGGCAATCGAAAACAAAGCGATTTACGAAAACACGAGCGACCGTTAGGGACACCAACTGGCTACACCATGCAAGCAAGTTGGAGAAGAACGGACCGCTGCGTTTACCCGGGATGCCAAGCAAATGGTGCAACGTTACGATGGTCCGCGACGGCCGCGCCCACACCGCGGGAATGACGTCAGCGATGAAATGCGAGGTCGCAAGAATGGCGTCCATCCGGCGCAGCTCGCCGCGTAGCTTCAATCCGCCAAACATGCGAGCCAAGCGGCTGAGCCTCCAATGCGGCATCGCTATTTCAGGAATTGCAATGAAGCGAGCCGCCGGCAACGCCTTCCGAAGTTCGTCTTCTGCTTCCCGCGGGGCGAACACGTTCAGTTCCACGTCGTGCCAGCGTTTCGCGACCTCGATAAAGTGAACGTGACCGCCCGCGGCCAGACCAATTTCCCGGCTGTAAGAAGTAACCAATATTCCAACACGGCAGGTCATGAAGCAACACTCTGCGGGCGCCGGCACACCGCAAAAAGAAAAGCGAGCACTGAAACGGCCGATGCGATGCCGTTCAACAGGTCGCTGCGCCGCTGATAGACGGAAGAAATAGTGAAAGCGGCCCCCGCGTCAGTGGGCTGCAGTTTCCATTTATTAAAGAAGCCGTGCACGCGCGACGGCCCTCCGCGATCGATGCCATTGACAAATAAGTGGAGCTCGGGCGAATAGGTTCTCGCGAGTACGAGGACCGCATTCTTCGGCAGACCATTGCCGGGAACGGCGCCGGAAAACGAAGGCGACCGATAGTGGATTGCAACGGGCACCGATCGATGCTGCCGTGCGACGGCACGAAGAGCTCTCCACGAACCGTCGGAAGAAAAGACTGCTCGAGCGACGGCAACAACCGGCTCACCGTCTACGACCAATCGCGCCTGGGTCACGTCTTCAGACACGGATATTTCGTACCAACGGTATGGGCTCGACGAAGACAACGGAAGCGGCGTCATTTTGCGAGCATTGCACTCAACCGTCTTTGCGACTGCCAGAACGTACAAGTAGCCGGCGCGTTTGCGCAACGGAATAATTAATGCCGTCCGCGATTTTGTGAATACCGGCACTCCGGAAGTGGCTAAGAGCTTTGGATAAGCCCAATACCACATGCGTGAAGAGACCCATGTTGCGCGAATGTCGTTGTCATCGAAGGAGTAGGAAAACGGCAAATCATCTCCGGAAGGGACGGTAGAATCGGGCAACGCGGCATCTAGCGCCGAGGTTGAACCGGCGGTTTCAATGGTTGCTACCGGCCTTGCTTCGAAGGTTTTCGAGGAACGGAAGCGCTCTTGTAGGCGCTTCTGGGACGATATAAAGTCATCGAACGACGCACCGACGTTCGGCTCGTAATTGTTCGGGAGCCGCGAAATGATGCCCGGGCGCCATGCGACGGTATCTAACCCCAGGTCGGAAAGCAATTGCGCCGGCTTGTCGGCGCCTACAGCGTAGTGGAGAAATAGCGGTCCATTTTCCGCTCCGGCCGCTTGCGTCGTCAAGACTGCGGGGTCCCGGCCGAACGTATCTGAAGCGCCGGTAGTACCGACCGGTTCGTCGAGCGGAAGCAAGCCGCAAAGATTCTCGACGTTATTACAGCGGCTCGACGATTGCAATGATTCCGGAACGGTGGGTACCTGACGCTCGAGACCGCCGGCAAACGGCAACGCAACGAACAAAAGCATAACGGCGGCGAAGCGCTGCACATTGCGAGGTAAGGCCGCCAACGCAAAACTCGCCAAAAGCGTAACACAGACGGCGTATAACGCCATCACGTGATAGAACTCTCGCACCAGAGTGAAAAACGGCGAACCGTAAAGCATTGCGGACCATACGGGAGCAAGCGGCCCGAATAATCCGGTCGCCCAAACGAGGGCAAAAGCGGCGATGATAGAGATTGCGATTGCAGCGCGCCGGTAAGCCGCGCGGCGCATAGCTGCCGCTACGCCGGCCACCGCGGCAAACAGCAGAACGCATTTCCCAAAAAGATAGACGGCACTTTCAACCCCACTCAGAGCCCGCTGATCGTAGCCAACGTATCCGCTCAAGAGCAAAGCGGCGCGAAGAGGCGTAGAGAGATCCACTTCCCATTGATACGTTGAATGTTGGGCCATGAGCCCTTGCGTTTGAGCCGGCACCGCCAAATTAACGAGCAGCACGACGTTGTGAAGCAAGCCGATCGACACGATCGGCAGACATTGCAAAAGCGCCCGCCCCGGGCGCTGCGAACTCAATGCAAAAACCGCGGCTATGATACAGCCGAAACCAACAAACTGAATCTGCGCGGACATTACTGATAAGAGCAGGCCCGCGAAGATCGAAAAGCGCCACCAACCCGATCTCCTTTCGACGGCCTTCAGAGTACAGGCGATAAAAAACGGCAGCACAGCGTAGGCGCAGACATAATATAGATGGCCAGCGACCAGTTTCTGAAAAGCGACAGGGCCGAACGCGTATGCCGCTCCCAAAGCGAACTTCGCAAACGTGTCCAAACGAACGTCCAGGATGCGCAAACACGCGTACATACCGTACTGAGCAACCGAGAGCCAGACGACCAATGCGATTGCCAGCGTCAGTTCGCTGCTCGCGCCAAAAAACGAAATGACCGCGAAGAACATTAGCGGCAAATCGACAGTCGGCGAATCCTGCGGCGAACCGAATCCGTTGGGATACCAAGCGGAGAGGCCGTTCTGGTACCAGCTAACGAATGTCTCGCGATCGGAAGGCCACAGCCAATCGTGCCGCATCCCCGGCGACCCGCTGCGCATGGCGAAAGGAACCACAATCGCAATCGCCACCAAAATGGGGACGGCTGCTGCGAGGGCCCGCGCCGCACTACTTCGGGACATTGGGAACAGCTAGAGACGCCAGGAGATCGCGTTCCACGTCGGCAGCGTGCTCCCACGTGAACGTACGGGCTAAGTCCCTCGCCTGCGAAGCGAGAAGCGAATAGGTCTCCTCATCTTTGTCAAGCAAAAGCACCGCCGCGGCAAATTGCTGAACGTTTCCCGTTTCAGCACAAATCCGTCCCTCCGGAAAAACCTCTTCAAAGATCGGCAATGCATATGTTACGCATGGCAAGCCGGAGGCCATCGCCTCAGCCACGGCAATCGCCCAGCCCTCTTCTTTGGAAGGGAATACAAAGAGCTTCGATGCTGCGAGCAGCCGGGTGCGTTCCTGATTTGACACGTCGAGGCGGAGCGTCACAAGATCCGTAAGACACTGCGCCTCGATCAATCCGCGAATCCAAGCTTCGTACTCCGGCTCGGATCGGCCGACTATCGTAAGATGCAGTGGTCTTCCTAGTTCGCGAATCTTCACCCAAGCGTAGACGAGGTCTTCAAGACCTTTGCTCGGATGGATTCGTCCCACGAAGATCGCGCCGCTTCGTTCGGCTTCGTGTGGTCTTTCGGACAGTGCGTGTTCTACACCGTTCGTTGTAATGGCGAAGCGGGTACGGCCGGCGACCCTCAATTCTTTCGCCAAGAGGCGGCTGCCGATTATGTATCCGCCACATGCCGATGCTATGGACCGTCCGATTGCGTCGTTGACATAGGCCAAAACATTCGTGATGAAATTGCCGGGACGTCGTAAGGGATTTTCGGCAAAGTGCCACAGCGTTACAGCAGACCGTTTGCGGCCGAATGCGAGCGCGGGCAACGTATCGGGAATCCAATGAGAAAGCGCGAGCAATACGTCATTTTCACGTCTTAGGCGGCGAACGAGCCACATTGCGGCAATACCGCGCCGAATCAACCCCACCGCCGAGTTCTGCGTCCCGAAATCGGGTGTGGCGACGTAAGAGGCAGCGGGAAGCGCACTAAGCAGCGCAGCTCGCGCGCTTGCCGGCGCGACAATAGTAAGCTGCACGTTTTTCCATCGACGCGCCACTTCTATGAAATGCACCACTCCACCGGCGCCGTCGATGGTAGCGGGGTTAATGCTATTTAAGACTGCGACGACACGCATCGGTTGACTTCAGCCAGTACCAAGTCCACGGTGACATCGCGCTTTAGGCAAGCGAAATCAATATTCTTGGCGCACGTGACTATAGGCCTACGCACGTCGAAGCACGGTGGGCAATTTGAAGGCCGGAACGACACCGCGGTCGCGCTAAACGGTCCGAATTCGGTCGGCGTCGGCCCAAAGATCGCAACGACAGGCGTTCCAACGCCCGCCGCGAGATGCGCGATCCCGTTGTCGTTCGCGACCACGGCCGCGCATCGAGAGAGCATCTTTGACGTAGAAGCCAGATCGGACTGATGAATCGGAATACCGCCTGCGAGACGCGCGCATGCCTTCGTTTCGTCGAGCTCATCGGGACCCGCGATCAATACCACCTCATGGCTTTGCTCCCGTAAAGCGGAACAAAGCCGGGCGAAATTTTCCATAGGCCATCGCTTCGCAGCAAGCCCATCATGCGCAATCGAACCAATGTGAACCGCGATTCGTCCCGAACGTGCGCGTTGAAGATCTTTCCAAGTAGCCGGAGTTAGATAGCCGGTTTCGGTCGTCGGCTCGATGCCGGCTGCTCGCAGAAGGTCGCGGTTTCGCTCGACGTTGTGAGCTTTACGTACGGGTACCGCGCAAATTCCCAGCAACACATCCAGGGAGCCGAACCGCCAATCGTGCGCGTAGCGCCGCCTGGAACGAAATGCTCGAAGCAATAACCGGTAAGCCGGACGCGCGGCTGGAAATGCCAGAAACGATGCATCGTAACGGGCCGTTCCTCTGGCTCGAATCAGCGCTTGAAGGAAAGCGAAGCGGCCCTTTTCCCAGAATGGCAGATAGAGAACCTGGTCGACGTATTCCGGAAGACCGCGAAACAATGCTTGGGGACCGCCGCGCGTCACCGCGACGTCTATTCGCGCTTCGGGATACCGTCTTTTGAGCGCGCTCAGTAGCGGCGTGGCCTCAAGCGCGTCGCCAAGTCCTTGCGGCGCAATGATGAGGAATCTTCGATCCATTTCGAGGCTCAGTGGTGCAAATAGTGCCGCTGAAGGCCGCTATCGGAGGGACAGTGGAGCGCGATAGAATTCTGCTGGCCAAAGAACATGCCGGCGTATCGCGTAGCACCCGTTTGCATCGCGGCGATTACCTCGGCCGCCTGCGATGTGTCCACGTCGTCCAACTTCAAGACGGCTGTCCGCGCGTAACGGCTGCGATGCGATGACAAGATCGGGTTGGCCGATGTAGCGACCAAGAGTGACGGCTTCAGTGAAAAAGCCGGTATCCATGACAAACGAGGTTGTGCGACCTCGACGATTGCGTCATGGTCCCGCCGGCTCGAAAGCACGTACCAGCAAAGTGTGGCGGCCGTGCCGATAAAATCTTCTCTCATGCAGAGCCGGCGCAGCCATCGCGAGCGGACCTCTCCCTCTACATCGGACAATCGAACATTAGCGGCATCTAAAGCGACAATGAGCGATGCGAAACGACCGTCGCGTTCGCGCAGGCGCGTCAGACAATCGCCGACTAGCAGGACTCGACTTTGTCTTACGACCGGAATCACGCTTGTGCGCCCGAATCGATCGATAAAGGGCAAGAGCCATAAACTCGATTCTCGCAGTCGCAGCCTAAGAATCGATTTCAGCATGCCCCAGGAGGAGGAGGCAAGGCGGATCGAGGTTCCCTCTTGTTTGTCTGACCAAGTGGTCGGCTCTTCGTGGACGGCGAGATGCGATCGCTTCAGACGCCACAACACTTCAATATCGAAGGCGAAGTTTGCAAGCTCCAGCGAATGAGCGATTTGATCGATTGCGCTTCTTCGGAACAGTTTGGCTCCGCACTGCGTGTCGGCATAGCGCAACCCAAAAAGCCAACGGACCAACATGTTGAATGCGCGGCTCGCGAAACGTCTAGCTAACGGCTGCTGCTGTTCGATGCGCGCACCCGGCAGCCAGCGTGAACCGATCACGCCGTCGTTATGCGAAGCATTTAAAATTGCGAACAGGCGCGCAAATTCGTTGGCCGGCGTCGATCCATCGGCATCTACGAAGCCTACGTAGTCTTCCGACCCAGTCCACAGGCCGGCTCGAACGGCGCCGCCTTTTCCGATCCTCGCCGCGATCTCCAGGAGTTGCAGATTGTCGTATTGCCCTTGGAGTTGCTTGACCGTCTGGACCGTTCCATCGGTACAGCCGTTGGCTACGATCAGGATCGTGGCGCTGTCACGGAACACCGAACAATATTCCCGAACCGTAGGTTCGATACGATCCTGCTCGTTGCAAGCGGGAATGATGATTCTTAGACTATGCAATGGGGACATCGCGGTTTTCCGATGGCGTTACAAGATTCTTCTCGAATTTCGCGACGATGGTACGCCACGCGAGTTCGACCTCTTCCACATTGAGGATGCGCGCTGCGGCGATAAAAACCGCGCCGCCGATAGCGATTTGGCCGAAGAGGAACCAGGCACGCGAAATCAGCGTCGGATCGGGTGTTACGCGCAAAGCACCGATCCAGTGCAAGGCCGCATACATCGCGCATGAACTCAATGCAATTTTAAAAATGGAGACGCCGATCGCGCCCCAATCGATTCCTCGCACCATGCGCGCGATCAAGACCACAAGCATGGCGGTTTGAAGCGTTTGACTCACGGAATTGGCCAGAAGCAGGCCGCGCGCACCGAGCGTGGGCAGCCACGTCATCGACAATAAGACGTTAAGCAAGACCGTGATTACGGAGATGGCTACGGGCCAACCCGTTTCTTTGCATGCAAAGCAGCAGCGCGTGAGGACCACATTGGCCGCTAGCGCAATTAGGCCGGCCGCAGAATATGGCAACAGATCCGCAGTTACCGCCGTTGCCTCGGCACCGAACGTGCCGCGCTCGAACAGGGTTTGGACCATCGGATATGCGAGCACGACCAACGCGCACACCGACGGAATCGTAATCAAATTGACCAGTTTAAGTCCGGTAACGATGCTTCGCGCAAGTCCGCGGCGATTGTCACGGGCAAACTGCGCGGCTAGCAACGGAAAGATTACCGTTGCGATAGCCGCGGCGAAAATCTGTTGCGGAAAATTCACGAGTTTCGTCGCGTAATTCATGCCCGACATGTAACCTGGCGGCAAAGTCGAGGCGAAAAAACGATCGAAGAATAACGAAATCTGCCCGGCGGCGCCGCCGATGATGATTGGCCCGAGCAGCATCCACATGCGAGCGAGGCCCGGATGATGTAAGTCGATCGTGGGCCGGTATTTTCCGATCGAAAGAAATGCCGGCAGCTGGACGAGCATCTGTGCGATAAGGCCAAGCGCCGTTCCGTACACGAGCGCGAAGATGCCGAGGTTCTTATTTAGAGCCACCACGCACACAATGGTAATAACGTTCAGCACGACGCCGACCATGGAAGCGGAGCGGAATCGATGATAAGCATTGAGCATCGCCGAGAATACGCCGCTAAGACTTACGGCGATGATGCTGGGCATTAAACAACGCGTCATGTGAATTGCCACGCCCATTTGCGGCGCCGGAAATCCATGCGCGATGAGCGGCACGTAATACGGCGCTGCGAC
The DNA here is from genome assembly GCA_963758295.1 of Vulcanimicrobiia bacterium. GTDB lineage: Bacteria > Vulcanimicrobiota > Vulcanimicrobiia > Vulcanimicrobiales > Vulcanimicrobiaceae > JALYTY01. The sequence continues at coordinate 14,645 of CAVWUU010000002.1, forward strand.
CCATCCCAAAATTGCGCAGACGGTAAGAATAATGGCAAGCAGGTTGACGATCGTGTTTGCGAGGTTCCACGCGCCTTCTTCATCGTGCCGCGAAAAATAGTCTGAGAACGTCGGCACCAGTGCACCGACGAGCGCACCGTTGAAAACGCCAAAAAGGATCGTCGGGATGACGGCCGCCGCGAGAAACGTGTCCATTTCCCAACGCGTCCCGTATTGCTGGGCGTTTACGACCTCGCGAAAGAACCCCAGGACGGTCGAGCCAAACGTCGCGGTCATCACAAAAAGCGTTGAACCGGCGACCGAAAGGCGCCGGCGATGCGGTTTTTGGGTGACGACGCGAAGTTGCGGCTTAATGGGCGCCGTCCTTACGGATTACGGCGGGGATCGTCTTCACGAGAAGCCCCAAATCGGTTCCCGGCGTCCACGTATCGACGTACTCGTTGTCCAAACGCATCCATTCGTCGAACGAAAGCGCGCAACGCCCGCTGACCTGCCAGAAACACGTGATTCCTTGCGGAACCAAAAGCCGGCGCGCGGCATACGAGTCGTAGTGTTTCACTTCGGAAGGCAATGCAGGGCGCGGGCCGACGAGCGACATTTCCCCTCGCAGCACGTTCAGTAAGTTCGGAAGTTCGTCGATGCTCGTCCGCCGCAAAAGGCTTCCGAGCGGATGCAGTCGCGGATCGTTGCGAATCTTGAACACGGGACCGTCGACTTCGTTGAGGTGCATGAGCTGTTCGCGCAGCTCGTGAGCGTTGCGCACCATAGTCCGCAGTTTGAACATTTTGAAGCGCCGGCCGAATTGGCCCACGCGCTCTTGTTTGTAAAACGGCGAACCGCCCGTCACAGCGACGATGGCGAGTGCCGCGGCCGCAATCATCGGTGACGCCAGAACGAGGAACAGCAAACCAAGCACGATGTCGGTCGTGCGTTTCAGGCCCCACCAAGACGCGGGCACGCGCCGCTCGGCTTCGCGAGCAACTGCCAGCTGCATGCCTAGACTTTGAATGCCTCCAAAACGGTACGTCCCACCGTATCCAAGCCTTCTAATTCGCCAAGAACTGCTCCCGGAGCCGGGCTCAAATGCACGAACGGCACAAATTCGCGAGTATGATCGCTACCGGGCGCCGTGGGATCGCAGCCGTGGTCTGCGGTGAAAATCACTTGATCCTCCGGCCGCAGCAATGACTCCAAACGCGGAACGAGCGCGTCGAGCTGTTGCAGCGCGCCGGCATAACCGCGTACGTTGCGGCGGTGGCCGTATTTTGAATCGAAGTCGTTGAGATTCGTGAAAATAAATCCATGCTCGACCCGCTCGAGTAGATCAAAAGTTTTTTCCATAGCGTCGACGTTGTCCGTCACGCGAACCGACGATGCAATTCCGTGTCCGCAGTAGATATCGCAGATTTTTCCCACTGCATGAACGTCTATGCCCGCCGTCGCCAACCGATCGAGTACGCTCGGCGGCGGCTCAATCGCGTAATCCCGGCGGTTCGGCGTCCGCGTGAATGACCCCGGCTTGCCGACAAACGGCCGGGCGATCACCCGGTTAACGTTATTAGGGGTCACAAGCATTTCACGCGCTCGCTCGCACCAATCGTAAAGCACCGGCAGAGGAACAACCTCCTCGTGCGCGGCGACCTGAAAGACCGAGTCCGCGGAAGTATAAAGGATGGGCTGCCCCGTCGCAACGTGCTCTTCGCCAAGCTGCTCGATGATTTCGGTTCCGGACGCCGGGATATTGCCGAGGGGGGCCTTGCCGGTTATTCGCGTGAAATGCTCCACGACGTCCTCGGGAAATCCGTCGGGATACGTAGGGAACGGAACAGCCGTGATGATCCCAGCCATCTCCCAGTGGCCGGTGATCGTATCCTTGCCGCTACTGCGTTCGCGCAATCTTCCAACGCGAGCACGCGGCGAAGCGACCGGCGCTACACCATTAAGATTTGTTAAATGACCGAGGCCTAGCCGCTCGAAAGCCGGCAACGACAGGCCGCCGACTTGAGTTGCGACATTTCCAAGTGTATTGGCGCCCGGGACGTCGTTATATTGTTCGAAATCCGGAAGCGCGCCGATGCCGCCCGAGTCTAATACGATAGTAACAATGCGCATAGTGCGTTCGTTTTTGCGTTTCGTCTTTTATGAATGGCAGTCATCCCGGCCGCGATGGGACAGAGCGACTATCGGAAGGTAGCGCAGAATGAGACTGCCGCGCTACTACGAAACCCTCGCTGGTATTCCACTTTTCTCGGAAGGACCGTTTGCAAAAAGTAGTGTTCCGGGTGCTCGCCGCTATGAGCGCGCTCTTCGTCTCGCTGTGCGCAAGCGCTCATGCAACGACGCTCGTTCGTTTGAAAGCCGATCATATCGCATTTTATTACGATCGCTTTCGCGTGGAAGCGGACGGCAATGTACGGGTTTCTACGAGCGACGGCATGACGATCACCGGCGACACATTCAGCATGGATTTGAAGCTGAATCGCTTCTTGATCGCGAGCAACGTTCATTTGCAGAGTGCCGGCGGCAACCTCGACGGAGCTGCAATCTCGGACTTCCTGGATTTCTCGCGTATTTATTTCGTTCCGGTTACTTCCGAACCCGATCGCTGGACGTACGAGAATAGTGACTTTCATCATCCCATCAAAGGCCGCGCAATGCCCGGCGACGTTTTTTACTTTCCGGATCTCACGGGCACGCAGCCAAGTTTAACGGCGCAGTCCGCTGTCGTCGGCGAAAAATCGTTCGTACGCTTCCAAGGCGTGACAAGCTATGTGCTTGGCGCGGCGATTCCCTTGCCGAGCTTCTATGTGAACTTCGGCCCAAATCAAGACTTGGCACAGAACTCGCTCTCCGGTGCGAACTTCGACCTAACCTGGAACGTTACGGGGAACAATAACTCGATCAGCGCGGTTCACTTCCGCGATGATTCGGTGAACCGGGCGTATCTATCGTTCGAACAGCACTTGGCAGGACAACACGAGTACGCCGTTTTTTCGGTAAACCCGGCGACGAAGAAACAAAAGTTTTGGAATCTCGTAACCGGCGACCGCATGGGTTCGAAATTTCAACTGAACACGTTCAGCCAGCTCTACACGAACCAGACGTTCCTGGAGAAGCCCACCGCTGCCGAAAGTGTAAGCTACATTACGGCAACCCAAGCTTTGAATCAGTCGTACGTGCAAGCGCTCGCGACGTTGGTAGATTACAATATGATCGGACCGTCCGCGCCGGCAATTCCGAACCATCCGACGTCGCTGCAGCTCAGCGCCGTGTCGTTCAACCACCGCGTCGGCCATCTGCCGCTTTTCGAGCAAGTGAATTACGGCTTCGGCTTCAACCACGACGCGCTCGGTTTGCAAAATTACGGCGGCTACGAGTACACGACCGTATGGAATCACGTGGCCGGATTTACGTTCTACTCGCCAAGCATCAAGTTCGGGGATCGCGACAACGCGTACAAGACGTACTTTTTCAACGCGTCGTTCAACAAGTCGCGCCAATGGTTCAACGTTCCACACCACGTCGACAACACGTCGACCACGGCAAGTATCAGCCGCCAGTTTTCGCGCGACCTCATCGCCTATGGATCGTACACGGTGGCCAACACCGGGGATTACTATCTACACGGCGGCTACGCGCCCTACACGCCAATTGTGAACGGGAACCCGATCGCCAGCTATGCGGCGTTTCGTGGCGTTTCTACCTTGAGAACGGCCGCGTTGCAGATGGTCTACTCGGCAACGCCGAACTTTGTCGTCAGCGTTCTCGCGCGCAAACACAATGACTTCCCAATTGCGGTTCCCGGGTTATTCACCGCGCCGCCGCTCAACGTGCTCGGCCAGTACACCTATACGAGCTATCTCGGCCAACCGCCCTACGACATCACCGGCGACGTACGCGCGCGTTTGCTGCCGCATCTGGTGGTCGACGTGCAGCGCTCGTACTTCTTCAACTTCGGAACGCAACGATGGAGCCCGCAATTCGTGGTGCAGCTGAGCCAATGACGACCTTTTTCAGACGCGCGGTTGGTGCGCTCCTCGCCACGGCGCTTCTCGGCGCGGCCGCCGCGCCGGTCACGATCACCGGGCAGTTGCTAGCGTATCAAGGCGGCTACGTCTTCTTCACGACGGGCGACGCCTTTCGCGTCGCGCCGAACGTAGCGATTCTCGATGATGCCACGAAGCAGCCCACACCGTTGAAGCCCCTTCCGCGGATTTATGCGCGCGCAACGTTCGACGATCGCGGCACTATCACGGAACTCGATCTAACGAAGAGCGCGCTTCCCGTCGGCCCGCTTCCCGATGCCGTGCGGCAATTCGCCGTGCAGCTCTCGCCGGCCATTGCGAATCCCGAACTTGCCGGCGGGCCGCCGCCCGGAACGACCGCAGCCTTAACCGCCGGCAAGACTTTCACTGGTAAACCGGTTCTCGTCGTAATTACCGTGCAAGTTCCGCCTTCGACGCCGATGACGACGCAAGTGTACATTACGACCGATACGACAGGCTGGAATCCTCAAGCGATACAACTCGATCGGATCGACGCGTTGCACTTTCGAGTGACCCGCAGAATTGCGTCGGGCACGGTGATGCGGTACTTGTATACCCGCGGCTCGTTGCAAAGTGAAGAGCGCGCCGAAACCGGCCTCGATCGGACGCCGCGCGAAGTCGTGATCAACGATGCCGACGTGCGCGCGATCAACGACATCGTCTATGCGTGGGCCGATCAAACGACGGGCGGACAGAGTTCCCAACCGTTTGCGCTTCCCACGCCCTACAATCCAGCCCCGTTCCCGAACCTGCCCTCGGGCGCGCCGACGCCGCATCCGCGCTAGCGGATGGTGATCGGGACGCTCGTCGAGGTCGCTTCGCCACGCGTATTTCGCGCGATGATGTTCATCGCATACGTTCGGTGCAGAAAGAACGGCACCGACGGCACGGTGTAAGAGAGCTCGAAGCGGCCCGTCGACGACTTCGGCATGGAAAGGCTGAAGCCGGCGATGCGCAATTCGACGCTTGCGACGTTCGAAGATGTTTTCACGAACCCGGAAACAGTGTCTCCGGCGCGCACGGTCGTTTGACTCACTTCGACCTTTAGGATCCGCGGCGCGGCGTCCGGCGGCAGCATTACGGCTTGCTCTCCGGTGCCACTCCGAGGCGCGCTTTCCGGCGCAACGCCTTTGACGTTATGCGCAGCGGTGTAGGATGGCGGGATCGCCAAAGGCGACGCCGTCACCACGACTAGCGGTGCACTCGTGGCTGCAGGCCAGGGCGTGGCCGTGATGGACGCGGTTCCGGAAACCTCGGGAATCGGGACCGAAGCCGTGGGCGAAGGCGACGGCAAACCCGGGGCCGCCGTGGCGTTCGCTGCCGGAGTCTCCCCTGCGGCGGTCGTCGAGGGCGATGGTGAAGCGGCGCCTTCGTTGCGGGACGGCCCACACGCAGTGACCGCAAGGGTGATGATCAAGGCCGCGATCGGAAGCCGGGAGCCAGAGGCCAGTCGTTTCAAGCCGGAGTCTTTCTGCAATAGGCGTCGAAGCACGCGCGCGATGGACGTCACCCCTGAACGCCCCACGCTCAGCATCGTCGTACCCCTCTACAACGAGGAAGGTAACGTCGAGCCGCTGCTCGCTAGAATCGTAGGAATTGCCGAACGGCTGCCGGGCATCCCTTCTTATGAGATCGTTCTCGTAAACGACGGAAGCACTGACGGCACGCTTGCGGCCATCCGCCGCCGGCTTGCGTCGCAACCGGATATAGTGTTGGTGAATCTGTCCCGGAATTTCGGCCATCAGCTCGCGGCTTCGGCCGGCATCGATATCGCACAGGGCGCCGCGGTCGTTCTGATGGACGGCGACCTCCAAGATCCGCCGGAGCTTATCGCCGACTTCGTTCAAAAATGGCGCGAGGGCTTCGACGTCGTTTATGCAGTGCGCCGAACCCGCAAAGGTGAAAGCCCATTCAAGCTTTTTACCGCACGATTGTTTTACCGCATCATCAAGCGGCTGACGAAGGTCGCCATTCCTGTCGACACCGGCGACTTCCGGTTGATGAGCCGCCGCGTAGTCGATGCGTTGAAGCGCTCGCGCGAACGCCATCGCTTTTTGCGCGGACTCGTGAGCTGGGTCGGCTTCAATCAAACCGGAATCGAATACGACCGCGACGAGCGCCTTTCCGGAACGACGAAGTATCCATTGCCGAAGATGCTACGCTTTGCGATCGACGGCATTACGTCGTTCTCCGACGTACCGCTGCGTTTCGCGTCGTATCTCGGGTTCTTCTCGAGCGTCGTGGCGTTCGTGTACGCGCTCGTCGTCATCATCTACAAGGTGCTGAGAGTAAATCCGCCGGGTTACACGCGAGGCTGGGCTTCGACGATCGTTGCGGTGCTGTTCCTTGGCGGCGTGCAACTCATCAGCCTCGGCATTCTAGGGGAATACATCGGCCGCATTTACGACGAGGTCAAAGGCCGCCCGCTCTACTTGATCTCCGACATCGAACGCTCTTAAGGCCCTCGTCATGGTGAGCTTGTCGAACCATAGGCGCATGCGGGTTTTGGTTGGTATGCGCCTGTCCTTCGACAAGCTCAGGATGACGAAGTAGAAGAAACGGTGGAGTAGACAAGGGGCCGTGATGATGGCCGCGTGTGAGAAATAGTGAAAGCGCGAGCGACGTGTTCGTGAATGGTGTGCGTTTCGGAGCCGTAAATCTCTGCCAATAGCGAGCCTGCTTCGACGCGATCGCCGGTGCGCACGGACACGCGGATGCCCGCCGAAGAATCGCGGTGCGTGAGATGACGCGCCGCATTGCCGAGCGCTACGGCGTCGATCTTCTCGATGAAACCGGCGTTGGCGGCCGTAACCGTATGGCGCTCGCCGTGCGGAGTCATGGACTCGAGCGCGGCTTGGGAACTGCCCTGCGCTTCGATCATCTCGACAAATTTGCGGTACCCGGAGCCGGATCGTAACGCACGCAACGCCGCTTTCTCAGCGTCTTTAACGCCGGCTAGTTCGAGCATGTGCGTGGCTACGTGCACGCAGGCTTCCGTGATGCGTTCGTCGGAAACCTCGCCGCGCAGCACGTCCCGCGCTTCGATGACTTCGAGCGCCGTCCCGATCGATCGTCCGAGCGGTTCGTTCATGTCGGTTACAACGGCGCGCGCCCGTCGCTCGAAGCGCTCCGAGACTTCGACGAGGATTTGCGCTAAGTGCTGCGCCTGCTCGGTATCGCGCATGAACGCCGCACTGCCGCACTTGACGTCGAAGACGATTGCATGCGCGCCGCCGGCGATCTTTTTCGACACGATAGACGACGCAATCAATCCGACGGCTGGAATAGTGCCGGTATGGTCTCGCAGTTTGTACAAACGCTTGTCCGCGGGCACGACTTCTTCGCTCTGCGCAGCGATCGCGCAACCCACGGACTCGACCTGCCGGACGAAGCGATCCAACGGCAGCGCCACGTTGAATCCCGGCGTCGTTTCAAGCTTGTCGATCGTTCCGCCGGTATGCCCGAGCGCGCGGCCGGACAATTTCGCGACGCGTACGCCACACGAGGCAACGAGCGGCACGGTGACCAGCGAAACGATGTCGCTGACGCCGCCGCTGGAGTGTTTGTCGAGCACGACGCCATCGGCGCCATACCCCAACGTGCGGCCGCTGTTGACCATTGCGTGCGTCAAAGCGACGATTTCGTCCATAGATAAGCCGCGCCAAACGCATGCCATGGCCATCGCGGCCATCTGCGCATCGTCGACCTTTCCGTCCATATAGGCGCCGAGAACACTATCCCATTCGGTTGCACTCAACGCCTCGCCGGCCCGTTTGCGCTCGATGGCACGGCGCATTGTTAGTTCATCCATGGCGGCAGTTGGGTTTCTTCACCGTCAACACGAAGCCCGCCGCGTGCAGTATCACGCGGTGGTGGACCGCTTTCCGGTTTCCGTGCCGCTCGACCCCATAGCGGCCGCCATTTTTGCGGCGGTCTTCATCGTGACGCTGCTTGCCGCGCAGCGGCGCCCGGCCTTCGGTATTGCGGCGCTTTGCCTCAGCGCGCCCTTCGCTTACTATCATGACCTTTTCGGCACATCGATAACGTTCCCCAAAGTGGTGTTGGCCGGCAATGGTCTGTGGCCTTGCGCTTCGTCCCAGAAGCGCTTGCAACGTTCAGCGATGGAAGAGTCCGGCGGCTGTTGGCGTCAATGGCGATCATGATCGCCGTCATTGCGATCGGCGCCGCCTTTGCCGAGCATCGCGCGCCGGTCTTGCGCGAGGCGCTCAAGTGGGTGGAGTACGCCGCCGCGATAGCTGCGGTTTTTGCCGCATACCGGCTAGACCCGGACGATTCACTGGTGTTGAATGCCTGGACGTTTTCCATTGCCGCCGTTTGCGCGTCCGCATTGATTGAAGAAGTCTTCGGCGCACCGTCGGGACTGTGGATTTCGCCCGGCGTCGTCCCGAGAATTGCCGGCGTGCTCGAGGGTCCAAATCAGCTTGCGGGCTATTTGGAAACGGCGATTGCGGTGCTTGCGTCCTGGTCGATCTTCCAGTCGCGCCGGAGAGTTCAAACATTGTCTGAGCATCGCCGTCATAACGCTCGCGCTTACGTTTTCCCGCGGAGGATGGGCCGGATGCGCGGTGGGCATTATTGCGCTCGCCGTCATCTACCGTGAACGAGCCATGTCGCTTCTGGGTCCGCTTGCAAGCGGCGCGCTTCTCGGCGCAGCGGCCGATGCCGGCTGGTATGTCGCAGCGAAAAACGTTGCCGCGCTTCGCGCTCCATCCATCGGCGCCGACTATGCGGGCGGCGTTGGGAACCGCGCGGAGCTTTGGCGCGCGGCATGGTTCTTCTTCCGCACGCATCCGGTTTTCGGTATCGGTGCAGGCAATTACGAACTCGAGCTTTGGCGCGCCGGTCTTCCCGACGTGCGCACCCACGCGAACAACTGGTATTTACAGCAGCTCGCGGAAGGCGGCATCATCCTCTTTAGCGCGACGATTGCGTTTATCGTTGGCATCCTGGCGCCCCTCGTTCGTGCCGCCAGGTCGTCGCCGTGGACTGCAGCCGGCCTTGCCGCAACGGTCGCGCTCTGCACGCATCAACTAGCCGACTATATCGTGTTTTATCCAAAAGCCGGTTTGCCGTGGATGCTCGCGATAGCACTGGCCTTTGCAGCGTCGGACCGGCGCGAATGCGAAGCGTAGCAGCGCTTGTGGCCGCCTTGGCGGCCGGAATGATAGCGGCGCGCTTGACGATGCAACACGTTCCCTCGCGCTTTCACATTGACATGGCACAGCCGCTTGCGGTCGCAACCAACTGGGACGGTTTCGGACTGCTGCTCGTCGGGATTCTAATCGCGATGTTTGTTATGGCGTCGGTAGCGTACGTTTTTGCGCTTACCGCCATCGCGAAGAACGACCAGCGGTTTAGCGCATGGCACGTCATCGCCATTTCCGTCGTGATGATGGCGTTGTTATGGATGTTTGCGCCGCTTTTTTCAAGCGACTCCTATGCCTATGCGGCGTATGGCGAAATGGTGCGTCTCGGGATCGATCCGTATGCGACGCAGGCAACCGCGTCGCACGATCCCGTCATTTCGGCTGCCGTTTGGCAGTGGAGCGGAACGTTGCCGGTATGCGTGTACGGTGAGCTGTTCGTACGCATCGCACAGCTCTTAGTAACGTTCGCGCGTCCGCTCGGCGTCGTGGCGCAGGTCGACGCAATACGCGCGCTCTCCTCGATTGCACTTCTGGTGGCGTCGCTGCTGCTGGGACAACTTCGTAAAGGCAACGGACGGCAAACATATGCGACGGCGTTGCTCGCATGGAATCCCGTGCTCGTATGGTGCGCCGTCGAGGGGCACAACGACGCCATCATGCTGGCCGTCGCCGTTGGAGGCGTTGTCGTTGCGCGCCGTTATTTGCTCGCCGGCATGTTGCTCGCCGCAGCAAGCGCATTGATCAAAATTCCCGCCGCCGTAGTGCCCGCGGCAATTGCATACGTCCGGGCACGCCGGACCGACGAATGGGTCTATCCCATCACCTACTTCGTTTTTATTGCAGCCGTGATTTATGCGGGGTCATACCGGTGGCTGGCTTCGATCCAAACCCACGTTGCTGCGCACGGGCATTACGCGCCCGCAGCATCGCTGCAAGGCTTCACGTCTTCGATCGCCGGCATGCCGGGCGGCGTGATCCTCGCGGGCATTGTCGTTGCGATCGCGGTTTTTACGGTCGCGCGAACGACGAGCGGCGCACCGCGCGCCATTGCGGTTGCGCTTGCGCTGTGGCTGCTCATCCCAAATCCCTACGCTTGGTATGCATTCTGGCTCGTGCCATTCTTCGTCTGGCTGCCCGGAACGCGAGCTCACTTCATTGCGGCCGCCCTGACGCTTAGCGCGTCGCTGCGCTATCTGCCCGACGCGGCTGGAACGCCGTCGCCTGCGACAAATGCGCTGCTGAGTGCCGTAGCGCTTGTCCTTTTGGCCTTTGCTCTCATATTGGCGGCTTCTCGGGAGCGCATTCCTCTGTTATAATCAGCGGCTCGCTATGAACGCCCAAACGTTAACCCCGCCCGCTTCGAGCGGCGGCATGCACGACGCATTGCTGCGCGGCCTTGTTTCATCCAACCGCGCGCTTGCCACGCTCGCAGATCGACTGCGCACCGGCCGCGGAAGTTACATCTGCCACGAAACGGTCGCTGCTGCGCGTCCGGCGCTTCTGGCTACGCTTTACCGGGCAGTTCAAGCGCCGCTTCTCGTCGTGATGCCCACGCCGGACGTTGCGGAACGCGCCTTCGCCGATTTGCTCTACTATATGGGCGAAGCCGAACCGCAGACCGTTGCATTACTTCGTTCGCGCGATGAGGCGATCGGTGCCATCGAAAGTCCGTCGGATCGAAGCGCGCGCATGACGCTGCTCTCCGACCTTGCGAACGGATTGCCGCGCATCGTTCTCGCGCCGGTGGTCGCATTGCGCCAATACATGATGCCGCGTTCGTGTTTTGACGAACTGCGCGTTACGTTGCGCGTCGGCGAAGACGCAGGATGGGAGGAGCTGCAAGAGCGGCTCTTTCATTTGGGCTACACGCGAGCCGACGTCGTCAGCGCCGTCGGCGAATACGCCGTGCGCGGCGGCATCCTCGATTTATTCGCGGCAACGGCGGAGTCGCCCACGCGCATTGAGTTCTTCGGTGACACGATCGAAAGTATTCGTCCGTTCAATCTGGAGACCCAGCGAAGCGAAGGCGAACTTCAAACGCTTGAGGTAGTTCCGTGGAGCGAAATTCCCCGCGAAGAACGCTACCGCGAACGGATTCTCTCTACGTTTGAAGGCCCGCAGCGCGTACGCGAAGCGTTAACGTCCTTTTTGGACACCGGCGGCGACGTACCGGCCTCGTGGCTGCCGCTTGCCTACGAAGAACGCTCGACGGTCGTAGACTATCTGCGTAACGATGCCGTTATCGTTCTCGACGAGCCGGGAATGCTCGCGACGATCGAGCGTGCGCTACAGGAAGAACGCTCGCGCGAACACAGCGTGCTGCTCGCGGGCGTGGACTCCGGCGAATTATCGATCAACGAAGCAGAAGTCGACGAAGCGCTGCTCGCGGAAGTTGCTACGCCGCACCCCCGCTTGTCGGAGCTTGCACCTGCGTTACAATCGCGGGCGACGCTGATCTTTCCGGGCGCAATCGAGCGCCCCGAGGACGTGTCGTGGCTTCCGGCGGCTACGGAAAGCGTCGTCGTCGAATGCCGTCCGGCCGAACACTTCAACCGGCAAATCGAAATGTTCTCAAAAAGCGCGCGCGAGTGGGTCGCCGAAGGTGAAACGCTGGTCATCGTCAGCTCCGCCGTTTCGCGGACGGTTGATTTGCTGCGCGCAGCCGGCCTAACGGCAGAGCGTTCGGTGCAGTTGTTGCATTTAGGCGCGCGCAACGGGCGCGTTCTCGTCGATCACGGCAATATCGAAGCCGGCTTTGCCCTGCCCGATCTGCGCTTGCGTGTGCTTGGCGACCGTGAAATCTTCGGGCAACCGCCCAAGCGCGTGAAGCTGCGTGCCGTCAAGGAAGGCGTGCCCGTTACGTTGGCCGATCTCAAGGTCGGCGATTACGTCGTGCATGCGGTGCACGGCATTGGCCAATACTTGGGCTTGCGCACGGAAACGATTCTCGGCGCAACACAAGACTATCTCGATTTGGCGTATGCCGGCTCGGACCGAATGCTCGTACCTGTTACGCAGATGCATCAGGTAACGAAGTATTCAGCGGCCGAAGGGCAGTCGCCGCGGCTCTCCAAGATGGGCGGCGCCGACTGGGCTCGCACGAAGACACGCGTGTCGGAGTCCCTCGCCAAGATTGCCGACGGTCTCGTGCTGCTTTATGCGGAACGCGAACTTTCGAAGGGCTATGCCTTCGGCATCGACACCACGTGGCAGGCCGAAATGGAAGAGGCGTTTCCCTACGACCCGACGGTCGATCAAAAGAAAGCGATCGATGCGGTCAAGGGTGACATGGAACGCATGCGTCCGATGGACCGCCTTGTGTGCGGCGACGTCGGCTACGGAAAGACCGAAGTGGCCGTACGGGCCGCGTTCAAGGCCATCGCCGACAAAAAACAAGTTGCCGTGCTCGTGCCCACGACGTTGCTCGCAGCGCAGCATTTCCGTAACTTCAGCGCGCGTTTCGCCGGCTTTCCGGTGCGTCTCGAAGAGCTTTCGCGTTTTCGAACCAAAGCGGAGCAGAAAAATACGCTCAAAGATTTGGCCGAAGGCAAAGTCGACATGGTCATCGGAACCCATCGCCTGTTGCAAAAAGACGTGGCCTTTGCGGATCTGGGCTTGATCGTCGTCGACGAAGAGCAACGCTTCGGCGTCATGCACAAAGAGCGCTTGAAAGAATACAAGACGTCGGTCGACGTGCTGACGCTCTCGGCCACGCCGATCCCGCGAACGTTGCATATGTCGCTCATGGGCGTCCGCGATTTGTCGCTCATTCAAACGGCGCCGAAGAACCGCATGTCGGTCAAGACCGTCGTCGTTCCCGCCAGCGACGCCATCGTGCAACGCGCGATTACCGCAGAACTCGACCGCGGAGGCCAAGTCTACTACTTGCACAATCGGGTCGAGTCGATCTATGCGGTGAAGAATGCGCTGGAACGATTGGTTCCGCGGGCGCGAATCAGCGTCGGACACGGACAGATGACGGAAGCCGAACTCGAACCGGTAATGCGTGGCTTCATCGAAGGCCATTCCGACATTCTCGTCGCCACCACGATCATCGAAAACGGGATCGACATTCCGAACGTCAATACGATGATCGTGAACGACGCGGATAAATTCGGCCTGGCGCAGCTGTACCAGCTCCGCGGCCGCGTGGGGCGCTCGAATCATCAGGCGTACTGTTATCTGCTGTATCAGGGCCACAAGGCGCTGAGCGAAGATGCCAAGGCGCGCTTAGAAGCGATTCGCGAGTTCACGCACCTAGGTTCCGGTTTGCAAATCGCGATGCGCGATTTGGAAATTCGCGGCGCGGGCAACTTGCTTGGCGCGGCGCAATCCGGCTTCATCGGTTCGGTCGGCTTCGACACGTATTGCCAATTGCTGGCCGATGCGATCGCTCAGCGGCGCGGCATGACCGCATCGATGGAAGATCAACGCGAAGCGGTGATCGACGTGAAGATCAGCGCCTTCATTCCGAACGACTACATCCCTCAGGTCTCGCAAAAGATCGCGGTGTACCAGCAGCTCGCCAAAGCGCGCAGCGAATCCGAGGTAGAGGAGATTGCCGCCGGCGTGCGCGACCGCTTCGGGGCCTTCCCGACGCCGCTGGAGCATCTCGTCAACCTCACGAAGCTTCGGGCCATTGCGCTTCAGAAGCACGTCACGCGGGTCGTGATCGACGAGAAGCGCTTGACGCTGGGCGTCGGCTCAGGGTTCGAGCTGGATCCGCAAATGATCCCGACGTTCCAGTCACTTACGAAAAACAAGTTCCGGTTCGGAGAAGGTAAGATTCTCGTCGACTTGCCGCTTGTCGGCAAGGGCTCGACGCCGGAAGCCGTGTGGATGCCGCTTCTGCGACGGCTTTTGGAGGCGATGTAGCGCCTGGTTGCTTGCGGGGAACCCGTATGTCGGCGGTACCGGCGGCTCGAAGGACCTCCACGCTTCCGAACGAACCCGAGTCCCGGATAAGCGGGGTCACTGACTCCGCTTTGTGTACGCACCCCCTTACGCACTAGTGTGGAGTCCGAAATGTCGAAAGCCGGCCGCGTCCTCGCGGGTCTAGCTACTATGCTCTGTGCCGCCTCGCTTGCGGCATGTTCGGGCGGCGGCAATATCGCCACCGTCAACGGCCAAGCGATCAGCAAAGCCGACTTCGATTCAAAGCTGGAATCGAGCCCAGCCGCTCTTGGCACGCTGCAAACGATGGTTCGCGAGAATCTCATCGATCAGTACGCCAAGGACAACAAGATCAACGTCAGCGACGCCGACATTCAAAAGAAGGAAGACGAGCTCAAAGCCAACTTCCCGAACGGCTCGTGGGACGACATGCTCAAGGCGCGCGGACTCACCGAAACCGACGTGAAGAACGCCCTTCGCGAGCAGATCATCATCGATCAGGCCGTTGGCAAAGACGTGAAAGTCAGCGACGCACAGATCAAGCAGTACTTCGATAAGAACCACGCGTCGTTCGATAAACCCGAGCAGGTTACGGCGCGCCACATCCTCGTTCCGGATCTCGCGACGGCAAACAAAGTCGAAGCGGATCTGAAGAGCGGCAAGAACTTCGCTGACGTCGCGAAGCAGTACTCGATGGATCCGGGCAGCAAGGACAAAGGCGGCGAGCTCGGCACGTTCCGTCGCGGCCAGATGGTTCCGGCCTTCGATCAGGCGGCGTTCTCGCTGCCGGTCGGCCAGATCAGCAAGCCGGTGAAGTCGCCGTTCGGCTACCACGTCATCCAGGTCGAGAAGAAAGACCCGGGCGAGAAGGCAACGCTCGCGAACACGCACGACCGCATCGCCGACATGTTGCGCCAGCAACAAGAAGCGCCGTTGATTCAGCCGTTCTTGCAGAATCTGCAGGCCAAGGCGAACATCCAGGTCAGCGACCCGCGCTACGCCTCGGCATTCCCGACGCCCGCGGCAGCGCCGAGCACCGAGCCAACCGCAGCCGCCCCCGCCGCAAGCTCGAGCCCGAAGTAAACCCTTCGTCACCCTGAGCTTGTCGAAGGACGAGCGCAGATAACCCTAAAGGGGCCTCCGAAGCAATTCGGAGGCCTTTTCTTTTCCGAAAGCGTTTCTCGATGCTTCCGCGAAGGGAGCGCGACCGATGCTGGTTCGTATCGTCGGCTTGGGTCCTGGTGATCCGGCACTTCTCACCCTGGGCAGTCTCGACGCTTTGCGTTCCGCATCGCGTGTCACCGTCGTGTCCGCGCCGCCGGACCTAACGAAGTACCTTACCGAGAACCACATTTCCATCGAACGCGAGTTCATCGCCGATCCGGCACTTTTCGTGGCGGGAAGCACCGAAGAAATCGGCCGGTTCGTGGAACGTGTCGACGCGGCCGGAAACGGCGGCGATCTCGTGCTCGGGGTGCTTGGGAATCCGTTCTCCGACCTGCCCGGATTGCCGCCGCTATTGCGCGCGCTTGAGGCCCGAGGGATTCGTACGGAAATTATTGCCGGCATGGCGCGCGCGACGATCGCGTCGTCACTTGAAATGCCGCTCGTACCGCTACCGCCGCAATCGCACCATTACAGCTTTCAAGAACTCATCGAGATCATGGCGCGCCTGCGTCTCGGATGCCCCTGGGACCGCGAACAAACACATCGCACGCTCGTCCCTTACCTCATCGAAGAGACCTACGAAGTCGTTGAGGCGATTGAAGCCGACGACATGGAGGCGCTCTGCGAAGAACTCGGCGATCTTCTGCTGCAGATCGTTTTCCACTCGCAGCTTGGTTCCGAAGTAGGAAAGTTCACCGTTGCCGACGTGATCGACGCGCTCTCCAACAAAATGGTGCGCCGTCATCCGCACGTCTTCGGCGACGCCGTTATCGAGGACGTGGATTCTCAATGGAAGAGTTGGGAAGCACTCAAGGCGCAAGAAAAGACGGGCCAGCAACGCAAAAGCCGGCTCGACGGTATTCCCAAGCACCTCGGTGCCTTGCAGCGCGGCCAACGCATGCAAGAAAAAGCTTCGCGCGTAGGCTTCGACTGGCGCGACGTCGGCGGCGTGCTCGATAAACTTCACGAAGAACTCACCGAACTCGCCGAAGCGCGGCGCGCCAAACAAGACGACGGTCACGTCCGCGAGGAACTGGGCGACGTCTTCTTCACTTTGGTAAATCTTTCGCGCGCGCTCGGCATCGATGCCGAAACGGCGATGCGCGAAGCAAACGAGAAGTTCTACAAACGTTTCTTCTTCATGGAGCGGCACGCAGCCGATCAAGGCAAGGCGCTCTCCGATCTTTCACTTGACGAACTCGAGGATCTGTGGCAACTAGCGAAAACGCAAGCGGCGTAACCAGCCTCATTCGCCTCCGCATGAGCGCGCACGACGCGCACTACGGCGGCAACTTGGTCGACGGCGCGCGAATGCTCGCACTTTTCGGCGACGTCGCAACGGAATTGCTCATCAAGACGGACGGCGATGAAGGGCTATTCGTCGCGTACGACAAGGTGGAATTCCTCGCGCCGGTTTTCGCAGGCGATTACATCGAAGCAACCGGCAAAATTACCAGCGTCGGCAACACGTCACGCAAGATGGAGTTCGAAGCGCGCAAAGTGATCGCCGTTCGCGCCGATATCTCCGAAAGCTCCGCCGATTTCCTCGATACTCCGGTCGTCGTTTGCCGCGCCAGCGGCACTTGCGTTACGCCAAAGGACAAAAAGCGCCGCCCGTCACCTTGAACTCATCAAAGGACGATGCCACACCCCGTCTCCTGAGCTTGTCGAAGGACGGGCGCATATCCGCAACGTTCACATGCGCCGGTGGTTCGACACGCTCACCATGACGATGCCACACCCCGTCATCCTGAGCTTGTCGAAGGACCGGCGCATATCAGCAACGTTCACATATGCGGTGGTTCGACCGGCTCACCATGACGATGCCACGCCCCGTCATCCTGAGCTTGTCGAAGGACGGGCGCATATCCGCAACGTTCACATGCGCCGGTGGTTCGACACGCTCACCATGACGATGCCACACCCCGTCATCCTGAGCTTGTCGAAGGACGGGCGCATATCAGCAACGTTCACATGCGCCGGTGGTTCGACAAGCTCACCATGACGATGGCTAATCGTTGAAGCGTAAATCGGCCGGGCACGAGGGTTTTACGCTCGCGCCTACGCGCGAGGACGGTGCTTATTCCCTGCGCTTACGTTCCGACCGTTATGCTGCCTGAATTCACGGGCTGTTGGCAAACGACGGCATTAGATCCGCCGTTCGAAAAGCTCCAGCAGTACTTATTGCCGGGGGTCAATCCGCCGAAAACGGTTTGCCCTTGAGAATTGGTGGTTTGCGTCGCAATGACGTTCACCGGCGTATTCGTGGAGCTGTTGTAGTCGCTGGACTCGACGACGGAAAGGCCGCCGGTTGGTGTGCCGCCGACGGTAGCGGTTACGGTAACGCTCGTAATGTTCGGTGGGCCGCTGGAACCCGAGCCGCTTCCGCCGCATGCAGCAAGCGCGAATAAACTCGAGACGATAAATGCGAGACGCAACTTCATGATCGCTCCTGTCTGGAACCGTACACGGTAGCAACACCATACGACATGCAGCCACATCGTGCATGATACGAGCGCTTGGTTAGCATTGCTGAAACGCAACCGTCTCCGCGACAGCGGGAGATGGGGTATAAGTCCGGCATGGCGGACGAAATCAAACATGAAGCCGCAGAGAAGTTGGAACAAGCCCCGCGGCAAGCCAAGAGCGATGCGGTCCGCGACGAGATCGGCAGCCTTCCTCCGGCGGAAATAGCGATGCACGCACAAGCAGCAATTGCTAATCTACGATCTTCGAATCCAAACTTGGCGGCAGAGTTGGAAGACCTCATTCGCGTGGGTCAAGTCAATCCCGACGCTCTCAAACGCGCCGTCATCGGCTTCGTCGAAATACACCCGGAAACGATCGCCGAGTTCGCTCCAAAAGTAGCTAAGGGCGTTTCCGAGAGCTTGGACCGTTCGTCATGGTGAGCGTGTCGCAGCATTAGCCGTATGTAAATAGTGCTGATATGCGCCCGTCCTTCGACGAGCTCAGGATGACGGGGTGTTCATCGTCATGGTGAGCGTGTCGAACCATTGGCGTATGTGAACAGTGTTGATATGCGCCCGTCCTTCGACGAGCTCAGGATGACGGGGTGTTCATCGTCATGGTGAGCGTGTCGAACCATTGGCGTATGTAAACAGTGTTGATATGCGCCCGTCCTTCGACGAGCTCAGGATGACGGGGTGTCATCGTCATGGTGAGCGTGTCGAACCATTGGCGTATGTAAACGGTGCTGATATGCGCCCGTCCTTCGACGAGCTCAGGATGACGGGGTGTTCATCGTCATGGTGAGCGTGTCGAACCACCGGCGTATGTGAACAGTGTTGATATGCGCCCGTCCTTCGACGAGCTCAGGATGACGGGGTGTGCCATCGTCATGGTGAGCGTGTCGAACCATTGGCGTATGTGAACAGTGTTGATATGCGCGCGTCCTTCGACAAGCTCAGGATGACGGGTGTGTTCATCGTCATGGTGAGCGTGTCGAATCACCGGCGCAACTAGGTTTATACCAAGCGCTCGTGGGTCTTGCGCTTCCAGAAGAACTCGTAGTAGCAGAATTGGAGGATGAGGCCGCTACAGAACGCGATCGGGTACCCCATCCACACACCATCGAGACCGAAGCGGTGCATCAAGAGATACGCTGCCGGAACTTCGACGCCCCAAATCGAGAAGACGCCGATGATCGTGGGCCACAACACGGTGCCGCTGCTTCGCATGATGCCGCTCAGCACCGATGTGTTGCCGAAGACGGCGTAAGCCCACAGCGTGATCATCAGCAGCGAGTGCGCGATATTCAGCGTGTGCGTATCGGTGATGAACCAGCCGAGAATAATCCACGACGCCGCGTAACAGATGACGATGATCACGCCGCTAACGATGTAGTTCATCGTCACGGCGGTACGGATCACCGCGCCCAAACGATCCTCGCGACGCGCACCGATGAATTGTGCTCCGAAAATCGATCCCGCAATGCCGATCGAGATTGCCGGAAATTGCACGTAACTTGCAACTTGATTGACCGCACCGTACGCTGCAGTGGCGCTGGACCCATAGCGATTGACGAAGGAAATAACGGCGATCTCTGCGAGCGACACCATGATGACTTGCACGCCGGTCGGCACGCCGATGCGCATGACCGTCCACAGAATCTTCGGATCGAAGATCATGTCGCGCGCCATTTCCTTGTCGAATTTCAGCGGGTGGTTGCGCACCCGCAGCGTTACGAGCATGGCCAAGAGCGATCCGCCCTGCGCGATGAGCGCTGCCCATGCGGCGCTGGCAACGCCGAGGTGCGGCAAGCCAATCCAGCCTAAGATAAACGCCGGTGTGAACGCCATCGAGAGCACCGTCGCCACGATGAGAAAATAAAACGGCGTGGTGGAATCGCCGGTTCCGCGCAAAAACGTCGTGTATACGAGGTAGGGGAACAAGATCGGTGATGTCAGGAAAACGATGCGCGCGTAGTGATCCGCTTCGGGCAGAATATTTGCCGGCGTCCCAAGCGCCTGAAGCATAATCGGTGAAACGAACTCACCGATGATGCCGACGATGATGCCGAGCAATACCGTTGCGCCCAACACCGTGCCCGCAACTTTTTTCACCCGGTGCCCGTCTCCCGCGCCATAAGCTTGCCCGATGAGCACCGTGCTGCCGCTGGCGATGCCGACCAAGAACGAAATCAACAGAAAGATGACCGGGAAAACCGACGACACGGCGGCGAGCGCATCCGTACCGATCAACCGCCCAAGGTAAATGCTGTTGAACGTCTGCGACGCCGATTGCAGAATGTTGCTCAACATCAACGGCAGTAAGAAAATCGCAAACGTCTGCCATAGCGGCTTTTGCGATTCCGTGATGTGCTGCCGGGGACGCGGTTGAGCCATCCGATCTCCTTTAGAGGCGCGTCGAAGACGCACCGGGGTATTCTGCCCGCTTTTTGTTGCCGAGCGGATGCAAGCCTGGCTCGGCTTTGCTATGCTGATGCTTCATGCGGCTAGACAAGTTCATGAAGGTTGCGCGTCTCTCCAAGCGGCGCACCGAAGCGCACGAAGCGCTCGAACACGGACGAATCACCAAGGACGGCAAGGCGCTAAAGCCGGCGTACCAAGTGAAGCAAGGCGACGTTCTGGAGATCCACTATGCGACGCGGTACGTAACCGTGCGCGTTCGCGAGGTGCCTTTGCGAATGACGCCCGGCGTGAAGGCCGCCGACCTGTACGAGATTCTCGAAACCCGTAAGGACGATCCATCGGAGTGGATCTGACGCTGTGACCGCTTCCTCGATCTCGGGCGATACGAAAGACGCGCTTACCCGGGAGCTTCCCGGAGCGCCTCACTGCCGGGCTGCTTTGGCTGCGGGTCTGGCGCTCTACGGGCGTGATGCCGGCGGCGTTCACTTCGTCACCCACCGCAATTCGATCGCCCGCCTGTTCTGGTCGCTGCTCGAGGAGCGGAAATCGCACCCCATTCAGACTCGCGCCGTGACCCGCCTGGCGCGGCTGCCAACGTTCGCAATCGCGCTTCCCGAGCGACACCGGGCGATTCCGCCGAAGCCGCCGCATAAGTGCGACCGGGTAATGGAGATTCGTGCTGCGTTTTTGGCATCCGGCTCGCTCGCGGCCGGCACGCACGGCTACCACCTGGAATTCGTCCTGCCCTCCGTGGAGGTCGCCGACCGGCTGGTGTGGATGCTGCGGAGCACCGGACGCACCCCCAAGCGGACGGTGCGTAAACGCCGCGAGGTGCTGTACTTCAAAGACTTCGAGGCCATCGTGGACGTCCTTACGGTCATCGGCGCCTTTGGGGCGGTCTTGCGGCTCGAGGACGTCCGGGCGCTACGCGAGACGAAAAACCGCATCCACCGCCTCGTCAACACCGAGGCCGCCAACCTGGAACGCGTGGCCTCGGCCGCCGCGGCCCAGCGGCGCATCATCGAATACCTCGCGAGCGCCTACGGTTTGCCCCAGCTATCCCCGCCGCTGCGCGAAATTGCGGAGCTGCGCATGGCGCATCCCGACGAGTCGCTTGCCGAACTTGGAGCGCGGTGCAATCCGGCTATCTCCAAGCCCACGGTTAGCAGCCGGCTTGGTTCGCTTGCCCGCTTGGCGGGCAAACTCAAGGGCGGAAAGGGCACCGGGAGCACGCCCGGTAAACGATAAGCGTTCCACCTTCAAAACTTCACGGAGTTATGCATGCGCATCGGTATCAACGGCTTTGGCCGCATTGGTAGAAATTTTGCCAAGGCGCTAATGGAGCGCCATCCCGACATTGAAATCGTCGCGGTGAACGATCTCACGAGCGCCGCGGAATGCGCGCATCTCTTCAAGTACGATAGCAACTACGGTCCCTACGACGGCGACGTCTCGGTTGAAGGCGACACGATCGCGATCGGCAAGCAGCGCATCAAAGTGCTCGCCGAACGCGACCCGGCGAAGCTTCCGTGGAAAGACCTCGGCGTGGACGTCGTCATCGAGTCGACCGGGCTCTTCACGGACGCCGCGAAGGCCCGCGCCCATATCGACGGCGGCGGTGCCAAGAAAGTCATCATCTCGGCGCCCGCCAAGGGTGAGGACGTGACGCTGGTTCTCGGCGTTAACGAAAGCGACTACGACGCCGAAAAGCACAACGTCATCTCGAACGCTTCGTGCACCACGAACTGCCTCGCAACGGCCGTGAAGCCGCTCGTCGACCATCTCGGGTGGGTCAAGGGCTTCATGACGACGATCCACTCGTACACGAACGATCAGAACATTCTCGATGCGCCGCATAAAGATATCCGCCGTGCCCGTAACGCCGCAACGAACATCGTTCCCACGAGTTCGGGGGCAGCGAAGGCACTCTACCTGACGATTCCGGAAGTCAAAGGCACGTTCGACGGCTTCGCACTGCGGGTGCCGACGCCGACCGTTTCGATGGTGTATCTCGTCGCTCAGGTCAAGAAAGAGACGACCAGGGACGAAGTCAACCAAATCCTGCGCAACGAGGCGCAGGGCGCGCTCAAAGACTACGTGCAGTTCACGGACGAAGAACTGGTTTCCAGCGACTTCAAAGGCTCACCGTACAGCTCGATCATCGATTCAAAGCTCACCCAAGTCAACGGCGACCTCGTGCAAATCTGCGCGTGGTACGACAACGAATGGGGCTATTCGTGCCGTCTCGGCGATCTCACGGCGATGATTCTGGAAAAGATTCCCGCTACGGCTTGATCGTCGCGCATAGCAACGATGCGCCTGTCTTTCGACGCGCTCAGCATGACGGGTACGCCGCCGACCTGAGCTTATCGAAGGGCAGGCGCATAAAACTTCTTTACTAGGATGATCGCAAAGACATGAATTTTCGTACGCTCGAAGATCTCGACGTCGCGGGTAAGCGCGTCCTGGTTCGCGAGGACCTCAACGTTCCGATGAAGGACGGCGCGATCGCCGATTACACTCGCGTCGATGCGGCGATTCCAACGTTGCGCCGGCTGGTGGATCGCCGTGCACGCGTGATCGTGATGTCGCATCTCGGGCGTCCCGACGGCACGCCAAACGCGAAGTATTCACTGAGGCCCGTCGCAGCGGCGTTATCGGAGCGCTTGAACAAGCCGGTCGCATTCGCAGCAGATTGCATCGGTGCGACGGCGCGCAAAGCGGTTGAAAGCCTTTGCGACGGCGACGTGCTGCTGCTCGAGAACGTTCGCTTTCACGGCGAAGAAGAACGCAACGATCCGGCCTTCGCCCGCGAATTAGCGTCGCTCGGTGATATTTACGTCAACGATGCTTTCGGAACGGCGCATCGCGCGCACGCTTCAACGGAAGGCATCGCGCATTTCCTTCCGAGCGCGGCCGGCTTTCTGATGCAAGCGGAATTGCACGCTCTAGGCGCCCTTACCGTGTCGCCGCAGAAACCGTACGTGTGCGTGATCGGCGGCGCAAAGGTCAAAGACAAGGTCGGCGTCTTCACTAACCTGATGGAACGGATCGATGCGTTTTGCATCGGAGGCGGCATGGCAAATACGTTCTTGCAAGCGCGCGGCACCGATGTCGGCCGCTCGTTGCGCGACGACGATCTTTCGCCGGCTAAAGTGATTCTCGAACTCGCGGCGACCAAGAGCGTTACCCTTCATCTGCCGGTCGATGCGGTAGTTTCGAGCTCGTTCGATGCCGATTCTGAAGCGCACGTCGTGGGAATCGAAGACGTGGGCGACACGATGATTCTCGACATCGGTCCCGCAACGGCGCGAGCATATGCGCAAGTGATCGAAAACGCGAAAACCATTGTCTTCAATGGCCCGATGGGCGTGTACGAGAAACCCGCCTACCAAGGCGGCACAAAGGTCGTTGGTCAAGCGATCGCGCGGGCAACTCAGAACGGCGCTACCAGCGTTGTCGGCGGCGGCGACGCCGCCGCGGCAGCGCACATGCTTGGCTTCGCCGCAAGCATGACGCACGTTTCTACCGGCGGCGGCGCGACGCTCGAATTTCTCGAAGGCAAGACGCTCCCCGGCGTCGCTGCTCTCGAAAGCAAGGCGCATGCCTAGAACGCTCATCGCGGGTAATTGGAAGATGCACAAGACGGCAGCTGAAACGCTGTCGTTCTTAGATGCCTTCCTTCCGTTGGCGGCAGACTTTCCCAAAGAGATCGACGTAATGATTGCGCCGCCGTTCACGGCGCTTGCCGCTGCCGGCAAACGTCTGCGCAACGAATCTCGGGTCGCGCTTGGTGCACAAACGGTTCACTGGGACAAGCAGGGCGCCTATACCGGCGAGATCAGCGCGCCGATGCTGTTGGAACACGGCGTCACCTACACGATTGTGGGCCATTCGGAACGCCGCGCGTATTTTTCGGAAACGGATCTCACCGTCAACCTAAAAGTGAAGGGCCTTCTGGGCGCCGGCATTACGCCGATCGTTGCGGTCGGCGAAACGCTTTCGGAGCGGGAAGCCGGACAGACGGACGCGCGGATCCTGTTGCAGATTAGCGAGGGACTGAAAGACCTTAGCGACGAGCAGCTTGGAAGAGTCGTCATTGCGTACGAACCCATCTGGGCGATCGGTACGGGGGAGAATTGCAAGCCTGACGAGGCCAACCGCGTGATGGGGAAGATTCGCAATACGCTCGAGGGCCTGCAAGACGTTCCGATTCTTTACGGCGGCAGCATGAAGGCGGACAATGTCGCGGCCTACATGCAAGAAGAACACATCAACGGCGGGCTCGTGGGCGGTGCATCGCTCGATGCCGCCACTTTTGCAACGCTCGTCGCAAATGCGGCCGTTCGATAATTCAAGGATGACAACGATGTACAAACCGGTAGTTCTTGCAGTGCTCGACGGATGGGGCTGCAGCGACGAAACGCATGGCAACGCCATTGCCGCGGCAAAACCGGCGCATTGGAACGCGTTCTTCCAACGCTATCCGTGGACGAAGCTCGAAGCTTCGGGCGAAGACGTGGGCTTACCAAAAGGCATCATGGGCAACAGCGAAGTCGGCCACATGAATCTCGGCAGCGGACGCGTCGTTCCGCAAGGCGTCGTTGTGATCGACGCCGACATCGCTTCCGGTGACTTTGCGAAGAACGGGACGCTGCAACACTGCATCGAGCACGTGAAACGCACCGGCGGGACGCTCCACCTCATGGGGTTACTCTCCGACGGTCAAGTTCATAGCTCGATCGTGCATCTTTTCGCGCTGATCGACGCCGCGGTGGCCGCAGACGTTCCGTTTGCCGTGCACTGTTTCTTGGACGGGCGCGATACGCCGCCGCGGTCGGCGGCTGCGTACCTCGAACAACTCAACGAGAAACTGGACTCGGTTGGGCGACCCGGCGCAATCGCCGGCATCTGCGGCCGTTTCTACGCCATGGACCGCGACAAGCGGTGGGAACGCACGCAGGCCGCTTACGACCTGCTCGCGCGTGGAGAAGCAAAATACCGTACGGCCGATGCGATTTCGGGATTGGACGACGCCTACGCTCGCGATGAATCCGACGAATTCGTCCTTCCAACGATCGTCGGCGAAACGCGAGCGGTAAAGGACGGCGACTCCGTCATCTTCTTCAACTTCCGGCCCGATCGCGCGCGGCAAATCACTTCCGCGTTTGATGGCGATGCTGCCGCCGGCTTCGAAACGAAGAACTATGAAGATCTGATCTTCGCGACGATGACGAAGTATGACGAGACGTATCCGAATCCGGTCCTGTTCGGTCCACGTCCGCAGTTTGACACGTTCGGCGAAATCGTGGCAAATGCAGGGCTGAAACAGCTGCGTCTTGCGGAAACCGAAAAGTACGCGCACGTCACCTATTTTTTCAATGGCGGGCGCGAAGAACAGTTTCCGGGTGAAGATCGCAAGCTCATCGCGTCGGATCGCTCGGTGCCGACCTACGATCTTGCACCGGCGATGCGCGCCCGCGAAATTACGGAGTACGCCGTCGAATGCATCGGCGAGCGGAAATATGACGTCATCATCATGAACTACGCGAACGCGGATATGGTCGGACACACCGGCAAGTGGGAGCCGACGATCGAAAGCGTGCAAATTCTCGATGAGTGTCTTCAGCGGCTCGCAGATGCGGTAATCAAGGCCGGCGGCCTGCTCGCGATCACCGCCGATCATGGCAACGCCGAAGAGAAGCTCGATCCCGAAGGCAATCCGCTTACCGCGCACACCACCAACCCCGTGCCGTTCATTCTCGTGGGCGACCGCGACGACGTTAAACTGCGCGGCGGCGGCAAATTGGGCGACGTCGCGCCGACGCTCCTCACGATCATGGGACTGCCGGTGCCTAAGGCCATGACGGGAAGAAGCCTCCTGGAATCCGCCGCCGACAGGACGCCCGCGTGATCGATCGGCGCGCTCCCAACGATAAACTGCTTGCGCACGACGCTACGCTCGTGCAAGAGGCCGCCGGCGGCCCAATCGACATCGGGATCGTCCTCGGCAGCGGACTCTCGTCTTCGCTTCGCGATCGTTTTGCGGCGAAAGCGCTGCCCTACGATAAGCTTCTCGGGTTTCCGGTCGCGTCGCTGCGCGGCCACGCCGGCGAAGCGCTGGTGGGCACGTGGCAGGGCAAACGCGTCTGCGTCTTCGCCGGTCGCGTGCATTTGTATCAGGGCTTTTCGCCTCAGCAAGTAACGGTTAACGTTCGCCTGGCGCAAGCCGCCGGCGCTCGCATGATGATCTTGACGAACGCCGCAGGTGGATTGAATCCCGACTTCGAGCCGGGCGACTTGATGATGCTCAGCGATCATCTCAATCTCACCGGCCGCAATCCGCTTGTGGGCTTGCAGACCGAGAATCCGTTCGTTGACATGATGGATTGCTATGCGTCGCGTCTGCGCGATCTGCTGCGATCTGCGGCGAAACCCGAACATCGTCTACGCGAAGGCGTTTATGCCGGTCTGCTAGGCCCGAATTACGAGACCGTCGCCGAAGGCGCGCTATCTGCGGGTAATCGGCGCCGATGCCGTTGGCATGTCGACCGTTTTGGAAACGATCGTCGCGCGTTTCCTCGGCATGGGCGTCACCGGGATCTCGCTCATCACCAACATCGTCGGCGCTCCCGAGACTTCTCACGCCGAAGTTACCGAACAAGCCTCGGCACGCGCTTCCCACTTCGCAGAACTCCTCGAATCTTTCATCGGAAAACTCTAGTCATCCTGAGCTTGTCGAAGGACAAGCGCATATCAACAACGCTCACGTACCGCTCCTCATCATAACTCACGGCATTCGACCATCGAGACGGGTGTTTTCAGGGAAATCTCATCGGGTTCCGGAGAAGCTTTCAGGTTTGGGCGCGATACTTGAAAGCGTTGATAAGGAGGACGACCGATGGTGAAACGCGCGAACCGGGCACTGGATGAGATGCGGCTAGCGACGGCGCTGATTTACTTCGTTTTCGTGGGGGCGATCGCGGTGATTGCCACGATCGCCTCTCACGTGCTCTGAAGAGTTAATGCCCGAAGCTGCGCGTGATGATGAAGCGCACGGTGGCCGGGCCGTAAGGAACGATGTTCCGTAAGCCTACCTGCCCGTTGGCCAGCGGAGCCGGTACTGCCGATCCGTACTGGACGTAATTGCCGGCGTCGGCTCCGAAAAGGTTATCCACGGAAACCTGCACCGCCGTATCGCGCAGCACCGGCTGGCGATACGAGGCGGAAGCAACGAGAAACACCGGCATGTTGAAGGTGTTGTTCGGACCGTAGTACGTCAGTCCGAACTGCGCGAACTGGCCGAAGCTGCCGCGGCGATGCACCTCGGCATAGCCCATGGAATAGGCTTCGCTTTTGTTTGAGATGCCGTTGAATGCGGGTGCGTTGAAGCCAATGTAATTTAGGCCCGGCACCACGCCGAGATTCGTCGTCAACGGTCCCGCCGCCGAGTCATAGAAGCCCGGCGGAATGTTATACGCATAGGCCCGTTGGAGCGAACCGGAGACCGTGAAGCCGTAGCCGCGAACCGGATCGTGGCGCAGCGATGCTTCCAAGCCCTCATAGCGGCTGCTCGCGAGGTTGGCGTTCGTCGTGATATAGACGGGGGTTCCGTTGAAGGACGTTCCGCTCGGATAAACGACGCCGACGAATTGGTTGCGAATGTTCGTTTGGTACGCGTCGACGGAGAAGATGTTGCCGCCCTTCAGACGCACGTCCGTGCCGAGGTCATAGCCGAATGAAGTCTCCGGCAAGAGCGATCCCGAGTTTTGCGAGATAGTAATCGTTCCGTTCACCGGTTGGGTCGTAGCCGGGTTGGTGTTCAGATTGTCGATCAGCTGCGGATATGGCGGCGCGATTGCCGAGCCGGCGGAGAAACGTACCGCGACGTTCGCATTCGGCAAATACGATATGCCCAGGCGAGGGTCGTCGTGCGTTGTCGTCGAGTGCGCGAACGTGAGGACGCCGTTCTCGCTCGAAGGCGTAAACTGATTCTGATAGACGTTATAGTAATTTGCAAGTGTCAGCTGCACTTTGTCGCTGAACGCGAAAACGCCGCGTAGCAAGTACGTATTAAAATCTTGGCGCGTGCCGCCCGGAATCGAAAAGGTCGTGGTGCCTGATCCGCCGTTTACCTTGTACGAATTCGTGAGCGACGTATTGCGGTCGTACGCAAACGTGTAGACGTTCGGCCCGACCGGGTGGTCGTATTGGAACGAAAAGCCATGCAGGTAGTCGTGATCCGACATGTTGTTCACGTAAGCCGACGAAGCCGGAACGGTAATCGTTGCCGGCCCGCCGGTGAAGAGGGTCGGTACGCTGCCGGCGCTGCCGAGCACCGCCGAACCATACAGGTTCAGCGTAGAGGTATACGGCGCTGTCGGCGACGTTGCATCGGAATACGTGGCGCGTTCGAGAACAGCGCTGTAGTAACGCGCCAAGATCGTATCGTTGTTGAACGTCGTGCGAAGATTCGCTTCGAACATCGGCTCGTTGTCGTACGTCCGTTGATTCGGAATCGTCGGGGTCGTATTCAGCGAGAAGAATTGCCCGCGCGAAAACGGTGTTCCCGCCGGATCGTAAGCCGGCGCCGGCGCAAAGACCGATGCGACCTGCGTCAGGCTTCCCGCGGGCGCATCGTAGTTCGACTGAATGCCGATATAGGCAGCCGAAAGAACAGTGGAGTCCGAGAAGTGATACTGGAGCTTCGCTAGTTCGCCGCGATTGAGGAAATTTGAATTCACGGTTTGGCAACACGCAATGAGCGACGTATAACCGGCATTCGGACTTCCGAGCGCGCCCGCAACCGGATACGGTCCGCTAACCCCATTAATGGGCTTGGCGCTCGTCGTTGAACCCGCAACGGTTTGCCCGTTTACGAGCGCGCCTTTCGGCAAGGAAATGTACGAAGGATACTGCTGCAGCGGCCCGCTGGTGCCGTAGCTCGCGTAATCTAGGAGATAGCCGACTTTCCCGATCGTGTCGGAGAGCCGCACGCTGCCGATCGTTCCGGAATAGTTATCAAAACCGAGCAACATGGAACCGCTCTGCTGTTGCGTCGGATCGCCGGTGCGGAAATTCAGCGTGCCGCCGATGCCGTAGTTGATCTCCGGGGCATACGCCGTCGGACCTTTCACGACTTCGACGTTATCGAACAGCAGCGAGTTAACGAGCATCGTCGGATAGTCGCCACGCGCGCCGTTGATTAGCGGATGGCCATCGATGAGCGTGGCTTTTTCATAATCGAGCGCGCCGCGCAGATTCGGCGACGTGATTGAACCCGGCGCCGCGGCATTGGCCGAACCCGGCCGTGCGCTCACCACACCCGGAATCTGATCGAGCACGTGACCGATTTGCACTTGCCCTTGATCGATGAACTGCTGGCGGCCGACGGTCGCAATAGCGGAAGCGCTGGTATTGTACGTGCTCGTGGCCGACGCCGTAACCGTGGCGATCTGCTGCAACGTGCTCAATGATTCGGCACGCAACGTGAAGGCAACCGGCGCGGCCTGCGGCACCTGCACCGACGTTACCGTCGACGCAATAAAGCCGGGTTTAGAAGCGGTGACGTGATAGGTGCCGCTCGGAACGTTCTCAATTGAGAAGTGCCCGCTTGCGTCGGTTTGCACAGGCTTTACAACCGATGGACGAATCGCGATTGCGACGTTGCCCAATGGCGCGCCCTGCGAATCTATGACCGTTCCGCTAAGGGCAACGCTCTGCGCAAATGCAGGCTGCATACTAAATGCCGCGATGAAGGTAAACACGAGTAGATATCGCAGGTACGTCACCCTATGAAGCGCTCCGTCGGAAAAAAGCAACTACTCGCTGCTATCATTTTAAACTTAGCCTTTGCTGTGAGTGCGGTGTCGCCGGCGGCGGGGGCAGAGAAAGTTCGCATTGCAATAACTGACGATTCAGGCCGCCCCGTGGCTTCGGCGGCAGTCGTCGTATCCGGCGAAACGACCGTGCGCGCGATATCCGACGGCAATGGTATAGCCACCATTGGACCGGTAGAAACACCCGCTACCGTCACGGTGAGCGCACCATCGTTTAAGGTGGAGCACCGGGCCATCGCGGCAGGCACGACGAGCGTTTCAATCACACTAACGCCTTCCGCCGGCGCGCTGCACATCATCGGGTCCGTTACGGGGCACGGACGCACGCCTTTTAACGCGACGCCGGTCGCGCAAAAGGTTTTTCCGCGAGAAGCCTACCGCGATCAAGGCCAGCCATCCGCGCGTACCGTCATCGACCAAACACCGGGTGTGCTTGCCGCGCCGGCCGCATCCGGAGGCGCAGGATCGCCATATGCTCCGAGCTCTGTCATCGTCCGCGGGAGTTTGCCGTACGAAACACCGGTGTCGCTCGATGGCGAGCCGGTATGGTTCGGCTCAACCGGAACCTTCGACCTGAACCTCGTGCCGACGTTCGATCTTCAGGAAGTGGAAATTGTGAAGGGCCCCGGCGACGTCGCGGGACTCGGGTCGGGCGTCGGCGGGGCGGTGAATTTTCGGACCTCGGAGCCCACCGCGGTGCGTCGCGCATTTCCGGAGACCGAGGTCGATTCGCACGGCGGGTCCTTCAGCGACATTTCGTACGTCGGAACCGTGCCGGGCGGCAAGCTCGCATTCTCGTCGATGGCCGAGGTTGACGGAACGCCGTGCTGCGGGCCGCTTCCCGCCGATGCGGTGCGAAAGTCGTTGCTCCTGAAATTGCGGTACATGCCTTCGCAAGCGCTAACCGTGACCGGCACGTTTCTCGGAACCAATCTCGACCGGTCGCTCGGTGCAAGCAATTCCGCAGAATCGGCCGGCACGTTCTTCTCGCTGCTTCCCTCAACGAACGTTCGGGAGAACGAACGGTTCCGCTTTGAAGACGTTGTAACGTCGCTCGATCGGGGCGACGACGCCTACGCATTTCACCTTTATGATTCAGCGACGACGCGCGAACGGTACGACGGCCTTAATACGAATGCTACGGATCGTGCAAGCGGCGCAAGCCTGGAGTGGCAGCATGCCGCGGGAAAAAACTCGTATGGACTACTTGCGCGATCCACGTATTTCACGAGCGACAACAACGATCCGTACGAACAGCCCTTAGCCGGCGGATCATCGGAAACGCTAACGTATTTGCGCGGGTCCGCTACGCTTCGTCCATCGTCGCGCGATGAAGTCGATCTCTCCGGCGGCGGCATCTTCACGGGCATGCGCACTGCAGCGTTTGCGACGGTGAATGAACAACGCACCGGTACTGCCCCTGAGGGGCGTATTGCCTTTTCCCATCTCATGCGGCCGGGAGTATCGCTGCGTGGAAGCTATGGTGTTGATGCCATTGCACCGCCGCTCGATGCACTCTCGGGCAGCGACCCGGCCACTCGCACGCCGCTGAATCTTCCCTCAACCGAAGTTCCATTTCGCTCCTCCGTCGATCGTTTTGAAACCGCCGGTGGCGGCGACGTCGGCGTGGAATGGCGCCTGCACGGCGGAAGCACCACGTTTTCGGCCGACTGGTATTCGTCCGTGACCCATGATGCCTATATGCTCGAGCGTTCGCAGGTCGCCGGACCGCTGGAAAGCGATACCTGGTTCAACGGACCGCCGGTCGAGGAGAGCGGCATCGAACTCGCCCTACAGCAATTCAAACCGGTCGGCATGGGCTATATCGCGCAGATAGCCTTTCCGCGTACGACCGTTCGTGGAAATCTCGATCCGTCGTTTTACAGCAACGGGAATCTTGCGATCGTTCCCGGCCCAAACATCGGCGGCGGCGCCTGGTTCACGCCCGGTGAGAACGATATCGCTGCGGAGCGCGTGCCTTACGCGCAAGGCTATACGGAAATCAGTTACAAGTGGCCGCGCGGCTCTCGTGCGTCGCTCGGCATGCTGTACGTTGGATCGAACAATCCCTACGGGCAGCGCGCCTTCGCAACATTCAACAGCAATCTCGAGCTTTCGGTCGCCTCGCGCTCGAAGTTTCAGATCTCGGTAGAGAACCTGTTCAACAATCTCGACATTCCCGTCCCGCTTTTTGGCGGTGGAATCGGCGTACCGCTTGTAACCGGGACGTTGGCGATGCAGAACGCGCAGGGATTGGCTCCGCGCACGATTCGCTTCATGTACCGGCAATCGTTCGGCGAGGGCTCGATCTACGAACACTAAATCCAGGAGTGCAACCACATCCGTTGCATCCATGCCCCATACGAGATCGTCATGCCGCTTAGGATCGGATAGAAGTAAATAAACCAGAGGACGGCAACGCCAAAATAGCCGCCGACAAACACACGCACGGCATTGACGTCCCACGCTCGGACGTTTCGCCATAGCCACTGCATTGCCACCGCCGTGCAGATGCACACGAGCGGGATGTCGACGTAAAAATGGTACTCCCAAGCAATGCGCGGCGAAAGCGGGCCCACGGCAACCACTGCGCGAGATAGGTCAGGACGACCAGTGCGTAGGCGCGACTACGCTCCCGAAACGCCAGGAAACCGACGAACGGTACCGTCACGAGCCCCATCCACAGGATGATGGGATTCGGCAAAGACGTAATGATCGCAGCGGTGCGTACGTCTCCCATTTGGCCATAATTGGCGTAGTACAAAATCGGCCGCAGATCGAGCGGCCAGGTCCACCACAACGAGGCATATGGGTGCGTCGCGGTGAGCGTGGAATGGTATTTATAGGCATTCACTTGCATCGTGATGATGTCGCTCAGCGTATAAGGGCGCGGCGCGAGCTGTGGCAAATCGCGAAGTCCCACGAAGTGCGGAATGTATGCAAGCGCGTAAACGATGCCGATAGCGGCAATCATGCCGGCTGCAACAAGATCGACCGGAAAGAGCGCGCGCCGGTGCTTTGCGATCGCATAGACGGTCGCATAAGTTACTACGCTGAACGCAACGAAGTACGCCATGACGCCGTACCATTTGCTCGCAACGAGCAGTGCGGCCGAAAATGCGAACAGCGTCAGCCATAATGCGCCGGCAGGCGGCCTAACGTAGACCCGATAGGCTACGTACAAAATACACGCAATAACGATGCCCGCGACGATTTTCGCTGCAACGATCTCATGCGGGAAGCGCAACAGCACGATCGCTATCGAAAGCACCA
Organism: Vulcanimicrobiia bacterium; assembly: GCA_963758295.1. GTDB lineage: Bacteria > Vulcanimicrobiota > Vulcanimicrobiia > Vulcanimicrobiales > Vulcanimicrobiaceae > JALYTY01. The sequence continues at coordinate 47,923 of CAVWUU010000002.1, forward strand.
CCGCGACTGCGCCGCCGGCAAGCAGCCGTTTCAACGGGAAGAGTTGCCGCTCGGACGTTCGTTCGACGAGAGCGTCCCAATAACGCATGAACGTGTATAGCGTGGCAAGCGAGAAGACGACAACGAAACTTTCCGGTGTCGCGATGCGCGATTGCACGAAGTGCATGCCGTCGAACGCGAACAGGCCTGCAGCGTAGGCGCCGAAGAGCGTCGATCCCGTAACCCGCCGTGCGAGCACGTACAAGAGCCACACGGCGATCGCGCCCGCGACGACGTCTAAAAATCGCCATCCGGCCGATGTGTCGCCATTCGGCAATCCGCCAAAGAGGATAGTGGAGAGCGTGACGAGGAGCTTCGTGACCGGCGGATGCGTATTTTCGTAGATATACCGCCGTTGCAAATACTCTTCGGCCGCTCGCGCGAAGTAGACTTCGTCGAAAATCTTCTCCGGTGGAAACCAATAGCGGTACACCAACATGAGGAACGACCCGACTGCCAGTCCAATTCCGACCAGCCGGTCGATGGTGCGCGTCCGGGTAGAAGAACGCGACATCGCGGCAGTTTCATAGCTTGCCATACAGAAGCTACAAATAGCCGATTCAACGCTTCGCTCCTTGCCCGGGCATCAAAATCTTTTCGGAAGCGGCTGTCAAAAATGCTTACAGTTCTCGCTGCGGCTCGGCCTTTGGGGACCGTCGCCCGGCTTGCCGGCAATTATTCTTGGGCGTATCTTGTGCCCCCAAGCCCTCTTTGGCGCGCAACGGATTCGACGCCGTCATTAGCCGGCTCGCTTCGTGGACGAACATGGCAACGTCGTAGACCTCGACGATTAGCTCATTCGCATCGGTAACTTCCGCTTGGATCGATCGAAAGACGCGTACCCGACACGACGATCGAGCGAATACGGTGATCCCAAAACGATAAGATCTTCACGGCAACGCGCGGAAGCCCGGCAATGATTTCACGCGCCCGGCGCGATAGCGTCAAAGTGTCTTTGACCCACGGCGGATGATCGTGCGGCAGAAACGGTGTTTCAAGATCCGGCTCGCCGACAGCCGAAACAATCGGCTCGCTATGCGCGGTTTCGAGCGAAGCCGCAAGCGACGCAGCGCGATGTTCGCTTTCAATGCGACGAAGCACGCAAGGCCTTTCTCATACGGCTAACAGCCGCGAGATGCAATTGCGACGCGCGCTGCGGCGAGATCTGCATCGACTTCCCGATCTCGCGCAGAGAGCGATCGAAAAAATAGTGAGCGCGTACGAGCTTTTGCTGGCGCTCCGGCAGTTGCTCGATCGCTTTGTGCACCGCGGATCGTTCGAGGTTTTCGATGAACTCGCACGCCGGGTCGTTGCGCCGGTCGCGTGCGAGCGATTCGCCATCCGGAAGCGGAGCGTCTAACGAAAGCGGTTGGGTACGATGCGCAACAAGCGTTGCCCGCGCAAATCCTGGACAAATGGCGTCCACTTCTTTCACCGAGGGCACCTCGCCGCGCTCGACCGCGATTCGATAGCGTTCAGCTTCGCCCTCACGGACGGTGCGGCGGGCGCGCTCCGAGACGGGATCCATACGTCGAATCCCGTTGAGCATGGCGCCGGCTATAACACCGCTTGCATATTGCTCGAGCGTCGGCCCGCGCGTGGGATCGAAATTGTCGACGGCCCGAATGAGGCCGATACTGCCGTCGCCCACAAGGTCGTCGACATCGACGCCGGCAACCAGCCGGCGTATGCGACGCGCAATTCGCCTTACAAGAGGAAATAGCTCGCGGATCCGGCGCTCGCGGACCGTTTCAGCGGACACGATCGCCCAGCTGCGCCGCAAGTGCGGCGCCAAACCCCGCTTTATCTTGCTCTGCTATCGACTGCGCCAGCGACGTGATCCCGAACGAGGCAACGGGGTCGCCATCCTTCGCCAAGGGCGCCAGGCACTGTTCGAGTAACATCGATTCGAGCGCGGCGCCCAGGCGGTTAACTCCTACCGTATCCATGCGTCGACGCTATCAGCCGGCTGTTGCCAAATCGCTATGGACGCGTTACATATTCTCTAACGAGGTGTTGTTATGGCAAGCGCAATCAATGCTGAGCTCCAGGCTCCGCTTAATGGATTAGAGCAGGCGTGGAAACATGGCGACGGCGCAGCCTTCGCCGAACAGTGCACCGAGGACGTCGATTTCATCAACATCCTCGGCATGCACGTTCAAGGGCGGCCGGCTGTCGCGGAGCTTCACAACAAGATCTTCAACGGTCCGTATAGGGGCAGCACCGTTACGTTCACCATTGAAAGTGCTCGCGCAATCGGTTCCGATGCCGTGCTTGCCATCGTGCCAGGTCATCTCGAAATTCCGGAGGGTCCGGTAAAAGGCGCCGTCTTAACGGTTGCGAGCGTTTTGCTCCTCCGCGACGGCAGCGAATGGAAGATCGCCAACTTCCACAACACCCGGCGCGATTCCACACAACCGAGTCACCTCTCCGTAATGCGCGACGCAGTTAAATAATATCCGCGATTGGCGCATCTCCCCTACCCGCACGACGGCAACGATCGTCTATTCGCTGAGGCCGTCATCAACAAATGGGTGCAGGTACCGTTTCCTATCATCAGCCGCCGTGCGGTCCTCATCAAGAGACACCGCATTCCATCTATCATCGTGTCCCACGTGATCAAACCCCTCGATAGGAAATACAGAAACACGAAAGCACAATCGCGGACGCAATTGCCAAGGGCGGCCTAATGCTGGAAACTTTGCCTTCTCGACGGAACGCGAGTTAAGCGCTTTCAAAACGCCAACGAAGCGGCCGCGAAAGCGCTGAAACGGATTTAAAACGCGAGAGCTAGTTATGCCGCACATAGAGATTGACGCTAAATCATGGGGCGGGGTTTTTATTTACCCCCTTACATCCGCCATAGAAATTGAAGCCGACCCGTTGGCCGCGACATTCGCCGTTGGCTTTGTTTTTCGGCAATTGCCGGACTTGCGGTGGCTCAAAGAATCGGTCCATTTCCTCATTGAAAAAGGCGCGAGCTTTTGGCTTATTCGGGCCTGAGGCAAGTAAGGCGCATGCCGTGGTAGATGAGATCGTCGTCCGATTGAGTCTTGAAGAGACCATACTAAGCATGGACTTTGAGGACGAGCTACATAATGTCGTTCTGTCGTTCTTTGGTATTGCTCAAGGAAGCACCCAGTCGGGTGTCGACAGGTTTGCCTTTTTCGTGCCCATTTCTATGATGAGCGAGGTCGATGAATCGATAATGCAGGGACTCAATTTACGCTGAACGTTAGACTAGCCGCTCTCTAGATTATTAGCAACGTCTCCTCTGCGCGCGCGGTGATCGCAACAAATCAACGCCACCGTTAGTCCGGCAGATTAACGCAACCTGCGAACCAGAGATCCATTGCTCGACATGGTAAATGGAGTCTATGCGTGTCGAGTCGCTCACACGACCGCGTTCGCTTCGCCTAAGCGTAACAGCTGCCGCTTCGTCGTGGCCGCGGTTTCATCTGCACGTTGGGCCTACCTAGCCACGCTGAAGATTGTCGGCAATACGCAGCATTTGATCCTCTGCCTCGACGCCTTTAGCGGTGCATGCGAAATGCGGAGCGGAGCTCCTTCATCTTGAGATTTTCCGCTGGCGCAAAGCGCGCAAGGCTGCCGCGTCGAACACGTCATACGGTGAGAGAACGCACTAGTACGAACGGGAAGGCTGCGGTGTCCTTATTCTGCGCACTGGTCTTGCTGATGATACCAGTGGTCGCGATGATAGCGCACTGGGGATTTTCGTACGTGACCTACGGCTTGACAAATCTGCCGCTGGCGTCAGCTTCTGTCGCTGCTTCTCTTAGCATATTGGCTGCCGCACTGCTTCGTAACAGTCTCCGTAAAAGCGAACTGCGGATAATGACGATCTGCCTCATTTGGCTTATCGCTATAGTTGTTGGAGGTCTCGGCGAGACATATCTCTACCTCACCTTGGCTGGATGTTGCTAGCGCCCCGGCAGCTGGGCGTATCTTTCCGGATCGATTTCCTCGGTGGGCCATAGCAGGCCCACAATCGTTTTTCGAGCGTTCGCTATCGGATGACGACTGGCGGCTGTTGATAGCCGCGATGCGCATCTATCCTCGCTGCAGGTTATTCGCAATACGAAGCATCTCATCCGCGGCCTGTACGCCTTTAGCGGTGCATACAAGATGCAGATGCACGAAGAAACGTTAGCAAGCGGTTATCGCCGGCGAACGACGCGAGATTACATATGTCGGGTGCGGCAGAGGCCGCAAGATACGCGAGCCGGAACGTATGATGTGCCGGGCTCTAGTAGAGGTGCCCATCTTGAGTGATCGAGCGCGCGCTCTTTGGCGAATCTGGCTACTGACGTTCTGCGCATTGACCGCGCTGCTATCGATCGCGGAACTGCTTGATGTAACAGGCGCTATCGGTAAGGCCCCTTGGTATGGGTTATGGGGAGCCACTATGGGCGTCGCGGCGTCACAACCCTATATGGCCGAGGTAATGAGCATCGATCCGGGAAGAGCTTCGGATCGCGGCGGCCTTCGCCGAGGGCGACCTGCTTGACGTGCGCGCAAACAACCTCGTCGATCGCTTCGCGATTCTAACGAATTCGGCGCAACCTCTGGCCGGGAAGACGATACTCGTCTCGGTAACGCGCGGCACCCGCCATATGCCCCTTCGCGTCGTGCCGCTCCCTGTAAACGTCATGCGGCGCTTGGATCAAATCATCGCGCCGATTGCCGTTCTCTGGCTCACGCTTTTTGCATCAGTCGTCGCGTGGCGGCGTGGGTACGTTCCCGGAAATCTTCTTCTATCGTCGGTGCTGCTTCTCACGGCGATTGTAAGCGGTGCGCCGAGCCACGGTTTTGCCGCGCCCTGGGCTTGGGCATATGTCGTCCTCGCGATCTGTGTATTTGCAGCGCCTTTAGGTGTGGCAATGTGGGCGACGTACGCAAGCGGCTTCGCGCATCCTCTTTCCCGGACACGCCGCGTCGCGCTATGGACATGCTATGTGTTCGTTGCATCTGCGGTTGTAATCGGCTGCGCCGAACTTCTAGGAACCATCACACTCTGGTTCGATCCGGTCGGCTTGTCGTTTCGGCCAATTTTGGCCCTACCAATGTTTGCAGCGATTCTGGCTGCATTGGCCTGTAGTTTACTGGCAATAGCCGAATGCCGCGGAATCGATCGTCAGCGCGCGGCTTGGTCGCTCATTCCGTTGCCGATTGTCTATTTATCTTTGCAGGCGTTCGCCTTTATAAACTTTACATCATCATCTTACGCCGCATACATTGGCTTTGCGTATCTCTATAGCACGCTTACGTTTATCGCGCCGCTCGCGCTTACGTACGCTGCCGTGAACCGCAGACTCATAGATCTCGGTTTTGTGTTAAACCGAACGCTGGTCTTCGCCATTGTGTCGGCGATCGTGATTGGTGCCTTTGTTGTCGCAGAGTGGGCGGCAAGCGAATGGTTCGTGAGCGCGAGTCATACGAGCAGCGTCGTCGTCGGCATGGTAGTAGCGCTGGCGCTTGGCGTGTCGATGCGCTACATTCACAGGTCTGTGGATAGCTTCGTCGATCGGGTTTTCTTTCGGAAGCGACATGAGGATGAAGCGGCGCTACGCAATTTTGCGCATGAGTCGTCATACATTACGGATCGATCGGTGTTATTGGAGCGATGCGCTCAGATCGTCCGGCAGCACACGGATACAGATGAGGTGGCGATCCTCATGCGTGGCGGATCCGGTTCATATTTGCAATATTCTAACGGGCGATCCGCCACCTCAGAGAACGACTCCGGAATCATTGCCCTGCGTGCTTGGGGCAAGCCCCTAGATTTACACGATGCAACGAATTCCGAATTGCAGGGATCTGTCGCGTTTCCGATGATGGCACGCGGTGTGCTGGTCGGGGCACTCGTCTGCGGGTCAAAAAAAGGCGGTGAGTCGTTTGCGCCTGATGAGATCGAAGCGCTCATGGCGCTTGCGCATGGCGTGGGCGTTGCGCTCGACTCTTTGAATCGCGAATCCGGCGACTCAATCGCATCGCTGCACGAAGCCGTGATCGGATTACAAGCCAGCGTCGACACGATGCAAGAGAGTATCGCCGCTGAGTTTCGTGGATTCAGAAACCTGCTTCGACCATAAGCTATCCGCGCTGCAAATTGTTCGCGATCCGCAACATCTCGTCAGCTGCCTGAACCCCCTTGGCATTTGCTTCATAGGCGCGCTGCGCGCTGAGGATTTCCATCATGGATTCGATGATGGAAACGTTGGATTGTTCGAGCATGCCGAAGCGAATTTTCGGACCGTTGTCAGTGCCGGCATTGACGTAATGCGGAGCGCCGGAATGGGGGGTGGCATAGAACAACGTTCCGCCGATGGCACGCAAGTGTTCGGGTGATGGGAACTCGGCCACGCGGATATGCGCGATGCGCTGGGTGCCTTTAGGCGTATTCACCGTAAGCATCCCGTCTTCGGCGACCGTCGCGGAAAGCGCGTCGGCGGGTATGCGAAACCCATCGAGGCGCCAACCATCGCCGTTGCGCAATGCGCCATCGGAACCGCGTGAGAATTCACCGCCGCGGGAGTAAGCCCGATGACCGGCCGAATCGACAACGGCGAAAAATCCGGGTCCGTCTATAGCAAGATCGAAGGAGCCGCCACTCTTCTCGAGTTTGCCTTGTTTGAAGAAGACTTGTTCGCCGGTCGCGATTGTTCCGAGCCCGTTCTCGCCCGGAGCAGCGAGCGCGGCAAAGCTTTCCGACGAACCTTTGAAACCGTTCACCTCCGAGTTGGCGAGATTGTTGGCGATTACGTCGAGGTTCTTTTGTTGCGCAGCCATGCCGGTCGCGGCGGCGAAAAGCGCGCGATCCACTAGCGTACCCTCGCAACGTCGTTTGCAGCCTTTTGGCGCGCTTGATCGATAGCGCCGGCGACTTTCTCCTCGCTTTCGAAGGCACGCTGGGCCGAAAGCACAGTCACCATTTCTTGCACCGCATTGACGTCGGCGCACTCGAGAAAGCCGGTACGCACCGTCGCGCCGGGATCGACCGGAATGCGATCGAGCTGGCGGCCGGAAAGCATGACGCGGCCGCGTTCGTCGATCTCGGCCCCGTCCGGAACTCGCAGACGCCCATGAAGTCCGAGAAGTGCCCGTCCTTCCACGTCGCGCAAGACCCCGTCGCGATCGCGCGAGAAGTGTCCGTCCCGCGTACCGGTTACGTTGCCGCTGGAACCTTGAACGCGAAAGCAGCCTCCGCCGACGATCGCCAGATCGAAGGGCTCGCCGGTTCGTCGCAAAGCGCCATGTTCGGGCGACGTAGTGCGTTGGATTTCCACGCCACGCTGCGTTAACGCGCCACGTGCAAGCGCTTTGCGAAAACCGTCGGTCGAGACGTTCGCGAGATTTGAGGTTGCGATTTCCAAGCGCGTGCGTGCCGCCGCCATAGCGCTAAAGGCCCATTCGATGCCGTCCATCTGCGAATGATAGGCCGCCCTTGTGACCGAAAGGTTACAAGATGATGGTCAGGCTGTGCATTATGGTGGCGGCATTTTCCGTGTTGGCCGCGTGTGCTCAAACGCCGTCGCCGCAAGCGCAGACCGAACAGCGCGAGCGCGACGCGATGGCGCAAGTCAAAACGAAATACCCCGACGTGGTCGAGGGGTTCGATTTTAAAGGCAATGCGCTCGATGTCTCCATCGACGCAAACGGTCTCGTGTCCATGGATGAAGACGCGGAAGATGCGCTCAAAGCCGACGTTGCGAAACGCTGGCGAATGGCCTGGGCAGCAACGCATCCGGGTGCGCATGGGACGATCACCCTCCGCCTGATCGACTTTCGGGGGACGCCCTACTACAAGGCCGCGATCCGCGTTTAGCTAGACGACTTCATCGGGAGAGGCTTCGTGCTCGTCGCGCACGTCGTCGGCATTCGGATTCATGTCCGTGTCCCCGTAGACGGCCTCGTTGCGCCGTACGTTCTTCGGAACGGCGGGCGCCGGCGTCACGGAGTCGAGAATTCCGGTGAGCGTATCGCGGCGCTCGATGTCGTTGTCGGCATTTTCGTCTAAGTCAGCCGGATCTTTCTGCGAAAGATCCGCGTCCTGACGGTTGTACGCTTGCGGGTCTTCGGGCCAATCCTTATCCATGACCACCCTATACCCGGGAGCTGCCGGTTTAGCGCCCTAACGCATGCGCCGGAAAATCGGCTGCTCTGCGACGACGTGACGGAACGCTCGCTCGTGCACGGTGTTTGCAAGCGATTCATGCTGCCCGAGCCCAAGAAACCCAAGATGCATCAGGCTGTCGAAATACAGGCGGTGCATGCGGTACTGAATCGCGCCGTTGTACAAGGGCAGAATTCCTCGGGCCACGATGGCGTGGAATTCGTTGATCGAACCGTCTTCCACCGGATTGTGCCGCGCAAACATTACATTCTGGCGAAGACGCTGGCCCGCGACCGCAAAGCGGTCCTGAATGTCGAAATGCTGCGATAGCGGTGAAACGAGTCCCGCTTGGCGGCCAAGGGCAATTAAGTCGTTCTCCGTGCGGTGCTCGAAGACGCCTGCCTTCGCGATTGCCGCCGCAACGTCGGTAATGCACGTGGCGTAGATAATTGTCTTCTCCAGCATGCCCGCTTCATCGAGCAAAGCGGCAAGGGAGTAGGCGTCGCCGCCGGTCCCGCCTCCCGGGATCCAAATGCGCACGAACGAGTACGTCTGCAACAACGGTACGACGTGCGAAATGAAGGCCTTGAAAAAGAGCGGATCGTGGAAGAGTTCGGCGCTGCCGCCGCTCATTGACACGATGAACGACACAAGCGCGCGCTCGTCGTGCAACAGCCGGTCCTGCAGCCCCGAGATGGTGTCTATGCCTTCTGCACGCATCGAATCGGCGATGCGCCGGCGGAGCACCGATTGGTTGAAGTTTCGGAAGTCGTAGCCGCCGTAACGCATGAGGGCGTCAAGGAAGAGCTGGAGCTCGATGTCCGCCAGTTCGTCCCTGCGGAGGTTCAACGCCGTCAATCCGGCGTCTACGCCCCCTACTTGTTCAACCATATCTTCAACAACGACGTGAGCTGGTCGATGTCGACCGGCTTACTTACGTATTCGGAGGCGCCTGCCGCGATGCACGCGTCACGATCGCCCTTCATCGCTTTAGCAGTAAGCGCGATGATCGGGATGTTGCTGATACGTTCCTCCGCGCGAATTCGGCGGATCGTCTCGAAGCCGTCCATTTCCGGCATCATGATGTCCATCAAAACCACGTCGATGTCGCCGCGGGTTCGCAGCGTCGTAATGCCCTGCAGACCCGATTCCGCGCTGACGACGTCCATGCCGTAGGAACGCAATGCCGCTTCGAGGGCGAAGATGTTGCGCGAGTCGTCGTCGACGATGAGTACGCGCTTGCTGTGCAACGACACCAGGGACGGATCGCCGCCCGACGGCGCCTTCTTCGCGCTTCCGAGATCGGCTTCGACGCGATGCAAGAAGAAGTTCAGTTCGTCGAGCAACCGCTCCGGCGCGTGTCCGTCTTTGACGATAATCGTCGATGAGAGGCGCCGCAAACGTGCTTCTTCGTCACGAGTCAGATCGCGGCCGGTATACACGATGACCGGAACGTTGCTCGAGCCCGGACGCGAGCGCATTTCTTCGATGAACGAATCGCCGGCCATATCGGGCAAGCCGAGGTCGACGACGACGCAGTCGAACGTCTGCGCCGCGAGCGCTGAAAGCGCCGCTTCGGCGGAACCGACGGCTTTGACGCTCATTTCGCCCGTTCCGATAAGATTGACCATCGCATTGAGCTGCGTCAGGTCATCTTCGACGACGAGCACGTTCTTGCCGCGATTTTCCGCAAACCCGAGCAGCCGGTCGAAGGTGTCCATCAACGCTTCTTCCGACACCGGCTTCTGCAAGTGCGCCACCGCGCCCGCTGCAATGGCGCGCTGCTGATGCTCGTCTCCGGAGATGACGTGCACCGGAATGTGCGACGTTGCGCTCGTGCGCTTCAGACTGTCAAGTAACTGCCACCCGTCCATGTCGGGCAAGCCAACGTCGAGCGTGATGGCATCAGGCACGTAACGGTTCGCCAGCTCGAGCGCTTCGCGCCCGTTATGCGCGACGATGCCTTTGAAGCCGCGCTCGCGTGCAAACGTGAGCAACAGTTTCGCGAACGTCGGATCGTCCTCCACGACGAGCAACGTCCGTTGATCCGGCGTGATCGTTTCGCGATCGTCCGCTTCGGTAACGGCTCGTGTAACGCGATGTTCCAGACGTTCGACCACTTCGTGCACGTGCGCGCCCGTTTGGGGACGAGCCTCGTGAACCACCGTGACCTCCGCGCGTTGCGCGGTCGCGGCGCGTTGCGCCGGGTGGAAGAGCGTGAACGTGCTGCCAACGCCGACGGCGCTTTCGACCCCGATTTCGCCGCCCAGCAAACCGGCGATTTCGCGGCTGATCGCGAGACCGAGACCGGTACCGCCGAACTTGCGCGACGTTCCCATGTCCGCTTGTTGGAACGCTTCGAAGATGACGTTGAACTTATCGCTCGGGATGCCGATGCCGGTATCCGTTACCGCGAAGGACACTGCCGGTCCGGGAACCGGCAACGTGCGGTCGTTCGTCATGCTGATGTGCAGCGTGATCGCGCCTTCGGTGGTGAACTTGAACGCGTTGGAGAGCAGGTTCTTCAGAACTTGCTGCAAGCGCGTCGGATCTGTCACGATCGAGTTCGGCACGTCGCCGTCTCGGGCAACGACGAACTTGAGGTTCTTGTCCGCGGCGATTTGGCTGAACGTACGCTTGACTTCACGCTCGATCGAATCGATCGAAACATCCAGCAAGTCGATTGCCGTCGTTCCCGATTCGATCTTCGAAAGGTCGAGAATGTCGTTGATAAGCGTGAGCAAATCCGTACCGGCCGAGCGAATCGTTTGCGCGAATTCGATCTGTTTGCCCGTCATGTTGCCTTCCTGGTTCTCTGCAAGCTGCTTGGAGAGAATGAGGAGCGAGTTGAGCGGCGTGCGCAACTCGTGCGACATGTTCGCGAGGAACTGCGACTTGTATTTCGACGTAAGGGAAAGCTGCTCGGCCTTCTTTTCGAGTTCCGTTCGCGCTTCTTCGATTTCGCGCGTCCGGCGTTCGACTTCGGCGTTGCGTTCCTGAAGGAGACGCGCCTTTTCTTCGAGCTCGTCGTTCGTCTGTTTGAGCTCGAGCTGCTGGCTTTGCAGTTCGGTCGTGAGCGACTGCGACTGCTTGAGAAGCTCCTCCGTACGCATCGACGCCGAAATCGTGTTCAGCATGACGCCGATCGACTGCATGAGTTGATCGAGGAACAGCAAGTGAATTTCGCTGAAGCGTTCGAGCGATGCGAGCTCGATGACGGCCTTGATTTCGCCTTCGAACAGCACCGGCAGTACGACCACGGACACCGCGTTCATGGAGCCGAGCCCCGAACCGATCTTGAGGTAATCGCTCGGGACTTCCGTGAGCGCTATGCGCGCCTTCTCAACGGCACATTGCCCCACGAGGCCTTCGCCGAACGGCACGGCGCGGTTCAGGCGGCGATGACGCGGCAACGCGTAACTTGCGATGAGTCGCAGGCTCGCCTCGCCGTCGGTCACGTCGGTCATGTAGAATCCGCCGGCCTGCGCGTTGACCAGCGGAACGAGTTCCGACATGATGAGCTGCGTGACGGCCGTAATGTCGCGCTGGCCCTGGAGCATGGAGGTAAAGCGCGCGAGGTTCGACTTGAACCAGTCTTGCTCGGTGTTCTTTCGCGTCGTGTCGCGAAGGTTCTGAATCATTTCGTTAACGTTGCGCGTCAACTCGCCGACTTCGCCGCGGGCTTCGATGTCGATCGTTCGCGAAAGGTCGCCCTTCGTAACGGCCGTCGAAACCTCGGAGATGGCGCGAATCTGGTTCGTGAGCTGCGCGGCAAGCTGGTTGACGTTATCCGTCAAGTCACGCCACAAGCCGGCCGCACCAGGCACAGCGGCCTGGCCGCCGAGTTTTCCTTCGAAACCGACTTCGCGCGCAACCGTCGTAACCTGATCGGCGAACGTTGCGAGCGTGTCGATCATCCCGTTGATCGTCTCGGCGAGCTGGGCGATTTCACCGCGCGCCTGCAGCGTGAGCTTACGCTTCAGGTCGCCGTTTGCCACGCCGGTAACGACTTCAGCAATACCGCGGACTTGGTTCGTCAAGTTGGCGGCCATCGAGTTGACGTTATCCGTCAAATCTTTCCAAACGCCGCTGACGCCCTGCACGTGCGCTTGTCCACCGAGCACGCCTTCTGAACCGACTTCACGAGCGACGCGCGTCACTTCCGATGCGAAGGCGTTGAGCTGGTCGACCATGACGTTGATCGTGTCTTTCAGCTCGGCGATTTCACCGCGAACGTCGACGGTAATCTTCTTCGACAGGTCGCCGTTTGCGACGGCGGTCGTAACCTTCGCAATGTTACGAACTTGCGACGTAAGGTTCGACGCCATGAAGTTCACGGAGTCGGTCAAGTCTTTCCACGTACCGGAAACACCGCGAACCTGCGCCTGACCGCCCAGAATACCTTCGGAGCCGACTTCACGCGCGACGCGCGTAACTTCGGAGGCGAAGGCGTTCAGCTGATCGACCATCGTGTTGACGGTGTTCTTCAGCTCGGCGATTTCACCGCGAACGTCGACGGTGATCTTCTTCGACAAGTCGCCGTTTGCAACGGCGGTCGTGACCGAAGCAATGTTACGCACCTGAGACGTCAGGTTCGACGCCATGAAGTTCACGGAGTCGGTCAAGTCTTTCCACGTACCGGAAACACCGCGGACCTCGGCCTGACCGCCGAGTTTGCCTTCGGAACCGACTTCACGGGCGACACGCGTAACTTCTGAAGCGAACGCGTTGAGCTGGTCGACCATGACGTTGATGGTGTTCTTCAACTCGAGAATTTCGCCGCGAACGTCGACGGTGATCTTCTTCGACAAGTCGCCGTTTGCGACGGCCGTCGTGACCGACGCGATGTTACGAACTTGCGACGTCAGGTTCGACGCCATGAAGTTCACGGAGTCGGTCAAGTCTTTCCACGTGCCGCTCACGCCTTTGACGTCGGCCTGGCCGCCGAGTTTGCCTTCGGAACCGACTTCACGAGCGACGCGCGTGACTTCGGATGCGAACGCGTTCAACTGGTCGACCATGACGTTGATCGTGTTCTTGAGTTCGAGGATTTCGCCGCGAACCGGAACGGTAATCTTCTTCGACAAGTCGCCGTTGGCAACCGCAGTCGTCACTTCGGCGATGTTACGAACCTGCGACGTGAGGTTCGACGCCATGAAGTTCACGGAGTCCGTCAAGTCTTTCCACGTACCGCTGACGCCGGCAACCTGCGCCTGGCCGCCGAGGATCCCTTCGGAACCGACTTCACGGGCGACGCGCGTGACTTCCGAAGCGAAGCCGTTGAGCTGATCGACCATGACGTTGATCGTGTCTTTCAGCTCGGCGATTTCGCCGCGAACGTCGACGGTAATCTTCTTCGACAAGTCGCCGTTGGCAACGGCAGTCGTCACTTCGGCGATGTTACGAACCTGCGACGTGAGGTTCGACGCCATGATGTTGACCGAGTCCGTGAGATCTTTCCACGTCCCCGATACACCGCGAACGTCGGCCTGGCCGCCGAGCATGCCTTCCGATCCGACTTCGCGAGCGACGCGCGTGACTTCGGATGCGAAGGCGTTCAGCTGGTCGACCATCGTGTTGATCGTGCGTTTGAGGTCGAGAATTTCGCCTTTAACGTCGACCGTGATCTTCTTCGACAAGTCGCCGTTCGCAACGGCCGTCGTAACGTCGGCGATGTTACGAACCTGCGCGGTGAGGTTCGAAGCCATCGTGTTGACGGAGTCCGTCAAATCTTTCCACGTACCGGCGACACCTTGCACCTCGGCTTGTCCGCCGAGCTTGCCTTCCGAGCCCACTTCGCGAGCGACGCGCGTGACTTCCGACGCGAAGCCGTTCAACTGGTCGACCATCGTGTTGACGGTGTTTTTCAGTTCGAGAATTTCGCCCTTAACGTCGACCGTGATCTTCTTCGACAAGTCGCCGCGAGCAACGGCCGTCGTGACTTCGGCGATGTTACGAACCTGCGACGTCAGGTTACCGGCCATGGTGTTCACCGAGTCGGTGAGATCTTTCCACGTACCGGCGACGCCTTCGACGGCCGCCTGACCGCCGAGTTTTCCTTCGGAGCCGACTTCGCGAGCGACGCGCGTAACTTCCGACGCGAACGCGTTCAGCTGGTCGACCATGACGTTGATGGTGTCTTTGAGCTCGGCGATTTCGCCGCGAACGTCGACGGTGATCTTCTTCGACAAGTCGCCGCGAGCAACGGCCGTAGTAACGTCGGCGATGTTACGAACCTGCGCCGTAAGGTTACCGGCCATCGTGTTCACCGAGTCGGTGAGATCTTTCCACGTTCCGGCGACGCCCGTGACCTGCGCCTGGCCGCCGAGGATACCTTCGGAACCCACTTCGCGAGCAACGCGCGTAACTTCGGATGCGAAGGCGTTTAGCTGGTCGACCATCGTGTTGATGGTGCCTTTGAGCTGGCGAATTTCGCCGCGCGCTTCGACCGTAATTTTCTTTGAAAGATCGCCGTTGGCGACGGCGGTCGTCACTTCAGCGATGTTACGAACCTGCGCCGTCAGGTTACCGGCCATCGTGTTCACCGAGTCGGTGAGGTCTTTCCACGTACCGGCCACGCCCTTCACGAGCGCCTGTCCGCCGAGCTTTCCTTCGGAACCGACTTCGCGCGCGACGCGCGTCACTTCGGACGCGAAGCCGTTCAACCGATCGACCATTGTGTTGATCGTGCGGCTCGACTTTAAAAACTCGCCTTTGAGCGGATGATTCTCGGTCTCCAGCGGCATTCGTTGACTCAAGTCACCATTGGCGACCGCGCCGAGCACACGGCCAGCTTCCGACATCGGGAAAACGAGATCGTCGACCAGTTGGTTGACCGACTCGATGCAACCGCGCCACGCACCCTTCGCGCCTTCCGAACCCGCGCGCTTGCCGATTTGGCCTTCGCGCCCAACCACCTCACTGATACGTCCGAGCTCTTGATGCAGTTCTTGACCGTGTCCGATACAATCGTTGAATGCCTGTGCGATCTCACCGTCGATTCCGGTGAGATTTCCGGGCAAGCGCACGCTAAAATCACCGTCGCGCGCGGCTCGCAAAGCAGCAAGCAGAGCCGTCATTCTAAGACGGCCCGGCTCCGAATCGTGCGGTTCGGTGGGCTCAATAGTGACTGTCGACATCCTGCGCAGGTGCCTCCAACGATTCAATTAGACGGACAAAGCCGAGGCTGTGGTCAGAAGACTCACCCTCGGTCAGCATGCACGGTTTTACCCTAATGTCTCGTGAAATGAAACAGGCAAGCGGGAAAAAGCTTACGTTTGAACTTGCAAGCAGCCAGGGCATACTGCCTGTAGCGTTCCCGCGAGGTTTTATTTGCTGAGCGATTTGCCAGGCGAGCTGTTTGCAGGCCTTGGCGCGTTTCCGGCTGAGGAAGCGCCGGTCCAAACAGAAGGTGGCTACTCTCAATCGATTGCGGCGCAGATTAGCCGTCTGTGCACCGACGCTTTTGCCGACTTTTGTGCGGTGTATTTGCGCGCGTCGGGACCCGAGCCGGTTGCCTTCGACGCGCGTACTGAGGGACTGCGCTCGGCGCTCGGCCGCCTTCCGTTCGATGATGTGTTTGAGGCCGCCGCGCACGCTGCCGGCATCAGCACCGTCGTTTACGAACCGCTGGCCGTCAACGACCGCCGGATCGGCACGATCGTCACGGGCATGTCGGACGAAAAAGGGTTGGGCGCTGAAGGGCGTCGCAGCTTCTCGGTCGTTTCTTCGGTGCTCTCGATGGCCGTCGAGCAAGCTCAGCAGCTGGAGCACCACTACCGGGTTTCCAAACGGCTGCAGCGCGCAATGCTTCCGGCCCAGCTTGCGATTGTCGAAGGCGCCCGGTTCGACGCGGCATACCGGCCGGCAAGTGACGAAGCCGATGTCGGGGGCGACTGGTACGACGCGTTCGACATAGGCGACGGCACAGTCGGAATTTCCGTGGGTGACGTGACGGGGCATGGACTCGAAGCCGCCGTCGCCATGAGTGAGATCCGCCGTGCCATCCGCGCCGCCGCCGCGAGCCACGATTCGCCGGCAGCGTTGCTCAATTACGTGGACACCATGGTCGCCTCGCAGGGCATCGGCATGGCCACGGCCATCGTTGGCCTTTACGACCCGGAGAACAACACGCTCAAATATGCGAGCGCCGGACATCCAAATCCCGTGCTGCTCTCCGCGAGCGGGCGCGCGCTGTTCTTGCCGGGCGGCGGACTGCTGCTTGGACTGGGCATGAATCCGGCGTCGCAAGACTGGACGGTAACGCTTCCGCCGTCTTCGACGTGTTTTCTTTACACGGACGGACTGCTGGAATATAGCCGCGACGTGATCGCCGGCGAACGGGATTTGCTGCGCGCCGTGGAGGCGCTGCACCGAGCGCCCGAACAAACCGCGGACGCGCTGCACACGGAAATCTTCAACGGCTCAATCCAGAACACGGACGATTGCGCGACGCTCGCGCTGCATCACACGGAAGTGATGGATCGAAATCACTTCGTGCTGCATTACAGCTCGTTTCCGCTTTCGGCAGCGCTCGCGCGCGAAGCATTGCGGTCATTCTTCAGCAACCTCGATCTATCGGAAGACCGCGGGTTCGAAATTCTTGCCGCCTCGGGCGAGGCCATCGCGAATGCGATCGAGCACGGCGAACACGAGCCTTCGAGCACGTTCGTCGTTGAAGGGTCGATCGATGAATCGTTCATCACGCTCAGCATCGAGAATCGCGGACACTGGCGTCCGTTCGTAGCGCGGGAAGAGCGCGGCCGGGGCGTGCCGATCATGCGCGCGTGTTCGCAAGGATTCGAAATTTCGTCCACGAGCGATTTCACGCGCGTGACGCTGACCTTCAAGCATTAGTAGACGAAGACGTTTGCGGCCGTGACGAGGCCGCCGCCGAACCCAATCTGTAAAATCGTATCGCCGCGCCGCACTCGCCCGTCGCGAATCGCGGGCACGAGCGCAAGCGGGATTGAAACCGCCGAAGTATTTCCATACTCGCTCACGCTGACGAGCGTCTTTTCCATCGGGATGTTCAGCCGCTTGTTCAGCGCTTCGATCATGCGCAAGTTCGCGCTGTGCGGCGCGAACCAATCGATCTCGTCGACCATTTTCCCGGCGCGCTCCAGCGTACGAAACACGGTGCCCGGAATATTTTCCATCACCCAGCGATAGACGTCTTGCCCCTTCTGCCGCAGCTTGCCGGAGGGATCTACAACGCCGTTGATGTCGGTACGTAATCCGGTGCGGAACAACGCCGGGCCGCCGCTGCCGTCCACGCCCGCCGTCATGCCGAAAAGCTGCGGCGTTTCGCTACGCTCCAACAGTGCCACGCCGGCCCCGTCGCCGAAGAGCACCGCGGTCGCCCGATCGCTATAATCGGCCGAAAGCGACAACGCTTCCGATGCAACGACGAGCACGCGTTCGGCTTGCCGGCTGGAAATGAGTCCCGCGGCCAAATTCACGGCATACGCAAATCCCGCGCACGTCGCGGAAATGTCGACCGCGCCAGCGTTGTTCGAAAGTCCGAAATGCAGCTGAATCATCGCCGCTAAACTCGGATACACGTAGTCAGGCGTCGTCGAAGCGACGATGATGTAATCTATCGTGGAGCGGTCGATGTCGGGATGGTGCGCGAAAAGATCGTCGATAGCCCCGAACGCGAGCGTGCTGGCGTACTCGCCTTCGCTCACAACATGGCGCTTATGGATACCGGTGCGTTGAACGATCCACTCGTCGCTCGTATCCATCATGCGCTCTAAATCGGCGTTCGCAAGAACGCGCGGCGGAACGTAGATGCCGAAACCGGCGATGCGCGCGGGAGCCTCAATTCGCGCCGGCGCGCCGTTGTCCGTCATGCGACCTCGCGCAGCACCGCTTCGGTGAAGGCTTCGGTCGAGAGCGCGTTTTCAGCGCTTAATTCTGTCGTGCGCGCGCCCTTTGCATACGCGCTCTCGACCGCGCGTTCGATGCGCCCGGCATTCTTCGCGTCATCGCAACTCATACGCAACAACATGGCCGCTGAAAGAATGGCCGCCGTGGGATTGGCAATCCCTTTGCCCGCGATGTCGGGCGCGCTTCCGCTGATCGGTTCGTATAAGCCGAACTGGCGCCCCGGTTCGCCCCGCGTTCCCAAGCTCGCGCTCGGAAGCGTGCCGATCGATCCGGTAAGAATCGCCGCTTCGTCGGAGAGAATGTCGCCGAACATGTTCTCGGTCACTATCACGTCAAAATCGGCTGGACGCCGCACGAGTTGCATGGCGGCGTTATCGACAAGCAAATGTTCCAACTTTACGTCGGAATATTCAGGCGCGATGCGTTCCACGACGCGGCGCCAAAGCCGCGACGTTTCGAGGATGTTCTGCTTGTCGACCGACGTCAGCCGTTTGCGGCGTGCGCGCGCAAGCTCGAAACCGGTGCGCACGATGCGTTCGATCTCCGGCGCGCGGTAAATCATCGTATCGACGGCCGCTTCGATGCCGTTTTCGCTGAACTGCTCTTTCGGTTGCCCGAAGTATATGCCGCCGGTAAGCTCGCGCACGACGATGAGATCTAATCCGCGGACCAGCTCGGGTTTGAGCGACGAGGCATCTTCCAATCCCGGAAAGACGCGCACGGGCCGGATGTTGGCATAGAGTTCGTAATCGCGCCGTAACACAAAGAGCGCGTACTCGGGGCGTTCGGGCAACGGCTTTCCGTCGTATTGCGGCAGGCCGACCGCGCCGAAAAGAATTCCTACGCTGCGCTCGCAGAGCGCGCGTGCCGCATCGGAGAGCGCCGGCTGCCCTTGCGCGAGCGCGGCTCCGCCGATGGTCGCTTCGACGCATTCCAAATCGGGGCGTACGGCGGCGAGCACGCGCACGGCGGCACGCGTCACCTCAGGCCCGATGCCGTCACCGGGCAGAACCGCTACGGTTTGGGCCATCGCCTAATAAACGGTGATGCGCGAGGTATCTTCGGACGGCGGCTCTCCGCGCTGCGCGGTGCTCTCCCCGTTCGTACGCGATCCGCTCATGGCCTCATGCGCGGCCGGAAGCGGCGGCGTTGCCGTGTTCTCCAACAACGCCAGGTGGGTCGTCAGGATCGTGCGCAGTTCGCTCTTCGCTTTTTCGGCGGCTTCAGTCGTGCGCTGATGTTCGCGGCGTACTTCCGACATTGCGTCGTTGTAACTCGCGATCTCGCGTTCGGCCGCCATACGCGCCTGTTCGCGAATGAGGTCGGCTTCTTTGTGAGCCGAAGCCTTCACTTCGTCGGCGGTCCGCTGCGCCAGCAACAGCGTGTTTTGCAACGATTCTTCCATCGCCTTGAAATGGCTGATTCGTTCTTTCAAGTCGGCGATGTCTGCTTCAAGTGCCGCGCGATGATGCGCGTCGTCCTCTAGCGTCTCGATGACTTCGTCGAGAAACTGATCGACTTCCGTGCGATCGTAGCCCTGCAGCGCCTTTTTGAAGGTTTTATGCTGGATATCGATCGGAGTGATCTTTTCCACGATTCCGTTAGCCTCTATTCGTAATGAAGTCGAGTGAGCCGTCGGTCGTCATCGTGTCTCGAAGACCGGCAGCATTTACAACAACACCCGCTGGAACGATCAGATAGATCGCTTCGGCCAATTTCTGAATCTTCCCATCGATGGTGTACGCGACACCCGACGTAAAATCGACCACGCGTTGCAGCAACGTGCGATCGGCGTTTTGGAGATTCACGATAACGACTTGACGATTGCGTAGCGCGTCGGCGATTTCGACGACATCTTGAAAACCGCGCGGTGAATAGACGCTGACCTCGGTTCCGCTACGCCGTCCCGCATTCGAAAGTGGGACGACCCGGCCGCCCGCGGGTTCGTCGTCGTAGATCTCTTCTTCGTCATCGCGGATCGAGAAGAACGATCCAATCCTGTCGAACATGCTCATAGAAGAAGGTGCCTCCGTCACGCACGGCGCTCGCCGAAGAGCGCGGTGCCGATGCGGATCATCGTCGATCCGGCGCGCACTGCCTCGCGCCAATCGCCCGACATCCCAATTGAGAGCGTGCTTCCACCTATGCGGTCAAACGTCTTTGCGGCAAGGTCGAATGCGCGCGCGATTTCTTCGCGACTTTCCGTAATGGGACCAATGGCCATCACGCCTTCCAGGCGCAGCCCCGCGGTCTCGCGGACAAGCCCGGCTAGGCGGTCGGCTTCCAAGGGCGGACATCCGAAACGCTCGGCGGGCGAAACGTTCAGCTGCAGTAGCACCGGCAGAAGGACGCCTGCGTTACTAGCCGCTTTGCCGAGGGCCTTCGCCGCGCCGGGCCGGTCGACGGTCTGCACCACATCAAAGAGCCGCACCAGGGCCGCGGCCTTATTCGTTTGCACGTGCCCGATGTAGTGCTTTCGAACCGGCATGTCGATCGTGGCGAACTTTGCCGTCGCCTCCTGAACGTAGTTCTCGCCGATGTCGTCGAGGCCGGCGGCCGCCGCTTCCACGATCGCTTCGGCCGGCTG
Organism: Vulcanimicrobiia bacterium; assembly: GCA_963758295.1. Classification (GTDB taxonomy): domain Bacteria; phylum Vulcanimicrobiota; class Vulcanimicrobiia; order Vulcanimicrobiales; family Vulcanimicrobiaceae; genus JALYTY01. The sequence continues at coordinate 68,574 of CAVWUU010000002.1, forward strand.
CTTCTTGCTGACGCCCAGGATGGCGACCTGGTCGCCTGCCCGGCCGCATGCAGCTAGCTCGCGTCCGAGCTCGGCTCGCAGTGCGGCCAAACGGTCGCGCAGGGCGTCGGACATCAGGCCGCGGTCGCGGGGATCGTTACGTCCGTACGGCGTCCGCGGCGCAAGCAGTACACGAGGCCGATAATTCCGATGACGATCATGGGCATGGCGTAAAGCTGGCCGCCCGTGATGGGACCCAAGTGGAAATCGGCATACCGCCAGATCTCCGCAATTGTCCGGGTGATGCCGTAAATCGTGAACCATGTCCAGCCGACTACGCCGTCCGGCGGCCGCTTTTTATACACGTAGAGCACGATAGGAAGCGTGAGAATATCGAGGATAGCTTCGTAAATCTGAGCCGGATGCCGGTATGCGAGCGGATCTGGAGCCGTCGGAAACTGCAAGCACCAGGGCCGGTCGGGATTGCAGATATCGCCCCACAGTTCGTCATTGATGTAATTCACGATGCGCGTGAGCGTGATGCCGATCGGCAACAGCACCACGACTTCATCGCCTAACACCGTGTATTTCAAGCCCGGGTGCTTGCGCACGAAAAGCCAGATCGCGATGAGGACGCCGACCATGCCGCCGTGGAACGCCATTCCGCCTTGCCATACGGCAATGAAATTGATCGGATTGGCGAGATACTGCGCGAGATCGTGCTTGCTGATGATGTCGTTGATGACGAAGAACGTTCGTCCGCCGATCAGCACGCCTAGGAGCGCATAGAATAGAAAATCCTGAATCTGCTCGCGCGTAAGTCCAAGCCGGCGCCGACCCTCCGGGCGGCTCATCCACAGATACACGCAGATAAACCCGACCAGATAGGCAATACCGTACCAATGAACCTTAATTGGTCCAAGGTGAATCGCCACCGGGTCGACATTTGTCGGATAGCTAAACCAGTGCTGCATCGAGTATCGTTAACTCTATCGTGAGCTCGACTTCACATATAACCGTCGGCATCGCGTTTCTCGCGGGCCTCGTTTCCTTCGTATCGCCGTGCGTCCTTCCGCTCGTTCCGGCGTACCTATCGCTTTTGACCGGTTCCAGCTTGGAAGATTTGCGCGAGGGCGCGAGCGCGTCGACGCGCGCAAACGCCACGGCGCACGCCGGTGCATTCATCACCGGATTCACGATCGTCTTCGTTGCTCTGGGCTTAACGGCCAGCGCCATCGGCGGCGTATTGAGCGACAACCGCGTGCTCATTGCGCAGGTCGGCGGCTGCCTCGTTGTGATACTCGGGCTGCAAATGATGGGCATGCTGCGCATTCCCTTTCTTATGATGGATACGCGCGTCCATGTCCAAAGCGAACGGCGCACGTACTGGGCCTCGGGCCTTGTCGGCATCGCCTTCGCCGCCGGGTGGTCGCCATGCATCGGACCTATTCTAGCGGGAATTCTGGCCATCGCGTCGCAGCAGCACAACGGCGAAGCGGCGATTCTGCTTCTTTGCTACTCCTTGGGCCTGGCCGTTCCGTTTTTCTTGACCGCACTTGCGGTGGGAGCGGTGCTGCCGGTGCTAAACCGCATCAAGCGGTTTCTGCCGGCGATCGAATTCGTCGCGGGACTGTTCTTGGTCGCAGTAGGGCTCGTGCTCGTAAATAACGCTTTCCTCACCGTCGCCGGATGGTTCTATCAATTTGTCCCGCAACCGAAGATTTAATCCGACCATTATCATCCTGATCGTTGCCGCGATCGCTCTCGCGCTCGATCAGTGGAGCAAACGCGCTCTCATTTCATCCTTCATGCCGGGCGAAAGCCGCCTGGTGGTTCCGCGCCTGTTGCGCTGGACGTATGAAAGAAATTTTCACGGCGCGTTTGGGCTCTTCGGAAGCAACGGCGCGCTGCTCATTGCGCTCGCGGTAGCGGTCCTTTTCGTTTTTTGGCTGAGCTTCCGCGATTCGGCGGCGCGCTCGCGTCTCGTCTGCGTCGCGTTCGGCATGATCGTCGGCGGAGCGATCGGCAACATTCTCGACCGTCTGCATTTCGGCTACGTCGTCGATTTCATCGACTTCTACAAAATTTGGCCGAACATTTTCAACGTCGCGGACTCGTGCATCACCGTCGGCGTAATTCTGCTGCTGCTCTCTAGCCTTGTTACGTCACGTCGTCACGCCTGAAGAGGCGGGAAAACGCGCCGACGTGATCGTCGCGCGGCTCTCAGAATCTCCCCGTTCGCTCGTAACGGACGCGGTGAAGCGCGGTGACGTGCGCGTAAACGGTGAAGCGGTAAAGCAAAGTTATCTACTCGAGCTGGATGACGTCCTAGAATATGACGTCCAATCGCGCGAGCCGCTTGTGGCGGTTCCGGAAGCCATCGACATCCCGATCGTTTACGAAGACGACGATCTCCTCGTCGTCGACAAGCCCGCCGGCATGGTAACGCATCCGGCGCACGGCGCAACGAGCGGCACGCTCGTTAATGCGTTACTTGCGCACCTCGGGACGATGCCGGGCGATGCATTACGTCCGGGCCTCGTTCATCGCCTCGATCGCGACACGTCGGGCTTGCTGGTCGTTGCCAAAACCGAAGAAGCACTGTCGGCGCTCGGCATCGCGATGAAAGCGCGCCGTATCAAACGCGAGTATCTCGGCTTGGTTCACGGCGTGCCCGAACACCAAAAGGGGACGGTTGAAGGACCGATCGGGCGCGATCCGCACAACCGGTTGAAATACGCGATCGTCCGCGAAGGCAAGCCCGCGATCACGCATTACGAAGTACGAGAGGCGTTTCCCAAACACGCCGAACTCATCTTTCGTCTGGAAACCGGACGTACGCATCAAATACGCGTTCACATGGCGGCGATGGGGCATTCGATTCTCAACGATCCGGTTTACGCACGCGAAGAGGCGCGATTTGGTCTGCCCGGACAGGCGCTGCATGCGTGGAAGCTGGAGTTCACGCACCCGCGCACCGACCGCCTTATGAGTTTCGAGGTATCGCCCCCCGAAGAGTACACCCGTGCACGGCAGCTTGTTCTCGCTCGTCAAGAGTAACGGTACCGCGCGCCGCGGCGCGATGCGGTTGACGCATGGAATCGTGCAAACGCCGACGTTTATGCCGGTCGGAACCGCTGCGACCGTCAAGGGATTGACGCCGGAGGAAGTGCGAAGCGCGCACAGTCAGATCATTCTTTCTAATACGTATCACCTGTGGTTACGTCCGGGGAAAGACCTCATCGTCGAAGCGGGCGGCTTGCACAAATTCATGGGCTGGCACGGACCGATTCTAACCGATTCCGGCGGTTTTCAAGTTTTTAGTTTGCAGGAGCGCCGTAAGCTCGACGACGAGGGCGTCACGTTTAAGTCGCATATCGACGGCAGCAGCCACCGCTTCACTCCCGAGAGCGTCATCGCGTTCCAAGAAGCACTCGGCGTGGACATCGCGATGGTGCTGGACGTTTGCGTGAAGCTGCCCGCGACACCGGAACAAATCGCCGAATCGGTGCGCATGACGACCCTGTGGGCAAAACGCTCGGCAGAGGCGCGTACGACGGAGAAAACGGCCGTGTTCGCCATCATGCAAGGTGGACTCGACAAAGCGATGCGCGAAAGAAGCGCGCGCCAGATCGTCGAGCTCGATCTACCGGGATACGCGATCGGCGGCCTTTCGGTCGGCGAAACGCGGGAGGAAATGTACGACACTGCGCGCTTCGCGGCGGCATTGCTGCCCGCAGAAAAACCGCGCTACTTGATGGGCGTCGGTACTGTGCGAGATATCATCATGGCCGTTGATTGCGGAATCGACATGTTCGACTGCGTCTATCCAACGCGCTGCGGCCGCAACGGACGGGCGATGACGCGAAGCGGCGAATTCGGCATTCGAAACGCTGCGTACACGCGTGACTTTACGCCGCTGGATCCCCAATGCGATTGTTACGTCTGCACGACGTACACGCGCGCATATCTCTCGCACTTATTTCGGGCTAACGAGATGCTCGGTCCGCGCTTGCTGTCGTATCACAATGTCTACGTCTTAAACGACCTCATGCGGGAAGCGCGAGAAGCGATCGAACTCGATGCATGGGCCGCCTTTCGCGACCGCGTCCTTACAAATACCGCGAAACCTTAGGCGCGCCGCCGGCTATCGCGACAACTTCTTGCGGCACACTCCCACGTTTCGCGGGATGGGGAACGCGCCTACTGTGAATCCCGAACGGGTTCGGGTAACGTAGGCGTATGCCGAAGATTTTGATGATCGTCACCGGCCATTCGCAAATCGACAGCGACCATCCGACCGGTTTGTGGCTTGAAGAGTTCAGCATCCCGTGGCGCGCGTTTCGCGATGCGGGCTTCGAAGTAATGGTGACCTCACCCCACGGCGGCAAAGCGCCGATCGACCCGCGCAGTCTCGAAAACGCAGAGACCGACGAGGAAGCGATGCGGGAATTAGAAGCGACGAAGACGCTGCTCGAAGCCGGCGACGCGGAAACGTACGAAGCGGTATTCATTCCGGGCGGACACGGCACGATGTTCGATCTCGCTACCTTTCAGCCCGTAAAAACACTGCTTAGCGAGTTCGATGCGGAAGGGAAGATCGTTGCGGCCGTTTGTCACGGTCCGGCAGCCTTCGTCGATGCAATTCGCACCGGCGAAGCGGAAACGCTCGTCGCAGGCAAACGCATCACGTGCTTCACCGACTCCGAGGAGCGTGGCGTAAAACTAGACAAGCTCATGCCGTTTCTCCTTGCTGGTAAACTGCGCGAGCAAGGTGCAACCGTAATTGAAAATGCCGACTGGGCCGATCACGTAGAGATCGACGGCAACTGGATCACGGGCCAAAATCCACAATCAAGTGCGAGTACGGCGAAGGCCGTAATCGATGCGTTAAAAGGGCGAACCACTTAGCCGAGGTCGCGCACGACCCCGGCGCAATCGCTACAAATGGACGGATGTTGCGGGTCCGAGCCGAGATCCCGAAACTTCCAGCAGCGCGCGCACTTTTCACCGTGCGCGCCGAAGAGCTTGAGTTCCACTTGCTGCGGACGCGCTTCGAACGACCCGTCTTCGACTTTGCTAAGGTGCAAGTGCGAAAGTACCAGCGCCTCACGCAGGTTGTCGCCGAGCGATTCGAGACGCGCGTACAACGCCGGCGCCGCGAAAACCTCGCCGCCGAGTTCGAAGTCGCGGCCGCTCGGGTTTGCGGCCACTTGCGCGCGCAACGTTCGTAACACTTCCCACAGCGCCAGATCGTCCCGCAGCGCTTCGACTTTGATACGCGCCGCGTCGAATGACGAATCGAAAACGCTGGCTTCGTCGCCTCGCAAGTCAGCGGGAATCTCTTGCCACGCCTCTTCGGCCGTGAACGATAGGATCGGGGCGATCGCGGTCAACAGGCGGCGCAATGCATATAAGAGCGCCGACTGCGCGCTCCGGCGCCGCGAATCGTTTTCAGCGCGCGAATAGAGCGGGTCTTTCAAGCGCATCGAAATAGAAACTGGACATAGCGCTCTCGAACTCTACGATGCGCAAGTACGCGTCGTGAATCTCGAATCTGTCGTAAAGCTGCTTTACGTCGGCAACGAACGCATCGGTCACGTTGCAAGCCAGTGCGTCGAGCGGCTGCATTTGCGCTCGTGGAACGACTTGCGACGGCGTGAGATCGTCCAAATTGGAGAGCATGAACCGGATGCGATTGCGGACGTTACGGTAAACGCGGCCGACCTGCTCGACAACGTTCGGGCCGAAGCGCACGTCGTCGACGAACTCCACCGACGCAGACCACAGGCGAAGCACATCGGCGCCCCACTTGTTCATGGCGTCTTTGGCGTCGATGCCGGTGCCTCTGGACTTCGACATCGGACGCCCTTGCTCGTCGTTCACCCAGCCGTTTTTCACGACGTGCTTGTACGAGGCAGCGCCTTTAACGGCCGTTGCAGTCACGATAGAACTGCGGAACCACCCGCGGTATTGGTCGCCGCCTTCGAGCACGAGATCGGCCGGCCACGGTAATCCGTCGTGTCCCAGGACCGCGAGATGCGTGCATCCCGACTCGAACCAGATGTCGACGATGTTGTACTCTTTTTCAAACGAGGTTCCGCCGCACTTCGCGCAGGCGAAGTTCTTTGGAAGGTACTTTTCGACCGGATCGCTCCACCATGACCCGGCGCCGGCTTCGACGAAGCGTTGCGCAGCGGTCCGCGCGATCTTCGGGTCGAGAATCGATTCGTTACACGCCTTGCATACGACGGCCGGGATCGGCGTTCCCCACGTGCGTTGCCGTGAGATGCACCACTCGGGATGATTCTCGAGCATCTGCACGAGGCGCGTCTTGCCCCATTCGGGCGTAAAATCAACGCCTTCCGCCGCTTCGATAGCCCGCGCGCGAAGACGGTTTTGATCCATCGCGATGAACCACTGCGCGGTCGCGCGGAAGATCACGGGGTTGTGGCAACGCCAGCAGTGCGGATACGAATGTTCGTATTCGTGGGAGCGGAAAAGCGCGCCGCTCGCCTGCAGATCTTCGACGATGCGTTTGTTGGCCTTGAAGATGAACGTGCCTGCGTACGGCCCGGCTTCGCTCGTGAAGTGTCCCGACGCGTCGACCGGATTGAGAATCGGTAATCCGTACTTGATGCCGGTTTCGAAGTCGTCGGCGCCGTGTCCGGGAGCCGTGTGCACGGCGCCCGTGCCGGTTTCGAGATCGACGTAGTCCGCCAGCACGATTACGGAGTCGCGATCGAGGAACGGATGCCGCACGGCGAGCCCGTCGAGTTTTTCTCCCGTAGTAGTCGCAAGCAATTCGGCTTCCGCAAATCGTTCGCCCAGCGCTTGAGACGCAAGCGCCGTAGCGAGCACGAGCGCTTCGTCGCCTATACGGTACAGTCCGTAGGTCGCGTCGTGGCGCAACGCGATGGCAACGTTCGCCGGAAGCGTCCAAGGCGTCGTGGTCCAGATCAGGATCGACAGACCGGCGGGCGCATTTTCAACCGGTCCGAATGCCGCTTGCAGCGCCTCGCGCTGCGCTTGGCTCGCGCGAAAGCGAACGTAAATTGACGGCGAAACTTTCTGTTCGTATTCGATTTCCGCTTCCGCAAGCGCGGTTTCGTCGTGAACGCACCACAGCGTCGAACGCAAGCCTTTATAGATCTGCTCTTTCTCCGCGAGATCGGCGATGGCGTTCACGATAGCCGCTTCGAACGTCGGGTCGATCGTGCGGTACGGATGCGCGTAATCGCCGAACGTTCCCATGCGCATGCGCGTGTCGCGCTGGCGGTCTAGCCAGTAGAGCGCGCGTTCCTTACATTTCTCCCGAAGTTCAAGCGGATCTACCGCGTGGAAATCCTTGATGCCGAGATGCTTGAGCGTTTCCAGCTCGATCGGCAAGCCGTGCATGTCCCAGCCGGGAACGAACGGCGTCCACTTCCCATCGAGCAGCGCGATCTTCACGAACATGTCTTTGAGAACCATGTTCAAGAAGTGCCCCATGTGAAGCTCGCCGTTCGCATACGGCGGCCCGTCGTGCAGCACCCACGGATCGTTCTTCCGATTTCGCTCGAGGCGCTTTGCGAACGTGTCTTGCTCGGTCCACCACGCAACGCGGTCCGGCTCACGCTTCGGCAGCTCGGCCTTCATCGGGAATGCGGTTTTTGGCAAACGTAAGGTGTCGCGATAATCGCGTTCGACGGTTTCGCTCATGACTCGCCCAACAGTTCGCCAAGGACGTCGAAATTTCGTTCAGCCGACGCGCGGACCGGTTCAACGGCCGCTGCGAGGAAAGTCGAAAGCTCGTCGCGTTGCGAGACAAGTCGCTCGAGAAGCGCGTCGACGTCTCCCGGCAGCGGCGCGCCGTGCCCGGGCCTCCACAACGGATCCAACGGGTAAGCAAGGTCGGCGCAAAGCGAGCTCACTTTCGGATCGTAGGGAATCGCTAAAAACGGCACGGCAAACCTCGCAGCGATAATCAGTGCGTGCAAGCGCATGCCGATCACAACCCGTGCGCCGCGGATAACCGCAGCCGCGCGAGCGAGCGAACATTCCGGAAGAAGCATCGGGGCGGACGAACACGCACGGATGATATTCGTTGAGACCTCGGCGTCGGAAACGCCGCCAAGCGGCAAAAATGCGCTCGCGGATTCCGTACCGGTCGTGCAGCGCATCGACCGCCCGCACCAACGCGGCGGTGCCCTCTTTAAGCGCCGGAATCTTCCGCACGCTGATGATCGCGTACGGCTCCGGCGCGAGGCCTTCGGCTTGAAGATCGATCTCGTCCACCGGCAGATCGTATAGGAAAACCGGATCGGCTGTCTGTTCCACTGGCGTCCCCGGAAGGAGTGAATGCAATAGTTGAACCGACCGCGCATCGCGAACCGTTGCACGATCGACGCCTCGGCAGAAGCGCTTGACGATGAACCGCCCGAGCGTATCAAGCGGTCCGATGGATTGCGCGAAAATCATACTGCGCCGGCGTTGCTTTACGGCCTCACGCAAGATCGACGCATAGTAAAACGCGCTCCGCGCGCTCGTGGCGCTTTGCAGCAGGCCGCCTCCGCCGGAAAGAACGGCATCTGCCCTTGCGATGGATGCACGCACCTCGCGCCTATTCCATCGGGCCGTCGCGTCCACGCCGTACGTCTTCGCCGTTGCCTCCGGCGTTGCGGAAAGGACGTCGATCGTAATCCCGGGGAACCGGCGACGAATCTGCGCGACGATTACCTCGAGCAACGCTTCGTCGCCGAGATTTCCGAAACCGTAGTACCCCGAGAGCAGCACCCGCATGGCGTGAAGTCGTTAGGCTCGCACCGGCGCGAGCTTTGCCACGATGGCGCGATAGACGGCGATGACGATTACGCCGATGATGATGCCGATCACGAGCCCGTTGAAGATGCGCCAGAGCGAAATCGCAATCGGCGTGTGCAGATGCGAAAACGTGTCGATTACGTCGCCGATGCCGACGCCGATCGCGAGCGCAAATAACCATCCTACGATGCGGCGGTGCACGATTGTGAGCGCCGGAAGCAGCATCAACGCCGGGAAGCCGATTGCAAATTCTTTGAGCGCGGCCGAACGCTGAGAACCGCCGTCAAGCTGTGCCGGATGAAAAGCTCGAACTGCGAGGGTGCGACGTCGCTTTGGTTGCCGCTGCGCATCAGAAGCAGTCCCCCTGCGCCGACGATGACGATGCCGACGAACAACTGGTAGGCAAGTACCGGCGACGCAAGCACGTCGCGCGGACGCTCGATGCCGGAGTTGAAGCGACCGCTGAACAGGTAGGCGAGGAGCGCTATAAGCGGCGGAAGCGCAAGCACCAGTTTGACGCCACGGAAGCGTTCGATTTCTTCCATCGTAAGAGGCGAGCTCATGAATCCAACGACGACCAGCGCGCCGAGCAACGCTATGCCGACGACAAGCAACGTCCAACCGATGCTGCGAACGAGTTGATCCCCGAATTTCGCGGCCGGTGCTTCAGCAAAGGCCGGCGCGAGCGCAAAAAAAGCGGCGGTTGCGAACAGCAGCGCGCCTAAGAGCGCCAGAACGGATCGAGCGAAAAGATCGTGATGGCTCACGAGGCCGCCGATATAAAGCAGAATCGTAAGCGCGTACGCTGCGACGGCCCACGACGGGCGATAGACACCGAAGAGCCCGAGCAGCAGGATGAAGACGGATGGAACGGCCAGCGCCGCCAGGCCGACGAGAATGCGATTATCACCGCGATAGAGCGGAATCGGCGTCGCTCGTCCGAGCCTGAAGCCGTGCGATTTTAAGTCGTCGGCAAGCTGTTTCACGAACTCGACGTTCGTCTTCTCGATCGAAAGCGTGCCATCTTGATGCGGCCACGTACGCAGATACACTACCCGAACGTTGCGTTCGCGGACGCCGAGTTCGTAACGCGCGATCGCTTCATCGATCTTGATCTTGTCGTACTCGCCCTTCGCAATCGCTTGAACGCGCACGGTTTGGCCGGGAATCGAGCGCGCGAGCGTATCATTCCCTTTTTGAACCTGGCTTTCGTCGTACGTTTCGATCTCGCCGAAGTTGAACGGCCGTGCCGATTTGGCATCATGCTCCTTGAAGAGCGCGGCCGCTTCGGGCAGGTGATCCGGATAACCGTACACTTCGTTGCGTAGCCCAAAAAACATGACGGTCGAGACCAAACGGTCCTGGCGCAAAACGTCGTCGATTGCGGCTTCCATTTGCGGTTTACCGAAGCGTTCGTCGTTTTGGAAACGCGGGATCACGAGCAGTCCCAGACGCTTGGCTATGGCGATTTGGTCGGCACCGATTCCAAGCGACGTGTTATTGAAGTAATCGATCTGCGTGCGCACTTCGATGATCCACGGCTCGTGGTCGCGCAAGACGCGGATCGTCTTCGGCTCAAAATGCAGCGGTAATTGCTGCCGGTAGCGCTCGTAGCTCGAGCGGTCGTTTACGATTAGGTAGACCGCGTCGGAAGCGATTTGCTTGCGCGAAACGAGTTGGGCGAGCGTCGGATCCGAAATCGGCGCGAGATCTTGGCCTGGTTGACGAGCGCGGCTCCGGTCGTTGCATACGCCTTACCGCTGTCCCCGACGTTCGCACCCAATTCTTCGGTTAGCGCGAGCGACGTGAGTCCCGCACGCCGTAAGGCAATGAGGAAGGCGGCCGTATTATAGTTGTACGATCGGGCGGTCTGAACGAAATCGCCGAAATCCATGGCGATCTCCACGCGTCGGGCGTGCGACTCCGTCCGCACCCGGAAGACCGCCACGGCCAGCGAGGCCAGCAAGGCAACAAGCAAGATCAACGCCGCATAGCGCGTTTTTCCATCAATTCGGATCACGGGGGAGAGGGGTTCTCTATAAAAACAATCGAGCCCGCTAAAAGCGAGCTCGACTGCCGTCGCGTATGCGGTTTCCCGCATACCGGGTGTGGGCGACGCTTTTCAACCACTCAAGCGACGTTTGCCCACGGATATACGTCGCGAGTATCGGCCAGGGTTCTAGCCTACCAGATTCCGTCCTGCCGGAAAAGTAACCGGCTGTAGTCTTTACAGACTAGGGCGCGACGCCGGCGGCTCTAGTCCCACTTGGGCTGCCGCTTTTCGATGAAGGCTGCGATGCCTTCTTGCGCGTCGCCGTCTTGCGCATTCCCTGTCATTACTTCTTTCGTAAAGGCGTAGGCGTCGCTCTGAGAGAGATCCAGCTGCTTGTAAAAAGCAGCCTTGCCGAGCCCGACCACCCTTCGGCTGGCTTCGGCGATTTGGTTCGCGAACTCCAAGGACGACCGGCGAAGATCTTCCGGCTCGACGACCCGATTTACCAGTCCCCACTCAAGCGCCGTTTTTGCATCGATGGCATTGCCGGTAAGTAACATCTCCATGGCGCGTTTGCGGCCGATGTCCCGGCTCAACGCCACCATCGGGGTGCTGCAAAAGAGCCCGATGCGAACTCCGGGCGTCGCAAACTTAGCCGCGCTGGAAGCGACGGCGAGATCGCAAGCAGCCACAAGCTGACAGCCGGCCGCCGTCGCAATGGCGCCGACTTCGGCGATGACCGGTTGCGGAATCGATTCGATCGTCGACATCAGCGTTACGCATCGATCGAAAATCTCGCGGTATACGTCTTCGCTTCTATCGCGCAACTCCCGCAAATCGTGTCCGGCAGAAAACGCCGGACCTTCCGCTGCGACAATGACCGCGTGTACCGAGCTGTCCTTACCGATAGCGACAAACGCTTCGTCGAGTTCGCGCATCATGTCAAGCGACAGTGCGTTGCGCCGGTCGGGACGCCGCATCGTTACGATGGCAACGACGCCTTCACGTTCTACACTTACGTACTCAGTTGTTTGCATTTCGCGCTCCGAAAAATGCAACGGGTTCCGACTTACGCCGCAACCCGTCTTATACTTGGGCGATGACGGGCTCGAACCGCCGACATCATTCCCCAATGTGCTGCGCACACCGGGGACCCCTATCGTTGAAAACAATTCGCGGCGCCCCGGCGTCCGCGAATTGCCGTCTTTATACTTGGGCGATGACGGGCTCGAACCGCCGACATCATTCCCCAATGTGCTGCGCACACCGGGGACCCCTATCGTTGAACGCAATTCGCGGCGCCCCGGCGTCCGCGAATTGCCGTCTTTATACTTGGGCGATGACGGGCTCGAACCGCCGACATCCTCCTTGTAAGGGAGGCGCTCTCCCAGCTGAGCTAATCGCCCGTGCGTAGTAGTGTATGCCTTATTCTAGACCGATTTCCCTCGGCGTCGTCTCTACAGGCCTCTTAAGCCTTCGCGACTCGCTCCGCCTCCAGGCGAACTCCTGCTGCCGGCGACAGCTTCAACCGTTGCGATCAGCCGCCGGAATCGATCTTCAAGCCGGCCTTCTTCACCTCACCCGCACAGGCGTAGAAACCGCCGACGCGCGTTTGTTGTCCGTCTCTAGCAGAATAAGGGCCCGCACGGCTAGTGTAAAAAATGCCGCGATTCGCGCTGCTACCCCAAACAACCGTATCGCCGGCGCAATGCTTCTTCGCATCGGCTTCAGAGCGAAATTGTTGAAGGCTAACGCCTGGCATTCCGCTGGTGGCAGAGCCATTGCCCATGGAGCCGGCCCAGCTCTGAGACTGGAGCAGCAGCAAGAACGCAATGATCCCAACCGGAAGTGTCTTATGCATTGGTCTTCCTCCTTTTACAGCGCTCATCTCGTCCGAAAAAGCAACAGGTTGGAGGCCATTTGCGACGTCCGACAGTTAGAGCCGCGTCGTCCCTCGGCTCAGGCAGCACAACGAACCCGCCGTTAATGAACAGTCCTCAATTTATGATACCAGCCCCGGCGCTTAGAATCCATGTCAGAGCCTCTCGAAATACGGATGGAACAAGACGCCGATTTCTGACCCCTGCCGAGCCCTGCATTTCGATCTATTCTCGATTAACATACTTCTACGCAAGATCTAAACACGTCAGCTATACAATGTTCTCGAAGATGCCCACAACAAGATAACCATTGCCGAAAAGACGTTTCCGTCCCAGCCGCGTGCTGGTGGTTGAAGATGATGCAAAAACGTCGGAGACCGTAGCGCTTTATCTGCGTCACGCGGGATACGAGGTCGCACAAGCATTCGACGGCATGACGGCGCTGGAAGTGGCGGCGTCGTTTGAGCCCGACCTTGTCATCCTCGATTTAATGCTGCCCATCAAAAGCGGCCTGGAAGTATGTGCAGCCTTGCGTGCGCAAACCGACGTTCCGATCATCATGCTAAGCGCGCGTACCACGGAAGTGGACCGTCTGCGCGGGCTGGATGCCGGTGCCGACGACTATGTCTGTAAGCCGTTCAGTCCCCGGGAAGTTGCCGCCCGCGTACGGGCGATTCTGCGCCGCGGACCCGTGGGCGATGAACGCGTCGTCTGCGGCGCCCTTACGCTCGACAGCGCCTCGCACGAAGCAACCGTCGGCGGAACACCGTTGGTGCTCACACTCAGCGAATTTCGCCTGCTGTTCTCGCTTTGTCGCGCGTCCGGGAAGGTGCGCACGCGTGACGATCTCATCAGCGAAGTGTATGGCGTCGAGTATACCGGCACGGAGCGCGCGATCGACGTCCACGTCCGCAACCTCCGGAAGAAGATCGCAGAAGCCGGAGGACCGCCGGACTGCATACGTACCATTTTCGGCGTGGGGTACAAAATGTCGGCCCATGCGTAGTCTGCAGGCTCGACTATTGCTGGCCATCCTGCTCGTGACGTCGTGCGCGCTCATCGCAGTCGGCGTGTTTTCGATGCGAACGACGGCGATGCAGTTCCAGCTTTTGGAACAATCGCGCCTGGCCTCGCGCCCGATATCGCCTGCAGCGGCGAAAGCGCTGGGGTTGTGGTATTCCAAACATGGCTCTTGGCGCGGCGTCGATGTCGAGCTGCGCACGCTTTCGCCATCGGCGATGTTGTTCTCGCCCCAAGGTGTCTTTCTGGCGGCTGCGCTCCCGGGAGTCGAAGCCGTAACACTCGACGCTCGCGACCATTCGATCGCGCGTTTAACGTTTTCGCGCGGCGGCAAAGTGGCGCAAGTTTTGTTGAGCGATTGGCACGGCATTCCCGTCACGGATCGCCGCCGGCGCGTCGTCGCGCAAATCTTCGAGGTTCCGATTCCGGCCGTCCGCGCGGAGGAGCCGTTACAGGTTTTAGCGCGGCAGTTGTGGCTTGCAATACTTTGCGCGATCATCGCGGCGCTACTGGTCGCCGCGATACTGGCGCGGAACATCCTCGCACCCGTGTACCGGCTACGCGATGCGGCAACTGCCTTGCACGGCGGCGATCTCTCGCGGCGTGTGCACGCCGGCGGCCCCGCAGAGATAGAAGAACTAGCGCACCATTTTAACGCCATGGCCGAGCATCTCGAACGTTCGGAAGAGCTGCGTAAGCGGATGATTTCCGACCTCGCCCACGAGTTGCGTACGCCCCTTACGAATATCCGCGCTATGCTTGAGGCGATGGAAGACGGTCACATGGCGCCAACCAAAACGACGCTGCATTCACTTTCAGAAGAAGCGATGCTGCTCGCGCGCTTGGTCAACGATCTGCAAGATATGTCGCTCGCTGATGCCGGCCAATTTTCGTTCCAGATTTCAAACGTTTCGATGCTCGATTGCGCAGAGTCGGCAGTGGCCTCGCTCGAGGCCGCCGCATTAGAAAAGAAGATCGAAATTACCGTGCAGTCGAACGGCGTAAACGGCATGGTTTTAGCGGATGAAACGCGGCTACGCCAGGTCATCGTAAACATGCTCTCAAATGCGATTCGCCTCTCGCCCAAGCGCTCAAAGATAACGATCGCCGTTTCGCACGCCGGTTCTTTTGTCAAGGTCGCGGTGCACGACGAAGGTCCGGGCCTCTCACAGGAGGCGCTAACGAGCGCATTCGAGCGGTTTTATCGCGCCGACGAGTCGCGCGCGCGCGCGAGCGGGGGCGCCGGCTTGGGCCTCGCTATTGCGAAACAACTGGTTGAAGCGCTAGGCGGCACGATCGGCGCTGAGAATAACGCAGGCAAAGGCGCAACGTTTTGGTTTACGCTGCCGGCGGCACACGCGGTATGACGCCTCAGCGCGCAGTACGGCTCCTTGTTGGAGCCCCCTTCAACTTTGTTATCGTGAGCGCTGTATAGCGCGGCTGTACCTCGATTCGGCCAAAAGAAGCGCTGAGTTCCGCAGCACGGTTCTACTCTAGCGCAGGCTTGTTGTTAAGATCGATCGAGCATCCCGTCGATTCCTCGAAAGATCCTAACACCGGCGTTTTATACTTCGAGTCGTGATAATGCAAACGTTGTTCCTCACTCTCATGTCAATGCAACTCCTCGCCGCATCGAGTGCACACGTCGTTACCGATCTGCAACAGACGCTTTCGACCCTCGCCGCTCAAGATAAATTTTCAGGAGCGACGCTGTTGGCAAAACGCAGCCATGTGCTCTTCCAGCGAGCTTACGGTTACGCGGACCATTCGTTCGGCGTCAAAAACACCGTCAACACGAAATTTAATATTGGTTCCATGGGCAAAATGTTCACGGGCGTCGCGATTCTTCAACTCGCGCAGGCCGGCAAGCTCTCCCTCGACGACCGCCTCATCAAGGACCTTCCGTCGTACCCGAACCACGCAGTGTCACGATCGATCACTATTCGTCAGCTGCTCACGCACACGTCAGGCCTCAGCGACTTTTTCGGCCCGCAGTTTATCGCAAACAACATGAGCCGGTTCGATTCGCTCGAATCTCTGCTGCCGTTCTTCGTAAACAAGCCGCTACTTTTCAAACCCGGATCGTCGTGGCGATACAGCAACGCCGGATTCATCGTCCTTGGTATGGTTGTCGCGCACGTTTCGGGACAGTCCTATTACGATTACGTTCAGCGTCACATATTCGACGTCGCGGGCATGCGCGATACGGGCAATTGGGCCGCCGACGAAGACATTCCAAACCGTGCGATCGGTTATACCAACATGACCGGCGCTCCAGGCGCGCCGCGCAAATCAAATGTGTTTTTTCTTCAACGCGGTGGCTCGGCCGGCGGCGGCTATTCAACCGTGGGCGACCTTTGGCGTTTTGCTCGAGCGCTTCAAAACAACAAACTTCTGAGCCGCGCGTATACGAAACTGGAACTGGAAGGGCATGCTGACACGGGGCGGCCCGGCGTTCGATACGGCTTCGGCATGGAAGAGCGAGTCGTGAACGGCGTGCGCATCGTCGGCCATTCCGGCGGCGGCCCCGGTATTCAAGGCGTTCTCGAGATGTATCCGGATTCGGGATATGTCGTATCGATTCTCACGAACTATGATAACGCAATGTCGGAAGTCGATCCGCACATTCGTGCCGCGCTCACCGGCGAACGAAAACCCAAAGCCCTCGCCTTGTCGCCCGATCAGATCCGAGCCGTGCTCGGCACGTACGTGCCGGTACTGCCGCCGGGCACCGGCATGACGCCGCCTCCGATCGTTATCACGGCCGAAAAAGACGGTCTCAAGGTCGATCCCGGAATGGGTCCTGCGTTTCACTTCGTGCCGGTATCTTCAACCGATTTCGTCGGCATCGACGATGCGACGCTGCACATTACGTTTCTGAAAGACGCGAGGGGCGTCGTGACGGGCCTAAAAACTACGGGCTTTGGACCGGTGCCACCAATTTCCGCGAGGAAGCAATGAATCCGGCGCTCCTATCGGCTATTGAGAACGGCACGCGGCCGGCGGAAACATTGGCGGACTACATACTCGCTATCTCTTCAGCGCCGAACAAATCCGAATCGGCGATACGTCGCTCGAGTACGCACGTGCTATCGCTCGGGAACGAGTCCAAGGCGCTTCAATTCCTTTTTATAGTCTCAGGCGCAGTACGCTAAGGCATCTACGGCAACGCGATACAAACAGGGTGCTGGTCCGTTCTCCCTATTCGCCAACCAACGTAGCGCCGGTCGCGCCATGCATACAAGCAGCTTCTTGCTTTATGGACAATTGAGGCCATATCGACGAAGCGTCGAACGTGCTGGAGATATGGAAACACGCCTCGATGAGATCGCGCCGCAGATTTACCGCATTTCCACGTATGTTCCACAGGCCGGTATGGTGTTCAACCAGTTCTTGATCGACGCGGAAGAACCGCTGATTTTTCACACCGGCATGCGGGCGTTATTTCCGGTGGTCGCCGAACAAGTCGCACAAGTCCTGACGCCAGCGAGATTGCGATGGATTATGTTCGGCCACTATGAAGCGGACGAATGCGGCGCGATGAACGAGTGGCTTTCACTAGCACCGGGCTCAACTGTAGCGCACGGCGCGATTGGCGTCATGGTCTCGGTCAACGATCAGGCGATTCGCCCGGCGCGTCCCATGAAGAGTTCGGAAACGATTGATTTGGGCGGCAAATGCATTCGCTACATCGCGACGCCCCACGTTCCCCACGGTTGGGACGCCGGGGTGATCTACGAAGAAACGACGCGCACTCTATTTGCCGGTGACCTCTTTACGTGCACGGGCCCAACGGCAGCCGTGACCGAAAGCGGCCTCATTGAACCGGCGATGCAGGCAGAGGATCGCTTTGGTGCGACCGCTCTTACCGCTCTAACCGCGCCCACCATCCGCTCACTGGCCGACCTCGAAATTTCGTGCATGGCGCTCATGCATGCACCGGCGTTCACGGGCGACGCGAAGCACGAACTTCACGATTTGGCGAATGCCTACGAAAGCCGCTGCAATCCAAGTTTGATTGTGTAGACTCGCCGGCAAACGTCAATCGAACGGCGCACTCAGTGCGCGTTCCCTGACCGGTTTCTGCGGGTTCAAACCGACGGCCCGTTCGCGATTTTTTCAAACATGTCGCGTGGGCGCAATCACCGGGATAGGACGCCGAGAATGGGTACAGCGGCATTTTTTTGATCACGGCCGGGCACGGCCGGGCAGAGAGAAGCGCCGACTCATGAGGAAACGGCGCTATCTCGAAGCGGTCAATGTCGCGAATCCCATTTGTAAGGGTGGCGCTCTCGCAGCTGAGCGAATGGCCCGAGTTTGAAGACCCCTGGCATTCTAACGAAGCAGGCCCTCGTACGTTCCCCGTACTCTACTATACTCGGACGAATTCGCCATTCGGCCTCGTTTACTACCTGGGGAACCGGGTACGGAACAACGCGTGTGAGTCCGAATTATCGTGCCGCTTTCAGCGGCGATCGTAAGAACGTTCCGTTAGCGCGAAATGCAATCGCCAGTTTCGCGCGAATTTGCGGCTTCTCGCAAGAAGAAGTCGCCGATATCAGGCTGGCGGCCGGCGAGGCGCTCAGCAATGCTGTCGAACACGGAATAAGCGAGCGGTCGAACGGCTTTTCCGTCCGTTGCATCTTTGAAGACGACGAACTAACGATTGAGATTCGGGACAACGGACAAGGCTTCACACTCGAAAAGCGCGATCAGACGCCGATCGAAGAGCGAAATCGCGGGTTCGGCATCTTCTTGATGCGCCGCCTTATGGACGGCGTTCAGTTCGATCGCAACGGAACGATGGTGCGGCTGACGCGCCGTCACGTAAGCTAAGGCTTAGCTTCGGCGATCTTCTTCTGCAGCACCGATATCGCGGCGCGCAGTTGGGCGTCTTTCGAGATGTCGCCGAAGCGCGCGTTCTCATTTTCGTCGATGCGCACGTCGGGATCGATGCCCTTGAGGTTGATGTCGCGTTTGAGCGGCGTGAGGTAGTGCGCCGTCGTAATTTTGATCGCCGCACCGTCGGGTAGCGGCGTAAGCGTTTGCATAACGCCTTTGCCGTACGTGCGCGTGCCGACGATGGCGCCGACGCCGTCGTCTTGCAGCGCGCCCGCGGTAATCTCCGATGCCGAAGCCGTGTTTTGGTTCACGAGGATTGAAACCGGCACGCCCGACATGACGCTATCTTCAGCGCGGTAGGTCGTATCTGGAACGCCCCGTTGCTGCACGGTCAAAATTGGCTTGTGCGAAACGAAGCGCGAGACGATGTCCAACGCCGAGTCGACGTAACCGCCGCCGTCGTTGCGTAAATCCAAGACGATTGCGCGCGCTCCCGCTTCTTTTACTCGGCTCAACGCCAGATCGAACTCGCTCGGCGTCGCACGGCCGAAAGCCAGGACGTCGATGTAGCCGATATCATCAGGCAACATATGGAAGACAACCGTGGGCGGCTGCACTTCCGAACGCGTCACGGCAAGATCGCGCGGTTCGTCACCCGTTTGCTGCACGGTCATGCGGACCGTGGTGCCGGCTTTACCACGCAAAAGGCGGCTGGCGTTTTCGGTGGTCAACCCTTTGGTCGCGGTCCCGTCGATCGCGGCGATGACGTCACCTTGACGTAATCCGGCACGGTCGGCGGGCGTCCCGGGAATCACGTAGGCGAGACGAATCATCCCCGACGCATTGTCCGGCTCAACGAGCACCCCGATGCCCGAAATGCGCTCGGGGTCGAGCGCTTCATTGAATCTTTTAAATTCATCCGGCGTGAAAAACGCGGTGTATTTATCGCCGACGGCTTTCGCCATGCCGTCGATCGCCGCGTAGGCAAACTCCGTTGGCGACACGTGCGCTTGATCCGCGAGCTGCGCGATGGCATCGTCGAGCGAGTCCGTCGTCGTGTCGTCGTTCGCGGCAGCATGTAAATCCGGAAGGGCGATCTTCACGTTATGCCGCTTCGCCGCATCGAGCAGGGCACGGCGGGCGCCATCCACGATCGCCTGCTCGGATACCGGCGAAAAGTACGTCGTGCGCAACAACCGGTAGCTCTCGTTCACGTCGACGGTGAGTTGAGCCGGCAAGGGCTGGGCGGCCAACGCGGGCGTTGCCGAAACAGCGAAGAGCGCAACGCTAAATCCGGCGCGCAGAATACTAAGAGCGGGTCGAGTCATCGTGTTTTTTATCGGTTCAATCCAAACAGAGATTGAAGCGGTGAGGCTCCCAAGTTTCGAAAACAGCAAACCAAGCAGCGTCTTTTGATCGCGACCCGCGCACGAGAAGGACGCCAGGCTGCTGCCGTATCGTTGGGAACATCGCAGCCCAGTTCCTCGGACACGCCTTGCTTTGGACGGCAAAGCCGCCTAGCCGGCAATCTCGCCGCCCTAGTGCCGCTCCATGGCAACGTGTGCCGGCTCGTCGGCCGAGTGGTGACAGCAGTGCTCGGTAGGATTGCGCCGGTATATCTGCCACAGCCAAAGGGCGAGCGCGCCGAAGACGAGATTCAGCCACAAGGTGTAGTTGATGCGGAAGACCGGCTGCGTCACGGCTGAAACCGGCGGGTGCGCCGGCACGAGATGGAATGCGTTGAACGCAACGTTCATGACGATCGCGGCGATGACCATCGTGCAGTAAAAGATTGCGCCGATGTACGAGGCCATCTTCCATCCGTAGTACTTGCGATAGACGTCGAGCAGCGGCAAGACGATTAAATCGCCATACAAAAACGCGAGCACGCCGCCGAATCCCGCGCCGCCCGCCCACAACACCGCCGCCATCGGAACATTGCCGATCGAACAAACGAAAGTTATTACGGCGACGAGCGGCCCTACCAACGCACCACCGATTATCTGCGCCGCGGGCGGCGAGTGTTGAAAGAACAGCGCGCTCCAGATGCCGTCGGGAACGAATGCCGCAAGAACTCCCGCAACGATGAACCCGACCAGCAGATCTTTCCACAACATCGACAAATCCATGGCAGCGTTTTGTGCGACGATCACGGGCGTACGCGTGTCGCGCAAGCGTTCCCAAACCGAGCGGCCTTCCACGACGTTGTCGCCGTGCTCGTTGCCGGAGGTTTCATCCAAACGCGCGCGAGCTTCTTCGACGAGCTTCTTGGGATAGGTCCCTTTCACCAAGAGCGACAGAATAATTACCAGCAGGACGCCGCCGATCCACTCCCCGGCCGTGAATTCCCAGCCCATCAAAAAATAGAGAATCAATCCGAGCTCTATCACCAGGTTGGTTGATGAGAACAGAAACGCGAGCGACGGAACGAGCCCGGCGCCTTTTTTGAATAACGTCTTGCTCAGCGCCGAAGCGGCATACGAACAGCTCGAACTGGCTGCCCCATAAAGCGTGGCCAGCGCGATTTCGCGCGCGCCGTCGCGTCCGAGCGCGCGCTGCATGCGATCGCGAGGCACAACGGCCTGCACCAAGCCGGAAAGAATGAGGCCTAAAACCAGGCTCCAGCCGACTTGCCAAGCCATGCCCGCCGCGATTTCAAGCGCACGTAAGAGGGCCGAGAAAAACGCCATACCGCTCTTCTTAACCCCCTTTTTGGGCTTTTAGCTGCTTTTTCGGTCGGCGAAGACCAAAGCGACTAATCCAACGAGCACGAGTGCCATGCCGCCGCCCTCGAGCCATGTTGGCACTTCTCCGAGTTGCAACCATGCCGCAAATACGCCGACGATGGGATTCGCGAGGGTTCCCATGCTGGCATCGCGTGCGGGCAGCTTCGCCAAGATGAACGTCCACAAAAAGTATGCAAGCGCCGTCGCTAGCACGATATTGTAAGCCACGGCAAAGTCGAACGACATGGTCCATGCGGTTAGATGCGAGGGCACGAACCACGCGATTGCGGCCAGCGCAACGCCGCCTGCGACCATCTGCCACATCGTGAGCGAATAGACGTCGACGTTATGTTCTTGCTGAACGCGCTTGGTAACGATTACTCCGATAGCCCAAGCGATGCCGGCTGCAAGTGCGAGCATCGAAGGGAGCAATCCGTGCTTTAGCGGTCCGATCATGCAGGCAACGCCCGCAAAGGCAATTGCGATTGCACCCGCCTGCCGCCAATTCAACTTTTCCCCGAGCGTCGGCCACGCAAGGAGACAGACCCACAGCGGCATGGTGTACGCAAGCATCGCGACTTGTCCCGCGCCGGCCGTAACCACTGCCCACGTAACAAGCCCGACAAACGCGGTTGTTTGGAAAAGCCCGATCCACACGTATTGCCATGGATACTCCGGGCGGAGATTTCTCTTCGCAATCATCGCACCGAGCAACAGGGCACATCCGCCGCCGAGAGTGCGCAATGCGGCAAACGCAAACGGCGATGCGTCTTGCACCGCTATTTTCATGACGACCCAGTTGTAGCCCCAAATCAATGAGAGCAGGGCGAGCGCTAAAAACGCGACGCGGCGATTGTTATCGAGTTGAGGCACGCCGGAGACGATCCATGATCGCGACGCCGATTCCTTTTTCCGGAACCGGGTCGGCATCGATGCGCTCCAATCCCAATTCATCCAACTCGTGCAGACACTCGAAAAGATGCGATGCCGCTTCGCGAATGTCGCCATTTTCAGACAATATTCGCACCGCATCGTATCCCGGTTGCGCTTCGCGAAAAGCCAGAAGCCCGGCTCCGCGCCGCTCTTCCATCGGTGCGTTGGGGTCTAGAATGTTGATCGGCGTGCGCGGCGCGTAGTGCTGCGGCAGTCTTCCCGGTGCGAGCGGTTTCGCTTCATCTGAAAGTTCTCGTGAGAGCGGTCCGACGATCGCCTCGATCGATTCCGCGGCAATCGCGCCGGCGCGTAACAGCGTTGGCTGCGGCTCGAGCATCACAATCGTCGACTCAACGCCGTATTCCGTTGGGCCGCCGTCGACGATCATATCGACGCGACTTCCAAGCATGCGTTCTACGTGCTGCGCGCGCGTCGGGCTCAGATACCCGAACGGATTTGCGCTTGGCGCCGCAAGCGGCACGGCAGCGCGCGACAGAAGTTCTCGAGCAACCGGATGCGCCGGCATTCGAACGGCAACCGTCGGCAGACCCGACGTGACGAGGCTCGGAATGCTTGGTTGTTTCTGTAGAACAAGTGTAAGCGGCCCGGGCCAAAAAGCGTCGATCAACGCACGCGCGGGTTCGGACACCGAACTTACCACGGTATTAAGCATCTCTTCGTCGACGACGTGCACGATCAGCGGATCGAACGTAGGACGCGCTTTGATTTCGAAGATGCGCGCGACGGCAGTAGCATCAAACGCGCAGGCACCGAGCCCATAAACGGTCTCGGTTGGAAACGCGACGACCGCGCCGCCGCGTAAGAGCGCGGCAGCACGATCGAGCGTATCGCTATCGGCTAGTGCGATTGGCGGCGCGTGACCGAGTTCACGCGAACCTGGATGACGGTGCCGTGCGTGACGTTCACGTTCTGCTTGTTATTTTTCGCAAGCAAGAATCCGCCCGCGGCGCCCAAGAAGCCGCCTGCACCTGTGTGAAAAACCGTTTTACCGATCATGTTTCCGACCAGCATGCCGGCAAGTGCGCCGCCAACTTCTTTGGCGGTATTGTTCTTCGTGCTGGTTTTCGTTTGCGTCACGGTCGTGTCGACGGAATACGTCGCGCGACTCGTCACCAAACGAGAGAATGTAAGAGCGATCTTTCCGGGGCGTCCTTGTCCCGCAGGTTGCACTGCCGACACACGACCGTAGAGCGTGCCGCCCGTAACCGAGCCGCTGCCGTCAGCGGAGGTAACGTTCGATAGCGTCACCGACTCACCGACGTACGCGTGGTTGCTGGACAAATCTTGATTGATCGTGCCGTTCAGGAGCGATCCTGAAGTAAGAGCCGCCTGCGCCGCAATCGCCGTAGAAGCGATAAGGGCGAGCATGGTTCCTCCGGCGATGCGAAGTCGCATACGATGCTTGACCTCCAAACGAAAAAGGGTTCGATGTGAACCCTTTTCCCATTTTTGCCCGGTTTCTTGCACTAGGGGCAAGCGTGCTACTGAATGGCGTAAACCGGAACTTTGCCCTTGATCAGCGAGATCTTAATCGTCTGGTTCGCTTGAACGCGGGAGAAATCGGCGGAACCTTGGGCGATGAGGATCGTCTCAACGCCGTTGTCCATCAGCACGGTCGCGTGCTTCGCATCCTGCACTTTTTCGACTTTGACGGTGTAGGTGCCGTCGGGAACGAGGGACGGGTCAACGGTAGCGGCGCTCGCGAGCACCGGGGCTGCGACGGCAGCGGCAAAAAGGGCGGAAACCAGAAGTTTGGGCACGGGGTAGGGCTCCTCAATGAATGAAATTGGCGCCTATGGATTCTCGACACTGACCTTCACGTTGCCTGTCTCAGTTAGCAGAAAAACTAGTGCTGAACGGCCCACAGATGGTAAAGGATTGGTAACGGTGCCCGTTCCGGCCGTGGCGTCGTACCTCGCACGGAAATTTTTCGGGACGCTCAGGGCGAGATTTCCGGTCTGCGCCTCGAGCCTGACCAGGTTTCCGGAGAAGCCCGGAGCCAAGGCTGCCTCAACGTTCCCGGCCCGCGCGGTAAGCGCGAGCGCCGCATGCGCTCCGTAGACGCGCACGCTGCCCGTTTCGGCCAGTGCCGTCACGGAACCGAGAGGATTCATCACCGTGATGCCGCCACTGCTGCTGTAAATCTCCACGGGCGTCCGCGGCTTCGTTACAAAAACCGTGCCGCCGAATTGCCGCACGCGCAACGAAAGGCCCGGCGGATAACGGACTTCGAAAACATGTCCGTTGCTGCCGGAAAACGGCAAAGCCAGGGGACCGCGTGCCTTGATCGTAAGCTTCAACGTTTTTCCGTCACGCGCAATCTCGTACGCCGGCGCGGTCGCAATGGTGCCGGAGGCCTTCACGTGTACCTGAACGGCCTTCAGCCATGGATCGGGAACAGCAACGAGATCGCCGGAGCGCACGTCGATCTCCAGCGCGGACGCGCCGTTGACTGCGAAGTTTCTCTCGGCCGAAGGTTGCGCTATAGCGCAAACCGTCGCGGCGGCAAGCGCAAACGCGCCTGCGAGAAGGAAGCGGCGCAATTTCATCTCAGTGATTGTATCATGCTCGCCGAATTTCGTTTAGAATCGTTTTTCGCCGAATGGGAATTCAAAGCGCGCTATCACTTAACCGCCTCGGACGCGGAAACGATGACGCTACGCGAACTCCTTGCGCTCGCGGACGATGAAGACGCCGCGCGCTGGGACCGGCTCGCCCTCGGCTACGTAGAAACGCAAGGGACACCGGCACTTCGCGCCGCCATTGCCGCCACGTACGAATCAATCGGCGCGGAGGAACTTCTTTGCTTTGCCGGTGCGGAAGAAGGATTGTACTGCGCCCTGAACGCGCTATTGAGTGCGGGCGATCACGCCGTGATCACCATTCCAAATTACCAGTCGATGGAAACGGTGCCGCTCGCGATTTGCGACGTAACGGGCATTCCATTACGTCCGGAAAACGACTGGGAGCTGGATGTCGAGGAAGTGCGAAAAGCGCTGCGGCCCAACACGCGGCTCGTTGCGATAAACTTTCCGCATAATCCAACAGGCAAAGTGCTTTCGCACGAGGCGTTTGACCGGCTCGTTGCGCTCTGCGCCGAACGAGAACTCTATCTTTTCAGCGACGAAGTCTATCGCGGCATCGAACGCGACGATGCGTTGCGTCTACCACAAGCCGCGGATCGGTACGATCGTGCTTTCTCGCTAAACGTCGTCTCCAAAGCGTACGGCTTGCCGGGTCTGCGTGTCGGCTGGATCGCGTCCAAAGATCGAGCTGCGCTTGCGAAGATGCTGCATCTCAAGCATTATCTTTCGATTTGCAACGCCGCGCCAAGCGAAGTTCTTGCGACGGTCGCGTTGAAGGCGCAGCCGCAAATTTTCACGCGCGTTCGATCGCTCGTAACGGAGAATTTGCGCCAGCTCAATTCGTTCTTCGCGCGCCATGCGCAGTGGTTCGAATGGCATGAGCCCGGCGGCGGCTGTGTCGCGTTCCCGCGCTATCTCGGCGCGGACGGCGTGGAGTCGTTTTGCCGCGCGGTGCTCGAGCGCGAAGGCGTGCTCTTACTGCCGGCCTCGGTTTATCGCTCGGAACTCGGCCCCGTTCCTATAGACCGATTCCGCATTGGATACGGCCGCAAGGCGATGCGTGAAGCCCTCGAAGCCTTGGAGCGCGCGATGCCTCCGCGCTAAGACGCAACGGCAACGGCGGCGCGGGCGGCATGCACGTGACCGATCATGCGGACGACGCGCCGTTCTAAACCGGGCGCCTCCGGATCGGCAAGCACCGACCGTCCGCAGTGCAACGCTTCTTCCAGTTCGCTCAACAGTTCCCGAATTGTCGCTGTATCGCCGGGTACAGCGACAACACGCGCTTCCATAAGAAGCTCGTCAATGTCTCGTGCCGCGGTGGCGACACTATCGAGTGATTGCGATGCCGTCCGCTGGATCGACGTGGCAAGCTCGTCCTCAATGCTGCGAAGACGCGTCGCTAGACGCGCCAATATCGCCGTGGTCATTGTCCCTCCGGTGTTCCCCGCGCTTCCAGTGTACCGCTTATTATGAAAAAGGTCAGTATGGGACCGAGCTAGAGTTTTTTAAAGGGACTGCGCCGCCCGAGCGATCTGCTTGAGATCGTCTACGAAACGGGCCAGTTCCGCGTGCCGGGACTCGTCGTCCATGGCCCGCAGGATCGACGAGGGATGCACCGTCGCGATGACGTGCCCCGCCAGCTCCGACGAAAAGACCTCGCCCCGGTGCTCCGTCAAACGGAATGCCGGCCCTAAGAGCGCCTGCGCGGCCGTTGCCCCGAGCGCGACTACGATCTCCGGCCGGACCGTCTTGATCTCAGCCTCCAGCCACGGCCGGCACGCGCGGATTTCGATGACGCGCGGCTTACTGTGAATGCGCCGCTTTCCTCGCTCGATGAACTTGAAGTGCTTCACCGCGTTGGTGATGTACACGTTACGCTCATCGATCCCGGCGTCGCTCATGGCCTTGCGCAACAATTTCCCGGCCGGTCCGACAAACGGATGGCCTTCGCGGTCTTCGCTATCGCCGGGTTGTTCGCCGACGAACATTAACTTCGCGCGCGCCTTGCCTTCTCCGAAAACCGTTTGCGTTGCGTACTTGTACAAATCGCAGCCGTGGCAATGCGAAGCGGCTTCCCGCAAGCTCTTCAAGGAGTATTTCGCGGGAAGAAAGCCGGCCGCCGATTCGCGCACTGCCATAGGTTATAAATTAATACCCAGTGCCGAACGCAGCCAACGCGCGCCCGATTCAGACACGGTCAGGGCACGCGTGCCGTCCTTTCGTGCAATCCACCGGCGATGGAGAAATGCCGTGCATAGGGCGGCGCCGAGCGCGCCTGCCAAATGCGGACGCCGCTCGCTCCAGTCGACGCACTGATAAGCAAAACGGCGGCGCGCCGTGCGAATCGCCGGCATGTCTATCCCGAGTTCGGCGAAGAACACTTCGCCTACGGGGGTCGGCCGGAACGATTCATTGCGAACGGGTGTGATGAAGGATCGTTCCATAAGACTTTCCGTTACCGCGACTCCGAGCCGTCCCGCAAGGTGATCGTAGCAGCGTCGCGCGTAACGCAACTCGTGTGAAATTCGAGCTTGCGAGAATCCGGTAACCGGTGTGGGCGGTGCGACGACGGCAAGCGCCTCGAGCGCGCGCGCGACGTCCGCGTTTGCGATCCGGAAGAACCGCCGCCGCCCCTCCGGACGCATCGCGACCAACCCGCCGGCGCGAAGTTTCGTAAGATGCGCGGTTGCAGCGTTTGGCGATACGTTGGCGCGGTACGCGAGTTCGCCGGCGGTGCGCTCGCCGCCGTCGAAGAGGGCGCACAGCATCGCCGCACGCGCGCGATCGCCGATGAGCACCGCGACGGACGCAATGCGAGGATCCGGCGACTGAATGGTGCTGTGTTTGCGAATCATGACCCTATTATTCTACCGCGGCGATAGTTCACCGGTTCGTGAACTAATTTGCGTGCGGGCATAGAAAACAAAAGGCCGCCGCGTGCGAGCGCGGCGGCCTTTTTTGATTGAGCTAGGAGGACTACTGGATGCAGCCGCCCGCGCTGTTGCTCCAAAGAGGCTGCGTGGGGAAGCTCGTGCCGTTGAGGCTGGTGTCCTTGAGATTGACCCAGGCGCACTTGTCGCCGATTTCCGAGCCGGAAGCATCATACCAGGCATTGAGCATCGGATCGTTTTCCGATTCAGCCATTTCGTGCCCGCCGACAATCGACACGCCGTCAAGATCGCTGCTCGTTACCGACGCGGCCCCACAAGAAGCGCCGGCATCGGGCATATACGGGAGGTTCGTCCACGAGATCGTCCCACCCGACGCGGACGTCGTACTGTGATAGGCGCAATATTGCGATCCAAAGCCCGACGGCTTGATGCCGTGCGGCATTGCGACGATGTACTGCGCGTTGACCGTGTAGTTGCCGAAATGCGCGGCGGCTTTCGCCGCTTCGGCCGCCATTTGGCTCTGCGACGGACGCTTGGGCGGCGAGCTGGTCGTGTCTACGTACGAGCCGCCGAAGTTGTTTGCCGGATTGCCTTCATAAGCGGAGGGATTCTTTTGATAGTATTGCGTTACCGTCGAATTCCACGACGAACCGCCGACCTTTGCTAAGAAGCTATTGAAGTACGCGCGCACGCCGTTAGGATCGCCCGCTCCATTCCATGCCGATCCCCAATAGACGACGAAGGTCTTCGGTGACGTTTGAATCGGGCCGCCGTTATACACCAGATTGCTGGTGCTTGCGGAACCAACGCGCGATTGCGCGCCCTCACGCGTAATCCACAGGCCGTCATTGGCCGGGAAGTAATGAATGAGACGGTTGGCATCGCCTGTGGCGCGATATGCGTCCATCGGACGGAAATCACCGGAACTACTTTGCGTTACTCCCGCACTGTCCGGAAGCGACGAAGTGCCGCCGCCTCCGCTACACGCGGCGAGTAAAGCCGCCGCTATAACCGCCGGAATAACTCGCACCGAAAAATTGCGCATCCAAGAGCCCTCCACGAGCAACGGAATACAGGGCTTCCCTGTGCTGCGATGGTAAGCCGCGACCTCCGATGCAACAAGTGGCAAAATGCACCTACTCTAGGCAAACTCGGAATGCTGCGCATCGCTGCCAAGCGAGGGGTTGCATTGCGCGCCGGCGTTCCGCAAAGGAAGAATGCCGAGGCAAGCGCTGCGCAGTCGCGTTATTGCCGGTTAAGGAAGCGGTCGAACCAAGCAGCGAGGATGTGTAAACGCTCCACGCGATGGATTGGAGCGCCCGTGCGGTTGAGATCGTGATTCTCACCGGGAACTTCTACGAAACGAGCGGTTCGGCCGAGTTGTTTGAGAGCGGAAAATTCGTCGAGGGTCTGATCGACCGGCGTCTCCGTATCTTCGGTCGAGTGCAGTAACATCACCGGCGTATGAACGTGTTCGACGTAAACCAGCGGCGAGTCGGTGTAATTCTTGCTCGATGGATCCCATGGCTTGCCCCACGCGTACTGTCCGCCGAGTCCGTTCGAACTGGCAAAGAACGCGTCGAGCGATTCTGTCGCGATGTCGCTCGCGGGGCGTTCGGCGACAGCCGCTTTGAAGCGATCGGTGTGCGAGATCACCCAGAGGGTCGCATAGCCACCGTAACTTCCGCCGATCACGCCGAAGCGGGATGAATCGACGTTCGGCCGCTTCGCCACTTCGTCCATGACACGCGTGATGTCGTCGAACATCGGCGCTCCCCAGTTTCCTTCGAGCGCCGCTTCGAACGTGTGCCCGTACCCGATGCTGCCTTGCGGGTTGGCGAACACGACGTTGTATCCGCGTCCGGCCCAATACTGCAGCTCGTGGAAAAACGTCGCGCCGAATTCGGCTTGGGGACCGCCATGAATGTCCAGCAGCGTCGGCCGTTTACCTTTTGCGTTCGGGCCCACTGCGGGCATGAACCAGGCTTCCACGTAGAAACCGCTCGCATCACGAATCGTGAAGCGCTGTGGTTTCGACAGAAGCACGCTGTTTAGGTATGGCTGATTGAACGCCGTGAGCGCGCGTTCGGAGCCCGTGCGCATATCACGGACGTAGATTTCGGCGGGATGCGAAAAGTCGGCTTTCGCATAGGCGATGAATCGCCCGTCGGCGCTCATCGAGCAGTCAGCAGCTTCCGCGTGCGTACCGGTCAGCATTTTAACATAGCCGCCGGCAACGGTAATTTCGGCAAGTTGCGTGCTCCCCGGCGTAGACACGTCCGTAAGGATGAAGCGATCGTCCGGCGTGAAGTAGGGGCCGCAAATCATGCCGGGCATTTTGAGGTCGGCCAAGACCCAATCGCCCCATTGATACGCGTTCTTCTTCACCGTAACGCGGCGACTTGCGCCGGCCGCGTCGCTCGAAACAAGCGCCGGGTACTCCGCACTGTCGTCCACGTTGCCGCTGAAGTAAAACACGCGATTGCCGCGATGGGCGTAGGCCGGCTGCATGTTCGCAACGTCGCTCGAACGCACGAGCGTCATCTCGCCGCCGTGCGACGGGATCGTATAGACGTCGCTTTCGTTTGCCCGCGTCGTTTCTCGCCGGAGTGACGAAAATGCGATTGTCGAATCGTCGGGCGACCACGCAAATTGTGCTTCCGACCAACGATGTCCGGATGTAAGGGCGCGCGCTGCCGAACCGTCGGCATCCATAACCCACAGGTGTTGATGCTTGTCGTAAGTGTAGCCTTCGCCGTTTGCTTCGTAGCGTTCCGTATCAATCACTCGGATGTCGCTTGTACGCTGCGATGCTTTCGGACCAAACCCGGCTGCCTTGAAATCGACCCGCGCCGGCGCCTTCCCATCAACGGTAAGCGACGCAAAGGCGATCCGCTTGCCATCGTGCGACCACACCGGCGACGATGCCCCACTGGAGAGGTTGGTCAACTGCGTTGCTGCACGAGTCCGCAAGCTATAGGAGAAAATCTGCGACACGCCGCTTAACGTGCGAACGAATGCAAGGTGCGTTCCATCCGGACTCCACGCGGGCGACGAAGCAGTGCCATCGGTGGTGATCGGGGCACGTGCCGAGCCGCGGCTGCTTGCAATCCACACGTTAGAATCGTACCGGTTTTCCGGCCCGTTCATCCTCGATACGACGAATGCCACTTCTCCGCCGTTCGGCGAAATGATCGGCTGCGAGATTAGCGACAATCGAAAAAGATCTTCGGCGCGCACCGGACCCTTTGCCGAAGCTGATGCCGGCGCAACCGCGAGCATCGAACCGATCAATAAAGCCGCACTGCTACGGCGAAAAAACGTGCCGACCAACATAGGTGCCTCCGCTGACTCGTTTGGCATTTTCGCAATCGTCGCTCCAGGCCTTCGCATCGGAAGAACCGATGAAACGGCTGGCGCACAGCTACGAGCTGTGGCCTCGCTTTAGCGGGTCCGCGGTTTTTTGCCCCGAAGCGATACTCGCGCACCAAAGTTAGGAGCGGCCTTGCAGAAAGTAGATGCCAACGACGTAGACGAGTTGGAATGCGTCTCAGCCAAAAGGACGTTTCGCGGATTCGGCAAGCAAATTTCCGGTCGCGGCATCGTGCGTCATCAAGACGGCAAGACGGACGCTCTCGGTTACTTCGACGGCGAAGAGTGATGATCGCCGCGCAAGCCGACACAGCCGCAGTCGCAACCTACGCGCGCATCGCCTCGGGCGTCGTCGTCCGAAACGGAAGCGCCCGTTACGAGATTCAAGTCGTGGAACCCAACGTCGTTCGCATCCACGTCGTTCCGAACGGGAAAGCGACTCCCCGAACGCTCGTCCTAGATCCGCATCTTGCGCTTCATTCCAGCGCGACGCAAGGCAACTATACGGCGCGATCCGTTCAGTTGACCACACCGCACATGACGGTCAAAGTGTCGCTGCGTCCCTTCGCGCTCGAAATCGACGATCCGCATGGCGCGGTATTTACCCAAAGCGGCGAAGCGATGCCGCACGCGCTGCACGTAACCCTGGCGGATGCCGGTCCGTTTTTCGGCATTGATAACACGAGTCTTCCAGGTTCGAATCTCGACCCGCGCCAAGACATTCGCAAAGGCATCGTGCGCGATGGGGGCACGGCACTTGCCGGGCTGCAGGGCGACGGTGGCGCGCCGCTGGTCTATACCAAGCGATACGGCATGCTGATCGATTCCAACGGCGGTTCGTTCGATGTCGACTCCGGCGCAATCGATTTCCACGGCGGTTCGCGTCCTGATGTGGAATATTTTGCGATAGTGGGTCCGCCGCTCGCAACGATGCGCGCGGTCGCGGATCTTTCCGGCCATGCGCCGATGATGCCGAAGTGGTCGCTGGGTTTCATCAATACGCAATGGGGAAGCACCGAATCCGAAGTGCGTTCCATTATTGCGGGATACCGAAACCGCGAAATTCCGATCGATGCATTTATCCTCGACTTTGACTGGAAGGCCTGGGGCGAGGACAATTACGGCGAATGGCGTTGGAACAGTACGCGCGGCGCGGGAAGCGTCGCGCCGGATAAATTCCCTGACGGCGCTTCAGGAGCGTTCGCTGCCGACATGCTGCGCGACGGTGTGAAGCTAGGTGGCATTTTCAAACCGCGCATTCTCCTTACTAACGCCAACGGCACGCCGACCGCCGCTGCCAAATACGCAGAAGCGCATCATTTCTTCCTGCGATGGCAGAAGCCGTATCGGGAGTATTTCTCGCATCGCGAGGCGCGCGACATCGACTTTTCGATTCCCGCAGCGCGCGCGTGGTACTGGGAACATACGGTTCCGGCTTATCGGGCAGGTATCGTGGCATTCTGGAACGACGAAGCTGATGCGGCGGGTGACGCGCGCGACCTTTTCCCAAACCTGCAATTTCTCGATATGCAGCGCGCGCTGTACGACGGCGTGCGATCTGCAGACGATCGCCGCGTTTTCTCGCTCAACCGCAACTTCTATCTCGGTTCTCAGCGCTACGGGTATGGCGAATGGTCGGGCGACATCGAGACAAGCTTCGATTCGATGCGCGAGCAGGCGATTCGCATGCTCGGCACGGTGGGCCTGGGAGAACCGCACTGGAGCATGGATACGGGCGGCTTCGACGGCCATCCAAGTCCTGAAAACTACGCCCGGTGGATGCAGTTTGCCGCCCTTGTGCCTATCATGCGCGTGCACGGGACGTTAGGCGAAAAGCGGCAACCCTGGGTGTACGGTGCGCAGGCGCAAAGCGTTGCAAAAAGTGCGATTGATTTGCGGTATCGATTGTTGCCCTATTTCTATTCGTACGAGCGTGCTGCTTACGAGGATGGCGCCGGAATCGTGCGGCCGCTTTCGTGGGCGTTTCCGGACGATGGGGATGCAGTGTACCAAACTGACGAATGGATGGATGGCGATGCGCTGCTCGCTGCACCCATATTCGGCGAAGGGCAGACACACCGGGACGTTTATCTGCCTGCGGGCACTTGGTACGACTACTTCCGCGGGACGCGTTTCCCGGGCGGAACGACGATCGATTACAACGTCGACGCCCGCACCTGGGCCGATATACCGCTTTTCGTGCGTGAGGGAAGCATCGTAGCGACACAAACCGTTCAACAGTGGGTCGGCCAGCAACCGGCCACGAACGTGCGCCTTGACGTCTATCCATCACTCAAGCGAATCGCTCGTTTCGGCTATTACGACGACGACGGCACGACATATGCTTACGAACGTGGCGTGTACTTCAAACAGGAAATCGAAGCGCGCGAGGATTCAAAAGGCTTCCATGTGACGGCAGCGCAGCCGGAGGGTTCCTATAAGCCACCGGTCCAGACGTACACCATCGTAGTGCACGGCGTGGGCACTCAGAATGATCGCTTCGGCAAAATGACGACGATCGTCGAACGCGCCGGCGTACCGTTCGACGTTACTTTGTAACGTGCCGGATTTATGACGCACCGCTAGTGTTTACATGCCGCTTGCCTAACAGCGGCTTATGAAACGGCGCGCCTTGATTCTTCTCTCCGTGCTCGCGGCTTATGCGAGCACCTTCGCACCGGAGCGATTCGTGCTCGAGCGAGGGCTGGAGTTACTTGGGAACCCACCGTACGAAGGATGGCGCGGGCTATTTCTTCCGCACCTGTTACTTTATTCAACGCTTCCCGCGGTAGTGTGCGCCATACTGTGGTATCTGTCGTATCGCGGACGGCTGCTTCCCGGCATTCCCTCGGCCCACACCGGGAAAGCCTTTCTTTGGGGGGCCGGCGCCGGCGCCGCGTCGCTTCTGGCTATTCTAGTCGTCGTCGCGTCGACGATGCCACGCGGAACGATTCACTGGATTGGGCTCGATCCGCTCAAGATTTTCGCGAACGTCTTTTCCAATTTCTATGAGGAGTTCATCTTTCGCGGGTTCCTGCTAACCGCGCTTACGGCACTCATAAGCTTTTGGCCCGCGGCAATTATTTCGAGCATCCTCTGGGCGGCGGAACACACACAATACCCGTGGGCACTTCGCTTGGCAATCGCAGCCGTCGGCGTCCTGTGGTGCTGGATCATTAAACGGACGCGTTCGTTTTTAGCGGCCTACGAAGCGCATATGCTCGTCGATATTTTCGGCGACGCGCTTATTCCGTAACTTACCAGCCTACGGCCTCGCCATCTTTGCCGAAGTCCGATCCGGCTGCATACGAACCATTGGGCAGCTGCATAATGGCCTGATAGCCTCCGAGCGGAGCTCGCGTGACGGATCTAACGTGGTGGCCCATACCGGCAAGCTTTGATCCGAGCGAATCATAAAGCGGCGCTTCCAGCATCAGCGAATTCGAAATTTCATCGTGTCTGAAGCGCGCCATGTCGCCCGCTTGTTGGATGTTCACGCCGAGATCGACAAGGTCGACAATGACTTGCTCGTGCCCCTGCGCCTGCATGTCGCCGCCCATCAACCCAATAGTTGCAAACGGCTTGCCGTTGCGCATAAGCAATCCGGCGCACAGGGTATTAAAGGGCCGCTTTTGCGGTGCGATCGCGTTGGGGCTTTTCGGGTCCAGCGTGAAGAGCCCGCCGCGATCGTGAAGGATAAAGCCGTATCCGGGCACGGTAATGCCTGAACCGAACCCATCGTAATTGCTGTTCACCCACGACACCATGTTGCCCCAACGGTCGGCGGTTGACAGGACGATCGTGTCGCCTGCGCCACTCTCTTCGCCGGCAGCCGGTTGCGACGCGCGCTTCGGATCGATCTTCGCGCACTGCGAAGCCGCATACGCATTCGAAAGAAGCCGATTGAGCGGGACCGTTGCATGGTCCGGATCGGCGTTATAACGATAAAGATCTGCATAGGCTATTTTCTTCGCTTCGACCAGCAGGTGCCAATACAAGGCGCTGCCTGGCCCAAGCGAGGCCAGTGTGTCGCCACCGGCGAGTTTCGGAACGCACTTTTGCAGCACGTTGAGTGCTTCGTTCGCTGCAAACCCCTGCGATGGCGGAGGCAGCTCCAAGACCTCGTAGCCGTGATACATGCTGCGCACCGGTTGACGCCAGACGCCGTGATACGCGGCAAGATCCGCAAGCGTCATCGTCCCGCCGAGCGCACGCGATTTAGCGATTATCGCGCGAGCGATTTCACCTTTGTAAAATGCATCGCGTCCATCGTGTGCGAGCAGCGTTAACGCGCGTGCCAGCTGCGGATTGCGGAAAATCCGTCCTTCAACCGGTGGCTTCCCGCGGACGTACCAGGTTGCAACCGAGTCGGGATCGAGCGCCGTGCAGCATTGGCGCAGCGGCAGCGCATTGGGAAGCTTCCAATCGTGCGCGATGCGTTCCGACACTGGAAATCCGTTTGCTGCATAATCGATTGCCGGTGCAAGCACGCGCGAAAATTTCATCGTGCCGTAGCGGCGGAGCATCTCGTCCCAACCCCAAGCGGCACCAGGAACCGTCACATCGAGAATGCCGCCTGACGGCATGCCGGATCCCGGTCCCCATTGCTTTGAATCGTAGGCATAGCCGAGGGCGTTCATGTGCGCGAGGGTCGCACCGGTCGGCGCCACACCGCTTGCATCAAGCACGTGGACGGCGTGCTCTTTCGCAATGTAAACAATCGCGAAAAGGTCCCCGCCCATACCGACGTTCATGGGTTCGGTGACATTTAACGCGGCCGCGGTCGCGACCGCGGCATCGACCGCATTGCCACCCTGCATCAGAATCCGCAGGCCCGCCTGAGCGGCGAGTGGCTGACTTGTTGCGACGACTCCGTTTCGTGCAAGGACGGGCGAACGGCTTTGCTGCAACCAGCCTTCCGCGCGCTCACCGCGAAGGGCCGTATTTGCCGTTGCCGTCAAGGTCATGAGTGCAATAGCCGCAGAGATCAGTCGGACGCTGAAGGCCGTCATGGCGGCCGCGTTCTTCCCTCCGGCGAGCGCTTCCCGTGCCATGATCCAGAAGTTAGGCGGTTGATCTAGTGAGCGAAGAACCATCATCGATGGGTAATGCTGCTCTTATGAACAAACCACCGGCCGCGGAGCAGGTTTTTCCCGAGGCGGAGTACTTCGCGCTCTTTCAGCGCGTATCTGAAGTGCTCGGAGAATCGCTGGACTACCGAGTAACGCTGCAGAATGTCGCAAACTCTACGGTAGCCACTATTTCGGACGTCTGCATAATCGATCTCGGCGACGGCGGACAGACGGAGATGGTGAGCGCGGCACACCGGGACAGCGCGCTCACGAAAAAAGTGCAGGCCGCCGGAGCGCACTTGAGTTCGAAGCATAATCGTCCTCAGCATCCGGTGTGCCGGGTGCTAGCGACGGGCGAGATGTTTTACGCGCCGCATATCGACAACGCATGGATCGAGCAACATTCCAGCGGGCCGGAACATGCCGGCTTCCTTTCGGAATTGAAATACACGTCGATGATTGTTGTTCCGCTCTTATCAGAAGCTTTTGGTTTGACCGGCGCACTAACATTGGCTACGGTCGAGGGCGGCCGGCCGCCATTCCGAGAGCGGGCCGTCGCGTTTTCTCAAGCCTTAGGGCGGCTGTGTGCTGCGGCGATCGGAAAAGCACGAATGTACGGCGATAGCCAGGCAACGGCGGCGATGTATCAGCAGGCCGCGCTCCCACAGCGCCTGCCGCAAGCGCCCGGCGTCGAATTCTTTTCTCACTATCAGCCGGCCGCGCGAACCCAGCTCGTAGGGGGCGACTGGTACGACGCTTTCACGATCCCGAACGGCCGCATCGGCATATCGATAGGGGATGTGAGCGGTCACGGTTTGCGTGCATCGGTGGTCATGTCGTCGATGCGAAATTCCATTCGAACCGCGCTGATATCGGAACCGGACATCGCGCGCGCACTGGACTCCGTTGATTACGTCTTGCGCAGCGAATTCGACGATGTTAGTTTCTGTACAGCGGTGCTTGCAGTCCTCGACGTCGACGCAATGACCTTACGGCTTGCAAGCGCGGGTCATCCGGGTCCGAGAATTTGGAGCGCCAAAACCAACGAGGTCGCCGATCCCTTCACTGAACGCGACCTGCCACTCGGGATTCGGCCGTTGTCACAAAACCGGGCACAACCGCGAACCATGCGGCTGGAGAAAGGCTTCGTCGTGTTCTACACCGACGGCCTGGTGGAATGCACGCGGAATATGCTCGATGGCGAACGCGATTTAAATCAGGCGATGATGCGCGCTGACGTTCGAAACGCAGAGAATCCTGCAGAAGCAACGCGTGAGGCGATGTCCGATTGCACCGACAGTCCGGACGATGATATAGCAATTCTCGCCATGCGATTGGCGTAACGTTCGTTGATCATTATGCGGACACGGTCATGAAACGGCGCCTGTACTCGGCCGGCCCAATTCCGTACCGGCGTTCGAAGGCGCGCCGAAATGTATCGCCGCTGCTGTAGCCGACCCGTCTCGGCGAGTTCCGCTATCGCATCATCGCCGTTTACGAGGAGCCAACGCGCCTCGTCTAGCCGCATTTCCTCTACGAAGTCCGCCGGCGTCAACCCAAACGTTGCCTTGAACTTGCGAGCAAGGTGGCGGGGGCTGAGACTGACGTGTTCGGCAATGGTTTCAAGCGTGAGGTCCTTTTGAAGGTTTCCGCGCATCCACTCAGCGAGGTCGCCAAACCGGGTCTTCGTCTTGGTTTGCGCAAGAAGCGGCTGCGAATATTGCCGTTGGCCGCCGGAGCGCTTGAGATAAACGATGATCTCCCGAGCCACGTTCATCGCGACGCCGGTGCCTAAATCTTCCTCAACCAATGCTAGCGCTAAATCAATTCCAGCCGTTACACCGGCAGATGTATAAAACTTGCCGTCTTTGATGTAGATAGCGTCGGCATTCACGCGCAGCTTCGGCCAGCACTGTTGCACGTCGAGCGCAAACCGCCAATGCGTTGTGACGTCGCGTCCGTCAAGTAGGCCCGTCTCCGCCAGTCCGTAGATCCCGGTGCACACCGACGCGATACGTCGTGCCGATTTCGTCTGTCGAAGCAAAAATTGGGAGATTGCGGTACGCGTCTTCGGATTCA
Organism: Vulcanimicrobiia bacterium; assembly: GCA_963758295.1. Taxonomy (GTDB): domain Bacteria; phylum Vulcanimicrobiota; class Vulcanimicrobiia; order Vulcanimicrobiales; family Vulcanimicrobiaceae; genus JALYTY01. The sequence goes on from CAVWUU010000002.1 coordinate 106,772, forward strand.
AGCGCAGCTCGCGTCCGCCCGGGACAATAATCGTATCGAATAACGCGCCGTCCGAAAGTGCCACGTCGGCATAAAACGACACACCCGACTCCGCGGTCGCGCGGCCACGTCGAACTCCGAGCACCGTCACTTCATAGGGCTTAGATTCGCGCCCCACCAAATCGTTTGCGCTGGAAAATACGTCAGCAGGCCCTGCCACGTCGAGTGTTTCAACGCCTTCGTAGACGACAATGCCAATCCGTCGAGTCTTCATACCACAAATCTACGCGAGCAGCGTGAAGACTGCAATGGTGTCAAACCGACGTTTCAGGACATCAGCCGCAATGAAGCGCGCAGGCCGGCTTATTACGCGCTAACAGTAATTCGTTTCCGGCTAAGTGTCGGAGCCGTGTTGCTAACCATTTCTAACACGGCCAGCTCGGGGAAGGCCAGGCGGTAAAGATGGGCCTTTTCCGAAGGTGAGAGCATCAGCGCATCCGCTAAGCCACTCAGTAATCGCAAAGACGTCCGACTCCCAGTGCCCGATTCCAGCATTTTGTACCAGCCGCGGCTAACGCCGACCGCTTCAGCCAACTCCTCTTGCGTTACAAAACGCCCGATTCTACAGGGCAAACGGCGCTGCGATCCAAGCGCCGTGGCCTCCTTACTAATCCGCAAACGCCACATTCGCAGAGATGCCCCTAGTTGCGCATCCAAAATCATAATTGGCGACCTCAAAAATCGTAACCAAACGACCCGCTGGTAGTATGCCATTAAGCTTCATAACGTCGTCGAAGGCCGAGTGTCTTACATCGATGGCAATGCACGCTGAGCGTGATCATAAGTGTAGCAACGAGACATCAATCTTTCCACGATTTTTCGGTTGGCGATGAACTATCGAATATACTGAAAGTATGCAGAGTCGCGTTTCGTACGCTCGTGGCGCAATCTCCAGAGCCCGGCGGAAACCCGAAGACTTAGGCCTGCAGCCGGCTCACGGCCGCCTATCGTTAACAAACGCTAATGCAACGACCGAGGGTCTATAAAAGTGATCGACAAAAAGGCTGACGACGCCACGCTGCAACGGCAGCACGTCCGTTGCCTATTTTGCGACGGCTCATCCGAGATTCGTCAAGCCGGGAATGGTCGGTGAGTTTTATTCCGCTGCCGTACTCGGTAGCGCTTTTCATCTTTGGCTTGTTGATTGCCGTAGTTACAACCCAACGGTACAAGCACGTTCAAACCGGGTCAAAGGACGTTCATTTCAAAGGCGGCGTCAAACGGGGAATACCGGGCCCGCCGCTTTCGGTAAAAAACCTAGCGTTGTGGTTTGGCTACTTCATCGCATTCATTGGCGGCATTAACACGCTGTTTGATTTTTACCGGAACGTAACCGGCAAAAAGTAAAACACACCCGGCCAAATCAATGGGTGCCGAAAGTTGAACCCATTCAGGTCGCTTTAAGAGGCGTGACGTCTGCGGGGCTGCCCCGCATCTGCGCGGTTAACTCGCCGAGCTCTCGAATGTAGAACGCGATCGCATCCGCGGGGAGGTCGACGCTGGAAAATCGTTGGTCCGCCAGCAAAAGACGCGAGAACTCTTCGATGCATTCTTCGGGCGTCAATCCGCGCCCCATGCACGCTGCTAACTCGCTCGCTCGCTGTTTGAGAGCCTCCCATAACTCGTAAGGTAATTGTTGCCGCGCCACATTGGATGTCTGCCCACCACGGTTCATAACAAACGCCCGTAAAAGGCGGTTAAAGGGCCGAGCCCGCTTCTAAGGCAAAAAAGCAGGCGACGTTATTCGTGTCTTTCGCATGAGGATTCTGCATGGACTTGGGCGATACGATCGCCGAAACTCAGCACGTTTTCGCAGACGCGCTACCGGTACTCGTAATGATGTCTGATCCGAGCGGCGTCGTGAACTTCTTCAATACCGCGTGGTTCCAGTACACCGGCCAGCCGAGATTCGATCGCGACGTGACTGAGGAATGGCGCAAATACATTCACCCGGACGACGTTCCGATCGTGGGAGCCGCTTGGTATGCTGCCATGGAGAGCGGCAAAGACGTCGCGGTCGAGTACCGCGTCTACCACGCAGCATCGGGCGAATGGCGTTGGTTCTCGGCACACGCGCATGCCCTGCGCGACGCAGCCGGAAAAATCGTTCAGTGGATCGGCACGGCGATGGAGATCCACGAAGTCCGGCAAGCCAATGCGGCGCTGGAAGCGCTTTATCGCCACGAGCGCCAAGTAGCGACGTCGTTTCAGGAGGCCGCGCTGCCCGAGGGCCTCCCGACGCTCCCGGGCATGAGCTTGGACGCGGTCTACCAGCCTAGTTCCAACCTGTTGGTGGGCGGCGACTGGTACGATGCGTTTGCGCTCTCGAACGGTGCGGTTGCCATAGCTGTCGGCGACGTAACAGGGCACGGGCTCGAAGCAGCCGTGCTGATGAGTAAACTTCGACAATCGTTTAGGGCCGTTACGATTCGCGCCGCGCAGTTCGAAAATCGAGACCCCGGCTCCATCGTCGCCTCGGTTGAGCAGACGATGTTGATGGAAAACACTGACTTCACGGCAAGCGTCTTTTTCGGCATCGTCGATTCCGAGCTGCACGTTCTGGAATATTCCAGCGCAGGACATCCGCCGGCAGTTCTGCTTCGTCTCGACGGAACGGTCGAACTCCTTAGTAATGGCGATATGCTGTTGGGATTTCCCGAAGCAGCTCCCAGAACGTCGGCGAAAGTTTCGCTAGCAAACGCGCAAGCATTAGTGTGTTATACCGACGGTCTAACCGAGGCTTCGCGCGACGTTTTTGAAGGTGAAGCGAGATTACACGATGCCGTTAAAACGTGGCACGTGACGTCTCAGGCAAAGCCGGCGTCGCACGTTTTGGAAGAAGTCGTAAAAACGCCGGCTGCGGACGACATCGCGATATTGACCGTGACGTTTGCGTCACGTGCACGCTAGAAAATCTTCATCATAGAAGCAAGCTCGCCGGCAAATTGGAGTGATTTAGCTAGGCCACTCCATGGGCGGTATGCCGCCAACTCCCGTGATGACACCTAAAGCGGCCGCCATCACCCCCTCTATTGCGAAATGTAACGCTTTCTGGGTCCCGCTGACGGCAAAAGGCAGAGGCGATCGATTTCGGAAGCTGGATTGCAGGCGGCTGCCACAATGGAACGGCGGGGTAAGGCTGCCGACTACGCCGTAACGTCGCGCGAGATGGCATCCCGGTACCAGTAGCCGCTATCCTTGATGGTCCGCTTTTGCGTTGCATAATCGACGTGAATCAAGCCAAAACGCGGGCGGTATCCCTCGGCCCATTCAAAATTGTCCATCAAAGACCAAACAAAGTATCCTTTTAGCGGGATGCCGGCCTCGAGTGCGCGACGCAACTGTTCGAAATGCATCTGAAGGTACGCAATACGCTTCGTATCGCGAATGCGACCGTCGCTATCAATGGTATCCGCATATGCCGCGCCGTTTTCCGTAACGAAAATAGCCGGCGGCCGATACGTGTCGTAAACACGTTTCAAAACGTCGAATAAGCCCTCGGGATAAAGCGTCCATCCCATCTGCGTGCGTTCCCCGCCGGGCCGGTCTACGTCGGCAAGCGGATCGAGGCTGATGCTTCCGGCCTTCAAACGAAACTTCGTGTAGTAGTTGACCCCAATGAAATCAATCGGCTGCGCGATCGTTTTCATATCACCATCCAGTATGCGAATCTGTTCCGGCGACATTCCGGGCAAGAACAACGCGGGATAACGGCCGCGATAAATAGGGTCCAAAAACCACGAATTAACGTTTGCGTCAGCCGCATCCGCCAGATGCTGCTCCGCTTCGCTCGCCGGCTCGATGGGGCTCAGGTTTACAGTGATGCCGACAGTGGCATCTTCAACGTTTCGACGAACAGCCGAAACGGCCAGGCCATGGGCGACGAGCAAGTGATGCGACACTTGCAGCGCCAGGCGCGGGTCGCGAAATCCAGGAGCGTGTTTCCCTTCGCCGTAACCAAGCCACGCGATAACCCACGGCTCGTTCAATGTAGTCCAAGCTTTTACGCGGTCGCCGAGCGCACTCGATACAGTATCGGCATACTCGACAAACGGCTCAATGATGTCGCGGCCTATCCACCCGCCGAAACGATCTTGTAGTACTTGGGGCAAATCCCAATGATAGATCGTTGCGTATGCGTCGATATTCTTCTGAGCCAACTTCTCTAGCAGGCGCTTGTAAAAATCGAGGCCTCGGTGATTGACTTTTCCCACGCCGTCCGGCAATATGCGCGACCAGGAAAGCGAGAAACGATAGGCGTTCACGCCGAGTTCTGCCATGAGCTCGACGTCTTCATCCATTCGGTGGTAATGATCGTCGGCAATGTCGCCCGTTTCACCATTCGCGATCGCGCCCGGTATGCCAACAAACGTATCCCAGATGCTGCGCGAACGCCCATCCTCATTAACGGCGCCTTCAATTTGATATGAAGCGGTCGCGGTTCCCCAGGCAAAGTGCGCCGGCCATGGTTTCGTCATGCTAGCGCCAGCCGCGAACGAAGCTTCAGCGCGTCCTCAGCTGCCGCTCCGGATGCGGTATTGTCAAAGATACACCACACCTCGTTTGGCGCCGTTGAAATCATGGTGGCGACATCGTTGAGACGGTCGTCGGAATACGACGAATAGTAAACACGCGGAGCACCGTGTAAGCGAAAATACCTGATCCCGGTCCAACCGCCCGGCGCCTCTGCGCCGGGAGCGCGCGCAGGGTCCGCGCCGACCCGCGCAACGCGCCACGCCTCCAGCAACGCGTCGACCTGCGGCGTAAACCACGACGCGTGCCGGGGCTCGCACACGATGGGCCGCGCGCCGCCGTCGCTGCAGAACTCGAAGAATCTATTCATCCGTCCTTCTTCGAACTCAAAACTCGGCGGCAACTGTAATAGCAGCACGCGACGCTTCTCACCGAGGCCCGCGCTCTCGTCGAGAAACTGCTTCAGCTCATCGCCGCAGTCGACGCACCGCTTTTGATGCGAAACTACTTTCGGAATCTTCACGGAAAACGCAAAGTCCGCTGGGACGGCTGACGACCACCGCTCGTAGGTAGAACGACGGTGAGCTCGATAGAACGACGAGTTGATCTCGGCCGCACTCATGACGCGTGCGTAACGTTCCAAGTGCGGGCCGTCCCCCGGAAAGTACCCGGCGAGGGACACGGGGATCGACCATCCCGCCGTACCGATGAAAGCAGCGGTGGTCACGCCTTCTCTCGACCAGATTGCGCGACGATGTAACAGCCGGCACCGAATGCGCCCATGATGAATCCGCAGAGCAGATCCAGCGACTGCCCGATGACCAGTCCCGTAACTACGAGAATGAACCCTAGCGTCATGAAAAGCAGACCGAGGATGATGCGAAGGTCGATGTCCATCAGCGAAATACCACATTGAGGATTAGGCAACCGGCGAGCACGATGATGCCAAGCACGGCGGGCCGCATGAACCATTGTACCCCGCGATCGTCGGGCCGGGGCGTCAACGCGGAGACGAGCCCCTCCAGTTCGTGATCGGGACGCGGCTTAGTCACAAGACTTACCAGAATCGTGACGACGAAGCACGTGCACCATGCAAAGATCGCCGTGTAGAAGTTCTGCGCCATCTCGCTTGGATAGGTGTGCACCACAGCGATCCATCCGCCTTTGATTCCAACGTGATCGCCCACGGGCAGCGTCAACCCTTGATGCAGCGCCGCGGCGACCGTGCCGGCAATCAATCCGAAGAATGCGCCGTTGGCCGTGGCGCGCTTCCAAAACATCCCAAGTAAGAACGTCGCAAAGAGCGGCGCATTCACGAATGCGAAGACGAGCTGAAGGACGTCCATGATGTTGTTGAACTGGGCCGCGAGGTATGCCGCCGCGATTGAGGCGACAATGCCGAAGAGCGTCGCAAGGCGGCCGACGAAGACGTAATGTGCATCGCTCGCGCCTTTGCGAATGTATGACTCGTAGATGTCGTACGTCCACACGGTATTGAATGCCGTTACGTTTCCCGCCATCCCCGACATAAAACTCGCCAACAGCGCCGCCAGGCCGATGCCTAGTAACCCTGCGGGAAAGTAATGCTCCAGCATCACCGGGATAACAAGATTGAAATCGTACACCGCATGTCCGCCGGCATCGTGCACGATCGTTCCGTCCACATTTGTCTGGAACGGAATCAATCCGGCGAGCGGACCGTGACCGCCGAACCCCTGCGGCGTTAGTGCGATGGCGATAATGCCCGGCAGAATCACGAGGAACGGAAAGAACATTTTCGGGATAGCGGCAAAAACCGGCGTAAGGCGCGCGTCGTTGATGGAGTCGGCAGCCATCGCGCGCTGAACGACCAGATAATCCGTACACCAATAACCGAACGAAAGCACGAATCCGAGTCCCATAATCAGGCCGAATGCATCAACGCCAAGCAGATTGGTTGAGGGATTGTTCATCCCTTGCCATGCGTGTGTATACTCCGCAGGCAGCGTGTGCACGATGCCCTGCCAGCCGCCTACATTATGGAGCCCGATCAGCACCAGGGGCAAGAATCCGGCTACGATTAAAAAGAATTGCAATACCTCGTTATAGATTGCGCTGCGCAGGCCGCCGGCGTAAATGTAAAGCAGCACGATTACGGCCGAGATGCCGATCGAGAGCGGCAGGCTATCCACGACGTGCAGGGTCTGCAGAAGACGCGCCATCGCGTACATCGAGATTCCGGACGAGAAGACGGTCATCACCGCAAAGGTAATCGCGTTGAAACCACGAGTCTTTTCGTCGAAGCGCAACTTCAAATATTCCGGCACCGACCGCGCGCGCGACCCATAGTAATACGGCATCATGAAGATCCCGATAAAGAGCATCGCCGGGATTGCGCCGATCCAATAGAAGTGCGCGGTGGAGATGCCGTATTTCGCGCCGGAGGCCGCCATGCCGATCACTTCTTGCGCGCCAAGATTCGCCGAGATAAATGCCAGTGCAGTAATCCACGAAGGCAGCGAACGCCCGGCTAAAAAGAAGTCGGAGCCGGTGCGCGCCTTACGCGCGAGTATGAACCCGGTGCCGAGCACGAAAGCAAAGTAGACCGCTACGATCAGCCAATCGACAAATGCTAGATGCATTACGTTCCTTTCCCGGTTTCTTACGTCTCATCCTGACGAAATCGAAAGCCCGCCGAGATCTCCGGCGGGCTTCCTTTATGGCGATCTTTCGAGGTCGCTCAGGGCGAGGATACTACATTCGTGCGGCTGCCTTGATTTGAGCGATCGCCGTGTCCGCCTGACCCTCCAGTTGCTTCGCCGCATCTTGTTCAGCGGCGGTCGGCGCCGAGTACGAGACATCGAGCGAGTTCATCAGCATCGCGAGGTGATCGCGCAGCTTGGAGGGCAGCATGATATCCGCCTCGCTCGACCGATATCGCGGCTCATACACCAACGTGACCGCTTTTTCGACGGCAGCACGCTTCGACGGGGCGAGCGACGCCATCTTGTTTTGCGCCGCGTTGACCGTTGTGTCGAGTTCGTTGATCTTGTTCGAAAGCTCCATTGCGAGCGACAGACGCGAAGGCAGTTCATCTGCCGCCGGATTGAAGCGTGGATCGAGCTGGATCTTGAACGGCGCTTTGGTTACGGTGCCCCCGTAATTCAATACGACGGTATAGTCACCGGGAAGCGTGGTGGGGCCCAGCAGATCGTCTCGGAAGTCCTCGGTCGGCACGATATGCTGACCGGCGATTTCCGCAGCCGGCGTATAGCGCATATCCCAGAGGAACTTGTTCATTCCGGGCTGCGCCGCCGTCTGTCGCGAGAGGTTGTAGTTGCCGGCGCTGATTGCGTCCATTGCGCCAAGCTGCCAGCCTTCGTACTTTTTCGCCTTTTTGTTCTTCAGATGCAGATTGAAGCTGCGAATCGTTTTGCCGCTTGTGTCTTCGAACGAAAGCGTAACGGGTGTGCGCCCATTGTAGTTTGAGGGAAGATTGAAGAACACGCTGACGCCATAATCGGGATTGTCACCGGACGGACCAAAACCGCCCCCGCCGTATGCGTGCGTCAGCCACGCCGTTTCGGGCTGGAAGACTTGCGCAGACGAGATGGAGGGCGACGATTCGCGAGCGACGTCTTCGATCTGCTGCAGATGATCGAGCGCCCAGAACGACCGGCCATGGGTTGCAATCGCGACTTCACCTTCGCGAGCGTTGATCGCAATATCGCGCACTTCGACCGGCGGAAGGTTCAACGCGAGCGACTGCCACGATTGGCCGCTATTGAGGCTGACATAAACGCGGCTGCGCGTGCCGGCGAACATAACGCGCGGCTCACGCGGATCGACGCGCACGGCGAAGACGGACTGGTCCGAGGGAATGCCGTTGGTCATTTGCGTCCAATTTGCGCCACAATCCGTCGTTTTGAAGATGTAAGGGCGCATATCGTCCCACATGTAGCGAGACACCGTGGTCCATGCAGTACACGCGTCGGTTAGCGATGGTTCAAAACTGCTGATTTGAGACCACTGAGAACCGAGCTGTTTCGGCGTGACGTTTTTCCAGTTCGTGCCGCCGTCTTGCGTTACGTGAACGAGACCGTCAGCCGAACCGGCCCAGATAATATCTTTGTTCACCGGCGAAAAGCCAAGTGAGGCGATGTCCGGAAACGTTTCAGCACCCGTTTGGTCCCAATAGACGTTGCCGCCGCTCGGGCCCTCGGTCGACTTGACGTTGCGCGTCAAATCGGGACTGATAACTTTCCACGTGCGTCCGTAGTCATCGCTGCGGAAGACTACTTGCGCCGCTTCGAAGAGCGTATGCGGTTCCGCCGGCGAGAACATGATCGGATGCGTCCAACCAAACCGGTACTTTGTTTCGGCTGCAGCATGACCCGGAAGGTAGATCGCCCATGGCGTGACGTTCTTTTCGTCACCGGTGGCGTTGTCGAGGCGTGCGAGCACGCTATAGTAGGCACCGCCGTACGTCACGTTCGGATTGTTCGGATCGACCGCCACGTAAGTGCTTTCGCCGAGCGCGACGCCTTGAACGACGTTGTCACCCAGTCCTTGATTCGATGCACTCGGCATCTCGAACGCGCCTGCGTCCTGCATCGCGCCGTACATATGATAGGGGAATTGGTTATCGAGCACAATGTGATAGAACTGCGACAACGGCTGATTCTGCGTCGTGCTAAACGTCTTGCCGTAGTCGACGGAAACGTTTGCGCCACCGTCGTCACCGATGATCAGCACCTTCGGGTTATGAGGATTGATCCAGACGATGTGGTTGTCACCGAGCCCGGGGCCAAGCGGCTTCCACGTGCGGCCGCCGTCTGTCGTGCGGAAGACGCTGTCAACGTTCGGCGCATACGCGACCTTTGAATTGGTCGGGTCGACATAGATGGCCATATAGTAGAACGCGCGCTGGCGAAGTTTCCATTCGTCGTTAACGCGCGTCCACGTTGCGCCGGCGTTATCCGAACGAAAGACGCCACCGTCTTGTGCTTGAGCGATCGCATAAACGACACTGGAGTTGTTCGGAGCAACGGCGACGCCCATCTTGCCGAGCATGCCTTTTGCGAATCCCGGATTCGATGAGATCTTCTTCCAGGTCTTGCCGGCGTCGATCGTCTTGTAGATCGCGCTGCCCGGACCGCCGCTATCCAGCGTCCACGCGGTGCGTTGAGCTTGCCACATCGTCGCGTACAGCACGTTCGAGTTCTTTGCGTCCATGACGATGTTGTTTGCGCCGGTCTTGTCGTCGACGAAGAGCACTTTCTTCCACGTCTTGCCGCCATCGATCGTCTTATAGACGCCACGATCGGCATTGGGCACGAAGACATGGCCCATGGAGGTTGCATAGACGACATCGGGATTGCGAGGATCGATGACGATCGAACTGGTTTGGCGTGTCTCGCTCAAACCGGCATACTTCCAGGACTTGCCGGCGTCGGTCGACTTATAGATGCCTTCGCCGTTGGCCCAGTCGCCGCGGATATCGCTCTCGCCGGTTCCAACGTAAATCGTTTTGGGATTCGACGGAGCCACGGCGATCGCACCGATACTGTGCGAAATCGTCCCCATTTTTCCGTCCGTTATATTTTCCCAAGAGGTTCCGTAGTTTTCACTCTTCCAGACGCCGCCTTGCACGCCGCCCATGTAGAAGAGATTCGGTTGGTCGGGCACGCCCGCGACCGCCACCACGCGGCCACCGATGTACGGACCGACTTGACGCCATTCCATTTTGCTCATCAGCTTTTCTGATGCAGAGCCGGAGGCAGCGGGAACAGCACTTGGAGCCACGGCAAACGCCGCAGCTAGTAGAGTGGCAACAAAGCGCTTCATTTAGGCGCTATACCGCTGTTTTTTTGCCGGTTCCTTTATGTTGGTGCCGGCGAACTCGAAGGGCCGCGGCGATCCCCTAAAACCAGTTTTACACCGGTAGCAACGCGTCAAACGCGACGGAACGACACGAGGCGTGCGGATTCCTGTAACGTAAATCTCCGTAGCGTGAACACTGTCGCAATGGAGGAAACGTGATGCTCGCAGCATTCATCGATGGCCGAATCTTTGGAATGCTGTTCGTTGTGCTTCTAAGTGTCGCCGTAGCAGTAGGGATGATGTGAGTCGCGATCTTCGTCGCAAGAAGAGCGACGAAGGACCGGTCTAAATAGCGCCGACACTACTCGGCGTTTGCCAATTGAATCCATGTGGGCGCATGGTCACTGGTCTTTTCCTTTGCGCGGACGTCCCGATCGACGCCGGCTGCCAGCGAGACGCGTTTCAAGGCCGGGACTCAACAGTAGATGATCAATGCGTAGTCCCGCGTTGCGGCCGAACGAATTCCGGAAGTAGTCCCAAAAGGTGTAGATCCGCTCGTTTGGATAGAGCGTGCGCAGAGCGTCGGTCCACCCCTGCGCGGTGAGCCGGTGAAACGCCTCGCGAACTTCCGGACGAAAGAGCGCGTCGTTGCGCCAACTCTCCGGCTTGTAGACGTCCAGATCCGTCGGCATGACGTTGAAGTCTCCGGCGAGGACCACCGGCACGCGCCGCGCCAGGAGATTTGTGGAGTAGTCCGTCAACGCATCGAACCACGCCAGCTTGTAGTCGAACTTCGGGCCGGGAGCTGGGTTGCCGTTCGGCAAGTACAGGCACCCGATCAAAATGCCGTTTACGGAAGCTTCGATATAGCGTGAGTGCCCGGAATCGGGTTCGCCCGGCAAGCCCCGCTGGGTCTCGTGCGGTATTTCACCGCGCGTTAGAATGGCAACGCCGTTCCAGCTTTTCTGCCCGAGCCAGATTGCCCCATATCCCGCCTCCCGTATCGCGTCCTCCGGAAACTTTTCTTGCGGTGCCTTCAATTCCTGAAGGCACACAACGTCCGGTTTTTCCTGAGCGAGCCACTCGAGGAGGACGGGCAAACGTCCGTTGACGCCATTCACGTTATACGTCGCAATTTTCATTGGTCGATCTATTTCCACAAACCGCACCTGGCACGCTTTACGGGTGACCCGAGCGACCGTTCGAACATCTCCGTGGTCCACGGTCCTGCCCCTTATCTCAGCCGATATCTCTCGAAACGCAGCCTCCGACACGCCCCGGCGGGCTCAGCGACGCAAACATGTCGTCGAAAAATCGACGCTGATACAGTGCACAAATTCGTTCGTTATCTCAAAATACCGGAAACCAACGAGACGGTGCTATCGCCTCAAAACGGACCGCAATCGGTTTCACGCCGGCATAGCTTGCGGTAAAACCGCTACCGTAATCACCTTGCCACCGTCAAACGCGGAGAAAACTTCCAATGATGATCACGCATGAGCTACTCGTACGCATTCTCAGCGATGAAGCGGGTTATGATCCAGAGACAGCAGCGGCAATCGCTACGACACTCTTGACGCTATTGGAAAAGCGCGGCCAAACAGAAGACGCGTTCGGGGCAGCGCGATTTCTCCAAGGACTTAGCGACGCTTGTAGGCTGCTGAGTTTAACACTCGACGACCTCAACGAGGCCGAGCGGCTTTTAAATGAATCTTGTGAAAAAACAGCGGTTCAATTCAGCGCCGAACAACGCGGTGCCATACTCGACGCCATAAGAGCCGGTATCGAGCTTGGACATGCTCTAAACCACCGGCACGAACGAGCACGAGCACGATCACGGGCGCGAGCATCACAACGAACACGAACACGGACACGGGCATCAGCATGAACACGTGCATCAGCAGGGCGACTATGACGCCGGTGATTAGGATAACTCCAGGAGGCATTGGGCGAGGCACTAGATGACGTCGCCGATACTACGATTCGCAAGAAGTTCTCGCATCCGTCGCGATTTTATGCGCACTTTTCCGGCCCATCGGATCCGTTCCGAAGTTCTCCTTCGATCGTCTCGATGAATGCAGCGGCTTTTGGATCGGAGACGCGCTCGGCGATCGCAGACGCCTGTGGCTCTTTACGCCAATACCAAAGCATGAGCAGAAACACCGCGGCAAGCCCAACCAAATCACCTACAATACGAACGTTGAACGGTATGAGACCAGCTCGGCTTGCCGCAACGGCGCCGCACGCAACCAAGAAGGCGTACCACAGAAAGGCTCGCCTAAATGATCCACGTGGGCTTGGCTTTCTCGATAGGTATTGGGGCATGCATCGTGCCTCGTGTTCCGTAGGCGCCGGATTCCTTTGCGCTCAGAAATGCATAGGCGAGCAGTTTGACTCGAGATTATTCGTCGAAAGTTTGACGCCGTCCACCGCGGGTGCCTTCATCGAAGCCATGCCGCCCTTAGCGACGATGTGACCGGCAGCGAAGAGCGCCGCGAACAAGGCCTTCATGAATTTCTCCAGACGCACCACAGGCCGTGGTGGATTCCGCAAGTTGTCGCAAGATTGATGTCCAGGTTCCGCGAACGTATTTCGCCCGGGTGCGCCTGCGGCGCCGCGCAATCCGCAGGTTAGCAAGCCGATAGAGGCCTTTAAAACGCTTGTAATTCATGTACGGGTCGCCTTCGTCGGCAACTCGCTCGTAAATCATGTACAACCGCTTGCATCCGTAGCACCGATATTGTTGCGCAAACTGCGTCAGGCGCTTCGGCAGCGGCGCGTCTTGCCCGGCCTTGAGTCCGACCACGGAAGAACTCGCACAGCCCTATGGCGGGTCCTTGACGCCCGGCGCGCTTTCTACGGTCTTCGCTGACGGTCGCCGCAGTTTTCGCCGGCGGACGTCGCCACGATTTCTCTGCGTAGTCCTCACCCCCGAGGCCGTCGACTGCGCGGTTGGTTCGCCCGCGATGATTTCGCGCTACGAGATCGCATCATCCATCCGGCGGATTCGTGAAGGCGGCGCTCCGAGCCATTGCAGCGATCGGCAACCACGACTTGCCGGGATGGTCGAACACCAACGGTGCGATTATGGACACATCGGCCCGAATGATAGACGCTGCATCGTTTGACGAAAAGTATTTCCGTGTTGACTAGAATAGGAAGCAGCGCTAAGACTGACACGAAGGAGGGAAAGATAAGTATGGGGTTCTGGCGCCGTTGGTTTGCAGCTGCTCCGATGCCGACTTTTTGTCCCGTGTGCCGTGTTGATCGGAAGTCCGCGAAGCATCGCTGGCGGTCTTCGACTTCATCGAGGGCTGGTACAATCCGCATCGCCGGCACTCTGCCCTCGGTTATTCTCACCCAACAACTACGAGCGCCGGATGATTTATGCGGCGTAATGCCCCACGGAACCGAGTCAACTACAGTCGTATAGGTTCGGCATGTTGTGTCCCGGCGCTTCAAAAGCCCAGAACTTGCTCGATTGGCTTACGCAGCGTCCTTGGCAGCCCGACAAACTCCCACGTACAGCTACTGTTATGGTGCAGACTGTGAAGTATCACGCCATAAGCGAACCCGGATCGGTGCGACGGCGCTACGCGGCCTCATAGGCGGCCAGGCCCTACGAAGCCGTTCGGGCTTGCGACTCGCCGCGCGACCTCCTACGCCGTTCTTCACCAGCAGGTACGGGGGTCTGCTCGAACTTCGCTAAGTGGAACGAAGCACTGAAGCACGAAGCGTTACGGGTTGAGCGGCGCCGGTGGATTAGGCGGGCAATCGACGAGTCCAACCGTAAAGGGAGTCGTCGGAATCGCCTCATTCGCGAGCACCGTCCAAAAGCTCGTAGTGCCGCGGACCACTGTGCTGTAGAACGCCGCATATTGCCCGAAGGGGCTTGTCGTTGGCTGCCACCGGTCGATGTTGTTGTACACGAGTAAGCCGCCCGGGCCGTTGGCGTTAAAGGTGACTGCAACGGCATAACCGTAGCGGAACGCGACCACCTCCTGGACGTCGGAGGTGCCCGCGCTTACGACAAACGGCGACCAACTCGCCGAGCGGTGAGCGATGTATTGCTGGTCGCCGCTGGTCCACACGTCATATTGCCCCGTGCCCGTTATCCCTCGGAGATGTGCCGGCGGTTTGCCATTCGAATTCGGCAACGGTTGCGGTGTAACGCTTGTCCCGTTCCAGTGGTATATGCCCGTCGGAAATTCAGACATCGCTATCCACACATTCTGTGGTGAAACGGCATAGATGCCGGAAACCTCCGAAAGCGGATTCACCGATACCGATGTGTCCGTGGTCCAGGCGCTTGCGTTAAGTCGTGCGAGATGCAGAAGCGAAATTAGCTGGGGATTCGAACCAGCGACAGTCTGCAGGTATTCACTTTCGGCAGCAACCCATACGTCATTCGACGCGTCAGCGGTTATGAATAAAAACCTGAACTGATGTCCGCTTTGAAAGCTCGGCGGGTTCCGAACGAATAACCACCTCGCGCCGTTCCAATGCAAAATGAAAGGCGTCGTGTTCTCCGCAGAGCCGGACTCATAATAATACGCCTCTCCGGCCGCCCAGACATTGTTTGAAGCGATGGAGTAGATTGAGTCAACTGCCACAAAAACCCAGTGTGGGGAAGCCACAGGCATGGATACCTGTTGCCACGACGAGCCGTTGAAGTGGAGCATACGAATTTGCGCGCCTACATTGGGGATGCTGGCCCACGAGTCGCTTGCCGAAATCCCATTCACGACGTAGCCAGTAAGGCTCGACGGCCCGAATGTCGCGAATTAAGCGTGCATTCTCTGCCGGACGCAAGCGACGCTAACGGTTGAGCCCGCTCGGATGCGGCTTGTGGCAACGGCGACGACGCGTGCTGTTGACCGCATGCGCTAACTCCAACGGCGACAGCTATTGTCAGCAACCATCGTCGCATGGAACACCTCACTGACGTTCGGGTCGTTCGCACGCGCGCATGCCGAAACCAGGGGCGGACGAGAACTTCCCCTCAGTTGTCGCCGCACGGCGAATCGTGCGGACGGGGATCGTCAGAATGTCAACTTACATTCTAACAGCTTTGCGCACGAAACACTACTCCGTGTCGCATTTGTCGCCACACAACGTTTGGTTATGCGGCCGGCGCCCGCATCGATCGTTTACGGCGGTAGATTATCACTGTCGCGATTCCAATTGCGGCGAGATACGGAATGTAAGCGAGAGCGACGCTGCGCAGTGAAAGGAGGCCGATGCTCGTGCGCGAGAGGGAATGGAGCGCTGCCTGCCACGCGTTCGCCAATTGTGCTGCGGAGCCCGATTCTACGGCGGTCGCGCTCGCTTCCGAGGCGACGCTCATGCTGACAGTTGCATAAACGACACGGTTTTGCTCGACTTCACGTCCGCTTCGAGCGTCTCGATGTTTTCGCGCACTTGCGAAAGCTGGTTTTCAGCGTCGAGACCTTCACCCATGGTCGCCGACCGTCCCATGATACGCAGAATGCCGGTTTCCGTCGGCCGCAAATTCCTCAGCCGCGCGGACCGATTCGGTGACGTACCAGGCGAATTGGCGCCAGAACGCGGCGATTGCGGAAGCGCGTGCACCGGTAGCCGCCGCGGCGGACCGCCGGGGCACGCTTTGCGAAGCGAATCTCGATATCTTTCATCCAACCCGATGACAAAGTGAAGGCAAGCAGGTCCATTGACCGTGCTTTAAGTAGACATTCTAGTAGACCAGAGACTACGACAATGAAAAGAGCCCGTAAAAACGAGCTCCAAATGGTAGCGCCAGCGGGAATCGAACCCGCCTCTCCACCGTGAAAGGGTGATGTCCTAGCCGATAGACGATGGCGCCACGGTCCTTCGGTACGTTACCCTGTCTCGTGCCGACTGTCAACGTCATTGGTGGGCCTGGTAGGATTCGAACCTACGCACAACCAGTTATGAGCCGGGCGCTCTACCGCTGAGCTACAGGCCCCAACGACGCGGTTCCGCTTCGACTAGCGAGCGCGGAATGCCCGTAAGGCGCTTTTGCCCGGGTAGCGGGCCGCCGTTCCGAGTTGATCCTCAATCGCCATGAGACGGTTGTACTTCGCCACCCGGTCGCTGCGAGCCAGAGATCCGGTCTTGATTTGGCCGGCAGACGTACCAACGGCGATGTCGGCAATGGTCGTATCTTCCGTCTCGCCCGAACGGTGCGAGATCACGCTCGTGTACCCGGCCTTGTGCGCCATTTCCACGGCATCCAAAGTTTCGGTAAGCGAGCCGATTTGATTGACCTTGATCAGGATCGAGTTCGCAACGCCTTCGCGGATGCCGCGAGCGAGGCGTTCGGTGTTTGTGACGAAGAGATCGTCGCCGACCAACTGCACGCGGTCGCCGATCGCGTCGGTGAGCTTGCGCCAACCGTTCCAATCGTCTTCCGCAAGACCGTCTTCGATCGAGAGAATCGGATAGCGGTCGCATAAGTCGCGATAAAGCGTCACCATCTCGTCGGCCGAAATTCCGTGCTGCTTGTCGTGCGCGAAGTACTTTCCGTCTTGGTAGAACTCCGTCGACGCCGGATCGAGCGCGATTGCGATGTCGTCGCCGACTTTGTAGCCGGCGCGTTCGATCGCTTCGCACAACAGCTTCATCGCATCGTCGATTGAATCGAGCGGCGGTGCATAGCCGCCTTCGTCGCCGACGAGCGTCGGCATGCCGCGATCGTGCAGCAGTTTTCCAAGCGCGTGGAACACTTCGGATCCGTAGCGCACCGCTTCAGCAAACGTCGGAGCGCCTACCGGCATGATCATGCACTCCTGAAATTGGAGCGCGCCTTCGGCGTGCTTGCCGCCATTGATCACATTCATCATCGGAACCGGTAGCGTTGCCGCCGACGGTCCGCCGAGATAGCGAAACAGCGGCACGGAAAGGCTGGCCGCGGCCGCGCGCGCGACTGCGAGCGAGCAGCCGAGAATGGCGTTTGCCCCGACGTTGCCTTTGTTGGGCGTGCCGTCCAGCTCGATGAGCCGTTCGTCGATTTCTCGTTGCGCCGTTGCGTCAAGACCTTCGAGTGCGGGGCCCAGCGTGTCATTCACGGCCGAAACCGCTTTACGCACGCCTTTTCCGTTGTACCGCGCCCTATCGCCGTCGCGAAGTTCGACGGCTTCGTGCGCACCCGTAGACGCGCCCGATGGAACCATCGCTTCTTCCAGCGCGCCGAAACTCGTCGCAACGCTTACCGCGACGGTGGGGTTGCCACGCGAGTCCAAGACTTCGCGCGCGTGGACGCCTTCAATCAGCGGGCGTCCACCGCCGCGCAACGATTCAATCGACATCAGCAGTTAGTCCGCGAGCCAGCGTTGCAGGTCGTGCTTGCGCGAAACGTATTCGTTTGCATCGAAGAAAATCTTGAGCTCGCGTTCCGCGCTGCCCTTGCTGTCGCTGCCGTGAACCATGTTGTAGCCGATCGTTTGGCCGAAATCGCCGCGAATCGAGCCCGGTGCCGCGCTCAGCGGATTGGTCGCGCCGATGATTTGACGCATGCCTTCGATGACGCTTTCCCCTTCGACGGCCATTGCGACGAGCGCTCCGCTCGTGATGAAGTTCACGAGATCGGCGAAGAACGGCTTATCTTTATGTTCTCCGTAGTGCTCGCGCGCTTTATCGCCCGGAAGCTGCATCATCTTCATCGCGGTAATAACATAGCCGCGGCGCTCGATGCGCGAGATAATTTCTCCGACCAGCGATCGCGAGACCGCGTCGGGTTTACACAGGATCAACGTCGTTTCTAATGCCATAGCAGGCCCCGAATACGGCGCAAGCGCAAGGTTAACCTAGCATGCTCTCTTCCGAACACCCGTACGCCTCCGTAGAACGCGAACTGCGCGGCACGGCATTTTCGAGGATAAGGTACGTGGAAACGACCGGGAGCACGAATGACGATGCTGCCGCTGTGCTCGGTCACGAGGCCGGTTACGGTACGACCATCGTCGCAGAGTACCAAACGCGCGGCGCCGGCCGGAAAGGCCGCTCGTGGCTGGCCGAGCCGGGCACCTCGCTCCTGTTCACCACCGTACTGCCTCGCTCTATCCGGGCGTCGCACTTATGGATCGTGCCGTTCGGCGTAGCGATCTGCGTGAGGCGAGCGCTTGTGTTGAACGGAGTGCCCGCGCAGCTCCACTGGCCGAACGATCTGCTCGTGGACGGACGTAAGGTGGCAGGCATTCTCTGCGTTTCGCGGGTCGCCGGCAATCGCGCGTGGGTGGGAGCCGGCGTGGGAATCAACGTGCGCCGCACGCCGGGCGCTGAAGCCGGCATCGTGCCCGCGCCCGCTTTCTGTAATGATTTCGCGCCTGTCGACCGCGCCTCGTTGTTGCGCGACGTGCTCTTGAACTACGACATCTGGAACGACACCGTTGACATGCCGCCGCGCATTGCGCGTGTGTGGGAACGGCAAGCGGGCTTGCCGGGCATGCGTTACCGCATCCTGAAAGACGGCGAAGCATCGCCGATCGAGGTCTCGGCCATAGGTCTTGCAAACGGCGGCGGTCTAGTCGTCGAACACGACGATGGCCGGCGCGAAACCATCGCGCTCGCCGACGCGCGCGCGTTACGCTAGCTTCTACCAAGGAAAACGATGAAGTTCTTTTCACTCGCACTCGCAGCAACCACGTTTGCTGCCGCCGTGCCGGCTGCGTCGTTTGCCGGCATTACAACGGTGCCCTCAGACCGAATC
The DNA here is from genome assembly GCA_963758295.1 of Vulcanimicrobiia bacterium. Taxonomy (GTDB): domain Bacteria; phylum Vulcanimicrobiota; class Vulcanimicrobiia; order Vulcanimicrobiales; family Vulcanimicrobiaceae; genus JALYTY01. Next base: position 125,793 of record CAVWUU010000002.1, read on the forward strand.
ACCGCGGCCGTCCAACGTCAGCTGACGTCGACCGGCGTGCCCGGAGCGCAGGTTATCGTCTTGCAACACGGCCGTATTGTCTACGAAAGATGCTTCGGCGTTCGCCGGCTGGGCGGGGCGCCGGTGCGGCCGGCAACACGGTTCGAAATCGGATCGGATACGAAGCAGTTCACCGCCGCGGCGATTCTGCAACTCAAAGAGAACCGACAATTGCGCCTAGACGACCGCCTTGCAAAGTACGTTCCGGCATTCCCTCATGCCAATGAAATCACGCTTCGCCAACTGCTCGATCAGACGAGCGGCCTTCCCGACTACGTGCTGACGAATCACTTTCTGCATATCACGCAGACCAGCACGGGAAGTTTTGAGCGCATAGAGCATTTGGTGGCCGGACCCCTGCATTTTACGCCGGGTTCTCGCTGGGAGTACAGTAACGCCAATTACGTCGCTCTGGGACGGGTTATTGAAATCGCTTCAGGGCAAACGTACGACGCGTACATAACCGCGCATCTCTTCGCGCGCGCCGGCATGACGCAAACAACGACCATCGCGCACGAAGCCCAGGTGGCCGATATGGCGACCGGCTATTGGCGTGGACGCGAACGGAAAGGACCGTTCGTCCAGGCGCCGGAGATCGGCGCATCGTGGACTTGGGCGGCGGGTGAGATCGTTTCGACGACCGCGGATCTCGCGAAGTGGGATCGCGCACTGCAGTCGGGACGGATAATCAGCGCTTCAGATTTCACGCTCATGACATCGCCCGCGCGCCTAACGAACGGCAAGCTGGATGATTACGGCTTTGGCTGGTGGATCGATCCGGTTGCCGGCCATACCGATGTGTACCATGACGGCGACACGTACGGCATGTCATCGAGCAACGATCTTTTCCCGGCGGACGGAATCGACGTCATTGTGCTCGAGAATGCAGCGGACGACGCCGCAGCCGATACGGCGCGAGCAATTTTTCGCGCAATCGTAACGGCTGCGGCATAGTCCCCTTACTAACCGGCCGTTTCGCCGTAGAACTTCGCGAGATCCGAATGGAACTTCGCAAGCGACGGAACGTGCATGTAGATCATGTGTCCCGAATCGTAGTAGCCGAACGTCACGTGCGAACGAAGATTTGCGGGTAGACCCATGTGCGAAAAGGTCCATTCTGCTGCACCAAACGGCGTCGCGAGATCGTAGTAACCCGCGCCGACGAACACGCGCAATTTGGAATTGGTCGTCATAGCTTCACGGAGATCGGGACTCGTCGTCGGAGCAAGCCAGCCAAAAATAGACTTGCGCGTGTAATCCCAGCTCTGGTTGGTCTCGCCGTTGATCTGCTTGTATTCCTCATCCGACTTCCAGTTGAGTTCATTGCGCGCGTAGCTCAAGAACATCGACTGAAAAGCGCCGCTCGTAGCGCTGTCCGAGGGATCGTACTCCGCCGAATCGCCGACGACGTCGAGATCGTAACCCACGTATCGCGCATCGAGGCGTCCAACCGTCTCACCCGATTCCCGCTTCAACTCTTTTTCGAAACGGCCGGGATCGACGCGGATGTCCGATTGCTCGACGTACTTTGCGCTGATTCCCATGAGCTTTGCAAGCTCGTTGGCTACCTGGGTCTTCTGGGCGTTCGGCAAACGATCGCCTTGCACCAGCGCACTTGCATATTGGCCGTTCGCAAACGAACGGGCTTCATCAACGACGCTCGAAAGTGAGCCTTTGTTCGACGCGGAGTCGTGATACCAACGGACGGCCGCTTCCGTCGGAAGATACGCGATGTACGCGAGATCGTTGCCCGGCCCCGGAGCAATCGTATCGAAGTCGAGCACCGACGAGAGCAACACGACGCCGTTAAACGACATGTTGCGATTCTGCAAGTAGTCGACGAGCGCAGCCGAACGCGGCGTGCCGTAACTTTCTCCGAGCAAATACTTCGGCGAATTCCACCGATCGTTCAACGTCACGTACCGTTCGATGAACTGACCGAAGGCCGCCGCGTCTTGATCGATGCCGTAAACAGTTTTCGGATCGGTTCCGGGCGACAAACGGCTGTATCCGGTCCCGGGGGCGTCAATGAAGACGAGGTCGGATTGATCGAGCAACGAGTACTGGTTATCCGTTAACTGGTACGGCGGGCCGCCGGAGCTTTGCGCGTTCGGAAAGACGATACGGCGAGGTCCAAGCGCGCCCATATGCAGGTACACCGTTGCGGCGCCCGGGCCGCCGTTATATAGAAACGTTACGGGGCGGCGCCCTTTGCCGGCGCCATCTTCCGTGTAAGCCACGTAAAAGACGGTGGCTTCAGGCTTCTCTTTATCATTCTTGAGAATCAGCGTCCCCGCGGTTGCCGTGTAGGCGATACTTCGTCCGCCGAGCGTGATGTGATGGTGGGTGACGGAACTGCGCTCTTCCGGGTTCGGCGCAGTGTTGCGATGAACCGGCACGTGTTTGGGTGCGGCACTAACCACCGCAGGGAGAAGCGCAAGCACGCAAAGGCTTGCGACGGCATCTCTGATTCGCATGGGGATGCATTGAGGGCCGCATTGCTGCGGCCCTCTTTCTCCTTACTTCACGACGCCGCCGAGTGCGACGCCCGCGCCGGTAAGCGCTGTTTTTGCTTGCGTTTCAGCGCCGACGTCGATGCTCAAGCATAAGTTCGAGCCCGAGTTTACGGTCGACGGTTTTGGAATCATCTTCGCCGTAACGCCGGCATCTTTGAGCGCCTTCGTGGCGATCATCGTGTCCGCGTTACTGCCGAAGAACAGAATGAGGTCAGCCATGGTAATCGGTCCTTAGCCGTTCGCGTCGCCGGTGACCAATTGGTTCAGACCTTCCGCCACGTCGTTAAGATCGGCTACGCGATTCACGGCTTGCTGCATGCGGCTGCTCATTTCTTGCGAGAGCGTATCGATCACAATCATGTCGCCATGAAGTTCTTCGTTCACCGATTTTAGCTCGGTGATTTCTCCGTTGGCGTAACCGTTGGTAGCCATCTGCGCGATCAACACGCCGCTGCGTTCCACAGCCGCTCGGGTCAGTGCCACGTGATCGCCGGAGACTTCGCTGCCCACGATGGCAACGCGGAGCTCCTTGGCTGCGGCGCGCACCTGAGAGCTGCGTTGCGCAAGCGTTTTCGAAAGGCGCTCGACGATGGGAACCGCAAGCGCGAGAGCGATCAATGCCGCAATGATGCCCCAAATGAGCAGCGTGCGGGTGATATCGTTGATGATGCCGGTAATTTGCGCCATCGGGAAACCGTACCAACGTGCGCCGATCACTTCGTTCTGATCGTTCTTGATCGGGTCGACGTGCACAAGATATTCCGTCCCGGCAACGGAGTCCGTGCCGGTGTAGGCGTCGCCGGACTTCGCAACCTGCGTAGCCGGCGTATCTTGTTGGTCGACGACGCGCGTGCCGTCGGCCGTGTGAATCGTGCTCGCCACGATGGCGTCGCCGGAAATCACGGCGGCAGATCCACCGAGCGCCTGCGTCGATTGATCGACGAGATCGTAATAGTGGTTCATCAGCTCGCCGCCGTAGATTGCGCCGATCGTACGTTCGTTCTGATCGCTGATCGGTGCGGCGGCCACTAGCGCCAGGCCCTTGTCCAAATGCTCGACGGTCGTTTTGCCGTCGGTTCCGGTTACGCTCGATTCGGCTTGCGCTCCTAGACCTTCACCGGAGAGCAGGCTCTGATCCAGCAATGCGGCGGTGCTTACGGTCTCACCGGTCAGCGCGCGCTGAATCAGTTTGTCGCCGTGAAGCGATCCGTTTTGCGTACCGTCCGCACGAGCAATGACGTTCCCGTTCGTGTCGACGATAGTCAGGAAAGAAAGTCCTGAGGTGCGCAGCGTGTTCGCCAGTTGATCCTGAAGCGCCGCGACGTTATGCGATGCGAGGCTTTTCTTGAGCGCATCGCTGACGGCGTCTTGCGCCACCAACAGACGAATCTGGTCTTTTCGAGAGTCCCAGTATCCGCCGAAAGCGCCGGCACCGTTCGACGCTTGGGTGGCCCCGAGTTTATGAAGATCCGCGGTCAGCACCAATCGCGCTGCCACGACGCTGATAACGAAAAATAAGACGATTGCTCCGATGATCGTGCCCAAAAGGCGAACGCGAAGACTCATCTTCATGCCGAGACTTCCTCCGTGCCGGTATCGCTGACTTTGAATTTACCGAGATGCGATCCGATCTCGCCCGCAAGATCGTTCATTTGTTCGACCGACGAGAGCATCCGTTGCGCCGCGTCGGTCACTTCCTTGTTGACATAGGTGAGCACCTCAACCGAGGATGCATTTTGCTGTGAAATCGACGAAATATCGGAGAACGCTTTATTCACTTCATCCGACTGCGTCGTCATCGACTGCGTAGCCTTCAGATTGATGCCTACGGATTTAGTGATCTCTTCGATCTGCCGGATCACTTGATACGAATTCGCGCTCATCGCGCGCGTAACCGAACCGATCTCACCGATCTGCTGATTAGCCGTAAGCACGGCAGAAACGATTTCTTGGAGCGCTGTCGAGGCGAGGCTCGTGCTGTTGACCGAGTCTTCGACGCGGCCGGTGAGGCGCTCCATCGCGCTTACGACCTCGTTGATCACTGCCTGAGTCGACGTGATGTGCGAAGCGATCTCTTTCGTTGCTTGAACGCTGCCGTCGGCAAGTTTGCGAATTTCACTCGCGACAACGGCGAAACCGCGTCCGTGTTCGCCCGCGCGCGCAGCTTCAATCGCGGCGTTGAGCGCGAGCAGATTCGTCTGCTCGGCGATGCGGTCGATCACTTTGACGATATCGCCGATCTGTTCCGAATTCGAGCCGAGCTGCCGGATATCGCCCGCCAGATCGTTGATGGTGGCCCGAATGTTGAACATGCCGTCGATGATCGTATCGATCGACGTACCGCCCCGTTCGGCGGTCTGCGACGTTTCCTTCGAAATGCTCTGCAGCGAATCGACTTGCGCCGCTACTTCTTCAATCGATGTCGCCATGTTGGAAACGGCGAGCGCCGTTTCATCAAGGCTGCGCGTCTGCTGTTCGGCCGACGCAGCGATCGTGGAGATGGCGTCGGTGAGAGCCAGGACTTTAGTGGTCGCCTCTTCGACGATGCGGCCCTGTTCCTGAATGCCTTCATCCAGCTGTCCTTGCGCAAGCGCTGCGCCTTCGATCACGGCGAGCGCCGTAGATGCCGTCGAGCGCAGGTCCGAACCAGCTGCACCGAGCGTTCCCGTATTGCGATGCAGTTGCCCGAGAAACTCGCGCATCCCAAAAATCAATTTGTTGAGCGCAATCGCCAGTTCTTGAAGTGCGACGTCGCTAACCGCGATGTTTTTGGTGAAGTCCCCCTGCGAGACTTCGCGAATGCCCGACGCGAGCGCGGCAATGCTGGTATGGGAAGTGCCGTTTTCGCCCCGCAGCGCACGATGTGCACCCGTCGACGACAGTCCGAACCGCTCGGCGCCGTCTTCACTGCCGGAGGCTTCTCCGTAAAACAAAGCACTGACGGCGATGCCGGCCAGCGTGACGAGCGTCGCTTCGAGTGCGGCAGGCTGCTGGCGCGACCCGTGCGCCACAAAATCGGCAATGCCGGCTGCAAGGGCGACGAGAGCGCCAAGAGGTGCGCCTGCCGCGGCCGCCGCCAGTGCCGCGATCACGACCAGCAAGACGGCTACCGGGGCGCCGACGCCAAGCCACGCGACGAGGGCGGCCGCTACGACGGCACCTGCCGCAATAGAAAAACGAACCGGCCGCGTAAGCCGGGCGCGAAGGCCGGCAAAGTATGCGGAGATCACGACGCTCCTTCCGATTGATCCAAGCCTAACGCACGCGCTGGCCCGAGCAGCCGTGCCTCTAGTAGTTGTACGGCTAAAGTAGCTTCGTTCTTTAGGCGGGCCGGAAGACAGGCAAGCTAGCGGTAGCTAGCGTTCGTTGCGCGCCCGGCTGATGCGCCGGTCGCAGGTTTCGCAAAAGTGCGACATCTTGTTGTCGCTCTCGAAAATCGAATTGGAATAGTACATGGCGCAGCGCGCGTTGTAGCAGTGCTTCAGGCCGAACGCGTGGCCGAGTTCGTGCACGCACTCTTTGAGCGTGCGCTGGAAGAGGACGTTTGCATCGGGTTCTTCGCCGTAGTACTCCGAACGAAGGCGGTGCAGCGAAACCGCGGCTTGCCCCTGTGCCTCGTCGGCGTCGCCGAAGATAAAGCGATGCGACGTTTTGTAAAGATCGAAGTCGGTGATGCCGAGCAAAATACCCGACGCGTCGGGGTGCGCGCGGCGAATACGCGCAAACAATGTCGGAAGGAACAGCTGCTGCCGTGTTGCGTTCAGCGTCGTGCGCGGAACCGCTAGCGAGCGCTCAACCTCGACCGTTGCGAGGAATCGCTCCTCAAGACAGGGCGCAAGCCGGTCTAAGAACGCTACGTCGATAGCATTGATCGGGATGATGCGGATGCGCGACTCCATCTGGGCGGCTTGCTTCGACGCGTCCTGCCGGAAAACTCCTACGACGATGCGAAAGCGCGCGTTATGATCGTCGGCATCGGCATCGACCTCGCCGAAGTTGAACGCTATCGCTTCGACGAGCGGCGCCTCGCGTGGTTCGCGCGAAAGATTTACACCGAAGAAGAGATGCGTTACGCCATGCGCAAGCGCCATTGGCCCGAACGCCTCGCCGGGTTCTTCGCCGCGAAGGAAGCGACGCGCAAAGCGTTCGGCCATTGGATCCCGTGGCGCTTGGTCGGCGTTTCGCACGAGCGCAGCGGAAAACCGATCATCAGACTCTACGATGGAGCCGAGCAATTGCTCGCAGCGCGAAGCATAAGTTCCCTTTCGTTGACGATCACGCATTCGTCGTCGACGGCTGCTGCGGTCGTGATCCTGGAACGATGATCTACGTCTTAACGCCCGAAGAAATGCGCGCTGCGGATGCGGAGGCCAGCGCGCGCACGAGCGCCACGCAGCTGATGGCGGATGCAGGCGAACGCATCGCGGAATATATTCGCACCCATCACGCCGCCGGGAGGATCGTCGCCTTCGCCGGTCCCGGAAATAACGGCGGCGATGCCTTCGCCGCGTTTGCCGGTTTGGACTCGTCGTACGAGCGCGTTATCTACGCCGCGCCGGCCGATCGGGAAAGCAAAGAAAGAAGGACCGCGCGACTGGAGGCCCTTGAAACGGGCGTCACCGTCAGGCCGTTGCCGCGTACCGGTGATGAAGCGCGCGCTGCATTACAGGGCGCCGCGCTCGGAATCGACGCGCTGTTCGGCACCGGCACACGCTTACCGATGGAAGAGTCGTACCGCCCTGCCGCGCGCGCCCTGAACGCCCAAGTCTTGCCGGTGCTCGCCATCGATATCCCGAGCGGCGTCGATGCGCTTACGGGCGCCGTCGCGCCCGATGCGGTCCACGCTTCTGCAACGGTTACGATAGCCGCCCTCAAACCGGGCCTGCTGTTGAATCCTGCGCGAGAGCTCGCCGGCGACATTTGGATCGCGCAAATTGGAATCAGCGACGAAGAACTTGCGCAACATGCGCGCACGTTTGACGCGTTGGACGATGCGGCGTTTCTCGCGCTCCTTCCGCATCGAAAAGCGAACACCGATAAACGCAGCGCCGGCGCACCGCTCGTGATCGCCGGCTCCGAACAATTTCCCGGCGCGGCGATCCTCTGCGCACTAGGGGCCGCTCGCGCGGGCGCCGGTTACGTGACCGTGGCTACACCGGCCGCCGCAGCGCAAACGCTGCGCGCGCACCTGGTGGAACAAGTGGTAGTAGCCTTTGCCGGCACTTCGCCCGAAGAAGCAGCGGACGATTTGCTGGAGATCGCGCAGCGCAACAGCGCGATTGCCGTTGGGCCGGGCATGAGCCTCGACGACTGGACGGGTAAAATGCTCGGACGGTTGTTCGAGCGCGCAACCTTGCCGATCGTCGCCGATGCGAGCGCGCTGTTCCATTTATCGAAGCGTCTAGAGCTGGTGCGCAATAAACCGATCGTCGTAACGCCGCACGCCGGCGAGTTCGCGCGGCTTTCCGGAAAAGGCAGCGTCGCTGAAGGCGACCGTGTACATCGGCTTCGCGAGTTCGTAGACCGCACGGGCGTGACGACGTTATTGAAAGGTCAGTCGACGCTGATCTACGACGGCCGGAGGATGGAAATCAATACGACGGGAACGCAAGCGCTGGCAACGGCGGGCACGGGGGACGTGCTCACCGGAATCACTGCGACGTTACTTTCTCAAGGGCTTTCCCCGTTCGACGCGGCGCGCGCAGCGGCGCATTGGCACGGTCTTGCGGGACGATTGTGTGCGACGAGACGCCGCGTAGGCGTGATGTCCGGCGATCTGCCCGACGCGTTAGGCGATGCGCTTCCTACGCCACATCCCCAACGAGCGCTACGACGCGTTGTTCCGTCTTGATGCGATGCATCAAGAGCGCGACGATCGACTCTACGTCATCCTGAAACGCCTGCGACTCGAACGAGACTTTGTCGGCATGCTTCCAGCGCCGAACGAACGTGTCGAAATGAATCGAGAACCGGCCCTGCTCTTCCAACATTTCGACGATCGAGACCCGGCGCGTAACGTCACGCTCCCGCATCAGCAGGCGGTATCCGAGGTGAACGTCTAAAGCGAGATGCGCTTCGAGGGTTTCGCAGAAGGCCTGCAATGCCGAAGGAACGTTGAACGAATCGCTGCTCTTAGCTTGTAGCAGCGACGCTATCCGGAATCTCAAAAGTTCGTGGCGTTCGGCTAGAAACGCCGAAGAAAACACCATACGGCCCACCCCCGTGTGCAACCGAGCATACCCTATTTCTCAGAATTAGGCCAGCCGGAGAAGCGCCCGACTTCCCTTTCTTTGCAAAAGGGCGGTCATTTAGCTCCGAAGACGGCCCGGCGGATAACGGGACAGGCGTCGGCGATCCCAAGGCCGCGCTCACGTTTCGGAAAGGCGCCGGTCTAGTCGTCTCGCGTTGCAAGCCAGCCATCCGACGCGGCCTCAAGACGCTCTTTCCGGAATAACGGTAAAAGTCGCGTCGCCTGACGCGCGATTCAAGGGTTCGGCAGCGGGGCGCTCCAGCCCATCGCGCACGTCCCGCCGGCCTTCATGCCGGATGCGACCGGTATTGCAACAGCGCGCGCAACGCATCTTCGTCGATGACGGCAACGCCGAGGCTTTGCGCTTTTGCCAGTTTGCTGCCGGCCGCATCGCCGGCCACGACGTAATCGGTCTTTTTACTTACCGATCCGGTGACTTTTCCGCCGGCCGCTTCGATGCGCTCCGAGGCCTCTTCTCGCGTCATCGTCGGCAGCGCCCCGGTAAGCACGAACGTTTTGCCGGCGAGCGGACCGTCGCTGCTCCGAACGGCTTGTCGCGACTCCATAACGACGCCTGCACTGCGCAACCGTTCGATCATCGAGCGATTCGCCGGTTGATCGAAAAAGAGCCGCACGCTGGACGCAACTTCCGGGCCGATGCCTTCGCTTTGCTTTAGCGCGTCTTCATCGGCTTCTTCGATCGCATCGATCGTTCCGAAGTCACGAGCGAGAATCGCCGCCGTCTGTTCACCGACGAAGCGAATGCCGAGGCCCGTAAGCACGCGGCTAAGCCCGCGCGATTTCGAGCCGTCGATGGCGCGCAGAAGATTCGCAATGGTCTTTTCTCCCATGCGCGGCAACGACGCGAGCTTCGCTTCGTCGAGCGCGTAAATGTCGGCGATGTCGCGAACAAGTCCCGAAGACGTCGCCTGCTCGGCAAGGACGTCGCCGAAGCCCTCGATATCCATCGCGCCGCGCGACGCGAAATGGCGAACCCGTTCGTAGACTTGCGCAGCGCACGAAGCATTCGTGCACCGCGACATCGCTTCGCCCGGCGGATGATCCACCGCCGAACCGCACACCGGACACCTATCCGGCATTTTGAAGACACGCTCTTTTCCCGTCCGTTCGCTCAGAATCGGTCCGACAACGCGCGGAATTACATCGCCGGCGCGTGTAACGAGCACGGTATCGCCGATGCGAATGTCATTGCTATTGATGTACTCGGCATTATGAAGCGTTGCGCTCTTCACCGTTACGCCGCCGATCTGCACCGCCTCCAGCACCGCGTTGGGGTTCAGCGTGCCGGTCCGCCCAACCGTCACGGCGATGCCGGTAAGTTTGGTTCGTGCTTCACGGGGCTTGAATTTATAGGCGATAGCCCAGCGCGGGTCGCGCGCAACGGCGCCAAGCCGCTCTTGCGTCGCGAGGTCGTCGACTTTGACGACGACGCCGTCGATTTCGTAATCGAGCGAGTCGCGATCGCGTTCCCAGCGCTCGCAAAAGGCAACGACGTCTTCAATCGACGCAGCCGGCTCGATGTGTTCGTTTACATGAAAGCCCAGCTCGCGCAGCAGCTCCAACGACTGCGATTGCGTCGCCGGCGGCTTTGCGGTTTCAACGGCTCCGATCGAGTAGGAGTAGAACGATAGGCGGCGTTCGGCCGTGAGCTTCGGATCGAGTTGGCGCACGCCGCCCGATGCAGCGTTGCGCGGGTTTGCGAAGACGGGCAGCCCTTCGCGTTCGCGCTTGGCATTCAGCCGCTCGAAATCGCTTTTGCGCAGATACACTTCGCCGCGAACTTCAATGAAGTCGGGGATCTTGGCGATCTTGCGCAACCGTAAGGGAAGCGTTTGCACGGTGCGTAGATTGGGCGTAACTTCTTCGCCCACGCGGCCGTCGCCGCGCGTACCGCCGCGTTCCAAGATGCCGTCGCGATAGTCCACCGCAATGGCCAGGCCGTCGATCTTGAGTTCGCACACATAGGAAACCGGAACGCCGGCGAGCCTGCGCACGCGTTCGTCGAACGCTCGGAGATCGTCGGGTGAAACGGCGTTGGCAAGACTGAGCATCGGACGCGCGTGTTCGTACGGCGCAAATCGTTGGGAAGCAGGGGCGCCGACTCGTTGCGTGGGCGAATCGGACGTGCGCAGCTCCGGGTGCTTCGCCTCTAGCTCGATCAGTTCGCGGAGCAGCGCGTCAAACTCGGCGTCCGTAATCGCCGGCTCGTCAAGAACGTAGTAGCGGTGGTTCGCGTCTTCGATCTGAGCGCGCAGATCTTCCGCGCGAGCTTGAAACGATTTGGCCATCACGAACTAACGAGGCTTCGGAGTGGTGATTTGAATCGGGTACCCGTCGGGATCGGAAATGACCGCGACTCTGCCGAACGATTCGTCGTACGGATCTTGAAAGATCGGCACGCCCATCGATGCCGCATCCGCGACGAACCGGTCGACGTTATCGACCGAGAAGCCGAGTTGAAGCGACCCCGGACGAACCGCAAGGAGTTCGCTGCGCGCATGAAGCCCGAACGAAATGCCCGGCGACAACTCGAATTCCACCCAATGCGGCACGCTGTCGCCAAGGAGCTTCAATCCGAGAACGTTGCGGTAAAAATCCCGCGAACGCGCGAGATCCGAACAAACGAGCATTGCCACCGAAAATTTCGCCATAGCTTGCGTTGCTAGGCTTCGACAGCGACTCTCTCACCCTTCGCAAGATCGTCGAGAATACGGCGATTCTCGCGTTCCATCCGTTCCTGCGCGATCGCATTGGGCACGTGATGTCCGACCGCGCGCTGATCTTCGAGCACGGGGACGAGATACGCGCCGGTGAACGACGCGGCATTCTGCGCCAGTTCCTCGGGCGTTCCCGTTCCCACAATCGTACCGCCGCGGTCGCCGCCTTCGGGACCCAGATCGATCAAATAGTCAGCCGTCTTGATAACGTCGAGGTTGTGCTCGATGACAAGCACGCTGTTGCCCGTTTGCACGAGCCGCTCCAGAACCTCCAGCAGTTTGTGAATGTCGGCGAAGTGCAGACCCGTCGTCGGCTCGTCGAGCACGTAGAAAGTGCGGCCGGTCGAACGCCGTGAGAGTTCCGTCGCCAGCTTCACGCGTTGCGCTTCACCGCCCGAGAGGGTCGTCGCCGGCTGGCCCATCTTGATGTAGCCGAGGCCCACTTCGCAGATCGTTTTGAGCTTGTTATGGATGCGCGGGATGTTCGCGAACAACTCCGACGCTTCGTCGACGCGCATTTCGAGCACGTCGGAAATCGTCTTGCCCTTATAGCGCACTTCCAGCGTCTGCGCGTTGTAGCGTTTGCCTTTGCAGACTTCGCACGGCACGTAGACGTCCGGCAAGAAGTGCATCTCGATCTTGATGATGCCGTCGCCCTGGCACGATTCACAGCGGCCGCCCTTGACGTTGAACGAGAAGCGTCCCGGCGTGTAGCCGCGCAGCTTCGCTTCGGGCGTCATGGAGAACAACTCGCGGATTTGATCGAACGCTCCGGTGTATGTGGCCGGGTTGGAACGCGGCGTACGGCCGATGGGCGATTGATCGATGACGACCATCTTGTCGAGTTGATCGGCGCCCTTGACCGTACCGTACGTTCCGCCCGCAGGTTGGCCATGCAAGTGCTGGTTCAACGCGCGAACCAGCACTTGGTTCACAAGGGTTGATTTGCCGCTGCCGCTGACGCCCGTTACCGCGGTGAAAGCGCCGATTGGAAACTTCACGTCGATGCCGCGCAAGTTGTTGGCGCTGGCCTTCTTGACTTCAAGCCAGCCACGCGCTTTACGGCGTCCCTTCGGAATCGGAATGAACTTACGGCCGGAAAGATACGCGCCGGTTTCCGACTTGCCGTTCTTGATGATATCGTCGAGTTTACCGACACTAAGAATTTCGCCGCCCTCGGCGCCGGCGCCCGGACCGATGTCAACGATGACGTCGGCCATGCGCATCGTGTCTTCATCGTGCTCGATGACAACAAGCGTATTGCCGAGATCGCGAAGCGTCTTAAGGGTCGCCAACAGGCGGTCGTTATCGCGTTGATGCAACCCGATCGACGGTTCATCTAAAATGTATAGGACGCCCACGAGCGCGCTGCCGATTTGCGTTGCAAGGCGGATGCGTTGCGATTCGCCGCCGGAGAGCGTCGTCGCGGATCGCGCCAGCGTGAGATAGTTCAATCCGACATTCGTAAGAAACCCTAGGCGCCCGCGCACTTCTTTGATGATCTGATGTGCGATCTGTTCCTGGCGCGCAGTTAGTTTCAGCTCGCGGAAGAATCGCTCCGAGTTCTCGATCGACATGCCGGTGGCCTGATCGATATTCAGTCCGCCGATGGTTACCGCGAGAGCTTCGGGCTTCAGGCGCGCGCCCTTACACGTGGGACACGTGGACGCCGACATGTACTTCTCGATGTCTTCCTTGACGTAGTCGCTCGACGTTTCGCTGTAGCGGCGTTGCAAATTATTGATAACGCCTTCGAACGACGAACGGTACTCCCACGTCTTTCCCGCGCGCGACGTGTATTCGAAATCTTGCTCGTTCTCTGTGCCGTACAGAATCAGATCGACGACTTCTTCCTTCATGTCTTCGATCGGCGTCGTCATCTTCACGCGATGCTTGCGTAGCACGCGCTCGAGCTGCTGCATGTAGTACGGATTCATCGACGGAAACCGGCCCGAACCCAGGTTCTTGGTCCACGGCACAATAGCGCCGTCCGCCAACGATTTCGAACGATCCGGAATGACCTTCCACGGATCGATTTCGATCTTCTCGCCTAGACCGCTGCACACCGGGCACGCGCCGTACGGTGAGTTGAATGAAAACAGGCGCGGCGCCAATTCTTCGAACGAAATGCCGCAATATACGCATGCAAAAGCTTCGCTAAAGGTTAGTTCACGCGGCTGCCCTTTGCTCTCCTCGGCAAGCACTGTTACGATGCCTGTCGAGAGCTTCAACGTCGTTTCAACCGAATCGGTGAGACGCTTGCGAATGTCCGCCTTCATCACGAGACGATCGACGATCACTTCAATCGTGTGTTTGCGCTTCTTGTCGAGAACGATCTTCTCTCGCAGCTCTTTCGTCTCGCCGTCCACGCGAACGCGCGCAAAGCCCTCTTTGCCAATTTCCTCGAAGAGCTTGGTGTATTCGCCTTTACGTCCCCGCACCAGCGGCGCGAGCAATTGAATGCGCGTGCCTTCGGGCAGTTCCATGATCGAGTCGACAATTTGTTCGCTGGATTGCGAGCTAATCTCACGGTTGCAGCTATAGCAATGCGGCGTACCGATGCGCGCGAAAAGCAACCGCAGGTAGTCGTAAATCTCGGTGACCGTGCCGACGGTCGAACGCGGATTGCGCGACGTCGATTTCTGATCGATCGAAATTGCGGGCGAGAGACCCTCGATGTAATCCACATCGGGCTTCTCCATCTGCCCTAGGAACTGACGCGCGTACGAAGAGAGCGACTCAACGTAGCGCCGTTGGCCTTCTGCGTAAATCGTATCGAAAGCCAGCGACGATTTTCCCGAGCCGGAAAGGCCGGTTACGACGATGAGCTGGTTTCGCGGAAGCGTTAGATCGACATTCTTAAGGTTGTGCTCGCGCGCGCCCTTAATGACGATGGAATCGAGACCGGTTGCCATGAACTACCTAGAACCCCGCGAAGCGGGATCGGGATGCGTGATTAAGCCTCTGGCTGCTTGGAAAGCTTTAGGTACTCGCCGGCGACCACGAGGGACGCGTACGCTACGATGATTTGCTGAAGGACTCCCGCCACCAAGCCCCCGGCTAGGGGCGCCAGGCGCCCGATTAGCGACCCCGCAATCCCGCCGCCGATGGCAATCAATGCAATGAGCGCTACCACGCCGAGCGTCGGCCAGAAATTCGACACCGTCAGCCGGCACGACTCGGCGATTCCGGCGACCGCTTCGCGATTGCCGATGATGACCGACGCCATGGTATAGATGAAGAACACCATGTAGGCAAAAAGCGTCAACAAAAACGTGATCGGAGCGAGAACCGCGGCACAAAGCCCGATCGCAAAGAGCAACACCACCGCGAAGGTCGTTTGAATCGAGCGATGTGAAAAAGCGAGCCAGCCGTCGCGGAGATTCGTTCGGCCGTGCTCCCAGGCGCTCCCGGCCATGCCGGTGACGTACGCCATTTGCACGATGCTCGTGAGCAGCGACACAATCGTGAGGGCGACCGCGACGACGGCTTGCGTGACCGTATTGACATCGGCGGTTCCGCCGCCGCCCGAGAGCACAGAGCCATTAATGACGACCGAGACGATCATCGAAATGATGCCGCCTATGATGCCGAGCACCAACCCGGGCACAATGATGACCCAGTTGCTCGTGAGCAGCTGCCACGCACGGGCGAAGGTATTTTCGAAATCTCGAATCGACTGCGTCATCCAAGCGCACTTTCAACCAGCGCCCTTCCGTTTCCGGTTTTAAGCGGCTCGCGACGGGTAGCGTCACGCTTCGAGCAGCGACTCGGGGACCTCCGCGATGGACCGGCACACCGCATGAGGCGGCGGCACTTGCGCCGGGAGAGTCTCGTCGCGCACGTTTAACCAAACGGTGTACAAGCCGGCGTCAAGCGCTCCGCGGATGTCGCGTTCGTACCGGTCGCCAACCATCGCTCCGTACATTGGCGCCACGCCCATTTCGGTGCACGCGTGCGCGAAGAGCAACGGATCCGGCTTCAACATGCCGACTTCGTCTGCAATAAAAATCGCGTCGAACAGCTCGCCGATTTGCAGTAGCGCGATCTTCTCGCGATGCGTTTCCGAGAAACCGTTTGTAAGAAGCCCGAGCACCTTTCCTTGGGCGCGAAGATTTAGGAGTACGTCTCGGGCACCGGGGAAAAGTTCAAGGTGTTTCTTTCGATATGCATTGTAGTTGTTCGCACTGCGTTCCGCTAGTAAGGCATCCGAAAGCCCTACGCGCTGTAGTGCGGCGTTCCACAGCTGGGAGCGCACGCCGGCGAGCTTCGTGTCAAGCTGATCGGCGGTTAGGCGATGCCAAAACCCCTCCGCTTCGGCGACGTATGCGGTCTTGAGAGCGATCGCATCGACCCCGTGCTCGGCCGCGACTTCGCGCGCCACCTCTTCCGCCGCGCTTTGATAAGCCGCCGTGTCGTCGTGCAGGGTGTCGTCCAAATCAAAAAGGACGGCGTCGATTCTCCGCATCGCTAGAAGCGTACCCGAAAACTGCGAAGACCGAAGCCCGGGATCGTCGCAAGCAACTCCTCGTTTTCTATTTTTACGTCATCTACAATCGGGCGCTCGAGCGCGTCGACCGCATGGGCCTCGCGCATGCGGCCGCCGGCGCGCAGGCGCACCGGCCGCGCTTGGCCGTCGCATTCTCGAACGCGAACGATAACGCCGTCGCCGTCGGCCGCCGGTTTGCATGCGACGACGAGCAGCGAATCGTCGGAAGTCGTAAAAAGCCGTACGCGACGCTCGTGAGCGAACTGCTCCCATGCACGTTCCAACGCGCCGGTTGTTGCGCCGGAAAAAGGCACGAACGCCCAAGAAAGATGCATCACCCCGCGATCCGCTTGCGGATCCGGCCACGACGTTCCACGAAGCAGCGAATGACCGAGATGCAAGCCGCCTTTCGGCAATGCGCGGGCGCTCCAGCCGTACGTGTCGAGCGCGAACACGGCCAGACCGCGCGCCGCGTCCGCAGCGGCCGCAAATCTCTGGCCCGGAACTTCGAACTTCGCCCGTTCTTCCGGCGTTTCGTTTCGCGCACTGCGCTCTATCGTGCCGTGTGCCGCGCCGTACGTGACAATGCTCGAGTCGATGGTAAGCCAATTTTCGACGCGCAAAAGAGTTTCGCGCTCGTGCCAATCCAGGGCTAAATCGACTCGCAAAAACGGCTCGCCGGCATGCAACGCCAATCGAAGTGTTCCAGGTGATTCGCCGACCTTTACGCCGATCTCAAGGCCGCCTTCGATCTGGTTCGCCTCCAGCATGTCGATGCGAACGCGATGCCGCTCGTAACCGGCGTCCACATTCCACGCCTCCCATTTGCGCGGACGGTCGCGATATGCGGCAAGCAGATTCACCTGAGCTGCAACGTTAGGCGCGCCCGTCGCCGAAAGTTCCGTAATGGTTCCGGACCGGGTAACGCGCGCGCGTAGTAATCCGTTGTCAAAAAGCCACTCGTCACCGTCGCGTACCGGCTCGCTCCTTTCAAGCCCCCGTTCGTGGCGCGGCGCGCGGGGCAAAATGCCTCGTGCGGCGGTCGCGATGCCGCGCGTGAGCTCACTCGCATCCTCGTATTCGGAAACAACGTCTTCATAGACGGAACGAATCGACGTTCCGGGCAGTACGTCGTGGAATTGATTGCGCAAAACGACGCGCCAAACGGCGTCGAGCCCTTCGCGAAGCCGTGCAATGGTCTCTCGCGGCGCATGAACGGCGGCGCACCACGCAACGTGTTCTTCGGCGGCACTCAAAGCGCGTTCGAGCGCCGCATTTGCGGCCTTCACGTCGTGATGGGTGGTGTAGACGCCGCGATGGTATTCGAGATACAACTCATCTTCATGCACGGGCAGCGATTCGCGACGACGATCCAACGCTTCGAAAAAGTGGTACGGATGTTGCCACTCACCAATTTTGGCTGCTTCGCGTAAATGCGCTTCCGTCGGGCCGCCGCCGCCGTCGCCGTACCCGACCACCATTGGTTCGCGCCGTTCGCGCGCAATTGCCGCGCGACGGGCATCCGGGCCGCCGTCGTACGAGGCAATTAGCGCCCCGAGCACTTCGCTTCCGTCGGGACCACGCCACCGGAATTGCGGGTATGGGAAGCGCGTCGTCTCATTCCACTGAAGCTTCGTCGTCCCAAAATACGGGATAGCGGCATGCGCGAGCAACGTCGGCAGCGTGCGCGTAAAGCCGAAACTGTCCGGAAGCCATGCAAGTTTCGGCTCGATTCCGAACTCGGCCATGCAAAAATGGTGCGCGTACAGCATTTGACGGAGCAGCGATTCGCCGGACGGCAAATTACAATCCGGCTCGACCCACATAGCGGCAACGCCGGCGTCGAAGCGCTCCCCGCGTACGGCGTCGCGCACGCGTGCAAAAAGCTCCGGATCTTCTTCGGCTACGAACGCATAGAGCTGGGGCTGGCTTTGAATGAAGATGAAAGACGGATCGCGCTCCAGCAGAGCCAACGCATTGGCGAACGTTCGTACCGCTTTTCGTTTGGTTTGCTCGTAGGTCCAGAGCCACGCAACGTCGAGATGCGAGTGTCCCCACAGCGGAATTGCGCCGCCGGAAGATTTCTGCCTCTCAACCGCGCCATCTGCGGCATCGCGGACGTCGACGTAGGCTCGCGGTTCCGGATGGGAACGCGCCACCATCCAACGCCAGCGAATGTCGTCGCCGGGCGGCAAGCCGTTCGTGGGAAGTCCGTGGCGTTCGACGCTTAGCTCCAGCACGCGTTCCGCGGATGAGGCGGGCACGACGATCGATGAGTGTTCGCGGTCGAACGCGCCCGCGGTTCTGCCGTCGATCGAAGCGATTGCGCCTACGCGCGTGCGGTAATGCAATTCCTGCGTTGCGGACGCGGGCGGGAGCGCGGCCTGAAGCGTCACCAGCGCTTCCGTGCGGGCGATTTCTCGCAGCTTCACCCGCATGACTACGGCGCCGGCGAGATCTTCAAACCGCTGACCTTTTTGGCAACCGGGTCGTAGACGAAGAGGTAATTCCAACGGTCACCGGACGGAAACGTCACCACATAGACGTAGTACTCCGAACCGCCCTGTCTTCCGCTTTGAATCTGTTGGAAGGACGTCGGCTCGCCGAGCGGCGCGACTTGCGCGGCAACCTGCTTGATCATCTCGTTGGTGAGCGCATCGTTCATTTGCGGCGTCAGCTCGGAGCGATCGATGTCGCCTGTGACGATACGATGGAAGAAGCCTTTCGCTCTTTCCATCATGGCCGCGTTTGGGGACGGCGCACTGGACGGCACGGGGGCGCCCAGGGCCATTGTCTCCATTGCCGCCAGCGCGAACACCAGACTCGTCAGAAGACGGCTCATGTGCTTCTCCTTATGGGCCGACGAGCTCTTTCAAGGCCGAATCGAAGATCTTCGGCGCCTTGCCTTGGAAGAGCAGCGATTCATTGCCGCCGATTTGCTTGCGAATTTCCACGAGCTCGTCGCGAAGCGCGGCAGCCTTTTCGAACTCGAGGTTCGCGGCGAATTCGCGCATTTTCTTCTCGAGATCGGCGGCCATCTTCATGGCCACGTCACGCGGAATTTTCTCGAGCTTGATCTTCTCGGTCGTTCCCGCATCCGCGCCCAGCATGCTGAGAATGTCGTGAATCTCTTTGCGGATCGTCTTCGGCTCGATCCCGTGCTCCAGGTTGTGCGCCATCTGACGTTCCCGGCGGCGTTTCGTTTCGCCGAGCGCGCGCGCCATTGATTCGGTGACCACGTCGGCATACATTACGACCTTGCCCTCGACGTTGCGCGCCGCGCGGCCGATCGTTTGAATCAGGGAGGTTGCGCTGCGGAGGTAGCCTTCTTTATCAGCGTCCAGGATGCCGACGAGCGAGACTTCCGGCAAGTCGAGGCCTTCGCGCAATAAGTTGATCCCGACGAGCACGTCGAAGACCCCCAGGCGAAGGTCGCGCAGAATGGCGACGCGTTCCAGCGTGTCGACTTCGCTGTGAAGGTAACGCACCTTCATGCCGTTCTCCAGCAAGAAGTCCGTGAGGTCTTCCGCCATCTTCTTCGTAAGGGTCGTTACCAAAACGCGCTCTTTGCGAACGACGCGCTGGCGAATCTCTTCCATCAGATCGTCGACCTGATTGCGCGTCGGACGCACCTCGACTTCCGGATCGACGAGTCCCGTCGGACGGATAATCATCTCCACCGTCTGCGAACTGCGTCCCACTTCGTACGTGCTTGGCGTCGCCGACACGTAGATGATCTGGTTGACATGCTCTTCCCACTCGTCGTAGGTGAGCGGACGGTTGTCGAGTGCGCTCGGAAGGCGGAATCCATGTTCCACGAGCGTTTGCTTGCGCGAGCGGTCGCCCGCGTACATCCCGTGTACCTGCGGCAGCGTGACGTGCGACTCGTCGACGAAATACAGCACGTCTTTCGGGAAGAAGTCGAGCAAACACCACGGCGTTGAACCCGGCTCGCGGCCTGTGAGGTGACGCGAATAATTTTCGATGCCGTTGCAGTAGCCCACTTCGCGCAGCATGTCCAGGTCGTAGCGCGTGCGCATTTCGATACGCTGGGCTTCGAGCAATTTTCCAAGCGAGCGGAAGTACTTCAAGCGCTCTTCGACCTCGTCTTCGATCGAGATGATCGCGCGGCGCAGCTTCTCGTCCGGCGTGATGAAATGTTTTGCCGGAAAGATCAACAGCTCGTCCTTGCTCTCGACGTACTCGCCCGTCATGAGGTTGACGACATTGATGGCGTCGATCTCGTCACCGAAAAATTCGATGCGGTGCACCAGCTCTTCGTCGACGCCCACGAATTCGAGCACGTCGCCGCGCACGCGGAAGGTGCCGCGCACAAGGTTGAGGTCGTTGCGGCGGTACTGCATGTCCACGAGCTTGCGCAAGAACGCGTCGCGGTTATATTCCTCGCCGACTTTGATGCGAGCCGACATCTCCATGTAGTCCGAAGGCGAGCCTAAGCCGTAGATGCACGACACCGAAGCCACGATCAGCGTATCGGGCCGGGTGAGCAACGACTGCGTAGTCGAATGACGCAAGCGTTCGATCTCGTCGTTGATCGAGCTGTCCTTTTCGATGTACGTGTCGGTGGAAGGTACGTACGCTTCGGGCTGATAGTAGTCGAAGTACGAGACGAAATACTCGACGGCATTGTTCGGGAAGAACTCGCGGAACTCGGCACACAGCTGAGCGGCAAGCGTCTTGTTGTGGCAAAGCACGAGCGTAGGCTTCTGGACGAGCTCAATAACCCGCGCCATTGCCATGGTTTTGCCACTGCCCGTTACGCCGAGCAACGTCTGAGCGCGGTCACCGCGCAGAACGCCCTGGGCCAGGGCGTCGGTAGCGCGGGGCTGGTCGCCGGCGAGCTTGTACGGAGAAACGAGTTCGAACTTCGGCATGGTGCGGTACTTCGACACAGTGCGCGGCCACTCGGTTTCGGCCCGGGCGCCCGCAGCCGCTTTTGTAGCACTCCGACGCCCTGACGGCTGCCTGCATTCAAGGTGTTTCCGCGCGGAATGGGCGAACCTCACAGCGTCCCCTCGCACACTACGGAGAAACTTCCCGTTGAGCCACAACCCCCTGGTCTTTAGCGGCAGTTCGAACCCGGCTTTGGCCGAAGAAATCGCCAAGCGCCTGAAGCTGCACGTCGGCAAGGCGTTGGTTTCCAAGTTCAAAAACGAAGAGACCCGCATCGAGATCCAAGAGAACGTGCGCGGCTCCGAAGTCTTCGTGGTGCAATCGATCTGCAAAGCGCCCAACGGCAACGGCGTGAACGATGCCGTAATGGAGCTGCTGCTGATGATCGACGCCTTGCGTCGCGCGTCGGCAGCGCGCATTACCGCCGTAATGCCGTACTACGGCTACGCGAAGCAGGACAAGAAGACCAAAGGTCGCGAGCCGATCTCCGCCAAGGTTCTCGCGAACATGCTGAAGATCTCCGGCGCCAAGCGCATCGTGACGATGGATCTGCATGCCGCCCAAATTCAGGGCTTCTTCGATCAGCCGGTCGACAATCTGATGGCGCTGCCCACGCTGTGCAATTATTTGAAGAAAGAGGGCTTGTGCGACCAGCGCGTTGTGGTGGTTTCACCCGATGCCGGCGGCGTGCATCGCGCCGAACTCTTCGCGAAGCGCCTGAATAGCTCGCTCGCCATCGTTTTCAAGCGGCGCCCGGAGCCCGACGTTTCCGAAGTGACCGATATCGTCGGAGACGTCAAGGGGAAGATCGCCGTCATCGTCGACGACATGATTTCTACGGGCGGCACGCTGGCGAAAGCGGCCGAAGCGATCAAGGCGCGCGGCGCCACGCAGGTTTATACGGTCGCGACTCATGGTATCTTCGCTGGTGAAGCGATCGAGGTGCTCGAGCAATCGGAAATCGAGCGCGTGATTGTAACCAACACGATCCCGCTGCCGGATGTGGATAAACATCCGAAATTCGTGCAACTCTCCATCGCTCAAACGTTCGCCGAAACGATCATGCGGATCACGACGAATCGTTCTGTATCGGAGCTCTTCAACAGTGAGGACGGGCCGCGCCCTAGCGAACCGGTTCCCGCTCCGGAACCGGCGGCCGTCTAGTCCTCTCGATCTCGGAGGTTAGCGTTCAGGAATGGCCAGCAAAGAACAGGTACTTACAATCGAACGCCGGGAACGCACCGGCACCAGCAGCGCGCACCGTTTGCGCGCCGACGGCAAGATTCCGGGCGTTCTGTACGGACACGGCACGGCGCCGATTCACCTAGCCTTTGATGCGCGCACCTTCACCGATATGCTCCAACACGGCAACGCGCTCGGCGTGCTCACGCTGAGCATGAACGGCAAGAAATCCGACACGGCGATGGTTCGAGAGATTCAGCGCCATCCGGTGACGCACCGCATCGAACACGTCGATCTGCAACGCGTGTCGGCGCACGAAGCGGTGCACGCAAAGGTTCCCGTCGCGACCATCGGCACGCCGCGGGGCGTGCGTGATTTCGGCGGCGTCATGGAAGTGCTGCTGCATGAAGTCGAAGTCGAAGGACCGGTCGACGAACTGCCGGCGCAGGTGGAAATCGACGTCGCAGATCTGGGCATCCATCAACACGCGAGCGCCGGCGACATTACCCTTCCCAAGCACTTCAAGCTGCTGACCGCTGCCGATACGATTATCGTCTCGGTCGATGCGTCGAAGACGGCGCGCCTGCTCGAGGAAGCCGAAACCGGCGCCCCGGCCGAAGAAACGCAACCCGAACTCATCGGGAAGCCGGAGGGCACAGAATAGCCAGCCCCGCTCCATGCCTGATCGTTGGATTGGGCAATCCCGGCAAAGAGTACGAAAGAACCCGGCACAATGCCGGGTTCATGGTTGTCGACCACTTGGCACAGCGCTACGGGATCTCGTCATGGAAGAACAAGGACAGCGCACGGCAAGCTTTTGACTCGTCGCGCCGGGTCGTGCTCGTGCAGCCCACGTCGTACATGAACCTCAGCGGAACCCCGGTGCGGCTCATTTCATCCTGGTACCGGACGCCTCCCGAAGAGATCCTCGTGATCGTCGATGAGATGGATTTGCCGTTCGGGGCGCTTCGCATGCGCCCGTTCGGCGGACACGGGGGCCACAACGGCCTGCGTTCGATTATCGCCACCGTCGGCGATCGTTTCCCGCGCCTGCGCGTAGGCGTGGGGCGGCCGCAGTTCGACACCATCGACCACGTTCTGAGCCCCTTCAGCGCCGAAGAGACGAAGGCGCTCCCGGACGTCGTCGCCGCGGCCGCAGAAGGCGCCGATCTGTGGCGCGAACATGGAATGGAACGCGCCATGCAATACGTTAATAATTGGAAACTCTGAGCTGGGTACATCCGATAGTACAAATAAGGAGGTGAGCTGCCTCGCAAGGATTCACCGGCAAAACCTTCGTCGTCCGCGTTGACGACGCTACAGCCCACGACGCAAGCGCCACGCTTGTAGACGATCTTTACGTGATGGCCGAGCGCGAAGTGCACCCAATTGTGGTTGCGCCCGATCCGCAAGCCGCACGTGCCATCGTCCGTGCCATCAACCGCAGCACCAACGTCGCCGTCGCCCTAAGCGGCTCGGACGCTGCGCTTCTTCCACACACGCCAAACGGCATCGGCCGCGTGCAGCGGGGCATTCTCGACACGCTGACCGCGGCCGGCTACATTCCGGTCGTTTCACCGACGGCGTTCGCCATCTTTGCCGATCGCGATGCCAACGTCGCCGCCGACGACGTTGCGGCGGCGATTGCAAAGGCTTGCGAAGCCGCGCGAGCGATCTTTTTTCATCGCGCAGGGGGCGTTCCAGATCCCGAAACCAACGCCGTAATCAACGAACTAACGCCGTCGGAAGCGCTCGCATTGGCGGACGACGAGCGTATCCCATTCGATCTGCGTCTCGCAATTCGTGCGGCGGCGCTTGGCGTTCGCGGGGGAATTCCCGCCGCGCAAATTGTGGACGGACGCGTGGCGCATGCAACGATCGTCGAGCTGCTCACCACGCAGCATCTCGGAACGCAAGTCGTCGGCGGACTCGTGTTTGCGGCTTGAGTTCGTGCGTTACGGACAGCCGCTCGGAACGTGATTGAGCGCAGCGATTCGGTCGCCGGCAGGCGGAATCGACGAGAGAAACCACCGCGACGCCATCCCCGGGCACGTTTCATCCAGGTGTTGATCGGTTGACCGCACGACCGCGCGTATCGCCGAATCCGGATCGGCCGTTAAGGCGATCGCATAGCGATCGGCGTTCCACGTCATCTTGCGCAAAATCGCGTTGTCGATGGGTGCAACGAGAATGTAGACGCAGCCCAGCAACGCCGCAACGAGCGCCAGGCGCGCGATAGGATCGTCGTCGCGTCTGAACCCGATTCTATCCGCGATAAATACCGCAAGCGCGATGCCGAAGATCACAAGCAGCGCGTTATATGCCGCGACGCGCATCGGATCGTTTGCCGCCACCTCGCCCAATTCGTGCGCAACGATGAAGCGCAGTTCGCCGAGCGTTGCGCTAGCCACGACGCCTTGCGTCAGAACGATCCGGCGAGTCGGTCCAAGGCCTTCAACGATCGCGCCGGTTTGCGATCCATCGGAACGGCGGTCGATGACGATCGGCGCCGTTTGATGCGCCGCGGTGCGCAACGGCTCGAAAGCCGCGGAAAACGAGGCGGGCAAGGGCTTTTGTTCGCGTAGAGACGGCGAACCGAAATACGGCTCGACGTATGACACGAGAAAGCTTCCGGCGACGATCGCAAGCATCGTGTAGATGTACCATTGGTGCGTGCGGTCGACGAGCCATAAGACAAAGGCGACCACGACGCCCGCAATCACCATCGCGAGCAACGTATTCAACAGCCACGTAATCGACCAGCTGCGAATGAGCACGCTGGAAATGCCCATCACGCGGCCGACGCGGAATACGTAAAAGGCGGGAATCAGTGCAGCTAAGCGCGCTATGAACACGAGGGCCGCGCCGAAGAGAAACCGGACGTAGATTTCGTTTCTGAGGCCGTTCCGTAGGCGGTCGCGGAGTTTCGCCGCGGCGCCCGATTGCCAAAAATAGGCAAGCACGAGCACTTGAAGGACGATCGACGCAAACCAACCCGGCAACATCCAGCGCGCGAGACGCTGCGCCGCTATTTGCCTATCGGGATCCACCAGTTCGATTGCCGGTTGATGCTCGAGCTGCGCCGCCTGGAGGCTATTAACGCGCCGGTCGAGCCCATTCGGGCGCGCAATGTCGGCCCGCGCGCAAACGGGAACAAGCGCGCCGCCGCCAAGCAGCACCAATACCACGACGAGCAATAGGCGGCGTAAGACCGTCATGTGCCAGCTTTTCGCCGCCGGCCTCCCATAGCTTCCCTAACGATAGATGGAAAACGTCGTTCCGTTAACAGCGAATGAGACGCGGTCCCTTCCCGTGCGCTTGCTGTGATACATTGCCGCGTCGGCGACCTCCAATAGCTCGCTCGCCGAGCGCGCGTCATAGGGAAACGTTGCGACGCCGATACTTGCCGTGACGCCCGCCGGTACGGTGAACTTATGACGCCGGACGTCATCGCACAGGGCCTGGGCGCGCTCGATCGCCAGCGTCTTTTGCGCGTCGGAGATCAACGCACAGAACTCATCGCCGCCGTTGCGTCCGACGAGGTCCACTTCCGCAACGGTGTGCGCGCGAATGAGGCCGGCCATGGCTTGGAGGACCGTATCCCCCGCCGCGTGCCCGTACTCGTCGTTCACGGTCTTGAAACGATCGGTGTCGATGA
Organism: Vulcanimicrobiia bacterium; assembly: GCA_963758295.1. Lineage (GTDB taxonomy): Bacteria > Vulcanimicrobiota > Vulcanimicrobiia > Vulcanimicrobiales > Vulcanimicrobiaceae > JALYTY01. The sequence continues at coordinate 151,579 of CAVWUU010000002.1, forward strand.
ACCACAACGTAAAGGTCTTATGCTGGCTCAAGCGGGCGCGATTGAGTTCTTCCGCGAGCCGGTTGCGAAACGCGCGAGGCGTGAGCAATCCGGTTAATCCATCGTAAGTTGCATCTGCTTTGTCGGCTTCCCGTTCCAACGCTAGCGCGTACGGCGACGTCGCGTGTTCGATGGTGCGGACGATCGCGTCTTCTTCGGCAATAGCGCAGCGCGCGGAAGAGACATAAATCACGGCGCGCAGATTCGTTCCGTCGTGCATGGGAACCGCCAATCCGCCTCGGTCGGTCGGAAGAACGACGCCGTCCCTTCCCGATTCGCGATGCCCGGCCAAGGCGGCCCGCGCCGGCAACGAATCGTTTGAATCGCGCCGCAGCCGCGCCCGTTGGAAATGCTCCACGCGTTGGCCGCTTGCATAAACGCATGCAAGCTCGTCGCCCGCAGGCGCAAATGCGAGAAATGCATCGATCTGCGGATCGCGCCGGCGAATCGTTTCATCGAGCGTTTCGATCACCGCTCCGCTGGAAACGCGGGAAGCATCGACGAGCGAACGCACCGCTTTGAGCAAAAAATCTTCATGGTGTTGCGTGCCAGGCCGGCCACGCTTTCGATTCGCGTGACGCCGCTTCGCGCGCCAGCCGGCCGTGAGTAACAACCCGAAGGGTAGGCCGAATAAAAGAATCAATACGCCAGACATCGCTCTATTCCGGAGAAGTGCCCTGCGCGCGGGGTTTCCGGACGTGCAAGTCAAGGCAGAAAACATACCGTGCTCGACCCCAAAGATTGGGCGGCGTTTCGAGATTTGAGCCACGCCGCGCTCGATGATGCGCTCGACTACCTTCAGAATGTCGGCGAACGGCCGGCGTGGGAAGAGATGCCCGGCGAAGCGATCGCGAGGCTGAACGAACCGCTGCCGCAAGATGCGACGGCGCTTGCCGACGTGTACGACGAGTTTTCCAATACGATTTTTCCGTATCACAGCGGCAACATTCACCCGCGATTCTTCGGTTGGGTGCAGGGAACCGGAACGCCGACCGGCGTCCTGGCCGAAATGCTCGCAGCAACCATGAACGCGAACGTCGGCGGCCGCAATCACGGCGCCGTTTATGTTGAACGCGCAGTGGTACGTTGGTTTCTCGAGCTCTTTGGGTTTCCGTACGACGCGAGCGGCGTTTTAACTACCGGAACATCCGAAGCGAATCTCATTGCGGTCTTGGTCGCGCGCACGCGCGAGCTTGGCCCGCAGGTGCGCGAACACGGCATCGATCTCTCCAAGGGCCGGTTGATGGCGTACGCTTCGACGGCAACGCATGGGTGCGTGCGCAGGGCATTTGAGGTCGCCGGTCTGGGCAGCGCTTCATTGCGCGTGCTTCCAACGGATTCGTTGCACCGTATCGATCCCGCGCGGGTTTCGCGTGCGATCGCCGAAGATCGCGCCGCCGGGCACCAGCCGTTCATGATCGTCGGAAACGCGGGTACCGTGGACGTGGGCGCCGTCGATCCGCTCGAAGACCTTGCGGAACTTGCGCAACGCGAAGCGCTGTGGTTTCATATCGACGGCGCTTTCGGAGCAACCGCGATGCTTTCGCCGAATCTCGCGCCACGATTCAAAGGCATCGAACGCGCTCATTCCATTGCTTTCGATTTTCACAAGTGGCTGCAGGCACCGTACGATGCGGGATGCCTGCTGGTTCGTGACGGAGAACTCCATCGTTCGACGTTTGCGTCGACGCCTTCGTATCTAACGCGCATGCCGCGCGGCCTCGCGAGCGCGCAACCGTGGTTCACCGACTTCACGATCGATCTTTCACGTGGTTTTCGCGCGTTGAAAGTGTGGTTTACGATCAAGCAGCTAGGTGCGCGCGCCATCGGCGAAGCAATGGAAGAGAACGTTCGCCAAGCGCGGCTGCTCGGCGACTTGATCGACGGGGACGCCGATTTGGAACTGCTGGCGCCGGTTCAGCTGAACGTTGTGTGCTTCCGCTACCGTGCGCCGGTTACCGACGAATCCGCGCTCGACCGCTTCAATGATGAACTGGTGATTAGATTGCAAGAGAGCGGCGACGCGGTCGTCTCCTCAACGACCGTTTCCGGACACCGCGCGATTCGCGCCTGCATCGTCAATCAGCGGACGCGCGATGAAGATCTCACCTTCACGCTCGATTCGCTCAAGCGCATTGCGGCCAATCTCATAGCATCCTAAGCGTTGGCGGGTATAGAGTGCGGGATATGAACTTCTCTCGCGTTTCTTCTACCTTCGTCGCTGCGCTTGCGTGCGCTGCGCTTGCAACGGCACCCGCGCTCGCGGACATTTCGGCCGGAGGCGGCGTTTTCGCCGGCAGCGGCAACGGCCAATCCACGAGCGGCGCGGCCGTCTTTCTAAGCACCGGTAAAGCAGTGCCCGTAGTTCCCGCCTCGATCGATCTCACGGGCTTCGCGCCCCTCGCGCGCGGCGGCGGTTATGCCGTTACGCTCGAAGGCCGTTTCGCGGCGGCCGGCAACGCTATCGGCGCCGGCTACGGCATCGGCCAGTTCGGCGGCTCGCGTTCGAACGGCACGTTCACCGTCTTCTTCGACCACGCCGTCGCCCCGCTCACGTCTCTGGAACTCCGCGGTTACCAAACCACCGGCACCAACAGCGCCACCGCCGGCTTCTTGGGCTTGCGCTTCTCGCTCTAGTACTCACCGGTCATTTTACAGCTCTGTCGGAGGACGCCGGCGAGCTCAGGATGACTAGGGGTGAGGCAACCTCAAGATGACGGGGCGGTGGTTTTTTTTGTGAGCGCCTTGGCCGGGTTGCCGACGACGCGGTCGTTGGCGGCGACGTCGCGGATGACGACGGCGCCGGCGCCGGTGAGAGCGTTATCCCCGATATTGACAGGGGCGACGAGCGAAGAGTTTGAGCCGATGAAAGCGTTCTTGCCGATCGTGGTCTGGTTCTTGCGTACGCCGTCGTAGTTACACGTGATCGTGCCGGCGCCGATGTTCGTTCCCTCGCCGATCGTCGCGTCGCCGAGATAGCTAAGGTGGCCCGCTTTCACGCCGGCTTCGAGCGTCGACTTCTTGATCTCGACGAAATTGCCAATGTGCACCTGGTCGCCAAGGAAGACGCCGCCCCGCAGGTGCGCGAACGGACCGATTGAGACTTCGCTGCCGATTTCGCTGTCGGTGACGACGCTTTCACGAATGGTGACGTTGTCGCCGATCTTCGAGCCTGAAACGCGAACGTTCGGACCGATAACCGAGTGGCTACCGATCTCGCTCAAGCGCGAAATTGTGGTGTTCGGATAAATGAGCGTATCGCGGCCGATGTTCAGTTCCGGTTCAAGGTAGGTCGTGTCCGGATCGACGATCGTGACGCCGTCGCGCATGTGCTGGGCGCAGATCCGCGCGTTCATCTCTTTGCGCGCCTTCGCCAATTCGACCCGGTCGTTGATGCCGAGCACGTCCAGATGCTCGTCGGCAAGCACCGGGCGAACGGCCTTGCCGCGCTGCACGAAGTGCTCCACCGTATCGGTGAGATAGTACTCTTGCTGCGCGTTGTCGTTCTTCAACTGCGCAACGGCGTCACGCAGTTCGCTTTCGTCAAACGCATATATTCCCGCGTTCATTTCGTCGATGTCAAGCTCTTGGGCCGAAGCGTCGCGGACTTCGACGATGCGTTCGACGCCTTCGCCGTTGCGGACGATCCTGCCGAAGTTAGAAGGCAGCGGCATCTTCACCGTTACGAGGGACATCGCGGCGCGGCCGCCATGCGATTCCAGGGAGTGAATCATGCTGCTGAAAATTTCGTCGGTAACCAGCGGCATGTCGCCGTAAGCTACGACGATTCGTCCCCCGTCATTCGTTTCCAGCGCCTCGAGCGCAACCTTCACCGCATGGCCCGTGCCGAGTTGCTCCGGTTGGACGATGCTTCGCACGCCGAAATCGCCGATACGGGTTTCCAGCTCTTCATTGGTGACGACGAGAACGTCGTGGATGCCGGCACGGCGAAGCGCGTTAACCGTGTACCACAGCATTGGGCGCCCGCAAAGCTCGTGCAAGACCTTCGGCGTTGCGCTCTTCATGCGCGTGCCTTTGCCGGCGGCTAAAACGATCGCGCGCACCATCATACCGCACTCTCCTGAAGCGGAGCCGCCAGCTTTTTCCATTCATCTTGTTCTTTTTTGCTGGGCGCGCCGAGCAAACCGAGCGCGTAGCGGAAACGTTCGCGAACGATCTCACGACCAAGCAATTCCATGGAGTCGAAGAGCGGAATCGATGTCGGGCTTCCCGAGATTGCGACGTAATAAAGGCGCGAAAGGTCGCGGAACTTGGCACCGAGATCGACTGCAATACCCTTAAGCACGCCTTCAATGCCCGTCATGTCGTAAGTGGTGAGCTCATCCAAACGCCATTGCGCGAGCGCGAGCGCCTTGCGGGCGGTCACCGAGTCGATTTTTGCGTGAAGCAAATCGCCGGCGTTGAGAGTCAGACGTCCGGAATAGAGAAACGATACTAGAGGCGCTACGTCACTCAACCGTTCGACGCGTCCCTGCGCGAGGCCGAGAATCCGTTGCTGTTTCGCGGGAATCTGCGCGGCCGAAGCGCCAACGCCGAAGGCCCAATCAGCGTAGATTTCGCTGAACTGCGAAGGCGCATGCCGCCGAAGGCGCTGTCCGTTGAGCCAATCCAACTTTGCAACGTCGAAAACCGGACCGCCGAGCGGAACGTGGTCCAGCTGGAAGCGGCCGACCATTTCCTGAAGCGACATCAGCTCGTCTTGACCTTCGTGCACGGCGTTCGAAAGCAGGCCGAGGAAGTTCATGAGCGCTTCGGGCAGATATCCCATCGCCTTGTAAAACAGAATGCCGGTCGGGTTCTTCCGTTTCGAAAGTTTCGACTTATCAGGATTGCGCAGCAGCGGCAAGTGCATGAGCTTCGGTGGTTCCCAACCGAAGTACTGATACAACAGCAGATGCTTGGGAGCGCTCGAAACCCACTCTTCACCGCGGATTACGTGGGTGATTTCCATCAAGTGATCGTCGACGACGTTGGCTAGATGGTACGTGGGCAGGCCGTCGGACTTCATCAAGACTTGCATGTCGACGGTCTTCCACTCGATCTCGATCTTGCCGCGACGAAGGTCCTCGACGATGCAGATTCCGTCGCTCGGCACCCGCATGCGAACCACGTGCGGCTCACCCGCCGTTTCCCGGCGCACGATCTCTTCGGGAGAATACGTCAGACAGAGGCCGTCGTAGCGCGGCGGCAGGCCGGCTGCGCGCTGCGCCACGCGCATGTCTTCCAAGCGCGCCGGCGTGCAGAAACACTTGAACGCGTGACCCGCGTCGATAAGTTGCTGAACGTATTCTTTGTAGATATCGGAGCGTTCGCTCTGACGGTACGGCCCGTGCGGGCCGCCAATGTCGGGGCCTTCATCCCACGACAACCCGCACCAATGCAGTGAATCGAGGATCGCTGCTTCGCTTTCGGGAGTGCTGCGAATCTGATCCGTATCCTCGATACGGAGCAGAAAATCGCCGCCGTGATGTTTGGCGAAGCAGTAATTCACCAGCGCGACATACGCCGTGCCGACGTGCGGATCGCCCGTCGGAGACGGAGCGATGCGAGTCCGAACCTTCAAAATATTCCTTCGGCTTTGGTCAGGGTCTAGCCGACCAGCTGGCGGCGTTTGCCGCATTCGGCTTCAACGAAATCGATGATCTCTTGCAACGGCGCACCCGGCGTAAAGATCGCCTTGACACCTTTGCTCTTCAATTCCGTTGCATCTTCGGGTGGAATGGTTCCACCGCCGAAAAACACGACGTCTTCGGCCCCTTGCGCTTTCAGTTGCTCGAGCACGAGCGGGAAAAGCGTCATGTGCGCGCCGGAAAGGATTGAAAGGCCGATGCCGTCGGCATCTTCCTGAATCGCCGTTTGCACGATCTGCTCGGGCGTTTGAAATAACCCGGTGTAAATAACTTCCATGCCGGCGTCGCGCAATGCGCGCGCGATCACTTTGGCTCCGCGATCGTGGCCGTCCAGGCCGGCTTTAGCGACGATGATACGCAGTGGTCGGTTGGCCATATTGTCCTTTGTCTTGGAGTTCCTGACTTAAGCGCAATGCTTCTTCGAACTTGCGCTTTACTTCGGCGAGGGTACGGCGCGCGCGGTGCCGTTCCAATTCGCTGCGTACGCGCATTAGAATACCGAGCGCTCCGTGTAGCGGCCGTACACCGATGCCATCGTTTCGACGATTTCGCCTTCGGTGCAGTACGCATTGACGCAATCGATGAGGTGAGGCATCAGGTTGTCCTTCGGATCGCGGCATGCTTTTTGCAGGCGATCGAGCGTGGCTTGTACCAGCGCCCCGTCGCGCGATGACCGGATCTGCTGCAGCGAATGCGCCTGTCCTTGCGCCACTTCGTCGGTGATTTTCAGAAGATCGATTTCCGAGTCGTCAGCGGGACGCTGGAAGGCGTTGACGCCGACGATTACGCGATCTTTCGACTCGATCGAACGCTGATAACGATAGCTCGCCTCGGCGATCTCTTTTTGGAAGAAGCCGGCTTCGATCGCTTCGACCACGCCGCCGTACTCTTCGATCTGCGCGAAGTACGCTTCGGCTTGGCGCTCCATTTCGTCCGTGAGCGCTTCGATGAAGTACGAACCGCCGAGCGGGTCGACAACGTTCGTGACGTTCGTTTCATACGCCAGGACTTGCTGCGTGCGCAGCGCGATCTCTACCGATTTTTCGGTCGGCAGGGCCAGGACTTCGTCCATCGAGTTGGTGTGCAGTGACTGCGTGCCACCGAGCACCGCCGCCATCGCTTCGTACGCAACGCGCACGATGTTATTCTCGGGCTGTTGCGCAGTTGCGCTGCAGCCGGCCGTCTGCGTGTGGAAGCGCAGCTGCCACGATTTCGGGTTCTTCGCGCCGTACTTCTCGCGCATATGGCGCGCGTAGATACGGCGCGCAGCGCGGAACTTGGCGATCTCTTCGAAGAAATCGATGTGCGAATTGAAGAAGTACGATAGACGCGGCGCAAAAGAGTCAACGTCCAGTCCGCGCGCCATAGCCGCTTCGACGTACGCAAAGCCGTCGGCCAGCGTAAACGCCAATTCCTGGGCAGCCGTAGATCCCGCTTCGCGAATGTGATAGCCCGAAATAGAGATGGTGTTCCACTTCGGCATTTCGGCCGTGCAGAACTCGATCATGTCGACGATCACGCGCATGTGGGGACGGGGCGGGAAGATCCACTCTTTCTGCGCGATGTACTCTTTGAGAATGTCGGCTTGAATCGTGCCGCCGAGCTTCGCGCGCGGAATGCCCTTTTTCTCGGCCGCGGCAATGTATTGCGCAACGGCGATGGCCGCCGGGCCGTTGATCGTCATCGACGTAGTGATGTCGCCCATGTCGATGCCGTCGAAGAGCACTTCCATGTCATGCAGCGTGTCGATCGCGACGCCGCACTTGCCCACTTCACCGCGCGCTTGGGGCGCGTCGGAGTCGTAACCCATAAGGGTCGGCATATCGAAGGCGACGGACAAGCCGTGCTGGCCTTGCGAGAGCAAAAAGTGATACCGCTCGTTCGTCTGCTTGGCGTTGCCGAAGCCGGCGAACTGGCGCATCGTCCACAAGCGATCGCGATATCCGTTGGGATGGATGCCACGCGTGTACGGATACGAGCCTGGCCACGACAGATCGCGAGCTAAGTCGAGATGCGCCACGTCTTCCGGACCATAAACGGTCTTCAACGGCACATCGGAGATCGTGCGATCTACGGCGCCGGAGCCCGGGCCTTTGCGCGCTTTGCCCTTCGCCGACGCGGCTTCCCAAGTTCGCTTTTCTTCTTCAAACTCGGGGGTCGGCTGCGCGCCGAGCCCGCTCGGGCGATCGATCATCTTGGCCAAGACGGAATTCCTCTTTAGATGGATGTCGGAACCGATATTCTCCCAAAGCCCGGTCCGCCCCGCAACCCACTTGGTCGGCTAGGACAGACCCTTGACTACCGCGCGCGGCCGGATGGAAGTTTCCGTCTCGGCTTCTTCCCCATTTCCGCCGAAGTGCGCGAGCAACGCGTCGGCTGCGGCATAGGGGTCGACGTTGGGCCGGACCCCGTGGAGTTCGTGCTCGAGGCGCCGCTGCAAGCGGCCGAGCGCAAGCTGGCGCACTTGGTGGGCGAAGGCTTCTCTACGCTTCGCTTCGATCTCGCCCGTCTCATGAAGGTAGGCTTCGTGACTCTCGATAGCCGTCCACAGCTCGTCGATGCCTTCACCGGCGAGCGCCTGGGTCATCACCAGTTCCGGCACCCAGCCGGTGAACTGAAGCATCTCCATCATCCCGCGAATCTCGCGGCGCATTTGGTTGGCCATCGGGTGGTCGGCTTTGTTCACGACGAAGATGTCGGCAATTTCCATGATGCCCGCTTTTAGCACCTGAATCGAATCGCCGCTGCCGGGCTGAAGCGCAACGAGCGTGGTTTGCGCAAGCTCGGCGATCTCGATTTCGCTTTGTCCCACGCCGACCGTTTCGATGAGAATAATGTCTAGACCAAAGGCGTCCATGAGTAACACGGCGTCGGCCGTCGCGCCGGCGACACCGCCGAGATGCCCCCGGCTCGCCATCGAACGAATAAAGACGTCGGGATCGACGAAATGCTCGGTGAGGCGAATGCGGTCGCCCAACAAAGCGCCGTGCGAGAACGGGGAACTTGGGTCGACCGAAATCACACCGACCGTTTTGTTGAGCGAACGCGCTTTGCGCACGATCGCAGAAGACAGCGTCGACTTGCCGACGCCGGGCGGCCCGGTGAGACCGATGGTCGTCGCGCGTCCCGTGCGGGGATAAAGACGGCGAATCAGCTCGGCGCCGCGGCCGCTTTCGGCCCACGAAATCGCGCGCGCAAGCCCTCGCGGGCGGCCGGCTTCGAACTCTTGCAGCAGGGCGTTCAAGGTGTCCATCGAGCTTGTCAAAGTATCGGGAGGTTTGCGAGCCTCGCTGCGGCGCCCCTTCCCTACGGGGCGCTTACGTCGACGCCGCCGTTCGATGTAGCAATCGACGCGGTGCCCGGCCCGCCGGCTTTTGCAAACGGATTGACCGTTCCGCCGTTGGAAGTTTGCGTCGTCACGCGCGTGTGAAAATCGGAAGGGACGCGAAGCGATACGCCGCCGTTGCTGCTGCGAATGCGGATTTGCGGCGCCCGGCCCGCGAGCGAGGCGATCCCGACGTCGACACCGCCGTTCGATGTCTCGACGGTTACCACAGGACCCGCGCCGGTGACCGAAACGCCCCCATTGCTCGTTCTTACCGTCAGCGATCCGCGAACGTCTTGCACCTCCATACCGGAATTGTCCGATTCCGCCGTAACGGCAACGCCTTCGGGCACGTGGACCGTCCACCGGAGCGTCGTTCCGCTCGTCTGAATCAATCCGAAGAAGACACTGGAACCGGAGCCGTCGCCCGACGGGGCCACCTTCACGGTATTGCCTTCACGGGAGATGGTGGGAACGACGTGGTTTCCGTTGTTGCGCTCGGAGGTCTGCTCTACGCTCACCTCTGCTTTGCTCCAGCCGACGACTTTCAGCGCCACTGTGAGGTGATTGAAGCCGCGCGTTTCGATCGAGACGTTGCCGCCGGAGGGAACGTTCACCGGTGCCTGAGCGGCAAAGCATGAGCCGGCGGCAAAAACGAACGCCGCAACCGCCGTCAAAAGAAATCGTTTCATCGTAGAGAGTGCTCCTTACCGAAATGCTGCAGCCGAATCAAGTCGCCGGCATCGACGCGATCGTTCGCACCGTGATGCGGGAAGCACACGTTGCCGGATGCTCGGTTGGAATTGCTCGCCGGGGCCGAATCATCTTTCTCAAGGGCTACGGCTACGCCGACGTCGCCTCGCATCGTCCGCCCGACGGCTACACCATCTACCGCGCCGGCTCCATTACGAAGCAGTTCACGGCCGCCGCCATTTTGCAACTCGCCGATCGCAACGCGATCTCACTGGATGCGCCGCTCGGATCTTACGTGCCCGGCGTCGATCGTGCCGCAGACGTGACGATTGCGCAGTTGCTCGCGCAGCAGAGCGGCATTCCGTCTTACACCGACCCCGGCGCCAGCTTTGCCTCTACGTTGAAGGCCACGCACGACTTTCAGCCCGGAACGGCGTGGGCTTACAGCAATACGAACTACTTCTTGCTCGGCATGCTCTTAGCGTCGCAAACGCACGAATCGTATGCGGCAACTCTGAAGCGTTCAATTTTGCAGCCGCTGCACTTAGTCTCAACCGGCTACGATATTCCACCGTATGCGACCAACGTTGCAACGGGATACCGGTACGACGCAGGCCGTTACGTTCGGCTCGAGACGGCCGGCGCGGAGGTCGATCGTGTCGGCGGCGCCGGCGCCCTTGCAACGAACGCCGTCGATCTGCTGCATTGGCTCGATGCGCTGCAATCCGGGGACGTCGTTTCACCTCGATCCTTTGCGCGCATGACGCACCATGCGACGCTGCGTGACGGCGTTGCGACGCAGTACGGCTACGGCTTTTTCGTGCGCGACTGGTACGGCCGGCACGTCGCCGAGCATCCGGGAAACATCGACGGATTCAGCGCCGACGACGCACTCGTTCTGGACGACGGCCTCGAGATTGCGGTGCTGAGCAATGCCGATCGAGTTTCGCTCGTGCCGCTCACTAAGAGTATCGCCGCCATCGTCGATACGCCCAAAGACGCTAACATGTACGCCGATCGGCCTCGTCCGCCCGAAAATGAGAATCCGGCCGTAACGCAGACTATCAATCGGCTTATCGAGCAATTACGGCAAGGAACGCTCGACCAAAGGTTGGTGAGCCCGTCGCTCTACGCGGCGTTCACCCCGTCGAAATTGCGCGCGACTGCGGCGACCTTGACGCAACTGGGTAAACCCAGCCTCGTGGAATTCATCGAGCGGACGCAAAAAAATGGGCTTACCTACGAGAGATATCGTTTGAGTTTCGCCGCTGCGCGTCAATATTGGATGACGCTGGGATATCGCCAGGATGGACGCATTGACGCACTTACGTTCGAGCCGGACGACGACTGAGTACCGGTGAACCGTTTTCTTGCCGCGCTGCTGCTGGCGATCGCGCTCGCCGGCACGCTTCCGGCGCGCGCTCAGACGCTGATCGTTCCTCTCTCCGGTAAACGCGAACGTACGGTTCAGGCGGAGTCGCTCTTTCATACGCTTTTCCACGACTTCTTTCCGGAAGACGACGGCACGACGTACGTAGAGACGGGCGACATTCCGGCGATGTGGCTCCGTGATTCCAGCGCGCAAACTATCCCGTACATTCGCTTCCAAGTCGCATATCCGATCCTGCGCAAGCGGTTCGCCGGCGTCATCGAACGCAACGCGCGCGCGATCGTCACGGATCCTTATGCGAATGCCTTTCAGGACGACTATCACGTTTGGGAGCGCAAATGGGAGATCGACTCGCTTGCGTGGCCGATTCTTCTCACGCAGGTTTATATCGATGCGACGCATGACCATACGATTTTCACCACCGCGCTTCACGCCGCGATGCGCCGCATCGTGGGAACCTACGCCTGCGAAGAACATCACTCGCGTTGCAAAGAGTATTCTTATCCGTACCACGTGTACACCGACGACCGGTATAACGACAATACGGGACTGATTTGGGGCGCGTTCCGCCCTTCCGATGACCCGGTTCAATACCGCTTCAACGTGCCGCAGAATATGATCGCCGCGATCGCGCTGCACGACATCGTTGCGCTCGCGCTCGACGGTTATCACGACCAATTGCTTTCCAACGAAGCGCTCGCGGTGGAGAAACGCGTCGACGCGGGCATTTGGGAGTACGGGCGGTATTTCGACGAGAAGCGCGGGACGTGGATCTACGCGTTCGAGACGGACGGAAACGGCCGCTACAACATGATGGACGACGCCAACATCCCAAACCTCACGACGCTCCCGTATATCGATTGGTGCTCGGCCTTCGATCCCACGTATCTCGCGACACGCAGTTTTACCTTGAGCAAACAGAATCCGTGGTATTTCACCGGTCGCTACGGATCGGGATTAGGCAGTCCGCACACACCGTACGGATTCGTCTGGCCGCTCGGCATCATCGGGCGCGCGCTAACCTCGACGTCGTCGAACGAAGTGCTCGAAGCCGTAACGACGCTCGCCGAAACCGACAGTGAAAACGGAATGATTCACGAGAGCTTTTATCCCGACGGTTATTGGCGCTACACTCGCCAGGAATTCGGGTGGGCTAATGCCCTTTACGCTGAACTGCTGTTCCGCTCGTTAGCGGGACTGTCAGCGACGGATTTCGTTACAGGCGGCCGAACCATGTCGCCCCTCGAGCCGCGAAGCCAAACGCCCGTGCTCGTTCCGGAGACGTCGCAGCTAGCAAATTCGGCCGATCTTTTCGAAGCGTTAGGGCGCTTACTCTATGCCGGGCGGGACGCGGCGATCAATCAGGCGCCGTAACGGCGCTGCCGGTCGCCGAACGTCCGCACCGCTTCCGCGAAATGTTCCTCGGTAAAATCCGGCCACATGACGGGCAGCGTAAGCAGTTCGGTATAGGCGAGCTGATAGAGTAAAAAATTCGAAACGCGTTGCTCGGCGCCGGTGCGAATCAACAAATCGGGGTCCGGCGCATGCGGTGCGTACATCTTCGTGCGAAGCATCGCTTCATCGACGTCGTCGGGATTGACATGGCCGGCAGCCACTTCGCGTGCAATCGCGCGCGTTGCTCGTAAAATTTCGTCGCGTCCGCTATAGTTCAAGGCAAGCGTTAGAGTAACGCGGCGGTTGTGCGCCGTCGACTTAACGAGATCGCGCAGGGCCATGCGGGCGGGAAATGCAAACGCGTCCAGTTCGCCGATTACTTCAACGCGAACGCCTTGCTTCACGAGCGACGACTTTTCGCTCTGCGCGCACGCCGCGTACAGTTGCATAAGCAGCGAGACTTCGCCCGATTCCCGGTTCCAGTTCTCCGTGGAGAATCCGTAGACCGTAATGCGGCGAACGCGCGCATTCGCAGCAGCTCGAACGCTGGCTCGGAGGGCATCGATACCTCGCCGGTAGCCCTCAGCGATGGGTAAACCGCGCATCCGCGCCCAACGGCGGTTGCCGTCCATAATGATGGCCACGTGTTCCGGAATGGTAACGACGGCGGGAGCCTGCATCATGCTTTACTTTGTAGCACAAAGTGATTTCCGCCGCAAGGTGATAGGGGTCCTAATCCCCGGAGGCCCGGCTGGGCCGCGCAATTAACCATCACGCGTCATGACGCAAGGATATTACCGGTTCCCCACCATTTCCGGGGACACGCTCGTCTTCGTCTGCGAGGACGATCTCTGGAGCGTGCCATCCGGCGGAGGCGTTGCAAAACGCCTTACGGTGAGCTTCGGTACCTGTCTGACGCCGCGGCTTTCGCCCAGCGGCGATTGGATCGCATTTATTTCGAACGATGACGGCAACCCTGAAGTCTACGTGATGCCCTCTGCGGGCGGCCAGCCTCGGCGCCTGACCTTTCTCGGCTCGACCATCGCGCAGATATGCGGATGGAGCGCCGACGGTCGCGACATCCTTTTCGTCGCAAATCCGCGATCTTGGTATGAAGGCGAAACGCGTCCCTTTAGCATCCCGGCCGACGGCGGTGAACCGCGCGATTTACATCTCGGCCACGGACGCTCGTTTTCGAAGGGCGCGAACGGCACGGTGCTCGGGCGCAACGCAACCGATCCGGCGCGGTGGAAACGGTATCGCGGCGGAACGGCCGGTGAAGTTTGGATCGACGCGCACGGAAACGGCGAGTTCGAACGTCTTGGGTTGCCGGACGGAAACCCGACGTGGCCGATGTGGATCGGCGAGAAGATTTACTTTCTCTCCGATCATGAAGGCATTGGAAACATCTATTCATGCGAGTTCGACGGCACCGACGTAACGCGCTGCACGCACGAAGCTGAGTATTACGTACGCTTTCCCTCGACCGACGGCAAGCGAATCGTCTACTCGTCGGGCGGCGGGATATCGCTCTACGACGTTGCAAGCGGTGAAACGCAAGCGTTGAATATCGACACGCCTTCCGCTGAGCCGCAAACGGTTCGACGGTTCGAAGGCGCTTCGGAACAGTTGGAACATTTTGCGCCGCATCCGGACGGTACGAAGATCGCCTTCGTCTCGCGCGGACAGGCCTTCACGATGCCGCTCTTCGACGGCGCCGTAATTCATTACGGCGACGGAAGCAAGTCGCGAATTCGTCTGACGGAGTGGCTTCGCGACGGAAAGAGCTTCGCATGCGTAACGGATCGAAACGGCTACGAACAAATCGCGACGCATCGCGCCGGCGTTTCAGAGCTGCCTAAGATCGTTACCACCTCAGACATCGGCCGGGTCACGGAACTGGCAATTTCTCCAACGAGCAACGTCGCGGCGTTCGCAAACCATCGCCACGAGCTGTGCGTCGTGGATTTGGACGACGGCTCGGTTCGCGTTTTAGATACTAGCCCCGCGCGCCGCGTGAGCGATCTTGCGTTCTCGCCGGACGGAAGGTTCGTCGCCTATGCCTGGTGGCCGGCTTCCGGCACGTCGATTATCCGCGTCGCCAAAGTCAAATCCGGGAAGGTTCGCGACATCACGGCGCCGCTGCGCGTGGACCACTCGCCTACATGGGACCCCGAAGGAAAGTATCTCTACTTCATTTCCACGCGCGACTTCAATCCGGTTTACGATGCCCTGCAATTCGACCTCAGCTTTCCGCAAGCGCAGCGCCCCTTCGTCGTAACGTTGCGTAACAACGTTCCGTCGCCGTTCGTCCCGTTGCAGAAGCCGATTCATCGCGAACACGATCACGAACACGAACACGATCACGACGAGAAGAAAGACGGGAAAGGTGATAGCGTTCGCATCGAAATCGACTTCGACGGCATTCAAGGCCGCGTGCTGGCCTTTCCGGTCGAAGAGGGCGAGTACCAGCAAATCGTCGCGGTGAAGAACCGCGTGTTATACACCCGTTTTCCGGTGCACGGCATCAAGCCGGCCGGCCGCGACGACGATGATGAGGAGTCGAACGGCACGCTGCTCGCATACGATTTCGACCAATTGCGTCAGGCGACGATCGCGACCGACTGCGCCGAGTTGCGCTTAGGCAACGACGGTCACACGCTGGTGTACCGCTCCAACGAACGTCTGCGCGCCATCGATGCGCTCAACGATATTCCCGAAGACGAGCCCGAAAAACCCTCGCAAGATTTTGGCCGCAAGACCGGCTGGATCGACCTGGATCGCGCGAACGTCGAAATCGTCCCACGCGATGAATGGGCGCAGATGTACCGCGAAGCGTGGCGTCTGCAGACCGAGCAATTCTGGGTCGAAGATATGAGCGACATCGACTGGGATCGCGTCTACGATCGCTATAAGGCGGTGCTGCCTCGCGTCCGCACGCGGACCGAGCTTTCGGATTTGATTTGGGAAATGCAAGGCGAACTCGGAACGTCGCATGCATACGAATACGGGGGCGATCATCGCGTGCCGCCGCAGTACCAGCGCGGCTTCCTCGGCGCCGACATCGCGTGGGACGCGGATCGAAATGGCTATCGGATCGCGCGCATCTACCGCGGCGACTCGTGGAATCGCGATTCGGATTCACCGCTCGCGGAGCCGGGACTCGACATTCACGAAGGCGACGTCCTCGTAGCAATCGGCGGCAAACGCCTCTCGCAAGAGGTTACGCCCGACCGCCTTTTGATCAACGCCGCAAATAAGGACATTTCGATCACGCTGCAGACAAGCAAAGGCGAAGAACGGACGGTCCTCGTCAAAGCATTGGCAGGTGAAACATCGTTGCGCTATCGCGCGTGGGTCGAAGGCAACCGCAAGTACGTCCACGACAAAACGAATGGCCGCGTCGGTTACGTGCATATTCCCGACATGGGACCGTGGGGATTCTCCGAGTTCCATCGCGGCTATCTCAGTGAGTTCAATCGTCAAGGTTTACTCGTTGACGTTCGCTACAACCGGGGCGGTCACGTCTCTCCTTTGCTGCTCGAGAAGCTTGCGCGTAAACGCGTTGGTTATGATACGCCGCGTTATGGAACCGCAATCCCGTATCCGCCGGAATCGGTGGGCGGCCCGATGGTCGCGATGACGAATCAGTTTGCGGGTTCGGACGGCGACATCTTCAGCCACTGCTTCAAGCTCTACAAACTCGGCCCGCTCGTCGGCAAACGCACGTGGGGCGGCGTCATTGGGATCGAACCGTACCACCACCTCGTCGACGGCACGCTCACGACGCAACCGGAATATTCTTTCTGGTTCATCGACGTGGGCTGGAAGGTCGAAAACTACGGCACCGATCCTGATTACGACGTGGACATCGCACCTCAAGACTATCGCGACGGCCACGACCCGCAAATGGATTTCGCGCTACGCCTCATGGACGGCGCACTCGAATCAGCGCAAGACCTACGGCCCGACCTCAGCACCCGCCCTTCACTACCCCTGCCTACCCTGGTGTAGCTGCGGCGGGGATATCGCATTGACGCGGATGCGAGGCGAGCGCTCAGCGTAAGTAAGTAGAGTACCAGTTCAGGGTTTGTTCGAGGATGTCGATTTGGTTGGAAGGGCGGCGTGGGCCGTGGCCTTCGTCGGCGTAAACGACGAGTTTCGTAGGGACGCCGAGGGTCTTCATTGCATGCCAAAACTCGAAGGCTTGCGGCGCGGGAACTTCTTCGTCGCGTTCGCCCTGGAGAATGAGGACCGGCGTCTTCGATGCTTTGATGAACGTAATGGGCGAGCTCTTGGCGTAGACGGCGGGGTCGTCGTAGACGGAAGCACCGAAAAACGGAATCATCCACTGGTCGATTTTGTTTTGACCGTAGTACGATTGCCAGTTTACGATGCCGGCGCCGGCGACGATGGCCTTGAAGCGACGTGTTTGCGTTTCGGCCCACATGCCCATGTAGCCGCCGTAGCTCCATCCCCAGAGCCCCAGACGATGCGCGTCGATCGATGCATCTTTACTTGCGGCATCGACGCCGGCGAGGTCATCGCGCCAATCGCCGTAGCCGAAATCTTTGACGTTTGCAGACGTGAATTTCTCGCCTTGGCCGTAGCTGCCGCGCGGATTCGGTTCGAACACGAAGTAGCCGTTGCTCGAAAGCGCGGCGATAGTGCGATTTGCGAAGCCCGGAAGCGACTCGGACGACGGACCGCCGTGAACGATCGTGATCATCGGATATTTCTTTGCGGCGTTGTAGCCAACCGGATAAATCAGCCAGCCTTGGACGCGATAGCCGCCGCTCGTCCAATTCAACGACTTTGCGGGACCGTTCAAGGCTTTGGCACCCGCGTTCACGCGCGTGATCTGCGCCAACGCATTCGGCGCTCCCGTCCATATCTCGGGCGCGCGAGTGAACGAGGTTCTAACGAGCGCGATAGCTTTGCCGCCCTTCGCGATCGAAACGCTGCGTAAGGCTTCCTCACCGCCGACAACGATAGTACGCACACCGGTTGAAGTGTTTAGATCGACCAAATGCATTGCGCCGTTGTCGTGCGCCGTCATGTAGATGTGCCGATCGTCGATCCAGTGTAAAGAGGACGCGGAGAGGGGCATATTCGGCGCAGCATCGACGGCCCTGCCTTTGGCCGGATCCACGAGATACACGTCGCCGCCGACGGAACCGAAATCGCTCATGATGCCGCCGATGACGGCAATGCGTTTGCCGTCGGGTGACCACTGCGGATCGTTGATTTGGAATTTCGGCGCAAGGGCATCGTGCATCGCACCGCCGTTCACTGAAACCGTCGCAAGTTTCGCGATCCACCAGTTGTTATCGCCGTTGCCCTTCGCGTACGTGAGCGCGGCCACTTTACCGTTCGGCGACCAATCGTATTCGTAGACGTAGTCAGAAGCGGGCGTAATCGCCTGAATCCGGCCGCTCGAAACATCAACCGTCGCAAGGCGCTGCTCGTCTACCGCCGAGCCGATAACTCCAACGTCGCGAGCGCCCGGCGCAAGGGCGCCGGTGCTGCGATGAGCGTTTTCAACGTAGAGAACCGATAACGTCGCGCCGTTCGGAAGCCAACGTAAAGCTTGCACGTTGCCATTCATCGAACCAACTTGCCGGATGTTGCCGCCGTTTGCATCAGCGAGAAAAATTTGCTGCTGCCCGGCCGAACGCGCGTCCGAAAGAAACGCCAGCTGCTTGCCGTCCGGCGACCACACCGGGTTCTCTTCATCGTAGTACTTTGCCGCAGAGCCCGCGGTGAAACGCTGGGGATCCGCGCCTTGATGCTTGAGGAAAAGCGCCAGGCGGCGCCGCGTTTCGTTCGCGCCTTGCAGATCGTTGAAGCTTTCTTGCCACGCAACCGTGTTGCCGTCCGGCGAGAGCGCGAGGTCGCCGAGCTCGCGTAACGCGAGCGTCGCCCGAAAGATTTCTTGCGTTGACGGCGAGGCGGACGCCGGAACCGCAAGCAGATTGAAGGCCGCGCAAAACGCCGCGCCGATCGTAAAACGCTTCATTCCGCGCTATACGACGGGCTGCCGCCAAAAGCTCCGTGCATCGCATTGCGGCTGGACCTGATAAAATTATCAGTGCATGTATTGACTTATGTTTGTCGACTTTTGTATAAGGGTATAGCAGTCCAACGATTCGCCGCAAGCCATCCAATTGCACCGGTCCAATGTCGTCCAAGAAGCATCCAATTATACTTTCGGAATGTGGAGGGATACGTACGTGAGCACCAACGATCGCGCAACCGCTCTGACTAAGAAGTGGGCCGGCGATTCGCGCTGGCAAGGGATCACGCGCCGCTATACCGCGGACGAAGTCGTGAAATTGCAGGGCAGCATCGTGGTCGAACAAACGCTGGCTCGCCTGGGCGCCGAACGGCTGTGGGAGCAACTGCAACAGCCGGAAGCGACGGCTGCACTCGGCACGATGACCGGCGGTCAAGCCGTGCAGGCCGCGAAGGCCGGCCTCAACGCCATCTACTGCAGCGGCTGGCAAGTCGCAGCTGACGCCAATCTCTCCGGAAACGTGTACCCGGATCAAAGCCTTTATCCGGTGAACAGCGTTCCGCAACTCGTGAAGCGCATCAACAGCGCCATGCAACGCTACGATCAAGTGGAAACCGTCGAAGGCCGCGGCGGACCGCAAAATTATCTGCCGGTCGTCGCGGATGCAGAAGCGGGTTTCGGCGGACCGCTTAACGTTTTCGAACTAACGAAGGCGATGATCGAAGCCGGCGCCGCCGGAATCCATCTCGAGGATCAGCTCAGCTCCGAGAAAAAGTGCGGCCACCTCGGCGGAAAAGTGCTGATTCCGACGCAACAAGCGGTTCGTCATCTCGTTTCGGCGCGTTTAGCCGCCGACGTGATGGACGTCCCGACGATCGTCATCGCTCGGACCGACGCCAACGCCGCGACGTTGATAACAAGCGACGTCGATCCCATCGACCGCCAATTCGTCACCGGCGAACGCACCCCCGAAGGGTTCTTCCGCACGAAGGAAGGCATCGAGGCCTGCATTGCACGCGGCTTAGCGTATGCACCGTACGCGGATTTGCTGTGGGTGGAAACGTCGGAACCGAATATCGAGGAAGCGCGCCGGTTCGCCGAAGCGATTCATGCGAAGTTTCCCGGGAAGCTCCTCGCCTACAACTGCTCGCCGTCGTTCAACTGGAAAAAGAAACTCGACGATCGCGCCATCGCGAGTTTCCGCGACGAACTGAACGCGCTCGGTTATAAGTTCCAATTCATCACGCTGGCCGGCTTCCACGCGCTCAATTACAGCTTCTTCGAACTGGCCCGCGACTTTAAGTCACGCGGCATGTCGGCCTACGCAGAATTCCAGCAAGACGAATTCGCGAGCGAGCAATTCGGCTATACGGCGACGCGCCATCAGCGCGAAGTGGGTACGGGCTACTTCGACGAAGTTGCGCAGACGATCAGCGAGGGCCAATCGTCGACGACCGCACTGCACGGTTCGACCGAGGCCGAACAGTTCTATGAAACGGCAGCTACGAAAACCAAAGAGGTCGCCGCCGTCTAGCATGAACTCCGCCCCTGCAGACTTCACTTTGAACCGCGATTTGCCGGCGGGGTTCGCCGAGTTCTACCTTCCGCTACACGAACGTTTCACTCCATCTCAGCAACGCCTGGCACGCGCGCGAGTCGACCGGCTCGCGCGCGCCCATGCGGGAGAGTTGCCCAATTATCTTCCGCCGTCGGACGCGACGACGACGGAGTGGCGCATCGATCTACCCGAGTGGACGCGCGACCAGCGCAATCAAATGACCGGTCCCGCCGATGATGCGGAACTCGTCGTGAAGATGCTGAATTCGGGCGCCCCCGGCGTCATGCTCGACCTCGAAGATTCCATGGCCAACGAGTGGCAGCACTCGATGACCGGGCAGGACAATATCATCCGCGCGCTTTACGGCGAACTCACGTACGATGACAAGAAGCGCGGCGGCACCGTGGGCATTAAGCCAAGCAACACGGCCATATGGAACCGCGTCCGGGGACTGCATCTTTCACAAGCCGGCGTCGTAAGTGAAGGGCTTACCAGCGCATCGCTTTTCGACCTCGCGTTGCTGGTTTTCCGCCTCAACTACGACCGGTTGAAACATCCGCTCGGCATTTACATTCCGAAGTCCGAGTCCGCCGAAGAAGCGCTTTGGTGGAACGAACTCTTCGATACGGTCATCGCGGCCAAAGGCTGGAAGCGGGGCTCCATCAAAGCCATGGCCCTCGTGGAATCCCATCCGCTCGCGTATGAAATGGAAGAGTTCCTTTTCAACCTCCGCGAGTACATCGTTGGCCTCAATCTCGGGCGCTGGGATTACATGGCGAGCCTCATCCACTACAACTTGAGCGACGAGAACTGGCTGCTTCCCGATCGGAATACCATTCCGCTCGACGTGCCGTTCTTTCAAAACCTTCGCACCCTGCTGCCGGAGATCGCGCATAAACACGGCGCGCTTGCCATTGGCGGAATGACGGCGCTCTATCCAAGCCGCGAAGATCCGGAGCTGAATGCGCGCGCGCTTGCCGTTCTGGAACGGGACAAGAAGAACGAAGCGACGTGCCTGATGGACGGAGCGTGGACCGGACATCCCGACCAGAACGAGATCGCCGTAGCGCAATTTCCCGCGCCGAACCAGCTCGACCGCCGTCCGGGATTGGGTACCACGCACCCCAATCTTCGTCCGTCGCCGAAAGGCGTGGGAACGACGTCGATGGAGGGCACGCGCGCCGCAGTTCGCACGGTCATCCGCTATCGCAACGGCGTGCTCGAGGGCAAAGGCGCGAGTCTGCTCGACGGCTACATGGAAGATCTTGCAACGGATCGCATCTACCGCCTCATGATCGCGCAGCGTTTGCGCTATCCCGGCGACTATACGCCGTCGTCGCTCTCGGAAATCTTCGACGAAGAGCTCGAGCGAATCGTCAACGAGCTGCCTCCCGGAACGGATCCGGCGGCGGCCGACCGGTACCGCCGAGCCCGCGATCTCTCCGAGGACATGATCCTCACGGGTGCCTTCGACCCGAAGTAAACACACGGGCCGCTTATCCGCGGCCCGGTCCCGCTCGTCCCCGCACCGTTGACGGTTGCATCCTTTCCGCGTTATGACGAGAGCAGATGAAGCATCTCTCGCGGTCGCAACGCAATTGGTTTGTCGCTCTCTTCTCCGGCTATTCCGCGGTCGGCATTTTGCTGTTTATTTCCGGCTACTTCGACGACCGGTCACGTGGAATATGGGGGACCGCTCCGCGCCGCGCCACGGAAGAGATGGCCGGCGCGTATACGGCACTCGCGTTTCTTCCTTTCGTCATCTGGTTCGCGCGCCGGTATCGCATTCGCTTAAGCAATTGGCGGAAGACCGTTCCGCTGACCGTGTTTGCCGGGATTGTTTACTCCATTGCCCATACGACGCTGAACGCGCTCGTTCGCGACTTCGTCTCGATCGTTACGTTTCAGGGCGTTTATGACTACGGCTCGATGATCTATCGCTACCCAATGGAAGCCGCGAAGGACGTCATCTACTTCTTCATCTTCATAGGCTGCGTGACGTTCATCGATACGCTATCGCAGAAGCGCAAGGCCGAGCTGGACACCGCCGAACTGCAAACGAAGCTGGCAGAGGCGAAACTACAAAACCTGCGTCTGCAACTGCACCCGCACTTTTTGTTCAATACGCTCAATGCCATTTCGTCCGTCATGTACGAAGACGTGCAAAAGGCAGATGAAATGCTTTCGAAACTGAGCGATTTCTTACGCGTTGTGCTAGCGTCGAGCGGCGTGCATGAGGTTCCCCTTGAAGAAGAACTTTCCGTCGAGCGCATGTACGTGGATATCATGACGACGCGGCTCGAGCGACGGCTTTCGCTCAACATCCACGTCGCTGAAGAAGCCCGGGCGGCAACGGTTCCATTCATGTTGCTCCAGCCGCTTCTAGAAAACAGCATCCGGCACGGAATGGGCGCCGAACGCGACGCCATCGATCTCGGCGTCGACGTGCGGCGCGAGAACGGCTCGACTCTTATCTGCGTCAGCGACGACGGAGTCGGCTTCGATCCGAAAGCCGGCGCGGGCATCGGCCTGAGCAACGTCGCATCCCGCCTCGAGCATATGTACGGCCCAAGCGCTTCGTTCAAGATCGAATCACGCGCCGAAGGCGGGACGCTTGCAACGGTACGTCTTCCGTTTATGAAGGGTGAAGCATGAGTTTAGCGGTGATGATCGCCGACGATGAAGCGCCGGCCCGGCGCAAACTCGCGCGATTTCTCAACGAGCACGAGGACGTGCAAATCGTCGCCGAGGCTTCCAACGGCATCGATGCGCTCGATTTGATCTCCATGACGAAGCCGCAACTGGTTTTCCTCGACATCAACATGCCGGATCTGGACGGCCTCGGCGTCGCTGAAACGCTAGTGCGATCCGAAAAACCGCCCTCGATCGTCTTTGTAACGGCGTTCGATCAATATGCGGTCCAAGCGTTTGAAGTGAGCGCGCTCGATTATCTGCTAAAGCCGTACGATCGCGACCGTTTCGAACAGGCGCTGCAGCGCGCTCGACGGTCCATCCCGTTCGCTCCCGACTCCGGCAAGCTCGCCGACACGCTCGCGCAAATTCGCAACGAAGAACGGTTCGTCAGGCGTTTGCTCGTGCCGAATGACGGCCGCTCGTTCTTCTTGGCGACGCGCGAGATAACGCGGTTCGAGTCCGAAGGGAACAACGTTTCCGTAAACTCGCCGCGCGGTACGTTTTCTTTGCGCGCGACGCTCGATTCACTTGAAGCGCGGCTCGATCCGCAGATCTTCGCCCGCGTTCACCGCTCGCATCTCGTAAACATCGACGAGATCGCGGAAATTCATCCATGGTTTCACGGCGACTACAAAATCCTCATGCGGGATGGCACAGAGATTGGCTGGAGCCGCCGGTACGCATCAAAACGCCCCGATCTACTGAAATAGGACTATGAAAAAAATTCCGCTGTTTGCCGCGCTGGCCGTCTTTTTCATTCACCTCATCGGCAATCCAGGCTACGGCTTTTTCCGCGATGAGCTGTACTTCATCATCTGTGGATTTACGCCGCAGTTCGGCTACGTCGATCAACCGCCGGTCGTGCCGCTGCTATCCGCGGTAACGCAGCTCTTCGGCCACTCGCTGCTATTGCTCCGCGCCGTGCCGGCCGCGTTTGCCGGAGGCGGCGTGTACGTCACGTGCCTGCTCGTCGCTGAGTTCGGCGGCGGTGCGTTCGCGCAAGTTTTTGCCGCGCTGATCTTTTTCTTCACGGGCGTACTCATGAGTTTCGGCATGAAAGTCGGCCCGGACGAAGTGGGACTGCTCACATGGCCTTGGATGGCGCTGCTCGTAATCCGCATTATCAAGAGCGGCAATTCCAGATTGTGGCTTGGTGTCGGGATTCTCGCCGGCATTTCGCTCGAGAGCAAATACAGCGTGTTATTTTTTCTCGCAGCCATGCTCGCAGGGTTGCTGCTCGTGCCCCAGCGGCGCGCGCTGATGGATAAATGGTTCGGCGCCGGATGCGGCATCGCCGTGCTTATCGCGCTCCCGAATTTCTTATGGCAAGCACATTACGGCTTTCCCATGCTCGAGCTGTTGCGCGCGGGGCAAAACGGCAAAAACGTGATCGTCGGACCGCTCGAATATATGGCGCAAGAAGTGCTTATTACGGGATTGTTTCTCGCCGTCGTCTGGATCGTTGGTCTTCTCTGGCTTTTGCGGAAAGCCGATTTCCGGTATCTCGGCTACGCCTACGTGCTCCTGATCGGCGAGATGATGCTCTTTCACGGCAAGCATTACTATCCGGCCGACGTATATCCGATCCTCATTGCCGCGGGCGCCGTTCCCATCGAAGCATGGACGAAAATGCGGCTCGCTCTGCGTACCGCCGTCACGGCCGTCGCCGCGATCGTGGGCCTAGCGTTTTTGCCGGTGTCCATGCCGGTGCTCTCCGAAGTGCAATTCGTTTCGTATTACGACGCCCTTAGCAGCGCGTTGCACATTCCGAAGAATGCTGCCGAGACCGAACACGGCCGCGAAGGCAGCGCGCTTCCCGGTGACTGGGCCGACATGCACGGATGGCCCGAGATGGCGGCCGCAACGAAGCGCGTCTTCAACTCACTCCCACCGGAAGAGCGCCGCAATGCGGTCGTTTTTGCGGGCAACTACGGAGAAGCGAGCGCCGTTCGATTCTTTGCGCCGGGCATTCCGGTCATCAGTTCCCATAATCAATACTGGCTTTGGGGTGCCCACGGCTATTCGGGATCGGTCGTCGTGCAGATCAACGGTTCGTGCTTCCACAGTGACAAGCTTTTTGCAAGCCGCACGCGCGCCACGACGCTCGTGAACCGCTGGGCGATCGGATATGAAACCAACATTCCGATTTGGATCTGCCGCGGAATAAAAAGATCGCTGGCCGATGAATGGCCGGCGATCAAAAACTACGAGTGAACCGGCAAAGCGTTATTTGGCCTTCATCTGTGACACGGGAATGAAGCCGAGGGCGCTCAGCGCGCTGTTGTCGGTCTTCACGAAGGTGATAAAGTCGTTGACCGATTTCGACGGCGAACCGTTCGTGAACATGTGTTCGTACGACCAGAACTTGTATTTGCCGTCCTTCACGTTGCCGGCCGTCGGATCGACGCCGTCAATCGAGACCGCGACAACGTTTCCACCCTTGACGTAGCTGTTCGCAAGATAGGAGATCGCCCCGGGCGTTTGGCCGATGATCGAAGCGACCGTGCCGGACGAATCTTGCGTGCCGCCGCCTTCGGTTGGTTGTTCACCGCTCATGAGTTTCTCGACGAAGATAGCACGAGTGCCCGAGCTGCGCGGACGGTTGATGATTGTGATAGCCTGATCTGCACCGCCTACCTGATTGAAATTCGTCACTTTGCCGCTAAAGATGTCGTGGATTTGCGAAGATGTGAGCTTCTTCACTTTCGCAGCCGGGTTGGTCACGACGTCAAATTGCACGACAGCGACTTGATGGTCTTGCAAGGTCGGTTGGTCGGGTGCGAGGATGTCGGAGTCGCCGATATCGACGCCCTTTTGCGCAGCCTGTGTGATGCCAACGCGCGATCCGCCGCCCGAAACGCTGATCTTGACATCGGAGTTTTTTGCCTGATAGTCGGCGGCGGCTTGTTTGACGAGCGGCAACAACGCCGTCGAGCCTGCTGCGGTAATCGAGCCTGCACTGCCGCCTGCGGTCGCCGCACTCTCCGCCGTCGTCGATGAAGACGACGACGAGCTATTGTTGGAGCCGTTGCTGCATGCAGCGAGCGATACGCCTAGACCGGCGCAGACCAACAATGCCGCTAATTGCTGTTTCATTTAATCTCCTAGTCAGCGTAAATCAAGCAAGCTTTTTATACCAGCTCAGCATTATGACAACGTTAAGCCGAGTGCTTCCAGCAGGCGGCGATAGACCACGTCCGTGCGCGCCTGGGCATTATCGGGATCGATCACATCGTGATTCGCCGGCAGATTTCGCTGTTCGACGTACCCGATTCCGTCTTGCCGGTGTGCGCGCCAAGCGTCGACGACGCTTAACGTCACTTCGTTGTTCACTGCGGGATCGGCACGATTCACAACCGTCGTTATCCTCGCAGCGAGCGGCGCTTCGCTCTTCGATGCCTTCCAAACGGCGTCGCCGATGCGCAAGGTTTGCATGAGTGCGTGCGTTGCAAATCGCGGGTACGCGGTTTTCGGCCGCTGCGCCTCACGGATGCGCGGGTCCCACCACAAGAAAAAATTAGGCATGATCGAGATGATGCGCCCCAGCGTCTGCGTCAAACCGTAGGAAAGCTGCAGGAGCGCGAAATCCGGTGCAACCGGAACCGCGCTTGCGACGTCGGCGCGAAATTGCCCGAAATACGCGGCAAGCAAACCGCCCGCGGAAATGCCCAACACGGCAACGCGATCGCCCAAGCCGCACGCGACGTCGAGCGCTTCGTTTGTCGTCGCTAGGAGTTCTTCGGCCGTCAGCGAGGCGATCGCGTTGGTCATGCGATCGGCGTACCCGTGCTTCGGCATGCGCGGGACGAAGACGTTTGCGCCGGCTTGCAAAACTTGCGGTGCAAACTTTACGTACTGGCCCGGATGATTGGTCAAACCGTGAAGAAGCACCACGGCCCACGGGCGGCGTTCGCCGTGATCGAGCAACGTGGTGCGGGCGTTCGTGCCGATGGACGCATCGTCTAGATCCATCATCGCTCGGGCGCGTGTCAACGCGGCGGCGTATGAATCGGCCGGATGGCTAGGGGGCCGTTCTAGCATGCAGCGGCCATTCGACGGCCCCCGGGCGATTACTCGCGATGCATCGATTCGATAAAGTAGGGAAACGAAGCGACCGCTGCTGCAATGACGATAACGATCGCTTCGGCGGCAAGCGCCGCATGTTCGCTGCGCTCGCGCTGGAGCTCCCGTACTTCCGCCGCCTCGAACCGCTCGTAATAGATGCTTCGTAACGCAGTCGCGGGATTCGAAGGCGCCGCCGGCACGGTAAGCGATGGTTCGCGCGGCAATGCTGCGGCATACAGCCACAGGGTGATAACGACCGATGCAACGAGCAGGCCGGCCACGATGACCGGCAGACGCCAGGGTGTCGGTTGTGCTCTCATTTTACGGCCGACGCCCTGGCGGGATCCGCAAGCGCAATGTGCGCGAGCGTCGCAGCCGGATTGCGATGGGTGAAGAACAATTAAAATCCTGCGGCAAAGATGCGATGAAGGCGGCGCGAAAATGCGCGGAGTTCTAAACCGCAGGCAGCGGCGGCGCTCTCCCTTGTAGCCGTTCGATGAGCGGGTCCAGAAATTGCGCCATGGTGACCGGCTCGTGATGTACATGGATAGCCGGAGCAAGATCGCGGCGCAAGACCAGAACGGCGAGTATGTAGCGCACCGCGTCGGCGAGGCGCTTTGCCAAGTGGTGCAAGCCGCGTGAAAGCAGCGCCGAAACGGCGATACATCCCATTCCGTGCAGGCATAGACTGAGCAACGCCGGGCCACCCAGCCAAATGGTGCCGCCGTCTATATCCCTGCACAATGAACTGCTCCAGCGTTTCCATCGAATACAACGCGCAAAGCTGGAGAGCAAAAACCAGCGGCAACAGTCGCCGCACGGAAAGCGCGTCCAGATGCACGGCGGACGCGCGCAGGAAACGTGAGAGTTTTCCCTCGCCCTGCAAGGCTTTAACGACTGCAAGCGCCGCCACGAATCCGAGAGCGAGCGGTCGAGGAAAATTCCATTACTAGCGTGGTTCCCCGGAAGGCGAACGCGTTCCGCCGCAGGGAGGCACCCGAAGCGCCCTAAAGGCGTGCATCCATGCAGAAAAAGCCGCAGGCGCCCGATCCCGATCGCTTGGTTCGCTGCTCCTGGGCACGCAACGAGCTCAATATTCCGTACCACGATGCGGAGTGGGGAGTTCCGGTTCACGACGACCGTACGTATTTCGAATTCGTCACGCTCGAAGGAGCGCAAGCGGGCTTGAGCTGGGACACCATCCTGCGCAAGCGCGACCGGTATCGCGAACTCTTTTTCGAGTTCGATCCCGCACGTGTGGCTCGGATGACGGCCGCCGCCGTAGAACGCGCGCTCAAGGATCCCGGCATCGTTCGCAATCGAGCCAAAGTGGAGTCGACGGTTTCCAACGCGCGATCCTTTTTGGAGATTCAAAAAGAATTCGGTTCTTTCGATCGTTACGTGTGGCGCTTCGTCGGCGGAAAACCGCTGGTTCATGCGCGCAAGACGCTCGAGGACGTTCCGGCCGATTCAACCGAAGCCAAGGCGCTGAGTAACGATTTGCGCGCCCGCGGATTCCGCTTCGTCGGTCCCACAATCATGTATGCGTTCATGCAAGCGACGGGCTTGGTGAACGACCACCTCACGTCGTGTTTCCGCTACAAGCAGCTGCTTAAAACGAAATAGACCGATCAGCCTTCGATAATATCGAGAAGCTGCGGATAGACGCGATCGGCGACGTGCGGGTAGCGTAGCGGCTCGATGATGTCGTGCAGAAACGGCACTTCGCGGAGCACCACTTCTTCCACGCGCTGCGGCGATGCTTCGCGCAATGAGGAGGCGAGGCGCCGTACCGCGCCGTTGTTCACGGCCGATTCACGCGCGTTGGTCACAAAAACGAGTTTTTCGGCCGCAATGGGACTCGGCGAGGCATCGATGACTTCGCGAGCGAGCCGGTATGCGTGCGCAACCGCATGGGTTGCGTAACGCGGATAGCCGTGTTCGGGCATTTGACGTTCGCGCGCGATCGGATTCCACCAGTGGAACATATTCGGAATGCGCAACATCACATCGGTGAGCGGAACCATAAAGCGGTTCGGCATCCACGAAACTCCGAAAAACGGCGCAATCGCTACGGCCCGATGCAGCGGCTCGCGCTGGGCGAGCCACGTGGTAATGAGTCCCCCAAGCGAAAAGCCTGCGACGACCACTTCGTCGCCAAGGTCGCGCGCCACGTCGATCGTTTGCAACGCCGAGTGACGCAGATCGTCGGCCGTAAGGTGGGCAAGCGCTTCGGAAAGCCGGTCGCGGTGGCCGTGACGCGGAAGGCGCGGCACGATGACGTTGTGGCCGCGGTCATGCAGATCGTGCGCGAACCGCACGAATTGCGTGGGACTCGCCGTCAGGCCGTGGAGAAGTACGATCGCCTTCGGCCGGCGCTCCCGATGCAGCAGAAGCTTCGTGCGCCCCGCCTCGGAGATGCGTTCATGGTCCCGCTCGAGCAGGCGCTCGAGCGCTGCGTAGGTGTCCGGCGTAAGGTCTGGCATGGATCCTGGCGGAAGGTGGCTCCCCGGAACGTCCGTAAGTCAGGTAAGCAAGTGTTCCTTGAACATGGGCGTCCGCGCCCCCATGTTCCTGTACCCTTACCGCCACTCAAGGTCTTGGGTTCGCAGTAAACACACTCGGCGCGCTTAAGGAATCATGCATGTAGGTTCGGATAACGTTCGCGCTTTCGTCGAGCTCGACGAGAAATACGGCGCACAGAATTACCATCCGCTTGACTTAGTGGTCGAGCGGGCCGAAGGCGTCTGGTTATGGGATGTTGACGGAAAGCGCTACCTCGATTGCATCAGTGCGTATTCCGCGGTCAATCAGGGGCATTGCCATCCGCGAATCGAGGCGGCGCTCATCGAGCAAGCCTCCAAAGTCACGCTCACTTCACGAGCGATGCGGAACGATCGCATGGGGGCCTTCCTCAAAAAGCTCACGGAGTTTTCCGGCTTCGAAAAAGCGCTTCCAATGAACACCGGCTCCGAAGCGGTAGAAACGGCGATCAAACTTGCGCGGCGCTGGGGCTACGAAGTCAAAGGTATTCCCGCGAATCAAGCCGAGATCATCGTCTTCTCTAACAATTTTCACGGCCGCACGACCGCTATTATCAGTGCGAGCACCGAAGAGTCGTATCGTAAGAATTTCGGACCGTACACGCCGGGATTCGTCTTCGTTCCGTACGGCAGCGCCGACGCGCTCGAACGCGCGATCTCGCCGAACACGTGCGCGATTTTAATCGAACCGATTCAGGGCGAAGGCGGCGTCATCGTTCCGCCCGAGGGGTTTCTCAAGCGCGCGTGGGCCTTGTGCAAAGAGCATCAAGTGCTTTTCATCGCGGATGAAATTCAAACCGGATTCGGCCGCACCGGGGACCGTTTCGCATGCGACTACGACGGCATTGCGCCCGATATTATGATCGTCGGCAAAGCGCTCGGCGGAGGCTATTATCCGGTTTCGGCAGCACTTTCGAGCGCGGCCATCATGTCGCTGTTCAAGCCCGGCGATCACGGAAGCACGTTTGGCGGAAACCCGCTGGGCTCCGCGGTCGCGCAAGCCGCGCTCGACGTGTTGATCGATGAAAACCTCGCATCGCGCGCCCGATACGCCGGCGCAAAAGTAATGCAAGGTCTGCGCGCCGTGCGTTCACCGCTCGTCAAGGAGATTCGCGGCCGCGGCTTGCTCGTCGGCATCGAGTTGACGATCCCGGCCCGCAGACTCGCTTATGCCCTGCTCGACCGCGGCATCGCAGCCAAGGACACGCACGAAAACGTCCTGCGCATCGCCCCGCCGCTCGTCATCGACGACGCCGCCATCGATTTTCTGCTCGAACAATACCGCGACGCGTTCGCCTCTTTGTCATCGTAGCTATTTTCCTAAAGCTCGTCGAAGGACGGGCGCATCAATCACTACTAAGGACCCAATAAAAAAAGGCGTATATCGGCACGAACCGATATGCGCCTGTGGTTGGACAATTGACCATGACGGAGCGCTACGGGCGCGCGCTAAGCGGCGCCCGTTTCACCCAGACCGTTACCGAGAGCGAGGTTTGATGACGTCGCTAAGGCGGTCGGGAGTGCCCTTGATGCGGACCAGGTGAGGGTAGCGAGGGCCGCCGTGGTAGTCGATTTCGATCGTGCGGTACATATCGCCGTGGGTCACGATCAACGCGATCGGTGTCTTTGAGGTTTGCGCTTCCTTCAACGCGTTGTACAACGCATCGGAGGTAAAGTCCCGACCGTTTACGGCGACGATCTTCGTGTCGACGCCCAAGCCGGCGTTCCATGCGGGCGATCCGTGTTTGACGTCGGAGACCATACCGGAGGCCGATGTCGCGATACCAACCGAATACCAGAAGTTACTCTTCTCGACGAAGTGCTGCGGTTCGCTCGTGTATACGAGTTTCCAACCGTCGGCGGTAAAACCGTCCGGCGGATGAAGCGTGACGTTATCGATCCAGGTATGGAAGAAAGACGTCCAATCGTACGGCGCAATCTCGTTCAAGCCGGCGATTATGTCCTTGCGCTCGTACGTCGAGACAATCGGACCCGTGTTGTGTTGGCCGAAGAACGCGCGCGCGAAGTCATCAAGCGACGAACGGCCGTGCGTTTGCGCGCGAATGATGCTGTCAGCTTTGAGCCACATCAGCTCGCCTTCGGAGTAGTAGTCGACCCGCCGGCGTTCAGCGCTATATCCGCGCGGCGCCTGATACAGGAACCATGCGGAAACTGCCGTGTCGACGAGCGGGCGCCATTCGCGGCCGGGTTCGTTGTCATAATAGGCGTACGTCGCGGCGACGTGATCGGTCCATTCCTTCGGGTCGCGAATGCCGTCGCGCCAAGACATGACGTTACCATAGTATTGCGTCATGCCTTCATAGACCCATAGCAGCGAATCGTTCACCGGAAGCTGAAAGTTCGCCTGATATAAGCCCGCCGGCATACGGTACTTTCCGTCCCACGAATGATTGAACTCGTGCGAAAGCAAATCGCCGCCGCCGTCGAGCGCCTTCTCGTTGATGAGGTAGTCGCCGCCTTCACCGTCATCGGAAGACTCGTGATGTTCGATGCCTTCGCCCGGAATAACGTCCGAGAGCGTCAATAGGAAGTTGTAGTTGCGCCAATGGCGGCCGCCGTACATCGCCAGCATTTCGCGCACGAGCTTGCGGTAGTGATCGATCACCTTGTCGCTCGCATTTAGTTCTTCGGGGGTATCGGCAAATGCATTAAGATACGCGGCGGAGTTGCCTTCATGCCATAGCTCCCATCGGCGGAAATTCGTGCCCATGTCGAGCGGCGAATCTACGAGATGTTCGAGCGACGTCGTATCCCACGTCACGGTTGCGCCGTGTTGCTGCGCCCCCGTTAGCGCCGTCGCGAAGCGCCAATCGCTTCCCGGAAGCACGAGACGCGGTTTAAGCATCGTGCTCTGGATGGTGCCGGTGGAGGGATAGAGCAGATCCTGATCCCAGTTGATCGCGGCCATGTTCGGCGACGCCAGGCGAGCATTGGAATATCCGCCGAACGTTGCACCGAGATATTTAAGGTCGACGCTAATCGAAGAGACGCCGGCCGGCACGTTCGTTCTGAACGCAAACATGTCGTGTGGATTGCGCGTCCACGGAATCGTCTTGCCGTTTGCTTTGATGACGATGCCGGTAAGATTTACAACCGGCCCGACCGGGCCGTGCTGTCCCGGGATGAACTCCGGATAGTACAGCGTGATCGGCCCCGAATGCACCGGAATGATCTCATGCGTGCCGATCACATTTTGCGTCGCGATCTTCGATGCGTCGACCGTTAGAACGATCGCCGGTGTTGCGGGAACCATTACTCTTTTCTCCGTGGTTTAACGACGTCCGAAAGACGATCGGTCTGGCCGCCGATGCGAACCAGATGCGGGTAGCGCGGCCCGTCATGGTAATCGATGGAAATGGTGCGATACGTATCGCCCGCGTTCATCAGCAAGCGAATCGGTTTGTTGGAGCCTTTCGAGGCCTTCAGCGCATTGACCAAACTGTCAATTGAAAACGCGCGGTCGTTCACCGCAACGATTTTCGAACCGGCGCCGACCGACGCGTTCCACGCCGGCGATCCGAACAGCACATCCGAAACGCTGCCGTCGTCACCGACGGTCATGCCGAGCGAATATCGCAGGTTGCTCTTCTTGACGTAGGTTTGCGGTTGGTCGGTGTACACGAGCTTCCATCCGTCGCGTTCGAAGCCGGCTGGAGCATGCTGCTGTACGGTATACACTTTTTCGCGTAAGTAGGAAGCCCAGTCGTAGGGCTCAACGGCGTTGAGCGCCGACACGATATCGTCGAACGTGTACGGCACGACCATCGGAGGCGTATTCTCGCGTCCGAAGAACGCTCGCGCTACGTCGTCAAGCGATTTCGTTCCGTTCGACTTCTCGCGAATGATTGAGTCGACGTCGAGCCACATCAGCTCGCCTTCGCTGTAGTAATCCGCACCGCGGCGTTCCGCATAGTATTCGCGGCTCGCGCCGTACGAGAATTGTACGCCGCGTGCCGTGTCGACGAGCGGACGCCACAAACGACCCGGCTCCGTATCGTAGCTCGCATACACCGATGCAACGTGGTCGGCCCACGCCTTCTGCGGGCGCACACCGTCGCGGAACGAGACGACGTTGCCGTAGTACTGCGTCATGCCCTCATAAACCCAGAGCAGCTCACCCTTCATAGGGTCCTGGTAGTTCGCCGTAGCAAGACCGGCCGGACGGCGATACTTTCCGTTCCACGAGTGATTGAATTCGTGCGACAGCAGGTCGCCGTGCATTTGAAACGCAGCATCGTCGGTGAGGAAGTTGCCGACCGTGCCGTCGTCGCTTGACTCATGGTGTTCGAGGCCTTCGCCCGGGATCACGTCCGAGAGCGTGAGTAAGAAATGGTAGTGCCGCCAGTGGCGCGCTCCGTAAAGGGCGTCCATTTCGCGAACGAGGTTTTTCAGCTTCTGCACCGTTTCAGGCGAAGCGTTGAGTTCTTCGGGCGTGTCGGCAAACGTATCGATTTCGTTCGTGAAGCCGCCTTCGTCGAGCAGCATGAACTTCCGATAGTTGACGCCCTGGAAGAAGGGCGAGTCCACAAGCGTTTCCAGGGAAACCGGATCGAAGCTCACGCGATCGCCGCTTTGCTGTGGGTTCGGAAGCGCCGTACCGAAGTGCCAGTTCGCGTCCGAGAGCGCAATGGAGGGCTTCACGATCACGTCGTGCGCCGAAGCGCCCTGCGGATACATGACGACTTCGTTCCATTCCAGAGCGGAGAGATTCGGCGCGGCCAGACGGCTGCGCGCGCTCGCGAGGTAAACAAAATCGACGTCGATGCTGGACGCGCCCTTCGGCACGTTGAGATGGAAGGCATACATGTCGACGTCGTCGCGGTCCCACGGAACGACGGACCCGTTCGCATGCACGACGAGTGAAGCAACGTCGCCAATCGGTCCGTCGGGCGAGTGCGCGCCCGGAATCCATTTGGGATAGACGATCGTCATCGCGCCCGGCGTGGCGGGAATCGTTTCGTGGACCGTAATGATGTGTTGATTAGGAAGTTTTGAAGTATCGACTGCAAGCGTGATGGGCTCCGCGGCCGCGGCGTGCGACACGCACGCATACGACAACGAAAGCGCAGCAATAACCACGCTCGCTCCAAACCTGAAAGAGTGCATGCCGCACGGTACGCGTGAAGCGCTCGCGGCCCTTCAGCGATTACGTCAAAGGTTCTTCAAATGAATGACGTCGAGCACCATCTCGTTTCCGTCGACGAAGCCAAGGGACTCGTAGAGCGGCCGGCCGGCGCGCGAAGCGCGCAACCGAACGGCGGAGCAGTCTCGTTCATGGCAAGCGGCGATGACCCGCTCGGTTAAGGCACGAGCGAAGCCGCGCCGGCGGTATGCCGGGTCCGTATAAACGCCGGCGATCGTTGCTTGGCGCCCAACCAGCGCCAGCGACGCGGGCGTCTCTATAAAGAAGGCGGCCGCGGTTGCGACGATCCGGCCCGCATGCTCCACCACGAACCACAGGGCCGTTCCTTCACGGATACTGGACGCTATGTGCGGCGCAACGATCAGAGGCCAGCCCGGGTCAACCTGAGGGAGAAGTAAGCCGGACTCATCCAGCATGTTGTACCAGCAGCGAGCAAGCGTTTCGGCGTCAGGCGGTGCCGCGAGGCGGATGTCCATGTCGTTGACACTTCTTCGTCGCCCGTGCTATCCTGCCGAAGCCGAAGAAGCCTTCTCCATGGACATAGCTCTAACGCGTGTCGAAGGAGAGAGCTCACCGGATGCCCACGGGCTATCCGGTTTGGCTTACCAGAAGTAAGTTGGACTTATTTTTAGTAAGCCATCACTCGAGGAGCCGACGGTAGGTTCCGCTTGTGGGGTTGCTTCGGCAGCGCCATTTTTTGTTTTCCGGGGAACCCGGAAAAATCGTGTAGGAGTATTTGCCATAGCTCGACCGCTCAGAGTCAACGAACAGATCCGCATTCGTACGGTCCGCGTGATCGACGAAAACGGCGAACAGCTCGGCATCATGCCGACCGAGGACGCCCTTTCGCGCGCTCGCACCGCCGGACTGGATCTGATCGAGATCTCTCCCAACGCCCAGCCGCCCGTCGTAAAGATAGGCGACTTTGGCCGGCTAAAATACGAGCAGTCGAAGAAAGACAAAGACGCCCGTAAAAAGCAGCGGAACTTCGAACTAAAAGAAGTGAAGCTGCGTCCGAAAATCGAGACGCACGACTACGAGACTAAAGCTCGTATGGCGGAGCGCCTTCTGCTGGACGGGAGCAAGATCAAGGTGACGATCATGTTCCGCGGGCGTGAGATCACCTACACGGCATTCGGGCGGCGATTATTGGATCGCATGGCCGAAGATCTGGCGCCGTTGGCCACGGTCGAACGCGAACCGCGGCTCGAAGGAAAAAACATGTTCATGATCTTGGCGCCGCGTGCGACGCCGAGTGGTCCACCGAAGTTCTCCTCGCAACACGAGAAAGAACATCATCGCGATCATAAGGACGAGGTTGCGCCTGAAGCGCAAGCAGAACTGCAAGACGTGAACGCAGCAATTGAGGAGCCTACCAGTGCCTAAAATTCGTACCCACCGTGGAACCGCGAAGCGCGTCAAGGTGACGGCGACCGGCAAAGTAATGCATCGCCATCAGTTTGACGGTTGCGGACACATTCTCAGCAAGAAGTCGCGCAAGCGCAAACGGAAGTTCCGTAAGGACCAGCCGACGTTCAAGGGCGATCTGAAGCGTTTAGCGCCGACGATTCCGTACCTGGTTTAAGGGGAGCCGAGTAAATGGCACGCATCAAACGTGGTGTACACGGGCTCAAGCATCGCCGCAAGGTAATGAAGCTCGTGAAGGGCTTCCGCGCCGCTCGCCGTCGCAACTATCGCGTTGCGAACGAAGCGCTGCTAAAGTCGCTGGCATATGCATTCCGCGATCGTCGCGTCCGCAAGCGCGATTTCCGTTCGCTCTGGATCAGCCGCATCAATGCCGCCGCTCGTCGCGAAGGCATGACCTATTCGGTGTTCATGAACGGCTTGAAAAAGTCGGGCGTAGCGCTGAACCGCAAGGCGCTCTCGGAGCTGGCAATCTCCGACTCGCAGGCCTTCGGCTCGCTGCTCAAACTTGCAAAACAGGCCGCCGGCAAGTAACGCCGGTCCTTAAAGCAACTCCAGGAAGAAGCCCGGTCAGAACTGATCGGGCTTTTTCTTTTCCCATTGTTGAGCGTCTGACAGTGGTGAATCGTGAAAGCTCCTGCGGGTAAATTCATACTGAGGAGGCTAACTTTAAAGTGACTGACGTACCAAACCGCGCACCCTGGATTAATCTCGTAGTAGGCATCATGGCGATCATCGCGCCGTATGCGCTCGGCTCCGCCGACCCGGCTACCAAATGGAGTTCGGTAATAACCGGAATCGTTATCGGGATCGTTGCGATCATCGAGCTGTCGATGGATCGCAAACACATTGCCACCTACTGGCCGGTCGTGAACATCGTTGCCGGCATCTGGCTGATCATTTCGACTTCGCTCGCCGCCGGCAATACCGGAGTCATCTGGAACGACATCGTGCTCGGCGTGACGGCACTCGTTACCGCCATCGTTGCACTGTCGTACGATCGGATGCACATGATGCATCCGGGCGCATCGCCGATGATGCGCTAGAACAAATAAAAGTCCCGCGCTTCAGAGCCCGGGACTTTTTTATTGTGCCCGAGCAATCGATTCGAGAGCGGCTTGGAAGGCTTGCAAACAAACCGTCTTCTAATGCATTTTCAATCTCGCGTTCGGCTATAATCGTGACGATCTCCATGTTGCTTTAAGCCTATCATGGGAAAACTGTAGGCATGAAGTGGATAGCGAGTTTTATGACACTAGCGTTTGCCGCTGTTCTAACGGGCGGCGTGCAAGCAGCCTCCTCATCGAACGACGCATCGTTCGTGCAGAGCGCGCAGTCTGAATTGCTCGGACAGTACGCGCTTGCAACGATGGCCAAGAGCAAAGCGCAAGACCCTCAGCTGAAGTCAATCGCCTCGACCCTCGCAACGAATGCGGGCACAGCGACGCAGTTCCTGAAGACGTATGCAGCGCAGCATAGCGTTTCCGTCGACAACAAGCCGACGATCCGTGCCGACGCGCAGTACGGCGATATCCAAGCGCTCAAGGGAAAAGCGTTCGACCAGAAATACGCCATGGACCTGAACACGGACGCGCAGATGGCGCTCTCGTACTTCCAAGATGAAGCGCAGAGCGGCAGCGATCCGGCGTTGAAGGCCTTCGCCAAGAAGGAAGCCGCCATGCTGCAACAAGCAAGCACGGTTGCGCAAAAGGTCTCACACTAGTCCGCGTACGGGGGAACGTCATCCGTAACGCCCTTCGGGGCGTTCTTTTTTTATGACCGCTATGCCGGTATTGGAGCCGCTCCCAGGCGCGCCGCCGCCGGTGCGTCGAACGGTGTTTGTCATGCAGCCCTCACTCGCCGGCGACGAGGCGCTGGCCGACGCCTTCGCGGCGAAGCAGCGCTGGGCGTTTGACGAAGCGTACCGGCGTTACGGCGCGTTATTGTACACGGCCGCCGTCAGGGTCTTGCACGATTCCGAAGACGCAAAAGACTGCGTGCACGACGCATTGACGAGAGTTTGGAAGTCGCCCGATGCGTACACGCGGTCGCGCGGCGCCGTGCGCAGCTTCTTGGCGGTCTGCGTTCGCAATGAAGCGATCACGCGTCTACGCGCGAAAACTCGCCGTGCGCGGCTTGCCGAACGCGTTGCGGCCGAGCCGGTGGAACACGATGAATTACGCGTGGTCGACACGGTCGAGAACGACCGGCTTCATCGTGCGCTTGGCGATCTTCCTCCGGAGCAACGGCGGCCGATCGAACTCGCCTATTACGAGCAAAAGACGCATACCGAAATCGCACGAGAATTGAATCAGCCACTGGGAACGATTAAGAGCCGTATTTCTCTCGGTTTGCGAAAGCTTGGCGTCTCGCTGGGCCGAGGACGATGATGGAACACGTCGGCGAAGACGCAGCGCTGTACGCCTTAGGCGCGCTCGACGAAGAGGAACGCACGGGTGTCGAGCGTCATGCGGATGCGTGCGTCGCGTGCGCAAAACTGCTCGCGCAAGCGTGTGACGACGTCGCGGTCATGAGCGAGTCGGAAGCGCAGCTTCCCCTGCCTCGCGATCTCAGCGCAAGAATGGCAACGGCATTCGATCGCGGCGGCGCGGTGAGCCTGGTCAATCGCCCTCAGGGGCGACGGTGGCCCGCGGCGTTCGCGGCCGTAGCTGCGATCCTGGTGCTGGCCCTTGCACCCGCCGGCTACCTTTGGCAGCAGAATCTTTCGTTGCACGAAACGATGCTCGCGCAGTCGGCAGCGATGACACGGATTGCCACGAGCCCGCACCGCGTTGCGACGTTCGCCTCGAACCCGGATGCGCGCGTGATGTACGGACGTGACGGAAGCTGGTACTGCATTATCGTGCGCGGCGCTTCCGCTCCCATACAGGTTGCGTGGAAACACGGAGCCGAGATGACGATGCTGGGAACAGCGATGCCGCACGGTGACACGGCGATGCTCTATCTGCCAAAGTCGCATCGAATGGATCAGTTAGCACTCATTGAAGAGTCGCGCGTTGTCGGACAAGCCCAGCTGCTCTTTTAAGCAAGGGAGCGCCCGCCAAAGGGGTAGCAGACCGCTGTCTCGCCGAAGGCACTAAGCATGTGGGCGCCTCTTATTTTGGGTCTCCTTGCAGCTGCTAATCCGCAGCCGCAGGCCTCCCTGCCTCCGCCGCACGTCTTCTCGGCGGCGATGGCGCGCGAGATAGACGACGTGGGCAGCCGCGCAATCGCCCAAGGACGCAGCCCCGGGATGTCCATTGCCGTCGTCGAAGACGGCCGCACGGTTTACGCCCGAGGCTTCGGTGAGGCTCAGCTCAAGTCACGCGTGCGGTTCGCGCCCGACACGCAATCGTATATCGGCGGCGTCAGCGAGTCGTTCACGGCCGCGGCACTTCTTCTCTTGCAACAAGACGGCAAGATCAAGCTCGACGATCGCGTCACGAAGTACGTTCCGGAATTGACCGTCGCGCGAACAGCCACGATCTCGCAACTCGTTTCGCAGACATCGGGACTTCCCGATTGCGTGCATATGGCGGGCTTCCCCGATCAGACGCACACGATGAAGATCGACGATCTGATTGTTGCCATGAATAAGCTCAAACCGCAAACCACGCCCGGAGAAGTCTTTCAGCGCAATATTTGCAACGCTCTGATCGCCGCCACGATTGTGGAGCGCGTCGCGAACGTTCCGCTCTCCGATTATCTGCAGCAGCATATCTTCATGCCGCTCGTGATGAATGAGACGTTCAATGCGGGCGACATCGGCATCGCGCCCGGCTACGCGTACGGCTACACGGGGCGGCCCGGGCAATTCGCGCCGGCGCATCCGTGGGATCCGGCGTGGCTCGCCGGTAACGGCATCGTTACAAACGCCTACGATATCGCGAAGTGGGACATCGGCCTGCCGCTATTGCTGCGTGTCGATGCCATGCGCGATATGTTTACGCCGGCAGCGGCTAGCGGGGACGAAAAACACGGCCTCGGCTGGGTGATCGATCAACGCGACGGACGTCGCTACGTGTGGCAGAACGGCGAGATTCCGGGCTATCACGCAATGAATGCGCTGTTACCCGACGATCACATCGCCGTGATCGTCCTTGCGAATACCGACAGTTATCGTAGCCGCGGCGTCATTGCACCGGAAGCGATCGCAGCGCAAGTTCTTGACGTCGTACTGCCGCCGGGTTCCACGCATATGGAAAACGCCGTTATCGAACGCGCAAAAGAGTGGCTGGCGCGTCTGGCGACGCATCAAATCGACCGGACTCAGCTTACCGCCGCGTTCAGTTCGTACTTGACCGATGCACTAGTGGAAAAAGAAAACTTTGCTTCGCTTGGGAAGCCCCAAACGTTCGTACCTATTTCGAGCAGCGCCGGAGCAAACGGCGATACCGTATACGAATTTCTCGTGCGATTTGCGCACGCGCAGTACCACTATCGTTTCGTACTGACGAAAGATGGAAAAATCGACGGACTCGCGCTCGTCCCGTAGGAGGGAACGAGTCGCTTAGTCGTCGCCGTCCGAGATACGGCGGCCCGTCGCCTCAACCACCTTGCCGAGCATCGTTACGGCTTCTGCGCGCGTTGCGTTGCTGAACATGTAACGCAAACGTTCGTCCGCGTCTTCAACGATCAGCACGGCGCGGCGTCCCGCACGAACCGCGGCGACGAGCGACGTAAGATACGCTTCGTCTTCCGGGGCCAAGATGTTCGAATCGGCCGTTTCGACCGGGGCTTCGAGCAGACGCTTCAGCACTGCATCGATGTCGCTAGGAATCTCCACTGTACCTCCATGGACAATGCGCCGAGGTGCTTAAAAGCAACGCGCCGTTTTGCCTGTGATACATCTATCGGCTAATTCCCGGCACAAGTTCACTCCTCGGACCGCGCAACCAAAGCAAAGCAATCAACGTCTTGGCGTCGTCGATTTGGCCAGTACCCACAAGGCTTTGCGCCTCGTCGAGCGTGAAGGAGCCAACCGTTATCCGCTCGTCTTCGTCGAGATCTTGCTCGCCGCCGGTGAGTGCGGAAGCATGGAAAAAGTGCAACGTCTCCGTGCAGAAACCGGGCGTCATCAGCATCGATCCAAGCGGGCGAATGGAGGCTGCGGTAAAGCCCGTTTCTTCGCGCAGCTCGCGAAGAGCGCCGGCCTCGTGCTCCTCGTTCGGCTCGGAAGACCCAGCCGGAATTTCCCACAGTTCGCGTCCCGCCGCGTGCCTGTATTGCCGGACGAGGACGATGCGGTCGTCGGCGGTCGTTGCGACGATCGCATAGGAGCCCGGATGGTCGACGATGTCCAGGGCATGCGTTTTACCGTCGGGATAGCGCACGTCGTCCGTACGCACCGAAAAGACGCGGCCACGGTAGATCGCGCGCGACGAAACGACTTCGGGAATTTCGCTCATGCCGTCTTCTTAACGGAATAGCGCTTCCGCGCCTCGTACCATACCGGCGTGCAACGCTCATCTGTGCTTGTCGAACTCGGCTGGCTCGCATATTTCTTTGTGCTCTTTGTGGTGCTGGTCTATGTCTTCAATATTTTCGTCGTCCCGCACCACTTCAACGATAAAGTCGCCGCAGTGCTCGCCGGAATCATCGCCGCCGTCGCCATGATTTTTACGCGCGCCTGGTACTCGCGGCGTACGCGTTAGCGCGTGCCGATAAGAGCCGGCGCGCACGCCGACCGGGTGCAACGAGCGCGCGAATTGCTGACCAATAAAGGGCGGCGCGACCAAGCCCGTTTTGCCTTCGAAGGCCCTACGCTGCTGAGCGAAGCGATCGCGAGCCGAGTCGACATCGAAGAAATCTTTGCAACGGAAACCGCGTACGAAGGCAATGCGGACCTAGTAGAACTCGAGCGACGCGGCGTGCAAATCGCGATCGTCGACGACCGAACGGCGCGCAAGCTCTCGGATCTGGATACGCCGACCGGGCTGGTCGCCGTCGCACCGGTCCGCTTCGAGGCTCTCGCCGTTATTTTGGCTTCGCCGTTGAGCTTGGTTCTCGCGGATCTCAACGACCCCGGAAATGCCGGGACGCTCCTACGCTCCGCCGAGGCGTTCGGCGCCGGTGGCGCGATTTTCGGCCGTTTCGGCGTTGACCCATACCACCCGAAGGTTGTCCGGGGCGCCATGGGCGCAATCTTCCGGCTCCGGATCTGCGTAGCGGTCCCCGAGGCGGTTGCCGCCGCTGCAGGGGAGGCCGGCACGGGCCTTTACG
Organism: Vulcanimicrobiia bacterium; assembly: GCA_963758295.1. Classification (GTDB taxonomy): domain Bacteria; phylum Vulcanimicrobiota; class Vulcanimicrobiia; order Vulcanimicrobiales; family Vulcanimicrobiaceae; genus JALYTY01. The sequence continues at coordinate 193,759 of CAVWUU010000002.1, forward strand.
GACTGACGGCGCAGGGAAGACCCCTCGTGGATATCCATATTAGGAATCCGGCCGCCGTCGTCGTCGGACACGAGCGTCACGGTCTGGGCACCTGGGATGAAATCTGCGCGCCAGCGCATCGCCATCCCCATGCTCGGGCCCACCGAAAGCCTCAATGCGGCAGTGGCCGGATCTATCGCCCTGTACGAGGCCTCCCGCATGGTTCGAAGCGACTAACCGGCCGCAAATATCGGAGAAAAACCCTCTTTTTGAGGGATGTCAAGAGAGTATTCCGCGCCAAAAAGTCAAGACTACCGGCTCGAAAAGTCGCATGGTAAAATTGCGTCAGTCTAAAGGCGCGAGCCGGAAATCGACGGCTAGAAGGAGACCTAAGCAAGCATGGCAACCTCCGACCTCTTCTGGAAACTTTTCGCCCAAACGGGCTCCATCAGTGCCTACATTGCGTATCGAACGGTCAATCCGTCGCCAAGCCGAACCTGACCCTCTCGAAGAAGTCAGAGACCAATCACGAAGCGCCCGGTATAGTAGAAACTCCGGGCGCTTTGCTTTTGCCCTTTTGTGAAGATGAGCGAATTAGGCACCAAACTCGACGACCTCTACGGCCGCTTCTCGGCCGATCTCGAAACCGCGAGCGACGAACGCGCGCTCGACTCGGTGCGCGTTAGCTTCTTGGGACGCAGCGGCGAGGTGACGAACTTGCGCCGCGGCATCGGTCAACTGCCGGCTGCGGAACGTCCCGGCGCGGGAAAAGTTATCAACGAAGCGGTGCAGCGTATGGAGAACGCGTTGGAAGACGCGACCTCCGCGCTTGAGATGCGCGCTTTTGAAACGGAGCTTGCCGAGAAGATCGACGTGACGTTCCCTTCGATCCCCCCGGAGACCGGCACTATTCATCCGGTCCGCCGCGTGTTGCGCGATGCCTGCGCCTACTTCGAGCGCCACGGGTTCGCGGTCGTGCTGGGGCCGGAAATTGAACCGGACACGTATGCATTCGATGCGTTGAACATCCCGGCGAGCCACCCGGCACGCGAGGGGTTTGATTCGTTCTGGATCAATGACACGCTGCTGCTTCGTCCGCATACGTCGCCGATGCAAGTACGCACGATGCAGGCGCACAAGCCGCCGATCGCGGTCGTCGCCCCGGGCAAATGTTACCGCCGCGACGCGGTGGACGCGCGCCATCTTTTTCAGTTCAACCAGATCGAAGGGTTGCTGGTTGCCGAAGGCATCCACTTCGGCCATCTAAAGGGCATGCTTACCGGACTTTGCCGCGAGCTTTTCGGAGCCGACCAGCGGGTGCGTTTCCGTCCGTCGTTCTTCCCGTTCACCGAACCCAGCGCCGAAGTCGATACGACTTGTCCAAAATGTAAAGCCCAATCGACAAGCTGCAACATGTGCGGCGGATCGGGCTGGATCGAACTCGGCGGCGCCGGCATGGTTCATCCGAACGTGTTATCAGAAGCCGGTTATGACCCCGAAGTGTATACGGGCTGGGCGTTCGGCTTCGGAATCGAGCGGCTGGGCCTCACGCGTTACGACATCGACGATATTCGCCGGTTCGTGGATAGCGATCTCGATTTTCTCCAACAACTCGCCTAACGAAAGCGACTCCGTTTAAATCTCATGCGCGTTCCGATTAGTTGGCTGCGTGAATACGTCGACTTGCCCGCCGAGTCCCAGACCATTGCCGATCGTTTGGCTTCGCTCGGATTTCCGGTCGAGTCCATCGACTCACGCCCGCATATCAGCGGCGTCGTCGTTGGAAAAATCACGTCGATGGAAAAGCATCCGAATGCCGACCGGCTGCAGGTTTGCACCGTCGACGTAGGCGCCAACGAGCCCCTTACAATTGCCACGGCCGCTACGAACGTTGCCGTAGGCCAGGTCATTCCCGTCGCGGTGATCGGCGCGCAACTGCCACACATTAAAATCGAACGGCGCAAAATGCGCGGTGTTGAGTCGCAAGGCATGATGTGTTCGGCCGACGAGCTTGCGCTTACCCCGGAGTGGTTCGAAGACGGCATTATGCAGCTCGACGCGGATACGCCGCTCGGCGCCGACGTCGTTCAGCTTTTCGGTTTGGGCGACGACGTGCTCGAAGTGGAAGTAACGAGCAACCGTGTCGACGCGATGGCGGTTCTCGGCCTCGCGCGCGAACTCGCCGCGTCATTCGAAACGCCTTTGCGTTTGCCGTCGTTCGAAAATCCCGGTCGCGATGAAGACCCGCCGAATGCAGCGCCTCGCGTTACGATAGAAACGCCGGCTTGCACGCGATTCGTCGCGCAGCTTTTCGATGGCGTCACCGTCGCACCCGCGCCGGCTTGGATGCGCATTCGCCTTGCCTTGGCGGGTCAACGTCCGATCAATAGTCTCGTCGACATTTCGAACTACGTGATGTTCGAGGTCGGCGAACCGCTGCATTTCTACGATGCCGACCGCGTTACGAACCACCATCTGATCGTGCGCGACGCGCGTGCAAACGAGACGTTGACCACGCTTGATGGTGAAAAGCACGAGTTGCAGCCACAGTTCGTGACGATCGCCGACGAACGTGAAGCGCTGGGACTGGCGGGACTTATGGGCGGCGCGAGCAGCGAAGTCCGCGACGCGACGACCGCCATAATTCTCGAGGCGGCGAACTTTGAAGGCGCACGCATCCGCCGCGCCAGCATGCATCTGGCTTTCCGGACGGAAGCTTCGTCGCGTCACGAAAAGAATCTCGCGCCGGCGCTCAGCGACATGGCCGCTGCCCGCGCAGCGCAGCTGCTTGTGCAAATCGGCGCTCATGCCTATAGGCCGCATGAGTTCGGCGCTGCGCTCGCCCCGCAATCACCGATCGTGCTGCGCGTGCGAGACGTGGAACGCCTTTTGGGCCTTTCACTTGAGCCTCGGCGCATTGCCTCGCATTTGGAACGGCTCGGGTGCAGCGTCCGTATCGACGGCACAGAGATGGCCGTAACGCCGCCCGCATGGCGCCGGGATCTAACCATCGCTGCCGACCTCGTGGAAGAGGTGGCCCGAGTCGAAGGCTACGACAACATCGAGCCCGTGGAACCGGCGGTTCCGGCGCACGACATCAAAAGCGCGGAGTACGCGCTCGAAAATAACGGTCGCGGATACGCTGGCAGAGTTTGCGTTATAACGAAGTGCTCACCTACTCGCTTCACGGCGCACAACTCTTCGAGAAGATCAAGCGTGGCGGCGTTACGCCCAGCCACGGATCGGTCGAAGTACGCAATCCGCTCTCGGAAGATCAGCGTTACTTGCGTTATGCGCTCGGACCGAGTTTGATCGAATACTTCGAGCGTGCCGGCCGCCCGTGCCGCGTATTTGAAATCGGTCACGTGTTCTACAACGAAAACGGGCATATCGCCGAAACGCCGATGCTGACCTTCGGGTTCACTGCAGAACAGCCGGCCGGCGATGCGGCGTGGCACGACACGAATTTCCTGCGCCTGAAAGGCGACTGTGAAACGCTGATCCGCCTCGTGTGCGGAATCGAAGTGAAAGCCGTGCCGGACACGCGCGCAGGCTTACATCCGGGAAAAACGGCAGTGCTTCTGCATGAGGGCCGGGAAATTGCGGCGCTCGGTAAAGTCGATCCGCGAATTGCGAAGTCGTTCGGCGTTGGCTTCCCGGCGTATCTTTGCAACATCTACTTGGATAAATTTTGCGAATATAGAACGCCGGGATACAATCCGCCCTCGAAGTATCCCTCAACGTACCGCGACCTGGCCATGGTCGTCTCGCTCGACGTGACGGCTGAAAAGGTTTCCTCCATCGTTCAACACGCCGTCGGCGATCTTTGCCGAAGCGTGCGCGTCTTCGACGAGTATCGCGGGCCGCAAATCGGCGAAGACCGGAAGAGCCTTGCCGTTCGCATCGTGATGCAGCGCTTCGACGCTACGATCACCGACGCGGAGGCCGACGAGGCAATCGCGCGCGCTCTCTCGGAGCTACGCGCAGATGCCGGGGCGACGATTCGCGAATGAGCGGCATCGCGTGGCCGGACATTCTCATCGCGGTGGTGCTGCTCATTGCCGCCTATAAAGGCTTCACGCGCGGTTTCGTCTCGGAGTTAGCGGGCGCCGTTGCCGTGGTAGCGGCGCTGATTACGCCTTGGTACTATAACGGCGTCTTCGATGCGTGGCTGGAAAGCTCCATTCACGTTGGTCCGGGATCCGCGCACGTCATCGGCATGTTTCTTACCGGCTTCATCACCTACGCCATCGTGCTTGCAGCGTCTTGGGTGTTGAACCGGTTCGCAAAATTGCCGCTCATCAACATCGGCAATTCCCTCGGCGGCGCGATCGTCGGGTTCTTCAAAGGCGCGGTGCTGCTTTGGCTTGTGCTCTTCGTCGCCTTGTATTTTCCGCTTTCGCCCGACATTCGCAACGATCTGCACCGTTCTTATCTGGCCGGCCCGCTGGTCGCGCCCGACGCCAACATCGATCGCGCGATTCTCACGACGATTCCATGGTTCGCGCGCCCTTTCTTGAACCCGTATTTTCACCGGCACCACGTGTAAGCGACGATCCCGAAGCCAATCGAGCTGCGGCGCCGGCTACTTGAACCATAGAAAGAGCCCGGCTACCGCCACGAGGCCGATCAACGTTGGACGCAGTACCGCGTGCAATCTCGGGCTGTTCAATTTCGCAAGAAGATGCGCACCGGCGTAAGCGCCGGCAGCGCTTCCCACCGCTAGTTCCACCGCAAGTTTCCAGTCGACGTCACCCGCGGCTGCATGCGTTATCGCGCCCGCCACGGCGATGCTCGTGAGTGCGAAGATCGAAGTGCCGATCACGCGCACGGATCGAGCCCAAGCGAAACAAGTCCGGTGACGATCGGCGGCGAGCCGCTGATCCCGAATGCGCCGCTCGTTAAACCTCCGAGCAAACCGTAGCCGATACCCGTTGCTCGTTCGTGACGAATTCCTGCCGACGGCCGCCGTTTACGAAACATGGCAATTGCCATTTGCACTCCTAGCAGCCCAAGAAACGCACTCAACAATTTCGTGGCAACCGCATTTTCGACGTAGCGAATCGCAATAGTGCCGGCGATTGCGCCGAACGGTCCTGCAATCAACAGCGCCAGTCCTTTCGCAACGTCGATGTGCCCGTTTCGCCAGTGCCCGATGGAACCGAATATTGTTGTAGGAATCACCACCACCAGCGACGTTGCCGCCGCCACGCGTTCCGGGAGCGAAAACAACGCAACGAGCGCAACGACGAACAGCGCGCCGCCGCCCCCTCCGATCATCGACACTAACGTCCCAATGACGAAGCCGAGAAGAATCGCCGTGAGGATCGGCTTACCTGTTCGTTCCTGGCGCGCAATACGCGTTGGCCACGTGCAAGGCGCACCAATATTGCTTCGGGACCCCGTACTGGACCATATCGTCCGCGCCCAGTGCTCCGCCAACGCTGCGAATTAAACGCCAACCGTGAGCGTTCCATCTGAACAGTGCCTGCCCGCCTCCGGCTCCGTACCAGTCCGCGAGCGCATACGGGCGAGCAACGGCGACATAAGGAACCAGTGGTCCTTGCATTTGCATTCGAATCGCATCTTGATCCGATATGAGCCCATTGCCGCTGCCGGCGTCGCGCGGGTCGCAATCGTTTGCCGATTTATCGGGCTGAGGCGCGGGCATTGCTTCCATTAACGCACGCCGGTCTTTAGGCGATGAAACATGAACGTCCAGACGACATCGGAAATCCAGCGACTCCAACGGTTGCCAGCCGAACGCAAACTTCTCCAGCAGAATCGGCGCATGGGGCGGAGCTCCCTCGAGATAACCGCCACGAAATAGAACCGTCGCGAACTTTCCCCTTACGTTCACTCGGACTACATCGCGGGGTTTTGCAGCAACTGCCGCCATAGCCGCTTGTACCGGTGTTGCTGCATAAGACACGGTCGCGCCTAGCAGAAGCGCAGGCAACACTAACCGACGGTTGCCGGAACGGCATCGGCGAATTCGCGACTTGCCGCCGCGACGCCGGCGCCGAACGGAATCGAAACGCCGGTATCTGCAAGCGCCAATTCGATTGCGCCGATCGCGCCGAGAATGTCGTGCTCATGAATGTCGCCCATCGTACCCATGCGGACGATCTTTCCGGTGAGTTCGCCTTGACCGCCCGAAAGCACGACGCCGTACCGTTCGCGCAAGCGCTTTAAAAAAGCGCCTGCATCGACACCGGCAGGCGGTGTAGCGGCGACGACGGTTACCGAGTGCGCGTTACTGCGCGAGAAGATCTCGAAACCGAGAGCCTCGAACGCACCGCGAATTGCCCGCGCGTTACGCGCGTGGCGTTCCATTTGCGCATCCATCCCGATCTCGTGATACTGCGCGAGCGCAACGTCGAGCGCAAAAAAAACCGAAATCGGCGGCGTCCATGCGGTTTGACCCTTCTTGGCAAACTCTCGAGCCTTCAGTAAATCAAAATAGAAACGCGGAGATTTGCACGTTTCGACTGCTTTCCAAGCGCGATCGCTAAGCGAAACCATCGCGATACCCGGAGGCGCTGAAAGCGCTTTTTGCGAGGCCGTGACGACTACGTCGTAGCCCCAGTTGTCCATCTCGAAGGGCGCTGCGCCAAGACCGCTTACCGAATCGACGATCGTAAGAGCGCCGTGATCGTGCACGATCGACGCAATCGCCGCCATATCGTTCTGCGAACCGGTCGAAGTTTCGTTATGGGTTAGCAAGACGCCGCGAATCGTACGGCCGGTATCGGCCTTGAGGCGTTCGGCCAGCGCGGCCGGGTCCAATGCGGCGCCGAGCGGCGTATCGAGCACTTCGACGCTGCAGCCGAAGGTGCGCGCGATTTCGCCCAAGCGCTTTCCGAAGACGCCGATCGGGCACGAGAGCACGACGTCACCCGGCGAAAAGACGTTTGCGACGGCCGCTTCCAGACCGCCGGTGCCCGAGGCCCCCAGGAACAGCACGCCTTGACGCGTGCCAAAAATGGGCTGCATGCCGCGCTCTAAACGCGCCAAAAGCTCGGCGAATTCGGGACCGCGGTGATTGATCATGGGTCTCGCCATGGCTTCGAGGACCGGCTGGGATACGGGAACGGGACCCGGGAGCAACAGCAGCGTCTTCTTCATGCGCGAGTGTTTCTGCGGCATGACCCGTGCGCCTCGTGTTGTATAGCGGAGAGGATGGAATCAGAAACGCGCGTGCGCTTGACCGCACGTTCGTCGTGCGCCGGTTGAGCAAGTAAACTCGGCTCCGCCGAGCTGGCGCAGGTCTTGCGCCGCTTGCCCTCAACCGCGAACGACCGGGTCCTGGTCGGCTTCGATACGTCGGACGATGCCGGTGTGTTCATGCTGCGCGATGATTTGGCGCTGGTGCAAACCGTCGACTTCTTCACGCCGATTGTCGACGATCCGTTCGATTTTGGACGCATCGCCGCGGCAAACGCGCTCTCGGATGTTTATGCAATGGGCGGCACGCCTGCCTCGGCGCTCAACATCGTAGCATTTCCCGAAGATCTCGATCTTTCGATTCTCGAGCAAATTCTCGGCGGCGGCGCAACCATCGCACGTGAAGCGGGCGTTGCAATTATCGGCGGACACACGATCAAAGATCCGGAGCCCAAATACGGAATGGCGGTGACCGGAACGATCGATCCGCGCAACATCATTACCAATGCCGGCGCGCAACCGGGCGACGTGCTCGTGCTTACGAAACCGCTTGGCACAGGTATCTTAGCTACTGCGCTCAAGCGCGATCGAATCGATACGAACGATATGCAACACGCAATCAAGTGGATGACCACGCTGAACGATAAAGCGTCGCGGGCGATGCTCGCGGCCGGAGCACATGCCGCAACGGACATTACCGGATTCGGATTGCTCGGACATGCAGGTGAAATCGCACGGGCTTCCGGCGTCCGCCTGCTCATCGATTCGGAAGCCGTTCCGGTAATGCCGTTGGTCGCTGACCTCATTCGCGAAGGAACGATTCCGGGCGGAACGCGCGACAACGAAGCACTTCACGCCGGGTTTACAACGTTCGATCGCTCCGTAAGCGCGCAGACTCGGACGGTCCTTTCGGATGCGCAAACATCAGGCGGCTTGTTGATCGCCGTTCCGCGCGAAAATGCAGCGGCGTTGTTGCACACCCTGCGAGACGCGGGTGCGCTGGACGCCACGATAGGCGAAGTTCAGGAAGGCGCCGGCATTCTCGTCGCATGAAGAACGAATTCGAAGCGCGGCGGCGAGCGCACGATCCGCTGTCTGCGCTTCCGTTCGATTTAGGTTCACAACTTGCCGCGGCCCTTCGCGATGCGTGCTCGCTGGAAATCCCCGACATCTTCGTGGACTTGGCTGCATGGGCACAAAATGTGTTGCTCTTCCGCGGCTTTCCAGCCGCCGCAACGGCTCAAGCAATCGATACGATTCGCACGAACCTTTCTGCGTACGTGCCGGCTGCCGATGCGCGAACGGCGGCCCGCATCTTGGAAAAAGCGCATCGCCGGCTCTCGACTGCGCATTGGCGCGACGATCCAGGGATCAATGCGGATTCTCCGCATGGCCAAAGCGCACGACGATTTTTGGAAGCCGCCTTGCACGGCGATGAGGCGCGCGCCATGAAAGAAGCGTTGCTGTGCGTCGCCGCCGGAGCGCGGATCATCGACATCTACGAAACTCTTCTTACTCCCGCTTTGCGTGAAGCGGGACGCTTGTGGGAACGCGGCACGATCACGATTGCCCAAGAGCACATGGTCACGGCTTCAACGGAACGCGTGATGGCGCAGCTGCTCGACCTGGAAGCACCTCACCCGCATAACGAGCTTTCGGTGGCGGTGCTTGCTCCCGGAAGCGCTCAACATCACGTGGGCGCGCGCATGGTGGCCGATGCTTTTGCGCTCTCCGGCTGGCACTCGTCCTTTCTGGGCGGCAACTTGCCGATTGAAGCGATTCTCGAATACGTCGACAATGCGTCCGTAGACGTTCTCGCGCTTTCCGGAACGGTTGCCGCAGATGTCGCACCGATTCGTACGTTGATCGCGCAGTTGGACACGCGTCCCCTTTCGCCGGTGGTCATCGTTGGCGGCCGCGCGTTTTCTCTTCACCCGTCGCTGTGGCGGCAAGTCGGCGCCGACGGATACGCCGCAACCCCGTTGATGGCGGTCGCGCTAGCGAGCGAATTGGTTTGTCACTGCGAGCCGAAGTAAAAGCCCGAGTTCGCGGCGGCGAGCGGTATCAGTGGTACGCAATCGCCGTCATCATGCTGGGAAGCATGATGGGAACGCTCGACGCCTCCATCGCCAACGTTGCGATGCCCACAATTGCTCACGCCTACCGGCATTCGGTGGACGACGCAGAGTGGGTGTTGCTTTCATTCATGCTCGTTACGGCGTCGACGCTCGTGTTCTTCGGACGGCTCGGCGATATGTTTGGCCAGAAGCGCGTTTACCTTACCGGGTTCGCAGTGTTCGGCATCGGCTCGCTCGCATGTTCGTTCAGTCCGTCGCTCGGGTTTTTGATCGCCGCGCGTGTCTTACAGGCCTTCGGCGCATCGATGCTCGTTTCGTCGAATCAAGCGCTGATCGTCGACACGTTTCCGGCGAAGATGCGCGGACGCGCAATTGGTCTCAACGGCGCAGCGGTGGCACTGGGGCTTTCAGCGGGGCCCATCGTCGGAGGTGCAATCGTCACGTTCGCGCATTGGCAGTGGATCTTCTTGATCAACGTCCCGATCTCGATCGTGGCAATGATCGCGGCAGCGCTCGTTCTCAAACCAACGGCTCCACGCGGCAAAGGCTTCGACCCGCTCGGCGCGCTTCTGTCCATCGGCGGCCTCTTCTCGCTTTCGTTAACGCTGTCTCGCGCGCATGTTTGGGGTTGGAGCTCGCCGTACACGATCGTCCTGTTCGTCGTCGCGGCGATTCTGATCGCGCTGTTCCTGCACGTGGAACGGCGCGTGCCGTATCCGACGCTCGATTTGCAGCTCTTTCAGAACCGGCTGTTCCGCTTCTCGGTTCTTGCGGCGTTCGTGTTTTTCGTCGCATTCTCCGGAATCGTCTTCATCGTTCCGCTCTCCGCGCAAACGGCGCTCGGCGCCACCGCGTTTCAAGCAGGCTTCTTGCTATTGCCAATTACGGTGATGAACATCGTCCTCGCACCACTAGCGGGAGCAATCTCCGATCGGGTGCCGGTTCGCTACATCTCGACGTTCGGCGCATGCGTCGTAGCAATCGGCGCGTTTATCTTGTCACGTTTACCACCGCACCCGCAAACGTGGCAAATCGTCGCTTCGTTGATGGTCGCCGGCTTCGGCACGGCGGTGTTCAGCCAGCCCAACAATAGCGCCATCATGGGATCGGCGCCCGAGAACCGGCGCGGCATCGCGGCGGGAACGCTCGCGACTGCGCGCACGACCGGGCAGCTGTTGGGCGTCGCCGCCGGCGGCGCCGTGTATTTCGCTCGCGCCCTGCAACTGGGCCCGCTTGGCCGCACCTTTATTCCGGCCACCACCTACTTTGCCGTTGTCGGAGCAATTATGGTGGTAGTAGCCGGCATTTCATGGATTCGGGAATAGGGTCATCACCACGGCGGTTTGATTTTACGGCCGCCTTCGCCATCGTCATGGTTACGTTCATTGCAATTGCGATGAGCCAGTTTTCTCGTGGCTGGAGCGATGCCGCACATGGGCTGATCATTTTCGAACGCGCGCAAAAAGATCTCTACGTCGATGCAGATCTCGTCTTGAAAGCCAACGGCGTTCGCGTCAGCGAGCCGCTGGCGCAACGCTTACGTGAACAAACCGTGCTCGTGGTTACGCGTACCGGCGGGCGGCACGAGATTGAAGGAACGGGGGTCATCGTCGGAGCGCGGCGGAACGAGCTGGCGATTCTCACGGCGCGTCACGTCGTGGAACATCCCGGTGCGCATTCGGTTTTCTTTGCGTCGCACTACGCAAGTGTCGTTCACCGCATCGTGCTTGACCGGCGCGACGATCTGGCGCTCTTATGGGTGCCTGCACTTCCCGGGAGTTATACGCGCACGACGATCGCATCGTCGGACTTCTCCACCGGCGATCGTTTTGTCGTGATGGGACATCCCGGTAATCTCCAGTGGGCGGCGACGCCCGGCATCGCGGAACATCACTCGCATCTTACGCTGCTCTACTGTCCCGCATGCGATCGCGGCGACTCCGGCGCCGGCGCCTATGATATGCAGGGCCGGCTGCACGGAATCATAACGCGTAAGTTGATTATTACGGCGCTCTCGGCGCACGGCGACCGATACGTCTCGGTCACCGCGTTCTCGACGATACGTACCGATCGCATTCGCGCGTTTCTTACGCGCGCCGAAGTTTCTTAGAGGAGGCCGAGTTTGATCGCGTGCACGGCAGCTTGGCTGCGTGCGTAGATGTTCAGCTTCGAGAAAATCCGGCTGATGTGATTCTTAATCGTCTTTTCCGAGAGATTAAGCCGGGCACTGATCATTTTGTTAGAAAGGCCTTCGGCGATGAGACGAATCACTTCGGCCTCGCGCGTCGAGAGCTCGTTGAGATCCCGGCGATTTCCGTTGGCGCGGCGGCGCATCAGGCCACCGGCAACGCGCGGGTCGACGTAATTCTCACCGGCAGCGATCAATCGGATCGCGCGGATAAGCTCGGCCGGCGTGATGTCCTTGACGATGTAACCCTCAGCACCCGCCGTAAGCGAGCGCTGCAGCAATTCCGGGCCGGGACGCATGGTCAACGCGCAGATGCGGGCATTTGGAGCGGCAACGCGGCATGCTTCGAGCGCATCGCTGATCGCGCCGTTGATCGAATCGAGATCGAGAATGATCACGTTCGGGCGTGCGCGGCCGATGGCCGCGGCGTCGATGCCCTGGCCGTCGCCGGCGATTTGAATGTCGCGTTCCTGCGCGAACAATTCCGCCAGGGCCTTGGCAAAGAGCACTTGCCCTTCGATGATGTAGAGGCGAATCGTATCAAGACTGGTTAGCACAGGCGAGTCCTTTGAACAGCGGCATTGGTGACGACAAGATACCCCCACTTAGGCCGCTTGAACCTGTATTTTGCAAAAACCGTTCTTGTGTCCCATGTTTTGGCGCGCAAAGCACCCCAGAGGACCCAATGCGATGAAGTTCGTTAGGACCAGTGGACGCGTTTACGGGAGGATATCGTTGCGACCGCGCCTTTGCGGACCTGAACGTAGAGTTTTTGTTTGGCGTTCAGTTGGACGAGCGCGGCGCCGATTGCGAACGAAAAGCATGCGAGCGGACCGAACGGCCGGACATGGGAGATCGTCAAGGAGACTGCGGAGAGAGCGATGAGGGCGACCGCGATCCAATGGGCACCTTGTCTTTGTACCGCAAATGCTGTCGCTCCAACGCCTACTAGCCAAGCTAGCGCACCGACCAAATAAACGATTCCGGTGATCGGTCCCCAGAATAACGCCTGAAGGCCCGATTCCATTGCAACTTGCGCTTCGGCGGTCAAAGAACCCGAATTCGACACCATAATGCCGCTTGCGACTCCCACTATCGCGTCGTACGCCGAATACGCGATTGCGAAGACCAACATCGCCCACCGCGCCGTCATCACCGTGCGCCCGCGCAGGTTCAAGGTGAGCAATACGACGCAGCCCGCCATCAACGCAAGCAGCGGCAACTGGACGAGATGCAACGCGGTCCACCACCGCACGACCGGAGCGATCGTTTCGTAGATTTCGGCGCCCGGCAGAAGCGGGGGGTGTCCAAGCTCTAGGATGCCGAGCAGCATCGGAATCGACACGATCAGCGTCGTGCTCACCCGCGACGAGCGAAAGACTCTCATAGCGCTCCCACATGAAAAAGAGGGCACCGCGGTATTTCGCGGTGCCCTCTTTGCTTTGCTGCGAGGCTAGCGCTTGCGCGTGCCCGACGTTCTCCGCCGGCGTTCCGGCGCGGGACGAGGCCGCTTCGCGACGCCGTTCCGGCGCATTGGCACGACGTTGTTCGCGCGCCCACTTTCCGAACCGAGCGGGACCGGCGCAATCACGCGTTTTCCGAGCGCGTGGTAGAGGACTTCGGAAATCTCTTCGACCGGCACGAATTCCATCGTGTCTCGCACTTCCTTCGGAATGTCGTCGAGATCCATCTCGTTGCGCTTCGGAAAGATAATCTTTGAAATACCGGCGCGTTTCGCCCCAAGCACTTTCTCTTTCAAACCACCGATCGGCAACACCTGACCGGTGAGCGTGATCTCGCCCGTCATCGCAAGATTCGGATCGACCTTCAGCCCCGTAAGCATCGATGCGATCGACGTCGCCATCGTGATCCCGGCCGACGGGCCGTCCTTGGGCGTTGCGCCGGCCGGCACGTGAATGTGCAGGTCGTGCTTCGCAAAGTAGTCGTCCGGAATTCCGAGTTCGCTGGTACGCGAGCGTAAGAACGATACCGCGGCCTGCGCGCTTTCTTTCATGACGTCGCCAAGCTGGCCCGTAAGGACAAGCTTCCCGGTACCGGGCATCGACTGCGTTTCGATGAAGACGATGTCGCCGCCCACCGAAGTCCACACCATTCCCGTTGCGACGCCGATCGAAGCCACGCGTTTCTTCGCTTCGTTAAAGAACCGCGGCTTGCTCAGGTACTCAGAAACGCTTTCCGGCTTCACGCGAGCTTTGAAGCGCGCGTTCTCCGCGATCTTGCGCGCGACTTTGCGGAAGATCGTTCCGATCTCGCGTTCCAAATTTCTAACGCCCGCTTCGCGCGTGTAATCCGTGATCACCGAGCGAATCGCTTGATCGGAAATCTGCGCCTGCGTTTCCTTCAAGCCGTTGGCAAGGCGCTGCTTCTTCACAAGATACCGTTTGGCGATCTGCAGCTTCTCGAGTTCGGTGTAACCAGAGAGTTGAATGATCTCCATGCGGTCACGCAGCGGCGGCGAAATCGTATCGAGTGAGTTTGCCGTGCAGATGAATAGCACTTGGCTCAAATCGAACGGCAGGTCGAGGTAATGATCGCGGAACGACGAGTTTTGTTCGGGGTCGAGGACTTCGAGCAGCGCAGATTGCGGGTCGCCGCGGAAGTCCGCGCCAACTTTGTCTATTTCGTCGATCATCATCACGGGATTCTTCGTGGCGGCATCGCGCATAGCGCGCACGATCGTCCCGGGCATTGCGCCGATGTACGTACGGCGATGTCCGCGAATTTCGGCTTCGTCTCGAACGCCGCCGACCGAAAGACGCACGAACTTGCGTCCCATCGCGCGGGCGATAGAGTGTCCGAGCGACGTTTTACCCACGCCGGGCGGTCCAACGAAGCACAGAATCGGACCGGTCAGCTTCTTCTTTAATTTCCCGACGGCCAAGTACTCGATGATGCGATCTTTGATCTTCTCGAGATCGTAGTGATCCTCGTCGAGAATCTCGCGGGCTTTCTTGATGTCGATGTGATCGGCGGTCTCTTTATCCCACGGCAGCTGCACGAGCCAGTCCAGGTACGTGCGGATGACGCTGTACTCAGGGCTCGCCTGCGGCACCTTGGAAAGGCGATCCAGCTCGCGTTCCGCGGCTTTACGCACTTCTTCGGGCATCTGCGCTTCGTCGATCTTCGTACGCAGCTCGTTCGTTTCGGCTTGCTGCGGATCGACTTCGCCCAGTTCTTCCTGAATGGCGCGCAATTGCTGGCGCAGGTAAAACTCGCGCTGATTCTTTTCCATCTCGCGCTGGATGTCGCTCTGGATCTTGTGGCCCAGTTCGACCACTTCCAGTTCCTTTGTAAGCAGCATCGTGAGCTTGCGCATACGCTTGGCCGTGTTGCGTTCTTCCAAGAGCGCCTGGCGATCCGCCGGTTCCAAACGCATGGTCGACGCGACGAAATACGTCAGCACGTTCGGATCGGTGATGTTCTGAACTTCCATTTCCATCTCGCGCGGAGCTTGCGGAAGGTAGGAAAGCAGTTTTTGAAAGAGGCTGCCGAGATTGCGCTGCATCGCAAGCAGTTCTTCATTTTCCACCGTTAGGTCGGGCAGTTCGGTGTACGACGCGACCATATATGGATCGGTTTGCGTAAACCGGTCGATTTTAAAGACTTGCTGTCCCGCGACGATACAGCGGATCGTGCCGTCGGGTACCTTCAGCATCTTCTGAATAACGCCGATCGTTCCGACGCGATGCACGTCTTCGGGACCGGGATTCTCGGTGTCCCGATCTTTGAGCACGGTCAAGCCGATCGGTTTTCCTTCGCGCAACGCCTCTTCGACGAGCTGGATGCCGGGTTTCTTCACCACCGCAAGCGGGATGACCGTATTCGGAAACAAGACCGCTTCTTGAAGCGGCAGCACTCCGATCGTACTGGCCGGCGTTACCGGCGTATCTTTTTTAGCAGCGGGCATCTAAGATAAGGTCCTTTTCACGATCATACGAATCTCGGTGCGCGCAGTTGGAAGATACGCGGTTGGCGAGACGGGAAGCGCGATTACGAGCACGCCGTCGGCGTACTGTGCAACGATGTCGCCGAAATCGACAGCGACGGGTAAGGCAATGCGTTTGGCAAACGCGCCGTAAGCAATTTCTTTTTGAATGAACGAGCCGCGGCGGAAGTTCACGACTTCTGCCCGCCGTCCGGCAATAGTCAGATACCGGTCATCGATGCTGACGCGCAAGCTTTCGGGATCGGCGCCGGCCACCTCGACCGCTACGACGACCTGACCTCGCTCTTCATCCACGAAAACGTCGGCGTTTGGCTCGAACCCCAGCCGGGGCCGTAACACAAAATCCATCTTACGCTCTAACCCGCAGTCTTAGCACTCGGATGCGCCGTCTGCTAATTTGGCGGTCGACGGCGCGCTCCTGGTAGACTCGTACCCTACATCTTCGGGTCGGGCAAGGCTCGGCCGCTCGGCCAAGCGACGCATGGGACGATCTGCATCATGAGGCCCTCATACGCGGCCTGGGGGATGCTTACTTTAAAGAACTGTTGATACTTGGTTGCCACGCCGTAACGCATCGTCGGAGGGAATTGCTCGGTCTTATCGCCCGGCACATGGGTAGAGGCCAGGATCTGGTTCATCTGGCGGGAGCCGGCGGCGGACATGTAGTCGGGACTCCGTTGGCCTAGCCAATTAGACCCATCTTGAAGAGTATACAAATAGCCGATTACTTCATTGGAGAGCAAAGACGAGGTGGAGACCACCTTGTCGATGCGAACGATCTGCATCGACCGTACTGCGGGAGGCTGCAGCACCAACGGCACGGCACGGGGCGAGTCCATACACGCTCCGTTGTTTAGCGTGTCGGCCGGTGCAGGCAGCGTCGTCTGGGGGACGGCTGATGCGGGTGGAACCTGCGCCACGAGATTCGTGACGCTCACAATCGCGGAAAGGACTGAAGCAAATAGCAACATGAGTCGCGCATTCGCACCTTCGCTTCCGTATTCCGTGCGCCGCCGATGAAGTTGAACGTCGCTGTCCTCGACGATCAAGAAGCGTCGCTTGCCGGTTTCACCCAGATTCTACGCCGTGTTGCTGCCGTGGAACCCGTGTGCTTCAAAAAAGCATCCGACGGGCTCCATTGGCTCGCTGCCATGACGCCTGTCTTCATCGTGGTGAATCAAACGCTGGCCGACATCAATGGGCTCGATTTCATTCGTCGTATGCGGCTCGTCCCCGGACGTGAAGCGACGCCCGTGATCTTTACGACGTCGTCGAAGTCCGATCGCGATCTGAGGCGCGCGGCATTCGATCTCGACATCTTCGCGTACCTCGAGAAGCCGATCAATCCGTCGGAATTTCTCGTGCATGCAATGCATATAGTGGATATCACGCGCGAGCGCGAGGAGCTAAAGAGGCGCCTCGAGCAGGCTGGAAATCTCCACACTACGACAAGCGCGCCGACGGGCGACGCCGACGCGGTTTCGCTCGAGATCGATGCGATGCAAGACGTCGCCGCGCTCCACGATCCGTCTCTAGTGACGCATTTGAATCTCGCAGCCCAGCTGGCCGTTGCCATCGCCCGTGAAGCAAAGTTGACCCCCGATGAAATCGGCACTCTTGGGCAAGCCGCGCGAATTTACGATATCGGGAAGGTCGCGATTCCGCAACGCATTCTGGAATCTCGGGTTCCGGTGGGCCAAGCCGACCGCGTCACGATTGAGGCGCACGCCCACGCCGGAGCGAAGGTTCTCGCAGTGCGCCAATCACCTGTAATGCGCGCGGCGACATTGCTCGCTCAAACGCACCACGAGAAATACGACGGCACGGGGTACCCCCGCAAAATGCGCGGTTCCCAAATTCCGATCGCCGGCCGCATCGTCGCCGTCGCCGATTCCTTTGCGGCATTGATTCAGATGCGGCCCCACCGGCCGGCGCACACGCTTTCTAAAGCTCTCGAAATCGTGGAGGCGCAATCCGGCGGAGCCTTCGATCCGGCGATCGTACAAGCGTTACGCGCTGCGCTGCCCGAAATCTCACGCTTCGTCCACGAGCAATTTGGACGCGCCGCTAGCTAGGCGCTAGCGCGCATCGTCGCATACGCTAACCCGAGCACTACGGCGTCTTCCACGACGCCGATTGCTTGCTGTGGAACGTTGAGCCGCTTCGCGAGCGCGCTGCGCGCTTTTTGCGCGAGGAAAGCCGACGCGACGGCCGCTCCTGCAGCAACCGCCATTGCGGCGATGGTCGGCTGCTTATTGCCCGCACGCGCAGCGTACGCCGCCGCGCTCATGCGTCCCAAGAGCGGACCTATCCGCGTGCGGTTTCCGATAAACGGCAGCTTATCCGCAACCATTTCACTTCCGAGTGCCATTGCGGCACCCGTGGGTAAAGTACCCGACGCGCTCCACGCAGCGGCGAACGGACCGGCACTCGTGCGCAGGCCGCTCGTTGCGCCGAGCAGCGCGGATTTCACGTACACGTTCATGAAGCGTAGGTTCCCATGAAAGCTACCGTCTATCACGGCGTCCGCGACGTACGCCTGGAAAATGTTGCGGATCCGGTTATCAAAGACTCCCGCGATGCCATCGTCCGCGTTGTGCGAGCGGCGATTTGCGGCTCGGATCTCTGGTTCTACCGGGGCGTCACGCAGTGGGAACCGGGCGAACGCACCGGACACGAATTCATTGGGATCGTCGAGGAGACGGGCAGCGACGTGCGCGGCGTGAAGCGCGGCGACTACGTCATTGCACCGTTCGTCTCCAGTGACGGGACGTGCGAATACTGCCGGCGCGGTCTGCAATCGTCCTGCGTGCATATGACGAATTTTGGCGACGACGCGAACGGCGGACAAGCCGAGGCCGTGCGCGTTCCTTACGCGGACGGAACGCTGGTGAAAATGGCTGAAGGCCTTGCCGACGATCCGCGTAAGCTCGCTTCGGCAGCAACGCTGAGCGACGTCATGAGCACGGGCCATCACGGTGTCGTCACGGCAGGCGGCCAACGCGGCGGGACGGTCGTTATCGTGGGCGACGGAGCGGTTGGTTTGTGCGGCGTTCTTTCCGCAGCGAAAGTTCTTGGAGCGGAACGCGTCATTGCCGTCGGCCACAACGATTCACGGTTGAAGCTCGCGCGTGAATTCGGCGCGACGCATACCTTTAATTCTCATGACCCCGGCGTCGGCGCGGAGATTCTGGAACTCACCCGAGGTGGTTCGCTTTCGGTAGTCGAGGCTGTCGGAAATCAAGCCAGTATGGATTTGTCGATCGAAGTCGCGCGTCCGGGCGGCACCGTGAGCTTCGTGGGCGTTCCGCATAACGTCAAAGAGCTGCCGCTGCGCCCGCTTTTCCTAAAGAACGTGTCGCTGCATGGGGCTCTTGCACCCGCCCGCGCGTACATCGAACCGCTCATGGAAGCAGTAGTTACTGGGTCTATCGACCCATCGCGCGTGTTCGATCTCGAGCTTCCGCTCGAAGAAGTCGGCAGCGGCTATGCCGCAATGGACGAACGGCGCGCAATTAAAGTGCTGCTAAACGTGGAATAACCATCATGTAATGCAATTCGAGCACGCGTACACTACGTACGGCGATCCGGCAAACCCGCCGGTCGTGCTCGTGCATGGCATCCGCCTTGGCCGGCAGATGTGGGAGCCGCATGCGCGCGTGCTCGCTTCGCAATATCACGTCGTTACGGTCGATCTCCCGGGACACGGGGCCCTCTACGGCATGCCGTTCAGTGCGGAGACGACCGACGCGGTCTTGAACGAAGTGTGTACGCAAATCTGCGGGGAGCCGCCGCTGCTCGCCGGCTATTCGCTTGGCGGCTACTCCTCGATGGAGTTCGCCGAACGCCATCCGGCCGGCTCGCGCGCATTGATGCTCACCGGATGTACGCTGGATTTCGAAAGCTGGAAGTACTTGCCGTATGAGCTGAGCGCGCGATTCACGCAAATGCTTCCGGGCCCCATCTTCGAGCGGTTCATGTGGCTTTCGCTGCATATGACGCTGCCGCGCGAATGGGCCGATCTCGTTGCGACGATCCCCTTCGATCGCGCCGTCCTCGATTCAACGACGAATATCGCGCGCATGAGTTCGCGCTTCAGCGCAAAGCTGGCGAAGTATCGGGAGCCGGTGCTCTTCGTAAACGGCGAGCGCGATTTTATCTTCCGCTCCGATGAGCGACGCTTTCTTCATCGCGTGCCGCAAGCGCGTTTGAAGATCATTCCTAACGTCGACCACGCCGCGCCCCTTCGCAAAGCTGCAGATTTTATCGGGATCGTCCGCGAATTCGCAGGACGTGTCTTCCGACTCGCCGCCTGATCGGCCCGCGCTGCTTCGGCGCCTCACGCTTGCCGACCTTACGTTAATCAGTATCGGCGCGATCATCGGTTCGGGAATCTTTCGAAACCCCTCCGTTGTCGCGCAGCGCGCTCATGTCACGCCGGTCATTCTGGGAAGCTGGATTGCCGGCGGCCTCATTGCGCTGCTCGGCGCGTTTATCTTCGCCGAGCTCGGTGAGAGGCGTCCCGAAACCGGCGGTCTCTACGTCTTTCTTCGCGACGCATTTCATCCGGCGGTCGCGTTTACGTTTGGATGGACGACGCTGCTCATCGCCGATACCAGCGGATCGGCGGCCGCCGCGGTAACGTTTGCCGGATATATCGCTCCAACGCTGAGTGACAAGCCCATCGCCGTGGGGGCGATTATGGCCGTTACGCTGATTAACTGCCTTGGTGTGCGACAAGGCGGAACGTGGCAAAACGTCCTCGTCGTGCTGAAAGTTTTGGCGATTGCCGGCG
Organism: Vulcanimicrobiia bacterium; assembly: GCA_963758295.1. Lineage (GTDB taxonomy): Bacteria > Vulcanimicrobiota > Vulcanimicrobiia > Vulcanimicrobiales > Vulcanimicrobiaceae > JALYTY01. The sequence goes on from CAVWUU010000002.1 coordinate 213,933, forward strand.
TTATCGCTGCCGGGCTCCTGGCGCCGTCGCTCGGCGTGGCGTCGCACAACGCCGCGGCCTTCGCCTCACCGGCCGCGCTCATCACCGCGTTCGGCGTAGCGATGATTCCGGTGCTATTCGCCTACAACGGCTTTCAGAGCGTAAGCTATATCGCGGGCGAGACGCACGACGCGGCGCGAACGCTGCCGCGAGGCTTGCTGCTAGGGGTCAGCACCGTTATCGCCGTTTACGTTCTGGTGAATATCGGCTGCCTGCGTATTCTGGGACCCGCCGGACTTGCCGCGACGACGATGCCCGCCTCAGACGTGATGCAGCACGCGATGGGAAGCATCGGCGCAAAGCTCATTACCGTCGCCGTGGCCCTTTCGACGCTCGGCTTTATGAGCACCAAGATGTTGCTCACGCCGCGCGTCTACTTTCGAATGGCAGCCGACGGGACGTTTTTCAAACAGGTGGCGTGGGTCCATCCGAAAAGCCGCGTGCCGGTGGTCGCTATCGTGCTGCAGGGCCTCTTCGCCGCCCTCATTGCGATGTTTGCGAAGTCTTTCGACCAGATTCTCAACTGGTCTATCATCGAATATCTCTTCGTGCTGCTCGCGGCGGTCGCGCTCTTCGTCTTTCGTTCGCAAGACCGCGCGAAACCGCGGCCGTCCTTTCGCGTTCCGGGCCACCCTTGGTCAACGCTGCTGTTCATTCTGGCGATCGCCTACGTCTTTGTTTCCGAAGCGCTGGCGTTTCCACGTGACATTCTCGTCGGCGCAGGAATCGCGCTGACGGGTGCGCTGGTTTATTTCGCGCGCGCCGCGTTCACGCAGGCAAGGCCTTCGGCCTCTAGGAACTAACGAGCGATGACGAACGACGCACCTGAACAAGGGCGCCTCCTTCGGCGATTAGGCGTACGCGATGCGGCGTTAATCGTGATGGGCGGCATCATCGGCTCGGGCATCTTTATGAACCCGTCTGTCGTTGCAAAACAATTGCATACGGCGCCGCTGATCCTGCTCGCGTGGTGTATAGGCGGAGTCATTGCACTGCTCGGCGCGGCTCTCTTTGCTGAACTCGCTGGCCGGCGGCCAGAAAACGGCGGCCTTTACGCCTACATGCGCGATGCTTATCATCCGGTAATTGCGTTTATGTACGGATGGACGCTACTGCTCGTTTCGCAGAGCGGCGGCGCCGCCGCCTCGGCCGTTACCTTCGCTGCATATTTTGGCGCACTCACGCATCTCACGGTCGATCCACGCTTCCTCGCGGCGCTGATCATCGCCATTTTTACGCTCATCAACTGCTTCGGCGTACGAAGCGGTGCGAATACGCAAAACGCTTTCATGATCGTGAAGATTGCTGCGATTTTAGGAGTGATCCTCGTCGGCCTTACCGTCACGCATCCGGCAATGGCCGCCCACGCGGCGGCACCTCCGAACGTGATGGGCGCGCTTGGACTCGCGCTCGTGCCGGTCATTTTCGCTTACAGCGGCTGGCAAACGTCCAGCTTCATGAGCGGCGAGCTGCGTAATCCGGCAAAGACGCTCGCGCGCGGGATGCTCTTTGGGGTCGCGGGCGTGCTCGTACTTTATTTATTGGTAAACGCCGTGCTCGTGCGCGCGCTCGGTGAAACCGCACTCGCCGCAACGAATACGCCGGCCTCCGCCGTCGTGCAAGCCGCCTTCGGCCCGGTGGGTGGACAGATCATGGCCGCCGTTGTTGCGATCTCGACGCTTGGCTTCATCAGCAATCAAATCCTCACTTCGCCGCGCGTCTACTACCAGATGGCCGCCGATGGAACGTTCTTCAAAGCGCTCGCAAAAGTCAATGCGCGCACGCACGTCCCCGTCTTGGCTATTGCGTTGCAAGGCGCGGTTGCGATGGTGATAGCGTTTTCCGGCCGGTACGATGCCATTCAAAACTACGTTACGAGTGTCGACTGGGTGTTCTTCGGTCTCTCGGCGCTTGCGCTGATAATCTTCCGTACGCGCGATCGCGAAAGTGGCGTGCCGGCTCCCGCCTTCAGAATGCCCGGACACCCGTGGAGCACCGTGCTGTTCTTGATCGTCGCTTGGTCGATGGTCGTCGACGTTTTTATGCGTTCACCGATCGATGCACTGGTCGGGCTCGGCATTCTCCTCTCGGGCGTGCCCGTCTACTACTTGTTTACGTTTCGTTCGCGCCGCTTGGAACGGGAACGCGCGCAAAGCACTCCCTAAAGAAGGGGAAGGGGCGGCTAAGTTTGCCGCCCCTGGATTCCCTGCATCGCGTTCTTCGCGACTTCTTGCCCATGTTGCATTGCCGACTGTTGCGCGGCGTCGGTCGCCGCGTCAAGAGTTTCTTTCATTACGGCCCTGCCTTGCTGTAGCAGTTGCCCGCCTGTAGCTTGCGCGGTTTGCTTTAGCTGATCGCTCATTTCGCCAAGCCGCTCGTTTTCGATATCGGTCGAAGGCAACAACGACCCGATCAGAAAGCCGATGGCGGCCGCCCCGAAGAATACGCCGATCGGATTCTCGCGTACGGCGCCTAGGGCGTTCATCGTCATTGCTTGCATGTCGCCGCCATCCGGCATTGAATCGCCGACGCGGTCGCGCATATCGCTCACCCGGTCGCGCACGCTGCCGATCGTTCCGGTGATGGACGACTTCACGGCATCGACCCTATCGTTCATCGCATCCTGCATGCGATTCGGCACGTCGGCTTTGTAAGCAATTGCGTCTACGGTGTCGCTCATGCGGCCGCGCGTCTCTTCTATCTCCTCACGGATTTCGTCTGGGTCTTTGCCCATTCCACATCCTCCTTCACGGTTTCAATCGTTTGTGTTGGTACCGGCGGCGTAACGTCCTCAATCTTGCGCTTTCCGCTGACCGCGAGGATCGCAGCCGCCACACCGTAGGCGACGGTCACGATGAGTGCCGCAACCCACGCCGGCATGACAAGCGCCAGGACCAAGATCACCGTTGCCGTTAAAGTTGCGAGCGCCATGAGTCCGGCAACGGCGGCGCCGCTCAGCATGCCCGCGCCTTCGCCTACGCGCTTGCCGGCACGGACCGTCTTCTCGGTCATCTCCGTGCGGAAGAGTTCGAACTCTTGGCGCATGAGCAGCGAGATATCGCCGCTCAGCCGCTTGAACAGCTCGCCTATTGACGCATCGCGGAGATCGTTTCCGTCACCGAACGAATTCGCCACTGTTCTCCTCGCTTAGCGCACTTCCAAGACCCGACGTATCGTCGTAGTCGACGGAAGAGTCGTACATACGGCCGTACGACGACGTGGTTCCGGTCGTGGTGCTTGCCGAGCGGTAGCGTTCCGTAGCGCTCGCTTTGAGCAAGCGCGCCGCTAACAATCCGCCCATGAAGCCGACCGCTGCGGTTACCATCGGCTGCTTGCGTGCCGCGGACTCGAGGTCGCTCACTATGCGATCGCCGTCGTTTTGCGTTAGATAATTCGATAGTCCGTCTAACCGGTCGGCTGCGAGCCGGACAAGATTTGCCGTGGCCGTCTGGCCTTGATCGCGCAAATTGTCGCTCATTGACCGGAGATTCGTCACGTGCTCGCCGACCGTGTTGCCGACGTCCGTCGTGCGGCGATCGATTTGGTCCATGATTACGCCGCGTGCCTGGTTCTTGATTTGATCAACGTTCGTCACGAAATATGCTCTCCTCCGGGAGCGAGCTTACCCATCTTTTACATTGCCGTTGCGATCAATTTTCAAGATGCTAAGGAAACGAAGCATGCGGTCGTGCGATGCTTCATGCATGAAGCGCGTGTTGATCGTCGACGATTACGAGCCGAATTTGCGTTTGTACGCAGCCGTCGTAAAGCGTGTCACCGGGGAAGAGCCGCTTGCTTACGAGGAACCTAGGCAAGCACTAGAGCGGCTACGTACGACGACCGTCGATCTCATCATCCTCGACTACCAAATGCCGGAACTGAACGGGATCGATCTCGTTCGCGCCGTTCGAGAGCTACCCGAACACGTGGACACGCCGGTCATTTTTGTCACGTCGGACAGCGACCCAAGTTTGCCCGCTCGAGCGCTGTCGTCGGGCGCTACGGTATTTCTGGAAAAGCCGGTTGCGCTTCGAGATTTTATGGCGCACATCCGGCGCTTCGTACCGGCGCCGGTGAAGGACGAAATCCCGCTCGATGGAACTTCGGGCGATCGCGACGCCATCGTGCGGCTTCATCGGGCACTGCAAGCTCGCGATGCAAACCTTGCAGAGCGAATTCGCCGTGCGCGTGATCTAGCGGTAGCGCTGGCTCACGACCTGGATGTTTCAAGTGAGGAAATCGAACGGCTGACGATCGCCGCGCTCGTCTACGACATCGGCATGATCGCCGTGCCCGACAAGGCGCTGGAAGCGCCGTGGGAGCTGAACGCACGTTGGACCAACATCGTACGCGAACACGCCGGCGCCGGGTCCGTGATCCTTTCGGGCGGTAATTCGCCGCTGATGGAAATGGCCGAAATGCTGGCGCGTCTGCATCACGAGCGTTTTGACGGCGAGGGGTATCCCGAGCGCCGCAAGGGTGAACAGATTCCGCTTCTCGCGCGAATTATCGCCGTCGCCGATGCCTTTACGGCAATGACGTCGGAGCGGCCGTACCGCGTAGAAATGGCTACCGCCGACGCAATTGCCGCAATAAAAGCCGAAAGCAGCGGCGCGTTCGACCCATTGATTGTTGGCGCGCTTGCATCGATGCGCGATCCCCTCGTCCCGGCGCTACGCACCGCATAAAGAAAAACGCCTCCGCATAGCGGAAGCGTTTCTTCTAACGAGCGCGACTAGCGCTTAGATGTCGCCGCAGGAAACGTATTTCTTGAGATTTGCGGCACTCTCGTGCACGTTGACCGCGTAATGGGCTTTCTTGAGTTGCGCGATCGTGACGCCTTGCAGCGTGGTGGTCGACTTTCCGTGCACGACGTTGCTCAACGGCTTCCACGGTGCGGGATTGAGCTTCGCGCACGTGCCTTCGTGGATGTGCGCCGGTTCGCTCGCGCTTGCCGGTTCATTCATCACCGATACGACGACTTGCACGCCGCCCGAAACGGCCTTGATGGAAGCCGTGCCGTTCTGCTTGGAACCGTTTTGTTCGCCCATGTTGATATTGAGCGTGCTTTTCGCCATGGCGTTATGCATGTTGTGCATGGAGTTCGGCGTTGCGAGTGCCGGCAACGCAATGACGGCGGCCGAAAGAGCAAGCACGGCCGGTTTTAGGAAGTACTTCATGAAGACTGCCTCCTTTGGCAAATGGTACGTAAGCCAAACGATTGGGACTTCTCAGGAAGTTCCCAGGCGCGCCGTCCGGCAAACGTGCGTTCTCCGCCTATTCGAACAAGCGGCTCCAATCGTCACGGCTGATGCGTAGCTGTTCTTCCCTTAGGTCTTTGAGCGGCGCTTTCACCATGCGTTCGCGCTCGCACAGATCCGGTTGGCGGGGATCGATGAACAGTAAGCCCGTCACGAATTCCCCATTGTCGCGCGACTTGTGAATCGTCTCGAGCGCGCCGATTCGATTGGTCGCGTCGTAGTCGCGCTCTAGCTTACGAAGCAGTACGTGCGAACCATCTTCGAGTTCGATATCCTGAACGGTACCTGGCTCGTAGTCGACGACGACTTCTTCGCTGCCGCGGATGAAGTCGGGGGAATTGAGCATGAAGTCGTGTTCCTTGACGTACGCGTAGCTCTTCGTCGATCCGACGTGATCGTTGAACGTGACGCACGGGCTAATGATGTCGAGCACGGCCGTGCCGCGGTGAGACATGGCCGCCTGCAGCAATGGCACGAGCTGCTTGCCGTCACCCGAGAACGAGCGCGCGACGAATGTTGCACCGACTTCGATCGCGAGACCGCAAACGTCGATCGTACTGTACTCGTTCGGCGTCCCGCCTTTCATCGTCGAGCCGACGTCAGCCGTTGCGGAAAACTGTCCCTTCGTAAGTCCGTAGACGCCGTTGTTCTCGACGAGATACACCGCGTCGAGATTCCGGCGAATCATGTGGACGAATTGACCGAGGCCGATGCTAGCGGTGTCGCCGTCGCCACTGATGCCGAGTACCAGCAAGTCGCGATTCGCGAGCTTCGCGCCGGTCGCGGCCGACGGCATGCGTCCGTGCACGCCGTTGAATCCATGCGCTTGTTCTACGAAGTATGCAGGCGTCTTCGAAGAACAGCCGATGCCGCTCATCTTCGCGAGCTTGTGCGGCTCAACGCCGTATTCGTATAGCGCCTTGATGAGATGATTGGTGATCGAATTGTGGCCGCACCCTGCGCATAGCGTGGTCGGCAAACCTTTGTAGATGTCTCGCGAGAGGCCGATGAGGTTGATATTCGCAGTCATGAATTACTCCGCAACGACAGCCGGGGTCCGCTCGGCTTGGAGAAGCGGATCCACGATAGCGTGGGCGTCGATCGGAACGCCGTTGTAGTGTCGAATCGATAGAAGCCGTCCGATAAGATGCGTCGGCAGCTCCGCACGAAGCAGCCCGTAGAGCTGCCCGTCTCGATTCTGTTCGATCACATAGACGCGCTCGTGCCTTGCGATGAACGCCGCCACTTCAGGCGAGAACGGCAACGCGCGCACGCGCATGTAGTCGACTCCGATGTCGCTATCCGTGAGGATGTCGCGCGCTTCGACCACGGCGTGATGCGTAGTTCCGTACGCCAAAATGGCGATACTCTGGCCCTTTTCGTCGATTAGCGGCTGCGGCGCGGAGGTGCGCGCCGTATCGTGCTTGCGTGACAGGCGGTCGAGATTGCGCTGCCAGACTTCGGGCTGCTCGGAGTAGCGCGCTTCTTCGTCGTGGCCGGTGCCGCGCGTGAAAAATCCAGCGTTAGGATGCTCGGTACCCGGAAGCGTGCGATACGGAATGCCGTCGCGATCGACGTCGCGATAGCGGCCCCACGAGTCGACCTTACTCAAATCCGCCGCGTTTAACACCTTTCCGCGATCGAACGGTTTGTCGGGATACGACAACGGCTTCGTCATCCACGAATTCATGCCGAGGTCGAGATCGGAAAGCACGAAGACCGGCGTTTGGAAACGGTCGGCGAGATCGAAGGCATCCATTGCAAACTCGTACGCTTCGGACACCGTGCCCGGCAACAACACGAGGTGTTTTGTGTCGCCGTGCGAGAGCTGATAGGCAAATGAAACGTCGGCTTGCATCGTACGCGTGGGCAAACCCGTCGACGGGCCGGCGCGTTGCACGTCGAAAATAACGCCCGGCACCTCGGCGTAATAGCCGTAGCCGGCCCATTCCGCCATCAGCGAAAGTCCGGGCCCCGACGTCGACGTCATTGCGCGCGCTCCGGCCCAGCCTGCGCCGAGCACCATACCAATTGCGGCAAGCTCGTCCTCGGCTTGCACGATCGCCACGCTTTTCTCACCGGTTTGCGGATCAACGCGATACCGCTCCGCGAGCGCGATGAAGTTTTCGCACAGCGACGACGACGGCGTGATGGGATACCACGCAGCAACGGTGCAACCGCCCATGATGCAACCGAATGCCGCAGCACGATTTCCATCCATGAACATGAGGCCGTCGGTCGGACCGCGCATGCCCTCGAGCATGAAGGGATCGGCTTTGGGTAATTCGCGCGCATGCGCAAAGCCCAAGCGCACGGCTTCCATGTTGGTTGCGACGGCAGCAGGCTTTTTTTTGAACTGCCCGGTAACGGCCGCTTCGATCGTGGATTCGTCGAGCCCAAGCAATTGCGCAAGGACCCCGACGTAAATCATGTTCAGAAGATATTTGCGCAGCGCGCCGTCTTTGAACGCCTCTTTTGCCAACGCATTGAACGGCACCGAATAGTAGATTACGTCGTCGCGCTTGGTTTCGCCCGAAACCGGATACGTCGCTTCGTGAATGACGACGCCGCCGGGCTTCACGCCGGCCACGTCGCTTCTCCACGTGGCGGCATTCAATGCGACGACAATGTCGATATCGCGCGAACGGCATTGATAGCCCTTCGGACTGACGCGGACGTCGAACCACGTGGGCAGTCCCTCGATGTTTGACGGAAAGACATTTTTTGGTGCGACGGGGATTCCCAGGCGAAAGATCGCGTTGGTAAGGACGAGATTGGACGATTGACTTCCCGACCCGTTAACCGTGGCAACCCGGATCGTGAAATCGTTGATTACGCGTTGGTGCATCTGGCGTTCCCTTCACCTAGGGGCTTAGCGAACGCGAGTAGCGTTCCTATCGCGGAACAGCGGTTGCAGCTGCGACTGAAGTCGTTTGCTGGCCGTGAAAAGCAGCCTTGCCCATCGGAATAACGTGGCGCTTCGGCGCAACCGGGGTTGAAACGATGCCGAACGCGCACGTAAAGGCCGTAAGTAGGGCGAAGGCCTCCGAAATCGTGAAGGCCCACGTAAGGCCGTACGCCGTGGATAGCGCGGCGGCGATCGCAACGCCGGCGCTGATCCCCGCCTGCATGCTCGTGTTGATCATCCCCGAGCCTGCGCCCTGATCTTCAGTGCTTACTTTCGAGAGCCCGCCGATAAAGCCGACCTGGTACGCAAACATTGCGCCGAGCCCAATGAGGATCGTGCCCGGCAGCAGCGAGATCCATGCTGATTCGTGCGGCTTCATCGCAATCAATAGCAGCGCGCCGACGGCCATAATGCAGCCTCCGAGCGTCCCGAGCGTGCGCAAACCGATTCGCTTGATCAACGGCGCCGAGAGTGGACCGGCGATCAGCGTGATTACGAGCGACGACGGTAAGAATGCAAGCCCCGTTGCGAGCGGCGTCCAGTGATTGATTCGCTGGTAGAAAATCGAGGCGAAGACGAAGGCACTCACGTACGCTGCCGCTTGCAACGCGACGTCGATGCTTCCCGGAACCATGTTTTCATAACGCAAAAGCCGCGCGGGGATAAGGGGCGCTTTGGCGCGTCGTTCGGCGAAAACGAACGCCACAAGCAAGGCGATCGCGACGGCGAGTTCCACCCACGTATCCCAATCGATCTTGCGGTCGGCAATCGATTCAATGGCAAAAATCGCCAGCACCAGCCCAGCCGTCAGCAAGAACGCGCCAAGTACGTCCAGCTGTTGCGGCGTTCTCGTGCGGGTATCTTTCGGAATGATGAACGGCGTGAGAATCAAGATGATGATTCCAACCGGAACGTTTACGAAAAATACCGCGCGCCATCCGAGAAATTGCGTCAGGATCCCGCCGACCAAGACTCCGGCTGCGAGGCCGGCACTCCCAATGGTGTTCCACATCCCGAGAACGCGTTGGCGTTCGTCTTCACCAGCGTAGATTTCCATCAAAATCGCCATCGCAGACGGCGTAACGATCGCCGCCCCAATGCCTTGAATCGCGCGCACGACGATCAACACGATGGGCGTTGGCGCGAAGCCGCCGAGGAGCGACGCGACCGTGAACAGCGCCAGACCCGCCATAAAAATCGTTCGCCGGTTGTACAGATCGGAACAGCGCCCGGCAAGCATGAGAAAGCCGGCGAGTGCGATAGCGTAGGTGCTAATCACCCACTGCGCTTCCGATTGCGGCATGCCGAGGCCGCTTTCCATCGCGGGCAGCGCGACGTTGACGATTGAGAAATCCAGGAGGAGCATGAAGAAGGTGATGCTCAGGACCACGAACGAGCGCCATCGCATGCAAGGGCGATTCGCCGGTCTTGTGCTATCCTTCATTCCAAGCTAGGAAGAAAGGACCACACTACGTGATTCGATCCATCGCAGCCGTGGGGATGGCGACGGTATTCGCCCTGTCGCTTGCGGCGTGCAGCAAGAATTCAAACGTTTCCACGCAGAGCGCCGGCTCGTCGGCACAAACAGCGGCGGGCACCGGCGCCACGCTAGTGAAAGCGGGCACCGTGTTCAACGGCCGGCTGCAGCAAGAGATTAGCTCGAAATCGAGCCACACCGGCGACATCTTCGTGCTGGCCGAAACGGATTCGATGTTCCACAAAGATCCGACCCTTCACGGGTCGGTCATCGATGGCCATTTGGAAAATGTCACGCCGGCCGGCATGGGTCGCAAGCCGGGCATGACGGTGGTCTTCGACGACATCAAATTCCCAGACGGAACCAAGGCGCCGGTCAACGTGACGCTGCTTTCTATGAACGAGTTCAATGCGAAGTCGCATAAGATGCGGACGCTCGGCTTGATGGCCGGCGGCGCCGTGGCGGGCCACATGGCCGGACACGCGGCGGGTAAGAAGCATGGCGGGCTGCTCGGTGCGGCCGGCGGATACGCCCTTTCGCAAGAGATGAAGACCGACATCGACGTGAAGCCGGGAACCCTGATCAGAGTCAAATTCAATAGCGACGCGAACGCGCAGCAATAAGCCGGCGCCAACGCCAATAGAGAAGCCGCCCGAGGGGGCGGCTTCTTTATTTTACCGGGAGTTCGCTTTTCGTGTCGTCTTTTTCCGACCGCCGGTCTTACCCGCTGCCGTCTTGCGGGTCGCGGTCTTGCGCGCGGTGGATTTGCGGGCGGGGGTTTTGCGGCCCGCTGCCTTGCGCGCCGTCGTCTTACGCGTTCCCGATTTACCGCCGGTTGCTTTGCGCGTCGCTTTTTTGGGACCGCCGGTTTTACGGCGTCCCGACGCACCGTTTGCCGAATCGCCGTTGCCTGCGGCATTTTGCGAGCCGCCGTTCACCATCCGGTCGACGACCACGGCGCCCGTCTCAATCGCCGCACCGACGATCTCTAGGGCTGCACCCACGCCGCGAGCCCGCTTCGTGGCGTTCTTTATCGCGGGAACGGCCTTTTTCGCCGCACTACGCGTGCTTTTCACCGCACCGCTCGCGCCGCGCGCGGCTTTCTTTGCGGTCCCGGTCGCGGCTTTCGCGACACGTTTCACGGGATTTTTACCAGCCGTTTTCTTACGAGCCGCCATGTATTTTTTTGTCCTCCTCGCCGGCGTTTCCCCGGCTGCTTGATAAAACACATTCCCGTGCGTTTAAATGTTAAACGCACGGCTGCGTATCGGACGCACCGCGTCAGCGTCAGCTCGCCGAAGGGCAGGCGCATTTCACTTCGCTGACATGCACCCCCGTCACCCTGAGTTCGTCGAAGGGCAGGCGCATCTAATCGCTGCTCATCAACCAGCCAACACCCGCCGGTTCGATTGACGTAGAACTAATGCCGGTGCTATAGTTCGATAAGACTCGAACCATATGCCACGTATTTTTCAGCCGGATAGAAAGCAGATCCAGCTCGCGGAAGTCCTTTCCGCGCTAAGTGATCCCGTGCGGCTGCAAATGGTCAGCAGAATGCATGCGAGCGGTCCCGCCGCATGTACCGCGTTTGCGCCGGATCTCCCAAAGTCCACACGCTCGCATCACCTGAAGGTGCTGCGCGAAGCCGGCGTCACCTGGACAGAAGTCATCGGCGTTGAGCGCTACGTTAAATTGCGCTACGATTGTTTGAACGAGCGTTTTCCCGGCTTACTCGAATCCGTCCTGAGCGCTGCGGCGCCGAGAAAGAATCGTAAGAAATGAAGATCGCGCGAGCTCGCGAGTTCACTGCCGAACGCGCGTGGGGCGCGGAGAAACTTGCCGAGTTCGACGGCGTCACCGTTCGCATGCATTGGACGGACAAACCGTATGACTGGCATGTGAACGACGGCTCGGAAGTGTTCACGGTCCTCGACGGCATCGTCGACATGCATTACCGGATCGCCGGTACGGAAAGAATTGCGCGCCTTCACGCCGCGGATTCGTTTGTGGTTGAAGATGGTGACGAGCACATCGCGCGTCCGATCGGCGAAGCCCGTGTGCTCGTTGTTGAACGCGAAGGTAGTGCGTAATTATGGCGGTCGACGTGGAAACGCTCGGAAACGATCGTACGATCGAGCTGTACATCAGCCCAACATGCCCGTATTGCCGTCAAGCGATGGACCACTATGATGGGCACGGCGTTTCGTACGTCGTTCACGATGCTCAGAATGACGCCGCCGCCCGCAAGCGGATGTTCGAATACGCCGCCAACGATCCGACGGTGCCGGCGATCGTCGTTGACGGCGACTACGTACAATCGGGTTGGGGTCGGCCGCCTCGAGGCTGAACGGTGTACTAGCGATCCGGTCGGATCGCTCCGACGTTGTAATAGGTGTCCGAAAGCGAGGCTGCAGTGCACGGATCACCGGTCCCCTCGAAAATTCACGACTTCAGCCTGAAGCAACTCGATGAGTTGAAGTTCGTCTGTTCGCCCGAACTGTCGGCGATGTACAAGTTGAGCCCGTTCGTCTGGTATGACGATGGCCGCTACAAGCTACTCCTTCGCGTCGTGAACTTCTCGCTTAAGGCTTCAGATAAAGTCGCGCGCATTCACTATGGCGAGTCCGCCGACGGCGTAACATTCGACCTCGACGAAGCGCCCGTTATCGTACCCGGCGCCGACCCTAGCGCCTTGGACAACGGCGGCTGCGAAGATCCCACGCTTGCCAAAGTGCGCAATGAATATTTTGTCTATTACAGCGGGTGGAACGAACGCGCCAAGCGCGGCGAACTGCTTCTAACAGCCGGCAGCGACATGCGTCATTTGAAGAAACGCGGCATCGCATTACCGTCTTCCGATCTCGCGCGCAACCCCAAAGAGGCCGAGATCACACGCGTTGCCGATGGCACATGGCGCCTATTCTTCGAATACGCGCACGACAACAAATCCAAAATCGGCATCGCGCGATCCGCGAACGTCGACGGCCCGTGGGAGGTGCTCGCACCGCTCTTCGAAGCCCGGCCGGACCGCTGGGACTCTTGGCATTTGAGCACCGGTCCCATACTAATCTCGAATCCCGAATTTCCGGTGATGTTCTACAACGGCGCCACACGCGACGCGCACTGGCGGATCGGTTGGGTCGTTTTCGATGCAACCTACACTCGCGTACTCGCCCGCTGCGAAGCACCGATCGTGCTTCCGCACATTAAACGCAACACGGACGACACGGACATCGCTTTCGCCGCTTCGGCTTTAGAAGCCGATAGCGCAATCCACTTATACTATTCCGTCGCCGATCAGTACTGCTGCCGCGCCGTTATCGAGCGGGTTTGAGCGTAACGAAAAATAGTACCGTTCTTATTTTTTTCGCTGCTTCTCTTCTCCGCGCACTCCCTCTCGGACATCCCATAGCGTTTGTCCGAGCGCTCCCGCGAATATGCCGGCCAGTAACGCCGATGTCAATAACGTATACGGCTGGTTGCGGTCGATGCCCACGGCAAAGAATGCATCTAGGGACGCGGCCAGGCCGGTAGCGGTCAGAATCAACGATACGAGCGTCGCATTCCAGCTCCAGAGAAACCCGAAGCGGACCATGAGGTTGGCCAGAATCGCCAATGCGTAGCGTCCTTCGAGAATGCCAACTACAAAGATAAACAACGCGAACACCGTGATATCCGACACGACCGCAGCGTTCGTCAAATCGAACAGCTGACCTTGATGTCGCTGTCGTTCGACAAGCTCACGATGACGAAATGAAAAAGAGCCCCGCCGTTAAGCGGAGCTCTTTCTCTATGCATTCCCGTGAGGGAATTACATCATGTCGTAGCCGCCCATGCCGCCGCCGGCATGCCGGCCGCCGGCCATGTCCTTCTTGGGCTCCGGCTTGTCGGCGATGAGCGTTTCGGTCGTGAGAACGAGCGCGCCGATCGACGCCGCGTTTTGGAGCGCCGAGCGCGTCACTTTGAACGGCTCGACGATTCCGGCTTTGAACATGTCGACGATCTCGCCCGTCATCGCGTCGAAGCCCAGCGGAGCCGTCTTCAGCTTGACGTTGTTCACTTCGACCGAACCTTCGAAGCCCGCGTTGTACGCGATCTGACGAAGCGGCTCTTCGAGCGCCTTGCGGATGATGTCGATGCCGATCTTTTCGTCCGCCCACGTTGCCGCATGACCGTTGGTCTTCGGAGCCGTTTCGACGTACTTCTCGATCGCCTTGATCGCATGCACGAGCGACGAGCCGCCGCCGGGGATCATGCCTTCTTGCACGGCCGCGCGCGTCGCGGAGAGCGCGTCTTCGATGCGGTGCTTCTTCTCTTTGAGTTCGGTTTCGGTGGCCGCGCCGACTTGGATGACCGCAACGCCGCCCGAGAGCTTCGCAAGACGCTCTTGCAGCTTCTCGCGATCGAAGTCGGAATCGGTCTCTTCGACCTGGCGTTTGATCATCTCGATGCGGCCCTTGATGGCTTCCGGCTTGCCGCCGCCATCAACGATCGTCGTCTCTTCCTTGGTCACGGTAACGCGCTTGGCGCGGCCGAGCTGATCCGGCGTCACCTTGTCGAGCTTGAGGCCGAGCTCTTCGGAGATCACCGTCGCGCCGGTGAGCGTCGCGATGTCCTTGAGCATTTCTTTGCGGCGGTCGCCGAAGCCCGGCGCCTTGACCGCGACCGACGTGAACGTTCCGCGCAGCTTGTTGACGACGAGCGTCGCGAGGGCTTCGCCTTCGACGTCTTCGGCGATGATCAGCAGCGGCTTCTGAACCTGAACGACCTTCTCGAGCAGCGGCAGGATGTCGGCGATCGCCGAGATCTTGCGCTCGGTCACGAGGATGAACGGATCGTCGAGAACGGCTTCCATGCGCTCGCTGTCGGTCGACATGTACGGCGAGATGTAGCCCTTGTCGAACTGCATGCCGTCTTTGGTTTCGACTTCGGTCTTGAGCGTGCGCGATTCTTCAACGGTGATCACGCCGTCTTTGCCGACCTTTTCCATCGCTTCGGCGATGAGGTCGCCGATTTCTTTGTCGTTGGCCGAGATCGACGCGACCTGCGCGATTTTTTCCTTGGTGTCGACGATTTGCTTGAACGATTCCATCTCGCCGACCGCGACTTCGACGGCCTTCTCGATGCCGCGCTTGATCAGCAGCGGGTTGCTGCCGGCCGTCACGTTGCGCAGGCCTTCGCGGATGATCGCTTGCGCGAGCACCGTCGCGGTGGTCGTGCCGTCGCCGGCGATGTCGTTGGTCTTCGAGGCGACTTCTTTCACGAGCTGCGCGCCCATGTTCTCGAACACGTCGGGCAGTTCGATTTCTTTGGCGATCGTCACGCCGTCGTTGGTGATCGTCGGCGAGCCGAATTTCTTGTCGAGAACGACGTTGCGGCCTTTCGGTCCGAGCGTCACTTTGACGGCGTCGGCGAGCATGTTCGCGCCGCGCTCGAGCGCGCGACGCGCGTTTTCGTCAAATACGAGTTGCTTTGCAGCCATAATTTAGTTCTATAACTCCTTAAACGCCGGCCGGAACTTTGTCGACAACGGCGAGAACGTCTTTTTCGGAAACGATGAGGTATTCGTTGCCGTCGATCTTGATCTCCGCTGCCCGAATACTTCGAATAGATGACGCGATCGCCGACTTTGACGGTCATGGGGAGCGTCGTGCCATTGTCGGTCACGCGGCCGGTGCCGACTGCGCGGACGACGCCCTCTTGCGGCTTCTCTTTTGCGGTGTCGGGCAGGAAGATGCCGCCCGTGGTCTTCTCGTTCTGCTCGACGTGCTCGACGACCACGCGATCGCCCAAAGGCTTGAGATTCACTGAAAAACCTCCAAAACGCAATTGAATCTTGAGTTGGCACTCACAGCAGTAGAGTGCCAGCCGTGAAATCTTAGCAGACTCGTGCGGCGAGTGCAAGCGCCCTTCGAGGCGTGCTTCGACCGGGTTTCAGCGGATCGACGGCCCGGCCGCTGAGGCCGGAAAGCAGCCCAGACTAGGGGCTGATCGTCGAGAAAATGCCGCTGCCGAGAAAGAACGCCATAACGAGCGTCACCGCAAACACTAACAGGAAGAGCCGGCCCGCGGGTTTCGTGGACGCGAAGGCAAGGCAGCCCGTTCCTACGCTGAAGCTGCTGACCGCGGCGGTGAGGACGGCGTGCTCGGAAGTGCGGTGCAACTCCGACCAGAGGGTGAAGGCGACCCCTGTCGCCACGACGATCGCGAGCAGCGCAGTAGCCGCAAAAATGATCGCATCGGCCGGCTCTCTTGCCGGTTGCTCTCCCATCATAGGAACGATGGTAACGTTTACTTCTGAATTTTTGCTTAGCGGCTGGTTAGGGCTTGCTGGGCCTCTGATTAACGGTGCCTAATGTCGCAAGGCTACGTTCCGGTTTGGCCGCCGACGTGGAAGACGTACTTTACGATGACGCGATTGAGCGTGCTGATTGCCGCGGGCGTACCGTAGTCGACGTAGAGTTCGTCGAGGTTCTTGAACCGCTCGTGATAAGAAATTGCAAGATTCGTACCCGGTAACGCGTAGCCGCCGTTGCCGTTGATGGAACGCAATCCGATCGCAAGACTCGCGTTCTTGCCGAAGGCACGCGTAAGTGATGCGCTGCGCAGCCACTGGGAATCGATCAGGGGCGCAAGCGATCCTGGGACCGCGTGTTCGAGCGCACCGTTGTACGCAAACGACACGCCCCAGACGCCGCGAAGCACCGACGTTGATACACTCATTTGCTGCAGAAAGACCGGTTGCAACTCGTTATTTGCAAACGGGCCCCACGAATACGAGGCGTCGACGGGCGACGGCGTGCCGTCGCGGAAGCCGAACGCTACCGTTTGGCTGTTGAACGGCATCACTTGAGCGCCCGTATAGAGCGGATAGGCGTTGGCGTAAAAGCGTAGGTTGCTCGTCGTTTGCCCGTACTGCAATGTCACAAGGTCTTTGAATGTCAGGCTCGCGTTGGTGAAGATGTCACTTTGGTGCGCCGCTCCGCTGCGGTCCATGTAACGGTCGGCACCGAACAAAAGCTGATACGACTTTAGCACGCCGTCTTTTGGACCGTTACCGCTGTATTGATAGAAAAACTGTGGGCCGCGCAGATCGTTCTCTTGAATGTAGCCGTCGAGCGGGTTGTATTCCGGCCCGATGTCGGCGTATTTCAGAATCGCGAGCGTGTGCGCGTTTTGGACGCCGCCGCCGAACTGGAGATCCTCCGCCTGGCCAGGGGCATCGACGTCGGTGCCGCGATCCATGGTGATCTTCGCCAAGCCGAACACGCCGTTACGCGGGTTCGTGGTCGCTACGCCGTAGCCGAACGTGTTGTCGCGAATGCCGGTATGATTGGCATTCACGCCGTCTACGGCTAGAGTAAGCGAATTATCCGATTTATTCCAGGCGTAACCAAACGCCGTGTCGTCGAACCCGTCGCCGATCACGTTGAGCAAGCCGACTTGACCGAGGCCTTGCGTTCCCTCGAGCTTCAGACCGCGATTGAACACGCCGATGCGCGGCGAGTAGAACTGCAAGTCATTCGAATTGATGTTAATCCCCGGCAGGGCATTGATGTAGTTGGCACCCTGCGCGAAGAACGGACGGTACTCATTGTACTGGCGCTGGAACTCTTGCGGAGCGATCGTCGTCTGATCTTGCTCGACATTCGAGAAATCCGGATTCAACGTTCCCACGAACGCCATCGTATTCGTCACCGGCACCGTCAAATCGATGCCGTACGGCCGCGCCTTCATCGGCTCGAATTGGCCGATCCCATTTTGGAAGACGCCGCGGTCGAGGCCACCGGACCCCAAGGCGTAGAGGTCGGCGTGCGGTTTCGGACGCGAGGCGTTCTTCGGAATTTGAAGCCCGACCATGTGCGGCCAGTACTGCGAGGAGCCTACGGCCTGCATCGTCGAGTCGTATGCCCAGGTGTACTCGTCGTTGGTAGCCGCGACGAAGCGGACGATGTCGATCTGCCAATTTTGCTTGTCGCCGCCTTGCGCGCGAATGACACGCAGCGGAATAACCATGACGAGATTCCAGTCGCCGTTCGGAAGGATCGACGTGGTGCTCTGCCAGTCGGGCGCGTACCGCGAGTTTTCGCTTGAATACTCATCGTGGACGCCACGCGGATTGGCGCGGAACTGATACACGCGCGCGCCGCTTCCCGAGGTTTCCAGATTCAGCGAAACGTGATCGTCGGTTGCGACGCCGGCATGGTCAACGTTCTGCGTTGCGGTAATCGGCGTCCCGGCCTGTTGACAATGCACGGCAACATACAGGTTCGTATCGTCGTAGAGGACGTACGCAACCGTGTTCTGCTTGGCGGGTTGGTGGTTCGTGAAGTCGTAGAAGCGATCGAAGACCAGACCCTTTTGCCACGTCGGATCGGACAGCGACGCGTCGAGTTTCGGCGGCGTCGCCGTCTTCACCGCATCGACGTTCGCGGTATGGGGAACCCAAGCGAACGCCGGTGATGCCATTACCATCATGGGAAGGGATAATGCCACTGCACCGAGCGCTAAGCGCCGGATGATCGAACGGTTCATTTGCCTTTACTTACGGAATTAGGAGATAGATGTTTCAAGCCGCTTGCGATATAAATCGCGGCTGCTATCTATTGATATAGCCGCTAATAACGTCGCGTGCCGAACGAGGACGTTCCCCCTAGGTAGCTCGCTGCCTCGGCAGAAGCTTTAAGTATGGCAACCGTACAACGCGTAAATTGGGGCAGCGTCTTTAAAGAAGCTGTCGCCGCCGGCATCGCCGGTGCAATTCTGATCGAACTCTATCTCGTGCTAACCACCGTGCTGCCGCAACACGGCAGTATAATGGGCATGTTGCAGTGGACCGCATCGACGGTGATCGGCAAAGTAGCCTTCACCGGCGCAGCGTACGCGTGGCTTGGGCTCTTAATCCATTTTTGCGTGAGCATCGCTTGGGCCGGCGGCTACGCGTATCTCGCATCGCAACAGAAATTCATGAACCACCGCTGGGCGATCTCCGGGCTTGTGTACGGGCTGGTCGTTTACGGCTTCATGCAACTGATTTTGCTGGGCGACAACAACTTGAAGCCGCCCCCGACACCCAACGACTTCATCAATGCGCTGATCGCACACGCCGTGTTCTTCGGCTTGCCGGTTGCATTCGTCGTGTCGCGTTTCAATCGCACATTCTCGCGATAAACTCTTTTGCGAACTTTGCAGCGACCGTTGCGGTGATGCCGCCGATGTCTTGATCCGGATTGTATTCCACGACGTCCGCGCCGACTACGTCGCCCGGGATTCGTTTGACGATCTCGAGCACGTCGCGTACGGAAAGACCACCCGGTTCACGATGCGACACGCCTGGCGCAAACGCGGGATCGAGGCCGTCAAGATCGAGCGATACGTAAACCGGACCGGACGGCAACGCCGCACCCGCCGCCTCTATTTCCCAAGCGCCGAAAACTTTTACGCCAAAGCCTTCGGCGATTGCTTTTTGCGGCGGGCTCATCGTTCGAATGCCGATCTGCACCAATGCGCTTACCGGCGTGTCTTCCAAAATCCGCGCGAACGGAGACGCATGTGAGAAGCGATTGCCCTGGAAGCTCGGATACATGTCGGGATGCGCATCGAAATGAACGATGCTCAAATTCGGATAGCGCCGTGCATACGCGCGCACGATCGGGTACGTGATCGAGTGGTCGCCGCCGAGCGATAGCACTCGGTTGCCTCGCGCCAGTTCGGCCGCGACGGCAAATTCGATCGTCGCCCGGTCGCTCTCGTCTTCTTGCAGCGCGACGTCACCGCCGTCCGACATAACGCCCGGAGCCCGCAAGTTGACGCCCGACTCAGCGTACGGATTTTG
Organism: Vulcanimicrobiia bacterium; assembly: GCA_963758295.1. GTDB lineage: Bacteria > Vulcanimicrobiota > Vulcanimicrobiia > Vulcanimicrobiales > Vulcanimicrobiaceae > JALYTY01. The sequence goes on from CAVWUU010000002.1 coordinate 233,453, forward strand.
CGCGTCGGTTAGGAACTCGGCGCGGATCGCGGCGGGGGCCTTCGCCGGGCCGCGCAGATGCGAGGAGTTCGAGTCGGTCGGAAACCCGAGCATCGTTACCATTACCGGCCCTTCCCGGGCGCTCCACCGGAACCCGCTGCACGTTGAGCGAAGGTTTGCGCGTGATCGGCCGGTTGTGCATTTCGCTGGGAGCGCTTAAACGAAACGCCGAAGCCCTGCGCGCGCTCGTCGCCCCCAAACGGGCGGCATTCGTCGTGAAGGGCAACGCATACGGACACGGGCTGCTCGAATGCGCCCTCGCAGCCGAGCCGTTTGCCGCAAAGCTGTGCGTATATTCCGTTGACGAAGCGGTCGTCTTACGCGACGGCGGCGTCACTGCGCCGATTCTCGTCCTCGGGCCGGTGGAACCCGTAGAACTGGATGTGGTTGCGGCGTTTGAGCTAGAAGTCGCGCTTTGGGATACAAGTGCGTTCGTCGCCCAACTCGCGGCGAGCCGCGCGTAAGCACCACACGCGCATCAAGGCGCACGTGAAGCTGAACACCGGCTTGAATCGCCTCGGCTTGGAGCCCGACGAACTAGCCGACGCAGTGGAAGACTTTTTGCACATTGCGGACCTCGAAATTGCCGGCATCTTTTCGCACCTCGCCTCCGCCGAGGAAATTGATTCGCCCTACACGATGCAGCAACTCGATCGCTTCCGCCACGCATACACGCATGCGGAACCCATCCTCGCGTCGCATGGCGTAGCGCCGGTCCAGCACATCGCGGCGTCCGCTGCCGCAATGCTCTGGCCGCAAACGCGTTTGGACATGTCACGGTTCGGGATCGCGCTCTATGGGCTGTGGCCATCGCCGCAAACTCGCGAAGCGATGAACGGCGGCCGGCTGCCGCTCGAACCGGTCATGCGTTACGAAACCGCGCTAACCGTTGTGCGAACGGTCGCCGCCGGATCGCCCATCGGATACGGCACGAGCTTCCACGCACCGCGCGAACTGCGCGTCGGCATTGTTCCGCTGGGCTATGCGGACGGCATTCCGCGCGCGCTCTCCAATCGCGGCGCGGTCCTCATTGATGGCGCCCGCTGCCCCATTATCGGACGCGTGGCGATGAACATGTGCTACGTGGATGTCACTCATGCGCCGCACGCGCAGCCCGGCGCAAAGACGACGCTGCTCGGCCGCGACGGCGACGCTGAAATCACCGCTGATGACTGGGCGCAATGGGCCGACACGATCAATTACGAAATCATAACCCGCATGCCCGCGCACTTGCGACGTGACTTTATCGATGATTGAAGCGTTAATAGGAATATGATTGGCACGCCGGCCGCCGTTGTCGTTGCCGCGGTAAACAACCGCCCGCCCGCCGTGGTCGCGGCGCCGCAGCCTATCGCCACCATTGCGCCGCCGGACGGCAGCAGAGAGTCAACGGCATTCCCCACGATCGCCGCAAACGTGAAAGCGCCGTTCGGTGTGAGGATTGCGAAACTCCGGATGCTACTCGATACGATCGACGTAACGCACGACGTCTCGTTCGGCGGAACGTCAATCACGTACATACCGCGCCAGGGATTGCTTGTCGGCACGCATACGGTACAAATCGCCGGGTCGCTTTCGAACGGTCAGGCATTCGCGCAATCGTGGGCGTTCGAAACCACGCAACCCGCTTTGCAAAGTATCGGTCCGCCAAGCAGTTCGTTCAATTCATACGGATCGCTCACATTGAGCGTTTCCGGGTCCGTCTTCGGTCCGAATCAGATCATGCCGGTGCAACTCGTGGCTCCGCCCGGCGGCCAAGCCTACGCGTTCGTTTGCAATTCGCCGTGGCAGTATCCGATGTACGCATCGCCGTCGTCGCCGTTTTATTCCGTTACGCTGCAAGCACCGTGGGGCCGGCAACTTTCGCAATGTCCGGTCACGGCAATGTACATTGGCCCGAACGGTGAAGTGCTCTACGCACCTTTCCCCGTGTTCGTAACGTTTGCGCCGGTGGCACCCTATCAAACGCCCGCGCCACGTCAGCAAACTCCCACGCCGTCACCGCTTCCCATGTCCCCATCGCCTGCAGTATCGTCACCACCGCGTCACATCCGTCCGATTCCCGTGGTGACACGAACGCCGCAAACGCCCGGGCCCGTTACGCAAACGCCTGCGCCGGAATCGCATCCGATAGCCCGTCCGCCCGTGCGCGTAACGCCGCGGCCGTTACCTATTCGTACGAAAGCGCCGGATTCTCGTAGCGCTTAGGCGCCGTCCCACAACACGACGACCGGTACGTCGATTCCCAGAGCGCTCTTGTCGCGATCCACGACAATGCGTTTGGACGTTTTCGGAATTCCACGCAACATCGCGTGCACGTCCGAAATGCGCCGGCCGGTCACGGGCGTTCCGTCGATCGAAACTAACTGCGAACCGATAAGTTTCGAACGCAGTCCGCTGTATGCCGGATCGTCCAAGACCTGAGCAATGGCATACGTCCCATCGTCGTTCGGCGTTACCGTCAGCGCAACGATCGCAAGCGGATGCATGGGTTCGCCGGGCGTGGCGAAGTCCAAAAACAACTTGGCATTCGGATAATCCAGGGTGACGTTAAAACGGCGCAGCACATTTCCGGCCAACGCGCCGACGATCGGCCCCGTTGTCAACGAACTCATCCAGCGTTCGAATGTGCCTTCGGGACGTGAAACAGTCGCTACGTTTTCCACCGTCGTGCCGCCAAGTTGTAATGCCGGCAAGAATAGTTCTTGCGCGTTTGCTTCAAAAGAACCGCCGAGCATATTGGCATCGTCGTATGCGCCGCGCACGATGCGCCAGCCCGGATGTTTTGCACGTAAATCGCCGATTACCGCTTGCGAAAGCATGGTGCACGAAGCGCCGCTATCAAGCAACACGTACAACCGCTGATCCCCAATGGTCACCGGAACGCGAGCGAATCCCGAACGCGGCGCGATCTCTACGGCGAGCGGCGTCCCTTGCGGCGGATCGACGTCGATCCCAAATCGATGCGCGGGATAGTCGAACGTTACGGCGTGATCGCGAAGCAAACGCACCGGAAACATGACGTCGGCCTCGACGCCGGAGGTCATGCGATCGGAATCAAGCATCATCACGTCGCTTGGCGCGAGCGGTACTCTCACGTCCGAAGCCATGACGTGGGGTGGGTCGACCGGAACGAGACGTTCGCCGTTTTCCGTAACGGCTTTGCCGCTTTCGCGCAGGCCAAGCTCTCGCGCGAAATCACGCCGCAGAACCAGCTGTCCGCCGCCGGTATCCAGCCAGCAAATGCCGGTACGAGATCTTCCGCTCGGTCCCATAAACTCGAGGGCGACGAATGCGCGACTCATCCCTACGTTCATTGGCAGCCACGTCGCCTTCGACGTCGCTACAGCCGACGGCGCGGCGGCAAATGCTGAAACGAGCGAAAGAAAAGTCGCGCGATCCAGAATTAGGTCCCCGTTGCGACCGCTCCGCCGGTGCGTTGTTCCACCGGAACGTACGGTCCGGCCGGCGGGCCGACGTAGGAAGCTTGCGGACGAATCAAGCGATTGTCGCGCAGTTGTTCGAGGACGTGCGCGCTCCAGCCGGCTATGCGGCCGCAGGCAAACAAGCACGTGAATTCATCACCGGGAATGCCGAGATCGGCGAGAACCGGCGCGGTGTAAAAGTCGACGTTCGCGTAGATCTTACGATCGGGCTTTGCTTCTTGAAGCACCTTGTTGCTGGCTTCTTCGAGCTCACGCGCAATGGCGTACCATTGCGTGTCGCCACGGTACTCAGAGAGCTTCTTGGCAATTGCATCGAGATGCTTGGCACGCGGATCGCGCACGCGATACTCGCGGTGGCCCATGCCCATGATGCGGTGGCCCTTGGAAAGTTCGTCGCGAGCGAACTTCTCCGCGTTCTCGGGACGGCCGATCGAAACAAGGTTCGTATACGAAGCACTCGCTGCACCGCCGTGAAGGTCGCCGGTGAGCGTTGCAAGTGCGGCCGTAATAGCCGCGTAGATATCGGCGCGCGTCGACGCCGTTACGCGTGCGCTGAACGTGGAGGCATTGTACGAGTGGTCCGCCAGAAGCACGAGGTACGTATCGACGGCGTCTTCCTCGATGGCCACCGGCACTTTTCCGGTTCGCATGTACAGAAAGTTCGCCGCATGCGACAGGTCGCCACGCGGTTCGATCGGATCGAGACCGCGGCGAATGCGATCCCACGCGGCAAGAATCGTCGTCATCTTCGCGATTAGCTCGATCGCGCTGTGAACGTCGGAAACGTGTTCGCCCTTTCCGTTCACCGGCGAAAAGAGCGCAAGTCCGCTCACGATGGTGCGCATCACGTCCATCGGCCACGCCGTTTTCGGCACGCTCTGCATGGCGCCGATCAGCGGTTGCGGCAGCGCCGCGCGCGACGAAAGCTCGCGCTTGAGCGATTCCAGCTCGTCGGCGGTCGGAAGATGGCCGTAGAGCAACAGATGGATGACTTCTTCGAACGATGCATTCGGTGCGAGATCATCGATGTCGTAACCGCGGTAGGTTAAGCGACCGATCTGGCCTTCGACGTTACTAAGCACCGTGGATCCGACGACAACACCCTCGAGCCCGCGATCGACGACCGTACCAGTGGTAGACAAGTGTTCCTCCAACGAAAACCCGCCCGGTTGCGGACGGGTAGCCAAAGAGAGTTAAAGAGTTGCCGGGGACGCGCCTCCCTGCGACTTTTCAGTCACTGGAAGGCGAGCTCCCGCTCGCTGAAGCTGCAGCTCGAGGTTGGAGTGCGACAGCTTTACACAAAAACCGCCGGATCGAGCCGCTTGCCGCCGAGCATGAGCAGGGACGGGCTCTTTTTCATTACCGAGATATCCCGCAGTGGATCGCCGTTGAACGCCACGATGTCGTCCAACTTGCCCGGCGCTAACGATCCTCGATCGGTTACGCCGATTAGCGCGGCGGCGTTGTGCGTTGCGGCACGCAGGCGCCATTCGTTGCAACGCGCGGTTCTACTTGCGCCCGCGAGCCTTAAGCGACGTTGGCAACTTCGGCGCGCGAAAGTGCGTAGCCGATAAGGCGATCCACCAACGCTTCGTACGAAATGCCGACCGAGGCGCATGCGTCGGGAATCAAACTGGTTGGCGTCAATCCCGGAAGCGTATTGACTTCCAAAATTTGCGGGCGGCCTTCCTTGCTCACGATGAAATCGGTCCGTGAGTAATCGCGCAAGCCGAGCAAACGATGCGTGGAAAGCGCCAACATTTGCAAGCGCGCAGCGAGATCTTCATCAATTTTCGCCGGCACGATGTGCGTGCTTCCGCCCGGTGCATATTTTGCATCGAACGTATAAAACTCGTCTTGGTTCGGCACCACTTCGATCACGGGGAGTGCTTCTTCGCCAAGCACGCCGCACGTAAACTCGCGGCCTTCAATAAACTCTTCAGCCATGATTTGGGCGTAAGACTTTGCCGCGTTAATCATTGCCGACGTCCACTGCTCGTGCGTCTTCACGATGATGACGCCTTGCGAAGAACCTTCGAAGCGCGGTTTGATGACAAGCGGAAGATCGAGCGATCCCGGCAGCAACGGCAGCGTGCCGCCCGAGAGATCGAACAAGTCCCAAGCTGCGGTAGGCAACCCTTCCGCCGCAACAAGCTTCTTCGTTAGATGCTTGTCCATAGCAAGCGCCGAGGCTTCAACGCCGCTACCCGTATACGGGATGCCGAGATAATCGAGAATCGCCTGCGCGTGGCCGTCTTCACCACCCGGTCCGTGCAGCGCGTTGAACACTACGTCGGGCGCGACTTCGCGAATGGCGTCGACGAAGCGCCGGTCGTAATCCAGCGACTGCGTGTCGTAGCCAAGCGACTGTAACGCGCGCATAACTCCCGATCCGGTTTGGATCGAGATCTCGCGTTCGGCGCTGCTTCCGCCCATAACGACGGCTACTTTAGCTTTTCTATTCATTATCACGCTTGCGCTTCATCGATAAAAACACCGACTAGATGCACTTCCAGCTGCAGTTCTACACCGAATTGTTCGCGAACGGCGCGGCGGACGCGTGCAAGAAGCGACGCGACGTCACGCGCACTCGCTCCACCGGTATTATTGATGAAGTTGGCGTGCAGGTGGGACACTTCCGCGCCGCCTACCCGCCATCCCTTAGCGCCGGCCGCTTCGATGAGCCGGGCCGCCTTGTCGCCCTCGGGATTGCGGAAACAAGATCCGGCGTTCGGAAGGGCGATGGGCTGCGTGCTCTTGCGGCGCACGAGGCGCGTCTGCATTTCACCGCGCACCTGCTTAGGGTCGCCTCGTTCGAACGAAAGCGTCACCCGAGAAACAACCGCGTCGCGCGCCAGCGTGGTGTGGCGATAGTAATACTGAACCGTAATGGGATGCGGATCCGGCTTCGCGGGCGACTGGACCCAAACTTCACGGACGAAATCGCCCATCTCGCGGTCCGTCCCGGCGTTCATGCGAAGCGAGCCGCCTACGGTCCCCGGAATACCCGAAAGGGAGCCGATGCCGATCGCGCCCAGGCTCGCCGCTTTGGCCGTGACGAGTGCCATGTTGGCAGCCGCCCCGGCTTCTACGATCACACGATCGCCCTCAATGCGCGCGTCGATCGCGGTGAACCCGACTCCCAGGCGCGCAACGATGCCACGCATGCCGCCGTCGCCGATCAGCACGTTGCTGCCCGCACCTAAAACGAACCACGGGAGGCGGCGCTTGAAGCAGAGGCGCATCGCGGCTGCAAGTTCGGCTTCACTTTCCACCAGGAGCAACGCATCGGCCGGACCACCGACTTTCCACGAGGTGTACGGGCCCAACGGCGCATCGAAAGCCGCGCGCCCGGTAAAGATCTCGCGCAGCTGCGCGCGGTCGTCGTCGTTGAGGAGCGATTCGCAGGCCTGCGCCGTGGTGAGGCTCACGCCCGGATGCCCGCCTCTTCCACTCGGTGCGCCAGCTTTGCGGCGATGTCGGTGATGTTTCCGGCGCCGAGCATGAGCACCAGCGATCCGCGCGGTGCTTCGTCGAAAATGCGTTCTTCCAAATCGTCGACGCGCGGCACGTACGTCACCCGCGTTCCGGCATTTGAAAGCGGTTCGCCGATAGAACGTTCGCTCACCCCGGGAATCGGCGTCTCCGACGCAGCATAAACGGGCGCAAGATACACTCGATCGCCGCCGCGCAGCGCGTCGGCAAAATCACGCGCCAGATACGCGGTGCGCGAGTAACGGTGCGGCTGGAACGCCACGATCACCGGTCCTTGATGGTATTGACGCGCCGCAGCAATCGTCGCGCGGACAGCGGTTGGATGGTGCGCGTAATCGTCAACGACGATAAGCCGGTCGTTGCGCGTCAAGATGTCGAAGCGGCGGCGCACCCCGCGAAACGCGCGCAACCCATCGACGATTTGAGGGAACGGCACTTCGAGCTGCCGAGCCACGGCAATCGCTGCCAGCGCGTTCTGCACGTTGATCGCTCCGGGCACGGCAAGCTCGACCGTTCCGAGGCATACGTCCCCCACGATCGCATCAAACCGCATTCCTAATCCTTCGAAATGCATGTTCGCAGCGCGAACGTCGGAACGAGGCCCGAAACCGAACGTTATCGTAGGTGCGCGGCGCGCGCGTTCGATGAGCGACGCAGCGAGCGGGTCGTCAACGCCGACGATGGCTGCACCGTCTTCGGGAAGTTTCGCGAGAAATTCACTAAACGCGTTGACGAGTTGCGGCAGTTCGTCGTCGCTCTGAAGATGATCGTTTTCGATGTTCGTGACGATCGCGATTGCCGGATCGAGCAACGCAAACGACCCATCCGATTCGTCGGCTTCGGTGACGAACCACGGCGAGCTTCCGTCGTGAGCGTTCGTTCCTAATGCGCCGTCGATGCCGCCAAGCACGAGGCTCGCGTCCACTTTACCGGCGCGCAGCACACTGTGGACCATCGCGGTGGTTGTCGTTTTTCCGTGCGTTCCGCAAATCGCGATCCCGCGACGTTCGCGGACGAGTTTTGCCAGAAGTTCGCCGCGATGCAGCATCTGGACGCCGAGCCGCTGGGCAGCCACGTACTCGGGATTGCGCCGGTCGATAGCGGAGCTTACCACCACGGTCGCCGTGCCGTCGACATTTGCAGCGTCGTGACCGATCGCGATCTGAACGCCTTCTTTTCGCAGCCGTTCGATCAGCGGGGTTGCGCGCACGTCTGAACCCGACACCGCATCGCCGCGAAGCAGCAGAATGCGCGCGATTGCGCTCATTCCAATGCCACCGACTCCCACGAAATGCCAGCTCTGTGCCATTACGCGCCGGTCTTTCGCGCCGTCATGGCCGCAATCCGGGCGAGAATTGTCGCAATGGGATCGATCTCTTGGAGCCTCTGCGCAGCGCTTTGCATCTTGGCCAACCGTTCGCTTGCGGTGACATCAGCGAGGATTCCGCGCAGCTTGCCGGCTTGCAATTCGCGATCGTTTACCACGACGGCGGCGCCTGTTTCGGCCAAGCGTTCAGCGTTGGCGCGTTGATGATCGTCCGCTGCATGCGGATACGGTATGAGAATCGACGGTTTTCCGGTTGCGGCCAGTTCGCCGAGCGTCGATGCGCCGGCCCGCGCCAGTACGAGATCGCTTGCCGCGAAGGCATCCGAAAGATCGTGCAGGTACGGACGAACGCCGCCGGATTCGGTATCTTTCCCCAGCGCGGAACGCACGCGATCGTATTCGCGCTCGCCCGTAACGTGAATCAATTGCCAGCCGTCCGGCAGCCCGTCGCTTTTCACAATCGACGTCAACGCATCGTTGATGGAGCGCGCACCCTGGCTTCCGCCCATCGCGAGCAACGTGCGTCGTTTCAACGAAAGCCCTAGACGCTCAAGCGCCCTTTCACGCTCGGGCAGCGCACGAAGCGACGCGCGCACCGGGATCCCCGTGTGCACGTACTTTCGCGCGAAACGTTCGTCGGCTTGCGGGAACGCACCCCACACTTCGTCGACGAGCGGCGCTAAGAGCCGGTTCGTCAATCCGGGATGGGCGTTGGGCTCGAGCAGCACGATCGGTGCGATGATTCGCTTAAATGCACGAAGCAAACGCGCTGCCAGCACGACCGGAAAGCAGACGTATCCGCCGGTCGCAATGACAAGCGACGGTTTGATGCGCGAAAGAATCGCAATGCTTTGCAGCGTTCCGCGCATGTTCGCGGAAAACGTCCTGATAAGTTCGAGCGACGGTTTGCGCGTGAGCGGCCGGCTGGAAACGGTCCGCAGCGGATACCCGGCTTTCGGCACGATGGTCGCCTCGAGCCGGTCGGCCGTCCCGACGAAGGTTACCGCAACTTGCGGGTCATTCAGCTTGAGCGCATCCGCAATCGCAATCGCCGGATAGAGGTGCCCACCCGTTCCTCCGCCGGTGAATACGACGTTCATGTTACTTTGCGCCGACGCGACGATACCGGCCGACGTTTACGATGAGCGCAACGGCCACCAAGTTGACGATCAGCGAACTGCCGCCGAAGGAGATGAATGGCAGCGGCACGCCGGTAACGGGCCACGACGACGTCACGACGCCGATGTTGATGAAGGCTTGAATCATGATCAACGCAGTGCATCCGAGCGCAAGGAAAAACCCGAAGCGGTCCGGCGCCCCAATGGCAATTTTCACGGCACGGTACGCGAAGAGCACGAAGAGCGCGAGCACCGCAACGGTTCCCATCAAGCCCAGCTCTTCGCCGAGAACGGAGAAGATGAAGTCGGTGTACTGCTCGGGGAGATAAAAGAACTTCGCACGCGAAGCGCCGAGGCCCATGCCGAAGAGGCCGCCGCTTCCCAACGCAAGCAGCGACTGCACGATGTGGAAGCCGGTGTTCTGGGCGTCGCGCCACGGATCGATGAAGGCGAAGATGCGCGCGCGCTTATAAGGGCTCGCGATAATCGTCAAGATCACCGGCGGCACCGTCGCCGCAAGGATCCAAACGAGATGCATTACTCGTGCGCCGGCCGCAAAGAACATCGTGAATGCCGTCATCGCGAGCAAACTCGCGGTGCCCATATCCGGCTCGGCGAGCACGAGCACCGCCATAAGAAAGACGGGCAGGCATAAGGGAAACAAGCCCGTTCGGCAAAGACGTGATACGCTCACCACGCTGCGAAAGCTTCGCGCTCAAGTAGACGATGAGCGCAAGCTTCGCAAATTCGGATGGCTGAAAGCTTACGGACGACGCGCCGATCCAACGGCGAGCGCCGTTGACCACGATGCCCAGGTGCGGAACAAGCACCATCAGCAACGTGACGATGGACGCGACCAATAGATACGGCGCCGCCTTTTTCAATTTGTGGTAGTCGATGCGATACGCGCCGTAGGCGCATATGCCGCCGGCGATTAGCCACACGAACTGACGCTTGGCGTAAAATGCCGTGTCGTGATGTTCGGAGTACGCCGTCGCGCTCGATGCCGAGTAGATCATCACGAGGCCAATGCCGACGAGCGCGGCGACCGCCGCAAACAACAGCGTATCGGGCGGCGTCGAAATGTAGGAACGCAGGCCCGAGCTCTCCCGAGGCTCGTACCGCGGCCGTTCGGCAATGCTTCGCGCGTTACGCACCGGCAGGTTCCCGCAATGCGGCTACGGCCGCGACGAATTTTTCGCCCCGGTCTTCGGCCGAACGGAACATGTCGAACGAGGCGCATCCCGGCGAAAGCACCACCACGTCGCCGTGTTTCGCGAGTTCCCTCGCTTTGCGAACGGCATCGTCCATAGATGCGGCCTGAAGCGTCTTCACGCCGTTTGCCGCTTGGGAAATTTCGCCGGCTGCTTCGCCGATCGCAATCAACGCTTTCGCGCGTTGCTTGATCGCGACGCCAAGCTCGATGAAGTCCGTGCCCTTCGAGCGGCCACCGGCGATCAACACGACGGGACGATCGTACGAGTGAAGCGCCGCGATCACCGAACCCGGATTCGTCGACTTCGAGTCGTCAACGTAGAGCACGCCGTCGATTTCGCCGACCGGTTCGAGCCGGTGCGGCATCGGCCGGAACGATGCGAGCGCATCGCGCAGCTGAACGGGATCGCATCCAACGGCGAGCGCGGCAAGCATCGCCGCCATGACGTTTTGCACGTTATGTTCGCCGGCAAGCGGAATATCCGAGCGGCGCAGCAGCCGCACCGGCCGCGGGTCGCCCACAATAGGCGCATACGTAAGCGTCCTCGCCGTGCAAATACATCGTCGCATTGTCGTAACGGTCGTGCAGCGTGAACCACAGCTGTCGCGAACGCATGCGCGGTTCGCCCAGCGCTACGTCCAGTGAAGCTACGCGCGCATCATCGAGGTTTCCAACGAAAAAATCGCCGGCCGATTGATTGGCGAAAATGCGATACTTCGCTTCCGCGTATTCGTCCATCGAGTGGTAGCGGTCGAGATGGTCGGGCGCCACATTGAGCAGGACAGCCACGCGCGGCTTGAACGAGCGAATGGTCTCGAGTTGGAACGACGAGACTTCGGCGACAACCCAATCTTCCGGTCGGGCGCCGAGCACTTCGTTGATGAGCGGATTGCCGATGTTTCCGCCTACGTAAACGGTGCGCCCACACTCCCGCAACAGATGCCCGATGAGCGCCGTCGTCGTCGACTTGCCTTTGGTACCCGTCACCGCAACGATGGGCGCCTTGCAGAGGCGGTAGGCGATTTCGATCTCACCGAATACGGGAACGTTGTGCTGTTGAACGACACGAACGACCGGCGACGTCAACGGAACCCCAGGCGATAGCACTGCCGAGGTAAGCCTTTCGACGATCGAAGAAAGTTCGGACGGCTCGATGAACGTCGCGCCGCATGACTCGACCGTAGCGATCGCGTCTTCGAGCTCAGCGGGAGGCTTCTCGTCGGTTGCAAACACGGTTACGCCGCGGGAACGCAGGACTTGCGCCGAGGCAAGTCCACTCTTCCCAAGGCCGATCACGAGCATCGTTTGTTCTGCGTCGAACGTGCCGAGATTCATCGAACGAGTACCCATCCCAGGAGCGAACAAAAGAGCGATGCGAACCAAAACCGCGCGGTGACTTTCGTTTCGGGCCAACCGCCGAGTTCAAAGTGATGGTGCAGGGGCGACATGCGGAAGATTCGCTTTCCGCGCGTCGCTTTGAAATACCCGACTTGCAGAATGACCGAGAGCGCTTCGGCCACGAAGACGGCGCCGATCAATATCAGCAGCAGCATCTCGCCTTCGAGAATCGCAACGCCCGAGAGCAATGCGCCGAGCGCGAGCGATCCCGTATCGCCCATGAACATTCTCGCCGGGTGGCGATTGTAGATGAGAAATCCGAGACACGCGCCGATGCCGAGCAACGAGGCGATACCGGCTGCCGGCATGGTAAGCTCAAACGCGATGGCGGCAAGCACCGCGAGCGGTGGAAGCATCGTTCCCGTCGCGAGTCCGTCCAAGCCGTCGGTCAGGTTTACCGCGTGGATCGTCCCGGTTACCGCGATGATGCCCAGCACGAGCCAAAGCCAGTGCGGCGCCACAAGCGCGTACGTTCCGGCGTGAAACAGCACGTCGCGCGGAAAGAGATTGTACGAATCGCCAAGCGCGCGCAAGAAAATAATGGCAAGCAGCGCCGTCGCAAGATATTTCGTGCGCGCGCTGAGTCCGAGATTACGGCCGCGACGGATCGCCAGATAATCGTCGATACATCCAACCGCACCACAACCGAGCACCAGCACCGCGAGCGCCGGCGCAAAAGGCGTATGCCACATCGCAGCCAGCGGCAACATCGCAAGTCCGAAGAGGATACCGCCCATTGTCGGCGTGCCGGTCTTCTTCTGATGGGTTTCAGGCGCGTCTTCATAGGCGTGCTGGCGGAACTGCATGCGGCGCAGAAGCGGCAACAGTACTGCACCGCCCGCAACCGCAATGGCGAAGCCGATGACGAGGGCTAAAGCCATGGTCGAAAGCGTCATGCGGCTGCGCCCTCTTCACGCAAGAGCGGGTTGCGGCCGCTTGCGCGCCACTTCAAGACGACGATCGGCGTTTGCTCGTCGCCATTGCCGTGCGGATTATCCAGCAGGGCGCGTTCCACGGTTTCACGATCCACGCCGGTGGATGCGCCGAGCACTTTCGCCTTCTCCAAATCGTTCGCGTCGACGACGACGCATGCAACGCCCGTTCGTTCGAACACCGCCTGCGAAAACGCATCGGGCTCCCGGGGCGCAAACACGATCGCGCGTTCGTACGGCGGCAACGTTCCGGTGTACCCGTCGAGCGCCGTAATCGCTTCGCCCATCACTTCGTAAAATACGCCACGCCGGCCGCGCAGACGTCCCAGTACGTGCATCACGGCGGCATACACGACCTTCGCCGGGCCGACTTCGTCGATGACGAGTTGCAGCGATTCCGGTTGATTGACTGTGGCCAGCGCCCCCGCACGGCGCGACAGCGCATAGGCGAGTTTGGAAGGGCGCACGTACTCGGCGGGAACGAACTCGCCTTGCGCGATGGCGACGGCTGTTTCCGAAATGGCGATCGCGTCGCCGGGACGCGCGATACCGTTCACGGCATCCGAAACGATGGAAAGCAAATCATCGCCCGGACGAACCAAACGCGTACGAACCGGAATTGCGACGAGTCCTGGCGGGACTTCGGGACGGGTAACGGCAAGCGTGCGGCTCATCCGCGGAACTCCTCGACGATTTCTTCTAATTTGTATTTTCGGGAGCCCTTAAGCAAAACCGCATCACCCCGACAAGCATTTACGCGCAGCCACTGCGCCGCTTCGCTATTCGAGCCAAATCGGAAAATGCGCTCCGAGGCAAGCCCTGCATTATGCGCGCCGAGCGCAAGCTCGTCTGCGAAGTCGCCGCCGAATAGCGCGACGTCGACGTGTATCGCCGCGGTATGCGCGCCGACGCGGCGATGCAGTTGTGCCGCTTCGTCCCCAAGCTCGGCCATACTGGAGAGCAAAGCAATACGCCGTCTCGCCGGCTCGGCAGCAAAGGCATCGAGCGCTGCAATCGTACCGCTTGCATTGGCGTTATACGCGTCGTAGATCAGCCGGATACCGTCCACGTCGATCGCTTCGTAACGCCCTTTCGGCAGCTCGATCGTTTCCATTGCGTGCGCAACCTCTCCAAAGTCCGCACCGAGTTCCAACGCTGCAGCGGCGGCTGCCGCCAAGTTGGAACGGTTGTGATCGCCTGGAACGGTAAGGTTTACCGCGCACTCGCGAACGACGCCGTCGAAGCGGTGCACGAACCAATCGCGGCCCAACAGGGCGGTGAGTCTCGAACGTAACGGCATGGTCGCGCCCGGCGCGCCGGCCAAAAACCAGTGCGGCGCTTCCGGCAACGTCGACGCGCGCGCGCGCGATGCTCGATCGCATTCATTGACGATCGCACGTGCGCCCGTTTCAAAGATCGACCACTTCGTCGTTTCGAGCCGCTCGCGCGAGCCCATGATTTCCAAGTGCGCGTCACCGACATTCGTGAGGACCGCAACATCCGGTTTCGCAATTTCGGTAAGGACGGCGATGTCGCCGTAGTGGCGCGCGCCCATCTCCACGACGAGTACGTCGTGATCTTCGTTCGACGCGTTCAGCAATAATTTGCTTACGCCGATTTCATTGTTTTCGTTCGCCGGCGCGGCCAAAACCCGATCGCCGTAACGCGTGGCGAGCAGTTGCGCGGTGAAAAACTTCGTCGTCGTCTTGCCGGCGCTGCCGGTGATTGCGACGACCCGGCCGGTGAAACGGTCACGCGCCAAACCTGCAAGCGTCATGTACGCTCTCAACGTATCTTTAACTAGCAGCGCCGTTGCACTGGGCGGCAGCACCGACGCATCGTCGACAACGAATGCAGCTGCACCCTTCTCCGCCGCTTCCGCAACGAAGGCATGACCGTCAAAGTGTTCGCCTCGGAGCGCCAAAAACGTATCGCCGGGTTGCAACGAACGCGTGTCCGTCGTAATACGAAGCAACGCCGGTGCGCGATCGGCGTTGATGACGGAGGCACCCGCTGAAGCACGCGCATCTTCGAACGCCAGCTTCACGCGTGGGTCTCCCGCCGAATCAACGCGCGCCGCGCCACCGCGACGTCATCGAACGGCAGCGTTTCAGCACCGACGATCTGGTACGTCTCATGCCCTTTGCCGGCGATCAGCACAACGTCACCGGGGTGTGCTTCAAGAATGGCGCGTTCGATTGCTGCACGACGATCGGGTTCAACCGTATGGGCGCGACGGCCCAAACCGCCTTCGATTTCGTGGATGATCGTCAACGGGTCTTCACTGCGCGGATTGTCGTTGGTCAAATAGATACGATCGGCCGTAGCGGCTGCGACCCGTCCCATTTCGGGGCGCTTTCCGCGATCGCGATCGCCGCCGCAGCCGAACACGACCGAGAGATGATGCGGATGCGCCTCGCGCAAAGCCTTAAGCGCATGCTCTAATGCATCGGGCGTGTGCGCGTAGTCGACGACGACGTCGACGTCCGCCACCCCAACGTGTTCCATACGCCCCGGGACGCGTTCCAACGTCGCAAGCCCATGCGCGCTGCTCTTGTCTTCGATGCCCAGCGTGCGCGCTACGGCGATAGCCGCGAGCGCGTTACTTATGTTGAAGCGGCCGGGCATCGCAATTGAAAACTTCGTTCTGTCCAGATCGAAGCGGCTGCCGCTCGTCGTGGCTTCGACTTGCGACGGGACCAAATCCGCACCTAGACGCAGCCCATATGTCGTCACCGGAATGCGTCCGCGCAGTTGGGCCGCCCATCGTTCACCGTACGGATCGTCGGCATTCAATACGGCGGCTTCGGTCATCGCGAAGAGCCGGTGCTTTGCTGCGGCATAGGCTTCGACCGTCTCGTGAAAGTCGAGATGGTCCCGCGTAACGTTCGTTAGCGCGGCAACGCGGAAGCGAATATCTTCAACGCGATCGAGCGCCAGCGCATGCGAGCTTACTTCCATTGCAACGCCTTGCGCGCCCGCGTCGCGCATCTGTGCCAAGAGCGAATGAAGTTCCGGCGGCAGCGGCGTCGTATTCGCGAGGGGCCAGGTTCGCTCGCCCAATTCCGCGCCGACCGTTCCGATAACGCCGCACGGACGTCCCGCGGCGTTACAGATCGCCGCAATCATCCGCGTTACCGTCGTCTTGCCGTTGGTTCCCGTCACGCCCGCTACATCAAGTACGTGCGAAGGATCGCCGTAAAACGCGGCCGCGATCGTAGATAACGCGCGGCGCGTATCGGGAACGTAGACGACCGTTGCATCGCCTGGGGGTACGGCGCGGCCTTGCTTTACAACGATAGCCGATGCGCCATTCGCAATGGCTTGCGCTACGAAGGCGTGGCCGTCGGCGTGCTCGCCGGCAATCGCAACAAAGAGCGACCCGGGACGAACTTCGCGCGAATCGAGCGTCACGGCTTCAATCTTGATTGAGGTATCACCGGCAAATTCCGTTGCCGCCGGTAAACGGCCCACGAGCGCTTGGAGTTCTACCGCGCTCACGGATGCTTAGCCGCCATTTTGGGAACGGGCGACGGCGCGGGCAGAACGCCGCTGTGCAACATGGCCGCACGCGCAATCTTCGTAAACGCGGGCGCCGCCACGATGCCGCCGTAGTAGGCGCCGACCGGCCGTTCCACTTTTACGTAAACCACGTAACGCGGATGCTCCGCGGGAATCATTCCAATGAACGACGCGGCGTAGGCGCCCGGTTCGTAACGGCCATCTACCACCATCTGCGCGGTACCGGTCTTTCCGGCGGTTGTGTAGCCGGGAATTTGCGCGGACGGATTTCCCGTGCCCGCGACCACGACTTGACGCAAATACTGGCGCAGAATTGCCGCGGTCTTTTCCGAAAACACGCGCCGCTCGACTTCGCGCGGATATTGGTAAATCGTCTTGCCTTGCTGATCGTCAATAGCGCGCAAGATGTGCGGCCGCAGCAAAATGCCGCCGTTCGCAATCGCGCAATAGAAGCGTGCCATCGCAACCGGCGTAACCGAAACGCCTTGACCGAACGACATCGTCGCAAGCGACGAGTCGCTCCAATCGGCCGGCGCCGGAACGATGCCCGGATTCTCGCCTGGAAGACCAACCTCCGTCGGCGTGCCGAATCCGGCTCTGCGCTCCATCTCGTAGAATTTCTGCGAACCAACGTACATGCCGACTTCCGCGGCGCCGACGTTGTGCGAATATTGAATGATCTGTCCGAGCGTTTCGGTGGGGCCGGTATCCGGCATGTCGTCGTCGGCATTGTGAATGACGTTGCCGCCGACGAGCAACGTCTCACGTGCCGGAAAACGCATCGAGGGCGTCACTTTGCCGGAGTCGAGCGCGACCGCCGCGGTGAGAAGCTTGAACGTGGATCCCGGTTCGTACGCGTCCATAACGGCGCGATCGCGGCGCGCGGAGTCGCTGAACTTCCAGAAGCGATTTGGATCGAACTTCGGCATGTTCGACATGGCGAGAATTTCGCCACTCCACGGATCCATCACGATGGCGGTTCCGTCGAGCGCGTGAAACTTCGTTACTTGCTCCGCGAGCGCCGACTCGGTGACGTACTGCAGATACGAATCGAGCGTCAGCTGTAGATTCAATCCGGGCTGGGCCGCTTTCACGACGGTTTCGTGACCGAACGGAATCGGGCGCCCAAATTCGTCGGTTTCAAGCGTGACGCGTCCGGACGTGCCTTTCAGCAGGTTGTCGAACTCGTACTCGAGGCCGTCCAGTCCATTTTCGTCGGTACCCACAAAGCCGAGAAGCGTGGACGCCGTGTCACCGACCATGTCGATGCGGCGGCCGGTGTCTTCTTCTTTCAGTTGCACGCCGGCGAGGTCGAGCGCGCGAACCTTGTCGGCAACGTCGCTTGGAACCTTGCGAGCGATCCACACGAACCACCGGGAGCGATCGTGCATGGCACTCACAACAGTTGGATCGAGCTTCCCGAAGAAGCCTTGGAGTTTCTGAACTGCTGCGTCGGGGTCTAAGAGGTCGTGCGGAACGACGTAGACGCTTTCGGAGGGGAGCGATCGCACCAGCACTGAGCCGTCGCGATCAGTGATGTTTCCGCGGCGCGCAAAAACTTCAACCGTGTCCGAACGTTGCGCGAGAGCCTCGCGTGCGTAGACCGGCCCCTTGAAGACCTGCACGAAATAGAGCTTTGCCGTTAAGAAAAGCCCAATTGCCAAGCACACATAGAAAAACACTTTCGCGCGCGTCGGGGCGACGCGCGCGAAGGTCCGTTGATGCATCAGGACGCGACCCGTGATACCGCTCCGCTACCGCGCTCGCACGCGTGGAACGCCGCCGCCGCCGAACCAGCCGGCAACCGACAACCAGGGTGCAAAACGATCGTTCGTAACGGTGGGCAAGCCGAGCTTGACGACGGCAAACTGTTGCGCTTCGTGCATGCCAAGCTTCGAGGCGACACGGGCGAGGCGTTCGTCGGAACGC
Source organism: Vulcanimicrobiia bacterium (assembly GCA_963758295.1). Taxonomy (GTDB): domain Bacteria; phylum Vulcanimicrobiota; class Vulcanimicrobiia; order Vulcanimicrobiales; family Vulcanimicrobiaceae; genus JALYTY01. Next base: position 251,875 of record CAVWUU010000002.1, read on the forward strand.
AGCACCGCGATGCGGTCGTCGAAACGCGCGGTTTCTTCTTGGAGATCGTCGCGCTGTTGATGCGCTTTAGCAACGGCATAACTGAGGCTGGTTACATTCGACGTGAGCATCACATACCCAAGCAGAGAAACGAGCACCACGCCGAGCACGGCGCATACGCGAAAGATTCCATTGTAGCGGGCGCGCGAATTGCGAACGATACGCACGCTGGTTGCGGTGCGCGCGCTTCGTGGGTTCTTGATGCGGGGTTGTGACTCAATAAGTTGTGGCTGGATCATCCTTGTCCTAACTGGCCTTCCGTTGCGCCGCGCGCATCTTTGCACTCCGTGCGCGCGGATTGTTCGCCATTTCTTGATCGCTGGGAAGTAGCGGCTTCTTGGTGAGAACGTTCAGCCGCTCGTCGCCGCGAAAGGTTTGCTTCACGATGCGATCCTCAAGCGAGTGAAAGCTTATGACCACCACGCGCCCCGCGCCTCGAAGCTGATCGATGGCCGAGGTGAGCCCTTCGCGCAGAACGTCTAGCTCGTCGTTCACGGCTATGCGCAACGCCTGGAAGACGCGCGTCGCCGGATGAATACGCTCGCGCTTGCCCGGACGGTGGACGATGCCGGCCACCATCTGCGCGAATTCCGTCGTGGTCGTCGGCAAGCGGCCCCGAGTTGCGCCGTTCCACGATGGCGTGCGCAATCCGACGCGCGGCGCGCTCTTCACCGTAGTAATAGAAGATGTCCGCGAGCTCGCTCTCGCTCGCCGTGTTCAGGACTTCGTAAGCACTCTGCCCCTTATGCGGATCCATTCGCATGTCGAGCGGAGCAGACTCACGGAAAGAAAAGCCTCGGCTTGCATCATCCAGCTGCATCGACGAAACCCCCAAATCGAAAAGCACTCCGTCCACGAACTCCACGCCGCACTCGTCGAGGACGCGACGAAGCTCCGAGAAGTTGGCTTGAACGAAGGTGAACGACGGATGCTCGATTGCCCGTGCGCGATCCACCGCGTGCGGATCCGCATCGATGGCGATGAGGCGTCCCGTATCCAAGCGGTCCAAGATCGCTCGCGTGTGCCCGCCCGCACCAAACGTCGCATCGACGTAAATCCCATCCGGCCGGATCGCCAGATACTCCAGCGCCGGCTCCAATAGCACCGAAACGTGATTCATGCACACATACCATTAGTAGATGCCGAGGTCGGCCATGAACTCGGCCACCTCGCCCTCCGGCGCGGCATGTTCCGCGTAGCGTTCTTTGGCCCAAATCTCCACGCGCGTCAGAGTGCCGACCGAGACGACCTCCCGGTCGATGCCGGCATACGCCCGCAAAGCGGCGGGTATCAGAAGGCGGCCCTGGGCGTCGCACGCGACTTCCTCGGTGTTGGCGAAGATGTGGCGGACGAGCTGACGATACCGCTGGTCTTTACGCGGCGCTTCCTCTAAACGTGCGCAAACCTGACCCCAAGTAATGCTCGGGTAGAGAGCAAGGCATGGGTCCGGCTCGGCGATCGTGATAAAGAAGCCCGCACCAAGCCGCTCGCGGAAACGCGCAGGAACGATAAGCCGGCCTTTATCATCTAAGGCATGCTCGACCGAACCCGTAAAGCGCGGGAGATCCGCGTGCACAATTCCCCTCCCTGCGACACCACCTTACACCACTTTGCACCACTATACGCCCTCAGGTAGGGGAAGGCAAGGGCGATTTCCTTACGCCGACCGGCGAAATATCTAATTTTGGAAGTCGATGTCCCAGGCTGGAAAAGGCTCTTTTGCGACAGTGGATGTCTGAATCTATGAAGGCGCAGCGGGACACCCCGCCGCTGGCCCTGGGTGGTATACTGACTAGACGAACTAGTTAGGGGGCCAGCATGGCGGAACGTAGGACTCTTCGTATGGCGGCCGGCGTCAGACTCATCAAATCCCTCACCGGGTTCACGAGCGTTCGCTCAAAATTGTGGCAAGCTGTCGCAAACGCCACTGATCGCTGGCAGCTGCAAGACGCCAAAGCACAATTTAGCGAGGTCGTGCAGCGCGCGCTCGACGGCAAACCGCAGTGCGTAACGAAACACGGACGAGACGCGGTACTCGTTATTGCGTACGACACTCTCGTCGACGCGGTTCGCCCAAAGCAGAACCTTTTCGACTTCTTCCAATCGTCACCATTGGTCGCGGTTGATCTCGATTTGGATCGCTTACCTGGCGACGTTCGCGAGATCGACCTTTGAGCGGGTTCCTCGTGGATACGTGCGCTGTTTCCGAAGCGATTAAACCACGTCCGGATCAAGGCTTAGCGGCATGGCTTCGCGGCGTAGATCCTGAGCAGGTTTACATCAGTGTAGTTACACTTGGGGAGATTCGCAAAAGGATCGAGTGTAGCACGGATGGCGCTAAAAAGGCGCCACTCGAAGCATGGCTTACAAACGACATCGCGCAGCAGTTTGCCGGTCGAGTTCTTTCGTTTAATGCTGATGTTGCCGATCGATGGGGCCGTTTAGTCGCAACACTGAAGCAAAGCGGCATAAGGCCGGCTGCGATCGATTCGCTGATCGCTGCGACTGCGCTGCAGCACAACTTGAGCATCATTACCCGGAACGAAAAAGACTTCAAGACGATGGGTGTAGGCGTGACGAACCCCTGGTCGACGACGTAACGAAAAGCCAACGTCTGCAGCTTCGATTTTCAAGAGCGGCGCGGATTGCAGCGGACCTCTACTTTAAACGCTGGGCTCCTGAATCTACAGTGTCGGCACAATGAAGTTGTTGACAAGCCTACCTGCCAGTCAGCTTCCACGCCTGAACAAACGAAGCCACCTCCTGGGATGACGCCGAAGGCCTCGCCTAATGTGTGTAAACCGAGATTTCGTCTGACAGTTGGCGCATGATCGCGTCGCTGAGTGTCAGATGGTTCCAATGGCGCTAAACTCAGGCTGCAAATAGCTTCTCCTTGGCGAGTTCCAAGCTGTCGAAAAATGTCTGCATCGGCGTCTTGCCGTAACACCAGCGCCCTTGATGCGTACGTTCTATGTTGTACTCGCGCATCCATGCATCGAGATCGGCTTGCAGCTCGTCGACCGTATGGTAAATCTTCTTGCGGAATGCCACGCGGTAGAATTCGTTAAGCATTGTCTTATGAAGGCGTTCAACGATGCCGTTTGTTTGGCGGCTCTTTGCCTTGGTGCGCGTGTGATCGATGTCTTCGATTGCGAGGTACAACTCGTAAGGATGTTTCTGGACGTCTCCGCAGTACTCGGTTCCACGATCGGTGAGGATTCGGCTCACGCGAATATCGTGCTCTTCGAAGAATGGAATGACCCGATCATTGAGCAGATCTACTGCAGTGATTGGCGTCTTTTGCTGGTACAGCTTCGCGAATCCAACTTTGCTATACGTGTCGACGAAGGTCTGCTGATATACACGGCCAACACCTTTGAGCGTGCCGACGTAGAACGTGTCTTGTGCGCCGCAATAACCGGGGCATTCACTCTCGAACTCGCCGTGCGCGTCCTTCTCGTTCTGCGCCTTCTCAAGTGCTGCGAGCTGCGCTTCGGTCAGAACCAAACCTTCCTGTGCGCTTTTTGCTTCTAGTGCTTTCAATCGTTTCTTCATCGTCTCAAGATCGTGCCGCTGCCAAACGCAGCGCACGCCGGCGGGAGAAACGGTCATTGCACGTTTTTTGAGTTCATTGGCGACGCGCACTTGGCCGAACGCCGGCTGTTCTATTGCGAGCGTCACGATCGCATCTTCGATCGTTGGATCGATTCGGTTCTTCAGGATCGGTTTTCGGCGGGAGATTTCCGCGAGCGCTGCCTCACCGCCGGTTTCATAGAGCTCTTGGAAGCGATAGAAACTATCGCGACTAAACCCCATCATCTTGCAAGCCTGCTGCACGTTCCCCAACTGCTTTGCAAGGTTGAGCAGGCCGACTTTGGCACGAATGACTTTGCGTTCGGTGGTCAAGATCGTCTCCTTCGTCGCCGACGTCACGCTCAGTGACGCGGCAGGATGCGATGCGACCTTCGCCAACTGTCCGATTAAGTCTTAGCTAATACACCTAATGTTGAGTGAGCAATCGTCTGCAACCGTGCTCCGGGTGCGCTTGAGCAACTTCCGTCAGCCTTGTCGCGACGCGGGCATCTTGTTCTGCTTTGAACGTGGCGATCTCGCGCGGCGAGCGCCGGCGTGCGCGTGCGCTTTTGCACGCTTCACGTTGAGAAAGGCCGAGCTGTTGCAAGGCCTTCACGGCTTCGGCTCGCCGGGAAGGCTCCAGGAGCTTTTTCGCATCAACTCTTCGATTGCGTCGATCTTCACGGTTTGTCGCGCGATGATCCGCTGCATCTGCACGTTTTCGGATTCAAGTTGTTGAGCCGCTCGAGATCGCTCGCATTCATCCCGTGGTATTTCGAGCGCCGAAGCCGGATCGTGTTCGCGTGAACGCCGTGACGACCCGCGTTAGCGGGTAGCCGTTACGGGAGTTGTGGCGACGAACTTCGCGGTCGCCGTAGGGAGCGCCGCCGCGCCCCTCAACATCGGCTTCCATTATGCGGTGCGCGATAAACTGGAGCATCTCGAGCACAAAATCAACGTCGCTGCCCTTTTCAACGAGTTCGGCGGGTGCCATACTGTGGTTGGTCATCGTGTCCTTTCGTGTCGGTGTTTCTTTTGCAAGAACAACCTTCGCCGAAAGCCACGGTGGCAGCTCTCGTTTATGCTACAACGACGGTCCTGTCATGCACCACGCCGTGGGACACGATCCACGCAGTCCGCACACGAACGGGTCGTGCCCCCGTTCTTACTCCGCCGGGTCTCCAGGAATCGCGACGTTTTGAGTGAGCTGTTTGGCACGGCGAGCGAACTCGTCAGGCGATAAATTGCCGAGGGAACTGTACGGGTGATTCGCGTTGTAGTCGCGTCTCCATGCCGCTGCTTGGTGTTGGGCGTCGGCGAGCGATCGGAACCAATTCGGATTGAGCAGTTCTTGACGAACGCGATTGTTGAACGATTCGCAAAATGCGTTGTCTGATGGCCGTCCTGGCCGCGAGAAGGCGAGTTTAACCTTCGTCCAGTGCGCCCATTGGTCGAGATGTAGTGAAATGAATTCAGGCCCGTTATCGCAGTGAATTCGGTGGGGCGAGCCGCGTTCTGAAACGAGGCGGCGCAATACGTCGACGACTTGGGGCGATTTGAAGCCATAGGCGGCTTCCAGTGCGAGGTTCTCGCGGCTAAAGTTATCGACTACAATTAAGAGACGGATCTTCGTTCCGTCTGCGAGCAGATCGTGCATGAAATCCATCGACCAACTCTGGTTAGGGGCCGTCAATGTTATGGGCTCTTCGCGAATGAGTGCAGCACGCCGGCGTTTGGGCGCTTTAACCCGCATAGAAAGACCTTCTTCACGATAGATACGGGCGACGCGCTTCACGTTTGCAAGCCAACCCTCGCGGCGAAGAAGCACATGTATGCGTCGATATCCAAAACGGACGCGCGTCGTCGCGATTTCCCTGATTCGCATGCGCAATGCAGCATCGTCGCGCTTAACGGACTTATAGTTGAGCGTTTTTCGATTGACGTCGAGAATCGCACACGCGCGGCGTTCGCTTAGGCGCCACGCCTGGCGAACGTGCGGCAGCACCACCTTGGCGCGTACTTTTCTCACCACTTTTTTTTGAGCACGTCCTGGAGCACATGGCGGTCGAGCGTCAGATCGGCGACGACCTGCTTAAGCTGTGCATTTTCAGCGCGCAGTTGACGCAGTTCGCGGATTTCGGGCGTCCCAAAGCTGCCGAACCGTTTCTTCCAGGTGTAAAACGTCGCTTCGGAAATGCCCAGCTTACGGGTGATTTCGGCGACCGGCGTTCCGGTTTCGGCTTGCCGCAGGGACGCGGCGATCTGTTCATCGGAGTAACGTGATTTACGCACGGGCGAACCTCCTTGAGGTTGGGAGTTCGCCGCGATTTTCTAGATTTCCGTGGCGTAAGATTTGGGGAGAAGACCCGAACGAGAACAAGCCGTGACGGAAGGACGCAGGCATTTAAAGTTCTTTGTCTTTCTAGGTACTAAAGAACTACGGAGATACAGAGGCAAGGCGACAAGCGATCGGCAATAGATGCCACCTGATCAATAGAACGCCTGATGAATACCTGTTCCTTGGCGTTCGCTTCTATAAGGGTGTGAACTTTTGTGCGACCGTCATAGGGTCTTTTTTAGGCTCTTTCTTGCTTTTCAAATCATCGCAACAACGCTTCTCTTACAGGGATGTGCCCAAGGCGTTGTGCCAAGTCATCTAGACAAAGTTGGCGCTCCCGCAAACACCTCGTCGACTAGCGGAAAGCCACAATACGGCAATGACTGCAATGAGTTGCCTTTATACGGAAAACCGGTCATCCATCGTATGACATCGATAGTTGGCTGCACACCAATTGGCGGTGGCGGCACGTCGAATACATTCGACGGCTGCGAGCCCGGCATGTCGGATTTCGGATGCGACGCTCCGGCCGGCGGAAACGGTTCAACAGACGGGACGGGCTTTGCCTGGGTTCCGGGAGGTTGCGCCCGAGCTTACGAGCCTACGTGGAATTGCATGCCGGGGTTTTGGGGCAACGTCATCGGATGCGACGTTAATCCTTCAATCTGTATGCTTGGATATACGCCGCCCGATGCGACGTCGACCCCTTCGCCAACGCCAATTCGGGTACCAGCGTACCCGATGTGCGGGCCGAACGCTGGTGCCCCTAGTGCCCGTCCAGCGTTGGCTGATCCTCGTGTTTCAGCCCTAATAAACGCCTTAGTAAATCAACTTAAAAATACGCCCACGATGGTGAACGATCCCGGCCTCGATGCAGTGGCGCAAGCGAAGCCATCAACGTCGGTCATTTATTGGAATCCCAACCTAGTTACTAATTACACTACGATGGAGGTGGCGCAAAGCTTGTTTCATGAAGCTGATCATCTGTTTTGGAACGCTCCACGACTGAATGGAACGGCCGCGCCACTAGGAGTCGAACCCACCTCCCCGGTGAGCGAAACGCTGTACGCTAGTGGTGGCTATGTGCTAGTAGTTAGGTATGGCAATGGATACATCGATGCCTACAATCACGCTCAAACGCATAACGACATTGTTGCTGTTTTCGGTGCGTCGGCAGGGGATCAAACCAGTGCTTTGCAACAGGTTTATCAAGACAACGAAACGACAGTTTACTACAACGCAGCAGTCGTGACCGACAAAGCTTCGCAGATGGACGACTTTTTAACAAAGAACAAGAGCACAATCTTGACTGGTGGAAACCTCTCCGATGGCTCTGCGGTCAAGGCGTTTATGAATGCGTATGGCAGCACCTGTGGATCTAGAGGCTATACTGCTGCTTATACGATCGCGCAATATTATAGCGCTAGCGAAGCGTCCTGGACGGGAACCTATTAACTATGCTGCCCTTAGTTTCGCATGAGTTAGTGGCTGGCGCCGCCGTGAGCGCCACAGACATAATCCAGCCATTTCTGCCGGACCCGCTGAATCGCGTCGGAGAGTTTCAATACTGGACAGGGTACATCACAGCTTATGAACCGCTAGACATTAATTCCCCGTTAGCAGCCGGCTATCCGCGCGTGCAGATGGTTTTTCTGCGCGACGGGCAGAAAAAGACGTATTACGTATATCTTGCGCCCCATGCAGTCTTTAATTCCGAGCCTATCGGATGCGCCACGCCGATGCTTGATACAACTTACGGCCCTGCTGCGATGTGTGACCACTTGCCCATCGGCATCAAATTGGGAATCACTCATGTAAGGTTAAAAGTTTGGTTTGAGATCGGGATGATTGGCCTAGGATATCAACTGCTCCCGGCCACGAATAATATCGAGACCGCACCTCTATAGGAAGAATCGCCGAAGGTATAAGTACGCTACCGGCGCGCCTTATTAGTGCATCGAGGTAAATTCGACAGATAGCAAGAGCTCGTATGAAAATACGGCTCTTGCTTTTTGATCGAAGGCTGGGTCAAGTCCAGGTCTAACGCATGTTTTACGGTTAGGACAGCGTCGTCGCTAGCATTCGGGAAATAGGCCTTCAAACGCATTCCACTTAGATTCCTAGTTGACAGCTTCGCATAGCGCTGTTATTGTCAACTAGGAATGTAGGAGGTACGATGTCTAGGAAAAGGGCGCTGGTACTCACCGATCATGAGTTGCGGCTGATGGAAGTGCTGTGGAAGCGCGGGCCGTCAACGGTCTCCGAAGTGACTGCGGCCCTTGCGCCTCCGCCTTTGGCGTACAACACTGTGCTCTCTACGCTGCGCACGCTTGAACAAAAAACGTACGTGGGACACAAAGAAGCCGGCCGCGCGTTCGTCTATCATGCTCGAGTCGAACGAGATGAAGCGGCAAAATCGGCGGTCAGCCACGTGATATCGCGTTTCTTCAGCAACTCTCCGAATGCACTGGCGCTGGCATTGCTCGACGAAGTTCCCGTAAGCGAAGCCGATCGCAAGCGCATTCGCAAACTTCTCGAACATCCGGCAGAGGAATCAAGATGAGTGACGCTCTGGGCCAGGCGGGTTTGGCAATTTCCGGCATGCTCTTTGCGAGTTTCTGGGAGGGCGCGATTATCGTCGTCGTGGTGTCGCTCTTCTTGCGCGCCTTCCCGAGACTGGGCGCATCAACGCGCTATGCAATCTGGCTGACCACGCTCATCATGCTCGTTGCAGCGCCGGTCTTCACCATCGCGTTCTCCGGGCAGCACAGCTCCGTCGCTTCGACGACTATAAATGCACCCGGAAGTGCAGAATCACGATCGGTTGCGAGCGCGACGCCAGTCACTTCGCCGCAATCGACAGAGAAGCGAGAATCGTCCGTCGCTACGGTTGCGCCCGTGCTGCAAACGCAGCGTATCGACATTCCGCTCGGTTTTTCGCTCGCGATCGCCGCGTTGTGGCTGACGCTCGGCGCAATACGCTTGGCGGTTTTATGGACGCACTTGAGAGAACTCGCCATTCTGCGCCGCGGCGCCGAACAATTGCGCAACGCGTTCGGCTATCCGGTTTTGGCATCGGAGTGCGCCAGCGTACCCTTGGCTATCGGCTTCATGCGCCCGGCTGTCGTGCTTCCCTCGTCTTTGATTGAGGAAACGTCGGCGCAGGCGCTCGATGCAATCGTAATGCACGAAGTCGCGCACCTAGGCCGTTACGATGTCTGGACGAACGCGTTGGCTCGCGTCCTGGAGGCATTGCTCGCACTAAATCCTCTGGCGTGGTTCGTGCTTGCAAGGCTCTCGGTAGAGCGCGAAATCGCCTGCGATGATTGGGTCGTCGCGCGGCTCGACGCGGGAGAAGTTTTTGCAAACGCGCTTGCGAAACTCGCTTGCCGTCCGGCGGCGTTCCGGTCGATCGCGGCGCCCAGCGCGATTGGCTCAAGACATTCCGTCGTCACGCGCATCGAGCGACTACTAGACCGGCGCCCGCGTCGCTTACGACTTTCCGCCGTGGCGGTGGGCAGCGTGCTCATCGTTCTGACGCTGTTCGCAACCGTCGTGCCGAATTTTTCTCCCGTGCTGGCATTTTCGCCGCATGCGTCTATCCCGCCATTCCCGCGCTGCGACCATCCGGCGCTTGTCGAAGGAACGAACTTGAACCTCCAGCCTACGGGCCGGTGGGCTCCCATCACGTTCGGTAATCAGGATCGGAAAGACCCGAAAAACACCGTGGTCGACGTGACGATCGATGCTCGAGGACACTTGACCCAAACGACTGTGCTGTCATCTCCGCATGAACGCGATGCCATGGCTGCAAGACGATTTCTGGCGATGATGCACTATCGGCCTGCGGTCGTCAATTGCAAAGCCGTCGCCTCGACGAACCACCTTGCCTTCTATATCAGCCTCGCGCCCCCGGCCACGATCTCGGTTGTCCGCGCAGAGTATCCATTCGGATGGAGCAGCGGCCATCCGGAATCGTGCCGCGTGCCGGATCTCGTGCATAGCGGTATACCGGACGTACCGCTCGTTACCACTAAGCCCGTAACGGCATCCGCACTCGTGCGCGTCGATGGGAGCGGCAAAGTCGTCAATGCAACGCTCACGCACGCGAGCGGCAATGCGAAGTATGACAATGCATTACTTTCGGCAGCTCGAAGCGACACCTATCCGCTAGATGAGAGCACCGGGTTCAAACCGGTTCGTCCGAGCGGCGCATCGCTGTCGTGGAATGCGACGCACGGCTACAGCGCGTATTCGAAATGCACGCCGCGCCCACGCGAGTACACTTGGACGACCACGTTCCCCGCTAAGGGCGATTAACGGCCAGAAATCATTCGAAAGGGCGGTCAAATGGAGCATGACGGCTCGGACTATTGCCCGATACTTTACGGCGAACGCGTCGTGCTTCACCCGCTGCGTGCCGAGCATGCCGAGGTGCTCTTCCCGATTCTGAGCGACGTTGAACTCTGGCACTACGCGCCCGCGCCACAATCCAAATCGGTCGATGAGCTGCGCGCTCGCTTTGCGCGCCTCGAATCAAGACGCAGTCCTGATGGTCGCGAGCACTGGTTCAACTGGGTCATCGAAGACAAGGCGAGCGGGAGTATCCACGGATATGTCCAGAGCACGGTCGATGAAGCATTGGGCGAGGCGAGCGTCGCCTACGTGCTTGGGCGCGCTTCTTGGGGCCGAGGCTTGGCGTCGGATGCCGTTGGCCCGATGCTCGGACACCTGAAAGGGATCGGCGTAACGACGTTTCTGGCGAACGTCGACTCGCGCAATCACCGCTCGACCCGGCTGCTCGAGTCCTTCGGATTCCGCATAATCGACGCGCAGGACCCGGCCACCGTCCGCTACGCTCTTGCGGCGTCCGATCTCAGGCCAAGCTAACAGTCACTATATAGTGACGTTGCCGGCGCGCATACGCCAAGGGACTCACTGCACTCGTTCGTGCGGCGCTGAAACCAAAGCCCCGAAAGGCATGCCGTCGGAAATGCCGCTAATCGCAGCAATGCGCTCTAAAACTCGCGGAGCCTCGGCGCCTAAAAGTGCGTACGCGCGACAAAGTTCTTGCACTTCACGTATCTGCACTTGCAGACGCTGCATCAGGATGACATCGAGTTGGATTGCGACGTGCTCGAGCGCGTAGCTCATCGCCTCCGTCTCGTCGGGCGTGTACGTTTCTCGTACGCGGCGCTTGCCGCATGCTGCGAACCCGATCAACTCGCCTCGCGCAAGCATTGGAAATACAAGCTCGGCCACAACCGAAGATTTGCCGTCAGGGACGTATTGCGGTGTGCGGGTGTCCTTGAGCGCGAGTACGGTTGAATCGTCGCCGGACACGTGTGAAACCGCGGAATTCTCGGGCCAGCTGGCGCCCAGCGCAAAATCGCCGTCGCTTCGCGCTAAGTAAAGCGCAGCGTGCTGCGCTCTCGCGTAGTCGGTGAGTGCGCGAACGGTACGCTCTTGCAACGTAACCTCGTCCGTGATAAAGGCAGCACGGCGCCCGAACGAGCGAAGCGCCTCCTCCGCTTCGTATCGTGCACGGAAGATTAGGCGATCGGCAAAACCGCCGACATGCCGGTGCAGCGTGCGCATTCCCACTCCGATTGCGAGAGCGGAGCCCAGCGTGATAATCGTCCCGGTCAATCGGTGCGTTCAATATTCGGAGCGTTTCGCTACGCACGATCAGTCGAGCCCTCGGCGAACAGAAGATTGCGATCGCCGTCGACATTAGAAGCCTCAATGTTTTCAACAAATACTTGATTACGAGTTTGGCGCAGCTCGCGGACATATGGAACGATCCATCGGCCATGATGTCGCAAGCTGAATTCAGTTCGCTCTACTCCTATTTAAAGTCATGCGGCGTCTATCTTAAAGTAAACGCGGACCAGAAGTCTGGTGTCCTCATCGGCACCGCGAACTCCCTCGCCGGTGTTTCGGCAGGACAATTAACCGACGACGGGCTTCACATTCTCGAAGGCGACGGGGGAGCGCAATTCAAGACTGGACTGACCGAAGCTGGCGATGCCATGATCGGATTTGGCGGCGCCCTGGCCGCTGCAGGTGCCGTTCCCGAACCGGCGTCGCCCGGTCTCATCCTCGTCGGCGGTGGAATTGCAGCTTTCGGAGCCGGTATCGTGGCCACCGTCGCAATCTTCGACCTTCTTCAAGGCTACCAAAATACGCCCGCAAAAAAGCCGACATCGAGCAACGATAGCACCGACGATACCGAGCCCGACGGTGAGGACGTCAGCGTTCCTGATGGAACGGTTTACGGTGAAGTTGAGGGAGATGCTCAGCAATTGGCGGACGGAATCGTATCCTTAGACCTAACAGGCATGCCTGACAACTTCAATGATGGACAGACAATCTCGATCCCCGGCTTCTCTGGCTCTGACAGTGGAGGCGATGGTGAGGGGGGCTCTGGCTAGGGCGATTTCGGTGATGACGGCGGTGATGGAAGCTGGGGCGTTGGTTGAGTAACGCAATTCGGAGCGGGATCAGCGCGCGCTACGCGACTCGAGTAGACACACTTAGTAACTCGTCGATCTTTGTGTTTCCCAACGCTCGAAGAGCCTTTCCAGGTGTATCCATCGTTGACCAAGCTCTTGGCGAATTCGACGTCTACCAGCTCGTAACGAGCCGCATCAGCTAACCGGTAAGTAACTAAGAAGTCGGGAAATCCGCGGCGATTCACAGTGCCGACTGAGACGGCCAAGGACCGGCATTTCCGCTTCCCAACAACGCGATTAACGTAAGTCGATGATGAGCGCGACCCAGGAACCGCGAGTACCCCAGTTGGAGCACACGCCATGCCGTTTCAAAACCGTGTTACGCCCGCCGGCGCCATTGTGGCCCTTCCGGGCCGCGGAATGTTTATGGGAAACCGGGGCGTCTTGCACGACGAGCAAAAATGCATCGTCCGCCCCTGGCAAGTGAAGCGCTGGATTTGCTGCGTAACGGAATTCCGCGGACGCCGGCGCGAAATTATGGCACCGCACCGGTGGACCGAGCTCTTTTTTCTGGACGAAGCCGCGGCATTGGCGGCCGGCCACCGCCCCTGCGCCGAATGCCGGAACGCCGATTACAAACGCTTTCGAGGCGTTTGGGAAGCGGAGTTCGGTAAGGTCCGGAGCGTGGACGAGATCGATGCAGTGCTCCATGCGGAGCGGCTTAACGGGCGTGCGAAACGCACGTACACGGCCGATATTGGCCTGCTACCGGACGGCACGTACGTCTCGCACGACGGCAGGTCGTATTTACTGTGCGGAGGTAAAATGGCGGCGTGGACGGACGCCGGATACGAAAAACCGCTCGCGCGTCCCGCGAACGGTTTCGTTGAAGTTCTCACGCCGAAGTCTATCGTGACCGTGTTGAAGTCCGGCTACACCCCGTGCGTGCATCCGACGTTTCTGCGGCGCGATCGAACGCCCGCTTAGAACTCGATGTAGAAGTTTACGTTCGGAAGCGATTTGGGGAACGTCGGTCCAACAAGCACGTAGATCACTTCATGCGAGTAGATTGCGACGGAATGCGGATCGGCGGTGTACAACTTCAGCGTCGTCCACGGCACGGTCAATTTCGAACCGCCGCCTCCGCGGAAAACTTGTCCCGACGTGTACACACGTACCGGGCCTTGGAACGGCCCGAATTGATTCGCGTTAACCGTTAAGCCCCAAACATCGAGCAAGTCGCCGAGCTTATGTAGAGAAACCGAGTTCGGTTGATGCGCCTCGTTGATGTCTTCGACGTGGATGATCCCGCTCGAGTCGTGAATGTGCGTGTAGTAGTAGCACTTCGCCGTATCTACGAAACCGCGGGAATCGGGATGGCTAGGCATTCTCATGCCGACGCCCCACGGCAACGCGTATTGCACGCCGTTGACGAAGACGCCGAGATAGGCGTGCACGTGGTAGCCGTTGTCGTACATCACCGGCGCGCAGGGCATGCCGTCGACGGTCTGTCCCTGTCCGCCGCTGCTGGTGTTTCCGGACGCGGGAGAAAACTTGTCGGCAACGCCTTCCGTTACGCCGAGTTGCGTATCGATCGTGGAAGTCGCCGGCAGCAGCGGCGCAGGCGTTGGCGTGGGTGTAGCGGGCGACGAACTTGACGGCGTTCCGCCGGGCCCGTTAGGCACTGTTGAGGATGGACCGCCGCCGCCGCCACCGCCGCACCCAACAAGCAATGCCGTTGTTGCGCCGAACAACGCGGCACAAAATAGGATTTGCTTCATGACGTCCCATCCTGGCTCCGACCCAGTGACCGGGGCAAGAGCACCCTCGGGCAGTTGTTTTGGGACTTTAGTCACGCCGTTCAGAGTTTCTTCATATCCGAGCGCGAAGGTACAAGCATGAGGTACATTGCTTTAATAGTTGCCGCGGCTTTCGCCGTGCTGCCCGCGGTTGGGACTGCCGGAGACGTGCAAGCGCTAAAAATTCCCATGCATGCCCTCAACGGCAGCAACGAAAATGGGACGGCGGTCCTTACGCAGGTCTCCGGCGGCGTCCGCGTCACCGTCGAACTCGAGAATGCGCCCGATCAAGCTCAACCGACGCACATCCATATTGGGACGTGCGCTGCAATCAACAAAGCTCCGGAATACGCGCTGGAGTCCACCGTCAAAGGGCGGTCGACAACCGTCGTACGCGGTGTTTCGCTGAAAGATCTGCTAAGCCAGCACTACGCCGTAAACGTTCATAAGAGTGCCGACGACCTCGGCACCTACGCTTCCTGCGGCGATATTCAGTAAAAAAAGAACTGCTACGACGCAGCCAGTCGCAGTCCGAAAGATTGCGGCTGGCGATCGTCCGCGGTTTCGCGCTTGCGCGCATCGCCATGGACCGGAAGCGTTACGGCGATATGGCTGCCGCGGCCGGGGAGGTGTTTGACTTCAACGGATTCTGCGAGCATGGTAATAAGGAATAAGCCGCGTCCGGACTCGCACCAAATATCCACCGGAAGCTTCGGATCGTAGTTAAAGCCGGCGCCTTCATCGATTACGTGCAAATGCACATCATCGCCCTCGCACTCGAGCGTCAGGCTCAGTGCGCCGGGCGCATGCCGTACGCAGTTTCCGATAAGTTCAGCAAAGATCAACTCGCATGACTGTAGATCGTCCACCGAGATATCGGGGACGGCCTTCGCAAGCGTATTCAAGAAATCGGCTTTCACCGCGTAAGCGGCACGCGGGTCACCGGCATCCAATCGCCAGCGGAACGCTTCGGAGCCGAACCGCACCGCCATAATGGCGATGTCGTCTCGCGGAACGTCCCCGCAAAGCGCACGTTCTACAAAGCGTGACGGGTTCGCCGCATGCAAAACGCTGTCGTAGCCGAGCACCTCTTTGAGCATCGCTTCGCCTGCCACGGCATCGCGCCGAATTTCGGTAACGCCGTCCGTGTACAGCACGAGCAGTGACCCGTCTTCCATTTGCATGCGATACGTTTCCGGCACAAAGTCGTGATCGATGCCGAGCGGCGGCGACGCCTGCGCCAATTGTTCGATGCTTCCGTCGGGGCGGCGGCAAAACGGCGGCGTGTGACCTGCCGACGCGTAATTCACTTCATGGGTACCCGGATCGATCACGCCAATGAACGCTGTCGCCAATTGCTGGCTCGGGTCGATCAACAGCGCTTCGTTAACCAGCTGCAACATTTGCGCCGGATCTTCCGACGCCACCGATGCGATGCGGATTGCCTGGCGGATCTGCACCATCATGCGCGCGGCTTCGACGCCTTTGCCGGCGACGTCGCCTATGGTCATAAGGATCTTTCCGTTGCGCATTTTGAACGCGTCGTACCAGTCGCCGCCAAGCTCCGCTTCGCTCAAGGCCGGACGATATATCGCGTAAAAATGCAGGGTCTCGTTATTTGGAAATTCGCGCGTTAGGAAGGCGCGTTGAAGCGTCGCCGCGACATGCTGCTCCCGTTGATATTGCTTCGCGTTCGCGATGGCGATGCCGGCGCGACGCCCAAGCTCCTGCGCTAACTCCACGTCCGAGTCGTCGAACCGTCCACCCTCGCGCGTAAGCACGAACGTTAAAGCGCCAAAGATTTCACCGTGCGCCATGACGGGCACGACGATCTTCGACCGATATCCGAGTTCCCGCATGTACTCTGCGTGCTGGCGTGAGGCGGCGTGCGCAACAATAACTTCTTCGTTCAGCTCGGGAAGATAAAAGACGTGCCCGGTGCGCGAGACTTCGAGAACCGGATGCGTGCGGAACTCCGAATTGTAGAGCAGGCCCTCGACCTTTTTGATCAGGCGCTCCAGCTTAGGGTCGTGATGGGCTCCCGCGGTTACGTAGAGGCGGTCCGATCGCTCGTCGATCAAATCGAAAAGACACAGGTCCGAAAACGACTCGACCGCAAGACGGGCGACGTTGTAGAGCGTTTGCTCGATGTCAAGCGACCGGTGGAACATTTCCCCGGCCCGAACCAAGAGCATTAAGCGCTCATGCGTACGCTCAGCGGCCGTACGAGTCTCAACTACGGACATCTCACCCCGGCACGAAACAACGCGCGGCAAGCCAAAATGAATGCCATGCTAAACGATCTTATACCCGCATGCGCTTTTCGGAAAACCCCCGGAACCAGAAAAGCGGCTGCCGGCTAGTCGTTTCGGCTCGCGCTTATTACGGAAATGGTAGCGGATGGCACAAATCGCTTTCGAGTACAAGATCGTCACCGGCCGGGCGAACGACGAGCTCGCGCACCAGCTGGGCGCCTTGAGCGGTGCCGCCGGCTGGCAAGTCGCCGCTATGTCTGCGCTCGAGAAGGAACTTGTGGTGCTTTTGAAGCGTGAGAAAGATTTCGAGGTCGCGCAGTCCCTGCAGCAAGCCTTAGAAGACGCGATCGAAGAGCCGCCCGGCGTCACGGACGCCGTGGGCCACGAGCGTTGAACCTTAGCGAAAGGATGGGCGAAGGCCCGGCGATTACGCCGGGCCTTCTTGCCGGCATCAGGAAATCTTGGCGTCTTGTCTCGTCGCTTCTCTAGAACTTGAAGTAACCTCGCCGCGCTCTGAAGTTTGGCCTTTACGTAGGCCCGGTTTAATTACGACCTTGGTATACCCGTCGCTTCGCAGATCGAACTTCTCGTAGGCCCCCGGCGCGTCCTCAATGGCGATGCGATGACTGATTATCATGCTCGGCTTCGCGAGCCCCGCGACGATCGATCCACGCAAATATTCGTTGTAGCGCTTCACCGGCGCCTGTCCGGTCTCAAAGGACAGGCCTTTATTCCAGGCTTGCCCCAGTGCCAACGTAAACTTGCCTTGCTTTTCGTTTTCATCGACGCCGCGCGGATCTTCTTTGAAATAGACGCCGATGACGCCCACGTGTCCGGTTGGATTCGTGACGGCGATGCAGTTGTTGAGGACTTGTTGCGGATCCTGGCGTTGTCCGGGAGCATCGTCGGCATACGATTCATAGCCGACCGCATCAATACTGCACATCACGCCCGGCATTTTGTCGCCGGCGCCGGGTCGCAAATTTTGCACTTGTTGCCGGTGCGGCTTGCGCATTTCGACGATCTGCTCGACGGGATTTCCTTTTGAGAAATCGACCGGCACCGCGCCTTCGATCTTCTTCACCAGCGCCAAACGCTCGGGGACGCAGTCGACGATGTAGATTTCCGACGCCCCTTTGAGTCGCGCGCTCAACCCGGCCATGAGGCCGACGGGACCCGCACCGAAGATTGCAACCGTATCGCCCTGCCGCACGTGCGCCTGTTCGGTTGCGTGAAATCCTGTGGGGAACACGTCGGCGAGCAGCACGAAATCATCTTCCAATTCGTCGCCCGGCGTGCCCGGTAATTTGAGGCAGTTGTAATCCGCGTAGGGAACGCGGACGAAGTCGGCTTGTCCGCCGGGATACGGGCCCAAGCCGGAGTAGCCGAAGCCGCCGCCGTGCGATTGCGGGTTGGTCGTGAGACACGCATTTGAGTACCCGCGCTCGCAATTGAAACAGAAGCCGCACGCAATGTTGAACGGCAGCACCACGCGGTCGCCTTTTTTGACTTGGGTCACCGACGGACCGATTTCTTCGACGATGCCGAGGTTTTCGTGACCGAAAATCGTACCGGGCTGCACGGGTGTTCGCCCTTCGTACATATGCAGATCGCTTCCACAAATCGCGGTGGTAGTAAGACGAATGATTGCGTCGTTCGCGTCTTGAATTTTCGGGTCGTCGACGTTTTCAACGGCGACTTTTCGTGGTTCTTTCCAGACAACTGCGCGCACTTTTTAGCTCCTAAAACGTTTAGATGCCGCCATATGCCCGCGACTTTGGAAAAATGCACGCAACGTTCGGACGAACGAACACCGGGTATATGAGCGTTCGGAAGGAAACAACACCAGCGGTATGACGATGAAACGCTTGCTCACTACCGGCTTGCTCGCGCTTGCGGGTTGCGCGATTCCTATAGCCGGCATTGCACGCCCCATCAACCTAAGCGCTGAAGCGGAACGGCAATACATCGAAAATTTGCATCGTTACGTCAAGCACGTCGTCATCGTCATCCAAGAAAATCGCAGCGTCGATAATTTGTTCAACGGATTCCCGGGCGCCGATACCGCGACGCAAGGCATGAGCCATGACGGGCCGGTGACGCTTCGGCCCGTTGACCTCGGCTATCAAGCAGACGTCGATCATCAGCACAAGGCCTGGGTGCGCGAATATGACGATGGACAAATGGATGGCTGGGATCGCGTTGATACGCTTCCCAAGCAAGACCCCGATTTTCCATACGCTTACGTCCCACGGGATCAAGTCCCTCAGTACTGGCAGATGGCGCAGCAATACACCTTTGCCGACCGCATGTTCCAGTCGAACACCGGACCGACGTTTCCGGCGCATCTCTATTTGATTTCCGGGCAGTCCGAGTATACGGCGAACAATCCGAACCATCTGGAAACTACGGAGTTCGCATGGGGATGTGACTCCCCAATCGATGCGCGTGTGAGCGTCATAGATGCAGAAGGCGTCGAACAACCTGGTCCATGGCCGTGCCTCAACTTTCCAACTCTGGCCGACACGGCGCTTTCGCAAGGCGTGACGTGGCGATACTATGCCCCCGGATTGGATAGCCTTGGAAACATTTGGTCGGCCTTTGATGCGATCCGGCACATCCGCTACTCGCCTGAATGGGGCAATGTCATTTCACCAGAAACCAAGTTTTTAGAAGACGCTAAATCAGGGAACCTGGCCGATATCACCTGGGTTGTTCCAAGCGCACAAAACTCCGATCATGCGTTTCCGCCGAAGAAGACGACGTCCGACATTTCGGTGCAGAGCATCTACGGGCCGGAGTGGGTAGCATCGGTGGTAAACGCAGTTGGACAAGGCCCGCTCTGGAGCAGCACGGCGATCTTCATTGTATGGGACGACTGGGGCGGCTGGTACGACCACGTAAAGCCTCCACAACTCGATCGCATGGGGCTCGGATTTCGCGTGCCGTTTATCGTTATTTCGCCCTACGCAAAGCGACACTACGTTTCGCATGTGCAGCATGAGTTCGGCAGCCTTGTGAAGTTCAATGAACTGACGTTCCGGTTACCATCTCTGCATACGACGGACGAGCGCGCCGACGCATTGCGCGATTGCTTCGACTTCACTCAGAAGCCTAAGAAGTACGAAGAGTTCCCGACCTTGCGCCAAGCTGCTTTTTTCGAGAATAGCCCAATGGACGCCGAGCCGGATGACGACTACTAGGTTACGGTTACCGGCTTTGCCGGGCATAGGAGCGGTATGAACAACGACGACGAGCGCAACGTCGATCAGCAGCTCGACGAGCAACAGGCTAAGCTGGAGGAGAACCGGCGCCGACCACCCGTAGAGAACCATACGAACAACGCTCGGATCGACCCGCCTCCAGCGGGCGACCCACGAGCAGGGCAACCGCGGGAAGAGTCATCGTCAACGCGGAACCCCGCCCCCTGATATTCACGTTACGTCGAGGTACCATGAAACGTCTGCTCGGGATTTTGTCTCTCCTGAGCCTGCTCTACGGATGTAGCGACGCGGGCTATTTGCCCTATGCGCCGCACGCCCTGAATCCGGCTGAAATCCACACGCTCGTGAGCGACGCGTCGCAAACCAACGGCGTGCCGGCCGGACTCGTGCAAGCCGTGGTCATGGCAGAATCGGCCGGGGATCCCTCGGCGATCAGCGTCGCCGGCGCGCAAGGCCTTATGCAGCTCATGCCCGGAACCTCCGCGCGTTGCGGCGTGATCAATGCCTTCGATCCGAACGAAAACGTGCAGTGCGGAAGCGCTTATCTAAAGCAGCTTCTAGATCGCTACCACGGCGACACCACGCTCGCCGTCGCGGCGTACAACGCCGGTCCGGGTGCCGTAGATAAATATCACGGCATTCCTCCGTACCCCGAAACGCGCGCTTACGTCGCCCGCGTCATTTCGGCGTACCGGAGTTACTAAGCGTAGCGCCGGAACGCATGGCGACGTATAGCGAACGTCAGCCGGTCCCTCGTGTCTCGGCGTGGGGATGGCGCCCGCCGATTCTGGATTTCTATCTCGGCCGCGAGATGGTCGGGCCGTTTCTTTTTGCGTTTCTAGCCTTTCTGTTGTTCTGGGGCCTGAATATTTTCTTCTTGGCCGCAGACTACATCATCAATCAGCACGCGCCGTTCTTCTTGGCGCTGCGATTCGTGATCTTCCGGATTCCGCAGGCTATTCCGATGGCGTTTCCGTTCGCCTCACTCTTTGCGGCATTGCTCGCAATGGGGCGCGTGATGGGCGACAACGAGATCACGGCGATGCGTACCTCGGGGATCACGGTCTGGCGAATCGCCGTAACACCGTTACTCTTCGGCTTCCTGATGTTCGTTATTGCGTACGCCATGAACGAATACGTTGCGCCATGGTCGGTCGACGTCTCGACTCGCACGTTCTATCAAATCATTTATCACACCGACGCGCTGCCGGTTGAACCGCAATTTTTCCGGAAAGATCCCGACACCGGGAACGTCTTTTACGTAACGCAGGTCGCGCCGGACAATAAAACGATGCAAGGGGTCCAGATATTCAAACCGGCGCGGTTCGGGCCTTGGACCGAAACGCTGCAAGCGAAGACGGCGACCGTGAACAATAGCGCGCTTACGCTGCACGACGTGATCGATACGCGCTATAACGCGGAAGGGTTCATGACAAGTCAGCAGCGCGTGGCCGACGTGACGATCGGCTTGCCGCTCGCGGAAACCGCCGCGTCGTTCATGAGCAACGTCAACTCCGACCCATGGACCATGTCCAGCAAATCGCTCTCAACGGCGGTGAAGGCCGATCAAGCGCAAGGCATTGGCGGGAGCGCACTCGGCGGGCTTCAGATCAGCCTCGCGAACAAGCTTGCTTGGCCCTTTGCCTGCTTCATCGGCGTGCTGCTTGCGTTTCCGCTGGCGCTGCGCTTTGGAAAACGTGGCCGCACCCTCGGCATTGCCATGGCAATCCTAGCATTCTTTGCTTATTACTTAATGACGTCGGCTGCGGCGGCGTTCGGCCGCAACGGCGCGATCAATCCGTACTTGGCCGCCTGGCTTCCCAACATCATCATGGGGACCGCGGGGCTGCTTCTGCTCTGGTTGGAAGAACACTAATCGCGTGAACCTTGGACGACTGAACCATCGCGCATGTGCCGCGATCGCCTGCCTTGTTGCGTTCTCCGGCGGCCTCGTACCGGCTTCGGCGGCACAGCCCGTGCAGAGCGACGATGCTCGCGCCATGGCTTTGTTGAACGGCCAAACGTGCGCCCAGATCGAGGCGAAGCGCTTACGACCGGATGGTGGCGCAAACCACGCCTCCGCCGGTCATCGTCCCGCCCACCACCTCCCGGCGCCCGGCACGAGTCCAACGCCGCTCGCAACGCCCACGTTCGGGGCGTTTCCGAATTCGACGACGACGCTCTATGCGACGCCGCGCCCCGCAGGCAGCCCGCTCGAAACGCCGCTTCCGGTTCCGACGGCGACGGCGGCTACGTACGATGAAAACGCGCCCGTATTCGTGCAACGGGGCGGCGAGACACCGCCGCCCGTCACGCCCGCGGGTCAGGAGCCGCCGTCGCCGACGCCTGAGCCGACCGGCGTTCCAACGTTGCCGCCCAACCACATCGCTATCCTTGCCGACAGCGTTTCCGGCAACACCACTCAAGGCCAGCCGGGCGACGCCGACGGCAACGTACACATTCTCTATCAACAGGAAGAGATCGTCGGCGATCACGCCCACTACGACGGCTTGCGCACCGTAACGGTCGAAGGACATCCGTTCATCATCGATCACGCCCGCAACTCGATCTTGCAAGGCGATCAAATCTTGTTCGACACGATCGATCAAACGGCGAAGATCATCAACGGCAAGGGCACCAGCGCGCAGGGGCTCGAGCGTGGGCTCGTGCACTTCCAAGCCAAAGATCTACACACCGATGCCGACGGCATCGGTCACGGGCAAGCGCCGTACCTCACGACGTGCGAAAATCCGCGCGGCGGCTATCACATGACCGGAAAGAACATGGACGTCTATCCGGGCGATAAGATCGTCATTTACAAGGCGATTCTGTGGCTCGGCGCGGCAGCTATTTTCTTTCTTCCGAAAGTCGTCATTCCGCTTCGCAGCGTCGAGAACGAATCGCAGCGCCCAAAATATTTTCCGGACGTCGGATACGATCAATACGAAGGGTACTGGATCAAAACACGCGTTACGTTCGGCAAGGATCAGTACTACTACGGGTACTACCGCCTAAATTATTTCACGAAAGTCGGCCTTGGGCTTGGCTACGTCGGCTTTTATCAAAAGAAGAACGGACGCCGCAGCGCGAGCGCCGACGTCTACGGCATCCACGACCGCCGGACGCAGTCCTCGACGTATACGCTCTCGCTGCAAGAGATCGAAAATTTCTCGCAGGCGCTGCGCGGAAATTTCGCCTACAACTATCAGTCCAACTACGGCCCGTTCACGAATCTGCCGCCGAACACGAGCTTCACGAGTACGATCGCGCACCAGTCCTTGCACACGTCGCAAAATTATGGCTTCAGCCGCAGTTCCGTCGGCTCGCAATCGAGCAGCAACACGTTCTCGTTCACCGATAACCGGCAGCTCACGACGGCGCTGAGCCAAGCCGTGAACTTCAACTTGTCGAGCAGCCAGTCGAGTTACGGCGGCATCGGCTCGTCGAACTCCACGGCTACGTTCAACTCGCTGACTCATTTGACGACGTCCGGCGCGGACTATCAAATGACAATCGACAAGACCTTCGCGCAAACGCCGTACGGCATCAATAAACTTCCCGAATTCCAAGTGCGGCCGACGCAGTTCTTCCAGCACTTCATCATGCCGCTCTCGGCGCAATTTACCGCCGGCGAATACAGCGAACCGTCGAACGCCTTTTCGACCACGCGCGCCGACATGGCGTTCGTGCTCGGTCCGGAGATCGCGAAGGTTTTCGGCAGCGACTTCCAAGGCACCGTAAACGTCAATCAATACTACTACGGTACGGGCGATGAAAAAGCGTCGATCCAGCAAATCCTGAACCTGACGACGCCGGTTGGAAATCACGTCGTCAACACGATTTCCTACAACGAATCCAACTACAACGGCCCCGCGTTCGTGCCGTTCCAGTTCCTCGATCAACAACCGAATCAAAATCTGAAGAACGCGCAAGATCTCGTGCGGCTCTTCAACGGCGACGTCTATACTGCGTCGCTCGGCTTCTCAACGAATTTCGATCGCATGGCGCAACCGGTGAGCTACCAGCTCACAATGCGTCCGTCGGCACGTTCCATTCTGTTGCTCGGCGGCTCGTTCGTTCCCGGAGCCGGACAAGGCTTCTACACGACGAACGCGCAGGTCGGCATCCCGTTCGGTAAAGACGCATCCCTGCAAATGGTGACGGACATCGACTGGAAAAGCAAAGGCCGCCTCGAGAACAAAGTGCTCTACTACACGAAGACGATCGGCGATTGCTATCAAGTGCAAGCACTCTACAATCAAGCCGAAAAACTCGTCACCGTCTCCATCAACCTCTTAGCGTTCCCCTCACGCTCCGCAACTTTCGCCGTTGGACAAAGCGGCCCACTCGTTCCCACCACTTTCAACTTCTAGCCCAGTCGATCGCTACAGTAGCGGCGCAATGAAAGCGGGTGGGGTATTGGCCTGGGTCGCCGCCCGAGAACGCACATCGTGTGCGTTCTCTGCTCGCGCCACTTTTGCGCCAACCATTTTGGCGCATCGTGCGCGTTGGCGCAAAAGCTGGAGCGAGCGGAAGTTACTGGGGCTCGTCGCAGGGTGGGTGGGCGCAGGCACAGGCTTCGCCTTCGATGCCGCCCTGGTCGGCATTTTGACAGCTGTCGCTGCAGTAAACGGCGCCGGCGGTTGGACCCATTAGCGTACAGCGGCAAATGTCGTGCGCGCAGCCGGTTAGTTCCTGAGTATCGGTAACGTCGCTGATCATAGGGCGTTCTTACCCTACTCCGGCTTGGTCGCATCCTCGCGTTGCGCTAGTGCGGATCGGAGAACGTCGAGCGCTCGGGTCAGCTGCGCGTCTTTCCCGGGCGTGCCGAAAACCGCATGATTGTTTTCGTCTACGACGACATTTGGAATGATTCCGTGGCCGTTGATGTCGTGGTGCAGCGGCGTGTAATAACGGCCCGTGGTGATTTTGATTGCGGAGCCGTCGGGGAATTTCGTAACGCTTTGCACGACGCCTTTGCCGAAGGTTTTCGTCCCGATGAGTACGCCGGTTCCGGATTCTTGCAACGCAGCGGCCGTGATTTCGGAAGCAGATGCGCTATAGCCGTTGACGAGGACGGCGAGGGGTTTGGGATCGATGGCCGTGTTGTCGGCTTCGAACGTATCGATTTCACCGCCGTTCGATTCGATCGAAACGATTGGACCGCTCATGATGAATTGCGAAGAAACGGAAAGCGCCGTGCCGACGCGCCCGCCACCGTCGTTGCGCAGATCGAGCACATAGGCTTTAGCGCCGGCCGTTTCGCTGCGGGAGATGGCGGTGCGAAATTCTTTCGGCGTTGCATCACCGAACGCGGCAATGTATACATAGGCGACGTTATTCGGAAGCATCGTGAAATAGACGGTGGGCGGCTGCACTTCGGCACGCGTCAGCGTTAGATCGCGTGCACCGTCGCCGCCGCTTTGCACCGTCACATGCACGGCCGTGCCGCTCTTCCCAAGCAGATACTTTCGTCCGTCGGGGACCGTAAATCCGTGGGTTGAGTGGCCGTTAATCGTCTTGATGTCGTCGCCGCTCTTCATGCCCGCGCGATCGGCCGGGGTATCGGGAACGACGAAGAACGCCCGCAGATACTTCGTCGACGGATCCGAATCCATCAGCACGCCGATGCCCGAGAGCTTTGTCGGGTCGAGAATCTCGTCGAACGCCCGATACTCTTTCTTTGTAAAATAGGTCGTGTAGCGATCGTGCGCGGCCGCCGTCATTGCCTTAACGGCGATCGCCACGGCATTATCGGGAGAGACCTTCCCGGTGGCCAACGCGGCATCGACCTCGCGCGAGGCGGCATCACCGGCTGACTTGGCGTCGACGCCGTCGGGAACTGCGGGCAGCGTCGCCGTGGGATCGCCGTGGGCGTGAACGTATGCGGTAAGGGCATCGCGCTCGCTCGAAATCATCTGCTCCGGCGTCAGCTTGCGATAGAACGTCGTCAAAAGCAGCGACGCACTCTGGCGCACGACGTACTGTTGGGACGGCGCGGTTTCGAGGGGGGCGGCAATTGCTGAACCACCCGCAGTCAAAAGGGCGAGGATACAAAATGCGGCGCGTACCATGGGGTGATTGTACGCTACGGCGCTGAGCCGCGCTATCAAACGCGGCTCAACGTGAAGTCAAAGCGCGGGCTTTACGGATTGTTCGCGATCTCGCCGCCCTGAATGTTATCCGGCCCTTGGTCGCTCGGATGATTTCCCGCCATAACCGTGATCGTCGTATCAAATTGCGTCGTCATATCGAGCGACGGCGAGCTGTACGTCGTATCGTTCGGACCGCCAGAGCCCAACGAATCGACGGGGATCAAACTTGTCAAACTCCCCGAGGCGACAAAGAAATTGAAGTTCCAATTCGGCGCGGGCGGGGGCGGCGTCGCACCGGTGGGGGGCGTGATGCCGAAAAATAGGGTGCGATCGATGATGACGGTGAACTCGGTGCCCTGCCCGTTCGTATTCGGGTAGAACTGAATCTGTTGTTGCGTGGCCGGAATTTGCAGAAGCTGCGGCACCGTGTATCCCGGCTGACGGTAATACTGGAACATCTGCGCCGTGGCCGAACCGGTCGTTCCCGTAACGAGAATCGCGAAGTAGTAGCCGGCATACGCGGTCTGGGTACCGTTGGCGCGCGGCGTCACCCCGTTGCCGGAAGTGTTCAGGACCACCATATAGGAGTAATTTTGGAAGTTGAACGGCTGCACTACGCGGAACTTGACGCTCATATAGCCGGGCGGAAGTCCGGAACCGTTGGTGCCCGGGCGATCGGGCGTCACCTGGTGTCCGCACGCTGAAACGATGAGCGCCAATACAAGAACTACGAATCCAGATCTGCGAATCATGCTCTCCTCAACCCGCTTGCGCGGCTTAACCGCCGTTGCGGGAGCGGCGGTATTGCTTGCCCTAGCTTTCCCGCGCGCCGGTGCAGCTTGGCTTGCGCCGTTGGGCGCCGCCGGGCTGTTCTGGGCTTGGGAAACACCATCCTGGAAACGCGCTTTTGCTTATGGATGGTTCGCCGGCTGGGTCTTTTTCACCATCAGCTTCTGGTGGTGGAGCAACACGATCAAAGACGACGTCGGGGTTTTCGCCTACGTGGCAGTCATGGCCGGCGCCGCGATCGAGGCGCTGGCAATTGGCGCAACGGGCGTGCTTGCCGCGATCGCGCGTCGCCGCGTACCCGCCGCTATTTTTCCCCTCGCCGTTGCATGCGCGTTCACTGCGACGGAATGGCTGCGGTCGATCGGGCCGATCGGCGTACCGTTTGGACAACTCGGTACGACGCAAGCCGGCACGCCGCTCAAAGTGCTGGCCGCGTACATCGGCACGAGCGGTGTTACGCTCGCGATTTGCATCCTCGGATTCTACCTGATGGATTCGCTCATGCGAAGGACGTGGCGCCGATTTGCTATCGCGGTCGTTGTCCTTTTCGTTGTGACGGGCGCAGCGTGGCTATTTTGGCCGGCGCGACATGTTCCGCCGCCCTCGATTCCGGTCGCGGCAGTTCAAGGCAACATCACGCAAACGCTCAAGTGGCAGCCCGGCATGGCACAAAAGGCTGCCGCGCTCTACACGCAAATGACGATGCAGGCTGCGCAACAGAAGCCGCAGCCGAAGTTGATCGTATGGCCGGAAACGGTCATTCCGCTCGCACTGAACACGGATCCAAAGCTCGTCGCACAATTCACGCAGCTCGCAAAGATGGCCAATGCCACGGTCGTTGTGGGCAGCGTTCAAGTAACGAACAAAAGTACGTATAACACGCTCTTCTTCTTTACGCCGAACGGCTTGCAGTCGACGTACGACAAGCGGCAGCTGGTGCCGTTCGCCGAAGATTTTCCAGGTAAGGCGTTTCTTTGGTGGCTTCCGTACATCGGACAACTCAACGGTGCGTTTTCTGAAGGCGCCGCTGACGGCGTCTACCCTACGACCGCCGGATTATCGGTAGCACCGCTCATTTGTTGGGAATCGGCGTTCGGCGATCTCGCGTACCGGCAAATTCGAAGCGGGGCTCAGGTGCTGCTCGTAACGACCGACGATGCGTGGTTCGGAACAACATCCGGGCCGTATCAACACGCGCAAATCGCCCAGATGCGAGCGATAGAATCCGGTGAGTACGTCGTACGCGCAGCGGCAACGGGAATCAGCGGCGTGATTGCGCCCGATGGCCGGTGGACGTCTTATGCCGGTCTCGAACAACAGACGGTCGTTGCGGGCGAGATCGGGCCGCCCGTTGGTTCTGTTTTTGCGCACATCGGCCCAAACGTGATTTTCGGCGGGATCGCTTTGGTATATATCATTCTTGTAGCGTATCCATGGAGGCGGCGTGCGTACTAGGTTCGGCTGGAAACACTTGGCGTGGATTGCGGGCATCGCACTCGCGGTCTGGGTCGTAGTCGAAGTCGTGATCGCCGGACACGACTTGCCGAACATCCCCACCGCTTCGCAGTCGATCGATTTGCGCGGCGGCCACGTAACCGGGAATCGCATCACCACGAAATCCTGGACGTTCGATTACCAACACGCACAGCTTTCGCCCGACGGAAGCGTCGGCACGGTTGACGGCGTGCGCAACGGCATCGTGTTCCGAAAAGGAAAGCCCTATCTCCGTATTGCGGCTGAACACATCAGCATCAACACGCAGACGCTTGACTTCACGGCGCTCGGGAAGGTTCACGTCGAACGGATCGGCGACTCACAGCAACGTTCGTTCGATACCGATCTCGTGGTCTGGACGAATATGGCGAAATTGCTGCGTATGGATCACCCGAGTTATTTGCACACCGGCGATCAAACGCTGAAGCTCGAGACCATTTCTATCGATTTCGGCACCGAACAGGTGCATTTAGGAAAAATCGACGGCGCAGCGATCATTCAACGCTAAATCGCTTGCTCGCTCGGCCGATAATCGGGACATGCGGCTTTTTCGCGCTCTTTTTGTCAGTGCGACGATTGCCATGCTCGCCGCCTGCGCGCATGGTTCGAAGCCTGCTCTCAGCCCGCGGCCATCCTTGCCACCGTTAATGATCGACGATCGCGGTGTCACCATGCCGCTGGAAGAGGTCGTGACGAAAATATCGTACCGGCCGTGGATTCCGCCGAATCAGGTCTTGAAATTCGCCGTGATTCCGCCGCTGGGCGACCTTGATACGCCCGAGCATCGCGGTGTCGCGGTGGAATATGTTTCCGGCAATAAGCCGATGCTGCTTTCCGAATGGCCGAAACAGAACTTCACGTTGCTGTTCTTGCACCAAGACATTTCGGTGCGGCCATGCACTGTCGCGCATTATAAAGCCGACGGTGTTGCGTGGACGTCTCGCACGAAATTGGCGATGACGTTGCAACCCGACGGCACAATGGGCGCAAAACAAGTTGAAGCAGAAGCACGGCGGCTTATCGCCGCCGGCGCCTGCAAATAAATTCGATTTTTACTTTTCGCCTTCGGACGATGCTTCGTCTTCCAGCTTTTTCTTTGCCTCGGCGATCAGCTTCTTGACCTTTTGACCGCCCTTGTGGCCGATTTCTTCGTAAAAGTCGGGGCCGTACTTATCCTTGACGACTTTCCCGCCTTTTTGGCCGATTGATTCGTAAAACTCTACGCCGTGACGGTCGCGCGTTGCTTTGCCGCCTTTTCGACCAATCTCTTCATAGAACGTCGACCCGTAACGATCCCGTACGGTGTCGCCACCCTTTTTGCCGGCTTCGCGAACGGACATCTCCTTTCGTTCATCCGCGTTACCGCTTTTCTTATCAGCCATAAACCCCGAAAGTCGCTATGCAGCGATGAGCGCCCAAGTAATTGCTATGACGACGAGCCCGTCTTGCGCTTCGGTTTCTGTCCGCCTTTTTGGCCGATGACTTCGTAAAACGACGGGCCGTACTTGCTCTTGGTGGCTTCCCCACCCTTACGTCCTATCTCTTCATAGAATTCGGTGCCATACTTGGCTTTCACGCGCTCGCCGCCACGCCGGCCTGCTTCGCGAACGCTCATCCCGCCCTGCGGGTCTTCTTGCATCGCCATCGTCTGCTCACTTCACCTCGAAAGAAAAGGATACAACCGTAAAGATACCCATCCGACCGCTCGGTAAACCCAGGATTCGATTAGCATGATCGACACGATCTTGTCGGGCGGCACCATCGTCGACGGTAGCGGGCGGCCGCGTTTTGCGACCGACATCGGCATCGTCGCGAATCAAATTGCCTTGATCGGCAATTTACAATCGCGAGAAGCCGTGCGCCGGGTCGACTGCCGGGGCACGGTGCTTGCCCCGGGCTCTATCGATGCTTGTTCCCATACCGACGCCGGATGGCTCACGCTTCCAAAGATTCCATCTAAAATTGCGCAAGGCATAACGTCGGAAATAGCCGGAAACTGCGGAAAATCACCGCTTTATGCCCGAGGCGAATGGACTAATGCCGACGAATTTTTTAGGTCGGTTGACCTGCACGGCATTGGAGCAAACGGCGCAATGCTCGTTGGGCTATCCGACGCATCGTCTTGCGAAGATCGGCTCAGTGCCATTCGCAACGCATGCGAAGCGGGCGCTTGCGGTGCGAGCATCGATATGCGCGCTACGTCATCGGATGAAGCCTTCGCAGCAATGAACGCCGCGCGCAGCGGCGGCGCAGCTCGCGCTACGGTAAGGCTGCGTGACGATGCAGACGACGTGTTGACGTCGCTTGACGAGGCCATTGCGTGCGCGCAACGTGCAGACGTAACGCTTCACGTATCACATCATCGCGTGCCGCGTTCACATGCGGGCCTGATGGAGCGCACGCTGGAGCGCATGGACGCTGCTCGCGCAGCCGGAATAGCCGTTACGTGCGACGTGTATCCGTACGTAGCCACATGGATGGAGTTGAGTTCGTTACTCCCGGCGAGCGTGCGCGAACGCGACGATCGAACGGCGTTGCTCGGAGATCCGGCGGCTTGCTCGGCGATGGCAATCGAGATGCAGGCGCGGCTCGGTGCGCATTGGCACGACTACATGCTCGCGGAAGTCGGCAATGAAAGAAACATGGCATGGTGCGGCATGCGCCTTGACGAGATCGCGCGGCAACGCCGGCTGCCGGCGTCGCACGCCGTTTTGGAGCTGCTGCGCGATGAAGGAGAGCGGGCGCGCATCTTTGCCTTTACGCTGGACGAAGAAGACCTTGCGATGGCGCTCACTGCCGGCTTCACAGCGGTTGGAACGGCGGCGGCCGCATATGCGCCCGATACGATCGTTTTTGGAAACCCGCATCCGCGTACGTTCGGGACGTTCCCGCGTGTGCTACGCCGGTTCGTTGCGCAACGCAAGACGCTTGCGCTGGAAGAGGCGATCCGGCGCATGTCGTCGTTACCTGCACGGATTTTCGGCCTCGAGAAGCGTGGCGAAATCAGCGAAGGCTTCTTCGCCGATATCGCGATTTTCGACGAACGCACCGTCGCCGACACCGCGACGTATCATCGCGCGATGTCCTTCCCGGCCGGCATTAAGCACGTTTTCGTAAATGGGACGACGGTGGTTTCTGATGGGACGTTGTCGAACGCTCGTCCCGGCCGTATCTTACGTGGAGGAGCTTGATGCTTAGCGCGATTACGCTGAGCCTGCAATTGCAGCGGACGACCTACGACTTGCTCGATGCGCTAAGCATTGAAGTCGCGGCACATAACACCGGCAAAGCGCCGGTGAGCGTTCGCTTTCCCGCACCGCCCGAATATCGAATCGACGTGCTGCACAACGGCAACGTCATCTGGAGTTCGATGACCGCCGCTACAGCAACGGCCATCCCTCCGCACGCGAAGCTCCTAATGCCCGGTCCTACGGTCCTTGCGGTGTACGTTTGGAACGAAACCGCGAAGGACGGCGCAAGCATTGCTCCGGGCGATTACACGATACACGCGCAGATGTTGGGTGAAGCGGCCTCTGCGGAAAGCTCGGTGCGCGTGAAATTCGCGTCGCCGACGCCCGTGAGCGTTCTTAGCTCCTTGCACCAAGGCGACCAAGTGACGATCGTAGGGGCGCTCGACGCGACGCGCGCTTCGTTAACCGATTCAAGCGGCACCATTCCGCTCGCGAGACGCCTCCTGGGCGCGCCCGACGGAACGGTTGCCATTCGTGGGTACCTGACGACCCTCGCCGATAAAACGCACGCATTCTTCGTCGAACGCTGGGCACCGCTCGAGAAGTAACGTGGAATTGCTTCGCTTCTCCGGACTCGAACAACATTACGGCGCGCGAGAGATTTTCAGCGATGTCTCCGGCGTCCTCCGTGATGGCGAACGCATTGCGCTTGTCGGTCCAAACGGCGCCGGCAAATCGACACTGCTTCGCATGCTCGCAGGCGTTACCACACCGTTCGGCGGAAGTATCACGCGCGCGCGCGACGCGCGCTTGGGCTACCTTGCGCAAGGCGTTGCCGATGAAACGCAAACAACGCTCCAGGAGCTGATCGACGCAGCCCTTTCACGTGTTGCCGACGCGGAGTGGGGCATCACCAACAAGCGCCTGCGGACGATGCTCGATGCGTTCGGTTTTACATCCGACGATTATGCTCGTCCGCTGCGCGAATTCTCCGGCGGCCAACGCGCGAAAGCAGCATTAGCGCATCTGCTAATCGACGAACCCGATTACCTCATCCTCGACGAACCGACGAACCATCTCGATATTTCCACGGTGCGTTGGCTGGAAAGCTTTATCGCCGGCGACAAGCGGGCATATATCATCGTTTCACACGATCGGTACTTCATCGACCGTGTCGCAACCCAAGTATGGGAGATGGATCGCGCAAAGCTTCACGTCTATGCGGCCGAACGTCCCGCGTACACGGGTTACCTTCGGCAGCGCGAGATTCGACATGCGGAAGCGCGCGAAGCCTATACGAGGTACGTCGAAGAGCGGGACAAAGCACGCGCGACGGTCGCAGGCTTACGCGCCACGCACACGTCGAGCGACTACAGCCAGGTCCGAAGCCGCGAAAAGCAGCTTGCGCGTTTGGAAGAGCAAATGCTCGCGCCGGAACCGCCGCCCGAGCGCCGCGCGATTTCGGTACGCCTGGACGCTACACGCCGCGCTACTCAAGGCTTTGCCTTCGAAGCGAAGGACGTAAGCAAAAGATATTCGATGCCACTTTTCGACGACGTAACGGTCGACGTGCAGCAGAACGACCGGCTCGCGATCGTCGGGCCGAACGGCGCCGGAAAGTCGACGTTGCTGAAAGTGTTGGCGGGAGATCTCGAGCCGGATCGCGGCGCCGTACGTTACAATCCCGCCGTACGACACGCGTACTTCGCCCAAAACGCGCACGACCAGCTGAACGTATCGCAAACGGCGGTCGAAGCATTGCTTGACGGCGCGCGAATTACCGAAGAAGAGGCGCGCGCCTTGCTTGGCCGCATGCGGATCTCCGGTGAAGCAGCGGACAAACCGATCCATTCGTTCTCAGGGGGCGAACGCCGCCGTATCATGCTCGCGCGCCTGATGGCGCAAGCGTCGGACGTGCTGCTGCTGGACGAGCCGACGAATGACCTCGACATGCAAAGCCGGGAAGCCTTGGAAGACGTGCTCAGCGAGTACGCCGGCGCTATCGTGGTCGTCTCGCACGACCGCTATTTGCTCGATCGTCTGAGCGACCGCGTTCTTTGGATTGAAGACGGCGCATGGGGCCTGCTCGAAGGCGGCTACAGCGCCTACGAAGCGCAGCAGCGCGAACGCGAAGCTTCCAGTCGTGAACGCGCGACGGGTGAGGAACGCAAAACCCAAAGCTCGCGCATGACGCCACTTAAAGTGCGTTCCCAACTTACGGCCAAAGTCGCCCGCATAGAACGCGACATCGAAAAAGTCGACGCGCGCAAAGCGCAAATCGAAGAACTGTTTTCACAGCCGGATCTCTACGAGGATCGGCCTCGCGTCAAAGCGCTTCAGGCCGAATTGGAATCGCTGGCGGCAAGAGGCACGACGATGCTCACCCAATGGGAAGCAGCAGTGGAAGAACTGGAATCCCTCGCATGATCGCGCTCATACAAGCCTCGCGCGCTGCATGATGTAGAGTTGCTAGCATAAAGCAAAGACAAGCATGGGAAGAATCTC
The DNA here is from genome assembly GCA_963758295.1 of Vulcanimicrobiia bacterium. Lineage (GTDB taxonomy): Bacteria > Vulcanimicrobiota > Vulcanimicrobiia > Vulcanimicrobiales > Vulcanimicrobiaceae > JALYTY01. The sequence continues at coordinate 285,632 of CAVWUU010000002.1, forward strand.
AACATGAAGATCTCGCACCTTGCTACCGGTTTGTTGCTCGCGACAGCGCTGCTTTCTTCGCCGGCACTGGCGCATACGGTCTACGCGCCCAATGCAACGGGCGACCTCGTGCAAGCCGGCGGAGGCGCAGGGAGTTTTTCCATCGTACGCGCCTTTTCGAATCTTGTCGGACAAACAACGTATCAGAGCGTTTTGCTGCAAGAGCGCAATCGCTTCGGCGCGGATGCGGTCGATCAGTTCGTTGAGATTTTCGATTACGCGATCGCGGACGGCTGGCAACGCGCAGGAAAGGCCGACGTTGCGGTTCGCACCGATTCGTTATCGGGATCGCAGCTCGTCAACACGCTACTCCAGCTGGGAACGGGCAAGAACGGGCGATTCGATAGCGGGACGCTCTTCAACGCGCTCTTTACGCCCAAGGTGAGCGCGCAAATCGCAGCCGACGTCGCAAAGAAATACGGCAACCAGGCAATGGGGTCGTTTTACCGCGTCGGCGATAACTTCTTCAACGATCTTCGCTCGACGCTATCAAACGGCTGATTTGAGCGCCTCGTAGACCGAACGAACGCGCTCGCGCAGATGCGCGAGATTCCCGTCGTTCTCAACGACGTAGTCGGCACGCTTCCGAGCCTCTTCGGGATCGATCTGCGCCTCCATGCGCGCGCGCACGTGTAACTCGTCGATGCGATCGCGCAGCGTGACACGTCGAATGCGGTCTTCGTCAGGCGCGATGACGAGAATAGACTTATCGACTAGCTCGCCATAGCCGGTCTCGAAAAGCAGCGGCACGACGTGAACGATAAGCTGTCCCGGCTTCGCGTGCTTCTCGCGCTCTTGCGCCAGACGGCGGATGAACGGATGGACGATCGAGTTTAGGCGCTCGCGAGCGAGCGGATCGTGGAAAACGACTTCCGCCAAAGCCGGCCGGTCTAGCTGACCGTGCCGAATGACGTTCGGCCACACGCGCGCGATGGCCATGAGCCCGTCGCTATGGGGTGCGACCGCCTCACGCGCTAAGACGTCGGTATCGACGATGAAGGTGCCAAGCTCTTCGAGGATGCGCGCAACCTCGCTTTTGCCCGAGCCGATTCCGCCCGTGAGCCCAATTCGCATGAGGCCGTTTTCGCCGCGAGAATCGCTGACGCCTTATGTTTTCGATCCATCGATCGCTAACATCGAATACGCTCGGTGGAAAAACAAAGGAGCGCGGAAGATCCGCGCTCCTTTGCCGTAGCCGTTAAGCCGCTAGTTAGTGCTGGGGATGCCGACCGCGTCGCCAATCGTGCCGAGGCCTTCATCGTCGATCGTCAGCGCTTCCAGCTCCGAAGGATCGACATCTGCGACGTGTTGGATCGACGCAGTGATGCGGCGTGTGGCGTTGTTGATCGTCAACAGCGTCACTTCGACGTCCTGGCCCGGGTTGAACTGCGCGTTCGGGTCGAACTCGCCCTTCGGGACCATCGCGAGGATGCCGGGAACGATTTCAACGAGCAGGTAGTTCGGCGTAACCTTGACGACTTGCGCGGTGAGTTTGTTCGTTTCGAAGAGTTTGTCCGAATGTTCGTCCCACGGATCCGGCAGCGCATGCTTGAGCGACAGGCTGACCTTCTTCGCTTCGGAATCGAACTTCATGATTTCGACCTGAACGACATCGCCGATCTTCACCACTTCAGAAGGGTGCTTGATACGGGCGTAGCTCAGTTCGCTGTTGTGGATCAAGCCATCGATGCCGCCGAGATCGACGAACGCACCGAAGTCCGCGAGACGCACGACGACGCCTTCACGAATCTGGCCGACTTCCAACGTGTCGAGCAGCTCCTGTTTCTTCGCCTGCAGTTCTTCTTCGAGCACGAGGCGCTGCGAGAGGACGACGCGATGGCGTTTGTGGTCGAGATCGATCACTTTCAAACGAAGTTTCTGACCGACCAGTTCGTCGAGATTGCCCACCGGCTGGCGGCGGATCTGAGACGCCGGCACGAAGCCGCGCATTCCAAGGTCGACAAGGACGCCGCCCTTGACGACTTGCGTAACGGTCGCTTCGATGACTTCGTCGCGATCGTGCGCTTCAATGACTTTCTCCCACGTCTTGAGCGCGCGTGCGCGGCGCTCGGAGAGGAAGAGCGTGCCATCCATGTCGTCGATGCGGTGAATCATCACCTCGAGGGTGTCACCGACTTTGAGGGCTTTGGGTTCGACCGCCAGCGAGAGCTCGCGGAAAGGAAGAACGCCTTCGGATTTACCGCCGACGTCGACAAGCAGCTCGTCCTTATCCTTTTGGACGATCATGCCGTTAAGCACTTGGCCCTCGTCGAGGACCTTAAGCGACTCTTCATAGAGACGCTGTTCGAGCGCGAGTTGATCTTCCTCGTCGTGAGCGGGAGCGATTTCAGTCGTAGAGATGTTGAAGTTCCTACCTTAATTTATATTTTCTTTTGCGGATTAACGCTGGCACTTTCGGCACCACCACGTTCCTCGTTGCGCGAGCACGGTTCTTTGAATCGGGCCTTTGCAGCGTGGGCACGCTTCACCGGATCTTCCGTAGACCGCGAGCACGTTTTGGAAACCGCCTCGCAAGCCTTCGGCATCCACGTAGTCGTCGACGCTCGTCCCGCGCATATCGATTGCGCGTCTCAAGACATCTACGATTGCGCGGTGTAACCGGCGAATCGCTGGTTTGGTCAACGCCTTCGCAGGCCGGTCGGGTTTTATCCCAGCCTCCCACAACGCTTCGCATGCATAGATGTTTCCGATGCCTGCTATGCGCTTTTGGTCGAGGAGCAAAGCCTTGACCGGCGTCGTCCGCCCGATGAGCATACAGATAAAGCCTTCCGGTGTAAAGCCTGAAGAAAGTGGCTCTACGCCGAGACTTATGTCCCATGGCTCGCCTGGTTCCACGAGCCGCATACGGCCGAAAGTGCGAACATCCGCGAAGCTTAACCGCGTCTCGTCCGTAAAATACAACACGATATGCGTGCCCTTGTATTCGGGGGCATCCGCCGGACCGGCCACCAAGCGACCTGTCATCCGCAGGCTCGTTACCAGGGTCCGGCCCGATTTCAGCCCGATCAGCACGTATTTGCCCCGGCGTCCCGTAGCGGTAATTTGCTCGCCCACCAGCGAGGCGGCGAAGTCTACGCCGGGCGGCGCGACTGCCATTTTCGGCAGCCGCACTTCCACCGATTCGATTGTTTTTCCGACGACGGCGTGAGACAAGCCATGCGCTATCGTCTCGACTTCAGGCAGTTCGGGCATCCCAAGTGAGAAGAACCCGCCCTCGCCCTTAACGGATGCGTCGGCTAGTCGCCGTGCGCGAAGAGGTCTACGATCACGGTCTTTCCGTCCTGAGGCGTGACCGACGCGCTATATTGCGGGAGACCGTCTTCGAATGCATCGAGGATGTAGATTTGGTTCTTCAATCCGTTGAAGCAGTACGACCCGTCCAGATTGACTGTCGTGCGATGCTCGTCGCCGGTTGACGATCTTGCGATGATAATGTTGTCGTGCGTCGGAGACTGCTGCAAACGCAAGATCGCAAGCGCGGGAGCATCCACGCGGCCGCATACGCTGCCGCTGCCGCCGGATTGCGCGTTTTGTGCGGCCTGGGCGTGGAAAGGCGCCGCGATTGCTAGACCGAGCGCAATCGCAAGAGCATATCGTTTTTGCATGCTCGTTCAACGCTCGCTTCGTAAACGTCGTGACTTTTTTGCGATGTGTCACAAAACGCATGGCGCCGAATCCGTAAGACCAGTGAAGAGCAAATACGGCTTCGACGTGTCGAATGCACCGGTCGCCGTGAACGTTGAAGCGTTCGCGTCGGGCCGCCAGCTGAGGCCGTAGCCGTGGTAGATGCAGCTCGCATAAGCGGTCTTCCACGCGCCCGTGTCCTGCTTGATCCTCAAGTTCGAAACGGTTCCCGCCGGTTTATCGCCTGGGCGAGAAACTTCCGTGCCGACTTCGAAAAACAGCGCTTTTCGCTGCGGAAAAAACGTTGACACCGGCGCGGAACAAAGCGATGCTCCGTCGACCGCGAAGATGACGCTGTCGCCGTCGACCGCAATGGCCAGTTCATGTGGATCGTCGTTAACGAAAAGGCCGGTGTCACGGTACACCAGCTCGCCGTCGGGCAGCGCCCACGTCAGCGCAACTTCATTCCGGTACGAATACTTCTTCCAGCGCATTAGTTCGAGCTGGACGAAAGCATTGTTACCCTTCAGCTCTTTGAGCAAGAGCCAATTGGAATAAAATAAGCCTTGATTTCCGTCGACCCTAGGCAGCGTGAAAGTCCCCGCAAGGCCAAAGCTCGACGCAAAGGCTCCGGCAAAATCGAGATCGGACTGGGCGCTCTCCGATTTCCCAACGTCCTGCCAACTGATCTTGGCTGTCGTTGCTCCGGGAGCGGGATCGCTAATCGGCATCGAACAGCTGAACGGCCCGTCGGCATACGGAGTGGACGGCGGCGGCGGAAGCGATGGAATTACGAACCGCAGCTTCGTACCGGCGACGATTCCGTCGGCGCGCGCTTCGCCGGCCGGGAGTTCCACGACGAATTTTCCGACGCCGCCGCGACGTGGAATTTTTTCATCCGGCGTATCGAGCGGTACGACGGGAACTTTCGCAGCGACGGAATGCACCGTTCCATCGGCACCAACGAAGACCATATCCAGCGGCACGAGCGTGTCTTTCATCCAAAACTCTACCGGCTGCTCGCCGTCGAATACGAACACCATGCCCGTGTGCCGGGGCAAGTTCGTCACGCTCATCAAGCCCCGTTCACGTTCTTCTTCACTTTGTGCGACCTGCAGCGTTAAAACCGCCTTAGGCGCTTGAACCACGATTTTTTCTAATTGTTGCGGCGGTGGCGTCGCGACGGCGGCGGCAAGCGCGAGGGCAGCGATCATCTAGAACATTCTCCGGTACACGGCCACGTTTTGGTAACGGCCTATTTCTGGCAACTTCCCCGCTTCGACCTCGCGCCGAATGAAGGGGAACATTTGCGCGTTCTAGCTTTCCGTCATGGCCTCCACGTCGTACCAATTCGAACCGGTCTTGACCGTCACTTCGAGTGGGACCGAAAGCGCGATAGCATTCTCCATCTCCGTGCGTACCAGATGCGCAAGGCCGTGCAGGTCCTTACGCGAAACTTCGAAGATCAACTCGTCGTGAATCTGCAAGAGCATCGTCGCGTCGAGCCTCGCATCGTGCAAGGAGCGCGCGATCTTCACCATTGCGAGCTTCATGAGGTCCGCCGCACTTCCTTGCAGCGGCGCGTTAGTCGCCTCGCGTTCGGCGGCCGAGCGCAACATATAGTTGCTCGAGCTTAGCGCCGGCATATACCGTCGCCGCCCCAGAATCGTGGACACGTAGCCGTTGCGCCGGCCCTCGTCCAACGTGCGTTCTATGTAATCGCGGACCGAGGGGAATCGCGCGAAATAAGCGGTAGTGATTTCACGCGCTTCGGCGCGGCCGATCTCCAAGCGTTGGGCCAATCCAAAATCGGACATGCCGTAGAGCAGACCGAAGTTGACGCTCTTTGCCATGCGACGCTGATTGCCGTCGACGACGGTACCACTCGGCACTTCGAAGATCTGGCGCGCCGTGAAGTCATGGATGTCCTGGCCTTCTTCGAAAGCGTCGCGCATCGCTTCGTCACCGGAGAGATGCGCCATCAAACGAAGTTCGATTTGACTGTAGTCGGCAGCGAGCAACACATGCTCGTCGAATCTTTGCGCCACGAACGCGCGCCGAATGCGCCGCCCGAGTTCGCCCCGCACCGGGATATTTTGCAAGTTGGGATTGGTCGAAGAAAGGCGTCCCGTTGCGGTTGCGGTTTGATTGAAGACGGTATGCAGCCGCCTGTCGCGCGGATCGACGAGCTGCGGAATGACGTCGACGTACGTGTTCTTGAGCTTGGTGACTTCGCGCCATTCGAGCACGAGCGCGCAAATCGGATACTCGCGCGCCAGGCCCTGCAGCACTTCGACGCCGGTCGCCCAGCCGGTTTTCGTTTTTTTCCCGCCGGGAATTTGCAGCTTGCCGAAAAGGACGTTTCCCGAGCTGCATGTGGCGAACCGATGTTGAACTCTTCGCCCGCGAAATCGTAAGATCTGCCGTTGCAAGCGCGTTGCGGCTTGCGTCGATCTCTTCGCCGAGCACGCGCAGCTCGCTCGGGTCGATTGCGACGCCCGCCGCTTCCATCTTCGCGAGAATCGGCGCAAGCGGCACTTCGACGTCTTCGTACAGACGCGAATTGCTCGCGTTCTTCGAGCTCGTTCGCGCGCCTCGCAGTGCAATTTGCAACGTTGCATCGGCGTGAGCGGCGGCGTCGTCGTGCAAGCGCGCGTCTCAAGCAGCCTCGCCGCGCAGCGTCTTCGATGTCGGCAAACGTGCGGGCTGGATCCAGCAAATGCGCCGCAATCATCGGATCGTCGGTCAAAACGCGCGTTGCGCTATCTCCGCTTCGCGCAATGCATGGCGCAACGCGCTTCGCGTCGTACGCAACGACGTGCGATCGCGCTTCGAAGTGCCGCTTTGAGCGCCGTCACGCACGTCCGGTCGTGCCGCAGCGCGGCGCGCGTAAACGTAATTCCTGTCCCGGACTTGCCGCTAATGCCGAGCGCGTCACCGCGCAGCGCAATGGCGATGTGTTCTGCGGTCGCAAGCGCGCGAAGTTCCTCGCCGAGCTTTGAAGTTCCGGCGGATCGACCGACGCGACGAAGGAACGGTAGGTTCCCTTCGAGCTTCTTTTCCGTGTCGAAGAGCGGCAGGTCGTTGACCGGGGGCTGCAGCTTTGCGAGCAGCGTTTTGAATTCGAGTTCGGAGTACAGCCGGTAGAGTTCGCCATCGACCGGCGGCGTATACGACGCGGTGTCCCAATCGAGATCGAGCGGCAGATCGCGACGGACGATCGAAACGTCGCGATAGGTTTTCGCGGCTGCGCCGTATGTTTCGATCAGCTTCTGCAGTTTCGGTGTACCGGCAAGCGACGGATCCGCCACGAGCGCATCGAGCGAGCCCGCAGCTTGCAACAGTTTGGTTGCCGTCTTTTCGCCAACGCCCGGAATGCCGGGAAGTTGTCGGATGGATCGCCTTTGAGACCGCGATAATCGGGCAGCTGCGACGGCTCGAGTCCGAACCGTTCGCGACGGCGGCCGGATCGTACCGGCCGAGTTCCGTGATGCCGCGGCGCGTGGTCAGCACGGTCGTCTGTTCGTCGACGATTTGCAACAGATCGAGATCGCCCGTGACGACAATCGTTTGCTCGCCGGCTTCTTCGGCTTGACGCGCAAGCGTCGCAATCACGTCGTCGGCTTCTTGGCCTTCCATTTCGACGACCGGAATGTCGTGCACGTCGAGAATCTGGCGCACGAGCGCGAATTGGCTGCGCAAATCGTCGGGCATGGCGTCGCGCTGCGCTTTGTAATCGCCGTACAGCTCGATGCGCGCGGCCGGCATGCCTTTATCGAACGCGGCGATGACGTGCGTCGGTTTTTCGTCGGCGATGATCTTGTTCAGCATCATCGTAAAGCCGTACACGGCGTTGATCGGCATGCCTTTGGTCGTGGTCAGCGCGCGGAAGCGCAAAGAACGCACGGTACACCAAGCCGTACGTATCGAGCAGCATCAAGCGCGCAGCGCCTGCTTTAAGCTTCGCCATTTTATTGCACCACAACCGTAGAGGAGCCGGCGATCACACGACCGTCGTCGGAAATCTTCAACACGGAAACCGTATACCGCCCTCGCGTTACCGGCAGTTGCACCGCGAGCGGAGCGCCGTCGTCATGCACGATATTCCAGGAAACCGCCTGCGTTTGCGCTTGCGCCAGCGTAAGATCCGGCTGAGGCGCGCCGCGGCGCTCGAAACCTATAACTTGCGCGTGTTGGCCCGTCGAATCGACCCAGGGATGCCACGTTTGCCCTGCGGGCGCGCTCACTTCGGTTGCGGTGAGGCCGACGGCGAGCAGCGAGGGTGCAGTATCGAAGAGTGCGCTTCCCGACGGCGCCCCGCGGCTTACGCGAACGACGACCGTCCCGGGACCGGGTCGCGTATCGCGCAACGCGACGTTTGCCGATGCGCCCGGCGCAAACTCGGTGCCGCCCAAATCCAATGGAACGAATTGCGGACGCCCGGGGCATCGACTTCGAGCCGGACACTCGTCCATTCGATTGCTCCCGTCGTGCACGAACGCGGCGCCGACGCGAAGATCGCCCGGCGCGTCGTTCACGCGAAATTGCGTTCCGGCGTGTCCCTCGCCGGCGCGGAGGACCGATGTTTGAACCTCGAGCGCGCTTTCGAGCGTAACAAAAGCATCGCCGTTTGCCCCCGCAAGGGACGCGTTTGCCCGAACGTCTTCGCCGGCATGATACGTGCTGCGATCCAGCGCGATGCGCGCATTGGCGCTTCCCGAATCCGCGTCATCGTTCGTCGCTTGCGAAACGACCGTCACCTGGCCGGCATCTTCGGCTTGACGTCCGCCGTTGTCAACTGTCGCAAGGATTAAGTTGGTGCCGAGCTGCGGCGAGCTGAACGTTCCGTGCGCGTGCCCGTTCGCATCGAGATGCAGCGTTTGCTGCTGCACGGACGGCCCGTGCGAGAGTTGCGCGGTTACCGTCCCGTTCGCGAGGGGCTTGCCGCTGTTCACTTCGTTAACATACACTTCGAAGTTCGCCGGCGTGCCGATCGTCTGTTCGGCCCGGTCCAAACGCAAACGCGCCGCGACGGGTGCCGTCGGAACGACGATACGCGTATCGGCCGTCGCGCCCCCGGAATCGACGGCGACTCCGTACGTCGAGGCAAGGCCGTCGGTCGGATGCGGAATTTCGATCGTAGCGCGGCCATTCGCATCCGTCGTCACCGTCGTATCCACCCACTTCGTCGTCGCCCACGGCGTTGTCGCCGGCGTAAATCCGATGAACACGTGCGGCG
>CAVWUU010000003.1:0-296723 GCA_963758295.1 Vulcanimicrobiia bacterium
TCGTCAATGCGATGCCGAAGGGCTTGCCGATGGTCGCGCACTTACATAACGACTACGGCTTGGGTACGATCAATGCCATCACCGCAACGTCGTGCGGATTCAAAGTTATTTCGGTGACGGCCAACGGCTACGGCGAACGCGCCGGCAACGTCAAGCTGCACGAATACGCGGTCGCAATGCGCGTGCTCTACGGTGTGGAGATTCCCGGCTTCAAGTACGATAAGCTTCGCGAGCTCGCGCGATTCATGGAGCGTATGAGCGGCATCCCGATGCAGCAGCACGAGCCCATCATCGGCTCGAAAGTCTTCGCCCACGAGTCAGGCATTCATACGCATGGCGTGCTCATCGATCGCCGCATTTACGAAGCCGTTCCAAGCGAACTTGTCGGTGGAGAAACGAGTTTCATTTTCGGCAAGCATTCGGGCGTAGCGCTCGTAGAAGACACGTTGCGCAAGCACTCGGAACAACTCGCTGCACACGGCGTCCAAGTCAGCAACGAACTTGCCGGCCGCGTAACGGAAGAGATCAAGCGTCTGCGTGAAGAGCGAGCTGCCTCGAGCTCGAGCGAAGAAACGATCGCTTTGTACGAACAGGCGATGCGCAAGCTGTCCCTCACCGAAGACGACGTCGCGCAGATCGCGATTGCTTTGGGAGCGCCTCAAACCGCAGCAGCTTCTTAACACAATCGTCCACATGGGGCCGCCGCTGTAGAAAAGTGCAGCAGAACAAAAAACGTCGTAGCGACGGCAGCGAACCCAAGGCGGCTGGCCGATTCCGTACGTCGCGAACGGTGCAGCGTCAGCTATCATGCCATGGCAAACGCATGGGTGCGACGAATTGCGAGAGCTATGCGATAGCGCCGAGGCGGAAAGAAGCGACGAAGGCTTTGAAGATCGTCGGGTAGTCGTCCGATATGAAACGGACGCTGCGTCCGCCGGTGCGTTCGAAGCCGGGAATCATCTGCAGCAAGTCGGCCTGTTCCGTTTTTCCGAGAAGCAGTTCCATAACGACGGGCGCTTCGAACGTGAACGGCTTCGCGTTGCCGGCCGCAGCAACGGCGGCAGCAGCGCCTTCGCGAATCATCGCTTGCGCAGCGCGCGGCGAAACGGAGTTTGCCGCGAAATTTCCGATCGACTCTTTGATCACGACGCCGTGCGTCCACGGCATCTGGGCTTGCACGCCTTCGACCGTCGTGCGATCGCCGGTAATCATCAAGAGCGGAACGCCGAAGTGCCCGAGCAATGCGGCGTTCAGCGTTGCCTCGCTGCAGCGAACGCCGTTCAAACGGGCTTCATAAATGACCGACGGCGTATAGGTGTGGCAAAGCACGGCATTGGCGTCGCCGATTGCGCCGTGGTAGCCGACGAAAAAGGCGCCGCCGTACGTTTGGTCGACGTCCTGCACCATCGAGAACGGCTTGCGGTTGCCGAAGATCACGCGAACGTCTTGCGGAAGTTCTTCGAAGACGAAATTTCGCATCGGTCCATGCGAGTCGTTGATCAGAACGTCGGTAGCACCGGCGCTTCGCGCGCCTTCAACGGCTGCCGCGATCTCCTGCGTGTAGTACCGTCGATAGATCTGGTACTCCGGATGCGGCGTGCGGGCGTCGACCTGTTGCCAGCTGCTGACGCCGGCGACGCCTTCCATGTCCCCGCTGATGTAGAGCTTCATACGGGCGCGTTCGCCGCTCCGGCGATTCTCGCCGCGACGAGAAACGCGTTGAATGCTTCGAGATAGTCGTTTGTGGTGAACCGGATAGTGCGTCCTCCGATGCGCTCGAACCCCGGCAGCAGCTCGATAAAATCGGCATTGCCTACGTTCGCGGTTTCTATCGTTAGCTCGACCGGCGGTACGAACGTAAAGGGCTTTGCCGATTTGGCGCGCTCGACGGCCGTTTTCGCGCCTTCGCGAATCGCGCGTCGTGCGGCGGCCGGCGTCAACGAGTTGATGGAATAGTAACCGATGGACTCTTTGACGGCGACGCCCGTGACCCACGGCATGAGTTGCGACGTCTGTTCGACGATCGAACGGTCACCGGTAATCATCAGCAACGGAACGCCGTAGTACCCGAGGACCGCGGCATTCAGCATCGCTTCGCTGCACGCAACGCCGTTGACGGAAACGCCGTAGATCGTCTCCGGCGCATAGGTGTGCGCGAGCGCGGAATCGGGCGTCCCGATTGCGCCATGGTAGCCGGTGAAAAATGCGCCGCCGAAGCCACGGCCTATTCCGTCGTTCATGGAAAGCGGCGTTGGGGAACCGGTGATCGCGCGCACGTCTTGGGGAAGTTCGTCCCACAACACGTTGGTTTGATTCCAGTGCGAATCGCGAACGAGCACTTCATCCGCACCGGCGCTGCGCGCGCCTTCGATCGCCGCTGAAACTTCTTGCATCATGTACCGGCGATACACCGGATATTCGTGGGCGTTCGACGGATCGACTTGCGGCCATGCGCAAACCCCGGCAGTCCCTTCCATATCCGCGGAAATGAAGAGCTTCACTGCGACTGCGAAAGGCCGCTGCGGGCCTCCTCCAAACCGGTTTGCGCCGCGGAATTGTTCGGATTGATTTTGAGCGCGCGTTGATACAACGGAATCGCGTCGTTGTACTTTTGCACCGTGAGGTACATGTCGGCGAGTTGCGTGAGCGCGACGTCGTCATTGGGATGCGCGGCGATCCGTTCTCTCAGCGTCTTGAGCTGCACCATCACCGCTGCGGGCGGTCCGCCGCCCTGAACGCTGTTCGGGTTGCCCTGCTGCGCTTGCGTTGCTTGCCCCGGCGCGGCCGGACGGCCGAAGACCGAACCCGTGACGCCGAAACCGACCGCGAGCAGATAGAACATGACAAGCAAAAATCCGCCGCCGAGCACGGCGACGACGGGCATGTAAATTCGCGGGGGAAGTCCCCGGCGCGGCGGATTAGTCACGATGAGTCGTTTGGACGCTCGCCGAAATATTCCACCTGTGACCCACTCGGAAGCCGATCTGCAGCTGCTTTTTGCCCGGTTGAACTACCAGTTTTTCAACGGCGAAGCTCCCGATTGCCGGATACGCTTTAACGCGCGCTTTTCGAATTCGGCCGGACGAATTACGTACACCGGCCATCCTATGCTGATCGAGCTTTCTCCGAAACACTTCGAAAAATATCCGGAATCGCTCGAAGAGACGCTGCTGCACGAGATGATTCACGCGTGGTGTTTCGCAAAGTGGCGCGACACCGGCCACGGCGCGCGCTTCAAGAAGAAGATGCGCGAATGCGGCATGTCGTCGATCTATCACGATCTTGGGAACGTGCGTCCGATGAACGAGTCGTCGAAGCGCTACATCTTGCGTTGCGAGCACTGCGCGTTCGAGACACTGCGGCGCAAGCGGCCCGGGAAACCGGCAAGCTGCCCGCGCTGCGACAAACGCCGCTTCAACCCGCGCTTTCCGCTGACGATTTATGAAATTACCGGACTCGAAGCGGTCGGAACCACGATCGACGGCCTGCGCGCCGCCCAAAAAGGCCGGTAGAACGGGCGCCAGCCTGATAAAGGAATCCCTGTCGGCGACCTAAGTCCAGGCTGAAAACCGGCGAAAAGGGTGAAGATAGCAGGGCCATGACGACTGCTAATTCGACGACCAATGGGTCAGTAAAAACGCGCGTCGAGACCGACTCGATGGGCAAAATCGAAGTCCCTTCCAACAAATATTACGGAGCGCAATCGGCGCGATCGCTCATCCACTTCGACATCGGTGAAGGCGCGTGGCCGCGCGACCTCATGCCGCTCCAGGTCATCAAAGCGATGGCGCAGCTGAAGAAAGCGGCGGCGCTCGTGAATCACGACCTCGGCAAGCTCGACGAAGAAAAGACCAAACTCATCGTGCAGGCCGCCGATGAAGTGATGGCCGGAAAACTCAACGAGCATTTCCCGCTGCGCATTTGGCAGACGGGCTCCGGCACCCAAACCAACATGAACGTGAACGAAGTCCTTTCGAACCGCGCAATCGAGATTGCGGGCGGCGAAATGGGTTCGAAGAAACCGGTTCACCCGAACGATCACGTCAACATGTCGCAGTCGTCGAACGACACGTTCCCGACGGCCATGCATATGGCCGCGGCCGAAGCGGTGGTCGGAATGCTGCCCTCGGTGATGAAGCTGCGCGACGCGCTCGAAGAGAAGGCCGAGCAGTGGAAAGATCTGGTCAAAGTCGGCCGCACGCACCTTCAGGACGCGACGCCGCTCACGCTGGGCCAAGAGTTCTCGGGTTACGTAACGCAGCTTGACCGCGCAATCGTCGCGATCAATGAAGCGCTCAACCATATTTACGATCTTGCCATCGGCGGTACGGCCGTCGGTACCGGTTTGAACGCGCATCCGGAGTTTGCGGAGCGCATGGCGCACAAGCTTGCGGAACTGACGGGTCTGCCGTTCCGCTCGCATCCGAATAAATTCACGGCGCTTGCATCGCACGACGACTTCGTGTTCGCTTCGGGCTCGCTGAAAATGCTCGGCGCCGCGCTGATGAAAATTGCGAACGACATTCGTTGGCTCGCCTCGGGTCCGCGCGCCGGCATCGGTGAATTGATTCTTCCGGAGAACGAACCGGGCAGCTCGATCATGCCTGGCAAAGTGAACCCGACGCAGTCCGAACAGATGACGATGGTCGTCGCGCAGGTGTTCGGCAACGATTTGGCAATCAGCTTCGGCGCTTCCCAGGGGAACTTCGAACTCAACGTGTTCAATCCGGTGATGATTGCGAACTTCTTGCACAGCTGTCACTTGCTGAAAGACTCGTGCACGATGTTCCGCGAGCACGCGGTAGAGGGGCTTCAAGCGAACGAACCGGTCATTCAGAAGTATCTGAGCGAATCACTCATGACCGTTACGGCGCTTTCGCCGAAGATCGGCTACGACAAAGCTGCCGAAATTGCGAAACACGCCCATCACAAGGGCTCGACGCTGAAAGAAGCAGCGCTCGAACTCGGCCACGTCACTGCCGAAGATTTCGACAAGTACGTCGTTCCTCGGGAGATGACTTACCCGAAGTAAGGCTACGCGCCCGCGGGCGCTAACGCCTTATCGCGTTTGCTTGGGGCTTCGCCCCATCGCAAGCCGCCCGCGGGCGCTAACGCCTTATTGGGTTTGCTTGAGGCCTGCGGCCTCATCGCGAGCGGCCACCGGGGCTAACGCCTTATTGGGTTTGCTTGAGGCCTGCGGCCTCATCGCGAGCCGCCACATTGACGAAGAAGGGAGCCGGTGAAGCGCCGGCTCTCTTTTTTATGGGAAAAGCGGGAGTATGGCTACTGAGGAAGTGGATGCGATCGTTATTGGGTCGGGGCAAGGAGGCAATCCGCTCGCGAGGGATTTCGCCAAGAGCGGGAAGCGTGTCGTCCTCTTCGAGCGTGACCGGGTCGGCGGCAGCTGTGTAAACTTCGGCTGCACTCCTTCGAAGACGTTTTTGGCAAGCGCGCACGCGGCCGGCCGCGCGCGCCAAGCTTCGGCAATCGGCGTAAATGCCCAACTAGCCATCGACGGAACGGCCGTCATGAATCGCGTGCGCAAAGTTCGCAACGACTGGCATGACGGAGCGGAGAAGCGCCTTACCGATGCGGGCGTCCGGATCGTAAAGGCGGAAGCGCATTTTACCGGCCCGCGCACCGTCGAAGGCGGCGCCGTTAGCGTGACCGCTCCGATCGTCATCATCGATACCGGCGTACACGCCTCTGTTCCCAACGTGCCTGGATTGGAAGGCACCCCGTATTTGACCAACCATTCGTTCTTCGATATCGAGACCGTGCCGGAAAGCATCCTCATCATCGGCGCGGGGTACATTGGGTTGGAACTTGGCCAGGGCTGCGCGAGACTTGGGTCGCGGGTCGAAATCGTTGACGCCGGACCGGTGATGGCGCGGGAAGAGCGCGATGCTGCGGCCATCTTGCAACAGTCACTCGAGAACGACGGCGTTACCTTTCACTTGCAAACCGGCATCGAATCGGTGAAGTACGACGGTGCGTTTAGCGTCGTTCTCAAAGACGGTACGCAGTTGCAAGCTGCGGCATTACTCGTCGCCGCCGGTCAAGTCCCGAATACTCAAGCGCTCAACGCCGGCGCCGGCGGTGTGGAACTGGACGAGCGTGGCTACGTTCGCGTCGACGAACATTTACGCGCGACGTGCGAAGGCATCTACGCGATGGGCGATGTTGCGCGGCAGCCGGCCTTCACGCACGTATCGTGGGAGGACTACCGGCGCGTAAAAGACGTCATCGCAGGCGGAACTCGGACGCGCGACGACCGGCCGCTGGCGTACGTGTGTTTTACCGAGCCGCAATTGGCGCGAGTCGGCATGACCGAAGAAGAAGCGCGAAACAGTGGTCTCGATGCCGTTTCGGTGCAGACGAATCTCAGCGACGACGCGAGAGGCATCGAATGGAATCTGACACAGGGCTTTTTCCGCATCGTCATCGACAAGAAAACCGAACGCTTTTTAGGCGCGACGTTCGTTGGTTACGAAGCGGGGGAACTGATCCACGTCATCTACGCGCACATGATGAACGGCGCGACGTGGCACGTCCTCGATGAGTCGGTGCACGTGCACCCGACGTTTGCAGAAGCGCTTCCGACGACCGTGAGAAAGCTCACCGGCGACCACGCGTGAAAACCCACCGCGTTATAAACGCGGTTCTCCGAAGGATTGTCGGGCCGGCGCTCTTAGTTGTGCCGCACCAAAGCCGCGGTGTAAATCCAATGCAGAGTCGTCAGGCGATCGACGACCTCAGACGTGGCGGGCCGATCGTCTTCTAAAAGATCGATCATCCAATCTTCGATAGCAATGGCGCGTATCGAAAATTCCTTGCTCTGGTTCATGTCTTCCGTGGAGCCTCCCTAGTGCTGATACATTAGGCATCGGTAGGTTTACAAAGAGACTTGACGGGGTCATTGGGCCGGTCGACTCAATTGTCGAGGGAATCTTTACAAAGTAGAGCCGGACGCTGTTCATAACTTAAAGAGCGCCTGGTTACCCGGCTCCTATACGACAACTGGGTCATCGCCGCCTCGCGACTAGGGAGCTCGCTCGAGAATCACTATATTGACGATTTTCGATATAGTTGCTAGTATCGAAGAATGTCGATGCAGCGATGCTGTCCCCCGGCTCGGATCGTGGAACGCGATTTCGAGGATTCGGCCGCGCTTTTGAAAGCGATCGCCGATCCGTATCGCCTCACCATGCTTGCTACTCTCGCCGCGGCAGAAGACGAAGTTTGCGTGTGCGATTTTACCGGCGCGCTGCCGCTCAACCAGCCGACGGTTTCCCATCACCTTCGTATCTTGCGCGAGGCCGGCCTAGTTACGGGCGAGCGTCGCGGGACGTGGGTGTATTACCGGCTTGCGGCGGGCGCGCAGCATCGCCTGAACGGCGCAATAGCGTCACTCTTCCTTCAGAAAGCGACCGCATGAAAACTCATCTCAACCTTGCGACAACCAATTTGCCGGCGAGCATGCAGTTCTACTCCGCTCTGCTCGACGCGACGCCTGCGAAAACCTTACCGGATTATGCACTCTTCATTGTCGAGGAGCCGCCGTTGGAACTGGCCCTCGACGGGCGTAAAACCGTTGCGCGAAGCGACGACGCGCATTATGGGGTGTGCGTCGAGAGCGTCCAGGACGTAGAAAAGGCGATTGCGCGGCTCCAAGCCTTGGGTCTGGTGTCTTCGATCGAACGGAACGAAACGTGCTGCTACGCCAATCAAACCAAAGTCTGGGCGGTCGATCCGGATGGTCGCCACTGGGAAGTGTACGTCGTACACGAGGAGACCGAGGAGCGTGACGACGCGGAGACGGCCTGTTGTTCCGCTGACGGTGAATCGAGGTCGTGTTGCATCGCGTCATGAGCGCAGGCTCAATCGTGGTTCGTGAAGCGTGCGCGGGCGATGCGGAACGCATCCGTGAGATCTACAACGAAGGCATCGCAGATCGCATCGCGACGCTCGAATCAGCACCCAAATCAGCGGACGAGATCGCGCAATGGTGGGCGCAGCACGACCATACTTACGCGGTGCTGGTCGCCGCTGAAGAAAACACCGTTGCCGGCTGGGCGTCGCTGAACCGCTTTTCCCATCGGTGCGCGCACGCGGGGATAGCCGATTTATCGGTTTACGTCGCTCGCGAATGGCGCGGACGCGGCATCGGCGCCGTCCTTCTTGAAGAACTCGAACGGCGTGCGCAAGCGGCAGGCTTTCACAAGATCGTGCTTCACGCCTTGAATGAAAACGATCACGGAAAGCGTCTTTACCAAAAACGCGGTTTTGAACTCGTCGGCGTTTTTCGCGAACACGGCAACTTGGACGGCCGGTACGTCGACGTCGTGGCAATGGAAAAATTGCTTTGACGTTGCTTAAAAGAAGCGTCGCCGAAGGCCTCGGAACGGCGTTCTTGCTCGCTACCGTCGTGGGGTCCGGAATCATGGCCGAGCGGCTGGCCGGCGGAAATGTCGCGATTGCGCTTCTAGCAAACTCGGTCGCGACGGCTGGTGCGCTTCTCTGTCTCATCGCGGCATTGGGACCGATCTCCGGAGCACATTTCAATCCCGCCGTGACGCTGGCCGATGCGCTGCAATCCGGCCTGCCGTGGCGTGAAGTTCCGGCGTATCTCTTTGCGCAGATCGCGGGCGCGATCGGCGGCACCGGCGTGGCCAACGTGATGTTTGGGCTGCCGGTGTGGTTTCCGTCGCATCACAATCGCAGCGGACCGGCGCAATCGTTCAGCGAGTTCATCGCTACCTTCGGACTGTTGCTCGTCATTTGGGGGTGCGTGCGATTCCGGAGCGGCATCGTCCCCTTTGCGGTAGCCGGCTATATCGTAGCAGCCTATTGGTTTACGTCGTCGACGTCGTTTGCGAATCCGGCTGTCACGATTGCGCGCGCGTTGTCGGACACTTTCGCCGGCATTCGCGCGGTCGACGCGCCCGCGTTCATTCTTGCGCAGCTCGCCGGTGCTGCCGCAGCGACCTATTTATTCGCATGGCTTGCTCCGATTGGGAGGCCCGAAGCCGAAGCCGTGCTCGTCCCTCACAAAGCTAAAGCGAGTGCCGAGTTTCAGGTGCGTTTTAAGCCGTTTGTACTTTTCGTGTGCAAACACAACACCGGCCGCAGTCAAATGGCCGAAGCGTATTTGCGCCATTTCGCGGGCGGCGCGGTCGAAGCCGGCTCGGCCGGAACGATTGCTGGGGATGCTCCCATCCGGGCGTCGTAGCGGCGATGGCAGACGACGGCATCGACATTTCGTCGGCCCGGCCGAAATTGTTGACCGAAGACCTTTCGGGACGCGCCGATCTCGTCATTACCATGGGATGCGACGTGGAAGGCGTGCCGCGAATCGACGATGATTGGGGTCTTCCGGACCCAAAGGGCCAGTCGAACGATCGCGTTCGAGCGATTCGCGACATGGTTCGCCAGAAGGCGCAGAAGCTGGCGAAAGCCCTAATGGACGATGTGGCGCAGCGCCATTGAAGCGGCTGCAATAATCAACGCCGCCCCGACGAACACCAGCAAGTTTCGCGATTTTAGCCGCAGCGAGAGGCGCGCGCCGACCGGGCCGCCGCAAAGGCCGCCCGCGACGAGCGGCAGCGCGTCAGCAACGCGGATGTCGTGCTGCGCGGCGTGTACGACCATACCGACGGGCGAGGTAAGCAGAATCGCAAAGTGAGACGTCGCGCTGATCGCATGCGCAGGCAAATCCGAGAAGTACAACAGCGTCGGCACCACGATAACGCCGCCGCCGATTCCGAACAAACTCGATACGAGACCGACGAAGAAACCGGCGCCTACCGCAAACCGCGACGACATCGCTTTGCGCCCGCGTAACTGCTCGTTTTCGGAGCGTCCGGCAACGCGATGTTCCGCGTTCCAAATCATATCGACGGCAACGGCGATAAGAAACGTTGCGAAAACCCAATCGAACGCTTCGCCGGAAATATGCAGCACGAGAATCGCGCCGAGGATGCCGCCCGGCAAACCGCCGGCCGCAAAAAGCAGGCCCGTTCGAACGTGGACCCGCCGCTGCATCAGATAGGTGAAAGCGCCGCTAGCGCTATTGGCCATCACGAGGACGAGCGACGTGCCGGCCGCGTCGGCCGGGGCTAGTCCGAAAAATAGTCGCAGAATCGGGACGAGGATGAAGCCGCCGCCGAGCCCGACCATCGAGCCGCAGATGCTGGCGAGCAGCGCCGCTATGAAAAGCTCGATCGACGTCTGCACTTGCATAGAAAAAAGCCCGCTGCCGCTATCGCGCCGAAACGCTGCGCGCAGCAACGAACCGCGGGCATTCGTTCACGGGATTTTATGCGTTAACGCGACCGATGTACCGGCGATCGCGCGTGTCAATGCGGACCAGATCGTCGGGATTGACGAAGAGCGGAACGTTGACGGTCGCTCCGGTTTCGAGCTTTGCCGGCTTGCCGGTGTTCGTCGCCGTATCGCCCTTGAATCCGGGATCGGTTTCCGTAACGCGCAGCTCGACGTGCGGCGGAAGTTCCACGCCGATCGGCAAGCCTTCGTGCAACTGCACGTCGACGACCATGCCGTCTTTCAAGAAGTCGGCCGGATCTCCAATGAGGTCGCGCTGGATCGTGATGTTTTCGAACGACTCCTGATCCATGAAATGGAAGCCTTCGTCATCGTTGTAGAGCATCTGCATCTGGCGGTTTTCGACCGTCGCGCGCTCGAGTTTTTCACCCGCGCGGAACGTGCGTTCCAGCGTCGTGCCGGTTTTCACGTTCTTCAGACGCGTGCGGACGAAGGCCGCACCTTTACCCGGTTTCACATGAAGGAATTCGATTACGGTCCACAAGTTGTTGTCCACGACGACAGTGACGCCGTTGCGGAGATCGTTCGACGAAATCATGACCCGCCCGAATACGGGCTGAGGCCTCGAAAGCCCTCGTTAGGCCTTCTTCCGGAACAAGCCGATTCGGTTTTCGGTCCCGGTCCGCAGCCGGCCGAGATTTTCGCGGTGCGTCCACAGGATGAAGATCGCCGCGAATACCCCGTAGACCGTCTCCGGGATCGACCGGGTGAAGAACCACAGCGCGAACGGCGCTACTACGTTTGCCAGCATGGAACCAACGGACGAATACTGCGTAACCGCCAGCGCGCCGACCACCCAACCGAGGACAACGGCGAGTCCGGCCTTCCAGCTCAGCGCAAAGATCGCACCGAATGAAGTAGCAACCCCCTTGCCTCCTTTCCAGCTAAGCCAGGGTGAAAAACAGTGGCCAAGCACCGTGAAAATCGCAACAACAGAGGCGACGAGGGCTGCGAGATCGAGCGTAACGCCGGCAGTGCCGTTGTTCAAACTTAGCGAGCCATGCACGAGCTCGTGCGCCAGGAATACCGGAACGAAGCCTTTTGCCGCGTCGAGCAGCAGGACCGCAACGGCGCCCGTTTTGCCGAGCGTTCGCAACGCGTTCATCGCGCCGATGTTGCCGGAGCCTTGCGTGCGAATGTCCGTGCGATAGAAGAAGCGCCCGATCAAATATCCGAACGGAATGGACCCCAGCAGAAACGCGAGGATCGCGATTACGATAAAGGCGACGATCGCAAGGGCGGCGACGCTCACGGTTGGAGTTCCTCGCTCTCACGACGCGAACGGAATTCGAGCGTAATCGGCACGCCCTCGAAGTCGTAATGCTGCCGTATCGTGTTCTCGATGAAACGTTTGTACGAAGACTGCACGAGTTCGGGATCGTTGCAGTGAAAAACGAACACCGGCGGATGCACCGCGGGCTGCGACGCGAAGTAGATCTTGAACAGCCGCCCGCCGATCGCCGGCGCCGGATGCGCTAGCACCGCGTCACGAATAACGGCATTGAGCTGCGCCGTGGGGATGCGCCGGTCCAAGTTTTCTGCAACGCGATTTACGACCGGCATGAGGCTGCCCAAGCGCCGTTTCGTCTTGGCCGACAGGAACGTGATCGGCGCGAATTTCGCAAACGGAATCAAATCGTGAATGACGTTGGCGAGTTCGCCCTGACTGAATTCGCCTTGCTGTTCGCGCGCCAGATCCCACTTGTTCCCGACGATGATGAGGCCTTTGCGTTCTTCGATCGCGATGCCCGCAAGGCGGCGATCTTGTGCCGTGACGCCAACCATCGAATCAAAAACGAGAATCGCAATGTCCGCCCGCGAGATCGCCTTGAGCGAACGCAGTGCGGCGTAGTATTCGATCGCGCCGTGCACTTCGGGTTTCTTGCGCACGCCGGCGGTGTCGATGAGGCGAATTTTGCGATCGTGAAATTGGAGAATTGTGTCGATCGCGTCGCGTGTCGTTCCCGGAACGTCGGAAACGATCGCGCGTTCCTCGCCGAGCATCGCGTTTAACAACGAAGACTTGCCGACGTTCGGACGTCCGATGATCGCAAGCGCGAGCTCGCCTTCGAGCATCGCGTTGGGCGCTTCCGGCGGAAGAAGCTCGACGATGCGGTCCAGCAGATCGCCGGTGCCCTCGCCATGAATTGCCGAAACCGCCACAGGCTCGCCGAAACCCAGACGCGAGAATTCGCCGTGAATCGAAGCGAGCGCACTGGGCGATTCGGTTTTGTTGGCCACGAGCACGATACGCCGCCGCGTGCTGCGCAGAATGCGCGCCACGTCTTCGTCGAGCGGATTGAGCCCCGTCTGCGCATCGACGACGAAGACGACCGCGTCGGCTTCTTGCGCGGCGGCTTCGGCCTGCCGCCGTGTTGCCTCGGCGAATTGATCGCCGTGTGCCATATCGGCGTCGGGATCTATACCGGCGGTATCCACCATGCTAAACGTGCGGCCGCGCCACTCGCAGATGGCGTAGAGCCGGTCGCGGGTAACGCCCGGCGTATCCTCGACGATCGCGAGACGCTGGCCAATAAGACGGTTGAAAAGGGCGCTCTTGCCGACGTTCGGCCGTCCGACGACCGCTACCGTCGCGGGCCTGAGCGACCCGCCTTCCATGGCAGATGATTCTTGCACGGGGGACGTACATTCGTAGCCGTCGCCCGGCTTACCCATCGGACGGACCAAAGCTGCATGCGGTCGAAGACCGGCTAGGATGCGCTGGTTGCTTTATATCGCGTTGGGATACTCCATTTTGATGTTCGCCGCAGTCCCGACAGGCAGAGTCGCCTGGTGCTTTCTCGCGATTGGCCGCTGCCGTTCGGTCTCAACGGCCAGGGAGCCCATCCCGGAGAAATCCGCGTCTTCGATAGGGCCGGCCGCGAACTCGATGAAGAACACGTGCCGGACATTGACGGCATCCGCGGCATCTATTGGACGCGCTATAAAGTCTATGTCACGCGCGCCGACGGCGACCGGCTGTTCCGCTCGTCTCTCAATCTTGCCCAGTAGAGCTAAAGCTAACGATCAGCATGCCCAATATTTACATTGAAACTTTCGGATGCCAGATGAACGAGGCCGATTCGCAGTACATTGCGGATCGCGCGGCGTCCGCAGGCTATGCGATTGCGACCAAGCCTGAAGAAGCCAACGTTCTGGTCTTGAATACGTGCACGGTTCGCGATAACGCGGAACGCCGCGCGTACGGCCGAATGGGACAATTCAAATCCCTGAAGGATGTCGACCCCGCCGTTCGGCTCGTCGTAATGGGCTGCCTTGCCGAGCAAGATCGCGATCGCATGCAGAAGCTTGCGCCGCATGTAGACGCGGTCTTCGGCACGAGCGAACTCGTAGCGCTGGGCAATCAGCTCGAGCAGTGGGCGCCGAACTTCGACGATATCGATTTCACGGAAGACCGGGCGCTCATGATGCCGCTCGGCGGGTCCGCCGACGCGGTCACCGACGCCTTTTCGCATCTTCGCGCCTTCGTGACGGTGCAACGCGGTTGTTCCTACTATTGCACCTTTTGCATCGTGCCCCACGTGCGCGGCCGTTTCGACCACCGGCCAATGCGCGAGATTCTCGCCGAGATTCAAACCCATCTTGCGAGCGGCGCGCGCGAGGTCATGCTCGTCGGCCAAACCGTCAATGCGTGGAAAGATCCGGCAACCGGTGAAGATTTCGGCGACCTGTGCCGCGCCGCGGCGTCGTTGCCCGGCCTCGAACGGTTGACGTTTATCTCGCCGCATCCAAAGGACTTCACGGAGAAAGTCATCGCCGATCTTGCGAGCGTTCCGCAACTCAATGCGCGCGTGCATCTTCCGTTGCAGTCCGGCAGCGATCCGATGCTTCGCCGAATGAACCGCAAATACACGATGCGAGAGTTCCGCGAGAAGGTCGAGCTGATTCACCGGTATCTTCCGCATTGGGCGATTACCACCGATATCATCGTCGGCTTTCCGGGCGAAACCGACGCCGATTTCGAGGCAACGCTCGACTACGTGAGCACGAATGTTTTTGCAAACGCGTTTATGTTCATCTATTCGATTCGGCGCGGCACGCCGGCCGCGCGTTGGGAACAGGTTGCGGGCGACGTTTCAGCCGCGAGATTCCGTCGTCTTGTCGACGCGCAAAACGCTTCGACACGGGCCTACCACGACGCTAAACTCGGACGCACCGTCCGTTGCCTGATTCAAGGGCCGTCGAAAAAAGATCCGTCGAAAATCGCCGCTAAATCGCTCGATAACGTCACCGTCATTGCGCCCATGCCGCCCGATTACGACGAGGCCCTTTACGCGCGCGAGCCGTGGTTGGACATCACCGTTGAAACGGCATACGTTTGGGGATGCACGGGGACGCTCGTCGCGCGTGCAGAACGATTTGCCGATGCCGGTACTTCCGTTGCGCAGCCGATGATCTCGTTGCTTTAGGTGTCCGAAACTCCGAGATTCTCGCCGATGCTCGAGCAGTACTTCGGGATGAAGGGAAAACATCCCGATGCGCTGCTGCTTAGCCGCGTCGGCGACTTCTACGAAGCCTACGGTGAAGACGCGGAAACCGTCGCGCGCGCGTTGCAAATTGCGCTCACCAGCAAAGAAGCCGGCGGCGGCAAGCGGGTCGCGATGGCCGGTGTTCCGCATCACGCGCTTCCCGGGTATCTCGCCAAGCTCGTGCAGCAGCGCTTCGTTATCGCGCTCGCCGAACAACTGGAAGCGCCGGTCCCGAACAAACTCGTCCGGCGCGACGTAGTGCGAATCGTGACGCCCGGCACGCTCATCGAAGAACACCTTCTTGACGGCAAGCAAAACAACTATCTTGCGGCGATGGCGCTCGTGGGCGACACGTTCGCCCTCGCGTACGTGGACGTTTCTACCGGCTACTGTGCGGCAACCGCGATCGGCGGGGAAAACGCTTACGACGAAGTGCTCGCGGAGTTGGGACGCATCGGTCCGGCCGAGATCGTTGCCGATGTGCCCGCTGACATTCGAGCCGCGATGGCGGCCGCCATCGAAGCACTCGGTGCGCGCTTGGCCGCACCGGCAATCGGACTCGTGCAGACGCGCGATCGTCCGGCCATCGACGGCTTCTCGCTCGACGACTCCGCAGCAATGCATCGTTCGGTCGACGCGCTTTCCGGTTTCGTGCGGCGAACCGTAATGCGCGAAGCGCAAGAGGGTGGCGCGGCATGGAGCGTCCCTCAGTATTACCACCGCCGGCAGTTCCTCGCGCTCGATCCGGCGACACGCAAACATTTAGAACTGACGCGGGCGCAAGGCGCAAACGCGCGCGCGACGCTGCTCGGGACGCTGGATGAATGCGAGACATCGATGGGCTCGCGCATGTTGTCTCGTTGGATTATTGCGCCGCTGGTGGATCGCGATGCGATCGAAGCTCGTCAACAAGCCGTGCAAACACTGCTCGACGAACATGCGCGGCGCACCGCCATGCGCGAGCTGCTCCGCGGATGTTTCGACCTCGAACGGATCGCTCAGAAGGCCCGTTTCCGTCGCGCCGGCCCGCGGGATCTCGCGTCGCTGCGCCGCACGCTCGAGGTGTTACGTCCGCTTCCCCAAGTCGCGCCGCAATCATTAACGCAAACGATTGCGCGCATCACCGGATTCGAGGACATCCTCGAGGATCTCGCGCGCACCCTCGTCGACGAACCGCCCGCCCAGCTGGGCGACGGGGGCGTCATTCGGCCCGAAGCCGACGCCGAACTTGCGGAATGCGTGGAACTTCGCACTGATGCCCGATCCAAACTTTCCGATCTCGAAGAGCGGGAACGCGAACGCACCGGCATCAAGTCCATCAAGGTAAAGTATGCCAGCGCGTTCGGGTACGCTATCGAAGTTAGCAAAGCGTACGTCTCGCAAGTGCCGGCAGATTACGTCCGCAAACAAACGTTGACGACCGGCGAGCGTTTTATTACGCCCGAACTCAAAGAGCTCGAACTTGCGATCTCGACCGCGCAATCTCGGCAGCAGCGTCTCGAGCAGAAACTGTACGATGAACTGCTCGACCGTATCGGCTTGCGGGCGGAGGCTTTGCTGGATGCCGCGGACGCGATTGCGGAAATCGACGTGTTTTCCGCGCTCGCCCAGTGCGCGGCGGAACGCGGCTACGTGCGGCCGCAATTTATCGAAGGCAGTACGATCGATATTGACGACGGTCGCCACCCGGTCATGGAAGCGATCTTACACGCCAACTTCGTTCCGAATGATTTGCATTTGCGCGAAAGCGATCATCGCTTCATCCTATTGACCGGGCCGAACATGGGCGGCAAATCGACGTATTTGCGGCAAGCGGGGTTGCTTGCAATTATGGCGCAAGTTGGTTCTTTTGTGCCGGCGAAGGCCATGCGTTTGGGCGTAGTGGACCGAATTTTTACACGCATCGGTGCCGGCGACGATTTAGCTTCCGGGCAATCGACGTTTTATATGGAGATGGCCGAGGCAGCCAACATCCTGCGCCGCAGTACGCATCGTTCGTTGCTGCTCATCGACGAAGTCGGACGCGGCACCGGAACGATTGATGGCCTTTCTATTGCCCAGGCGATCTGCGAGTTTTTGCTGGGCCTCGAGGATCAGTCGCCGATGGCCTTGTTTGCGACGCATTTTCACGAGCTGTGCGCGCTTGCCGATCACTGGAACCTCGTTGCGAACTATCACATCACCGCCGTCGAAAACATGGCACGGGGCGGCGCTCCGGTTTTTTCACATCGCGTGCAACCCGGAAGTTCTTCCCGCTCTTTCGGCATCGAAGTTGCGCGCATGGCCGGCTTGCCGGACGCGGTGATCGAGCGCGCCCAAGAAATCGCCGATACGCTCTCGGGCAAAGCCGACGTAGAAGAGCAAGTGCCGTTGCGCAAACGCATGACGCGAACGGCGTCGACGGAGCGCCAGCTGTCGTTCCTAAACGCCGAGTAGCGTGCCGCTCCGGCTCGACCACGCCGCACCCGTTCTCCCGGCGGTCAACTACAACAAATCCCTCGCTTTTTTTAAGGCACTTGGTTTCGACATCACGGAGTACGACCGGTATGCGGTCATGCGGCTAGGCGGTGCCGACATCCATTTGCAAGCCACGAACGATCGCGCGGCCAGCGAAAACGCGGTTTGCTATCTCTACGTGAGCAACGTCGAAATCTTTTATTCGATCGCCGTTGCGCGCGGCGGGCGCTCGCTCCAACCGCCGGTCGAGCGGGAGCGGGGCGTTCGGGAATGTGCGATTGCCGATCCGTCCGGCATACTATTACGGGTGGGTACCCCGCGAAAGAAAGCCGGCCGTGATAAGTAGCATCCATCTGCTGGACCCGGTGACCGTCGGCCAAATCGCTGCCGGTGAAATTATCGAGCGTCCGCAGTCGGTCGTCAAGGAACTGGTTGAAAACGCGCTTGATGCGGGCGCGACGCGCGTTACCGTTTCCATCGAACGCGGCGGCCTCGATCTCATCGAAGTAATCGATGACGGACAAGGGATCATGGCGCAAGATCTGCCGCTTGCGGTGCGCCGTCACGCGACGAGCAAGCTCGTCGCAGCGGAAGATTTGGAGTCGATTGCCACCTTGGGCTTTCGCGGCGAAGGCTTGGCATCGATTGCATCCGTTGCCAAGCTGCAACTGCTTTCTCGTACGTCGAACGGCGATGTCGGTTTTCGAATCGTAGCGCATGCGGAATCCGCCGGTCCGGTGGAACCATCCGCAGCGCCGCGCGGGACACAGATTCGTGTGACCGGCCTTTTCGAAAACGTTCCGGTTCGTCGCGAATACCTGCGTTCGGCGAGTGCCGAATTCAATCGTATCTCGAGCTGGCTCTCGACGTTTGCCCTCGCCTATCCCCACGTAACGTTTGCACTTCGGCACGACGCAAAAGAGGTGTGGGTCATGCCGTCCACGGGCGACGAGCACGAACGCCTCGCGATGGTCTTCGGAAAAGAAGCCGCTTCGAATCTCATTCCCTTGGAAACCGAGGCGGCGCGCATGCTCGACGGACGCGTGCGGGGATTTATCAGTGCTCCCGGAAGCGACCGCGGCGACCGGCGAATGCAACTGCTGTTCATCAACGGCAGGCTGTTGCGCAGTACGCTCTTAGCCGGCGCTTGGACCGCCGGCTATTCGACTTTTGCGATGATCGGGCGGCACCCATACGGCGTCTTGATGCTCGATCTTCCCGCCGAACACGTCGATCCGAACGTTCACCCGACAAAAAGCGACGTTCGCCTGCGTTTCGGCAATCAAGTCTTCGATGCCGTACGACGGACGATCGCCACGACGCTGCGCAATCACGCCGTGTCGCGATTTACGGATGCGACCGCCGGCGGCGTTTCATTTTCGGCAAATACGATGGACGCTTCATTGCCGCACGTGCAATCGCTCTTCGAAAACGCCGGCACCGATGCCGATGACATTCCGGGCCACCGGCTTCGCGTGCTGGCGCAATTACATCGCACGTTCATCCTCGCAAGCGACGGCGACGGCATCTTGCTCGTGGATCAGCACGCTGCGCACGAACGCATTGCGTACGAGTCAATCGTGGAACGCGCGCGTGAACGCGCCCCCAGCGAACCGCTGCTCGTGCCATTGGTCGTTGAGTTGGACGGAACGCAAAGCGCAGCGTTGGATCGCGCCTTGGAATTCCTGCGGGAAGGCGGCCTCGAAATCGAACCGTTCGGCGAACGGACGTATCGTATTGTGGCAACACCTGCAGGCTTGGGTGCGAGGCCGTTCGATTTGCAGGGCTTCATTGAGGATTTGACCGACGAACCGAAGCAACGCGACGTGCGCGAAAGAGTGTGGGCTTCCCTCGCATGCCACTCGGTAACCGTAGCCGGAGAACGGCTCGCCTTCGAAGAGATGACGACGCTCGTCGACCGCTTGCAAGTGTGTGCGAATCCGATGCATTGTCCCCACGGGCGGCCGACGATGGTAAGAATGCGGTCCGACGACATCGCCAAGATGTTCAAGCGGGTTTAACGTGCCCGGGCCCGTGCTAATTCTCGCGGGTGCTACCGCGTCGGGAAAGACCGGCCTTGCTATCGAGATCGCCCGGCGATACGACGGCGAGATCGTAAGCGCCGATTCGCGCCAAATCTATTCCGGAATGGCGGTTGGGACGGCCGCTCCAAGCGACGAGCAGTTACGATCCGCGCCGCACCACTTGGTTGGTTTTCTCGATCCAGCGGAACGCTATTCCGCCGCGCGTTTTGCCGCTGACGCAACGGCGGCCGTCCGCGAGATCCGTTCTCGAGGCAAAAACGCGATCGTTGCAGGCGGTACGGGATTTTACATTCGCGCGCTAACGGGTGGCGTTGGATTGGCGCCGGAATTCGACGAGCGGGTGCGCGAACGGCTTGCGCGCGAAGCGCACGTTCATCCGCCGGAGTTTTTGCATCAGTGGTTGCAACAGATCGACCCTCAGCGGGCGGCGATGCTGCAGCCGGGCGACACGTATCGCGTCCTCAGAGCACTGGAAATTGCGCTTTCGCCCGAAGGAGCGGTGCAGCGGCCGGGCTCGTTGGACACGCTACAAACCGCGGGCATCCCGTATGAAAAGCTCTTCCTGGATCTGCCGCTCGAGGATTTGGACGACCGGATCGAGCGCCGAACGTCTTACATGCTCGCCTCGGGATTGCTCGAAGAAGCCGAACGAATCGGCGCCTGCGCAGTCGCCGCGAGTGCTGTCGGCTATCCGCAAGCGCTAGCCTATCTCAACGGCCACAGCACGCACGCGGAACTTCATGCGTCGCTCGCACGCGCTACTCGACGGTATGCCCGGCGTCAACGCTCCTGGTTTCGCAAAGAGCCTGACACGCTGTGGACGGACTCGGCTGGAATCCACGCTGTGGCAAGGGAAAAGCTCGGCGCGGCCTAAAGGGGCGAAACATGCCCGCTAGTCTGCAAGACACCTTTCTGGCCGAATGCAAAATTCATGGCACGGCGGTGACGGTGTACCTGATGAACGGATTCCAATTGCGCGGTATCGTCAAAGGGTTCGATCCCTTCACGCTGCTTTTGGAATACGACCACAAGACGCATCTCGTCTACAAACACGCGATCTCGACAATTTCGCCCGCTGCGCCGGTCGAAGCCGCGCCATGAAGCCGCGCGTTGCTGTTGCGAAGATGCACGGCGCGCGCAATGACTTCCTTATCGTCGATGCGCGCGAAACTCCGTTACCGGACCCTATCGCGAATGCGCGCGCGTTATGCGACCGCAACGCCGGTATCGGCGCCGACGGCGTCCTATTGATCGAACCCAGCGACGTGGCGGACGCGCGGATGCGAGTCGTCAATGCCGACGGCAGCGACGCCGAGATGTGCGGAAACGGCGTGCGCTGCGTCGCACGATACCTGGACGAGCGAGCGCCGTCGAAATACCATCGCATCGAGACGGCGGCGGGAATAATGGATGCAATGATAATCGAGCGCGGAACGACCTATCGCGTGCGCGTCGCCATGCCGGCTCCGGTGCTGCAGTCGCGCCCGCTGCCTTTTTCCGACGCGGTAGAAGTCGATACGGGCAATCCGCACCTCGTGCTGTTTCGCAGCGGCAACGAAATCCAACTTCAGCCCTTCGGCGCCGATTTGCAGAGCGACCCGTACTTTCCGCAAGGAACGAACGTGCATCTCGTTCACGTCGTGGACGGACATACAATCGAGGCCGTTCACTACGAACGCGGCGCCGGACTAACGATGGCGTGTGGAACCGGCGCCGTCGCTTCGGCAGCCGCTTCGATCGATCGCGGATTGACGGCGAGCCCGGTGATCGTTCGGGTTCCGGGCGGCGAACTGGAAATCGAATGGGACGGCGGTGAAAAAGCGTTCATGACCGGGCCCGCCGTGCACGTGTTCGACACAACCATCGATCTAGAAAATACCGCAGGCTGAATCGTGGCCGGGCTGGCGTATTGCGACGCGAAGGGGCAGATCTTTTTCGACGAGACCTATACGGCACTCGCCGACGGCGGCGTCGTTCGCGAACCTCGGGTGGACGAAGTGATTCCGGCACCGGCCGGCACGGTCGAGATGATTCTTCCTGGTCGCCGGGCGATGACGACCGAAGGTCCGCTGCGGCGGAAGTACGCGTTAGCGGCGATTTTGCCGGCGGGATACACGCGTCTGCTCGTGCCTGCGTACGAAAAGGAAGCCGATGCCCCCACGCTACCGCTTTTCGGTTACACGTTCGCGGCCGTAGTCAACGACGAGCTGTACGTCGCAGCCATGAAAACCGACGAGAGCGAAGATTGGCAGCCGCGGTACTTCGGCGAAGGCGAACTGGAGAAGATGCTTGCCGATCGCATAGCAAGCGATCCGGGAAACCGCGTTCTCGCGCAAGTTGCGTTGTGCTCGCGCGAATACGGCTGTTTCACCGCGCAGAATGTCTTCCTCGAACGCGGCGAAGCGGCGCTCCCGGTTTCTCCGAAGTGCAACGCTCGTTGCGTCGGCTGCATTTCCGAACAGGAACCCGAGACCGGCCTCGACTCGCCGCAAGAACGGATCGCCTATGAAACCGATGCGTCGGACTTAACAAAGATCGGCGTGCATCATCTCGAGCGCGTTTCCGACGGCATCGTGTCGTTCGGGCAAGGCTGCGAAGGCGAGCCGCTCTTACGCTCGATCACGATCGCTTCCGCCATCGAACGAATTCGCGGGGCGAGAAAAAACGGCACGATCAATTTGAATACGAACGGCAGTCTGCCAAGCGCGCTGGCGCGATGCATCGACGCCGGACTGCAAGCCGTGCGCATCAGCTTGAATTCGTTCCGTCCGCACGCGTACGCCGCATATTATCGCCCCCTCGGATATACGCTCGACGACGTTCTGGAATCGATTCGTCTCGCTGTCGCGCGGGGGCTCCGCGTCAGCCTCAATCTGCTCACGCATCCGGGCGTAACCGACGACGAAGAAGAAATCGCCGCGATGTCGTCGTTTTTGCGTGAAGTGCCGGTCACGATGATTCAGACGCGGACGCTCAATATCGACCCCGAGTGGTATTTCGATGCCGTCGGACGTCCGGCGAATCCGCTTGGAATGCGCCATGCCGTCGAGGCGATTCGTGACCGGCACGTCGCCGTGGGAAACTTCACGCACACCCATTGAAGATCTGGCAGATCCTCGCTGTCGTGGCAGCCGGTGCGGCGTTCGGCTTCGTGCAGCCGGGCAAATTGACGTACGCCTTCGGACACTCCACGTTGTACGTCTTTCTGCCGGCGCTGCTCTTTGAAGCCGCGTGGAATTTGCACTTTCGCGCCATGCGGCGGTTCTGGGCGCCGATTGCGACGCTCGCGATTCCGGGTGTTGCCCTAAGTGCAATGCTCGTGGCCGGGGCGCTTTTCGCAGTGCGAGTCCCGTTCGGCGCCGCGCTATTGACCGGCGCCATCCTCAGTGCGACGGATCCGATCGCCGTCGTTGCGGTTTTTCGGCGGCTCCGCGCGCCGCTGGCTTTGAGCACGATCGTGGAATGCGAGTCGTTGTTCAACGATGCCGTTGCGGTCGTGCTTTATCGCGCCTTGGTGCAGACCGTCGATCCGGCTAATGCAAAGACCGCTCTTGGGCTCATCGTCGCGGCTTCGTTCTTGGGATCGGCGGCCGGAATTGCACTCGGCGTTGCAATCGCGTTTGTGGCGGCGGGAGCGTTACGCCGGCGAAGAGATGCGCGCATTCAAATCGTCGCAACGCTGATCTGTGCGTATGGAAGCTATTTCCTCGCCGAAACGCTGCATGCATCAGGAATCTTTGCGACGATCTCCTGCGGAATCGCTCTCCGATACTTTGAGAGGGCCTGGGTCACGCTGAGCATCGGCGAAGAGGTGGAAGGACTCTGGAACCATGTCGCGCTCGCGGCTAACGTGCTCGTGTTTTTCTTGACGGGCGCAGCGCTCAGCCTAGCCGAAGTCGTTCGCTATCCGGCGTTCGTCGTGGCTACGTTGGCCGGATTGGTCGTGTCGCGCCTGGGCATTTCCGCTCTGCTGATTCCGGCGCGCTTTCCACGTGAATGGCTCGACGTGGTTCGAATCGCGGGCGTACGCGGGGCGCTGTCCCTGGCGTTAGCGATCGCGTTACCCGAGGGCATGCCATATCGCGGCGCGATTGTAGCGGCCGCGTTTGCGGCGGCGCTGGCGACGATCGCATCGAGCGCGTTGACTGCCCCGGCGCTCGTAGCACGGTCCGTGCGATCGCGCTAGATCGTCAAACGCTCTTCTACGATAATCAAATTGGCGCCGAAATCCGGCGAGGCACCGGCCGGCTCCGACGGCAGTCCGGTGAAGCTGTTGTGGCGGAACTGCACCAAAGTCGCCGCCGTCTTTGACTCCCTTATTTGCGTCCCGGCGAAGTACGTGCTTTCACCGTAGTCGAGCGGCGTCGTGGCCCACGTGCCTTTCATGCCGTAGCGCGCATAGCCGCCCGCAACCACGGCATTTTGTGCGATCGAACGTGAGTACGTCAACGCGATTTGCGGAGCCACGTAATCCACCAAGTCTTCCGGGTGTTGCGCGAATGCGGGGCGGTGTTCGGCATCTACGACGTAATCGAAAGTGATGGTGCCGAAAGGCCGGTGCCAGGCAAGCCATGCTGCGTATTGCGCTTGCGAACCCAAGGTAGCGAATGCGTCGAGTTGGGGAAGGAAGAATCCGTCGACGAAGCCGGTCTGATGGACGTTGGCGAGCGTTGCCGCGTCGATCTGGCGGTAATTAGCGTACTGCGCGCGCCACTCGAGGGGACCGCCGTCGACGAAGTATTTCAAACGGAATCCTTGGCGATTAACTCCGATCGCGGTGTTGTCGTTTAACTGATAGTTCGACTTCAGCCATTGTCCGGGCCAGGACCACGCCGAACTCCAAACGTTCTCGGGAACACCGTACGGGAGAATGGCTGTCGCGTAGCGCGGCTCGAACCGAAACCATTCCGCCGCAGCAGTTGCACGGCCGTGTTTAGTTTTGAGTGCCGCACGATAATAAGCGCCGGGTCGCTGGGTGCCCGGTTCAAAAACGCCTGCGGCGTCGTACCATTGACGCGCGGCCTGTATAGCAGCCTCCAGCGAACCCGAGACGTGAAACGATGCGGCAACTCCGGCGATCGTCGCACGCTGGCCTCCAAGGACGCTTACCGGAAGTTCACCCTGCGGGCCTCCGACGGTCGTCGCTCCGGCGCCGTACATGGTCGTAGTAGAAATTGGCAGGCCACCGGTTGACAAATGTAAGAATTCTGCCGCATAACGCGTGCCCTGGCCGTGGTCGATTACTGCCGAGCCGATCGTTATGTGCGCGCTCGTTCCAGGCAGTGCCGGCAAAGCGGCGCTGCTAAGTTCAAACGACGCGAGCCCGCGGTTCGCCGTGACGTCGACTCCAAGTAAAGGCAGCCCCGGCTCCGGCGATGGCCAAGAATCCAGCAAAGGAGGTTGTGCGTTCAACGTTTCTGCGGGCGCGACCCCGAGCGCGGGCGTTACGCTCGTGAAGGCCGGTTGAATGAAGACGAATCGCTCGCTTTGCGTAAGATCGAAATATCCGGCGCGAGCAGCCCAGGATCCATCGCGTGCCGAAAGCGCTCCGCTAAGCACGGAGAACCGAAATGCCGTTGCGTAATCGCTGTTCGCCGAAACCGGAAAAATAATGGCGTACCGCAGCGCCTGATTGCCCAGGTGCGGATTGAATGTAGGGAGCAAGTTTTCGCCCCAATACATCAAGTTGGCGGTGCTTCCGCTAGAAAAGCCGGCGCCCAATTGCAGCGAGGCATCGAAGCTGCGCCCGTGATAAGCCGGCGTAACGCGATACTGCAACAGCGCCGCCGTTCCAGGAATTTGCACTGCGCTGGTCCAGAGGTCGTACGGCGTGTTAGGCGAGAGTGGCGAACCGTTGCCGAATTCCGCGCCCTCGGGCGGTGTGATTCCCGCACCGTGCGTTCTCTGATCGATATAGAGATTCTGGCCGTCTAGCGACCATGTTATCGTACCCGGAACCGGCGAAGGAGAAGGAGACGGTGAAGAACCCGGCGCGTCCTGCGCGTAAGCAATACCGGTATTTGCGCGGAGCAATACTAACACAGCAGTAAACACAAAACCGGCGCTTCTCACGCGGCGGTTCATTCGAGCCGCGGCCCGCATTACTTTTTAAAGCGACATAAAAGACAGGCCGGCGCCTACATAGCGCTGCTGTTGACCGCTCGTTGTAGACGGTTGAACGCCCACTTCGATGTCGACCTGAAGGCTGGAGCCAAAATCGTGTGCGAGCCCATAATCGATAAGCGTTCGGTCGCCGACACCCGTGCCGCTGTTGCTAAAGTATGCATACTCGGCAAAGAATTGCGAATTCTTCGGAAGTGCGATGGATGCCACAAATGACGGCTCGAAGGCGAAAAAGCGCGAGCTGCGGCCGTTAGAGCTTGGCCCGAAAAGCGAGTTGAATCCGAGGGTTCCTCCGATTCCGAGCACGGAGTTGACGCTGTACGACCAGTTGAAATTTGCGGCGTATTGCGGAGCGCCCGCCGTAAATCGCGGTGAACCGCTGGGAACCGTGAATGCCGCGTTCGCGCTGCACGAAGCCTTTGCGCTATAACCGAGGACGTACTTCAGGCCCGCACCGGCGTCGGAAGCGCCGCGCGCAATCGTACCGCCGGCAGAAGTTACGACGATCGAGGGAGGCGTGATTTCGTATTCGAGACGATCGTCGGCGCTTCCGATGCGAAGGAACGCTTGAGGAAATGAAGCCGTATGCCCCTGGGCCGAACCCGTCGTCACCGCGTTCGTGTAACCCGTTTCGAGCAGCGATTTGTGCGCTTGCACGGTGCATACCGACGTTGCGACGGTCGGCCGCGTAACGATGGAGAGCATGGAAGTGCAGGGATAAGGTGGCGGCGATGGGGGCGGCGCCGGTGTTTGGCCTCTGCAAGCGCCCATTGTGGCGGCATAAGAAAGCGCGCACAGGGCAACGCCCTTACTGATACTCATCGTGGCTAGTGTACACTCGTGGGCCGCGAGCGATAAGCATCCGAACGGATCATCCTTTCGGCGGCTGCCAAAAGCGCTACGCGGTCGTTATTCTACTCTCGTATGCTCGAACTCGGACTCGTCGTGCTTTCAATTGCCTGTTTCGTGCTTCTGGACTGCTATGTTGCCGGGTGCGAAAAGGTTTAATCGCATGCGTTTCGACGACATTTTGGGCCTCGCTTTAACCGCTGTCGCGCTCGCGTATCTGGGCTACGCGATGCTGCGCCCGGAAAAGTTTTAGACCCAGATGACCGTTACCGGCTGGCTTCAGGCCATAAGCTTCTTCCTGATCATCCTGGCGTTAACCAAACCGCTGGGTTCGTATATGGCCCGGGTATTTGCCGGCGAGCGTACTTGGCTCTCGCCGGCGATCGCCCCACTAGAGCGGGCGATCTATTGGATTTGCGGCGTGCGCGAACACCAGGAGATGACGTGGTATGCCTATGCGTTATCCATGCTGGCATTCTCGGTGGTTGGGCTGGTGTGGGTCTACGCCGTGTTGCGCACGCAGAAGTGGCTTCCGTTGAACCCGCAGCATTTCGCGAACATGGCGCCCGATCTAGCGTGGAACACGGCCGTGAGCTTCCTGACGAACACGAACTGGCAGTTCTATGCCGGCGAAAGCACCATGAGCTATCTTTCACAGATGGCCGGCTTGGCATGGCACAATTTCGTGTCGGCCGCTGCCGGCGTCGCCATTGCGGTAGCCGTTGTGCGGGGCGTGGCACGAACGAACCTCAAGACGCTGGGCAATTTCTGGGTCGATTTGACGCGCGCGCTGCTCTACGTATTCCTGCCCTTAGCGTTTATCGGAACACTTTTTTTGCTGTGGCAGGGCGTCCCGCAGAACTTCGATGCGTACGAGCAAATTACGACGCCGGAAGGCATATCGCAAACGATCACCGGCGGTCCGATGGCTTCACAAGAAGCCATCAAAGAGGCGGGCACCAACGGCGGCGGTTTCGTGAACGCAAACTCAGCCGCTCCCAACGAGAACCCCACGCCGCTTAGCAACTTTTTCGAAATGCTGTTGATCTTGTTGGTCTCGGCCGGACTGGTTTACATGTACGGCAAGATGGTCAAGGACACGCGTCAAGGCTGGGCGATCTTTACCGCGATGTCGCTGCTGTTCTTCGCCGGATTCGCCGTTGCATACTGGGCGGAATCGGCCGGCAATCCGATCGTGCACCAGCTGGGCGTGGCCGGCGCAAATATGGAAGGGAAAGAATGCCGGTTTGGCGCCGGCGCGTCCGCACTCTTTGCGACCATCACGACCGATACGTCATGCGGCGCGGTAAACGCGATGCACGATTCTTTCACCGCGCTTGGCGGTCTCGTGGCTCTTGTCAATATGCAACTCGGCGAAATCGTTTTCGGCGGTACGGGAAGCGGACTCTATGGCATGATCGTCTTCGTTGTGCTTACCGTATTCATCGCCGGGCTCATGGTCGGGCGAACTCCTGAGTTTCTCGGCAAGAAAATCGAGCGCCGGGAGGTGCAGTTCGCGATTCTCGCAGTCCTCGTTACGCCCGTTTTGTCCCTCGTGCCCGCGGCCGTTGCGGCCACCATTCCTGCGGGTTTGGCGACGCTGAATAATGCCGGACCGCACGGCTTTTCCGAGATTCTATACGCCTTTACGTCGACGAATGCCAACAACGGCTCGGCCTTCGCCGGCCTTTCGCCAAACCTATTCTACAATCTGACGACGGGAGTAAATATGATGTTCGGACGCTTCGCCGTGGCGATTCCGGCGCTGGCGTTAGCAGGATCGTTAGCCGGAAAGAAAGCCGTCGCGCAAGGCGTTGGAACGTTCTCTACCCATTCCGGCATCTTCATCGCACTGCTTGTGGGCGTCATCGTCATAGTCGGCGCGCTGACGTTTCTTCCGGCTGACGCACTGGGCCCGATCGTGGAACACTTGCTCGTGCTTCAAGGGAAGACGTATTAATGCTGTCCCAACGGCGTCTCGAGCGCCGGCCCAAAGGCCGCCCGCTCCTCGATCGCGCAATCGTTTCGCGAGCGGTTCGCGATTCATTTGCAAAACTGGATCCGCGGTGGATGGCACGCAATCCCGTCATGTTCATCGTTGAGGCCGGTGCGGTCGTTACATCGCTATTTTTTCTTCGCGACTTGCTTCGCCACACCGGAAGCGCCGGATTTGATTTAGCAATTGCCGTGTGGCTGTGGTTTACCGTGCTCTTTGCAAACTTTGCCGAAGCCGTCGCTGAAGGACGCGGCAAGGCGCAAGCCGATTTTCTGCGGCGGACGAAGAGCGATACGCTCGCGAAGCGCTGGACGACGAGCGGCCTGGAGACAGTCCGCTCGACGGATCTGCGCAAAGGCGACGTCGTCCTTGCCGGCGCCGGCGATCTGATTCCGGGAGACGGCGAAGTGCTCGAAGGCGCTGCAATGGTCGACGAATCGGCGATCACGGGAGAATCCGCGCCGGTCGTGCGCGAGGCGGGTGGCGACCGAAGCGCCGTTACGGGCGGCACGCGCGTTTTGAGCGATGTGATCCGGGTGCAGATTACGGCAAACGCCGGCGAAACGTTTCTCGATCGGATGATCGGCCTGGTTGAAGGCGCGCAGCGTAAGAAGACGCCCAACGAAATTGCGTTATCCATTTTGCTGGCGGGTCTTACGATCGTCTTTCTTATCGCCGTGGCGACGCTGTTGCCGTTTTCGATTTATGCCGGTGCGCGGCAAACGCTGACGGTGCTGATCGCTCTGCTCGTGTGTTTGATTCCCACGACGATCGGCGGACTGCTTTCCGCGATCGGGATTGCCGGCATGGATCGCGTCATGCAACGCAATGTACTTGCCATGAGCGGGCGCGCCGTCGAAGCGGCGGGCGACGTCGACACGCTGCTCCTCGACAAGACGGGAACAATCACGCTCGGTAACCGCCGAGCTTCGGAAATTATCGTTGCGCCAGGCGTCGAACCGGCGGAAGCCGCCAAGATCGCGTACCTTTCATCGCTAGCCGACCAAACGCCGGAAGGCCGGTCGATCGTCACGCTCGCGCAGCAATTCGGCGTGACCAACGGCGAGCCGGAGCATTCACGGTTCGTGCCGTTTAGCGCCTACAGCCGAATGAGCGGATTGGACTTTGACGGCATCAGCATTCGCAAGGGCGCTCCCGATTCAGTTACCGCCTGGGTTCGCGAGCGCGGGGGCGAACCGCCGGCTGCCCTTGCGGCCGACGTAGAACGCATTGCCCGCGCCGGCGGCACGCCGCTGTTGCTCGCGCAAGATCGTACCGTTCTCGCCGTGATCCATTTGAAAGATATCCTCAAGCCGAACATGCGCGAGCGGTTCGATCGTTTGCGCGCGATGGGAATTCGCACGGTGATGATTACCGGCGACAATCCGCTTACCGCGGCCGCAATTGCAAGAGAAGCGGGCGTCGACGACTTTCTCGCGGAGGCGACGCCGGAAGCGAAAATGGATTTGATCAAGCGCGAACAGGATTCCGGGCGTCTCGTTGCTATGGCGGGCGACGGAACGAACGACGCGCCCGCGCTCGCGCAAGCCGATGTGGGCGTCGCTATGAACTCCGGCACGCAGGCGGCGAAAGAGGCGGCGAATATGGTCGATCTCGATTCCGACCCAACGAAACTCATCGAGGTTGTCGAAATCGGCAAGCAGTTGCTCATGACCCGCGGGGCGTTGACGACGTTTTCTATCGCGAACGACGTCGCGAAGTACTTCGCGATTTTGCCCGCCATGTTTACCGCCGCTTATCCCGCGATGAGGGTGTTGAACGTCATGCGGCTGGCGACGCCGCAAAGCGCGATTCTTTCAGCGGTGATTTTCAACGCGCTCATCATTGTCGCGCTTATCCCGCTCGCATTGCGCGGAGTGAAATACGAACCGCGCGGCGCCAATGCAGTCCTTCGGGAAAACGTCTTGATCTACGGCCTTGGCGGCATCGTCGTGCCGTTCGCCGGAATAAAACTCATCGACTTGCTGCTCGCAGGATTTCATTTGACGTGAGGTTCGCTATGCTAAGACCGTTCGGCACGGCTTTTCGCCTTACGATCGTTACGGTCGTGGTCTTCGGCCTTGTCTATCCCTTGCTCATGACCGCAATCGCGCAAGTGCTTTTCCCGTATCAGGCGGCCGGGTCGCTGGTGAAATGGCACGGCCGCGTTGCGGGTTCCGCAATAATCGGGCAGCTGTGGACGAAGTCGCAGTATTTCCATGGGCGGTCGTCCGCCGCCGGCAAGAACGGTTACGATCCCACGGCAACCGGCGGAACGAATCTCGGCCCGAGTTCCAAGAAGTTCGTTGATTCGGTGAAATCGGCGGTCGCCGAGCTGCACAAAGAGAATCCGGACGCGCAAGTTCCGATTCCGGTCGATCTCGTAACTTCCAGCGCCAGCGGCGTCGATCCCGATATCAGCCCGCAGGCGGCGTATTACCAGGCACCTCGCATCGCGCGAGTGCGGCACGTGACGGTCCAGCAGATAAATTCGCTCATCGCACGCCACGTGCAGCCGCGAACGTTCGGATTTCTCGGCGAGCCGAGGGTCAACGTGTTGGAATTGAACCTCTCCGCGGACGAAGCTTATTCGGCGTCGACGAGCCGCGCGTCCGTAACCGGTTTGGGCCGAGCCAAGACGATGAGCTCCCGGGCTCCTTCGTCCAGCAGCCGTCGTGCGAAGGCATTGCGCGCGGGCCAACGCGGCGTTCGATGGGTGCCGCCGACTGCGACCATCGTCTCCCGTTGCATGCGGGCGACTTCAATGAGCCGCTTTGCGGCATCGTCGACACGATCGTTGATAAAGTCGCCATTCAGGGTTCGCGCGACGCGTTCGAATTCCGCAAGCTGTTCCGTATCAACCTTATCGCGGGTCTCCGCAATGTGAGCGATCGCAAAATCCACTTCCAGCCGCAGTGCGAGGCGCGCCGCTTTGCGAACGAGCAACATGTCTTCACGGCGCGCCACGACGCTCAGCAAGAGCCGGTCGAAGGGGGCCGCGATGCGTTCGCGCGTTTCCGAGCGAATTGCCTCGCGAATTGCAAGCTCTCGCAGCGACGCGAGGTTGTCGGTGCGGAAGAAATTCGAGAGCGCCGTCTCGATGCGTTCGGGCGGATAGATCTTTCCTTGACGCAGCCGTTCGCGAAGCGTTTCGGGCGAAACGTCGATAAGAATCACCTCGTCGGCAAGCGGCAAAATTCCGTCGGGCAGCGTTTCG
The DNA here is from genome assembly GCA_963758295.1 of Vulcanimicrobiia bacterium. Classification (GTDB taxonomy): domain Bacteria; phylum Vulcanimicrobiota; class Vulcanimicrobiia; order Vulcanimicrobiales; family Vulcanimicrobiaceae; genus JALYTY01. The sequence continues at coordinate 31,522 of CAVWUU010000003.1, forward strand.
CGGACGACGGTGCCCGTGAGGCGGTACACCACGTCGCTGAGCGCTTCCAGATGCTGCACGTTGAGCGTGGTGATGACGTCGATGCCGGATCGAAGGAATGCCAGGACGTCCATAAAGCGTTTGGGAGCAAGCGACCCCGGTGCGTTAGTGTGCGCCAGTTCGTCTACGAGCAAAACGCGGGGTTTACGCGCGAGCACCGCGTCGCGGTCCATCTCCGCATGGACTATGCCGTCGTGCGCGACCGCCTTGCGCGCGACAACTTCAAGGTCCCCGATCATGGCGGCGGTTTCCGCACGGTTGTGTGTTTCCACGAAGCCGATGAGCGTGTCGACACCTTCGGATTTCAGTTGATGTCCGCGATCGAGCATGGCATAGGTCTTACCGGCTCCGGCCGCGGCGCCCAGGTACACCGTGAGTTTCCCGTAGCCGATTTTCATCCGGTCTCCGAGCGTCCCCGAGAGCGGCGTGGTAAACGCGGATTGTTCTAAATACGATTGCGTTGCGTCGACGACCACGATGTCGCGCTCGACTTTGGTATTTACGAGTTTCGCGGCAAACTTGCCGTTCGGAACGGCAACCATGGAAGCACGGAGCGCATTGAAGTCCACGCGCTGCGGGTCCTCGGCGGGAAGCAAATCGGCGTTATGTGTCGACGCCAAAATCTTCAGGCTCGCCAAATCGCACGCCGAAGCCGGCAGCACTTCGAGCGCGAGATCGAACGCCGCGGCGACCGGCGCACTGCGTGTAAGAAAGACCGGCGCATCGACGTCGGGTGTCACGATCGCCACTGCCGTCGACGTGCTGGCGGCCGAAACGATCGGGATCGTCAAATCGTCGATCGTTCGCAGCAGCAGTTCGCGCAGCATGGTGAGCGTCGACTCTTTGAAGATGCCGTTGCCTGCGCGCTCGATGTCTGCGTCGGGTACGACCTTGCCTTGGTGGAGGCGTTCGAGCAGCAGCTCGGGAGAAGCATCGAGGGCGATGACGTCGTCGGCGCCCTTGAGGAACGACATCGGCACGACTTCGCGTACGGGAAACCCCGTCAGCGTCTCGGCAGTCGCAGAGACCGTTTCTAAATGCTGAATGTTGAAGGCGCCGAGCACCGAAATCCCCGCCTGGCGGAGCGCCATCGCATCCTGCCATCGCTTTCCGTTCAGCGAATCTGCGAGATTGCCGTGCGCCAATTCGTCGAGAATGACGACATCGGGTTTCGCGGCAATCGCCCCCTGCAAATCAAACTCTTCGAACGTCTGGCCGCCGGTGTTTACTTGCCGGGATGGAATGCGCGGAAACTCTTGCGCCAAACGCTCGAGATCCGGACGCCCTTTCGTCTCGATCCAGCCGATTGCGACGCGCCGTCCCGAGATCTGCAAGCGGCGTCCGTCGGTAAGAAGCCTCCGCGTCTTTCCGGCGCCGGGCGCAGCGGCGATATACACCGTCAGACGGGCCCGTTCGCCGAACTCGCGCAGCAGTTGGGTAGTCGAACTGCGACGGCGTTCTTCGAGTTCGTCCGGGGAGAGATCCATGGGCCTGCACGATTCGCCGCGGCCTGTCGCACATACCCGCCGCAGGCGGGCCCTTCAAGGGCGCGAAGCGAGTTCTAGTGATCGCGCCGCTGTGCTACGCGCTCCTGATCCTTGCTTGGATCGTGGACCTTCTTACGCCGCAATCGTTCGTCGCGGCAATCTTCCTGAACGGACCGATCGCGCTTTCGGCGCTCGCTTTGCGAACGCGCTTGACGCTGCAGCTAACCGTGCTTGCGGAGCTGGCAAACGTCGTGGCCGGCTATGTCAACGGCATGCAGGCCGGCGGCCATTGGGACGCGATTGCGCTCGGCGATCGGGGGATTTCCGCCGCGACGTTCCTGTTGGTAGGCGCCTTGACGATGCGGGCGCAGGAAAGCGCGCGGCGCGCAGGAGAGAGCGAAGAACGGCGGCGTGGAATCGAACGTGAACGATCGTTGCGCCACGCAATGGAAAACGTGCGGGCGACGCTCAATTTGGAGCTGGTGATGCGTGCCGCCGTGCGTGAAGCACAACGGCTTACCGGCGCGGAACATGTCGCTCTTATCGTGAAAAAGTCCGCACTCGACGTTCCCGATACGTACGAGATCCGTTCGGACAGCGATGAAATCGAATTGCGGCGGGCGCCCTTGACGCCGGAAGTAGCTTCGCTGGTAGAGCGTGCCCGAGGGGAAGAAACGTTCGTTCGGGTCAGTGCCAAGGACCCGCTCGGACGGCTCCTAGGCGAGAATGCGTTCGTTGCGGCGCTTAATCTGGACGAAGCGGGGATTGCTTTGCTGATCGGGTGGGGCGAACGCGTTCCAACCGAAGACGATAGAAGCAGCGTTCTCGCTTTCGTAGCAAATCTCGGCATTGCGTTGCGTCAAGCACGCCTATTCATCCGCTTGGCGGAGCAGAACGAACAGATCGCGCAGCAGAAGGACGAACTCCAAGGCCGCAACGACGTGATTCGCGACATCGTTTATGCACTAGCGCACGACCTGCGCACGCCGCTTGCCGCGGCCGATTTGACGATGACGCAAGCGCTAGAAGGCGCGTACGGGGAGCTGCCGCCGCGTTATCGCGAAATTCTTCGTACGGCGATCTCTTCAAACGTCGACGTCCGCCGTTTGGTGGAAACGCTATTGCTCGTGGCAAGGTACGAAGCCGGCGAAGATTCGCAATTGAGAATGGCCGAGTCGGTTCTGCCTCTCGTTATGCGCGTTACGGAGGAGTTGCGGCCAATGGCCGACGTGAAGCGCATTTCCCTGACCGTGACGCCGCAGAGCCGCCCTACTTTCGTCCTCGTGGATCCGAACGAGCTTCGCCGGGCAATCACAAATTTGGTTGCAAACGCCATTGAAGCGACGCCGGCGAACGGCCATGTGAGCGTCGGCGCTTTCGAACGCGAGGGAAGCGTAGTTGTAGAGGTGATCGACGACGGCTACGGCGTGCCGCCGGCGAAACGGCCGGCGCTGTTTCAGCGCTTCAGCGGCGTACGCACCGGCGGCGGAACGGGGCTAGGGCTCTACATCGTCCGCAGAATCGCGGAAAAATACGGCGGTGCGGCAGGCTACATGCCGCGGGAGCCCGGAAGCCGATTTTTCTTGGAGCTGCCGAAGGTAACGTCGGTATGAGCCCGTTGCGCCCGCGCGTCGTCATTATCGAAGATCACGCGCTTACGCGTGAAGGGATGAAGACGGCGCTTTCCGCCGGGTTCGACATCGTCGGCGAAGCGCCGGACGGCATTTCCGGTCTGAGCCTAGTCGAAACTTCGCGGCCCGACGTCGCAATCGTCGATTTGGGGCTTCCGGGGCTGGACGGCGTCGAACTCACGCGGCGCATTCGCGAACGCGTTTCCGGAACGCATGTGGTCATTGTCACGATGGTCGACGTGGAAGAAGAAGTGATTGCCGCATTGGCGGCCGGCGCCGATGCATATTCTTTGAAGTCGGCGCCCGCTCAAGCGTTAGCGGATGCGGTTCGCATTGCCGGCGAAGGCGGCGCATACTTCGATCCCCGCATTGCGCACGTGGTACTCTCGCGGTTCGCTCCGCGTCGCGAAATTTCGCCGGGGCCGCTGACGCCTCGCGAACGGGACGTGCTGGCGCTCATTTCCGAAGGACACGGCAACACGGAAATCGCGAGCGAATTACACATTGGGCTCGGGACGGTGAAAGGTCACATCCGCGATATTCTGGAGAAGCTTTCCGCGGCCGATCGCACGCAGGCGGCGGTGACGGCACTCCGGCGCGGTTTGATTTAACGGACCGGCTGCGCGCAGCCGAAGATCGCTTGCAGTTTCTCGGCGGCGCCGTTCTTCACGACGGCGACGATCTTGTCGTTCAGGCGCAACTGGGTGTCGCCGGTCGGAATAACCATTTCCGCCTCGCTCTCGCGTTCAATCGCAACGATCACGCTATTGCGCGGCAACGAAAGTTCTGCGAGGTGTTTGTTCAGAACGGGCGATTCTTGGCGGACGGTCATGCGAACGAGGCTCAAGTTTCCGGTACCGAACAAATGCATCGTCTCCAGCGCCGCGCGATAACTGGCGGCGTTCACGTGTTCGTTCAGCACGTCGAGGATGATTTCAGTCGAAGAAATGACCGTAATCGGATCCTCGGGATCCAAGGAGAGAAAAATCTCTTTGTTGCGCGGGTTGTTCACGCGGGCGATGCAGCGCGCTTGCGATTTCTTCTTCGTAAGCAGGACGACGACCAGGTTGTCCTCATCGTCGCCCGTGTCGGCCACCACTACGTCGGCGCGGTTCACCCCGGCCGCTTCGAGGACTGTTGGGTCGCAGCCGTCGCCGACGACGGTGATTTGGCGGTCGATCAGCGTTTCGAGGGCCTTGGCTTTCTTCTCGACCTTCTCGACTACCACGACTTCATGGCCTTGGTTGATGAGCGCGCGGGTTAGGTACGAGCCCACTTTGCCGCCGCCGACGATTAGAATGAACATTTATGCCGTTTTCGCCTGAGGCGTTACGCCTTGGAACATCTGCGCGAATTCGCTGATTGCTTCCGGCGCGACGATTGCGTTGACTTCGTCTCCTACCTCTAAGACGAGATCGTTGTATGCCACCATGACGCCGCTCGAGCCGCGACGGATGGCGGCGATGCGAATGCGCCCGGGGGCTTCGATGTCGCCGACTCGTTTGCCGGCGTCCGCTTCGGTTACCGTCGCTGCGAGCGACGTGACCTTTCCAAAGTCGAAGGAGTGCACGGGATCCCACGGCGCTTCCATGAGCGTGTCGCGGATCAACTTTGCACCGACGGTGGTCGGTACGACGGTTTGAATGCCTAGCTCGCGATACATCTGCCCGCGGGGCGGATCGTAAATGCGCGCTACGATGCGTTTGATCTTGAACATTCGCTGCGCGATGAGCGCCGCCATAATGTTGCGGTTGTCGCCGTCGGTGCAGGCAACGAAGCCGTCTGCCGACGCTGCGCCGGCGCGCTTGAGAACATCGTAGTCTATACCGGTGCCTACTACGACGTGTCCTTTGAACTTTTGACCGAGCCGTTTGAATGCCGCGGGGTTTTCATCTACGACGATGATCTCGTTGCCGTCGGCATCGAGAAGTTTTGCGAGTAAAGAGCCGACGCGTCCGCAGCCGACAATGAGATATCTCATGGGCAGAACGTAGGGTTCAAGCGCCCCGGTTTTTCCCCTGGCGGCAGGAGCTGAACCTAAACTTCAGAATAAGCGGGAGTTTTGTCGGGGCGTGGCTCAGCTTGGTAGAGCGCTACGTTCGGGACGTAGAGGTCGCTGGTTCGAATCCAGTCGCCCCGATATTCTCTAGCCCGGGGCTTGCGATATCCATCGCGAGCCCCGGAACATTCCTAGGGTAATGACGCTCAAGCGTGTTCTCGCAATTTAGCCCGGCCTCATGGCGCGTTCTGCGCGCAGCAGAACAAGAGTGCCGAAATCACAACCATTATTACGTCGGTGCCGAGCACCTAATGGTTGCATTGCTCGAAGAGCGCGATCCGCAGATCATGGACGAACTGTCCGCATCGGGAGTCGACGTGCGCGATGTCCATGCCGAAGTGCGGCGCAGCTTGGGTACGGGCGAAGAGCGGCTCTGGGAAGGCATCCTCGTAACGCCGCGCGTACGGAAGATCATTGCGCTAGCGGAAGACTCCGCAGGCGAGCATCCGGTCGATCCGGTGCATCTGTTTCGCGCGTTACGCGCCGAGGGCGGAAGTCTAGCGGCGGAAGTTTTGCGGCGCACGGCTGCTTCTCGAAACACCGCCGGCCTGGCCGAGTAAGCACGCAAGCGTGGAACATCTTCAAAGCAGCATCATTGCGCTCGTCGATCACTTTGGATACGCCGGGCTTTTCATCGGCATGGCGCTCGGAAACATCGGCGCACCTATCGGCAGCGAAATCGTTCTGCCGGTCGCCGGAGGCCTAACGGCCACGGGTCATCTACCGTTTCTGTGGCTCACCATCGTCACGGCCGTCGCCGGCGAACTCGTCGGCGGGACGATCGGATACGCGGTCGGGCGCTTCGGCGGACGTCCACTGGTTGACAACTACGGCAAGTACGTTCACTTGACGCACGAAAACCTCAACCGCGTTCACGCGTTCTTCGAGAAGTACGGAAACTTCGCGATCTTCATTTGCCGCTTCGTTCCGGTGATTCGCGGAATCGTTTCGATCCCTGCCGGACTCGCCGAGATGGATCTCGGACCCTTTTACTTTTGGTACTTCCTCGGTTCGCTGGGCTTTTGCGGCGGCTTGATCTTGGCAGGCAGTGCTTTTGGCGGACATCTCGACGAAATGCTGCCGCTCATTCACAAGTCGGGGCTAGTCGTACTCGCCGTTGCGGTCGCGGTCGTTATCGCGGCCCTACTTATCGTTCGCGCTCGCGCTAAAACGCCGCAAGTCCGTTAGGCGCGCCGCGGCCGGTGGGCCCGTCGTACCCGGTGCCCGCTTCGCAAGCGACGCTGGGCGTGCAATAGCCGTTGTTTCCTTGCGTGATATCGTAGAACGCGCTTTGCGGCGCGGTCCAAAGGCTGCGCCCGGCGTTAGCCGCTAACGTCCCGGCATTGTTCGCGAGCGCGTAGATCGATGCCACGAGCGGCGATGCCGCGCTCGTGCCGCCGTCGACGAACCAGCCGCCCGCGTTGCCTGCGCTTCCCGTGTAAGTGTTCCAAACCCAGAGGCCCGGATTGAACGGATCGGCAAACGCCGCGACGTCGGATTCCATGCGATTGATGCAGCCGGTGACGTTCGCGTTTTGCCACGACGGGCGCGCGACGTCTTTGCTGCAGCCGCTGCCGCCGTTGCTCCATGCGAACTCGTCCCAACCGCGGGCGCTCGAAGTGTCCTGGTACAACGACGTTCCGCCGACCGCGACGACGCTGCTGTAGCTCGCCGGTTGTTCGGGACCGCCGTAATAGCTGTCGTCGCCGGTGCTTGCCGTGATGAACGTATTCGGATGCGTGTAATGGGAACTTGCCGCTTGATATTCGGGACCGCCGTAAGAGTTTGAAATCGCTGTTGGATTCAGCGCCGCGGCGGTGTCTTCGGCCGACGCGAGATCGCTCGCGCTGTTGCTGTTCGCTTCAACGAGCACAATGCGGCAGTTCGGGCAGGTCGCCGAAACGACGTCGAGATCCAGGGCGATTTCGCCGGCCCAGCCGGTATTGGTTTGCGGATAACTCGCTTGCGCGCCGCCTTGATTCAATTTCTTGAAACAGCCGTTCGCGCTGGTGCACGCCGCCAGGCCAAAATAGCTGCGGTAGTGCGCCATATCGCTCTCGGCATTTGGATCGTCGTACGCATCAACGATAGCGACGACGGCGGCGCCGTTTCCGGCCGACGGCAGATTGTAAACGCGTGCAATGTCCGCTGGACGCAGAGGTCCCGAATACGAGCTGCCGTTATCCATCCGGTGAAGGCTCAGCGACTTGATCATCGGCTGAATCGACGATGCGTCGTTACGAATCAAGGCATAGCATGTCATGAACCCCGCCGTAGCTGCGGGACAAGCGTGTTGCAGCGCCGTTGTCGACGACGGCGGTGTGATCGTGCCGCCGCCGCTTCCGGCCGTTCCGCCCCCGGTCCCGGGCAACGCGCTCGAACCGCCGCCGCCACCGCAGGCCGCGAGGCAAAAAGCGAATACAACGAGCGCAAAAGCTCGCAAATTTTTCATGACACGCTCCAACGAATCGGATGAACTCAAAGTTCTCTCCGTTTTTTCTTATCGGCGTAAAATCGGCAAATTGCAGGAGACCGACCGAAAGCGAAGGACGGCTCGCTTGTTAGGTCAGGCCGTCATAGCCTTTTTCCAACCAGCGGAGCGCCGCTGCACGACGCCGGCGTAAACTTTCGACGGTTGCTTGGGCGATAGGGCCGCCGAATCGTTGGTTCAGCGTTGTGTGGATCTTGCGATGCTCGATTCTGAAGCGCTGGGAGACCTGCGCGACCAGCGCCGAAAGCGACGCACGCAATAGCTCTTTTTCTTCAGCGATGCTGAGGACCGGTTCGGGCTCCGGCTCGGTTTCTTCGTGTGGTTCTAACGTTGCGACTCGCGCTGCGACGTGCAGGGCGTCTTCCAGGTAGGCGCTGGGATTGAAGAGCGGTCCGTAGTCCAAGACGCGTTCGCCGTCGACGTTGGCGGCAATCGCCTCAAAGTGATTGTCAGCTTCGCTCGCGTTCGGTCTGCAAGCGTTGCGCCAGCTCCAGCTCTTCCAGTTCGCGCTTGACGTGAAGCACGCCGCGGACGTCGGCGGTTACGCGAGCTGCAAGTTCGCGTAAGCGCTGATCGTCGGGGAGATAGACGAACGCCTGTTGCATGCCGCCTTTTTGCGCACGAACGAAGCGGCCGCAAAACTGGCGAAAATACATTTCCGTCACGACGTTGCTGGCATAGACGCCGACGCGCAGACGCGGGATATCGACGCCTTCGGAAACCATATGCACCGCAACGATCCAGGGATCGTCGCTGCGCGCGAACGATGCAATTCTTCGCGAGGCGTCATCTTCGTCGGAAAGGACGATCGCCGGCTTTGCGCCCGTACGCGCTTCCACAAAGCCGGCGAGAAAACGCGCGTGCTCTTGATTCATCGCAATTGCCAGTGCGCCCGCGTCGGGATGCTCGCCACGGCGCAATTGCATCAGCGCTAGCGTGCGCCTTTGTCGATGACGTCGCCGATCCAGGCTTCGTGCACGAGCACGGTGCGCAGCCGTTCGCTCATGCGGCTCTTCGAGCGCAGCGCTTGGTCGAACGAAGAGGCGTGCAATTCGCCATCCTTGCTGACCCATTCGGCGTAACCGCCCTGCAACGGAAAAACGAGGGGCGGCAAACGCCGTCTCTGAGTGCGTCGGCGTAATCGTACGAGAAATCCGGCATGCATTCGCCACGCTGATAGTGAACGAATGGAATGGCGCTTCCGTCCGAGCGGAACGGGCGTTCCGGAAAGGCTGATACGGTGAACGGCGCCGCCGAAGGCGTCCTTCAACGCGGCTCCCCAGCTCGCAGCGTCGCCCGCGTGGTGAATCTCGTCGAGCACGACGAGGGTTGGGACATTTGCAAGACGTTTGTATAGATGCGGCGCCGCAGCGATCTGTTGATAGGTGATCGCGGCGCCGTGTACGTCGCTCGCCAGCGCGCCCGCGGCATTCTCGAATCGGTGATCGATGCGAATGCCCGCCTGCGCCATAGCGGCCGCCGTTTGCGCTTTAAGGTGTTCGCGCGGAACGACCACGAAGATGCGGCGCGCGCGGCGTTCGGCAAGCACCGCGTGTGCCAAGCGCGCGGCAAAGCGGGTCTTGCCGGCACCCGGCGTCGCCACGATGAGCGCGTCGCGCGGCTGCTCGGACCACCAAGCGTCGAATGCTTCGCGCTGCCAACGCCGCAACGCCAGCCTCCATCGCTGAACTGACCTTCCATCATGGGAAGCCGCTCTGATTCAAAGCCTTCGGGGCCGTCGCCTCGAAGGAATGTGATACCGACATCATGACGACGACCGGACAAGCACGCACCCTCGAGCAAACCCTCGCGCAGATTCCCGACTCGCCGGGCGTTTACCAAATGATTGCACGAGACGGGACGATCCTTGTATATCGGGAAAGCGGTTTCGCTGCGCAATCGCGTGCGTTCGTACTTCCAGGACTCCGCCGCGCACCACATCCGCACGCAAGCAATGGTGGAGCGCGTCGCCGACGTTCGCACGATCGTCGTCAACAACGAAGTCGAAGCGCTGATTCTCGAAGCGAATCTGATCAAGCGGCATCAGCCGCCCTTCAACGTCCGCCTTCGCGACGACAAGCGGTATCCGTATCTTGAAGGTGACGAACGAGCCGTTTCCCCGCGTCGTATTTACGCGCATGGTTAAGGACGACGGCGCGCGCTATTTCGGCCCGTACACGAACGCTCACGGCCTGCGGGAACTGATCGACCTCGTGCGTTTGGTCTTTCCGTTGCGCACCTGCCGCGAGCCCATCGACGGGCGCCGAAAACGGCCGTGCCTGCAGTATCACATCAAGCGTTGCCTCGCGCCTTGCGTCGGCTATCAAAGCGAAGCCGGAGTACGACGCGCTGATCAACGAAGTCGTGCTATTTCTGGAAGGCAAACAAGACTCGCTGCTTCGGCGCCTTCAGGCCGAAATGGTGGAGTCGGCCGAAGGATTCAATTTCGAAGCGGCCGCGCGCATTCGCGATCGCATCATTCAAGTGCGCCGCGTACCGGAGTCGCAAAAGGTCGTCTGGACGTCGCGGCTCGATATGGACCTGATCGCAATCGCGCGTTCGCAAGGCCAGGCGTGCATGCAAGTCTTCATGGTGCGCGGCGGCAAGCTCATCGGCCAGGAGCATTTCATTCTCGACGGCGTGCACGATCAATCCGACGCGGAATTAATGGATGAGTTTCTGAAGCAGTTCTATACGGCCGAACCGCGAGCGCTCCGGAGAACGGCGTGCTTTCTCCGGCGCCGGGACGCATTGCGCGCGACAATCAAGTTCCCGTCCCGGTAAAACAACGCGCCCGCGCATCGCGCCGGCAGCGCGGCCGCCGTGCCAAAGGAAGTGCTTGTGCAAGAGCTTCCGCGCGAACGCGGCGTGATCGAAGCGTGGCTGACGACGCTGAAAGGCCAGCGCGTACGCATGCTGAACCGCAACGCGGTTCGCGCGCCGACTACATGCGGCTGGTGCAGAAGAACGCCGAACAGAACCTGAAGGCCTTCTTAGTGCATCAAGAAGTGCAGGAGACCGCGCAAGCCCTTTCGTTGACGGAGCTTGCCGATGCGTTGGAGCTTCCCGAGCCGCCGCATCGAATCGAGTGTTACGACATCTCGAACATTCAAGGCACGAACCCGGTATCTTCGATGGTCGTATTCGTCGAAGGGCGCGCGAAGAAGAGCGAGTACCGCAAGTTCAAAATTCAGTACGATAAGGGCCCAAACGACTTTGCGATGATGCAAGAGACCTTGCGACGGCGCTTACGCTATTTGCGCGCGCGAAACGGATTCCGAAACAAACGGCCCCGAACGCGAGCTTGCGAAAAAAGAAAAGTTCAACAAGAAGCCGGACCTGTTGCTGATCGACGGCGGCAAAGGGCAGTTGAACGCCGTGGTCGAGGTTCTCGAAGAGCTGGACATGACGGGTATTCCGGTTGCGGGTTTGGCGAAAGAACACGAGTGGCTGTATCTGCCCGGACAGGGCGAATCCGATCGTGCTGCCGCCCAACTCCGCGGGCTTGCATTTGGTCATGCGCATTCGCGACGAAGCGCACCGTTTTGCCGATCACGTATCACCGGCAGCGTCGCGCCAAAGCGATGACGCAGTCCGCCCTGGACGCGCTCGCAGGCGTCGGGCCGGTTCGCAAGAAACGGTTGCTTGCCGCGTTCGGGTCGGTCGCGGCGATCAAGCGTGCGACGATCGACGAGATCGCCGCCATCAAAGGCATGACTCCCGCACTGGCAGCGCAAGTGAAGAGCGCGCTCGAAGGAGGTTCCTGATGCACTGGCTTTTACGCTTCATTATTACGGCCATCGCGATGTATGCGATCGCCGCCTACGTTCCCGGCTTCCATCTTACCGGCTGGGGCGCCGCCGTCATTGCCGCCCTCATCTTCGGCATCGTCAACGCGATCATCGGGCCGGTACTCCGGCTGATTTCGTTGCCGTTGACGATTCTAACCATCGGGCTCTTCTCGATCGTCGTAAATTGGATACTCTTCGCGCTTGCGGTTTGGCTTTCGCCGGGGTTCAAGACGACCGGATATCCCTGGCCTGCGTGGGAGTCGACGCTTGTCGGCGCCATCATCATGATGCTCGTGAGCATGTTCGTAACGGCTCCGCTTGGCCGCCGGCCCCGCGAAGAAGTGTAAGACTTAACGCCAAGGAGCCGTTTCCTTGGAGTAAGGCTGTCCGCCGGGCCCGAACGATCCGATAACCGGGTGTGGCCCTTAGCTTTGGATTGCACGAGGAGAGTTTCGGATGACGGACCGGGCGGTCCAGAAGCCGCGCGTTTTTTTGACGCGCGCGTACGCAATTCCAACGCGGTTTGGCATTGACCGGAGTTGCGGCGGTCGCCGCGACGACGCTAATCAGCGCCGTTCTTGGAACGTTCGAGAAGATAGAGTTGCTCTGGGTCGTTGTGCTGGCGGCGGTATTCGCTGCGGTGTTGCTTCCCTTAGCGCACTGCGTTCGATCGTCGGTGTTTGGCGTACGTTCGCGATCGCATGACCGTGGATTCGGGCCTTTCGTTTTCCGAGGCCGTTGCGCGCTTGAAACGGTTTCGGATGCAGATCGTCGTGCAGTTCGTGGCAGCCTACGGCATAGGTGCCGTCGTGGTTATCAGCCTGGCGAACGTGCTCGCCGGCTTGCCGATTACGATGAACGTCTCGTCCACATTGGTGGCCGGCCTCATTGGTGGCGCGATGGTGGAAGGCGCGCTCAACTACTTTAGCGCCGAAGCCTTGGTTGCCGAGTTGATCGCGATCGTCGCGAGCCTGCGCGGCGAGGCGGCACCCGTTTCGACGAAAGCTCGCGGCGGCATCGGCTTGCGCTTCATGACGGTGCTTGCGGTGGTTATTACCGTAACCGTTATTGCGATGGGCGGTGCTTCGATGCATCTGCTGCTGGGGCTCAATGCCGGGCGCATCAAACAAGACGAAATTCTGCGCCTCGGCGCAATCTACGCCGTCTGTTCCCTTGCCGTTGCACTGGTCATTGCGGTACTCGCCTCAAGGATTCTCTCGCGCAGCATCGCCAAACCGATTTTGCGCACCGTCGATTTGATGGAACGCTTGCGTCGCGGAGACATCCTCCACGAAGACGAGCTCCACTCCGAGCCGCGCGCTTCGCATGAAGCGGGGTTGCTCGTAGCGGCCTTTGCGGAAGCAAATACAGGGCTGCGTCGCCTCGCGCGCAGCGGCGAACGCCTCGCTTCAGGCGATCTTTCCGTGAAGATCGTTCCGACGTCCGAACGCGATGTCGTAGCGATTGCCTTCAAACGCGTAGTAGAAGTGATTCAAACGGTCGTCGGCAACGTTCGCTCCACGGCGGAGTTGCTTGAGACTTCGGCGGCCTCTCTCGCGACGCGAGCCGACCAGTTCGTGAACGACGCGCGCAGTAACTACGACGATCTTTCCGCCGTGTCGAAGAAGATGCGACCGCTGGACGGCGCCGTCAATGCGCTGGCGAGCGGCGCGCGGGAGCTATCCGAGACAGCTTCGGGCGCGCGTGCGACAGCCGAACGCCTCGGCGCCGCCGCGCACAGCAACGCGGCCGGGCTCGATCAGCTTTCGCAAACGGCGAATTCGACGATTGAGGCGGCCAACGAAGTGTTGCGCATCTCCGGATCCGCCGGAGCCAGCGCCGATGCAGCGAGCGCGGCAATCCTTCAAGCCGATCGGACCTCGGAAGAGGCGGCGAACGTGATGTCGGAACTCGTTAGAACCATCGAAACGCTGCGCATGAGTTCGCTGCAGATCGGTTCGATCACGGAAAAGATCGACGAAATCGCCGATCAAACGAATCTGCTTGCGCTTAACGCCGCCATCGAAGCGGCGCGTGCGGGCGAACACGGCCGCGGCTTTGCGGTGGTCGCCGATGAAATCCGCAAACTTGCCGACTCGTCGGCGAACGCGACGAAAGAGATCGCGTCGCTGATCCGCTCGGTCCAAGAAGAAACCGATCGCGCCGTTTCGGTTACGCGCCGCGGCAGCGATGCCGTTGAACAGGGTCGCACCAAGACCTCGCAAGTCGCTGACGCGCTCGAACGCATCGTCGACAGTGTAAACATCGTGCAACATCGTATCGAAGCCGTTGTCCTGGCGCAGCGCGAACAAAAACATGCCACCGACGCGCTCATTGAATCGACCCTCCTGGTCGAACGGCTCACTGGCGACAATGCCGGCATGGCGGCGTCGCTTTTGGTGCTCGCGGAGAAGCTGGAGCGTTCGGCCGGCGCAGGCGCAGGAGCCGTGGGCGGTGCGACCTCGCTTGTCGCTTCGGTCACGCAACGCGGCGAACGCATCGCCGCCGCGTCGGACGAGATGCAGGCGCTTACGACGTCCTTACGCGACGAAGCCGAACGCATCCGAAGCGCGGTCGGCGAGTTCCGTCAAGATGCGACTTTGCTAGGCCCGGCGCAACGTGCGCTCCCCAGGCGAGAGGTCTAGCGGAAACCGCGGCTTGCACCCCCGGAAACCGCGGCTTGCACCCCGTGTTATAGTTGGTAGGCGTCCGCGGGGCTGAATTAGGCTCGACGAGGAGATCCGCGGTCGGCGTCAGCAAGCGGAGTTGCGAGCTCTCCTAAAACGATCGCAACGGCAATATCTGCCAACAACGAATACGCACTGGCTGCCTAATTTAGGTTAGTCACCGGACGCAGAGGGTCGGCCCGAACCGCTCTGCCTTCCGGCCAATAATTCGGGCTGGTACGGTCGCCTGATCTGACGATCGTACGAGATTAAGGGTCTGCTGCGCACGGTAAGTCCCGCTTTGAGACGTCCGTGCGAGTAAGCTAAAATCGAAGCTGAGCTTGGAGAACGCGTCGGCTAGGCTTTTCGGACTCGGGGGGCAGTACCCCGACAGCTCCACCAAATACGCGCTTTAGTCCAATGAATGCATATTCGTTGGACTATTTCGTTTCGGACCCACGCGATGTATACGTCGAGACGGGCTTTTCGAACGCATGCTCGCGTCGGTGGTTCGTCGTGCAAGCTTGCACCGGCGATTTCCCGGAACGACGCATCCACGTCGAATGTGCGCGCGGTACGCCGGATGATCTACTGACCTATGAGGTTACCTTTTACCAAGAGCGGGCGTGATGTCACTTTCTTGGGTTGTGGTTGGCGTACGCGGCGGCTGGGGGCTCTTCCGCGTTCATCTCTATCCAGCCGTTACGATCCCCGCACGACGGTGATCGTTTCGTAGGTCTGAACTGAATAAGATTTTGCGGTTTCGACGATGTCCGTCACCACGCGTCCGATTTCCGCATCGTACTGCGCCGTGCTCCAGGCATCCGCGCTTTCCCAGACTGAAACGACGGATACGTCGGTTTTGCCTTCATTCAGCATCACCACGCATCCGATGAACCCTTTCCTGTCCGGAACTAAGGTTTCAGCGGCGTTCCGAACCTCGCTCGAAATTCGCGTAACATCGCCCGAACCGAGATTAAAGGAAAGAACGCTAACGAATCTAGACGACTGATCGATCGTAATTGCCGCCATTCGATTTCTCCATACGAGAGCATAGAAGAGCTCCACGAAGGCAGGGCATTCGTCGGATATCGCGCTGGAACCGCCGCAAGCTGGAGCGGTACGGCGTTTTTTATTTTTCGCTGACGTCACTTATGCCCGGTGCGGGCCGCGTAGACGTCATTACGCTCAATATCTCTGCACGGGGCGGCAAATAGTCGTGTTTCTTTTGGGCGTGCTCTTGTGTCGCGCGAACCACGTCCTCTTCCGTTTCACCGCTGAAAACGGTACCGCAGGGTGGGCAGAGTGCATATTTCATCGACGTTTCCTTTCAGTAAGCTCGAGTAAGAATCCACGCACCATCGCGCGGGCGGCGAAGCGAATCGCCTCGACCGTTGCCTGCTCTTCGAGATCGCAGGCGTCGCGCAGCACATTAAGAGTCTCCACGCCTAAAAGAGTGCCGAGGGATCGGACCATAACGGCGTAGGTCGAGGGCGAAACTTTCGTTCGGAGAGGTTCGAGGACGCCATCCCACGCGAGGACCCATGGGCCGCTTAGCAACGGAATGTGCCGTTCGTGCGCCTCCGCCAGCGAGTGTTCGAACGAAATCTTCAACAGCGTGCGCAACTCCGGCTCGTGCCGGATCAAGAGCGGCGCCAACTCCGTGAACACGGCATCCACGCGTTTGACGATCTCTGTTTGATCGCGTACGCGTGCGACGGCTTTCTTAACTGCGTCGATGAGCGGATCTGCACTGGCTTCGGCCAACAGCGTCTCTTGCGTGGGAAAGTAGCGGTAGGCCGTCGTGCGCGAAATGCCGGCGGAATCCGCAACATCCGCTACGCTTGGGACCCTTCCCGATTCGCGTAGCGTTCGCGCCGCTTGCAACAGCTGCGTGCGGGTGCGCTGCTTTTGCGCAACTCGGCCGCCGTTCGAAGCTTTTCCCGCGGCGACTTGACGGAAAATCATGGCACCTTTATAGTACCAGAATACCGTTATGGGATTCAAGTACCATTACGGTGCACCCCTAGCCGAACGGAGGCCTCAATGCTACACGAGCGAGCCCTACATCACGTTGCGCCGGGTGACGGGCCCTGCATCCGTTACGGCGGACAAGAAATGCGCGTCAAACTGGATGCAGCCAAATCAAACGGCGAGTTGACGGTCATCGAAGACGTTATTCCGCCCGATTCAGGACCGCCGCTCCACGTCCATGAAAGAGAGAACGAAAGCTACTTCGTGCTCGAAGGCGACTTTGAATTTGTTTGCGGTGCTGATAAAGCGACCGGCGGCCCCGGGACCTTCGTGTTTGCTCCGCGAGGCATGCCTCATCGTTTCAAAAACGTCGGCAGTACGCCCGGTCGCGTGCTCTTTGGTTTTACGCCCGGCGGCGTTGAAGCATTCTTCGCCGAGCTGGGTGCGCGAACGGAACTTACTCCGCAAATCATGACCGAAATCGCGGCCAGCCACGGAATCACCATCTTGTAACTTGAAAAAACGGGAATAAGCGGGCGCTTACGGGAGTTCCGCTTCGAGACAGGAGTCACGGCCGGTGCCGCCTCGGCGTTGTCGCTTCGTTGTGCGGTATTGCAAGATTTTTAGTCCGGCTGTCTTCGCGTGGCTTGCGCTTTGCGCAGCTGCGACGGTCGGGAACGCGCAAACTATGCCGAGCCCCTCACCGTCCCCGTCTGCGCGCCAGGCGCTCTCCGATGCGTGGTGGACGGGTCCGCTCCTGGCGCCCTCTGCGGGATCGTTGCCGCGCGGTCATATGTTAATCGAACCGTATGTTTACGACGTCGCGCAGTACGGAAATTTCAACGGTAACGGCGCGGTTAACGGGGTACCGCATTCGAACGGATTCGGGTCTCTTACCTATATCATCTACGGATTGGGAAACCGTTTAAGCGTCGGTGCTATTCCGGTGTTCGCGTATAATACCGTGGCGAACGGGCCAAACAGCACGGGCCTGAAATTCGGTGATTTCGCCGTGCAAATGCAGTACCAGATCGTGCCTTATCGACCGGGCAAGTGGATCCCCATGACGGCAATCAACGTTGGAGAAACGTTTCCAACCGGGAGGTACGATCGACTCGGCGATCGAGCTGCCGACGGAGTGGGAAGCGGAGCGAACGCGACCACCGTGTCGCTTTACACCCAAACGTATTTTTGGATGCCGAACGGGCGAATTTTGCGTTTCCGATTGAATGCTTCACAGTCGTTTTCCGGCACTGCCAATGTTACCGGCGTGAGCGTTTACGGCACTCCTGAAGACTTTCGCGGATACGCAAAGCCGGGTAACGGTTTTACCATTGACGTCGCGCAAGAATACAGCATCACGCGCAACTGGGTATTTGCGGTGGACGAGGTCTACCATCATAGCGGGAACACCCAGGTCGTCGGAACCAACGGCGTGACGAACAGCGGACAAAGCACCACGTATTATCTCGCCCCGGCGATCGAGTACAACTGGACGCCCAACGCCGGCGTGATTGCCGGCTTACGCCTCGTCCCGGCCGGCACGAATACCGCGGCGACCGTGACTCCGGTGATGGCAATTAATATCGTGCATTGAACGCACAACTGCGCCTTTTACGATTCATGCGTTCGCAAAGATGCGCTGGTTGCCGTACGATACATCGCAATCGCGGGAGTGCCGCCGACCCATCCGGTTTCCGCACGAATCTCTTCACTCTTGAGAATCTCCAAAAGCTCCACGTAGTGCTGCAGATGGTCTTGCGCGGACGCCGCCGCCGCGAGCGGCGTCGTGGCTTTTGCGGACCGGCGAGCGACATTGGCCGCACTCGAAACAACGCAGCCTTCACCGCGCCGACCGATGTTCCGAGCGTCGATGCCGTTTCGTCCAAAGAGTTGCCGAGAACATCCTTCAGAATGAGCGCCCCGCGTTGCACGGGCGGACGTTCAACGAACACGCTGGAGCGCGGCTTCAACCAGCGCGGGATCCACGCAATCGTCCTCGGGCTACGCGCGTTCCGGAACTTCGGGAACGACGTCGAGATTGTTGCGCTCGTAACGCCTTAGAAAATCCATAGCGGTGTTGTGAACGATGGGAAAATCCAGGATTTTAAGTGGGCGGTTCGATCATCTGGGCGAGGGCGTAGTACGCTTTCGCAAGCGTATCTTGCACTACGTCCTCGCCGTCGAATACCGAACCGGTCATGCGAGCGCAACACCGATGGAGCTCGGGACGAGTGCGTCAACGAGATCCATGAAGCGGTCGCGCGCCTCGGCCATGGCCGGCAAGAAGGCGCGCGTTTCGTTGTCTATCTTGATTGCGCGGTACTCCGTCAATGTCTCCTACAACTCGCGTTCCGCGCAGGAGTTTCCGTTCCTCGAAATGCGAGCGCGTCCGGCACGGCATACTTCATCAGTCGCCGTGCCGGACGTAGTCTCGCGCTACTTCGGAGTTGCGACGAACTGCAGTTGTCCGGCATCGGCGCCGTTTACCGACGAGCCGACGATTTTTTGGCCTTCCAGGTGACCGTTGATTTTTAACCGCGCGTTGGATCCGAAATCTATCCAGATCCGTGAACCGTCGACGCCGCCGGTAACCGGGACGAATTGCCCGTTGTCGTCAGGACGGTAATAGCCGTGCAAAATGCCGTTGCCGTCGTCGATCAGTTGGAGCGAGCCCGTGACCGGATACGGTGATCCGTACGTCTGCGTGAGTGCGGTGCTATACGTTTGCGTGATCGGACCGGACGATTGCACGGCAAGCGTCGCGGCCGGGGTGCCCAGCATGCAGGCGACCGCAAAGGCGATCGTGCGCGGGGCGAGCTTATTGAGAATCATGAGTCGATTAAAACCCATTTCGCTGAGAATCGCATGCGCATGGAGCGGCGTCCGCTTGCTTGCGAACTTTCCAGCGAAATGGGTTCGTTGTCTCTTCAGCAGATGCATGTGGAGGGACAACAACCATGCAAAGACTCGCAAGCGTGCTCGCGATCGTTCTCGCTGCGACAGCAGCGCCGGCCTTCGCTGTTGCACACGCGGAGCGCCCAACAGGCGGCGAACGGCCTCCCAGCGTGGAGCGCGCCGACCGGCCGGCAACGGAGCGGCCGGCTGTGGCCGAACGCGCCTTCGCAGAAAGGCCGGCAGCAGTCGAACGTCGCGCACCGGTGGGACGACCAGCGCCGATCGAACGGCCAGCGCCCATCGAACGAGCAGCGCCCATCGAACGCGCCGCCCCGATCGAGCGCTCCGCTCCGACCGAACGCGCCGCTCCGATTGAACGTCGAATTCGAATCGAACGTGCCGCGCCGGTGGAACGGGTTGCGCCGGTCGAACGCCCGCGCGTTATGGAGCCGCGAGTCGAAGCCGCTCGTCCACAAATCATTGAAGTGCAACGGCCACGGATCGTCGCCCCGGTCCAACGTCCGCGCATAATCGAACGCGCGGCGCCCCGCATCGTGCGCGAGCCGCGCATGGTAACGGCACCGCGCATCGTGCGCGAGCCGCGAATGGTAGCGGCACCGCGCATCGTGCGCGAGCCGCGCATCGTTCGTTCGGAACCGCGTGCGTCGTTCGTGCAAACCTATCCGCGATCGGTGGTATTCGGCAATCGTGCTCGCCAGTTCGTGCGTCCGCGCATCGAGTACGTGCGCGAGGCCTTCGTGCGCCCGGTACGCCTCGTGCGTACGTATAACATCCGTCCCCACCGGTACGTTCGTTATTTCGCGCCCGTCCCGGTCGGATACGTGTATAGCGGCTATGCTCCGATCTATACGGCGCCCGTCTACACTACGTACCGCACGCAGTACGTCCCCGTAGTAGTAGGGTCGGCATATACGCCGTACGCGCCCTTCTACGGTTACGGCGCTCAGGGTACGCCCTGGCAAACCTACAACAACGGCGGCTACGACAATAACGGTGGCTACGACAATAACGGCTACGGCTGGAACGGCAATGGCTGGAGCGATAACGACGAAGACGATAATGTCGCGGCCTATCCGGTGCAAAACAATTACCCCGTGCAATATCCGTATCCCCAGCAGCCGTACTACGGCTACGGCAACAACGGCTATCCGTACCCGCCAAGTTACAACGGGCCCGGTTACGCACGCTACGGGAGCTATTCGAATCCGTTCGGCAACGCGCAGTTGCAGGGCATCGTGCTTTCCAACAATGGATCGACGGTCGTGGTTCTTACGCCGAACCTCACGCCGGTTTTCGTAAACCTCGCGCCTGCGCAACAGCTGGGCTACGTCAACGGTTCGATGCAGCCCGGATCGGTGATTCAGGCTTTCGGCTACTCATCCGGAAGCGAGTTTATCGCAACGGCAATAGATTAGAAAATGTGTTCATCCAGCAATTTTCAGAAACGGCGGCTACGATAAAAGCATGAACAGCAACATCATCCGCTCCGCCATCGCCGCGGCGGCGATGTGCGGAGTAATGGTCACCTCGATTCAGGCGCCCGCGCGCGCCGACGGTGCGGCAACTACGCGCACGATTATTGGTGCGGCAGCAGCGATCGCCGGCATAGCGACCGCAGTAAACGTCGCACGCAAACATCAACAAGCGAATTCCGTGCAAGGGTATCTGCCCGACGGCAGCACCGTCTATGCGGACGGACACGTAGTCTCGACTAACGGCTACTCCTGGTACCCGGGCAATCAAGGACAACAGGTCGCCTGTAACAACCAGCAGTGCTCGATCTACGGCAGCGGCCAATCCGGTTATAACAACGGCGGCTACAATAATGGCGGCTACAACAACGGCGGCTACTACGGCAATAGCAACAGCGGCTATTACGGCAGTAACGGCGGCTACTACGGCAACAACAATAACAACAATAACAACAACAGCGGCTATTATGGAAATGGCCAGTACGGAACCGGTTACTACCAACAGGGACATCGCAAGCGGCACGGTCCCGGCGCCTAAAAAAACCAAAACATGCTAGAGTAGAGCGGTGCTCGATGAGATTCTTCGAGGACCGCTCTCTTTTCATACGGTCGCACCTCCCGCATTACACCCGTTCGACGGCCTAGACGCCGCCATGCGGGAACTTGCGATCGCGTTGCAAGCCCAGCCGCAACGTGCCGAAATTCATGCGGCGATAGGGAACGGCTTTATCCGCCAAACCCGATACCTGGAAGCGATCGAAGCTTATCGCACCGCAGCACGATTGGACGCCCAATCCGCCGCTGCCCGTCTCGCGCTCGCAGAATTGCTGTTTGTTGCGAAAGACCACCGAGCGACAGCGGCGCTCGGCGATGCGCTGGCATTGCAGCGAGCTTATCACGATCCGGAACCGCCGGCCAAGCGAACGCGCGTGGCGATGCTTTTGCGTGATGCATCGTACAGCGTCAACACGCCGCTCGAGTTGATTGCGGATCGCTCCGAACTCGCGCTCGACAAGTACTACATTGAGGAGGCCTCGCCCGCGTTTCCAGCCGATGTGGTTTTTTGCGCCTTTGGCCACTCGCGCAACGGGACGGGAATCGTCGACCGGGCCCTGGAGTTTGCGCGCAGGCTGGATCGTCCGTTGATAAATGATCCTCGAGCGCTGCCTTCGATCGCCCGCGAGCGGCTACGTGAAACGCTTGGGGGCATCCCGAGCGTCACCGTAGTCGATACGCGAATCGTCAAGCGGGAAGAGCTGCGGTTCACGGGAGCGCATCTGGTGCGGCCGCTCGACACCCACGCCGGTTCCGGCTTGCGGCTCATCGAGAGCGAAGAGGCCCTGAAGGAGCATTTGGAACTTCATCGTGCCTGCGCATATCATGTCTCGCCGTTTGTTGAGTACGTATCGGGCGACGGGTTCTACCGCAAATACCGGATCTTGTTTGTAAACAAAATGCCGCTTCCATACCACCTGGCGATCTCGCCGCGATGGATGGTGCACTATCGCGGTACGCCGATGGCGCGGTACGAGTGGATGCGATCCGAAGAAAGGGCGTTTCTAGCCGAGCCGCGCCGGGTTTTTCCGATGTGGGACGATGCATTGGCGGCGGTCCGAGATCGCATCGGTCTCGACTATTTCGGCATTGATTGCGCGATGCTCGGTGACGGAACGCTGCTGATTTTCGAAGCGGACGCCGCGATGCTCGTTCACGACGAAGAACCGGGCAGCGTTTTCCAATATAAGAGACCGGCGATCGATGCCATCCGCCGGTCTCTGACGCAGATGTTTCGTAACGCGGCTTACAGCACTTCGTAGACGCGCAAAAACTCCTCGGTAAGTGCCCATGCTTGCCGCGCTGCGGCTTCGTTATAGCTTTGGCGTTGGTCGCAGAAAAAGCCGTGATCCGCGTGGGAAAACTCGACTTGTTCGTGCGTCTTTCCGGCAGCGCTGAGGGCGTCGGCGACGGAGCGCCGCTGCTCCGGAGGGATGTGTGCATCCAAGCCGCCCCAAAACATCAAGAGCGGTGCCCGCTGCCCCCCTGCGAGCGGAAGAAGGTCGGGCGCGATGCCGCCTCCATAAAACGAAATTGCGGCGGTCAGACTGACGCACGTATTCGCAATAAATGCGACCCGGCCACCCATGCAGAAGCCGACTGCCGCGATGCGCGTCGGCTCAACGCGCGGCTCTTGCCGCAGCCAGCGATGCGCAGCCTCGACGTCGGCAACGATGCCTTCGCGCTTAAGCGCTCCGATGTGCTCGCGAACGCCCGCGAAATCGGTGTACGAACCTTCGAATCCTGAAGGGGCGGTGCGATGGAAAAGTTCAGGAGCGATCGCCGTGAAACCCAGATTGCCAAAACGATCGGCGACGTCGCGAATGTGCGCGTTGACTCCGAAAGCTTCTTGAAACACGAGAATTCCAGGTCCACTGATCACCGCGGATGGGCGTGAAACGTAGGCGTTCATCACCGAACCGTCGGAAACTTCGAGTGAAACGCGTTCGGTCGAAAGGGCCGACAACGAAGTTCTCCTCTCTGAAATGCGCGTACCCAGGAAGGACGCGCGGCATGCAAAGCCGCAGAATTATCCTTGTATGGGCGCGCTTCTTGAGATTCACCTTGTAGTCGCATTTTTAGTCGTGCTTTGCGCACTAGTTTTTAGCTGGAACGACCTGGGCCGCCGCGTGGTCAACGCCGTCGCGGCGCTGCAATTTTTACTCGGGCTCGTCCTCGCCGGGGTTATGGGCGCGAATCACGTACCGATGCCGCCGAATCTGTGGCTGCACGTGCTTTCGGCGTTGCTCGTGCTGGGCGCTTACGGGATGTCGATGCGTTACGGCAAACGCGCCGGCGGAGCGCGCACGGCGTTGATCCTTTCGATCGTAGGGTTCGTGCTCGTGTTCGTAACGTTCTGGCTCGGCTTGCACATGGCTGGAAAAGTCTAGGCGATGAAAGCCGGAAGAGTACTGCTTCTCGTCGTTCTCCTTATCGTCGTCGCCGGGGCATCATGGTTCTATTTCAGCCATCGCCAACCGGCGCCGGCAGCACATCTCGTTGTCTACTACACGAAGGTCGACGGCCGTTCGCTCGGCACGTGGACGGTTTCCATGCGTCCGCAGCAGACCGGCGAGTCGGGGCCGGAGCACATTCACAACGAGGCTACCATCGCGGCGGTTCAGGCTGTGGCCGGTCCGCCGTCGGACGTTCAAGCGGTCCGTTTCCCGGCGGGAACCCGGGTGAACGGCGTAACCGTTAACGGAACGGTCGCAACGGTCGATTTATCTAATGAAGTAACTAATCAGGGCGGCGGGTCGTTCGGCGAAAACGGCGAGTTCAAGGGACTCGTCTACACGCTCACGGGCATCCCGGACGTCGACGCCGTGCAAGTTACGATTGCGGGCCATAAGCTCCAAACTCTCCCGGGGGGACACCTTGAACTGGACACGCCGCTTCGCCGCTCGGATTGGTAGCGCTCTAGCGCTCCTGGTCGCGCTCCAGCTCTCGCCGGTTCCGGCGCGCGCGGACGGCGCGACGTTCCTCTACCATAATCAGCCGCTCGCTTTCAGCCATCTCTCCCAGAGCGCCGGCTCGACGATGGTCGGCATCAACGATCCCGGCTTGCGCGCGCTTCTTCGTGAAATCGGAGCCGTCGTCACCTGGCACCCGGGCGAACGGTACGTATTGATCACTACCGCCGAGCCCATCGTCGTGAACTTCTCCGTTGGCGACACTCGCTACGACGTCGGGCCCCTTTCGGCGCAGGCAAGCCAAGCGCCGTACGTTGGGACGAACGACGAAGTTTTCTTACCCTTGAACGAGTTACTTGGAGCGCTTTATCTGGCGCCCAAGCGCGACGGCAATGCGACGGTTCTCCAACCGCAACTCGCATCGATCGACGTGCAAGGCGGCGGTTCCGAGGCCGTGCTTGTTGCGCGCGGCGGCGCGCCGCTGCATCCGCGCGTCGTGAGCGACGCGGGCGATAAGGTCGTGTACGAATTCGACGGCGTCGGCTCGACGCTCAACCGCAACCGTTCGGTGAACGCCGGCGGCATTCGCGCGCTGGAAGTCAACGCCACCGGAAGCGCGCGCGATCCGAAGACCTTTGTGACGGTGCTGCTGGAGGCAGGCGCGCGTCACGACGCGCCGCGCAGCAACAACGGTGATTTCGAAGTCGCATTCGGCGGCAGCGGGGGTGCGCCGCCATTGGTTGCAGCCGCTCCGGCAACACAGCCGCAGCAACAGCAAACCGAGACGCCCGCGCCCGCGTCACCCGAAACGAGTCCCCAAGCCTCGCCGCTCGCGACCGACACGCCGGCGCAAAGCGGCGCGACGGTCACTAACGTCAGCGTCGCGCCTGCGAGCGACGGCGCAACGGTCACAATTGCCGTTAATGGAAACGCGACATTTGAATGGCACCGCTTGCGCGAACCGGATAACCGGTTCTGGATCGACATCAAAGGTGCGTCGCTGCAAGGCCCGGCTCGCGATGAAACGGAGTCCGATCCACTCGTCTCCATGCGCGTACGTCAGAACGACGCGCAGACGGTTCGCATTGCGCTCTCCCTTTCGGGGACGAAAAACCTCACCGTTTCGCCGTCGGCTACGGGCCTTACGATTACCGTCGGCCGGGACGAAGTGGCAGACGTGCAACGCTCCGGAAGCGGCAGCACGGGCAGCGTCGTCGCCGTCAACGAACCGCCGCAGACCCTCGTAACGCCGGTTCCGGCCGATCAGTACGGGCAAAATCAATCGGAGGCGAGCGGCGATTGGAAATTCGCTCCGCGTAGTTCCTACGTGCCGACGAATCCAAAGCTCATCGTCATCGATCCGGGCCACGGCGGAAGCGATCGCGGCGCGATTCGCAACGGCACCGCTGAAGCCGATCTTACGCTCGACATGGCTAAGCGCTTGCGCGACATTCTCGTGGCGCGCGGTTGGCAAGTGCGGATGACGCGCACGACCGACGTGGACGTGTATGCGCCCAACGATTCGGCACGTGACGAACTTCAAGCGCGCGTAAACGTTGCGGCGAATGCCGGCGCCCGAATGTTCGTGAGCATTCACGTAAACAGCTTCATCAACAGCGGGCCGAGCGGCACCACGACGTACTACTCCAAGCCGATGGACGTGCCGTTGGCGCAAACCGTCGAGCGGCAACTTCCGGGATTGCTCGGCACGAAAGACGACGGCACGGTAAAAAGCAAACTCTACGTTACTTTGCATTCGCCGATGCCGGCGATCCTGATCGAGACGGCGTTTCTTTCCAATCCGTCGGACTACGATCGTCTCGTCACGTCGGATTGGCGCCAAAAGTTGGCCCAGGGTATCGCCGACGGTATCGACCGCTACGCGCAAAGCAATCCGGTTCCGAGCGGCGCCGGCCAATGATCGGGGTTTTTGATTCGGGCCTCGGCGGACTAAGCGTCGTCCGCCGGGTGCGCGAGCGTTTGCCGCTGGTAGACGTACTGTTCTTCGCGGATCAAGCGCACGTGCCGTACGGCGATCGCACGCCGGAAGATTTGCACCGGCTGTTGCACGCGAACCTCGAGTGGCTCGATGCGCGCCAGCCCCGCGCCATCGTCATGGGCTGCAATACTTCGTGTGCCATTGCGGATCTCTATGGCTGGCCCGATACGAAGGCCGTGGTGTTCGATCTCATCGAGTCGGCCACGCACGCCGTTCAGGCTTCGGGCGCGAGGCGCATCGGCGTAGTGGCAACGGCCGCCACCGTGCGGTCCGGCGTCTACGCCCGGCGTATCGGCGCGACCATCCCCGGAAGCGAAGTCACCGAAGTAGCCGCACCCGCGCTCGTTCCCCTCGTCGAAGCGGGGAAGAGCCGAGATGAAGAAGCGCGGATCGCCGTGGCGGACGCGTGCGCCGGCTTACCGGCAAACTTGGACGCCGTCGTCCTCGCCTGCACGCACTATCCGCTGCTCGACGAACATTTTGCGGCGGTACTCGGGCCGTCGGTCATTCGCATCGACCCGGCCTTCGTCCAAGCCGAGCGAGTGGCCGCGCTCTTTGAAGCCGCGGGAAAGACGGTCGAGACCGGCACCACCGAATACGTTACGAACGGCGATTCCGAACTCTTTCGCGAAAATGTGGCTAAGCTTACGGAAGTCCCCCTTTCGAGTTAAGTCACCTCCAGTTCATGTAGGCGTGGTTAGCTCGAAGATATCCGTCATCATAGAGGAGATGCCGTGCCGATTCTTCCCGCCATGCCGCCCCAGACGCTCGAGTCGAAGGGCGGTTTCGATTACGTCAACGTCGACGCCGTAAACCGTCGAGTGTACGCCGCTCACGGAGGCGCGAGTTCGCTGCTAATCGTTAATGCCGACACCGGCAAGGTGCTTGGTGAAGTGAAGGTCGGCGCAATGGCCGGCAACGCCGTCAATCCCGCGAACGGCCACGTCTTCACCGGCGACGGCGACGACAAAGCAATTTCCGAAGTCGATCCCGTCGCCATGAAAGAAGTGCATCGTATTGCTGTCGACGGTCCGGTGGACGCGCTCATGTTCGATCCGTCCAACGGCCACATCTACGGCGACGAAGACGACGGCACGCGAATCTTCGTGGTAGACGCGAAAACGTTCAAGCTTATCAAAGCGATCAACATTCCGGGACACAAACCCGAGTATCTGCAGATCGATCCCAAAACGCACGAAGTGTACCAGAACATCGCCTCGGATTCAGAAATCGCCGTGATCGATCCGGTGAAGCTCGACGTTACCCGAACGATCAAGACCCCGGAGCTCACGAACAACCATCCGCTACAACTGGATGCGGCAAGCAACTCGCTCTTCGCTGCCGGCGAAAACGGCAAAATGTCGGTGTATTCGACCGACGGAAAACAACTCGCAACGGCGGCGTATCCCGGACGCGTCGATCAATGCGATTACGATCCGCAACATAGCATGCTTGCGTGTTTTGGCGGCGGAATCACGCTGTTTTCCTACGATGGAACGCACGCGCCGCAGATGTTAGCGCAGCTCGCCGTCTCCAAAGGCATGCATACCGGCGCAATCGATCCGAAGACTGGAAATATTTGGGCCGTTTGGAGCGATCCGTCGGGCGCGCACGTTCAAGCCTTTACATACCACAAGTAAGTCATGACGCGCGTGGGGTCCGTCGTTTGCGAATTCTGATCGTTGAAGACGATGGTCCCCTGCGCGAGCTCATCCAACGAGGGCTCAGCGAAGAGGGCAACGTCGTGGATGCCTTGCCGGATGGTTCGCAGGCTGAAGCCTACGTGAGAATGACTCCGTACGACGCCTTGATTCTTGATTTGAATCTGCCCGGGGAAGACGGCCTTTCGATTTTGCAGCGTTTACGTGCCGGCGGCATAACGGTTCCGGCCCTGGTTCTTACGGCGCGCGATGCGGTGGAAGACGTGATCGCCGGACTGGATGCCGGTGCCGACGATTACCTCCGTAAACCGTTCGCGTTCGGAGAACTGGAAGCGCGTTTGCGTTCCATTGTTCGCCGGCCGCCGTCTTACACCGATAGCATTTTGCGTGTCGGAGATATCGAGTTCAATTCCGGAACGCGCACGGCAATGCGCAACGGGCGTGTGCTGCCGCTGACCGCAAAGGAAAGCGAATTCCTCGAGATCCTCATGCGTAACGCGGGGCAGATCGTCACCCGGCGTGCGTTAGAAGACCGGTTGTGGGATCGCCAGTCCGAAATAGCATCGAACGTCTTGGACGTCTATGCACGCCGCTTGCGATTAAAGCTGGGCGAAGGCGGCGAAGCAGCGGTGTTGCAAACCGTGCGCGGTATCGGTTATCGCCTCGAGCCGGCGACGTGAGCATCCGGGCGCGCTTCATCATCGCGGTCGTCGGGACGCTTGCCGTCGCGCTGGCGCTCTTTGCGGCGCTTTCCATTATCGCCATCGACCGCACGTTACATTCGTCATTGGATTCGAATCTGAACACGACTGCGCGAGCAATTGCGGCCGCAATCGACGTGCGCCACAACGAGCCGCAGCCGGATGCCGGCGACTTGCAAGAGATCGCGACGCTACGCGCGTCGGCGCGCGCCGCTATCGTCGATTCACGGGGGAAGACGCTCGCGGGCGATGCGCCGGTCGATTTTCATTCAGACAAAGATACGCGCATTGCCGTCGCGAGCATCGTACGCCACGGCCAATTTGCCGGACGAGTCCTCGCCTGGCGATCCGACGAGTGGATCGACCAGATGGACCGCATTGCCATGCTCATTTCGTTTGCCGTTGGAGCGCTGGTGCTCGCGACGGGAGCGCTCGTCGCGTATCGCGTTGCCGACACGGTCGTTGCTCCCATCGATCGCGTCGCGTCCCTGATGGAACGGATCGAAGGACGCGATCTTTCGTTGCGAATCGGCGTCCTCGGCATTGCGGAACTCGCCCGTTTAGCGGCATCTTTCGATCGGATGCTTCACCGGCTGGAATCGGCGTTTACGCGCGAACGGCAGTTCACAGGCGACGCATCGCACGAACTACGCGCGCCGCTTGCCGTCGTTCGAGCGGAAGCGGAGCTCGCATTGCGCCGGGATCGCACCACGGAAGAGTACCGGCGCGCCTTCCAAGGCGTGTTGCATGAAGTCCAACGACTGGAAACGCTCATCGACGATTTGCTCGCGGCTGCTCGGGCGGAAGCCGATGCGGTGGATCGCCGCCCGGTTGACATTGCCATGCTCGCACAAGACGTTGTGGACCGGTGCCGTGTCGCCGCAGAGGTGAAGCACGTTACGATCGTTTCCGAGGACGCCCATGAGGAAGTCCTCGTGGATCCGCTCGGGGTTGAACGCGCGTTGCTTGCGGTAGTGCATAACGCAATCGCGTTCGCTCCGGCGAACGGCACCGTCCGCATTGGGATCGAGTCCGAAGCAGCGGGTACGTCGGTCGTTGTGCGCGATGATGGTCGCGGTTTTTCGGATGAGGCTCTATCGCAGGCAACGCAGCGCTTCTGGCGCGCAGACGGTGCCCGTCCTCGCGGAGGCACCGGCCTCGGCCTCGCCATCGCCCGCGCGATTGTCGAAGCGAACGGCGGCGAACTTCGCCTCGGAAACAACACCACCGGCGGCGCTTGCGTGTCCTTGCATTTCCCTTCGCCGCCCTGAAGAGGCCGAGCGGGTTAGAGTTCATAGTGGCGTCATGCAGGCGTGCGAGAATTGACCTCGTGAGCCGCTAGGCGACGGACGAAAGTAGAAAGGGCCGATCCTGCATCTCGAACGCGTGCCGCTGCGGCACGAGCGAAGCATAATTTTTCTCGTGGTCGTGTTGACCGTGCTGGGAGCATGGGCGTACACGGCTATTCCAGCTTCGATTTTCCCGACGATGAGCTTCGCCCGGGTGGACGTGGTTGCCGGTGCGGGTGATTTACCGCCGGACCGCGTTCGCATTGCGGTCGCCCAGCCGTTGGAGCGCGCATTCACCGGCTTGCCCTCGGTGACGCGCGTTCGCTCGACTTCCGCGCAAGGCAACGCGGAGCTGATCGTCGAGTTCGATCCGCATACCGACGTTAATACCGATCTTCAGCAAGTTTTCCAGGGCATCTCGAGCGCGCGCGCAGGGCTTCCGGCCGGCACTAACGTTGATGCCACGATCATCAATCCGAATAGCGAACCGATTCTGTCCTATGCGTTCGTTTCGAGCGAACTCTCCCAAACGGTTGTCCATGAAATGCTCGCGCAGAATCTCGTGCCGCAATTTTACGGCATCCCGGGCCTCGCGCGGATGCTTGTCGTTGGCGGACCGCAGCGTGAGTATGCCGTCCAACTCGACGCCGGCGCCTTGTCGACGCGCGGGTTGAGCGCGGCCGACGTAACGAAAGCTTTGGGCGAAGCCAACACCGTGGTATCGCCCGGCATCGTCAATTCCTATGCCCAGCGGAATATCATTGTCGTCGATTCGCGACTGACGTCGGCGCAGGCCCTAGGCGAAGTCGCGATTCCGCTCGGCGCACATGACTCGGTGCCGTTGCGCGCGCTCGGAAGCGTCAAGCTGGGCGTGGCGCCGCTTACGGACCAGATGTCGTTCGACGCCAACCACGCCGTTGCGATAAATTTCTTTGCGCTGCCGGGCGCGGATGCGGTGAAGATGGCCGACGCGGTTGACGCGCGCATGGCGCAATTTGCGCCGCGTCTCCCGGGTGGCATTGCCGTGCACAAGTATTGGGATCAAACGACGTTAGTGCGCGATTCGCAGAAGAGTCTTCGCGACGCAATCGGCATCGGCGCGGTTCTGGCCATCCTCGTCATCTTACTGTTCTTGCGCAATTTGCGCATGACGCTCATCGCCGCTCTGATCATCCCGATCGCCGTTGCGACGGTGATCTTCGCGATCGGCCGTTTCGGCCAAACTCTGAATTTGATGAGCGTCGGCGGCTTGGCGGTTGCCGTGGGTCTGATCATCGACGATGCGATTGTCGTGATAGAAAATGTCGCGCGTCACCTTCACGAGCGCCCGCGCGCGAGCGGTGAAAGCGCCCGGCAAGCTTCGCGGCGCGTCGTCCCGGAGGCTATGCGTGAGTTGATCGCGCCGATGACCGCCTCGACGATCACGACCGTTGTCGTGTTCGTTCCACTCGCTTTACTTTCAGGGGTGTCCGGTTTCTTCTTTCGAGCCTTAGCCATTACGCTAGCGGCGTCGCTCGTCGTGTCGTTGTTGCTGGCGATCTTCGTGACGCCAATCGTCGCTTCGGTCCTGGTTAAACCAGCGGCCGAGCCCCATGACAACGGCGGATTTACCGGCGCCATTCTCGCGCGGTACGAGCCATTGTTGAGATGGGCATTGGCGCATCGCACGGCCGTTTACGTTGCATCCGCGGTCGTGCTTGTCGTTACGGTGTTGCTTCTCACGCATCTTCCAAGCGATTTTTTGCCTTCACTGGACGAAGGTCAATTCGAAATCGGCTATCGGATGCCGGTCGGCACGACGCTTGAAGAGAGCGACGCTGCCGGGACGCAATTGGAAAAAGTGGCGCTTTCCGACCCCGCCGTCGCGTCGGTTGGGCGCTTTACCGGGATCGACACCAACGGCTTCTCGCCGACGCCGCCGCGTACGGGGACCATTCGCGTAACGCTCAAGCCTAAGAACCAGCGCGCCGGTTACGACGACGTAAGCGGTCGTATGCGTGACACCATGCAGGGCGCGGTTCCCGCTGCTGAGCTGGACTTCCATCAAATTTTGGAAGATATGATCAACGACATGTCCGGCGCACCTTCGCCGATCGAGCTTACGTTGAACGGGCCGGACCAATCGACGCTAATCGCTTCGGCCAAAGACGTCGCCGATCGCCTTGGCAGACTGCAAGGCGTGACCGACGTATATTCCGGTGTGAACTATGACGATCCCGCGATACGAATTGCCCCGAACGGCTCGCGCCTCGCAGCGCTTGGAATGGGCGTTACCGACATTGCCGATGCGCTCGGAGCGGCGACGCTCGGAAACGTGGCAACGCAGGTCTCGGGTGGAACGCAGCTCGTTCCCGTTCGTGTGGTCGTGGGCGATGCATCCGCGCCGCTCGACCGGCGGCTTCTGCCGACGGGCGCCGGCGCAATGCCTCTAAATTCGCTTGCGAGCACGTCGAACGATCGCGCGTCGTCCGACATTGTCGAGCAGAATGGCGCGCGAATCGACATCGTAACCGCAAACTATAGCGGGAAGAGTCTTTCCGCCGTCATCGACGAGATCCGTGGAGCGATGAACAGGCGCCACTGCCGCCCGGGTATACGTGGTCGATCGGCGGCCAGTACGAGGCGCAACAATCGTCGTTTCGTGAATTTGCAACGGTGATCGGCATCGCGATCGCTCTCGTGTTCTTTGTGATGGTTGCGACGTTCCGGTCGTACCGGCTGCCGCTGGTAATTCTTACGGCCATTCCGCTTGCGCTGATCGGGGTCGCGCTCGGACTGGTCCTGACACGGACGCCGTTTAACGTTTCGTCCTTCATGGGCTTGCTGTTGCTTGTCGGATTGATCGTCAAGAACGGCATCTTGTTGATCGACGTAGCAAACCGTCGACGCACCGAAGGCGCGAGCGTCGAGGAGGCTCTCGTTGCCGCGGGCCGCCTGCGTTTGCGCCCCATCGTGATGACCACGTTCGCCGCGATCGGCGGTCTGCTTCCGCTCGCACTCGGGCTCGGCTCCGGCGCCGAGATGGAGAAGCCGCTTGCAATCGCGGTCATCGGCGGCCTTTCTACCGCGACGGCCTTCACGCTTATCGCTATTCCCGTGTTATACGCCGGGTTCGCCGGACGGGAGAGCCGCGCGTGATCGCAATGATTCTAGCGTCGTTGTCGCTCTTCGATGCCGAAAGGGCAGCGGTCGCACACTCGCCGGCGGTCATCGAGGCTAGGGCCAAGGTTACGGAGATGCAAGCGTTGCTGGGCGTCGTCAAGAGCGGCGGCGCTCCCCACGCCATCGTGAACTACGCTCAGGTGCCCCAAGGCGGCGCGACCGGGACGATCACGCAGCGGCTGACCACCGTCGGTGCGCAGATTGCACTAGGCGATATCGCGGCGCGCAACCCCCTTGTCGCGCAGGCAGCGTTCGACGTTCGAAACGCGGCGGCGCTGGCTTTCGACGCGGAACGCAGCGAGCGCGTGAAGACGATCGGCTTGTACGTCGACGTCCAGCGAACGAGTGAAGTGCGCCGGCTACGCGAAGCAATCGTCGCATCAGCGCAAGCCGACGAATCGGCAGCCAAAGTGCGTTATAAAGCGGGCGACGCGCCCCGGCTGGACGTAGTACGCAGCGATGTCGCGCTTGCGCAAGCGCGCGCGGAGCTTTCGCAGGCTCGCGCTGACGAAATCAATGCCGCAACAACGCTTGGAAATGAACTCGGCGTCGCCGCAAACGACGTGTCGTTAGAACCGCTGGCGAACGGCGGCCGCTCCTATGCCGGAACCAAGCAAGACGCAATCAATGCAGCGATTGCAGCACGTCCGGAAGTTGCTGCCGCGCGGGCCGAAGTCCACGCGGAAGAAGCGGCGGTTCGCGCCGCGCACCGGGGCGCGCTGCCCGGAATTACCGCGCAGGCCGGCTACACGGCGGGCCAAGATTCCGGCATAAACGTGAAGGGCCCAAGCGCGAACGTCACGCTTGACGTGCCCATCTCCGGCGCGAATGCCGATAAAGTTCGCGCCGAAGAAGCACGGCTCGAGCAGTCGCGTGCGCGCGTGGACGCCGTAACACGTACGGTGGTAAATGAGGTGGGCACAGCTTACGAAAACCTTCGCGCGAGCCGGGAGGCATTGCAAAGCGCCGGCGTCGCGCGTGCCGAGGCAGTGCAAGAAATCCAGGCTGCGGAAATCGGGTATCGCAACGGCGCGTCCTCGAGCCTCGATCTTGCGGATGCGCGCCGGACCTACGCGCAGGCAGCCGTTCAAGAAGTGACGGCGCGGGCCGCGATGTATGAGGCATCGGAATCTTTTAATCTCGCCGTCGGAGCACAACCGTAGCAATGAACCTTCGCAGAGTTACAGCATGCGCCGCCGCCTTAGCGCTTTCAGCATGCGCGTCCAAGACTTCGGGCGATACCGCGCAAGCGCAGCCCCCGCAGGTTGCCACCGCGCCGGTTACCTTCGGCGCGATTGCCGTCACAGTACCTGCGGTGGGACGCGTCGGATCTGCGGCCGCGTCGGAAACGAAGTTGGCGTTTGCAACGGCAGGCCGCATTGGAAACGTAAGCGTTCACATGGGCGACCGCGTCAGCGCCGGAGAGGCGCTGGCATCGCTTGACGCGCAGCCGTTGGCCTTGAATGCGCAACAGGCGAACGCGGACGCGCAAGCAGCCGCGGCGCAGGCCAATGCCGCGGCGGTGGACCGGACGTCCACGAGGCTCGCGGTCGACGAAGCCGCCGTAGCTCGCGCGCAACGGCTCTATAGCGCCGGAGTCACGGCGCGCAAAGATATTGAAGCGGCAGAGGCGCAAGTCGCAGCTGACCGCGCCGATGCGCAAACGGCGAAAGCATCGCTTGAGGCCGCGCGCGCGTCGAGCACGAGCGCTCAAGCGAAATCCGCGCTTGCACAGCGCGATCTCTCAAATGCCACGTTGCGTTCGCCGATCGAGGGCGTCGTGACTGCGGTTTATCATCTCGCCGGCGAGTCGGTCGACCCCACCGTCGCCGTCGTTGCCATAGCTCCCGGCTCGAATTCGCAAGTGGCATTGCAGGTCGCCGGCAGCGACGCCGCCCGCGTACATGCGGGCGACGACGTGCGCTTGAGCGTTCCAAACACCGGAGAGCGGATCGACGGACGCGTTGCGGGCGTTGCCGGCGCGGTCGATCCGACCACGCAAAGCGCGCAAGTTTTGGTCAATGCCGCCGTGCCGTCGGTCCTAGCGGGCAGCGCGCTCGACGCGCAGATCGTCGTGGCGCACGATCGGGGTTTGCTCGTACCGAAAAGTGCCGTGATCGCCGATCCTGCTACCGGCAAGACGCTGGTTTTTGTCGAGGGCAAAGATAAAGACGGCAATGCGAAGTTCCAGGAACGAGACGTTCGCGTTACTTTCGAGAACGATAGAATGGCTGAAGTCACCGGCGTTCGGCGCGGCGAGAAAGTCGCGGCTACCGGCGCATTCGAACTGCTGCCCGCCGCGGGTGGCGGCGACTAAGCAGCTTCGTTATTCGATCGGCCAAACGAGAAAAACGATGCCGACGACGGCAATGAGCGCTCCGCTCAGAACTTCGCCGTAGCGTTCCAGCTTTCCAAACGACAGGCGCGAAAGTGCCTCGCTCGAGTACACGCAAAGGACGGCGTACGTTAAAATCGTGCTTGCAGCGAAAAGCAACGCCATGACGGCAAGAACGCCCGCGCCGAGCTTCGATGCGGCGAAAAATGCCGGAATGCCTTCGACCATCGGAGACGATCCAAGGATCAACAGCAACGCCGTGCGCTCTTGATTCACGGGCGGCGCGTCATGCGGATGGTCGTGTCCAGGTTGCATTTCGCGCCAAGACGAGATTGCAATCCATCCGCCGAAGCCGATGAGCGCAAAGCTCGAAGCAATGGAAACCGCGTGCCCGAATCGCGCCGCAAATGCAGCGCCTGCAATCCAAACCAGCACGCCGATCGCGAGGGTCGAAAGGGTGTGGCCGATGCCCGCACCTGCTGCAGCGCGCGCCGTTTGCACCTTGGTCCAGCCACGCTGACGCGCGATTAGAGCGATAGGGACCCAGTGATCGGGGACCATGGTATGCAGCACGCCGACCGCCACGACGGCCGCGAAAAGAAGAAGTGCTTGGGACATCTACGCGGTGTTCGCCGTTCGATGCTTCAATGCCAGCGAATGAAGGCGATGGCCGAGAGGGTGACGATTCCGGTAACGACCCAGCCGGCCCATGTGAGAGCCGGACGGACGCGGTTGTCGCCCATCAGCGTTTTGTCCCGGCCGAGCATCAGCAAAAGTACGAGGGTGATCGGCGTGGCGAAGCCTGCCGCGATCGATGCCGAGAACAGCAGCGAAATTGGTTCGATTCCAACGAACGTTATCGCCGTGCCGGTGGCCATGGCGATGAAAAGCGTCGCGTAATAACGCCGCGCTTTCAGCGGCTGTTTGTCGAGCGAGCCGCTCCAACGAAACGTCGAAGCAACGGCGTTTGCGGTGCCTGCCGCGATAACCGGCAGCGCGAGCAGTGCCGAGCCGAGCAGCCCGATTCCAAAAACGATCGACGCCCACTTTCCCGCAACCGGTGTAAGGGCTTGCGCGGCATCTTGCGCGGTTTGCACCTGATGGTGATGCACGCCGAGGGTCGCAGCCGTACCGATCATGATGAACCACAAGACGGCGCCCGTCAAAAGCGTTCCCGGGAGCGCGGAGACCTGCACCGCCGCGATTGCAATCTGTGGAGGCGCTTCGGCCGCTACTTCGATCGTTTGCCAATAGTAGGAATACACCGTCAGGGTGGTTCCGATGAGGGCGACGATGGTCGACACGTAGAGCTTGCTGCCGGAGAAATGCGGAACGAAGCCGGCCGCAACTTCATGCCAGTTCGGATGAGCCAGAAACGCCGTAGCTATGTAGGCGACGAACGCGAGCGGCAGAACGATCAGCACTCGCCGAATCTTGTCCATCGTTCCGAATGAAAGCAAGAGTCCGACGACAAGCGAGATCGGCACGAGCCACCATTTATAGTCGGTGCCCGTTACGAGATGCATGGCCGCGGCACCGGCGCTCAAATCCGCGGAATACGTAATTAAATTGACGGCGCCGATGCATAAGAGCGAAATTGCGGCAACAAATGGACCGTAGCGCCGGCGGATCGACGACTGCATGCCTTCGCGGGCCACCGCCGCGACTTTCGTGCCGATCGCTTGCACGATGGTGAACATCGGCACGATGAGCACCAGCAGCCATTCGAGTCCGTAGACGATGGAAGCGCCCGCGATGGCGAGCGTCGCGACTGTGGTTGGATCGTTATCCGCAGCGGCCGAGACGATGCCCGAAATGAAAGACTGCTTGGAGGCCTCGACGACCTCTTGCTCCTCTTCGGCGGTCATCGTGACGCCGCTAGAGCGACAGGATCTCCTTGACGTGGAACACGTGGAAGAAGAGAATCGTGGACCCGGTGCCAAGCAACGCGCCGGCAATAACCTGCATCACCGTGTGGGCTTTCAAGTAAACCCGCGCCCAGCCGACCATTGGAATCAACACGAGAAACGGCAGGGTCACGTTGCCGTAGAGCAGCGTCAGCACGACGAGCGGCGCCGTGATGCCGAGCGCATGCGTGCTTATTTTCCAATACCGCGTGATGTACTGAACGACGAGGGTGGAGACGGTGTACGCGGCGAGCGATGCGATCATCAACCGGGGAGCATGTGCAATCCACATCCCAATCGTTCCCAGTAAATAAAAGACGACAAACGCTCCGAAGACTGCCTCCCGTTCATGCCGCACCGACATATCGAGATCCGAGATGCGGTCGGTCCCGTAGAGCCAAAAGACGTAGAGCATCGGGCCGAGCGACGTGAAAAACGTCGAAAGGAGCAGCAGCCACCAAAAATCCACGGTATTTCGAGCCGTCGCATGTGCGAGAATGATGAAGAGCGCGAGTGCCGTCAGAAACGGATTAAAGACCGTCGATAAGATGCGCGCCAGATCGCGCCATGCACGGCGGTTCTTGGTTGGCGCGATCTCGATGATTGGATCGTGCATGCAACGCGTATCTTGCCGTGGGGGACGCAACGCTTCCTTCCCCGATCCTTACATCCAAAATAACGAGCGCTTAACATGCGCCCGCTCAGTGGGGCGCGGCTGCGTACGAGCCGTGCTCCAGATCTTCGAGAGCCGACGGCGCCTTAGGCAGCCACTGGAGATCCACGCGTGCTTTCGCGGCCGTCGCCAACTGATCCAGCGCAAGCGCATCGGCGAAAATCCCCAGTGTTTTACGCGCTTCCTCAACCGGCACATGAGTTACGGCGCCGTGTTTTCCTGCGCCGCGGCTCGCTGCTTCCGCCATGGCTTGCACGGTGAATTGCGAATCATCGACGGCAATATACGCGGATCCGGGGGCCGCGTGTTCGAGCGCCTGCGCGTAAAACGCCGCCAAATCCTCGACGTGAATCATCGGCCAGTGGTTTGCGCCGTCACCAATGATGCGGGCAGCGCCATCATCGCGCGCCGATTGAACCCACATAGCCGGCATTCCGCCGCCACGCCCGAAGACGTCGCCGGGACGTACGACGATTCCGTGCAACCCTTCACGAGTCGCATCGAAGACGATCTTTTCGAGCGCCGGCCGGTTTGCAACGATCGGCGGCGGCGCCTCGGGCGACGATTCATTTGCGACGTGCGGATAAGTGTTGCCGTAAAGCCAAACGCCGCTCGTGTAAAGCAGACGCGCTTGCCGGGGCGCGAGGACCTTTACAAGCGCATTCAATGCGGCCGATTCGGCGGCAAAAGCGTTTTCGCCGCTGAATGCTACCGCATAAACGACGGCGTCGGCCGCGGCGGCGGCGGATATCAGCGATGCAGGATCGGAAACGTCTGCGTGAACGGGACGAACGGCCGAAGGCGGTTGACCGCTGCTCGCGCTTCGAACCGTTCCCGTAACGTCATGGCCGCGTCGCAAAAGCTCTTCGGAAACGGCGCGTCCGATATAGCCGGTAGAACCAATTACCAAAACCTTCATGGCGCCCAAAACAGCCGGAGCAGCGCGAGCGTTCCACCCCGAACGGAAAGGGTTGCCCTTGCAAGCGCGCCCCCGAGCGGGCATGACGGACCAAGCAGCGAATAAGGTGCGCTTCCATGGTCATCGAAAGAGTGAACTCCCCCGCCGATGTGAAGGCCCTCTCGCGCGAAGAACTCGACGTTCTCGCTCGCGAGATTCGCGATATGCTGGTCGTCACGTGTTCGCGCAACGGCGGACACTTGGCTCCGAACTTGGGCGTTGTCGAGCTTACGATTGCGTTGCACCGTATCCTCGATCTACCGAGCGACAAGCTGGTGTGGGACGTGAGCCATCAGGCCTACGTCCATAAAATTTTGACGGGCCGGCGCGACCGCTTTCACACGTTGCGCAAAGGCGGCGGCATTTCGGGCTTCGCGATGCGGAGCGAGTCGGAATACGACATGTTTGGGGCCGGACACGCTTCCACGAGCGTCTCTTCAGCGCTCGGCATGGCAATTGCACGCGATCTGGCCGGACGCGAGGAAACGGTCGTTGCCGTTCTCGGCGACGGCGCGCTCACAGGCGGGCTTGCATACGAGGCGCTCAATAACGCCGGACAGCTGCACAGCAACTTCATCGTCATTCTCAACGACAACGAAATGTCGATCGCGCCCAACGTCGGCTCCATTGCGTCGTATCTTTCGGTATTACGCAGTAAGCCGCTTGCGAATTTCGTCCGCGAACGCGCGAAAGACGTGTTCCATCACATGCCGCTCGGCGGCGCGGCGCGCAAGGCTTTTGCCAGCGCCGAGATGGCGGCAATGCGCTTTGTATCGCCAACCGAAAAGACGGCCGTCATTTTCGAAGAGCTCGGATTCCGCTACATGGGTCCGTTCGACGGTCACAACCTCGACGTCATGATCGACGCGTTGGAAACGGCGAAGGCGCTGGACGGCCCCGTACTCTTACACGTTCGCACGAAGAAGGGCAAGGGTTATGAGCCGGCCGAGCGCGATTCCCGCACGTTCCACGGCGTGGCGGTGCTTTCGACGTCGAAAACGGCAA
This sequence comes from Vulcanimicrobiia bacterium, assembly GCA_963758295.1. Taxonomy (GTDB): domain Bacteria; phylum Vulcanimicrobiota; class Vulcanimicrobiia; order Vulcanimicrobiales; family Vulcanimicrobiaceae; genus JALYTY01. Next base: position 71,208 of record CAVWUU010000003.1, read on the forward strand.
GCTCGAGGTAAAGCCGGATGCGCGCCCGACGTACTCCGACGTTTTTGCTGAAGCGTTAAATACCGTCGCCGAAAAAGACAAGCGTGTGATCGGCATAACCGCGGCAATGCCGGACGGTACGAAACTCTCGAAATTCGCCAAGAAGTTCCCCGAGCGGTTTTTTGACGTCGGGATCGCCGAAGCGCACGCGGTATGCTTTGCCGCCGGTGCCGCCGCAACCGGACTGAAGCCGGTTTGCGCCATCTACTCGACCTTCTTGCAACGCGCGTACGATCAAGTCGTGCACGACGTTTGCGTGCAAAATCTTCCCGTAGTGTTTTGCATGGACCGCGCGGGACTCGTTGGTGACGACGGTCCGACGCATATGGGCCTCTACGACATCGCCTACATGCGCACGCTTCCGAATATGACGGTCATGGCGCCGCGCAACGAAGAAGAGATGTTGCCGATGCTGGAGCATGCGCTCAGCTTGAATGCGCCGGCAGCGATTCGTTATCCGCGCGGATCTTCCGGCGGACGCCATCGCGATACCGTCGCGCCCATCGTGCAAGGGAAAGCAGAAGTGCTTCGTGGCGGAAGCGGCGTGGCGATCTTGGCCCTCGGGAGCACGGTCGACATCGCGCTCGATGCCTACGACTTGCTCGCGAGCGGCGAGTTCGGACGTTCGGACCGTTTGCCGACCGTCGTGAACGCCCGTTTTGCCAAGCCGGTCGACGCGGCGTTAATCGAAGCGCTGAGCCGGGATCATTCGTTGATCTTGACGCTGGAAGAACATTCTCTCGCAGGCGGCTTCGGATCGGCGGTGGTAGAGGCCGCGTCGGACGCGCAATGGCCGGTCAAGATCGAGCGGGTGGGTATCGGCGACGTGCTCGTGCAGCACGATTCGCAGCCCGGCCAACGGGCGCTCTTCGGCCTTACGCCCCAAAAGATTGCCGAACGCGTCGCCGGCGTGCTTGGCGAGAACGACACCCCCGTGATACAATCCCGGGCGATTTTTAGACAGGAGAACTAGCTCGTTGAACCCCATCCAAGTGGCCGCCGCGGCGACTCAGGCACCCGCGGTGCAAGTTACCACTGTGCCGAATCCGCATCCAACTCCTATCGTTATCCAAGCACCTGCCCCGGTTCAGCCGGCGACGCAGTTGACGTGGTTCCAGGCACACGCGGGCTGGCTGACCCATAGCATCGCGGCGATTTTCATTCTCGCAGCGATCGCGCTAGTCGTTCTGCTGGCCTTCCAAACGACCAAACAAGAGGGGCTCTCGGGCTCGATCGGCGGCCGGGTTGAATCGGCTTACCGCGGACGGCTCGGAGCGGAAGAACAACTCAAGCGGCTAACGGGAATCATTGCCGTTACGTTTGTTGTAACAGCGTTCATTCTCTCCATAACCGGAATCTAAAGGTTGGCACCACTTCTCGAGGTCAAAAATCTCCGTACGTCGTTTCGTACGGAAGATGGTCTCGTAACCGCGGTAAGCGGTTTGTCCTTCGCGCTCGGAGCCGGCGAAACGCTCGGCATCGTCGGTGAATCCGGCTCCGGCAAATCCGTCACGTCGCTTTCGATAATGCGCCTCCTGGCGCGTAACGCCGCCGTTTCGGCCGACGGCATTTACTTCAACGGCGAGGACCTCTTGAAGAAGAGCGAAGCCGAGATGCGAAAGATTCGCGGTCATAAGATCGCGATGATCTTTCAAGATCCGATGACGAGTTTGAACCCGGTGCTAACCGTGGGGCAGCAGATCTCGGAAGCAGTACGGCTTCACCTGGGTTACAACAAAAAGGACGCGCGCGACAAGGCGATCGAGATGCTGAAGAAGGTTCGCATCCCGTCGCCGGAGGGCCGCCTTAACGACTATCCGCACCAGTTCTCGGGTGGTATGCGCCAGCGCGTAATGATCGCGATGGCGCTTTCTTGTAATCCGCAGCTGCTGATCGCCGACGAACCCACCACGGCCCTCGACGTGACGATTCAGGCGCAAATTCTCGAGCTGATGAACGAAATGCAGCGCGAAACGGGCGCCGCCATCGTGCTGATTACGCACGACCTCGGTGTGGTTGCCGAAGTGTGCAAGAACGTGCTCGTGATGTACGGCGGAAACATGGTAGAGTACGGCAGCGCTAAACAAATCTTCAAAGATCCGCGCATGCCGTACACGCAAGGATTGCTCTCTTCGCTGCCGCGTCTAGACGATGCGCATAGGCGCGCTCGAGCCGATCAAAGGCCAGCCGCCGAACTTGCTCAACATGCCGCCGGGCTGCGCATTCGCGCCGCGTTGCGCGTACCGCATGCCGATCTGCTCCGAGCCGGTCCCGTTGTATGATTTTGGTGCCGGTCACGTGGCGCGTTGCTTTCTTTACGACGACCGCGCGAAGGAGCAGCGCCCGGTCGACGCGCCGGTCGCGCCCATCATCGCGCCGGGAGCGTCCGAATGACGAACGTCCCAACGGATGGCGCACTGGTCGAGGTTCGCAACCTCTACAAGTATTTTCCGATTCATGCCGGACTGTTTTCGCGCCACATCGGCGACGTGCGCGCGGTGGACGGCGTCGACTTTCACATTTCGCAGGGCGAAACGCTCGGGCTCGTAGGTGAATCCGGTTCCGGAAAGACGACCATTGGGCGGCTGATCTTACGGCTCCTCAAGGAGACGCAGGGCGAAATTTTCTTCGGTGGCCAAGAAATCACGAAGCTATCGAACGCTGAAGTCCGCAAGCTGCGCCGGGAAATTCAGATCATTTTTCAAGATCCGTTCGCAAGTTTGAATCCGCGTATGACCGTCGGCGACATCGTCGGCGAGCCGCTGCAGATTCACGGCATCGCGCGGGGCAAAGCCGCAAGCGATCGCGTTCGCGAACTGCTGCGCCTTGTCGGGTTACAGCCGTACCACGCCAACCGCTATCCGCACGAGTTTTCCGGCGGCCAGCGCCAGCGCATCGGTATCGCGCGCGCCCTGGCGGTCGATCCGAAATTCATCGTTTGTGACGAACCGGTCTCGGCGCTCGACGTGTCGATTCAAGCGCAGGTGATCAATCTGCTCGAGGATTTGCAGTCACAGCTCGGACTGACGTACTTGTTCATCGCGCACGACCTCTCGGTCGTTCGACACATCTCGACCCGCGTAGCCGTGATGTACGTCGGCAAAATCGTCGAGCTCGCCGATCGCGACGCGCTCTACGAAAATCCGCTGCACCCGTATACCCAGGCGCTCCTTTCGGCGATTCCGATTCCCGATCCCAGCGTGGAAGAGCGTCGCGAACGCATCGTCCTGACAGGCGACATCCCGTCGCCGGTGGCACCGCCGCCGGGCTGCCGCTTCCACACGCGTTGCCCGGTCGCGTTCGAGCGTTGCAAGGTCGAAGTGCCGGCGTTCAACGATTACGGCAGCGGACATTTCGCCGCGTGCCACTGGGTGGAAGAACATGGCGGAAGAGCGCCGGACATTACGAAGGGCCCGGCCGTCATCCCGATATCCTAATACCGGGAAGTGAAAACCGCCTCGTTATCGAGACGGCTTTCGTCGTTTACTCCCCAGATGGAACATCATGTGGGAGATCGCCGAAGGGTGTAGTTTCTTCGTTCTCCATGACTCCATCGTATCCAAATGAGCGTTAACGAAACCTCATTAGGACTTTAAGCCCCACGTGACGGAGCCTTGCTACGAGTGGCTCACGATCGTCGCGCTTGGATGCGATGAAGCCGCGGCATCGTCATAACGACCGGCGATCTCACCAAATGCGCGTCAACGGCATCGAAGCAGCGGGTCTGCTTGCCTTTGTCGACCGTAAAACGGAAAGAGCCATAGCTCCAGTGTTTGTCCGCAATCGGACTGCGAACGTGCAATGCCGTTTTGCTGTATCGGGCGTCGGGTATTGCCGTAGCGCATCCCAAGCCGATGTAGAGGTCTCCACGAAATGCAAAACGACATGAATTCATTGCCCACTCGCGGCAACGATGCCGTTGAAATTCTAGTAAACGATCACCAGACCATCAAGAGCCTGCTCAGTGCGCTCACTTCGGATTCGTTTCAACAGCAACAAGCGACGTTGGAAAGCTTGAAAGCTGCCCTGACGATCCACAACGCGACCGAAGAGAACCTTGTCTATCCCGCATTACGCGAGGTCGCCGGAAAGAAATCAGAGTCGCAACACCTTTATCAGGAGACGGCCGAAGCCGACGTACTGGTCTTCCAGCTCGACACGATGATCAAAACCGGGAATATCGACGAATTCCAAACCACGGCGAAAAAACTGCAGAAGGCCGTGCTCGAACACATTGAAGATGAAGAGCAGAAAGCTTTTCCGGCGCTGCAACAACGCGCCGATGGAAGCCAAGCCCGGATGCTCACCGACGCGGTTCGGCAATTCCGCGGCTCGCTTCACATGAAGGGCCAAATGCCCTCCACGCAGGGCCGCATGGAAACCGGAGAAATCGCCGACACGAAGACGCAGCAAGGCTCAAGGATGAAGTGACCGATTCTTAGTCGGATGCTCTTTAACCGAAAAATGGCTCTCCGGTTTTTCGACCGGGGAGCTTTTTATCTCCAAACGCCGTTCGTGGAAGCATCCAAGTCCCACTTCGCCCGTCCCTAAAAGCCCAACGTCGCTTTACACGTTGCTAAATCCATACGAAGTCCCGCGCCGTTGGCGCAGTATCGGAATGGCGGATCGCCGGGTGTCGCGTCCAGCCGTATTCCGCGCAAGTCGTCTTTGGAGCAGCATCTATGAAAACGCGAATACTTGGCGGTGTCGCGATGCTCGCATCTCTTGTTTTTGCCTTTGCGCTATATTCGAACCATGCGGCAAAAGCTTCCGATCATCAGGACTCCCCAGTAACGCTGGGACGTCCCGGAGCAGACATCACCGACCCGTATATTTTTCCGGCACCCGATAATCCCAACAACGTCGTCCTCGTAATGAACGTTCATCCCCTCATTCCGAGCGGTCAAGGGCTTTCGACGTCTTTTGATCCCGGCGTTATCTATCAAATGAACTTCGACGGCGAATCAGAGAATACGAACGTCCCCGCGCAAGACGTCAACCAATCGTTCGTCATTCAGTTGGTGGCCGGCGCGCCCGGTGCCAATCAACCGATCTACATCAACGGTCCGGCACATCCCGCATCGCTGGGAAATGAGGCGACGCTGTTGCCGATGACCGGGCAAGGAACGATCAATAAATCGTTCACTGCCGGGCACATGCAGATCTTTGCGGGTGCTCGAGAAGATCCGTTCTTCTTCGATCTCGCCCAATTTTTCAAGATTTTGCCCGATCGCATGGGCGGAAATCCCGCGCCGAGCTGTCTCCCCAAACTCGGCACGGGCTCTTGTTCCCAAGGTTTCAACAATCCCGGACAAGATTTTCTGGGCGGTTTCAACGTGCTTTCGATTGTCATCGAGATGCCGCGCGCCGACCTGATAGCGGGCTGCAATGGCCCCAAGATTGCATACTGGGTCACGACGTACACGTCGTCGGGAAGCTAGGTGAATCGTGAAATACGAATGGAACGCACGCGTATTAGTAATCCTAGGTGCATTACTGCTCGCCTCGTGCGGCGGCGGAGCCGGCGGACCCGCAAACAATAACGGCACGGGCCTCCCGGCTCCCGGCACGCCGTCGAATGCTAACCCCGAAATTTCCTCGGTCGGTGCGGGGCCGTACAAACAGCTGGATCGTTTGAATCGTCCGGCCGTAAACGAAGTGTTTGCAACGTTTGCGGAGCATCAGGGGAACAATACCGATACGCCAAACGATGATGCGAAGATGCTTGGCCCGCAAATCATGGCGTTCATGACGAACGTCGGCGGCCGCAGCACCTCAATCGCATCGGTCGAGCGAGCCGTACTCACGCCTGACGTGCAAATAGCCGACTTGTCGGGAACGCAGCAACGCTTGCATCGGCAAAGCCCCGGGGACGTGCAACAATTATCTTGGCGTCGAGACGAAGGGCGCAACCCAAATGCCGGCTGGATTGAAACCATTCGGTGGCCGTGCTCTTACCGACGATATCGTTTCCATCTCTCTCGGAACGATCTTCGGAAATACCATTCCGGCTCTGAAACTCGCGCCTGACGACAACAAGGAATCGGACGGACGCGCCGATGCGTCGTTTCCGTCCGGACATCGTCCCAACCTCACAACCGATAACGTCACCTGGCAAACGGCCCCGAAGCACTTCACCACGACGTTCCCCTACCTTGGAGCACCGCGGTAACAGTGCCCTTTCCGTTTCGCGGACGGTTAGCCGTAGCGGCGATTGCAGTTGGAGCAATCGCCGCATGGCCTCTCGTGAACGCCCATCGGCCCGCTGCTCCGGGAGCCTACGTTGCGCCCGTAGTTGCGGATTACGCGCAGCGGGACAAGACGATCGCCTTTTATGAGGCACGCGTTCGCGAACATCCGCAAGACCAGATCAGCGCGAAGCTGCTCGCAGCGCAGTACATGCAGCGGTATCGGGAAGATCTAGACGTAGGCGATATCTTACGCGCCCTTCGCGAGGCTCAACTCTCCTTGAAGTTGCAGCCTCAAAACAATGCGGCGGCAAGCGAAATCGCTGCATCGGGCTATACGGCTCTCCATGAATTTAGAACGGCGTTGCGCTATGAAAAAGCGGCGCTTGCAGATCAGCCCGACGACTCCAACGCTCCCGCTCAAATGGCATCTCTCGAAATGGAGTTGGGGAATTATCAAGCCGCGTCGCGCGATTTGCGCCTCGCCTCGCACATTCGGAACACGTCGACCGTTATGGCCGTCCAAGCCCGTTACGATGAACTAACGGGGCGGCTTCCGGAAGCGCGCCGTTTAATTGCCGGAGCCTCCGCGCAGGTAGATGCGGTCGTCGACAACTCCGCTCAAGGGCGAGCTTGGTACCATTTTCGCGCGGGCGAACTGGCCTTCTCGGATGGCGACATAGACGAGGCGAAGGCGCAAGAGCGAACCGCACTTGCAGAGTTTCCCAATTTTGAAATGGCGTACCGGGCGCTGGCGCGCTTCTGCTGGGCGACAAAGGATTGGCCGTGCGCCTTGGATGCGGGATCGAAGGCTGCGGCGATCGTTCCCGAACCCGAAGCTCTAGGCTATGAAGCCGATGCGCAAGCCGCGCTTGGGCAGAGCGCCGAAGCCGACCGTACGCGCTCGCTGATTTTTGCCGTAGAAAAAATCGGCAACGCTTATCATCTGAACGATCGTCTTCTCGCCGTTTATTACTCAGAACATAAACTGCGCCAAGAAGACGCCTTACATATCGCCGAGCGGGAAGTGCGCGTTCGCGGAAACGAGATCTACGCTCAAGACACCCTTGCATGGGCGGCGGCGGCCGACGGAAAGTGGGGTCTAGCACGCCGCGCTGCTCGCAGCGCCACGCGATTCAACACGCAAGACCCGCGAATCGACTATCACGCCGCGATTATCGCCCTGCATTTCGGCCACTCCGCCCAAGCACGGAGTCTCCTGAACGCGGCGCTGGCTAGAAATTCAGCCTTCGACCCGTTCTACGCAGACAGCGCGCGACTCACGCTGGCATCATTGCGTAGAAGCGAGCACGATCGTGTGCTTTTAACCGCTTGGCCGTAAGGAAGCAGAAGGTTCTTTGAAACATAAAATCCATTGGCCCCAGTTCGCCGTTGAAGCGTTAAAAGCTGAAGTAAGAAACGAACGGAGGAGCGGTTTGCGCGGACGGATTGCACGTTGGCTTTTCGGTATCGCGTTTGCGGTTGCGAATGCGACCGGCGTTGCCGCGGCACATCCGCTAGGAAACTTCACGATCAATCACCTCGTAAAAGTTCAGCCGTCCCAAAAGGCCCTAAAGCTGCGTTACGTGCTCGACATCGCGGAAATTCCAACTTTTCAGATTATGCGCGGGACCTCGGCCGGTGCGCTTTGGAATGCGGCGCAACTCGATGCGTGGGGGAGCTCTGAAGTTCCGGCGGTCACGAGTGGACTCCATGTTCAGGTAGACGGTTCTCCGGTGGTCCTGAGCCTTTTGAGGCGGAACGAGAAGCTGCGCCCGGGCGCGGGAGGCCTGCCGATTCTTTATTGGACCGCGGATTTCACGGCGCCTTTGGCACCCGGAACGCATCGCGTGAACATCGATGACGGCGTATACAACGACCACCGGATCGGGTGGAAAGATATCGTGGTTTCGCCCCAAACGGAACCCACGCACGAACTGCTTCGATATCCGAGCGCGCTGATCGGTTCGCCGCGCCACGTAACGAGCGTTTCATTCGACATTTCGGCCGGCGGGGCGGCGCAGTCGATCGTCGCTTCGACAGACGGCCTTCCCGACGTGAACGGATCGGCCTCAATCGTTCGTTCCAACGCGCTTTCCGATATGTTTTCCAACGGAAATCGTACGCCGGTCTTCGTGCTGCTAACCGTTCTCGTCGCCTTTGGCTTAGGCGCGTTGCACGCGATAGAACCGGGTCATGGAAAAGCGCTCCTGGCGTTCACGCTCGTTGGATCGCGCGCTACCGTGAAGCAGGCAACAATCCTCGCAGCGTCCTTGACGTTCGCGCATACGGCCGGCGTATTGGTCTTGGGAATCGTGCTGTTCTTCGCTGCCGGCTTCGTTTCGGAATCGATCTATCCGTGGATTACGTTGCTTTCGGGCGTTGCGGTGGCTATCATCGGAGCGCGAAATCTTTCGCGTTATTTGAGAGCGTGTAGCCTGCACGCTCACGCGGCCGGGCACCTTCACTCTCACGGTTTTACCGACGACCACCATCATGGTGAAGAAGACCACGGACATTCGCACGCCGTTCCGGGAACGGGGCCGATTGATTTTAGAGGCGCAGTCGTGGCGGCGATGAGCGGCGGCGTTGCGCCTTGTCCGGCTGCAATCGTCGTGATGTTGGCAGCGTTGCGTCTGCACCAACTGGGATACGGCCTGTTGCTGATCGTCGTCTTTAGCCTTGGTCTTGCCTCGGTACTCACGGCGCTTGGGATCGCCGTGGTGCACGGGTCGGCGTTCGTAACGAAAAGCGGGAAATTCGATCGCCTCGTTTCGGCGGGACCGTTGCTTTCGGCGGCCCTGATCTCGATAGTCGGCGCCGTTATGGTCGGCCAAGGATTCGTCGCTCAGGGCGTTCGAGCTCCTGTGTGGATTCTCGCCGGACTGGTCGCTTTGGCAATCGCCGGATACGGCCTTGCGCCGCAACACAATCACTCGCACGCGCCGGAGCAGCAGCCCGTATGATTTTTACGAATGCTTTTACGGTTTACGCTCTTGGGCTGCGGCATGGCGCTGATCCCGACCATTTGGCGGCGATCGATAACTTGACTCGTAACTCTCTGACGCGCGCGCCGAAGATCTCGCGGTTCATAGGGGCGCTTTTTGCGGGCGGCCATAGCGTCATGGTTCTTGCCATTGCAGCGCTTGTGGGCTACCTTGGCACTCGGTTCGTCGCGCAAGGCGCTGCAATCGAGAAAGCCGGCACGTGGATTTCCATTGTCGTACTTATCGCCATTGCCGCTAATCAATATCCGGCAATTGCGGAAGGGGCAAAACGATCGCGTATTCGGCCTCAAAACGCGGCTAATGCCGCGCGCGTTACGCAACGGAACATCGCCCTGGCTGGCGGTGCCGGTCGGACTGCTTTTTGGATTCGGATTCGAAACCTCCAGTCAAATCGCGACTTATGCAGTGGCGTTTGCGGCTGACGCGGGCGTTGCGGGCGCGCTTGTCGTCGGCTCGATGTTTTGCGCGGGGATGGTATGCACCGATACCCTGGATTCACTCTTCATCCATCGTATCGTCTCGTATCGGGCCGGGGACTTGCCGCGTCTTATGCGGGTTTGGATCTGGTCCGTAACGCTTTTCGCCATCGCGGTTGCGGCGTATGAGCTTGCGCAAGTTCTCGGTTGGAAGCCGCCCGTATCCGATCTAACCGTTAGCATTGTCTTAGTCTCATCGCTGGCGGCCGTTTTTGCGTGGATTTTTATGGCAACGCGATCTTCCGCCGGTACCGAACCGCAATTGGAGCATACGTAAAGCAAATGGCGATAGGCGAGGAAATCCGCTGACGTCGCCTCCGCGTTGAACGACATCATGAAAAAATACTACTCGGCAATTTTAGGCGCCGCGGTAATGATGCTCCTCGGCGTCGTTGCGGCACTTTACGGCGCAACTTTCACCCGTGCTTCCGATCATCAGGATTCACCGCTCACGGTGGGGCGGCCGGGAGCCGATATCACCGACGTTTTCCTTTTCCCGGCTGCAAATCCGAAAAACGTGGTGCTTGCGATGGACGTGCACCCGTTGATCCCTGCCGGACTGAGCGATTCCGCGGCCTTCGATCCTTCGGTAATGTATCAATTCAAAATCGATACGGCGGGAAGCTACCGGGAAAATAAAGTTATTCAGTTTCGCGCGGTCGGCGCAGGGGCCGCGCAGTACCTTCAAATGTACGGACCGGCGGCGCCTGTTATGGCCGGAACAGCATCGCGCTGGGTAGGCTCGCCGCAAACGATCGCATTGAACCGTGTAACGCGATTGCCCGGCGGCATCAGCGTTTTTGCCGGTCCTCGACGGGAACCGTTTTATTTCGATTTGGCGCAGTTCTTCAAGATCGTGCCGGATAGAAACTTCAAAAGTCAGCCGCATCCGCCGATTGCTACGGCCAATTGTTTTCGAAAGCCGGATGTCGATTTCTTCCGAAATTACAACGTCCTTGCGCTGGCAGTGGAATTGCCGCGGACCATGTTGGCTGCGCCGAGCGGCAAACTTGGGGTAATTCACCTGTATACTACGACCTCGCTTTCGCAGGGCTCGGGCGAATACGAACAGGTGGAACGTTTAGGGCGTCCGGCCATCAAAGAAACCTTCGAAACGTTCTCTGATCACGATGCCAGCAATCGCCGTTCGCCGTGGAATGACTCGGAGTTATCGCATTCGATCGTCGCGTTTATGACGGCGCCTTCGCCGAATGGCGCGGGACGATCGCGTGAACTTGCCTCTGCGGTAGAAAAAGTGCTGATACCGGACGAACTCACGGCCGACCTTAGCGCACCCGGGCCGGCTGCCTATTTGGCTGTCGAAACGAAGGGCAAAAGCGCGCTCCCGACCGGCATCGTTCGTGTCGTACCGGAGGCCGGGCTTAAAGGCCTCAAAAAGTCGATTGCCAACAGGTCGCGCGATTTCGGCGGTCGAGATCTTTCGAGCCCCGTGATCGATCTTTCGCTCGGCGTAATTTTTGGTTCGCTCGGTCAAAAAGTTGGACTGGCAAAAGATGACGGGAAAGAAACCGCCTGTCTCACGAGCGACAACGTCGATGCAGGCTCTCGAGGCATTACTACCTCATTTCCGTATTACGGAGCGCCGATCTAAGCGCGCATTTTAGCGGCTGCGCCGCAGTGCGCTCCCTTGCGATCGCAGCCGCCGCGCGATTTCGTCGTCGTCGAAGCGCTCGAGAAAGTCCTCGATGGCTGCTTCGGCGAGCGCCGACACGGAAACGGCATGCGTTGCTTTGAACGCGGTAAGCCGGCCGGCAAGGCGATGTGGGATCGTGATCGTTAGACGTTTGAGGGACACCCGGGCTCTCATTACGAGTCTTAACGAACGGCGTCGTCTTTCAGATTTACTTGCTAATCATACGAAACCCGGGTATTAAAACTCGGTGAGCGCCGTTGCGGAGATCAAAGACGACTTCGAGCTTTTCTACCGGCAATATCGGCCGCTCGTTTATGCCGTCGCTTTCAAAATCGTCCGAAACGCGCTTGACGCTGAAGACACCGTGCAAACGGTCTTCCTTAAAGTATGGAGCCGGCCCGGCGCATATCGCGGAGGAAACATCGAGAGCTGGCTCACTACGGTTACGAAGAACGCTTCGCTCGATTGCGTGCGACAATCGTGGCGTGTGAGCCCGTTCGCCTCTGCCGATGGGTATGCTGGCCGCCTTTCGCCGGGCGAAGACCTCCGGACCCGCGACTGCCGGGCGGCGGAAGATGAGGCCGTGCATCGCATCTCGGTCGCCGCGGTAATGAATGCCCTTGCGGACCTCTGTCCCGAACAACGCGCCGCGATTGTAGCGGCCTTTGTGAAACAACAAACCCACCGGGGCATAGCCGACGGATCTTGTTTACCGCTCGGAACCGTGAAGACGCGCATTCGTTCGGGACTCGCGAAGCTGCGCCGTCGCTTCTCCGAAGAAGCGCCATAAAAAGCGAAGGCGATCGCTCTGCGATCGCCTTTCACTATCCCGACGGTGTTGTGGCGTTAGGCCTTCTTGCGACGGCCGCCGCGCGCGGCTTTTTTACGGCCTCCTGCGGCTTTACGCGTCGTTGCCTTTTTGCGTCCGCCGGTTGCCTTACGCGTCGTCTTCTTGCGTCCGCCGGTGGACTTTTTACGTCCGCCTGCCGCTTTTTTGCGTCCTGCGGTTTTCTTGCGTCCGCCGGTCGCCTTTTTGCGGCCGCCCGTCGACTTCTTGCGTCCTGCGGTCTTCTTTCTTCCGCCGGCTGCCTTTTTGCGTCCGCCGGTCGACTTCTTGCGTCCTGCGGTTTTTTTGCGTCCGCCGGTCGCCTTTTTCCGTCCGCCGGCGGCTTTCTTACGTCCGCCTGCGGCTTTACGTCCAGCGGTTTTCTTGCGTGCGCCGGTGGCTTTTTTACGGCCGCCCGTCGATTTGCGTCCTGCGGTTTTCTTACGTCCGCCGGCTGATTTGCGGCGGCTCGATTTGCGGCGCGTTCCGGATTCTTCGGCCATCGTGCCACCGTTCATCATGGTATCGGAGTCCATTCATTCCTCCTCGTCCCCCGGGGGACGAACAGCATTAATTATTGGACAGCGCAAAATGCGCTTTAAGCGCACTATAAAGGATTTTTGCAAATCATGCAAATCTGCGCGCGCGTCACACGCGTACGCGACGCACGCGCGCGTGTCGCATGCGTGCGCGTCACGCGTACGCATACGCGCACGAGACGACGACACGACAAGACGAAATCACAACGATCAAAAGGTTTTCAGCGGTTCGAGTAGTCCATTGGTAGGGCCCGGGGGTTTGCCCGGGATTGACGGCCGGGAGTATACTAAGCCCCGTGAAAAAGCCCCTGATCATCGTCGAGTCGCCGACCAAGGCTCGGACGATCAAGAAGTTTCTCCCCGCGCGGTACGTCGTGAAGGCGTCCGTCGGTCACGTCCGCGATCTGCCGAAGAGTACGCTGGGTGTCGACGTGGAGCACGACTTCACGCCGAAGTATCTAACGATCAAAGGCAAAGGCGACATTATCAAGGAGCTCAAGAGCGCGGTCAAAGGCGCGAGCGAAGTGTACCTCGCCACCGACCCCGATCGCGAAGGCGAAGCGATTGCGTGGCACCTAGCCGAGCTGCTCAAGCTCGAGAACCCCAAGCGCATCGAGCTCCACGAGATTACTAAGGATGCCGCGCTCGCCGCTTTGAAGGACGCGCACCACATCGACATGGATCGCGTGAACGCGCAACAGGCGCGCCGCATCCTGGACCGTCTTGTTGGATACAAGATCTCGCCGCTGCTGTGGGCTAAGGTTCGCGGCGGCTTGTCGGCCGGTCGCGTGCAGTCGGTGGCGGTGCGGCTCATCGTGGATCGGGAACGCGAAATCGGCGCCTTCGTTCCAAAAGAGTATTGGACCGTTACGGCTCAGTTGGCGAGAGACACGAAGAGCGATCTGGTGTTCCTTGCCGACCTGGTGGCCTTCAAGGGCGAGAAATACGAGATCCGTACAAAGGAAGAAACGGATCGGGTTCTAGAGGCGATCGATGGTGCACCCTTTACAATCGACTCGATCAAACGCCGAGAAGTAAAGCGAAATGCGCCGGCGCCCTTCACGACTTCGACGCTCCAGCAAGAGGCCTCGCGCAAACTGCGAATCCGCGTGCGGCGCGCCATGCAAATCGCACAGGCGCTGTACGAAGGCGTAGATCTCGGCGGCTCCGAGGGCACCGTCGGTTTGATTACGTACATGCGTACCGACTCGACGCGCATCAGCGATCAGGCGCGGGAAGCGGCTCGCGAATTCATCGTCGACACGTACGGCGAAGCGTTTCACGGCGGACGCCAACATAAGGTAAAAGAAGGCGCACAGGACGCGCACGAAGCGATCCGGCCTACCTCGGTTTTGCACACTCCGGAAAAAGTCGCGCACGTCCTCAAGCGCGACGAACTGCGTCTCTACACGATGATTTGGGAGCGGTTCGTCTCCTCGCAGATGGCCCCGGCGGTCTTCGATCAGACGACTGTGGAAATCAAGGTCGCGCGATTACGGTTTCCGCGCGACCGGTAGCGTCATGAAGTTCGCGGGTTTCACCAAGGTGTACGAAGAGGGCCGCGATGAGGACGGCAAACAGCGCGGACGCGTACGGCTGCCGGAACTCACCGAGGGCGAAGTGCTCGACGTCCGTGCGATCGACCCGAAGCAGCACTTCACCGAACCCCCGCCGCGCTTCACCGAAGCCACGCTCGTCAAAGCGCTTGAAGAGAACGGCATCGGCCGGCCGTCGACGTACTCGACGATCGTCGATACGATCCAAGCTCGCGGCTACGTAACGCAAGAAGAACGGCGCTTCAAACCCACCGACATCGGCATCGCCGTGAACGATTTGCTGGCCGAGCATTTCAAAGACATCGTCGATCTCAAGTTCACGGCGGGCATGGAAGGCGACCTCGATAAAGTAGCCGAGGGCCACGAAGACTGGGTCGGGATTCTGCGCAGCTTCTACGGACCGTTTGCGACCGAACTCGAAGAAGCCGAGAAGAAACTTCCCAAGCTCGAAGTCAAAGACGAGCCGACCGACGAGATCTGCCAGAATTGCGCACGGCCCATGGTCATCAAGACCGGACGTTTCGGCAAATTCATCTCGTGCACGGGCTATCCCGAATGCAAGACGACCAAACCGATCGTCAAAGACACGGGAGCGAAATGCCCCAAAGACGGCGGCATGATCGTGGAACGCCGGTCCAAGAAGGGACGCACGTTCTACGGCTGCGCAAATTATCCGAACTGCGACTTCGTGTCGTGGGATCGCGTAATCCCCGAGCCCTGTCCGGTGTGCGGAAGCTACGTCGTCGCAAAGACGCGGCGCGGCGGCAACGTGCATCTGGAGTGTGCGGCGGATAAGGAACACGACGTGTCGTCGCTCGTGAAGCCCGCGCCGGGCGAAGAACCGACGGACGACCGGGAACTCGCCGAAGTTTGAGACTCACCGTAATCGGAGGCGGCCTCGCGGGATGCGAGGCAGCATGGCAAGCGGCGCAACGCGGCGTCGACGTAGATCTGTACGAGATGCGGCCGCATCGGAGCGGCCCGGCGCACAAGACCAGCCGTCTCGCGGAACTCGTGTGCAGCAACTCATTGCGCGGCGCGGCGATGGAGAATGCCGTCGGCCTGCTCAAAGAAGAGCTTGCGCGATTAGACTCCTTGATCGTCACGTCGGCGCGTGAAGCCGCGGTTCCGGCCGGCGGCGCGCTTGCGGTCGACCGTGACCGCTTTGCGGATCGCGTTGAATCGCGCATTGAAGGCCATCCGCGAATTATGCTGCATCGCGAGGAAGTGGAATCGATCCCACTCGACCGGCCCGCAATCGTCGCGTGCGGTCCGCTGCCCGGCAGCGCGCTGCTTGCGGACATCGACCGGGTGATCGCCCGCGTTTGCGCTGGGGGCGGACGGCTGCATTACTATGATGCCGCATCGCCCATCGTGGCGGCAGACTCCATCGACGAATCGCAGATGTACCGGAAGTCGCGCTACGAAAAAGGCGACGGCGACGATTACGTAAACATCCCGCTCGATAAAGAGCAGTATCTGCAGTTTTTGCACGACCTGCGCACGCTCGAACGCCACGCGCCCAAAGAGTTTGAAGCGGACTCCGCAGCGGGCACTCCATACTTCGAGGGCTGTTTGCCGATCGAAGAAATGGCCGATCGCGGCGACGACGTCTTACGCTTCGGCCCGATGAAGCCGGTCGGGCTGCGCGATCCGCGCACGGGGAAGACGCCGTACGCCGTGGTGCAGCTACGCAAAGAGAACGTCGAGGGCACGGCGTTCAACCTCGTCGGTTTTCAGACGCGCCTCGCTTGGGGCGCACAGAAAGAGACGTTTGGGAAATTTCCGGGCCTCGCGAATGCTGAATGGCTGCGCTTGGGCGTGATGCATCGGAACACGTTCATCGACTCGCCGCGCCTGCTCGACGGATATCTGAAATTGCGCGGAACCGGCGCGCTCTATTTTGCGGGGCAGATTACGGGCGCCGAAGGTTACGTCGAAGCTGCGGCGTGCGGCGCGATGACGGGCATTCACGCAAGCCGGGAGATGCTGGGCTTAGCGCCGGTCGACGTTCCGCGCGCGAGCGCGCTCGGCGCGGTGGTCGCACACTTGCAAAACACCGAAACGCACGACTTCCAACCGGCGAACGTCACATGGGCACCGTTCCCGGCGCTCGAACAACCCATTCGCGATAAAAAAGAGCGGCGCCGGCAGATGGCCGAGCGCGCGCTCTTGGAGCTGGAAGCGTTTAGCGCAGCGATTGCCGCAACGCCTGCTGCCGTTTAACGAATCGCGTAGGTAATCGACACGCTCGAGTGCACGGGTATCATTAGATAGTCTTTGTGTTCGACGGCATTGCCAAAGGGCGAAATGGCGTAGGTCGTAGTGCAGGTACCGTCCGGCGCACTCCGATCGTTCGCGGTTATGGAAAGCACGCCGCCGAGGTTTGCGCCGATTTGCTTCGCAATGCTCGCCGCTTTGTCGTGAGCTTGGGCGATGGCCGCGTCGCGCGCCTGCGTTTCAGCCGGAGCGCAATTCGGCGCTTGCAGCATAATCTGCGCGTCTTGCAACGCCGCGCCCGGGATATTGGCAATGGCTGCGCCGACCGAACTTACGCCCTTGTCGATCGATTCCGGAATCGGATGCGGTACAGTACCGGAGATCGACGCAAATGGCGCGTTCCCGGGCGCGCTGAAATTCGGCGGAAGCTCGATGGAGCTACGCTCAACGCCCGAGGCAATCAACGCGTCTATCACCGGTTGCAAAACCGTGCGGTTGAAGAGCGGCGCCGTCGTGCGACTCCCGAGCCGCAGGGTGATCCGGGCCGACGCAGCGGTCACTTTCCCCGTGGCGCTCGCGTTGACTGTGATGCCTTGCCGCTGCGTTTCATACGGCTGGTTCCCGCGGGCGGGCGGAGGCGGAATGAATTGCGCTTGCGCGCCTGCGGCCGCCGGCATTAATAAGGCAGCAGCCAAGAAACCCCACACTCTTTTCATAAAGCGCTGTCTTGTAGGGCGGGCAGACCAAGCCTTCTGAAACTCTCGACCCGGGGCGTGGGTAGAAGTGGAGCGACTATGAAGATTCGTTCAACGACGATCCTTGCCGTTCGCCGCGACGGCATGCTGGCGATTGCCGGCGACGGCCAGGTGACGTTCGACAAGACCATCATGAAGCACAGCGCGCGTAAAGTGCGCAAGATCGCGGGGGGCAAGGTCGTTGCGGGCTTTGCGGGATCCGCGGCCGACGGCATTACTCTGCTCGAGAAGTTCGAAAAGAAGTACAACGAGTTCAAAGACGTGACGCGCGCGGCCGTTGAGCTCGCGAAAGACTGGCGGCAAGACCGCGCGTTGCGCCGTTTGGAAGCCTTACTCATCGTGGGGACGCCCGAGCATCTTTTCGTCCTCTCAGGAACCGGTGATGTAATCGAACCGGACGAAGGCATTGCGGCAATCGGCAGCGGCGGTCCGTACGCTCAAGCGGCCGCGGCAGCGCTGATTCGCAACAGCGATCTTCCCGCGGACCAAGTTGCGCGCAAAGGTCTGGAAATCGCGGGCGAGATTTGCATTTACACCAACGACGACATTACGCTCGAGAGTCTGTCCGCATGACCGCGACTCCCAAGGAAGTCAATGCGCTTACGCCGCGACAGATCGTGGCGGAGCTCGACAAGTACATCGTGGGCCAAGCCAAAGCCAAGCGCGCCGTAGCGATCGCATTGCGCAACCGCTACCGGCGCGCGCGCGTTCGCGAAGACCTGCGTAACGAAATCACGCCGAAAAATATTCTCATGATCGGGCCGACCGGTGTCGGCAAAACGGAAATCGCCCGGCGCCTTGCCGGGCTCGTCGGTGCGCCCTTCGTGAAAGTTGAAGCGACGAAGTATACCGAAGTCGGCTACGTAGGACGCGACGTCGAATCGATGGTGCGGGATCTTGTCGAGGCGGCAATCCGCATGCTCAGCGACGAACGCCGCTCCGAGGTGGCCGAACTCGCGGAGAAACACGCCGTCGAGCGAATCATCGATGTACTCAATCCGGAAACCGCTCCGCGCCAGCAGCAACAAAATGCCAACCCGTTTGCGCAGACGTTGGGATCGATTTTCGGCAACAACTACAATGCTCCGCAGCCTCCGCCCCCGCAGCCGCCTCAAGCGCCGGCATCGGAAGTGTCGCGCATTCGCGAACAGACTCGTTCCGAAATCGAGCGCGGCTTCTACGATGTCCGCCTGATCGAAATCGACGTCGAAGAACAAGCGAGTTTGCCCATCGGCGTAATCGGCGGTGGAATGGATCAAGGCGGCATGGGCGGTAACGACATCGGCGAGATGCTCGGCGGATTGATGCCTAAGCGCCGCAGTAAGAAGCGTGTTACCGTCTCCGAAGCCCGCCGCGTCTTTGCGCAAGAAGAAGCGAACAAGTTGATCGACATGGACGCGGTGAAGCGCGAGGCACTACGGCGCGCTGCCGAAGACGGCATCATCTTTATCGACGAGATCGACAAAGTCGCCGGCCGCGAAGGCTCTCGCGGAGGCCCTGACGTTTCACGCGAAGGCGTACAGCGCGATATTCTGCCGATCGTCGAAGGATCGACCGTAACCACGAAACATGGCGCGATAAAGACCGATCACGTGCTGTTCATCGCAGCCGGAGCTTTCCACATCAGCAAGCCGTCGGATCTGATTCCGGAGCTGCAAGGGCGTTTTCCGATTCGCGTAGAGCTGGACTCGCTCACCGCGGAAGACTTCAAAACCATTTTGACGCAACCGAAGAACGCGCTGATCGAGCAGTACAAGGCGTTGCTTGAAACCGAAGACGTGGCGCTTGACTTCAAGGACGAAGCTATCGACCAAGTGGCGCGTTTCGCAATGCAGGTGAACGAGCAAAGTGAGAACATCGGCGCGCGCCGCCTTCACACGGTGCTGGAGCGGCTTCTAGAAGATGTGAGTTATGGAGCGCCGGACGAAACTGGAGCGGTCACGATCGATGCCGCCTACGTGCGCGAACGCTTGCAGGACGTCGTCGAAAACGCGGATCTCTCCGGGTACATTCTTTAGGGGGACGTCTCGTCTATGAATATCCGAACCCTTTTCCTAG
The DNA here is from genome assembly GCA_963758295.1 of Vulcanimicrobiia bacterium. Taxonomy (GTDB): domain Bacteria; phylum Vulcanimicrobiota; class Vulcanimicrobiia; order Vulcanimicrobiales; family Vulcanimicrobiaceae; genus JALYTY01. The sequence continues at coordinate 90,527 of CAVWUU010000003.1, forward strand.
GACTGGCACTCGGAAGCGGAGTGCTCCTCGCCGCATGTGGCGGCGGAACGACCGTAACGGGTCCGACACCTGGTCCGACGTGCGGACCGGCCAACATTCAATCGGAGCTGATTTATCCGCAGCCCAGTGCAACCGGGGTTACGGACAATCTTGCGCAGATTGTGATTGCCGTAAGCTCCCCGTTGCCGATCAATACGTTCAACCTTGCGTTGACCGCCTTGAACAACGGCGGTGGAACGGCTCTAACGGCGAACCCGCTCGCCCAGATTTCGGCGAGCCAGCTTCCGGCCGGGTCTGCAACGGCGACCATTCCGAACCCGACGTACGAAGCAGTGAATCTCATCGCGAATCTTCCGTCGGCTACTCAGATCCAAACCGCCATCAACGATCCCGGCAACCCTAACAACTGCACGCCCCAAAATATTCCAAACGGCACTTTCACTACCCAGTAGGCTCGGTGAGGTGGCCAAGCTTTGGCATCGCGGACGGCGGCTTTGGACCGCTGCTCGCGATGGCCCGTGGGGCAGGCAAGGGAGCCTGCCGCTAGAGTTTGGTCGCATGCGTAGAATAGAGAGGCCATGCCCTACATCCGCGAGATCATTACCGACGGTCATCCCACGCTTCGGAAAGTAGCGAAGAAAGTCGATCCTAAAGAGATCGCCGATCCGCTTTTTCAGCAGCTGATCGACGATATGTTCGAAACGATGTATGCCGCGCCCGGCGTCGGGCTTGCCGCGCCGCAGGTCAACGTCTCCAAGCGCATGTTCGTAATGGACGTTCAGGAAGACGAGCACGAACCCGCCGTCGTTATCAACCCGAAGTTCGAACTGACCGAGCAGGAAGAAGAGATGACCGAGGGCTGTCTCTCCGTCCCCGGCTTCGTAGGCGAGATCACGCGCTTCCATCGCGTAGCCGTTACGGGCCTCGACCGCTATGGCGACAAGATCCGTTTGGAAGGCGAAGGTCTCTTCGCGCAGTGCTTGCAGCATGAGATCGATCATCTCAACGGCGTGCTGTACGTTGATAAAGCCAAGAACGTTCGCAAAGCGCAGACCGACGAAGAAGTCGCGGTCGCTGAAGCCGCGGCAGTCGAAGCTTACTAAACCCGCCGCTAGTGAAGACGCTTTTTTTTGGCACCAGCGACTTTGCCGTGCCGAGCTTGCACGTGCTCGCTGCGCGCACGTCGCTCTTTGGCGTCGTAACGCAACCCGACCGGCCTGCCGGCCGAGGGCACAAGCTCATGCCGACGCCCGTGAAAGCGGCGGCGCGCGATTTGGGCGTTCGCGTCTTCGAGCCGCTAAAACTCAAAGTGTTGGCCGAAGAGCTTGCCGGTGAATCGTTCGATCTCTTCGCACTGGCGTCGTACGGCCGGATCTTACCGCAAGCCCTATTGGATCTTCCGCGTCTTGGAGCGTTAAACGTGCACCCGTCGCTGTTGCCGAAGTATCGCGGGGCGACGCCGATTCAAAGCGCCTTGCGTAACGGCGATGCGGAAACCGGCGTGAGCATCATGTTTATGGATGCCGGCATGGACACCGGGCCGCTGCTGATTCAGGAGCGGGTGGGCATCGAAGCATCGGACGACTACGGCACGTTGCACGACCGTCTCGCGTTTTACGGCGGCGAGCTGCTCGGCGAAGCACTGGATCGGGCGGCCGCCGGTGAATTGAAATCCCAGCCGCAACTTGGGGAACCCTCGATCACGCGCCCCATTGGAAAGGACGATTTGAACATCGATTGGACGTGGCCGCCGCACAAAGTGCTGGACACGATTCGCGCATTTGCGCCGCAGCCGGGAGCCCGCGCGACGATCGACGGCGAGACGGTGAAGGTGTTGCGCGCGCATCTCGACGGCGAGCGCGTCGTAATCGACGAGTTGATCGCGCCGAATCGCGGACGCATGACCGGTGAAGCCTACGAGCAATCGCGCCGCGCGCGTGAACGCGCATGACCGGCGCACGCGACGTAGCCCTCCAAACGGTGCGCGATGTATTTCCGGCGCCACCGCAAAGCGTCGAGCGCGGCGCTCAAGAAGCGCTCGATTATCGCGCGCAAAAAGTAAGTCTCGAGCCGCGCGATCGTGCGTTTGCCACCGAACTTGCCTACGGCGCCATCAAGATGCGTCGCACGCTAGATTGGTATTTGCAACCTTTTATCGGCGGACGCGAACAGCCGCTGCCGCCCGTGATTCGTGAAGTCTTGCGTCTGGCGGTTTACGAACTCGTTTACACGCGTCCGGACGTGCACGCCACGGTCTTTGAATGGGTCAACGTGGCGAAACGTTACGGGCACCGCGGCGTCGCAAATCTCGTAAACGCCGTGTTACGTTCGTTCTTGCGCGATACGCCGCTGGAACCGTCACGCGAAAGTTTCGAAAGTGAAGAAGAGTACCTAGGAACGCGCTATTCGCTTCCCACGTGGCTGGTTCGCCAATGGCAAACCGTCTTCGGTGAACGCGCAGAGACGATTTGCGAAGCCGTGAACGCGCCGGCCGCAACCGCCATCACCGTAAACGGTTGTAAGACCACCGCGTTCGACCTGCTCGAGCGCTTGCGCAGCGATAAAGTGGAAGTCGAGCCGTCGACGTGGGTAGGTGAATCGCTGCTGGTCGGTGACGGCGGCTACGTCCGCCGCAAAGAGCCCTGCGGCAAAAGGCGAATGGTGGATTCAATCCGAGAGTTCGGCCATGCCGGTCGACATCATGAATCCGCAACCCGGTGAGGCCGTCCTCGACGTCTGCAGCGGGCGCGGCAATAAGGCGATGCAAACCGCTTCGCGCATGCAGGCCGAGGGCACGCTGACGTGTATCGAACGCGAAGAAAAGAAGGCCTCCGTCCTCCAAACGCGGATGCAAGAAGCCGGCTTATCCGCGGCGGTCATCGTCGGCGACGCCGCACAACCGGTGCTGCCCGAAGGCAAACGCTTCGACCGCGTCCTCATCGACGCGCCGTGTTCCGGCATCGGAGTCATCGGACGGCACCCCGAAGCGCGCTGGAAGAAGCAGCCGGGCGACGGCGAACGTCTCGCCGGGACGCAGCGCGCAATTCTGGAAAGCATTGCCTCTGCGGTCTTCGAGGGCGGTGCGCTAATTTATGCGGTGTGCTCCACCGACCCGAGAGAAACGGTCGAAGTGGTCGACGCGTTTTTGGCAGGGCAGCAGTTCGAACGCGGGCTCATCCCCGCGTCTTACGAAGCGTTCCTCACCGAAAGCGGCGACGTTTTGATTCCCCCGGGGATCGAAGGACGGGACGGATTCTACATCGCGAGGCTGGAGCGCCGCTAATCCAAAGGCGAAGGCAACGATGAGCTGGTTTGCGCGAATCGAACAGGCGTGTGCGGCGTTTATCGAGCGCACTTTCGCCAAAACATTTCCGAGCGATCTGGAACCGGCCCAGGTTGCGCGCAAGCTCGTTGCGACCATGGAAGCGCGCACGCGTGGAGACGACGGCCATCTTCTGGCCCCGGGATCGTATATCGTGTACGTCAATCCCGAAGACGACGCGCGCCTGCGCGAGCACCGCGCCTATCTGGAACGCGAGTGGGCCGAGTTGCTGCGAGACATGGCGGGCCGCGTCGGCGTCTACTTCTTCGACGGTGGGCCGAAAGTGCAGATGCAAGCCCGTGACAGCGTTCCGCTCGGCGCCGTTGACGTCATGGTCGCTAGCGACGTGACGATTCAAATTCCCGATGCGGTCGCAAAAACGCCGCCGCAGCGTTTCCACCTTAGAATGATCAAAGGCGTGCCTGCATACGGCGTTTATTTCATCGAAGGCAAAGTGACGGTCGGACGAAGCGAAGAGAGCGACATCTTCCTCGTCGATCCGAGCGTTTCGCGCAATCACGCGGAAATGGAACTGGATAGAGAAGGCCCGCTGGTGCGAGATCTCGCCTCGACCAACGGCACGTTCGTCAACGGCGATCGCATCGAAGGCGCGCGCCATGTTTTTTCCGGCGACGTCTTGACGTTCGGCAACACGCAACTTCGCGTGGAGTCGCGTGAATGAGTTTCGACGCGCACATGCGAGTTGGCTCGCTAGAGATGGTCGCGGTGCTTTTTGCAGTCGCGGCGATTGCAGCGCGGCCACGCTTGGGCGCTTCGCAGGAGCTGGGACAGCTACGGCCGGTCCGCGTGGCGCTGAAGATCGTAGCGTTCGGCGGCGAGCGTCCGTTCGAGAGCCTCTCGCCGCTCACCATCGGCCGTGCGCCGGACCTCGAGCTGACGCTTCCGGACGCGGAAGTGAGCCGCCGCCACGCCCGCCTGGAAACCCATGGCAAAGTCGTCTACCTGCGCGACCTCGAGAGCAGCAATGGGACGTTTTTGAACGGTCGCCGGATCTCGAGCGCCATAGAAATCCGCCCAGGAGACGCCATAGATATTGGAACGACGCGCCTGATTGTGGAACAATTGAAACCGTGGACGTAGCCATCCGTGGTGATCGCGCCTCTTGCCTGACGCTCCAGCTCGGTGCTCAGACGTGGCTCTTTGCGGTCGCGCGCGGGTTCGGCGCCATCGACGGATCGGGGACGGCCCCTGCGGCGCTTGGACGCATTCGCTCCGAATTCGACCGCCGCTCGAAGAGCGAACGGTTCCGGCGCGCGCTGGACCGGCCGCAGCCGGCGGCTACCGCGATGCTTGGCGTCCTGTCGCGGGTCAACGCCGATTTGTTCTCTCGTAGCGCCGCGCACGACGATTACATCACCGCGGGCTGCTCGTTCTCCGCCGCGCTCATCGTCCGGGGCCGCGCCTACATCATTCACTCGGGCGGCACGGCCGCGTACTTGGCACACGGCGGCGAGCTTCGCCCGCTGACGCGGGACGACGCGCTGGAGGCCGCGGGATTTCCCGTTTTAGCTCGTGCTCTCGGTACTTCGAGTTCTCTCGACGTCTCGGTTTCGAGCATCGGCGTGGAAGCCGGCGACATGGTCATTTTGATGGCGCATCGGGTCGCCGGCGACTTGGATCGGCAAGCACTGATCGCGCACGTAGAAGGCGCAGGTCCGGGCGAGCACGTGCTGGTCATCCGGTTCGACGCGAGCGATCGCGCATTGGAAGACGCACTTTTCGTTGATCTCAAACCCAAACACAATCCATCCTGGGCGCGCATCGCGATGAGCGCGGGCGCGGCGCTATTGGCGATACTTTCCGCGGTCGCGTGGGCGCAGTAGCCGTCTTCGCGCGCCGCCTTGTCCCCATGGTCGCCGCACTTGCCGTGTCCGCGCTGTTGCTTTCGTTTGCGCCTCCGCACACGCTCGGTCCGGCGTGGCTGTTGGGATTACTCGCGGTCTTGTCTCTGGGATGGGTGGCATGGCAGCCGTCGGCGACGACGCGCGACGACATTTTGCCGGCGCTTGCCGTCGTGCTGGGTTCGCTAGGACTGGTACTGGTCGCGCGACTCTCGCCCGATCTCGCGCAAAAGCAACAGTGGTGGCTGATGATTTCGCTCGTGCTCGCCATCGGCGCAACGCCGGCGTTCACGCAATTCCGGCGTTTCGCAGCGTATAAGTACTTGTGGGTCGTGGGATCGCTCGTGCTCTTCGTCTTGCTGATTATTTTCGGACAAGAAGTAAATGGCGCGAAACTCTGGATCAAACTGGGTCCGATTCAGTACGAGCCGATCGAACTGATCAAGCTGTTCATCGTATTCTTCCTGGCGGCGTATCTCGCCGAAACAGCCGACGTCATTGCGGCGGCGCGGCCGTGGTCCGTGCGCGCGAATTTAAAGTATCTCGGTCCGCTGTTTTTAGGCTGGGGCGCTTCGATGGCGATCCTCGTGTTGCAGCGCGATCTCGGTATGGCCACCTTGCTGCTGGCAACCTTTGCGGCGCTGCTGTACGTGGCGACACGGCGCTTGGATATCGTGATCGGCGGTATAGCGATCTTCGCGCTTGCGGCGTTCTGGGCGGTGCACCACTATCCGTACGTGCAAACCCGTATCGCGGTATGGCGCGATCCGTTCAGCGATCCTCTCGGTTCGGGGTATCAGTCCTCGCAAGCGTATTACGGTATCGCGGCGGGCGGGTTGTTCGGGACGGGATTCCAGCTCGGCCATCCGCGCTTCATTCCCGATGTGGCGACGGACTATATTTACGCCGCCTTTTGCGAAGAGTTCGGGTTCATCGGCGCGCTCGCGGTACTCGGCATTTTTCTGGCGCTCGTACGGCGCATTTTCGCGGTCGGAACGGAACAGCCGGATCTCTATTCAAAACTTCTGGCGGCAGGCATGGCGGCCACACTGGGCTTTCAAATCTTCATTATCGTCGGCGGCGTTATCGGCGTCTTTCCGCTTACCGGTATCACGCTGCCGTTCATGTCGTACGGCGGCAGTTCACTCGTCGCTAACTTCTTGCTCGTCGCGCTCGTATGGGCGATGAGCGGCCGCGTATGCGCACCGCTTCGCTCTCCGTCGTCATAATCGTTCTCGCGCTCGCTTCGATCGTCGCGGGCTACCTGGGCGGGCAAGCGACGTCGCATCCGCCGGCCATCGTTTCGCTGCGCGCGACGGCGCTTCCAAGCAACGCGCCCGTAACGGCCGCCAACCTTTCGAACGTGATGCGACGCGTCTCGGACAGCGCGGTCGTAGACTCGTTTTCAAGCGACGACGTCGTCGTTCAGCGCGACCGGCTAACGTTGCGCAATTGGGCGAAGCCGAGGCTTTCGTTCGTTGTCGGTCTGACCGGCAATTCGGCGATCGTAGAATCCCAATTCTTACGGCTCGGCATTCCGATGGCATTTGACGTAGATCCGTCGGCGGCCGAGGCGCCCGCGATAGCCAAGCTCGTGCGCACCAGCGGTAACGTCTTGTTCGTGCACGTGGGCTCGGCACCCGATGCGGCAAGCTTGCGCCATTTCAAAGACCGGCTTGGTACATTCGACGGAATTGCGTCGCGAGTTACCGGCGGCATGCCGGCCGCTTTGCGAGGAACCGGACTGACGTTCTTCGATGAAGAAGGCGACGCCGCGGCCTTTCTATTTGCCAAATCGCGGGTAACGCTCGTTCAACGGGATGTAACGATCGATAATCGAACGTCTCAAACGTATATTTTCTATATGCTCGATCGTGCCGCGTTACAAGCGCGCGGTGAAGGGCGGCTTGTCGTATTCATGCGGCCGCAACCCAATACGCTTGATGCGCTCGATCGTTTCTTGAACACCGCACCGGCCGAAATCGCCGCCTTGCGTTAACGTTTCGCAGGCCATGCCGTTCGCGTCCGCGTACTGGCCGGAAAAGGAAATTCGGAGGAGTGAAAGGAGCGTCCCAATGACTCGCATCAGCAAGGTTGGGCTAGTCGGATTAGCAGTAGTTTTTGCGCTTTCCGCGTGTTCCAAGGGCAGCCAAACCAGCAGTACCAGCACGACAACGACCGAGACGAGCGCCGCGCCGGAAGCGTCCTCGACCGTGGCCGCAACGGCCGGCGGTGAAATGGCAGCCGGTAATGCCGGCGACGGCGCCAAGATTTATCAAACGAATTGTTCGAGTTGCCATCAGGCAACGGGACAAGGCGTACCCGGCACGTTTCCGCCTCTTGCCGGAAATCCGGTTGTCCAGGGCGATGCTAAAACCGTCATTCACATCATCAAGTACGGCCTCAACGGCAAAGTCGCCGTGCACGGAGCGACGTATAACGGTATGATGCCCGCGTGGGGGACGCAGCTCTCCAATGCCGACATTGCCTCCGTTGCAACGTACGTGCGCTCTTCGTGGGGGAACAAAGCTTCAGCGATCAGCGAAGCGCAAGTAAAGGCCGTTTCGAAGTAAATCGAATTTAGCTGAAGCGGACGGTGGTCATCGAAATCGAGCCGCCGTCCATGCCTTCCACGGGAAACGTTACGCGATCGCTCTCATCGGATGCGCCCAGAACGTAGAGAAGTGGAAGATAGTGATCGGGAGTCGGCGCCGATAGCATCGCGTCGTCACCGAGCGATTCATAATCGATCAAGGGATCAAAATTGCGCGCGAGCAACAGCTCGCGCGCTGTTTTTTCAAAGCGAACCGCCCAATCGAACGGCTCCGCGGGATGCCTCCCCCACGCATAGGCATGCAGGTTATGGATCAGATTGCCGCTCGCCGCAATCAGCACGCCTTCATCGCGTAAGGGGCGCAAACGTGTGCCGAGTTCGTAGTGATAAATAGGATCCTTCGTCTCGTCGATGCTGAGCTGCACGACCGGAACATCGGCGTTCGGATAAGCATGAACCAGCACGGACCACGCTCCGTGGTCCAGGCCCCAGCGCGAATCCGGAACGGCCGCTGCCGGAGAAAGCAATTCGATGACCCGGTCGACCAAAGCGCGATCGCCCGGTGCCGGATACTCGACTTCGTACAACGGCCGCGGAAAACCGCCGAAATCGTGAATCGTGCGAGGCCGCTCGTTGTTCGTGAGCATGGTTCCGGGCACGTACCAGTGCGCCGAAACCATAAGAATCGCTCGCGGCTTTTCGAACGATTCACCGATTTGGCGCCACGCCCGCGTGTAGGCGTTTTCATCGATGGCGTTCATAGGATTGCCATGTCCGAAGAAAATCGCCGGCATGCGTTGCGTCATCTACCAATGCTCCCCATGCCTTCGTCGAAGGAAACCGCCTCGAAATGCCCATTCGCCACGGCGGAGGATTCTCGTGAATCTTTGACGGTCGTTAGAGCTTGCAGATCGTAACGCTGAGCGTGGTGGAGCGCGGTTTAGGATTTTGCGGGTCGCTGTAATCGGTGATGAAGCGTTTATCTTCGGTTGCCGTGATGGAACACGTTCCGGATCCGGTCGGCTTTATGTCTAGTTCCGCGTTCGGACCGATGGCGAAGCCGGCGTTGTCGGTATATCCCGGCGGCGCGTCGTTGTACGAGCCGGCACGCGTCTCGATCGTGCACGGACCTTGCAGCGTCATATGAAAGACGCCGTCCCAAGGCACCGGCGCCGCCGGCGTACCCGGCTTGTACGTCGGGTCGTCAGCAATGAGCACGTGGAAGTTTTCGCGATCGCCTACTCTGCTCTGCGGCGGCCCCTGAGGATTGTTGCCGACGGCGTTGCAATCGATGCTCTCTTTCGCCGTAACGCAGCTGCGTAAATCTTGAACGTTCCCTGCAATGAAATTGTCGTACGTCGCCGGGACGGAGAATTGCGGGACGTTGCACGAGTTGTCGAGCGTGCATTCGAAGCCTTGCGCGGCCCCGTCCGGCTCAAAAACCGCGCGATCCGGTTTCGGCTTAACGATGTCGAACGTGACGGTTTGCCCGAATTGAATCGATCCCCCGTTGGCCGGCGTGATGTGACAGAAAAACGATGGAATGCCGACGAGCGGCACGCCTTGGAGTGCGGGGTCGAGCATTCCGGTCGAAGTAAACGCGTTGAAACAACCCACCGAATACGTCGAAACACCGGAAGACGAGCTGTAGGTGAACTGCAAACCGCTGGGAAGGTTCGGCGCGTTCGCCGTGAGGTTGGTCGTTGAACCCGGCGCGACGGGGAAAGCGACGTCCGAAGTAGACTTTTCCGGCAAAACGGCGATTTGCGACGTGGTCAACGGCGCCAGCACGATATCCTTTACGACCGCTTTGAAGACGAGCTTTCGTCCGTCGACGGTCGCATCGCCCAATTTAATGGGCGAGACGACTTGCGGCTGAGGAACGACTTGATAGAAGCTTGCGCCGAAGAGCGGGTTTTCCGGCGTGCAATGCAGCGTGACTTTGAAGCTGTCGATATCGATCGTTATGGGAAACGGAAACGGGTTGCGCAGCCGAATCGCGGGGACCGGCGGACACGTGGGCTTCTCGTGCATCGTTGTCAGGCGCGGCGATCGGCTCGTCGCGGCCAGGTCCGAATAGAAGCCGATTGCGGACGAGGGCAGCGCGGTGTTCGATCGGATGGAGATCGTCGCACTCGTTCCGTCCGTCGCGCTCACGGCGTACGAATGACGGATGCCGCCTTGCGCGGATTGCGCCTGTTCTGTCTGCGTTTGCGGACCGATGGCGTTTGAGCCGCTGCCGCAAGACGCGGCCAACGGCAGAAGAGCGGCAAGAACGAAGGCGCGATATCGATAGCACAGCATAGCCGTAACCTAACAGCGGTCCCGCGAGCGCCTCTAGAGGCTTTCGTCCCAGTTTTGTTGCTTTGGCGCTCGCGGCAAGTCATAATTAGCCCGATGGACATGGTCGCCGCTGTTCCGCAGCAAGCGGAAGAGCGTGTGCTTCCTTCCGGCAATGTCACGTTTCTATTTACGGATATTGTCGGCAGCACGGTGCGCTGGGAGAGCGATCCGGAGACGATGCGTCTGGACGTTCGCCGGCATGATATTCTCCTGCGCCGAGCGATCGAGTCGAACGGCGGGGTTGTCTTTAAAACGGTCGGCGACGCGTTTTGCGCCGCTTTTTCGGAGTTGCAAAATGCCATGCGCGCCGCAATCGACGCGCAACTCGCCATTTCGGACGAACGCTTTTCTTGCGACGGCGGCATTTCCGTTCGTATGGCGCTTCACGCCGGCAACGCCGAAGAGCGCGATTCCGATTACTTCGGTCCTACGTTGAATCGCATTGCCCGGTTGCTTGCAATCGGGCACGGCGGGCAGATTTTGCTCTCGAACGCGGTTGTCGAGTCTGCCGGCGGTGCATATCCCTGCGGCGGCAGCGCGCGCGATCTCGGCTTTCACCGGCTGAAAGACCTGACGGCAGCCGAACACGTGTTTCAGTTGCACGTTCCCGAGCTTATTTCCGAATTCGAACCGCTCCGATCGCTGAACTATCTCAGTAATAATCTCCCCGAGCAGACAACGAGTTTCGTGGGGCGCGAAGAAGACGTTGCGGAGATTCGCTTACTCGTGCAGCAGCATCGTTTAGTTACCTTAAGCGGAGCGGGCGGCATCGGAAAAACGCGGTGTGCGCTTCAGGCGGGCGCGGAATTACTGGAAGAGTATGCTGACGGCGTCTGGTTTATCGACCTCGCGCCGGTTCGCGATCCCATGTTGGTAGCCGGCACGATCGGGCGCGTCTTCGAATTACGCGAGACCCCGAACCAATCGCTTTACGACATGTTGACGCACCATCTGAAGAACAAGCAGTTGCTGCTAATCTTCGATAACTGCGAGCAAGTGGTAACCGAGGCTTCGCGGATCGCGGCGTCATTGTTGCGCGAATGTCCGGATGTTCGCATTCTTTCGACGAGCCGTGAGGCGCTCAACCTTAGCGGGGAAAAGCTGCATCGAATTCCGTCGCTTTGCGTGCCGCCCGTCGAAGCGAAGGCCCTGACGGCATTGACGGCGCTTGGATACAGCGCCGTCGCGCTTTTTGAGACTCGCGCTCAAAATGCAAATCCGCTCTTTACCGTGCGCGATGCAAACGCCGGCATCATCGCGCAGATCTGTCGCCGGCTCGATGGAATTCCGCTAGCGATCGAACTGGCCGCGGCTCGCCTACGCGTGCTCGGGCCCGTGCAACTCCTGGAGAAGCTGAACGAACGCTTCCGTGTGCTCGCCGGTGGAGATCGCACGGCACTCCCGCGTCAGCAAACGATGCGCGCGCTGATTGACTGGAGCTACGATCTTTTGTGCGAACGGGAGCAATGGGTTTTCCAACAGATTTCGATCTTTGCCGACGGTTTCACGATCGAAACTGCGGCCGGCGTGTGCGCGAATGACGAGCTTGACGAACTCGACCTGCTGGACGTTCTGCAATCGCTGTGCGATAAATCCCTGATGCTCGCCGAGCCGCAGTGCGAAACGATGCGGTACCGCCTGCTCGAGTCGATGAGCGCTTACGGCCGCGAAAAACTCGCGGCTTCGGGCAACGCAAATGACGCGGCGCAACGCCACGCCGAAACGTTCGCGCAATTCGTCGAACGGCTCGAAGATCAACGCGACACCTTGACGCCGCGCGAATGGCTCATGCAGGGCGAGGCCGAGATCGAGAATTTGCGCGCGGCACTGACGTTCTCGTTCTCCGGGAAGGGCAATCCGCTCGAGGGCCAACGGATCGCGGCCGTGCTCCCGCGCATCTTCGGTGTCCTCGCGGCAACCGAAGGTCTGCGATGGGTTCATACCGCGATCCAACGAGTGACCGAGGCCACGCCGCGTGAGGTCGTCGCCGGGCTTGAACTGGCGCACGCAAGCCTTGCGTCCGTGTTCAATCAGTTCGGCAACGCCCTTTCGGCGGCTCAACGCGCGCTGGATACGTACATCGCGCTGGATCGCGCGGCAGGCGTCGCCGATGCATTGCGCCTTGCGGGCCGGTCGCTTGTCTATCTCGGGCGGGTCGAGGAAGGTGAAAATTTGCTGCAAGAAGCGCTGAATAATCGCCGCGCCGGCGGCTCTTCGCGCATCGGAAGCATTCTCGCCGACCTTGCGGTGGCGCGCGCATATCAGAACGATTTGCCGGGTGCCCGAACGCTCTTTGCGCGCGCTTCGGCAATGTACGAGGAGCGCGAAGACATCTCGAAGATCGCGGTAACCGCCGCCACGTTGGCCGAAGCCGAATTTTCCGGCGGAAATGCGCGTGAAGCCGTGCGGCTTGCCGAAAATGCGTTGGCGAGCGCGCGGATGTTGGGACGCTTCCGCACGGCCGAGGTCATCTTGGGAAATCTCGCCGCGTACAACATTGAGCTGGGTGAATATGCTGCCGCTCGCGCTTCCGCTTGTGAAGCGCTGGAGATTTCGCAGACTCAAACCGACGCGATCTCGGTCGTCTTCGGCATTCAACATCTGGCGGCGGTGGCAGCGCTCAGCGCTTGGGACGACGACGAAACAGCGATCGAACAACGAGTGCGCGCCGCCCGTCTGCTGGGCTTCGTCCAAAGGCGCCTTGCCGTTCTGGAAGTCGAACGCGAATACACCGAACAGTGCGGATACACGAAACTGCTAGCCGCCTTGTGCGACCTTTTTGAGCCCGAAGATCTTCAGCCGCTCATGGACGACGGCGCCGGTTGGAGCGAAGAAAAGGCCCTGTCGGAGGCATTTCGCATTTGAGCGAAGACCGGCGTGCGGTCGCGCGGGTGCGGCCGCACAACCCGATGCCGGAATCGCGCTTCGAAGTCCTCGCGTTATTTACCGGTGCGATGGTTGGCGCATCGCTTTTCTTGATGGCTACGGGCCCGCTGCTGCCGTTTCTCGGCGCGGCGTTTCACCTGAGCCAAACGCAACTCGGCCTCGTGCTTTCGGTGCAGATGAGCGGCTCCGTCTTAATGACTGCTGTCGCGGGCATGTTGACGGATCGCTTCGGCGATAAAGCGCTCGTACTCTGGACGGGCGTATTCATGGGCATCTCGCTCATTGCTGCGGCGTTCGTGCACGACTTCGGCTGGGTGCTTTTCTGGCTGCTGATGTACGGGATCGGTTTTGCGGCCGTGACGCCTTCGGGAAGTCACGCAATCATCTACTTTTTCAAGAAAAAAGAACGCGGCTTGGCTATGGGCATCCGTCAGTGCGGCGTGCCCGCCGCGGGCGTTCTCGGCTCCATTCTGCTTCCGGCTGTAGCGGCGCGGTGGCACTACGATGCGGCTTTCATCGTCGCCGGTGTCGCAACCATCGTTTCGTGTTGTGCAGCATCGCTCTTATACCGCGAGCCCGTGGAGCTGGAAGGCGAACGCGTTTCCGTAAACGCGATGTTCGCCGAAATGGCCGTCATGGTTCGCAATGTGCGACTGCTTTTGCTCACGCTCACGTCCATGGGGCTGGTGTGCGGCCAGGTCGCCGTAATGGCGTTTTTAACGCTGACGCTCGTTCGCGAAACGACAATAGGGCTTTTCGCTTGCGTGAGTCTCTTCACGCTTTCGCAATTCGCGGCCATCGGAGGCCGAATTTTCTGGGGATGGAGCAGCGATAAGCTTTTCGCCGGTAGCCGCGCACTGCCGCTCGGGGCCGTCGGCGTTCTTACCGGGCTGCTCGCGCTTTGCACGTCATTTATCAGTCCGGTGACCGCCGCTTGGATTCTCGCAGTCCTAGCCGCCCTGCTAGGGTTCAGCGCCGAGGGATGGTTTGGCGTAGCGGTACTCGCAATCGCCGAGGTCGGAGGAGAAGAGCACAGTGGAAGTGCTCTCGGCGCAGCGCTGACGTTCATTTTCATTGCCGGTTGTCTTGCGCCGATCGTTATCGGCGCCGTTTCGGAAGTCCACGGTTATGCCTTTGCGTGGCGCGGCGTCGCCTTCGTTCAGGCACTCGCCGTAATTCCGGCACTTTTCGCAACCGCGTATATGCGGCGCGTTTCGGAGACCGCATCGTCATAGCAAAAAAAAGCTCCGCAATGCGAAGCTCTTTCAAGTGGAACGATTAACGTGCGTGAGTCTCTTGTCTACCGCACGGTCACCGACGACGAACTCTTAACCCAAGCCGGAAACTTCTTGTCGGGCGTAATCGTCACGTCTTTGCCCTTAACCATGTTATGTGCGAAAAGCCCGAGCGGTCCCAACGCGACGGTAGCCGCGATAGTGGCAGTCGAGGCCTTTCCCTTTTCAGCATTGCCGCTCACGCTGCTGTCTTCCGTAAGTCGAATATTCGATCCGTCGACGGCATGAATCGTATCGAAGGCGAGCGTTATCTCGCCGGCGCTTTTGCCTTGCGCCTTCGCGGCTTTGACGACGTGGCCGGAGCCGAGTGCGCCCTTTGCAATGACAACGTGTCCGCCGGCTATGACGGGCGCTGCGGCCTCAAACGCAAACGATTGACCGGCGACGGCGGTGCCTGATGATACCGGCTTCAAGACATGCACTTGTACCTGCGTTCCGACCGCGACGCTCTGCGTTGCGGCTAATGCCGTTAGCGGCAGAGTAAATGCCAGAAATGCACCGGTAATGGACGATAGAATCCTCATGGTGTTCCTCCAATTCAGCATTACCACGGGACGGAGAACCGAAGAGTCAACAACTACGAGAGATTTGGTACGGTTGATTACCTTCGGTGGGCTCCCGCCGGATGCCGCTTTCTCCGTTCGGGCAACAGTGCGCTTGCCGGCATCGGAATTACGTCGTCAACGTCGACGCTCGTAAGCGCTCTTTTGTTGCGCGGGGCCAATGTGAAGTGCGGTCATTGACCTCCACAAACGCACGCAGGCCCTCTCTGCTTCTCGCTGGCGGGTGCTCGCGATAACAGGTCGAAGCGGCCAAGATGCGGCCACGTCTTATGATGATCGTGGTCCTGATTGGGCTTTCGATCTTCATCAACTACATCGATCGCGGAAACTTAGCGACCGCGGCGACGCTCGTTGAAAAAGAACTCCATCTCTCGCCATCGCAGCTGGGCTTTTTACTGACGGCGTTCTTCATCACCTATATGCCGATGCAGCTCGTGGTAGGCTGGCTGGTCGACAAATACACTGCGAGTCGGGTGCTCGTCGTGGGATTCTTCATTTGGTCACTAGCGACATTACTTAGCGCATTTGCGGTCGGGTTCGTGTGGCTCTTTGCTTGCAGGCTGCTGCTCGGGCTGGGCGAGTCCGTCTCGTTCCCATCGATGGCAAAGCTTTTAGCAGAAAACGTAAACGAAAAGCAGCGTTGTTTCGCCAACGGTATTATTCAGGCGGGCCTGGCTTTCGGGTCGGCCTTCGGAATCTTCGTTGGTAGCGCGGTGATCGCGGAACACGGTTGGCGCCCGTTCTTCATTGGTTGCGGCGTAGTCAGCATGCTGTGGATCGTCGCCTGGCAGTTCGCATCGCGTGGGCACCTTCGTAAACGAAGCGCGGACGTGCGAGCGGCGGAAACGCCTGGCTTCGACCTCATTCTGCGCGAGCGGACGCTTTGGGGCGCATCCCTCGGGCATTTCGGCGGTAATCTCGTACTGTATTTCACGATCAGCTGGATTCCGTACTATCTAGTGCACGAACGCGGCTGGTCGATATCGCAGATGGGAATTATCGCGGGGTCTGCATCGCTGGCTGCTGGGTTAACGATGATTGTTTCCGGGCTCGTCTCCGATCACGCAATCCGCCACGGCGCGTCGCCGACCTTTGTAAGGAAGACGGCGTTTGCGACTGGCGGGCTGGGCGGCGCAATTTCGCTGCTCGGGTGCGGATATTCGCACGGTGCGAATGCTTCTGCAGCATGGCTTCTGGCTGCGGGGTTCTTCAGTGGACTTGCCGCTCTCAATACGTTCGTCGTGGCACAAACAAAGGCGGGAGACGCGACGGGGAAGTGGGTCGGCATTCAAAATATGTTAGCCAATGCCGCCGGCCTGATCGCTCCCTTGGTCACCGGAGTGCTGGTCGAGGCGACCGGAAACTTCAAGCTGCCATTTGCTTTGGCCGCACTCGCGGCGCTCGGGAGCGGTCTATCATGGACGCTGCTGACGGGAAAGATCGAACCGATCGATTGGAAAGCACGAGCAATTGCTCGCTCTTACGCGCTTGCAGTGGTCGTTAAATAGGTTCCGATGGATGTGGTGGCGCACGTCTCGCGACTACTTGGCAGCACTGAACGTGCAACGAAACAATCGATTTACGTACTCAAAGAGCATCGGATCGACCTTTCGCAAACGCCACTTCGTCGCCCGTGGCCAGTGCGACGTCACGTCGTTGATCTCAACAAAGGCGCGGAGCGCCTCTGCAATTATGTGGAATTGGCTGAACCGCGCCGCGCTGCGGGAGGGCCCTACAAACAGTCTCTTCGAAAGCAAGGTCCGCCCGCTGAGGCGGAGCTGTGGCGCCTACTTTTCGACGCGCGATTACATCGCGGGTTTAACGGGGAGGTTTGTCTGCGGACCTTGACCGCCGACCTGTTCGATAGTTTCGCCCTGGGCGATCGACCAGTGGTGCACGCCGGCCGGAACCATGATGAACGAACCTGTCGGCAACACTTTCGCGTTCGCTTTGTTCACTACGTCGCCGGTGCCGAAGAGAAGGGTACCTTGAATGACGGTAATGTACTCGTCGTGTGCATGGTAGTGCGGCTTGTTCGTGTATCCGTCCGGCATTTTAACGCGTGCAATTGCGTTGCCCGATTTATTCCGATCACCAACGAACGTCGTAAGGAAAAGGCCTTTTGATGCACCCGTTCCCGCCACCCAGTGTAGATTGTCGGGGGTGAAGGTCAGGGGATTTCCCGACCCGGCCGCGAGAGCGGCGCCTGCGCCAAATGCCAAGCTGAGTCCGATAAGGATTGAGGCAAGCAGTTTCATCGATTGAAGCTCCTCTGTTCCGATTGTTGCAGCATATGTGACACAACGGGGTAAGACGCCGAAGAAAACCAAGGCGTTCTAGGCGGATCGTAGCACCGCGCCTACGGTTAAGGAACTGCCGATATGCCCATTTAACGGGCGCAGCAATCAGAAGCTGCCTTGGCAGCCTTGCTTTAACGCACACGTCGTTCTAGGCCGCGACGGTAAACGCACATCGGAACAGGCACTCGACGTAGTCGTAGAGCTGCGGGTCCACGTTTCGTAATCGAATCTTCGTTGCGCGCGGCCAATGCGACGTCACATCATTGATCTCCACAAATGCGCGGAGCGCCTCAGCAAGATATTCATCGATTCCGGTTGCGGCATACGGCGTTACGAATGCCCGTGCGTTAGCGAACAGACGGCGCAACTCCGGATCTACTCCGGAACGGTAGACGCCGCCGCCTAATGCGCAATCGAGCGCGTGGCCAAATTCGTGAGCGACGGTCATCGGGCTGCGGGAACGAAGATACACCGTGCGTTCTTCGACGACGAACAAGCCGGCCGGCGGGGCAGGCCACGCGTCCACGTTGATGCCAAGGCGCGCAAGCGCCGGTGATGCGTTGCAGTATTGCTCGTGCTTTTCGAGCGGCGAAATCCGGATGCCGCCGTCAAGCGCAAAGCGAAGCGCTCCCGCTCCGAATCGTTCGAGCGTCTCGACGATTGCGTCGTGCGATTTCACCGAACCCCTCGAGATTAGAGCAAGTGCAAGACCAGCGCAATCGGACATAGGGCACCAGTCTCGCATCTCGATGTTTTTGTACTATTGCCGCCTTACGTCCAAAGCGTTCGCACCGCCGCGAAACAAACTCCCGCGGGCAGCCGTAGCTGTGGCATGAATCGGCTTCAAATCGAGGCGCTTAATAAACGCTATCGTAGCGGCGTTCACGCCCTCAAGGATGTCTCGCTCGATTTCGGCCCGGGGGTGGTTGGATTGCTCGGCCCAAACGGGGCCGGAAAGTCGTCGTTGATGCGCATTATCTCGACAGTGATGAAGCCGACGAGCGGCACGGTCCGTTGGAATGGTGCAGCGGTTGCGGCGAAGCCGGATGCTCTTCGGTCGCAACTCGGTTATCTTCCGCAGGATGCCGGCGTCTATCCGAATTTGACCGCGCGTGAATTTCTGCGCTATATGGCGGCGTTGAAAGGATTAAGCGGGCGCGCCGCAGAGCGAAACATCGGCGAGCTGCTCGAGCAATTAAACCTTACAGCGGCCGGAAGCCGCCCGCTCGGAGGCTTTTCCGGCGGTATGAAGCAGCGCGTTGGCATCGCTCAAGCATTGCTAGGCGATCCGCAAATCGTCGTCGTCGACGAGCCTACCGTCGGTCTCGACCCGGAGGAGCGCTCGCGCTTCCGCGAGTTGATTACCGGGATGGCGGGCGATCGCATCGTGATTCTCTCGACCCATATCGTTTCGGATGTAGAAACGATTGCCGAGCGCGTCGTAATGATTGCCGACGGCGCGGTAATTGCCGATGCCGCACCCGACGTGCTTGCATCCCAACTCGACGGCAGTGCGTGGCAAGGGATGATTGCACCGGGCGAGCTTGCACCGATGCGCGAGAAGTATGCGGTGACGTCGGCGGTTCGCCGGCGCGACGGGGTCCTCGTGAAGCTTTGCGCTAAACATGCCCCCGACGGATTCTCAGCCGTACAGCCGTCCCTAGAAGACGTGTACTTGGTGAACGTGCGTGAGGCGCGCATCGCGTGAGCGCGGTTCTGACGATTGCCGGAGCCGACGCTGCCGAACGGATGCGCCGGTTTGCCTTTATCCTCACGATTGCGGCCGCGCTCTATGCGGGATACCTGTATGTCCCCGAAGCGAGCGCGACGTATCATACAGTGGTCATTCATGGACACGGCGGCATTTATAATTCCGCGTTCTATGGAGCCACGATCGCCGCTCTAAGCGGCGGATTTCTCACGCTCTTCGGGTTTTTTCTTGTGCGCGGTGCGATCGAACGCGACGCGGAGTGCCACGTCGACGCAATGGTCGCAGCGTCTCGGGTTCGCAAGAGCGTTTTCGTTCTGTCGAAGTGGCTGAGCAGCGCCGCGGTTCTGTGGGCTGTCGCGGGCCTCTCGTATTTGGCCGCGATGGTCATGCAGATATTGCGTGGGCATTCGCTGCAGGTGGACCCGTTGGCTTACGTCGGTCCTTACTTGTTGATCACGATGCCCGCAATGGGATTCGTTGCCGCCGTGGCGACGGTCTTCGACATCATTCCGTTCTTGCGCGGTGTCCTCGGCACGATCGTATTCCTTATACTGTGGCCGGCATTGCTCGCAACACCGATGAGCGCCGGCTCGGGCGGCGTGCGGGCTCTCGACCCGCTAGGCTTCAGCGTGATTGCCTCGAGCCTTATCGGCTCGGAACAGCGCGCGTTTCCAAGGGATGTGTCTTCGGACGTCAATTTCGGAGTGATCGCCACTGCGCATATCGGACAGCCGTTTGCGTTTTCGGGATTTCAGTGGACGAGCGAAATCGTCATGCAGCGACTCGCCTGGATCGCGGTCGCGGTGCTGCTCGTGCTGCTTGCATCGAGGTTCTTTGACTTATTCCGCCGCGAGAACGTGCGCGCGAGCCGAAGGCTCTTTATCGACGTCGCGCGCGTTATTCCGAACGTCCCCTTTCTGCGAATTTTTCGCGCCGAGCTTGGCCTGATTGCAAGCGGCGCAAGCCTTTGGTGGTACCTCGGCGCAATCGGCATCATCATTGCCGGCGCACTCGTGCCGTTCGAGAGCGTCACGAAGGTCGTACTGCCAATCGCGTTGATCTGGCCGCTGGAACGTATTTCGGCGCTTGGCGCGCGCGAGCGGCGCTTTGGGGTCGATGCGATCGTATCAACGACCGCGGGCTTCGCCACGAAGACGCTGGCATTTCAATGGCTCGCGGGCGCACTTGTGGCATTCGTGGTTTGTTCGAGCTTGCATGTTGCGCTTGGTGCTTACGGGCGACGGATTGAGTCTCTTCGCGTGTCTTGCCGTTGCCGCGGCGATTTCTGCTCTGGCGTTGGCCCTCGGCACCCTCGCCGGTGCGTCGCGTCCGTTCGAAGCGTTGTTCTTACTCGCTTGGTATCTCGGACCGGTTCAACATGTACCGGGCATTGACTTTGCAACCGGCATGCGAACGGCTCCACTAGCAACGACGATCGTGTGCGTGCTGCTCGCTGCCTTTGGCCTTGCCGTCACGACGGGCCGAAGGTCCATACACTGAAGGGACCGATCTTACTCTCGCCAGACGAAAATCTTCGGAACGCCATGCTGCGTACCAATGCCGGCGATCGAGCCGTCTCCGGTAACCGCATAGGCTGATTCGAAACGCCAGCCCGGTGGATGTGGTAGGTCATCCAGGCGCCGAAGGAGTCCGTTGCGCCAACGAAAGGCAAAATGACGTCCTTTAGCATCGCTCAACATGCCCACGACCGTCCCGTTGTCGCTCACGCCATACGCGACGCTGCGCGGCGATTTCGGGGCGAGGTCGATGCGGCGTCCCATTCTGTCCCAAGCTACCGCATGCGGAATACCGGGGCAGTTGGTCTGCGTCGTAGTGCCTCCAGTGCCTGAAAACGTTACGGACATGCAGCCGGCTCGTGCCGGCAGCGCGTCTGCGCCGACGGCCAATCCGGTGCTGTTGATTGCGAGTGCGTCTCCCGGGCCGAGTTCGCGGAGGTGTTCGCCGTACCAACGCGCCAGCGTGGACAACGCCTCGCCCTAAGTTGCGACAGCTGGAACCACGCGACGTAGGCATATGGAGCGTACTCTTCGGGAGCGTCTCCCATCACTTGGAACGAGCCCGCCCCAGAGGCTGTTACGAGAAGGTCGTTACCGGCGCCGGCGATACCGGCTGCAATGGCGTTGGAGTCTTCCCCGCCGTTCTGCTGAGCCCCGGGCTGCGTCACTACGTCCAATGCGCGAAAGATCTCCGGGCTACCATCGTTACCCCAGCGAAAAGCGCGAGTCCGGTAGGTTCCGTCCGTCGATCCGGCAATGGCGCCGACCGTGCCGTTCGCAGTAAGCGCGATCATCGGGACGGTGCCCTCAGGATCGACCGTGAAGCCGACCGGCATGGAGAGTGCCCGAACGAAAGCGATGGCTGTGAGCACAAGCACTAAATCCAACCTCCAGGTGCGAGCAGCGTGCGGATGTGCTGCTTCGTGATGTCTCGTGAGTCAGTTCGGTAGTGTAGATGAAGGCACGTTTGCGGATGCGATCGCTGCAGCCATGGCCAGCTTGTGATCGCTATTCCACGGCGAACCAAGGCCATTGCGCATCTGCGCGAAGCGATCGTCGAAGCTTTCGATGCCCAGGATTTGGCTCGCCAAAGTCGATACCGTTTTCGCATCGTACCAGTAAACGGACCAACCGCGCGATTCGGCGGCCGACGCGAGCGCCTCACGATACATCACCCAGTCGGCAACGTTTCGCGCGCGGTAATTGGTGATTCGATCGGCGATCGTGGGCGGCAGCTGTTGGCGCGCGCGAAGAGCGACGCCGGCTATACCGGGAACCGACCCTGCGACTGCATCGAGCGCGAGTAAGGCATGTCTGTCCGCGGAAGCGCGCACGCGCTCAACTAAGGCAACGGCATCGGCGATGGGCATGAGCTGCCCTTCATGATGATGAGGCAACGCCGGCAAGTCGTGGTCCACGAGTTCGACTCGACGGCGATCGAGAAGCGTTCCGTCGGGCGTAACGGTTACCAGCACCGCCCACCCGCCATGATCTGAAACACCGATGACGCCGCCGGCCGCCGTCATGCAACGGCGTCCGCGGCTTGCGCGGCAATTTCAAACGAGCGCAAGCGCGCGGCGTGATCGTAAATCATTCCGGTGACAATGACTTCGTCGACGTTCGTGTGTTGCACGAACGAAGCAACGCCGCGGACGACCGTGTCTCGCGTTCCCACAATCGCGTATCGAAGCGTCTGCTCGACCATTTCTTGCTCCATAGGCGACCAAAAGCCGTCCATTGTTCCGCGAGGCGCCGGTAATCGTCCCGGGCGGCCGCGACGCAAGTTTATGAACGACTGCTGATGCGACGTAAAGAGACGGCGCGCTTCTTCGATGGTGTCCGCGGCAATAATATTCATGCCGGCCGCGGAATACGGCTCGCGCAACTGTGCAGTCGGTTGGAATTCCTGTCGATACATGTTCAGGGCTGGAAGCAACATGTCCGGCGCAAAGTGCGATGCAAACGCAAACCGCAATCCGAGCATGGCGGCAAGTCGCGCGCTGAAAAGGCTGGAGCCAAGAAGCCAAACCGGAATGTCGCTGCCGGCACCCGGAACGGCCGTTACCGTGCGATGCGAGGGCGGCGCCTGAAAGTAATTCATCAGCTCCATGACGTCTTGCGGAAAGGTATCGTCGCTTCGGAGTAAATTCCGCCGCAATGCGCGCGCGGTCATCTGATCGGTACCAGGCGCGCGTCCCAAACCCAGGTCGATTCTTCCCGGATACAGCGCTTCGAGGGTGCCGAACTGTTCCGCCACGAGCAACGGCGCATGGTTGGGCAACATCACGCCGCCCGATCCAATGCGGATCCTTGTCGTGCCTGCGCCGATATAAGCAAGCGCAACGGCGGTGGCTGCGCTGGCTATTCCGGGCATGTTGTGATGTTCGGCGAGCCAGTACCGCCGGTAGTTCCATCGTTCCGCGTGCTGCGCGAGATCGAGAGAATTCTTTAAAGCCTGCCCCGCACTCGCGCCCTCGGCAATCGGCGCGAGATCGAGAATCGAAAGCGGAACGGTTTTGACTTTGTCGGTCACGCATAGATCAACATGTTACGAGAAGTTTTCGTTGCGAACGCATTCGCATCTCGAACGGCGTGGAGCGCAGTTGCTTAAGTGCAAACAAAACATGTGACGGGCGTAGCGAACTTGATACCTTTATGTGCAAATGCTTTTAGCTTTGCATTCGAATCTTTTTCAGCCCGAGTCCGGGCTTCGGTGCCGGGCGGCGCGCAGCTCGTTGCCATGTACGTCTATGAAGGCGGATCGCTCGACCGCTTGCTGGCGTTCGACCAAGAGAGCCGGTTCCACGACCGTTGTGTAGAAGCAATCGAGCCGGCCATGCTTATTGCGAAAGGTTGTAAATATTACGGATTAGGTGGATAATCGCCGCAAGGAGGCTGTTTAACCATGCGCTTTTTTGTTGTGGTCGTTGCCCTTCTGGCGAGCAGCGCGGCCGCGCTGGCTCAACCTCAACCGTTTACGCCAAGCGTGCTAGCCGTTAGCAAATGCGACCCGCAGGCGAACGTAAGCACCACGTATCCCGGGTACGTTCCGGCTTATTATCCGGCCGGCGCTCGTTTCTACTGGGGCGACGTCTATGGACGCCGGTTTTATCAACCGCCGGTGTCCAGCGCGAACCCCACTTTGAACGTCGATTTCAGAAACGTTACCAACAAGGTGATGACGCAAATCGAGTGGGGCCTGCTCGCAAATGGCCGGCTGGTAGCCGAAGCGAAGGACGTCGGAACGTTTTCGCCCGGCGCCGAAATCAAGCACAAATATGGTTTGAGCCGGAACGTGTTTCCGCTGCAGACCGGTTTACCACGATGCGTGGCGATGCGCATCACGTTTGCAGACGGGACGCACTTGCGAAACCCGAACCTGCCTGCGATTCGACGCCAACTGTACGGGATGCACGAGTGATCAAAGATCTCGCCTTCGTGGCCTACTCGGTGCGCGATGTTCCAGCTGCGATCACGTTCTATCGTGACGTGGTCGGACTGCAACCGGGCGAACTCTTCAGCGATCACTGGGCCGAATTCAAAGTAGGAACCACCGCATTCGGCGTCGGTAACGGTGAACCACTCGGGTACGAGCCCGGGAAATCCACCGGTGCGTCGTTCGAAGTGGATGATATTCGCACCATGCGAGATCGTTTAGTAGAACGGGGAATCACCGTTTCCGACGTTCACGACTTTCCAAATTGTTCGGCCTGTTTCGTGACCGATCCCGAGGGAAATCAGTTCGGCCTGCATCAACGGCGCGCATAGCCGATTGAACGCCCGGCGCACGGGCGAGGGCGTGGCCAGCATGAATGGGCGGCGCGGAGACCCAATGAGCGAAAAAGTCCGTAGGTTTCCGTTGCCGCCCATGAAAATTTCAAGATCAAACCCCGTCGATTGGAGTTTCCAAACACTGGATCCCATGGATGCTCTGGCGTCGCGCCGGACGTTCATGGCGTTCCTTCATCGGGCCTGTGCAGCGGATTCCGATTTCGACGGCGCGGAACCGGTCTTTGGCGAACTTGTTTCGAACGTTGCCATGCATGCATGCACCGGAGTTCGTGCAAATTCACGCTTATGCGAGCGCACATGGCATCACGCTCGACGTCTACGACACCGGCCTTTCTACCGGCTACGACGCTTCCGAGCGACGTTGGCAGCGATCGCGGACGCGGACTATTCATCATTTCGCATCTTGGTTCAAAGTTTTGCGTGGAACGAACATCTAGTGGGAATCGCGTCAGCGTAGAGCTTCCCGTTTCAATAAAGGCAAGCGCTTCGAATGGTGCACGACGACGGTTCCGAGGATAGGTTTATCAATGAAGCTCCAAGACTTCGATCCGTATTTCGGCAAAAGCGTCGAGATCGTCACGCGCCCGATTGCTCCGTCGCATGACGAGGGACACTACAAAGGAATGCTCGAGCGAATCGATGGTGACGCTTCGCACGTGTATCTTCAAATCCGAGACGAGGATGCGCCGCGGCCGCCCTACCGTCGTCATGGCCGCGGAGCGCACGCAACGGCGGTTCCGATCAACGAAATCCGCCACGTTCGCCCGCTGTAATGCCCATTGAATTGCAAGGCCGCGCGGTTTTCGCACGGTTTGAACGAGGCATTACCCGGCATTGCGCTGATGGGGAGGACGCGTCTGTGAAGCGAGCGACCGCGGAACCCAGTGATGATTTCGATTTCGCTACGGACATGCGCGAAGCGATGGACCTCGAGATCGAAGTCGATCACGATCGAGCGCACCCCGGGTGGCGACAGCGTTTCAAAGACTTCTGGGCTTCTCGTCAAGCCGCCGGCATCGCGCAGTTCTTCGTCGCTCGCAACGGCGATGGAGAGCGCATCGGCATGGCGTTCGTCACCGCGTCGGACCACTATCGCACGCATGCGTTCGGCACGCGTTATGCCTGCGTACACGGCCTCTACGTGAAAGCGGAATTTAGGCGCCGTGGCGTTGCGTCGGCATTGATGACGGCTGTGGAGACTTGGGCGCGCGAAAACGGCTACGACGTTCTGCGTTTGCGCGCGTCAGAAATGGGACGTCCGCTCTATGCGACGCTCGGGTTCACGCCGACGACGGAAGTTGAAAAAAACCTGAAGTAACGCGGCTATTGCGATTTGGCAATGCAGCCGGCACAGCGCCCTTGCAAGGTAACGACCGCACCGGAGAGTTGAGCGCCGAGCTCCGCGCCAATCGCCTCGACTGACTCGACCGGCAGCTGGAACGCGACGTCGCTTACGTGTCCGCATTCAGAGCAGCGAAAGTGGGCGTGCGGCGGACCGGCCGGTTCGTAGTAGGCCGAATCGGCGCCTGGAACGGCGATTTCCGAAACCAGCCCCAAATCCCGAAGCCGGATTAGCGCCCGGTAAACGGTTGTGAAACCGATGCCGGGACGCTGGTGGATGGCCAAATCGAACAGTTCGGCCATGGCCAAATGCCGGCCGATGCCTTGCTCCTGGACAATTTCGAAAACGAGGCGGTGGTTCTTGGAGAGCCGGGCCTCGTGCTCCGCAGCGTGCATCTCTATGTATCTTATCATATCGACCGGCTAAACTGAAAATGACTTTCACCGGTACTGCGATGAAGGAAAAGTCGCCTTATTAAAACTAATAATGCAACATCTATCATGGCTGAAAACGGCAAGTCGCCGGCGGAAGAGCTGATCGCCGGACCAATCAAGTCCAAGACGATCTTTCCGGCCCTCGTGCTTCACTTGCTCGAGGACCGGCCCGACCACGGGTCCGGCCTGATGGCGCGCATCGAAACGGTGTGCGCCGGTCTCTTGGCCGTGAATACGAACACGATCTACCCGCTGTTGCGTCGTTTGGAAGAGCGCGGATTCATCGTCGGCGAGTGGGAGCACCCCACAAAACGCTCGCGGCGCTTTTATCGCATTACGCCCGACGGCCGTACCCGGCTCGAACGCATCAAAGCGGGCATGCTGCCCTACCTCGATATGCTTGCGAAATCTATCGAACGTTTGCGTCGCGAGCTTTACGACGACGTTCACGCCGCCTAATCTCTCCGGAGGAAACATCACGAGATGAGCACTTACCAAGCACCGTTGCGAGACATGCAGTTCGTTCTACACGAACTCGCCGGAATTGAAGAAATCGCGAAGCTTCCGGGATGCGAAGACACGCTGGACGTCGTTGATTCGATTCTCGAAGAAGCCGGTTCGTTTGCGAGCGGCGTGCTCGATCCGTTGAACCGTACCGCCGACAAAGAGGGCTGCACCTGGAACAACGGCGCGGTCACTACGCCGAAGGGCTTCAAAGAAGCCTATAAAAAGTTCGCCGACGCGGGTTGGATCGGTTTGCCGGTGCCGCCGGAATACGGCGGTCAAGGATTGCCGCAACTCCTGCTCGGACCGACGCTCGAAATGTGGAACGCGTCGAACATCGGCTTTGCAAACGGGCCGCTTTTGAACCAAGGTTCCATCGAAGCGATCGAACTCGTCGGCTCGGAAGAACAGAAGAAGCGTTGGATTCCAAATCTCGTTTCCGGTAAGTGGACCGGCACGATGAATCTTACCGAACCGCAAGCCGGCTCGGATCTCGCGCAAGTACGCACCAAAGCCGTTCCGGATGGCGATCACTATTTGCTCACCGGTGAAAAGATTTTCATCACGTTCGGCGAGCATGATATGGCGGAGAACATCGTTCACCTCGTCCTGGCGCGTCTTCCGGATGCGCCCGAGGGCGTAAAGGGCATTTCCCTCTTCATCGTGCCAAAGATTCTTGTCGAACGCCGATGGTTCGCTCGGTGAGAAGAACGACGTCGTTTGCGCCGGCATCGAGCACAAGCTCGGCATCAACGGCAATCCGACATGTACGATGAAGTTCGGCGAATCCGGTAAGGGCGCCGTCGGCTATCTCGTCGGCGAAGCGAATCGCGGTCTCGAGTATATGTTCATCATGATGAACGCCGCGCGTTTCTCGGTTGGCGTGCAAGGTTTCGCCGTCGCCGATCGTGCGTACCAGGCTTCGCTCGAGTATGCTAAGGATCGCGTGCAAATGGCCGACGCCGCATCCCGTAGCAAGACGCCCGTCCGCATCATCGAGCATCCCGACGTGCGCCGCATGCTGATGTGGCAAAAGGCGAACATCGAAGCGATGCGCGCCCTTTCGTACGTTACCGCTGCGTCGCTCGACCTGGCGCACAAACACCCCGACGAAAAAGTGCGCAAGCAGCACAAGGCATTCGTGGAACTCATGATTCCGGTCGTCAAGGGCTGGTGCACGGAGAACTCCGTCGAGCTCTGTTCGACCGCGTTGCAAATTTTCGGCGGCATGGGTTACGTTGAAGAAACCGGCATTGCGCAACAGTATCGCGACGTGCGCATCACCACGATCTATGAAGGCACGACCGGGATCCAAGCGCTGGATCTCGTCGGCCGTAAGCTGATTCGGGACATGGGCGCCACCGCGACCACCGTGATCAAAGACATGGAGAAATTTGCGAAGGAAGCCGTCGCAAACGATAACGCAGACGTTAAAGCGGTCGGCGAAGCCCTCCTCAAGGGCATCGCCACGCTTGCGGAAGTTTCGCAATGGATCGGAATGAACGCCATGGGCGACCTGCGCAAAGCCTTCGCGTGCTCGGTGCCCTATCTCAAGCTTTGGGGCGTTGTTGCCGGCGGCTGGCAGATGGCACGCGCCGCGAAAGTCGCCGCAGAGAAAATCGCAGCCGGCGACAAAGATCCGTTCTACCAGGCAAAACTCACGACGGCGAAGTTTTACGCATCGCACGTGCTCACGCAAGGTGCGTGGTACAAGCGCCAGATCATCGACGGTTCCGGCGACGTAATGACGCTGCCTGAAGAAGCATTCGAACTCGATCGTAAATTGGCGGTTACTGCATAATCATGGGATTCATCCATACCGTCCTTCGACAAGCCCAGGGTGACGGTGGCGGCAATATCCTCGTAATAACGCTGGATAACCCGCCCGTGAACTCGCTGTCGTTCGCACTTTCGGCCGAGCTAGTGCCGGCCATTGAAGCGGCGTCGGCCGACCCGGCCGTCAAAGCTGTCGTCATTACGGGTGCCAACGGCCAATTCTCCGCAGGCGCCGACGTCAATGACTTCAATACGGAACCGACGCCGGAAACCAAGACCATTCGCGACGTCATCGCGGCCGTGGAAAAGAGCGACAAAATCTTTGTCGCAGCCATTGAAAAGAACGCGCTCGGCGGCGGCCTCGAGCTGTCGCTCGCGTGTGACTATCGCGTTGCGCAAGAAGACGCGAAGGTGGGCCTGCCGGAAATCAAACTTGGGCTGCTGCCGGGTGCCGGCGGCACGCAGCGCTTGCCGCGCCTGATCGGCGCGCAAGACGCGCTCGACATCATGCTCAAGGGACGCAACGTCCGCATGGACGAGGCGAAAGAAAAAGGCATCATCGACGAAGTCGTCGCTTCGAGAGGCTCGGGACAGGGCAGCTCCGTTCTCGACGCGGCCGTCGAGCTCGCAAATCGCGTTACCGAGAAGCGCCGCGTCTCGCAGCGCCAGGCAATCATCGGCAAGGGCATTACGTCGCAAGCCGGTCCGTTTGTCGTTTCGCAAGCGCACAAGATGGTACCGCCGGAAGATAACGGCGGATTCGCTGCGCACAAACTAATCGATGCCGTGGAAGCCGCGGTCGAGATGCCGTTCGCGTTCGGACTCGCGCGCGAGGCGCGTCTGTTCGAAGAACTCGTGCGATCCGCGCCGTCCGCGGCGCTGCGACACGTATTCTTTGCGGAACGGGAACTCGCAAAGATTCCGGGTTTGAAATCCGCGCACCCAGCCGAAGTCAAGAAAGCCGGCGTTATCGGCGCGGGCACGATGGGCACCGGCATCGCGATTACCTTCGCCCAAGCCGGCATTCCCGTCGTGGTAATCGATTCGAACGACGCGGCGGTCGAGAAGGCGAAGCAAACGGTCTTCGGCATGTTCATGTATCAGGTCCAGAAGGGACGACTGACGCAAGAGCAAGCGTGGAAGCTCGGCCAGTCGATTCAGTTCAGCGAAGACTATAGCGAAGTTGCCGATGCCGACGTCGTGATTGAGGCCGTCTTCGAAGACATGACCGTCAAGAAGCAAGTCTTCGAGAAGCTCGACCAAGTGGTTAAGCCCGAAGCGCTTCTGGCTTCCAATACCTCAACGCTCGATATCGACGAAATGGCGTCCGTTACGAAGCGGCCGGAGAAGTTCGTCGGCCTGCATTTCTTCGTTCCGGCGAACATTATGCCGCTGCTCGAAATCGTGCGCGGGAAAGAGACGTCGGCCGAAACGATCTGGCGACCGCGTTCAAGCTCGGCAAGGCGCTGAAGAAGACTGCCGTGCTTTCCGCGAACGCATTCGGCTTCATCGGCAATCGCATGGTGTTCGATTACGCAAAGGCTGCGGGTGCACTCGCGGAAGAGGGCATCTCGCCGTTACGCATCGACGCGATTGCGAAGAAGTTCGGTTTTCCGATGGGACCGTTTGCCATGGGCAGACCTCTCGGGCATCGACGTTGCGTGGCACATCGGCAAGGCGCGACCCGACATCGCGGGCGGACGCACCAACATCGTCGATCGTCTCGTCGAAATGAAGCGCCTTGGCCAAAAAACCATGGCCGGCTATTTCAAGTACGACAAGAGCGTCGGCAAAGGCCGCGAGCCCATTTGCGATCCGGAAATCGAAGCGCTGTTTGCGGAAGAAGCGAAGAAAGCCGGCATCGCGCCGCGCGACGGTTTCCGACGAAGAGATCTTGCAGCGTCTCATGTTCGCGCTGATCAATCGCGGCGCGTTCCTGCTCGGAAGAAGGCGTGGCGTTGCGTCCGGGCGACATCGATATCGTCTACGTCTACGGCTACGGTTTTCCGCCGCATCGCGGCGGCCCGATGTGGTATGCCGATGAAGTCGGCGTGCAAAGCCGTTTACGACAAAGTCGTCGAGTTCGGTTGGGAACCGGCGCCGCTGCTTAAAAAAACTTGCCGAAGAGAACGGCAAGTTTGCCACTGTGTCCCTGAGCGAGTCGAAGGGCGAAGGAGAACTCATCAATGCGTGAGGCGGTAATCGTCTCGGCCGCGCGCACGCCGATCGGGAAGGCGTTTCGCGGTGCGTTCAATCAAACTCCCGGCGCAACGCTCGCCGGTCATGTCGTCCGGAATGCGATCGAGCGCGCCGGCGTCGATCCGGCGGAAGTCGAAGACGTGGTCATCGGCTCGGGCTTGCCCGAAGGCGCTACCGGAAATAACATCGGCCGCACCGCCGCGTTGCGCGCCGGCTGTCCGGTAACCGTTCCGGGCCAAACCGTTAGCCGGTATTGCGCATCGGGCCTCGACGCCATTGCGTCGGCCGCGAAGCGCGTGATGGTCGACGGCGCCGATGTCGTGGTTGCCGGCGGCGTCGAATCGATTTCGCATGGTGCAGAACAATCTGAACATGGAGTACTTACACCGAAGAGTGGCTGCTGCGCCATACGCCCGACGTGTACATGCCGATGCTCTACACGGCCGACAACGTTGCTAAGAAGTACAACGTGTCGCGCGAACGGCAGGACGAGTACGCGCTGCAGAGCCAGCAGCGTACCGCTGCTGCGCAAGACGCCGGCCGTTTCGATGCCGAGATCGTGGCGCTGCCGTCCTGGAAGTACAATCAGGACAAAGAAACCGGCAAGGTTACGGAAGAGCACGTAACGCTTAAGCGTGACGAGGGCAATCGCGCCGACACGACGCTCGAAGGGTTGTCGTCGCTCAAAGGCGCGGTGCCGGGTATCAAAGATACGTCGATCACCGCCGGCAATTCATCGCAGCTTTCCGACGGTGCCGCGGCGGTCGTCGTGATGGATTCGAAGCTTGCGCGAACAGCGCGATCTTCAGCCGCTGGGTATTTATCGCGGCTTCGTGGTCGCGGGATGCGAACCGGGCGAAATGGGCATCGGTCCGATCTACGCCGTGCCGAAACTGCTCAAGCAGCACGGCTTGACAGTCGACGACATCGGCCTGTGGGAACTCAACGAAGCCTTTGCGGTGCAAACCGTGTACTGCCGAGACGTCTTGGAAATTCCCAACGATCGCTTCAACGTCGACGGCGGCGCGATTTCGATCGGCCATCCCTACGGCATGAGCGGCGCGCGCATGGCGATGCACGCGCTCATCGAAGGCAAACGTCGCGGCGTGAAATACGTCGTCGTCACGATGTGCATCGGCGGCGGCATGGGTGCGGCAGGCCTTTTCGAAGTCGCTTAACACGAGACGCGACGCAGGAGAGCTCGGACGAACGTCCGGGCTCACGCACGGAAGATCGAAAGGCGACGCCTGAAGCGTCGCCTTTCTCGTGTTCCTTTAGCGGGCCTTATTTGGGAGTGTAAGCGACGCACCAGCCGTTGGGGCTGATCGAGCCTTCGACCACTTTGCACATGCCGTTGGCTTTCGCCGTTTTACCGGGAATGAACAGCTTGCAGCCGGAGCACTTCGCCGTGCCTTTGGGCGTATTTTGATACTTCATCGCGGATTTCGATGATTTTGCTTCAGCCAGCGTCGATGTTCCGGCGAAAGCGAGTCCGGCGAGCGCCGGTAATACTATCAGGTGTTTTAATGCCTCTTTCCGCGAGGGGTGTCTCATGAAAGAACCTCCTATAAAGGCGTATGCGGGAGCTTTTCGCGTCTTGCGGCCTCACCCTTCGGCTGCACGACGTAAATGTAGTCGACGACGCGGCCCTCGTAATTCTCGGCTGTTGCAACCAGTCGTGCGCCGGGCGGTGCGTCGAATTGTTCCTTCGTTACGACGATTGACTGCGGCCAGTAACACTCGGGGAGTAAGCCTTCGATTTTATCCAAATGCGATGACCTCAGATAATAAGCGAAGAGCGTCTGCGAATTCATGCCGTTGATGCCTTCAAAGCAAACGCGAGACGCAGCCGGTTCGAGCCTACGCACGACGGCGAAGAGTTCGCGGTTCTCGTATTGATTCGCATCGGCCGACGGCCCGACGTAGGCGATGAAGTACGCCCGGAAAAAAAGCATGACTTGCGCGGCCGCGATTGCGCCCAGGACGTAGCCTAGCTCGACGCGATAGGCGCGAAGGGGGGATCGAGCAAGCGCGTCCCATGCCGCGAGCAATCCGATGGCCGTGAAGATACACGCAACCGGCGCCCCGATCAGCGTGCGAAGGAAGTGCGGAACGCCGTCGTTGGTGAGCGCGCCGCCCAGCGGATAGATTAGCAGCCAAGTCCACAAAAATGCCGCGACGCGCGCCGTATAACGCCGCCAGGCCGCAACAGCGCCGAACACCATCCATGGCAACATCCAAAGATAGAGCACCCCGAAAAGCGGGCCGTGATTCGGATTGCGGTCGCCGCTTTGGAATAGCGGCTCCGGAAGAAAGTGCGCGAAGTAGTTGTTCGCAAAGAGGGCGATCGTTTTCGGGTTCACGCCGTCGGCGAACGTCGAGATCCGGTGGTCGCGCCAAAAGAACTCCGGATGGTTCGCCACCGAGGTCACGAGCGGAAGAAGCTCCACAAACCAGATCGCCGTCATGCCAAGGACCGGACGCCACGCGGTGCGCGCGCAACGGAAGTCGAGCAGAAGCATCGCTGCGCAGAGCGCTAAGCTCTCGGGCAACGCCGCTCGATAGCTGTAGCTGCCGATTCCGAATAAGACTCCGGCAAGTAAGATCGGCGCGTTTCTCGCCTGGTCCAGACCTGCGCGCAGCGCCCACAGACCACCCAACACGAATGGGAGCATCGCGGCGGGCTCCCATCCCACTCGGGAGATCACGATGTCCCACGGAAGTATCGCAGCGATCGCACCGGCGAGAAGCGCGGCGGTTCGATCGTGGAGGAGCCTGCGGGTAAGGCCCATCGTGCACCAAACCGTCGCGACGCCGAGAATCACCGCGGGAAGACGGAACGCGACCGCGGTCGTACCAAACACGAGACTCGAGGCATACTCGAACGCGCCGTAGAGCGGCAAGTACATGATGCGATAGTCGAAGAATGCGCGCACCGGGGCCCGGCCGGTGAGCTCGTCGAGGATGCCGGCATACCCGGCGAGTTCGTCGGGATGCAGCGCCCCCGGAACTGATCCTAGTTCCCAAATGCGAAACAGGAAGGCCGTAAGCAACGTAGCGGCGATTGCAAGCGTCCAGCCGTTTAGAGAAATTCTACGGTCGAGCGGACTCGTCTGAAGATTTTTTGACGCGTCGCCGCCTATAGTTAACGACATCCGTCTCACGTGAAGGAGCTTCGTTTGACTCGAGTCCCGGTCATCGTGCGCACCGCGGCGTTTTGTGCTGCGGCTCTAGCGCTGAGCGGCGCGGTGGCATTTGCCGATCCGTCGCCGTCCCCGTCTCCGTCGGCGTCCCCGGCTGCCTCCGGTAAGCCGTCGCCGTCGCCCTCGCCGTCCCCAACGGCCAAGCCCGTCTACCAGAGCATGCAGTGGCGGCAGCTCGGCCCGGGCCTGCATGGGAGGCCGGGCGGCAAACGTCGCCGGCTCGGCCAAGAACATCAACCTTTACTACGTCGCGTCGGCGGGCGGCGGCGTCTGGAAAACCACCGACGGCGGCGAGACCTGGAACTCGGTCTTCGATAAGGAACCCGTTGCCTCGATCGGTGACGTCGTCATCGATCCCACGAACGATAACGTCGTGTGGGTCGGCACCGGCGAAGGCAATCCGCGCAATGACGTCATCCCCGGCGCGGGCGTCTATAAGACGACCGACGGCGGCAAGACGTGGACGCTGATGGGGCTGAAGGAGACGCGCACGATCACGCGCGTTCTCGTCGACCCGAAGAATCCGAACCATGTGATCGTGGCTGCGCTCGGCGACGTGTACGCGCCGAGTGAAGACCGCGGCATCTACGTGACCGACGATGGCGGGAAGACGTGGAAGAAGACGCTCTATGTCAGCACGCAGAGCGGCGGATCGGACCTTGCGTGGGATCCGAGCAATCCGAGCGTGGTGTATGCGGGCATGTGGCACTTCATGCGCAAGCCGTGGACCACGAACAGCGGCGGTTCCGACGACGGTCTCTATAAGTCGACCGACGGCGGCAACACTTGGACGAAGCTCACCGGGAACGGCCTGCCGACCGATACGACCGGACGCATCGGCCTTGCCGTGGCCCCGAGCGACGGCAATCGCGTGTACGCGCTCATCGAATCGAAGCAAGGCATTCTGTGGCGTTCGGACGACGGCGGAAAGAACTGGACGATGACGAGCAACGATACGCTCGTCGATCAACGTCCGTTTTACTTCTCGCACATCTACGTGGATCCGAAAGACGCGAATCACGTTTACGGCGTTTCGGCCGATCTTTCGCAATCGAAAGACGGCGGCAAGACGTTCAAGTCCATGCCGGGCTCGCCCCACGGCGATTTCCACGGCATGTGGATTGCTCCGAACGACCCCGATCGCATGATGGTTGCCGAAGACGGCGGCGTTGCGCGCTCGCTCGACGGCGGCGGAACGTGGTTCTTCGACCGCAATTTACCGATCGGCGAGGTGTATCACGTCGGCGTCGGCCTCAAGGGCAATCCTTACTGGGTTTGCGGCGGCTGGCAAGACAACAATGCGTGGTGCGGACCGGCGTTCAACACCGATCCGTCCGGCGTGCAGAACAAGAATTGGGTGAACACCACCGGCGGCGACGGCGAGTGGGCGATTCCTGATCCGCTCGATCCCGATATTCTGTGGTCGGAGTCGCAACAAGGCTTCCTCACGGTCTACAACAAGCGTACGCGCGACTCGTACTTCGTTCAGCCATACTTGGCGACGGCAAACCAACAGTTCGATCTGCGCACCGCGAAGTATCGCTTCAACTGGGA
This sequence comes from Vulcanimicrobiia bacterium, assembly GCA_963758295.1. Taxonomy (GTDB): domain Bacteria; phylum Vulcanimicrobiota; class Vulcanimicrobiia; order Vulcanimicrobiales; family Vulcanimicrobiaceae; genus JALYTY01. The sequence continues at coordinate 125,684 of CAVWUU010000003.1, forward strand.
TACGCCCTTTGCGTTCGCCCCATGGGACGGACACGTCGCGTGGATCGGCGGAAGCGCGTTATTCCAGACGACCGATCGCGGCCGTCATTGGAGCGTCATCAGCCCCGATCTCACGTTGAACGAGAAGGATCATCAGGCGCCTCCGGGCGGCCCGATCACGCACGACGTTTCGAGCGCTGAGAACTACAACACGATTCTGGACGTCGAGGGATCTTCGCTGCATCGCGGCGAGATCTGGGTCGGAACCGACGACGGCCAAGTACAGTACACGATCGACAACGGCAAACATTGGCACAACGTCACGCCGAAAGCTGCGCCGGATCACGGTGAAGCCGAAACGGTTGCGCCTTCAACGACCAACGACGGTACGGTGTACGTCAGCTACGACAAACACTTGCTCGGCGATTACAAGCCGTATCTTTTCGTCACGCACAATTTTGGAAAGACGTGGACGAACATCGCGAACGGTATTCCGGAAGGTCAGTACGCGCGTTCCGTGCGTCAGGATCTGCATAATAAGAACATCGTGTACGCGGGAACCGAAACCGGATTTTGGATTTCGTGTGACGGCGGCTCGTCGTGGCACGACTTCAAGAATAATCTGCCTACCGTTGCAGTGCGCGACATTCGCTTCCAACCGCAGTGGGACGACATGGTTATTGCGACGCACGGCCGCGCGATCTACGTGATGGACGATCTTCGTCCGCTGCAGCAGAGCGCATGCAGCAAACCGGATCGCGCCTATGTTCTCGCGCCGCGTCCAACCTATCAGTATAATCTGCATAGCGACGACGAAGGCACTTACACCGATTGGACGGCGCAGAATCCGCCGTACGGAGTCGCGATCTCCTACTACCTTCCGGCTGCCGAAAAGACCGGCCCGGTAATTCGGATTCTCGACTCGAAGGGCCACGTCGTTCGCACGATTCAGGGCAACCGCCCGAACCCGTTCTCGGACAAACAGCGCCCCTGGATCAAGAACGAAGCCGGCTTGCAGCAGTTCGTTTGGGACACCAGCGAAGACGGTCCGGTTCGCTGGAACGGCGCCGGCAAACTCTTCAAAGGGCCCGCCGAAGGCGTCGGCGTGGTGCCGGGGCATTACACGCTGCAGATGACGCTCGGAAACCAAACGTTCACGCAGCCGTTCGTAATCAAAGAAGATCCTGACTCGCAGTACACCATGGCGGAACTGCAAGCCTCGCACGACTACGGCAAGCACTTCATGCAGAAGCTCTCGGCGATCGACGTTGCATTGAATTCGCTCGACGACGTCAAATCGGGATTGCAAAAGGCGCGTAAAGCGGCGCAGGCCAAGAACGACACCGCTTCAGTCACGGCTATCGATACGGCGCTCGCCAATCGTCAGAAGCTCGTAGACAATCTCACCGCGGACTACCAGAACGGCGAAGATTTCATTCAACGCCCCGGCAAGCTGCGTGAGGATCTGATGGGCGTCTTGTTTACGGCAAACATAACGCCGGCGAACCTCGACATCGGCCGGCGCGTCGATGCGGAATACGCAGGCGCCGTTTCGCAGTATAACGCGTACGTTGCGACGTTGCCGATGGTCAACTCGACGCTGGCGCACGACGGTTACGGCTCCGTAACGGTGCCAAGACCGCTACGTTAGCCGTTTCACCTAGGCTCCGGGCCCCGGAAAGGCGACGGGGTTCGGAATTGGATCGATCGGCGGCTCCTCATTCGGTCCCGGTTCACCCGGGGCCGGCTGGGGAGTCGGCGGCGGCATCCCGGGATCGGGAACCGGCATTCGCATAAGGATTTCGGAGGCCATGAAGCAGACATACCCCATCGCAGCTTTAACACTGCTGCTTTCCGCATGCTCGCTCCATACGCCGCAGCAGCATGAGGCAGCATCCACATTCGGCGCCGTCGCAACGCCGCGCGCGGAGGCTACGGTTGCGCCCGCCGACTTCGGCGAATTGAGCTGGCGCGAAGTCGGACCGGCGGTTATGGGCGGACGCTTGGACTCCGTCGTCAGCGTGCCGGGTGATGAAAACACCATTTACTTGGGGCACTCCTCCGGCGGATTGTACAAATCGACGAATGCGGGCATGTCGTTCGCACCGGTCTTTCACGCCGGATCCTCGTCATCCATCGGCGCGATTGCGATTGCGCCCTCGGAAGCTAAAACGGTCTATGCCGGTACCGGTGAAGGCTTTCCGCGAAACACGGCGGCCATCGGTGACGGCGTTTTTGTCTCGCATGATGCCGGCGGTACTTGGCACGCCGCCGGATTGAAGGAACACAGCACATCGCGCGCATTGCGGTCGATCCACACGATCCTGAAAACGGTGCTCGTGGCCGCAATGGGACCGGAGTTTTCCGCCGGCGGGGATCGCGGCATCTATCGAACGACGGACGGCGGCGCCCACTGGACGCGCGCCCTCTACGTTAATCCGACGACCGGAGGCAGCGACGTCGCTTTCGATCCTTCGAATCCGCTCGTTGCGTATGCCGGGACGTTCGACTACCTCCGCGAGCCGTAGCACGTTTCGCGGGGGCGGTCCGGGAGCGGCCTGTACAAATCCATCGACGGCGGGAAAACGTGGAAGAAACTGACGGATCCCGCATTGCGCAATGGCTTGCCCGGCGGAATCATCAACCGCGTCGGGTTAACGGTTTGCGCGCACCATCCGCAAACGCTCTACGCGATCGTTCCGACTAAGAGCGGCATGCTCTATCGTTCCGACGATGCGGGCGGCCACTGGAAGCTCGTGAATGCGTCGCAAGATTTGGTCTTCCGGCCGTTCTACTTTTCACAAGTTCGCGTCGATCCCGAGAACGTCAATGAAGTTTGGATCGTATCAGGCGAATTGCGCCGCTCCATGGACGGTGGCAAGAAGTTCCACGACGTCTATGCCGGCGGCGATAATCACGATCTTTGGATCGACCCGCAGAAGCCCAACGTGGTTCTCCTCGGAAGCGACATGGGATTCAACCGTTCCGTCGACGGCGGAAAAACGTGGATCTATGTCGACACGGTGCCGTTCTCTCAAGTCTATCGCGTCGGGTACGATCGCGAATTGCCGTATCACATCATGGGCGGCATGCAAGATCACGAGGTCTGGTGGGGACCCAGCAGTCTTTGGAACGGCGCCGGAATAGACGGCGGCTCCTGGCGTAACATTTCCGACTGGGGCGACGGGCAGTACGCGTGGCCCGATCCGGCCGACGCCAACATCATTTACGAAGACACGCACTTCGGCGATCTCACGCGCCGCAACCTCGCGACCGGTGAAGCGCGGTATATAGGCCCGCAACCCGTCATTACGTTTGGTGCCGGCGCCGGGTCGATGCCGTACCGCTTCAATTGGAGCGCGCCGCTGATCGTTTCTCAACACGCGGCGAACCGCGTGTACTACGGCGGAAACGTGCTGTTCCAGAGCAACGACCAGGGCAATTCTTGGCGAGCTATCAGTCCCGATCTCTCTCAGCCGTGCGATAAGGCATGGCTCGCACCAAGCGGCGGCCCCATCACTCACGACAACACCAACGCCGAAACGTATTGCACCGTCTTCGCTATCGCCGAAGATGCCGATGACGGCACGTTGTGGGCGGGAACCGACAATGGCAATCTGCAGATTACGCGCGACGGTGGCGGGAGCTGGAGGAATGTAATCGCGAACGTTCCGGATCTGCCCGCGCGATCGTGGGTCGCGTCGATTGACGCTTCTCACCGCGCAAGCGGATCGGCATACGTTACGTTCGATCGCCATCGCTTCGGCGATACCAAGGCGTATGTGTATCATACGACCGATTACGGCGCGCATTGGGCAAACGTTTCCGGCGGGTTGCCCAGCTGGGCGTACGTAGTGCGCGAAGATCCGCGCGAGCCGGATCTCCTTTTCGCCGGGACCGAACGCGGGGTATCCGTATCTTTTGACCGCGGTGCGCATTGGAGCGATCTGCAACTGGGCGACGACCGGGTTCCGGTATACGATCTGCAAATCCAGCCGGATGCGAACGACCTGATCGCCGGCACGCATGGCCGCGGTTTTGCCATCCTAGACGATATCACGCCCCTCGAGGGCCTTGCGCGAGCGGTGCACGGAAACGTCGCGCTGTTTGCGCCGCGCGACGCTTGGAAGTACCAAGCGCGTCCGACGCACGACTACGGCCAAAACGAATTCATCGCCGATAATAAACCGTACGGCGCGATTGTTTCGTATTACCTCGCTCCGCGGCCGCGTATCCACGATAAGAAGAAGAAACGAACCGAAACCGTGACGCTCGTAATTTTGGACGGCAGCGGAAAAGTCGTTCGTCACTTAACCGGAACCGCAAAAGATGGTGTGAACCGCGTCGTGTGGGATCTGCAAACCGATCCGCCGGGCGGCACGCACGCCGCGCAGGATCCGCGTCCCTACTACGTCTTTTATCCGCTCGATATCGAGGGACCCGAAGCCATGCCCGGTCCTTACTCGGTCCGCTTGACGGCTCGCGGCGAAACGCTGTCGGTGCCGCTTACCGTGCGCCTCGATCCCTCCGTAACCGCGTCGACCGGCGATTTGCAGGCGCAATATAACGCAATGGAACGCTTGGCGCAAATGCAAGAACGCGGCGAACGGTGGCTGGCCGCTATTAGAAAGCTCGAGAAGAAGCATCACACGGCGGCCCTCGACGCCCTGGCTAACCGCCTGCGCAACGGTGACGGAAGCGAAAACGCCGGATATAAAGATCCGGCGCAAGTCATCGATCAAATTGCGTATCTTCGTCACATCATTGCGACGTCGTACGCCGGACCGACTCAAATCCAGCAGCAGTTGATCGACCGCTACGACAAGGAGTTGCGCGCAATCGAACCCGATGCGCGCAAGCTCTTAAACTACGGTGACTCCGACGCGAATCCGCGTACCTCGACGTAGCCTTCGACGATGCGAGTTTCGAGGGTCGGCTGCGCAAGCGTGGCAGGCCCGTCGAGCACGCGGCCGTTTTCCAGAGAAAATCGCGAACCGTGCCACGGACAGCGAATACTGCAGTCCTCCAGCCGGCCCTGCGACAGTGGGCCACCCAGGTGCGCGCAGGAGTCTAGCAATGCGTAGACCGTTTCGCCGCGACGAACCAGAACGATGTTGCGTCCTCGAAGATTCGCACGGTGCGGCTTTTCTTCGATCAATTCCGTGAGCGGCAACAAGCGGACATAATCCAGCGGCAAGTCCTCGGCAGTCGCGTGATTCACGCCTTGCGTTTCACCGAAAACCAGATGACCGCCAAGTCCCGCAGCCAATAGCGCGATTCCGTACCCGGCGAACGACGCGACGATTCCCCGGCCCCGCGAACGTTTTCGTAGAAACCGCGAAGCGACAAACGCGCTCAAAGCAATGGTGTTACATGCGGCGTGAATGACGCCGACGCGAGCCGGGCGGCCGTAGGTTTCACTCCAATCCGCGAGGCCCGATGCAGCGGCGCCGAGCGCGCCCACGATGCCGACGTCCACGGCAAGGTCCGCCGCCCGTTCGAATCCCTCGTCGTCACGGAGGAGCGTGATGGCATCGAAGATTGCTGCCATCGTCCACGCGCCGATCGGCACGTCGGTAAGCACGGGATGCAACGGATGTCCCACCCACGTCCCATGCAGAAAGTTCTTTATCTGACGGTTACCGTCAAACGCTCGCTTGACCGCCGGCTGGACGTTTTGCGTGAACGTCTGGACGGCTGGTTGATCTTGGGTCGCACGTACGATGCCGTCAAAGAGCGGATTGCCGCCAAATGACGACGCGGGTTCTTGCGCCATGCGTGCGGTTTACCCAGACGCGACGGGATTCGAGCATACGCGTGGATGGGCGGGCAGAGCAGCAGCCACGCGCAGGAAACTACGCCGATGAGGCCGCCCACGAGCACTGTGGTATGAATGCCCGCAACTTGGGCGAAGGCGCCGCCCGTCATGGCGCCGAGAGGAAGCGCGCCCCAGATCAACGTGCGCATCGTGGCGTTCATGCGGCCCATCATCTTGTCGTCGACCGTTAGGACGCGGATTTCTTGCTCGACGATGTTGTAAACGGGACCGGCAAGCGACAGCAATAGGCGGCCGGCCAGAATCGACAAAAACGGAAACGGCGCGATAAGAAACAGCAGTTTCGCCACGCCCGAAAGCATCGTCGCTGCAGCGAGAGTCGTACGGGGGCCAAGTCGCGACGCGACCGGCTTTGCCACCATGCCGCCGAGCAAGCCGAGATTTCCGAATCCCATAAGGAGTCCGAAAGTCAGCGGCGACATGTGCAGCACGCGGTAGGCGTAGATTGCGAATACGGCGGTCACCATCGAGCCGCTGAAGTACGCCGTCGAGCTGGTGAGCGCGATCGCGCGAAGCTGGCGCGCATTCCAAACCAGCGCTAACCCTTCCCAGAATTCTTCAGCAAATTGTTTGAGCGCATTCTCGGCGTGAGGCTGCATTTCGATTTGTTCTTCGACGCGCATTCTGACGAGCGAGAACGACGACACGACATAGGTGAGACAGTTCAAGATGAGAGCGAGCGGCGCACCAACGAACTGGACGATAACGCCGGAACTGCTGTTGCCGACGGCTTCGGCGGCCGACGCCGACATCGTCATCTTGGCATTGCCCTCTCCGAACTCGTCACGGCCGAGCAAGGACGGAACAAAGGCGCCGAAGGCCGTGTCGAATACGACGTTTGCCGACGCCGTAATGGCGGCGCAGATAAAGAATTGCGTTAGCGAGAAGCGATGGAGCGCAAATGCTATTGGGAGCGAGCCGATACTCAGAATCCGCACTAAGTTTGCGGCGAGCATCAACGGACGGCGTTTGAACCGGTCGACGATAACGCCCACGAAGATCGCGAGGATCGCGACGACTGAAAACTCGAGGCTTTGAAGAGCGCCAACCTGAGCGGCATTGGCATGAAGCACTAAGATCGCAATTGTCGGAAGGGCAAAGATGCTTAGCTGTCCACCAAGCTGAGAAACCGATTGGCCGCTCCAGAGCAATGAAAAATTGCGCCGGCGCTTAAGGTCATCCGTCACATAATAGTTAACGGCGCTAAGGGAGAACCGCCTTAGCGCCGCCAGTAACGAATTGTTAAGATTGTAAAACGCGAATCAAATCGTCCCGGTTTCCACCGTGAGAATTAGCTTGCCGTCGATGGATCCCGATTTACTGTGCTCCAACGCTTGAGCGGCATCGCGCAAATCTCTTTCGGCCGAGATCTTCACGCGCAGCGTGCCTTCCTCCACTAGGCGCACAAGCTCTCGCAATCCCGCGTGCGACGACTGTCGCGTTTTGTTCATCACCAGATTTTGCGCCCGGATGCTTCGCTCGTTCCATTCGTTGGGTGATAACGCGCCTATCGTCGAGACGATGGCGCCGCCGTCTTTCAGTGCCGGCTTCACTCGCGCGATCGTATCTTCGCCGTCAACCAAATCAAGGATCGCATCGAATGGCTCTTCGTCCGCAAGCACCTTAAACACGTCGCCTTTATCGTAGGCGATGTATCGGTCGACGCCTAGATCGCGCGCTACGGATTCATGCGTTGCGCTCCCGGTGCCCGTAACCAAAGCGCCGCGAGCGCGCGCCATCTGTGCGGCGAATTCGCCGACGCCGCCCGTTACGCCGAGAATCGCGAGCCGCGTCCCGTCCTTTACGCCCAGCGCCTCCATCGAAGCGAGCGCCGTCAATCCGGCGGTCGGTAATGCGGCAGCGTCGGCGTCTCCCACGTCGTCGGGAATCTTGCAAATCGGCGATTGATTATCGTCTTCGGGCACGATGGTGAATTCCGCATAACTGCCGTGCGAACGGGCAATCCCGAAAACGCGATCGTCGAGATTGTATTTGCGTGCATCGGCGCCGGCGCTCACGACGATGCCGGCGAAATCTTGTCCGAGCACAAACGGCATAGGGTGTTCGCCTCGGTCGCGGATCTTCCAATCAACCGGATTGACGCCGGCCGCGGTAATGCGAACGAGTACCTCGCCTTTTTGCGGCTCCGGCGTCGGCACCTCACGAAGCGAGCCCGCTTCGCCCAAATGTTCGACGATGACAGCTCTCATGGATATCGCCTTTCCCAAAGCATTGCCGCTCCACGTACGCCGCTGGAATCACCATGAGTTGCGTGCCGTATGCTCGTTCGGACCGAATCCGAAAACACGTATCTCGTGAGTTCTTCCGGCAATCGTTTGTAGAGCGCTTCGATGTTCGAAACTCCGCCTCCAAGAACTATGGCATCCGGATCCAAGACGTTGATCACGGTCGCGAGAGCGCGCGCAAGACGATCGATGTAAATGGCAAGCACTTCAGGCGTATCGCCGTGCTTCGAGCGTTCGCGTTCCAACGCCGGCCCGGATAGCCAGGTTTCTATGCAGCCGTATTTGCCACAATAGCACGCAGGACCGGGAAGTTCATCGCTGCGCGGCCATGGAAGCGGATTGTGTCCCCACTCTCCCGCTATCGCGTTGCGTCCGCTCAAAATGTGCTTGCCTACGCTTATGCCTCCACCGACGCCCGTCCCAAGGATGACGCCGAACGCCACGTTCACATCGGCAGCCGACCCGTCCACCGCTTCCGAGAGGATGAAGCAGTTCGCGTCGTTCGTCATCAAGACGCTTCGGCCGAGGAGGTGCTCGATGTCGCTCTGCAGCGACTTTCCGATCAGCACCGTGCTATTTGCGTTTTTGATCAGATGGGTTTCGAGAGAAACCGAACCCGGGGTGCCGATTCCGGTCGGAGCCGGCATGTCGAGATCGCGTTCGGCATCTTGAATCAGTGAGACAATTGCGGCGACCGTCGCCGAATAATCCCCGCACGGCGTCGGAATACGCCGGCGCAGGAGCGTCTGATGCGCGGCGTCCATGCCGATGACTTCGATCTTGGTGCCACCCAAGTCGATTCCGATTGAAACTTCCATTGCGGCTTCCTTCGTCGCCGAAACGCAAATGCGCACGTAGGAAATCGCCTACGTACGCACTGCGTCATGAAGCATCCGTGCCTCGCCGCCGCCGAAGGGCCTCTTCCGGCAGCTCCGAGTCCATGCATTGAGAATAGCGGAGCGAGCGCAGCCCTGCAGCAGCAAGGTGGGGTAGGGCCGCTAAGCCTATCGTCCCCATGGGAACCAGCGCCCGGTCCTCAGTTGCCCGAGCCGGCGTTAGGTCTCTCGCTCCTATGCGGCGGGCCGACGCAACGAGCGGCGTTGGTGGCCTTACACGCTTACGACAGCGTGAGGGGACGGTAGCGGATGCGTTTGGGCTTCGCCGCTTCTTCGCCGAGACGCTTGATCTTGTCGGCTTCGTACTCTTGGTAATTGCCTTCGAAGAAATACACGCTGCTGTCGCCTTCGAAAGAGAGAATGTGCGTCGCAATGCGATCGAGGAACCAGCGGTCGTGACTGATCACCATAACGGTTCCGGCAAATTCTGCAAGTGCGTCTTCGAGCGCGCGCAGCGTTTCCACGTCGAGATCGTTCGACGGTTCGTCCAGCAGCAGGACGTTGGCGCCGGTTAGCAATGTCTTGGCTAAATGAAGGCGTCCCCGTTCGCCGCCGGAGAGCGTTCCGACGTTCTTCTGTTGATCTCCGCCTTTGAAATTAAAGCGGCCCAAATAGGCCCGCGACGGCATTTCAAAACGTCCGACTTGCAAGATGTCGAGACCGCCGCTGACGTCTTCCCATGCCGTTTTGCTGTTGTCGAGATCTTCGCGGGATTGATCGACAAGCGCGAGTTTCACCGACGGCCCGATCGTTATTTGACCGGAATCAGGCCGTTCTTTCCCGGCGATCATACGGAAGAGCGTTGATTTGCCCGCGCCGTTGGGTCCGATGATGCCGACGATGGCGCCCGGCGGAATTGAAAAGCTGACGTCGTCGAGCAAAAGTTTGTCGCCGTACGCTTTGCTCACGTGGTCGAAATCGATCACGCGATCGCCCAATCGCTCTGCAACGGGAATGAAGATCTCTTGCGTTTCGTTGCGGCGCTGATATTCGTAGCTCGAGAGTTCCTCGAATCGTGCAAGGCGGCTCTTGCTCTTGCTCTGTCGCCCCTTCGTGCCTTGGCGAACCCAGTCCAGTTCTTTCTTCAGTGCTTTTTGACGAGCGGACTCCGCGGCTTCTTCCTGTCCGAGCCGTTCTTGTTTTTGATCGAGCCACGAACTGTAATTGCCCTTCCACGGAATGCCGCGGCCGCGGTCAAGTTCGAGAATCCATTCGGCCGCGTTATCCAAGAAATACCGGTCGTGCGTAACGGCGACGACGGTGCCCGGGAAACGTTGAAGAAATTGTTCGAGCCATTCGACGCTTTCCGCGTCTAAATGATTCGTCGGCTCGTCGAGCAGCAGCATGTCGGGCTTTGAAAGCAACAGGCGGCAGAGCGCAACCCGGCGCTTTTCACCGCCCGAAAGGGGACCGATCTTTGCTTCCCAAGGCGGCAGGCGTAACGCGTCCGCGGCAATTTCCAGCTGCTGATCGAGATCGTCGCCGGCCGCGGAAATAACGGCCTCGAGCTTCGACTGCTCTTCGGCCAGCTTGTCGAAGTCGGCTTCAGGGTCGCCGTAGGCGGCATAGATTTCATCTAGGCGGTGGCGCGCTTCGATGAGCTCGCCCAGGCCCTGTTCGACCGTCTCACGGACCGTTTTGTCGGGATCGAGTTTCGGCTCTTGCTCGAGAAAACCAACGGTCAGGTTCGGCGCCGGCTTCGCCTCGCCGTCGATCTCCGTGTCCACCCCGGCCATAATGCGCAGCAAAGACGACTTCCCGGCGCCGTTGAGGCCGAGAATGCCGATCTTTGCACCCGGGAAAAAGCTGAGGGAAATATCCTTGAGGATCTGACGCTTCGGCGGCACGACTTTGCCGACGCGATGCATCGTATAAACGTATTGCGTCACGGAATGGCCTTCGCGGGATAAGGGAATTGCCCGCGACTATTCGCTAGTTGCCGAGGAGTCCCGCCTCGTTTAGCAGGGCCTTCACGTCGTCTAGCTGCTTGCGCAGCTCGTGGATCCGAACCATCCGCCGGTTGGGATCGATGATCCACTGTTGCGCCCGCCACGCATTGACGTGTGCTTTCAAGTTTTCCCACGCCACGCGCTCGACGCTGCCGCTGGGAAATTGCGTAAAAAGCTGCTCCGCGTTTTGGATGAGCGAACTAGCTTTATCCAGCTCGGTATCGATGCTCACAGTGCAACCATCTTACCCCTCGCTGAAAACGGCGAATACAGACCTCATTTAGGGCTTTTGGCTACGGCTGAAGTACTCTGCAAGCGGATCGATTGCCGAATCCAACTTGTCGAGGTGCTTCCGCACTATTTCTTCGGACGTTCTACTCTCCGAAAGGTCGCGCATCAATGCGCGCAAGCCGCTTTCGATCGGCCGCCAAAATTCGTGCAGTTCGAGCGCGGGCGTCGATGCATCGGCATAGAAGCTGCCGAGGGCAATGTTGGCGAGGCCGATCCGCCGAGTGGCTGCGGCGATCGCTAATGCGAGCGAAGCATCAAGTTCGTGGGTCGAAGCCGGCTCCGCGAGCATCCGTTCGAGCGACTCGTCTGCCGCACTGCGCGCGTTCCAGACCTCATTTCGAAGAACGTTCAACGCAACGACGTCGCGCAGTCGCGGGTCGGCCAGTCCGTCGAAGAGCCTTTGCCCGTATTGGGAATCGATTTCGAGAAGCTGCACTAAGCGTTGGCGCGTATGAGGTGCTTCCCACGTCGGCCACAGCAAATACGAGAGCATCGCGAGCGTACCGCCGGCCGACGTTGCGACGAGCCGGTTCACGATCGCGCTTTGTTCGGGAGTGCCGGTAAGCGACAACAGGAAAACGACGTACGCGGTTATGGAGAGAGTGTAAAGCGCGTAGTTTACTTGAAAGATCGCATACCCGAGCGTTGCGAAAACAATGGCGAGCGCGAGCGACACATGTTGTGTGTCCGGCACAACTAGCACGAGCGCGGTCGAAAAAACGACGCCGATCAGAGTTCCGCCGATGCGCGCGAAACCGCGCGAAAGAGTACTCGTAAAATCCGGCCGCAAAACGAGCACCGCGGTGAGCGGAATCCAGTACCCTCTTTGGTGAGGAAAAAGTTCGGCGAGCGTGCCGGCGATCGCCATTACGACGGCCAGGCGCAACGCGTGCCGTCCGAAGGGCGTGTGAATCGATAAATTGGTTCGAACGCGCGTCAGAGTATCGTCGACCGAAGGGAAAACGTCGCGCATCGCTTTGCCGTCGGGCGGATGCAGCGCAATCCCCCGAGTCGGGGCGCCGGCGTAACGCAAGGCCGTTCCCAATTGATGAAAGAGCGATTGCTGCAAACGATTGTTTTCGGGTGGATCGAGCATCGTTGACTGCTGCGCTTCCGGAGCGCGTGCATCGTCAAGCGCGTTCGCGATTTCCTCGAGGACGGCCACCACGCGCGGCTGAATTATCTCAAATGAACTATCGTCTTGTGCCGCGATCCGCGTGAGCGTCGAACGAAGGCGCTCGGCTTCATTCAAAAGCGCTTGAAATGACGCAAGCGCCGTTCGGCGTCCGAAAGGGCGTGGATCCGCAAGCGTCTTGCGTACCGATTGAAGCACCGAACTTGCGGGAAACGCGGCGTGATCGCTGATAAGATCGCGCGCATAGGCCGCAAGCGTTCGATAGGCAGCCGCAAGTGCGCGCCGCTCTTCGGGATATCGTTGAACGGGCCACAACACGACTAAAAGAACGGCTTGAAGCACGCCGCCGGCGAGTACGGATACGCCGGCCTCAGCGGTTTGCAGCGGCGTCATCGAAAAGCTGCTGAAGACAATCAGCGCGATCGCAGCGTTTAAACAAATGCCCGCTGCCGCCGGTCCGAGTGAGGCGAAGAGACCGTAGGCAAACCCCCATAGAGCAAGCGCAATTACCGTGAGATAAGGATGGCCTACGGTAAGCGCGCCGGCGACCGTCGAGAACGCCATCGCAACCGCCATGCCGACCATCGTCGCAGCTCGCGTGCGGTAAACGCCCTGTAGCGACGCAAAGCCCGTGCTCATTGCGCCGACGGCTGCTGCGACTGCGTCGAGCGGATGTCCCGTAAGGAAACCGCTCACAAGCGCGATGGCAACGCCCAGGGAACATCGCGCGATGAAGAGCGGTTCCAACCGGCGCCGTTCCAAGCGGAACGCCGTTCTCGCGATAGAGCGGGCCGTTTTAAATGCCATCGTGGAGTGAAAGGTTCCCTCGTAGGAGCCGCGCTTCACCATTGAGTATCCGTGCGACCATGAATCCACCCCAATCGGGCATTTTTGCACTCGGCGATTCGTCGCAGATCTTTTTGGAATTTGCACTTGATTGCGGAAAATCGGCGGAAGATTTGGTGAGCTCCGTGGCGGCGATCCACGAGCCCCGTACGACGGTCGGGGGAGTGAATTTCGTCGTGGGTTTTCGCCCGGAACTCTTCCGAGAGATCGCGCCCGGCGACACGCCGGACGATGCGCGGGGATTCGACACGCCGCTCGCCGGGGCCGATGGCTTCGCGATGCCGGCGACTCAGGCCGACTTGTGGTTGTGGTTTGCTGGAGCGTCCTATGACATCGTTTGGGAAAGCGCTCACGGCGCCGTACGCGCGCTGCAAGGCGTTGGAACGCTCGTGCGCGAGGTAGACGGATGGCCTTACCGCCACAGCCGCGACTTAACCGGCTTCGAAGACGGAACGGAAAATCCGAACCTGCTCGAAGCGCCCGAAGCCGCGATTGTTGCCGAAGGCAAAAAAGGCGAAGGCGCGAGCATCGTGCTTTTCCAGCAATGGCGCCACGAACACGAGTGGCTCGCGCTCCCCGTGGAAGACCAAGAGCGCGCAATGGGGCGAACCAAGCGCGATAGTATTGAATTCAGTGAAGAAGCGATGCCGCCGACGGCACACGTCGCGCGCGCCAAAGACGTGGTCGACGGCGAAGAACGCGACATTTTCCGCCGGAACGTTCCGTACGGGAACGTTACGAACTATGGGACGATCTTCGTCGGCTTCAGCGCCGAACAATCGCGCCTCAGGCGCATGTTGGAACGCATGGCCGGAACAGAAGGCGGCGTCCGTGACGAGTTGACTCGCTACACTACGCCGCTCACCGGAGCGTATTACGTCGTGCCTTCTACGACGGCGCTCAAACGTTTCTCACCCGAATCCGAATAGAAAGCAGCTATGGCAGCCGAAACCAGAACTTTCGAAAACGTCGACCGCACCAAAGTCGACCGCTTGCGATCGTCGCTCGCGGCGTTCGTCACACTTCCCGAGGGCGATCGCGGCGCGATTTCGAAGAGCGGATTCTCCGGGACGTACGATTACGATGAGCCCGCTCAGCGGCTCATGCTCACGATCGAAGAGGCGCCGGTCTTTGTGCCGCGGTCGATGGTTTGGTCGACGATCGAACGCGCGCTTTCCTAGCGCCTTAGCGACGCCGCCGCGCACGGTAGACGACGCGCGGTTTCGGCGCCTCGATGCTTGCTTCAGGCTGAAGGGGATTCACCGTGCGCTCGAGACGCTTGCCAAGAACGTACTCGATCCGGCGTATGAGCGGCTCTTCATCGGTAGAAACGAACGTGATCGCGTCGCCGCTGGCCTTGGCGCGAGCCGTGCGGCCGATGCGGTGAACGTAGTCTTCGGCGGCCATCGGTACGTCGTAATTGAAGACATGTCCGAGCTGCGCGACGTCGATGCCGCGAGCGGCAATGTCCGTGGCGACCAGCACGCGGCATTTTCCCTTCCGCAAGCTCTCTAGCGCACGGGTTCTTTGAGATTGCGTGCGGTCGCCATGCAGCAGCTCCGTCGGGACTTTTTGTTTTGCCAGCGCTGCAGCCAGCCGGTTCGCGCGCGCTTTCGTTCGCGTGAACGCAATCGCCGTAAAGATGTTGCTATCTTTCAGCAGCTCGAGCAGCAGTTCGGTTTTCTTCTCCGACGGCACGGCATAGAGCGTCTGCGTCAGGGTTTCGACCGGGGGATTCGTAGCCGCCAGCTCCACGCGGACCGGCTCGTGCAGCATCTCGCGCACAAGCCCGTCGATTGCCGGCGGAAGCGTCGCAGAGAAAAATAGTGTTTGGCGTTGTGGCGGAAGCTTCTGAAGCACGGCGCGCACCGCCGGAAGAAAACCCATGTCCAGCATGCGGTCCGCCTCGTCCAGGACTACCGTCGATATGGAGTTCAGTCGCGCAGTTCCGCGCTTAAGGTGATCTTGCAAACGTCCCGGCGTCGCGACGATAATGTCGCAGCCGCGTTTAAAGGCCAGTACTTGCGGGTTGAAACCAACACCGCCATAAACGGCGGCTACTTGAACGCCGGTGTGCCGCGCGAGTACCGTCAAATGCTTGGAGATTTGTTCCGCGAGTTCGCGCGTCGGAGCGAGAATGAGCGCTCGGGTAGTGCCGCGTGGCTGAGCGGCAAGCGACTGGATGATCGGCAGTCCGAACGCCGCGGACTTGCCGCTGCCGGTCTGCGCGCTCGCTAGCACGTCCCGGCCCTCTAGGGCCGGCGGAATCGCCTGTTGCTGGATGGGGGTAGGCTCGCTAAAGTGCAGTTCTTCAAGCGCGCGAAGGAGCTCAGGCATCAAGCCGAGCTGATTAAAGCTGGAAATCGTTGTCGTTCTTTCGAGTGTGCGCAATTCGATCGCAAATTCGAAAGATCGCGCGGAGGTAACGCGTCAGTATCGCATGGAACGGCCTTCGTGTCCAATGGTAAAGTCTGGGGCTTGCTTCCCAGGGAGCGGGCGGGCCTGGTCGGAAGTCCCCGCGCATGCTGAATCGCCCGGCCGCCAAGACGCGGCCTTTCTTTGCGACGATTAACTGGGGCACGTCCATCGGGATCATCGTCATCCATCTCGGCGCGTTGCTCGCGCTATTCCCGGCTTTCTTTAGTTGGAAAGCCGTAATCACTATGATCGTGCTTTGCGTGTTTACATCGGCGATCGGCATCTCTCTGTGTTTTCACCGAGCGCTTACGCATCGTGGATTGCGCATGGTAAAGCCGCTCGAGTACCTCACGACGGTCTTTGGAACGCTCGCCTTGCAAGGTGGGCCCATCACCTGGGTTGCCACGCACCGCCAGCACCATGCCTCCACCGATGCCGAAGGCGATCCGCATGGTGCCGACCGCGGATTCCTCTGGTCGCATTGCGCGTGGCTGTTTACAAATAACGAAAACGTTCCGTCGGCCGATGCGCGCCGGCGCTTGGCGCGAGACCTTTCCGCCGATCCGTTCTATCGCTTCTTGGATCGCTTCGACGTTCCGTTACAGATTGCGCTCGGCGTCGCCCTGTATTTCTTCGGCGGCTGGCCGGCGGTCGTGTGGGGAATCTTCGTTCGACTGGTTTTGATGTACCACTCGACCTGGTTCGTGAATTCGGCTTCCCACATGTTCGGCTACCGTTCGTTCAAGACGAACGATCTATCTCGTAACAACTGGTGGGTCGCGATTGTCTCGTGGGGCGAAGGCTGGCACAACAATCATCACGCGTTCCAATTCTCAGCACGTCATGGTCTGCGTTGGTTCGAATTCGATCCGGTTTGGTGGATCATCAAGCTGCTCGGCTGGGTCAAGCTCGCCCGCGAAATCAAAGTCCCGACGATCGAAATGCGCGAGCGGATGAAGTTCGTTCGTAACTAGCTCGCCTACCAAAGCTTGGGTATAACGGCCGCATGACGAGACGTCAGGCGGTCGTTATTTCTTCCGAGCATTCGCACTCCGGCCGCGCTGCAATCGAAGCCGTTCCGCGGCTGCTGCTCGAACGCGGCGTGGAGATATCCGGGGTCTATGTCGAGCGCAATTCAAAGGCGCTCGCGAAGCGCGTGAAGCGGGAAATGAAAGCCGGCGCGCGCCTTATTGTGGTTTGCGGAGGGGACGGGACGCTGACGCACTCCGTTCCGCTTTTTGCAAACAAGAACTGCGTGTTGGGCGTCGTGCCGGCCGGGACGGGCAATAGTTTCGCTTGCAGCTTGGGCATCGACGAATCGTTCGAAGCGGCGGCCGATGCGATTGCGTACGGCGAAGAAGCCTGCGTCGATCTTGGGACCGTGGACGGAACCTATTTCGCAAATTTCCTGACGATCGGCTTTCCTTCGCAAGTAGCGGGTGAAACGCCGCGCGGGCTCAAGCGTGTTTTCGGGGCGTTCGCGTACGGGGTAGCCGGTTTCGTGCCCTTGCTCGTGCATGCATCGTTTCGCGCAACCTTCAAGTGGAAGAAGCATCGCGTTAGCGTTGAGACGCACCAGGCGATCGTGGCGAACGGCCGGGACTTCGGCCATCAACCGTTGTCCGGAGATGCCTCTCTCGTGGACGGACGCCTCACCGTTTTCGTGCGCGATACGACGAGCAAGATCGATTTGCTGCAGACCTACTTCGCGTTATTGTTGGGCTCGCAGCATCGTTTACGCGACGCCCATATTTGGTCGACGTCCGATACGCTGAAGATTAGCACGAAGCCCCGCGTTCCGGTAGCCATCGACGGTTCGTTACGCTGCAAAACCCCGATTCGCGTGGGCGTCGCTCCGAAGGCACTTCGCGTCCTGGTTCCGTCAGTTAGCGGACTGTCCGAGTGATGCTCCAGACACTGCTTGCGGCAGCGGCAGTGGTGTGCCTGGCCGTAACATTGCTTTTGGGCTATTCCGTTACTCGTTCCGCTTCGCTATGGCGCATCGATGCAGAGGCTGCGGCACTGCGGGGTGCCGGGGCTCCAGCGGCGCTCATGTTCACGCTTAGCGGCCGGGCGATGCCGCTTTTTTTCATTGCGGCCGCGGCATTCGGGATTACGCTTGCATTGCGTGCGGGGTGGAAGCTCGCTCTCGCCATTTTCCTCGTTCAGCTGATCTCGCAAGCCGGCGCAGAATTGCTGAAGCGGTGGTATCGGCGGCCGCGGCCGGATTACTGGCTCGTGCACGAAGAGCTCGGCTTTTCGTACCCGAGTGGACATGCAACTACCGCCGTCTTTTTCTACGGCTCGTGGGCCGTGCTCGGGCTATTACTGCCGATCCCGAAAACGATTTCCGAACCGCTCGCCGCTGCGCTCGGCGCGTGGGCGGGGGGCATCGTGTGGTCGCGGCTTGCACTCGGCGCGCACTATCCGGTCGACGTGACCGGCGGCGCGTTTTTCGGGGCGATGTGGGCGTGTATATTCTGGCTGCTCGTGCTTTCGCTTCACGCGATGCCCCTCCGCTGATCGTGTGCCGTTGCTCGTAAAAGGGAAACACTTCTGAAAACGTCTTTATCGAGAGAGGCTTAGCATCCATGCGCCCTTTCGCTGCAGTACTTCTCGCGTGTTCCCTCCTTGCTGCATGCACCGGAAATCAGTCGTCGACGTCGGAGAGTTCCGCTTCTCCGGGAGAGACCGCTTCGGCGAATGCATCACCGGCTGAATCCGCGTCTCCGCTTGAATCCGGATCGCCCGGTACCTCCGCTGCGCCGGCGAATTTCCCCGATGCAACCGTGTTGCTGAATTCACAAAGCGATAACAACAACTGGCCGATTTCGGGCAAAACGTATGGCGGCAATCGTTTGACCGGGCTCACGCAAATTACGCCGTCCAACGTCAATCAACTGAAGAAGGCGTGGGTCACTGCCGTTGCGGACGACGGCGAAGAGGAAGCATCGCCCATCGTTTGGGACGGCGTCGTGTATCTCTCCACCGCGCACGATAATATGCTGGCTCTGGACGGAACGACCGGAAAATTAAAGTGGGCGTTCGGCTACAATCCGTCTTACGAGTTGCAATACGCCGTCAATCGCGGCGTGGGATTAGCCAACGGAAACGTGTACATCGTTACGCAAGATTGCCGCCTTGTGGCAGTTGACGCCGCCACGGGCACGCAACGCTTCAACGTTCCGGCCTGCCACGATACGTCCGATGCGTGGTACTCCACCGCATCGTACGTTTATAAGGACAAGGTGATCGTCGGTACGTCGGGCGGCGATTTGGGCGGCAGCGGATTGGTGAGCGCGTTTGATGCGAATACGGGAAACCGTCTATGGGATTGGCACACTGTCGCGCAGCCCGGCGAAGCGGGACACGAAACGTGGCCGGGTGATTCTTGGAAGCACGGCGGTGCCGCGGTTTGGGCCGGATTGTCGATCGGCCAAGACGACGACACCGTTTATGCAGCTCCGGGAAACGCCGGGCCTAACCTTACGGAATACGGACACAAAGGCAAGAATCTCTATTCAGATTCCGTCGTTGCGCTCGACGTGTCCGGGTCGCAGCCGAAGTTGAAGTGGTATTACCAAGTTCTTCAAAACGACACCCACGACGCCGATCCGGCGATGCCGCCGGTGCTTTTCGAGGCTAATGTGGGCGGCACGGCGCGCAAGCTTCTTGCAACCGGCGATAAGGCCGGAGACTTCGTCGTCCTGGATCGCACGAACGGCCAAGAGGTTTATCGTACCGCCGTAAGCTCGCAGTCGAATCTCGATACGCCTCCAACGACGCAAGGCGTGCATGCATGTCCGAATCACGGTGGCGGCGTCGAATGGAACGGCGGTTCCTACTCGCCGCAAACAAACATGTTCTACATTCCCAGTACGAATGAATGCGCGACGTGGAAGGTCGTTTACACCGGCGCCGTTCCGTACGTTCCCGGCCAGCCGTACACCGCCGGGCCGCTGCCGAAGCGACAACCCGCAACCGGCGTGATCACGGCAATCGACATGGGCACCGGTAAGGTGGCATGGAAAGACGCGGTCCCCTATCCGGCGCAAGGCGGCGTACTCGTGCAGTCCAACGGCTTGATCTTCACGAGCGACGCCAGCGGCCGCGTATACGCGCTCGACGCGAAGACGGGCAAAGACTTATGGCATGACGACACCGGTTCGTCGATCGTTGCGCCAATCTCCGCATATCAAGGATCTGACGGTAAAGAGTACCTCGTCCTCATTGCCGGCGAAGCGGGAAATCAGAAGACTCCGAATTTGCCCGCAACGCATGGCGCACGCATCGTCGCGTATACGCTTAATGCGTCGCAAACCGCGATGAACGACGCGTCGGGACAACCGAAGGTGAACGTTGCGACCGCCGGCGGA
This sequence comes from Vulcanimicrobiia bacterium, assembly GCA_963758295.1. Lineage (GTDB taxonomy): Bacteria > Vulcanimicrobiota > Vulcanimicrobiia > Vulcanimicrobiales > Vulcanimicrobiaceae > JALYTY01. The sequence goes on from CAVWUU010000003.1 coordinate 145,656, forward strand.
GCAAAGACCGAAAGCGGCAACGCGCCCTCGACCGTGGGCCAAGGCACGGCGCCCTATACGGCCGATCAGGCTTCGGCCGGCAAGAAAGTCTTCGAAACCCAGTGTTCGTCGTGCCATGGCGCGCAATTGCAGGGCGTTTCAGCGCCGGCCTTGAGCGGGCCGCAATTCGCACATGCGAACCTAAACGTTTCGCAGATTTATGCCATCGTCACCAAGCAGATGCCGCTTAGTGCGCCCGGATCGCTCTCGCAAGACGAATATGCCGACGTGATGGCGTACATTTTGAAACGTGATTGCGTGAAGCCGACCGCCGGAAATGAGAAGTTCCCGAGCACCAATCTTCCAGTGCTCTCCAAGGTGACGGTCGGCTCCGGAAGCTGCCCGTAACCTACGTCTGCCTCGGGAGCACGGCTTTCACGTAGTGATGGCCGTGCTCGTCCCTGCCGGCGCAAACGTCCTTCGCGAACTTCGACACAAGAAAAAGCCCACGTCCGCGATCGGCTAGAGGATCGCGCGGCAACGCGGGCGCGAGATTGAATCCCGGGCCTTCGTCGGCGACCGTCAAGATCGCCTCATTGTTTTGCAGCTCCACCGAAATTTCGATCGCGCCCGGAGCATGATAGACGACGTTCGTAACTAGTTCGCTATAGATCAGCGACGAGGCAAACGTATCCACCGGGAGCGCGGCATCGTCTTTCACCGCCGTCAAAAAGTTGTGGCAATGCCGTAACGCTTCACTCGCGTTCGGCGAGCGAAAATTCCACACCATAAATCAGGTATACCCTAATTTCTCTGCTTGCTTCAGTCGCCGAACGCTTGCATGCAGTAATCGTCGCGGGACGCGGGAATGCCAAGTTTGCTATATGGCCTTGCGGATCTACCCCTTCGGCGAAAATGCGCTCGTGTTGGCGCACGAGCCGCCCGCGTCCATCGACATCCAGCGCCGAATTTGGACGCTAGCCGCGGCTGCGAAGGGGTGGAGCGGCGTCGCGGAGGCCGTTGCGGGCATGAACAACCTCACGGTCTTCTTCGAAGCCGGCATGGACCGGCAGTCGTTGGAATCTCAGCTCGCGCAAGGATGGGAGCATTCTGGTGCCGCCCGCGTGCGCGGAGATTTGCACGACGTTGCCGTCCGCTATGGAGGCTCTTTCGGGCCCGACCTCACCGAAGTCGCGAAACGCTGTGGTATGTCCGAGGCCGAAGTCGTTCGTCTACATTGCGAGCGTGAATTCGAAGTCTATTTCCTCGGCTTTCAGCCGGGATTTGCGTACCTCGGCGACCTCGATCGAAAACTCGAGGTGCCGCGGCGCTCGGAACCGCGGTCCGCGGTACCGGCCCGATCCGTCGCAATCGCCGGAATGCACACCGCGATTTATCCGCTTCGCGCGCCGGGCGGCTGGCACGTCATTGGAAGCACGGAAGTGCGTCCGTTCGATCTCGAGCGTTCCGAACCAGTGCTGTTCAAGCCGGGAGATCGCGTGCGCTTCCGGCCGGTAGACGCCGCATGACGCGTTTCCTCGAAGTGTTGCGCCCGGGATTGCTTTCCAGCGTTCAAGACGTTGGGCGGCTGAACCACCGGGCCGAAGGCATTGCTGCATGCGGCGCGTTGGATCCGTTGGCGCTTGCAGCAGCAAACGTTCTTGCCGGCAATGCCCGCGAGGCTGCGGCCATCGAAATTACGATGGGAAATGCGGCATTTCGATTCTCGACGTCGCTTCGGTTCGCGTTGAGCGGCGCCGAAACGAACGCGACGCTCGACGGCTCACCCATTCCGTCTTGGAGTTGCGCGACCGCGACCGCCGGCCAAACGCTCGAATTGCGCGCACCGGTGAGCGGCATGCGATCTATTCTTGCAGTTGCCGGCGGCGTAGACGTTCCGCAAGTTCTCGATTCACGCAGTACCGATTTGCAAGCGGCATTCGGCGGATTCGGAGGACGCGCGTTGCGCTGCGGGGACCGCTTGGCGATCGGCCTTACACAAGTCGAACCTCCGGCGAAGTTTCGCATCAAACCGCCGCATTGGCAATTCGATCCGCATGAAGTGGGCGTTCTGCCGGCTCCCGAGCGCGCGCAATTCACGATCGAATCGCAAGGAGCGTTCTTCGACACGGCGTGGACCGTAACGCCGCAAAGCAATCGAATGGGCTACCGGCTGGCGGGCGCGGTCTTACGGTGCCGAAGCGATGCAGGCGCGATGCTTTCCGCCGCCGTCTTTCCCGGAGTCATTCAAGTGCCGCCGTCGGGGTCGCCAATCGTGCTTCTCAACGATGCGCAAACGACGGGCGGGTATCCGCGCATCGGCGTCGTCCGTGAATCGGATCGTTGGAAACTGGCAGGCATTGTGCTCGGCGCGCAAATCCGGTTTGTCCCTTCGACGCTCGAAGCGGCGGAAGAAGCAAAACGGCACGTCGACCGGTACCTCGACGAAGTGGAAGCTGCCGTTACGTCGCGAATGAATTCCCTCTGAAGATGACGGTCGATCTGAATGCCGACGTGGGCGAGGGCTGTGCGAACGACGCAGCGCTATTCGAAATCGTAACGTCGGCAAACATTGCGTGCGGATGGCACGCGGGCGACGAAGAGACAATGCGACGCACCGTGCGCGCCGCGATGACGCACGGCATAGCGATCGGCGCACACCCGTCGTATCCCGACCGCGAGCGTTTCGGACGCGCGCCGATGAACCGAGCGACCGAAGACGTCTACGCCGACGTGGCGGCGCAACTTCGCTCCCTACACGCGGTGGTCGCAAAAGAAGGCGGAGCGTTGCGGCACGTGAAGGCGCACGGCGCATTATATAACGCCGCTTCCGCAGATCGCATTATAGCCGACGCCATCGTAGCAGCGGTGCGCGACTTCGATCCAGCACTGGCAGTCGTCGGACTTGCCGGAGGCGCCCTGATCGACGCAGCGACACGTGCCGGCATGCGCGCCGTCCCGGAAGGCTTCGCCGACCGCCGTTATGACGGCGCCGGAATGCTCGTGCCCAGAACGGCGCCCGGCGCCTTCGTTGAGAATGCCGACGAAGCTCTGGAGCAAACGCTGGCGCTAATAGGCCAAAAGGTTCAGTCGATCTGCCTCCACGGTGACGATCCGCATGCGCTGGAGTTTGCGAAGACGCTGCGCGACGGCCTGAAGAATTACGGCATTTCGATCGCTGCAGTACGATAAATGTATCGCTAGCGTAAAGGCGGCGCGTTTTACATTATCGACGCGAAAAGACTTGGTAATGCGCTGCGGCGTTTATTAACTTGGGTCCTACCCGTTTGCTATATTTGGCCTATCGTAACCAGCCGGGCTCTACGCCGCATGACGCGGTCTTTGGAACCGGCGCATTTTTGACGTGTCCGGAGGGGACCAATGGAATGGAACCACCGAGTCGCCGCGTTGTTCCTCACGTTCGTGGTTTCAGCCACGGCGTTTGCCTATGCGGCCGCTCCCAGCGTTCAGCTCAAGCTGAGCGGATCGATCGTTACTTCAACCGCGCCCGGAAAGACGGCATACTTGCCGCTTACGCGATCCGTGAAAGCCGGCGAAGTCGTCCGCTACACGATCGTGGCGCATAACGGCGGCAGCGCGCCGGCCTATCAGCTGGCTCCGGTCGGCAACATTCCCGCGCGGACCGCGTTCTTGAAGATTGACGAATCGCCGCAGGGCGCGCACGTCGAATATACGGCTGACGGTAAGAAATGGTCCAAGGCGCCGATGAGCGGAATGCGCTCTTTGCGTTGGACGCTCTCGCGTGCGCTGCCGCAAGGCGCCACGTCGACCTTCGCCTACGAGGTCCGCGTTAAATGAAGCGGTATCTCGTTTCTGCAGCAGCGTGGCTGACGGCAGCATCACTTGCCGCTAATGTGGTTTTGCTTCCGCTTGGAAGCGACGCCGCGAACGGCCACGACGATCCAGGCACGCAAATTACGAACAGCGCAAGCGCCGTCTATAAAGACGCCGCCGGCAATACGTACAACACGACTTCCAACACCGTAACGACGACGGTGCAAAACGCGCCGACGTTGACGAACGTTCAAGGCAGCGGCACGAGCTATGCGCCGGGTCAGACGATCGCCGACACGTTCGTCATCACGAACACCGGTAACGGCCCCGGCACGTTGCAGCTTTCCGATTCGAGCGCGGCACCGACTGCTTCATCGGATGCCGTTCTCGCGGGCAGCGATGCCGCCTCAGCAACGCTCGGCAACAACGCCGCGACCTGTACCACTCCGGTCGGATCGCAGTCTGCGCCGTGTAAGTACTCGGCCACCGTCGGCGGCACGACGTACTCCTTCACGAGCTTCAACGGCACGTCGGACAACAATTCCCTCGACTACTGGCTGTTGCACACCAATGGAACGACGGCAGCCGGCTCGTCCATCACCGTCACGGTGTATTACACCCTCTCGAATTCGGCGACGACGCCCGGAACCGTAACGTCGCAGATCTTTGCGACGGTCGCGTATGCCGCGTCGGGAAGCGCTCCTGCCGAGACCTCGGCGTCGGTTTCCGCAACGGAATCGAACACGGTGACCGCCGATGCGCGCCTCGACTTATACAAGGCGAGCTCGCAAAACGGCTCGACCGGCGACATCACCTATACGATCTCCGCGCATAACGGTGGCGCGTTTGCCGCCAAGGACTTGCAGTCTGTCAAAGCGCTCCTCGGTGCAGCCACGGCCGGTGTCTTCATCACCGATCGCATTCCGCAGTTCGGTGGATCGCCGTTGACGCTGAGCAACTCCGGTGCGGTTACGGTTACGCCGAATGCTGCTTACGGTTATGCGACCGGCGCTACGGCGGACGTGTACTACACGACGTCGGCGAACGGCTCGTCGGGCTGGACAAAGGCTGCGGGAAATCTTCCGACCGACGGCACCGTCACGTACATCGGCATCTTTATTCACGGCGGTACGTGTACGAGCGCCGGGTACGAGCTATGCGCCGATACCGGGCACGGGACGACTCCGGGCAACGCAAACGTTGCATCCGCCGCCGCCCTGCAATTTGCGTTCACCGTCGCACAGCCCACGGGGCCGGGATCCGCTAACTCCGGTTCGGTGAAGAACATCGCGAACGGCGTCATCGGCGATAACCAGCCGACGGAACATATTCTGGGACCGGGTATTCCGGGCGGTACGGCCGATAGCGGTTCGTCGACGCCGCTCACCACGGCCGGACAGGGCGTGAACAATACGACGAACACGTCCACCAACGGCGGATCGAATCAAACCAGCGATCAGGCGTTGTCGTCCTATGCACCGTTGAATGGACCCGCGGGCCAGCCGGCGGCGACTGGAAGCTACGACGGCGCCGTCGCGAGCAATACGAGCGACGACTTTACTGCATATCCGTTTGGTCTTGCCGGTGATGCCGTCGCCAACACCAGCACAACCCCCGGCACTCCGACCACCGTCGCGACGCTTGGTGCCGGCGGCCAGACGCTCTGTGTGCCGAACACCGTAAAGAACAACGGCAACCACGACGACGCGTTTAACGTCGTCGCCAATGCCCCGACGCAGTACGCCGTCCCGGCTACTACCGGCGGTACGGTGGTCGCCACGTGGAAGGTCGGCATCTACTCGGACAATCTGTGTAGTTCCGCGCTCGGCGGTGCTACGGACGGCTCCAGTTCGTCGACTGCTTCGAACGTGAGCGTCACGTCCGGAAATGCGCTCAACTATTATGTGAAGTATATTGTGCCGGCCGGCGCGCCGTACTTCAATCGCTTCGACTCGGTAATCACGGCGACGAGCATCGGCGACAACACCAAGTCCAACACGACGCACGACGAACTATACTCCGGCTTCATTGCTCTGACGAAATCGCAAAGCGTCACAAGCAACGGCTGTCCGGCAGGCGTGTCACCGTCCTACGCGGCCAACACGGTTTGTCCGACCGGCGTACTGAAATACACCGTCGACTACCGCAACCTCGTAATGGGCACGAGCAGCACGAACGCTTCGTTTAGCGCGGTCGTCACCTCGGCTGGCTCGTTGCAAATCACGGATGACGGCACGCTTTCCACATCGGCCTCAAGCACCACGACGCCGAACTGGGCATCGTTCGCGGCAATGACGGCGTCGCCGGCCGATACGACGACGGGTTCGACCTACACGTACTACACCGGTGTACCGGCGAGCGGCGGCGGCAGCGCGACGTGGTCGTCGAGCGCAACGAAGTTCATCGACCTTGTCGGCGGAGCTGCGTTCCAATTGGTTCCTAAAAACTACAACGCTCCGTCTGCGTCGCAAGGAAACCAAGGAACGATCCAGTTCTCGATCTCGGTACAATAGAACAACCCATGAAAGCACGGCCCGCTCTTCGGGTTGTAGCGACTGTCGCGTTGTGCTGCGTCTTTGCGGCACAGCGCGGTTTCGCTGCTCCTGCGGGCGGCGCCGCAATCGTGAACGCGGTTTCGGCAACCTACGCCGACGCCGCTTCGCACGTGTATCAGACGTCGTCTAACGCCATCGTCGCTACGGTCGCGAGTCTCTCGTCAGTCGTCGTTTCGCCGAAGGAAGCCTCGGCAAACGCCTCGGCGGACGGAGTGCCCGTCGCCTCGACGGTGACGCGGACTTTCACGATTACCAATACTTCCAATATTCCAGACGCGTATCAGATCGACAAACTTTCGGCTGGTACGCTGGCTATTTCCAAAGTCGTGTGGATTACTTCATCGGGCTCGATCGCAACCCGCATCAACGGCAGCACGTCGCCGGCTGTTGCGCCCAACGCCTCGATCTCCGCGCAGGTTACGATTTCCACGAACGGCATGACGATCGGCCAGAGCGTGGCGATACAATTTGAAGCGCATACGACGGTAACCGGCACGCAGAACGGCATCGCTGCGGACAGCGGGCAACAGTGGCTTGTCGGCACGTCGGGTCCGCATCTCGTAGGCCCCGCGGGCGCGAACACCCTCGTTTCCAAAACGGTGAACGAATCATCGCTTGTGCAATCACAGCCCGGAAGTTCCGTGCAGTTCCAAATTGCCGCGAAAAATGCGGGCGGCAGTGCGGCGACCAACGTGAAGATTTCGGATCCCGTCCCTGCGGGATTGGCGATCGATTTGTCGTCGGCGACGATCGACGGACAGCCGGCGGGCGCGCAAGCTTCCGTGTCGGGACAGACGATTACCTTCGTGATCCCGCAGCTCGACGGCGGCGTTATGCTGAACGTGGCGTTTCGCGCATCTTTGCCGCCGGGCAACACGCTTGGACAATCCTTCGTTAACGTTGCATCTATTTCCGCGGACGGCATTCCGGCGCAAGGCACTACGCCGGCCGACGTCTTCGACGGCTCGGCCGACATCGTGTTCGACGGCTATGCCGGCGGCTCGCATCCGGTCGGCGGCGCAACCGTAGCGTTGCTGGACGCAGCCGGTAACCCGGTGAATCTCGCGTCTGCGACCCCGGCAGATCGCGCGCGCATGGCTTCGGCGGCGCAGAGCGGGACGACCAATCCGGTCGTCACCACCAACGACGGAACGTATGGATTTGCGCTTTCCGCATCCGCCATCCCGTCGCAAGGCGCGCGCTATTACTTGACAATTGCCGCGCCCGGGTATCTGAACCGCCGTATCGCGGTCGACGTTGCACCCGCGGCTCATGCGTCCTTTTACAATGTTACCCAAACCTCAGTGGACGGTCAGCCGCTTGCGATGGCGGGCGGCTTTACGCTGACGAAAAACAACGTCAGCATTCAAGACGTTTTCGGATTGTTTGGAAACCTGCCGCTTTTCGCGCAAAGCACCATCGTCGTTTCTAAGACGAGCGACAAACAGGCCGCATCGGCCGGCGATCGTGTGATGTACTCGCTACAGTTTCAAGACCAGTCGGCGATGGCGTTCAACGACGTCGCGGTTGTAGACACGATGCCGGCCGGACTGGTCTACCTGCGCGGCACCGCTCGCCTTGACGGCGACGCGATCGAGCCGCGCGTTGAAGGGCGCACGCTCACGTGGGACCTCAGCTCGCTCGCGCCTTCCGAACAACACACGATCGCGTATGCGGCGACGATTTTCGGCGACATCGCGCCCGGTTCGACGCTTACGAATCAGGTTGCCGTTTCCGGAACGGGAAGTTCCGGCGGCGTGCGCGCGAGCGGATCCTCTTCGGCAACGGTGACGGTGCTCGGCGGACCGTTTTCCGCGCGGCGCGTCGTGGCGGGACGCGTGTTCTTCGACGATGCCAAAACGGGAACGTTCGCTAAGGGCGATCGCGTCGCCGCGGGCGTTCGCGTGTTCATGGAAGACGGTTCGTTTGCGTTAACCGACGTTAACGGCGCGTTCTCGTTCCCCGCGGTCCGTCCGGGCATGCATGCATTGCGCCTGGATCCGCTTTCGCTGCCGGCTAATGCGCTCGTCGCGAGCGATGCGCCGATGACTTCGCCGTACTCGCTCGAACGGTTGCTGCACGGCATTTTAGACGACGCAACGATGGAAGACGTCGAGTTCGCGTTGGAGCCGAAATCGTGATGAAACTTTCACGGTTTCTTCAGTGCGCGGGCGCCACGTTAAGCATGTTCGCTATATTCGGCCAGCAAACCGTGGGCGGTTCGTTCGCGGCTACGGTCACGCCTCCGGCCGCAGCCGCTACACCGGCGGCCTCCGCAGCACCGGCCGGCTTTGTGGTACCAAACGCTTCCGCGTCACCCGCCGCGTCGGAAACCGCCGAGAGCCTTTCGAATCTCACCTACACGGCCACCGGGACGCTGCAGGCGTCGTTCGTCGCGCCGGTTAGCGATGATGCCTCACCGGTAACGGCCGCGCAAGTCGTCGTTTCTACGCAACGCGGTGCAGGCATCGAACTTCGCGCGAACGACGTCGTTATTGATTCCAAGCATCTCGGCAAACGCACCGTCAATACGAAGACCGGCGAAACGCAATACTTTTTTTACGGCGTGCCGCTCGCGCCCGGACCGAATACCCTAAGCGCAACGCCGCTGGGCGCGGGGGATACGCGCGGGCCTGAATCGTCGATAACGGTTTACGGTCCGTCGGAGGCGGCCAGCGTAAAGGCCGAATTCGGCCAACATCTTGTCGCAGACGGAAAGACGGCGGTACCCCTGAACATCACCGTCCTAGACCGTTTCGGCCACGCGTCACTTCCCGCTCAGCGCGTGCACGTTGCCATTCTCAGCGGCGACGTGCACTTCGTCGATCTGCCGAAAGAGGACAGCGCACAAGCGGCGCCGGCCGCATCGCCGTCGCCCAACGTCGTGGCTTCGCCGCCGTCGCAGGGGCGCGAAGCGACTGTCGCGTTGCCCGTTGGTGCCTATTTCTCGCTGCGCGTGCAACCGGGCGTCGTAGCCGGTCCTTTCGAAGTTGAAATTCGAGCGGGGAACGCGTACGCGCGTAAAACGTTTTATGTCGATCCGTTCGTCCGTTCGGCGTTCGTCAACGGCGTCGTCAGCGCGGGAACCGGCATCGTGCCGGGCGCCGTAGACGGCGACGCGTTGTACGACAACGGCGGCGCGCGGCACGAGCGGCTGGCGATGTTCGGCACGGGCGCCGTCGGGAAGTCGCTGCTTACCGTCGCTTACGAATCGCAGAACCGGCTCTCGCCCGTGTCGTCTTTTGGCCCCTTCGTGGACGATCCCAACGAGCGTCCGTATTTGACCTACGGCGATGCCTCGCAAGTCACGTCGCCCTATCATTCCGAAGATCATCTCTACGCCCGTGTCGATCGCGGGCGCAGCAGCGCCATGTGGGGACAGTATCAAGCCTCAATCGGGCCGAACGACGTAGGATCGTACCAGCAGTTGCTAAGCGGCGCGAAAGTGGATCTTTCGCTTGGTCGCGACGCGCGCGCAAACGTCGTGGGCTTTTCCGCTCGCAACGATCAAGCGTTCGTTTCTCAAATTCTTCCGGTCTCCGGTCTAGCTCAATTGATGCAGCCGCTACATCCGCAAATCGTCGTATCTTCCGAATTGCTGCAACTCGTGACGCTCGACCGCAGCACCGGCCTCGTCCTCCACGAAGTGCCGTTGCTACGGAACGTCGATTACACGATCGACTATGCCACCGGCACGCTGCGTTTCATCAACGTTCCGCTGCCGTACGACGAAGAATTCAACCCGCAAGTCATTTCGCTGCAGTACGAATATGAGGGCCCGGGCGTGCAGTCGCAGACGACGGGCGGCCAATTCAACTACGATCTGTCGCCCGACCATCACACGAAGCTGCTGTTGAGCTACGTGAACGATGCTACCGGAACCCAGAATTTTGCGCTCTCGAGCGAAGCGCTGACGCGTACGTGGAGCGGCGGATCGGTGCACCTTTCGCGTGCGACCAGTTTTGGAATGATGCCGAACGCCGGGAACACGCTGCAGCTCGGCGGGAAAAAGTTCCGAACTCCGGAAGCGCGTATTCGTTTGCGTTCGACGAACGGGCTCGCGGGGATGCCGTCAACCTCGGATTTCAATCGACGACCGCCGGCTACGACGATCCGTTCGGCGGCTTCAGCACGCCGGGAACCAACGCATATCGTGCCCTGTGGAATCACGGAACGCAGACGAAGGGCCAGCTTTCGTTGAGCTACTCCGGCCAGCAGAACCACGGCGTCGGCGAGGAGAGCCGCGAAGGCGATCTGACGCTCCAATTGATCCGGACTCTCGCGCGTAACCTCACCGGCTCGTTCGGATTTACGCAACACCAACAGCGCGTTGGCGGCGTGGTTTCAGCATCGCCGGCTCCGGGCGTCGCACTTGCAAACACGGCGCAAACGCAGGCGCAAGCCGCCCTCGACTACCAACTTCCCAAACACTTCGGTGTCGCGATCTCCGAAGCCATGACGCTCGCGGGCTCGGACGTCGGTTCCACGCAGCCGTCGCAAACCGCCATCGAGGCCTCGTACGATCTTCCAAAGCAGGGGCGCATTTTCGCGCGCGAATTGCTGAGCGCGCAACCGTCGGCGACGTTTGCAAACTCGACTTCTAACTTGAACGTCGGCTCGGGCTCCACGCGCTCGCTGCAGCTCGGCATAGAACAGCCGCTTTCCTCGGCGACTTCTGTTAGCTCGCAATACGTGGTCGATCAGACCGGGTCGGGTTTGAACGTTTATGATGCCGCCGGCGTCGACGAACGGCTGCATTTGACCAAAACGATCGGCGCAAATTTTCAAGTGCAAGCCGCTAATGCGGTCGGCAACGGCGCGCAAGGGTTTACGCTTTTGAGCGGCACGCTTAACTATGCGGGCGTTCCCGGCGGCTTCCGTTCCTCGCTTTCGTACCAGGATCGCACGGGCGATACCGGCGGATCCACGCTCGCCGCTGCCCTTGCGGGACGCGTTACGGCGAATGTTTCAGCCGTCGGGTTCATTCAGCACGCGTACGGAAACGGCATCGACGCGATCAACGACCGCCTCTCGTTTGCGTATCGCCCGTCGACAAGCGACCGGCTCATCTCGCTCTTTGATTACACGCGCACAAACGGCGCGTCGTTGAGCGGTGAGGCTTCTAACGTGCTCTCGTTCGAAGAACTTTTCCACGCGACGCCGCGCTTGGAACTTGCAGGACGCATGGCGTACAAGCTTGACGGCGGCGGATTGTACGTCGCAAAGACGACGCTGTACGCGCTTCGCGCACGGCAAACTATCGGCAAAACAAACGACATCGGCGCCGAAGTGCGCACAATTAACGTGCCGGGCGGAACCGGTGCGCGCCAAACCGAAGTCGCGGTCGAAGCGGGTCAAACGCTGGGCCGCAGCGCGCGTGTTGGTCTCGGTTACAACCTCTCCGGCAGCGTCGATCCGACGCTCGTGGGACAAGCGCAACGCCATGGATTCTACCTGACGGTAACGTCTTTGATCGACCGGATCTTCGGATGGGGCAAACCGTGACGCGCCTTGTGATGAAACGCGCGCTCGCAATGCTGTTGCTGGCTGCACAAACTGCGGCAGGGATAGCCGCCGGTGAAGTCGCCGCCGTTATTCCGGCTCAAGCAGCGTCGTACACGTGTAATGCGGGCAAGGACGGTGCCGCCGGTTCGCTTACAGGCGCATACAACACCTATTACACGCCGCCGGCGGGTACGGCCGCTTCGGGCGCGACGTCGATTCAGCTTGGAACCGTGGATACGGGCGGAGGCGGTGCTTCAACCGTCGTTGCTGCGGGGGATTTGTTGCTGATTATTCAGATGCAAGACGGCTCGCTCAACGACGTCAATTCGTCGTCGTACGGCATGACGAGCGTTGGAAACGCAGGTCTCTACGAGTACGTGCAAGTCGTCTCGGTCAGCGCCGGGACGGCGACTATTTACGGTGCCAATGCCGGCAGGCCTCATCAATTCGTACACCGAAGCCGCGGCGACGAGTTCCAGCGGCCAGAAAACGTATCAAATCATTCGCGTGCCGCAATATGTCAGCGCCACGCTGACGGGCACGTTTCACGCCGGATACTGGGACGGAAAAACCGGCGGCGTGGCCGCGCTGGACATCGCGACGACGTTAAACCTAGGCGGCGCTTCGCTTTATGCGACGGGTGACGGATTTCGCGGCGGCGGCGTATCGGTTGCCGGCGGCACCTCGAACTCGGCGGTTTTAAACAGCGACTGGATGGTGCCAGGCTTTACGAACAACTCGAACCCGCCGTCGCATGGATTCAAAGGCGAAGGCATTCTCGGAACACCGGCGTACACGTTCGGTTACACCGTATTCACCACGCCGTCCACGCCCGCGAGCCCAACGGTCAATAAGGGCGCGGCCGACGGGTATCCGGGCGGCGACATGGCGCGCGGCGCGCCGGGTAACGCGGGCGGCGGCGGCACGGATGCCGATCCCGTTTCGAACGATCAAAACACCGGTGGCGGCGGCGGGTCCAACGGCGGGAACGGCGGCAACGGCGGCTGGCCCTGGACTCCGAGCGAGCCGCAGTATCCACAAAATTCTCCGGGCGCTAACGCTGCAGGGAATTATGCGGCAGCCGATGCCACGCACAATCCGGACATCGGCGGGCGCGGCGCAACGGCGATGACGCTTGCTGTTATCGCGCGTTTTCCTGGGCGGCGGCGGCGGCGCCGGTTCGAACAACAACGGTTCAAACAATAACTCTGCAAACAATTACGGTTCTTCCGGCGGAACAGGCGGCGGCATCATCATGATGCGCATCGCGCGACACGAGCGGTTCGCCGGCAACCATTTATGCCGACGGTACTACCGGTCTCGCGCCCGACAACGACGGCGGGGGCGGCGGCGGAGCGGGCGGAACGGTTGTCATCACATCGCCGAAGCAGTTTACCGGCGTTACGGTCTATGCTCGCGGCGCAGCGGGAACCTCGGCGTATTACAAAACCGCGGATACGAGCTCGACGACTGCACACGGCCCGGGCGGCGGCGGCGGCGGCGGTGCCGTTTATTCCAGCAGTCCCGTTACTGCAACCGTTAGCGGCGGTACAAACGGCGTGACCGTTTACGGCGTGAGCGAAGCGTATGGCGCAACGCCGGGCACGGCCGGCACCTCGTCGGTAATAAGCGCCGGTTCGATTCCGGGCGTGCCGTCCGGCGCCGAATGTTACACCACGCCCACGGCGACGTCGCCGTTGTACCTCGGTCCGGTCGATGCGACGGAAGCAACGTACAACGGGTCGGATTACACCGGTTCTTACAACGGCTCGGCGAGTGCAACGAACAACGATGATTTCACGGCGCGCAGCTTCGACCCCGGAGGCGTCGCCATGACGAACGCCGGAACGACGCCGGGCACGCCGGTTGGTAATGCGCTCGCCGGTACTGCGACGGTCAACGTCCCAAACGAGCTGTACTATAGCAACGCCGGCGTCAATTCCGCAAAGACGCTCACGCTAAGCGGGACTGCGCCGCTGACCCCATCAGGTTGGATTATCCGATTTTGCCCGGATAGTGCGGGTGTTCCGGACTGCAGCGGCGGGACAACAACGCCGTTTGCGCCCACTACAGCCGGCACAACCACCTCGACGACAATAGCCGTTGCCAAGAAACAGAATTCCGGGTCGGCAAAATTTTGGGCGGTCTACAGCGCGCCGACAGGCACTACCGCTTTCACGCGTTACGATTCCGTACTGAGCTTGGATGACGGCACGTCGACGAATCTCACGCACGATGAGCTTTACACCGGGTTCATTCCAATCACGAAGCAAACGACGGTGGTTGCTAACGGGTGTCCTGCGAACGTGACGCCGCCGGCGGGCGGAATTTGTCCGGGCGGTGTTTTGCGATATACGCTTGATTACCGCAACATCATGACGGGTGCGGGACAAGGAACCGAAGGGCAGTTGCTTTCCGCGTTTCTGGCGACCGCGGCCGGACAGTTGAGCATCACCGACAACGGCGCGGCAGCGGGAAATTCGTGGGCCACGAATACGAACGGGCTGAAAGAGAATCTCTTCGCTGCGCTAGGCGCGGCGAACTCGAGCTGCGGCGCAACGGCGAACAAGTGCGGCGACTCAACCACCGGGACCGCCTTTACGGGTGCGACCGCCGGTTCAACGTCCTTTACGGCAACCATCGGCGGCGCGACGTTTCAGCTGGTCCCGTCGGGAGTTACAGGCGGTACGTCGCAAGGAACGATTACGTTCGCCGTAGTTATTAAGTAGCGTATTCATGCTACAAACTGACGTGGCCGTCATCGGCGCAGGCGCGGCCGGTCTCGCGGCAGCGCGACGCCTGCGCGATCGCGGCCTCAATGTGTTGGTGCTCGAGGGACGCGATCGCATCGGCGGTCGCGCATATACCCTTGCTTCGCACGACGGATCGCAGCCGATCGAACTGGGCGCCGAGTTCATTCACGGAACGCCCGAATCGACGTTTGGGTTATTGCGCGAAAGCGGCGAGAGCGCGATTGATGAAGCGCCGCATTCCATGCTCGTCCGTGATGGAACGGATCGGCCCGCGCCGGACATATGGGAAACCACCGAACGCCTTCTGGCGCGCGTCGACGTGCATGAGCCTGACACCACCATCGACCAATTCCTCGAAACCGTTCCCCCGTCCGAAGCGACGCTTCAGGACCGCGACGCGGTGCGCACGCTGGTCGAAGGATTCGATGCGGCGATCACCAGCGAGGCAAGCACGATCGCCATTGCGCAGGAGTGGCGGGGCGACCAAAACGGATCGCAGTTTCGCCCGATGAACGGATATGCGCCGCTGATGGAATATCTCGCGCGCATTGTCAATGCGCAAACGATGTTACGTGCATGGGTGCGCGAAGTCGAGTGGCGCCGAGGCGACGTCCGCATTCGCGGAACGCGCTATGGCCAAAATTTTGAAGTTCGCGCGAAGCGGGTCGTCGTTACGCTACCGATCGGCGTGTTCCATAGCGGCAGCGTCAAGTTCGACCCGGTGCTACCTTCCGCAACGCAAACAGCCATCGATGCGATTGCCATGGGGCCCGTAATCAAGGTCGTCCTCGACTTTCGCACGCCGTTTTGGGAGAAGGTCGAAGGTGGACGGTACCGGGACGTCGCGTTCTTCCAGGCGCCGGATTGCCAATTTCGTACCTTATGGACGCGATTACCGCAACGGACGCCGTTGCTTGTCGCATGGGCCGGTGGCGGCGCGGTACGGCGCTTGCTGGCACGGCAAATCGATCCGATCTACGGAGCCATGCAAACGTGTCAAACGCTCTTTCCGTCGGTAGACGTGCACGCCGAGTTGCGCAACGCGTACTTTCACGACTGGCAGGCCGACCCGTTCTCCTGTGGGGCGTATAGCTTCTTGCGGGTTAACGGCGGCGATGCGCGAGCGGCATTTAGCATACCCGTCGAAGACACGTTGTTTTTCGCGGGCGAAGCGACGTCGGCCGACGAGACGGGCACCGTTGCGGGCGCCCTTGAGAGCGGCTTCCGCGCGGCGGCCGAAATTCTCGCATAACTACTTCTGGTCGTCCTTGCTCTCGAGCTGTTCCAGCGCTAGATACGTAACGACGTCCCACGCGTTGTGAATACCCATGAAAATCAGCGCCACGTCGGTCGCCGCCACGCCGAAGAGCGTCTGTTCCGGAAAACTCTCTAACAACGCACCCCACACGATTAGAGAGAAATAGACGATCAATGGGAGTAGTGCGTACCAGACCCAATCTTCGGCGTCCGGCTCGTATGCGGTTTGCAGCCGGGTGCGACGAACCAGCCTCAAGACGTAAAGAAATCCCACGATCCCCTCGAGGGCGAGGAGGGCACCGGCATGCATAAGCGCGTGCCAGGGCGCGGTGAGCCCGGTCGACGAGGAATGCTGCGCAAAAATGCACGATGGTAGGCGTAGTGAAGGTTCCGATTCCCTCCCGCGAGGGCCGCGTGTTCATGGAAGTGATGAGCGTAACGACGACAAAAACCAGGCCGGTTAGCGCGGCGGAAGAAGAACCGGCGATTACGTAAAAATTTGACCACGGCGCGAAGTAGGCAGACGCCGCGTCGTGCATCGCTTTCCTTGCTAGACCTGGGCGCCGTAGTGGGTTTTTGCGCGCTCGAGAATTGCGGCGGCGTGGCCCGGAAGATGGCTGCGCAGCCAAAGAATAAGCGACTCGGCGTGGGGCACGGTTCCCCATTCCGCGGGGTGATTGGCCTTTATTACCGGTCTTAGCCACTCGGCGCGATCGCCCAACACTTCGTCCAGCGCACGGTTCAACGCGAGCGCCAGCCGGTTCGCGTCTTCATCGGAAATAAGGTACTCGTGCGAGCGCATGATGCGGTCGATCGACGACGAGCTAAAATCGGAGGTGAACACGTCGATGGGATAACCGCAAAAGAGCTTAAATGGTTTGGCAAGCTGCAGCTCACTCCAAAGCCTTTCCAGCTCGGCGGCAGCATCGTATTTGCGCTCTTGCCACAACTCACCGACCATTTCGCCGTACGCGCGCACGGGCTTCCCCCTGCGGAAGCGGCGTCGATCGCACCGCCGATCAATCCGAAAAACTTCGTTTCATTTACGCTATCGTTGTCTAGAAAGCGCGCGAGCGTTTCGTGTACGTCTAAGAAGCGAATGCGGTGGTCCCTGAGCAACGCCTGCAGACCCAGCCCTGCGTCGGTAATCCGGCGGTAGAAGGCATCGCGATGAGCCGGAGTCGCGATGACTACGAGCCGATTCGCCGGCGTACAAGCCGTCGATGATAAACGCGCCGACGTTCTCCGCCAGCGTTCCGGTGCCCGCGCCGTAGAATGCAACAACGTGGTGGTGGCCGCGAAGCCGGCTGGGTTCACCCGGAGCGCTCATCCCCGGCCATTTATTTGCGTCGGCCGCCCGGTCCTTGATACACAGCAGGTGCCCGGTGGCTGGCAACCTTGCCGAACAATAGTTTTAAATCTTGCGCGCTCGCCCTTGCTTGTGTAGTGTCAGCGAAGGACAGGAGCGACGATGAACGAGCAAGTCGTATTGTTGACCGGCGGATCGCGCGGTATTGGTTCGGCAACCGTTCGTGCGCTTCACGCACAGGGCGCGAGCGTGCTGTTTACTTATACCTCCCGCGCGGACGAAGCTTTTGCGCTGCGCGAGGAGCTGGGCGATAGCGTCGCAACCGTTGCGTGTGATTTAGCCGATTCCGCATCGCTTCCACTTGTCGTGGAGGCTTGCGTGGAGCGCTTCGGCCGGCTGGACGTGTTGATCAATAACGGCGCCGTTTTCGAACACAATCCATTTTTTGGCGCAAGCTACGAAGCGTGGCAACGCGGCTGGGCGCGAACCTTTTCCATCAATCTGTTTGGAACGGCAAATTTAACTTGGCTCGCGCTTCAGCGCATGCGCGAGCAGCGTTACGGCAAGATTATCAACGTGGCATCGCGTTCCGCACATCGCGGCGAGCTTGAGTTTGCCGACTACGGTGCCAGCAAAGCGGCGCTGGTGAATCTGACGAAATCCATCGCGAGGTCGTGCGCGCCGGATGGCATCGTCGCAATTGCGGTCGCCCCGGGTTTTATCGAAACGGAGATGGCTGCGGAAGAACTGGAGAATCGCCGGAGCGAGATCGAAGGCGAAATCCCCGCACGCCGAGTGGGCACGGCGGAAGAAGTCGCCTCCATTATCGCCTTCTTCGCAAGCCGGGCCGGCGATTACGCTAATGGCGCGACCATCGACGTTAACGGCGGCAGCTACGTTCGTTAGCGAGGCTCGAGCAAGCCGAGCCGTTCCAATCGGCGCACGATCGCGCCGCGGCTGCGTTCGAATTCCTTAATCAGCGTTGCTACGGACGCGCCCTCGCGATAACGATCCCCAAGGCGCGATGTCTCGTCGTCGTTCCACGGTGCGTACGCTTTCGCAAAGCGGCGCTTGATTTCGGATTTGTCGACGCGTACCGCGGGACGAAAGGCCTTCGGGTTTTCTTTGAAAGCGGCGAGCCGTCCACGTACGTGCTGAAGGACGTGCTGCTCCACGCTTTCCATCGTTTGCGCACCTTCTGGTAATGCGTCCCAGACGCTCGCGATAGTGTGATCGATGAGGAGTTGCGGTTCAATTGCCATTGCGCAATGCATTACCGCTTTCCGGGGCCTCGTCTAGAGTGTGCGCTTGCTTCGCATCTTCACCGTTTCAGCGTCTTGAGTCGCAACGGCAGCGCCGCACGCGGGCGTAAAATGGCGACAATGACATCGTCCGGGTACCGCGGGATTCGAACTACCGCCGGCGGCATGGCCGCGTTAATCGCAGCAATGTCGGTATCGCGCTTCGTCTACACGCCGATTCTGCCCGTGATGATCGGACAACACGCCGTCGACCATCGGCTCGGCGCATTGCTCGCATCGGTGAATCTGCTGGGCTACTTGGCCGGCGCGATTGCTGCAGGATCGCCTTGGATCCGCGCCCGGCGGCTGCCTGTACTCTGCTGGTCGTTGCTCATTGTCGTCCTGACGCTAGGGGCAATGGTGGTTCCCCACGCGACGGTGTTTTGGCTTACCGCGCGTTTTCTCGCGGGCGCTGCCAGTGCGTTTGCTTTCGTTGCCGCTTCGAGTCTCGTGTTGGACTTTCGAAACGCCTCTTACGCCACCGCGCTTTTTTCATCCGTGGGCCTGGGCATTGCGCTGACCGGAATAATGATCCCGATAGTATACGCGTTCTTCCCGTTTTGGAATACGGGCTGGATAGCGTCTACCGTTTTAGCCGCGATGCTTGCGATCGTTACCGTGGTGACTGCGCGAGAACCGTCGTCTTCGCAGCGTGCCGTTACCGCGGGCGACGGACGAAGCCGGCTCACGGCCTCGATGCTTGTGGCATACATGGCCTACGGCGTCGCAGGTTTTGCCTACGTGATCCCCGCGACGTTCTTGGTTACGATCGTCGCGGAGACCGGAACTCTTCACGGATTTGCGCCACTCACGTGGATCGTCGTCGGGCTGGTGTCTGCGTTCACGACGTTCCTATGGGGGCCGCTTTCAGAGCGAATCGGGAAAGGGCCGTCCCTTGCGCTCTCGTTGGTATTACTCGCGGTTTCGTGTGCGGCGCCGGCGTTCGGAAGCGGCGCATTTCCGCCGCTGTGTGCGGCGTTTTGCCTGGGCGCGTCTTTCATGGCGATCTCGATGTTCACCGTACGGATCGTTGCCGAATTGGATCCGAAACAGAATGTACGCCGAATCGGTGAAGCGACGGCCGTCTTCAGCGTTGGACAGGTCTTGGGGCCCGTTGCTGCCGCATTTAGCTACGACCGGTACGGCTCGTACTCGGCGGCATTCGTCGTTGCGTCGTTGTTGGTACTGCTTGCCGCGGCCGCTATCGCGATCGCCTTTGGCCGCAATTCTTCTCGAGGTTTCAATGCCGTACAAGAGCAAAATCCCGTTTCTTGAAAGCGCGATCGTCCTGGCGCCTATCGCAGGCCCCGGCACGCCCGAATTAACAGCGGCCGCCGCTAATGCCGGTGCGTTCGCCTTTCTTCCATGCGCGTATAGCGACGGCGCCCGGATGAGACGGGACATCGAAAAAGTTCGGGAGCTGACGAGCCGGCCTTTTGGCGTAAATCTGTTCGTCGAAGGTGCATTACCGGACGTCGACCCGCAAGCGTTAGAGGCAGCGAATCGCCGCCTGAATCGGTACCGGCATGAACTGGGCATCGCCGAGGTTCAGCAGCCCGCCCGTCCGCCGGAAAACTACGAGCAGCAAATCGAAGTGCTGCTCGAGGCGCGGCCGCGGGCGTTTAGTTTCGTGTTCGGGATTCCGTCGGCCGGCGTGCTTGCAACGTGTCGCGATGCCGGCATCTATACGATTGGGACGGCGACGAGCGTTGAAGAAGCCTTGGCTTTAGAAGCGGCCGGAGTCGATGCGATTTGCGCGCAAGGCGCAGAGGCAGGCGGACACCGCGGGTGGTTTTTGACCGAAAAAGCTTTGCCGCTGATCGGAACGCTTTCGCTTGTGCCGCTGATCGTCGATGCGGTGCAAATCCCGGTCATTGCTTCCGGCGGTATCGGGGATGGGCGCGGAATCGCTGCAGTTCTGACACTTGGGGCGGAAGCAGCGCAACTGGGAACGGCGTTTCTTCTGGCGCGCGAAGCGGCCACCCCGGCCGCGTACCGACGCGCTTTGGCCGAGCGCTCCAGCAGCGAAACGGTGATAACCAAGGCGTTTTCGGGAAGGCCCGCGCGCGCAATTGCCAACCGCATGACGGTCGAACTCGCAGACGGGAAAGACATTGCGCCGTTTCCGTTTCAGAATGCAATCACGCGTGAGGTACGGAATGCGGCCGCAGCACAAGAACGCGCGGAATTTCTTTCGCTCTGGGCCGGGCAGGCGTTTCCGCTAATCCGTGAAGAGCCGGCAGCGGCGACCGTGAGCCGGCTATTGGAAGAAACCGGGGAAGCGTTGAAGCGCGCCGTGCATCGCGATCGATTATTCGAAAACATTCAGGATGGCGTGGTTCCTCCGCGATGAGATTCGTGAAGTAACGCATGGCATGTTGCTTGGCAAAGCGTAGTGTTCGGCAGAGCGGCTTTGCATTTCGCGCTCGAAACGCAACGTAGAAAGGGCGGTCGCGTTTTATCAGGACGTGTTCAATCTCGAAAAGCTCGACGAAGGCGACCTCCAGGTGGTCGATCTTCACGACGAATCGATGGTCTGGCTCTTACCGTATCAAGAGGTGCAGAAGGCCGGTATCGCCTTCGCAAATGAACGCGACTGAATATCTAGAGTGAGGCGACGCGTTCTGCCGTGCCTGCCGCGCGCGTCGAAAGCTCCGGCACGCCGAGTCGTTCGCAGACCGCCGCGAATTCGGCGGTTGGGCCCTGCCACTGCAACTCGTCGACGCTCTCGAAGAGCTTCGCATCGGTGCGGAGCGTTGCAAGGTTCTTAAACAATAAGGCGAGGGCGCGGCGTTCTCCCAGCACTTCCGACGGAAAATCCTCAATTTTGCCATACTGCGAAAGCATCGACTGCGCCCCTTTCGGACCGATGCCCTTGATGCCGGGATATCCGTCGGCTGTGTCTCCGACGAGTGCCAGATAGTCAGGGATGAGTTGCGGAATCACTCCGAATTTCGACTGCACGCCTGCGGCATTGCGAACTACGCTGCTCCGCCGATCTACTTGAACGATACGATCCCCGCGCACGCACTGTGAGAGATCTTTGTCCGGCGTCCAAATGCAGACTTTTTGAACGCGCGGATCGTGCGATGAAATAGCGGCTGCCGAGGCTAGCGCATCGTCAGCTTCGAGTTCGACCATGGCCCATACCATGACGCCCATCGCTCCCAACGCATCCTCGAGTGGCTCGAATTGTGCTCTAAGCGCCGGGTCGATGCCCTCGCCCGTTTTATATCCGTCCCAGAGCTGGTTGCGAAAAGACTCGATAACGTGATCGGTAGCAACGCCAACGTGCGTGGCGCCGTCGCCAACCATTTGCAAAACGGTATTGAGCACGCCGGCGACGGCGCCGAAGCGAGTGATCTTCCCACTCTTGGCGGCGCCGTAAAAATGCCGGAATAGCTCGTACGTTCCGTCGATCAGATGGACGATCACAGACGTGGAGTTCACTGCGGTCCCCCGAGCGCCTTCGGAGAAGGCTTACGGGAGCGGTTGCTCGCAAAATAGCGCACGCCGCGCGGGCAATTCCTAGTGCGAAGGGCCTTGGAGTTGCGTAAGAAGCGCTTGTGCTTCGGTTGCGCCGTTGTCGTCATTATCAATTCGATAATGGCGCAGCGCGCTCGTCGCATCATCAACAGCCTTTTCGTGATTCCCTAACGCCGCTTGAATGCGTGCTCGCGCGATGTATCCGTCGCCGTCGTCCTCGTTCTTCGCGATGTACGCGTTGATGTCGGCGAGCGCTTCGCCGTTGCGCCCAAGAGCCGCGCGCGTTAGCGAGCGCCAATAGAGGCTGTCGCCGTCACCGGCGTCCTGCGCCAGAACCGCCGAAAACTGCGCGTCCGCTTTCTGCCACTGCTGTTGCTGAAACGCAGCGCGGCCGCCGAAAAACTGCGCTTGCTCGTTCTCGGAATCCAACGCGAGCGCCTTATCGCAATCCGCGGCGGCGTTCGTGAATAGTTTCTGAGCGTTGAAGAGGCGGCATCGAACGCTGTAGTTGTAACTTTCGGTCGGGTCTGCTTGAACCGCCGCGTTCAAATCGGTAAGCGCTTTGTCGAATTGTTTTCTGTCGATGTAAGCATCGCCGCGCCACCGAAGCGCATAAGCGTAATGCGGCTTGAGGCCAATCGCCTTCGTGCAGTCGGCAACCGCGTCGTCGAAAGCCGAGAGCAAGGTACGCGATTGGCAGCGTGAGGCATAGGCGTAGGCGTAATCCGGGTTGATGGCAATCGCGCTCGAATAGTCTGTAACCGCTTCGAGATTCTTGTCGAGGCCCTGATACGCATCGCCGCGATCCGCGAGCGCTCTCGCGTCTTTCGGGTGACTTGCAAGATAGACGTTTAGGACGTTGAGGGATTCTTGATTCTTGCCGTCTTTATAGAGTTGCTCCGCTTTTTCCACTTGCGGATCGAGGTCGGCCGCAAATAGGCGTTGCGACACGAGGGACGAAACCGAAAAGAAAAGTGCGGCAACAATAAGGATATTGCGCTTCATGGCCGCGGCGCTTTCGTGAGCGCCAAATAGAGCCCTGTCCTGGTGGTACTTAAGAATCACTAATGAAAGGGACTCCGGTCGCGGGTCAGTCCCGCGCAGACGCTTGGCGGCTCGTCCCGGAACCGACCGATGGTAACGAGAAAGCGAAAATGGCCATAGCCGCGAATCAGGCATAACGCGATAACTGCTACGTCTGTCGCAAGGAACATCGGTGCAAACGGCCATTATCGCGTTTCATTGCTGAATAAGCCGCTGCAGGGCTGCCCAAAAGGTCCTATCGTTAGCTGGTTATGCCTCAGACTCTAGCCGACATCGTTCTCGTAGGCGGCGGCATTATGTCTGCCACCCTCGCCGCGCTGCTAAAGGAAGTGCAGCCGGATATGACGCTCGAGATTTTCGAAATGCTCGATGCGCCCGCGCAAGAGAGTTCCAACGCCTGGAACAACGCCGGCACGGGACATGCCGCGCTCTGCGAACTGAACTACACACCGCAGAACCTGACGGCAGCGTCGCCATCGACCGCGCGTTGACGGTCAACACGCAATTCGACTTGTCGCGGCAGTTCTGGTCGTCCATGGTGCGCAAGGGCGCGCTGGCGAGCCGGAGTCGTTTATTCACGACGTTCCGCACATCAGCTTTGTGTGGGGCGACGACAACGTAGCGTTCTTGCGCAAGCGATACGAGGCCATGAGTGCACACCACTGCTTCAAGGGCATGGAGTACAGCGAAGATTCCGCGGTGCTTTCGCAGTGGATGCCGCTGGTAATGGAAGGTCGAGACCCTCAGCGAGAAAGTTGCGGCGACGCGCATGGCGACCGGCACGGACGTCGACTTCGGCTCGGTGACGCGTCAACTCATGGGTTACGTGGGTAATCAACCCGGCGCAAAGATTTCATACGCGACAACCGTTACGGATTTGAAACGCGCAGATGACGGCCGCTGGCGAGTAACGGTAAAGACACGAAGAGCGGTGCAACACGGAAAGTTTATGGCAAAGACGGTATTTCTCGGTGCCGGCGGCGGCGCGCTAACGCTGCTTCAAAAATCCGGCGTTCCGGAAGGGAAAGGCATTGGCGGGTTTCCCGTGAGCGGCATTTTCCTGCGCTGCGCGGATCCCGAAATCGCTTCGCGCCATAATGGCAAAGTTTACGGCAAAGCGTCGGTCGGCGCTCCGCCGATGTCGGTTCCGCATTTGGATTCGCGCTACATCGACGGTAAGAAGTCGCTGCTGTTCGGGCCATACGCGGGCTTCTCGACGAAGTTCCTTAAGAACGGTTCGCTGGGCGATCTCTTTTCGTCGATAAAGGGCGACAACCTCAAGTCCATGCTCGCCGTCGGTCGCGATAACATGGCTCTGACGAAGTACCTCATCGGCGAAGTGCTCAAGTCCAAGGACAGCAAGTACGAAGCGCTGCGCGAGTACTTCCCGGATGCGGATCCGTCGCAATGGGATTTCATCGTTGCGGGTCAACGCGTTCAAGTCATCATGCCGGACGACAAAAAAGGCGGCAAGCTGGAGTTCGGCACGAAGGTCGTTCGCCGACGGTTCGCTCGCGGCCGTACTTGGTGCTTCGCCCGGCGCATCGGTCGCCGTTTCCGTCGTCCTCGACGTGCTTGGCAAATTGTACGGGAACGAAATGCCGGGCTGGGAAAGCAAGCTACGCGAAGTGATTCCGTCGTACGGGAAGTCGATTGCGAATGATGCAGAACTTTGCCGCACCGTACGAGCCGATACGTCGGCGACGCTTCACCTCACGAACGTGTAACCCCAGCGGGAAATAAAGAAGAAGCGCCGGCAGCGATTTGCTGCCGGCGCTTTCGTTTAGACCCTCACGAGAGGCTAGTCGCAGCAGCCGCCGCCGTTCATGTAGGAGTGGACGCTATAAAACGTCGGGTTCCCGGACGTCGCACTGCCTGCCGGAAGCGCGACCGTCACCGTTTCAGACGGCCGAGAAGGTTACGGTTTGCGCGCACAGTTGATGAAGCGATGTCACCCGCGGCGAAGTTGCCGGCATTGATTCGGTCCAACCGGAATGAGGTTATTGAGTTCAGCAACTTGCTTGAATGAGAAAAAAGAGACCGCGAACGGATCGCGATCTCTTTCTACGCTTAGCCCCAGCGGGATTCGAACCCGCGTTACTGCCGTGAGAGGGCAGCGTCCTAGGCCTCTAGACGATAGGGCCATGGCTCCCGGTCATGGACTCGAACCACGATAAGCAGAGTCAGAGTCTGCTGTCCTACCATTAGACGAACCGGGAATGGCGACGGTGGCTATACTACACGACAGGCGGCTATTCTTGCAATCTTTTATTCCGCACGTTTCGACCGCCGAAGGTCTGCGTCTCGCGATGGCAATTAGGGCATAGCATCCGCAGATTCTCTAAGCGGAAGTCGTCCCGAACTCCGCTTATGAAGAACGGCGACGCTTGATGTTTATCCGCCACCGCAAGAGGTGAGGAAATGCTCGACGGCATCCCTCGCTCGCGTGTGACAAGCCGCCCTCGAGCCTTTGCTTGCTTCACGCTTGAGCGTGGAAGCCAAATTTGAGCCGCGGCACTCCCCCAAAGGAATGGCGGTCGTCGTAGCGTCCCCGGATTTCCCAACCAATCGTATCGCTTCCGGCCCACGAGCTTATTGGAGCCGAACATCCGTTCGTAGTCGTTGCGGGGACGTTACCTCCGAAAAATCGAGCGAGCGTTAGGCGGTTTGGCCGGGAGCAGTAGAGGAAACGAAACAGGCGTCGAAAGACGACTCGTCTTTCTCGTTTATCTATTGAAGGAGCGCATTCGTTGCAAGCCATCGTTCTGGTCGGCGGTGAAGGTACTCGTCTTCGTCCCCTTACGTTTGGGACGCCGAAGCCGATGGTGCCCATCATGGGCGTGCCGTTCTTGGCTCGCACGATGGAGCGCTTGCACGACGCGGGGATCCGCGATGTCGTGCTGCCGGCAGGCTATCTGCCGCAAGCCATCATTGACTACTTCGGCGACGGCTCGCAGTTCGGCATGAAGATCACCTACGTGATCGAGGAAACGCCGCTGGGCACCGCGGGGGCGTTAAAAAACGTCGAGCAATACATCACCGGCCCGTTCTTCGTCCTCAACGGCGACGTCCTGACGAGTCTGGATTTGCGAGCAATGATGGACGCGCATGCGGGAAAGGGCGGCATCGGCATGTTGCACCTGATCCGCGTGGAGGATCCGTCGGCGTTCGGCTGCGTCGTCCATGACCAGAACGGTCGCATCTCGTCATTCGTGGAGAAGCCCGCTAAGGGAACCGAGCCGACGAACGAAGTGAACGCGGGCACCTATCTCTTCGAACGCGAAGTCCTCGAGATGATTCCGGCCGGCCGCAACGTCTCGATCGAGCGCGAAACCTTCCCGGAAATCATCGCGGCGGGCAAAGGCCTGTTTGCGTACACGACCGACGATTATTGGATCGATCTCGGTCGTCCGGAGCAGTACCTCAGCGCTCACGAGGACGTGATGTCGGGCCGCATGCCGCTCAAAATCGAACCCGGAATAAGCGGCGAGGGCGCAGCGGCCGTTCGAGCGGCCAGCGTAACGGAACCCGTGCACGCCGACGCTGGAGTGCAAATCGACCCGAGCGCGATGCTGGGCCCGAACGTCGTCCTCGGGGCGGGCTGCAGGATCGGGCCGCGCGCCGTAGTTCGCAACTCCGTCTTATGGGACGGCGTGAAAATTGAAGCAGGCGCCATCGTCGAAGGCACCATCATCGCGAGCAATACGACCGTTGGGCCCGAGGCCCGGGTTTTCGAAGGCTCGGTAATTGGGCACGACGTCGTGGTTGCGGCCGGTACGGTCCTGGAGGCCGGAAGCCGCGTTGGCGCGAGCGCTCCCATAACCGGCTAGAAACCAGGCGGCCCCTTTATGGGTCCTTAAGGCTAGACGTTTACCGTTAAGGGAGCGCGGGGTAAATCTACCCTGTTGGTACAGGGAGGAGCTTCCTAGATACAGTGAGCTCCTGCTGGTACCGTTTACCCTTGACAGCTGGAAGTGAGAAATGACCGCAACGATGCCAAGAACCGTCGACACCCTCGCCATGGCGACGGTGCCTCGAGTGCTCTTGCTATCTTCATATCCTCCGCGGGAGTGCGGGATCGCGACGTTTACGCAAGACGTCGTCACGTCGTTCGATCGCGCCTTCGGAACGAAGAGCGAAGTGATTGCGATCGACGAACCTGGCGGCGACGCGCGCCGGTATGGCCCAAAACGTCGTCGCGCGCCTCACCGAACAAGACCGCTACAGCTACAAAGAAATGGCGAAATTCATCAACAGCCATCCGGCCGAACTGTTGAATATTCAGCACGAATACGGGCTCTTCGGCGGCGAGCGCGGCGAATGGCTGCTCGACCTGCATGGACGAGGTCAAGAAGCCGATCGTCATTACGCTGCATACCGTTTTGCCGCGAACCAGATGAAACGATGTTGCGCGTAACGCGCGCGCTGTGCCGTCGCGCGACGGCGGTGGTGTCGCTTTCCGGAACGGGCCGCG
This sequence comes from Vulcanimicrobiia bacterium, assembly GCA_963758295.1. Classification (GTDB taxonomy): domain Bacteria; phylum Vulcanimicrobiota; class Vulcanimicrobiia; order Vulcanimicrobiales; family Vulcanimicrobiaceae; genus JALYTY01. Next base: position 173,114 of record CAVWUU010000003.1, read on the forward strand.
ATCTGCTCGAAAACGTGTACGGAATCGATCCGGGCCGTCTTCGCTTGATCCATCACGGCGTGCCCGACGTGCCGTTCCAAAGCACGGAGCGGCGAAAGCGTCGTTCGGCATCGGCCAGCGCATGGTCATTTCGACATTCGGTCTCATCAATCGCGGCAAAGGCCTCGAGTTCGCAATCGAAGCGATGCAGTCGGTCGTTCGCCGCCATCCCGAAGCGCTGTACCTCATTCTCGGCGAGACGCATCCGGTCGTGCGCCGTCAAGAAGGCGAGTCGTATCGCGAATCTCTGCAGCAGATGGTGCGCGAGCTCGGACTGCAAAATAACGTGCAGCTGATCGACAAATATCTCGATTTCGACGAACTCGTGACATATCTTGCTCGCGACCGACATTTATCTCACGCCGTACCTAAATCCGGTGCAGATCGTCAGCGGAACGCTTGCCTACGCGGTAGGCTGCGGCAAGGCCATCGTTTCGACGCCGTATCTTTATGCGGAAGAACTGCTCGCGCATAACCGCGGGCTTTTTGTGCAACTTCCGCGACGCGAAATCCATCGCGGAACAGCTCACCATGCTGCTCGACGATCCGTCGCTGCGCCGCGCGACCGAACGCCGCGCGTACCGTTTCGGACGTCAGATGACGTGGCCGCACGTCTCGGAAGAGTACGGACGCCTATTCCTCGAGCTGTGCCCGCCGGCCGAGCTGAAGCTCGTTACGTCGGCATAAAGGAAACGAATGGCACAGAAGACGCCCGCGCTCGATCATGTGCTTGCGCTGACCGACGATATGCGGCATCATTCAGCACGCCTTCGAGTCGATCCCGAACCGCTCGACGGGCTATTGCACCGACGACGTCGCGCGCGCATTCATTGTTGCGTTAATGCGGCGCCGCTTGAACCCGCGCGATCAGGACGCATCAAGCGACTCGCGTCCGATCTATTTATCGTTCTTGCACGACGCGCAAATTGGCGACGGACGTTTCCACAACTTCATGAGCTACGATCGTAGGTGGCTCGATGACGGTCGGCACGCACGACAGCTGCGGCCGCGCGATTTGGGCGCTCGGTTACGGCGTGCGCTACTCGCCGACCGAGGCGTGGCGCCGGGTCTGCGCGCAGTTGCTCGACCGCGCGATTGCAGGCGATCGACTGGCTCGATTTCCCGCGTGCCGAAGCCTACGCGATGATCGGTTTGGCGCATGCGGCTGTAGCGGAAGCGTCGCCGGGCTATCGCAGCGCGCTCCGCGAGCTGGCGGAACGCTCGCTGCGACGCGTTACGAAGCAGGGACGCGCGGACGACTGGATCTGGTTCGAAGACGTGATGACGTACGATAACGCCCGTTTTCCGGAAGCGCTGATTCGCGCCGGCCTCGTGCTGGACGATGCGACATTCGTCGACGTCGGGCTGCGAAACGCTGGACTTTTACGAACGCGTCGTATTCGAAGACGGCATCTTCGTTCCGATCGGCAACGACGGCTGGTACCGTCGCGGCGGCGAGCGCTCTCGCTTCGCTCAACAGCCGCTGGAAGCGGTCTCCATGGTCGATGCGGAGCTCGCAGCGTTCGCTGTCGACCGGCGATCCGGCGCGTCTTGGATCGCCGCGGAATTGGCCCTCGAATGGTACTACGGAAAGAACAGCTCGCGGCGTCGATGATGGCGAGGGCGGCGGCTGCTACGATGGTCTGGAAGCCAACGCGCGTGAACCGCAACATGGGCGCGGAATCGACGCTTGCGCATCTCGCCGCGGCATACGCGCTCGCCGAGCATCGCGCAATGGTACTGCGCATCGCGCGCTAACGCTCCCGACTCCGTCCGAGGCAAAATCACCTGCCGCGGCGAAGAATTGCGGGATGATGATCCTGGAGTCCGAGAAACTCAACGACGTACAAGCCGCGGCCGTCGAGCAAACCGACGGTCCTGTTTTGATATTTGCCGGTGCCGGCAGCGGAAAGACGCGCGTGCTCACGCACCGCATCGCCTATCTGCTTGGCGAACTAGGCGTGGCTCCCGGATCGTATTCTCGCGGTAACGTTCACGAACAAAGCCGCCGGCGAAATGAAGTCGCGTCTCGAACGGATGGTCGGCTAGGTCGCGCGCGACATCTGGGTGGGAACGTTCCACTCGATGTGCGTGCGCATTCTGCGCCGCGACGGCACGAAGCATCGGCATTGCGCCGAGCTTCGCCATTATCGATGACGCGGATCAGCGGCAGCTGATCAAAGAGATTCTCGACGACCTGGACTACGACGAACGCCAGCTCGCGCCGGGTGCGTGCCTGCACGAAATCAGCAAAGCGAAGAACGCGCTGATTTGGCCCGAGCAGTATGTCGAGAAGCAAACGTCGTTCCTGGGCGAGCGCATCGCGAACGTCTACACCGAATATCAGCGCCGCCTTCACGAGTCCAACAGTCTCGACTTCGACGATCTGATCGTTCGCACGATCGATCTGCTAGAAAAAGACAAGTCGACGCGCGAGAAGTATCAGAAGCAAGTTCGAGTACGTTCTCGTCGACGAATATCAGGACGTCAATATCGCGCAGTATCGCCTCATTTCGCATGTTGGCTGCGCAAGCATAAGAACATTACGGTCGTCGGCGACGACGATCAGTCGATCTATTCATGGCGCGGCAGCGATTATCAAGATGATCCTGCGCTTCGAAGAAGATTTTCCGGGCGCGAAGGTTTTTAAGCTCGAAGAAAATTATCGCTCCACGCAGCGCATTCTCGATGCGGCAAACGCGCTCGTCGAGAACAACAAGACGCGCGCGCCGAAGAAGCTCTTCACGCGCCGCGCCGAGGGCGAAGGCATCACGGTCTATCCGGCGGCGACGGAGCGCGACGAAGCGCGCTATGTCGTCGAAAAGATCAAGGAGATGGTTCGCGATGGCGCAGCCTATCGCGATTTCCTCATCCTGTATCGCACGAACGCCCAATCGCGCGTCTTTGAAGAAGCGCTGATCGCCGACGGCATTCCGTACCGCGTCGTCGGCGGCGTCGGATTCTACGCGCGTGCCGAAATCAAAGACGTCATCGCCTATCTCCGCTACATCGTCAATCCGTCCGACGCGCTTGCGTTCAAGCGCATCGTGAACGTGCCGCGCCGCGGCATCGGCCAGCAGACGCTTGCGGCATTAGTGCAAGCGGCGAACTCGCGAACGATTTCGGTTGGCGAAGCGATCTTCGATAGCGACCTCCTTCGCGATGCGGTGCCGAAGAAGCTCAAAGAACTCGAGCGCTTCGCGGAGCTTGATCCGCAACTTCCGCGAAAAGCCCGACGACATGGGCGTCGCCGATCTCCTCGTCGCCATCATGGAAGAGTCCGGCTACGTTCGCGAACTGCAAGCCGAAGAAACGCACGACGCCCGCGCACGCATTGAGAATTTGCAAGAACTGATCGGCGTCGCTCGCGAGTACGAAGCGAACGATCCCGAACCGTCGGTTACGGGCTTCCTGGCGAATATCGCGCTCATTAGCGACCTCGATGCGCTCGACGAAGAGTCCAGCTACGTGACGCTGATGACGATGCACGGCGCCAAGGGCTTCGAATTCGGCCACGTCTTCCTCACCGGACTCGAAGAAGGCGTCTTCCCGCATAGCCGTGCGCTTACCGACATGACGGAACTCGAAGAAGAGCGCCGTCTGGCCTACGTCGGGCGTTACGCGTGCGATGGACCGGCTGTTTCTGTCGTACGCGTCTCGCCGCGCGCTCTACGGCAATACGTACGCGTATCCGAAGTCGCGCTTTATCGAAGAGATGCCGGGACTCGAAATCCTCGAGAGCGACAGCGTTGCGCTGCCGCGTCCGGCCGGCGGCCGCTGGCGCGAAGTGGCAATTCACGAAAGCGCCGGCGCGGGCATGCAGATGGATCTGCAAGACGGCGATCGGGTGCGTCATCCCAAATGGGGCGAAGGCACGATTCGCGACGTCGTGGGCGCGGGCGGCGACGGCCTGGTAACGATCGACTTCCCCAACGTCGGTCAAAAAATGCTCATGCTGAAGTACGCTCCGCTCGAAAAAATCTGAAGCCGTGATTCGCGTTGCCGTGGCCGGTGCGCTGGGCCGAATGGGGCGCATCGCCCGTGCAGCGTTGCGCGATCTCCCCGACATTTCATATGCCGGGGGCTTTGCGCGCACTTCAGCGCCCGAAGATCAGATCTTCGACGATTTCGAACGGGTCTTAGAACTCAAGCCCGACGTGCTGCTCGATCTTACGACGCAGCCGGTCAGCTCGGATATTTCTACGCGCGCCGTCGTTCATGGCGTGCGTCCGGTAGTCGGCGCGACCGGATGGTCTGCCCAAGAGCGCGACGCGCTTTCGACGCTGGCCGCAGAGCGCGGAATCGGCGCAATGATCGTTCCGAACTTTTCGATCGGCGCAATGTTAATGATGCGCTTTGCGCAGCAAGCTGCGCGATTCTTTCCCACCGTAGAAATCGTCGAACTGCATCACGATAAAAAACTCGACAAGCCCTCCGGCACGGCGAAATTGACGGCCGAGCAAATCGCCGCCGCCGGACCCGTAAAGGACGTGCCCGATTCACAGCGTCCGGTTACGTGGGCTGCTCGCGCATCAAGAGGTGTTTTTCGGTGCCGACGGCGAGGTGTTGACGATCCGTCACGATACATTGAGTCGCGAATGCTACGTACCCGGCATACTTGCGGCGATCCGCGCCGTAATGCAAACGCAGGGCCTCGTCGTCGGATTGGATTCGATCTTAGGTGATTGACGTAGCAGTAGTCGGCGCCACGGGGGTCGTCGGCGAAACGATTCTAGCGCGTGCTTGAAGAGCGGCACGTTCCCATTGCGCACGTGGGCCCGTTTGCGTCTCGTGCACGGCCGACGCGCCGTACGCTTTCGCGGTGAAGCTTTGGATGTAGAAGCTGCCAGTGCCGACCGGCTGCGCGCCTTCGACGTGGTCTTCTTCGCGAGCGGTGAAGACGCAAGCGAAGTATTCGCGCCGGCACTCGTGCAAAACGGCACGTTCGTTATCGACAATAGCTCGACGTTTCGCATGCGAGAAGACGTTCCGCTTGTGATTCCCGAGGTGAACGCCGAAGCGGTGCGCCCCGGCCACCGGCTATTCCCGGTTGCGAATTGCACGGCGATCATCTTATGCACCGCCATGGCGCCCATCGCGCGCGCTGCGGGATTACGGAACATTCGCGTTGCGACGTATCAAGCCGCAAGCGGTGCCGGCCGGGCCGGGCTCGAGGAGCTCCTGGCCGGTGAACGCGCCGTTGCGACCGGCACCGAAGAGCCGCAACCGCAGGTTTTTCCGCGCGCCCTCGCGCGAAACGTTGTCCCGCAAGTTGGAAGCTTCGACGAGTCCGGATACACCGGCGAAGAGCGCAAAGTGCGTGAGGAGACGCGCAAGATGCTCGACCTCCCCGGGCTTCGCGTCAGCGCCACGACCGTCCGTGTTCCCGTCCGTACCGCGCATTCCGAAGTGGTGTGGTTCGAAACGGAGCGCGACACGAACGTCGAGGATTTAGCCGATGCATTGCAAAGCGCCTCCGGAGTTGTTTTTCATCGGGAAGGTATCGTTACGCCGCGGGACGTCGAAGGTACGGACGAAGTGCACGTCGCCCGTCTGCGCGCGGAAGAAGACGGATCGAAGCGTCATTTCGTGCTGTGGTGTTCGGGCGACCAGCTGCGCAAAGGCGCAGCCACGAACGCGGTACAGATTCTTGAATTACTGCTCGCCCGCGGATTTTTGAAATGAATGCCACTGCCCGCGTCGCCGTCCTGAAGTTCGGCGGCACCTCCGTCGCGTCGCCGGAACAACGGGCGGTTGCGATTGAGCGCATTCGCGATGCCAAAGAAAACGGGTTCGGCGCCGTTGCAGTCGTTTCAGCGATGGGACGAGCTCCGCACGCCTACGCCACCGATTCGCTTCTGTTGCTTGCGGGCGCCGGCGACACCGGTGCAAATACCGATCTGCTCCTATCGTGCGGGGAATTGATCGCCGCGGCCGTGTTCGCAAATGAGCTGTGCGCGAACGAGATCGAAGCGCGAGCGCTGAGCGGCGCGCAGGCCGGAATCATCACCGATGAAATGCATGGTGACGCCAAAATTTTACGCGTCGAACCGGCGATGATCCACGAGTTTTTAAACGCCGGGATCGTTCCCGTCGTCGCCGGCTTCCAAGGCGCGACCGCCGACGGTACCGTAACGACTCTGGGGCGCGGCGGTACGGATCTTTCGGCAATTGCGATCGGACACGCGCTGAGTGCCGAGCGGGTCGACATCTACACCGACGTGAGCGGCGCGATGACGGCGGACCCACGGCGCATTCCCGAAGCGCGTACGATCGAAAGCGCTTCGCTGGAAGAAATGTCCGAACTCGCCGAACACGGCGCAAAAGTGATGCATCATAAAGCGGCGGCGTACGCGGAAGCGCGCCGTACGCCGTATGCAATCAAAGGGCTCGCGACCGACCGCGGAACGCTCGTCGATGAATCGACACGGCATGACCGAGCCGTCACGGGCGTCACCGCGACCGGCGTGCTTACGTGGATTCGGGCGATTCGCGGCGACATCGAAAATGCGACGCAACGAATGCAAACGGAGCTCGAAATGTTCCGCCGCTTGGCCGAGTCCAAGATCTCGATCGATCAAGTTACCATCAATCAGGCCGGCGTTGCGTTCGCCGTGCAAGGCGATCGGGGCAATGACGTGCGTCGTTTGCTCGGCGACTTGAATCTTGCCGTGCGGGTGCGCGAAGGTTGTTCGAAGCTTTCGATCGTCGGCGCGGGCATGCGCGGGACGCCGGGTGTCGTGCATGAAATCGTCGCGGCGCTCTCAAGCGCGAACGTCGAAATCATTCACGCAACCGACAGCAACATCACGATTTCGGTGCTGGTACCGGAAAAGGACGTTACGCGCGCCGAGCGCGCCGTTCACGACCACTTTAACCTAGCAATGGGAGACCAGCCATGAAGGCTCTTGGTTCCATCGTCACGGCGATGATCACGCCGTTCGACGATCGAGGCGCGCTCGACGTAGTCGAAGCGCAGCGCTTGGCGCGTTGGCTCGTCGATCGCGGAAACGACGGACTTGTGATCGCGGGCTCAACCGGTGAAGGCATGACGCTCGATGCGCAAGAGCGCAACGGACTCTTCCGTGCCGTCAAGGAAACCCTCCAAGGGCGCGCCGCGATCATTGCAAACGTCGGAACGAGCGATACCCGCACGACCGTTGCCGCTGCGAAAGAAGCGCAAGCCGCCGGCGCGGATGCATTGCTCGTCGTCGTTCCCCCGTACAACAAGCCACCGCAGAGCGGGATGCTCGCGCACTTCGGCGCGGTCGCGGATGAAGTGCCGCTGCCGCTCGTGATTTACAACATTCCGGGCCGCACCGGATCGAATATGTTAGCGGAGACGCAACTCGAACTCGCACGCCGGTATAAAAACGTTGCGGGCGTGAAAGAATCCAGCGGCGACCTGAACCAGATTGCCGCGATCGTCCGCGATCGAAGCGAGGGATTCAGCGTCTGGTCCGGAGACGACTATCTGTTTCTTCCTGCGCTCGCCGTCGGTGTTGACGGCGTGGTCGGCGTGGCATCGCATTTGTGCTCGCCCGAGTATCGAAAAATGTTCGAAGTCTATCGCGCCGGCGACACGCGCACCGCAACCCAGATTCACTTGTCGTTGCTTGGCTTGATGAACGCGCTGTTTGCAACGGCCAATCCCATTCCGGTGAAGTGGGCGATGAATCAACTTGGTTTTAAAGCCGGCATGTGCCGTCCGCCGCTTGACGCGATGCCCGAAGCGATAGCCCAGCGGCTGCAGCCGCTGATCGCGCCGTATCGAAGCGCCGCGCCGGTCTAAATGACGTCGCTCGAAATACTCGGCTGCCGGCTCGATGCGATCGACGCCACGGAAGCGACGCGCCGTATCATCCAGTTCGCGCTCAACGGTACGCCGTCGCTAGTGGTCACGCTCGGGACCGAGATGGTCGTTCAAGCGCAAAACGACGAACGGTTTCGCGCCATCGTGAACGCCTCGGCGTTGAGTTTGTGCGATACGGTTGGCCTGCTCGCCGTTGCGCGACGGCGCGGCGCGAATTTGCACGAACGCGTTACCGGCGTAGAGCTAATCGAGCACCTTTGCGCGCAGGGCGCTCGCGATGGCGTCCCGGTGTACTTTTTCGGCGGCGCGGAAGGCGTGGCGGCCGACGCAGCGGCGATTCTCGAAGCGCGTTTCCCCGGACTCAAAGTCGCAGGCACGCGCAACGGATTTTTCCGTCCGGAAGATGTGCCGGCCATTGCGGAAACGATCCGCGCCACCGGTGCCAAGTTGCTCTTCGTCGGACTAGGATCGCCGCGTCAGGAGTATTGGCTGGCGGAAAACTTGCAGGCGTCCGGTTGCGCGGTAGGGATCGGCGTCGGGGGATCATTCGACGTTATTAGCGGACGCGTACAGCGTGCGCCGATGTTCTGGCGCCGTTTCGGGATAGAATGGCTTTATAGGTTAGGCCGGGAGCCGCACAGATGGCGTAGGCAGCTCGCGCTACCGTACTTTGTTTGGCTTATCGCGCTCGAGCGCTTGGGCCTCAGCGCAAAAAAGGGAAGAACCAGCACGTGAAAGCGATGATTCTTGCCGGCGGGCTGTCGACGCGCCTCTATCCGCTCACCAAGCAGGTGCCGAAGCCGCTGGTTCCCGTCGGTGGAAAGCCGAACGCCGTGCATCTCATTCACTACCTGAAGGCGTACGGCTTCGACGAGATCATCATCAACGTCCATTACTTAGCGGACGCCATTACAAACAAGCTCGGTGACGGCTCGGAATTCGGCGTGCACCTGGAATACTCGCACGAACCGGAACTGCTCGGGAGCGCGGGAGCCGTGAAACAAGTGCAGCGGTTCTTCGGCGACCAATCCTTCGTCGTTGTGGGATGCGACGATCTTACCGATCTGCCGCTCGATCGTCTTCTGGAAATGCACAAAGAGAAGAACGCGATCGCGACGATCGGCCTCGTGGAACGCCAGCGCGTCGATCAATACGGCGTCGTCGTTTTGGACGAAGACGGCTGCATTCGCGGATTCCAAGAAAAGCCCGAGCCGGGAACCGAGCGCAGTAAACTCGTGAACACCGGAATATACGCCTTTTCACCGGAAATTTTTGCGCATATTCCGTCGGCCGAATTTTATGATTTCGGCAAGCAAGTTTTTCCGGAATTGCAAGCCGAGCAGCTGCCGTTCTACGGCTTTGATGCGCGCGACGCCTACTGGTGCGACATTGGGACGCCCGACGAGTATTGGCGTGCAAGTGCGGACTTGGTGAACGGACGGTTTGCTATTCCCGACACCCGCGCAAGCGGTGCAGATACAAGCGCGCAAGTTGCATCAAGCGCGAAGATCGATCCGAACGTCTGGATCGGCGCACAGGCGAGAATCGGCGAAAACGTTCGTATTGCCGGGCCTTCGGTAGTCGGCGATCGCGTCGTGGTGGAAGATGGCGCCACATTGGATCGCACGATCGTTTGGGAGGGCTCGACGATCGGCGCGAATGCGCGCATTACAAATAGTATCATCGGTATTCGGTATCTCGTAGATGCCGGTGCGGAGTTGAATCGCAGCGTGGTCGCAAACGAAGAGGTTCCTCAGCCGCACTAGCCGGCCGGCGGATCCGCGTGATGGGCGAGCGATGTCTCGCATCATCGATTTCCTTTTTCCGGCGCAATGCGCAGCGTGCGGAGCCGGGGGCAGCGGTTTATGTTTGCGGTGCGCGCCGATTTCGCGCGAACCGCTGCATCGAGCTCTTATGACGCTGAACATCCGTGCGGCCGGCGCCTATGAAGGCCATTTGGCGCGCGCGGTTCTCGCTTTGAAAAGCGGACGGCGCGACGTCGCCGACGCGCTAGCATTGCGGCTGGAGCCGCTCTTGCGCGCGGGCGATCTGCTCGTTCCCGTTCCCACGACCGCAAGGCGCCGCCGAATCCGCGGCATGGACAACGTCGTCGTGCTTGCGCAAAAAGCGTCGTGGCTGGCCGGCACAACCGTCGTGCCCGCATTGCGGCGCACCGGTGCCGACATGCAGCGCGGAAGGTCGCGCGCACAACGGTTAGCGGCTTCCGGACGCTTTCTTTGCGATGCTTCGGCGGTCGCTGCACGCCGCATTGTGCTCGTCGACGACGTATGTACGACGGGAGCGACGTTAGAAGACTGCGCACGCGTGATTCGCGCTGCCGGCGGAACGGTAGAAGAGGCAGCGGTCATAGCCCTCGCGTAGAGAAGGGCGTGCCCATCTCCGCTCTCGACCGGTTATATCTCGAGCGAACTTACGAGTTGGCGGCGCGCGGAATCGGCAGCACTGCGCCCAATCCGCCCGTTGGCGCCGTCGTCGTCCGCGACGGAAAAATCGTAGGTGAAGGCTACCATCACAAAGCCGGCGAGCCTCACGCGGAGGTCAACGCCATTAGAGCGGCCGGTGACGTTCGCGGCGCAACGGTGTACGTTTCACTAGAACCGTGCAACCACGTTGGCCGTACGCCGGCGTGTTCGCTCTCGCTCCTTGAGGCCGGAGTCCGGCGGGTAGTTGCCGGCGCGATCGATCCGAATCCCAAGACCAACGGCGGCGGTGTCGCCCGACTGCGCGACGCCGGAATCGAAGTGACGATAGCCGGCGACGAACGCGCGCGCAAACTGATAGAACCCTTTGCGTTTGCGGTCATCCACGAGCGCCCGTACGTGGCGTTGAAGATGGCAATGTCGCTTGACGGTTGCATCACGTCGAAACCAGGCGTGCAAGAATGGCTCACGAGCGAAGCGGAACGCTTGTACGTGCGGGATCTGCGCATTGCCTACGATGCGGTGATGGTGGGTGCGGGAACCGTGCGTGTTGACGATCCGCAGCTCACTGTTCGTCCGCCGCGCCACCGGTTACGTCCATTCACGCGTGTCGTCGTTTGCGAGACCGACACCGTTGCGGAGTCGAGCCGTGTTTTCGCATCGCTGGAAGATTACGAGAAAACGATAGTGCTTGCCCCGGCGGGCGCAAAGCAACGCTTCGAAAACCTGCGCGAGGTCGCTGAGGTGCTTTTTGTCGGCGATGAATCGGCCACGCAGCTCGATCTTTCCGATGGGATGAAAACGCTACGCGCGTTTGGCATCCAAAGCGTTCTGTGCGAAGGCGGTCCGACGCTCGGGGCGCGACTCATTGAAGGCGACGTCGTCGATCGCTTCTACTGGGCGATAGCTCCCGTGTTGCTGAGTAATGCCGAAGCGGTGCCGGTGCTGGCCGGTGCAAATCTTGCAACGATCGGCCGGCGCTTGCGGTTTGACGGCATGGAGCGCGCGGGCGAAGACGTGGTTCTCACCGGCGTATTGGAACGCGTTTAGGGAAGCGAAAACGATGTTTAGCGGATTGATTGGATATCGAGGCCACGTCGCGGCGCTCGAACCGCGTGAAGAAGGCGGCGTCACGCTGCGGCTTCATTGCGAGGGCGTGACGGAAGAAGCGCCGCAAGTGAAAGATTCTATCGCGGTGAACGGCGTGTGCCTGACGGCAACGGCGATCGACGGCGACGTGGTCGCCTTCGACGTCGTTCCGGAAACGCTTCAGCGCTCGTCGCTCGGAACGCTCGGTGAAAACGAAAGCGTAAACCTCGAGTACTCATTGCGAATCGGCGATCGTATGGGCGGGCATTTCGTCTACGGGCACGTCGATCGCAGTGCAGCGATCTTGACACGAACGCCCGAAGGTCAAGGCGAACGCGTGCGTATCGAACGTCCGGCCGCCCTTGCGCCAATGATTGCGGAGAAAGCCTTCGTGGCAGTCGACGGCGTAAGCGTTACGGTCGCCGCGGCCGGCGATGGCTGGTTCGAAATCGCACTCATTCCCGAGACGCTAGCGCGTACGACGCTCGGTGAACGTTCAGAAGGTTCGTGTGTAAATTTGGAAGTCGACCCGATGGCCCGGTACGCGCATTCGGTGCTGGAGGCCATGCGTTGAAATTTCGCGATTCGTTGCCGGCCGGCGCGCGTGTCTTCGAGGCGCGTCTCACGGTACAGTGGGCCGACGTCGATATAGCGGGCATCATGTACTTCGCGGCGTATTGGCGTTTCGCCGAATACGCTGAAATGGAGATGTTCGGCGAACTCGGCTTTCCGTATAACACGGTCTTCGACGATTTAGACTTCTGGTTACCGCGCGTTCGCGTCGAAGCAGAATACCATGCGTCGGCCCTAATGGGCGACGTCATGCGGATGCGGACGCACCTCGAAAAAGTCGGCGCATCGAGCGTGAAGTGGAAAACCGTGCTCTTCAACGATTCTACCGGCATTGCAAGCGCCGTCATGACGCTGACCGTGGCATGCATGAATCGTGCGACGAAGCGCAGCCAAGCCTTGCCGGCCCAGCTGCGCGAGAAGTTGCTCGCAGCGTGGACGCCGGTTTAACGCTTTCGTAGCAGTGCAATCGCTTGTTGCGCGCGCTCGTCGCTAAAGTGCGTAGCAAGTTCGCCGAGCGTCTGCGGGACCGACGACATAATGACGCCCGCATGAACCATGCGCGCGATAGACGCCCGTTCGCTGCGTTCCGAGGCGCCGTTGCACGCATCCAACACGACGCGCGCTTCGAAGCCGGCCTCCAGCGCGTGCAACGCTGCACGTTGAACGGCAATTTCCGTAACGACCCCGGCTAGAAGAAGCGTGCGGCGTCCCGTCGCATCGATCGACGAGCGAAGAGCCTCATCGTCTAACGAATCCGTGCCTTGACGCACGTGGAGCGGAAAATCGTCGCCAAGGACGTCTTCAAGCCGCCTAGTTAACTTGGGGTCCTTCCCGAGCGCAATAGCAGACACCACGATCGGGATGCCGTAGATCTGCGCCGCCTGCGCGAGCACCGCCGCCGTCTTATCGGTCTCGTGATGGTCGCTCGTGCGGGCACCTTCCGCAATGCCCTCTTGATGATCGACGAACAGCACTAGGGCGCGGTCGGCAAGGTCGTTCAGGTTCATTGCGCCGTTATACCCGCCGTTTTGGCGACCGTTGAACTTGACACTTGTAAAGTCCGGGCCGTAGGCTACGCCATATGACCGCTTTTGCCCATCAGCTGAACTCCGCCATGGAGGCCGCAGGCCTCTCCGCGGCCGAGCTCGCCCAAAAAGCCGGCGTCACGGAATCAGCGGTATCGCTGCTTCGTTCCGGCCGCCGAGAACCTTCGTATAAGACGTTGCAGCGTCTCACGGGCGTGCTGCCCGATTTGGTTCCGTCACAGGCGCAAGATTCGAACCCCTTCGACATGATTGAAGACGCGATCGATGATATTCGCGCCGGCAAGATGGTCGTCGTGCTCGACGACGAGGACCGCGAAAACGAAGGCGACCTTGTGATGGCGGCTCAGATGGTCAGTTCCGAAGCCATCAACTTCATGCGCAAGGAGGCCGGCGGACTCATCTGCGTGCCGATGCTCGGAAGACGGTTGGACGAGCTGCAGATTCCGCAGATGGTTTCGGACAACACGGCGGTCCACGAAACGGCTTTCACGGTTTCGGTTGAAGCGCGCGGCGTAACGACGACGGGAATTTCGGCGCAAGATCGCGCCGCAACGATCAAGATGCTGCTCGATCCGGAAGCGACTGCAGCGGATTTACTGCGTCCCGGTCACACCTTTCCGTTACGCGCCCGGGACGGCGGCGTGCTTGTCCGCGCCGGTCAGACCGAAGCGTCGGTCGATCTCGCACGACTCGCGGGACTGTATCCGGCGGGCGTCATTTGCGAAATCATGGCCGAAGACGGAACGATGGAGCGACTCGAGGGGTTACGGAAGTATGCCGACCGCCATGGGCTTCGGCTTATCACCGTAAAGGATCTCATAGCCTACCGTATGCGCACAGAAAAACTCGTCAAAAGAGTCGCAGAATTCGAGCTTCCCGCCACGACCGGAAATTGGAAGGGCGTTGCTTACGAGAGCACCATCGACGGCAACACTCACGTCGCGCTCGTCATGGGGGACATCAGCAGCGGCAAAGACGTGCTCGTGCGCGTGCACTCCGAGTGTCTCACCGGCGACGCGCTGCACTCGATTCGTTGTGACTGCGCGGCCCAGCGTGACGGCGCAATGGCCATGATCGCTCACGGCGGCCGCGGTGTTTTCTTGTACTTGCGGCAGGAAGGGCGCGGCATTGGCCTTGCCAACAAGCTTCGCGCGTACGAACTACAAGATAAGGGAGCGGACACGGTCGAAGCAAACCTCGCGCTCGGGCTGCCGGTCGACAAGCGCGACTACGGCATCGGCTCGCAAATCCTCGCCGATCTGGGCGTCAAAGAAATGCGCCTCATCACGAACAATCCGCGCAAAATTTTTGGCCTCGAAGGCTACGGCATCAAAATCACCGATCGCGTGCCGATGCAGACGAAGCCGACGGTCTACAACAAGCATTACATGGCGACGAAGCGCGCGAAGCTCGGCCACATGTTCGACGACACGGTGGCTTCGTGAAGCTAAACGGATCCAGCCGTCCGCAGCCCGGGGTGCCGGACTGCAACGGCAAGCGGTTTGCCGTCGTTGCGGCACGGTTTTATCGCGAACTCACGGATTGGCTCATTGACGGCGCGAAGCGCGCGTTGCGCGACGCGAACGTCGATGAAGCGGATATTTCGGTTTACGAAGTCCCGGGATGTTTCGAGTTGCCGCTCGCGTGCCGTCGTCTTATCGATCAGGATCGCGTTGATGGAATCGTTGCCGTCGGCGTCGTGATTCGAGGCGACACGCCGCATTTTGATTTCGTTGCGGGTGAGTGCGCGCGCGGAATCATGGACGTGCAACTGATGACCGGCGTGCCGATCGGCTTCGGCGTCTTGACCACAGAGAATCTTGTGCAGGCCGAAGAACGGGCCGATCCGAGGCGCGGAGATAAGGGATACGAGGCAGCCGTTGCGGCTGCGACCCTCATGCACATTCCCGCCGACCTTCCTCGCGCCGGCTTTCGGTAAAAGATCTGCGGGAGCGGGTACGCTCTGCGCATGCAAGACCGCAATCAAAAAACGCTAGACGGCGAGCCGCTCGTAGATCGCGGCACGATCGAATCCCGACGCGACGAAGAGACGCAAGAAATGGAACAAAATCCGCCGGTGGACGAAACGGATTCCGGACCGCAACCGGTTCTCGGGAGCAATGACGCCGAGCCGCGCAATACCAACCAAGAGAAGCATCCCACGATAGCAGCGGAAGACGCCAAAGACACGTAACGTCGAGAGGGTCGGGCGACGCTTGGCCGGTATGCGGGGCAAAGGAGGGGTTCGCTTACCAAAGTCGCATTAAGCTTGCCCTAACCCATCAGCGTGTGGAGGCCTCGACCCGTGGAAGACAAGATGATCACCTGTAAGGACTGCGGCAATGAGTTCGTGTTTACAGCACGCGAGCAGCAGTTTTTTGCCGAAAAGGGATTTCAGAATCAGCCGCAGCGCTGCCGCGAATGCCGCCAAGCCCGGCGCGCGACGAGCGGCGACGGCATCGGTTCGAGCGCCCAGCGCCCGAGCTTTGAAACCGTGTGCGCCGCATGCGGCGTGAATACCACCGTACCGTTCCGTCCTCGCGGCGATCGCCCGGTGTACTGCCGCACGTGCTACACCGCGCAGGTCCCGGCGGGCGTTTAACGACTTTCGCGTAAGCTCGAATGACCCGCTCGCGCCGGTCCCGAATGGGCTCGGCGCGATGTCTTTCTCCCCTGTTCCGCAGCCTCTCGATGCCGTTCTCTGGGACGGCGGCGTGTTGACCTATGTCGATCAGCGTCTCCTTCCGCACGAAGTGCGACGCGTTCGCGCAACGTCCGTTGACGAAATAGAAGCGGCAATTAAGACGCTGGCGGTTCGCGGAGCGCCGGCGATTGGCGTTTTCGGCGCCTACGGCGTTGCGTTGTTACGCAGCGGCATCAAAGACAACGCCGAGTTCGCCGCCGCCGCGCAACGCGTGCGCAACGCACGGCCGACGGCGGTGAACCTCGCGTGGGCCGTCGACCGCGTTATGGCTGCGCCCGACATGGTTGCCGAAGCGCAAGCGATCCATCGCGAGCAAATCGCGATCGATGCGGCAATCGCCGACGCCGGACTCGATCTCATCGCGAGAAACGCACAGATCATCACGCATTGCAACACCGGCCCGATTGCGACCGCCGGCGGCGGCACGGCACTCGGCGTGATCATCCACGCGCACCGCGCCGGAAAGCATCCGCACGTTTTTGTCGATGAAACCCGCCCGTTGCTGCAAGGCGGGCGGCTAACCTACTTCGAGCTGGCGCACGCCGGCGTCGCCGCCACACTGCAAGTCGACGGCGCGGCCGCAATTGCGATGCAACGAAAAAGTATCGATCTCGTCATCGTAGGAGCCGACCGCATCGCGAGAAACGGTGATACCGCCAATAAGATCGGCACGTACGGTCTCGCGGTGTTGGCCGCGCATCACGGCATTCCGTTCTACGTTGCGGCACCGCGTTCGACGTTCGACTTTTCGATGCAAAGCGGTGAAGAAATCCACATCGAGGAGCGCGCCGCCGAAGAAGTAACTTCGTTCGGCGGGTCGTCTGTCGCCGTGGCCGATGCAAACGTTTATAATCCCGCGTTCGACGTGACGCCGGGACATCTCGTGACGGCGTTTATCACCGAGTACGGCGTCATTCGTCCGCCGTATCCGGAGATGATTCCGGCGCTGGAACATCGTCCGAATTTCGGCGTGCTCGCCTAGCGTGAAGTTCTACGACTTCATCGATAAGCAGCCGAAGATCGGCGGCCTTGTGATCATCGAGGGAACGGAACGGGTGCTCGCGGAGCGCGCGCTCGAAGTTCTGCTCGACCGGCTTTTGCCGCCGGACATGCGCGATTTGAACCTCGAACGCGTTCCGGCTTCCGAATGGACCGACGCCGGCCGCGTGCGCGACGCCCTCAATGCGATGCCGTTCCTCGCCGACCGCCGCGTAGTGGTCGTGACCGACGCGCAAACGCTGAAAGCCCAGCCGCGCCGCGATCTTTGGGATGCTGCCCAAAGTGTTCCCGACGGCAACACCCTGATCGTCAGCGATCTGTTGTCGCCGAAATCACAACGCCCGCAGGCGTTCGGTGCGCTCGCCGGAAGGGGCGCCACCCGCATCGACACGACGGCAAATGAAGAAGCCCGCACGCGGTTTATCAAGGAATTCCTTGACGCGCTGGATGCAACGGCGGAGCCGCGCGTCATAAGCGAACTTTCGCGCAGTGAAGCCGACCTCGCGGCGGTACGGAACGACCTCGAAAAACTGGCGCTTGCGGGAAAAAAGATCACGTTCAAAGATCTCGAGGCGGAATCGCTCTCGATCGAAGATCCCAAGGCATACCGCTACGCGAGTGCGCTCGTGGAAGGCAAAGTAGCCGAAGCGATGGAGATTGCGCACGAGCTGTTCTCAAACGACCCGCGCGGTGCCGCAATGCCGTTGCTCTCCGCGCTCGCGACGGAATGCGGCTTGCTGTGGGAAATGGCGCGGCCCGGCGGGGAGCTGCCGGCACGCGCAAGATGGCGGGAGCGGGTTCTCCGTCAGCTTGCCAGCCGTATAGGCGAGCGGCGGGCGAAAGTGGCGTTCGAGCGGGCCGTTCGCGGCATGGAATCGGTGGTCACCGGGCAGGCCGGCAACGACCCCGAAGACCACCGGACCTTGGTCGAAAGGATAACGGCCGAACTTTCGGCGCTTAGCCGCCGATAAAAGAATAAACCCCTCGCCGGAGTGCCTACATGGATGTTGCGCCGCCGACGCCGTCGGATGCAAATGATGCCCTAGACCCGAGGCAGCTGCTTCAAGCTGACCTCGATTCGGCACGCGCCGAGGCGGAAAGCATCGAACGCGCGATAGCGGGCGACGCCGAACGGATCGTTTCGATCCGAGACGCGCTCAATACGATGGTTGCCGCCGTCTGGCGTGACGTCTTTTCGCAACAACAGCGCGCCAAGGACGGGGAGAATCTCACCTCGGCTCTTCGCTTGGAGTGGCTCGGGGCGTACCAGTTCATTGCGTTCGGACTCTTAATCGTGGTCGCAGCCGCGGCGATCTATGCGCTTCAAGAAGCGGGCGTGCCGGTCGTTGCGGGAGTCTACGTCGTTCTGGCGTTCGCGTGTTACATAGGCGCGAGAAGCCGTTGCATCGATCAGATAAAGAAGGCCCGTCACTCGTACTTGGGATCCGACGGCAAAGACGTGCGCTTTGTGGCGTTCACCCACATCGAAACGGGTTTGCAACATCCGCTTATCGGCTTTGACGGACCGCAGCCGGGCGGCGAGCTCGACGACCGCGCGTGGAAGATTCCCGGCGTGCGAGACGACGAAGCGCTGAAAGAAACGTTCGTCGAAGTGATCGACGAGCGTCGAAGCAACGTGTTGCTCACGCGTTTCCCCGACAAAAAACCGACGCTCGTGCACGCCGATCTCGAGAACCCGTTCGTACGCGCCTTCGGCGTCTTTTTCCAGCGGGCACTGGAGCGCCATCTGCCCTCGGTAGCAAACGAAGCTGAAGAATTTCGTCAGGTCGTGCTGCGAATGGGCGAGCGCAAAAGGCTCGTCGAACGCGTCCAACGCATCGAAACCGAATTAAAAGAGTACGACGGGACGCATGCGATCTTGAGTTCGGCGCCCGTGCCGATGACGGTGCGTAATAAGCTGCTTCGCCAAGCGGTGCTTTTCCGGCTTAACGACGGCGCTATCGCGCGCGGCTTGCTCTTGCTCGGCGAAGACGATATGGCGTTGAAAGAAGCAGCGCAAATCCTTGCACGCGCCGCCGCGGCCGCGTTCGTTCCCTTTTCGTTTACTTCGATGAAGATCGGCTACGTCGGCCAGGGTGCATCGCAAGTTGCCCGCACGTTTGAATCGGCGCGCCGCAACCCTTCGATGATCTACGTTGAAGACGGCGACCGGCTTTTTAGCAACGTCGGCTCGGCCGGCTACGAATCGATGCGGCGCGAAGTCATGCAGGCGTTCCTGTCGCAATGGGATGCGCTCGAGGGCCGCACCGATGTGTGGATCGTCGCCGGCGCTGCGGGGCGGGACGCGATCGATCCGGCGGTGCTTGCGCGTTTCGGTTCGCTCGTGGACATTACGTCCGCGGTCCGCTCCGAGCCGACGATAACAATCGATTCAGCGGGCGCCGGCGATCCGGCAATCGAGGATCCCGTGGCATTGCCCGAGGCGGTGCAAGAACGGATCCACATTTTTGCGGCGATGTTCGCACACGTCGAAACGATGGAGCGCCAAGGGATCGTCGTTCCGCGCGGCGTCCTCATCACCGGGCCGTCGTTAAATGCGAAAAATACCGCGATTCAACGGCTCGTTGCCCAAGCGGGCATTCCGCTCGTGCAAAGCGAGCTGGACGGCCTCCACGTCGCGTTCGCAAGAGCGCGGGAACTGGAGCGGGCAATCGTGGTCGTAAACATCATTGACGACGGCGATCCCGGCGACGTCGCCCATCTCTGCGTCGAGATCGACGATTTGATCGCGATGCACGCACCGGTTTTTGTGCTTGGGTCCGCGCAACAAGCGTCGACGCTCGATCCCGAACTGCGCTCCCGGTTCGGCGACGTGCTTGACATTCCGGCGTTGGATGCGACCGCGCGCCGGCGTCGCATCACCGAGCTGATGACCGGCAAGCCGGTCGATTTTGCCGTCGAGGATGAGCTCGACCGCTTTGAGATCCTGACGGACGGAATGAGCGAGGAACGTCTCCGCGAGTACGTGGAGGAGGCAATCGGGCGTGCCGCCTTGCGCGCGATCGAAGTCGGTTCTCCGGATCGGGTCTGCGCGGTTCTCGCGGATTTCGGGCTCGCGCCCGACCGTTCGCTCGAGGGCCCGGCAGAGGCAGCTGCGACCTAAGGCGACGAGGCACGCCTACACCATGAGGCGAACGCACTTCTCGTCCCATGGATTACCGTACTTATGCATCGCCGTTCTCTTGGAGATACGGCAGAGCCGAGCTACGCTCGCTTTTTTCCGAGGAAGAACGCCGGAAGCTTTGGCGCGCGGTATGGGTTGCGCTCGCGGAAGCTCAGTCGCGCAAAGGCCTTGTCTCGGCCGAAGAAGTTGAGGATCTTCGTGCGCACGCCGGCGACATCGATATTGAAGCTGCGCTCGCAATTGAACGCGAGATCCATCACGATCTCATGGCGGAGATTCGCGTATTCGCGTCGCAAGCGAAGACCGGCGGCAAAAAGCTGCATCTCGGCGCGACTTCGATGGACATCGAAGATACGGTCGAGACGTATCGCCTGCGCCTCGCGCTTGCGATGGTCGGCGCTAATCTGCGCGAGCTTCTTGCGAGTTTTGCCGGCCGCGTCCGGCGGCACAGCGATCTCGTCACCATGGCCTTCACGCATTTGCAGCCGGCCGAACCGACGACCCTCGGGTACCGGCTTGCCGTGTACGCTCAGGATCTGCTGATCGACGACACAAATCTGCGATTCGTCTTCGAGCAGCTTACCACCAAAGGGCTGCGCGGCGCCGTCGGTACGGCGGCTTCATACGAGCATCTGCTCGACCATAGCGGCACGTCGGGTGAATTGGAAGTGTTTGTGCTGGACCGGTTCGGCTTGCAAGCGCGAGACATCAGCACGCAAACGTACCCGCGCAAACTCGACTATCTTTTGCTCTCGGCGCTTGCGGGCGTCGGCGCGTCGCTTTCGAAGTTTGCGGCCGACATTCGCATCCTCAGCAGCCCCGAATTCGGCGAGGTCGCCGAGCCGTTCGGAAAATCACAGGTCGGCAGCTCGGCGATGCCGTTCAAACGCAATCCCATCATTTGCGAACGCATCGATTCGCTTGCGCGCCTGCTTGTCGGCTACTCCGACGTCGCGTGGCAGAACGCCGCGACCAATTATCTGGAGCGGACGCTCGACGATAGCGCGAACCGCCGCACGATTCTTCCCGAAGCGTTCCTTTGCGCCGACGAAATCATTACGCTTGCTCGAAAAGTAATCGACGGTTTGCGCGTCGAGGAACGTCGCATTTCGCATAATCTGCGCACCTACGGACCGTTTGCCGGCACGGAAGCGGTTATGATGGAAGCAGCGCGTGCGGGCGGCGACCGCCAAGAACTGCACGAGCAGATTCGCAGTGCGGCGATGGAGGCGTGGGGAGCACTCGCGCGCGGCGAAGACAATCCGCTCTCGCAAACGCTGGTCGAGGATAAAGCCTTAACCGCGTTGCTCGATCCGGCGGAAATTCGCCGCCTGCTCGATCCCGGCAAACACGTCGGCACGGCGCCGGTGCGTGCGCGGGCGCTAGCCGACCGAATCGACGCGACTCCCGAGTTTCCGAAACAACGCACCGTAACCGTCTAACGATTTAAAGAGAAAACGAACGTGAACAAAGGCATCGAAATCGCCCGCGGTAAGACGAAAGTGCTGCACGAGTATCCGGGACAGCCGGATCAGCTGGTGGTCGCGCAAACCGACTCGATCTCCGCCGGCGACGGTGCTCGCCGCAACGAGATTCCGGGGAAAGGTCGGCTTGCGGCGCAGACGACGGCGCGCGTGTTCCGGCTGCTGAATCTTTGCGGATTGCCGACGCACTACCTCAACGGCGGCGAAGACGACGACAATAACGAGATGCTCGTTCGCCGATGCAACATGATTCCGCTCGAGGTCGTCGTTCGCGGTGTCGCGGCCGGCTCGTTCGTGAAGCGCAACCCCGGCATTCAGCGCGGCGCCTTGCTCGTACCGCGCGTCATGGAGTTCTTCTTCAAGGACGACGCCAATCACGATCCGATGATCGCCGCCGACGAGATCGTCTCACGCAATATCGCAACGCCGCAGGAAGTCGGCGCGATGACCGAACTCGCGCGGCTCACTTTCGAGATTCTTTCGCACGCCTGGCGCAAACGCGACGTGCTGCTGGTGGATGTGAAGGTCGAGTTCGGGCGGTTGACGGCAGGTGAAAATAAAGGCCAGCTGGTCATCGCCGACGTCATCGACAACGATTCATGGCGCATTTGGCCGCAAGGGCGCGAAGATCTGATGCTGGACAAGCAGATGTATCGCAACCTCCCCGAAGTCACGGCCGAAGCGCTCGATCGCGTCAAGAGACTCATACGAACAGGTTGCCGATCTGGTCGGCACGTTTCCGGTGATGCGGCCCGGAATGGCTGCGGTTATAGCGGATCACCCCGATCGCATGAATCACGCGAATGCCGTCCTGCAAACGCTCGCGCAGCTCGGACTTCCGACCATCCGCCACGTAGCGAGCCCGTCGCAGACGCCCGGCTACGTGCTGCAACTGGTCCAGCAAATGGAGGCGACCTTCGCGCGTCTATTCTTCGTTGCGGTTGGTGAGAACGACAGCTTGCGCGCGATGCTCGAATCGGCGTCCTCTTCGCCCGTGTTCGACGGCAACGCGGAAGCGCAACACGTAGCGATTCAATGCGCGAAAGTTCTTGGACTTGAAGACACGGTCTTATACGGCCGCACGTTGTTAATGCAGGCGAATGCGCGTTCGGCGATCTTACACGCCGACGCGATGATGCAGCAGCAGGCCGGGCAGCCGGGTCCCGGAGCCGTTCTTGGTTAGTTTCGCGGTAGAAGGGCGAAACGACGAAACGCTGCGCACCGCGGCCGCGAAGGCGGGCGTGGCGCTGCGGCCCGACGAGCTTCGGCGCATCGCACAAACGTTGCGGCGCGACCCCACGATGGTCGAGCTTCAAGCGTTCGACGCGCAATGGAGCGAGCATTGCAGCTACAAGTCTAGCCGCCATCACCTAAAGAATCTGCCGACGAGCGGCACGATGGTTGTGCTCGGACCGGCCGAGGATTCGGGGATCCTCCATCTCGGGGAACATCGCGGCGAACGATACGGAATCGTCATCGCGCACGAGTCGCACAATCATCCCTCGCAAGTCGTTCCCTTTGAGGGAGCGGCCACCGGCATCGGCGGCATCGTTCGCGACGTGCTGTGCATGGGTGCCGAAGTCATCGCCGTCGCCGATCCGCTGCGCTTTGGAAAAATCGATCCGGGAACGCATCAGCGGTATGTTGCCCAAGGCGCCGTTGACGGCATCAGCGCGTATGGGAACGCGATCGGCGTTCCGAACATCGCGGGAGACGTATATTTCGATGAACGCTTTGACGACAATTGCCTAGTCAACGTCGTGGCGCTCGGAATCGTCAAAGAATCCGAAATCATCCATTCGTATGCGCCGCGGGGCGCCGACGGCTGGGACATGATTCTAGTCGGCAAAGCGACGGATCCGAGCGGATTCGGCGGCGCCTCGTTTTCGTCGGTAACGCTCGACGCGGCCGACGAAGAGTCGAACAAAGGCGCGGTTCAGGTTCCCGATCCGTTCTTGAAGAACGTGCTGATGCGCGCAAGCTATCGCGTATTCGGACTTCTGCGTGAAAAGAAGGTGACCGTCGGATTCAAAGACCTCGGAGCCGGCGGCATCATGGGCTGTTCGGCGGAGATCACGTCGGCCGGCGGTTACGGCGCGCAAATCGATCTCGACAAGGTGAACGTCGCGATCGAAAACATGCCGCCGGAAGTCATCGCAATCGGCGAAACGCAGGAACGCCTCATCTGGGTCGTTCCGCCGGAAGTCACGCCTGAGATTCTGCGCATTTACAATCAAGAGTTTACGCTTCCGCAGATCGCTTATAACGCCCGTGCCGTCGTGATCGGGAAAGTGACGGAAGACCGCCGTTACGTGTTGCGCTTCAACGGCGAAGTCGTGATGGAAGTCGACAGCGAATTTCTTACCGGCTCGATTCGCGACGAATTGCCGTTCGACGACGTGCCCTCAGTCGATCATCAAATCGTCCGGCCTCTCGTCACCGGCATGCAGCTTGAGGAGATGCTCGAGCGCGTGCTGGCGCATCCCGACGTGTGTTCCCGCGAACCGCTGTATCGCCGGTACGACAGCGTCGTGCGCGGCCGCACCGTCGTCGCGCGCGGCGAAGGCGACGCGGGCGTCTTGGCGCCGGTTCCCGGGTCGCCGCTTGGCATGGCTCTCAGCGTTGCGGGCAATCCGCGCTTCGCGAAAGTCGACGTCGCCGGCGCAGCGCGGCACGCGGTGTACGAAGCCGTTCGCAAGGTGACGGCCGTCGGCGCTCGAGCCATCGGCTTGACGGATTGCTTGAATTTCGGTAATCCTCGCAAAGTCGAGCACTACAGCGAATTCGTTACGGCCGTGAAAGCGCTTGGATCCGCCGCGCGTGAATTCGAAACACCGTTCGTTTCAGGCAACGTCAGCCTGTACAACGAATCCGCATCCGGCAAAGCTATCCCGGCGTCGCCGGTCGTCGCTTGCCTCGGAACGATTCAAGACGTTTCCAACGTCGTTACAATGCGCTTGAAACACGCCGGATCGGTACTGTATCTTGTCGGGCATCCGCAGGGGCGTCTTGGCGGGTCGGTTTTGGCAAGTATGCTCGGACGCAACGAAGAGCATTTGCCGCACGTCGACTATGAAACGGCGAAGGCGCATCACGAATTCATCTGGCAAGCCTCGCAAGCGCGATTACTGCGCGCGGTGCATTCGATCGGGAACGGCGGCCTTGCTGCTGCCGTCTGTGAAATGGCGTTTGCCACGATTCGCAGCGGTCACGCGCACGTCGGCGTGCAGATCGACGACGCCTGGCAGTGGACGCACGGCTCTGTCGGTAATCTTGAAGCGTTGTTCAATGAGGCCGGCGGTTTCATCGTTGAGGTCGCAGCGCATGACGTTGAAACCTTCGAGGGACTCGCGGACAACGTGGACGGCGTTTACGAAATCGGCGTCACGATAGAACAGCCGGTCGTCGCGATCGACGACGAAGCGTTCGACCTGCGCCGTCTGTACGAAATTTGGTCTAAGCCGCTCGAGGAGGTTTATCCGTGAGCCGCCGCATTGCGGTCCTCGTTTTTCCGGGAACGAATTCGGAAGAAGAAACGCTCATGCTTCTGCGCGACTGCGGCGGCGACGCCCATCTCGTGCACTGGAGCCGGGCCGACATGCTGCCGCATTTTGACGCGTACGTTCTGCCGGGCGGATTTGCGTACGAAGACCGCATCCGGGCCGGCGCGATTGCCGCGCACGAGCCGATGATGGATCACGTGATTGCGGGTGCTCGAGCGGGAAAACTCGTCTTCGGCATTTGCAACGGCGCGCAGATTTTGCTCGAGGCCGGCCTGATACCGGGAACCGGCGAAGTCCGGCGGCCGACCGCGGCATTTACCCGCAACGGCCCCGTGCCGCATTTTGTTTGCACGCACACGCACGTAAAGCTGAAGATCGATCCCGCGCGTTCCCCCATCACGGCATCGCTCTCGAAAGACGCGTTGATCCCGGCATGGGCCGCGCACGGTGAAGGCCGCTTGGCGGCGAACGAGACGGAGCTGCAGAAACTCGAGGAAGGCGGTCATGTCGCCTTCGTGTACGCGCATCGCAACGGGCGCGTCGATGCATCGGCCGTGCCCAACCAATCGGCGCTCGGCGCAGCGGCGCTTATCAACAAACCGGGCAACGTGTTAGCGATCATGCCGCATCCCGAGCGCGACGGCTGGAGCTTCAACCATCCCGATCAGCGCGGAAAGCACGCGATCCTCGAACCCTCCGGCGGCTCCGTGCTTTTTCAAAGCTTCGTGAACGCGGTGACCCTGCGATGAAAGATCGCGCCGTAGCGATTTCACTGAAGATTCCCGACAACGAAGCGTATACCACGCTCACCGCGCTTCGCCGTCTGGGAGTCGGGGTCGAAAAACTGGAGCGCAGCGAGATTTGGCAAGTCGAAGATCGCGGCGACGAAACGACGTTTCTTTCACGCATCGAGAGTAACGAGACCATTTTCAATCCAAACAAGCACCGCCTTACGATCGTCGAGGGTTCCCAGCCGCGCGACGGCGAGGTATGGATCGAAGAACTCGGGCGCCACAACGAAGTGCGCGAACATCTTGGCGGAAAGGTCATCCCCGGCATCGGAAATGCGCGCCGGTACGTAGGCTGGCGAATGCTGCAAGCCGACGGCTCGCCCGCCGGAGCCAACGTACTCCGCGCCGCCGTGGAGCAGCTCCTGTGCAACCCGGCCATCGAAAAACCAATCTACTAGAGGCAGAATGAATCGACCGTATACCATTGCGACGCTAGGGTCGCACTCGGCCCTGCAGATTCTCAAGGGTGCGCATGACGAAGGTTTCAAGACCCTCGCTATTGCGAATCGCGAAACGGAGCGGCTCTACCGGTCGTTTCGTTTCATCGACGAAGTCATCGGCGTCGACAAGTATTCGGAGTTTCTTTCGCTCATCGGCGAACTCGAACGCCGCAAAGTCATCATCGTTCCGCACGGATCCTTCGTTGCGTACTTGTCGCTGGAAGAGCACAAGCAGATGACGGTGCCGTACTTCGGCAACAAAGCCGTGCTCGATTGGGAAGCAAGCCGCGAACTTCAACGCGACTGGCTGACGCGTGCGGGAATCACGATGCCGCGTCAGTTCAAGAGCGGCAAAGAGATCGACCGGCCCGTCATCGTGAAGCTCTACGGAGCGGGCGGCGGTAAAGGGTATATGTTCATCCGCGACGCTTCCGACTTCGAAGCGCGGACTGCACATTTGCACGAACAGTTCACGATCCAGGAATACATCATCGGCGTTCCGCTTTACATCCATTATTTCTATTCGCCGATCGAAGACAAGTTGGAAATCATGTCGATGGACCGGCGCTACGAAACGAACGTCGACTCGCTCGGACGCATTCCGGCGGCCGCGCAAGAAGGCATGGACGTGAGCCCGTCCTACGTCGTGGTCGGCAATCAGCCGGTAAGCTTGCGCGAATCGATGCTTGCCGAAGCGCTGCGCATGGGTGAAAACGTGGTGCGCGTGAGTAAAGAAATTTGCGGGCCCAAGGGTCTCTTCGGAGCATTTTGCATCGAGACGATCATCACGCCGGACATGCAATTTTACATCATGGAGATTTCGGCCCGTATCGTCGCGGGAACGAACTTGTTCATCGACGGGTCGCCGTACTCGTACCTGAATTATTCTGAACCGATGTCCACCGGACGCCGCATCGCGCGCGAGATCAAGAACGCACTTCTCACCAACAATTTGCGTTTAGTCCTTGATGACTCGAGCAAGCTTTAGCCCCAAGACCCTGCTGCGCGCGGCGCGCGGGCTAGCGCCGGCGCTGCTGGCGCTAATTCTCGTGCCGGCGCCCGCCGGCGCGACCTTGGTTGCCGACCCGCAAGTGTTATACGCGCAAATGAAAAGCGCATACGATAAAGCGGGCGCGAACGGCTGGGACTTCCACGATCAGGAAGTCTATCTTTCGACGATCTTCAACGCGGGACGAGCGTATTCGCTGCAACGGCCAAGCGACGCTGCATATGGCGAAATTGCAACGCTGACCGTGCAAATCGGCAGCTCGCTGCATTTCAACCCGCTTACCAATCATGACGCGACCGCGTGGTACGTGCGCGAAGCCGCCGAGTGGGTCACCAAGAATTCGACCGACAAGCAGCTGCTGGACGGTGCTCAGGCGCTATTGCAGCGCGTCAATTCGGAAGAAGATCCCGAAGCGTTAGCACGGCTTGCGGATCAAGACGCAAAGGCCAACGTCGACGCATATCCTCACAACGTCGATTCGTCTCTGCAAGAGGTCGAGGCAAATTGGCGCTCGTGGCTGCTGACCCACGACGCCTCGTGGCGTTCTCTCGCGCTCGAGCGCGCGTCGCAGCCGGATTTCCCGCTCGCTCATCTGCCGACGTCCTGGGGCCCCGAGTTCCTTCAGTCCGCAAACAACGCCGCATCCGGCGTCGACGGCTTC
This sequence comes from Vulcanimicrobiia bacterium, assembly GCA_963758295.1. Taxonomy (GTDB): domain Bacteria; phylum Vulcanimicrobiota; class Vulcanimicrobiia; order Vulcanimicrobiales; family Vulcanimicrobiaceae; genus JALYTY01. Next base: position 200,851 of record CAVWUU010000003.1, read on the forward strand.
ACCTCGGGCGATCAGAAGAACGGCAAGATCATCACGGAACGCGTGAAGAGCCTTCCCGAACTGCGCGTCATTGCGAGCGTCAAAGCGGTGCCGCACGACGTCTACCTCTCGACGCTTGCGCCGGCCGACGAATACTTCGGACGCATGGGCTACTCGGTGCTTGGCATTCAGAACGAGCTCAAGCACATCAACTTCATGCTCGACTATAAGTACGGCAATCGCGAAGCTTCGCAGACGCTCCTCGTCGCCGAAGCGATCGACGACATGCACAAGGTCTATCCGCGCGACCGCGACATGCCGAAGCTGCTGCTCTCGTGCATGACGACGTTAGACCGAATGACGAGCGGCGACACGAAAGCGGAATCGTCGCATTTGCGATCGATTTTGACGGTCGAATACCAGGATTCGCCCGAAGCGCGAAAGGTCTTAAACCCCGAGGCAGCATCGTAATACACTTCTTGTAGAAGCCTGTCCACGGAGGTGCCGGGATGGATGTCGTTATCGCCGACCGCATTCAATTTGCGTTCACGATCATGTTCCATTACCTCTTTCCCATCACGACGATGGGACTCGTTCCGTTCGTAGCTCTTTACACGATCAAGGCGGCGCGCGGCGATACGGAATCGGCCGCTGCGGCGGCGTTCTGGACGAAAATTTTTGCGATAAACTTCGCAATCGGCGTCGTTACCGGGATTCCCATGGAATTTCAGTTCGGCACCAACTGGGCGGCGTTTGCCGCGCGCAGCGGCTCGGTCGTCGGGCAGCCTCTGGCTATGGAAGGCATCTACGCATTTTTCGCCGAGTCGATTTTCCTCGGCGTTTTGTTTTATGGACGCGACCGTCTGCCGGGCGCATTGCATGCGGCGTCGGCCGTTCTTGTGTGGTTCGCGGCGTGGCTGTCGGGCTTTTTCATTACGGTCACCGATGCGTGGATGCAACACCCCGTCGGCTATCGCGTAGCCGCTGGGGGCCAAATCGAAATGACGAGCCTGGCGTCGGTGATCTTCTCGCCGTTCGCCTGGTGGCAATACGTGCACGTCATTACCGGAGCGCTCGTGACGGGCGGCTTCGTCGTTGCCGGCATCGGCTCATACTACTTGCTCGCGCGCCGTGAGACGTCGCTCGGACGGCGATTTGTCCGGTCCGGCATAATCGTCGCACTGATTTTCTCGCTGCTTGCGGTCTTTCCGACGGGCGACCGCAACGGTGCAAACGTCACGCAGTATCAACCTATCAAACTTGCCGCCATGGAAGGGCTTTTCGAAAGCTCGAACGGCGCGCCGCTTGCGATCATCGGCATGCCCGATACGAAGAACCACAAACTCATCGATCCCGTCCTCGTTCCCGACGTTTTAAGCTTTCTCGCATACGGCAACTTCAACGCGCCGGTAAAAGGCTTGCGCGGCTACGCCACGGAGCTGTGGCCACCCGTAGAACTGACGTATTACGCATATCACGTTATGGTGGGGCTCGGCACGATCTTCGCCGGCGTTGCGGCGCTCGGGGTGCTGCTGCTTTTGCTCAAACGGCTCTTCCAAACGCGCTTGATGCTCTGGCTGATCATGCTGGTGATGCCTTTCCCGTACGTTGCGAACGAAGCGGGTTGGGTCACAACTGAAGTGGGACGGCAGCCGTGGATCATTTACGGCATCATGCGGACCGCCGATGCGACGTCGCCCACCGTCGTTACGGGCGAGACAATTTTCACGACGATCGGTTTTGCAGGCATGTATTTCTTGCTTGGCGTGCTGTTCTTATACTTAGTCCTGCGGGAAATCGGCAGCGGTCCGAGTGCGGCCGGCGAACACGGCGGAGTCGTGGAGGCGATGTCATGAGCATCACGGCCTTCGTCGTTATCGCCATAATGCTCGCTGCATATGCGGTTCTCGACGGATACGATCTGGGCGTCGCTTCGATTGCACCACTCGTTGGAAAGACCGATAGCGAGCGGTTCGCCTCCATGCAGGCCATCGGCCCGTTCTGGAACGGGAACGAAGTGTGGCTCATCGCTGCAGGTGCGGCGCTTTTCGCGTTGTTTCCGCGCGCGTATGCTTCGGCGTTCTCAGGCTTTTATCTGCCGTTCATGGTGATTCTGTGGCTGCTGATGTTTCGCGGCGTCGCGTTGGAGCTGCGCTCGCATTTCCCCAGCGAGATGTGGCACACGTTTTGGGACGCGTGCTTTTCTGCCGCAAGTACGCTGCTGGTTCTCATCTTTGGCGTGGCACTCGGCAACTTGATTCGCGGATTGCCGCTCGACGACAAAGGCTTCTTTCAGGGCACGTTCGCGTTTTTACTCAACCCATACGCATTGCTTGTCGGTCTTTTCGCCGTCGTAGCGCTTGCGCAGCACGGCAGTGGATTTTTGTTGCTTCGGCTCGAGGGAGCGCCGGCGGACCGCGCGCGCAAGATGCGCCCGCGCCTTCTGGCCGGAACGCTCGCGTTTTTTGTAGCGGTCTCGGCCGTAACCGCCCACATGCGTGGAATGCCGGGCACGCCCTGGGGCGTTATCGTACCGTTGCTAGCGTTGGCGGCGTTGGCATGGACGTGGTTTGAAAACGGCCGCGCGCGATACTTGCAAGCGTTTGTCGCCTCCTCGCTCTTCATCGCGCTGTTGGTCGTTACGGCCGCGATGACGATGTATCCGTATTTGCTCCCCTTGTATCCGGCAGGCGGGGGCCTCTCGATCTACGATGCGTCGCCGTCGCCTACGGCGCTCGCCAGCGCACTGACGGTCACGATCGTCGGTCTGTGCGCCGTCCTGATTTACGGCAGTTGGGTCTGGCGCCGTTTGGCGGGAAAGGTCCGCGTTGGCGAATAACCGCGCTGGCGTGAACGACAACGCCGCTCGAGCCCTCGAAAAATACGACCGCTCAAAGCTCACTCTTTGTTCCATCGGAAGCCATTCGGCGCTGGAAGTGGCCTACGGCGCGCGCGCACAGGGCTTGCGGAATCTTGTCGTAACTGCGAAGGGCCGCGAACGCACGTACACGGAGCATTACCTGCGCAAGGAATCGCCGGTACCGCGCGGATGCGTTGATTCGGTCCTGGAACTGGAGAAGTTCACCGACCTCTTAAACGACGGCGTCCAACAGCGGCTGCTGGACGAAAACGTGATCTTTCTTGCCAACCGGTCGTTCGAAGTCTACCTGCACCAAAAATTCAGCTACGACGAAATCGAGAACGGCATGCGAGTGCCGTTTTTCGGCAACCGCTTCTTGCTGCGCGCGGAAGAACGCGACGAAGCCTCAAATCAGTATTCATTGATGCAGAAGGCGGGCATCCGTCATCCGCAGCAGTTCGATTCGCCGGATCAGATCGACCGGCTAGTGATGGTGAAAGCGCCGCACGCCAAAGTCAGCTTCGAGCGAGCCTTCTTTGTGGTGTCGTCGCCACAGGAGTACCGTGAGGTCAGCGCCCGGCTCATTCGCGACGGAATGCTTACCGAATCCGGTTTACGAGACGCCGTCATCGAGGAGTACGCGCTCGGACCGTCGGTCAACCTGAATTTCTTTTATTCGCCGATTCTCGGCGAGTTAGAGCTTAGCGGAACGGACACGCGGCGCCAAACCAATCTCGAGGGATTCCGTAACGTCCCGCCGTCGGTATTCGAGGCGCTGCGCAACGTCCCGATGCGTCTGGAAGAGGCGGGACATATCGCCGCGACGCTTACCGAGTCGACGCTGGAGAAGGCCTTCGAGATGGGCGAGCGATTCGTTGCCGCCGCACGCGAAGCCAATCCGCCCGGCGTAATGGGACCCTTCGCGCTGCAGTGCGTAATCGTCGCCGGACCCCCCAAAGAATTTGTTTGCTACGATGTGTCGTTGCGCATCCCGGGATCGCCCGGCACCCGCTACACCCCGTATTCGGCATACCGATGGGGGCGCGATGTGTCGGTGGGCGAGCGAGTCGCAATGGAGCTCGTAATGGCCCGCGACGCCGGCCGGCTGGGGGAAATTCTTACCTAACTTAGGTTCATATGGGTGTATGCGCCCGCTTCCCAGCCCTGGAATGCTTAAGACTTCCGGACCGTTGCCTATTTTAGTCGGGCATGCTAGGGTGAGGGGTGTCTAGGTATCGCAGTCGGTTACCATGTTTGGTCTAGCGAGTCGATTCCGAGAACAATAACTACCAAGTCCGAGGAGTCCTCGTTAATGTATCAAGATGAGTATTTGAACTGCGTCGATTGTTCGCGTCAGTTCGTTTTCTCGAGCGGCGAGCAAGAGTTTTTCGCCATGAAAGGCTTTCAAAATAAGCCGAACCGTTGCCCCGACTGCCGTGCGGCCCGTAAAGGCCAGCAGGGTGGCGGACGCGGCGGCAGCCGTGGCGGCGGCTTCGGCGGCGCCGGTGGCGGTGGCCAGCGGGAAATGTTCCGCGCGACCTGCAGCCAGTGCGGCGGTGTGGCGGAAGTTCCGTTCCAACCGCGTGGCGACAAGCCGGTTTACTGCCGCGACTGCTTCAGCAGCCGCCCGTCCTACCGCTAAACCGCGATAGTACAAAGAAAAGGCCCGCAGCGATGCGGGCCTTTTTCTTTTTGTCTTACGAGCGGCGCATTTCGCCGGCGCGGTAGCGGTAGACGATCCGGCCTTTGGTGAGGTCGTAGGGCGACATCTCCAGATCGACACGATCGCCAAGAAGAATCTTGATGCGATGGCGGCGGAGACGGCCGGCGAGGTGGGCGAGCACGGTGTGCCCGTTCTCCAACTCAACGGCGAAGGTCGTGCTTGGGTAGATCTGACGAACGGTGCCAAAAACCTCGAGAGGCGCCTCTTTGGCGGGCTCAGTCGGGCGATCGCTGGGAGGGCGCGGAGGCGCCGAGCGGCGACGGCCGGCTATGGCCGGCCTGCTTTCAATGAAGTCATCCCCGAGAGTATATACGCAACCGGGCTGTGGGGGAAGGCCTTATGGTGGTGCGAACCAACTGCGCCGGAGGAAATAATGGCTACGCAATCGTTACAAGAGCGCCAGGGCGCAATCACGTTCAAGGGCGGCCCGATGACGCTCGTAGGCCCGGAACTAAAGGCCGGCGACACGGCGCCGGACTTTGTCCTTACCGGGCAGGATCTCTCCGTCAAACGGCTCGACGATCTGCTGGACGGGGGCAATCGCGCGGCGATGCTGATCGTTGTCCCCTCGCTGGATACGGGCGTCTGCTCGACTGAGTCGCACAAGTTCAACGCGCGAATGGGCGAGTTGCCGGCGGATGTGAAAACATATGTCGTCAGCATGGACCTGCCGTTTGCGCAGGCCCGCTGGTGCGGCAACGAAGGCGAGGTCAAATTTGAGACGCTTTCGGACTATCGCGACCATAGCTTCGGCCGGAACTACGGTCTGCTGATCAAAGAACTGGGTTTGCTCGCTCGCGCCATTGTAGTGATCGGCGCTGACAAAACCATCAAATACGTGCAACTTGTTCCGGAAGTCGCGAGCGAGCCGGATTACGATGCAGCCATCACGGCGGCTCAAGCGGCGGCGAAGTAGCATCGAGCATGGAGCGGGGGCAATCGAGCCGAATCAGCACGGCCAATGCCCCCCACCGTTTTCATTTTCGACTTTGGCGCGCAATATAGCCAACTGATAGCGCGCCGCTCGCGCGAGCTCGGCGTTTACAGCGAGATCGTTCCTTACGACACCACGTGGTCCGCGATCGCCGGACGCAGTCCGGCCGCGATCATTCTTTCGGGCGGTCCCGAAAGCACGCTCGTGCCGGGCGCACCCGACATGGACCCAGCCGTTCTAAATAGCGGCTTGCCGATTTTTGCAATCTGTTACGGCATGCAACTGATCGCGCGTCACAACGGCGCCGAACTGGTGAAATTGGATCACGCGGAATATGGCCCCGCGATGCTGCACGTCGATAAGCGGGACGCTCGCATTTTCGACGGCGTTCCGGCCGACTCACGCGTTTGGATGTCGCACGGCGACTCGGTCGTGAAACTTCCCCCGGGATTCGAAGAACTTGCGTCGACCGAACGCTGCAACGTTGCGGCGATAGGCAATGCCGAACGCAAAATCTACGGAACGCAGTTTCACCCCGAAGTCGTGCACAGCGAATACGGCCGGCTGATGTTGGCGAATTTTCTGCATGGGGTAGCCGGGCTCGCAAGCGACTGGGAGATGGAATCGTACGTCGATCGCGCAATCGAAGAGATTCGCGAAGCGGTCGGTCAGGACAAAGTCATCTGCGCGCTCTCCGGCGGCGTCGATTCCGCGGTCGCCGCCACGCTTGTATCACGTGCGATCGGGGAACAGCTGACCTGCGTCTTCGTCGATCACGGACTGCTTCGCAAAGGCGAAGCGCAATCCGTGATCGAGGCGTTCCGCGATATCTTGCATTTGAATCTCGTCGTGGTCGACGCGCGCGAACGGTTCTTGACAAAACTTGCGGGCGTCATTGACCCCGAGCGCAAGCGCATCATCATCGGCCACGAGTTCATCTCCGTGTTCGAAGAAGAAGCGGCGAAGATTCCCGGGGTGAAGTATCTCGTTCAGGGAACGCTTTATCCCGACGTCATTGAATCCAAAACGCCGCAAAGCAAGGCGGGACACAAGATCAAGTCGCATCACAACGTGGGCGGCTTGCCCGAGAAGATGAACTTCAAGCTCATCGAACCGCTGCGCGCGCTCTTCAAGGACGAAGTCCGCGCGCTCGGACGCGTTCTAGGGCTGCCGGAACACATTGTGGCGCGCCAACCGTTTCCCGGACCGGGACTTGCGGTTCGCATCATCGGTGACATCACCGACGAGCGCTTGGAAGTGGTTCGCAACGCCGATGCGGTTGTGCGTGAAGAGATCGACAATGCCAAAGACTTGCAGCCGCATCCGTGGCAGTACTTCGCCGTGCTTACGCCGGTGCAAAGCGTCGGTGTGATGGGCGACGGCCGCACGTACGCGAACCTGGTCGCTGTACGCGCAATTACGAGCGAGGACGGCATGACGGCCGATTGGGCGCGCTTGCCGCACGAACTCCTGGAGCGAATCTCGACGCGAATCGTGAACGAAGTGCCCGGCGTGAATCGCGTGGCGTACGACATCACATCGAAGCCGCCCGCAACGGTGGAGTGGGAATAGGGATGCGAATTCTCGTCGTAGGAAACGGCGCGCGTGAGGATGCGCTCTCGTGGCGTTTGGCGCAGTCGCCGTCGTGCGAAGCGATCTTCGCTGCACCGGGTAACGCCGGTACGGCTCTGCGCGGCACGAATTGGAATATCTCCGCGACCGACGGCAAAGCGATCGTCGAAAGGTGCCGCGAGGAGAACATCGATCTCGTGGTGCTCGGTCCGGAGTCTGCAATTGCGGCGGGAGTCGGTGACCGCTTACGAGACGCCGGCTTCGCGGTGTTCGGCCCGAACCGCAGCGGGGGCCGTCTTGAGTCCAGCAAAGTCTTCTCCAAACGCTTCATGGAACGCCACGGCGTTCCGACGGCGCGCGCGATGATCGTCCACTCGGAACCGAGCGCGATGAAAGCGCTCGACGAGTGGCCGGGAGGCGGTGTGGTTATCAAAGCCGACGGTCTCGCCGCAGGTAAAGGCGTCGTAGTTTGTGACGACGTCGATACGGCCCGCGGTGTGCTCAAAGAATGGTATGGCGCGAGTAAAATTCCCGGCGGCGGCAGCGATGTGCTGCTCGAAGAAAAATTAACCGGACGTGAGGTGAGCGTGTTTGCGCTCGCAGACGGCCGCGCGATGGTTCCGCTCGCCGCGGCGTGCGATTACAAACGAGCCGGCGACGGTGATACCGGTCCGAACACCGGCGGAATGGGCGCGTATTCGCCGCCCCTTGATTTCCCGATCGACATGTACGATCAGGTGCGCGAGCGCATTCTTGCGCCCGTCTTACGCGGATTGCTCGCCGAAAGTGAAACCTATATCGGCGTTCTGTATTGCGGCCTTATGTGGACCGAGAACGGCCCCTACGTCATCGAGTTCAACGCGCGCTTTGGGGATCCCGAAACCCAAGTGCTAATGCCGCGCATTCACGGCGATTTCGCGCAATTGCTCGCTTCGGCGGCGGAGGGCGCAATGGACTTGAGCCTCGCAACGCTGGGCAACGACTGCTGCGTGGGCGTGGTGCTTGCAACGAGCGACTATCCGCGCTCGAGCACGCCGCTGCGAGGTTTGAATTCGAACGTAGCGTTGCCGGGTAATGCGGTCGTGTTCTGGGGCGGCAGCACCGTTGAAGAGGGCACGGTCAATACCGGCGGCGGTCGTGTGTTGACCGTAACCGCTTGCGGCTCCAACGTCACCGATGCCCGCGAAAAAGCGTATGCCGCCGTCAAGACACTCGCCGGGAGAATCGGCACCACGGACTTGACGTACCGCACCGACATCGCGAAGTTCTAACGCCGCGGCGTTAGATGCGGGATTAGCCTCGGTGAGTCAATACGGAGAAAAGCCATGCGGGTATACCGTCCCTATGCGAAACGTAATGATCGGCGCGATCGCCGGCGCGGCTGGGACGATGGCTCTTGATATCGCAAGCTACGGCGACATGGTGGTGCGCGGAAGGCAATCGAGCAACATGCCGGCGGAAGTGGTGCGAAGGCTCGCCGAGAAAGCGGGCGTCGAACCGCTCGCAAAACCCGACGAAGCGGTTGATGACAAAACGAAAAATCGTCGCAGTGCGCTTGGCGCTCTATCCGGCTACGGCGTAGGTCTTGCCATCGGCGCGCTTTATGGCGCGACGCGTCCGCTGACGAATCGCCTTCCCCTAGCTTTTGCTGCCCTTGGCGTCGGCGCTGCGGCGATGCTGGCGGCCGACGTTCCCGCCGTGCGCCTGGGCGCGACGGATCTGCGCGACTGGACGGCAGCATCTTGGATCTCGGATGTCATCCCGCACGTGGCCTTCGGCCTTACGACCGTTCTTGTCGTAAATGCCATCGCCGGCGACGAATAGCGAAGATCGTTACGCCAGCAAGCTCAATTGGAGTGGGACGTGCGTTTGAATTTGCGATGAGCGACGCGCAGGGAAAGCCTTGAGCGCCGCTTCCACTTTCGTGTCGATGGCTTCGGCAATTGCTCGCGGCGCATACTTGCCCTTGTAAATTTCGGCGTATTCGGCAAGTAGCTCCGGTTTCGATTCGCGCAAGTAATCGAAGAATGCCTCGCGCGTGATTTCATGAAGGTACAGGGCGTTGTGCCACACGTTTGAAGCACCCGCTTCGCGAGCGGCGCGCACGACGGCTTCGATCTCTTCGGGCGTATCGGTAATACGCGGCAGCACCGGCGCCAAGGCAACGCTAACGGCTATTCCGGCGTCGGCAAGCATCTTTACCGCGCGCAGACGTTGCGGCGGAGGCGCAACCGTCGGCTCGATTTCGCGAGCTAGGCGCTCGTCCATCGTGGCTATGCTTATGGACACGTGCGCACCCGCGACTCGCGCCAGTCGCGAAAGCACGTCGATATCGCGCACGACGAGCGGCGAACGTGTTACGATGCCGACGGGCGTTTCATAGTCGGCAAGTGCTTCTAAGATACCGCGGGTGAGCCGGTACTTTCCCTCGAGCGGCTGGTATGGGTCGGTAACGGTTCCGATGGAAACGCGCTCGTGACGCCACGTCCGCTTCGCGAGTTCGGCCCGGATAACGGACGGTGCATTGATCTTTACATAGATCCGGGAGCCCCAGCGGCCGACGCCGTCCTCTTCCAGATACTGATGCGTGCGGCGGGCGTAGCAAAACCGGCATTGATGATAGCAGCCGCGATAGGGATTTACCGACCACTTGAACGGCATGCCTTTGACGGCGTTTATCACGCTTTTGGCCGGTTGCTCGATTATCTCGACGCCGCGCATGGTAAGACTATAGTGCGAACAGGTGTTCGATTCAAGACCCTTGGCGGAGATTCGAAACGCCGCCTGTAACCACTGACGCGCACGGAGGTTAGTAGAGAGCAGTATGGCTTACCGCTTCCCACCCAACACATACGGCCGGCCCATGCCGGCTGTTGCGCCGCAGAGCTTGCTCGGCCAGGTGCTCGGTATCACCGCACTCGGCTTATGCGTGTCGGCGCTCGCAATCTACCTGTTCCGCGACAGCGTCGGAAGCGTCGCCGGCTTGGTCGCGATGCTAATCGGCTTCGGCCTGCTCCTCGCGATCAACGCAACGCGAGCCAACCCGGTCCTTTCGCTGATGCTCTTTTACGCATTCGCGTTTGCCGAAGGCATCGGCATAACGCCCATTGTCTCGTACTACCTGCATATCGCGCCCAGCGTCGTCTACAACGCGGCCCTTACGACGGGCCTCGGAATGTTCGCGCTCGGTGCCATCGTCTACGCGACCGGTCTGGATCTGCGGCGCTTCCAAGGCATTTTCATGATTGCGCTGCTTGGGTTGATCGTGGTCGGCATCATCTCGGTCTTCGTGCATTTCATTGCGCCGACCACGTACTCATACCTCACGCTCATCATCTTTGCGGGCTTCACGCTCATCGATTTTGCCCGTTTGCGTGCAGGCGGCGACTACTATACGCCCGTGCAACTTGCGACCCAGATCTACTTAGATGTGGTGAATATCTTCCTCGCCTTGCTACAAATCTTCGGAAGCCGGCGTTCTGACGACTAAAAGCCGAAGCCGGAACGCCTCTCAAGCTGTTAGAATGAAGAAGAAACCATGTGCGGGATAACGGGAATCTTTTCACCGGGGCGTGACGCGGCACGCCTCGCGTATTTTGGGCTCTACGCGTTGCAGCACCGGGGCCAGGAATCGGCCGGTATTGCTGCAGCCGATGGAGGCACCATCCGCTCGCACAAAGACATGGGCCTCATCGGAGCGATCTTTGACGAAGAAAGTCTCACCGCGCTCGGCGGCCACATTTCAATCGGCCATACCCGGTACTCAACGACCGGTTCGTCGATCGTCGTAAACGCTCAGCCGCTTCTGGAGCGGACCGAGCTCGGTGATTTTGCCTTCGCGCATAACGGCAACATCACCAATACCGACGAGATGCGTGCCTCGCTCGCGCCCAGCACGACACTTCAGGCCACCTCGGACTCCGAAGTAATGGCCAAGACGCTCGTCGAGGCTCGCGGATCGATGCTCGACCGGATCCGTCAGGTCCTCAGCGTGGCCCGGGGCGCATACTCGATCGTCCTCTGCACCGAAGATGAGCTCTTCGCATTCCGTGATCCGTGGGGCGTGCGTCCGCTATGCATCGGCACTTTCGGCGACGGCGGCTACGCGGTCGCTTCCGAATCGTGCGCATTGCCGACGATCGGCGCCCAGTACTTGCGTGAAATAGAAGCGGGCGAAATCGTCCGCATTACCGCGCAGGGGCTGGAGTCGTTCAAGACGCCGACCGACAACGCCCGGCCGGCGCTCTGCATGTTCGAATACATTTATTTCGCGCGGCCCGACTCGAGTTTAAATGGCCGCTCGATCTACATGGCGCGCTACGAGATGGGACGTCAACTTGCAAAAGAGCATCCTATCGACGCAGACGTCGTCATGGCTGTTCCGGATTCCGCCGTTCCCGGCGGCATCGGCTATGCCGCACAAAGCGGCTTGCCGTACGTCGAGGGACTGATCAAGAACCGCTACATCGGCCGGACGTTCATCAGCCCGGATCAGGGCATGCGTTCGCGAGGCGTGCAACTGAAGTTCAATCCCGTCGTAGAGAACCTCAAGGGTCAGCGTGTCGTGGTGGTGGATGACTCGATCGTTCGCGGCACGACTACTCCGCGCATCGTTTCGCTACTGCGCGAAGCCGGCGCGAAAGAAGTTCACCTGCGCATCACTTCGCCGCCGATCAAGCACCCGTGCTATCTCGGCGTCGACATGGCAACGTACGACGAACTCATCGCGGCAAATTACACGGTCGAGGAAATTCGCCAAAAGACGGGCGCCGATTCTCTGGGCTATTTGAGTCTTGAGGGACTAATAGAAGCTAGCGGAAGAAAGGGCGGGGAGATGTGTCTCGGCTGCCTTACCGGCGAATACCCGAACGTCCCCGCCTCGCATGAAAAGCGCGTTCTAGCGGTTTGATTGCTTCCCGTGACGCACGTAGCGCACGTGTGTGGCCCGGGGACCATCGAGAACCTTGTCAATGCGGAACTGGGGCGCGGGCTCGTTTAAGTTCTCGAACAGACGCCTCCCGCCGCCGAACAACACGGGCGCCAAGGCGATTTCCAGCTCGTCAACGACACCAAGATTGAGGTACTGCTGAATTACCTCCGCTCCACCCGCGATGCGAACGTCGCGGATGCCCGCCGATTCTCGAGCGAGTTTTAGCGCGCGCTCCGGTCCGTCATTGACGAAGTAAAACGTCGTCCCGCCGGGACGCACCCACGGTTCGCGTTTCTCATGGGTCAGAACGTATACCGGTGTGTGAAACGGAGCGTCTTCCGGCCAGGAACGCTCGCCTTGGTCGAACATTCGCTTGCCCATAATGTTTGCGCCGATGCGCTCCGTGGTGCTACGAACCAGGTCGTTGACCGGGCCCGTCTCTCCGCCTGGACCGAAGTTGAGGTTCTCGCGGAAGTACTGGAGATTGATCAGCCAGCCCATCAGCGCACCCCACTTGGATCCCCAGTCCTTGTACTGAGGCTCGTCCCAATTTTCGATGGTCATTCCGTCCGGTGACGTGTAGCCATCGAGGCTAAGTCCGATATTGACGAATACTTTGCTCATGAAGTTCCTCTCGCATGTTCGGGTGCCGGCCTAACGAATTTTCCACACGGAGAAGCGCAACGGGAACGCGCGCAAGGCTACCTCGTGAAAATAAACTTCGCGATGATTGAATCGTGGCCGCTTTGATGCGGATCCAAAGCAGTCCTATAAGACCGTCTGACGTTACGCGTTAGCGGACGATGTAAGGGCGTAGATCGATCGCATGGCCGGCGAGATCGCTGCCGGCTGAAGGTTCGAGCGTGATCGTGTGCGTGCCCGGCGTTTTCCAGCGCCAAGCGAAGAAGACGGAGTCGCCGTCGGGCATCGAGTAATTCTGCCAGAGCCCGGTTTGATCGAACGTTTCGACGCCATCGATAAGCACGTGAACGTGCGCGTTTTGGCAAGCTTGGGCGAGCGTGCCCATAAGTGCGATTCCGGATCCTTTGACGGTAATGGTCGCCGGCAGCGTTGTAAGCGCCGGCGCGACGTAGAAGTCGCTCCAAGCATCGGTCGTCAAGACTTGCGCGTACGGATCGAGCGAGGCCGCCGCGATCTCGAGCGCCAGGCCACCATTACTTTCCCAAATCGACGCCCGCTGTTGCGCCGGGCCGTCGAAGAATCGTGCGAACGTACCGTCGGAAGCGCGTGCGGAAAGCGCCGCTTCGGCGTTGCGCACGACCCACGCTTCCGCAAATGATTCGTGGTTTGCGGCCAGTTCGTACATCGCTTCGACCAGCGGCTCGACGACGTCGTTTTCGCCTTGCACGTTTGCGAAAATTCCGCGCTCGTCGGAAAGGTTGGTGTCTACGGCATGCGCCGTCGCTAGCGCTTGATCGTAGAACTCGCGATTCCCGGTGATCTGCGAGAGCGCAATGCCGTTCCAGATCATGTCGCCGTTGACGGAGGCGAAGAAGCGGTGCGGCTGTTGAACGCACGACTGGCCGTCGTCGCGTACGTGCACCGTGTATAGCGGCGTATCGGCGTCCAGATAATACTCGCGCGCGGAGGCGTACCGGCTTAGCGCCGCATCGAGGTACGTGTGATCTTGTGTTGCGCGATAGAGCAGGATCCCGGCCTTGACGGCGTTGGCTTCCGTTTCGAGCGACTTCACGAAGTAGATCGACGGCTGCGGGTGTTGATAGCGAATGCCCGGGCAGGCTCCCGTAGCAAAAGTCTTCGATCGTTCGACGAAGGCGTAAGCCGCTTTGGCGCGTTCGAGAGCCTGCGGGTCGTCGAGAACTTGGTACTCGCGCATGAACGTGACCGCATCCCATTCGGGCGTGTCACTCCACGTCGAACAGCCTTGGTCGCCGCAGGTGGGATAGTGAGGACCAGCGTCCAGCAAGCGAGCGACAACGAGCTTAACTTGCGGATCGTGCGTTGTCTTCCAACGAAGGTAGAGTGCGTCCGTGGCCGAGTCTACGCCCCAGTCGCTATTGGCTTCGCGGCACTCCACGTCGTTACAGGCGCGCCAGCGTCCGTCGCCGGCGTAGAACACATTCAGCAGCGTAGTTGTCGCATGAACGCCTGCTTGGGCGAAGCTCACGGGCTCGCTCGCGCCGGGCATACCGAAAGCAACCCGCAACAAAGAACAGGGCTAGTGCAAACGCGCAAAAGCGACTCCGGGAAGTCATTCAATCAATTATCGGTTTGTGTCGCAAAGCGCGTAACTTGCCCGCCCTGCGAAGAGAACTAGCGCGTGGTTTATCGCTCGTAGAGCGTTGTCGAGCGTTCGTCGAGGTTTTCCCAGCCGGTGCGATGGAGTTCGGGCACGGAGGAATGTTCTTGTGCATGGCCGACGCACAGATAGGCGACCAATTGCCAGGACTCCGGCACCTCGAGGGTGCGCGTGACCGCGTGCGGCTCGAGAATCGAAACCCAGCCGACGCCGATGCCGCGCGCGCGTGCTGCCAGCCAGAACGTATAGATCGACATCGCGACGGAATACGCCAGCGTCTCGGGCATGGTGCGCCGTCCGAGGCCTTTGCCGGTTTCCGTTTCCGCATCGCAGAAGACCGCGATGTGCACCGGCGCTTCACGCAGTCCTGAAAGCTTCAGGTTCGCATAGCGCGCCGCGTCGTCGCCGTTGTAGCCGCTCAGTGCCCGGGCGTTCGCGCGTTCGAACGAAGTCTTCACGAGATCGCGGCGTTCCGGTGTGTTGACCATCACGAAACGCCACGGCTGCGAATATCCGACCGAAGGCGAATGCGTCGCTTCGCGAACCAGCTCCTCGACCGTTTCGCGTGCGATGGGATCGCGCCGGAAATGGCGCACGTCGCGGCGCCACGCGAATAGCTGCGAAAGCCGTTCGCGGAACGCTTCGTCAAAGTCCGGTTCCTTCACGACTCGGGGAAATGTTTCTCCCGAACGGCGTCGGCGTAGTCACGCAACGCTTCGGTCGCCACGCGCCCTACTTCGGCGAATCGCTTTGCAAAGCGCGGTGAATGAGGATACATGCCGAGCGCGTCGTGCAGCACGAGGACCTGCGCATCGCAGTACGGGCCGGAGCCAATCCCGATCGTAAGAATAGAAAGCTGCTCGGTGAGTTCGCGTGCGATTTCGAAATCGACGACTTCCAGCACGATGGCGTATGCGCCGGCGTCCTGCACGGCAAGCGCATCATCGAGAAGGCGGTCGCGATTCGTGCGCATCTTATAGCCCGGACCCATGCCGGCTGTTTGCGGTGTGATGCCGATGTGACCGACGACCGGAATACCGGCCGCCGTAATCGCTCGAATACGAGCTGCTTCGTGTTTGCCGCCTTCGAGTTTCACGGAAGTTGCGCCGGCTTCTTTTACCAGACGAATTGCGTTGCCGAGCGCGTCGCCGTCGCTGACTTGATACGAGCCGAACGGCATGTCGCAAACAATATGTGCGCGGCCCGTGCCCCGCATCACCGCTTGAGCGTGATGAATCATTTGTTCCATCGTCACGGGCGTCGTCTCGTCGAAGCCGAGAACGACGTTGCCAAGACTATCGCCGACGAGGATCCAATCGATGCCGGCCTCCTCGGCAAAGCGAGCGAATGCCGCGTCGTATGCCGTGATCATCGGGACCGTGGAGAGACCTTTACGGCGCTTGATTGCGCCTGCAGTTACGCGGCGTAGTGCCGGCGCCTTCGCCGGCTCGTAGGGGCGTGAGTCATCTTTGACCCCCTTGATCGTGCTCGCCATAATGGTTGCTCGCTTCTCCGCTGTGGCGAAAAATGCCCGCACCCGCGGGTACTATGAAGATATGAAAGACAGCAAAAGCGACCATACTATCAGCGGTCAGATCGAACGCGGAGTCAAGGACGTGCGCGACGGCGCGCATGAAGTGATGCATCGCTCGACGGCTGAAGCCGAACACACTCGCCGGGAAACGGAAGGCGATACGATGACGCCGGGAGAGAAAGTCGCCTCGGGCGTGAACGAAGCGAAGAATCGCGTTGAGGCGGAAGGCGACAAAGCCAAACGCAACGTCCGCGATAACACGTAGCCTAAGCCGAAGGCAGAGCTTGCGCGCGCTCCCATGCGAGGAGCGCGCGTTTGCGTTCCTGACCCCAACGATATCCGCTCATCGCGCCGCTTTGCGCGATGACGCGATGACATGGAATTAGAAACGCGACCGGATTGCTACCGACCGCCGTCCCAACAGCGCGCGCACCGGTCGCCATCGAAAGCGATTGAGCAAGGCGGCCGTACGTCGTCACGGCTCCGGGCGCAATTCCGAGCAGCGCGTTCCAAACACGCAATTGGAAATTCGTTCCGCGTACGTGGAGTGGAATCGTTGAATTCGAGCGTTCGCCGAAAACTTCTCGGACGATCGACTCGGCAGCGTGGTCATCCCGGCGATAACCTGCGTTCGGAAGGCCTGCCGTTTGCGGATCGAAATGCGGCTTAGCAACGAAATGGAGCATGCAAATGCCGCGCGGCGTGCGCCCTGCGAGCATCAAGCCGAACGGCGTCTGCGCGAACCCGTAGGTGATCTCGAGCGCCGCGCCGCCCGATTTATACTCGCCCGGCGACATCGCTTCGATGGATACGAAATGATCGTGCAAACGCGCGGGGCTCGAGAGACCGACGTCGAGCGAGGCGTCGAGGACCGTCGCATCTTTATCGAGCAGAGCCTTCGCGCTTTCGACGGTAAGCGCGGCGAGAAACTGTTTCGGCGTGACGCCCGCGTACCGGCGAAAGGTGCGTTGAAAATGGAACGCGCTCAGTCCTACCTGCCCGGCGATCTCTTCGAGCGGCGGCTGGTCTGCGGCGTGTTCGACGATAAACTCGATGGCGTCGGCGACGCGGCTGTAATCGGTGTCGGTCATGGCCTCTTTATTCTACGTTCGGGACGCCGTCAGGGCCCACCCGGAACTTGCTTCACTGCCGGAGGCGGGCGGGAAAGCCCGTCGCGAGCGGGTATGTTGCCACCAGGAGGTCCCTTACTATCCTGACCGCCCGTGTGGTTCGCTCGCGAATCAACGAACGTTTCGCCCGCGCCAATCGCTACCCAGTCACGTTGATCGTGGCGCCGGCCGGGTTTGGCAAGACGGTAGCACTTCGCGACTACCTCGCCTCGTCCGGCGCGGACGCCGCGTCTTACGACGTGCGTCCGGAACATGCTACGCTGACGTCTTTCGCGCGCGGCTTGGCTACGGCGGCTGCGCCGCTGGTCCCCGACGCGCCGGCGGCTTTCGCGCTTTTGCAGCAACGGTTGCTCGGCGAAGAAGATCAGCTTGGCGTGCTGACCGATTGGTTCGTGGAACACTTCAAAGACGTTTTCGGAACGGTCGTCATCGACGATCTCCATTATGCGATGGAAGACCAGCGCACCGTTCCGTTTCTCGTTTCGCTAATCGAACGCACGTCCGGACGATTGAAGTGGATTCTATCGTCACGCAATGACGCAGGCTTACCCATCGCTTCTTGGCTCGCCTACGGGCGCATCGACGTTCCGGTTCGCGAAGAAGATTTGCGCTTCTCCCGCGACGAGGCGGTGAGCGTCACGTCTGGTGAAGGCGTCGACGATCGCGAGATTGAGGCGCTGCGATCCTTGACCGGCGGCTGGCCGGTGGCGCTTACCCTTGCGTTGCATTCGCGAACGCATGCCTCGGACTTAGCAGGCATAGCGACAGGCACGCGAGACTTGTTGTATCGCTATTTGGCCGAGCAAATCTTCAATGGCTTGGACGAACGGTCGCAGTCGATTTTGCTTCAAACGAGTGTGGCAGGCGCCTTTGGATTATCGCTCACCGAAGCGCTTGGCATCCGGCGTGTAGAGGTAGACCAGCTGCGCTCGGCCGTCGGATTTCTCACCGAAACCGCTCCGGGCGCCTATCGCTATCACGATCTGTTCCGCGAGTTCTTGGAAGCGCAACTTCACGCGGCCGGCGCTACGCAATGGCGCAACGTTTGTGAAACCGTTGCGGGCGCGCTTCGCGCACAAGGCGAGGACGTCGCCGCGTTGCGCCTCTACACACGCGCCGCATGCGCCGGCGGCATCATCGAGATTCTGCAGCGAAACGGCACGGCACTTTTCGAACGGGGCGAAGGCGAAGCCCTGAGCGAAGCACTGGCGAGTCTCAACGGATCGCAGCGTTTGGACGCCTCGGTTCTGGGCGTAAAAGCGATGCTAGAAGCGGCGCGCGGGCATTTCGAGCTTGCCGAGCGCGACTTTCTCGACGCGATCGACCGCGCACAAGATGGCAAGCTTCGCCTTACCCTCGTTCATCGCTACGCCATCGAGTTGATCCGGCACGAGCGTAATGCCATTACGCTGCTCGAGCCATACGTTCGCGACGCGACGCTCCCGCCCAATCTGCGCGTGCCGATGCTGGCGACGTTCGCTACGGCGCTAGCGCGCGCGAACCGGCTCGACGAAGCAGCGCTCAACATCACGGCCGGAATCAACGCGATCGACGGCAGCGTAAACGACGACGCCCGCGCGCGATTTTACCAGCAGGCCGCGTTCGTGCACCATTTGATGTCCTCGCGCGGCCACGCTTGGAATTACGCGAATCTTGCAATCGAACTGGCGGTGAAAGACGGTCTTTACGAAGTAGCCGCTCGCGCGTATAGCGTCCTCTACACGATCGTGTACGACGACGAAGACGATCCGCTTGAAAGCCTGATTCTGCTCGATCGCCTTATCGAATGCGCACGAAAGGGCGGTAGCGTGCAAACGCGCTTGTATGGGCTAATGGCGTCCTTCGAAATTCAAGCGGAACGCGGCGACGATTTTGCGATCGAACGCCTCGAACACGAAATGGAACGCACCGCCGGCACGCTCATGCAAACGCGCGCCGAGACGCTCCTGCCGGCGCGCGCAATGCGCTCGGCATCCGAGGGCGACTTCCAGCATGCCTTCGCCTTGCTCGACGGCACCGGCGAATCGCAGTCGAATCCGGAACGGCGCGCGCTTCGCGAATCGGAAATCGCCCTTTACGCTTACGCAACCGGACAAACGGCGGATGCAGAAGCAGCGCACGCCCGGTCGTCTGCGGCGCTCGCGCAATGTCAAAACGTGACACGCAGAACGACGCGCACGCGGGTGATGCTCGCCCTTTGCGAATTGATTCGGGGTCATTCGTCGGCGGCGCACCGCTTCTTAAGCGAAGCCGAACGGGCCGGCTCGATCAGGTCGCGTCGTTTGCGCTCGCTCGTGACGGCTGCGCGCGCGTTATACCGGCGTACCCTGGATCAAGTCGACGCCGAAGACGTCGAAGCCGCGTTGGAGCGCTTGCGAACCGATCAATTCGGCGGAATCGCGCGCATGCTCGAAGCGTTGCCGTTGGCACCGGAAGGACAGCACGGCGGTTATGCGTTGCTCACGCCGTCCGAACGGCGCATTTTGAGCGCGCTTGCGCGCGGCGGGACGTCGAAGGACATCGGTACGGCGAGCGGGCGCAGCGCGCAAACCGTCGACACGCACATTCGCTCCATTTGCCGCAAGCTGAAGTGCAGCGGAAGGCGTGAAGCGGTCGCGTTAGCAATTCGGTCCGGCTGGGTAGAGACGTAGCCGTATGCGTCGTGCGCTTGCTCTGTCGATGTTGTGCTCTCTTCTCGCAGCATGCGGTGGGAGCCAATTGGGCAGCTCCGCCGGAGGGCCAGTTCTTCCGGCACGAGCCGGCTCGCACACGAATGACGCTGCCACGGCACTCCCCGGCGATGCGGCTACGGCTCTTCCCGGCGATGCTGCAACGGCGCTTCCCGGGGACGCGGCAACCGCGCTCCCCGGCGACGCAGCGACCGCATTGCCCGGCGCAACGCTCGCATGCCCCCTCGTGCAAGCACCCGGACAAGGCAACTGTTCCGTCGCCATCAACCTTTCGTTCGCGCCGCTAGCCTCGCTCGCGCCCGGCTCCATTATCCCAGGCCTGCACCCCTCCGATCTAACGACACGCTATGCGCTGCCAGCGTCACCGGGAGGGACCGTGGCGATCGTCGATGCGTATGACGATCCGGTCGCGGAATCCGACTTGGCGATGTACCGCGCGGCGTTCGGCCTGCCGCCGTGCACCACCGCAAACGGCTGCTTAAAGAAAGTCGACGAACGCGGCGGCTCTTCGCTCCCGTCGCTTAATATCGCCTGGGCGCAAGAGATTTCGCTCGATCTGGATATGGTGTCCGCCGCCTGCCCGTCATGTTCCATCTTGCTCGTAGAAGCGAAAAGCGCCTCGATCGACGACCTCGGAACAGGCGTCGATACGGCCGCTGCAGCCGGCGTGCGCGCGATTAGCAACAGCTACTACGCGGCGGAGTGGAGCGGCGAAACGAGCGAAGACGCACATTACAATCATCCCGGCGTGCCGATCGTCGCGAGCGCCGGCGACGCACCGTATCCCTTCTATCCCGCGTCCTCGCCGAACGTTATTTCGGTTGGCGGCACGTCGCTTTCGAAGTCGGGCGGAACGTTCACGGAAACGCCGTGGCAATACGGCGGTCGCGGATGCAGCGGTTATGAGACGCAGCCCGACTATCAGAAGAAGCTCACGACGTGTAAGACGCGTTACGCCGTCGACATTGCGGCGGTTGCCGATCCGAATACAGGCGTCGCGATGTTCGACTCGCTCTCGGGCGGCTGGCTCGTGGCAGGCGGAACGAGCGTCGGTGCCCCGCTCGTTGCCGCTGCATATGCGCTCGCGCGCAACGGCGCGCCGCCGTCGCAAGCCTACGCGCACTACACTTCATTCTTCGACGTGCCGCCCGCAGGCTTCGATGCCGCAACGGGACTCGGATCACCTAACGGCCTCGGCGGTCTCTAACCGCCTTCCTTCGGATGTAACGCGTCGTAGTCGCGCAGCGATGGGAAAATCAGAGCCCACAGCGCGATAACGGCGAGCGTTGCGCAGCCGCCGGCAATGATAGAAGCGCGAGTGCCGATCAACGCCGCAAGCGTCCCGGATTCAAAGGCCCCGAGTTCGTTTGAAGCGCCGATGAATACGCCTTCAACCGCGCCCACACGTCCGCGCATGGCGTCGGGCGTCGTCAACTGCACGAGCGCGCCGCGAATCACCATACTCACCATGTCGAAGCCGCCTGCGATAGCGAGTGCTCCGAAAGAAAGCCAGAAAAGGTTTGAGGCGCCGAAGACGATGGTGAAAATGCCAAAACCCGCGACGACGAAAAACAATACCGGGCCGGCGTGCCGGCGGATCGGATGCCGCGTAACGTAGATTGCGACGATCGCAGCGCCGAGCGCCGGCGCGGCGCGCAACACTCCGAATCCGGTTGCGCCCGTGTGCAGAATCTGCGTGGAAACGGCCGGCAAGAGCGCCGTCGCGCCGCCGAAAAGTACCGCAAAGAGATCGAGCGAGATGGCGCCGAGAATCGTTCGTTGCGTGAAGATGAAACGCACGCCTTCGGTAGCCGATTGCCATAACGATTCCGCTTGCGTCGCGGCGCTCGGGCGCGCTCGTAAAAACCATGCAGCTACGGCGGAGACGCCGTAAAAGCACGCCGCACATGCGAAAGCGAGCGGAGTAGAAAAAGCGATCAAAAGTCCGGCCAATGCCGGCCCGGCGATCGTAATGAGCTGCCCCGACGTCGATGCAAGCGCCGAGGCTCGAACGTAGTCTTCACGGTCGACGATCGTGGCTAGGAGCGATCGTTGCGCCGGCGGCCCGAACGAATGGATGATTCCAACAAGGAGTACGACGGCGAGGTTCAGCGGCAACGACGTGACGTGGAACAATGCGAGCGCGATGAAGAATCCGAGCCCGAGCATTTCGCAAAACGGGACGGTGATTGCAATCGTCCGGCGATCGACGTGATCGGCAAGATATCCGGCGGGAAGCGCCAGAATCAGCTGCGGCAAGAAAAGCAGCAAGCCGACCAGGCCCAAATCAAAGGGCTGGTGGCGGATTGAAAAGACCTGCCACGCAACGGCGACGTCTTCGATGCCGTAGGCGAGCCACGTCGCACTGCGCGTCAGGAAATACGCCGCAAACTCCGGGTGACGAAAAAGAGCCCGGAGCGAGCCGGGCTCTTTTCGGTTTTGCGTTGACACGCGATCGAGCTTAGGCGCTGACTTTCGCGGCGCCGTTCGCGTGCACGACCGGTGCGCCGGCGAGCGTTTCGACGAACGAAACCAGCGCTCGGACCGGCGTTCCCGTCGGGCCTTTGGCCTGCCATGCCGACTCGTTGTCCAAATACGCGGTTCCTGCGATATCGAGATGGATCCACGGCTTGTCGTCGACGAACGACTTCAAGAACGCGCCGGCCGTTAACGTGCCTGCTGCACGGCCGCCGGTGTTCTTCAGGTCGGCGATGTCGCTCTTCATGGCGTTGGCGTAGTCGTCATAGAGCGGCATTTGCCAGTACCGTTCGCCGGTCGGCTTCGCCGCGCTCAAGAACGATTGAATGAATTCGTCGTTGTTCGAAACCGCGGCCGATGCAGCATGCCCGAGGGCGACGACGCAAGCGCCGGTAAGCGTTGCGGTGTCGATCATCTTCGTTGCGCCCAGCTTCGCGGCGTAGCAAAGCGCGTCAGCGAGAATCAAACGGCCTTCGGCATCGGTGTTGATCACTTCGATCGTTTTGCCGTTCATCGCTTTGACGATGTCGCCCGGCTTCGTCGCCTTGCCGCCCGGCATGTTTTCCGTCGCGGGAACGAGCCCGACAATGTTGATTTTCGGTTTCAACTTTCCGATTGCGGTCATGGCGGCAATGACCGCTGCGCCGCCCGACATGTCGTACTTCATCTCTTCCATGCGGTCGGGGGGTTTTAGCGAAATGCCGCCGGTGTCGAACGTGATGCCTTTACCAACGAGCGCGAGCAGCTCTTTGCTGCCCGGATCGCCGTTGTACCGCATAACGATGAACTTCGGCGGTTGCGCGCTGCCTTGCGCGACCGAAAGAAACGATCCCATGCCTTCGTTGCGTGCGCGCGCTTCATCCAACACTTCCACGTCCAGGCCGGCGTCTTTCGCCGCGCGCGTTGCTTCGTCGGCAAGAATCGTCGGCGTCATGTCGCTCGCCGGCGTGACCGCGAGACGGCGCGCGAAGTTCACCGCTTCGCCGACCACGATGCCGCGGTCGAGACCTGCTTGTGCCGCTCCATTATCGAGGTCGTTGAAGAGTACGGTGACGGTGTTTACCTCAAGGCGCGAATCGGGCTTTTCTTGATAGATGGATGTTTGGAACGTTCCGGCGATCGCACCTTCGGCGACGAACGACGCGCATTCGGTTTCGTGCCCGGCGACCTGCGCCGGAAGCGCAATCGCGATTTCGCCGACGTTTTTGCGCCCGAGATTGCGCACGGCCGTACCCGCGTAACGCGCGAGCAATTGCGGCTCGAACTTTGCGCTTTCGCCCAAACCAACGATGAGCACCCGGTGGAACGGCTGATCTTTCGCGTGAACGAGTGCCGTTTCGTTGGGTTTGCCTTTAATTTCGCCCGACGACAACACGTCGGCGATCGCGCCACCGAGGACGGAATCGACGGCCTTTGCCGCACCGGTCAGTTCTCCGTCGGAAAACACCGGAACGACCAATGCTCCGGCGTGAACTGCTGCCGGCGCATCTTGAGCGATACGGACTTGCATGGTCAACCTTTCAAGTGGGTGAACTACTGCGCCTGATATGGCGAAGAATTTTGGAGTTTGTTCGTGCGTTGAGGCGCACCGGCCCTGCGGGAGGCGAAAATGAGCGATGAAAGTCGCACGCAGGACGCATACGCGCGCGCCGGCGTCGATATCGCGGCCGGCAACGAGGCGGTGGCGCGCTATAAAGGCGTGCTGGGTGCCTGGCGCCACCCCGATCAGCTCGATGCTATAGGCGGCTTTGGCGGCGTCTTCCGGCTCCCGGGCGGGGGAGAACAGGCCTTGGTTGCCTCGGCAGACGGCGTAGGCACCAAAATTCTGATCGCGGCGGAGCTTCAACGCTACGACGGCGTGGGACGCGATCTGGTGAACCATTGCGTCAACGATATTCTCGTCGTCAACGCGTCGCCGATGTTTTTCCTTGATTATCTCGCGGTCGGTAAACTCGATCCCGAGATCGCGGCGCAAGTCGTGCAGGGATGCGCGCAAGCATGCCGCGCACACAATTGTGCGCTGCTCGGCGGCGAAACGGCGGAGATGCCGGGATTATATTCTCCCGGGCATTTCGATCTGGCCGGCACGATCGTCGGCATCGTGAACGTCAACGATGTCCCGGCGCCCGAAACAATTGAAACGGGCGACGCGATAATCGGACTGCCGGCAGTAGGCCTTCATACGAACGGCTATTCTCTGGCGCGCGCGCTTATTGCGCCCGACGAATGGAACGCGCCCTTTAACGGCACGACGTACGCCGACGCGCTGCTCGCCGAACATCCGTCATACTATGACGCGGTGCGCGCGATTCAAAAAGTAGCGCGCGTAAAGACGATGTCGCACATTACCGGCGGCGGTTTACTGGAAAACGTCCCCCGCACGCTGCCGGCAAACGTCAAAGCCGTTTTCGAACAAGCGCGTTGGAAAGTGCCGCCCATCATGCAAGAGCTTGTGCGGCGCGGGAAACTTCAACACGAGGAGAAGTATCGCACGCTCAACATGGGGATCGGATACACGCTTGTCGTCCCGCTCGCCGACGCGCAAAAGGCCGTCGACGCAGCGCAAGGCGCGAAGGTGGTCGGTTGGATCGAGGCGCGCAATGACGATGAGCCGCAGGTCTTGATTCACGAGGCGCGGTCATGAGCGGCGATGCTTTGCTCAAAGGAATTACCGCCGCGGCAACGGCGGAAGGCCAGACGCGTGAAGAGCGCGCGCAGCACGTGGCGCAAATCGTGCGGGATCGCCGCAGTTATAAGTGGGTCGGCGTTTTCGACGTAGACGAAAACGAAGAAGGCGTTTTGCTCGGCGAAGCGGGCAACGGTCCCTCCGGCGATCATTTGAGCATGCCGATCCTGGGACCGGAAACCGGGGCGCTTATGGGGACGCTCGACGTCGAAGGACGCGAAGATCTCACGCACGACGACGAAATCTTCCTCGAAGACTGCAGCGCTGCGCTTCTGGCGATCTACGAATAGCCGTTGACCGAAATGCTGAATCTGCTCGTCGAACTCGACGAGCGTTTTGACGAGGCCGCGAGCGCAGCCGCATTGCAAACTATCGAAAATGCCGGCTTTGACGTTCGCGACGCTCACGGCGCCGACGATCGAACCCTCGCATGGATCGACGACGTCTTCGGCGGCGCCTGGAGTTCGGAGGCAAACGCTTCAAGCAACATCGTTGCGACGAAGGACGGCGCTCCCGTCGGGTTTGCGAGTTACGATCCCGCGGAGTTACGTTTCGCGTGGTTACGCGGCGCCGCTGCGCAGGATGACACGGCGGTCTTCGGACCGTTCGGCGTCGATCCGGCGCACCGGGGCGGACCGCTCGGGCCGGCGTTATTGACGGCAGCGCTGGCAGGGCTTCGCTCGCGCGGCGCGCGCAGTGCCTGCATTGCAGCCGTCGGAAACCGTAAACTCGTCGAGTACTATGCGCGTCACGCACGAGCTCGCGTCGCTGAAGAGTTCGATTTGCGTTCGTTTACGCCGAAACCGGTTCGCACGGTGGTTCTCGCCTCCGGAAGCGGGTCCAATTTTCAGTCGGTGCTGGACCGCGTGGCAGACGGATCGTTGCCGCTCGAGATGCGAGCCTTGGTTTCGAATAAATCGTCGGCGTTTGCCATCGAGCGCGCGAATTTGGCGAACGTGCCGCACGTGCACGTGTTGCCGTGGAAGCGTGCCGAACAAACGCGTGAAGCGTACGACGAACTGCTTTTAGAGACCGTCGCCGCGGAAGAGCCGCAACTCGTGCTGTTGCTGGGATGGATGCATCTGTTGGCGCCCTCGTTCGTCACGGCGTTCCCGGAACTCATCAACGTGCACCCCGCGTTCTTGCCGCTTGATTCGAGTTGCGATTTCGTCGGCATGCCCGACGGTGCGACGATCCCGGCATTTCGCGGAGCGTTTGCCGTGCGCGACGCCCTCCAAGCCGCGAGTCCATGGATCGGCGCGAGCGTGCATGTGGTAACGCCGATAGCGGATCGCGGCCCGATTCTTGTTCGCAAACCGTTGCGCGTGCAAGCCGATGAAACCGAGGAGCGGTTGCTGGAACGCTTGCATCCGGTCGAGCATTCGTTGGTAGAACGCGGCATTCGCCGATGGCTTTACGAGCGCTAAAGCGAGCAGCGGGTTCGCTGTCTATCCGCGCGGCGCGGGTAGAATCTTCCGGCATAAAATCTCTAGCATAAGGAGATCGTTCGTGAGAAAAACTACCATTGCGTTCGCTGCCCTGCTTGCGGGAGCGTTGAGCGTAGGAATCGCGCCGGCGCAGGAAACCGCTCCGCCGCCGCCCGCTGGGACGACGACGCAACAAACGACAACCACCACAACCACAACGACGAACAACGACACCGATACCACCGTCGATCCGGCGGACGTAGGTCCCAACAATCAGTACGGCGATCCGATCTGCGGCACATGGACAAACGGAACTTGGACGGATAACGGCCATTGCCCGGGCTATGCCGTCGGCCCGCGCCGCTCGCACGTTGTCGGGACAATCACCGCCGTTAAGGGGCATCTGGTAACCGTTCAGCAGTCGACCAAGACCGTTGTCATCAACGACACGCCGGCGTTAAACAATCAAACCACCGGCAAAGTGGCCGTGGGACGTCAGATCGATGCCTATGGATACTGGAAAGACGGCAACTTTTACGCGACGCACATTCTCTAAATACGACCGTCGCTAACGGGGGAGACCGGCTCGCTTCGCGGGCCGGTTTCTTTTTCGTTTAGGATTGCTCCGAGCAACTCCGCCACTTGGCTCGCTTCCGCCAGAAAGGCATCGTGTCCGTGATCGCTCGCAAGCTCGAAATACGGCGCGTTGAAACGGTGCGCCGTCTCCTCGATGTCTCGTGGACGGAAAAGCCAATCCGAGCTAATGCCTATGAAACTAAGCGGGGCGCATTCATCGTGCACGCGGTCGCGAACGTCGAAGGAATCCATCGCGTGTGTAAGCGCTACGTAGGACGATGATTCCATTCGATCGCGGAATTTGTGCGCCTGATGGTTAAGATACCCTTCGACGTCGAATAAATCGGGGTTCGTGCGGTCGCGCCGACGGCCGTGCCGCGTTTCCAGCAGGTCTTCCGATTTGTACGTAAGCATTGCAACTTTGCGCGCGAGGCCGAGGCCTCGTTCGGGATCGAGTTCGATGCATTCCCGTTGAATCGCGTTGAGGGCAACGGCCATCGGCGTACACCGGTCGTGGGCGCCGATAATGACAGCTCGTCCGACGTCGTGAGGAGCATCGAGTGCCCATTGAAACGCCTGCATGCCGCCGACGGATCCGCCGGTGACGACCGCGAGGCGCGATAGTCCAAGTGCAGTCAACGCCATCCGCTGCGCGCGCACGATATCGCGGATCGTGATGCGCGGAAATTTCGTCGCGCCTGACGGTTGCGTAGAGCCGTAACAACTGCCCAGCGCGTTGATCCCTACGACGCACCAATGCGCGGGATCGAAAAATGCGCCCGGTCCGGCAATCCCGGGCCACCATTCCATCACGCGACTCGATCCGGTGAGAGCGTGCGGGATGAGGACGACGTTCCCGCCGTCCTCCGCCGCATCTCCGTAGATCGTCACTCGCTGCTCGACTGCCGGAAGCACCGTCCCGTTCTCCAGCGGCAAGGCGCCGATACAAACGGTCTTTTCGATCACGCGCTTGCGTCGAGAGATCGAGCGAGATCGCCAATGATGTCGCGCTTGTCTTCGATTCCGACGGACAGCCGGATCGTCGATCCGGTTACGCCGCTTTGCAGCCGCTCTTCGTCGCTGAGCTGCTGATGCGTCGTACTCGCAGGATGAATCACCAGCGATTTTGCGTCACCGACGTTGGCAAGCAGCGAGAAAAGTTGCAGCCGGTCGATAAACGAACGAGCCTCGCGTTCTCCGCCATCGATTTCAAACGTCAGAATCGCTCCGGAACCTTCCGGTAAGTAGCGCTTCGCGCGAGCGCCGGCGGCATCGTTGCGAAGGCCGGGATAAGACACAGCCTTTACTTTCGGGTGAGCGGCGAGGAATTCTGCAACGGCGAGCGCGTTGCTGCTGTGGCGCTCCACGCGAAGCGCCAGCGTCTCGAGGCCCTGAAGCAGCAGCCACGCATTGAAGGGCGAAAGAGCCGCGCCGACGTCGCGCAGCAATTGGACCCGCGCTTTCAAGATGTAGGCGATGTTGCCGAAGACGCGTGCGTATTGCAATCCGTGATAAGACGGATCCGGGTCTACGAATTCCGCGAAGCGCTCCGCATTGGCCCAGTCGAAGGTTCCACCGTCTACGATGACGCCGCCGATGGCGGTGCCGTGGCCGCCGATGAATTTCGTCGCCGAATGTACGACGATGTCGGCGCCGTGTTCGATGGGCCGGAGCAGAACCGGCGTCGCCAGCGTGTTGTCGACAATGAAAGGCAACCCGTTTCGATGCGCGATATCCGCGAATAGTGCGACGTCGAGTACGTCGATTTTGGGATTGCCGATAGTCTCGGCAAAGATGGCCTTGGTGTTCGGCCGGATCGCCGCTTCCACGGCGGAGGGGTCGTTGAAG
The DNA here is from genome assembly GCA_963758295.1 of Vulcanimicrobiia bacterium. Classification (GTDB taxonomy): domain Bacteria; phylum Vulcanimicrobiota; class Vulcanimicrobiia; order Vulcanimicrobiales; family Vulcanimicrobiaceae; genus JALYTY01. The sequence goes on from CAVWUU010000003.1 coordinate 229,499, forward strand.
TTCACGAGGCTCACCTCGATTCCGAACCGCTTGAGTGTATGCGCGAACGCGTTGTACGTTCCGCCGTACAGCGAGGAAGAACTGACAATGTGATCGCCCGCTTTTGCAAGCGTGAGAATCGAGTAGACGACAGCGGCCTGGCCGCTCGCGACGGCAAGAGCTGCGGCGCCTTTTTCCAGTGCCGCTAGGCGCTGTTCGAGAACGTCGGTCGTGGGGTTGTTGATCCGCGTGTAGATATTTCCAAACTCTTCAAGGGCGAAGAGTTTTCCGGCGTGTTCGGTGGAGTCGAAGAGATACGACGTCGTCTGGTAGATGGGCACGGCGCGCGCTTTGGTGGCGGGATCGCCGTTGTGGCCGCCATGGATGGCGATAGTATTGAATTGCTGTTGGAGCGGAGATTCAAGGGTAGTGCTCACTGAGGTATTATCCTTTCCCGGCAATGAGTGCGTCCGGTTCGGACGATGCCGGCGCGTCGGTGAGTGGTTTGAGGCAACGTTCGTCCCACACGCGATAGCGTGGGAGTTTCGCATGGGACCGCAACTCCGAAAAGAGCGGTAAGACTTCGAATGCCGGCGCAAGCGAGTGCCGCTGCGCGCGGTAGGTTAGGTCGTGGCGTTCGCCGATGGCGCGCAGCGCGCTCACGGCATCGCCGAGTACCGCGGAAGCAGTAGCGCGGCCGCCGGCGCCGACTCCGTGCAGAAGAAGCGAACCGGCATCGCGCGCCTCTACGTGCACGGCATTTTCCGCGCCGCGAGCCCGTGCGAAGGGATGCTCGCGTGGAACGAGCACTGGCGCAACTTCTGCTGCAACGCCCGTAGACGTGGCACGGGCCGCCGCAAGCAGGCGGATACGGAAACCAAGCCGGTCCGCAAACTGCACGTCGGCGCGCGTTATGCCGGTGATTCCACGGTGTCGAATGCGCGGCGAGATGACCGCAAGTCCGAACGCGAGCTGAACTAGTACGGCAAGCTTATGCGTCGCATCCGTGCCGTCCACGTCGTATGCCGGATCGGCCTCGGCGAAGCCGAGCTGCTGCGCTTTCGCGAGTGCTTCCTCGAATTCGGCCCCGCCTTCCATTGCGCTCAGAACGTACGTGCATGTGCCGTTCACGACGCCTGCGAGCGCGTGGGTGCGATCTCCGGCAAGGGCCTCGTCCAGCATCCGAACGATCGGAACGGCGCCGCAAACGGCCGCCTCATAACGCATGGTAACGCGTCGCGCATCGGCGAGGGCCCGCAGGCGCGGTCCTTGCGTCGCAAGCAGATCTTTATTGGCCGTAACGACGTGGCGTCCGCGATCGAGCGCGCGTTCGATGAGCTCTGCGGCGTCGGTAGTGCCGCCGATGCACTCGATCAATAGATCGACGAGCGGATCGTCGATTAGCGCGTGCGGATCAGAAGTGAGAAGGGAATGCGGAATTGCGGCCGTGCGTGGTTTTGCGGTATCGCGAACGGCAATGCCGCGAAGCGTGAAACGAACGCCGCTCCGGCGTTCTAAGGCGTCGCTTTCGGTTAGCAAACGTTCGGCGACGGCCGTTCCGACCGTGCCGCACCCAAGCAAACCGATGCCTAAAGTCCATTGCATTCCGTGCTTCCTTTTGAGACGGGAAAGCGAGGAAACAAAAATGCCCCGCCGGTTCTCCGGCGGGGCATCTGTGAAACTCGATTGGTGCTCTTACATGAAGCCTTTCATCGGTTCACGACGTTGCCCGCCGGGTGCATTTGCATCCAACACATGGGGCGCATCGTGGCGACGAAGCTTGCTAACATTTCGGAAAGGCTAACACACACCCTCGGCGCCGTCAAGTGACGGTGATGGAACTCGTGGGTACCATGCCGTTATGGCACAAGAAAAGTCGGGCGATCATAAGCATCACGAACACGAGCCTACGGCAGCCGAAGCATCGCAACGCGCCGCGCAAGAACGGGAGCAGCAGCGAATTCGCGAGTTAAACGATCTCTCTCGTCAAAACCGCGGCGTTGAAAGGGGAGCGACGGACCTTGCTCCGCACGAAAACATGACGCCGGCGGAAGAACATCGCGCCGGACCCTTACCCGATCAAAAGCGCTAACAGCGTCGCGCGCGCATGTCGGCGTGCAATTGCCGGAGGCGATCGGAAACATAGCCGCGTTCGTCTTGCGTCAGCGTTGAATTTTTCAGTTCGGCGCTTTCGTACGCGATCATCGACTTGTCTGCATCGCACGATCCATAGTAGATGTGAGGGACGGCAAATGCGCCCTGTGCGAGCGGCGCCGCAGAAAAGGGTGCGCCGGCGCTGGAATTCGGAATCAGCGGAGGCGGCGTCGGTGCGCCGGGCGGTTTAGATATGAGCGGCCGCGTATTGATCCGGTACTGCAGCTCCGAAATCTGCTCTTGAATCGCTAACCGCTGTTGCTGCGAAACGCCCGGTTGCGTCAACTGGTACTGAAGTTGCGCGATCGTCTGCCGGTCGACGGTTGACTGCGGCAGCGTTTGGGCGGTTGCTATGGCCGGCGTCAGAGCTGCCGATAGCATGACTATTCGGGCAAGGTGCGCGGCATCGAGAATCATGTTTTAGTATACCCGTCAGCGAAGCGAACGCCGCGCAACTTCAGCGGCTACGTAGTTCGACCAATTCGCCGCCATCGTTCCACTTCAACAGGTACGAAAAAGCAGCTTTTTTCAACTGAACGGAAGATTCGGATCGGCCGAGAGCGTTAAGGGATCGGCCAACACGCTGTTGTCTTGATACGAGGCGACCGCGGCAATCATCGCGGCATTGTCCGTGCAGTATTTCGGCGGCGGTATAAACGCCGGTACGCCGTTGCGGACGCTCCACCGGCGCAGGGCATCTTGCAGTGCGGAGTTAGCCGCGACGCCGCCCGAAAGAACGACGGCGCGGTAAGAGGCGGCCGCGAACGCGCGATCGATTCTTGCAATCAAAACGTCGATGACCGCGGCTTGGAATGATGCCGCGACGTCTTCGGGCTTCGCATCGCGGCCTGCATCCGATTCTAGGAAGTAGCGTACCGAAGTCTTCAATCCGGAGAAGCTGAGATCGAGCGTACCCGGATCGGGACGATGTCGAGGAAACGCGTAGGCCGTTGCATTCCCGTTTTGCGCCAAACGATCCAAGTGCGGGCCGCCCGGATAGGGCAGTCCCAGCAATCGCGCCGTTTTGTCGTACGCTTCACCCGCCGCATCGTCCCGCGTGCGTCCGATAATGCGCATAGCTTGCGGCGAGTGCACTTCGACCAGTTGCGAATGACCGCCGGAAACGAGCAGTGCGAGAAACGGAAACGGCGGTGCCTCTTTGCGGTCCAAGAAGGCGGCGAAGATGTGTCCGTGAAGATGATTCACGGCGTAAAGCGGTTTCTCGAGTGCGAAAGCGAGCGCTTTAGCTGCAGCTACGCCCACAACCAGGCTTCCGATCAACCCCGGTCCGCGGGTAACGGCGATGCCGTCGAGGTCTTGGAATGGCGTTCGCGCGCGCTCTAACGCGTCTTCCACCGCAGCAGAAAGCAACGCGACGTGTTGCCGGCTGGCGATTTCGGGAACGATGCCGCCGTACTTGGCGTGAAACGTGTCTTGATTGGTCGATACGCTGGCAAGGACTTCACGTCCGTCGCGAACCACGGCCGTCGCCGTATCGTCGCACGACGTTTCTATTCCAAGCAGAAGCATTGCCGTTCTTATGGCGTTGCGGGGTTGGGAACCCTGCTTAGGTGCGCGCGCTTTCCGCGCCGAGGCGCCATAAGCAAAGCAACAAGGCGACGAGCCCCGCAGCCGCGACAAACGGTGACCAGAGCAGGCCGGTAAGCATGAAAACGCAGCTCAGTGCCACTAAGATCGGCCAGGCGCTTTCGATAGTGAAGATGCCGAGATCTTCGCCGGCTGCCGCGGGCGCAAGCATATCTTGGCGATCGCCGTCCAAATTCGCGTTTCTTTCCGCGATCACGGCGTAGCCGGCCGTGAACGTGAGAGCTGCCGTCATGATGCCGAGGAGCATCGTTCCCGTCGCTTCTTCGTGCGCGACGAACCAGTAAGCCACCCCTATCACGACGCCGAAAATCGCCGAGCTGATAAAAAGCTGAACGAAGGTCTTCATGCCTTCGCGCCGTGCTTCATGTCCCACACGGGCCGTTCGCTTCGAATCGGCGGAATGGATGTGAAGTTAAATTCCGGCGGCGGTGACGACGTAGCCCATTCGAGCGTGTAAGCATCCCAAGGGTTGGCGGAAACCGCTTCGTTCTTCCATGCCGAGAGCCAAACGTTTATGAAGAACAGCGCGACGCCGAACGCCATGATCAACGCGCCTATGCTGGCCACGGCGTTCAGCGCCGGCAAGTGCTCGTAGGCGGGATACGTGTAAACACGGCGCGCCATGCCTTCCATGCCCATGAACGCCATGGGGAAGAACGTCGTATTGAAACCTATGAAGAGCAGCGCAAAGCACCACTTGCCGAGCCGCTCGTTCAACTGCACGCCGAAGATCTTTGGGAACCAGAAGAAGAGCGCCGCAAAGATCGCAAATAGACTTCCGCCGCCGATCGTGTAGTGGAAATGATGCACGATGAAGTAACTGTCATGCGCTTGATAATCGATCGGCGGTGAAGCAACCATTACGCCGGTGATGCCGCCGACGAGAAAATTTAACATGAAGCCGATCGCAAACCACATTGCGGTGGTGAGCCGGATCGAGCCCTTCCACATGGTGCCGATCCAATTGAAGAACTTGATGCCGGTCGGAACGGCAATGAGAAACGACACGGCGGAGAAAAACGGATTGCTTACGGCACCGGTCGTGAACATGTGATGCGCCCAAACGCCGATCGAAAGCCCGGCGATCGCAAAGGCGGAAAGGACCAGTCCTAGATAACCGAACACGGGCTTTCCGGAGAACGTCGCGACGACTTCGGTGATGACTCCGAAATACGGCAGGATCATGACGTAGACTTCCGGATGCCCGAAGAACCAGAACAGATGCTGGTAGAGGATCGGATTGCCGCCGAATGCCGGATCGAAGAAGTGTCCGCCGAGATGCCGGTCGATCAGGACCATCGCGAACACGCACGCGAGCGATGGAAAAGCCATCAAAATCAAGACGGCCGTCGCCACGATTTCCCAGGTGAAGATCGGCAAACGCCACATCGTCATGCCGGGTGCACGGAAGAGAAAGACCGTTACCATCAGGTTGATCGCCGTGAGAATTGTCGAGATGCTCGCAAGCAGCAGCCCGATAAACCACAAATCTTGACCGGCGCCGGTCCCTTCGGCGATTTCCGATAGCGGAGCGTAAGAGGTCCATCCGGTCGCAGCCGCGCCCCCATAGGCCGCGAGACCGCAGAAAACCGTAATGCCTCCGATAATGAAAAGCCACAGCGACGTCGCGTTCAAACGCGGGAACGCCATGTCCGGAGCGCCGATCTGCAGCGGCACGAGAAAGTTCGCCAAGCCAAGTCCGAACGGCGCGACCACAAAGAAGATCATGGCCGTGCCGTGCAGCGTGAAGATTTGATTGTAGAGATGCGGCGGAATCGCCGTGTTGTCAGGACGTGCGAGCTGCCAGCGAATCATCATCGATAGAATCCCGGCAATAACGAAAAACGTCATCGTCGAGACGATGTATAAAATCCCGATCTTCTTGTGATCGGTCGCGGTGAGCCAAGCAATCACGGCGTCACGGCTCCGTTCGAAGCGATGTAACGGTCGAACGCTTTGCCGGGAACCACCTTGACCTCGAAAGACATTAGCGCATGATCCAATCCGCAGAATTGCGCGCAACGGGAAACAAACGTTCCCAGCCGGTTCGGAGTGAGATCGAAGCGATTGATCATCCCCGGAATGGCGTCGCGTTTGAAGAGGAAGTCGGGAATCCAGAACGAGTGATTGACGTCCGCCGTGCGAAGCGCGATTTCGGTGGTGCGGCCGAGGGGCAAATAAAGGGTCGGCGGGTGCAACGGCTGACCGGCGACGCGAATACTTGATCCGGGGTACTCGAACTCCCAGGACCAGCGAAAAGCGGTCACATCGACAATTGATTGCGGGTGGGCCGAAACCGCGTCGACCGATAGCTCATGCGTGTACGTATAGACAAACAGGCCGATAACGATGAGCAACGGGATGATGACGGATATGATTTCAAGGGGTGGATTGCCGTTGAAATTTGCCGCTTCGCGTCCGGCTTTTTGCCGCCATAGCACAAGCGGAAGGAGGATCAAGACGTATACAATCAGTGCGACGACCGCTGCGGCCGCGATAAAAACGTACCAATCATCGCGCATCGTCAGGCCCTGGGCGGACGCCGGATGAAGCAACAAGTGCATCATCTGCTCCCTTACCCACAGGACGAGTAAAAAACGCGCGTCTCGGGTACCTACGAACGTGTCCAGCAGCGTAAGGAATGACGTTCGTCACCGGTTAGCTCCGCTGCCGGTTCGGGCGCATCCGCTCGTCCTCGGAGTCGTCCTGTTTTTAGCGTCGGAACTGATGTTCTTTGCGGCGCTCTTCGCTTCGTATTTCAGTCTTCGTGCTAACAGAACGGCGTGGCCGCCGCCCGGCGTTCACCTCGATCCCATTGAAGCAAGCTTTGGAACCTTGTTGTTACTTTTATCGAGCGTTGTCATGGTGCTTACAACGCGCGCAATGGACCGGGGACGCGTGCAAGCCGCTCGTTGGTGGACCGCGACCGCAATACTTTGCGCAGTTGCTTTTGTGGCAGTTTCGCTGCACGGCTATTTCAAGAATTCCTTTACGATCGCGACGAATGCCTATGGTTCGATCTATTACGCGATGACCGGATTTCATTTATTGCACGTGACGGCGGGGATCGGGTTGTTGCTTGCGCTCCTCGTAGGCTTGCAAAGTCCGGCGTTGCGCGTGAACCATCGTGCCGGTGCCGAAGCAATGACGTACTACTGGCATTTCGTCTTCATTGTATGGGTCGGCATCTGGGGAACGATTTACTTTATCCGATGACTGCGAAAGACCGATGGATCGCCGCATCTTTGATCGCCGCTATCGCCGGGAGCGTGCTGTTTATCGTCGCTTACGCGACGGGCGGAGATCGTTTGTACGAAGGGCTCGCTCTTGCGTTCGCTTCGGCCGGTTTCGCGGCTGCGGCGGCCGGCTGGGCATTTTGGATTTTGCCGCCGGAAGAAGTGGTGGACCAACGAAGCAACTATCCGTCGCCGCCGGCCGATCGTTTCGCCCAAAGCGGCGAAATTGCGACCGCCGAGCGGGAAATTACACGCCGCCGGGTCTTAACGCGCTTGCTCTACGCGGCGCTCGGCGCGTTCGGCTTAGCGTTGATCGTGCCGATCCGTTCGCTCGGCAACGGCCCGGGCAACACCCTGTTTCACACCAAGTGGCGCCGCGGTTTACGCCTTACACGGGAAGACGGCCGGTTTATCCACGTAAGCGAACTCAACGTCGATTCCGTAGTAACCGTCTTTCCGCAAAACGCGGTTCAAGACTCGCAGTCGCAGACGCTTTTGATTCGCTTGCCCGAATCGATCGAAGGCACCGCACAAGGCTATATTGCCTACTCAAAAATCTGCACGCACGCCGGCTGTCCCGTCGCGCTTTATCGCGCGAGCGCCAAAGAACTGATGTGTCCGTGCCATCAGTCGATTTTCAACGTAACGGGAGACGGCGCGGTCGTTTCCGGACCGGCAGATCATGCCTTGCCGCGACTCCCGATCGAGGTCGACGGCGACGGCTATATCGTCGCGAGCGGAGATTTTCCGGAACCGGTCGGACCCGGATTTTGGGAGCGCGGATAATGGTCGAGCGATTCTTCTTGTGGATCGACGATCGCTTAGGAACCGCGCATTTTGTGCGAAAGGCCTTGCGCAAAGCCTTTCCCGACCATTGGTCGTTCATGCTCGGCGAGATCAACGTCTACTGCTTTCTCGTCCTCGTCGCCACCGGAACCTTTCTGGCGCTTTTTTTTAATGACTCCTCTTCCAACGTAACCTACAACGGCCCGTACTTGCTGCTCGACGGCGTGAAGATGTCGGAGGCATTTGCTTCGACGATGCGCTTGAGCTTCGAAGTTAACGCCGGTTTGCTGATCCGTCAGGTGCACCATTGGGCGGCCTTGGTGTTTGTGGCCGGAATCATTACGCACATGGCGCGGATCTTTTTCACCGGCGCCTTTCGTAAGCCGCGCGAGATCAACTGGGTGATCGGCGTGGCCTTGTTTGTCCTTGCGATGGGTGCAGGCTTCACCGGCTATTCCTTGCCGGACGATCTGCTGAGCGGAACGGGGTTACGAATTGCCGATTCGGTGATGTTATCCATTCCGTTCGTCGGGACGTGGGCGTCTTTCTTGTTGCTCGGGGGAGCGTTTCCGACGGAGCAGATGATCTCGCGGCTCTTCGTCACGCATGTGTATCTGCTCCCCGCTGCGATAGCGACGTTGATCGGGTTGCACGTTTCAATTCTTTGGCGGCAGAAACACACGCAGTTTCCGGGGCCGGGAAAAACCGAAACAAACGTCGTTGGATCGCCCCTGTTTCCAAAGTATGCGGCGAAGTCGCTCGCGTTGATGGCGGCCACCGTTGCAGTACTTTTAGCGCTTGGGGCGCTCGTGCAAATCAATCCGATCTGGCTTTACGGTCCGTACGAGCCGTGGCAAGTGCTGAGTCCGGCACAGCCGGACTGGTACGTCGGCTGGCTCGACGGTGCGCTACGGTTAGGACCGCCCGTCGCAATGCATCTTTTCGGCCACACGATTCCGTCGCCGTTTTGGGTCGGGGCGTTGCTGCCGGGCATCCTCTTCGCATTGTTGCTGTGCTGGCCGTGGATCGAAGGGGCGTTCGGCCGCGACCGGCGCGATCATAATCTCCTGGATCGGCCGCGAGATAACCCCCTGCGCACCGCTATCGGCGTCGCGCTCTTTCTTTTTGCGCTCGGTCTCACCTTAGCCGGAAGCGGCGACGTTCAGGCCCGGTACGTTCACGAGTCGATCACGACGATCACGCAGATTTACCGCTTGTTCTGCATCCTGGCGCCGATCGCGGGATTTATTTTGACGTACGCGTTTGCAAACGAACTGCGGGCGCGAAGCGGCGTGCAAAAGGCCCCGCGCGTGAGGCTGCGGCGAAACGCTGAAGGCGGCTTCGAAGAGGAACCACTCGCATGAGAACGCGGTATCGAAACGTCCTCTGCGCCGTGCTTGCTGCGGCTATCGCGGCGGCGGTCTTGACGCCGTCGTTCGATGCGTTGTGCGACCGTTCTTTCGCGTGGCACATGACGCAGCACCTCGTCTTATTCTTCATCGTGCCGTTTCTCGTGCTGCTTGCCGATCCGTTCCACGCCGTGTTGGCTATTGCGGGAAAGCGGCGCACCGCCGCACTCGTCCGTTTCACGGAACCACTGCGTGCCTTGGCATCGCCGCCCGTAGCGCTCGTGCTGTTCGTCGGGGCGTTGTGGTCCGTGCATTTTTCGCCTTTGTACGAAGCCTCGCTCGAAAATGAATGGGTGCACGTTCTCGAGCATATAGCGTTCGTAATGGCCGGAACGATTTTTTGGCTTCCGGTTCTTGCGCCGCCGCCCGTACGGCCCGTTCCGTTTCCGGTCCGCTTGTTCTACTTGATGATCGCATTGCCGCAAGGAGCTTTGCTTGCGGTGGCAATCGACAGTGCGCGTGCGCCGTTGTACGAACATTACGCGCGGATCAGCGGCGCCGCGGCTGCGCTGAGCGACCAAAGCAATGCCGCCGCAGTGATGTGGATCGGCGGCGGAATGATGGTGTTCGCTGCGTTCATCGCGACCGCGGCGGCGTGGGGCGCACGAGAACGGCGGGCATTGAACGGACGCCTCCCTGGAGAACCGGCATGAAGTTGACGCCGATCTTCAAGAGCATCCCGGCTCAGCGCTGCATGCGTTCACGCCTATAGCGATTGGACGTAGGCCGCAACGTCACGCACTTCGTTGCGACTAAGAACTTTGGGATACAGGTGAGGCATCGGCGGTTGAGGATCTCGAATCCACGAAACGGTCGCGGCATAATCCATGCGCGTGTCTTCGTGGCGAAGCGACGGGGCAACAGTTCCGCCTTCGACGCCGGTCGCGCCGTGGCACGTTGCGCAATTGTTCTGATAAACGAGCTTACCGTTTTCCTTATCGCCGTTTATTACTGCGCCCGGTGTGGCTGCCGTCGTATTCGTTTTCTCGCTTACGGCCGGCGCACATGCCGTCAGTAACGCGGCGATTGCGGCTCCCGCGCATAGAGGCAAGATTCGCATGCCAATCCTCCCGACGCGTTTTACCCAGAACCGGGTAAAAGCTCAAGTGATGAAGCCGGCGGCGGGCATTCTCTTTGCATGGGCGATTGTCGCGGCGCCAATCTTCGTTGCGGCGCAACCGCAGAGCGGACGGGCGCTCTACGAGCAAAACTGCGCGTCCTGTCACGGCGAGAAAGGCAAGGGATCGAGCCTTGCGCCGTCGTTGATTGATGTGCGCGCATCGGATATCCATTTGATGCTTGATACCGGGCGGATGCCGGCCGCCGAGCCCTACGCTAACGAAATCCACACCTCGCCGCGCTTCTCGCAAGAGGAGATGGGCGTAATCGTCGATTACGTGCAATCGTTCTCGGCTTCTCCCGATCGGTCGCTGCCGGTTCTTGGTGCAGGAAACGTAACGCGGGGTCGAGCGCTTTTTGCGGAAAATTGTGCGCACTGTCATGGAGTCACGGGAAATGGCGCGTCCGTCGGGGCGGCCAACGTTGCGCCGTCGTTAATGCATGCGACGGTGTTTCAAGTTGCCGAAGCAATTCGCGGCGGTCCGGAAAATATGCCGCGATTCGGCCCCGACGTTCTCACTAATCGCGACGTTTCCGACATTGCCCGCTACGTGAACTACATGCAGACGCAAGCCGAAGTGCCGAAAGGCGAAAATGCAGGCGGCTTCTCACTTGCCCATGTAGGGCCCGTTGCCGAAGGCTTCATTGCTTGGTTCTTTGGCCTCGGCGCACTGGCACTGTTTGTGCGGCGGATCGGAACAACCACCTAACGCACGAGTGTTTGCCGAGAAACACTTTTCATTATTAAGAACTGCAACGGGTATAGAGTAACTACCGGAAATTTCGCGATTTTCAGCGGAATCTTTTTTATGCGGGAGCCATTCTAAGTGAACACAAGCGATTTCCTGATGCAGCGCCTGATCGATTGGGGCGTCACGCGGATCTACGGATATCCCGGCGACGGCATCAACGGCATAATGGGTGCTTTCGACCGCATCGACGGCAAGATTCAGTTCATTCAAGTGCGGCACGAAGAAATGGCCGCTTTCATGGCATGCGCGCATGCGAAGTTTACGGACGAAGCGGGCGTTTGTATGGCCACGTCCGGTCCGGGCGCGATTCATCTGCTCAATGGATTGTACGACGCAAAGATGGATCACGTGCCTGTCGTCGCTATCGTGGGCCAGGCATCCACGACCGCGCTTGGCGGGTCGTACCAGCAGGAAGTCGATTTACAACAACTCTTCGAGGACGTCGCAGATTACGTCTACACTGTCGCGAGCCCGATGGCATTACGGCACGTCGTCGATCGCGCGTTTCGCGTAGCGCACGGGTATCGGGCCGTAACCGTCGTCATCGTACCGAAAGACATTCAAGAAGAAAAGTATGTCGATCCGCCGCACAAGCACAACACGCTTCATTCAAGCGTCGGACTTGCAAAACCGGTGATCGTACCCCAGCGCACCGATCTCGCGGCCGCAGCCGAAATTTTAAACGGCGGCGAGCGTGTGGCGATGCTCGTGGGCGCCGGCTGCCTGAATGCAACCGACGAAGTGCTGCAGGTCGCGAACCGGCTGGGCGCCGGAATTGCAACGGCGCTTCTTGGAAAGGCCGCCGTTCCAAACGATCTTCCGTACGTAACCGGCACGATCGGCTTGCTCGGAACGGCTCCGAGCTTTGAGATGATGGAGCACTGCGACACGCTGTTGATGGTGGGCACCACGTTTCCGTACGCCGAGTTTCTTCCGAAGGAAGGCAAAGCTCGCGGCATTCAAATCGATATCGACCCGAAGAATCTCGGATTGCGCTTTCCCACTGAACTGAATCTGGTCGGCGACGCAGGGGCAACATTGCGCGAACTGCTTCCATACTTGGACGACAAGACCGACCGCTCGTGGCGCAACCGGCTAGAAAAAAGCAAAGAAAAATGGATAAAGTCCGAAGAAGCGCGCGCTCAGGTGACGGCCGACCCGATGAACCCGCAGATGGTGTTCGTCGAGCTCAACAAGCATTTGCCGGACGACGCTATCTTAACCGGCGATGCAGGAACGGCGACTAATTGGTACGCCCGCAACGTGATGCTGCGCCGCGGGATGAAAGGGTCGCTCTCCGGCGGCCTTGCAACCATGGGAAGCGCCGTACCTTACGCTATTGCGGCCAAATTCGCTTTTCCCGACCGTGTGCCGATTGCTTGTACCGGTGACGGAGCCATGCAGATGAATGGGCTCGCGGAGCTGCTTACAGTCCGCAAGTATATGGATCAATGGGCCGACAAACGCTTGATCTTCATTGTCTTGAATAACGACGATTTGAATCAGGTGACGTGGGAGATGCGAATCATGAGCGGCGACCCGAAGTTCGACGCGTCCCAAGACCTGCCGAAGTTTTCGTACGCCCAGTATGCCGACCAAATCGGCCTGATGGGTATACGGGTCGAATCGGTGGACGAACTTGCCGACGCTTGGGAGCGCGCGTTTTCTGCGGACCGGCCGGTCGTATTCGATGCGCACGTATCTCCAAATATTGCGCAGCTTCCGCCACACATTACATTCGAAGAAGCACATAAGTACTTCTCCGCGCTCGTTAAAGGCGATCCTAAAGAAGCCAGTATCATCAAGGAATCCATCAAGAGCGTCGTTGCGGGCGTAATTCCGCACGAATGAGCAGTACGGTTCCGATCGAGGCGGTCGACGTTTCGATCTACCGCGTTCCGACGGACGGCGGTCCCGAATCCGACGGGACCGCGGTCTGGGACGCGACGACGATGGTGTTCGTTGAAGTTCGCGCCGGCGGAAAGACCGGTATCGGGTACTCCTATGCCGATCGCGCCACGGCGGACGTGATTCGTGACGACTTTCGCGACTTGCTGACAGGATGCGATGCGCTGGAAACCGGCAAACGCTTTGCGGACATGCAAGCCAAGATCCGGAATATGGGACGCGACGGGATCACCTCTATGGCCATCTCCGCCGTTGACATCGCGCTTTGGGACCTCAAAGGAAAGCATTTCGATGCGCCGGTCTGCACGCTGCTCGGGACCGCGCGAAGCGCCGCACCGCTCTACGGCAGCGGCGGATTCACATCTTATACGGTGGACCGATTGCGCGAGCAGCTTTCCGGCTGGGTGAACGACGGCATTCCGCGCGTCAAAATGAAGGTTGGAAGAAGCCCCGCCGATGACGTGGATCGCGTGAAGAAAGCGCGCGACGCGATTGGCAAGGACGCGGAATTATTCGTCGATGCGAACGGCGCTTATTCGCGTAAACAAGCACTACGAATCGCCGAAATATTTGCAGATGCGAACGTGAGCTGGTTCGAGGAGCCGGTGTATCATCAAGACTTCGAAGGCTTGCGCCAAATTCGCGAGCGCGCTCCTGCATGTATGGACGTAGCATCCGGCGAGTATGGATACGGCCTGTATCACTTCTGGCGAATGCTCACCGCCGAAACGGTCGATTGTCTACAGGCCGACGCGTCGCGCTGCGGCGGGTTCACCGGCCTGCTGGCCGTTGACGGGCTGTGCCAGACGGCCATGATGCCGCTGTCGACGCACTGCGCACCGCATCTGCAACTCCACGCCGCTCTCGCATGCAAGATGTTGCGGCATATGGAGTTCTTTTACGATCACGTGCGGATCGAGCGAATGCTGTTCGAGGGCGTTGCACCGCCGATAGACGGCGCACTCGAGCCCGATCTGACCCGTCCCGGCATCGGTCTCGAATTGAAGCGCGCCGACGCGGCGCGATATGCAATCTAAATCAATTTTCAAAGGGCAACAAGGTCGATGATCAAGATTTTAGGCACGGTCGAGTCGCGGCGTGGCGCGGCGAACGGTTCCTCCCCCATTCCGACGGATCGCCGTGATGCCGTCAACGCACCGGCCGATGAGAACACCGAGTTGCTGGAAGCGGCGCTACGCGCTGCCGTCCGCGGTGAAGTCCGGTTCGACCGGGGAACGCGGGCGATGTATGCGACGGATGCGTCGAATTACCGGCAAGTGCCGATCGGCGTGGTAATACCGCGCGACTCGGATGACGTTGTGGCCGCCATCGCCGTCTGCCGGCGGTTCAGCGCGCCGATCGTTTCACGCGGCGGCGGAACGAGCCTCGCCGGGGAAACGTGCAATGCCGCCGTTGTCATCGACTTCAGCAAGTACATGAATGCCATCGTCGAGATCGACTGGGCCGGTAAAAAAGCGCGCGTGCAACCGGGATTGGTGAATGACGATCTGCGCGACAAGGCCGAAGAACGGCATCTGACGTGGGGGCCCGATCCGGCCACGCACAACCGCAATACCTTCGGCGGCATGCTGGGCAACAACTCGTGCGGCATGCACGCACAGATGGCAGGCAAGGCCGAAGACAACACTGAGGAACTGGAGATCGTCACGTACGACGGCCTCCGGATGCGCGTCGGTAAAACGCCCGACGAAGATCTAGAGCGAATCATTGCCGAAGGGGGCCGCCGCGGCGAAATTTACTCGAAGCTGAAAGCGCTGCGCGATCGGTACGCCGATTTGATTCGAAAGCGCTTCCCGGATATTCCTCGCCGCGTCTCGGGCTTCGCGATCGACCAGCTGCTGCCGGAAAACGGCTTCGACGTTGCGCGAGCCCTGGTGGGTTCCGAAGGCACGTGCGTCACGATCACCGAGGCGACGGTCCGCCTCGTGCACAGCCCGCCGTGCCGCGCGCTCGCGCTCTTCGGGTTTTCCGATATTGCGACGGCCGCCGATCACGTACCGTTTTGCAACGAGCACGGACCGATTGCGCTCGAAGGTCTGGACGAGTCGATGTTCCGGTACATGCACGATAAAGGCGAATCGACGAAGAGCCGCTCGATGTTCCCTGACGGAAACGCTTGGCTCATTGTCGAGTTCGGCGGCGAAAGCGCCGATGAAGCCGACGGAAAAGCCAACGCGCTGGCCGAGGCCTTTAAAAAGAACAGCGATCCGCCGAGCTATAAGCTTATTGAAAAAGACGATGAAGAGCAGCGTCTGTGGGCCCTACGCGACAACGGCCTCGGCGCTACGTCGAAGATTCCGAACGAGCCGGATTTTTATCCCGGCTGGGAAGATTCCGCGGTCGATCCCAAAGAGCTCGGCGACTACTTACGCGACTTCCAGAAGCTCATGGATGAATTCGGCTATGTGGCTTCGCTTTACGGGCATTTCGGTCAGGGCTGCCTGCATTGCAGCATCAATTTTGATTTGTTCACGGCCGAAGGCATCGCACGCTACCGGCAGTTCGTAACAAAAGCCGCCCATTTGTGCGTGAAATACGGCGGTTCGCTATCGGGCGAGCATGGCGATGGTCAGGCGCGCGGCGAGCTCTTGTCGATTATGTACGGCGACGACCTTTGCCAAGCGTTCTGGGACTTCAAAAAGATCTGGGATCCCGATGAAAAGATGAACCCGGGCAAGGTCGTGCATCCCTATAAGCTTGATGAGAACTTACGCTGGGGCGTCAACTACGAACCGTGGGATCCGCCGACGCACTTCCATTTCACCGAAGATAAGGGCAGCTTCGCTTTTGCCGCTAATCGCTGCGTCGGCACCGGCAAATGCCGCAAACACGACTCCGGAACCATGTGCCCAAGTTACATGGCAACGAAAGAAGAATCGTACTCAACGCGCGGACGCGCGCGGCTGCTCTTTGAAATGCTGCAGGGCAATCCGCTCGAGAACGGTTGGCGCAATGAAGCGGTAAAGGACGCGCTCGAGTTTTGCCTTGCGTGCAAAGGCTGCAAGGGCGAGTGTCCCGTTAACGTCGATATGGCGACCTACAAAGCGGAATTTTTATCGCACTATTACGACGGACGCATCCGCCCGCGCAACGCGTATGCATTTGGGCTAATGTACTGGTGGGCGAAGGTTGCGGCGCTCGCGCCGGGTGTCGCCAATATGGCAGCGCAAACGCCGGGCTTGAATTGGATCGCTAAGCGGCTTACCGGGATGGCGCCGCAACGGCGCATTCCGACGTTCGCGCCTCAAACGTTCCGCGCGTGGTTCAAAGCGCGTGGCGAGCGCAATGTCGGAAAATCGAAAGTCCTTCTTTGGCCTGACACCTGGAACAATCACTTTCACCCCACGACCGCCATGGCCGCCGTCGAAGTCCTGGAAGATGCCGGTTTCCACGTAACGATTCCTAAGACGCAACTCTGCTGCGGCCGGCCGCTGTACGACTACGGCATGCTGGACCTTGCAAAAGAACTGCTGATTCGTACGCTCGATTCCCTTCGCGACGAGATTCGCGCCGGTACGCCGGTCGTGGGACTGGAACCGAGTTGCGTTTCCGTCTTTCGCGATGAAATGGTCGATCTGCTCGGGGACGATCAAGACGCTTCCCGGCTGAAATCGCAGACCTTTCTCTTCACGGAGTTTCTCGAGAAGGCCGCACCCGACTATGCACCGCCTAAACTTCAAGGCAAAGCGATCGTTCATCAGCACTGTCATCACAAGTCCGTTCTAAACAAGGCGAGCGAAGAAGCGGTATTCAAGCGTACCGGGCTCGACTTCAAAGTGCTGGACGACGGCTGCTGCGGAATGGCGGGAGCGTTCGGGTTCGAGGAGACGCATTACGACGTTTCTCTCGCGGTCGGCGAACGCGGACTTCTCCCGGCGGTGCGCGGCGCGGCGGACCAAACGATCCTTGTTGCCGACGGATTCAGCTGTCGCGAGCAAATCGCGCAAACCACCGACCGGCTTGCCCTGCATCCGGCGCAGGTGTTGAAGCTTGCGATCGATCAGCGGGGCGAAGCGTTGACGGACGCGCGGCCGGAACGGCGCTACATGGACGATCCGCGTGAAAGCGCGCGGAAGGCCGCCCGCGCGGGAACGGTCGCGGCCGCGGCCGCCGTGGCGATCTCACTCGTTGGTATTGCAGCGTTCATGCGAAGGAAACGAGGCTGATGCCGCATGTCGTTATTTTGGGCGGCGGCTTTGCCGGATTCTCCGCGGCACGCGAGTTCGAGCGCCGGCGCGCGCGCGTCAAAGATCTTCGCGTGACGCTGATCGACCGGAACAATTTCATGCTCTTCACGCCCATGCTTCCCGAAGCCGCCACCGGATCGGTCGAGATCCGGCATATCACCGAGCCCTTTCGAGCAAGTCTGCATAACGTGGAATTCGAGCTCGGCGATGTGTTGGGGATCGACGAGGGCGAACGCTCGGTGCATGTTACGCACCCCCTTACGCGTGATACGCGCTCGATCCGGTACGACGAGCTGGTGTTCGCGTTGGGGTCAACGCCCTCAACCATGGGCGTTGCGGGCGTTGAGCGATGCACGATCCCGCTTCGAAGCGTGCACGACGCCGAACGCGTACGCAACGCGGTGCTCGGTTCGATCGAAGTCGCGGCGCAAACCTCCGACATTTCAGAACGCGACCGCCTGTTGCGATTCGTGATTGTCGGCGGCGGTTTTACCGGAGTCGAAGCCGCAGGCGAGCTCACTGCGTTCATCCACGCGATCTTAAAGTACTACGCGATCGAAGAGCGCGCGGTAGAGATCGTGCTTGTGCAAGCTGAAAAGCGCCTTTTGCCGCATCTTCCCGAGCGCTTTGGAAAGTATGCGGCGCGCTCGCTGCACGACCGCGGCGTGCGCATACTTCTGGGAAAAGAAGTCGACAGCGTCGATCCCGGGGGCGTGGAACTCAAGGGCGGCGAGCGTATCGAGAGCCGGACGATTCTGTGGGATGCCGGGGTGGAGCCTTCGCCGGTCGTTAAGCGGCTCGGTTTAAAGACAAGCTCGCACGCGGCAATAGAAGTCGAGCGCGATTTGTCGGTTCCTGGGCACGCACATCTGTGGGCGATCGGCGATTGCGCCGCCGTGCCCCGCAAGAGCGGTGGTACGTATGCGCCGCTTGCACAAAATGCCGTTCGCGAAGGCCCGCTGTTGGCACGCAACGTGATCTCCAGGCTTCGAGGGCGATCGACAAAAGCGTTTTCGTACAAAGAGCTTGGGCAGATGGCGTCTCTAGGCAACCGCCAAGCATTAGCCGAGCTTCCGGGGCGCAAGATGTTGACCGGACTCCCCGCTTGGTTCTTGTGGCGTAGTTATTACCTTAGCCGCGTGCCCGGCGCGGGACGCAAGACGCGCGTCGCCTTGGACTGGACGCTCGGTCTCGCGTTCCCGCCGGAACTCGCGCGGCTTCCCATGATGGAGCGAGATGAGACTCAACGATAAAGTAGCGATCGTGACGGGCGGCGATACGGGAATCGGTAAAGCGATTTCGCTTGCATTCGCGCAAGAGGGCGCGCGTGTCGTCATCGATTATTTCGGTAACGAACAGCCCGCCGCAACGCTGGTGGACCGCATCGAAAACTTCGGCGGGCGCGCGCATGCGATTGCAGCCGACGTTTCAAAAGCCGATGAAGTCGACGAACTCATCAAGGGAACCCTCAAACACTTCGGCGCGCTCGACATTTTGGTGAACAACGCAGGGATCGAACAAAAACACCCATTCCTCGAGATGCCGCTTGAGGTCTGGAACAAAGTTATCGACGTAAATCTCACCGGTCCGTGGCTATGCTCGCAGGCGGCGGCGAAGCAGATGGTGCGGCAAAAGCGAGGGGGACGTATCATCAACATTTCGTCCATTCACGAAGAGCTTGCTATGCCGACCAACGCGCCCTACTGCGCGTCGAAGGGAGGCTTGCGAATGTTGATGCGAACGATTGCCGTAGAGCTTGCGGCGCATGCGATCACCGTAAACGACGTCTGCCCAGGAGCGGTTGACACGCCAATGGACGAGCCGCTGAAGCGCGACAAGAAGGAGTACGATGCGTTGATTGGCGAGATTCCGCTGCGCCGCATGGCGAAGCCGGAAGAAATTGCCGAACTCTGCGTCTTTCTCGCGTCTGATACCGCCGCATATATTACCGGGGCTTCCTATGTCATCGACGGCGGTATGACCAAACAATCGGGCAGCCTATGATCGCGAAAATCACCGGCTCCGGCGAGCGCATTACAACCTATGAAGTCGAAGACACGCAAATGGCGACGGGCAGTACGCTCGGGTCGCCGGTTGGCGTCATCGAGATAAAAGCTAACGGCTCGATCAAGAAATTCTATTCGGCGGACGCGGGGCAGGTGCTCATTGCGGGAATGCAGGTGCGCTTTTGGGACGACCGTTCCGGCGTAACTCTCGGAGCCCTTCCCGGCGAGTTTATCATCCATCCCGACCGTCAAGAGCACATTTTCGAACTTACGAACGGGATCGTAGTTCACGAAAGCGTGTTTATTTTAAACGGGCCGCCCGAACTGCATCAGGCCGATCCGTTAATCGCGTACTACTCCGTGAAAATGTCCAACAATACGGGTCGCGACGTTAGCATCGATTCGATTGCCGCGGCCGACATGCGTGGGGGCACGCTCCCCGACGTTCGCGTTCGGTATGATGCGAGGCTCGAAGCGTTCGTGGCCGACAATAAAGGCTTGCCCGAATTTGCGCGAGCTTTTGGAAGTTCGCGGCGCCCGACCAGCTGGGAACTGACGCACGACCACGGCAAATGCAGTCGTCCGGCGTTTCCGGGAAAGCTTCCTAACTGCGTGACTCGCGAACAAGGCGAAGAGTTTATCGCCTTGCTGCATCACCATCACCGGCTGAAGAACGCAAGCGAAGTGGAGGTGACCTACGTCTTGGCCGGTTCTTCCAAGGGGACCCGCGGCGCACGCAACGTCTACGCAGGCGCGCCGAGCGTCTCCGAAGCGTTGAAACGCACGCGCGCGCGGTATCACATGATTCTGAATCGTGCGGTCGTGATGACGCCGAACCAGGAAGTCAACCGCGGCGTGCTCTGGGCCAAGGCCAACATGCTGCGTACGCAATTGCTGGCGCCGACCGGCTGGTGCTTCGTCAATGACCCGACTCGATCGAACAACAGTGTCGGCCGCGATACCGCGTGGTTCGCGTTTGGCTCCGACTACGTGATGCCCGACTTTTCGCGCGAGTCGCTGCTCTGGTATATCGAGCATCTGGAGAAACGCGGAATGGTCGTCGAATACTACGACGTTCGCAACGGAAAAGCGGAAGATTACGGCCTGAACATCAACGATAACACGCCGCTGATTATCTTGGCGGCGTGGCATCATTACAACGCGACCGGCAACGAAGGGTTCCTCAGGCGAATCTACCGGCCGTGTAAGCGCGCTGCGGAATACATTCTCTCGCAACAGAACGAACTCGGACTTGTGTGGTGCACGGCCAACGCGACTTCGGACTGGGGCATCGTCGGTTGGCGTAACGTTATCCAGGGGTATCGCCTGAGCGGCGCGACGACGGAAGTGAATTCGGAATGCTATGCGGCACTCTCGGCCGTAAGCAAAATGGCTGCCCGGTTGCATAAGGAGAAGGACGCCGACTTTTTCCGTCATCGGGCCGACTCGCTACGCGTCGCAATCAACAAGCATTTGCTCGATCCGGAAACCGGCCTTTATTATCTGAATATCGACATCGACGGATCGAAGCGCTCCGACGTTACGTGCGATCTTGTATTTCCGGTGATGTTCGGCGTAGCGGAGCGTGAAACGGCGGCCCAGATCGTGAGCCGCTTGAGCATGGACGCGTTTTGGACGGACGCCGGTATGCGAACGGTTCCGCGCGATGATATCGACTACGGTCCGACGCACGGGTACGGGCTTCTCGGCGGTGTCTGGGTCGGCGTAGCCTTCTGGTATGCGTTCGCCGCTTCGAGGTTCAACCCGGACTTCATGGCCTCGTCATTGAGTGAAAGTTTCAAGCATTACTCGCGCGACCCGCGGCGGAACAACACCGTGCCCGGACAGTTTTCCGAGTGGCTGCATGGCGAAACGCTTACTAATCAAGGCATGATGCTCTCGCCTTGGTTTCCGCCTCGCTATTTGTGGGCGGCCATCGAAGGGGCTGCGGGCTTGGATCTCTCCGGCGACGAGCCAAGCTGTAACCCGCACCTGGCTCCCGAATGGCGCTGGCTCGGCGTTCGGAACCTGCGGTTTCGCGGAAGCTTTGTTTCCTGGTTCGTGGTCCGCGCACCGGAACCCATTATGTTCGCCACCTTCCGTTTCGGGCACTCGATGGAGTATCACGCTTACGACGAAGATGTGACGGACGGGCTGCTGCAAGTGGTTGGCGACGACGTAACGGCGATTGCGATGCGGCGAGACGGTCAGCTTGTAGTCTTCATTGGGAATACGGCGGATCGCACGGTGACGACTTCGCTTCAGTTTCTCCAGAAGCTCAGCGGAACCATGAGTGCTCGCTTTTATAGCAGCCTGCGAGGCGAATGGATTGAACGAGCGGTTACCGGCGACGAACTATTCCGCGGCATTCCGATTCAAATCGACCGCAAAGGCTTTTCGGTAATCGAGTTGCGGAGGCATTATGAATGAATCAGCGTGAGGGCTATCGATTCGGTCTGAGCGAGTTCACGACGTGGCCTTGGTCATTCGAGCACGATTTAGAACGCTATGCCGCGCACGGGCTCGACACGATCGAAGTCTGTGAGTTCAAACTCAATAAGGACGATTACGGCCCGCAACTCCGGCGAATTTCCGAGGCCGGAATGCAGGTAAGCTCGGTGCAGACGGAGGTTCATTCGCTCTTTCCCGACTCGCTTGCGCCCACGCCGCTCGATCCGGCCGACCGGCTGCATCACATCATGCATGCTATGGAACGGATAGCGCCGCACGTACCGGAAGCAACGCCGTTCGTTCTAATTACGGGCGCAGCGCCGCGTGGAGATTGCGAACACGTTTGCGAGTACGCCGTGGAGGCTTTCTCGCGGCTTGCGTACTTTGCGGCGTCGTTGAAAATGCGCGTAGCGTTCGAACCGCTCAATCCCATTCTTTTTAACACCGACACGGCGCTGTGGGGACTCGATCGAGCACTGGAGCTTATCGGACGGGTCAATCATCCTTCGCTCGGCCTGTGCGTTGACACGTGGAACATCTTTGAGACGCAAGATGTGGAAAGCGTCATCGGCACGTGCGGTGAGAAGATCTTTCTCGTTCAAGTGAGCGACTGGCGCCGGCCGCGGAGCAACGCGGACCGCCGTTCACTTGGCGAGGGCGAGATTCCGACCGTCTCGCTGTTAAGCGCGATTCGCCGAGCGGGCTATGTCGGGCCGTACGTACTCGAGATCTTTTCGTCGGAATTCTTGCCGGACTCACTGTGGAAGGCCGACATGGACGCGGTGATCGATCACAACATCGTGGAGTTCGACCGGATGTGGGAAGAGAGCGAGATTCCCGCGTGAAGATTCCAACGAAGATTTACGATTTGAGCCAGCCGGTCTTCAGTAATTGCCCGCAGTATCCGGACACCACGCCGCGTCCGGTCGAAGTCCGTTGGATGTACATTCACGGGGTTGAGCCGGTCAACAAAGAAATCGTGGAAATGAGCACGCACACCGGCACGCACTGCGATGCGCCGTTTCATTTCTTCGCCGATGGAACGCCGATCGATGCAGTGCCGCTGGAGAATTACGTCGGACGCGCGGTGACGATCGACGTTCGTGGCAAACAGCCTGGTTCATCGATCGATCGCTCCGACGTGGAGCCGCACTTGGATCGCGTCGCGGAAGGCGACGTCGTGTTGCTCAATACCGGCTGGGGGCATAAGCGCGCTAACACCAAGGAGTTCCTAACTCAATACGTCTGGTGCAGCGGTGAAGCCGCAGAAGCGATCGTGCGGCGCGGCGCAAAAGGCGTGGGGATCGACGCGGTCAGTTTCGGCGGATACAACGATCCGGCAAAAGCCGGCCCGGCACATCGAGCGGTGCTTGGCGCCGGAAAATTCGTCATCGAGGAACTGTTCTTTCCCGACGAGATCATGGACGGCAAAGAACGATTGTTCGTGTGCGCGCCCGTGAAGCTGCAAGCTTGTAGCGGCGCCTGGACGCGTGCCGCCTTGTGGGAATTCCAATGAGTGCGGCGGGCCGCGGGTTGCGGGAGCGGATCGGTCGAGACGATCAACTCGGGGGCATCATGCCGTTGCGCTTGGAGAACGGCGTACGGGCGGCGCGCATTCAGACGCTTGGGGGAATCGACGCACTGGTGATTCTCGATCGCGCGATGGATATCGCCCACTGCTCGTTTCTCGGCGTACCGCTCGTATGGCACGGTGCCGGCGGCATCCTGCCCGCTCATCCCGGAACGCTATCCGAAGACGAATTCCAACGCCGCTTTTTCGGCGGCCTCTTAACCACGTGCGGCCTCGAAGCCTTTGGGCCGGCTGGAAGCGACGAGTTCGGAACGTGGGGCCCGCACGGACACGTAAACCATATCGCCGCCGAAGAAATAACGACTCGCGACGATTTTGGACGCGCCGGAACCGTTCCTCGAATTGGCCGGCGTCGTAACGCAAGCGCGCATGTTTGGCGAATCGTTACGGCTCGAGCGGACGTGGCGAGCGCCGCTTACGGGAAACACGCTGTCGCTGCATGACGTCGTGATCAATGAAGGAGCGACCGCCGTGCCGCACATGCTGCTCTATCATTGCAATGCCGGTTATCCATTAGTCGACGAAAGTGCTGAAGTGTTCGTGTCGCAATCGTCGATGCGAGCTCGCGATGCAGAAGCGCAAGCGGGCCTGCCGGATTGGAACCGCGGCGCGCCTCCGGCATCCGGTTTTAAGGAGCAAGTCTACATTCATGCGCCGATTGCCGAGGCCGGCGGATGGGCTGCGGCCGGCATTGGTAATGCTTCGCTTCAACGCGGTTTTACGGTGCAATTTCGGCCCGAGGAGCTGCCCGCATGTTTCTCTTGGCGAATGCTGGCACCGCGTATTTACGTGCTCGCCGTTGAGCCCGCAAACTGCCCGACGATTCAAGGACGCATCGCCGCGCGCACTGCCGGAACGCTGCCGATGCTTCAGCCCGGCGAATCCGTCGAATACCATCTGCGCTTTTTATTCGCATCATCGTAAGCTTTTCGGCGCATCCAAGCTTTGACGGCCATGACGGAATAGCTATTCGGAAGCGGTGAAGGAGATGTCGCGGCGTTCTTCGCGGACGAAGAAGCCGAGGAGCGTCATGATGATGACGCCGGCGAAAACGAACTCCATGAACGTGGACATTGCGCGAGCATAGTCGGCGGCGCCGTTCGCCATCGCGAAACGGCCGGCGGCGAGCGCCGCGATAATTTGCAGGGTGCCGGATGCGATGAGGTTGCCGAGCTGATAAACGAAGCCGGGGAACGTTCCCCGTGCAAGTGGCGGGGCAATTTCGTTGAGGTGCGCGGGGATAATGCCCCATGCGCCTTGCACCATGAATTGCATCACGAAACCGCCGAGCGCCAGCGTCGAAATCGTGCTGCTGAATGCCCAGAGCGGAATCACCACTAAGCCCAAGACCGCGCATGCG
The DNA here is from genome assembly GCA_963758295.1 of Vulcanimicrobiia bacterium. Lineage (GTDB taxonomy): Bacteria > Vulcanimicrobiota > Vulcanimicrobiia > Vulcanimicrobiales > Vulcanimicrobiaceae > JALYTY01. The sequence continues at coordinate 254,066 of CAVWUU010000003.1, forward strand.
ATGATGCAAATGCGGCGGCCGAGGCGTTGCGATAGCCAACCGAAGAAGATGCCGCCCGCAATCGCACCGATCGAGGCGATGGTATTGATGTAGCCCACGGTTGCCGGCGTAAAGCCATGTTGCTTCGTAAGGAACGTGGCGTAAGGGTCTTGCGTTCCGTGCGACATGAAGTTGAACGCGGCCATGAAGAACATGCCGTAGAGAAACAGCGGCAAGTATCGCTTGAGCGACGCGAGCAGGACATCGCCCTGCATTCCGAGGCGCTCGCTCGCATGCGCTTGCCACGCGGGCGATTCCGGGACGCTCGTGCGGATGAAGAAAATGAGAAACGCGGGCAAGGCCCCGACGATGAACATGCCACGCCAACCGATTCTTTCGAATAAGAACCAAAACGCGAGGCCCGCCAAGAGATTTCCTACGGCATAACCCTCTTGCAGAATGCCCGAGAACAAGCCGCGCCGCTTCGCGGGAAGCGACTCCATGGCGAGCGCAGCGCCAAGGCCCCATTCTCCGCCCATCGCGATACCGAAGACCGCGCGCAGAACTAAAAAGACCGCGAAGTTCGGTGAAAACGCGGTCAAAAGTTCGATGAGTGAGTAGAGCGCGATATCGACCATCAGCGGAACGCGACGTCCGTAACGGTCCGCGAACCAGCCGAAAACGATCGCACCCACGGGGCGCAACGCGAGCGTCAACGTGACGGCAAACGCCACCTCCACGACCGAACGATGGAAGTCGGCCGCGAGATGCGGCACGACGACGATGACTAAGAAGAAATCAAACGCATCGAGCGTCCACCCGAGAAAACTCGCGACGAACGTTTTCCAGGCGGACGCCGTCATTTACGGCTTGGTGCTCGGTGGGCTCGATGGTGTCGCAGCAGATGCATCCGGTGACGGTTCCGTTCCCGGCATTGCCGGATTCTCGCCCGGCATGGCGGGATTTCCGGCCGGCAATTCGGATGCGCTCGGATTGGGTGACGGCGATGCAAGGCGGTCGCCGTACAAAACGACGAGCCACGTCTCGCCTTTCTTCACCGCCAGCTTCGGCGCGTTGAACGTGAAGCTTAGGGTCTGATCGAGAAGCTGCGATTCCTTGTACGAACCAACGAAGTTGTCGGCCGGCTTTTTGTTCTTCTTGACCGTTTCATGGAAGAGTTGAATTGCGAATCCGCGTCCCTTGGTAATCTGCTCTTTCGGAAGCGTAAAGCGCGCGCTCGCGTTTCCTTGGAACACTACGTTGTCGGTCGTCGTCAAACGCAATGCGACAAGCGCAACCACCGGCGGGCCCTTCGGATCCGGGTTGGCCATCGCAGGCGCGTCTTGCGGCGATACGGTGAACGCGATGTTCATCTGTGCGCTCGAAGGCGTTGGCGAAGAGGACGGTGACGCCGACGGACTTGCCGATGATTCCGGCGTCGGGGTCGGTGTGGGCGTCGGTGTTGGAGACGGGGTCGGCGTTGCCTTGTTTCCGTGCTTACCTGGCGACGGCGACGGCGTCGCATCGAGCGCCGCCAATTCGGCATCCGTCATGTTGAAATACAACGTGCACGAATAGCCCGCTTGATCCGGACACTTCAATCCCTTATTCGCTTGCGCGAACGAATGCGTTGCGGTTTGTTCCGGTTCGCCGCTTGCCTGCGGGTTAACCGTCACGTCGGCAGCGGGCGAGGGATTCATTTGACCCTGTGCCGGTCCGTTGACTGGCGGATTCATGCCGCCAGGAGCCGCCGTGCCGCCGCTTCCAAAACTTCCTTGGCAGGCTCCAAGCGCTAGACCAAAGGCAGCGACTGCGAACCCGATTCGCAGGGATGATCTCATTGTTTCGCAGCGACCTTTCGTTCGAGTTCTTCAGCGAATGTGGCAACGCTGACGGTGCGCTTTTCTTCCGTGCCGCGCTCGTTTACGTTGACGGTGCCGTCGGCCGCTTCTTGTTTACCGACGACGAGAATGTACGGAATTTTCTGCGTCTTCCAGTGGCGGATCTTATATCCGAGCTTTTCATTGCTTTCATCCACGTGTACGCGGAAGTTCATACCCTCGAGCTTAGCGGCAACCTCGCGCGCGTACTCGAGTTGATGTTCCGAAATCGGGGCAAGGACCGCTTGCACGGGTGCAAGCCATGCCGGGAAGTTGCCGCCGTAGTGCTCTACGAGAATGGCGAAGAAGCGTTCCATGGAGCCGGCCAGCGCGCGGTGAATCATCACCGGCGTGTGATCCACGCCGTCGCTGCCGCGATACTTCAAGTCGAAACGTTGCGGAAGAATGAAGTCGACCTGCACGGTGCCGAGCTGCCATTTTCGGCCGATTGCGTCGCGCACGTTGATGTCGAGCTTCGGACCGTAGAATGCGCCGCCGCCCGCGTCGATTGAGAACGGCAAATTGTACTTCTCGAGCGCTTTGCGAATCGCATCTTCCGCAATGGGATCCGTATCGGTACGCAGATGCGGTTCGCGCGTCGAAAGAAAATACTCGAACTCTTCGAAGCCGAAGGCGTTCATTAGGCGCAGCGCTTCGTCGAGCGTTTGCTCGAATTCAGCTTGCAGCTGATCGGGGGTGCAAAATAAATGCGCATCGTCTTGCGTAAAGCCGCGCACGCGCGTAAGCCCATGCAATACGCCGGAACGTTCGAACCGGTACACCGTGCCGAATTCGCTAAAGCGAATGGGAAGTTCGCGGTAACTATGGAGGCGGCTGCGATAAATGAGAATGTGGCCGGGGCAGTTCATCGGCTTGAGCCGGAAGCGCTGTTCCTCGACTTCAAGCGGGCCGAACATGCCGTGCGCATAATTTTCTAGGTGGCCGGAAATTTCGTAGAGCTTTTCGCTGACGACGTGCGGCGTTACAACGGGTTGATATCCGCGCTCGCGCAGGCCTTCGCGAATGAACTCCTCGACGATGCCGCGGACGATCGCGCCCTTCGGATGCCAGAACACGAGTCCGCCGCCCGCATCTTCCTCGATGGAGAACAGATCGAGCTCCACGCCGAGCTTGCGATGATCCCGCTTGAGCGCTTCTTCGATTTGCAGCAAATACGCATCCAGTTCGGGTTGCGTGTACCACGCCGTCCCATAGATGCGTTGCAGCATCGCGTTGTGCTCGTCGCCGCGCCAGTAGGCGCCCGCAACGTTCATCAGCTTGACCGCGCCGATCTCGCCCGTGGTATGCGCATGCCCGCCGCGGCAAAGGTCGGTGAAGTCGCCGATCGTGTAGAGCGTAATCGGCTCGCCCTCGGGAATGTCGCGGGCGAGTTCTTCCTTATAAGGATTGCCTTTGAAGCGCTCGATAGCCTCGGTTCGCGTCACTTGCCGGCCGGTCATTTCATAGTTCGCCTTGACGATTTCGTTCATGCGCTTCTCGAGGCGCTCTAGATCCTCGGGCGTGAACGGTTCGCCGCGGTCAAAGTCGTAATAGAATCCGTTTTCAATGGAGGGGCCGATGGTTGGTTTGGCCTCCGGGAAAAGATCCTGAACGGCATAGGCTAGGACGTGGGCCGCCGTGTGCCTCAGCTCTGCGAGCGAGGTTTCGTGGACGTGCGTGGCTTCGGGCATACCGGAGGCCGTTTCGGCGATTGGTGTCGGCTTGGCCTGCGCGAAGCGTTAAGGGCTGCTTAACAGCGGATCGAAGCCGGGCGGCGGCGACGCTTCACCCGGAATCGGCACCGGCGTGACGCCGATATCCGAACAACCGATGGAGGGCGGGGAGGACGGCTTGTCAATCAGCGCAGCGGTCTTTGAGATGGGAAGTTTTGTGCCGCTCAGGCGTTCCACGTCGAGAGCGCTTGTAAGGTCGGCGATCCGCGGGTCTAAATCTCGCGGACCTTCGGGAAGATAGCGCGCCTCATCAGGCAGTGATGCTAGCGCCGGCAGATTGAAAACGCGGCCGAGCAATTTTGCAAAAGACGTATGGTCTGCTGCTTGCGACACGACTGCATGATCCTTCGCGAACGGCGAAATGACGATCGCCGGAACGCGAGGACCGTCGCCGCAAGGATGACCGTCAGGACACTCTTCGAAAATGGGCGGCGAAACGTGGTCGTAGAAGCCTTCGGAATCGTCCCAAGTAATCAGAATAAGTGAGTCGTCCCAGTATTTGCTCTTTGCGATGGCGTTAACGAGCGTCGCAACATAGGCTTCCGAAACTTGCGAGTCCGAGTAGCCGGGGTGATCGTCGTCTCCGGCAAACGTCTTTTGAATTTGCGGATCGCGATTTGCCGGCTTCAAAACCGAACGGATCCTGGTATCCGCCCTTAGCAAAAATCACACCACGATCGCCAAGTGCGCCATTTGTTATCGCGGGAAGCAGCTCGGTTATATCGTGAACGCCGGACCAAAAATAGTTATTATTGCGCAGATATCCGAAGTATTGCAGCGCGTTGTGATGCGTTACATAGGCGTTGTCGGGCGCGCCGTCCTTGAAGCCTTCCTGATACCAACCCCAGGGAACGGCCGGCTGACCCATTTTTGCGAGCGTCGAAACATCGTCTTTCACGTCGTCGTTATCGGCAACGGCGTTTGTGGCTTGTTGGCCGGAGAGCGTTAGGAAAAGGGTCGCGAAAGTTAGATCGTCTTGCACGCGGGCGGCAGCGGGCGGCGCGCCCGGATAGGGGCCGAAGTGCGGATACAGGTCGTTAATTACCGGTACGCCCGCGACGTTGTCCGATGACGGTTCAGCCTCTTGCGGGTGGCGCTTCCATTGCGTTTGCCCGGTTTGCGCTGCGATCAAATCAATGTTTCCCGGTGTCGACGGCGAGTACATCGCCTGAAAGAAATGGTCGAAAAGCGCAAATTCGTGCGCGTACTTCCACAGGTACGGGATCGTCTCGCAATCTTCATGGGACATGGTAAGAAGTCCGAGCCGCTGCGCGTTTGCCGGCGTAATCCCGCGTTGGAGCGCCGTTGCTTCCTCGTTTTCGATGAACTGATCCATCCGGCCGCCATCCGCTTTAGCGATTAGCGAGGGCCGCGCGTGGTTGGCATCGGCGGTATCGCTTGCCGCGATCCGGAACGGCGTGACCCATTGTTTGCCAATGCGATCGAACTGCTTGAACCCGTTGGTCTGAGCAAGTGGCGAGGCGAGATTCTCGGCCCCAGGGAATGAGCCGAAGTAGGAATCGAACGAACGATTCTCTTGATAGATGACAAAAACGTGCTTTATGCGCTTCTGAATAAGCGCGACGAGCGCTGCATCGGCTTGCGGAACGTTCGCCGGTGCCGCCGACGGCGCCACGTCAGCGAGCAAGGGCTGCGAATTCGACATTACCATAAGCGCGCATAAGATTGAAGCGGCGGTGCGTTTCATTCAAGAGTCTCCTCCGCAAGAGCTTTTTCGAGATCGGCATTCTGGCGCAGACTGCCAATGCCATGCTGCCGTAAGCGTTAACAAGCATTAAGGCGAACCCGAAACGGAAGCACCGTCGATTCCGCCGAAATGGCGCGCACGATTCGGCTTGTTGCGGTGCTTCTGGTTATGCTTTGTGCGACGTATGCGCACGTCGATGCGGCGGTAAAGCCGGTTTTTTCGGTCGTGTTGACGCGTCATGGTGTACGCCATGGCGCTCATCGTTGGCCACGACGGAAATATTGCCAACCTTGCCGGTATTCTGGGCGCTCATTGGCGCTTGAGCGATGGATACGTCCCGAACGACGCCCCGCCCGGCGGCGCGCTTGTCTTCGACTTATTGCGCGCCGGTGATAATTCGCTGCAAGTTCGGTTGCGGTTCGTGTACCAGACGCTCGCGCAGTTACGCAGCAACGTGCAATTGCAAGATGGAACCGCAAGCGCGCCCGTCTATTTCGACGGATGCGGCGGCATCGATTGCACGATGAGGCTGTCGGATTTTGCGGCTATCGCCGCGCGCTTGGAGTCAAGTGGCCTCGTTCGGCCGCAGTGGACCGGCTCGTCGAGCGAACCGGTCGAACTGCCGCCGCTTGCGGATCCGGCGTGGTCGCATTGTGACCCCTAGTGCGGAATTGCCGGACGCCCTACCGCGATCGGTTGATCGAACGGCGCAAGCGTCGACGCTGATTTCCTATCTAGGCATGCGACGACTGCGAGTAATAGAAAACCTCGATCCAAAAAGATCGAGGCTCTTGTAAATGGTGTGCGTGGTAGGGATTGAACCTACGACCCCCACCGTGTCAAGGTGGTGCTCTCCCACTGAGCTACACGCACTCGCGTCCGGGACAACCCCCGGAGTATAGCAGAGCGCTCCGAGGCCGTCAAAGGGTACTCTGTGCGCGCGTTTGACACCTTCATTACACGCGTGCTACTGTTGTCGGACGTTTCAACTCCGCCGCCCATTTGAGAAAGGAGACACGATGAATCCGAATACACTTTGGTCGCAAACCACGCGCATCGCGTCACCTTCGCGCGGGGCCATCGCCGTACGAGTTCTTTGCACTAGCGGGCCGGCTTAGCGCCGTCGCTTCCCCGCTTCTGTTGAAGGCCTCCGGCGATTTCGCCGGGGGTCTTGTTCTTTTTTGACTCATTTCAACTCGAGACTGTATACGAGGCAATCGTGGACTTTTGGTACGAATCCGAAATCCGCGCGCGTCAAGACGAGGTACATGCATCCGCCGATCGCAGCCGCTTAGCGCGGCTCGCGGAAGACGGTCGAAGTACCGGCGTGCGCATGCACTTAGCAAACGTCGCGCAAATGTTGAGCGAGCGGCTGGCCGAGCTCGCAGCGGTATTGCGCGGGACCCAGAATGTGTAACATTCGAACCGCAAGGAGCCGGGTGCATGAGCGGCAAGCACCCGGCGACGCGCGGTCGAAGGCCGTTCGATGCAACAAGCGACGAAAATAGAAGAGCTCTTACGCGTTCCATCGCCGGCGCCGGCTCCGCAAGCACTGGCTTGCGACGGCGAAAACATTTGGATCGGCTCGTGGGAATCGCAGCGTATCTACGGCCTCGATCGCACGCATTTCACCGTCTTCGAAGAAACCGACGCGCCGGGCAAACCGGTGAGTGCCGTGAGTCTCGGAGACGAGTTACGGTTCGTTTTGGGTGAAGGCGAAGAAGACCATCGATTTATCCGGCGCTACATTCCGGGACATGGATTCAAAGACAAAGACCGGCTCGCGTGCCCGGACGATACCGGTTCGTTTGTCGCCTACGACGGCGAGTGTTTGTGGCTCAGCCAGCGCTATAACAAACGGATTCTGGAACTCGATATTCACGGAAACGTGGCGAGCGAAATTCCTGCTCACGCACAGATTCTGGGCATCACGTGGCACGACGGCCGGCTTTATGTTTCTCTGTGGTACGGCGCTCGCGAAGGCGGCTGTCATATCGGCCGCGTGAGCGCCGATCGAAGCGGAGTCGATCCCGTCGCCGCCGTTCCTTTTGCGGCGATTTCCTTATCGCACGACGGCACACGCTTCTGGACAAACGACTCCAAAGCCAACGAAGTCGTCGCCTTTACACTGGGCTAAGCATGCCGCGCAGCGCCGAGGTCGCGATCTGTTTCGCGGCCTCGATGCCGACGCGTTCGGTATCGATCACCAAGTCGTACTTGCGCGCATCGTAGAGATCGCACGCGAAGAAATGCTGCAGATATTTACGACGTAGCTCGTCGGTCCGGCGGATCCGCTCTGCGGCTTGTTCCTCGGTCCAATCAAAGCGCCGCATCACCTGTTGAACGCGCCATGCCTTACGTGCGTGCAAGAAAATCGCGAAGAGATTCTGCGCGGCATTCGATCCCGTGAGCAGCAGTCGTCCGCCGTGGCCGATGAGGACTACGTGTCCGCGCTCGGCTTCATCCAGGACGAGGCTGCGAATTTCATCGAGGACCGTGTGTTCGGTCGAGCGCCACTCCATCGCTTGAACGAGTGCCGTTGCGCGAGCGAGATCGCTCATGAACGAAGTGGCAAACGTCGGCGGCCGTTCATCGATGCGCTCGAGATAGTCGGCCGAAAATCCGCCGCGTTCTGCCAGGCGTTCGATGATCGTTCGCTCGTCGAGCAGCGTCGCACCAAGCTCGGCGGCTACGGCCTCACCAACGGAGAGGCCGCCGGCGCCCAGTTCCCGCTGGATGCTGACGATCATACGTTTAGTTTACCCTAGAAGTCGTTCATCGTAAGGTTCCCGCCGGCCCAAGCCGCATGGAACTTTGCGTCGTAGACGGCCGCTTCATCGGCGCGGCCCTCGCGCTCGAGTGTTTGCGCCATACCGAAGAGCAAGCGCGGGTCGGACGGACGACGCTGCAAGGCATCGGTGAACGCGGCGTTTGCGTCGTCGTAGCGGCCGGCACGGAAGTAGAGCGCGCCGAGGCGTTCGTCGGCGGGGTACACCGGCTGAAATTCCGAGGTGAAATACTGCCGCTGATAGGCGATCGCCGCGGTTAATTCTTTAGCCGCATCATCGATTTTGCCGGCGCGTTCGTCGCGTTGCGCGTTACGAATCGCGACGTTGTCCGGACGCGCTCCGCCCAGTTGAAGTACCGTTGTGGGGTCGCTGAACATCTTATAGCGCGTCGCCCAGAGAGCGAGGCGCTGATCGTCGCCGCTGTAGACGGCAGCAAGCAGGCCCACAAATGCATCGTGCTGCGCGTAGTGCTCGGGATGCAAATCCCACGCGCGTTCGCTTGAGGCGTCGGCGCTGCGACCGTCGCCGATTTCGAGCCATAAGTGGGCCGGCATATGGGCGAGGTGTTCGTCTTCAGGCGCGAACGTCAGTGCGTCGAGGCGTTGCGCGCACGGGATGGCCGGCGTTCGGTCCGGTGCGTTGTCGTAGAGATGAATGCAGAGATGGTTCGCCATGAGCTGCTGCGGTGAACGCGCGAGCACCGTCTGCATCGTGCGCAGAAGCTCGGCGCTCGAATCGCCCTGCGGCGTGCCGTCGGCGTTCCAATGCATGCCTTTGCGTTCGAGCAGCGCTTCTACGAAGAGCATCGCGGCATCGTCGTCGCTTGGATGCGAGGCGATGTACGCCCGCATTGCATCCTCGTAGGCAAGTTCGTCGTTCTGGCGATCGGCGAACGTGCCGGCGTACCGTTTTGCGACTGCATCGATGAGTGCACGATCGTCGGCTGAGGCATCGGGTTCGAGAGCTTGCGCCTTCGTGACGTCGGCTTGGGCACGGGCGAAGCGGTCTTCGGTGAGGCTGTCATTTAAATCGCTGCCGTCGGCCAACGCTTTGCCCCAATACGCGATCGCAAGATGCGGGTCGCTGAGTGCTGCCGCATCGAAATCGACGGCAGCGCTCGCGCCGGCGTAGGCGTAGAGTTCGGTGAGTGCCGTATCGAAGCGCGCCTGCGCCAGCGGTGCGCTCGTCGCGACCGGCCGGTGCGCGCTGAAAGGCGTTGTTCCAACCACCGCTGCGAGGACCAACGCAACCGGCATCATATGAAGAGCTGCTGCGGCCCCGCTTCGAACGCCGCGATTGCTTCCCGCCAGCGTTCCGGAATTGGAATAGTCGTGTGATTCACAAAGTCATAGGCCACGACGGTCGTGACGCCATAGGCCGCTCGCCGGTTCTTTGTGTTGCTCCAAATCTCGTAATAGAAGTCCCACGACTTGCCGCCGACGCGCGAAATCTTCACGCCGATTGCGATTTCTTCCCGATACTGCAGTTCGCGTTCGTAGGTGAAATTGATGGTGGCCTGGATCATGCCCATGTCACCGTTGATCGGCGTTTGCATCACGCGCGCGAAGTATTCGGCACGCACCATTTCACACCAGCGAATATATGCCACGTTGTTCACATGCTGCATCATGTCGACGTCGGAGAACGGGATGGTGAAACGGGATACCAGCGGAAAGCCTTCGAGCATGGCCAGCTCGATTCTACCGTACGCGCTGGACAACATGCGCAGGATACGATAAACTCCCGTTTGTCCAACTCCGTGCCGCTCGGCGGCTTTCGGGCGCGTAGCTCAGTGGGAGAGCATCCGCTTCACACGCGGGGGGTCGTTGGTTCAATCCCAACCGTGCCCACCATTTCGAAAAAGAGGAAAGCCTTACCGGGCTTTCCTTCTTTATAACCGATCGCCGGCATTCATTCGGATCTCTCGAGGGTTTGCTTGCCGTCCAGTCCGACTTTGAGAATTGGCTCGATCGAGTTCGGGATGCCCCGGCGCTTCGTACAAAGATTCAGCTCGGCGCCGTACCGGCGCAGCATTTCCATGTTAGCCGGTGACACTGGAAGCTTCGGCTGCCTGACCTTCGCCATGCAAGCTTCCAACGCGCTGAACTCGCGGTGCTGCGCCGCGACAACCGCGGGCGGGACGCGCACGCACGCTGTCAGCACACACAGGCTCGCGAGGAGCAGAAGGGTTCCTCGTTTCATCGTGGAGTGGTTCTTTGCGCTTGACCGAGCGCCTTCGGTAGGGTACACTCTCGCCTTGTGGCGAAACGACGTCACACGAGCAAGATGGCGATGGCGCTGTAGCTCAGTTGGTTAGAGCGCCGCCCTGTCACGGCGGAGGTCATGGGTTCGAGCCCCACCAGCGTCGCCATTCTAAGGAGTTCCGGTTATAAACGTACCGGGACTCCTTTGTTTTTGTCTCCTCACAGGCGCTGGTCATTGCACCGAGGTACCGTACTAAGGACGGAGATTGAGGGTGCGCAACGTTGACATGAGCGGGTCGTTGGCTCAGAGGAGACCATCTTATGATGCTTGGGCGGATAGCGCTAGTCGCGCTTCTCGCACTTTCAATATGGAGCGCCGCCGGTGTTGCAATCGCGGCGGAAACCACATATACGTTGCCCCAAGACTTGCACTGGATTCCCGACAGGACTAATGGCGCGCCTCCCGGCGCTTTCTACGCGGTTCTTCACGGGAAGGATAGCGATAAATGCGGTGAGCTCGTGCGAGAGAAGTTCCCCGACGGGTTCGTTTACCCGTGGCACGTAAACAAAACGTATAACATTTACACGGTGCTTAGCGGAACACTCGTCATCGGTTTTAGCAAGCGTCATAGCAAATCAGCCGAGAAGGTTTTGTCTTTCGGTTCCGTTATGCAAGGGCTCGACGCCGAGCCGCACTACGGTCGCGCTATTGGCGAAACCGTTTTTGACGTGTACGGCCCTCCATGCGAGATGTTGAAGAAAACAAAGTAGGCCGCCCTGTCACGGCGGAAGTCATGGGCTCCATGCCTCACCAGCGCGCCATTTGAAAATCCCCGGTACCTTTGTGCCGGGGCATTTTTGTTCTATACTAGCAGCCTGCCTAGTAATGCGCTCAAGAGAGGTGCATCATGTTCGTTTCTGTGATCCATCGCATTAGCGACCCCGATCGTTTCTTTGAAATGGCCGGCGGCACTGCCGGTCAACTCCCTTCCGATTTGCGCTTACCACAATCCATCAGCAATGCAGATCGCTCCACAACCATTTGTCTTTGGGAGGCGCCGTCTGTAGCGCGCGTGCGAGAGTTTCTCGAACCCCTTACAGCCGGCATTTGCGAAAACGAGTACGCCGAAGTCAGCGTCGCTTTGTCCAGTGGCCTACCGGCCGCCACGGTCGTGTAACTCGCTCTCTTCGTTTCCCTAATGAAGAAACCCGGACGTCAGGTCCCGGGCTTCTTTGGTATAGGATTCTACTCGCATACGTGTCTGGAACAGGCTCACTCAGTAAATCCATACCGCTTGCGGAGTTGCGCATTACCGTGATGGCGCGTGCGTTCTTACGCTGGAGGTTGGCCTCAATGAACCAGCCGGATGGCGCATTTGCATCGACGTCGCAATAGCAAACCACTCGCACCGGATATGTGGGCCCACCATTTTCGCGCTCGACTGCCGGGCAATGACGGTCGTTCGTGCACCACATGATGACTTGCCAACGATAACCGGTAGGATTGCGCTTCACTAGATTGGAGACGCCGTCTACCCGTTTGGCGAGTTGTATTGCGGCCGTGTCGCCGTGGACATATTCGCCGGTGAACAGCTCACCATTGCCGTGGGCAGCTTCGACGGGTGTGTCGATTTCCAGCTCTGGTCTAATTGAAATAACGGAGGCAACTGCTAATTGTTCCGCCGCAGAACGGTTCCCAGTCCGGCGGAATCAATAGCGTTTCTCCGCAGCAGGCGCAGTTGGTCCACACCGCTTCGCCGTCTTTGAACGCGTTATCCGGGTCTCCACGCCGGACGTAACGCTTGTCGTCGTCTGAAAACATAAGAGGCCAGGATATTACCATCACGGCCTCCATGTCAATATTTTACCGGGGATCGTCGTATAAGTAAGTCCGTCACGGCTTTACGCGTTCGTTCATTGCACGTGCATGAAGGTACGCGCAAATCGTCTTTTGGTTTCTGCCCTCGGACTTTCGGCGTGCGTGCATTTTGCGTTCGCCATTGCCGTTCGGCCGATGCCGGCCATTGCTGCGCACGAAGAGCGGCCTCCGACACACATCTACATCATAAAACGACAGCCGCCGCCTGCACCGAAGCCAACTCCGCCGCCACCGATGAAACCACAAGTTGCCGTGCATGCTGCTCGAGCGCACAAGACTGCGCCGTTTCATCCACGTTTGATCGCGACGAAGAATCGTCCTGACGCGCCCACAGAATCACCTGTTGTTGCGAAAGCCCCGCTTTCAGAAGGGCTTTCAGCGCCTGGTCCGGCGGCGAGCGCGGCGCCGGCCGCAACGGCAATCCCAAAGCCCTCGTGTTCAACGCCGTTTGCGCCCGCTGTTGCAACCGACCCCGTTTCAGCAACGGTGCCCGACGGTTTCGAAGGCGAGAGTGCCGTCGCTCAGGTTCGCGTAACGCTCGATGCTGCCGGAAATGTGACAGATGCAGCCATCTATCGCTCGGCCGGGAACGTCTTATTGGATCGCTCGGCTCTCGCGGCTGCGAAACTATCACGCTATCGCGCTGAGATTCGCGATTGCGAACCGGCCGGCGGTTCGTATCTCTTCACCGTGGAGTTTCAATCGTAACGCGCCGCGAGGAGTATGTGATGGTCCGATCGTTCACCTTAGCCGCCCTTCTATTTGCGTTGGCCGCTTCGCCGGCGCCAAGTGCGCCGTTGGATGCGAGCGCATTCAGCTATAGCGCCGATGCGCCGCTGAATATCAGCTACGGAAGCACGACTACACGCGAGGGTATTGCAGTGCGCGCGATTTCCTTCACATCCAAGACGCATCGCGTAACGGGCAATATCATCCAAGGTGCGGGCAACGATCCGCATCCGGGGGTGCTGTGGGTGCACTGGCTTGGCGATCCCGCGACGACAAATCACACGGAATTCGAAAAAGACGCGGTGACGCTTGCGCACCGCGGCGTGACGTCTTTGCTCATCGATGCGATGTGGTCGGCGCCGAATTGGTTCGACAAGGGCCGCACGACCCGCACCGACTACGCCAACTCCGTCACTCAAGTCGTCGATCTTCGTCGTTCGCTTGACGTGCTGCTTGCGCAACGGAATATTGCCAAAGATCGCATCGCGTATGTAGGGCACGACTTCGGCTCGATGTACGGAGCGGTGCTCTCCGGCGTCGATTCGCGAGCGAAAATCTACGTCTTGATGGCCGGCACTACCTCGTTCTCGGAATGGTATTTGCTCGGTGCCAAACCGGCAAACGTGCAAGGCTACGTCGAAGAAATGAAACCGCTCGATCCTCTTCCGTACCTTACGCGTTCAAAAGCGCGCGCATTCTACTTCCAGTTTAGCGCGCGCGATAAGTACATCGCGCGGGACCGCGCCTTCGCGTTCTTCAATGCCGCGCCGCTCCCGCGTGCGATGGCGTTGTACGAGGTCGATCATTCACTCGCAACGCCCGCCGCATATGCCGATCGGATTACGTGGCTGGAAGAGAAGCTCGGCGTCTAGTAGAGACGAACGCCGTTCGGGACATCGTCAAAATCCGGCCGAATCAGCACGACGTTTCCTTCGGGGTCGTCCACGCCCAAAACCAGAACATCGCTCGTGAAATCAGCGATGCGTTTCGGCGGGAAATTGATGACACCAAGAACGCGCCGTCCGACGAGATCCGCGCAATCATAACGCTGCGTTATTTGCGCGCTGGACCGGCGTACACCGATCTCGCCGCCGAAATCTATCGTAAGTTGATAAGCGGGCTTTCGAGCTTTCAGAAAAGGCTCGGCTGCGACAATAGTCCCTACGCGAATATCGACGGCGTCAAAAGCGTCCAACGTGTTCACGGAATTCCGTTTCTCAGAAAGGTCCTGACCCCCCCTTATCGAACCCAGCGCGGTCGCCCGGTGACGAACGCTCGTTCTCGAGGGCACGAACAGGAAGTTCGTGCTGTTTTCACCCGGGACGGCGGCGTCCGAGGCGTAGGGCTCGGTGAAATATGCCAAGGTAGCTCAGTCGGTAGAGCACGCGCCTGAAAAGTGCGGTGTCGCCGGTTCGATTCCGGCCCTTGGCACCACTTCGGGAAAGCCCGGAAGCGTAAATTGCTCCCGGGCTTTTGCATTGGAGTGGCCGGCGTAGTCCGGAAAGACCATGCGCGAACGCACGAGAATGCGGATCGGCGTTGAATCTAGAGGCCAGGCAGCCGATAATTCGATTGGCGGGTCATCGATTGTGAAAGGGACAGCATTGTTCGGTCGCTTCTTTCGTTTTGTTTTTGTTCCGGCGCTGGTCGCCTCGACCGCACTCGCGGCGCTGCCCGCCACGGCGGCCCCGTTGAATGTCGGCTCGGACGTGTCGTACGCGCCGCTTGAGTTTTACGGCTCGGCACATCAGATGCAAGGCTTCGATATCGATCTCGCGCACGCGCTGAGCGCGAAGCTCGGAACGGCCGTCTCCATCAAAAACCACCAATTTGATTCGCTCCTCGGCGACGTCGCTCACGGACAAATCGACCTTGGAATCTCCGCCATCTCCGACACGCGCGCTCGCGAGAAGCAAGTCGACTTCGTCGATTATCTGCTCGCCGGCAGCGGCATGTTGGTCCCGGCCGGTAATCCCAAACATGTTTTCGATCTCCGCGCACTCTGCGGGTTGAAAGTCGACGTGCAGAAAGGCACGTCGCAAGAGACGGACCTAGAGGCGCAGTCCAAGCGCTGCGAAGCCGTGCACTTGGCGCCCATTTCGATCGTGAGCTTCAAAACCGACGATGAAGGCTTTACGGCATTTCGCGCGGGCAAGTCCGACGTGCACGTGACCGATTATCCGGTCGTCGCCTACCTGGCAAAGACGGCGTCCGGCGGGGAGAAATACGAAGTTGCGGGACGCCAGTTCGCCCTGGTCCCATACGGCATTGCCGTCAAGAAAGGAAACGCCGCGCTGCGCGGCCGGCTCGTCGACGCCATGCACTCCGTGATCGCCGACGGCACGTATCAGAAGCTGTTGAAGAAGTGGGGGCTTGAACAAGGCGCATTACGAAGCGCGCCGCTCAACGCCGGAACGCTCTTCGAGAAATAAGTCGATCGAGAAAGAAAGAAGCCCCGCGAATGCGGGGCTTCTTTTATTTTAAGTTCTTCGAGAGAAACTCGATGGCACGGCGCCAAGCAAGTTTTGCATACTCTTCGTGATAGTGGCCCAAGCCAGACTGACCCGGCTGATTTGGATTGTGGAACGCGTGCTTTGCATTGTAATGATGGAATTCGTGCGGCGTGCCGGCTTCTTTCAAGCGCGCTTCGATGCGTTCCGCTCCCGAGATCGGAAAGTGCTCGTCGTCGGTTGCCCAATGGCCTTGGAACGGAATCTTGATGCGGCCCACATCGCCCGCTTCCGGCGGCGGGTAGCCGTAAAATGACACCGCTGCGTCGAGCTCCGGAACGTACATGGCGCTAAGCACTGCAAGCGCCCCGCCCATGCAAAAGCCGATGGCGCCGACCTTCGCACTGCCCGTTGACTTCAAGTACTGCGTGGCTCCTCGAGCGTCCTGATTCGCGGCGTCGCCGAAGTCCAAACCCTCCATAAGGTGATTGGCTTCGTCGCCCCGCGCGGCCGTGCGCCCGCGAAATAAGTCCGGGACGATAACGCGGAAGCCCGATGCCGCAAGATCGTCCGCCATGCGGCGGATGTAATTGGTAATGCCCCACCACTCTTCGAGCATCACAACGCCCGGAGCGTTGGAGCCGCCTGAGGCGGGCTCGGCGTAGTAACCGGGTGCGGTTTTGCCGTCGGGACGGCTGAACTCGATGGTCTTGCCCATCAAGGGCCTTCCTCGGAATCTTGCCGGTCCAGGTTTTCGATCTTCTCTTTGACGAGCCAGTCATTCGCGGCTTGAATTCGATCGGACGACGTGCGCTCCGTAAGCCAGGAATGGATCGATTCGTCCGTGGCGTGCGTCTGAATCGCCATGTCGAATTGATCCGGTGTGATCCCCCAGCGCTCCATGACGCCTTGATCCATAGGACACGGGTAAATGTAGTCGTGAATCGTGCCGGCCGCGTTCGCGCGCGCCTTGTCGTAAACGCGCGCAAGCCAAAGAGCCTCGCCGATTGGCTGGCGGCCGCGTCGCGGGAATGTCTTTCCATCTCGAAAATCGGTAGCCATAGCAATTCCTATATGTACTGCAAAGCCGGCAGAGTTCCAGCAAGGCAAGAAACGTGACTGAAGCCTCGAAAGCGAGCGCCGTGAAAAACGAGCCACGATGGCACGGCGGCATCGCCGTTTTAGCCGCGTTGATCCTCTATATGCGTCTGCCGCCGAAGCTGTCGTTCGGCCCCTGGTGGGCGGCGCCGGTGCTCGTGCTGGTCCTCTTGATTCCGCTGCAAGTCTTCGGGCCGTTGCGCATGGGCTCCGAACGCCTGCTTCGTGCCGGAACGATTACGCTGGTTGCCGTGCTGATGTTCTTCAATGTGACGTCGGTCGTGAACCTCATCAACGATTTGGTAAACCAGCACGCCAAGCATTACGGCCCCACGGCGCACGACCTGCTCGGCTCCGGCGCGGTGATTTGGATGTCGAACGTCATCGTGTTCGCGTTATGGTTTTATGAATTGGACGGCAAGGGCCCGGCGGTGCGCGCCCGTTGTGAGAGTGCGCGCGATTTTGTGCGAGCCGATTTTCTTTTCCCGCAAATGACGGTGGATCAGCGGCGCCTTCCGTGTGTGAACCCCGAGTGGAAACCGAAGCTCATCGACTACGTGTACTTGTCGTTTACGAACGCTCTCGCGTTCAGCCCAACGGACACGATGCCCCTCTCGCGCTGGGCGAAAACGTTGATGCTCGTCGAGTCGCTGATTTCGTTCGTTACGGTCGGCCTGATTTTGGCCCGTTCAGTGAATATCCTGAGTTAGGCGGATCGGCCGCAATTGCGGCGGCTACATGCGAGAATTCTCGGGGTTGAATTTGAATGTCGCCCCGAAACGGCAAATCGAACTCCGCAATCAACACTAGAATCGCGGCGATGACCGCGCTCAACGCGCACGTCATGATGAGATGCGCCCGGAAATTCTGGACCCGGAAAAAATAGGAACTCGAAATGGTGATCGCACTGATGAAGAAGAGCATCCACCACATGATGTGCGGAATGATCTGTGCGTTGGCGAATAGGCGCGAGCGCCGCGCATCGTTGAACGCATGTGTCA
The DNA here is from genome assembly GCA_963758295.1 of Vulcanimicrobiia bacterium. Taxonomy (GTDB): domain Bacteria; phylum Vulcanimicrobiota; class Vulcanimicrobiia; order Vulcanimicrobiales; family Vulcanimicrobiaceae; genus JALYTY01. The sequence continues at coordinate 271,516 of CAVWUU010000003.1, forward strand.
CGGAAATCATGTCGGCTTGCATGGCCTGTTGCGTTTCGTTCTGCGGCTTGAACGACGCTACGATGACGAGCGCGTCATAAGCATCGCGCCGCGCGAGCTCGCTCTCCCGGCCGAAACGCATCAGCGGCCATTCGTCATTCACCGTAACGTTCACGTACCGCCGGATTTCGTTTTGCAGCTGCCCTTTGAACGGTTGTGGAAGCGTCGCGCCGTCGTGATAGAGATCGCACAATGCGTTCACTTCGTTCTGTACCGTCGCGGCGGCTTGATCGTACTCTTGCCACACCGTCACAACCATGAACGAAAGAACTACCGCCAAGATCGTTCCGAGCGTTGCAACTATCGCACCGGCGACGTCGTTATGAGTTATCTCGTCACGGCGCGGGAAGATGCGCCGGGTATAGAAAAGCCCGGCGGACGCAAGCGTCGTCGCGGTGAGAATGGCTCCGACGGCAAAAAGCCAAACCGGAATCGCATAGACCCAGGTCATGCGGTCCCAGCTTCTGTTAGGAAGGAATGCCTCCTTGGATGGGCCTCATTGTTTGTAGGAGCTGATGCGTGGGAAACGAATCGAACGCGCTGCTGTGGTCTCGCGGGTATGATGTAATGGTAGCCTGCGACCTTCCCAAGGTTGACGCGTGGGTTCGATTCCCACTACCCGCTCCATACGGGGTGCAGCACAGTTGTGGCGACGTAGCCAAGTGGTAAGGCAGGGCTCTGCAAAAGCCCCATTCGGCAGTTCGAATCTGCCCGTCGCCTCGGAATTTTCGTCATGCGCGTAGCGGTCATTGGCGCCGGCGCAATTGGCGGATTTATCGCCGCGGCGTTGGCCCGTGCCGGCGTTGACGTCGGCGTCGTGGCTCGCGGTGCGCATCTGGAAGCAATAGGCCGGCGCGGCATCGAGGTCGTCTCAAGCGATCTCGGCGCGTTCACGGCGCCCGTGCGCGCTACCGAAGACCTTCGGCATCTCGGCCCGGTCGACGTAGCGTTGCTCACGTTCAAAGCACATCAGTGGCCGATGCTGCTGCCGCAACTGCAGTCGCTCGCAAAAGCACACACGCCGATCGTCACGCTGCAGAACGGTGTCCCGTTTTGGTTCTTTCGCACACCGCCGTTGCACACGGTCGATCCCAAAGGCAAAATCGGAACGGCATTCCCCGATTCCGCCGTGATCGGCGGCGTCGTGCATGTGTCCGGCCACATCGTCGAGCCGGGCAAGATCCACCAAAGCGGCGGCATGCGCTATTTGCTCGGTGAAGCCGACGGCTCGTCGTCGGATCGTGTCGCACAGTTGACGTCGGTCCTTCGCACCGCCGGTCTGAATGCCGAGGCCGATCCGAACATCCGCGAACGCGTGTGGCTGAAACTCACGAACAATGCTGGATTGAATCCGGTGAGCGCGCTCACCGGCCTCACGATTCGTCCGTTGCTCGAAAACAACGCGACCCGGACGGCCGTGCGGACGTTGATGCTGGAATCACTAGCGGTGGGCCGAGCGCTGCACGTGGTGAACGGCGTAAACGTCGAAGAGCGGATCAAGCTCGCGGAGCGCCTGAGCGACGTAAAAACCTCGATGCTGCAAGATCTCGAAGCGCATCGGCCGCTCGAGCTGGATCCGATTCTTGGAGCTATCGTCGAACTCGGCGATCGTCTTCACGTTCCGGTGCCGAACTTGCGGCACGCCTACGAAACATTGTGCGCCCGCTCGGGCATTGAATGAAGATCGAGGAGCTCGCCGGGGTCGGCGCAAAATCCGCTCCGCTCTTTCGCGATCTCGGTATCGCAACCGCGGAAGATTTGCTCGACTACCTTCCGTTCCGCTACGAAGATTATCGGTTTCCAACGCCGTCAACGGTGCTGGGCGCTACAGGCGGTGAAGAGAATGCAGTCGGACACGTCGTTGCCGTAAAAGAGCGCCGCGCTCGCGACTTGGAAATCGTCGAATTGCGCATGCGCGACGACAGCGGCGATTTCACGGCGAAGTGGATCGGCCGAAAGCGGTATGTCGTCGGCCGGTTCACCGTAGGGATGCGGCTCTTCGTACGCGGGCGCGTCGAGCGGACTTTGGGCGGCGTGGTGGTCAACGTGAGTCACTACGCACAGCTCGGCGAAGACGAAGAGTACCAGGGCGAAATGGTGCCCGTGTATCGGGCGAGCAAGGATCTGACGACGCGGAAGATCGGCGCCGTCGTCGAGAAGAATCTTGCTAAACTGCTCGGTCTTGCGGGTGAAGACCCTCTGCCGCCATCGATCGCGAGTTCACATGGGTTCCCGGGATTGCGCGATGCTTATCGCGTCGATCCACGCGCCAAGCACCCCTGAAGAAGCGCAGGCCGCGCGCAAGCGATTCATTTTTTCGGAGTTCTTGGTCCTCGCCACGGCCGCGCAGTTGCGGCGCGCGGAACGGAGAGCGAGCACGATGCCGACGCCTTACGTGTGCCGCCCGGCTTGCTGGAAGAGTTTCGAAGCGCCTTGCCGTTCCCGCTCACCGGCGCGCAACAGCGCGTCGTCGCGAGAAATTTGGCAAGACATGACGCGCGACGTGCCGATGAACCGCCTACTGCAAGGCGACGTCGGAAGCGGAAAGACGCTTGTTGCCGCGGCTGCCGTGCTGCTCGCCGCGCGCAACGGCGTGCAGTCGGCGCTCATGGCGCCCACCGAGATTCTCGCTTCGCAACACGCCGCTAAACTCGCGCCGTTGCTTTTGCCGTTCGGGATCGCCGTGGAAGCGGTGTTCGGCAGCCAAGGCGCAGCGTTCGCGTAATGCCGCCGTCGACCGGCTTGCGAGCGGCGAAGCCGCGCTTGCGGTCGGCACGCACGCACTCATCACGGAAAGCGTGGAGTTCAAGCGGCTTGGGCTTGCGCTCATCGACGAGCAGCATCGGTTCGGCGTCGAACAACGCGCGCGTTTGCGCGCCAAAGGGATAGCGCCGCACACCCTGCACATGACGGCCACGCCGATTCCGCGCACGCTCGCGCAATCGGTCTATGCGGATCTCGACTTCTCGGTTATCGATGAATTGCCGCCGGGACGCACGCCGATCGAAACGTTTGCCATTCGCACCAGCCGCTTGGGCGAGGTGTACGAGTTCGTGCGAGCCAACGTCGAACGCGGCCATCAGGCGTACGTCGTTGCGCCCGCGATCGACGAAGAGAGCGAACTGACGAGCGTCGTTGCCGAGGCCGAACGGTTGAAGAACGACGTTTTGCCGGACTTGCGCATCGGCTTGCTGCACGGCCGTATGACGCCGCGCGAAAAAGACGAGGTCATGGAACGGTTCTCGCGGGGCGAAATGGACGTGCTGCTCGCAACGACGGTCGTGGAAGTGGGCGTCGACGTCCCGAACGCGAGCGTGATGGTGATCCTCGACGCTCAGCGTTACGGACTCGCGCAACTGCATCAGCTTCGTGGGCGCGTCGGCCGCGGCGCCGCGAAATCGTTTTGTCTGCTGGTGTACCCGGAGGAACGGCCGAAAGCGAACGGCTGGCGATCCTTACCGAATCGACGCGACGGCTTCGCGATTGCCGAAGAAGACCTGCGCATCCGCGGGCCGGGCGAATTCGCGGGCACGGTGCAGTCGGGCGGCGGCCGAGCTGCGCCTCGGCGACTTGATCGCCGACATCGACGTGTATCGCGAAGCCAAGGCGGAAGCGGAACGCATCGTCGCTGCCGATCCGGAGCTTGCGTGTCGCCGAGCACGCCGGCCTGCGGGCCGTGCTCGCGCGCGAGCCCTCGACGCGCTCGCTGGTTCTATCTTCCTAAAGGGCCTGTCGGCCTGCACCAAAATCTCTCCTGGAAATTCCCGGCATTAGACGAAGGAGCTCGACTCGGGTGAAGATCGTTGCGTTTTCTACTCGCCCTGCTTGCCATTGGCCTTGGCGTCGGCAGTCACCGCGGCTGCCGGCGCGTGCGGCAGCAGACGTTACGCGTGCGACGTTGCCAAACGGCCTGCAAGTCGTCGTCGTGCGACGATCCGCTCGCGCCGGTTGTCACGACGATGCTGAATTATAAGCGTCGGCTCGAACGAGCAGACGCTACGACGGTCAAGCGCACGCCCTCGAACACATGATGTTCCGCGGAAGTCGAAGACGCTTACCGAATCGCAGCTCTCTGATATCAGCGAGCTGCTCGGCGGCAACTACGACGCCGATACGCAGTCCGAAGTCACGCAATACTATTTCACGGCGCCCTCGCAGTATCTCGATCTGCTGCTGCGCATGGAGGCGTCGCGCATGCGCGGGGCGCTCCTGAGCCAAAAAGAGTGGAACATCGAGAACGCGGCGCGATCACCCAAGAAGTGACGCAGGATAATTCGAGCCCGATCTGCCGCTTGTTCATGGACGATGCACCACGGCGCTGTACGCCGGATCGCCGTACGCGAAAAATGGTCTCGGCACGCAGCAGGGCTTCGCGCACGTCATCAACGCGCAGAAACTTCGCGCGTTCTACAATACTTGGTATCATCCGAACAACGCCGTGCTCGTTATCGCGGGCGACGTCGACGGGCCCTCGACGATCGCGGGAGTGCGCAAGTACTTCTCGGCGTTTCCGGCCGCGAAGCTTCCGGCGCGTCCGGCAGTGCATCTGCAGAGCGCTGAAGTCGAAGACGATCACGCGTCGACAGCGATCAGCCGGTCACGATTGTCGGCCTGGCATTCCGCTTTCCCGGCTGGACGGCGAAAGACTACGAAGCCACGCAAGTGCTGCAATCGGTCCTGGATAACCAGCGCGCCGATCTATACGGGCTGGTCGCGTCGGGCAAACTGCTATACGCGGGCCTGCAACAGCTTGACTCGCATCCCGAAGCTTCCGGCACGGTGCTTTTCGGCGTCATTCCGGCATCCGCGAAACCGGATACCGCGATCGCGCCGATGCGCGCGGTCATCGAAGCTTACAAGAAGAACGGCGTGCCGGCCGACCTCGTGGAGGTCGCGAAAGCGCCGCGCCGTGGCGGACAACGAGTATAAGGCCAATTCGATCGAGCAGCTCGCGAACGAGTGGAGCGAAGCGGTCGCCGTCGAAGGCCGTACCGTCTCCCGATTCCGAGCTCGCCGAAATCAAAGCCGTCACGGTCGACGACGTGAATCGCGTGCTGCGCAAGTACGTTGATTTCAATCGCATGATCGTCGCGCAAGCGGTTCCGAAGAATCTCGGCAAGGTCAGCTCGAACCCCCCGCCGCCGGCCGCCCAAGAAAACGCCAAGGTCGACGATCCTGCATCACGATCCGCTGCCTTCATGGGCGATTGCGGCGTTCAAGAATCTGCAGGTTCCCAAGCAAAGCGCCAACCCGACGGACATGACGCTTTCGAACGGCATGCGTTTGATCGTCGTGCCGGAACACGTTTCGCACACCGTCGTCGTTTCGGGCATGATCAACTCCAACGAGCAGATCCAAGCGCCGAAGGAAATGCAGGGCGTTTCCGACATCACCACACAGCTGCTGCCTTTCGGAACGACGACGTACGATCGCATCGCGCTTCGCAAGCAGCTCGATGACATCGCGGCTGAAGTCGAAGGCGGCACGCAGTTCTCGCTGACTACCCTAAGCGATCAGTTCGACCGCGGCGTGGCGTTGCTCGCCGATGAAGAATTGCATCCGGCATTTCCGTCGGCCGCCTTTGCGACGCTCCAGCAGCAAGAAGTGCAGTCGCTTCAAGGCGAGGTCACTTCGCCCGACTACCTCTTTCAGGTAGCGCTGAACAAGGCGCTTTATCCGGCCGGCGACCCCACACAGATTTTCGCCACGCCACAGACCGCAGGCGCCGTGACGATGGACGCGGTGAAGAAGTGGTACGCCGACGTCTATCGCCCGGACATGACCTCGGTGGTCGTGGTCGGCGACGTAACGCCGGAACAAGCAAAGGCGACGTTCGAAAAATACTTCGCGGGCTGGAAAGCCGGCGGAGTCAAACCCGACGTCTTCTTGCCGGCGGTGCCGCCGAATAAAGCGGCCGACGTCGTGGTTCCCGACGCCGCACGCATTCAGTCGCAAGTGCAGCTCGCGCAAACCAACGGCCTGACGCGCGGCGACGCCGATTGGGCGGCAATGGCCGTTGCCAATGCCGCTTTCGGTGCTTCGGCAACGTCGATTCTGTTCCACGACGTGCGCGACGTGCACGGTCTCGTGTACGGGATCTACAGCGAACTCGACGGACGCAAAAATCGCGGCAGCTTCCAGATTCAGTTCGCGTCGGATCCGGACAAGATCAATGCGGCGCAATCGCTCACGTTCAACGATCTCAATGCCTTGATGCGCAACGGCATCGGCGCCGACGATCTTGCCCGTGGCAAAACGATGCTCGTATCCGAGGTGCCGATTCACGCGCAAAGCTTCAACGGCATCGCCAACCAGTTGCTCAACTACGCGCAGTTGAATCTGCCGTTGGATCAGGCGACGATCGATGCGCAGCGTGAAGTCGGCTACGACGAACACCGACATCCTCGCCGTGTTGAAGAAGTGGGTTCGCCCGAACGACTTCGTTCGCGTGATCCTCGGTCCGGGGCCGAAGTAAGGACGGATGGCGCAGCGTTCATTCGCCGTCGGATTCGATATCGATCACACGCTCTGCATAGACAACAAGCTGGAGCGCGTCGCGTTCCTGCATCTGCTGGAACGCATCGTTGAAGACGGCGGTGCGCCGCACGGGAGTCTTGCCGACGAGATCGCGGAGATCGACGCCTTGCTCGTCACGCAACGCGGCGGTGCAATGTCGATCGAAGATGCCGTGCGGCACTTTGTCTCCGAACGCGGTGTGACGCCGAACGAAGACTACGTCGACGGCTTCAAGCGCATGGCGTTACAAATGGTCGCCGTCGTTCATCGTGCCCGCCCCGGACGCAAAAGCGACGCTCGACGAGTTGAAGGCTCGCGGCGTGCCGATGGCCGTGCTGAGTAACGGCTGGAATCCGCTGCAGGTCGTAAAGGCGAGGCGCGCCGGCTTCACGGGCGAGGTCCTTGCAAGCGGCGACCTCGGCGTTCAGAAGCCCGAGCCGGAAGCGTTTCGCGCTCTCATCGCGGCACTCGGCGTCGCGCCCGAGCGTTGTTACTACGTCGGCGACGATCCCGCCGCAGATATCGGCGGCGCGGTGTCCGCCGGGCTGCAGGCGGTGTGGATAGATAATGAAGGCAAAAGCTATCCGCGCGATCTGCCGCCGGCGCCGCGCTCCATTGCCTCGCTCAGCGAATTACTCTCTCTTCTCCCCGCTGTGGTAGCCTCATGAGTCCAAAGATCACCGGCGGTTCGTTGAACAGCCGAAAGTTGAAATCGCCGAAGGGCATGAACGTGCGTCCGACGCCGGGTCGCGTGAAGGAGTCGCTTTTTTCCATCTTGATGCCGCGCATGGACGGCGCACGTGTGCTCGATCTTTTCGCCGGCACCGGCGCGATCGGGTTCGAAGCAGCCTCGCGCGGCGCTTCGCGCGTCGTGTCGGTAGAAGCGCACCGGGAAACGGCGCATGCAATTGAAGAAGCGGCGCAGACAACTCGGCTTGTCGGACCGCTTGACGGTCATCGCTGCGCCTGCGGAAAGAGCGCTGTACCGCGTCGAAGGCCCGTTCGACATCGTGTACATGGACCCGCCGTATGCCGAACGATGTGCCGCTGCAAGTCTTCCGCCTGCTGCTCGAGCGAGCGCTGTTGGCGCCGGATGCGCTCGTGATTTATGAACACGCCGCCAAGCGAATTCTTCCCGACATACCGGGGTATCGCTCCACGCGCGAAGAAGTATACGGCGATGTCGCGTTGGCATTTTTCTAACGCGGCCGGAGGCTCGTGAATAACGGAATCCGACCGCGCAGCACGCGGGCACATCTATCCCGGATCGTTCGATCCACCGACGAACGGTCACCTCGACGTCATCGAACGCGCCGCCGGCGTTTTCAACGAACTCATCGTCGCCGTCGTCGTTAATCCGCAGAAGCGAAATTCCATGTTCTCGCTCGAGGATCGGACCGCAATGTTAGAACAATGCGTCGCCCATCTTCCGAACGTGCGCGTAGCGCATTTCCGCGGACTTCTCGCCGATTACGTGAAGACGCAAGAGGCGGATGTCATCGTAAAGGGGCTGCGGGTTGTCTCGGATTTTGAAAGCGAGATGTCCACAGCATTGATGAACCGCTCGCTGGCCAACGTCGATACGCTCTTTCTGATGTCGGATGCAAAGTATTCGTTCGTCAGCTCGAGCTTGGTTAAAGAAGTGTTCTTTCTTGGCGGCGACGTTGCGCGCGTACGTTCCCGACCCGGTTTTGCGCCTTATGTCGAAAAAGCGCGCCGGTCTTAGCTCATCGTAACGGAGGTTCCCATGTCGGTTTATCGCGTGTTGGACAAACTCGAAGCCTACGTTCATGAAGGAACGTGGCTTCCCGCTGGTTACCGGGTGCTTTCAGAAGAGAAGCTGATCGAGTACGTAGAGAAGGTTCGCGCCTCGCTTCCGGAGGAAGTCGGCCGCGCGAAGATCATCGCGAAGGATCAGGAGCGCGTCATGCGCGCGGCTCAAGAAAAGGCGCAGGCAATCGTCGAACAGGCGGCGAGCGTACACGAAGAACTCGTCGATCAAAACGAGATCGTGATGCGCGCGCGGACGACCGCTGAAGCGGTGCTGCGAGATGCCGAAGAGCGCGCCAGAAAAGTGCGCGAGGGCGCAGACTACTACGCCGCGCAGGTGCTCCAGGAAATGGAGGCGCGCCTGGCATCGGCGCTCGGGTCCGTACAAAAGGGCAAACAGGCGCTTTCTCAGCAGAAGCCCGCTCCAACGCCGGCTGCCGTTTCACAGCCGCTGGCGGATGCGGCTGCAAAGAGTAAACGCGCCGCCTTCGATTTAGAAGCCGCGGAAGAGACGACCGCGATGGTCTCCGTCGAGGCCGTTCGCGTCTTGTAAAATGCGACGGATATTAGCGGCGCTCGCGCTTTCGATCGCGTGCGCCATACCGGCGGCGGCCGACGAAACGTCGGGCGTCGCCGGCACTGTCGTCGACTTGGACCATAACCGTCCGCTGGTCAACGCGGAGATCGGCATCTATCCCTTGCCGCTTCGCGCCGATACTATGCCGATTGCAACCGCGGTTACGAACAAAGACGGGTTCTTCAGCAACATCACGCTGGTTCCGGGCCGCTACCTCATCACCGCAAACGTGATGGGCATGCACTCGAGTTGCGAATTTGAAGAGCTTTACCACGGCGTCGTCACGCACGTGCGAATCGAACTCTCGTTCAAGGGTGAACGCTGCATCGGCAAAAACATCCGCAGCTCACTCGTCGTCCCCGGGCAACCCGCCGACGTCTACATCGTCCACTGATTTTTCGTCAGGCTGCGCTCGTCGAGGGCCCCACCGTCACAACTTAAACCGGGGTAATGCGCACCATGCAGGCGAGGGAGTTGGGTGAAGGCGAGATGTCGATGCGGTCTTCGTCGTCTTCAATGTAGACGGTGTCGGCGGTTTTGCATTGGAGGCCCCCGACATTCGCTTCGCCGCGTAAGATGAACACAAAAGCCAGTTCATCGTCGTCGAGAATGAAACGCTGCGAATCTGAAACTATTTCGACGTCGTGACCGAGTTCGTCGCGGCGCGTCATCACGTTGAAGTCACGTGCGCTCCCCTGAACGGTGCACGTCACGCGGGCTTCGCCGCGAAAGTCGTACGGCTCGCCCTGCACCAGCGAAACGAGTTTCCCGTTCACGTCCAAGTCGACCGGGTCGCCGTCGATTGCCACGATCGTGCGGTCGTAGCCGCTGTAATCGGAGAACGGGCCGCTGCGGTCGATGAGCGCGACGGAGATGCGCCAGCCGGGCGGCGTTTCTTCGTCGGCGGCAATCTCCCATGACGTCCCGCCGCCGTTTTTCCACGGCTTTTCCGGCACGTCGCTAAGGCTGATGATCTCCATCGGCACTGCCATTACGCTTGAGAAGAACGCAACTTTTCTAGGCGAGGGCTCGCCAAGACGCTTCCTTGCCAAGCCGGAATGGAACCGCACACGCAGTATACTAAGCTCGAAGAGCCGTGGGAGGCATTTCGTTGCAAGCGACTATTCCAACCGGTACGGTAACATTTCTTTTTACGGACATCGAGGGGAGTACGCGGCTCTGGGAGCTGCATCCCGAGTCGATGCAGCTGGCGCTTTCGCAACATGACCGGCTGCTCCACGAAGCGATAAATAAAAACAACGGCTACGTTTTCAAAACGGTCGGCGATGCTTTTTGCGCCGCGTTTACGGAACCGAACGATGCGGTGAATGCAGCGCTCGGTGCACAGCTCGCATTGCACGATGCGCAATGGCCCGACACCGGGCCGCTCTTCGTGAGAATGTGCATTCACAGCGGTTCGTCGCACCTGCGCGACAACGACTACTTCGGCCCCACGTTAAATCGCACGGCGCGTCTGCTCGCTATCGTCAAGGGCGGGCAAGTCGTTCTTTCGCAGGCGACACAGCAACTGGTTCAAGATCGGTTGCCGCATGGATCGCAACTCGAAGAACTGGGCGACTTCACGCTCAAAGACTTGAAGCGCCCGGAGCGTGCGTATCGGTTAACCTTCGAAGGCATGGCGGCGTCGCCGGGCGTCACGGTCTCGGCCGCTTTGCCGTGGGCGATGCCGCACGAACTTTCGGCTTTCGTCGGCCGCAAATCTGAGCTCGATGCACTCGCTGAAAAACTGCGCACGCATCGCATGGTAACGATCTCCGGTCCGGGCGGCGTCGGGAAGACCCGCCTTGCCGTGCGCCTCGCATCGCAAGAACGGGAACGTTTCACCGGCGGAACGGCGTTTGCCGATTTGACGCCGGCCAAGAGCGAGAGCGAAGCCATCGCGATTTTATCGAAGGCATGCGGCGCACGTTCCGCAGTCCCGGACCTAAATGCGATCGCGCAGACGATTGGCCACGCACCCATGCTGCTCGTGCTCGACAATTGCGAACACGTCCTGGACGTTGCGCGTCACACGGCCAGAACGCTTTTACAAGAAGCTCCCGACGTAACAATCTTGGCGACGAGCCGCGAACCCTTGCACCTTGCGGGCGAGCAAATCTTCGACCTGTGGCCGCTAGCGGTTCCAACTGAAAACGCCACGCTAGCACAGCTGTTACAAAATGACTCGGTGCAATTACTGTTGAGTCATGCGTCGCTTGATTCCAGCTATGCACAGCATCGGGAAAATGCTCGCGCGATCGGCCAGCTCTGCCGGCATCTCGACGGCATTCCGCTGGCCTTGGAACTCGCAGCAGCGCGCTTGCGGACGCTTTCGCCGCATCAGATCGTCGAACGGCTGAACCGGCGTTTTGCATTGCTTACGGTCGGTGATAAAACCGGGCCCTCGCATCATTGGACGCTGGCGCGCGCCATCGACTGGAGTTACGAGCAGTTGCAATCGCAGGAACGTGAACTCTATTCACGCCTGACGGTCTTTGAATCGCCCTTTACGTTGGATGCGGTCGAAGCCGTCTGCTCCAGCGACTCCGTACCGCTTGAAGATGTGATGGACATCCTATCGCAGCTCACGGACAAGTCGTTCTTACGCTACGATAGGAAAAGTGAGCGTTATCAATTCCTCGAAACGCTGCGCGCGTATGCGCTTGAACGGTTGGAAGAATGCCAGCTTCCTACGTTGCGCGCACGGCATGCGGAGTTCTTCCGGGGCGTCGTTACTTGCGAACATCTCGACGCAACCGCAAACGCCGCGTGGCTTGAAGATATCGACGAATCGCTCGCCGACGTGCATGCCGCGATGCAGCATGCGATTGTCCAGGATGCCGACGCAGCGCTGGAAATGGGCTTGGCATTACGGCTGTTCTGGATTATCCGCGGATACTACGATGCGGGGCATGCGATGTTGCGGGCGGCGGAAAGAGCGAAGCGCGATGAAGTTGCGGCGCTTCCCGGACGTGCGACGATGCTTGCATCGGCGGCTTTGCTTTCAAACTCCATGGGCCACCACGAAGATGCGATAGCGGAGGTCGAAGAAGCCCGCCAGTTGTTCGCGGCCTGCGATGACCGGCGTGGCTTAGCGCAGGCGACGAACACGCTCGGGACCATCTACGACGCGAAGGGAGAACAGCAGCAGGCCTACGCGCTTTTTCAGAAGGCCGCGGAGCTTTATGACGAGTGCGGTGAATTCCGGCGTAGCGCCATGCCACTGCTCAACCTAGGACTTCTCGCCGCGGATTTCGGCGATTTAAATGAAGCGGAGCGCCATTTGCGCGCGGCGGCCCGCCGCGCCGGCGACGCAGGCGACATTCGCGTTGCCGCCTGGGCAGAAGGTGCGCTCGGCGAGGTCGCTGCTTCGCGTAGCAATTGCGACGACGCGAAACATCACTATATGCGATGGATCGAGCAAAGCCGTTCGCTCGGCGATAAGGCGAGCATCTGCACGGCTTTAACGCACATGGGCGAGCTGGCCGTAGAAATTTCGGAATGCGGCGTCGATCCCATCCCACTTTTTAGCGAGGCGCTGACGATAGCGACGGAACACACCCTTTTACTGCCGCTCTCCGGCGTATTCGAAGGTATCGCGCGGGTAGCTTTGCGATCGCGGGATGCCGAACGAGCGGCGATACTTCTTGCGGCGGCCGATTCTTTGCGAGCGAAGAGCCGCAATCTCCCCCGCGCATCGGAACGGCGGCATCGCGAAGAAGTAGTAGCGGCCGGGCGCGCACTGAACGCTCCGGAGTTCGATGCGGCCTATGAAAAAACCGGTCCATACGCGCCGACACGGCGGTACAGACCGGCTTCGAAGCCCTCGCGGGAGCGGATTAGACCGGCGGCGCCTGGACGTTGTGCGCGAATGCTTCGAGTCGCGCGCGATCGATGGCTTTCACGCGGCCGCGGTCGAGTTCAACCGCATTCGCGTTTTTCAAGCGCAGCAGCGCGCGCGCAGCCATGTCGCGGACGGTGCCGGCCGCTGCGGCGATCTGCGCTTGCGAAAGGTTTTCGACGCCGGGAAGTCCACGCGTCATGCCGACCGACGTGCGGGCATAGCCGAGCAAGAACTTCGCAACGCGCTGCAGCACGTGGGCGAACGCAAGGTCGGCAATAGTGTCGATCGAGCGGCGACGTGCTTGGGAGCTTGCAATGAGAAAACCCAGCGACAATTCCGCGTCGTTGCGCGCGGCATGCATGATGGCTTCGCTCGGAACCGTTACTACGACCGCGTCCGTGAGCGCTTCAGCCCGCGTCGTGGCGCCGCCGCTGTCGAAGGTTGCGCTTTCGTTGAGCGTATCGTGCGTGAGGCGTTCGCCGATCGTATGCGTCTTGCCGTCGGGTGAGAGCAGGGTGTAAATCACCTTGCCGCTCTTCACGATGCCAAGGTACGGCCACATCTCGCCTTCGTCGAAGATCGTGTCTCCCGATTTGTAGCTGCGCTCGCTCATCTGTCCGGCTAGCTCTTTGATCGTGGAGGCTTTGGCAGCGGTGAACTGCGGAACGTGCTGCAAGAACGTTTCGCCGTCGGCGTTCTCGTCAATGCGTTCGAGGCGGACCGTCCAGCGATTGCCGCCGAGATTGCGCGCATCCCAGGAAAAACGTCCGGGACGCAGCTGCGTCATCTCGTTGCGAAGCGCTCGAGGATCGCTCTCCTCGTTGATTTCGACCGCTCCTCCGATCTGGAGCTTGTCGAAGTTGTCTAAGATGTTTTCCGTCTTGGTCGCAGGGCTTAGCGACCGGGCATCGAGCGTGATGGCGGCGGGGCGGTTTATTGGCATGACGCGCGTTAGTTACTTGCGTGCGGGTCTCGAGCCTGCCTGGGAACCCCTCCTCGCTTGGCGAATGTAGGCCGCCCATGACTCAGCTCAATGACAATGACGTCGTCGTTATCGCCGGCGCTCGTACTCCTTTCGGCAATTTCGGTGGTGCTCTCGCCGGCTTGACGGCGACGGATCTCGGCGTTGCCGCAGCCGAGGCGGCCATCGCCCGAAGCGGCATTCCCAGAGAAAAAATCGACGAAGTGGTCTTCGGCAACGTCATTCAGACGAGCGCCGATGCGATCTACCTCGCGCGCCACATTGGGCTGCGCGCGGGGCTCCCGGCCGCCGTTCCCGCCCTTACGCTGAACCGGCTTTGCGGTTCGGGCCTCCAGGCGATTCTGTCGGCGGCTCAATCGCTGAGGCTGGGTGAAGCGACGTACGCGTTGGCCGGCGGCGCCGAGAATATGAGCCAGGCGCCTCACGTCGTCCGCGGCGCTCGCAACGGTTTCCCGCTCGGCGCAAACGTGCAGTTCGAAGATACGCTGTGGTCGGCTCTGACCGACTCGTACAACAACACGCCGATGGCAATCACCGCTGAAAATCTCGCCAAAAAGTACGGTGTCACCCGCGAGGAATGCGACGAATTCGCGCTTGCGAGTCAAGAGCGTGCGATCGAATCACAGAACAACGGCTATTTCGGTGACGAAATCGCGCCGGTGACGGTGCCCGGTCCCAAAGGCACGCAAACGATCGTCGAAAAGGACGAAGGCCCGCGCGTCGGTCTCTCGATGGAGAAGCTCGGCAAATTGCCGGCACGCTTTGTCAAAGACGGAGTGGTTACGCCCGGGAACGCAAGCGGAATCACCGACGGCGCCGCAGCCGTCGTACTTACGACGGTAAAACAAGCAAAAGCCGACGGGCTAAAATGGATCGGCCGTTTGGTAAGTTCGAGCGTGGTCGGCGTCGACCCGGACATCATGGGCATCGGTCCGGCTGCGTCCATTCCCAAAGCGTTGCAGCGCGCGGGAATCGCGGAAAAAGATCTCACGGTAATGGAAATCAACGAGGCATTTGCCCCGCAGGTTCTTGCGTGTCTTCGCGATATGAACTCGAACGGCGTGCGTTTGAATCCGCACGGCGGCGCGATTTCGCTCGGCCATCCGCTCGGCGCGTCCGGCGCTCGTCTGGCGCTCACGACGCTGAACGATCTCAATAAGCGCGGCGGCGGCTACGGCGTTGCATCGGCATGCATCGGCGGCGGCCAGGGAATTGCTGCAGTCTTCATTGCAGAGTAATAACGAAGTCGTACGGCGTCGCCGCTTTGCGTGGGGGCGCCTTCTCGACATTCTGGCGGTTCTCGTGATCGCGTTCGTCGTATGGAAGATCTTCATTGCGCCGCGAACGCTGAAACACGACACGTCCGCCTATCCGGCTCCGCGCATTGCTTACGAAAGACTCGACGGCGGAACGTTCACGATTCCCGATGCGCGGGGCCAAGTCTTATTCCTCGACTTCTTTGCGACGTGGTGCGAGCCGTGCCGTTTAGAAATGCCGCTTGTGGAAGCCTACGCCAAGAAGCATCCGGAGATTCGCGTCGAGGCGGTAGACGTTGGTGAACCGCGCGCCATCGCGGCTGCTTACGCGCGTCGGTACCACGTGGCGAACGTGGCGCTCGATCCTACGACGAGCGCGCAAGGTCTGTTCCAAATCGAAGGGTTTCCCACAGTCGTCGTGATCGACCCCGAAGGCCGCATTCGCGCAACGTGGTCGGGATTTAACCCGGCGGTTGAAATGGCGATGAGTAACGCGGAACGCGAACTCCGCTAGCTCTTTCCCCAAAAGACGAAGATACCAATGGCGGCCAGTCCCATGACGGCGACGGTCGCCCAGCCCCAAACCCGCGCGAGTAGCGAACTGCGCCAGCGTTGCATGATGCGCTTGCTGCTTGCGAACGCGACGACGACGCAAAGCAGTGGAACCGCGACCAGTCCATTGAGTACCGCCGACCAAAACAGCGCCGTGATGGCGTTCACGTGCAAGAAGTTCATGCTCATCGCAAGCATCATGCCGACGACAAGCGCTCCGTAGAAGCCCGGAGCCCGGCGCAAGGGCATATCCAAGCCCTCTTTCCATTTAAAACATTCTGCCACGACGTATGCGGACGAGCCGACGAGCGCGGGAATCGCAAGCAGGCCGGTTCCAACCATGCCAAGCGTGAACAGAAGATAGGCAAATCGTCCGGCCAACGGCTGAAGTGCCCTTGCCGCATCTTGCGCGGTTTGAATGTGTGCGTGACTCGTTGACGCAAGTGTCGCTGCGGTCGTAACGATGATGAAGAAGGCCACGACGTTGGAGAAGACCATGCCGATGTTCGCGTCGAGATGCGCGTCTTTGATTTCGTCTTGCGTTGCGCCGGCGCGCGCTTGGATCGTGCGGCGACCCTGCGCTTTCTCTTCCTCGACCATCAAGCACGCCTGCCAGAAGAACAAATACGGGGTGATGGTCGTCCCCAGTACGGCCATCATGGTCGTAAGCCAGCTCGCGTTGAACTTTATTTGCGGAACGAATAAATGTACCGCCACTTGTCCCCACGGCGGATGCACGACGAACGCCGTAATGACGTAAGCAAAAAGCGAAATCGTGAGCCATTTAACGGCGGCAAAAATGGCCTTGTACGAGAAGAAAACTTGTAAGGCGCTCAACGCAATGCCGAATAGCAGCACCCACAACCAGCCGGGCAAGCCGAAGACCATCTGGGCGGCAGCCGCCATGCCTTGCAAGTCTGCACCCGCATTAATGATATTGGCCACGACGACGCTGAAGGCCAGCGGATACAGAAACCACGCCGGTAAATATTTGCGCATGTTTGTCGCAAGGCCGACACCGGTCACCATGCCGATGCGCGCGCACATTCCTTGAATCACCGACATCATCGGCGTCGTCAAAAGAACGATCCAAAGCATGGAAAAGCCGGTGGAGGCACCGGCGATGGAATACGTGGAGATTCCGGACGGGTCGTCGTCGGAGGCGCCCGTGATCAATCCGGGACCGAGCACCGACGTCCATCGCCGCCACCCCGTGGCCCGATCGGAAATGATCTCGTCGGCGACTACTTGCTTGATAGTTTCCATGCGTTGTACGTGCCGTTCCCTCGCTCGCGCAATGGCAAACAACTCCTAGCCAAGTCCGGGGAGCCTGCAATGTCCAAGGACCGCGCGTGCGGACGACGTTGCCGTATCAGCGGTACGAACGAGCCGGCTAAGAGCGGCGTTACAAGGTTCCGTCGATTTCGCCCATCAGCTCCGCGTCCGCCGGCGCGGTAAACGCCGGGAGGTCGAAGTGAAGGACGTTGTCCTCGAGCTTTCCGGGGACCGGGCCAATAGGTTGCGCCGATTTCGCAATCGTTAGCGAATACGTTTTGCTCGGATCCAGAACGAATGGGCACCAAACCTCCACCGTCGAACCCGCGCGCACGTTTATCGGCGCCGCGGAGTCAAGTTGCACCGTGAAGAACGCGTAGGCGTTTCCGCCGGGATAGTACGTCCAGCTTTCTTGTTGCGCGGGCCGCCGCGTGGAAAGCACGATCGGATGATCGGACGCGGCGTCCGTCGCAGCGAACGCAAAAGTTGCCGAATAGCCGTCTTTATCGACCGACGCTTTAGCGCCGCCGGGACCGACGGAAATGCGGACCGGGTACATCTCGCCGCTCCAAAAGGGATACTTCGTGCTGCGGTCGTCCGCGACGATTCCGGCGTCTACGGCTTTCTCGACTAGCGGCTGCGGAAAGCCGGCGCCTTTGAAGGCTTGATAGCCGTCGGCTACCGGCGAGATCGACCCGCATGCTGCAGGCGTCGAGCAGTTCCAGCGGGCGCTCTTGCTGTTACCGGTTGCGGACGCCATGACGTCCCACCAGCGGTCCCAGATGTAATAGAAGCCGTCGGTGCCGCTCAGATTTCCGGCCGACCAGTGAGCTAGCGCATATGCCCCGTTTACTGCTACGCCGTCGACCGTGATCTGCGACGGGTCGCCGCCCCACCGCCGGATTCGGGAGCGAAGCAGCGTTTGCGCCGCACTGCGCACCGCGCGAACGTCTTTCGGACGGCCGTCATCGTGCGGCGCAACGCCGAAAAGCCCTAACGAAAAGCCTAACAGTAGAGCGATTCTGAGCGATCTTCCCATGATACTAGCGCAGACGACGAAGCTTGCCCGCCCGTGACCATTGGAAGCAAGCAACTCAGCGTATAGTAGCAACCGTCTCCTTTCTGCTTATGCGCTTGCCGCAACGCATTGCAACTCTAGACCGCCGAATACGTCTACGCGCATCGCGCTCAGCTCAATGCCGTTGTTTCGGCGGCGCGTTGCAAACGATTACTTTGCCTTCCAGTCCGGTTTGCGTTTTTGCAAGAACGCGCCCGTGCCTTCGGTAAAGTCCTCGGTGTCGACAAGCGTGCCGAACTCGATGGCTTCCAATTCCAAACGCATCGTCGATGCTTAAGTGAGCGCCGTTGTTGATCGCGCGTTTGCAAGCGGTAATCGCAAGAGGTGCTTTGGTAGCGATAACATTGGCGATGCGTTTTGCTTCCGTCAGCAGGTCGGCGAGGGGCACGACCTTCTCCACGAGACCAATGCGTAGAGCCTCCGGAGCATCGATGATTTCACCCGTAAGACACAGATACATCGCCATGCCTTTGCCAATGAGGCGCGTCGTGCGTTGCGAGCCCCCGTAACCGGGAATCAGCCCGAGATTGACTTCGGGTTGTCCGAATTTCGCATTTTGGCTCGCGATGCGAATGTCGCCCGACATGGCGATTTCACAGCCGCCGCCTAACGCGAAACCGTTCACCGCCATGATCACGGGCTTGCGCAGCCGTTCGATTTGGCGCGTGATCGTTTGTCCGCGACGCGCCTGATCTGCGCCCGCGATTGCATTTTCAAGAGCGTTGAGTTCGCCGATGTCGGCGCCTGCGGCGAAAGCTTTTTCGCCGGCACCGGTTACGACGATCGCGCGAATCTCCGCATCGCGTTCCAATTCGACAAGTGCCGACGACAACTCACCGAGCAGCTGCGAATTGAGGGCGTTTAGCACGGTGGGGCGGTTCAGCGTGACGACGCCGACGGCGCCGTCTTTTTCGACAGCGATCGTTTCAAACGTTCCCGTAGCGCTACTCATAGTCGTAGAAGCCCTTTCCGGCCTTGCGGCCGTAGCGTCCGGCAAGCACCATGCGCTTGAGGAGCGGCGGCGCAGCCATCATGGGATCTTTGAACTCGTCGAACATAATTTCGGCGATATAATACGTCGTATCGAGTCCGACGAAGTCCAGCAATTCGAAGGGGCCCATAGGATACCCACATCCAAGTTTCATCCCCTTGTCGATGTCTTCTTTGCTCGCGAGTCCGCCTTCCAAACAGCGGATCGAATACAACAAATACGGGATCAACAGGCGATTGACGACGAAGCCGGGTGTGTCTTGGGCGAGGATCGGTTCCTTGCCGAGCTTAACTGCGAACGCGAAGAGATCGTCGATGACGTCTTGCGTCGTGGCGATCGTCTTAACGACTTCGACCAGCTTCATGATCGGAACGGGATTGAAGAAGTGCAGGCCGGCAACGCGGTTCGGCCGTTTCGTCTTTGCGGCCAGTTCGATGATGCAGAGACTCGACGTATTGCTGCAGATGATTGCGTGCGGCGCGAGCAGCTCGTCGAGCTGTTGAAAGAGCTTCGTCTTGATTTCGACGTTCTCGATGATCGCTTCGATGACTACGTCGCAATCTTTCATGTCTGCAACGTTGGTGGTCGCTTTGATCCGTCCGAGCGTCGCATCGCGTTCGCTCTGCGGCAGCTTGCCTTTTTCTACGAATTTGTCGAGCGACTTGGTAATGCTCGCGACGCCGCGTTGCAGCGGCTGTTCGGCGACTTCCATCAACACGACGTTGAATCCGGCGGACGCGCACGTTTGCGCGATTCCGTTGCCCATCAAGCCGGCGCCGCAGACGCCGACGGTACGGATCTCTGCCAAGGGTTTCTCCCGTTCACAAAAGCGCGCCGCCCTACGGCGGCGCGAGGCCCGATAGACCTTATGGTTTCATAAAGAGCGCAGGGGCTTTCGTTACGTTGCGGTAGTGTCACCTTTGCTAATGAATCATTTAGCCTCCCCCACGGCGAATAGAGAAGGAAATAGCGCAAATCGCTTGCCCCTCCGGGGGCCCATGCCGCGAGGTCGGGATGGGGCCGCGGAGTGCCGAGCATTGCGCAGCGTGCAATGCTTTTTTACGAGGTGCTGAGTAGTGCGTGCGGCCTATCATGAGGCGTTGGAGGGAACGAGGCTAGACGTCGTTCGCCTTGGTGCGCTCGTCGGCGATGCGATTCGCGTTGCCGTCGAAGCTCTGGATCGTCGTGATGCGACCGCGGGCGCGCGTGTGGTGGCCGGGGACGACAGCGTCGACGACTTACGCCGCCGTGTGGAGTCGAACTGCATCGAGCTCATTTGGCGCCAGCAGCCGGTTGCGGGGGAGCTCCGCGAGATCGCGGCGATGCTCGAGATCGGCACCGACTTGGAGCGCATCGGCGATTACGCCGTGGACATCGCGAAGAACGCGATCAAGCTTTCCGATCAACCGCTGCGTCCGCAGAAGGTCGAAATCGACCGGATCGCCAGCGTTGCGCATGCAATGTTGCTCGATGCTATGCGTGCCTACACCGAACAAGACTCGCGTTTGGCTACCGAAGTCATCGAGCGTGACGACGAAGTGGACAAGCTCTACAAGCGCAGCATCAAGCGGCTTCAGGAAGAGATGCAAGCCGATCCGGAGATGGTTCGCGCCGGAACGCGATATCTGTTCGTGCTGGCTTCGCTCGAAAGAGTGGGAGATCGCGCCGGGAACATCGCTTGGCATACTAAGGACATGATCGGCGAGGGCAGTTGAGCACTCCCCTTCCCCGGTCGGAATTCGCAGTCACGAAGCACCTCACGTACCTTAATCACGCTGCCGTCGGCGTTTTGCCCGTTTCCACGCATAACGCCATCGACGCGTTCGTGCGCGGTCATGCCGAAGGCGGCGTCATCGGTGTCTACACCTACGAAGCGAAAATGCCCGAATACCGCGAGCGGATCGGGCGCTTCATCGGCGCGTCGGGCAGCGAGATTGCCGTCCTGCGAAACACCGGCGACGGCGCTACGGCCATCGCGCTTGGCCTCGACTGGCAGCCTGGCGACGAAATCGTGCTTAGCGACAACGAGTTTCCTTCGAATGCAATTCCGTGGCTTGCGTTGCGTGCGCGCGGCGTCAACGTTCGATTCATCGAAAGCGACCGCGAACGCATGACCCCTGAAGTGCTGCGGCGCAGCGTTACGCCGCGAACGCGCGTGGTAACCGTTTCGTGGGTCTCTTTCGCCGACGGCTACCGCCACGATTTAGCGGCTCTTGCGGAGGTTGCGCATTCCGCCGGCGCGTTGTTCTGCGTTGACGCAATTCAGGGGCTCGGCGCGTTTCCGCTTGACGTTCGCGCGATGGGCATCGACGCGCTCTACGGCAGCGGCGCCAAATGGTTGATGGCGCTGCAGGGCGTCGGATTGTTATATGTCGGCGCGGACGTGCTCGACCGCATAGGACTCGGGATGCCCGGATGGCGATCCGTCGAAGATATGTGGGATTTTCTCAATTACGATCAGCCGCTGATTTCCGGCGCGTCGCGCTTCGAAGGAGCGACGCCAAATTTCATTGGTGCGCTTTCCCTGGCCCAATCCGCCGAGGTCTTGGATGCCGCCGGCGTTCCGGCGATCGGCAAGCACGTGCTCGAGCTTACCGACCGCTTGTGCGACGGATTGACCCGCCTTGGTGCGGAAGTGATCAGCCGGCGCGGTGAGGGAATCTCTTCAGGCATCGTTACGTTTCGTATGCCGGGCCGTGACAGCGTGGCGCTGGGTAAAGCGTTGCAGCAACAAGGCGTCGTAACGACGTGGCGGGCAAGCGGGATCCGCGTTGCACCCCACGGCTATAACACCGCTGAGGATATCGACAAACTCCTCGAACTCGTAGAAGGAACCCTAACAACATGATTCAGACTCTGCCCTTGGCGTTGGCTTTGACCGTCGGCGCGGCGGCCGCATCGGCGCCGAGCATTCCTGCGGGAACGTACACGTACAACGCGTCGCTGAACGGCCAGGCCATCGGCACGAGCGTCATCACGGTCACGGCAAACGGCGGAAGCACCGTTATCAACGAGAAAGTCACCGGTTCCGCCCAAGGTTCCAGCGGGAGCGGAAACGACACGCTGACGCTTGGGCCCGATCTCGCGCCCACCGCGTATCAAGCTCAGGGCAGCGTCGGATCGCAAACGGTGAAAGATTCCGCGACGTTCAACGGCGATTCCGTAAGCGTGAACGGCGTGCAGGGAACCAAATCGTTCAACCTGCTCGGCAGCACGAAGCATTTTGCGATTCTCGATCTCGGCACGTTCGCCGGGTTCGTGGCACTGCCGGCGCAGATGAAGGCTTGGAATAACGCTCCGGTTCTCGCCGTCGTGCCGTCGTACGGGCAGTCGATTGCGCTTTCGCCCGATGCGTCGCAACAACCGTCGCGCCCGGCCGGCGTTCCGGCCGCGGATGCGGTGCTGTCGTTCGGCGGTCACGTTCCGTTTACGGTTTGGTACGATCCGGCGACGATGGTTACCGACGAGATCGACGTTCCGTCGCAGAGCCTCAGCGTTACGCGCAAACCCTAAGCTAAGGCCGAAAAGAAGAAGAACGGGGCGGTTTTCCGCCCCGTTTGCTTTTCTAGTAGCCGTTCTCTTTTATAAAAGACGGCGCCATGACCGCGTCCGACATGCCGTGAATCAAACGCTTATCGGCCGGCGCGACCGTCGCAAGAATGCCGCCGAGTTCGATGGCGTTCTCACCGGTAACGAAGTAGTACGGACACAGGCGCACGCGCGCGTCGAACACCTTGATGTCGTCGCTTTCGCGATCCAAGTAAGGCATACGAATGCGTTTGCCTTTGTGGAAGCGCTGCAAGATGTACGGCGTGCGATCGAACGAGGTCAGCGCGTTATCGATTGCTGCGCGCCATTCTTCTTTGGTGAGATCGTTTGCGATTTTTACGCCGCGCGATCCCCACGCAAGTTCCGAAAATCCCGACGGTTTTACGACCCAATCGCGTTCGCTCTTGCCGAGCTCGATGAGCTGATGCCAATCCGCGACCGGTTCGCCTCCGCCTTCGAGGCCGGCGATCACCGCTTGCGGCGGCAGCGGGCGTGGATCGATGATCCATGTCTTGGGGAAGATAGCGCTCAGTCGCGCATAAAGGGCTTTCCCGTCTTTGCCGAGTTCGGCTTCCCACAAACCGCGCAGTGCCGGATGATGAAAGAGCGCAAACGAAAGTTTTTCTTCGAGCGCCGCTTTGGGGGGAGGCGTAATCTTTACGCGGTTGTGCCGCGCGGAATAGAACATCAGCTCTTGCTTGGAGACGTTGAGCAAATCGAACAGCTCGAAGTTGCGGTAAATCGCGTCCAGTTTTTCTTCGCGACCATCTTCTAAGCGTACGAAGAGCGCGTCTTCGGTGAAAACGATGTCGTGCGGCGTCGTAACGGTGGCGTTGACGAGCCCGGTGGCATTTGCCGCCGAAGCGAGCCACCGTAATTCGTTGCGATAGTCGCCCGATTCGTCCGACACGACGATGGCAACGGTAGGCCGTTGGGCGCCCGTTACGTGCTGCAACATCTTCGCAAAGCTGCGGGGCATGCCGTCCGGACCGCCGATCGATTCAATTCCGGCTTTACAATACGCCTCGGTCATCGCGCCGACGAAACCCATGCCGCCCGGCACGGAATCGAGTTCGGAAGCAATGAGACCATCGTCGGTCATCATCAAGTCCGGCCGAATGACGGCGGGAAGTTCTTGCTTGAAGCGGTTCTGCCGCTCTAACCGGATGATGTGCTCGGGCTTACCGTGGTCCAAGTATTCGGAAATGAAGCGGGGCGCCGTGCCGCGGACGCTGCGGTTATACAGATTGTTGAGCGCGCGGTAGAAGGCTAGCAGGTCGTTTCCAATGCGTTCGATTTGCTCGAGCGTCTTCGGAGACAATGCAAACGGCTCGGGGCTTACGCGCCACGGGATCCTTGCGTGCTCGTCTTCGGTTTTGAAGAGACCGGGCGGGATCGTATCGTGGATGAACTGCGCTTGCTCGCGAGCCGTGAGATTCGGCACGGTTGCCGTACAGGGCATGAAAAAGCTTGCTCCTATCCTAGCCCCGACAACAGCCGTCGGGGATTTTGGAATTATTGAACGCGATGTATCTGCGTCGCATGACTCTGTCTTTAATTCCCAGGATAGGCGAGAAGTTGCAGCCGGCGGCTACTTGACCGTAACGGCACCCGGAGTAAGCATGGCACTTTCAACTCTTACGAGGCCGCCTGCATAAACAAGTGTCAGGTGAAGGGTCCCCTGGAGGCCGAGCTGCGAGAGTTCGACATTTTCCATCACCCGAGAAGGACCGTCGCCGTTGATGAACCGCATGGAGCCGTTGCGAGCAAAAGAGCCGCCCGGGGCGCTATAGCTGCCCTGGACAGCCAGGGCGATCGCCCCGCCCGGCGCGTGTTCCGGGGCGCCGTTGACGCAATAACCAATCGTCACCGGGGTCCCGCGCACTACAAGCGTTTCTCGGGAACAATGATTTTGGGCGCCGGCCGCACACGGGATGGCAGCCAGCAAAGCCACAAGGAATAGTGACGAGGGTTTCATTCTGAGAACCAAGCATTCGTCTCCAACAAACGTCGCACCCGCCACGAATCGATTGACGGCAAGCGTTATGCTAGGTGTGGTGCCCAGGATCGATCTCATAGCTTTAGACCTCGATGGAACGTTGCTTACTCCCGGCGATGAAATATCGCCGGCGAATCGCGCTGCCATCGAGGAAAGCGTAGCCTCCGGTATTCGCGTCGTCCTCGTGACGGGGCGCGGCGCCGACACCCCCGCGCGGTTCGCTCGCGACTTGGGGCTGAATCTGCCGGTGATCTGCTGCCACGGTGCGCTGACGAAAGACTTCCTCTCCGGCAAGGTGCTGGGTCACATCCCCGTCCCGCTTCAATACGCCAAACCGATGATCGAGTTTGCCGAACAGAACGGTTTGGACGCGGCGCTCTACGTCGAGGAACGGTTCCACCGCCTCAAGGGCACCCACCCGTACATGGAAGACATGCGCGGCCCGAACTGGGTTGACGTGGACTCGTTTGCGACGGTCCTGCGATCTGCGCCGACGTTCATCCGGTTTCTCGGTCACGACGCGGTTTCCGCGATCCGCGAAACGTTCGGCGATTATCCCGTGCATTTCAAGTACGAAACGTGGGGCGATTTCGAAGAGCTCGCCGTGACGAGCGTTGAAGCTACGAAGAAAAACGCGCTTGCGAAGCTCTGCGCGGACTTGAAAGTGCCGCAGCAAAAAGTACTTGCCGTAGGCGACTCGAGAAACGACGTTCCGATGTTGCGATGGGCCGGCATCGGCGTTGCGATGGGAAACGCGCTTCCGGAAGTGAAGAACGCAGT
>CAVWUU010000004.1:0-427500 GCA_963758295.1 Vulcanimicrobiia bacterium
TACGCTGCACCGACGGAATGCTCGCTCCGAGGTAGCGGCTGATTTCGGCGGGGTAGGTTTCGTCGAGAACCGCAACGAGGATGAGGAGTGCGGTCCTCATTCGCGTGCCAAACAGCAGAGGGGCCGGTAGCTCCCAGGACGGCTTGTCATAGAATGGTATGCCGGACGACATAACTCAGTACTCCTGTTGGTGTACTTTACTATTCCGAAAAGTGTACCATGAGAGCGCGCCGCGGCACTAGCCCTTTATGCGTGAAGGCCGCGCTCCTGCTACAATAGTAAGGACTTGAGCTCGGCGCCCGGCCTGTCACATTCATGGCAGGCCGGCCGTTGGGGAAACAAAGGAGGGGCCAAATCGTGGAGGAGGTCTACCTCGCAACCCAATCCGCCGCCGGCGTCCAGATTCGCGTCGAGTCCCTCGTTCGCGAGTATCAGACGAAACTTGCGCGCTATTTGCGTCGCATGGTCGGCGACAGTGAAGTCGCTTTGGATTTAACGCAAGACGTATTCTTCGCCGCCTATCGCACGCTGCAATCCGACCCAAATCGGCCGCTCAATGCCGGCTGGCTGTACAAGACCGCGACGAACAGCGCTATCTCGCATCTGCGCCGGAAGAAGATCATTCGGATGCTTCCGCTCGATCGCGATCACGACGAACGCTCGTGGCGTATCGACGAACAGAGTGCCGCGTCGGTCGATTTGCAGGCCGCTCTTTCGCGACTGCCGGGAGATCAGGCCGCGGCCGTGCTGCTAACGAGCTACGCCGGCTACTCATCGCAAGAAGCCGCGACGATGCTTGGCACATCCTCGGACGCCGTTCGCCAACGCGTCTGCCGGGCGATGAAAACCCTACGATCGATAATGACGGAGAAGTGAGTGACTGACGGCTGCCAGCAGGCCGAAGCGCTCGCCGGAGCAATTGCGCTCGGCGAAGCGACCGACGCAGAACGCGAACGATACCGCCGCCACATCGCGGCGTGTTCTTCGTGTTTGGGCGACCTTGGCGGCGAACGTGAGATCGAACGCGTCATGGCTTCGGTTTCCAATGCACGCGAAAGCGAGACGTGGGAACCGGTTCTCGCGTCCGTTCAATCGAAGGCACAGCGGCGCCTGCGATCGTTCTTCCGATTGGGAACGACGATTGCGGCCATCGCCATCGCGCTTTCCTTCGGCATTCATTTTCTTATCGCGTCGGCGGTTAAGCAGACGGCGCAGGTTATTCCGGTACGCGTGGCTTCCGCAGATTCCATAACGCACGTAACGCTCGAACACCGGCCGCCCCAGCACGCCGCGAAGCCGCAGCCGCAAGCGCCTGCGCCTTCACCGCGGATGCTGGTCGTGCACAACGTGATCACGTTGAAAGCGCCGCCGCAACCGCACGCGGAAGCGATGCGTAACGCCTCCGTTGCCGTGCAACCGACGGAAACCAAGACCACGACGGTCGTTGCGCACAACGAGCCGGCGGAGTCGGATGGAAATTCCGACGTTCCGATTTGGCGCCGCGGCATCGATCCGATCCATCATCGCACCCCATCGGCGCAAGCGCCGCCTCCTACGCTGATCGGACGGGCCGAATCGATTGCGATGACCCCCAGCATGTCCGTGCGCGACGTCGTGCCGCTCGGCGGCGATGCCGCGATCAATCCCGAACCGCCCATGATCGCTTATCGCGAAGGCGCAGAAGGCACGACAGCATTCGAAGTGAGCATCGACGAACGCGGCGCGCCCACGAAGTGCACGATTACCAAATCTTCAGGGTATCTCGTGCTCGATGATGCCGTCTGCCGCGCCGCCATGAAAGCGCGCTTCTCCCCGAAACTCGTTAACGGCCGCGCGGTGCCCGGCATCTACCACGACGCTTTCACTTTCCGCAGCAGCGGAAATAACGAGGGGATCCAACAGTAGCCTCCGCTCTATGAGTGCCGGGCGCGCAGGGAGCAGGGTGTCTCGATGGGGAGCCGGCGCTCCGAGCGCATCGTGCGCTCGTCGTCGCCTGCGGCACGCTTTTTCGCAACATTAAAATGAATATGGCTTCCTGCCAATTGCGAAAAAACGCGGGCCTCCGCTCTATGAGTGTCGGGCGCGCAGGGAGCAGGGTGTCTGGATGGGGAGCCGGCGCTCCGAGCGCATCGTGCGCTCGTCGTCGCCTGCGGCGCGCTTTTTCGCAACATTAAATTGAATATGGCCTCCTGCCAATTGCGAAAAAGCGCGAGCCTCCCCATCGAGACACCCTGCTCCCTGCGCGCCCGACACTCATAACGCTCCATGTACATGCCTCGCAGCCGCTCGGCACCGAAAGTTTGCGACGCCCGCGTCATGTGACATGCCTCGCAGCCGCTCGGCGCCGAAAGTTTGCGACGCCCGCGTCATGTGACATGCCTCGCAGCCGCTCGGCGCCGAAAGTTTGCGACGCCCCCGTCATGTACATGCCTCGCAGCCGCTCGGCACCGAAAGTTTTGCGACGCCCGCGTCATGTACATGCCTCGCAGCCGCTCGGCACCGAAAGTTTGCGACGCCCCCGTCATGTACATGCCTCGCAGCCGCTCGGCACCGAAAATTTGCGACGTCCCCGTCATGCTGAGCTCGTCGAAGCACAGGCGCATCAAAAAAACCGCTGATATGCGCCCGTCCTTCGACTACGCGGCTACGCCGCTGCTCAGGATGACGGGAGAATGCGCGTCATGCGGAGTGTGTCGAAGTAAAAGCTGTGCTAATTTGAGGAAAGCCTACGACGCGGCTACGCCGCTGCTCACGATGACGGGGGAATGCGCGTCATGCGGAGTGTGTCGAAGTAAAAGCGCATTGCAACTGTGCTAATTTGAGCAAAGCCTACGACTAGGCGGCTACGCCGCGCTTACGATGACGGGGGAATGCGGGTCATACGGAGTGTGTCGAAGTAAAAGCTGTGCTGAATTTAAGCTAAGCCTTCGAACTAGCGGTTGCGCCGCTGCTCAAGATGACGGTGTGCTTCGTCGCCGAGCGGCTGCGAGGCGTGCGGCTATTGAGAATTGGGTGCGTGCGACACAGCGTAGAGCAACGACAATCCTAGTCGACGGATTTGCGGAAGAACGCGAACATCTTATCCGCTTCGGGCATGATGCGGAATTCCTCGAATCCCCAGCTCTTGGCTTGATTGATGGCGCGTGTGTTGTCCATCGAAAGCAAAAACGTGAGTGTTTTGACGTTGCGTTTCGTGGCGATTCGTTGCACTTCGCCCACGAGTTCTGCGCCGACTTCGGGGGGCGCGTTCGCGCTCAAGCGCAGTCCTTCCATCATGGCGACGTCCATGCCGTTTGCCGCTTCGGGATCGTCATAGCCGATGGGAAGCTTAAAGACGAGCTGGACCATGCCGAGCAGTCCGCCATGATCTTCGGCGACGAGAATGACGCGGCGGCCGGCGCGCTGTTCGGTGAGCCACTTTACGATGCGCTGGTTCCAGGTCTCTTTGCCGGAGTTGCCCGAGACAACGCCATCCTTAGCTAAACGTTCGCAATCGCTCGCCTGAGCGAAGCGCAGAAAGATCTTTCGGGCGGCCACGGAGCCATCAATTCCCCAGGTGGGGAGAAAAGCACCTTTAACCGAATGCCGCCGCCGTATCCGTATGCCGGCCTTCAAATTCTCGTTTTTTGCCGCTCCCGTCGCGATCGCCGTTTTAACGGCGTGCGCGCATCATGCCGCACAAACGACGGGCCGACCGATGGACGACAGCGTCGCTACACCGCCAGGCGCGAGTGCGCCGCACGGCGCGGCGCTCTTTGTAAAGAATTGCGCAGCCTGCCATGGCGAGCACGGTGCCGGCGGTCCGGTCGGGCCCGCATTGAAAAACGAGCGGAAGAAAAAAGACCGCGATGCCATCGTTACCGCGATCGAACATCCTGATCCGCCCATGCCCAAGCTTTTTCCGGGTGAGCTAAGCGCCCAAGACGTTTCCGACCTAACTGCTTACGTGGAGTCGCTCTAACATGACGCGGCCGATCGTCTATCGCTTCACGCGCGACCTTCGGCTAGACGATCATGCGGGACTCGCCGACGCGGCGGCGCACGGCGACGTCGTTCCCGTGCTTGTCATCGATCGAGCGCTCGAAAACCGCATTGGCAGTTCGCCGCGCCGCGCGGCGTTCTTTTGCGCAACGGTCGCGGCTCTCGATGCTTCGCTACGCGAACGCGGATCTCGTTTGCTTGTGCGCCGCGGACAGCTCGGATCGACGCTGAAAAGTATCGCGCGCGCCTGCAACGCAAACGGCGTAACGTGGAGCTGCGCTTACGACGCCGCATCGATGCACGCTGACGAGCGTTTGCAGTCCGAATTGGAAGAAGCGGGTTTACGCGCCGCCATCGTGCACGATGCTCCGGCGATTGCGCCCGAAGAAACCGCCGCAGCGCGGACAGACGGCCGCGGCTATCGCGCCTTCGCGCCTTACTTCGACGTTTGGAAAACCATGAGACCCGCGTCTTACGAAGCGCCGTTACTCATGCGTTTCGCGTCGACGGAATTGCAAAGTGAACCGCTGCCCGCGCCTCACGACTTCAACGCGCCGGAACGCGTCATCGAGGCGGGCGAACGTGCGGCGCTCGAGCGGCTGCGTCGCTTCTTAAACGAACACGCCATGCAGTATGCGATTGCGATGACCGTGCCGAGCGATAGCGGCACGTCGCACCTTTCGGCTCATCTTTCATTCGGCTCTATTTCGGCCAGGCGCGTCGTTCGTGACTCGCTCGAACGCGTGGACGACCCGTTCTTGTTAAGTGAAGAACGATTATCGATTCGCGCGTTTCTGCGCTCGATAGCAATGCGGGATTTCTTTTTGCAACTTGCGTGGTTCGAGCCGCAGACCGACGTCCGAACCGCTGCAGGAGAAGATGCGCGGCTTCACTTTTGCGAAATCGCATCCCGCGCTCGAAGCATGGAAAGCCGGAAAGACGGGATTCCCGCTGGTTGATGCCGGCATGCGGCAATTGCATGAAACGGGATGGATGCATCCGCACGTGCGCGCCGTCGCCGCGTCGTTTTTGTGTTTCGATTTAGGCGTAAACTGGCGCGTCGGCTGCGACGAATGGGAACGGCGTCTGATAGAAGACGACCCGGCGCTTTCCATCGGCAACTGGCAGTGGATCGCGGGCGTCGGCGCCGACATGGCGCAGTATCCGCGTATTTACAATCCGCAACGGCAACGCCGGCGCTTCGATCCGGCGGGCGCTTACGTAAAGCGGTGGGTGCCGGAACTTGCCCACGTTCCAGTCGGCTCGTGGCAATCAATCAAAGCAGGAGAGACGCAGCTCGCGCTGCCTCTCTTTGCTCGCAACGGCTATCCTCAGCCGATCGTCGATCATGAAGAGGCAGCGCGCGGATTTCTAAAACGCTACCGGGCTTTTCTCGAGCGTTAGCTCGCGGGAAGCCGCTCGTCGATCCAGTCGCTGATTAGCGGAACACGCACTTCGTCTCCGTGCCAGACCTTGATTCCGTAGAAGACGCTCGCCACTAAGAATAGCGGAATGAGGAAGGGGATGATGGCGCTGGCCGACCAGCCGAGGACGGGAATGTTGCTCGCAAGGCCGAGCAAGCCCCAGAAGGCCGCAAATCCGACGTTGAAACCGAGCGCTTGGAGCGCCTGCTTCTTTAAATAGCGCGATTGTTTGCGATCGAAGAGGCCAAGTAAGGCCAGCGGCCAGAGCGGATAGCCGAGCGCAACCAGCGCCCGCGACTCGATCGGGTCGCACGGCTCCGCGACGGTTACCGTCGCGCGGGCTTGCTGTTGCGGCGGGGGCGGAGGCGGCGGAGGCGCGGCGTTCGGCCGGGGCGGCACTTGTCCGTGCAGCTGTTGGCGTCCGCCGGTTGCAGCGTCGATTTTCTCCGCGAGGCGGCAGCTGGGGCACATCCCCCGGTCGTCGCGACACGTGGCACAAATGGCTTTTCGGCACTCGATGCATGGTGCGATCGACGGAACGTTCGGGTGGAAGAAACAGTCCATAACTTTTTGTGTTGCTCCGTTGGTACATCCACACGTACCGCGCAAACGCGTGCAGGTTTCACGCGCCGTCGACCGCAAGTCCGGGGGCCGATGACCCCACGCGAGACGCTGCGGCGCTTGGCCGCCGAAGCCAAACCTTACCTGCCGACGCTAGGAACAGCACTCGTCCTGAGCTGGGTCGCGGGCCTGCTGACTCTCGTTCCGCCCTTGGCGTTTCGCATCATCATCAATAAGGTGCTCGCGCCGCCGAGGGGCACCCAGCCGGATCTTCACCTGTTCTACATCGCGCTGGTCGCCACGTTCGCGGCTCTCGTCATCGCCAACGTCTCGACCTACGGCCAGACGTATTTCATGACGTGGACCGGCCAGAAGGTCATTGCGCACCTGCGACAACGCCTGTTCGAGCGTGTGCTGAACCTGCCCCTTGCGGAGTTCGACCGGTGGCGTCCGGGCGAGCTGATCGCCCGCTTTAACAGCGACATGCAGATGATGGGCGACGCCGTCGGCACGTCGCTGCCGCAGTTGCTCGTCGCGCTCATCACCTTTATTTCGTCCTTCGCCGCGATGGTTTACCTCGATTGGTTCCTTACCGTCACGCTGCTCGTTATGGCGCCGGTGATATCGCTCGCGGTGTCCCGCTTCCAAAAGCTCATCTCGACGAGCAACACCCGCGCGCAGCAGCGCATCGCGGACCTTTCCGCAAACCTGACCGAGGTGCTGCACGGCCAGCGCGTGGTGAAAGCATTTAACCGCGAAGCCTTCGAAGCATCACGCTTCCAGACGCGCAACGAAGACTACTTCGGCGCCTTCATGAAGGTCGCACAGCTCATTCAAACGCAGCCGCTCGTCGTCTCGACCATCATGACCCTTGGCGTCGTCGTGATCATGTGGCTTTCCGTTCGCGAAGTCTTGGTCGGCAGGCTCGACACCGGACGCGTCTTCCAATTCTGGCTGCTGCTTGTGAACTTGGTGAACCCGATGAACCGCGTCGCCGCATTCTTCGGTGATCTGACCAAAGCGCTCATCTCCTCGGGCCGCGTTTTCGAAATCATCGACCTTCCCGCCGAAGAACTCGACGCCTCGCACGCTGCCACAATGCCGTCGATCTCCGGCCAAATCGAATTCAACGACGTCACGTTTTCTTACAAAAGCGACGAAGCACCGGCGCTCTACCGCGTCAACGCCGACATCGAACCGGGCGAGATCGTCGCCCTCGTCGGTCCGTCGGGCGCCGGCAAAACGACTATCGCGAATCTCGTCCCGCGCTTCTACCAACCGCAAGAAGGCCGCGTCCGCATCGACGGCATCGACATCGCCGCCGTTCGACTCGATTCACTCCGCGCGCAGATTGCCATCGTGCCCCAAGATCCGCAACTCTTCCGTGCCACGATCCTCGAAAACATCCGCTACGGCCGCCTCGACGCCAGCGACGAACAAGTCCGCCAAGCTGCAGTCGAAGCCAATGCCGACGAGTTCATCAGACAATTTCCCGATAGCTACGCAACAGAAGTCGGCGAGCGCGGCGTCCGCCTCTCCGGCGGCCAACGCCAACGTATCGCCATCGCCAGAGCGATACTGCGCAATCCGAGGATCCTCATATTAGACGAAGCCACGAGTGCCCTCGACACGCACTCGGAGACGCTGATCGAGCAGGCGCTGGACCGCCTACTCCCCGGTCGAACGACACTTATCATCGCCCACCGGCTCTCGACCATCCGCCGCGCCAACAAAATTCTTTACATCGAAAACGGCCGGGTGCTTGAAATCGGAACTCACGACGAGCTCTTGGCCCGCAACGGCCCCTATGCGAAGCTCCACGCAGCACAATTTACATCTTAGCCTCAGCGAGCTGAGCGCTGCCACGGCGAGATATTTATCGGCGGTCGTCGCGGCCTCAAGCCGAGGAGCCGGAGCGCCGATAAATATCGAGATGAACGACATCACTGGGGTTTCGTTTGGG
This sequence comes from Vulcanimicrobiia bacterium, assembly GCA_963758295.1. Classification (GTDB taxonomy): domain Bacteria; phylum Vulcanimicrobiota; class Vulcanimicrobiia; order Vulcanimicrobiales; family Vulcanimicrobiaceae; genus JALYTY01. The sequence goes on from CAVWUU010000004.1 coordinate 7,930, forward strand.
CAAACAGTCGACTTGCTCGGGAATGCCGTTAAGGGCGCGGATCTAGAGCAGACGCAGATCGCGAATAATCTGGCGAACGTGAATACGCCGAATTACCGCCGGTCCACGACGTCGTTCAAGGAAGCGCTGCAGGCTTCGCTCGGGACGCCTTCTTCGGATGATACGATGGCGTTGAAGACTAACGATGACCGGCAGTTTTCGCTGGATGATTCGCAGCCGCCGGTGGCTTTCGATCCGCAGGCGACGGTAGATGACACGGTGCAGATGCGAATGGATAAGAGCAACGTAGACATCGATCAAGAGTCGGCGAAGCTCTCCGCGAATTCCGGTTACGAGCAGACCATGACGCAGCTTCTCCAGGCGCAGTACAAGCGTCTCCGTGAAGCGATTCAGGAGCAGCCGAACTAATGGGTTTTTACGATTCGTTCGAGATTAGCGCTTCGGGACTTTCGGCGGAGCGGTTGTCGATGGACGTGATCGCGAATAATATCGCGAACGCGAATACGACGCGAACGCCGCAAGGCGGGGCGTTCAAACGCCAACTCGTGGTTTTCGCTCAGAAGCCGGGTGCCGTCGATCCTTCGAGCGATCCCAGCGATCCGTCGTCGGACGCGTTCGATCCGAATGCAGCGCCGAAGGCTCAGGTCGAAGGCGTTCAGGCACTTGGCATCATCAACGATCAGAGCCCGGACCGTCTCGAGTTCGATCCGAGCAATCCGGAAGCGGATGCTCGTGGCTACGTTCACTATCCCAACGTGCAGGTCGTCAAAGAAATGGTAGACATGATGGCTGCCTCGCGCGCCTATGAAGCCAACGTCGCGGCGATTCAAGAGAATCGCAATATGAACAACGCGGCAATTTCGCTGCTGAAGAGCTAAAGAAGTACGATGGAAATCAATTCCTACGGGTCCTCGATGGGCAAGATTATGCCCGGCACGTTCGTTCCCGACATCTCGCCGGCCGGTCCGAAGTCCGAACCGCTGGGCGACGATGGCCTCGGCGGAGACGCCGTCGGCGGTGTCGGATCCGCTGCGGGTTCGTTCAAAGATACGGTCAAGTCGTTCCTGGACGACGTGAACGACAAGCAGATTACGGCCGACCAGAAGTCGCAAGACCTCGCGCTGGGCAAGAGCAACGATCTCGAAGGCACGATCAAGTCGGTCGAAGAGGCCGGTCTGTCGATGCAGTTCACGCTGGCTATCCGGAATAAACTCCTGGACGCCTATACCGAAATCCAGCGGATGCAGGTTTAACGCTGCGGCTCGAATCCGCAGCCTCCGATAAGCTAACCCAGATCGCGGTCCGGACTAAAGTCCGGACCGTTTTTGTTCGAAGTAGAAGATGTACCGGTTTGGTTTAACCGGTATCGTCGTATGGCACTCATCGGCCGGATGCCGATGGGGTTGGAGAGCCGAGACGGCGTCCCCGCGCGAGCGGGGCGTAAACTTGCGGCAGGACGCCTTGGCACGAGAGCGAGGCCGCAGCGGGGACTGGACTGATTGAAAGTCTTCGCAATCCGGGGTAACCGGAACCGTTTCGTGCGGAGGTTTTTTCTTTTGGTACGTGGCCTCTATACGGCCGCGAGCGGTGCGCTCGTAGCCCAGAGCATGGCCGACAACGTCGCGAATAATCTCGCGAACGTGAACACCAGCGGCTTTAAACAGTCGCTGTTGCAAGTGCAGTCGGCGCAGAGTATGGACATCTACCGGATCCAAACGGATCCCGGGCAGACGCAGGGGCGCGCGCTTCCCGGCGTCTCCGTCGCGCAATACGTCGGTACGCTCGGCACGGGGTCGCAAATTTACGACACGCCCAACAGCTTCGAGCAAGGGCCGCTGCAGCAGACGGGCAACACGCTAGACGTCGCGATTTCCGGCTCGGCCAACGCGTTCTTCACGGTTGCAACGCCGCAAGGCGCACGCTACACGCGCAATGGCGAGTTCGCCGAGGATTCCAACGGCTACATCCGCACGCAAGACGGCAACGCCGTGCTCTCGACGCAAGGCCGGCCGATTCAGCTGCAGTCGCAAGGCGCCGTTCAGATCGGCAAAGACGGCACCATCTCGCAGAACGGCCGCCAGGTCGCGCAACTCCAGCTCACCGCGTTCAACAGCCTCGTAAACCTCCGGGCTGAAGGCGCAAACAATTTCGTCGTTTCCGGAAACGCCGGACCGCGTGCAGCAACGGGCGCAACCGTCGAACAAGGCGCGCTTGAGAAGAGCAACGCCAATGTCGTTCGCTCGATGGTCGACCTAATCACCGCGGAACGCTGGTTCGACGCAAACGAAAAAGTCATCAAGACGCAAGACGACGCTACCAATCAGGCGATCACGCAAGTCGCCAGGACGCAATAAAAGGGAGTCACGGAACAATGATGCGATCGCTTTATACTGCGGCCAGCGGCATGATTGCCCAGCAGTACAACATGGACACCATTTCCAACAACATCGCCAACGTCAACACGACGGGCTTCAAAGGCAACATGGCGCGGTTCCAGGATCTGGTGTACCAGCAAATCCAGGCTCCCGGTTCACCAGTAGGCGCGACGGTCGTTCCCGTCGGGCAGGACGTCGGACTCGGCGTCAAAGTCGCTTCGTCGGAGAAGGTTTTCACGCAGGGCTCGCTCGTGCAGACCAGCAATCCGCTCGACGCAGCGATCGAAGGCGACGGGTTCTTTCAAGTGACGATGCCCGACGGCACGACCGCGTACACGCGCGATGGTTCGTTCAAAGAAGACGCAAACGGCTCGATCGTTACGGCCGACGGCTACTTCTTGCAGCCGCAAATCACCATTCCGCAGAACGCGACCGCAGTCACGATCGGAAAAGACGGCACGGTAAGCGCGAGCGTTCCGGGCAGCAGTCAGCCCCAAACGCTAGGCCAAATCCAGCTTGCGCGTTTCGTGAACAACGCCGGCCTTTCTCCGGCCGGCGGCGGCAATCTGTATACGCAAACCGCCGCGAGCGGACCGCCCATCGTTTCGCAAGCCGGCCTCAACGGAGCGGGCGTGCTGCAAGGCGGTTACACCGAAAACTCCAACGTGCAAGTCGTCAACGAGATCGTCAACATGATCGTCGCGCAGCGCGCGTACGAAGCGAACTCGAAGTCGATCGGTGCGGCGGACCAGATGCTCGCCACCGCCGTTCAACTTTCGCCGTTCCAATAACGAGCAACTGAATGATTCGCTTCGTCGTCGTCGCCGCCGTCGTCAGCGCGTTCGCCACGCTTGTGTGCGGGCCGTTGCCGGCGCGCGCGCTTTCGACGGCGACGCAGCGCATCGAAGGCAAGCGTATCGAAGCGCTTGCGAAGCCGCTCGTCACGCACGTTTCGTTAACCGGCGACGCCTCGCTGGTACCGGCATTTCCGATTCCGGATCAAACCGTTCCGGCGGGCCGCGTTTCGCTCGTCGCCGGCACGCCGGTGACGACGCCGTCGTACGTCAACGTACCGGTCGAAGTGGACCTCAACGGAAAGTACCTGCGCACGATTTTCGTCGGCTACCGCGTTCAGCAGTGGATTCGCACGGCTGTCGCGGCGCACGATCTCGTTCCGGGAACGGTTCTCGCCGACGGCGATCTTACGATTGCCCGCGTGCCGTACGGCGGCCAGCACGCGAACGGAACCCAAGTGCTTTTAGGGCGAAAGATTCTCGGCGCGATTCGCGCCGGCGCGCCGGTCGCGATCGAGCAAACCTTAACGAATCAAATCGTGAAGCCGGGAGCCAGTGTCGTCCTTATCGTACACGACGGCGGCGTTTCCGTTGCAGCCGACGTCGTCGCCAGAACGGGCGGCGGCTTGGGCGACCAAATTTCCATTTACAATCCGCAGACGAACAAGACGCTTTCCGGCACGGTCATCGGCCCGGATCGCGTCGAGTTGAATCTCTCGGGAGACGTGCAGTGATGTTTCGTAAAACGGCGATCGTGATGGCGGCTCTCCTGCTCGCGCCTTTAGCGGCGAGCGCTGATACGCTGTATCAGGCGGCTCCGCCGCCCGCGGGTCCCGGCCACCCGTTGCGCCTTGGGCCCGATCATCGCGCGCAGCAGATCGGCGATTTGGTGTACGTGCAGTTCGATTTCAACGACTCGAGCGCGCACACAAACAACTACGCGAGCAGCAAACAGTTCAACATGAGCGGCGGACCCGGGACGGGCCTTTTCAACGTCCTGTTGCTCCATAACACGAATTCGCTCACTGGACAGAGCGCAACGTCGACGGCGCAATCGGCCAACGGCGCCGATAGCTTCATTTCGACGATGATGGCGACGGTCACGAACGTGCTGCCGAGCGGCGCCTTGGAGATCCAGGGCGACCAAGGCATCTCGATCAACGGCCGCCAGCAGACGCTGCACATCAGCGGCACGATCCGGCCGGAAGACATCGACAACTCGGACGCTATTTTGTCATCTCGCGTCGCAAACGCTCATGCCGAGTTCAAGGGTGACGATCAAAAGAATAAGGGTCTTCTTTCCCGGATCCTGAGCTGGCTTTTTTAGGTACCAAAATATGACCGCACGTTTCGCACGATCTCTCAAGGTTCTGAGCGCTCTCGCACTCGCATTCGCGACGGTGGGCGTGCCTGCGCACGCGCAATCGACCGGCATGTCGGTGCATGTGAAGGACATCGCGCACGTGCAGGGCGTCACGGGTAATCAGCTCGTCGGTTACGGCGTCGTCGTCGGCTTGCAAGGCACGGGCGATTCAACCTCGGTCATCTTCACGAGCCAGACGATTCAAAACATCCTGCAGAGCTTCGGCCTGACGGTGCAGCAGAACGCGGTTCGCACGCGTGACGTTGCGGCGGTCATCGTCACGGCCACGCTGCCGGCGTTCGCGCACTCCGGCGACAACGTCGATGTAAACGTCTCGGCGATGGGCGATTCGTCAAGCCTTCAGGGCGGCACGCTCGTGCTAACCGAGCTGAAAGGCGCAAACAATCTCGTGTATGCGACCGCGCAAGGATCGGTCTCCGTAGGCGGCTTCGTCGCCGGCTTTAGCGGCAGCTCGGTCAATAAGAATTACACCGGCGCCGGACGCATTCCGAACGGCGCGGTGATTGCGCGCGACATGATCACGCCGCTGCAAAGCGATCAAAACGGCTTCAATTACGTGTTGACGACGCCGGACTATAAGACGGCGGCGAACCTAGCCTCCGTGCTGAACGGGCACTTCGGCGCTCGTACGGCCACCGCGCTTGACGCGGAAACCGTCCACGTCAACCTTCCGGGCGGCTATGGCAACAATCCCGTGCAGTTTCTTGCCGATGCGTCTGATCTGAGCTTCTCGCAAGACCAGCTGGCGAAGGTCGTCATGAACGAACGCACCGGAACGATCGTGTTCGGCGGGAATATCAAGCTCGCGCCCTGCGCCATCGCGCACGGCGATCTCACGATCACCATTGCCACGCAGAATGAAGTCTCGCAGCCGAATCCGCTGAGTAACGGGCAAACGGCCCTACAGCAGAACAGCCAGATTCAAGCCACGGAACGCGGCAAACAGCTTACGTTCATCGCCGGGGCCGCGACGCTTTCGTCGGTCGTGCGCGCGCTCAACGCGCTGGGTGTTTCGCCCCGCGACTTGATTGCGATCGTGCAGGCTCTCCGCGCGTCCGGCTCGCTGCAAGCCGACCTGGAGATCATCTAATGGCCGACTTCGGAAAGATCGGCGACGCGCTCAACGCTTCGAAGGCGCCGGAATATACTGCGGTTCAAAAGCAGGCGCTCTCGCGGCTTCACGACGCGACGACCCAGCTCGAGGGCGTCTTTCTACAGATGGTTATGAGCGCGATGAACGACACCGTGCCGAAGGACTCGATCTTCGGCCAGGAGTCCTCGTCGGAACAAACGTGGGAAGGCATGCTCAGCGACGAGCGCGCGCAAGCAATTGCGAAGAGCGGCTCGCTCGGCATCGGCAAAATTCTCGAGCACCAGCTCAAGAATCAAGTGCTCGGCGACGCGCAACAGGAAGCGCACACCGACGTTAACCGGAGGATCGACCCGTGACCGATTCTTGGGACAGTTTTGTGGGGGCGCTCACCGAGGAAGCCACGCTGCTGGTTGGGATGAACGAGTCCGCGCTCGGATTGACACGCGCACTGGTTGACGGAAACGCCGACACCATCATGGCGGCGGAACGCGAACTCGATGCGGCGCGGCGCGGCTACCAAGCGGCGTGCGGAAAACGTCGCGGTATGCAAGTGCGCGGCTTCGGAACGCTGACGCTTCGTCAAGTGTGCGGCTACGCACCGAAGAACTTACGCATGGCGATCAACCAGCGGCTGGCCGAACTTTCGACCGGATCGATTCAGCTCGGTATCACGACCAATAACAACAAGGCACTCATCGCCAGCGGCATGGAGCGCCTGATGAAGATGACGTCGGCTTTGCAAAAAGCTACGAACGACGGTCCCGGAACCTACAAGCGGCGCGGCTTCGTTCCGCCGCCGACCAACAGCGTCTTGGTGAGCAGCAAAGTATGACTTTCTTCCCGCAAGGTTCGTTCTTCGGCATCGACCTGATGAGCACGTCGCTGCAGTCGTACTCGGTAGCCGAGAACGTCACAGCCGACAACCTCTCGAACGTCAACACGCCGGGCGCGTCGCGCCAGCAAGTGCAGTTCAACGAAGCGCAACCCATTGCGGGTTCGCCTTTCATGTCCACGCACGTCGCCGGAACCGTCGGCGAAGGCGCCGTCATCCAAGAGATTCAACGCATTCATTCCGACGCGTATGACGCGCTTTTCCGCGGCGCATCTTCGTCGCAGAACTACTACACGACCCAGCAAAACATTCTTAGCGCCGTTCAGTCGACGCTCGGTGACCCGAACTCCGGCATCGCGACGCAGTACTCGCAGTTTCAAACGGCCGTCGCGCAGCTCGTTTCGCAAGCCTCGAGCGGGCAGAGTTCCACGGCGCGCGCAAACGTTTTGACGCAAGCTCAAGCGCTTACGAACTCGCTCAACAGCGCCTCGAACGCGATCACGCAGCAGAAGGCTCAGACGCTGCAGCAAGGCGCCGCGATCGTCACGACGGTCAACGGTATCCTCGATCAGATCGCCGCGTTGAACGGACAGATCCGCGCTTCGACGGCCGTCGGCGACAGCCCGAACACGTTTTCGGATCAGCGCGACTATCTCATCGATCAGCTTTCGCAGTATGTTTCGACGCAAACGTCGATCCAGAGCGACGGTTCGACGCTCGTCACGGTGAACGGCCAGGCGCTGGTAAACGATACCGTCGCGTATCATCTCGCCGCACCGGTGGTTGGCACGGCGGCGAACGGCACGCAAACGTTCAAGGTCGATTTCGCAACGACGCCACCGGCGCCGGCAAGCGCACCGGGCATCCCCCTAGGCAGCGGACAGCTTGCCGCGCTGCAAGACGTCTACAACAACAAGCTTTCGAACTACGGAACGCAACTCGACCAGTTCGCCTCGTCGCTCGCGACTGAGGTCAACCGCGTTACGCAATCGGGTTACGATGCCAACGGCCAGCCGGGAACCGCGCTGTTCCAGCCGATCGTTGCCTCGATGCCGATCACCGCAGGCAACATTCAAGTCGGAATCGCGAACCCCAACCAGTTACCGGTCGCGCTCGCCAATACGAGCGCCGGTAGCCTCGTGACTGCATTGAATTCCGCGAACAACAGCGTAGATACGTCGCAACCGATCGACGGCTATGCGAGCCTCGCCAATCCGCCGGCCGCAGATAGCGCCGGACCGCCGGTTTCCGGGGGAACCTCCGGTACGCTGACGATTAGCGTCGACGGGCAAACGCAGACGTTTGCCTATAGCACGAACGCGCTCGCAGCAGGACCGCCTGCGCCGAATGCCACGTCGATCAATCAGTTCATCCAGTCGTTCAATGCCGGCCAGTACGGCGTAACCGCGTCATTCGACACGAACTCTCAACGCATCGTGTTTCAGCGCGATCCTTCCAACGAGAATCTCGTGCTGCGCGGAAACCAGCAGTCGAGTCCGTCGACGCCGGACTTCACGATTGCCGATACGCCAACCGGCGGAGCGGGCATCTTGAGCGCACTCGGTGCTTCGGGAATCAACGGCGTTACGCAGAACGCCGGCAACGCGTTCGGCGCGAATGATAACGGCGGCGCGAACGCGCTCGTCAAAATGTTCCAAGCGACGATCGGCGTGCCGGCGCTCGAAGCGAAGAGTCCAGTTGCGGCGGCCGCCGGTTCTCCCGTTACCGTGGCGCTCGTCGGCACTGGTGTTTCGAACATTCAAGTCGGGCAGGTGCTCACCCTCGACGCTCAGCCCGGAGGCGGTTCACCGCAAGAAAACGTCGTGGTGAGCTCGATCAGCGTCAATCCGATGACCGGCATCGAATCGGTGACGTTCACGCCGCAAAACGCGCACGCCGCGAATTTCACGATCGCGTCGGCGCAGACGCAAACGTTGCAGCAGTTCTACGGCCAGACGATCACGCAAGTCGGCTTAGACACGCAGACGGCTAAGACCGGAACCTCGACGCAAACAACGCTTGCGAGCAATATCGATCAAGTACGGCAGAGCATCTCGGGCATCAATACCGACGAAGAAACGCAGAACTTGATCAAATACCAGAACGCCTATCAGGCGGCAGCAAAAACGATCAGTGTACTCAACCAGTTGTTGAACACGGTCATCACCGGACTCGGTGTCGGCGGGTAGGGAGGCTAACCGATGCGTATTGCCACTTCGACGATCTATAACAATCAGTCGTCGTCAATCGACAACCTGGAAACGCTGTATCAGCAGCAGGGCCAGGAACTTTCCTCGGGCAAGTCGCTGAACGCGCCGTCGGACAATCCGATGGTCATCGCGCAAGACTTGGCCGTGCGAAATGACAGCGCCGTAACGACGCAAGTCGGGGCCAACCTGACAAGCCTCGGGAACGAGCTCACCACGGTCGACGGAGCGATGTCGAGCTTGACGAGCATCATGCAAAGCGCGCGCGCCATTGCGGTGCAGGGTGCGAGCGATACGCTCACGTCTTCGCAACAGCAGCAGATGTCGCAGCAAGTCGACCAGCTTCTTCAAGAAGCGGTGGGGCTTGCAAACACGCAGTATGGCGGCAAGTACGTCTTTTCGGGAACCAGTATCGCAACGACGCAGCCGCCGGTGCAAACGGTAGGAAGTCCGATTACGTCCGTGACGTCGCAAGGCAACGTCGTCCAGCAAACGCAAACGCTTCCGAACGGACAGCAAGTTACCGCCGGCGTCACGCTCCAGCAGGCGTTCAATTTTAATTCCCCGGACGGCTCCCCGGATGTGTTTCAGACCTTGATCAGCTTACGCGACACGCTTGCGAAAGGCACCGTGGTCGACAAGAGCCAGCAGCAAGTGAACCAGCCCGGTCAAGCTATCACCGCCGCGACGTCGCTCTCCAGCCTGGTAAGCGGAGCGTCGCCGCAAATGCTTGCGACGGCACTCCAGCCCGACTCCGCCGCGGTACCGCCGAACCCCGGTAACGTCACGATCAACATCTCCGACGCATCGAATGCTGCGGGCGTGAACGTTACGTTCGACACGACCGCCGGCGGGGATACGATCGCATCGATGCTCGCAAAAATAAACGCGCAGGCCGCGCCGCTTGGCATCAGCGCATCGTTCGATCCGAAGACGCAGCGCCTTATTTTAAACGGCGGCACGAACGATTTTCAGGTCAACGACGTTTCCAGTACGGGCGCGGGAACGACGGCCGGAAACTTTACGAAGGCCTTCGGCCTGACGAATCAAGCCGACATCGTAAACAATCTATCCACGCAGCTTGGCGATATAGACAAGACGCTCTCCGTTGCACTAAACGCTCGCACCGTGGTCGGATCGACGATTCAAACCACGCAAGCGCTTAGCAGCTCGGCAAGTGTCCAAGTGACAAACGATACGCAGGTGCAGTCGGGTTTGGAAGATGCCGATATAGCTAAGGTGGTTTCGCAGTTCTCACAAACGCAAACCGCGTTGCAGGCAGCATATAGCACGACAAGCCGCCTCGAGCAAAAATCGCTCTTGGATTACCTCTAGAGGTTTGAGGATGAGTACAGTAATGGAGCAGACGATGGACACCGCGTTAACTACCACCACGATGGAGTTTCCGCGATTTGGGGAGTGCACGTTCGGTGAAGCCGACATGATCGAATTGCCCTGGGGTTTGCCCGGTTTTCCTAGTCTGCGCCGTTGGCTCGCGCTCAACGTGGAGTCGCAAAGCAGCTTCGTCTGGCTCCAAAGCCTCGACGATGTCAGTGTTTCCCTGCCGACCGCCGACCCGTACATGATCTTCGAGGACTACGACCCCAAGCTACCGTCGTACGCCGCGGCCGCGCTCGACATCACGAGCCCATCGGAATTCACGCTGCTTTGTGTCGTCGTGGTCACGGAAAACGCCGAGGAGATGACCATGAACCTCTTCGCGCCGATCGTCGTGAATCTACGCACGCGTAAGGGCCGCCAAATCGTGCTCGAAAATTCCGGTTTCTCGGTGCGCCAGGCGATTCCGCGAAAAGCGTAAGACCCAGAACAAGGGGGGTCTTTCCGGACCCGCCAAGAACGCCTTCCATAGCGTTTTTCCCGCCATGGAGGGCATGTCCAATGCTCGTGTCTGAGCCGCAAAATCAATCAGTCGATCATGATCGGCGACAACGTCCGTATCGTCGTCGTCGCCGTGGATCGCGATCAAGTCAAACTCGGCATCGAAGCTCCGCGAGAAGTTCCGGTCCACCGATCGGAAATCTATGAAGAGATCCAGCGCAGCAACCGCAGCGCTGCGGAGGCGCCTAACGTCGCCGCCGGCGGCGCCGAGGCCACGCCCGCAGCGCTCGGCGGCGCTACCCGCGCCCGCCTGCAGCCTCGCAAAAAAACCTCCCAAGAACCTAAAGTCGCTGTTCGCGGCTTCCGATACTAATGAGGATGGGGAAAGGACGATCCCCATCTAGACTAGTCTCTACAAAAAAGCGCGCGTGATCAACGCGCATCATGGAGGAACATACATGTCAGGGTCTCAGCATCGCCAACAATCTGTTGGCGAACAACGTTCAGCTCAACCTGAACAAGAACCAGGAATCGCTCAAGAACATCGGTTACCCAACTGTCGTCGGGTCTGCGCATCAACAGCGCTTCAGATGATCCGTCGGGTCTTGCCATTGCGACCAACCTGCAAACGCAGGTCGACGGTTTCAACCAGGCCGTGCAAAACGTTCAGAACGCGAACAACGCGGCGCAAGTCGCCCTCGGCGCGCTCTCGACGACCACCGACATCCTGCAGCGCATCCGCAGCCTCGCGGTCGAAGCGGCGTCGGACATCAACAGCAACAGCGACCGTGCAGAACCTGCAGTCGGAAGTTTCGCAGCTCTTGCTCGAAGTCAACCGCATCTCGCAGAACACGAACTTCAACGGTCAATCGCTGCTCGACGGCAGCCATGCCGGCTTCCAAGCGCGCGCGAACGCGTTCCTCGCCGTTATCGCGAACACGGCGCTCTCGACCAACGGCGGCATCGCCACGGCGAACGGCGTCAACTACGGCTTCCTCGCGGCAACCGTGACGGCGAACAGCGCGAACTTCCAGACGACGGTCGGCGGCAACGGCCGGTCATCGGCGGCACCGGTACGCGACGGTGACGGCACGATCGAACTGCAGGTGATCAACACCGGCGTTTCGATCGCAGTTCAAGAAACGTTCTTCGACAGCGCCACCGGTAAGGTCTCGCGTTTCGAGCACGCTCTACTCGGCGCGAAGCGCCGGTCTACGGCAGACGTTCGATAACGTAACGTTCAGCTCGGCGCGATCACCACGGCCGATGTCGGAACGACGGCGTACATCAAGGTCAGCCAGAACGTCGCTGCTCTGACGAACCCGAACAACCCGGCGTTCAACTTCCAGTCGGGCGCGAACGAAGGCGACGTCATCCAGGTCGGCATCCAGGCGACGAACACGCAGACCCTGCGTATCTCGAACGTCAACGTTGCGATCTCGTCGGCGAACAACCCGTCGATCGGCGCGGAAGATGCCATCGGTCAGATCGACAACGCCCTCGAAACGTTGCTCGTCGCAGCAAGCGCAGCTCGGTTCGGTTGTGGTCCGCTTGAACGAAGACGCGAACAACGACAACGTTGCGGCGGTCAACCTGCAGTCGTCGGAATCTTCGATCCGCGACCTCAACGTCGGCGCAAGCGACGACCGAGTTCACGAAACTCCAGATCCTGGTCCAAGTCGGCACCTCGGTTCTGGCGCAGTCGAACTCGAACGCGCAAACGGTGCTCGGGCTCTTCCGTTAATCGGAAGCCTACTAGCAAGCGAGCAATCGCAAACAAGAGAGCCCGCTCCGGCGGGCTCTCTTTGCTTTTTCTAACGGTAGCTCTGCCGGGTGCCGAAAACAGGTACGATGCCTATTCGAGTCTCGTCGCAGCGCACGCCGCCTCCGGCGCAAAGGCCCTTCGATCTCCCCGCTCCTCCCGCCGGTTACCTTCAAAAGCCGGCCGGCTTGAGTTTGTGCATGATCGTCAAGAACGAAGAGCGGTTTTTGGAGCAGTGCCTTCGCAGCGTCGCGGATGTCGTCGACGAGATCTGTATCGTCGATACCGGCTCGACGGATCGTACGATCGAGATTGCGAAATCGTTCGGCGCGAAAGTGGTCGAGCGCGAATGGCGTAACGATTTCGCGTGGGCGCGAAACGAAGCGCTTTCCATGGCGACTCGTCGATGGACGATTATGCTTGATGCGGACGAAGAACTTACGGTTGAATCGAAGTCCGCTTTACAGGTCTTAAAAGCCGCCCCCGCATTCCATACCGGCGTATGGGTTCGCTGTTACAACGAGTCGGACGATTACCGGGGAACGGGCGCCATGTCTCACGCGCTCGTGCGAATTTTTCCAACCTCGGAACGCATTGGCTTCCGTGGAATGATTCACGAGTTCGTTTCTCTCGATAACGGCACGGAAGGTCTAGGCGCGGTAATCGCTCCGATCTCCATCGTTCATCACGGCTATTTGAAAGAGGTCGTCGAGTCTCGCGATAAGGCGAAGCGCAACTACGAGATCGTGCGTGCTGCCGCGGATGCCGACCCTTCCGATCCGTTCGCGTGGTTCAACGTTGGTTCGACCGCCTTCATGATGCGCGATTTCGAACAAGCGCGCGATGCGTTTGAGAAGATGCGTTCCCTCAACGGCAAAGCGCCGCGCGGTTTCATTTCGAATGGCTACGCGATTCTAGCGGAAGTGTACAGCGATAAGCTCGGCGATGCGGTTAAAGGAGAAGAGATAGCGCGAGGGGCGCTGGAGTTCTCTCCCCATTACGCCAACGCGCACTTTCAGTTAGGCAAGACGCTCGTCGCACAACAGCGTTACGATGAAGCCCGGGCTGCCTTTCTCGCCGCCATCGACGACGGGAAGTATTCGGCGCAGCAGTTCGTCGTCGACGATCAAGTCTCGATTTGGAAGGCGCATTCGGAAATCGGCGCAAGCTACGTGGCGCAGCAAGATGACGCTTCCGCCATCGAATGGTTCCGTAAGGGCCTCGAAAACGCGCCGAAAGTCCAACCGCTGCGCTTAAACCTTGCGCGTGCTTTGGAGCGCACCGGCAAGACCGGCGAAGCGCTCGAGCTGTTCCGCGGCGTCTTTGAAGATTTTGGCGATGCGGCGGGTGCCGTCGATTACGTAAACTTTTTGCTGCGGCAGAATCGCGGATCCGATGCAATCGACGTCATCGAAGCGGTGCACGCGACGCTCGACGACGAGACCGCCGTGCCGCTGCTTTACGCAGCCGCGCAAATTGCAGTGTCGCTCCAACGCGATGCACTGCGTTATCTGGAACTCGGCGCGGAACGGGATCCCGCAAACGCGGAGATTTTGAATTGGCTGGAGCCGTTGTATCGGGAGGGCGGCAATGAGGCGGCGCTCGCGCTGGTGCTCGAACGCGAAGCGGAAATCGAGCCCTCCACTGCTGCGCAATACCTTCGCCGCTCCTACCATGCGAACGTCGCTCGAGATTTCCAGTCCGGACTTGCATTTGCCGAACGTGGTTGCGAGGTCGATTCCGGCAACGAACATTTGCGATACAACGCCGCCGTTTCTGCCGCGGCGATCGGCGAACGGGAACGCGCCCTGGAGCACTTGCGCTTCGTGCAAACGGCTGGGACGCCCGTCTTTATTCCCGCTGAGATGCTTCGCGCCAACGTCCTACAGAGTCTCGATCGCTATGATGAAGCCGTTGCGGCGGTCGAACGGATTCTTGCCAATGACGTCGCTAATGCCGAGGGCCTGCTTCTGCGCGCCGGCCTCTACGAAAAACTCGGCGATCTTCAAGGTGCGGAGACTTCCCTGCGTCGTTTGATGGAGACGGATCGGGGAACGGGCGCCGTTCACTTTGCGGGATTCTTGCTGCGCCACGGCCGTTTCGAAGATGCGGCGCGCGTGGCGGATGCCGCGCTCGGTAAGTAAGAAACCGTCATGGATTACTCCATTATCATCCCGGTCTTCAACAAGGCCGATTTAACGAAGCGTTGCCTGGACACGTTGCCTGCGACGATTTCCGATGCCGGCACGGGCGAAGTAATCGTGGTCGATAATGCGTCCTCGGATCATACGGCGCGTGTGCTGGCGGCGTATCCGTGGATCAAGGTGATTCGCAACGAGAAGAACCTCGGATTCGCCGGCGCAAACAATCAAGCTGCGCGTGTCGCTCGCGGCCGGTTTCTGGTTCTGTTGAACAACGACACAGAGCCGTGGCCGGGCTGGCTTGCATCGATGCTGCGAATTGTTCGTGAAGGGAACGTCGGCGCGGTGGGCGCGCGTTTGCTCTATCCGGACAAGACCTGCCAGCACGGTGGCGTCGTCGTAATGGGGAATCCATTCGGACGCCAAGACGCGCAACCGTTCCATCATAATTTGCAGGTTCCGTTCAGCGACGAAGATGTGCGGCGAACCCGCGACCTTCAAATTGTTACCGGCGCCTGCCTCGTTACGCCGCGAGCGCTCTACGAAGAGCTAGGCGGCCTGGACGAGGGGTATTGGAACGGCTTCGAAGACGTTGACTACTGCCTGAAAGTTGGTGCGAAGGGCCTTCGCGTCGTTTACGACGGTGATGCGGTGCTGTATCACTTCGAATCGCAATCGGGCATTCAGCGTTTCCGCAAGTCGGCTTGGAATACGGAGCTCCTGGAACGCCGGTGGCGTGGAACGTTTCGCATGGACGCGTTGGCAATGAATTTACAGCGCCAATTAATCCGTTTTCCAATGCGCAGTTCACGCATGGGACTCAACTCCCTTATCATGGCGACGCCTAAGACGAACGTCGTCGTGCATGGAAGCGAGCCGGCTGAGGGACGCGCTCGGTTCGAGAAGAGCTTGCGTCGCAACTTTGCGCCGGTCGATCGAGTGATGTGGGCAACCGGTGACGATGCGCTGGAAGTGGCGCGTGAAGCCATGCGGCTTCGCGGGTTGAGATACATTGCGTTCGTGCACGGCAAGGCGGCTGTAGAAGAAGGCTGGCTGGACGAACTTCTCCGCCAGGTAACGGCAACCCCGACCGCTATTGCCGCGACGTACGCTCCAGAACTCCCGCTGGGTGAAAACATCGCGACTCTCGCGGGCGACGGCCGTTGCACGCTGGTCGGCCTCTTCACCATTCCTCAGCACATGACACTGAACCGTTCGATACAATTCAGGGTTCCGTCGCAGATTTGCTCTTGCGAATGATTCCGCATGGCTTCGGCACCCGTGGCGTGGGCAAAGCGGTAGCAACCGTACCGCCCCCGTCGGACGATGCAGCCTTTATGGCAAAACACGAGATCGCGCTGCGGCACGTCGTCGATCCGGACCCCAACGCCGTTGAGGGAGTGTTAAAGCGCCGCCCACGCCGCGAGCGCGGCTTCGTGTCGATCGTGACGCTCAGTTGGAATGCGCCGCAGTTCACGAAGATGGCGCTCGAATCGATCGCGCGTTACACGAGCGAACCCTACGAGGTTATCGTCGTGGATAACGGCTCCGGACCGGAAACACTCGAGATGCTGCGCGCTATCGACGATCCGCACGTTCGCGTGATTTACAACGAAACGAACCGCGGATTTGGCGGCGGTAATAACGACGGCATCGCAGCGGCCAACGGCGATTATATCGTCGTGCTCAACAACGACGTGATCGTTACCGAGCATTGGCTCGACGCATTGCTCGATCCGTTCGATCGCATGCCCGGAGTGGGCGTTACCGCGCCCCGAAGCAACAAGATCGTGGGCGATCAAGAAGTCATCGACGCGTCGTATAACGATCTGGAAGGGATGCATGCGTATGCACGCGAGCGCGCCCGCCGTTTCGCGAAGCGTGGTTTCCTGACCGATCGCGCCATCGGGTTTTGCCTTTGCCTGGATCGCCGCGTGATCGAACAGATCGGCGGGTTCGACGAACGGTTCGGGATGGGGAACTTCGAAGACGACGATCTGTGCATTCGTATCCGGGCCGCCGGTTACGAAATCTACGTCGCGGACGATTGTTTCATCCATCACTTTGGAAGCCAGTCTTTCGTCGCGAACAAAGTCGACTACGCGGCGACGATGCAGACGAACTGGACAAAATTTTCCCAGAAGTGGGGATATCCGGCGACTTATCCGACCAACGGTTACGACCCGCGCAAGGCGATCGTGGGTGGGTTCGATCGAGAGAAGCACTACTTTGCGCTGCCTTCCAACGCGCCGGCTTCTGCGTCCGACGTTCCCGAAAACGTGGCACCCGCGCCGGACGTGCTTTTCGCGGCCGGAGTGGACAACGAAAAAACTTGGGCCGAGACGGCGGAGTTCGTGAAACGCTATCTCCAGGCATTCGAGGGCCGCAGCGACGTGGTGCTTCACATCGCAACAACCGGCGAGCCGGTTGCGGAGGTCATTGCGCGCCGCATTTTCCGCATGCTCGAGAAGCTCGAGATGGCGCCGGAGTGCAGTCCTGATGTCGAGATCAGCGACGAGCAAGACCTGCACGCATGGCGCTCCGCGCTCGAAGCGCGGGCGCTTTTCGACGTAGCCGGCATCGACGATCGCAGCCCGAGTTCTCTCCGGCGCTTGGTGGAAGGAGCGCACGCGTGAGAACGCACGACCGCTTTGCTTATCTCGTTCCCAAATATACTTCCGCCCGGGTTCGCGAGCTCGTGCGCGCGGAGCATCTCGTGGCCGCGCGCTTCGAACCGGTCTATTCCATCCGTTACGAAGCCTACATGGATCTGCTCTTCGAAAAAGACGGCACGTGGCTTATCGTTTCGATGTTGCGAGTGGACGGCGTAGCGCTCATGGTCCCCGAGAACCCTCCGGTCACGTGGCCGCTGGCATACGAACCGTTCGCCGGACCGTGTACCGAAGCGATCGAGGAACGCCTTACGCCGTTCTTGCGCGCCGGAGCGACGGCGCGGCTTGTCAACGACGAAGCGGTTCGATTTTTTCGCGACGAGCCGCAGCTGCGCGAAACGTTCGAAGCGGCGCGGTCGGCGTCAATGCTCGGTGCGGCGCCGTATCCTGAGGTCCTGAAGCACCTTGCTCCAGCGGTCTATGGGCTGCGGTTCGCTGACGGTCGCCGCGCCGCGTTGCGCGGGCCGGATGCCGGAAACTTTGCGGCGATTCTTTCGAACCGCAGCGATGCGCTTGACGTCGATACGCTCGATCCGGCGCGCGATGCGCTTACGCGCAGATGGTTCGGCGGCTTAACGCTCGGCACGATCGCGCACGATACGCCGTATGGCGTTTACGCCGGCGAACGACGCGGTGCCGTACCGGCGGAACATGCTATTTATACCGGCGAGTCGCTTGACGGTGAGCGAGCGGTACAGCTTGCGGAGCCGATTCCGACTGATGTGGTGGTTTCGTTCGACACGCAGGACGCTCCGGCCGCATTGACGTTTTCCGTGGCATCGTCAAAAGTCGCGCCACGTCCATCCGTGTTGTGCGAACCGGCTGCCGGCGGCGGTTCCGGCGGACGGATCCGGCTGGTCGTTCGTGACGAGGCGATGCGCTTTCAAGATGCCGACGTCGATGCGGCGCGTGCCCTGGAAGGCCGTTTACGAGCCGAAGGATTCGACGCGCAAATTTCGATCGCGTCGCGTGTCGACGTTTCGCAGACCGACCTTATTCATGTCTTCGATCTTCGTCACGGCATTTCGATGGTCGAAATGTTGCGAGATGCCGAGGCGGCGCGCGTTCCCGTCGTCGTGACGCCTTATGCGGACGACCGGAAGAGTGAAGCGAGTTCGGGCTGTTCGGGCTCCGTGATAATTCCTCGTTGCAGCAACGACACGATCGTTTTCGATGAATACATGAGCGCGTTCGCGCGGCGAAAGATTTCGAACCTCAACCAGGCGTCTTGGTACGACGAAGTTTCCAGCGTGTTGCTGGCGCGCGCGTCGAGTGCCGTGGTGGCGTCTGCGGCGGAAGGTGATTTCTTGAAGACGCGCTTCGGCTACGGCGGCACGACCGTGCCCGTGGCAGCCATCGTGCCGGTTCCGGCGCCCGCTGACGATATCGCCGGGCTTGTGGGTCCGGATGAATTCGTGCTGATTCACGGGCCTATCGAACCGCGCATGAACCAGGTTTCCGCAGTCGTCGCTGCGCGCCGCGAGGGACTTCCGCTCCTCGTGCTCGGTCCTGTAGCCGACGTGGAATTTTATCGCTACCTCAACGAGGTCGCCGGACCGTCGGTCGTACTCCTGCGGGACGAAGAACTCACGGAAGAAGAAGTCGCCGGCATTTACGGACGTGCACGCATCGTTGCCGACGTGTCGTGGTCGGCGCGTGGGCTGCACCGCTTGGCTCGAGGCGCTGCATGCGGAGCCGCCGTTGTGGCGCCGGCCGCCGGCTATGCCTACGACGTATGGGGCGAAATGGCGTCCCTCGTCGATCCGGCCGATCTCGAATCCATCCGGCGGGGTCTTCGCCGCGCGTGGGACCAGCAGCCCCGATTCGGGGGCACGCTCGCAGCCCGCACGATCGAACGATGCGACCCGTTCGGAACCCTGGTCGCCGTCGTTTCGGCCTACCAGCAAGCCAGCGCCGTGCCCGCCTAAATTGGCACGGCCACCGTGCCGATTTTAAGAAGTAGACGGATTTGAAGGAGATCGAGCCACATGGAAGTTCAACCGGCTCCCGCCCCAGGAAGCGATATCGTGGTGAGCGGTGGTACCGGACCGGAGATCGCTGCTGCGGCGCCCGCCGCGACAGCGCCTGTTTCTGCAGAAGCTCCTGCTTCGGGGCAGCAGCACGACGGTACGCTAACGCCCGCCATTGCCAAACTTTTCGCACCGACCGGCATCGTCGACGCGGGAGACTTAAACGTTTCCTATCGGGTGCTAAGCGACCATGAAATCGTGACGGTGTTCACCGATCCTAAGACCGGCAAAGAAGTCACGCAGGTTCCCTCGGAAGCCATGATCGGACTCGCGGAGTTTTTCGATCAGCACCAGGGCGTCACGTTCGACAAGAGCGCGTAGGGTAGGAGTAGAGTGTCAAGTTCAGTTCCCGGAACGAACGTTCCGCCGATTTCCTTTCCCGGCATTTCGTCGGGCATCGACTACAACGCGATCATCACGAAGCTGACGTCGCTGACGCTGCAGCAAAACGTCACGTTGAACTCGCAAATCGCGACGCTCAACTCCGCGAACGCCGAGCTGATCAAGATCAACAACATGATCTCGTCGGTGCAAAAGGCCCTTAGTGCGCTCTCCGATCCTTCGATTTTTTCGGCGTATTCCGCTACGTCGAGCGATTCGAACTCGGCAAGTGCCAGTGCGATCGCTGGAGCAACGCCGGTTCCGGGAACGTATCGGGTTCTGAATTCGACGGAAGCCACGTCCACGACTGTTACGAATAACCCGGCGGCCGGCCACAGTATCACGGACGGCGGCTCGGATAACCTCCAGTTGTCGAAGTCCTATCTCGCCGTTACGCCGGTGAACGGCGCGAGCGGCAACTCGACAATTACCGTGAACGGCGTCCAAGTCTCGTACAATGTAAACGTCGACTCCGTGCAGACCGTCCTTTCAAAAATTCAAACCCAAGTGCGCGCGGCGACCGGCGACGCCTCGTTCACTGCCGCGCTTAACGCGTCGGGTGAGGTAACGATCTCATCGACGAACAAGCCGCTCACACTTGGCAGCGCAAGCGACAGCGGCAACTTTCTTGCGGCGTTCAAGCTCTCGACGGCGCAGATCAATAACACGGTGAGCAGCGGCAGCGTAACGAGCACGTCGAACATCGGCGGCATCAATCAAGCAGCCGCCTTCAACAGCGCGAACGGCGCCGGCTACGTGACGCCGGTTACGTCGGGATTCTTCACGATCAACGGCGTGCAGATCAACATTGACGCGGCGAACGACAACACCGCTTCGATCGTGGCGCGCATCAATGCGAGCAGCGCCGGCGTTACCGCCACGTACGACGCGACTGCCAACAAGATTTCGCTCACAGCAAATGCGACGGGGCCGCAAAGCATTGTCGTCGGCGGTGCGAGCGATACGAGTAATTTCCTCACGGCAGCCGGCCTAACGACGGCCGGCGGGGCGACGTCGCAGGTCGGAACGCAGGCTTCGGTGCAGGTCCAGAATCCCACGGGCGCCATCTCGACCGTTTACAGCAACTCCAACCAAGTGACTAACGCTATCCCGGGCGTTCAACTAAACGTTTACGGGTTCACGTCGCCGTACACCGTGACCGTCGGCCAGGATAATTCGAAGCTCATTTCGGCCCTCAATACGTTCGTTTCCAGCTATAACTCCGCGATCACCGAGATCAATAACGCAACCGAACCGCCGGCCGTCATCACGCCTACGCCCGGCTCTTCGACCACCGCGACCTCGGCTTCAGTCGGCGGCGGCGTCCTCTGGTCGAACTCGAACATCAAAGACGTCAAGGACCGGCTCACCAATATCGTCTCCGGCTTCTTCGGCGCCGCGCAAAAGATGAATTCCGGTTCGTACACGAATTCCACGCCGCAATACGGATCGCTCTCGGCGATCGGCCTACAGGTCAGCAGCACGTTTACCGTGCTGCAAACTTCGAGCAACGCCGGCCAGAACTCGTCGAGCTTGTCATCAAGTAACCCCGTTACAACGCAGCAATTGCAAGGCACCGATGGAACGCTGCAGGCACTGAACGTCTCGCAACTCACTGCCGCGCTGGCAGCGAATCCGAGCCAAGTGCAGCAAATTTTCCAAGGCGCGAACAGTTTGACGACGCAGCTCGGAACGTATCTGGGTCAAGTCACCGGGTTGCCGACAATGCTAAACGCCGGGCTCGTCGGAACGCTGCCCGTGGGCGGCGTGGCGATCATTCAGGGATTCGAAAACACGAATACCGATTCGATCGCGTCGCTTTCGAGCCGCATCCAGCAAGTTACGGACAACGCCAACATGCAGGCCAATATGCTCCGCCAAGAGTTCGTTTCCACCGAAGGGACGATGGCCCAGCTTCAGGCGTTGCAAGGCCAGCTCTCCGGATTCTTCAAGTCATCGGGTAGTTAAAGTAGATTCATGAAAACTTCGGTCGAGCAGAAATATCTCGAGACGTCGATCGCGACCGCATCGAAAGAAGATCTAATCGTCAAGATCTTCGACGTGCTTATCGTTGCCGCGCAGCAGGCTCACGAAAAGCTCGTGTACGATCGGGACGACATCACGGGGATTCATAAGGCATTGCTGCGGGCCCAACGGGCGTGCGCGCTGCTGATGGGTTCGCTCGACATGAAGATCGGCGGCGATCTGTCCGTGAACCTCTTCCGGGTTTATGAGTTTTGGCATCACGAACTCGTGATGGCAAACATGCAAAAGGACCCGACGCGAGTGGAGCGTTTGCTTCCGGATTTCAAAGACTATCGCGAGACCTGGAATAAGGCCGTCGCGCAGTTCAAAACAATGAAAAACGCGCAAGCCAAGGCGCAGAGCGCCGGAGGTTCGACCTTTGCCGCCGTTGGGTAACGCCGGGCGCGAAGCGATCGACGCGGTCGCCCGGGAAATCAATGCGCTATCCGCGATGTGCGAGGAAATCGACGCGGGTTTGAAGGCGCACGATTGGGCGCGCATGGACACCGCGATTGCGGACTCGCGCCGCATCACTCACGCGCTCGAAGAAGCGATGGCCGAAGCCGGGCCGTATCGCGACGATCGCTTCGACGCCGCCGTCTTTCAGCGGCTGCAAGAGATTTACTCGTTTCGCGATGACCGCTTGAGGACGCTGACGCAATTTCACGAAGAACTCGGCGAGCGTCTGCGCCAGCTCTCGCGCTGGAAAGGCTACGCGCGTTCGATCGGCTCGAGCGAAGCGCCGCGCGGCTTGAGCGCGCTCGACAGCCTTCGCTAGCGAAGAAGAAGCAACAGCTTTATTGGCCGGCCGCGTTTGCAAACGCGGTCACGAGGGCGCGCGCCGCCGCGTCGAGTTGCGCGTCGGTTTGAAAGAGCACGCCGGTCGTCCGATCGATACGAAGCCGGACGAAAAGCTTTTGGAGTGTCGTCATCGCCGTTTGCGCGTAGACGCGCAGCGCATTCTCGAGCGCCGCACCCGCCGCTGAATCCGACGCAATGCCGGCAATGCGTTGCGCTTGCAACGCGAGCGTGAGTTGACGCGCTTTCACGAAATCCCAGCGCGCGCGGCCTTCGTTGATCTTCGCCAGCACCGCGAGCGTCGGTTCCGAAAGCTCCGTCTGCAATAGGACGACATCCTTCGGCGGTGCAATCTCTTCGATCGCCGCCGGACGAATCGAACTGAGGTTCGCAAGCAATTCGCCGGCGTATTCCGCGATCGGCTCTTTTTTGCCGAGGCGCTCGTGCAGTTGCATCCGATGCAGAACTTGCGACTGTGCATCCAGGTGCCGTTTGAGTCCAAGGCCGTCGTTGCCGATTCCGTCTGTCGAACATGCGAGCGCGCTGCCGAAAATGCAGTGACTCAGAATGGTCGGTACCTTCGAGCCGTTGAAGGTGCGATCGAAGAACGCAATCGTCGTCCGGTCGAAGCGCCCGTAAAGCATGACCGCTTCGCGCACCGGGGGTGCAACAGGTTCCGGTTCGGGTGGCGGCTCGGAGGCACGTTCCGGCTTCGGTTCCGGCTCAGGTTCACGCTGCGGCTCCGGCAACGGCGGTTCCGGCTCCGGTGCCGGTGGCGCGGGCGGTTCAATTTCGGGCTCAGGGGAGGACTGCGGCTCGGAAACCGGCGCCGGCTGCGGCTCCGGTTCGCGTTGCGGCTCGGATTGCGGCTGCGGCTCGACGACGACCGGTTGCGGACGCGCGGGCGAGAGCGCCGCGTTGGCCGCTTCGTGCACGATGATCTCTTGCTCGTCCAGTTCGTAGAATGGTAACTCGTCGGCCGGAATCTCGACCGGGATCAGCGGTTTGGGCGCATAGAGGCCCGGTCCGGCGCGTTCCAATTCGGCGGCGAACGCCGCGACGGACTTGCCTTTGCGATCGATTTTTAGATTGCGTGCTCCAACGACGGCGGCGCCGCCCGCGCGGACGGTTGGGATCACAAGCAGGGCGTTATTGCCAAGGCGAACGCCAAGCTTCCATACGAACGTCTTGCGGTCGCCGGGAGCGATTTCACCGACGTCCAGCCCGTCGTGGAAGAACTGGTCTGCCGTCTCGTCGGCCATCGGCCGGCCGTCCTGGACGAACGACCCGGGACGGAATCCCGCACCGGCCGGAATCGGCACGACGACCGCCACTTTTCGAGCCGAGGCGGCGCCTTCGTTGGCGACGCTCAGCGAAACGGTGACTACCGCGCCAGGAATAACGCCCGATGGCGGGGTGGCTGAAGCCTGCACGGCAAGCACGGCGCTGCGTCCCACCGGCGGCTGCACGTCATCGAGCGTCGCTGCGCCCGGCTCGGGAGCGAGCCGCGTTTGCCACGCCGTCGGCTGCGGCGTCGCAAGCCCAAGCGAAACGCGCTGCAGCTCGATGAGCCGCATGTCGGCGCTAACTTCGAAATCCGGTTCGGTGTTCATTACGCCCGCCGGGCGAAGAGTCTCGCGAAGAACCCGAGTGGCCGTTCGGCATTGGAAGGCGCGCTCACAGCAGCGGATTCGGCTGCGACCGGCTCGGCGGCCGGCGGTTTCGATCTTTCCGTGAGGCCGCGTGCACGAATCGATGCACGCACGTGGTCTTCAAGCACGAGCGTACTCGCGCGGTCGGCCGCCTCTTGCATAGCGGCGTGCGCCAGCATCATCAGACGACGTGGAACGCCGTCGCCCGCTTCAATGAGCAGCGCTCGCGCTTCAGGCGAAAACAACTGCGTGCCCGGCGCTAAGCCCGCACGCGTTAGGCGATAATCGAGCACCGCAAGCGACGTTGCTTCATCCAAAGGTTCCAGGCGAATCCAGGCGTCGACGCGGTCGGCCAAATTGCCCTTCTCGTTGATGCCGGCTTCCAGTTCGTCTTGGCCGAATAGCAGAATATTCAATAGCTTGCGCTGCGGAACGTGATAGTTCAACAGGAGGCGCAACGCTTCGAGATTCTCTTCGCTAAGGTTTTGCGCTTCGTCTAAGATCAACACCAGCGTGCGCTTTTCGAGTACGGCGGTTTCGAAGAAGAAGTTCTTCAGCGCGTTCTTGAGCGCGGCGCTCGAGCGCGGCGGAAGCGCGAGCCCGAATACGCGGCCGATTGCGATGAGAAATTCGCTCTCGGTCGCAAAGGTCGGATCGAGAATCTTCCCGAGAACGACGCGATCGTCGGCAAGCAGTTCTTGTTCCAACGCGGTACTGAGACTTGTTTTGCCGGTGCCCGGCGCGCCGAGAACGACCGTGAGGCCACGAGACGCGTCGACCGAATCCGAAAGGCGTTCTTTCGCCTTTTTCAACGCGCCCAGTTCGCAATAAAAATAAGGATCGGCGGTATCTAGAAACGGGTCACGTTCCAGGCCGAAAAAACCGTAAAACCTTGACATTGGCTGGGACGCTACTTTAGACCACGGCAGCCAAAGCTCATTGTGCGGCCCGCTGCGTAATCGCGTCCATCAGGCGTTCGACTTCCGCGAGCGGGAACGGAACGCCGATCGCGCGTCCTTCGACCGGTGCGTGAAAGTCAGTACCGCCGGTAATAAGCAGCCCTCGCTCGCGTGCTTTACGGGTGAGCGCTTCGACCATTTCCGGCGTAGCGGTTGGATGGACGACTTCGATCCCGTCGGCGCCCAGCTCCAAAAGCTCGTCTAAAGCCTCCGCGGTCCGCAAACGAGCCGGGTGTGCGACCACGGCGACCCCGCCCGACCGATGGATCAAGTCGATGATCTGTTCCGACGTGAGCCGGACGAGTGCCACGTAGGCGTCGCCCTCGTCGGCCAGGTAGCGGTCGAACGCCTCTTGGACTGTTGCCACGATGCCCTTTACCATCAGGGCCCGAGCCAGGTGCGGCCGTCCCAAGCTCACCGCGCCCGCCGCTTGGCGTTCGACGTCGGCGAGGGTAACTGCGGCGCCCCGAGCTTGCATAGCCTCAACCATCGCCGCCATGCGCCCTTTGCGTGCTGCCCGTTGTTCGTTT
The DNA here is from genome assembly GCA_963758295.1 of Vulcanimicrobiia bacterium. GTDB lineage: Bacteria > Vulcanimicrobiota > Vulcanimicrobiia > Vulcanimicrobiales > Vulcanimicrobiaceae > JALYTY01. The sequence continues at coordinate 33,404 of CAVWUU010000004.1, forward strand.
AGGGCGCTGAGCAAAGGCGACAAAGCGCTTGTTATGCCGTAGGCTAGCAGATGAACCGTGTGCCCGGCATGGTGTGAATCAACCTCTAGCGCCGGAATGCACCGTACGGGAGGCGGCGCGTCTAGCGGGTAAGCATCGGTGCCGTCGTGATCGGAAATCGAGAAGAAATCGAGCTTTCGGTCGCTTATTTCCGATAGCAAACGTTCCTTGCTCCAAATGCCGTCGGAGAAGGTCGTGTGCATGTGTAAATCAACGAGAACCGTTCCGCTCGACATGCGCATAGAAGACCTGATTCCTAAGCTATCGGCGCGCCTTGCCGATTCATTAAACGCATGTCATCCTCGCCGTTCTCCTATTTGGACGAGCTGGAAGCCCGCACGATCTTTATTCTGCGGGAAGCCTTTTCGTGCGTGACGCCGCTCGCAATGCTTTGGTCGATCGGCAAAGATTCCACGGCGTTGCTGTGGATGGTACGCAAGGCTTTTCTCGGCGAAGTGCCGTTCCCGGTCGTTCTTCTGGATACCGGAATGGAATTCGACGAAGTATACGCATTCCGCGATCGTCTCGTTCGTGAGTGGCAGCTGCCCGTCGCGAACGAGCTCTGTCCACCCGAACATACCGTCGATCAGACTTTGCCGCCCGCTTCGCGGCACGCCGCACGCAAAACGGCCGGCTTGCGATCGCTGCTCGCCCGGGAAAACTATCGCGGCATCATCCTCGGCATTCGTCGGGACGAACAAGCGATTCGCGCGAAAGAGCGGATCTTCAGTCCACGCAATGCCGACGGGTCATGGGATCCGCGCTCGCAGCCGCCGGAGCTTTGGGACTACTATCCCTACGATATTCCCGACGGTGCGCACGTGCGCATTCATCCGCTGCTGCATTGGACGGAACTCGATATTTGGCGCTACACGCTGCGCGAAAACATTCCATACGTGCCGTTGTATCTCGCTCAAAACGGGAAGCGTTACCGGTCGCTCGGTGAAAGCAACATCACGTTCCCTATCGACAGCGCAGCCGACACCGTCGAGAAAATCATCGCCGAGTTAGAAGTAACACGGCAGCCCGAACGCGCCGGACGCGCGATGGACAGCGAAAGCGAGGACGCCTTCGAGCGTTTGCGTACGTCGGGGTACATGTGAAACAACTTCGCATCGTTATGGTCGGCGACGTCGATGCCGGCAAATCCACTATTCTCGGCCGCCTGCTGGTGGATCTCGAACAAGTCACGCCGGAGAAACTTGCGGAACTGGAATCTTCGAGTTCGAAGCGCGGCGTTCCGATCGAGTACTCGTTCTTGCTGGATGCTTTTCAGTTGGAACGCGACCAAGCCATCACGCTCGACGTTTCGCGCGTTTGGGTTCGTACTGCGGACGCTGATTTCGTCTTCGTCGATGCGCCGGGTCATCGGGAGCTCATTCGCAATCTGCTAAGTGGAGCGTCCGAAGTGGACGCGCCGGTTATGGTTGTTGCGGCGGACGAAGGCATCACCTTGCAAACGCGCCGCCAGGCGCTCTTTCTGCAGTGGCTCGGTTTCCGTGACATCCTCGTAACGATTAATAAGCTCGATCTTGCAGAGAATCCGAAAGCCCAGTTCGAACGCCGGGCAACGGAAATTCGTGAATTTCTCGCGCAGCTAGACATCGCTCCCTATGAAATCGTGCCGGTTGCCGCTCGCAACGGCGATAACATCGTTCACCGTGGCAAGTTGACGGAGTGGTGGAAGGGCCCGACGCTAGTCGAAGCGCTTTCGCGCCTCGATCGCCGGGAGTTCAGCAGCGACGGACCATTGCGTTTCGTCGTGCAAGACGTGTACCGCCGCGAAAATACGCGCCTCGTGGTTGGCCGCATCGAAAGCGGATCGCTTAGCCGCGGCGAGCACATCACGTTTTGGCCGCTTCAAACCGGCGCCCGCGTGCAGCGCATCGTGCAGTGGCCCGAGGAAGCAGAAACCGCTTCGTGCGGATCCGCCGTCGCAATTGAATTGGATGCCCGTGTCTTCGTCGACCGCGGCGCGGTTGCAAGTCGCGCGAGCGATGCGCCGGAGCTCGGCCATGTCGTCCAAACGCGTATCGTCTGGCTAGGCGCCGACCCCATTTGCGCGGGCGAAACGCTACGTCTACGTCTGGGCACGCGTGAAATTCCCGTTACGCTTCAACGCATTGACGAAGTCATCGATCCCGACACCGTCGAGCCGCGGCCCGGAGATACCCTTTCGAGCGGCGACGTCGCGGTCGTAACGCTAGTGTCCCGCGAATTGATCGCGGCCGACGTTAATCTCGAAGGTTCGAGCGTCGCGCGGTTCGTGCTCGCTCGTAACGGCGCAATTGTTGCCGGCGGCAAGATCGATGCGGTAGTCGGGCGCGCTCGCGGTGAAGGCGCCACGAACGTCGTAGCCATGACGTCTTCCGTCGATAGCGAGGAGCGCGGCCGTCGCAACGGCCACAGCGGCGGAGTGTTTTGGCTGACCGGTTTGCCGAGCGCCGGAAAATCGACGCTCGCCATGGCGACGCAGCGCATGCTGTTCGAACGCGGCCGACACGTGTACGTGCTCGACGGCGATACGCTGCGTACGACCCTGAACGTGGACCTTGGCTTCTCCGACGAAGATCGGGCGGAGAACGTTCGCCGCACGGCCGCCGTTGCAGGCGTCTTCGCGGATGCGGGCTTCATCGTGATTTGCGCGCTGATCTCCCCGTTCGCTGCGGATCGCGAACTTGCGCGCGCCGCCTATCCGAACGGCTTCTTCGAAATCTACGTGGAGTGCGATCTTGCGACGGCCGAGCGGCGTGACGTAAAGGGCCACTATCAGCGCGCTCGCCGCGGAGAACTCGCGCACTTCACCGGCATCTCGTCGCCGTACGAAGTGCCCGGAACGCCGGAACTGCGCGTTAACACGGCTTCGTCGAGCATCGAGGAATCGGCTGCGCATCTCCTCGAGTTTATCGAGGACCGCGTGATGGAACGGCAAGCCGTTCTGCGGTGAAAATCGCGCTTATCGGGTTCGTCGTCGGAGTATGCATCTCGTACTCCGGCGTCGGCGCCGGTTCTTTAACCACGCCGCTCATCATGTTGCTGCTCGGCTACAATGCGAGCACGGCAATCGGCTCCGACCTGCTCTTCAGCCTCGGCACGAAGATCGTCGCGTTTCTAACGCACGTTCGCGCGCGTACGATCGACTATAGCGCCCTGCTTTGGCTGTCGCTCGGCGGCGTTCCAGGCGCCGTTCTCGGCGTCGTAATTACGGGTTGGCTGCACGCGCATCTCTCACTGGATGCCGTGGATCACGCGTTGCGCGTCGCGCTCGGTATCGCGCTGGTCGTTTCGGCCGGCGCCGTCGCGTTCACGCATACGCTTTCGCCCGGCGAACCGGCCGATTCGCGCGCGCTTCCGCGCATGCCGCTCGCGACAATCGGGTTTATTGTTGGGACGCTCGTAAGCATCACTTCGATCGGCAGCGGCTCCTTGACGCTCCCGCTGCTTCTCCTCATGCTTTCCACGGCGCAGCTGCGGCGGCTTGTCGGCACGGACGTGGCCTTTGCCGTGGTGTTGCTCGTGCCGGCGATTCTGGGGCATTGGAAACTCGGCGACGTCAACGTTCACTTGGCGACGCTGCTTCTTGCCGGATCCATTCCGGGCGTCCTCATCGGAACGCCGCTTGCCCGGCGTTTGCCCGAACGTGCATTCCGCATAGGTTTGGCGATAATTCTTTGCACCGTCGGTGCAAAAAATGGCGTTTTAACGTCCGCGTTTGCGCGCCGTAATAGCGAAGCTCGTTGCCCGCGTCAATTGCGGGGGCAGCGCGTTCGCGGCGGCGGCGGCTTGTATGGTTCTTGCGCTAGCACGAAGTGCTTCGGCGCTCGACGCGTCGAACCAGCGGTACGAAGCAAGATCGACGTCCAGATCGAGTCTCGCAATCGTTATATCGCAATTCAGGGCTTGAATGACGGAAGCCACTTGCGGCAATGTAACATAGTTAAATTCGCCGATGCCGCCGCTAGGCCGGCCGAAAAGTTCAAGCCATAGTTCGGCAACGGGCCGCGACGCAAAAGGGGGCCACGGCATCTCGTAATGCGCTTCAAAAGGACCGCGATAATCGGGTGCCCATAGGACGATAGCGCCGCCCGGTTTGGTTACGCGTACCAATTCGTAGAGGACCGACGCCACATCCGACACGTGTTCGATAAACTGGTGGCCCATCACGATATCAAACGTATTGCTTTCGAATTCCAGAGCCGACGCGTCGCCCTGGCGAATGTGCTGCTGCCATTCGCCGGGATATCCGTACACGGCCGTTTTCGCATGCGCTACAGCAAGCCTCCGCTCGCTATTGTCGATGCCGTAGGCATCATACCCGCGCTCGAGCATGGAGTAGAGAAACGTGGCAGTGCCGCAACCGACTTCGAGAAATCGCAGCGGTAACGAAGGAAGAGCCATTCCGATCGCCGCTTCCAATTCGTTAAAAAGCCTATCGTGCGCGCCTCGGTCCGCAAGGATATGGCGAGCCCTGACAAGCGCAGCTTCGGCAAAGCCGAATTTCGCGTTGTCTTCGTCGATGAGCGCCTCAACGGCGCGCTCCAAGGTCGCTTTAGCTTCTTTCTCCTCCGGCATGCGGGGGAGTTCCGGTGCTCGCCGCCGGGCCCTTCCACGGCTGAAGAGCACCCGGATTTTAACCGATAACTCGTTAGTGAATAGGCCGCAAATTATCGTTGTTTTGGGGATGCATCGCTCCGGCACATCGGTTACGACGAATCTTCTCAATGCGTTCGGTGTTCCGTTGAGCGACGACCTCATGGAGGCCACTCAAGACAACGCGAAGGGATACTTCGAATCTAGAGAAATTTCGCGAGTACAAGACGCGATCTTGGATTCAATGGGCATGTTGTGGCGGACCAGCAGCCTAGTCGTCCCGTTTCCGCGAAATTGGTGGCATGCACCCGTGGTTCAACAGCACAAGCGCGAACTGGCCCAAATCGTTCGCCGCGAAATGGATCGGCACGGCGGCCTTTGGGGCTTCAAAGATCCTCGAACGGCGCGGCTGCTGCCTGTTTGGATCGAGATCTTTCAGGAGTTCGGAATCGATGCAAAGTACGTCCTCGTCACACGCCATCCGGTCGATGTGGCGAAGTCGCTATTCGCCCGCGAGCAAATCGATCCGATGCACGCGGAGATCATGTGGTTGGAGCACAATGCCGACGCACTGCTCCACTTAAACGGCAACATCCACGCTTTAGTCGACTATCGCGGCTGGATCGAAACGCCGGTCGAACAGGCGCAATACATGATTCGCGAATTGGGCATTGACGCCAGCTATTCGCAAGATGAGTTGCAGTCGATCGTAAAAAGCGTCGTTTCGTCCGACCTGCGCCATCACTTGACCGCGCAGAATACGTACCAGCTGCCGTTTACCCACCCCATGTACGAAGCGCTGTTGCGGCGTGACAAAACCAATGCCAAGAGCCTAGCCGAAGTTTTCAACATTTCGCGCGGTTTTACGCAGGTTATCCTGGCGCAGGCCAAGCGCTCCGCCGAAGCGCAAACGCAACAACTTCACGCTATGCTTCAAGCTTCTCACGGAAAAGTTGCAGAGCTGGAAGCAAAGCTCGCCGCTGCTTCCTTTAGATCCGGGACCGCCGTTGCCAATGACGCCTGAAGATTTGCGCCGTGCCCTGCAAGATTGCGCAGATGTCGATGAATCGATGGTTGCGGCGCAGTTAAGCGACGGCGCTGCGGATGTGCGCACGCTGGCGCAAGCTGCAATCGCGCGTACGAAGATCCGTCAGGCTTTGGAGAGCTGCGCACGTTTGGCCGAACTGCAAGGGTACTCGGATCAAGCAACGCTCGGCGCCGTCGAGCGCCTCGCGCAAATATCGGACGTTGACGTGCCGTATCTCGCCACGCTAAAGGGCCTGGGGCTCCAAGCTGCTAAGGCCGGCCAGGTCGACCGCGCAATGGATTTGTTGCAAGGAACGGTTTCACGGGCAATTGCCGCCGGGCAGCGTCGCGATTCGAAATCGCGCCAGGCGATGCGTTTCACCTACGACCCCGAGATCGGTGGGGCGATTCAGTTGCTTGCGCGGCAGTTCAGCGGACCAAACACCGAGCCAAAAGCACGAAGCCCGTTGCGGCTCGTCGTCGTTTCGTCGGGATTGCAAGATGAAGATGCGCCGAGCATCGTGACGCTAAAAAGAAGTGTGGCATTTCGTCAAGCCGGTTTCGAAATCGAAATCGTCTCTACCGAGCTCGGGAACAGCAACGGAACCGCCATGCTTAGCAAGGCTTTGGCGGTGGGAATTCCGTTCACACCCATCCCGCCCGGAACATGGCGCCAGCGCGTCGCATGGACGACGAATTTCTTTGCCGCCAACGCCGCGGATGCGGTGATGTACGAAGCTTCGGGGATGGACCTCTTCGCGCAACTCTTGGCCGCCATACGCATGGCGCCCGTGCAGGTGTGGGGCAACAAGGGCTTTGAACCGCAGGCGGGAGCCTACGAGATCGTCGCTCAGAATCTAAGCCCGAACCAAGAGCGCGAAACGCGTTGGCCCGGCGTTTCGAAATTCTATGGCGCCGCCATTGCGTTGGCGGACGAAATCGACGCGGCGGTTCCGTTCGAGCGGGCCGAACTCAATCTGCCCTCCGACGCGATCGTGCTCGGAACGTTCGGCCGGACGGAGAAATGTATTTCCGACACGTACATCCAGGCTCTTTCGGAAATCTTACGTAGCGATCCGCGAACGCAGCTGCTCCTGGCGGGGCCGGACAATCTCAAACAGATCGAGCTTATCCTCGAGCGCTTTAACGCAGCAGGTGTAAGAGACCGCGTCCATTATCTCGGTCGCCGCCAAAGCGATGCAGCGCGCTTGGTAAAAACGCTGGATATCTACTGTGACACCCACCCGTGGCCCGGCGGACAGAGCCTCCAGGACGCGATGCAGGCCGGTGTGCCGATCGTAGCAATGCGAAAACCTTCGGGATCCACTTTGGATGCGAACGGCGTATCGGTTAGCGAAGTGGCCGATGTGCTGCTCGGCGGCCTTGTCGAACTCGCGGATTCCGGCGACGTTGCATCTTACGTTCGCATAGCGCTTGCATTAGCGGCGGACGGCGAATTGCGCCGGCACGTTGGAGCACGGGTTCGGGAAAAGGCCGTGACGCAATGCAGTCTCCGCGTTTCGACCGATAAGCTTGCGGCCGACATGATGGAGCTGATCGAGCGACGTCGCCCCGCGTTGAATGTCTAGCTGTTCGATTCGGCCCGTTGCGGAGGCCGACTTCGCTCGATGGTTGACGTGGATTAACCGCCCGGACGTCATGGATGGCCTGGACCGCGCCATCCTCGCGACGCCGGACGGACACCGGCAGTATATCGAACGTCACTTCGGTCCTGGCGGTTTTCCATGCTTTGCAATCGAGGCCGGCGATGGTACCTACGTCGGAAATATTTGGTTATGGGATGTCCATCCGCGTCACCGGCGCGCCGAAGTGCGGCTGTTTATCGGCGACGCCCGATATCGCGGGCGCGGAATAGGCCGCGACGCGATCGTCCTACTATGCGAGTACGCGTTCGCCGAAGGCAGTCTTCACAAGCTGTACGCCTACGTTCACGAAGGCAATGAGTCGTCGAGGCGCGCCTTTGAAGCCGCCGGCTTTTCTGTTGAGGCCACGTTGGTCGAAGAAGCCGTGCGCGACGGCCGCTTCACGAACGTTTTTCGAATGGCTCGGGTAAGCTCGGACCGCTCCGCCGATAGCTAGAGGGGCACCGCGGGCCGGGCAACTTCGGCGAGCGCTTCACAGACGGTTTCGATCATCGCCTCGCCCATCTGGGGAAAGATCGGCAATCGAGCCAGTCTCCCGCTGAGCGAGTCCGTAAAGGTCATCGCTCCGGAAAGACGCCCGTATCGGCGCCCGGCCGGCGAAGAATGCAGCGGGATGTAGTGAAACAGCGCGTTGATACCACGCGTGCGAAGCTCTTGTAGTGCGCGATCCCTCGCTTCGTTATCCGCAAAGAGCACGTAGTAAATATGGCCGTTATGTTCGACGCCCCGCGGAATGATGGGGCGCCGGATTAGACCCGCAGCTTCGAGCGTCTCGAGCCGCTTGTGATACGCGTTCCACGTCGAGAGACGATCGGATATCAATGCGCCGGCGTGTTCGAGCTGTGCCCAAAGAAATGCGGCGACGATGTCGCTTGGCAAATACGACGAGCCCGCATCCACCCAGGTGTATTTGTCTACTTGGCCGCGGATGAATTTCGAGCGGTCCGTCCCCTTTTCACGGATGATCTCCGCGCGCTCGATGTACGTGGGATCGTTGACGAGCAGCGCACCGCCCTCGCCGGATATTAGATTTTTCGTCTCGTGAAAGCTCAGCGCTCCGAGCGCGCCGATTGATCCCAATTCTCGACCGCCGTATCGGGAACCGACTGCTTGTGCGGCGTCCTCAACGAGCGCAATACCGTAACGGGCCGCGATCTCTTGCAGCACCGACATCTCGCAGGGGACGCCCGCGTAGTGAACGGCAACGATAGCCTTGGTTCGCGGCGTAATGGCGGCCTCGACGAGCCGCTCGTCGAGATTGAGCGTGTCTTCCCGGATGTCGACGAATACCGGCGTAGCACCCCGAAGAACGAACGCGTTCGCCGTGGAGACGAAGGTATACGATGGCATGATAACTTCGTCGCCCGGCCCAATATCCAGCAACAGCGCCATCATCTCGAGCGCCGCGGTGCACGAATGTGTGAGAAGCGCCGCCGAGGCACCGGTACGCTCCACCAGCCACTTATGAATGCGTTTGGTAAACGGGCCGTCACCGGAAGTATGCGCTTGTGCCACGGCTTCGGCGATGTATTCGAGTTCCTTGCCCGTAGCATACGGACGGTTAAAGGGTACTTGCATGCGCGCTTTCGATCCGAAGGAGATGGTGAGGGGCATCCGGGCCGGTCATCATAAGCAAATCGACGATGGAGACGAACGGAGCGAACTCCCCGTGAAGTTGCGGATAGGCTGCATACGTATAATCGATGTACTCCAACGCTATGCCGGCGTCCGTAAATTGCTGCGGCTCGATGTAGCTGCGGGCAGAAGGCCCGCTGATGTAGCGCGTTGCGCCGGCTTGTTGTAACGTTGCGATGAGGCGCTGCGTTTTTGCGCCGGAAATTCGCAGTTCAGATGAACGAACGAAACGAGGCTTGAGGCCGAGGGCATCGGCAATTCGAATCGTGAGACCAATGGTGAAGTCCGCTAATCGATGTGCCTCGCCGGAAACGGCATCCGTTAAGAGAGAAAATGCCCAATCGAAATGTGGCGCGCGCCGGTAGGCGTGACGAATTGCTTCAAGATGCTTTCGTTGCCAATTGCTGCGATTGTCTATTTCGACGGCATTTATCGCCACATGCTCCTGAACGTTTCCTTTCGCATGCGTGGGAATGGTAATCCACTGAAGCCCGGTCGCCGTCTTGATCTGGTTTCGATTGCGCCAACCGTGTTTATCGTATTGCACGTCGTCGTAAAAGACAAACGTATCCGCGCGCCTGATGAGGTCGAAATATCCGCGCCAAGGAAGATACGACGGCTGCACGACCACGACGGTCTGCTCAGCCGCTGACGAAGCCACGATTACGCCGGCGTGAGCTGATGCTGAGACGCCACCAGCTGTGTGGCGCGGTAGAGCGACTCGAATTGACCCGCGTCGGTCCACCAACCGTCAAGGACGTCGTAGTACAAATCGCCTTCTTTGATATAGGCGTTGTTGACGTCGGTGATTTCGAGTTCGCCGCGGTCCGACGGCTTGAGCCGCTTGCAGAAGTCGAAAACGCGACGGTCGTACATGTAGATGCCGGTAACGGCGTACGAGCTCTTCGGCTGTTTCGGCTTTTCCTCGATACGCACGATGCGGTCACCGTCGAGTTCGGGACAGCCAAAGCGCTCCGGATCGTTTACTTCCTTAAGTAGAATGCGCGCACCGGAATCTTGTTCTTCAAACTTGCGAACGTACGGCGTGATGTCATCTTGGATGATGTTGTCGCCCAAAATGACCGCGATGCGCTGGCCTTCCGCGAAGTGTTCGCACAACTTGAGCGCGTCGGCGATGCCGCCTTCACCCTCTTGGTACGTGTAGTAAATGTCTTTCAGGCCGAATTCTTTGCCGTTGCCCAGAAGCCGCAGAAAGTCGCCGGCAGAGTTGCCGCCGGTAACGATCATGATGTCCTTGATGCCGGCACGGACGAGCGTCTCGATCGGATAGTAGATCATCGGCTTGTCGTAAATCGGCAGCAGATGTTTGTTTGTAACCTTCGTCAGCGGCCGCAAACGCGAACCGAGACCACCGGCAAGAATAACGCCCTTCATATGTTCCTTTAGCGATGCGCGTACTGGCGCTTGTAGTAATCCAGAAATTCGCCCGACTTCAGCGGTCGCCACCATGCTTCGTTGGTGCGATACCAATCGATGGTGGAGCGTAAGCCTTCATCGAAGTTCATTCGCGGCGGCCCATCCGAGTGCGCGCGCCTTCGTGGTATCAACCGCATAGCGGCGATCGTGGCCTGCGCGGTCCGTCAACGTGGCGAACGTGCGTGTCCATCGAGCGCCCGCAGCCCTCGACGAGCAATTGCGTGATCTCCATGTTGGTGCGCGGATTGCCGCCCCCGATGTTGTAAATGTTTCCAAGTTCGCCGTGCTCGAGCACGTGCATGATGCCGCGCGCGTGATCTTCCACATAGAGCCAATCGCGAATCTGCAGCCCGTCGCCGTACACCGGAACGGTTTGATCGTCGAGCAGGTTCGTGACGAACAGCGGAATGAGCTTTTCGGGATACTGATACGGACCGTACGTGTTGCTGCCGCGCGTAATGAGTACCGGCGTCTTGAAGGTCGTCCAATAGGCGAGCACTTGCAGATCGCCGCCGGCTTTGCTGGCCGAATAGGGGCTGCGCGGATGAAGGCCGTCGGTCTCTACCGACTCGCCTTCCGAAACGTCGCCGTACACTTCGTCGGTCGAAACTTGCACGTAGCGCGGAATGCCGTGCGCGCGAACCGCTTCGAGCAGCACGTGCGTTCCGAGGATATCGGTGCGCAAGAAATGCTTCGGGATCGAGGATCGACCGGTCGACGTGCGTTTCCGCCGCGAAATTCACGATCGCGTCGACGCCGCTCGCCGATCGCGTGCGCGACGGCCGCCGCGATCGCAAATGTCGCCGCGAACGAACCGGTAGCGCGGGTCGTGCTCGAGGTCGGCACATTCGCCGGGTTGCCGGCATACGTCATCGCGTCGAGATTCGACGATCTCGAGATCTGGGCGCTCGCGGAGCGCGAGGCGGATGAAGTTCGAGCCGATGAACCCGAGGCCGCCGGTTACTAGCCAGCGCATCCGGCATCTTTCGGCGGCATTCGGCCGCCGTACGGCTGGACCTACGCTCGCTGTGAAGGCGCGTCCGGCTATACTTCGCGGACGTTGCTGCGCTTCTGACGCGGCGCTGTAATTTCACTACGCCCGGCACGGAGGCCGGGCGAGATGGTCCCACTAGACACGGCCGCACCGCCAGGATGGCACGCGGCCGGGACCAGAAAGGAGTACTCCATGTCCGTCGTTACCATGCGCGAACTGCTCGAAGCCGGCGTCCACTTCGGTCACCAGACCCGCCGCTGGAACCCGAAGATGAAGCCGTACATCTTCCAAGAGCGCAACGGCATCTACATCATCGATCTCGCGCTGACCGTGCAGAAGCTGCGCGAGACCTACGAAGTCGTCAAGCAGATGGCGCGCGAGGGCAAAGTCATTCTTTTCGTCGGCACCAAGAAGCAAGCGCAGGACGTCGTTCGCGAAGAGGCCGAGCGCGCCGGCACGTTACTTCATCAACCAGCGCTGGCTCGGCGGCACGCTGACCAACTTCTCGACGATTCAAAAGCGCATCGCGCGCCTGCGCGAACTCGAGAGCATGAAGGCTCAGGGCGATTTCGACCGCCTGCCCAAAAAAGAAGTCGCGAAGCTGCAGGACGAGATGAACAAGCTCGAGCGCTTCCTCGGCGGCATCAAAGACATGCACCGCCTGCCCGACGCCGTCTTCATCGTCGATCCGAAGAAAGAGCGCATCGCCGTGCTCGAAGCGCGCAAGCTGAAGATTCCGATCATCGCCGTCATCGACACGAACTGCGATCCCGACGAAATCGACTATCCGATCCCGGGCAACGACGATGCGATTCGCGCCGTCAAGCTGATGGTCGGCAAGATCGCCGACGCGATCATCGAGGGCCGGACCGAGAGCGAAAGCGCCGATGGACGCCACGAGAGCCGCGTACGCGCGAGCCGCTACGAGGAAGCGCCGACCGCGCCACGCTCGCCGAAGCCGAGAGCCGCCGCCTAGCTGCAAGCACGTCACTTCGAAACTGGAGAGATACTGGTGTCCACGCAACGTCGTATCAACCCAAAGCCGACGAAATCAAAGCGCTGCGCGAAGAGACCAGCGCGCCGATGATGGATTGCCGCAAGGCGCTCATCGAAGCCGGCGGCGACATCGCGAAGGCCAAGGCGCTGCTGCTCGAACGCGGCGCCGCGCAGGCCGAGAAGAAGGCCGACCGCATCGCCAACGAAGGCCTCGTCACCAGCTACATTCACGCCGGCGGCAAGATCGGCGTGCTGGTGGAGGTCAACAGCGAAACCGACTTCGTCGCGCGCAACCCGAAGTTCGCCGAACTGGCGCGCGACATCGCGATGCACATCGCGGCGATGTCGCCGCAGTACCTCGACCGCGCCAGCGTTCCGGCCGACGTCGTCGACGCAGCGAGGCGGAGTTCCGCAGCGGCGGTGCCCGCCGGCAAGCCGCCCGACGTCGCCGAGAAGATCGTCGAAGGCAAGCTGAACAAATGGTACGAGGAGCACGTGCTGCTCGACCAGCCGTTCGTCAAAGACGATTCGCTCTAGCGTGGGCGACCTCATCAACGCCGCGGTCGGAGCGCTCGGCGAGAAGATCAAGGTCCGCCGCTTCACGAAGTTCGCGCTCGGGAGAACTAGACGCGCTTGGAACCGGCGACGACGTCCGAAGTTCGCACGCGTTCTGCTGAAAATCTCCGGCGAAGCGTTCGCCGGGACGCGAGACCGGCGTCGACGTCGACACGACGCGCGCGATGGCCGAGCAAATCGCGCGAAGTCAGCCGCGCCGGCGTTTCGGTCGCCGTCGTCGTGGGCGGCGGCAACATCTGGCGCGGCAAAGTTCACGAAGAGGCCGGCATGGACCGCGCGACCGCCGATTACATGGGCATGCTCGCGACCGTCATCAACGCGCTGGCGCTGCAGGACGCGCTCGAACGCATGGGCGTGCCGTCGCGCGTGCAGACCGCGATCGCGATGCATCAGATCGCCGAGCCGTACATCCGCCGCCGCGCGATCCGGCATCTTGGAAAAAGGCCGCGTCGTGATCTTTGCGGCCGGCACCGGCAACCCGTACTTCACGACCGACACGACCGCCGCGCTTGCGCGCGGTCGAAATGAACGCCGAGGCGATTCTCAAGGCCACGAAAGTCGACGGCATCTACACGGCCGATCCGAAAAAGGATCCGACCGCAACGCGCTTCGACCGCCTCGACTATATGGAAGTGCTGCAGCGCGGGTCTCGAAGTGATGGACTCGACCGCGATGGCGCTGTGCATGGACAACGCCTGCCGATCATCGTCTTCGACATGGCGGTTCCGGGACAATATCCGCCGCGTCGTTTGGGGCGAGACAGATCGGCACGTTCGTCGGTCGCGACGCAGCAGCGCTGCCGGCACAGGTAGGAGGAGCATAACGATGGCAGACGTTTTTCAAAGACGTCGAAGTCGAAGATGAACAAGTGCGTCGAAGCGACGCGCTCCGAGTTCGCGTCGATTCGCACCGGCCGCGCGACGCCCGCGCTGCTCGACCGGCTGCACGTCGAAGCCTACGGCCAAGCCGTTCCGCTCAAGCAAGTCGCCGGCGTATCGACGCCCGACGCGCGCACGCTCGTCATTACCGCCTGGGACAAGGGCGTCGTCGGCGACATCCGAAAGGCGATCGAAAAGAGCGACCTCGGGCTGACGCCCAACATCGACGGCACGGCGATTCGCCTTGATCGTTCCGCCGCTCAACGAAGAGCGCCGCAAAGACCTCGTCAAAGTCGTCAAAAAGAAGGCCGAAGACGGCAAGATCGCCGTTCGCAACGTGCGCCACAAAGCGCACGACGATCTCAAGACGCCAGCTAAAGAGCGGCGAGATCACCGAAGACGACAACAAGCGCATGCAAGATCAGCTGCAAAAGCTGACCGACCGCTACGTCAAGGAAATCGACGCGCTGGTCGCCGCCAAAGAAAAAGAGATCATGGAAGTCTAGCTGCATGGCGATCGGACGACTCTGATGCTGATGCCGGAAGTCGACGCGCGGCGCGCCCTTGCGGGCCGCCGCGTGCGTTTTTCGGTGCTCGCGCCGTTCGGCCGCTGGCTCGGCTGCGGGACGCTGCGCGTGCTTCGCGCGTCGCGGATCCGCGCGACGAAGAGACGCCGTGGAACTCGATCTGCGGCTACGAATCGTACGAGCGACTGGAACTGCCGACGCGATGACGATCGCTCGATGCGCAAGCCGCAGCTGCCGTCGAACTCGATCCGAGCGCGTTCCCGCGCCACGTCGCGATCATCATGGACGGCAACCGCCGCTGGGCCAAGCGCCGCGGCTGCCGGCGATCGAAGGCCATCGCCGCGGCATCGTCGCGCTGCGGCGAAGTCACGCGCGCCGCCAGCGAGCTCGGCATCGAAGTCGTTGACCGTCTACGGATTTTCCACCGAAAACTGGAATCGCGACGCGCGCGAGATTTCGCTGCTGTTCGACCTGTGCGTGTATTTCGCGCGCAACGAACTCGCCGAACTGCAGCCGCAACAACGTTCGCGTTCGCGTCATCGGCGATTGGGAGTCGCTGCCGCCGCGTCCGCGCGCCGCGCTGGCGCGACCTGCAGGCGCAGACCGCGCGCAACACCGGCTTGCTGCTGAACCTCGCCGTGAACTATAGTTCGCGCGCCGAGCTGGAGCGCGCCGATCACGCGCCATCGCCGTCGACGTCGCCGCCGGCAGGCTCGACGCTCGCGGACGATCGACGAAGCGCTGATCGGCGCTATCTCTACACCGCCGGACTTGCCCGACCTCGATCTGCTGATCCGCCCGGGCGGCGAGCACCGGCTTTCGAACTTTTTGCTGTATCAGGCTGCCTACGCCGAACTCGTGATGACCGACGTCTTTTGGCCCGACTTTTCGGCGGAGATTTCGTCAGCGCGTTGCGCGAATATCGGCAGCGAAGCGCCGACGGCCGTGACAGGCGGCTTCGGCGGCAGCGTGACGCTGCGCCGCGTCGTCGTCGGCCTGATCGTTGCGGCGTCATCGGCCTGGGCTGCGTAGCTGTCCCGTGGGCGTTCTACGTGCTTGCTCCTCGGAATCGGCTTGGCGCGCTTTACGAACTCAACGCGCTGTGCGAGATCAAAGGCCAGCCGCTCGAGTATCCGGTCGCGGTCGCTGGGCGTGTTCGCCTACGTCGTGCTGGCCGGCTTCGGCGTGCTGCACAAATGGGAAGGCGTGCTGCTGGCCGGCATCGTGATCGCGGCGTTCTGGATCGGCATGTACGGCGAGCAGAAGGGCTATTTCGCGCGCACCGCCTACACGCTGCTGGCCGTGCTGTACATCGGCAAGCTGCTGACGTACTTCGTGTTCGTCCGCGCAGATCGCGGGCAACGGACTGTGGTTGACGTTCTACGTCGATCGTGCTGATCGCGCTGACCGACATTTTCGGATGGTCATCGGCACGATTGCCGGGCGGCATCCAGCTGACCAAAATTCGCCGAAAAAAACGGTCGAAGGTTCGGTCGGCGCGCTGGTCGTCGTGACGGCTGTCGCGACCGCCGCGACGCTGCGTTCCGCAGCTGCATTTGCTGTGGTGGCAAGGCGCGGTGCTCGGGTCTGTTGACGTGCGTCGCCGCGCAAGCCGGCGACCTGGTCGAGTCGGCGCTCAAACGCGACGCCGGCGTGAAGGATGCCGGGGACGATGATTGTCGGTCACGGCGGCGTGCTGGACCGCTTCGACTCGTATCTTGTTCGGCGGCATGGCGTTTTTCGGCAACGCTGCACGTCGCTTGGGAGTGTCTGCAGGTGCCATCGTGAACGCGCCGGCGCATCGCGATTCTCGGCTTCGACCGGCTCGATCGGCACGCAAGCGCTCGACGTGATCGCCGCGCATCCCGATCGCTTCGAAGTCGTCGGGCTCGCCGCCGGACGCAACGTCGATCGTTGCTGCGCGAGCAAGTCGCAGCGCTTCGATCCGCGAGATCGCGACGACGGCGCGACGACGGTCCCGACGGGCTGCTGCGCGTCGCGGTCGAGAGCGAACCCGACATCGTGCTGGCCGCGACCGACGGCGCGGTCGCGTTCGATGCCGTGTTTGCGGCGGTCGAACGCGGCATCGATATCGCCGTCGCGAACAAAGAACTGATCGTCGCTGCCGGCGAGCTGTTGATGGCTGCGCGCTGCGCCGCAGCGGATCGTGCATTGCTGCCGGTCGACAGCGAACACAGCGCGATCTTTCAGTGTCTGGTCGGCGAAGACGCGCGAGTCGTGTGCGCGCGATCGTGTTGACCGCGTCGGGCGGCCCGTTCTGGCGCTGTCCGCCGAGCGAAATCGCGAACGCGCGGCCGTCGACGCGGCGCTTGGCGCATCCGACGTGGCGCATGGGAACGAAAAACACGATCGATTCGGCGACGATGATGAACAAAGGGCTGGAAGTCATCGAAGCCAGCCGGCTGTTCGGCGTTGCCGGGCGAGCGGGTGCGTATCGTGGTGCACCCGCAGTCGATCGCCCACGGTTTCGTGGTCTTCACCGACGGCAGCGTGAAGGCGCAGCTGGCTGCGCCCGGACATGCGCGTGCCGATCGGCTATGCGCTCGCCTATCCCGACCGGCTCGCCTTCGCGCGACGCTGCGGCGGCCCTCAGGTGCCGGCAGGATGACGTCGGTACTGGCGGCGCTCGGGGGCCCAGCTCGGCGAGGCCGCCGCTGCGCTACGATTTCGAGACCGCCCGATCCGGAGCGTTTCCCGTGCGTGCGCTTGGCCTACGAGGCGCTTGCCGCCGGGGGCACGGCGCCGGCGGTGCTTTCGGCCGCAAACGAAGTCGCGGTCAAGGCGTTTGTCGAAGGGAAGATCGCGTTCGGCAGCGATCGCCGATCGTCATCGAAGCGGCGATGGCCGAAACGGACCGCAGCGCGAACTCGACGCTCGAGGCGGTGCGAGCCGCCGACCGCGAGCGCTCGCAGCGCCGCCGAACGCGATCGTGCATACGCATCGAAAGGATCATCGTGTCTGCTAGCCGTCGTAACTCGCTCGGCATCGAGAAAGTCGTCACGTTTCTGGTCATGCTTGTCGGTGCTCGTCGTGCTGCACGAATTCGGCCACTTTATCGTCGCGCGCCGCAACGGCGTGCGCGTCAACGAGTTCGCGGTCGGCATGGGCCCAAGCTCTTCGGCTGGACCAGCCCGCGCAGCGGCACGCTGTATTCGGTGCGCGCGCTGCCGATCGGCGGCTACTGCGCGATGCAAGGTGAGGACGGCAAGACGTCCGAGGCCGAGCAGCAGCGCGAGTTCCGCGACGCGACCGCAACCGCGCAAAGACGATAATTTCCAGGCGCAAATCGCCTGGCAGCGGCTGGCGATCGTGCTGGCCGGCCCGGTCGCCAACTTCGTTCTGTGCTTTGCTGATCTTGCTGGTCGGCGCGCTGCGTTCGGCGTTGCCAGCGACAACGGCGCCGCAGCCGGTCGTCGGAATCTGGTCGCGGGCTCGCCGGCCGCGGCTCGCCGGCCTGCAGCCCGGCGATCGCATCGTCGCACTCGACGGCACGGACGCGACGTCACGAACGGCAGCGCGCTCGATCGACACGATTCATGCATCGCTCGGCAAGAAGCTCGACCTCGATGTACCAGCGCAACGGCGAGCGCACCGAGGTCGCACGTCGTGCCGCAACCGTGTCCGCACGATGCCGCGAAGAAGGGCTGCATCGGCTTTCGCCGGTGCCCGTGTACGAGCGCGTCGGTCGTGCAAGGCGATCAGCACGAGCGCCGACGCAGTTCGGCGACATCGCCGATCAAACGGTCGGCAGCATCGGCTGCTCGTGACGCATTCACGACAGTACGCGCCGCAAATTCCGGCGCCGATCGGCATGGGCCAGGTCGCCGCGACGGTCCAGGATTGGGGCTGGGGACCGTACTTCTGGCTGGCCGCGACGATTTCGTTTGCGCTCGGGCTTGTTCAATCTGCTGCCGATTCCCGGCGCTCGACGGCGGCCGCGCCGCGTTCATCGTCGCCGAGATGGTGCGCGGAAAGCCGGTCGATCCGGAAAAAGAAGCGATGGTGCATATCGCCGGATTCGCCGCGCTGATGGCGTTGATGCTGTTCGTCGCGTTCCACGACATCGCCCGCATCGCTAGCGGAAACGGAGTCATGTAGTCCGATGTTGCGTTTGCGCCGCAAGAGCAAGCCGATCTTTCTGCAAAACAAGACCGGCAAAGCCGACGCGAAGAGCGTTTGGATCGGCGGCGATCATCCGATCGCCGTTCAGTCGATGACGACGACCGATACCGCCGACGCCGACAAGACGCTCGAGCAGATTTACGGGCTCGCGATGGAAGGCTGCGAAGTCGTTCGCGTCACCGTGAAGGATCCGCCCGATGCCGCCGGACTGCCGGCGATCGTGCATCGCTCGCCGGTTCCGATCGTTGCCGACATTCATTTCGATCACAAGATGGCGCTCGCCGCGATCGAAGCCGGCGTCGCGAAACTGCGCCTGAATCCGGGCAACATTCGCGATCCGAAGAAGGTCGCCGAAGTCGTCACCGCCGCGAAAGCAGCGCGGCATTCCGATTCGCGTCGGCGTCAACATGGGTTCGCTCGCGCCGGATCTGGAGAAGACGCTCGGCCACACCGCCGAAGCGATGGTCGCAGTCGGCGCTGCGCCACGTCGAGATGCTCGAAGAGCACGGCCACACCGACATCGCGATTTCGCTCAAAGCGCACGACGTCCTGACGACGGTCGCGGCGTACCGTTTGATGGATCGGCGGCTGCGCGAACGCGAGACGCCGTACGCGCTGCATCTCGGCATCACCGAAGCG
Organism: Vulcanimicrobiia bacterium; assembly: GCA_963758295.1. Lineage (GTDB taxonomy): Bacteria > Vulcanimicrobiota > Vulcanimicrobiia > Vulcanimicrobiales > Vulcanimicrobiaceae > JALYTY01. Next base: position 52,548 of record CAVWUU010000004.1, read on the forward strand.
GGCATGCTGCGCGACGGCACGATCAAGTCGTCGATCGGTCTGGGCATTTTGCTGTTCGAAGGCATCGGCGACACGATGCGCGTTTCGCTGGCCGCCGATCCGGTCGAAGAAGTTCCGGTTTGCTGGGGCATTCTGAAATCGCTCGGCTTGCGCGAAAAGGGCTTCGAAATTACGGCGTGCCCGTCGTGCGGCCGCGCCGAGATTTCGGTGCTCGAACTCGGCCGCGCCGTCGAAGCGATCGCAAAGTCGTATAGCGCGCCGGTGAAAGTCGCGGTCATGGGCTGCGTCGTCAACGGTCCCGGCGAATCGAAGATGGCCGACGTCGGCGTCGCCGGCGGCAAAGGCAAGGGCGCGATCTATCGCGCCGGCGAGCTGGTCGGCACGTATCCGGAGAGCGAACTGCTCGGCATGCTGCGCCTCGAAATCGAAAAAGTCATCGCCGAAAAGTATCCCGACTACGCTGCACGAGATCGGCCGTGCGTCGTGACGTACCGCCGGCCGGCTTGGCAAACGCTGTACGCTGACCGCGGTCGTCGCGCTCGTGGCTTCGGCGCTGCTGGCGTTCTCGCGTCCGGTCGAGATGATGGTCGACGGCCAGCGCGTCGAAAGCGACGTTCCGCCGGTGACAACCGCGTCCGATAACGTCTTCGTTCCGCTGCGTTCGATCGCCGAGCGCTCGGCGCCGCACGCGATCAGATGCCAAGGCGGGCGCATCGACGTCATGCGCGGCAACGCAATCGCTGCGCCTGAGAGTCGGCGACACGCACGCCACGGTCAACGGCGAGCCGATGACGCTGAAGCACGCGCCGTTTCGCGTGCGCGGCCGCGTGATGGTCGGACTCGACGCCGTCGCGCGCGCGTTCGACGTGCACGTCAACTACGATCCGCGGCACCGCGCGCATCGACGTTCGTCACCCCGGCATCGGTGAAGCCCCCACGCCCGATAACAAACGCCACCGCCGAGTAACGCTCGTCAGCGTGACGAGGAGTTAAGCTTCGCGCAAAGTCCCTCCGGTTCTTCGACCGGGACGACGTCGTCCGGGTTCGATTTGCGGAAGCCGTACGCAGAAGAAGAAGATCAGGCCGACGACGAGCGCGATCAGGAACCACGTCCACGTCGTGCGCGAAAGGCCGAAGACCGCGAGAAACAGCGAAAGCACGATGCCGAGGATCGGAAAGAGCGGTACGAACGGCACGCGGAAACTGCGCGGCAGATCCGGCTTGCGTTTGCGCAAGATACAGCACGCCGGCGCAGACGACCGTAAACGCGATCAGCGTGCCGATATTGACGAGATTCAGCAGATCGTTCAGCGGGACGATCAGCGCTAGAACGGCGACCGCGACGCCGGTGATCATCGTCGTGCGCAGCGGCGTTTTGAAACGCGGATGGATCTCGGCGACGGCCGGCGGCAGCATCTCATCGCGCGCCATCACGTAAAAGATTCGCGACTGGCCCAGCAGCGAACTCAGCGCGACGCTGGTCGTTCCGGCGAGCACGCCGATCGTGATGACCCAGTTCAGCAACGGCATGTGCAGCGGCGCCAGCGCGTACACGAGCGGATTCTTGATCGGCACGTGATTCCACGGCACCGCGCCGACCAGGACGATGGCGGTCGCGCAATAGATGATCGTGCCGATCGCGAGCGCACCGATGACGCCGACCGGCACGTCGAACTGCGGATTCTTACATTCTTCGGCCGTCGTCGTCGCGGTGTCGAAGCCGATGTAACTGAAGAAGACGAACGCGCCGATCGCGATGATGCCGTACGGCTGCGCCGACGACGAGTAGTCCGCCATGCCGCCGAACGGGTCGCAGCGTTCCCCAGCCGATCGGATTGAAATTGTGCAAAGTGCTCCGGATGAAACAGCGCAACGCCGGCGACGACGAAGACGATGAGCGCCGAAATCTTCAGCACGACGAAGATATTGTTGGTCGTCGCCGATTCGCGAATGCCGATCGAAAGCAGGACGCTCAGAGCCGATGACGAAGAGCGCGCCGACGAGATCGCATTGCGAATGCAGCAGATCCCAACTTGCCGGGATGCCACCACGGACCGTTGAATGATGAGGTTCGACTGTTGCGCCCACGCCGGCAACGCGAAGCCGATCGTCTTGAAAACGTCCTGCAGCGACGCCGAGAATTGCTGCGCGACGGGCGCGGCGCTGATGCCGTATTCGAAGATCAGCGCGAAGCCGATGATCCACGCGAAGAGTTTGCCCATCGTCGCGTACGCGTACGTGTACGCACTGCCTGCAACCGGCACCATCGCGCCGAGCTCGGCATAACAGAGCGCGGCGAAAAACGACGTTAGGCCGGCGAGCAAGATACGAGATGATGACGGCCGGACCCGCACCTTTGACGCCCGGTGCCGATCGTCGTGAAAATGCCGCCGCCGATCATCGTCCCGAGGCCGATCGCGACGAGGTCTTTGGCCGTGAGCGCGCGGCGCAGAATTGCGGCGCGATGCAAGCTCGCGCAGCTTGTCGACGTTGGTCGTCGCAAACAGTTGGGAGACGAAAGACATTCCGCGACGGTTCGCAAGGAAGCGCGCAGCGTCCCCCCGGAACTCCGGTCACATGGACCCGTATAAACGCGTTGCCGCCCGCGAGATTTATCGCAATCCCTGGCTCGCGGTCGAAGTGCACGATATGGTCCATCCGACGGGCGTTCGTGGCGAACACCTTGTCGTCGCGACGCCGCGGGCCGTCGCCGTGCTCGTAGAAGACGGCGAACACTTCATTCTTGCCTCGCAGCCGCGCTTCGCGGCGGGACGACACGTGCTTGAAGTGGTGAAGGGCGGCGCAGAAGAAGGCGAATCGGCGCTCGAGGCGGCTCAACGCGAACTGATGGAAGAGTTGGGCTTGGCCGCTTCCGATTGGACGCCGCTTGGCGAAGTCTTCGAGATTCCGTCAATTGTCGCACCCGCCGTAACCATCTTCCTCGCTGCCGGCGTGTCGCAGTGCGAGACCAATCCTGAAGAAGTGGAGTCGATCTCGCCGGTGCGCGTGCCGATTGAAGAAGTGCTCGGCGGTCCCATGACGGGCGAAATCGAGGACGCGATCACGATGGCTGCGCTATTCCGTTACCTCATGCGTCCCGGAGCTATAGCCGGCGCTGGTAACTGAAGTAGATGCTGCGGGTACGGGAGCCCGAAGCGCTCGGTTGCATTTGCGCCGGTATACGGCGCATACGAAGCCGCGGTTGCGTAAGAGTTCAGCGGCAGCGGTACGCCCTCATAGCGCAATCCTCGAATGTCCGCCCACTGATTGAAAAGGTTCGAAACCGTTACGGAAACCGTCGCGTCTTTGAGCGGATAACTCAAGCGCAGGTCGCTGTAGTCGTAAGCCGGCAATGCTTTGGTATTATTGACGCTCACCGCATGCAACGTGTAGCGGACGTTCAATCCGCCGGAAAACGTTTGATCGATGGCGCCGGTAAAAGTGTGCAGCGGAAGCCGGGGCAATTGATCGCCGGGAACGAGCGTTTCATTCGCCTGCAACAATGACGCATTGGCGTTTAACAGGACGGTCGAGCTCAGCGCCCAGTCGTAGTCCACGAAAAGGCGGCGCGTCACACGCATCCGGCCGGAAAGGTCGGCGCCCGTCGCGCGTAGAGTTCCAACGTTGAAATTTCCCGAAACGCCCAGTAGCGCAGCCGAACTTCCCGCTCCGCACTTCGCGTCAATTTGGGCGCTCACGGACGCTAGATAGGCCGGATCGATAAACGCCGTGCCCGTTTGGGAAAGCGGCACGATCGTGCTGTAGAGCTTGTTGAAGACGTTCACGTCGTACACCGAAAGCTGCGTTTCCGAATCGGCGAACCAGCGATGAGCGAAGCCGGCTTCCAAATCTACGCCGCGTTCCGGCTGCAAGAGCGATGAAGGTGCCGAGCCGATCGAGTTGAGGCTGCTGCACGCAATGGGCGTTCCACCGCCCGCACCGCCGGGCGGCGCTTCGATGAACGGCTCTTCCAGCATGTCGGAACTCGGCTGCGTCGTCGTCGCGCCAAACGACGCCCGCACAACGTCGCGCGGCGACGCGCGATAGACGAACGCAAGACGCGGATCGACATAAGACGAATTCGTCGCCGACGCGTGTTTCACCCAAAGATTGAGATAAGCAGTGAGCGGCGACCGTTCGGAGTGAAATGCATCGCTAACGAAGTACGCCGTTTCGTAGTCGGTCGGCGATCCTTGCGTCACTTTGAACGCGCGGTTCACCGCCCGAATCAAGTAGGCATTGTCCAGATAGCTGGCGCCCAACGTGAGATCGTTGCCCGAAGAAACGAACGTCGTGGTTGCAATCGCACCGGTAGAAGTGACTTGCGAGCTCTTGGAGTTGCCGTTGTCACCGAGCGCGTCGTGGAACGGTAGGTTGAACCGGCGATCGGCGTTAGTGCCATAGCGGGAGCTGAAGAGTTGGAAGTCTTGCGCGCTGCGTAGACCTTCGTGGCGATAGGATAAATCCTCATCGTTAAGTTGCAGCGCCTGCCATGAGGGCCCGGCGCCCTGCCAGCCGGCGTTGAACTGCGCGTATTGCTGCGGCGTCTGGCAGCGCGTTCCGCCGTCGGGAGTACCGCCCGGCGCCGTGCCGTTGGGAGCACCGTTAGCATTCGTTGCCGTAAACATTCCGGCGCCGCACGGATCGCTCGGTTTTTTTGAGGCAAGCAGCTGTTGCGCGAACGCGAGTGCGGGGGCATAGTCCAGGTAATCGCCGTCGCCGTTTCCCGTCTTATCGTTCCAATAGGAAGCGATCGTCGAGGCAAACGTTAAAGCGTTGGCATCGTTGAACCGGTAGCGCAGCTTCGCGAGACCCGCACGGGAAACGGCGCTCGAATCGTCGCGGTAGACGCCCAACGAACGCACGGCCGGATCGGTTGCCGATTGATCGTACGCCGCATTCGATTGATAAAGATAGTCGTTGCGTAAGGGACCGTCGAGACCGCTCACCCCATACGCAAGCGCGTACCCCAAGCGTCCACTCGTCCCCGTCATCGTTGCATTCGTCGCAAGTTTGTCGAACGTCCCGTAGCCTTGTGTTACCGAAACTTCTTGGCCGGGAGTCGGATCGATCGTTTGGAAATTTACGACGCCTCCGATTGCGTTCACGCCGAGTAAATCGCTGCCGCCGGACCCGTAGAGCACTTGCGCGTTCCGAAACGGAAAGACGGGCGAGAGCTGGTAGTTGTATCCGCCTTTGATCCCGTAGCCGATCGGGTGTCCGTCGATCGCGGCCACCGTTTCCAATGTGCCGATGCCGCGAACGCTGAGGTTGATGTCGTCGGAAAGGGCGGCGGTGTCGCCGGTAATGCCGTTGTTCACCGCGGGCAATTCCCGAAGCGCATCGCCTGCGCGCGTTACACCGCGGCGCAGGAGTTCTTCAGTGTTGAGCGTGCGGCTAAACGTGCTCGTTTTTGCAAGCGTATCGGTTGGATGCGCTGCCGTAACGGCGATCACGTGCAGTTCTTGCGTTGCACGCTGAAGCGGCACCGTGGTGATCAGCCGTTCGCCGCCGCGCAGACGTAAGACGTCGGAAATTACGGGTTGATATCCCTCGTGCGTTACCGCGACGCGATGGTCGCCCGGTGCGAGGGCGGGAAATTCGAAGCGGCCCGCGTTGTCGGTCGTCCTCGCAACACCGCCGTCAAGACGTACCGTGGCAGACTCAACCGGCACGCCGTCCGTTGCATCGACAACCGTTCCGGCGATAGTGGACGGTGCGCTTTGCGCGCGAGCGAAATTCGGAGATAGCAGGAGGGCCGCCGCCAACAATCCGGCGGCGACGTTTTGCGCAGGCCGAGCGAACATTACGCGGGCGGCGTCGTGCCGGCGTTCCATAAATATTCGGGTACGCCGAGTTCCGCGTTAATCCAGCGAGCCCATACGAAAAGCGCATCCGAGAGGCGGTTCAAGTAGCGAACCGTTTCCCCAGAAACGCCTTCGTCTTCGTCGCGCAACGTGACCAGCAGGCGTTCCGCGCGGCGGCAGATCGTGCGCGCGAGGTGAAGGAAGGCTCCGGCCTGCGAGCCGCCCGGATGAATGAAGTTGTCGAGCGGAGCCAGGTCGGCTTGAGCCTCGTCGATGGCGCGTTCGAGGGCTTTGGCGTCGTCTTGCGTTGTGAGCGGCATGCCCTCCCAGCGGTTCTGCGGAAGCGTCGCGAGGTCACTCCCAAGATTGAAGAGAGCATCTTGCGTCCACGCTAGCCAATCGTCGAGGCGTTTCACGCGTGGGCGATCGAGCTGCGGCCGCATTTCGGCGCGGGCGAGGCCGATCGCGCTTGAAAGCTCATCGACCGTGCCATACGTCTCGATACGGAGCGAGTTTTTCTTCACGCGCTGGCCGCCGACGAGACCGGTCGTACCGTTATCGCCCGTGCGCGTATAGATTCGGGTCAGCTTGGGCATGCCGCCGATTTCGAGCAGGCGCGGTGGGCGGCCCGCTAGCGAACCCGAGGCCGGTCATGTCCGACGTACAGCTCCAGCCCGACGTTAAGGAGATTCCTCCTAAAGCGGCCGATCTTTCGGCTTGGTACACCGCTGTTTGCCTCAAAGCGCAGTTGTCGTCGTACTCGCCGGTGCGTGGATGCGTCGTCTTGCGTCCCGCGCGGGTACGGCCTTTGGGAGAACCTGCAGCGCGAACTCGACGCGCGCTTCAAGGCGACGGGTCACGAAAACGCTTACTTCCCGCTGCTCATTCCCGAGCATTTGCTTTTAAAGGAAGCCGAGCACGTTGAAGGCTTCGCGCCGGAAGTTGCGTGGGTCACGCACGGCGGCACGGAAAAGCTCACCGAACGCCTTGCGATCCGGCCGACGTCGGAAGTGATCATCGGCGTCATGTACGCACAGTGGATCGAGTCGTATCGCGACCTGCCGATTCTTATCAACCAATGGGCGAACGTGGTTCGTTGGGAAAAAGCGACGCGTCCGTTCCTGCGCACCATGGAGTTCCTCTGGCAAGAGGGACACACCGCGCACGCAACCGCGGCGGAAGCGCGCGCCGAAACGCTGCAGATGCTCGACGTTTATAAGGAATTCGCGGAAAACGTTGCGGCCGTGCCCGTGTACGCCGGCACGAAGAGCGCGAACGAACGTTTCCCGGGCGCGGTTGAAACGTATTCCATCGAAGCGCTCATGCCCGACGGCAAAGCGTTGCAATCGGCTACGTCGCACGACCTCGGACAGAATTTCGCGAAGGCGTACGACATTACGTTCGTCGACGCCGACCAGCAGATCAAACACGTCTACACCACGTCGTGGGGCATGTCGTGGCGCATGATCGGTGCGCTTATCCTCACGCACGGAGACGACCGCGGGCTTCGCATTCCGCCGAAGATGGCTCCGATCGAAGCGGTGTTCGTGCCCATCGTCCGTTCGAACGACGAGCGGGCTCGCGAGACGTGCAAGGCGATTGCGAAGGATCTGGAACAGCCGGCTTCCGCGTGCGCGTCGACGATCGCGATCAGCAGCCGGGCTGGAAATACGCCGAGTGGGATATGCGCGGCGTGCCGGTTCGCATTGAAATCGGTCCGCGCGACGTCGACGCAGGAAACGCCGTGCTCGTGCGACGCGATCGTGCCAAGGGCGATCCGGATCAGAAGCAAGTCGTTCCGGTCGCCGAACTCGCGCAACGCTTGCGCGCGCTCCTGGAAGAGATTCAACAGTCGCTCTTCGATCAAGCCAAAGCGTTCCTCGAATCCCACACGTTCCGCGTGACCGATCCCGACGAGTTTTACGAAAAATGCCGTTCGCGCGCCGGAATGATCGATATCGCTTGGTGCGATCGCGTCGAGTGCGAAGCTCGCGTGAAATCGGAAACCAGCGCAACGACACGCAACACCCGCCCGCTTGAGCCGGGCGACACGGTTTGCGTTGCGTGCGGCGAGCCCGCCAAGGTGCGAGCTTACTTTGCGCAATCGTATTAAAGGCGCGCTGACGCTTGCGCTCGCCGTTTTGCCGGCGATCGCGTTTGCGAAGGCTCCGACCGTAGCCGACCTCGACGCGGCAAACCGGTCGGCGGGAAATCGCAAGGAGCTAGCGCAGCGCGTGGGCGAAGCGGTCTTCAAGACCGAGTGGCCCGCGCAAATCTTTCGCGTTTCGGCGAATAGCATTGGTTCGCACGTCGTGATCGGCCTCGGCCTCTACGGCGTGAAGTTTCATCGTCCGATGACGAAGGTCGACTTCAGCGCCGAGGTGGCCGACCTCGTGAAGCGTTCGTTTGCGGCGGTGCCCGAAGCGGAAGAAGTAGATGTATGGACGGTCGTGCCGGTCAGCGTGGGCAAAGGCGTAGTCGTGTCAGGCGATCTCGCGCAGCCCACGACGCGCACCGTTTTTACCGTGGCCGTGCCCCGCAGCGACGCGCCCGACGTGTCGGCAACCTCGCTGCTACGCCGTTCCGGCATTTACTGGGACGAGGAATGGGCGCGCACGGCTTTCGAAAAGGCAGGCTAGATGGATAGAAAAACCACGCTGTCCAGCGGCCTCCGCATTTTGACCGAAACGATGCCTGCTGTCCGCTCCGCCAGCATCGGCATCTGGGCCGACGTCGGTTCTTCCTTGGAAGTCAAAGATCAGCGAGGCATCTCGCACCTAGTCGAGCATATGCTCTTCAAGGGCACCGATGGCCGTTCGGCACGCGATATCGCCGAAACGATGGACGGCGTCGGCGGCAATCTGAATGCGTTCACGGATAAAGAGACGACGTGTTACTACGCGAAAGTGATCGATCGCCACGTGCCTCTCGCGCTGGACGTTCTTTCCGACATGTTCCTTCACTCGACGTTCGACGCGTCGGAGCTTGCGAAAGAGCAGAAGGTCGTGCTCGAAGAGATCAAGATGTACGAAGACTCGCCCGACGAGTTGATCCACGATCTCTTTTTGCAAACGATGTGGAGCGGTTCGAATCTCGGCGAACCTACTATCGGCTTCAACGACACCGTCACGCGCATTACACCGGACGACCTTCGCGCGCATATGAAGAACCATTACGCGCCGAATTCCGTTGTGGTTGCGGCGGCTGGGAACGTCGACCACGACCAGTTTTGCGAGCTGGTGTCCACGTACTTCAAAGATTTCAAAGGCTCGTGCGAACTCCCACCGCCTGACGCGCCTTCTACGACGCCCGCACAACTGGTACGCCAAAAAGATAGCGAACAAGCCTACGTTGTTGTCGGCTCCCGCGGCCTCTCCGTGCGAGACGATCGCCGCTTCGCGCTCTCGGTGCTGGATACGATTTTAGGCGGCGGCATGTCGAGCCGGCTCTTTCAGGAGATTCGCGAGAAGCGCGGACTGGTCTATACGGTCTATTCGTTTCAAGCGGCGTATCGCGCCGCGGGCCTCTTCGGGATTTTTGCGGGCACGTCGGCCGAAAACGTGCAGCCGTGCATCGACGTGATCGCCGAGCAGCTTGCGGCATTGCGAAAAATAAGCGTCACGCAAGCCGAATTGACGCTCGCAAAAGAGCATATCAAGGGGAGCCTTACGCTTGCGCTCGAATCGAGTTCGAGCCGCATGATCCGCCTCGGCCGTAACGAGTTCGCGCTCGGACGGCAGATGACACCGGAAGAAATCGAAGAGCGCGTCGACGCCGTCGACGTGGAAGACGTTCAGGCGATCGCGTCGGAACTCTTTAGCGAAGAGCAACTAGGGCTTTGCATCCTCGGACCGGTCGACGAGGCTTCCATCGCTTGGAATCGTGACGCCGCCTAGCGCCGCCCTTCCGCTCGAGCCGGCTCTGTGGAGCGGCAAAGTCATCGGTGCAATGCTCATCACGTTTATCGTGCAGGGCATTACCATTGGCGCTTACGCTGCGCGGCTTGCGGGCGTCCAAACCCGTCGCATCGCGACCTCAATTTCGCTTTTCAATCTTTTCGTTACGCTCGGGCGGCTCGCGACGCTATTCTCGGTGTTCTTCGTTGCGCCGCTGGCGGACGACGCCGGAAACGCAATAGCGAAATACGGCAACAATCCGGTGTCGGTCGCCGCATGGCAGCATACCTATGAGTGGCAATTGCGCCTCATCATTGCGGCGGGAACGCTCGGGATGGTAGTCTTCGCGCTGTTCCTACCGATGTTCACGTATCTGTTCCGGCGCGGCGTCCATTCGTTTGAAATGCGCGGTTCGGTCCCACATTCACTCGCGCAGCTGCTGAAGCCGAAAAACCTCATGGAAGTTTTGCGGTCGGAGCGGTTGCCCAGCTGGAGCGAGATCCGCGCCTTCGACGTGCGAGCCATTCCTAAGCGCCTGCTGATTTTCAACGTGCTCGTGACGGGCGTTTACGCCATCGGCGTTCCGGCCGCATTCCTCGCCTCGGTCTACGCCGGCAGCGCGGCCCGCACGGCCACGAGCCTTTCCGGCGTTATCAACGGCGTCGGAACCATCGCGTTCACCCTGTTTGTCGACCCGACGTCCTCGATGATCACCGATCAAGCCGTCCATGGACGGCGCACCATCGAGGAAGTTCGTGCGATGGTGTTCTATCTCTCGTTAACGGCTATCTTGGGAACCCTGCTCTCGCAGGTGTTCTTTTATCCGGCGGCCGTCGTTATCGAATATGTGGCCCGATTTGCAGTTCACTTTCATTTTTAAGCGTTTTGCCGCACTTGCGCTCGCGGCCGTGTCCCTGAGCGGCTGCGCGGGATCGGTTCAAAACTGGATCGTCGATACGCGCGTCCATCAGGGCGACGTAGCGCTGGATCACGGCAACGTCCGCGATGCGGAGCTATCGTATCAACTCGCGCTGCGCGTCGATCCGACGAACCAGCGTGCCCGTGCCGGGTACATTCAGGCCGCTGCCGATCTCGCGCAGGCCGAATATGCGCAAGGACAATTCGACGAAGCATTGGCGACGATCGATAACGCGCTGAAATTCGACGCTTCGAACGTGCGGCTTTCGGGCGAAAAGACGTCGATCGAACAGGCAAAGCTAAAGCGCGAAATCGTCATTTCCAACTATCCGACGTACCGACGAAGCCGGCGTGCAAATCCAGCGGGCTTACGAGCAGCTCGACCTGACGAACAAAGCGATTCTGGCAAACCTAAAGCGCTTCGGCTATACGTACGACGCAGCGGATCTAACGACCGCGATCAAACGCAGCTACGAGCTTGAAATCGAACTTGCCAAGAACACGAATCGGCTGATTACCTATCGCCAGGTCGTCGATTCCGGCGTGCCCGAGAGCACGCATGAGTCGACGACGTCCAACGCAGCGTCGCTGCTGCCGCTGCCGTAATGATTCGCATCTGGGTGGAGCACTTACCGCTTATCCCAGGTGCGATATTAACCGTTGGGGCCTTCGTGGCTGTTTCGATCGGCTTTGCGGCGCTCGCACAGCGATTTGCAAATCGCGAAGTTTTCCGCGAGCACAACGACTTAGCGGGATTTATTTTTGCGGTGATCGGGGTCATCTACGCGGTGCTCCTCGCCTTCACGGCCGTCGGCGTCTGGGAACGCTTTTCGGGGGCAGAAGCGCGAACCTACGATGAAGCGGGACAACTGCTGATCGTCTATCGCGATTCCGAAGACTTTGCCGGTGGAATCGATTTGCGCCACGATTTGCGCGATTACGTCGAATCTATCATTCACCAAGAATGGCCGGCGCTCCACGACGGACGCGAAGCGGCGACAATAGCAACCGGCAAGGTTACGCACATTGCACGCGCCCTTCGCGCCATTAACCCGCGCAACGACGGCCAACAAGAAGTCTATGCGAATATGCTGGGCGCATTTAGCGCCTCGTTAATCGACCGCGACGCGCGATTATCCGAAGACGTCACCGGCTTGAACGACGTGATGTGGTGGATCGTCATGGCGGGAGCCATCATAACGATCGGCTTTACGTACCTGTTCGGCTTCAAGAACAACAAAATGCAGTCGGCTATGATAGGAACGCTCGCGACGCTCATCGGCCTCGTGATATTTCTGACGATAAGCATGGACTATCCGTTCGCCGGCGACATCCAAGTGCGCCCGGAAGCGTTCCACCATCTGTTGATGGACTTCAACAACGTCGACCAGTACGAGCGCTAGCGCTGGTTGAATTCGGCTTCGGCCCGCCGGCCGAGGGTCGTAATGGGCGAACGCGTAACGCTCGTTTCGCTCATTGCTCCGCGAATCGGCAACTTCTGATTGTCGCCGGCCTTCGGGAGCAGCCATGCTGCGATTTCCATCCCGCGGGAGAACAAACCCGGTGCGAGACCGTGAAGGCGGGATCCGATTTTCGCCGGCACGCCGACATCGACGCTCGCGTCTCGCCGGGCACAGGCATCGACGATGCGGCTCGCTGCGGCTTTCGCGGAGATCGATAAGATCGGAAGCGTGTCCGAGACCATGAACCAGGCGTACTCGGCTTCGTTATTGCCTTTGAACCAGGCGTTGCGCGGACTTCCCGTACGCATCAGGCCGGGAGCTACCGTGGTCACGGAAACGCCGAAGCGCGACGCTTCCGCGCGCAGACCTTCGGAGAATCCCACGGCAGCAAATTTACTGACGCTGTAAGGAAGCAGGTGCGGCACCGAGATGCGCCCGCCGATGGACGTGATGTTCACGATACGTCCGTGGGTTTCGCACAAAGTCTTCCACGCCGATTCGATCGTGTTATACGCACCCCAGAAGTGCGTTGCGAGCGCGTCTTCGTAATCCGTGCGGGTCATCGTTTCCATTGGGCCGACAGCGATAATGCCCGCGTTATTCACGACGACGTCGATTTTGCCGTATTGCAAAATAACGGCGGCCATCGTTCGGCTCACGTCGGCGGCATCGCGAACATCGCAGCTTTTCGCCACAACCGGGCGGCCAAAGCGTTCTTCGAGCAGCTTCCGTGCATTCTCCAGGTGCGGTTTGATCGCGAGAAAGGATAGCAAGCGATGCGCCGCGCGCCGCAAACTCCTCCGCCATAGCGAGCCCTAGCCCGCGCGATCCCCCGGTTACGACGACAACCTTTCCGTCGAATGTCTGCGTTCGTTTCCCACGCGTGAGCCGGAATGCTGCAAACGCCAGCGCGCTGACGCCAAGGCCGTACCAGTATTGCTTGCGCATGCACGCAGTATTCCCGGATGGCCTCTTGCATCGACACTGCGCTTGCTGTGTTGCCCTCCGAGCGGACTTGTTTGGTATAGCGCGTGAGGGCGGAACACCAACGACGATGAGGACCAGCTTATGAAACCGGCTTACAGAAACGCCGCCTTGGCGGCGAGCGGCATTATCGTTGCAGCGATCGCGGCTAACGCCGTGCGAAACCGCCCACGGACGCATCGCAAGATCGCACAGACGCTTACCGTCCTGTTGGACCAGGATGCTGTTGTGGAAGCTCTTAGCGACGGTACGTATATTGCCCGCGCTGCCGATTGTGATTCCGTGGACGTTCGGCACGACGAACAGATGCACGTGTACGAGTGGGGCTGCGCTTCCCACGGCGACCAGCACGCGGCCCGGCTCGCGTTGATCAAAGCGCCGTCAGATCGCGGCACCGAGCTGCACTTAGTGATGAACGATCGCAAGTACAACGTGAAAGAGGTCGTTCGCCGGCTCAAATATCTGCTCGAGGCGGGCGAGATTCCCACGGGAGCGAGAACCGCATGAAGGCCGTAGTATGGCACGGCGTCCACGACGTCCGCGTTGAAAACGTTCCCGATCCGCAAATTTTGAATCCGCGCGATGCAATCATTCGCGTCACCGCAACGGCAATTTGCGGTTCCGACATGCACTTGTACAACGGCTTCGTGCTGATGATGGAACCCGGCGATATCTTGGGTCACGAATTCATGGGCATCGTCGAAGAAGTCGGCCCGGGCGTCCGGAATCTCAAGCCCGGCGACCGCGTCGTAGTTCCTTTTACGATTTCGTGCGGAAACTGCGAACCGTGTCACCGCGGCCGCTGGTCGCTGTGCGACAATTCCAATCCGAACGCGCATATCGTGGAACGCCTCTACGGCTACACCGGTGCGGGATTATACGGCTATTCGCACCTGTACGGAGGCTATTCCGGCGGTCAAGCCGAGTACGTGCGCGTACCCTACGCCGATGTCGGGCCGGTGAAAGTTCCTGATTCGCTCAGCGACGAGCAGGTGCTGTATCTTTCCGATATCTTCCCGACGGGTTACATGGCAGCGGAGAATGCCGACATCAAGCAAGGCGACGTCGTCGCCATTTGGGGCTGCGGCCCCGTGGGCCAGTTCGCCATTCGCAGCGCCATGCTGCTCGGCGCGGAGAAAGTCATCGCCATCGATCGCTTCGACGAACGTTTGAATCTGGCACGAGACGCGGGCGCTGAAACGATCAATCACGACGCGGTGAACGTCTTGGACGCGTTATATCAAGTCACCGGAGGCCGCGGTCCGGATTCGTGCATCGATTGCGTTGGAATGGAAGCGCACGGCGTAACACCCGATGCGGTGCTCGATAAAGTCCAGCAATCGATGCGGTTGGAATTGGATCGTCCGCACGTGTTGCGCGAAGCCATCACGGCTTGCGGAAAAGGCGGCACGATCTCCATCCCCGGCGTGTACACCGGATTCATCAACATGATGCCCATGGGCACTGTATTCGGCAAAGGGTTGCAACTGCGCACCGGCCAGACGCATATGCAGCGGTACCTAAAGCCGCTCTTGGGACTCATCGAACGCGGTGAGATCGATCCGTCGTTCGTGATCACTCATCGCGGTACACTCGACGACGCGCCGCTGTACTATAAAGACATGGCGCGCCACCGCGACGCATTCGTGAAGAGTTTCCTAAGACCAAATGCGATTCCGGAACCAACAGCGCTGCACGAAGAAATCGAACTATTGGACGCGCGACTTTAACTACACCAGCGCGGTCCCGATGAGGCCGTTGCGCGTAACAAGCGCAGCAAGCTGGGACTCATCAAGGGTATCGGTTCCGGGTGGACGTTGCGGAAGCACCATATAGCGTGCTTCCGCGGTGCTGTCCCAGACCGCGATGGAAACGTCAGCGGAAAGCCGTACGCCGAATTCTTCCAAAACGCCGCGCGGGTCTCGAACGGTTCGGGCGCGATACGCGTCGCTCTTGTACCACGCCGGCGATGGGCCCAACACCGCAATCGGATAGCACGAGCAGAGCGTGCAGACGATGACGTTATGACGTTCCGTCGTGTTTTCAACCACGTTAAGCCGAACCGGTGCCCAATGCGAAAGATCGACGCCCACTTCCGTTACGGCGGAATTTGCATTCTGAAGCAACCGTTGTTTGAATTCCGGGTCGGTCCATGCGCGCGCGACGATGCGATATCCGTTCTCCGGGCGCGCATGAAGCAGAAATCGCTCGACGATTTCATCCAGGTGCGTTTCCGTAGTGATTCCGCTGCGCTCCAGCTGCGCGACCAGCCGTTTGACGCGTTGCGAAACCTGGGCACTGCCTTCGTGGTCGTGAAGATGCTCGCTCATGGTGCCGGCTCCAAATACACTTCAAAAAGGTCGGCGTAAATAACGTCGCCGGCGGCAGCGTCGGCCCACACGTCTTTTGCATCGAACGCACAGGTATAGAGGGTGCTTCTCTGCGCGTTACGCGGATCGACCGACGCTTCATCGGGAAGCGGGAACGATCCGAGCGAACCCAAGACGACTGCCGGCTTTCGTTCGAGATATGCTGGGAGCCGCGTGTGTCCCGCGGTATGCCGGTGGAGAGTGCGGACGCGCGCGCCGGATTCAAACGGCATCGCGGAGCATTCCCTTTTCCCCGAGGAGCGTTTCGATTGCGTGAAGCCAGCGCTCGTAGTACGACGCCGAATGGTACGCTTGCGGACTCATCCGCTCTATCGCATCACGGAATTCGTCCAGCGTGTACGCGCCCTTGGCTAGCAGCGTTCTATTGATGGCGAAGACGCGCGCTTCCCATTCGTGGTGGAAGGGAGCGCCGTCATCGTTCGTGTCGATCGGCCCGAATCCCGAAGAGCCGCCGAGATCGTGCGGTCGCATTCATGCCTCCTTCGGTTTGCGTTCGTTCAGCCTAAATCGCCGGTTTAGCTTCTTTTACGAACGGCAGTTCGCAGGCGTGACGCGCGTCGAGGAACGCGCGGCCTTTGCCGGCACGTTCCGCCGAGCGGAACGCGGTCCAAAACGCCTGTGAGCCGGGAAGCTCCCGCGCCGGGTCCGTTACGTAAACCGGCCATTGGGCGCCGGCGTTCATTAGCGGAAAACGCTGGAGCCATGCGCACAATTCCAGGTTGCGCCGCAGACGGTTGTCCTCGATTGAAATAAAGTACCGCGCCCCTTTGCGAATCGCACTCTCTTCGTCGAACGGCGTCCAGAGATACGGGTCCTCTTCCCAGCCGTAACGGTTGATGTAGTAGAGCACGTCCGGGCCGTAGTGACCCACCACGACGGTTGCGCCCGGCGCAAGCACATGATTGAGCGTCGTGGCGCCCTTGTACGTTTGTTTGCTGTACTCGTAATAGGGCCGGATTGCGGCGCGGCCTTGCGCGAACGAGGCGAGTGCCAGCAGCGGCACCAGCGCCGCGATCGCATAGCGCGCTGCAGGCGCCGCATCGACCGTCAAAACGTAGTCAATGAATCGAGCCATCGCGCCGCCGAGGACCAGCGCGCACAGCGGCAGCAGCAGATACATGTAGTAGTCAACGCGCTCCACCGTTACGACGGCGTACGTGTACGCCAGGCCGCCGATGAGCCAGCCCCACAGGACCGCTTTGCTGCGCGTCTGTACCCATGGCAGTGCGATGAACGCCGCGACGGTAAGGATCGTTGCGAGCGTTCCGAGCATCGTTGCCCGAAGCATGCCGAGGACTTCACGGAACTGCGAAAACTTCAGAGCGAATCCGGAACCGCTCGTAAACGCTTCTTTCAACGCCGGAACGACGTGCAGCGACGTGATGCCGCTTGCCCAATGCCATTCGGCATGCGCGCTTACGCGTTGATCGTAGACGCCGAGAATCAGCAACGGAATGACGAGCAGCACGGCGAGCGCCGTCACGCGCATCGTCCGGCCCGCGCGTGCGCGTTCCCAAATAACGCCAAGCACCGGAATGATTCCGGCGACGGCGACCGGCTTCGCGAGATACGCAAATGTGAGCAACGCCGTAACGCGAGCGAGGCCTCGTTGCGTCAGCGCTTCGTCTTCGACGATGAATCTCGTAACCGCGTAGAGCGCCGCGGTGAGAAAGAAAACCATCGTCGTGTCCGGCGTGAAGGTACGGCCGTAGTAAACCGAACCGGGAAACGTCGCGAAGAAGAAGGCGGCGATAAGGCCCGCGGTCGCGCTGAAGAAAAGCCAGCGCGCGAATAATCCGATGATGACCACCGTCCCGACCGAGAAGACAAGGGAGATCAGCCGGCCGAAGATTTCGTGAACGCCGAAAATCTTGTAGAGCGTAGCCGCGAGAAACGGAACGATCTGCAGTTCGAGCTCGACGTAGTTCGGCGGTGGACCGTTATAGTTCGTTTGCGGATAGAGAATGTTGTATTGCAGCGTCGCAAAATTTCTCGCGATGCTTGCCGTATCGCCCTGGCGCCACGCCGGATGATCCAGAATCGGATCGTGGATGCCTTTGAGCCGGAGGACGATCGCCAGCAGGGCGATCAGCACCATGCCGATCGCCCACCAGCGGCCGCCTAGCCGGCGTGTTTGAACGTCCAATATTTGTTAATGAAGAAGTTGACGAAAATACCGGCTACGGTGGCGACAAACCACGTCTTATGACCGTGACCGAGGTACGGTGCCACAAGGGCGGAGACCATCAGGCCTACGATCAAAGCGATTATCGAGACGGTAAGGAATTGCGCGCCTTCCCGGAAGGCGTGACCCGTAGAGCGGAATGTCCAAACGCGGTTCAGCCAATAATTCGACACGCCGCCCGCGAGAAAAGCAATCGAATATAAAGCGTAATACGGACCGGGTTCGGCGTGATTCGGAACGACGCGCTGGAGAAGCGTGAAGACCAAAAAATTGACGATGAAACCGGAGAAGCCGACGACGCCGAACTTGAAGAATTGCCGCACTCCGCGGCGCGAGGCGAACGTGGAGATGCTGTTATGCAACCCAATACCAATCTGCGAAGAGGACGGTGAAAAGCCCGAGCAGCGGCAGGGAGAACGCGAGGATGAGATTGTTCACCGACGAGCGTTCGCCCCAGCGCGCGAGAATGCCATACATCGGGAAGAGCACAAGCGCAAAGCGCGGCATGCTCATCAAGCTCGACGTGGACATCGGCACGAGAATCGAGAGCGCCATATAAGCGATGTATGACGGACGCAGTTGACGCCAACCGCCAATAAGCACGCCGATCATTAGGAAGGTGAAAGCGATTTCGAGCGACTGATTCGCAACCGTTTGATCTTGCGTGGCGTGCGCGATCTTGCTGAAGGCGTTGATCAGGCTAACCCACGGCGGCGCAAAGTGGCGGTTCCAGTGGATCTGCACGTGCGAGAAGTAGAGCGGGTCGGCGCGCAGCACCCAGAGATACGCCATGTAGATCGCGAGCCCGGCCGGGATAAATGCGGCCGGAATCAAGTTCGGAAGGCCTTCTTTGAGCGAGTTCTTGTTCTGCGCGAACCACTCTATGAGGAACGGGACCACCAGCAAGATGCCTTCGACGCGCGTCATGGCGGCGAAGAAGCCGATGATCCCGGCAAGCCACCACCGGTGCGAGCGCATGTAGTAAAACGACCCGACGGTCAGCATGAAGAAGAGCGACTCGGTATAAACTGCCGAGAAGAATACTGCCGAGGGGAAAATCGAAACATAGAAGATCGCGCGGCGGGCGGTGCTGCGGTCGTATTCGTGCTCCAGCAGCTTGTACAAAAATAAGAGCCCGAAGAAAAACGACGCGTTCGAGATCAACAGGCCGGCGATCAGGTGATTGCCCGAAAGATTTCCCAACACGCGGATGAGGAACGGATATAGCGGAAAGAACGCCATGTCGGTTCCCTGATAGCCTTGCGTTGCAATATCCAGGTAGTGCACCGCGTCCCAGCGACCCCACACGTTGAGCAGCAAGTTGGTCGATTCTTGAACGTGCGTGCCCGCGCGTTGGCCGATGATGATCGCTGCGAGTTCTGCGATAACGATAACTGCCAGCCGCGTCGCAACGAAATCCAGCAATACTTCGCGGACGGTTTGGTTGAATCGCGCCGCGATCAGCAATTTCCCGACGCAGAACAGGCCGGCGCAGACGACGAAGAGCCGCGTGCCGTGACCCCACGAGGGCGAGAGCACGAACGCGAGCCAGAGCAATAAGAACGGCGCCCACGTAATGGCGTCGTACTGCAGCGACCGGGCGAACGTGATGCCGGTGCGGCGACAGAAGTAAAGGCTGTACCAACGCCATCCTGCCAGAACCGCGACGAAGCCGATTGCGACGAAAAGCAGCAGCGCGAGTTCCGTGAGCGACGGCTCGTGGCGCGGAATGATGAACCCAAACCACGCAAAGAATCCGAGCGTAATGCCGGACAACGCAACGGCGGCAAACGCACCCGGACCTGCCGCAAGCGCGTCGCCAAGGAATGCCATGCGCTGTTGCGCCGGACGTGGAACATTGACTTGCGCGGACACGGCGCTTCTTCTTAAACGCAAGTTACCCCACCCCTTGCAAAACCGAAGAAGGGCTTACGGCAATTGGGGGCCGACGCCAATTGGCGGCCCAGGGTACGCAACGTGCAGCGTTCTTTTCGACAGGATTTGGTCGGTTAGCAGTGTAGCCAAGGCCACCATGGTCAACTCCCTCGATTTCATCAAAGTAACCGAGACCGCAGCTCTTGCTGCATCCCGCTGGATGGGACGCGGAGAGCGCGATGCTGCCGATGGCGCAGCAGTGGAGAAGATGCGCGAGGCGCTCGGCGAGATGGAAATCTCGGGTCGTATCGTCATCGGCGAGGGTGAGCGCGACGAAGCGCCCATGCTCTATATCGGTGAGGAACTTGGCCGCGGGGGCGTGGAGATCGATATCGCGGTCGACCCGGTCGAAGGCACCAATCTGGTCGCCAATGGTCTGCCCAACTCGATCGCGGTCATGGCCATCGCGGAACGCGGCGGATTGCTGCACGCGCCGGACTCTTATATGAAGAAGCTTGCCGTCGGGCCGAAGGCCGCGCCTTTCGTGCACATCGACGCTCCGGTCCGCGAAAACATCGAGGCGGTCGCCAACGCGCTCGAAAAGCCGATCAACGACATCTGCGTCGTCATCCTGGACCGGCCGCGTCATGCCAATCTCATCGAAGACGTCCGGGCCGCCGGGGCACGGATCAAGCTCATTTCCGACGGCGACGTGGACGCTTGCATCGCTACCTCGATCGAGTCTACCGGAATCCATATCGCAATGGGAACCGGGGGAGCGCCCGAAGGCGTGCTCGCGGCGGCAGCCATCAAATGCTTGGGCGGCAACTTCATGGGCCGGCTCGAGCCGCGAAATCCGCAAGAAGCCGAACGGGCGGTCGCTATGGGATTTGGAAAACTCGACCGCGTGCTGGAAATCGACGACCTCGTGAAGAGCGACCATGTGATCTTCTGCGCCACGGGCATTACGGACGGAGACCTGATGCGCGGAGTGCGGTTCTTTGGAAACCACGCGCGGACGCATTCGATCCTCGTCCACGCGAATGGAACCGTCCGCTTCATCGAGTCGGTCCACCGGCTC
Source organism: Vulcanimicrobiia bacterium (assembly GCA_963758295.1). GTDB lineage: Bacteria > Vulcanimicrobiota > Vulcanimicrobiia > Vulcanimicrobiales > Vulcanimicrobiaceae > JALYTY01. The sequence continues at coordinate 73,147 of CAVWUU010000004.1, forward strand.
GGAGCGCGCCCGGCCGGTCGCTGACAACTTTCGGCGCCTCACGGCGTTGTAAGGACTGGTTATGAAGAAAGAACGGTTCGATCTCGTCGTCATCGGCGCGGGCTCCGGCGGCTACGCGGCCGCCCGCACCGCACGGGATCTCGGCGCCACGGTTGCGCTTATCGATGAAGGACCACTTGGCGGCCTATGCATTCTGCGCGGCTGCATGCCCAGCAAAGCTTTATTGGCATCAAGCGATGCAGCGCACGATGCGCGCGAAGCTTCCGCGCTCGGAGTAAACGTCTCCGGAGTTTCCGTCGACATGGCGTTCATTGCCGCGCGTAAGCGCCGGCTCGTGAATGAGTTCGCGGACTACCGGGTCGAGGGGATCGAAACGTTTCCGCTCTTCATGGGGCGCGCCAAATTCCTTTCGCCGCACGAAGTGCAAGTCGGTGAAGACACCGTCGTCGAAGCGTCGAAATTCATCATCGCAACGGGCAGTTCGGTGTCGCCTGCGGTCCTGCCGGGATTGAGCGAAGCCGGGTTCATCGACAGCGACTCGGCTCTCGAACTCGAAAGCGTCCCGGAGTCGGTCATCGTGCTCGGCGGCGGATATACCGCTTGCGAACTCGGACAATTTCTTGCACGGATGGGCTCGCGCGTGACGATGCTGATTCGCAGCGGGCATTTGCTCACCGAACAGGACGACGACATCGGCGATACGCTGACGCAAGCCTACCGAGAAGAAGGCATCGACGTCATTACGGGAACGTCGCTGCTTCGTATCGAGGTCCGTGACGGGAAAAAGGTCGTCGTTGCAAAGGTCGCGGACGTGGAGCGCGAGTTCATTGCCCATGAAATTTTCTACGCGCTCGGCCGGACGCCGAACGTCGGCAGCATGGGGCTGGAAGAAGCCGGCGTCGCGCATCATTCGATTACCGGCATCGACGTCGATCTTACGCTGCGCACGAGCAATGAAAACATCTTCGCGGTCGGAGACGTGACGGGCGATTTCCCACTCGTTCACGTTGCGATCTATCAAGGTGAAATTGCCGGACGCAATGCGATTACCGGTTCGAACGAAGAAGCCGACTACCGGATCGTTACTGCACATACCATTTTCAGCGATCCGCAAGTTGCCGTGGTCGGAGCAACCGAAAAGCGCCTGCAACGCGAAGGCAGGCCATACGTAGTGGGCAAGTACGAGTTTGCGGAACACGGCAAAGCCATGTGTTTGAACAAGACCGTAGGTTTCGTGAAGATGCTGGCCCATCCCGAGAGCGGCGAAATTCTCGGCGCATCAATCGTAGGCCCGCAAGCCTCCGAGTTGATCCACGAAGTGATCGTGGCGATGAACTTCCATTCAACAGTCGAGCAGTTCATGCGTATCCCGCATCTCCATCCAACGCTTGCGGAAATTTGGACGTATCCGGCCGAAGAGTGCGCGGCTCAGCTTGGTTTGAAGGCGCCGGTCGATCAGCAAATCGAAGTGGCAACGAGTGGAACCGCCGGTTAACCTTACGCCGGAGACGTCGCTCGTCGACGTCGCAATCGTGCAAAACGCCCCGCGCAAGGGACGGTATGCCGAAAACCTCGAGCGTTTGACGGAAGCCTTTTCGCAATTGCGCGAGCGGCCGCCGTCGCTAGTGGCCTTGCCCGAGGCGACCACAACGGGCTATTTTCTAGAGGGCGCCGTCTACGATTTGGCGCTCCCCGCCCAACGCTTTGCCGCCGATCTCACGGCTGCATGGCGCAAGGCTTGTGGTGATGCACCCGTCGATCTTACGGCCGGGTTCTTCGAAAACAGCGAAGGCACGTATTACAACAGCTCGGTCTACCTGCACGTCGACGGCAAGAACCACCGCATTTTGCACGTGCACCGGAAGATGTTCTTGCCGACGTACGGCGTCTTCGACGAAGAACGGTTCCTCTCGCGCGGCCGGCGCTTGCAGACCTTCGATACGCGTTTCGGCAAAGCGGCGATGCTGATTTGCGAAGACATTTGGCATGCCATCATGCCGACGATTGCCGCGATTAAAGGCGCGCGCATCGTGATCGTCCCAAGCGCGTCGCCGGGACGCGGCATCGAAGGCGAAACCGAACTCACGTCCGTCGCGCGTTGGCGCGAAATTCTTCGCGCGACCGCTGCGGAACACGGAATCTACATCGTTTATGCCGGCCTCAGTGGATTCGAAGGCGGAAAAGGGATGACGGGATCATCGTGCGTCATCGACCCACGGGGCGATGTGCTGGTGCAGGCGGCGGCACTGGGCGAGTGTATTCTGCGCGCCACGCTCGACCTGCGAGAAATCGATTTGGCGCGCGCGGGCATCCCGCTGCTCGGCGATTTGGAAGCCGTTCTACCCGATTTGCTCTCCGACGAGGAGCTTTATGTTCCCCGTTCTTGAAGCGCCGCGCGAGCGTGTCGAGCTACCCGGCATCAATCCGGCCGTAACCGCGGAGTGGCTCGAAGCGTTTCTTCGTGAAGAATTGATCGTGCGAAGAAACATGCGCCGCGTGGTGATCGGTCTCTCAGGCGGCGTGGATTCCGCCGTTACGACCTACCTTTGCGCGCGCGCATTGGGCGCCGAAAACGTTCACACGTTTCGCATGCCGTATAAGACTTCAAGTGCGGCGAGTCTCGAAGACGCGCAGGTCGTCGTAGATGCCCTTAGCGTGCATTGCCGCACGATCGACATAAGCGGTGCAGTCGACGGCTATCTGCAGCACGAGCCCGATGCCGATGCGCGCCGCCGCGGAAATGTGATGGCCCGCACGCGAATGCTGGTGCTTTTCGACCAATCGGCAAAGCTCAACGGGTTGCCGGTCGGTACCGGGAATAAAACCGAACGCCTCCTGGGATATTTCACCTGGCACGCGGACGACACGCCGCCGGTTAACCCGCTCGGCGATTTGTTCAAGACGCAAGTGTGGGAACTGGCGCGCTACCTCGGCGTGCCGCCGAAGCTCGTCGATAAAGCGCCAAGTGCCGATCTGGAAGCCGATCAGACCGACGAAGGCGACTTGGGCATCACGTACGCGCGCGCCGACGCGATTTTGGCGCAGCTGCTGCTGGGATACTCCGACGAACAACTGATTGCCCGAGGCTTTGATCCCGGCGATGTGGCGCTCGTGCGCCGGCGCGTTGATTCGACGCATTGGAAGCGGCATTTGCCGACGACGGCGATGCTCACCAACACCGCGATCAACGAATTCTATTTGCGTCCCGTGGATTTCTGATGCGGCTGTTCTACCCGGTTAGTCTCAATCTCGCCGGCCGCCCGTGCGTGGTGATCGGTGAGAAGAACGATCGGGAGGCGATCGAAAAAACGGCGGCACTGCAAGAAGCCGGCGCCAACGTGCGATGGATTCAGGACGTCGCCTCGCTCAACGACGGCGATGTGGTGGACGCGTTCTTCGTGATCTCTACCCCGCAAGACACTGCGCTTTCCGCGCGTTTGCGCAAACTGGCCGACGAGCACCGTTTTCTGCTGTGTTGCATCGATCAGCCGAAATACGGATTCGTCGCCATGGCGGCGATCGCAAAAGCGGGGCCCGTGCGCATCGCCATTTCGACGGCGGGCTTGGCGCCGCGTGTAGGCAAAGTGTTGAAAGAAGCCTTGCAGGGCGCGATGGATTCGCGCTTTACGCGGTTCATCGAACGACTCGCGAGCGATCGTGAACGCGTGCAGCAAAAGCATCCGAGTCCCGAGGAGTCGCCGATCCGGCGCCGTGCGATGCTCGAATTGGCGAAGGGCTTCACCGCCGATGTGCGCTTTGAATATCCGGCTTGGCTTGCGGAAGAAGACCGTGCCGAGCCTTAACGTCGCGTTGCTCGCTGTGGGAACGGAGCTGCTGCTTGGGCAGTTGGCCGATACGAATTCATCGTTCGTCGCGGCGCATTTGGCGCAAAACGGCATCGACGTATTTGGGATGGCAGCCGTCGGCGACAATTTGAAGCGAATCTCCGGTGGCATGGCGGCGGCGCTGGAACGAGCCGACGGCGTCATTACGACCGGCGGCCTCGGACCCACGGTTGACGACCTTACGAAGGAAGCCGTTTGCGACTTGTTCGGTGTAGATACGGAACTGCATCGACCGTCGTACGATGCGATGGAACGATTCTTCGCGCAGCTCGGGCGCACGATGCGCGAGAACAACCGCAAACAAGCCGAAGTACCTTGCGGCAGTCATGTTTTGGAGAACGACGTCGGGACGGCACCGGGGTTTGTTGCGTTTCGGAGCGACGGCAAATTCGTCGCCTGCATGCCGGGCGTCCCCGTGAAATGCGCCCGATGCTCACCGAACGTCTGATTCCGTTTTTGAGAGACCGTTATCATCTCGAAGATCGGATCGTGACGCGCGTTCTTCACACCGTGAATATTGCGGAATCCGAAATCGATCACCGCATTCAAGATTTATTCCGTACCTCGGAGAATCCGAAGATCGCCGTTCTGGCGCACGAGGGGTTGTGCGACGTGAAGATCATGGCGAAGGCGCGCTCGTCGCATGACGCGGACCCGCTAATTGCGCCTTTGCAGGCGGAAATCGAGGAGCGCTTGCAAGGGCATATCTTCGGCACGGACGCAGCGTCACTCGAGAGCGCGATTCACAAGCTCTTACAAAATCGCGGAGCTACGATCGGGCTTGCGGAATCGTGTACGGGCGGCCGCCTCGCTGCGGCATTAACTGCGACACCGGGATCGTCGAAAAGCTTTCTCGGCGCGATCGTCGCGTATGACAACCGCGTGAAGATCGAATCGCTCGGCGTGAGCGAAGCGACCCTCGCACGCTTCGGAGCCGTAAGTGAAGAGACTGCACTCGAGATGGCGCGGGGCGCGCGTCGCGTGCTCGGAACGACGTGGGCAGTTGCAACGACCGGGATCGCCGGGCCGGACGGCGGCTCCGAAGAGAAGCCCGTTGGTCTGGTATGGTTTGCTTTAGACGACGGAGCGCAGGTCATTACGAAAAAATTCATCTTTCCGGGAGATCGTGGTGCGGTGCAGCGCCGCGCGACGACGGCGGCTCTTGGGTTGATGTGGAAAACGTTGAGCTGAACGCCTGGAGCGAACGCCGGGAGGCCGGCCTGCGTTTCCTGGGTACGAATTCCTTTCAGGAGGTCTGAATGCGACGTAATCTTTCCGGGCCGAGCGCCCTGCTTGCCCTGACGCTACTGCTTTCCGCGTGCGGTGGCGGCGGTGGCGGCGGAACGCCCGCCACGTCGCCCCCTTCGCCCACCGTTACGGCGACACCGGGCGGCGGCACCGGCGGAAGCGGCGGCACGGGCGCGGCATTCACCTGCCCTAACTCAGCGACTGACGCGTCGGTTGGTACGGCGCCGGGCGGCGAGGCGACGACGACGGCGTTCCGCAGAACCGCGAAGATTACGCCGGCAATGTTGCAGGCGCGTAGCTCGCTACTCGCCGTTACCTACGCCGCTTCCAATTCCCAGGCGGCGAGCGCCATCGAAGGAAAGGCCCGAGGACTTGGGGCCCAACCGCTGCGCACGTTGACGTTCGACCGAACCAATCTCGCGACGCGCGCGATTGCGGTTAACGCGACGAATCGCGATAGCATCGCCGCATCATTGCGGTCGACGCCCGGCGTTATCGGCGTTGCGCCGGTGCAGCGTCGCTTTGCGATGAAGACGAACGCGTACATCACGAGCGACCCATTTTTCAAGGGCAACAACACTCCGCCGCTTTACGAGCAAGACGGCGTGACGCCGGGACAATGGGACATGCACGTCGAGCAGTTGGAACACGCTTTTGCGTATAGTCAGAGCAGTAACGGCAGCACTTTAGGCGCCAACCCCAACGCGCTTGGTTCTACGACCGTGAAGCTTGCCGTGATCGATACGGGAATGGACGTCACGCAGAAGGATCTTGCCGACGCGCACGTCGTTCGCACGCAGTGCTTCCTCACCGACACAACCGGGAATCAAAGCACCTCGTCTTTCGTTGCGGATCCCGACGGTCATGGGACGGACGTCACCGGCATTGCGGCCGCAAAGGTGGGTAACTCGTACGGATTCGCCGGCGACGGCGGCAACGTTTCGCTTCTGCTTTACCGCGTATTTCCTAAGCCCGATGCGAGTTGCGGCACGACGACCGCGAATCCGCCCGCGGAATGCACGGCGGACTCATTCGACATTGCGACCGCGATTAACGATGCGGTCACCAACGGCGCCAACGTCATCAATTTGAGTCTCGGCGGCAACGCTTGCGTCAGCGGCCAAGACCCTGATTCGACGGAAGGTGCCGCAATCGCGAACGCGATCGCGCACAACGTTATCGTTGTCGCGGCCTCGGGTAACGGTGCGCCGGGGACGACGCCTGTCGGCGCGCCCGCGTGCGATCCCGGCGTCATTGCTGCCGGCGCGAGCGCGTATAACGACGGTCAACCGAATGCAAGCGGCTTTACATCGGCGACGCGCAAGGAGTACGTGACAAGCTATACCGAGTATGGCAGCGTGAATTCGCTGCATAGCGCTTCGTCATGGGGCATCGTTGCGCCGGGCGGAGACGGAATCGGCGACTCCGATGCAAACGATAATTTGCACTGGATCGAGAACATCTGGACATCAACGCCTTGGGGCACCGCCGATGCCGGCAACTGCGGCACCGATCCATTCGGCGGCGCCGCTGACTGCCGGATAGAGATTGCCGGCACGTCGATGTCGACGCCGCACGTCGCAGGCGCGGCGGCGCTGATTCTTTCGGTTAATGCTGCGTCGTATGGAACGCCGGCAAAGATGAAAGCGCTGCTGTGCAGCACCGCCGACGACATCGGCGATGCGCATCAAGGCTGCGGGCGGTTAAATATCTATCGGGCGATCGCTACCGCGCTGCACGATCCGACGTTGCCGTAGTGTAGCCGATCGCCTCGAGCACGCGTTGGGTTTCGAGCGCCTCCTGAAATGTCGGGAGGTCGCTCGATCCCGTTTCAATCTGCTTCACAAATTCGTCGTAGAGTTCCATAAGCAGCGGCACGTTGGGGCTGATGCTTTCGAATTTTGAGTAAGGCGACGGCTTGCAGTCGAGCTCGTTTGTTTCTTCGTCGTCGATCGAGAAGAGCGTCATATCGGCAATCGTCGTGCCGCTCGCAACTGCGGTACGGTCTTCGCCATGGACGGCGAACGTAAATGACTCGATTGCGGCGGTGGCATCGCACGTGAGCCGGGCGACCAGACCGTCGCCGTAGTCCACCAGCGCAAATGCGCCGTCATCCACCGTGCTTTCGAACGCGCCGTGTTTATCGTGGCGTGTTCGGTTCGCCGTGCGAAGCAGGCCGATCGTTCGCTGCGGGGTTGCGTCCCACAGTCCAGGTGGCGCTGTCGATGATGTGGGACAATAACGCACCGGCCAGTCCGCCGCCCTTGTCTTTTTCGAACCACCAGCCGCGCGCGCGCGTGCCTTCGGCCCGAAGAAATTGCGAGAGGTGTGTTATTTCGATGTCCCGCAAAGGATCGAGATGATGGTTCTCCACGAGCTGCTTCAAGGCGGCGCGTTGCGGGACGAACCGGAATTCGTGCGCCACGCCGCACGCCGTGCCGGCGCGCTCCGCCGCCGCGACCATCTCTTGCGCTTGAGCGACGTTCAGCGCAAAAGGCTTCTCGCAGATGACGTGCTTCTTCACCTCGAGCGCTGCTAGGACGTCGTCGATGATGCGTGAAAGGCGGGGACGCGATTACTACCGCATCGAGCTCGCATCCGGCGAGCATTTCTTCGCACGATGTGAACGCGTGCGGAATCTTACGCTCGCGAGCTACTTCGGCGGCTGAGTTCGGCGAGGCAAGCGCCACCACGTCGAAACGCGGATGGGCGAGCAGTGCCGGCAGATGCGCTTTGACGCCGAAGCCGGCGCCGCTGATGCCGATGCGAAAAACGTTCACAAAACCTCTTCCAGAATATCAAGCGCGCGATGGAGTTGCCGTTTGCTCACGACGAGCGGCGGAGTGATCGAAAGGACGTCGCCGGCCGGTCCGGCCTGCAACATGATGACGCCTTTGAGCAGCGCCCTCTTGACGGTGCGTTCCGCATGTTCGGCGTTGCGCAGTTGAAGGCCCCACATGAGTCCGCGCCCGCGTGCAGCCACGGCGTCCTTTCGCTGTTGCATCGACGCGAGGCGGCCGCCAAGCTCCTCGCCAAGCTCCCGGGCTCGTTGATAAGCTCCCGACTGTTGAAGTTCATCGATCGTGGCGAGGGCTGCGGCGCATCCCATCGGATTCCCGAGGTACGTGGACGTGTGGAGTGCTTCGCCGGCGGAGAGCGGCCACGCGTTCATGACCTCTTCACGAGCGACCGCCGCGCTAATCGGAAATCCCGCGCCCATCGCTTTGCCGATGCAAATGATGTCGGGCGTAACGCCTTCGTGCTCGCACGCAAACCAGTCACCGGTGCGTCCGAAGCCGGTATAGATCTCGTCGAAAATCAAAAGAATGCCGCGCTCGTCGCAAAACCGTCGCAAGCCCTCTAAGTAGCCGCGCGGCGGAACGACGCAGCCGCCCCGGCCCTGGATCGGCTCGATGATGACCGCCGCGATAGCTCGTCCGTCACCCACGCGCATGCGCAGCGTCGCAAGTGCCTGCTCTGCGTCGTCAACGCCGTCGCGCGGATAGTCCAAGAGCAAGGCCGCATCGGAAACCAACGGCGCGAACGGTTCGCTGAACTTTGGAATGCCGGAAACCGTGAGCGCGCCGAGCGAAAGGCCGTGATAGGCGCCGTTGTATGCGACGAACTTATGTTTCCCGTTGCAAGCACGGCCGTCTTGATCGCCGCTTCAACGGCTTCGGAGCCGGTCGTCGCGAGAAACGTCTTCGTCAAGCCGGCCGGCAGAATACCCGTGAGGCGTTGCAACAGTCGCGTTCGCACCTCGCTCGGATGAACGTCGCCCATGCCGTGCATTAACCGGCCGGCTTGTTCGGCGATGGCGGCGACGACGCGTTCGATTCGCGTGGCCTACGTTTGCGACCCCGAATGCCGACGTGAGATCGATATAGCGGTTCCCGTCTACGTCCACAATCGTAGAACCGGAAGCGGATTCCCAAAAGACCGGGAAATCTTCTGCGACGTACGTGACGTTCCGCGATTCATATTGACGCAAAGGAGAGCGAAGCGCTGCGGTGCGCGCGCCCGGCACGTCGCCGTTAATTGACTCCAGTTCGTCGCTCATGATTCTTTCGTGATCCATCGCACGAATTCGGCGATGCGCGGACGTCCGCCGTGCGTTTCACCAAGCGGCGGCCGCTGGAGCTCGCCGAAGCGCGTCAGGCGAGCGGCACCCATGTCGATCGCCATATTTACAATGTCCTCGCGCTCTGCGGCAATGGCTACCGCTTCGATTGGAAGACGATGCTGGCGCACATACGCGAGCGCATCGGCTGGACCATCGACTGCATGGATGACGAGCGTCCGCGGAAGAAAGGGCGGCGCTTCTTGGAGCGGTGCATCAAGCACCGCGAGATACGAGGCGCTTTCGTCGGAAAAGACGGCACCGGTTCCGGAGGCGGAGCGAAACGCCGCAAGGTTTCGGGTGCTCGCGATGCGCGCCGCCATGCCGGCCGTTCTCGCGCCGGCGGGAAATTCTACCGAAATGCGTTCGACTGCAGAGGCAACGGCTTCTGCGACGGCAGCCGGCTCGAGCGCGCCGCCGCGTTCAACGAACAACGCATGGAGCGAAAGACAGCCTTCGGTTTCGTAAAGCACGAGATCCCGCGCTGCACCGGCGGTTAAATCCTTTAGGTGGGCCGGGTTCAACGCCTCGCGACCCGCATACCCAATACTCGCCTTTGAACCGAACGGAATGAAACGTGTGGCGGGCCGGAGCGAGCTTTGCACTGCCGTCATGGTCTCGTCAGTGCCGAAAGCGACTACGGCGTCGTAGTTGGAAAGGTCGACAGTGGGATCTCCGTGTGCCCAGACCGACGCGCGTGCCGCGTCACGAAACTCGTCCAACTCCTCGCCAAGAGACTCGAAGAAGGTTCGCACGAGATCGTCCTCACGATCTTTCACGACGACGTCGCACTTTGCGCAAAGCGCAAAAACGGCCGGAACGATCGCAACACCGATCGTAGTGCGGCTGGAAATTATGCACGCGCGCCCTAGCGGCGCCGCATGTGCGCGCAGCGTATCACCGCGCTCTACGAACCGGTCGAGCGCTTCGATCGTCCCAAGCTCGCTCTCGATCGTTTGAACCAGCGACGGCCGTGTGATGGAGAAGAAAAGTTGATCCAGCGCATACTCGACTACAGGCAGTGCGTACCCGGTGCGTTCGACGATGCGGTCCAGCAAACGCACGCGCGGCGGAAAGTCCGCATCGCTCCAGCGCTCGGCGGCGTCGGCAATCGCCGCAACGATGCGCCGGGCCGGAACTCCGGCAAGAGCCGTCATCGTCGCAATAACTCTTCGGCGTCGAGCGAGCAGCCTCGTAAAGACGCGCCTTGCTCCCGCCCGATGAGCACCAGACCATCGTCGAACTGTACGCCAAGGTCTTCGGTTTGGATGGCAACGCACGAGGAGCGGTTCGCAAGATCGACATGAACCAGCGCGCCGACCGTTCCGTTCGGAAGGCTTCGTCCATCCGCGCCGACGACGCGCGGACGCAGCCACGGTGGCGAGCCCTTATACCGGATTGCGCCATTGCGTTGCTGCGTGTCGTAATACTGTGACGTAAGTTCCGTCATGCCGTATTCGGCGGCGATGATGTCCTGCGGACAGGCAAAGCGTTCGCACAGCTCCGTGTAAAGGGCCGTTCGTTCTACGATGCGAGCCCGGCCCTTGAACCCGCCGGTTTCCATGATGCGCGAACCGGTGGGGAGCGCAATCGCCAAGTTCCGTTCGCGCAGCGCGTCCAACAGGTGGACGAGCGCAAACGCCGTCGATGCAATGCAGACCGGCTCATTTCGCGAGGCGGCATCTTGCGCGTCGGCGATGAACGCGTTACTGAAGATCTCGTCGTCTTGCACGAACCAGCCGGTATTGCCGTCGCCGCGCTTCGCCGAGACCATTGCCATCATGTACCCAAGCGATGACTGCGGGCGGTTCGCCGGATTTGGGACGAGATTCAAATAGCGAAGGCGCAAACCGTCGGAAAGCATGAAACGATCGAATCCCGCAAGCAATGCCGCATCGTATAATGCCGTCGTCTCCATGTAGTGCCGGCCCCCGACCCCCTGCGTCGTGCCGCTCGTTTCAAAGGAAAGTGCCGCATGCGAAACGTCGAACGTTGCGAGCTGCGCCTCCTTGTACGCGTCGGTGGGGACGGCCGGAATATCGTGCCAACTCTTGGGCAGCGACACCGCGGAATAGCCGAAGCTCCCGCGTAGCGCGAGTACGGTTCGTTGTACCGGATCTGATAGGCAAAGACTCGCAGCGCAAGATCTTCGAACTCGGCTTCTTCGAGCGCGCGGCCCGTGCGGTGCCATCGTTCGATGATTTGCAGGATCTCCGCGTCGAGCGCGCGCGACTCGGATGCGTAGGTCACCGGCGCCGGCTCGTGATGATTCCGGAGTTCAGCCCCGTCGTAGCAAGACCGCCGTTGAAGCGAGCGCTTTCGACTTTCATGCAACGGTCGACGACCACGTCGAGCCCGGCCGCGTCGGCAAGGCGAATCGCCTCTTCGTTGATGACGCCGTACTGAAACCAGATGGCTTTAGCGCCGACGGCAATGGACTCTTGAACGAGCGGCACCACTTCGCTCGGCTTGCGGAACACGTCAACGATGTCCGGTGCTCCGCGTTCGGCCGCATAAGCCGTGAGTGACGGATACGCTGGGATTGCCGTCGATAGCTGGAGATCGTCGGATTGATCGCCGCGATTTCGAAATGTCCTTGCGTTCGCAGATAAGAGAAAACCGTGTAACTCGGACGCAATGGATTGTTCGAAGCGCCGACGATGGCGACAGCGTGCGATCGATCGAGCAGCGCGCGGCGTTGCGACGGCGTTTCAAGGATCATGACGCACTCCCGACGGGCTCGCGCGGCTTGGGAGCGTTGCAGCGCGCTATCGAGATCCCACAGCAAATCGTCTACGTCTTCCAGCCCGACCGAAAGACGAACCGCTTCGGGCGCGACGCCGGCTTTGGTCATTTCATCGTCGTTCAAGCTGCGAATGCGTCGTGGAGGCGGGATGAATCACGAGCGACTTCGTGTCGCCGACGTTGGCGAGATGCGTCCATAATTCGAGTGCGTCGATGAACCGGCGTCCGGCTTCGCGGCCGCCGCGAATGCCGAAGGTGAAAATCGAGCCAAGTTCCGGCGCACGAACCCAGGCGACTTCGGGCCGCTGTTCGAGGTGTTCGGCGACGAGCGCGCGCGTTGCGCACGTGCGCGTCCATTCGTACCGGCAATGTTTCGAGACCCGAGCAATAGAAGCCAGGCGTCCATCGGCGACATCTGCGCGCCGACGTCGCGCAGCACTTCCGCGCGCGCACGCATCAGGAACGCGTACTCGCCGAAGGTTTCGGTGAAGATTTTCTGGTGATATCCGGGGCTGGGTTGGAGAGCAACGGAAACTTGCCGCTTCCCACATGGAAACTTGCCCGAGTCGATCAGCACGCCGCCGATCGTGGTGCCGTGGCCGCTGATGAATTTCGTAGCGGAATGTAAGACCAAGTCGGCGCCGCATTCGATCGGCCGGCAGAGAGTACGGTGATGCGAACGTGTTATCGACGACGAGCGGAATGTCGGCGTCGTGCGCGATCTCGCGCCAGTTCGGCGAGATCGGCAATGCGCGCCGGACGGATTGCCGATCGTCTCGGCAAAAAGCAACTTCGTATTCGGCGTAATCGCTGGGGCGCAGCGCTTCGTGGTCGTCGACCGGCGCGAACGTCGTGCCGATCCCCATGCGCTTCATCGTGACCGTGAACTGCGTGACCGTTCCGCCGTAGACGTTCTGCGAGCTGACAATATGATCGCCGGTTCTGCGCGAGCGCGAGTACCGCGCAGAGCTGCGCGGCGAGACCGCTCGAGAACGCTATCGCGCCGAGCCCGCCTTCCAAGCTCGCCATCCGCTCTTCGAAGGCCGCCACCGTCGGATTGCTGATGCGGCTGTAGATGTGGCCGTAGCTGCGCAATTGGAACAGTTCCGCAGCCTGCTCGGTTGACCCAAAGACATAGGCAGCGGTTTGGTGGATCGGCATGACGCGCGAACCCGTCGTCGGGTCCGGCGGCGTCCCTGCATGTATTGCTCGCGTGGAAAATCCAAATGCTCGGTCCTGCATGACTACGAGGGTTCTCCGCGATAAAGGTCCGCTTCATGGGGATGACACTCACCGAGAAGATTCTTGCTCGCCACGCCGGCCTCGACCGCGTGGAACCGGGCCAGATCATTAACGCCAACGTCGATCTCGTTCTTGCCAACGAGCTTTCCGCTGCGGTCGCCATCGGCGTGATGCGCGGCATGAAAGGCGCGAGCAAAGTCTTCGACAAGGAGAAAATCGCGCTCGTCGAAGACCATTTCGTTCCTGCGAAGGACGCGCAGTCGGCGAAGCTTGCGAAGTTGATGAAAGACTTCGCTGCCGAGCAGCAGATCAAACATTTCTTTGACGTCGGCCGCGGCGGCATCGAGCACGTCGTGCTTCCTGAAGAAGGGCTCGTCGCGCCGGGCGAAGTGATCGTCGGCGGCGACTCGCACACGTGCACGTACGGCGCGTTCGGCGCGTTTGCAACCGGAATGGGATCCACCGACATCGCGGCAGCCTTCGTGCTTGGCGAAGTGTGGCTCAAGGTCCGCGGCACGATCAAAATCGTCTACACCGGCACGCTGGGCAACATGGTTTACGCCAAGGACGTGATGCTTCGCACCGTCGGCGAGCTGGGTATCGACGGCGCGACGTATCGCGCGATCGAGTATCACGGATCTACCGTGGACAATCTTTCGATTACGGGCCGCATCACGATGGCGAACATGGCCATCGAAGCGGGCGCGAAGAACGGCATTTTCCATGCCGACGAAAAGGCGATCGCGTTCGTAAAAGAACGCACCGACCGTCCGTTCATTCTCGAACGCGCCGATGCCGACGCGGTCGTACGAGCGGGTTCTGAAGATCGACGTCGATTCGCTGGAACCGCAAGTCGCTTGTCCCCATACGCCGGACAACGTCCATCCGATCTCGCAGGTCACGCGCGACGATATCGCGGTCGACCAAGTCTTCATCGGGTCGTGCACTAACGGCTACATCGAAGACCTTCGCGTCGTAGCGAAGATTCTCGAGGGAAAGAAGATCTCGTCGAACCTGCGGGTCATCGTCAATCCCGGCTCTCAGAAAGTCTGGATGCAGGCGGCGCAAGAAGGCATTCTCACGACGCTCGCGGCCGCGGGCTGCGCCGTGAACACGCCCGGGTGCGGCGCGTGTTTCGGCGGACACATGGGCACGCTCGGCGACGGCGAACGCGCGATCTCGACGACGAATCGCAACTACGTCGGGCCGCATGGGTTCCCCGAAATCCGAAGTGTATCTGGCTTCGCCGGCAACGTGCGCCGCGTCGGCGCTCACCGGAAAAATCACCGATCCCCGCGTCATGGAGTTGGCAGGCGTCTAGCATGGAATCGAAACTGCACGGATACGTGCACAAATATGGAAAGAACGTCGACACCGACGTCATCATTCCGGGCAAATATTGCAACATCATCGATCCCGCCGAGCTCGGAAAACACGCGCTCGAAGGCATCGACCCCGAATACACGGCGCGAATGAAAGCCGGCGACATCATCGTCGCCGACACGAATTTCGGTTGCGGTTCGAGCCGCGAAGTCGCGCCGATTGCGATCAAGGGCTCCGGCACTTCGGCCGTTATCGCTAAAAGCTTCGCGCGTATTTTCTATCGCAATGCGCTGAACATCGGGCTGCCGATCTTCGAATCCGCTGAAGCCGTCGACGGCATCGAATCGGGCGACGAAATTGAACTCGAACCCGAAACCGGCGTCATTCGCAACCTCACCAAAGGGACGCAATATCAAAGCGGCGGAGTTTCCGCCGTTCATGCGCCAGCTCATCGATGCCGGCGGCCTCGTGCCTTACGTTGAACGCCGCTTAGCAGAAGCCAACCCATAAGTACGCCTTGGCAAAAAAAGAAAGAGGCGCGCAGATTGCGCGCCTCTTTTCTATAAAGCGTTAGCCGATCTGTTAGCGCGGTGGGCCGTAGCCGCCGCCGCCCATACCACCCGGTTGCGGGTTGACGTTGTCGAACCACTTTTCTTTGGGCCTGTAAGCAGCGGTAAACGGTACGCGCTCTTTCGTATCGGTCAACATGCCGAGCATGTCGGTGGTGCCGTCGATTTTGCCCTCGAGAAGAATCGTCGATCCGTCGGGCATAGAAACCACCATGCGAACATCCGTGCCGTCGAGCGATCCCGCGAGTGGATATTTCTTCCCCGAACCGTCGAGATAGGTTCCCGTTAGCGCGCTGCCGCTTTGCTTAAGCTGGAAGTGTTCGTACGCGGTATTGGCGCCGCGTTGAATCTGCAGTTCCCACACTCCCTCGATGCCTTTGCGGTCGTCGGGCGGCGGGCTCGGCGTTCCCGAACCTTTGGGTGCCGGAGTAGATTTGGCGCCGTTGCTTTTCATTAAATCGTCAAGCGCGGCGTTCGGCGTCGGTGTGGCCGCGGCAGGCCCGGTATTACTCACGGGCTGATTCGTGGGGGCTTGCACCGGCGCGGCAGGCGCGTTGAGCGGAGGCGGCGTGGGAAGCGGCGTCGGGCTCGGGGACGGGCTGGGCGTCGCCGCCAGCAGCGCGGCTGCTCCGGCGAGAACGAGGATCGGCTTATTCACGGTCGATGGCTTTCGCTTTAGGGACTTGGGCTCATGCTAGGTTCGGGACTCTCGGCGGCCGCCCCCGCGGACGGCGTCTCTACCGGGACGCGGTGCGGCTCGATCGGCAAGCGAATTCTATTCGGCGCAGCTCCAACGGCCGCAGCTTGCTGGATCCGTTGCACGTCGTGGGCAAGCATTGCAACCGAGCTCGAGAGCGGCGGGCACTGCAGATCGGTAGACGTGTAGTTGTGCCACGTCACGGTCGTCGTCGTTCCGAACGATGCGCTTTTCATACAATGCTGCAACGTGCCGGGATCTTCGCGCGCCGCTTTCGCGTCGCTCATAAATTTCTCGGCAAGCGCGGCATCGACGGTAAACGCTTTTTCCGGGCGGCCCGTCACGGCTACGGCGCCGCTGCCGTCGGAGTGCAGCTTGATCGTGTACCCTGCCGTATTCGTCGATCCCGACGTCGTGATGGAGGCCCCGTCGAGGGCGGCCGCCGATGCCGGCGACGACGACGCCGCGAATATGAGGACTGCGGTCACCGGCGCGAGTACCGAGCGGTTGTATTGCTTCATAGTCACTCCGTAAACGTATGGAGAACCTCTAACGTTCGCGACGATTGTCGCAGGGATGCGAGTTGTCTGAGGGAATTGTGAGAGCCTTTTCATCCAGGGTGTCAGGCCGGGATGCGATTCGCATATGCCCGGGCTAGGAGTGCAGTGAACGCGCGCTTTGGTTTTGTACTCGCGGTAATATCCGCGAGTTTATTAGCAGCATGCGGCGGCGGTGGTGGCGGAGGCGGTGGAACCCCGCCGACGACCACACCGTCGGCCACACCCGTGCACACGCCGACGCCGGTGCCGTCGCCGACGTATCCCGCGAATTCGCAGGGATGCGTTTCGACTTCGGCCGTGCGTCGTGCCGACACCGTGGGCGTGCATCCGATTACGAGCGGCAATTCGTACGCTTATAGCGGCACGCTGACGGAGACGGTCGCGCGTTCTTCGCCGTGTCCGATCCCGACCTCGACGTCGCAGGCAACCGTGTTCGTTAACGTCAGCGAAGGAACGCCGGGACCAACCGCCGCGCCGGGCACACAGTCGGAAGAGCATAGCTCCGAAACCGACAACTTCTCGACGCGAACGACGACGGTAGCCACCGATGCAGCCGTCATGACCAACGGCACCGCGTTCTACGAACTGGCCGAAAACTCGACGGATCAAGGCGGCAACACCGTTACGACGACGTTCACGTCGCCGGGCCTGAAGTTCGCGTTGATTCCGGAAGCGAGCGGTAATTCGTGGACCAATGCCGTTCCGCATACGGTCGTCTCGAAAATCGCCGACGGATCGAATTACTCCCGCGCGTATAACGCTAACGGTACCTACACCGAAACGGATTCTCTGCCCGGAAGCGTTACGAGCACGATTACTGAGAGTGCCGACGGATCCGGTGCATACGATATCGGCGCCGGTGCGAGCGGCACGTTCGCCGTAACCCTAAGCGCGCCGGCGAGTAACTCCATCACAATGAAGTACAACGCGGTAAATCATACGGTGCCGTTGTGGTACACGTTGCCGCTCGTGCCGTATGCCGATCGCACGCAAGACCTCGGCATGCAAAACATCGATGCCGCATGCGGAACGTTGAGCTCGCTCAGAAGCCCGGCCCAGGCCGAGAAACTGGTCCGCACGACGACGACCGTGGACACGATCCTCGGCTATATCGACACGCGCACGACGACGTCTTGGGATCTGCCGAACTACAGCGGGTTGAGCGGACCGACGACGATGGGCCCCATCTGCGTCGAAATCAGCGACGTCGAGAAAATCTATTACGATTACTCGCTCGACACGATGTACTACGTAGCGCGCACGTCCGACGGCAAACCGATTCAGACCAATACGATTTCCGAAGCGTATTCCCTGAACGCCGCGCCGGTCGTGAATCTGCTCGGCCGCTCGCAACCCGATGCGAAGACGTTCGATGCGCAAATCGTCGCGCGTCAAGCCGGCATCACGTTCACGCGCAATGTCGAACGCGCTAACCGCATTTCGGCGTTCGCACAAGCCGTACGCAATGGATCCCTGGGAGGCCGTCAATGAACCGCTTTAAATCGATAGCCGCGCTTGCAGCGCTTTCCTTGGCCGTCTCCGCATGTGGTGGCCACGGCAGTTCCGGACCCACGCTTCCGGCAAACCCCGGGACAACGTTTACCGGCAGCATTCCAGCGGCGCTGATGGTCCCGAATTGGAATAAGGATGCTCTGACCGGCGCAACCTACGTCGGTCCTGCGACGGGCTCGCACCTCAATGCCATGGTTCTCGTGCATCAGCAAAACTCCAACGGGCTGCTGCAGTACGCGCGTGAAGTCAGCGATCCGTCCTCGCCGAATTTCCGGCATTTTCTGACGCCGCAGCAAATCGGCGAGCGTTACGGCGCATCGCAAAGCGACTACCAAAAAGCCGCGCAGTATTTTCTTTCCAACGGCTTGGCCGTCGGCGGCTGGCCGCAGCACATGCTGCTCTCCGTTGCGGGCGATCAAAGCCAATTCGAGCGCGCCATGGGCACGAAGTTCGCGGTGTACTCGAAGAATGGCCAGCAATTCATCGCCCCAACCGGCACGCCGCATTTTACGACGAAGGTTCCGGTTGACGGCGTTGGCCGAATTGTGACGTACAACCCGATGCACTCGTATCTCGTGCCGGCTCCGCCGCGCGCCGGCGCGGGCTTCGCGACCGGGTTTTCGCCTTCGCAAGTGGCGAACGCGTTCGACTTCACCGGTGCTTATGGCGCCGGGTTCGACGGAACGGGCATCACCATCGGCATCATCGGGACCGGTCCCATCGACGTAGGCGGGACGTCCGGCGATAAAGACCTCGACGCCTTCGCCGCCGCAACGCACGCTCGCGTTGCGCATGTGACGCAAGTTGCCGTCACCGCGAATGGCGTTGCCGCCGGCTTGAACGTCAGCGGCATCCCGACCGCGCCGCCGGCTACGCCGAATCCGAACGGCACGCCGGCGCCCGTACCGGGCGGTCCGGGGTTTCCCTATTCGAACGATTTCCAGACGCCGCCGCCGGTAACGACTCCCACCTGCACGGGAAATTTGCCCGCGTGCAATCCGGAAGACGGTGAAGCGCAGCTTGACGTGCAACAAACTGCATCGCTCGCAACCGGCGCAAACGTGAAATTCTATCTGGCGTATAACGCTTCGGACTGCTACACGTTCTTCCCGAACTCATGCGGAGCGACCCCGGCGCCAAGCGCATCGCCTGGTGCGAACGCAGGCGCGGCGGAAATCGGCATCGTCGAAGCCGACGCGGAGATTCAACAGGCAATCGGCGACAATACGGCCGACGTACTTTCATTGAGCTACGGTGGCGGCGAAACGCAGCAGTTTGCTAATTACAACGACTACCAAACGTCGTTCCAACAACTGCAATTCGCAGCACTTACGGCCGAAGGTATCGCCGCGTTCGCGTCTTCCGGCGACTACGGTTCAGCCGAGTGCCTCGGTCCGAACAACACCTATCTCTCGCAAGTCTGCGTGAGCTATCCCTCGGGCGATGACAACGTGACATCCGTCGGCGGCGTAACGGCGCCGTTGGATGGATTCGGCAACCTTCAAGGCCCGATGATCGCGTGGGGCATTTCGACGCAAGAAAGCGGTTACGGCGCGTATTCGGGATCCGGCGGCGGAAAGTCGACCCTCATGCCGGCGCCGTCCTGGCAATCGGCCGCGGTGAGCGGAGCCACCATGCGGGAACAGCCCGACGTCTCGATGATCGGCGATCCGAACACCGGCGTTGCAACTATCATGAACGCGCGCTTCAGCGGGGCGCTTTCCGGAGTGGGCGGCACGTCGGTCGCGGCTCCGCAGATGGCCGCTATGTGGGCGCTCGTGCTCGAGGCCTGTAAAGCGAACCCCGGCCATGGCATGTGTCCGCCTACGGGTTCCGGACCGTATTGGCGCCTGGGGAATGCGTCGCCGTATCTCTATGCCATCTATAAGGGCACGCCGGTCAACTCGGTCACGCCGGCATTGGCGTACGCGAACGTGTTCTTCGACGTGCTTTACGGCGACAACGAGATGCAGAATCCGGACAAGCCGAACTCGGCTCCGATCCCCGGTGCAAAAGCCATGACGGGCTTCGATCAAGTGACCGGTGTCGGCGTTCCGTACGCCGGACACCTCATCACGGCAATCACCGGGCAAAGCGTCCCCTAGCGCTTTCAAAGGGCGTCATGTAAGGAGCTTGAAAGAAATCCGGGACGCTTGGTCTCGGATTTCTTTTTGCCGTTACTTTTGCTAGCTTTAAAGCCTAAGGAGTCGCCATGAACCAAGAGCAATCGCTGGCAGAGCACCTGACGGCGCTTCACGACGAGTTAAATGAGGCGGCGAAAACCAACGACGATGAAGCAAGGAAGCGTATCAACGAAGCGCTGCAACACCTGGATGCCGCGCAAGAGCAACTGAAAACCAGGACGGGAACTCGCACCGAGCAGATCGGCCAGCATCTCGACTCGCTTCAAGAGCATGCGTCGAATGCCGCGAACGAGCACGGCGATTCCCTGCGCGTACGCCTTCATAAGATGATGACGGCGTGCAACAACGCGATCGAACATTGCATCGAAGAACAAACAATGACTCCTTGACCTTGGGAAGGCGGCCATGCGTCTTGCAGGCATACCCTCTTGGTGCAGCGCGAGGCACTCCGGACCCCCCTTTACAGCCCTGCTATAATCGAGGGGCTGTGAAAGAGAAGATCCACCCCAATTGGTACCCCGAAGCGCGCGTTCACTGTGCGTGCGGGAGCACGTTTACGACCGGTTCCACGATGAAAGACATTTCCGTCGAGATTTGCTCGGCGTGTCATCCGCTCTTTACCGGTCAGCAGAAGCTCATCGACACCGCCGGCCGCGTTGACAAGTTCAACCAGCGCGCCGCTGCCGCCGAGCAAAAGAAGAAAGAAGCCGAAGCCCGCAAGGCCGCCCGCGAGTCCAAAAAGGCCGCTGCGGAAGCTTAGCTGCGTTCAGAATGACTGGAGACGAGCCGCTTGCGGCTCGTCTTTTCTTTTGCCTGGCGTATCGCTTGGCGGTGCTACATGAATGTATTACAATGATGTAGTTGTGAGTTCGCCAATTTCATTACGCTTGGATCCCGACGTGCGGACGCTCTTGGAGCGCGATGCCGCTGAACATGGAATCGGCCTGGCGACATACCTTCGAGAGCTTGCGACAAAGCGTGCTAGGGAACTTCGAAAAGCGACGATTCGCGCTCAGAGCCGCGAGCTGGGAACGCGGGCCAAGTCATCTTCCGAAGTAGCCGGGTTCTACGATGAGACCGGCTCCTCGGCGCCCGACCTGTGACTGCGTTCGCTGCCGGCGAAATCGTACTGGCCGATTGGCGTGGCGACGCGGTTCCGAAGGAAGCGAATAAGCTTAGGCCGTGCGTGGTCGTGGAAGATGTCGAACTGTTCGACGTTTCTCACCCTACGGTTATCCTCGTGCCGTTGACGACGGACGCCTCAATGGCGATCGCCGAGCTGGCAACCACGATCGAGCCCGATGAATCGAACGGCTGTGCGGAACGCTCCTATGCCATCTCGCACGCGCCGGTTACCGCGTCGAAAAACAGGGTCCGGGCAAGATCCGGCACGCGTATCTCTGAACAACAACTCGCCTTGATCCGCCGGCAAATCGCGGAAAGTATTGGACTCTCGTAGCAAATGGCTGAACTAACGACAAGCGTTCTCGCAAGACTGGATACAACGGTCCGCCGATTCGACGAAATCGAGCGAGAATTGGCCAATCCGGCCGGCGGTTTCGATCAAGCGCGTTTCACGTCGCTCGTCAAAGAGCGCGCGCAAATGGAAGAGACCGTCGCCGCGTACCGGCGGTACCGCAAGGCGCTCGAAGAGCTTGAGGCGAGCCAGCAGCTACAGAACGAGACGACCGATCCCGACATGCGCGAGCTCGCGCAAGAAGAAATCAAAGAACTTCGTGCCCAGCGCGAGCAGCTCGAGGACGAGCTGCAAGTCCTGATGATCCCCAAAGACCCGAACGACGAGAAGGACATCTTCATCGAAATCCGCGCGGGTGCGGGCGGCGACGAGGCCGCGATTTTTGGCGGCGATTTGGCGCGCATGTACATGCGTTATGCCGAAACGCATGCAATGAAAGTGGAGCTGGTTTCGGAGAACGAAAGCGATGCCGGCGGTTATAAGGAAATCGTTTTCGCGGTCAAAGGGAATCAGGCATACCGCCACTTCAAGCATGAGTCGGGCGTTCATCGCGTACAGCGCGTGCCGGCCACCGAAGCGCAGGGCCGCATTCATACCTCGACGGCGACCGTAGCGGTCCTTCCGCAGGTAGACGAGGACGTCGACATCGAGATCAAGGCTGCCGATCTGCAAATCGACACGTATAAAGCGAGCGGCGCCGGCGGCCAGTACGTCAATAAAACGGAATCGGCGATTCGCATCACGCACGTTCCGTCGGGGATCATCGTGGCGTCGCAGCAAGAACGTTCGCAGATGCAGAACCGCGAAAAGGCGATGACAATGTTGCGTTCGATGCTCTACGAGCAGCAGCAGCGGGAAAGAGACGAAGCGATGGGGACGCTGCGCCGCAGCCAAGTCGGCACGGGGGATCGTTCCGAGAAGATTCGCACGTATAATTTCCCGCAAGACCGCGTGACCGATCACCGGATCAACGAGAGCTACGGCAACATTCGCGGCATTATGGACGGCGACGTCGGCGTAATCATCGACGACTTGCTCAAAGACGAGCAAGCGCGCCTGCTCGCAGGCGAAGCTACCCCGGCTTAGATCGCCGCGATCGTGACCGTCAGAGAACTTCTGGCGCGCGCTCGCCGAGCGCGGCGACGACCGCGAATCCAGATTTGAGATTGCAACGCTGCTTGCGCTTGCGCTAGGGCAATCGCGCGAGTGGCTCGTTGCAAACGACGATCAAGTCGTTCCCGGGGACGCACGCGGCCGGTTCAAAGCGACGTTGGAGCGCCGCCGCGCGGGCGAGCCGCTAGCCTACATTACGGGTGTCGCCGGTTTCTACGGCCGCGACTTCGAGGTGAATTCGCACGTGCTTGTTCCGCGTCCCGAAACCGAGCACGTGATCGATGACCTCCGCGCCTGCGCCGATGGCAAACGCACTACCGCGCATCTCGACGTCGGAACGGGCAGCGGCGCGATCGCCGTTACAATCGCCGCCGAGTTGAAAAATGCACGCGTCGACGCAGTCGATATTTCGAACGAGGCGCTCAATGTCGCGCGGCGCAATGCAAAGGCGTTGGGCATTGCGGATCGCGTGGCGTTCTTCGAGGGCGATCTCATCCAGCCGGTGCGAGACCGGCATTACGATGCGATCGTCGCCAATTTGCCGTACGTGCCGACGGCAGACATTGCGCCGCACCCTGACCCGGTCAGTTTCGAACCTGCGCTAGCGCTCGACGGCGGGCCGGATGGTCTTGATCTGTACAGGCGCCTGCTCGCAACGGTCCCGGCGATGCTGCTTCCGGGCGGCGTTTTGTACCTCGAAGCGGCTCCGCCGATCGTGGACGGTTTGGTGGCTTTCGCTCGCGCAGCGTTCCCGAACGGCGAGGTCACGGTCGGTAAGGATTACGGCGACCGGGAGCGCTTCGTCAAGGTGCAAACACCGGGCTAGCGGAATAAGAGCATCCCGAGATGGCGAAGTATATTTTCTTTACCGGCGGCGTCGTCAGTTCGCTCGGTAAAGGCATCACCGCAGCCTCGCTCGGGCGGCTGCTCAAAGCTCGCGGCATCAGCGTTTCGATCCAGAAGCTGGATCCGTACATCAACGTCGACGCCGGCACGATGAACCCGTATCAGCACGGCGAGGTTTTTGTAACCGAAGACGGCGCCGAAACCGATCTGGATCTCGGCCACTACGAGCGGTTCATCGACGAGAATCTGTTCCGCGTCAATAACGTCACGACCGGTCAGATCTATAACTCCGTCATCGAAAAAGAACGGCGCGGTGAGTATCTCGGCGCTACGGTTCAAGTTATTCCGCACATCACGAACGAGATCAAGGCGCACATCAAACGCGTCGCCGAAGCGAGCCGCGCCGACGTATGCATCGTCGAAGTCGGCGGCACGGTCGGCGACATCGAATCGCTGCCCTTCCTCGAAGCCATTCGTCAGATGCGTTACGACGTCGGCGAAGAGAACGTCATGTTCTGCCATCTCACGCTCGTCCCGCATTTAGGCGCGGCGGAAGAACTCAAGACGAAGCCGACGCAGCATTCGGTTCGCGAACTGCGCGGCATCGGCATCGCC
Source organism: Vulcanimicrobiia bacterium (assembly GCA_963758295.1). Taxonomy (GTDB): domain Bacteria; phylum Vulcanimicrobiota; class Vulcanimicrobiia; order Vulcanimicrobiales; family Vulcanimicrobiaceae; genus JALYTY01. The sequence goes on from CAVWUU010000004.1 coordinate 97,203, forward strand.
CCCGACGCCATCGTGTGCCGCACGCAATCGGCTACGCCGATGCCCGTTGACCTCAAAGAGAAGATTGCGTTGTTTTGCGACGTGTCGCCGAGCGCGGTCGTGCAGAACGGCGACGCCAAAACGATTTACCAAGTGCCGCTGAATTTGGAAGCCGAAGGCCTGGCCGAAGCCGTCGTCCGCAAGCTCGGGCTCCCGAACGCGCGCGCCGAATCTCGAGGAGTGGGGCAAGATCGTCGATTCGATCACGCATCCGCGCCGCAAAGTGACGATCGCGCTCGTCGGCAAGTACGTCGAGCTCAAAGACGCGTACATCTCCATCAACGAAGCGCTGTATCACTCCGGCATCTACCATCATGCCGAGGTCGTGATCAAGCGTATCGACTCCGTAACCGTCGAAACGGACGGCGTTGACGTGTTGCGCGATGCAGACGGCATCCTGGTGGCGCCCGGCTTCGGAGCGCGTGGCGTGAACGGCAAACTGCTCGCGATTCAGTACGCCCGTGAAAACGGCGTACCGTTTCTGGGCATCTGTTTCGGGATGCAGCTCGCGTGCGTCGAATTCGCGCGCTCCGTCTGCGGACTGCCGAAAGCAATGTCGATTGAAGTAGATGAGTCCACGCCCGACCCGGTCATCGACTTTATGCCCGATCAACGCGATCTCGAAATCTACGGCGGAACGATGCGCTTGGGGTCGTATGCATGTACGCTCGACGAGCATTCGCTTGCGGCGAGTGCGTACGGCGATACCGAGATCACCGAGCGCCATCGCCACCGTTATGAATTCAACAACAAGTACCGCTCGCAGTTCGAAGAGCGCGGTATGCGCTTCAGCGGCAACCACATCGTCGGCAACACAAAGTTGGTCGAGATCATCGAGCTGCCGCAAGAAATGCATCCCTGGTTCGTCGCCACGCAAGCGCATCCGGAATTCAAGTCACGTCCGAACGATCCGTCGCCGCTCTATCGTGACTTCATCGGCGCGGCGGTCGTCAACGAAGAAGCTGTTCGGGGCGGCACGGCCGCTGCGGAGTGGAGCCGAGTCGAATAACGGCCGTCATCCTAACGCGGGATGAAGAGCGGAATCTTCCGCGTGCGATGACGAGCCTTCCACATGGAATGCCCGTATTGGTCGTGGACGCGGAGTCGCAGGACGGCACGGTGGCATATGCCCGCGGCGCCGGTGCGCGCGTAATAGAACGTCCGTGGGCCGGCTTCGTCGACGCGCGCCGGTTCGCGCTCGCACAAGTCCAAACGCCGTGGCTGCTGCTTATCGATGCGGATGAAGCCCTCGACGACGTTCTTTGCAGAGCCATCGTCAGTGCTCCTGAAAGTCCGGCGGGATATCATCGTCCGGCGCACGACCTACTTTCGTGGGAAACCGGTACGGATGTGGCGCAACGAGCCGTTGCTTCGTCTGGTGCGATCCGGCACCGCTCATATCGAGGCGCGTCCCGCAACCGGCGGCGATGCGGCATTGCACGAGCGTCTGCTTTGCGATGGCCCCGTGGGTGAGCTCAACGGCACGCTCTTGCATTATTCGTATCCGGATCGCGCATCATACCAGCGGAAATTCAAGCTCTACACGTCGATCGAAGCCGCCGGAAGCAATCGCAACCCGTTACGCGCCGTAAGGGAAACGCTGCTCGGGCCGGTTCGCTTCGCTCGGAATTTGCTGCGACGCGGTGCATTGCTCGACGGGCCGCGCGGCTGGTACGTGGCGTGGTATTCCGCGTGGTATCCCGCGGTTGTGGCGTGGAAGTCCGGAAACATACGAAAGTAAAATCGGTAGTGAAACGCATTGGGCTCGACGCGCGCTGCGGAAAGCGCATTTCCGTCGGTATGGCTACGTATATCCGCGAAGTCGCTTCGCGCCTACCGGAAGTCGCGCCGGAGTTCGATTACAAGCTGTACACGCACGGACAGAACTTAGGTGTCGCCGAGCAAGTCTTGATGCCGCTGGAAATGTGGCGCGACCGGATCGCGCTCGCGCACTTCATGGCGCACTACGTCCCGGCGTTTGCCAAAGGCACGTTCGTCTTTACGATCCACGATCTGATTCATCTTCGCTTCAGGGAATTTTTCCGCGCCTACATCGGACCGTACTACCTATCGGTCGTGAAACGCGCGTGTCGCAAGGCTGCGCGCATCATTACGTCCGACCGGCGCACGATCGCCGATCTGGTGCACTACTTCGAAGTCGATCCGGCGAAGGTCGTCGTCATCCCGCTCGCGCCTCGCGCGCGTTTCTTCGAACGGGCGCAGCCCTTCGCCAACGAGCGGCCGTACCTGCTCAACGTGGGCAACCACCGAAACCACAAGGATATCCCCACGTTATTGCGTGCCTGGTCTTCGTTACCCGAGCGCTACGAGGTCGACTTGTTTCTCACCGGCCCGGACGATTTTGACGGCGAACTGCAGCGGCTGTCGACCAGCCGGCGCCGCGTCGCAGCATTGGGCGACGTCAGCGACGACGAGCTCGCACGCTACTATGCCGGCGCGCAGGCGCTCGTGCATCCGGCTTTGCTCGAAGGCTTTGGCCTGCCGTTCGTTGAGGCTATGGCTTCGGGGTGTCCAGTCATCGCAACAACCGAGTCGATCCCCGAAGTGGTGGAACCGGTGAGCCTGCATTTTGCTCCGGGGGACGACGAGCAAGCGCGGGCACAGATACAACGTTTGCTCGACGACGAGGCTTTACGTGCCGACCTCATCGAACGAGGGAATGCAGCGGTAAGGACTCTTTCTTGGGAACGAACCGCTCGTGAAACGGCTGAAGTGTACCGAGACGTGTTGAGGGAGGCACGATGAGGCGCGCAATCGCGACGATTGGTTTGATGGCCATGCTCTTAGGCGTTGCGCCGGCGAAGCGGCCGCCCGCGCCGATCTCCATCGTCATCAACGGCGACGTGTTGCCGCTGCAGCCTCCTGCGCGCTTTGAGAAGGGACACTTGTTCGTGCCGGTGCGGCGCACGATCGAAGCCCTCGGCTTGGATTTCGACAAGCGCGGCAAAGTGATTACGACGCAGGTGGGCTCGCGCACCGTAACGCTGACGATCGGCAGCCGTATCGCCGCGATCGACGGTAGCCAGCTGCTGCTCGACGCGCCCCCGCTGGAAATCAAAGACGTGCTTTATGCGCCGCTGAGATTTTTTACCGACGTCCTGGGCGCAAATGCCACTTTCGATCGAAAGAACAATGCCGTGAACATCGTCGCCCAGCTGATGGGGCGTTCCGGCTCGGGCACCGTGACCGACGGCAAGAACGTGCAGCGATTCGGCACGGTCAGCGCGATCGATATCGATTCAGATCCCCCGACGATGACGCTCACGTACAATGCGGCCGTGCGCACGATCCCGATTTCGCCCAACGCGCAGATCGAAATGCACGATGTGAACGCCAATGTCACCGTTCCCGGCGAACTGGGCGACGTGCGTCCGGGCGACTTCGCGCGCATCTACATGCGGAAGAACGGCCGCGTGGATCGCGTCGAGGATGCGTACGGATCTTTTCTCGGAAGCATCGCCGCGGCGACATCGGATCAATTCGTGCTCGACGACGGCCACGTGATTACGCCTTCGCGCACGAGCGTCATCTCGTTGAACGGCAAGCCCGCGGCGCTCTCGGATCTGCAGGTAAACGACCGCGTCACGGTCCGCTACAACGTCGAAACAAACGAAGTTCGTGAAGTGCTCGTGAGCCGCGACGTGGCGCAAACTTCCGGTGCGACGGCCGGTCCGGCAATCGCCGGCGTCGACCTCGACGCAAACCGCCCGCTGCGCGCCGGGGATTCGTTTAACGTCACGTTGCGCGGAACGCCGCACGGCGCGGCGAGCTTCGACGTGGGGCCGTACGTAACGAATCAAGCGATGTCGGAACGCACGCCGGGCGTGTATGCCGGCAGCTACGCGATTCCGCACGGCGCCAATTTTTCCGACGTGCCCGTCATTGGCCATCTACGCGTTGGATCGTACAATGCACCCGACATTGAGGCAACGCACACCATTTCGGCGTCGAGCACGCCGCCGGGCATCTCCGACTTCGCGCCCGATTCCGGCGCTACCGTGAATACTTCACATCCGGCAATCTACGCCACCTTTTCGTCCGACGCCGTACCGGTGAACCCATCTAGCATTATCCTCTGGGTCGATGGGCGCGACGTAACGGCAGATTGCGTTCGCACCCCCCAGTTCGTGCAGTACATGCCTTCCTACGCGTACCGCAACGGCAACGTGAAGGTGGTCGTGCGCGTGTCGGATCGCGCCGGCAATACGACCACGAAATCGTGGAACTTCTCGATTCGGGCTCGTTAGAGAGGAATCGTTATGGATTGCATCTTTTGCAAAATTGCCGCCGGCGAAATTCCCGCAACGTTCGTTTCTAAAGACGATGACGTCATCGCGGTTGCCGACGTAAGCCCGCAGGCGCCGACGCACGTTCTCGTTATGCCGGTCGAGCATCATTCGAACATCGGTGAACTTACCGACGCGAAGAACGCCGCGCTCACCGCCAAACTTTTCGAGGTTGCTTCACGCATCGGTCGTGAGAACGGCCCGAACGGCTATCGCCTGGTCACGAACACCGGCCCGGAAGCCGGTCAATCCGTCGGCCATCTCCACATCCATGTCTTAGCCGGCCGCCCCATGTCTTGGCCACCCGGATAATTGCTCTCGTCATCGTGAGCTTGTCGAAGAGCAGGCGAATACTATCGACACCGTCAGGTCATTACGCCGTGTTGCTATGCGTCCGCACGTCGATAAGCCCGGTGTAATGGAATGAAGCTCTACACGATCGGGCACGGCACCGCACCGATCGACGACTTTATCGCGTGGCTGAAGAAATTCGAAATCGAAGCGCTTGTTGACGTTCGCAGGTATGCGGGCAGCCGGCGCAACCCGCAATATGCTATCGAGGCACTAGAGCAGTCATTGCATGAAGCCGGGATCGCGTATCGCAACGACGTAGAACTCGGGGGAAGAAGAAAGCCCAGTCGGGACTCGGACAACACCGGATTGCGCAACGAGGCATTTCGCGCATACGCCGACTATATGCAGACGCAAGAGTTTCGCGCCGCGTTCGACGGTCTTCTGAAAGAAGCGTCGGAGCGCAAGACGATCATCATGTGCTCGGAGACCGTGTGGTGGCGATGCCACCGGCGACTTATCTCGGACGCGACGGTCTTGCTCGCGGATCGTGCGGTCGAGCATATCATTGCGGGAACCGGCAAGCCGCACATCCTGACCGAAGGCGTCCGCCGCGAAGGCAGTCGTCTGCGTTATGGCGTCGGCCCCCTAAGCGTTTGACGGGACCCTAGGCCTGTGCTAAAGTACGGCAGTCACGGTTCCAGACGGCCCGTGTCTAAATTATTATGCCGCGAGCCGGATAGGCCGCGCGCGAAAGGGGGGTCGAAAAAAACTAATGGAAGTTCGCGTAGCACCTGGAGAGTCAATCGAAAGCGCGTTGCGACGTTTCAAGAAGGCCACCCAAAAGGCGGGTATCCTCGCCGAAGCGCGTAAGCACGAGCACTACGAGAAGCCGAGCGTCCGCCGCAAGAAGAAGTCGGCAGCCGCGCGTAAACGCCGGGCCTAGGAGTCGCCATGGGGAGTCTTAAGGACCGCATCGCCTCCGATCTGAAAGAGGCGATGAAGGCGCGCGACCAGTTGCGTCTCGATACGCTGCGCTCCGCACTCTCGGGCTTCACCTATAAGAGGACGGAAGCCGGTGCGGATCTGAGCGATCAAGACGAGCTGGCGGTCGTTCAAAAGCTCGTAAAACAGCGGAACGACTCGCTCGCCGAGTTCGACAAAGCCGGGCGGAAAGATCTCGCCGACAAAGAGCGCGCAGAGCGCGACATCTTGGCGACGTATCTTCCGGCACAAAAGTCGCCGGACGAGGTGCGGGCGACGATCAAAGAGATTATCGCCGGCATTCCGGCCGAGAACCGGAACCAAGGCGCGGTGATGAAAGTCGCCATGCCGCAGTTCAAGGGGATCGCCGACGGCAACTTGGTTCGCCAAATCGTCACGGAAGAGCTTGGGTAAAACCCGGGCTCTTTTTTCATGCAACCTTTATCGAACGTGCGGGTAGCAACCGGCATGAAGCGTCTGCGCCTCGGAATCATTATCGGGCTATTGATCTGCGGATGCTTGGGTTTCGCGTCCCAGGTCTTCGCCGCGGATCCTCCCATCGTGGTCGTTCCCATTCACGGAACGGTCGATGACGGCATGGCCCACCTGGTCGAGCGCGCGGTCGATGAGGCCAACCACAACGGCGCTCGTGCGATCGTCCTCGACGTGAACAGTCCGGGCGGCCTCGTCGAAGCAGGATTCCGCATTCGCGATGCGCTCTTCGCTTCGAAGGTCCCCGTCATTGCGTATGTGAGCGAGCGCGCGTATTCCGCCGCAGCGCTCATTACGCTTTCGGCAAACACGATCGTTATGGGCCCGGGGGCGTCGATTGGTGCGGCCGAACCGATTCCCGGAACGCCGAAGACAATTTCTGCGCTGCGCGCGGAGTTTGAATCGACGGCGCAACGCAATCATCGCGATTCCACAATCGCCGGTGCGATGGTGGATAAGAACGTCGATGCGCCGCAATTCAAGCGAACAGGTTCCATTCTGACGTTGAATACTGCCGATGCGATTCGCGCCAAAATCGCTGACGGAACCGCATCTGTCGCTCGACGGCGCGCTGCAGAGTCAGCATTTGGCGAGTGCGCCGAAAGTTACTGAAGATTACACGTGGGGCGAAGAGCTCGCGCGCTTTGCGACGAGCCCGGAGATCAGCGGCCTGCTCCTGACGCTCGGCATGCTCGGGCTAATGATCGAAATGCAGACGCTGCACGGCATCGCCGGCACGATCGGCGTTGCGGCGCTCGCGCTGTTCTTCGGCACGCACGTTTACGCGGGATTCTCCAACGGCGTCGTCATCGCGCTCGCGGTCGTGGGCCTTCTCGGAATCCTGTGGGAGTTGCACGTCGTTCCGGGGCATGGTGCGCCGGGTATTTTGGGCGGATTAGCGCTGCTTGCGGCCGTGCTCTTAGCGTTCGGCTTGCCGTTCTTTTTCATCGCGATCGAAACGATTTCGACGTCGCTCATCGTCACCGTCGTGCTTTTCGCTCTGGCCACCCGCGCGTTCCCCGAGAACGCCTGGATGAAGCGATTGGTCCTGGTCGCCGAGCAGGGTCCCGATTATGTCACGAGCTCCGACTTCTCGTCGTTGCTCGGCTCGACTCGGAACGGCAGGTTCGCTGTTGCGTCCGGCGGGCGTTGCGCTCATCGATGGAAAACGAGTCGACGTCCTGACCCAGGGCGAATTTATTGCGGCCGGAACCCCGGTCCGTGTTACCCGCGTGGAAGGCGCGCGCATCTTCGTAGAGCCGGTCAATCTCCCGAGCTACAAATAGCCCGGTGCTGTAAAGGAGTTGTATGGTTGCAGTCGGCGTGGCGGTCATCTTTTTCGTCGCCGTCATATTGTTTTTCTCGTTCCTCTATTATTTTCCGATCGGCCTATGGATTAGAACGGTCGCGGCGGGCGTACCGCTCGGCATCATTTCGCTCGTTCGTATGCGCCTGATAGGCATTCCGCCGGGCGTCATCGTCACGAACTACGTACGCGCTCGGAAGGCGGGTTTGAACTTCACCGTCGATCAGATGCAATCGCACTATCTCGCCGGCGGTAATGTCGAAAACGTAACGCTGGCTATGATCGCCGCACAACGCGCACAGATTCCGCTAGAATGGCAGCGCGCCGCCGCTATCGATCTGGCGGGAAGAAACGTCGTCGAAGCGCTGCAGACCTCGGTGAATCCGAAAGTGATCGAGACGCCCACCTTTCAAGGTGTTGCGCAAAACGGCATTCAGTTGAACGTCAAAGCACGCGTGACGGTGCGCAGTAATCTCGACCGCTACGTCGGCGGCGCCGGCGAACAGACGATTATCGCGCGCGTGGGCGAAGGCGTCGTAGCCGCGGTCGGTGCTGCGATCGACCACAAAGAAGTGCTCGAATATCCCGATCGCATTTCCAAACAAGTGCTGTCGAAGGGCCTCGATGCGGGCACGGCCTTTGAAATCGTCTCCATCGATATCGCGGACGTTGATGTCGGCAAGAACATCGGCGCCGAATTGCAGACGAGCCAGGCGGAAGCGGATCGCCGCATCGCGCAAGCAAAAGCGTCGGAGCGACAGTACGCAGCCATGGCCTCGGAACAAGAGCAAAAAGCCGAGACGCAAGCGATGCGCGCGAAAGTCGTGGAAGCCGAAGCAACGATTCCGCTGGCGATTGCGGAGGCGTTTAAGAGCGGCAATCTCGGCGTAATGGATTACTATCGCTTGAAGAACATTCAGGCGGACACGGGCATGCGGGATGCGATCGGCGGAACCGCCGAGAGCACACCGCCCGACGCCAACCAGCCGCCGCAGCCTGGACGATAAATGCACGACGTCGGGACGCTGGTCTGGGTCGTCATCGTCGTCGCGGGCGTGATCTCGAGCATCGTCAAAAACGCTCAAAAGGCGAGGCAAGCAACGACGAAGCTGCAGCAACGGCAAGGGGCCAAATTCGCACCTCAACCGGCACAGGCACCCGTAATGCCTGCGCCGGCGGTCTTGACGCCGTCGTCCGCTTCCGTGCCGCGGGCGGCCCGCATGCTGTTCGAGCCGCCGCCGGGACCGGTCGCTGCGGTCGCGACCCCGCTCGTCGCTCCGCCACCGCCCGTAGTCCCGCGCGTCGCACGTCGCGAGCCCTTGGCGGGAGCGGTTATGCCGCCTATTGTTGCGCCCGAACTGCCCCACGAAATTATGCCCGGCATTCGAAGGGCTCGTTCAAGTGGTTTGTTGGGTGGTATCTTCGAAGATAAGAAGAGCATCCTGAGGGCGATGGTCGCGGCCGAAGTCCTCGGGAAACCGAAAGCCTTGCAGGAGCAATCAATCTGGAGTCCACGGCACAACGAACCGTCGATCTAAGCGACCTCTCCGACCCCGTCCGCCTGTTCGGACAATTCGATCAGAACCTCTCCGCACTCGAAGAACGCCTCGGCGTAAGCGTGCGCGCCGACGGCCAGCAGTTGCTGCTCGCAGGCCCCGCGTCCGACGTCGAACGCGCGGAACACGCGGTGCGGCGCATGCTTCATGCCGCAGTCGACGGCGCGCAGATTACGCCGGACGACGTTGCTCTTGCCATTCACGATACGCGCGAGGAGCCGGGCGGAAAAGCGTTGCCCGGCACGTTGATTCGCACGCATCGCGGCAAAGAAGTTCGGCCGAAAACGCCGGGACAGCGCGCGTTCGTCCGTTCGATCGAAGAGAACACGCTGACGATTGGAATCGGTCCGGCGGGCACCGGAAAAACGTTCCTCGCCGTTGTCATGGCGGTGCGCGCGTTGAAGAATCGCGAAGTTTCGCGACTGGTTCTTTCGCGGCCGGCCGTTGAAGCGGGCGAAAAACTCGGCTTCTTACCCGGCGATCTTCGAGAAAAAGTCGATCCGTATTTGCGGCCGCTCTACGATTCGCTCGAAGAGTTGCTCGACGCAGCCGTCGTCGCAAAGTATCTGGAACGCGGAACGATCGAAGTCGCGCCCCTGGCCTACATGCGCGGGCGCACGTTGTCCGATGCGTTCGTCATTCTCGACGAAGCGCAGAACGCGACGTCCGATCAGTTGAAGATGTTTCTCACTCGCCTTGGCAGCGGCTCCAAGATGGTCGTGAACGGCGACATCACGCAAATCGACCTTCCCGGCGGCGCACGAAGCGGATTACTCGATGCTTCCCGTCGATTGGAAAAAGTCGACGACATCGGCGCGATTCGCCTAAACGAAACCGACGTGGTTCGCCATCCGTTGGTTTCGCAAATCATCCGGCGTAGCGAGGCTTATGCCGATACACTATCGCAATGATGTTCGCGGCAGCGGCGTCGACGCGCGGGCGCTCAAGCGCACGATGCAATCGCTGCTCGCCGCCGTCGATGAAGACGGCTCGTCGATCTCGGTGACGCTCGTAAACGATTCCGCGATCCAACGCATAAACGGCGAGCATCGCGGCAAGGACAAGCCGACCGACGTGCTGTCTTTCCCGATGTTTGATGAATCGCTCGGCCGACCCCGAGATTGACGAACGGCTTCTCGGTGACATTGTGATTTCGATCGACACGGCCCGCCGTCAAGCCGCCGACTACGACGCGCCGCTGCAAAACGAGATCTACCGCCTATTGATTCACGGCCTGTTGCACGTGATGGGTCACGACCATATGGAATCCGACGAGCGCGCCGAGATGGAATCCGAAGAACGGCGCCTGGCCGCCGCCATCGGCATGCCGTGGCCGTATGAAGACTAGAGTTTGGCGCTCGTTCAACCACGCGTTCGAAGGCATCATGTATGCGGCCCGGACGCAGCCCAACATGCGATCGCATCTGTTGATTGCACTGTTGGTGATTTTGGCGGCGTTGCTGCTCCGGCTCGACCGCTACTACGTCGTCGCTTTAATCATCATCATCGCCGTCGGTGCTGAGCTTGGAGCTGTTGAACACCGCGGTCGAAGCGATTGTCGATCTCCTCACCGTTACGCACCATCCGCTTGCCAAGACGGCGAAAGACGCTTCGGCCGGGGCAGTCCTCGTCTCGTCGATCGCCGCGGTTGTCGTAGGCTACCTGGTGTTCTACCAGGGAATCATCAACGGCGGCCAACGAGTCTTCGAGGCGGTCCAGGCCGTGCCGAGCAACGTCGCCTTCGTCGTCCTCGCGGCCGTCGCGATTCTGACCATCTTTGCGAAGGCGTGGGTCGGGCGCGGGTCCGCGCTTCAAGGCGGCGCGATTTCCGGCCACGCGGCGCTCGCCTTTGCAGCCGCGACCATGCTTTCATTCTTCTATCAGAAGCCTTTGGCGGCCATCCTCGCCTACTTCGTGGCGTTCCTGGTGGCCCAGAGCCGGGTCGAGGCCAGAATTCACTCCGTACGGGAGGTCGTCTCCGGGGGAGTCTTGGGAACGGTCGTTGCCTTGGCCATTTATCTCTTGGTCCGGCCTCACGTTGTGCTATAATGGCGCCGATTTGAATACCGACCCATATCGAAGTCCCCGGCCGGGTCCGGCGGCCGAATAATGAACCACGCGAACCCGATCGAGATCGCCAGCTTGGTGCTGTTGATCCTTTTGGCAGCCTTCTTTGCCGCCTCTGAAGCGGCCATCGTCTCTATGTCGCGGCTTCGCGCGGCATCGATGGCCGAGCGGAACGTGCGCGGCGCCAAGGACGTCCGGCGTCTAGTGGACGACCGTAACCGGATCCTCACTTCGATTCTGGTCGCCAACACGATCGTATTGCTGGCGGCCGACTCGCTTGCCACTTACGTGGCCATCGAAATAGGAATTCCTGAAGCGGGCCTTTGGTCGACGGTCATCATGACCATCGTGTTGCTGCTGGTCGGTGAAATCATTCCGAAGACGGTCGTGACGAACGACGGCGAACGCTGGGCGCTGGTACTTGCGCGTCCCATGCGCATCATCGCGGGCATTTTGAAGCCCGTCGTGTGGGCGTTCCTGGCGATAACCAACGTGATCGTCAAACCGCTCGGCATCAAACATCCGCACCAGTTCGTGACGGAAGAAGACATTCGCGCCTTGGTCAACGTCGGCGCGGAACAGCGGGTGATCGAAGAAGAAGAACGCGAGATGATCCATTCGGTCATCGAGTTCGGCGACACGATCGTTCGGGAAGTAATGACGCCCCGCCCGGAGATGATCGCTGTTTCCATCGACGATTCGCCGCGTCGCGCACTCGACGTCGTTATCGCTGAAGGCTATTCCAAGCTGCCCGTTTACCAAGAGTCCAAAGACGATATCGTGGGCGTCGTTCACGATCGCGAGCTTTTGATCGCGCTTGCAAACGGATCGCTCGCGCACACAAGTCTGCGCTCCTTGATGCGCGCGGTAAGTCACGTTCCCGAAACGAAGAAAATCGCCGAGCTGCTGCGTGAAATGCAGCGCGACAAGTTTTCGATGGCTATCGTGGTGGACGAATACGGCGGCACCGCCGGCCTCGTTACGATGGAAGATCTTCTGGAAGAGATCGTGGGAGAAATTCGCGACGAACACGATGTCGACGAACAAGAACCGATTTCGTTTGTCTCCGATGACGAAGCCGTTGTCGACGCAGGCGTAAACATCGAGGACGTAAACGCGAAGCTCGGGACGCGTATTCCGACTGAAGATTTCGAAACGATCGGCGGCTACACGGTCGGACTGTTCGGGCGCCTTCCCAAAGAGGGCGAAGAGATCGAGGCCGACGAGCGTACGCGCTTGCGGGTCGATCGTACGCGCGGACGCCGCATTCTTGCGGTGCGCGTCTTCACGAGCCGTAACGGCGCTTCACACGAAGCGCACGACGAAGTCGCCGGCGAGCACGATGCCGTCTCCTGAAGAATTGTTCTCGGCGGCGCGAGCGGTACGCGCTAAAGCCTACGCTCCGTATTCGAACTTCAAAGTCGGCGCTGCAGTAGAAACGGCCGATGGAACCATTGTTGCCGCGGGCAACGTGGAAAACGCCAGTTATGGCTTGTCGATCTGCGCCGAGCGCTCCGCTATCGTGTCTGCCGTCGCTCAAGGGCATCGCGAATTTCGCGCGATCGCGGTCGCGGGGCCCGAAGGCACGATGACTAGCCCATGCGGCGCCTGCCGGCAATTTCTTGCCGAGTTCAATCCGGCAATGCCGGTGTATTTTACTGCGCCCGGCGGTGAAACGCGCACGACGCTCGAGCAGTTGCTGCCGTACTCATTCGGGCCGCGAAGTCTTCAGACGAGCTAAACGATGTCGCAGGCACGTTCGTATAAAACGCGTGCCATCGTGCTGCGCGCGCGCCCGCTCGGCGAAGCCGATCGCATCGTAACCCTCTTTACCACCGAACGCGGCAAGGTTGACGCCGTCGCAAAAGGCGTGCGGCGTGCGAAAAGCCATCTCGCCGGCCGCCTCGAATTCGGCACCGAATCCGCCCTGACGATGCACCACGGCCGATCGCTCGACGTCATCGTTACGGCCGACATCGTGAACGCCCCGTGGGAGCGATTGGTGGATCCCGAACGGTTTTCCGTCGCGTCCCTCGTCGCGGAATTGATCGACGCGTTTTGCGAACCCGATTTGCCGCTTCCCGAGATTTACGACCTGCTGGCCGGGATGATCGGCGCCATTGCCTCGAGTGAAGCGCCGCGAGCGTTGGTCCCGCGCTTTTCATTGCGATTGCTTTCACTGCTCGGGCTCGAGCCGCCGTCGGATACGTGCGTGCGCTGCGGCGATCGCTTGGCGTCCGAACGCGCGTGGGTAGATCCCGACGCTGCGGGACTTATCTGCGAACGCTGTCGTGAACGCTGGCGCGATCTCGTTGAACTCGATGCCGAAGACGTGCAGAATTTGGCGTCGTTAGCGGCGCCGCGTGGGCAAGGCCGCGCCTCACTCCAAGCTCGTCCGCGAGTCGCCGCCGCTATCGAAGCCATCGTCGTCCACCACTTGGGGCGGCGTCCCAAAGCGGGACTTGCGGTTGTGGACTCCGTAACGCGCGCGTAAGTCTCATGTCTGTAATGGCGCTTGACGTAGGCAGCAAACGAATCGGGATTGCGGTGGCCGACCCCACCGGATCTTTCGCGCTGCCCGTAGGAACGATCGAACGCAGCAACCTCCGCGCGGATCTTTCAAAGATCGAAGAGTATTTGGAATCGTACCTGGTGCGCGATTTGGTTGTCGGCGATCCCGTGTCGCTCTCCGGCGAACGCGGTATCGCCTCTCAAAAGATGGACGCATTCGTCGACCATCTGCGCGGTATTTTCTCCGGCACGATCCATCGGGTCGACGAGCGCATGACGACGGCACAAGTTACGAAGACGCTTATCGCGGCCGACGTCTCCCGAAAGAAGCGAAAAGGCGTCGTCGATAAGATGGCCGCTGCGCTTATCTTGGAGACCTACTTGGCTCGGCGGCGAAATCGAGCAACGTGAAGAGTTTCGGGCAAATTTTCGCGACGGTAGTCGCCGTCGCGGTCGTTGTTGCGCTCTTGTGCGGCGTTTGGTTTTGGTACGGCGTTTATCGCGACCGTTCCCGGCCGGCGTCCACGACGCAAGTCATTGTGCCGCGCGGGGCAACCTTCGCCGACATCGCATCACAGCTTGCGACGAGCGGCGTCATCGGGAACGCGCTGCAGTTCCGGATCCTTGCGCGGACGCACCACGAGGACGTAGACGTACATGCCGGTGCATACCGGTTCCCGCCGAATCAAACGGCAGCCGAAGTGCTTCAGGCTTTGCTTACAGGCGGTGCGCAGACCGCTGCATGGGTTAGCATTCCCGAGGGGTTTACCGCTCAGCAGATTGCGGAACGACTGGACGAGGCGGGCGTCGGGCAGGCCGCTGCTTTGTCGCACTACTTCTTGTCCACGGGGCTCACCGTAGACGGCTCGCGGACCAAGAATCTCGAAGGCTATTTATTTCCCAGCACCTATCTCGTCCCACTCGATGCGACGCCGGTGCAAATCGAAAAGCAATTGACCGACGAATTCTTCAAAGAGCTGCCGCCTGACGCGCAACAACGCGCCAGGGCGCTTGGCGTTACGGTTCCGCAAGGCGTCGTGGTCGCATCGCTCGTCGAACGCGAGGCCAAAGTCGACGCCGACCGTCCGATGATAGCGGGCGTCATCTTCAATCGATTGAAGCAAAACATGCCGCTGCAAGTCGACGCGACGATCGAGTACGCGCTCCCGTCCCATAAAACGGACCTCTCGTTGGGTGACTTGAAGATCGACTCGCCGTACAACACCTACAAAATCACGGGCTTGCCACCGACGCCTATCGCGAATCCCGGTCGCCCGTCGCTGGAAGCGGCATTCCATCCGTCGAAGACGGATATGCTCTACTACGTGTACTGTGGAAACGGCCGGCACGTTTTCTCGAAAACTCTCGCCGAACACCGGGCCAACGTCGCTCGTTGCCTGCACTAATTACCTCGAATAAGGAGCTGCTACATGTCGTCCAACAATGGTGAAGCGAAGAGCGGACCGCTCGAACTGAGCGAAGTGCTCTACATCGAGACCAAAGACGGCGGGGAGCTGCCGTTCGAAGTGGTTGGTATTCTGGAAGATCCCGATGACGGTACGTCTTACGCGGTGCTGATGCACGAGCCCAAAGACGACGAAGAAGCGGAGAGCGAATTCATCGTCACCGATCTCCAAGGAAACTTGCTCGAAGACGACGATCTGGCGCAGGAGATCCTCGATGAGTTCCTCGTCTTCGCAGAAGAAGCGGGCGACGAGGGAGGCGAGGCCTAATCCGCGTCCTCTTTCTCTCCGCGAGCGTCGGCGCCGGCCATCTTTCGGCCGCAAACGCCGTTTGCGCCGGTTTGCGCGAAATCGACCCCACGGTTGAAACCTTGGTGGTCGATTCGTATAAGTATGCCGCCCTCGTCATGACGCGTGTCGTCTCCGACGGCTATCTGCGCATGGTCAAAACGATTCCTCAAATGTACCGGTACATCTACGACCGGGCGGAGCGCGCGACCGAAGTCGGTCCGTTTCGCAATTGGGCGCATCAGTTTACCGCCGGCAATCTTCGGCCGTTGATCGAGCGCGAGCGGCCCGACGTCGTCGTCTGCACGCATGCGTTCCCGAGCGGAGCAATGGCTGAATACAAGCGCATGTACGACGATGCGCCGCCGGTCGTGGGAATCGTCACGGACTTCGCGATTCACGGCTTTTGGATTCATACGAATATCGAGGGCTATTGTGTCGCCACGCCGGCAATGCGCGACGTCCTCGTTGCGCGCGGCGTGCAACCCGACCGCATTGAGGTCAGCGGCATTCCGGTCGATCCGCGTTTCGCGCGCTCCGGCGAATCGATCGAATCATTGCGCGAACGTTTGGGTTTGCCGCAGAATCGTCCCGTTGCTCTCATTATGGGCGGCGGCCTTGGATTCGGGCCGCTCGAGCGCATGCTGCAATCGCTCGATAACGTCGAAGCGCCGATCGCGGCCGCCGTGATTGCGGGACGAAATTCGCGCGTTGAAAAACGTGTGCTTGAAGCGGCGGAAACCGTGAAGTATCCGGTTCGTGTCTTACGCTTCGTTGGAAACGTTTTCGATTACATGCACGCCGCGGATGTTTTCGTTACCAAGCCCGGCGGCCTAAGTACCGCCGAAGGGCTCGCGGCAGAAGTACCGATGGTGCTTTGCAAACCGATCCCCGGACAAGAGGAGCGCAACGTGCGCGTACTCACGGAATGGGGTGCTGCACTGCGCGTGCGATCGCTCGAAGAGCTGCCGCGCGCGCTTACGACCGCACTGACGGATTCGGGGCGTCGCAGGCGAATGATTTCAGCAGCGCGTCGCCACGGACGTCCGGACGCAGCACGCGACGCAGCGGCGCTGATCGCGCGGTTGGCCGAGGCGCGCAAGGAGGTCGTCGCATGAAAGCTCTTCCCTCTTCCACGGCCTACGGGTTCTGGCTCGCTGTTTTGCGTCTCTACGTCGGTGCATTCTGGCTGATGCACGGAGTGCCGAAATTCACGCAGAGCCAAACGTTTATGCCCCCCGCCGGCATGATCGTGCAATTCCTGAACAGTTCGATTCAAAACACGCACGGCGCGTATCAGACGTTTCTTACCAACGTGGTGCTGCCGAACATCAATCTTTTCGCCGAACTCGTGCGGCTTGGTGAAGTCGTTACCGGCGCATTGCTGTTCTTCGGGTTTTTCACCCGTTTCGGCGGGCTGATCGGCATGTTGCTGGCGCTGAACTACCTCACGGCTAAGGGCGATCTTTCGCACTTGAGTTCGTGGTCGGGTTTGGACGCAGCCGCGTTCGTACTTTCCGCCGTCAATGTCGTGCTGCCGACAGGACGGTTCTTCGGTGTGGACGCGCTGCTGGCGCGTTCTCGCGCCGCGCGCGCAGTGCCCGTTGTGGCCGGTGCGCCTAAGGCTGCCGGAGTTCAGGCCGAGTTCGTGGACGAACCGCCGATGACCGGACCGACTGCACCGAGTGCATAGCAATCGACCGAAGTCGCTAGGGTCGCGAGCGGGTTCTGTGGTATAGTCAGCGTCGCTGTCCCGTGCAGTGACATCGGGGAGAGATGGCCGAGCGGCTGAAGGCGGCGGTTTGCTAAACCGTTATACGATGTAAAGTCGTATCGAGGGTTCGAATCCCTCTCTCTCCGCCACTGACGTTTGTGTAACGCAGAAGGGAATCGCGTTGCAAAGACGTATTCGGGGTGGTCGCGTCGCTCAAGGCGCTATACGCGGTCGTAGCTCAATTGGATAGAGCAACAGGCTACGAACTTGTAGGTTGGGGGTTCGAGTCCCTCCGACCGCGATTTTAAGTAAAACGCCTCGCAGAAATGCGGGGCGTTTCTGCTAAAATCGCCGATGCCTCACGCATCCTTGCGCGCGCGAGGGGGTTTTGGTAAAGTCAGGTGTCGAAACCGTTCGATGCGGTCTTGGCTCGGTAGCTCAGCGGTAGAGCAGGGGACTCATAAGCCCTTGGTCGGGTGTTCAAATCACCCCCGAGTCACCAATTCAAGGTGACGGCCGTCAGCGTGGCGGCCGTCATCTCTTGTCGGCCCTTCACGGGGTCAAGGTAATAAGGTCCTATTATGTCCACGATCCCGTGCGATTTCTGTCCGCATCCCGTCGATCGAAACCAGATGGAAGAGATCGAGATTTCGCACTACGTTCCCGACAGTTCCGGAGACGATCTGGCTTACGCGCGTACGTATTTCTTCGGACATCCCGATTGCGTGCGCAAGTTCTATCGCGGCCTGGTCGATCACAAGCTGGATTTGTTCAAACACATTCCCAGCACCGGGTCTGCGCCGGAGGGTCGCGAATAGGACGGTACGAGCGAGCGCCCGTAGCTCAGCTGGATAGAGCGCTGCCCTCCGAAGGCAGAGGCCGGGGGTTCGAATCCCTCCGGGCGCGAGATTTCCTTGCGATGTGCTGACGACGAAAGCTACATTCGCCGCGCGATGGAACTCGCCGACGAGGCCGCCCGAACCGGCGACGTTCCGATCGGTGCGGTACTTGTTTGCGGCGACATCGTTCTCGAAGCGAAGAACGAAAAAGAAACGCGTCCCGACGCGACGGCGCATGCCGAGATGCTGTTGATTCAAGAAGCATCGCGGCGCTCGGAGTGTGGCGTCTATCGGAAGCGACGCTCTACGTCAGGAAAGAACCGTGCGTCATGTGCGCCGGTGCAATTATCGCCGCGCGGATCAAACGCGTCGTTTACGGCGCGCGCGATCCCAAAGGCGGAGCCGACGGCGGCGCATTCGACATGCTGCAATCGTCGAAGACGAATCACCGGATCGAAGTAACCGCCGGCGTACTCGAAGACGAAGCGTGCCGCGCAGCTCCAGCGATTCTTCCGCGAAAAGCGAAATTCACGTCAACAAGAAGGCGTTGAGCCGTCGGCGCTGTAGTAACGGACGCTGTTCAAGGAACCGCGCATGCCTGGAGAGGTGGTCGAGTGGTTTAAGGCACCCGCCTCGAAAGCGGGCGAACCTGATGAGGGTACCGAGAGTTCGAATCTCTCCCTCTCCGCCATAAAAGATGAGGGCCCGCAACGCGGGCCCTTATGTTTTATGCATGCAGCGTGTGCTTGGAACTCTCGGTACCCTCATCGGAGGCTTTCAACGTCCCGATGGGCGCGGAGCGCACATTGGGTACCCGAGAGTTCGAATCTCTCCCTCTCCGCCATAAAAGAAAGGGGGTTATCGCCCGGCTTTTCTTATTATTGTCATCCTGAGCTTGTCGAAGGACGGGCGCGCTGCGCCGTAGCTGACGGGCAAAAGAGCTCTGGCGCTCGCTTAAGGGCCCGGAGCTTGCGGCTTCATCGCAAATGGAGCCAACCGACGGCGCGATCCGAGACTTCGGACACGCTCCAGTTTCACCCATCCCACGCTTGGATGCCCGACGGGCAAGTACGCCCGCCGTCATGCAGCGACGATAGAATTTCTAGGCCCATGCTGAGTAACTGGTACAAGAAACAAAAGGCGCGTAAAGAAGCGCCGAAATTGCTGCGTTGGATCGCATTGATGCCCGCGCTAGGAGTCATCGCGATCTTTTCTGCGCGTTGGGCGCTGGAAAACATCAACGGATTTCTCAACGCCGATCAAGCGAACTTCATGGTCGCGACGCTCGTAATGATCGCCGTGCCGTCGTTTGTGTTCGCCGGATATTGCGCCGTGAAACTCGGAAAGCTCTCGCGCCGAGTCGCAACTTCCGCTTATGGCGTTGTTGCGCTCGGACGAGGACTAGGCGAGCCTTCCAACCGCGGATCCGGCGCCGTTGCCGGAAACGTAAATTGATCGTACGTAACGTCGGCGTTTATCTTAAACGTTAGCATTATGGCGTGTTGCGTTGCGCTAAACGTGCCATGCGTGAATGACCCAATGCCCCTCGATCATCGAGTAGTCCAGCTGAATCATCTCGTCGCTTCCCGTGAGTTTCATTTCGATGCGCGACGGAAGCTGCGTTTGCGGATCTTCGATCACTTCGCTTGGGTAAAACGCATTGTCGCCCGTGCGTGGCGTTGGATCGATGAGAAAATGCAACCGGTCCCCGGTGGAATCCGGCGCATACCGAGGTGCCCAGAACGACACATAAGGGATCATCGCATCGACGCTCGGGTCGGCCGCCGGAATCGGAAATGTGTATGGCGGGTCGCGCTGCAGCGAAATGTCGACTCGCTTCAAGTTGGCAAAGTAGCTAAACGAGAAGCGCGAGAACGGATCGAAGTACGCCACGATCGGAAACGCTTCGCCCACTCGTTCGCCTCCGTCCGGCAAATCGCGCATTACGGCAAGGTTGTCCGCGACGCGAACCGCGATCGTGCGATCGAATCTCGCGAGCCTGGCCGTTTCCCTCGACATGCGTGCGTTCGCGATAGGTCATATACGGCGGCGCCGTCGAGACGTACGTGTTGGCGGAACGGTTCACGAGTAGCGCCAGCGCAAGGTCCGGTGGAAGCATCGCTGTGGTCGTTGCGCCCCAAAAGGGAACGCTCCTACCGCTGAAGCAGTTCGACGCAATGATCGAGCAGCCGCCGGCATCCGTCACCGACCGCGTTACGGCTTTACGCCGGGCGATTCACCGCCGTCCCGAACTCGGATTTGAAGAACATGAAACGTCGGCGCTAGTCGAACGCGAGCTGGATTCGCTCGGTATCGAACACCGGCGCGTGGCAAAGACCGGCGTTGTCGGCATCATCCGCGGGCGCTGTCCAGGACACGTCGTCGGCTTGCGCGCCGATATGGACGCGCTGCCTATCACCGAACGCACGGGGCTCGCATTTGCATCCGAGATTCCCGGAAAAATGCACGCCTGCGGCCACGACGCGCACACCGCAATGCTGCTTGGCGCGGCGCACGTGCTGCAAGGCATGCGCGAGCAGTTGCGTGGCACGGTCGTGCTGTTTTTTCAGCCGGCGGAAGAAGGGCCGGGCGGCGCAGAACCCATGATCGATGAAGGCGCGCTCGACGATCCGCGCGTCGAAGCGGTCGCAATGCTGCACGTTGATCCGCGCATCGCGCCCGGGTGAAATCGGCATCACGCCAGGGCCCGTCAATGCATCGGCGGACGAACTTTATATTACGGTTCGCGGAAAAGGCGGTCACGGGGCGTATCCGCACACGGCGGTCGATGCGATCCCGGCTGCAAGCGCGATCGTGCTCGCGCTACAGAACTATCGCCGCGCGCGAAACGGATCCCCTGAAAAGCGTCGTCGTAACGATCGGAACGATCGGCGGCGGCTATCGAAACAACGTAATCGCCGATGAAGTGCAAATGTAGCGGCACGCTGCGCGCGCACGATCCGGAAGTGCGCGACGGCACTCGAAGCGACGCGTCCGGCGGATCGTCGACGACGTTGCCGCGGCGTACGGTGCGACCGCGGACGTGCGCATCGTTCGCGGCTATCCGCCGGTGGTCAACAATGTTGCGCTGGCGGAAGCATTTGCGCGCTACGTGCGTGATGAAAGCGACGTGCGCGTGCACCGGCTTGCTCCGACGATGGGCGCCGAAGACTTCGCCTATTTCGCGCGAGCCGTGCCCGGCGTGCACGTGCGTCTTCGGCATCCGCAGCGAGGCGGCGCAATCGATCTATCCGGGCATAGCGCCGAGTTTCGAATCGACGAAGCGGCGTTGCCGGTCGGGGTGCGACGCTGGTGAATTCGCGACGGGCGTCGGCGCCGGGAATATACCGATCGAGCGATAAACCGCTACAATAGTGCCTGCGATAAAAGCAGGCACTATATATAGTGCGTTGAATGGATCAATCATGGCTATTGTGACCGAGGCCTCGCCGAGCCTGGGCTGCGGTCGTTCAGTGCGAGCTCGAGATCGGTCGCCCGCTGAAGACGCGTTCGCGCTGCTATGCGCCGTGGAAAAGTGGCCCGTCTGGCTATCGTTCTTACGGAGCGCCAGGCTGGTCGAACCGCGCTCGCCGCTTGCTCTAGGCTGCGAGGTCCTCATTCGATCGTCGCTGCCGGGTGACGAAGAGCAATTGTACGAAGTCGACCAGCACATCGCAAACTACCACTTGTCGCTCGTCGGCGCGTATTCCGTGCGCCGGCGCGCTCGATTTCCGCATCGAGCGGAAAACGTCGTGCGCGCGGCTTCACGTGAAAATTGCGTATCCCGCATATCACGGACGTTCGGTGCGCATCGCTCGACCGGTGAAACACGGCCGGAAGGTCGACGGCGCGCTGGACGAGGCGTTAGTTCACTTTAAGGGCCTCGTCGAGTACCGCAAGCGACGAGGTCCTGCCGACTTTTGATTTAGCGGTCGTTGACCGAGAGTGCTAACCTGGTATAAATTGCTAAGCGTATGCCACTGTACGATTACCGCTGCAATCATGCGGAAGACGACCGAAGTGCGCCACGGATTCGACGACAAGTACGACGGAGCTGTGCGCTAGTGTGGCGGCACCATGAGGCCGAGTGTTCAATCCGGCGCCGATCGTATTCAAAGGGTCGGGATTTTACGTGACCGATTCACGTTCGCCGGCCAAATCGAGCGAAAGCTCTTCGTCGTCGGGCGACTCGGCGGCATAACGGCATGACGCCGCGGCGTGCTTTCTCACCGCCTGGATCTGCTCGCGATCGTTCTTGCGATTGAGGCGCTGTTCGCGTGCATCGCCTTTGCGCGTGAAGCGCCGCATGGCTGAAGTGGCGGACATCGCCGTTCACGGCAACGCCGAAGAAGCGCGAGCGTATGCGCACCGGCTCAACGCGGATCTCAGAAACGAGGCGCCCCTTCTAGTCGCGCGCGAAGACGCGATCGACTCCATCAACAGCGCGCTCGAAAAATTCGCATGTCGCAAGCGTTTCGCCTTGCGAACGCGATGCGGCGGTTCGTCTACTTCTTTCCGGACGCTAGCTGAAGCCCGCCCCGGGCGCTTCGTCCTCGGGCGGCTCCCAATTCCACAAGAAAGCGGCGGTCAATCCTTCAGCAGGCGGACCCGAATGCCGTGTGGTGCCGCAGGTTCCGGGACGGCAAACGGTGCACCAAACGGGGATTGCGGTGAGGCCGAGTTCGGTTTTGGAGCGCGAGCCACGCGCGCCGTCCGGCGCAGAAATGCCAGGGGTAAACGTCCAGGCAGCGGCTCGCTCAGCGGCGTCGGGCGACCGCCGCCGGCTTAGGCGGCGGGCGGCGTGAGCCGGCGACTCGGCGGGGCGGTGGAGGCGCGGGTGGCTCAACCGGTGGCAATTCGTAGGCGACGAGGCGTGGACGGCGGCGGATGGCGCGGCCGCGGGTTCCGGAGCGGCATTGCGCGGCGCGCGGGCGCTTCGGCGTTGTCACGGCGACGGGGCGCGCGGGACGCTAAATTCGGCGCCGGGAGATCGCCCACGGCCGCACCCATGAGTACGAATCGCGGCGGCGGAAGCATCGCCGATCGGAACGCTCTGCGATCGCGCGTAACTCTTCCATGAATTCGCGCGGCGCTTGTTCCACTTCCATGGTGTCGTAGCAGCAACTGCACCGAATCTGAAAAGATACTCACGCGGCGGAACTTTCGTAAACGCAAACACGTGTTGCGTGATTTCCGCCTTCACGAACTCAGCAGTTTCTTCCAATAGTCGAGGGCTGGTAGTATTCGAATTGCCCGAGTTCGCGTTTGGCCTGCGAGTATAGCGGACGCGATGCGTTTGCCGAGCGGATCGGCCGGGGGCGCGGGCTCGACCACGGCGACGCGGCGCGCGACGCGCGCCAATTCCGATAGCACTTGCGCGTGGAAGAACGGATCGATTTCGTGCAGATAATGAAAGGAAATCGCAAGGTCGAACGTGTTGTCTTTCGCGGGAATCACCGAAGTGCTGCCGCGCAGCAACTTCGCTCCCAGATCGGCGAAGCGATGGATTTCTTCCTTGCGGTGTTCGATCACCGTGACGTTGGCGCCGGCGTCCATGCGCGCGCTTTACGTAGTTCCCGTCGGGACCATAGCCGCAGAACAGAATCTTCGTGCGCGGCTCTACGACGAGCGCTTCCCAAACCAGCGTTTCGAGGTGCCGTGATTCGGCTTCGAACTCGTCGGCCGTGTAAACCGGCTGAACGTTCACGCGATCTGTACTCTCCTTAATGTCTCGACGAAATCCGGAAAACTGACGTCGATGCTTGCGTCGCTATCCACGGTTAGCGGTCCGGCCGCCGCAGCGAGCACGGCTGTTGCCATGGCGATACGGTGGTCGTGATGCGTTTCCACCACGCCCGCTTCGCCCCTTGGCGTGCCGCCGTGAATCACGAGTCCGTTTGCTGCTACCTCCAATTCGATGCCCACCGCTTCCAAAAGGCGCTCGATGGCGGCGACGCGATCCGATTCTTTGGTCCGTAATTCCCGGATGCCGGTAATTTTGGTGTCGCCTTTCGCGAACGCAGCGGCGGCGGCAACGAGCGGAATCTCGTCGATCGCGCGAAGCGCCATATCGGGACCAACCGTCGTTCCTTGCAATTGCGCCGACGTAATGTGAACGTCGGCAACCGGTTCGCCGCTGACTTCCCGCTCGTTTTGTACGTCGATATGCGCGCCCATCGCCAGCAGGATGTCGAGCAGCCCCGTTCGCGTCGGATTGACATTGAGGTCTTCAATGCGCAGGTCGCTGCCGTTCGTCAGCGTTGCGGCTGTGATAAAGAAGGCCGCCGCGGAGAAATCGCCGGGCACGTCGACCGGCGCAACGCGATTCGGACCGCTTTGCAAGTCGATGCTCTTTCCGTTCCAGGTTATCTCCGCCCCGAGATACTTGAGCAATCGTTCCGTATGATCGCGCGACCCGGTATCGGCGTTGATCTGCACGGGGCTCTTCGAGAAAACGCCGGCAAAAAGCAGCGCGGACTTGATTTGCGCAGATGGCGTAATCAAGATGAAGCGCCGCGTGTCAATATTCGGCGTGCCCTCGATTTCGAGCGGAAGTTTGCCGTCGTTCGTTTCAATTTTCGAGCCAAATGCACGAAGCTGCGCCGCGACGGGCTCCATCGGCCGTTTGCGCAACGAGTCGTCGCCGTCGAATTGCGCTCGCACGTCCGCACCCGCGCATACGCCGAGCAGCATCCGTGCGGTGGACCCGGAATTCATGCAGTCGATCGGTCCCATTGGATCGCGCAATCGGCCGCCGCTGATATGCAAGGAGACATTATCGCCTTCGACATGCGCTCCCAGTGCAATGAGCGCTTCCAGCGTTGCGCGGACGTCCCGTCCGGGATTTAAGTTAGCGATCGGAAGTGGTTCGGTGCCCGCGGCACCTGCAATGAGCGCGCGGTGCGAAATCGATTTATCGCCGGGAATCTTGATGGAGCCGCGAAGCGCACCCGCAGTAAAGCGGCGCTGACTGGAGGTACCGGGGTCAGGCATAACGCTCTGCAGTTGAGAGCGTGGCCCCGCCGGTCCTGCAGCGACTGGCCCGGAAAAGTGCGCGTTGGCTAAAGCTGCCGTCAGCGCGCTCTCCGAACTAATCTTGAATGTACGATACGGCCTGTGAATGACCGTGCTATTAAAAGAACGGTGATTGGGGTCTTTAATCGGGCAAAACGCACGCGACGGAACGGTTGAGTTCTACGCGAAGGTGTTTTGCCGATACCGAACGGGCGCGTTGGTCGATCTCGACTCGCGAAGCTTTCGTTCCGTCTTCGGATTGAAAGCTTACGGAGATCGTCGCGTTTTCGCCGAAGGATTCCTCAGTCGCGACTCCGGCCGTTCCGGCGATCCGGCCGTGGCCTTGCGCAAACGTGATCGATCCCATCGCATCGTTGCAAGAATGCAATGCGCGCTTGAACGTGACGTTCGAATCGTGAAGCGTCACGGTTTGTGCCATGGTGGAAGCCGCGAGCAGAAGAACAGAAGCGACGACCGCGAGATTCATAGATCACTCCCTACTTTGAGCACCGAGGTTCCGGTGGGAAGGTGGGATAGGAAAGCCATTCTCGCGGTTCTGCCGGTTTCGCCTGCCCCCTCCATATGAAAAAACGCTCGTAGATTACGAGCGTAGTTCATGGTGGGGAAAGTGGGATTTGAACCCACACGAGTTGCCCCGGCCGCTTTTGAGGCGGCTGCGTCTGCCGTTCCGCCATTTCCCCACGGCGACTAGGGGCGATTCGCGGCGGTGGGCGGTGCTCCTTGCGAGAGCGTAAATCGAATGGTTTCGTCCCGGTTTGCCGGGTAGACCAGCCGTTCCAGGCGGTATTCTGCCTTGACCGTCTCTTGCGCTTGCGCTTGCGGGTCTTTCGGCCACGCAACATCAACGCCCGCCGGCGCGATTGCCGACAGCGACGCGGCGGGTTCGGATGCCCGAATCGTCACCACGAGCGATTCGCCGTCGAGTTCGAAGTGCTTGGTGAAATGCACGGGCGCCGGGCCGAAGTCTGGTGCCTCGTACGTACAGGTGACGCTCTTGCGTTCCTGCCCATAAGCGCATTGATAGGGGCGATTGAACGTGCCTGCTTCGATCGGATGCGTGTACGCCGCGATATAATCGCGCGGAGAAGGGGGCGGCGGCGATTCTACGTCGTCGCGCACCGCGCCGATAGACGTAAAGAGATTCTTGCCATCCGCAAGATTCTCGAAAAGGAACACGCGAGCGCCGGCATTCGCGGCAATGACTACGCGAACCGCGCCGTCGTTCAACTCCAACGTAGGCGAGCCGTCGTCATAGGCATCGTCGGGCGTTGAAGCCGTTGCCGTCCAGGCAGCGTGGGTAACCGGGACGCGACTCGGCGGGAGTGATGGCGGAGCGGCGGGCGCGAGCGGTTGCACGGTGATATCATGCGCGCCGTTGCGGTCGATCCAGAAGTCGCACGCAGATTGCGGCGCCATAATGTACGCCGGCAACTTTATCGCATGGTTGCCAAGCCGAACGGTTACGGAGGGAACGGCACGCGCTGACTGCGATGCATTAAATGCGTCGAAGACCGCCGCTGTACCGTGCGGATTAACCAGCAGCGCAGCGTCGGTGATCCCGTGCGTCGCAGAACTAGCACCGGCCGCAACCGCTGCATCGACCGATGCTTCGACGGCAACGTGGGCGGCGCGAACGCCCGCTAGCCGCCGGTCGATCGACGGAAGGTATCGCATCGGGAAACCGGTTTGCGGGACGACCAAAAACCGTGTTGCTCGCAGATCGTTTAGCGAATCGTAACGCAGGTCCACTAAGCGGCACGTGCGTGCAAGAGTGCGGCACCGTTGCAATGCCGCAATCGTCAGATCGGCCATGTGTCCGATGCGATCGTTCGGAACGAGCGTCGCATCGTAGGCGCTGGGGAGCCAGGCGATCTCGATATCGGTTTGCGGCCGCATTGTCGCGAGGTCTGCGCCGTGCGTGCGAAGGAGCGAACCGAACGCATCGACGGCCGAGGCGCGCGGGCTTTCCGTACCCTGAAGCGAAAATGCCGCCCTCCACGCATAAAACCAGTTCGTCCACGGCGCTTCCCACCCAGCCGGATTGAGGGTATCCGCCAGCGGGAAATTAACGACGCCGTGCGCGCCGTACTGAAGCATTTCGTGCAGCGCAATCGTGGTATTCTGCGGCGTGGACGCGCGAGCAGCGACTTCGTCCGCGCCTTGCAGCCAGCCGGCTTGGAATTCGCTCGCCATAACCGGTTTGCCGGGCTGCGTTTGCAACAATGCGGTAGAGAAGCCGAGTTGCGCGATGTCGTGATCGCCGATGATTTCCGCATCGGATTGGTACCAGTTTCCCCAAGCCCATGCCGGCGCGGAGGCCGTAACCTTCATTTGAAAGGTGTTGATAAAGAGCGGCACGTTCGTCCCCACCGTGGATTGAACCGTGGAGCGCAGCCAGCTCATATATTGATGCCAATGCGGTGCGGGCCATGTGTCATTGTCGATATACGCGCCTTGATCGTCGTCAAGTGCAATTGCGAGGACGTCGTGCGACCAGGGCTCGACCTCGTGCAGAACATCGTGCAGCCAGTGGGAAGATGCTGCGAGGTGCGTTCGGTTAGCGAGCCACTCCGCGGCCGCCGCATCGGCGTGCGCATTTTGATACGTGGCAGTGGCCGGGTAGCGACCTTCCAGGACATCGTGCAGCGGCATATTGTATTCCGGTCGCTCAAGCAGCCAATCCGGATAGCCGCCGTTGCGCCACTCGTTACGAATCACGGGACCCGGCCGTACAATCGTTTTGAAGCCCAACTCGTGCACGAGAGAAAACAACGCGTGCAAATCACGCCGCGAATTCGTCGCTCCGGTGAAATCTTTGGTTTTTGAGTCGGGTTCGTGCCAATTCCAAATAAGGTAGAGGTCAATCGTATTGATGCCGGCGCGTTTATATGAAAGCAGGGCGTCACGCCATTGCGATCGAGGCGTGCGCTCGTAAAAGAACGCTGCCCCGTACACGAAAAACGGCTTCCCGTTCACCAGAAAGACCGGCGTGCCGCCTTCGTTGGAGATTTTCGCGGTGTGCCAGGTGCTCCACGTATCGGCCGCTCGCGCGCCAAGCGGCAGCAAGAAGAAGAGCGCGGCTGCAACGGCGACTCGCCAAAACCTCATCATGCGCCCAGGTCATTCGGTGAGGTATGCGGGCTACCCCGTGGCGAACGAATAGGCGATGCAAAACGGCGGATATGCACGGCTTTTGGGCCTCGAGGGCAACGTTTGGTTCGATTGGATCGATAGCGAAGCGCTTGCGGGAAATGCGCTCGGCGATTCGAGTACCAAACCGGTCGTCGTATACACGCCGCAGGATTACGATGCGCAAGGCTCCCGGCGTTATCCGGCCATCTACATCTTACACGGCTACACCGGCGACGCAGCCAAACTCGTCTCGGCGGCTCAGTGGGAACGCAACGTGCTGCAGTGGGCCGATTCGCTGATTCGCGAGCGCCGCATGCCGCCGGTAATTGTGGTCCTAGTCGACGGTTTCACGCGTTTAGGCGGATCGCAGTACGTCGATTCGATTCAAAACGGTAATTATGCGACGTATGTGACGCGCGATGTCGTGAATCACGTCGACGCAAATTACCGCACGATTGCGCGCGAGGGCGGCCGCGCCGTTGCCGGCAAGTCCTCAGGCGGATTCGGAGCGATGCATCTCGTGATGCAGCAACCCGGTGTTTTTGCGGCGTTTGCCTCGCACAGCGGCGATGCGTACTTCCGCTATATCTTTCCGCAATCGTTTGCGGATGCGCAGCGTACGCTCGAACGCCACGATTTTAACATTGAGGCGTTCGTGGAAAGCTTTGAAGGCAAACACAAACGCGGACACGCGGAATTCGATACGATGACGGGCCTGGCGATGGCGGCCGCCTATTCGCCGCGATCGGCGAAGCCGTTTGATATCGATTTGCCCTTCGATCTGAAGTCGGGCGAACTCCGCCAGGACGTGTTCGACCGATGGCTCGCGTTCGACCCGGCCGAACGCGTTGCAAGCTCGCTCGGGGAACTAGAGCGGCTGCGCCTGCGTTACCTGGACTGCGGGCGCCGCGACGAGTACAAGCTCGACATCGGCGCGAGAATAGTCGCAGATCGAATGCGTGAGGCCGGGTTAACGGTCCGCCACGAGGAGTTCGACGACGACCACCGCAACGTTGCATATCGATACGCAGTCTCGCTTCCCGCCCTCGCCGGCGTCCTAGACGAAAGACCATGAAACGTTTCGCCCTGCTTCTCATCGCGCTTTTGGCCGCCGCGCCTTTCACCGTTTCCGCTCAGACGGCTCCGTCGAACGGTGGCGCAAATCCATCGTGGACGCCTACGCCTACGCCGATCAATCCTCATCAATATAACGACGCCGCGATGCACTTCGAGGCGCCGCCGGCGTGGCATCTCGTAGGCTACCGGGTTCTGCCGCTCTCGGCGCTCGGAGACGATCTGCAGGTGGTAGCGGGCTGGGCGAACGGCGACGGAAACCGGCCTCAAGCGATTACCATTTCGCAGGAAAGCTTCGACGGCAACGTCTCGAGTTTCGAAACGCGCTTCGAAAACGACATGCGCCAACAGTACGACAACATTCTGGTGAAAAGTAAAGAACCGACGACGTTGCTCAACGGAATGCCGGCGTACTTCCTCGACATGTCCTACGGCGAAGGCTTCACGGCGCGCAAGCAATTCGCCCTGTTATGGGCGGACGGCTCGCGCGGCGTAGCTATTTCGGTAATGGGCCGGGTTGGTGAAATCGACCCCGCGTCGGCAAAGAAGCTGATCTCAAACGTGAGCGCGGTCCGCTACCCGTTCGGTCGCGAGTAGCGCCGAACTCAGATCTTCGAGCAGATCGTCCGCGTCTTCGATTCCAACGGAAAGCCGTAGCAGACCGTCGGTTACACCGCGGCGTTCGCGGTCTTCTTTCGGAATGGATCCGTGCGTCATGCGCGCGGGATGACAGATCAACGACTCGACGCCGCCCAAGCTTTCCGCCAGGCTGAAGTACTTCAACCGGTTCGCGAAATCGAGCGCACGCGCTTGCGGCCCTTTTAACACGAACGAGACCATGCCGCCGAAGCCCGACATCTGCCGCTTCGCGAGTTCGTGCTGCGGGTGCGAAGCCAAGCCGGGATAGTAGACGCGATCCACTTCCGGATGCGCTTCGAGAAACTCTGCAACCGCTTGCGCGTTGGTGGCGTGTTCGCGCATGCGAAGCGCAAGCGTCTTTGCGCCACGCATCGTGAGCCATGCATCATGCGGTCCCGGCACGCCGCCGACCGCGTTCTGATGAAACTTGATGATGCCGGCCATTTCCGGATCGTTCGTAATCGCTACGCCGCCGACGACGTCGCTGTGACCGCCGATGTACTTCGTCGTTGAATGAACGACAATGTCGGCGCCAAGCGAAAGCGGCTGCTGGAAATACGGCGATGCGAACGTGTTATCGACGACAACGGTCGCGTTCGGGCTGACTCCGCGACGCAGCGCGGACACGGCTTTGATATCGATGAGTTTGAGCAGCGGATTGGTCGGCGTCTCGATCCAAAACAGTTTCGTGTTGGGACGAATCGCCGCGCGCACGGCATCGATGTCGCTCATGTCGACGTACGTGAATTCTAGCCCGTACCGCTCTAGCACCCGTGTGAAGAGCCGGTAGGTGCCTCCGTAGAGATCGTCCGTGACGACGGCGTGATCGCCGGCAGAAAGTAGATTCAACACGGCGGCCGTCGCCGCCATGCCGCTCGCAAAGGCATAACCGTACTCGGCATTTTCAAGCGACGCGAGTTGCTTTTCCAGCGCGAGGCGCGTGGGATTAATCGTGCGGCTGTAGTCAAAGCCCTTATGTTCGCCGACGGATTCTTGGGTGTACGTCGAGGTCTGGTACACGGGGACGATCGTCGCGCCCGTCGCCGGATCGGCTTCCTGGCCGACGTGAATAGCCTTGGTCGTGAATTTCATGAAAGACTTCGCGCCTTATCGGGTGGAGAGGAAGCTGATGATGTCTTGACGGGTCAACACGCCGATCGGTTCGCCGTCGTCGGTCACCACAATCGCGGGATTGGCAAGCGTGAGCAGCTTGTATGCCTTTTCGATTTCGCCGAATTGTTCGAGCGCAGGAAACGGGCGATTCATCACGTCGCTGATCGGTTTGTGCAGAATGTCCGACTGATCGAAGACGGCCTGCATAACGCCGACGTCGTTGATGCTGCCGACGACGTCGCTTCCGCGCATTACGGGGAGCTGAGAAATTTCATACTTCCGCAGAAGATCGAGCGCCGTCTTCACGGTGTCGTCTTCTTTGACCGTAATCAAGCGCGGCAGCGGCGTCTTGCTGCGCAGCACGTCGCCGACCGTCGCTTTGCGTTTGCCTTCGGAGAGAAAACCGTTCGCAATCATCCAGTCGTCGTTGAAAATCTTTGACATGTACCCACGGCCCGAGTCGGGAAAAATGACGACGACTACGGCGTCTTTGGGAAGGGTCTGGGCGAGCTTCGCCGCCGCGACCGCCGCGGTGCCCGACGAGCCGCCGACGAGCAAACCTTCCTCGCGCGTAATGCGGCGCGCCATGAGGAACGACTCGCGATCCGTCACGCGAACCACTTCGTCGATGACCTTCAGATCGACGGTTTCCGGCAAGTAATTCATGCCGATGCCTTCAACGGCGTACGAGCGCGGCGTGTCGCCGGAGTAGATCGAACCCTCGGGATCCGCGCCGATCACCGTAACCGCCGGATTCTTTTCTTTCAGGAATCGCGCCGTGCCCGAGATCGTCCCGCCCGTTCCGATACCGGCAACAAGGTGCGTGATTTTTCCCGACGTCTGCTCCCAAATTTCGGGACCGGTGGAATGATAGTGTGCGTCGGGATTGTGGTGATTGTGAAACTGGTTCGGCTGGAATGCGCCGGGGATCTCCGAGGCAAGACGATTGGCGACGCCATAATACGACTCGGCCGAATCGGCCGGCACGTTGCTCGGCGTGACGACGACTTCGGCGCCGTAGGCCTTGAGCAAGTCGATTTTCTCTTTCGACATCTTGTCGGGCATCACGAGGATGCAACGATAGCCCCGAATAGCCGCCGCCATAGCGAGGCCCGAGCCCGTGTTGCCGCTGGTCGGTTCGACGATCGTGCCGCCGGGCTTCAAAAGCCCCGCGCGCTCGGCCGCGTCCAGCATCGCAACTGCCGGCCGGTCTTTCACACTTCCGCCCGGATTTACGTATTCAACCTTTGCAAGCACCAGACACGATGCGCCGTCGGTGACTTTGTTGAGTTTGACGAGCGGGGTATGGCCGATGGCGGCAAGGGCGTTCTCACAGTACGTGATGCCCGTCGTGGTCTCGGATGCGGTCGTAGACATGCCGTTGCGCTTCAGCAAGCGCCGAGGCGTGGCCTCCAGGCTGGAAGAAAGGTATACTAACTATGATGAAGGTCGCACGTGCCGCCGTTACTCTAATGCTGCTAGCGCTGCCGCTCTCCGGCTGCAATAATGCCGACGAACTGCCGCCTGCAGGATCCTATGCCAGCTTACACGTTGCCGTAGTAGATGCCGTAACGCACAATCCCATCCCGAACGCGACGGTCGTCGTCGATACGGTCCTCACGCAGAAGACCGACACGAACGGCAACGTTTCGTTCGATAAGGTGCCCAGCGGGATTCTCGACTACGTCGTGAAGGCGCCGGGCTACCCGGACGTCAGCGCAAGTACGAACGCCGATCCGGGCAAGCCGTTTGTCCTTAACGTCTCGATGTCGCGGCAGACGCCGCCTTAGGACCTTTCGCGTAGGCCCGCGCGGGTTTCACGAACGTCGCGCGTTCCGCCACGGCGCGGTCGATTACGGAAAGAACGACGTCCGAGAGTTTCTCGGGATCGTGACGTACCGTTTGCGTTTCGCTAATCATCTCGGCGCGCACCGATCGCAAGCCCATCGCTTCGATGCGCTCGACGTCCGGATCCACGGGCAGTTGCCCCTCTTCGGCGTAGGTGCCGAGCAGCTTCGACGGCGGCTGGTCGTTCACGATGACGTAGTCACAAACCGGCGCGCCGGCGTTTGCAAAGAGCGACTCGACGTGGTCTGCGGCGCTCATGTTCTCCGTTTCGCCCGGCTGCGTCATGACGTTGCAAACGTAAATCTTTACGGCATGCGAACGCGCGACTTCGGTCGTGATGAGATCGATCAGGAAGTTCGGCAGAATGGATGTGAAGAGCGATCCCGGACCCAGCACGATAGCGTCGGCGTCGCGAATGGCGGCGAGCGCTTCGGGTAATGGGTCGACGAGATCGGGATCGAAGAACACGCGCCGGATCGGGCGCTTCGCGAGCGAGATATTGGACTCGCCTTCGACGACCGTGCCGTCGTCGAGTTCGGCGCACAGACGTACAACGGAAAGCGTCGCGGGCAGCACGCGGCCGACGATGTTCAAGACGCGGCTCGACTCTTTGATCGCCTTATCGAAGTTTCCGGTGATGCCCGTCATTGCCGCGAGAAACAAATTGCCGAACGAATGACCGATGAGACCGCTGCCTTCCTCGAACCGGTAGCGGAAGAGATCGGTTACGAGAGCTTCGTTGTCCGCGAGCGCCACCAAACAGTTCCGAATGTCTCCCGGCGGCAACACGCCGAGTTCTTTTTGCAGGCGTCCCGACGATCCGCCGTCGTCACTTACGGTAACAATGGCGGTGAGGTTGCTCGTGCGGCGTTTCAAACCGCGCAGGAGTGTCGAAAGTCCGGTGCCGCCGCCGATGGCGACGATTTTATACCCCTGTTCGAGCCGGCGGTCGAGCAGTGTGTTGAGCAAACCTTGATCGCGGTTTTGTGAGGCGGCCCGCACGAGCGCGCGCAGCCACATGCGAATGCCGAAGACAATGGCCAGGACACCAAAAAGTCCGAAGATCCACGTAAGGTAGGCGGGCGAGAAATAGTCGTCGACGATGCCGTCGATGATCTCGTTGACATGGAGGCCCATGCCTTCGGCCACGAACCACCGGTCGACGGCGTTCACGAGCAGTATGACGCCCACGAGCGCGAGCAGCAGCCAGCGCTTGATGCCCAGACCGGGCAACAGCCACTGCAGGGGCGCGATTACACGACGGTTGATCATCGAACGAGATCCCGTAATTCAACCGCCAGCGCGAGTCGCTCGTCGGCGGCAAGCATGTCGAAAATGCGCCGCGTCACGTATACGGAACGATGGCGGCCGCCCGTGCAGCCGATGCCGATGGTCAGTTGAGCTTTGCCTTCGGCGACATAGCGCGGAAGCAGAAACTGTAGCATGTCGTGCAGCTTCTCGATGAATGGTTCCAGCGACGGATCTTCGTCGATGAATGCACGTACTTCCGGATCGTCGCCGGTTTGGCTACGCATGCTGTCGACATAATTCGGATTGCGTAAAAACCGCACGTCGAAGAGGAGATCGACATCGAGCGGTACGCCGTTTTTGAAGCCAAAGGCAATGAGCGAAACGCCAAGCGCCGCGCGCGCTCCCGGAGCGAACGTGGCGGCGATGCGCTCCTTGAGCGCGCCGTGAGTTAGCGTCGTCGTGTCGATAATCATCGATGCTTGTTCGCGCAATGGTGCAAAGGTACGGCGCTCTTCGGCGATCGCTTCCAACAACGATCCGCGCGCCGCCAACGGATGCCGCCGGCGGGTTTCGCTGAAGCGTCGCACGAGCGATTCGTCACGCGCTTCGAGGAACAGAAGTGACACGGTACGGGTGCGCGCGGCATGCGCGATGGCAACGAGTGCGTCGCCGAAGAGCGCGCTTCCGTGACTGTCCAGGGTAACGGCAACGTCGTCGATTTTTGCCGCGTCGAGCACGCGCAATGTTTCATCGAGTGCCGCCGGAGGTAGGTGTTCAACACAGTAGAAGCCCAAGTCTTCGAAGGTCTTCATCGCCTGACTCTTTCCGGCTCCGGAAAGGCCGGCAACGAAGACGATCCGAGCCGCGCTCATCGGCGGCAGAGGGAGCGTTGCACGAGCATGAAGTTCTTTTCTCCCGAGCGAGCCAACGCCCTCATTCCTAAAGTGGCTCCCCTCGTCGATGAGTTGCTGCTTAAACGTCGCGACCTCGCGATCAAGTTGTTGGAAAGTGACCCGGCTTTGCACAGCGGCAATGCACCGCGCACGAGCCGCCTCGCCGGACTGCGGTCGCCGTTCCCGCCGCCGCGTTTCGGCGAACTGAAGAGCGAGATCGTCCGGTTGATCCACCGCATCGAGTCATTTGGATGCATTGTTAAAGATATCGACCTCGGCACCGTCGATTTCCCCTCTACCCATGAAGGCGAGCCCATGTATCTCTGCTGGAAAGCCGGCGAAGATCGCGTGACGCACTGGCATGGAATAGAAGAAGGCTTCGCGCAACGGCGCGAGCTCGAAGTCGAAAGCTAACGAAAAGAGCGCCCCGCCTCGCGGAGCGCTCTTCGCATTATCCTCCTCGGGGACTAACGCGTTGCCGCGGCCTCGACCGGCACGAAATCTTCGGCCAAGCCCTGAAGACGCACTTCGCCGA
This sequence comes from Vulcanimicrobiia bacterium, assembly GCA_963758295.1. Lineage (GTDB taxonomy): Bacteria > Vulcanimicrobiota > Vulcanimicrobiia > Vulcanimicrobiales > Vulcanimicrobiaceae > JALYTY01. The sequence goes on from CAVWUU010000004.1 coordinate 132,580, forward strand.
ACTCGGCGGTGTACGCACCGGCTTCGGCGCCCGTGATTTCGCCGATCTCCGGGACGTTCGTGAGCTGCGGAATCTTCGCGCGAATTTCATCCGGGATGCGCACCTTATCGCCGACCGAAAGCGTCCCAGAGTCGAAGAGCGCGTTCAGGCTTTCGAGCAGCATCGGCAGCGGTATTCCGTAATCTTCGCTGACCGCGCCGATGGTATGCGATTCGCTGATCGCACAGTTCGAGCAGCCGCCCAAATGGAATCGGGCAAACACGCGGCGCGCGCCGGCATGCAGCTGGAACGCCTGGTCGACGGTCATATCGGGGGTAAAATGTTGTTCGCTCACGGTGGTTTTCTTCGGCTCCTTGTACCTTGATCATTGGCTAAACCCGCCTCCCGTCCCCGCGAGTTGCACTCAGCCAAGCAGGCATGGCTTCCGGCAGAGCCGGCGCCCGAAGGGAACACTCAGCGAAGTACGCCTGTAAGCCGGATTCTGTACGCACGTCCCAGGGCTCGCGCCCCGGTGCCGCTTGTGGCGATCATCTATCTGGGATGCGCGTCACCGCGCACCTCGATGCGACGTAGCTCGTGGGAGTGGGCCACCCCGTACAATCGAGCGGTCTTGCTTCAGGTGGGGTTTACCCGAGCGCGCGTCACCGCGACGCTCCGTGAGCTCTTACCTCACGATTTCACCCTTACTTGGCCCGGACCGAGGTCCTAGCCGAGCGGTATGTTTCTGTGGCACTTTCCTTCGAGTCGCCCCGACAGGACGTTATCCTGCACCTTGCCCGATGAAGCCCGGACTTTCCTCACCCGGCACCGGCGGAAAACCCGACGGCCCGGCGCGATCGCCCAGCGTACTTCGCCCGCGTAGTATATCACGCGGGCGAAGATGGTCTGGAGCGGTGTTCCCTATTGCCCGTTCGCGTCGAAGATGCCGACGAAGCCGGCCATCGAGCTCGACGTCATGCCGTTGGGGTACGGTCCGGCCGCCGGTTGGGACGATGCCGCGGGACCGTCGATCAGGTAGAGGGACAAATTGCCGCTGTTACACGGATATTTGTTCGTGGCGCATCCCGTTGCGTCGATGGCGGAGGGCAGAATGGTATAGCCGCCGCTCGTCGCCGACACCGCATAGAAGCCGATCGAAGCCGATGCCGCTGCGTTTGTCGGAAGCGCTTGCGGGCCCGTTACGCCGCCAACGGGCTGCGAATTGCCGAGTTGTTGATTCGTCGTCGGCGACGTCGCGACGAACCATCCGAAATTCACGCTCGGTTGCGTGCCGGCAATTGCCGACGCCGCGTTGTGAAAGTTCACGTTGCCGTTGGTTGCCGAAGCGTAGGCCGTGTCGTTGAATTTCAGCAAATTCAAGGTGTCGCCGGAATTGACCGGATGCTGCGAACCTGAAATTACCAGCGAAGTATACGTTCCGCCGTTCGCGGCGACGCTCTGATTCGAAAAGGAGGCGACGGGCGTCGACGTTCCCGCGACGTCGATTGTCAGCGTGTGCGTTCCCGTTGCCGAAAGTGATTGATATGCCGTTATTCCGCCGTAGGCGAGCGGCGATGTGTTGACTTTGTTGCCGTCGACGATGACGTCGACGGCGCCGGTGTCCGGCGAACCGTTTACGAAGCGAATAAAGCCGTTGTTTGTTCCAAAACCCGGAACGGAGCTGCTGCTGCCGCCGCACCCGGTTAGCGTTGCGCCGAGAATACCTGCGAGCGCAATCAAACCGAGGCGCGCCTGAGCCCAGCGCGATGTGTAACCGTTCATAAAACTCCCTTTGGTATGAATTGCCGTCGATGCAAATCGCTGAAGGGGTTACCACGACCGCATGCGGCCTCAAACGAATTTGCGTGCCCTTCGGCCAAGCGCGCGAAAGGAGTTGCGACGGACGGCGTGAATAGGGGCGGGTCGCCGCGGGACACCCCGGCGCATCGCCATGGGGGCATAGCTCAGCTGGTAGAGCATCACGCTGGCAGCGTGAGGGTCAGGAGTTCGAGTCTCCTTGCCTCCACCATGGGGATGTAGCTCAGTTGGTAGAGCGCCTGCTTTGCAAGCAGGATGTCGCAGGTTCGATTCCTGTCATCTCCAGAAATTAAAAGAAGCCTTGTCCGTTTGGACGAGGCTTTCTTTATGCATTAGTAGCGCTCGCGCAACACACGTTAATCGGTCTTTAGATTTTCTGGCACGGTTCTGTCACAATTGCGCCTTGTTCGTGAACGGGCGGCCGAGCGATGATCGAGTTGCGGAGAATTGCAACTATGATTTCGCAATTGATGGCCGGCATTGCGGCTGCCGCGATCGGCACGTCGAATGCACAGGCAAATAACGGTGCTTGTTGGCAGATGATCGGAAGCGCCGTTAAACGCAGCGCGCAAGCCGTACTTCCGAAGTTCATAAGTTACTCGGAACGCACCGAATTCTCGCTCAATGGCAAACCCGCCAACACTTACAACTCGCAAATCACCTATCGTGACGACGGAATGGCGTACATCAACGATGATCGTTGGACGTACCCCATGGTTAGCGAGTCGATCGAGCCCGGTCCACCGGCACTCGGGCCGTACGGCGATAATCGAGCGGCGTGGCTTTCTACGGAAAGCGATGGCTCCTCGAACCTTCCCGTCATCGCGCACGTGTACGCGCATCGTACGCGCTCTTGCCGCGACGCTGGGCCGGCAACGATCGACAACCGGCTCGTCGAGCATCTAATCGTCGACGCGGAGAATCCGTCGGATGCCGGGTTGCGCGAAATCTGGATCGATCCGCAACTGGACATCGCGCGTTTGATCCTCCGCGCTCCTATGACGATGCTCGTACGCAATGCGCCGGTGCAAGATTTCGCAAATTTCCAAGTCGACGTGGAATTTGTCGATGGGCATGCGGTGGTGCGTCAAGTTTCGTGGGCCTATCACCAAAAGCACGACGGCGATTACGAGGATCTTGCGGGCAATTATGAATTCATGAATTACAGCTTTAGCCAGAGCGAGCCCCCCGGAACCTTTAGCGCCGTTACGGCATCAAACGGGTCGAACCGGTCTACCCGGTAGACTATTGCAATAGTGTCGCTGCCGCGGGAGAATCAAATTCCGGAGGCAGATTATGGCTCTGCGATGGTTCGGCACCCTCGTTGCTGCCGTTGTAGTTTTGGCTCCAACACCGGTTGCGCGCGCCGCAGACGATGGTTGTTGGCAACTGATCGATCGTGCGCTTCAACACAGCGCCGGGTCGCCTCATGCGCGGTTCATAACTTACGGCGAGCACTTCACCGTTTTCGCCGACGGCATCCCGTTGGAGAACATCGGCTCGACGATCGTCTATCGCGACGACGGCCTGGCCTATGTTGCCGACGAGCGGTGGGTGCACCCTTTCCTCAGCCGGTTCCTCGAGCCGGGACCTCCGGTGCTTGGCCCGTACCGCGACTCACGGCCGGGATGGCTTGCGGCCGACACAATGGTTACGGCGTTACCGGTAATCGCGCACGTGCATGCGTATCCGAAAGAAACCTGTGCTGACGACGGGCCGGCGACGGTCGACGGAAAACCATTCGTGCATTTGACGGTGGGCCATGAATTGAGCGAGCGTCCGGGGCTGCGTGATATTTGGATCGATCCGCAAGCGTACGACATCGGCCGTGTCGTAGTTCGTGGTCCGCTGCACTTTTACGTGCGTGACGGCTTCAAGGATGAACTGACGGATTACACCGTCGATTTGGAGCGCGTGGCCCAGTACACCGTCGTGCGCCGTGTGACATGGCAGTATCGCGAGCGCGAATACAGTCAATGGACGGACCTCTCCGCCGAATACGATTTTCGCGACTACAATTTCAGCGACGTCCCTCCCCCGGGGACAATGCAAGCCGAACTTGCCATGTAGCACCCCTGGGAACAGACGGATAGGCCGGGATGTGGTATTATGAATAGCTCATGGAGAACGAACGGGCGAGCGCCACGCCTTTAATCGTTACCGTTGATGGCGAGTGGGATTTGGCTCGGGCTGACGAGTTAGAGGCCCTGTTGCAGCCGACGTACGAGCGTTCGAATGTCATTCTCGATATGACGCATTCAACGTATGCGGACTCCACGTGCCTGGGACGGCTCATCCGGATGCGCACGCATCGCGCCGAACAGGGGTTCGACCCGGCGAGAATCGTGCTTCCCTCGCCCCAGTTAAGGAAGCTCTTCGATCTGGTGGGCTTCGATCGCATGTGGCCCTTATACGATACGCTCGACGAAGCCCTTGACTCTTTCCGCACGCATACCTGATCTCCACTACGTCGAGCCGACGCACCGGAGCGAAACCCCGAACGTCTACGGACGGTAGCAACAAACAAACGTAACGGGGATCTGCGCTATGACTTTGCCGATGGCGATCGTTCTTGCAACCGCGATGCTCTGCGCAACGGTGCTCATCATCACGTTTGTCGGCATATCGTTAGCCAATCGCGAATCGCGACGGAAGTGAAATCATGAAAATTGGGCTCATCGGAGCAGGTAATATCGGCTCGGCGTTAGCGCGGCGGTTTCGCGCCGCCGGCCACGACGTTGCCATTGCAAACTCTCGGGGGCCGGAAACGCTGCGCGAGCTTGCCGATGAAACCGGCGCGAAAGCCGTTACGCTGCACGATGCTGCCCGAGGCCGGGACGTCGTCGTCGTTACCATTCCGGAAAAGCACATCTTGCAGCTCCCCAAAGATTTGTTCGACGGCGTTTCTCAAGACGTCGTCGTCGTCGATACAGGCAATTACTATCCCCGTCAGCGTGACGGACGCATCGAAGAGATCGAGAACGGCACCGTAGAGAGCGTGTGGGTTTCGCAGCAGATCGGACGCCCCGTGATCAAGGCGTTCAACAACATCTATGCTGAACACTTACAAAATCTCGGGAAGCCGAAAGGCGCCGATGGACGTATCGCACTTCCGGTTGCCGGTGACGATCCAAAGGCGAAAGCCCTCGTTATGGGCCTCATCGACGAAATCGGTTTCGATCCGATCGACGCCGGAATGCTTGCGGATTCCTGGCGCCAACAACCGGGGTCTCCGGTATACACGCACGACTACAATGCCGACGGAGTTCGCCGCGCGCTTTCTCAGGCAACACCCGAGCGCACGCCGGAGTTCACCGGTTCAACAAACAGTCCGGGCACTTTCGAATCGCCGGCATAGCATCGCTGCGTTCGAGCATTGTAGCGCCAAAATAAACAGCCCCGCAGTTAACGCAGGGCTGTTTTGAATTGGTGGGCCATCCTGGGATCGAACCAGGGACCTCATGCTTATCAAGCATGCGCTCTAACCAGCTGAGCTAATGGCCCGGACAAATCAGAAGTATAGCATAGAGCGCAAGACCCCTTTTTTGTCGCAGCTATTGCCGAAACGGTTAGATGAGCTCGATGAATTTCTTGCAGATTTCATCCTCGTCTTTTAGGCGCGCAAGCATAAGCTGTTCCAGTGCCTGGCGCTCGCGCTCGAGTTCGGCTTGCTGTTCCATCTCCAGATCGAAGACTTGCCGTTGGGCGGCCAGTGCCGCTTCTTGAGTTTGCGTTCCGGCGTCGTGGTCGGGGACCGGCGCGGCAGGCTTTCCCTGGGGCGCACGCGGTGGGCGAGCGGCGGGTGAAGGGGCGGCGATCATTCACCGATGCTTTCGATAAATTTCTTGGTGATGCCGTCGTCTGCTTTGCGTTGCGCCATCTGCGCATCGCGCAGCGTATTGATCTCGCGCATGTTCTCGGCTTGTTGATTCATCGCTTCGTCGAAGACGGTCGACTGAAGATCGAGCTGCTGCTGACTCATCATTTCTTGCGCCATCAGGCCGGTTTGAAAGGCGTTGTTCTCGCCGAGCATGCCGGTGAGTGCGCCGTTACTGCCGCCGAGGATCGCGTTGGCGCCGCCGCTAACCAGGCCGCCGATGACGGCGGGTGCCGCCGCTTCTAGGATCGGGGCGAGAAAAGCCATGACGTGGTTCTCCTTAGAAAAATGAAACGTGCGAGTCGATCACGCGCTTAGGTGCGCGCGGCTAGGGCTGGTCGCCGTCGATATAGGCGCCGATGTCGTTTTGGGATTGCGAGTGGCCGGTTGAGTCGATGCCATTAGGGGGATGCCACGAGCAAGCGCCCGCGGCCGGCATCGATGGCAGTCCGGCACCGCTCTGAAGCAGCTGCGCGAGGGAAGTGAGGCCGTTTACGTTGCCCGCGGTTTCGGCTTGATCGGCACGGGCGTCTTCGGTGTGGCCGGTGATTTGCGCGTAGTGACGGAGGACCGAGTCAGCGTAACCTAGCGTCTGTCCGTCGCCCCAGGTCGTCCGAGTACCCGTTGCCCCCGGGCTGCCGGCATTATAAGCGGAAAGCGCTCTACGGGCATCGCCGCCGTAGCGACTCAGAAGTCCCGAGAGCATCCCCGCGGCATAATCCGCGTTCTTGGCCGGGTCCATGGCAGCGGGCGAGCGAGCGAAATCGTGCCAACGGTCGTCAATTTGGAACAGCCCGCGGCCGTGCCCGCCGTCACCAACGATATTTGCGCCGCCGTTGCGGCCCGGGCCGCCGGTTTCCTGAGCGGCTACGGCGGCCAAGAGCGACGGGTCGAGCCCATGGCGCTGCGCGGCCGAAACGATCTGCGGCGCATAGTTTACACCTGAACCCGTCAGGCGTTCGGTAAGGGAGCTTCCGACGTTCATCGCTTCGGCAATCCCACCGCCTAGGCGTTTGACAAGGGACGGTCCTGGCTCTACAATTCCACAAGTCGTTTTGTGGGGGCTCCGCCGCCTAGGTGGGGCCCTCATCCTGCGATAAAGCACCGTCATGACGCGTTCGCACAAGGTCGATATCAGTGGGTTGATCGCCGGCGGCAGGCAAGTACTGCTGGTCGACGACCAGGTGCCCATCGAAAACTTCGAAGGCCTCGAGTTCCCGAAGCCGGCCAAAGTGCATCTCGAAATGCGGTACGTCGATCGACTGCTTCATATAGAAGGTGAGATCGACGCATCGCTGCGTGGCGAGTGCGATACGTGCTTGGAGACTTTCGATCGCGACGCGCACGTAGACGTCGACGAGCGACTGGATCCAAACGCCGATAAGGATGAAGATCCCTTCGGCGAAGGCAACGTGCTGACGGGCGACCGTCTCGACGTCGCCGATCTTGCACAGCAATTACTGCTGAGCGAACTTCCGATGGGGTTCCGCTGCAGCGAAGACTGTAAGGGCCTTTGCGGCGCTTGCGGAACGAATTTGAACGCGGGCACATGCTCGTGCTCGCGTAATAACGGAGAGTCTAGTGGCAAACCTGAAGTGGAAGACGCCGCGCAGTAAAACGCGCAGCCGTCGTGCGGCAAACTGGAAGTTGAACCCGGTCACGACCGTGGAGTGCAACCAGTGTCATCAGCCGAAGCGCCCGCATTTTGCGTGCGGTTTCTGCGGAACCTATGACGGCCGTCAGGTCGTCGAGATCCGCGACGAACACGCCGGTCACGATCACGATTAAACGTTGACCGGAGTCAGGGTCGCCGGCGCCGGGCACTTTGCGCCCGAGCGGGTTGTTACCAACCACGATTTCGAGCAGTGGCTCGATACGTCCGACGAATGGATAACGAGTCGAACCGGGATGCAACGCCGTCACTGGTCTTCCGATGCGGAAGCAACCAGTGATTTGGCATTGGCGGCCGCACGCATGGCGCTCGATCATGCGCAGCTCTCGCCACAAGACATCGACGCGTTCATCGTCTGTACCGTCACCCCCGACTTTCCATTCCCCGCTACGGCATGCATCGTTGCAGCCGCGCTGAATGCTAAAGATAAGGCCGCCTTCGATCTCGAGATCGCTTGTAGCGGCTTTATTTATGGCCTTACCGTCGCATCCGCGCTCGTGCGCTCGGGCGTCTATCGCCGCATCATGCTGATCGGCGCAGAGACGCTCTCGAAGATCGTCAATCGAGAAGACCGCAGCACCGCGGTGCTCTTCGGCGACGGCGCAGGCGCGGTGATCCTCGAAGCCTCAGCGGAAGATTCGTTCTTGGCATCCGAGCTGGGCGCCGACGGCAGCCGTCCGGAACTCTTGCTCGTCGAAGCCGGCGGATCGCGCCGCCCTGTGGATGCGCATGCAATCGACACAAAAGCGAATCTCATTCACATGGAAGGCCGCGAGGTCTTCAAGTTCGCCGTTACCAAAATGATCGACGCAACGGATCGGGCGCTGGCGAAAGCCGGCATGACGAAAGCTGACGCCGATGTGTTGATTCCGCACCAGGCGAACAAACGCATCATCGACGCGGCCATGAAGTATCTGGAGATGCCGCACGAAAAGTGCATCGTGAACATTCAGGAGTACGGCAACACGTCGGCGGCATCGATTCCGATTGCGTTGTCCGAAGCCGTGCACGATGGGCGCGTGAAACGCGGCGACACCATTGTTTTCGTAGGCTTTGGCGGCGGCCTTTCGTGGGGCGCCGTGGTTTGGAAGTGGTAACATGCGTGCTGGCGTAGTTTTTCCCGGACAGGGATCGCAAACGGTTGGAATGGGCGTAGACGTCGCGGCGAACTCGCCCGAGGCGCGCGCGCTGTTCGAAAAGGCGGAAGCGATTCTCGGTTACGATCTGCTCGCATTGCAGCAGAACGGCCCCGAAGAGAGACTTCGTGAAACGCAGTACAGCCAGCCCGCAATCTTCGTTACGAACGTCGCGCTGTACGCAGCGGCGGCCGATTTCGCCACGCAAGTCGTGGCGAGCGCAGGCCATTCGTTTGCGGAGTTTTGCAGCTTGTATGCCGCCGGTTCGCTTTCGTTCGAAGATGCGCTCGAAGTTGTGAACGAGCGCGGAAAGGCGATGCAGTACGCGGCCGAAATGGGCCCCGGCGGCATGTCTGCGGTGCTGGGCCTTGATGCGCAGAAGATTCGCGACGTCGTCGAATTGACGCGTCAAACGACCGGCAAACGCGTGCAGCTCGCAAACTTCAACTCGCCGACGCAAATCGTCATTAGCGGCGATCTCGACGCGGTAGCAACCGCGGGCGATGCAATGCTTGCCGCCGGTGCCAAGCGCGTCGTGCCGTTGAATGTTTCGGGCGCCTGGCACAGCGCTTTGATGGAACCGGCGCTCGAGCGTTTCGCGGCAGCGGTCGCGAAGGCGACGTTCACGATGCCGAAGTTCGACGTGATTTCCAATGTCGATGCGCAGCCGTATCGCGACGTGGAAACTATCAAGAAAAACCTCATCGCTTCGATTACCGACGAAGTTCGCTGGCACGAAACCGCCGAGCGTTTGTTGCAATACGAACTGGATCTCGTCGTGGAATTCGGCGCAAGCGGCGTGCTTGGACCTTTGATGAAGCGCATGCCCAATGCCCCCGACGCCAAAGTCGTCTCCGACTTCGCGGGCGTGCAAAAGCTGGCGGGAGTCAAAGCATGAATTTCGGCGGAAAAGTAGCGCTGATTACGGGCGCGAGCCGCGGAATCGGCCGCGCGATCGCGGTCGACATGTGCAAAGGCGGCGCCGACGTTGTACTGGTCGGCCGCGACCGCGCTTCGCTCGATGACACCGCTGAGGCATGTGCGGGGGCGCGTCCGGGCGCAGTGGCGCACGTCATCACTGCAGACGTAAGCGATCAAGCCGCGATGGAAGCTACCGTCAACGAGACGCTCGAGCGGTTCGGACGTGTGGACTTCGCGATCGCGAACGCGGGACAGTCCATCGATTCGCTGCTGATGCGTTTGAAGCCCGACGTCCTAGAGCAGATGCTCAACGTGAACTTAAAGTCGGCGTTTTATCTTTGTGGTGCGGTCACGAAGCCGATGATGAAACAGCGGGCCGGGGCGATCGTCCTCGTCAGCAGCATCGTCGGGCTCACCGGCAATGCCGGTCAGGCCGCATACGCCGCCTCAAAAGCCGGCCTCCTTGCACTCGCTAAGTCGGTTGCAAAGGAGTTGGGTTCGAGGAATATAAGAGTCAACGCCGTCGCGCCGGGTCTAATCGAAACGGCGATGACCGAAAAAATGCCCGACGCCGCCAAGGAAGCCCTCATGAAGCAAGCCGCGCTCGGCCGAGCCGGCCGGCCGGAGGACGTTAGCGGAGTCGTTGCATTCCTCTGTTCAGAAGCAGCTGCCTATGTGACCGGACAAACAATCGTGGTCGACGGCGGCGTGTTAATGTGATCCGTAAGTATCCCGCCATAACTATTCATTATAAGGAGCTGTAATGTCCACGTTCGACAAAGTCAAGAAGATCATCGTCGAGCAGCTCGGCGTTGACGAATCCGAAGTCACGCCTGAAGCTTCCATCACCGATGATCTCGGTGCCGATTCGCTCGATCAGGTCGAGTTGGTCATGGCATTCGAGACGGAGTTCAACATCGACATTCCGGATGAAGAGGCGGAAAAAATCAAGACCGTCGGCGATGCGGTGAACCGCATAGATTCCGCTACCGCAGGAGCATAAACCCGCCACCTCATGTTCGATCAACTCAGCGACCGGTTAGGCGCGATATTCTCGCGTCTGACCGGACGCGGGAAACTCACCGAAAGCGATATTAACGAAGCGTTGCGCGAAGTGCGCATCGCTTTGCTTGAGGCTGACGTTTCGCTCTCCGCCGCGAAGGCGTTCGTAGCACGGGTCAAGGAAAAAGCACTCGGAGCGGACGTACTCGAGTCGCTGACGCCGGCACAAACGATCGTCAAGATCGTTCACGACGAGTTGGTCGAAATGCTGGGCGGTGCGCAAGCGCGCCTGCAGTTCTCCGATGCGCCGCCGTCGATCATCATGCTGGTCGGCTTGCAGGGCTCGGGTAAAACGACGCAAGCCGGGAAACTGGCCCTGCGTCTAAAAGAACAGGGACGCCGCACGCTGCTCGTCGCGGCCGACGTCTATCGTCCGGCCGCTATCGCGCAGCTGCAAACGCTCGGAAAACAGATCGATCTGCCGGTCTTCGAACAAGGCCAAGGCGATCCGGTGAAGATAGCACGCGACGGCGTTGCGGAGGCCAAACGGCTGGGACTCTCCACCGTTATCATCGATACGGCAGGCCGGCTGCAAATCGACGATGCATTGATGGCGGAACTCGAGCGCATCAAGGCCACCGTCAATCCGAAAGAAATCATTTTCGTTGCCGACGCGATGACGGGTCAAGAAGCCACGAACGTCGCCAAGGGCTTCAACGATCGCCTGGGTATCACGGGCGTCATTCTTACGAAGATGGATGGCGATACGCGCGGCGGCGCGGCGCTTTCGATCTTCGATGTCACCGGCGCGCCGATCAAGTTCATCGGCGTCGGTGAAAAGCTCTCAGCGCTCGAACCGTTTTATCCCGACCGGTTGGCATCGCGTATCCTCGGCATGGGCGACGTGCTCACGCTTATCGAGAAGACGCAGACGCTCTACTCGGAAGATCAAGCGAAGAAGCTCGAGCAAAAGCTGCGGAAGAACAGCTTCACGCTGGACGATTTTCTCGAGCAAATGCGCCAGATGAAGAAGCTTGGCTCGATGACCGACATTCTCAAGATGATTCCGGGCGTGTCGCGAGCGCTTCCTAAAGACTTTGAGATTCCCGAAGCGGATCTCAAGCGTGTCGAAGCAATCATTTGCTCGATGACGCGAAACGAACGCCGGAATCCCACGATTCTCAACGGCTCGCGCCGCAAACGAATCGCGATCGGATCCGGCACGCAAGTTTCCGACGTCAACAAGCTGATCAAAAACTTCGAAGGCGCGCAGAAAATGATGAAACAGCTCGGCGGCAGCATGAAAGGCGGAAAACGCCCTCGCTTACCCGCCGGAATGTTCAAATAGCCGTCATGATGACAAAAATAAAGAATTCGGTTTGGTGGAAAGCGGAAACCGCCATAAACCGTAGCTCTCTAGCCAGTCGCGTGCTTTAATCGCGTCTTTTCGCAAAGAACGGAAGACAAGTAAGAACACCATGGTCAAGATCAGACTGCGCCGCATGGGCGCTAAGAAACAACCGACGTATCGTTTCGTAGTTGCGGACTCGCGTTCGCCGCGCGACGGACGCTTCATCGAAATCCTGGGCCACTACAACCCGCGTACGGAACCGAAAACGCTGGAAGTGGACGCCGAGAAAGCCAAAGAATGGCTGGCCAAAGGCGCGCAGCCCACGTCCACCGTGCAACGTCTCTTCGCCGAGAAGGGCATCATGGACCGCGGTCCCATTCCGACGCATAAGCGGAAGCCCAAAAACGAAGGCGCCGCATAATGAGTTCGTTCGATGACGAATTCGGTCTCTTCGGCGAAGACGTCGATGAGGCCGAGCGTCGTTCGACGCTCGGAAAGCGAGTAATCGCTTCCAATGAAACGATCATCAACGACATCGAGCCCGAAGAAGAGCGGCCCGCTCGCACGCAGCGCCCGCCTCGCAGCGGCGGTTACGACCGCGGCGGCAAAGCCGGAGGACGCCGTGAGTACGGCAACCGCGACCGCGACCGCAAGCCGGCCGATCCGTGGGCGTCGATGCGCCGTGCTACCGATTTGCTCGGTTTTCTCGCGAAGAAACTCGTGCAGAAGCCCGATGATGCATCGGTAGAACTTTTCACGGACGAAGAGGGCAAGCCGGTTATCGAGCTCGTCGTCGATCATGAAGATCTCGGCAAAGTCATCGGACGGAACGGCCGCGTCGCGCAAGCGTTGCGGACCATTGTTCGCGCCGCTGCCGAGGGACGCGTTTCGGTCGACATTCTCGATAAAGAAGAAGCCGAATCGACCGACGAGGAACAAGAAGACGCAGAAGAGTGAGTTGCCCGTAGGCCGGATATCCGGCATCTTCGGCATTCGCGGTGAACTGAAGTGCGACCCGACCGGTGCGGGTCGCGCCGTCTTTTCCGTTGGCGCGGACCTGCGCTGCGAACTCGACGGCAGTTCGCAGACGGTGTGCATTCGCACGTTGCGCGAACACAAAGGCCGCTTCCTGATTACACTCGACGGCGTGAACGATGCAACCGCCGCAGAGGCGTATGCCGGATCGACGCTTTATGCCGAACGGGACCGCATCGAACTCGAGCCGGGCGAATACTTCGACGTCGATCTCGTCGGCTGCATCGTTCGTAGCGTCGACGGGCGCGAATACGGCCCCGTGCAACGCGTCGACCACTATCCGGCAAGCGACATGCTCGTTGTCGGCGGCCGCATGCTGCCGATGGTGCAGGCGTTCATTCGCTCCATCGACATGGACGCCAAATCCATCACCGTCGAGCTCCCTCGCGGCTTACTGGACGACGACTCCGAGACCGCTTGAACGACGACGTAACGAGCTTGGGTCGACGAAACGTTCATTCGTGGTGGACCAGCCATGTTGGTTTTCACGCGCTCCGCGATAGCGTCTCTCGAAAAAGAGACTCGCTAGGATAACAACGCCCCACAAAGCGATACATATCGACGCCGGCCAAGCCGAAGTGTTTGCAACGGCGTTCCAAAGCGCAGCAACCAAAGCCACGGCAAAAAGAACAACCGCGATTCGAATCATGACGTTGGCTCAACCACAGCAGCTGTGCCGTAAGCGACGATCTCACTCATGGTTCGTCCGAGTTCCGATGAGTCAAAGCGCATCATGATCACAGCGTTAGCCCCCATGGCAGTCGCGTTCTCCACCATCCGGTCTGTCGCGTGACGGCGCGCTTCCTCGAGCATTTGGGTGTATTCGGTGATTTCGCCGCCGCCCAACGAACGTAGGCCCGCCATGATGTTTCCACCGAGCCCCCGGCTTCGAACAACGAGGCCGAAGACTTGTCCCAGCGTTTTAACGGTGCGGTGGCCAGCTACGTTCTCCGTCGTGGTAAGGATCATTTGCACTCCTCCATAATCGCCTACATTGGATACTGGACGACATCCTAAAACGTAACGCGATACCGCTCTAGCCGTTGTCCGGGTGGTCTTTTTGATACGCTGCGACGGCGTCGTCAATGGCTTTGGAGATGTTGCGATCGGTGGTCGACGTCGTGTAGAGTTCGGCGCCAAAACACGTGTAAACGTGGAGCGTGAAATCGTACACGTTGTGCGCGCCGAAGCCGCCGCCTTCGCGGTGCACGTTTAGCGTTCCCGAGGAAACCGTGTTATTGCGCTGCGAGCCGCATACGGCATCTGTAGATTTAGCCACGTTCGCTGGAGCAACGCTTGCGGCGTGCGCGTTATAGCGCGCATTGAACGATGTGACGAGATCGTTGGTGCCATTCGTCAGATCGCCGCCCGGCGCGTTGCCGTTGATACGCGCCACAATAACGCCGCGCGCCGGCTTCACGATCTTCGGCGTAGGAGTCGCTTCCGGGGCTTTGCCCTTCCCTTTGAAGATCGATGAAACGGCGCCCGGAATGCCGTTGAGCTTCATGTTCGCGCCGTTGCTCGCTTGCGGTGCAGGCGTCGCGCTCGATTGATTTTCAATGTTGACTTGATCGCGGTGTTCGAGCTGCTGGATGACCGAATCGAACGTGAGCGCCTGCGATGCTACGTCTTGAACCGACGAAATCTGCGCCGTTTGCGAATACGTGCTCGTGCCCGAATTCACGCTGACGAGCTGCGCCACGACGGCGGCTTGCTGGCCGATCGGCTGGACGTAGCCGGCAATATAGTAGTCCGCATGTTTCTGGCGCGCGTTGGTTTGATAGTCCGCGCGCTTCACGCCTTGGCCAACCGCGAGAACCGTGAGATTGTTCGAATTGACGAAGACCTGCGAAAAAATTTGCGCAATACCCAGCCCAACTTTCGAATTGACGTCGGTAGGTGTTTCGAACGGATACACGATGACCGAGGGTGCGCCCGAGTTAAAGGGCGTTGCGGACGGAGACGGCGCGACGGTAGCCTTGCCCGCGGCGGGACGCGGGGACGACGTCGCGGAGGCCGCGCGCGGTGTCGCCGAAGGCGAGGGCAATGGGGACGGGGCGGGCGTTGCCGCTAATAGCGCGAGGCTGGAACACACGAGAAAAACACCAAAGGAACGGCGCACGGCTCTCCTTATCCGGGCAGGTACGACTAGGTTTCGATTTGAGAAACGAACGAGCGAAGAGCTTCGTTCGTGTCGGCCGGGCGTTCCACCATAGCGAGGTGCCCGGCGCCGGGAAGTATTCGCGCCGTGGCGCCCGGTACCCGGTCCGCCACGAACGCTCCGAACTTCGGGGGCGTCATGACGTCTCGCTCGCCCGTAATTGCGAGCAAGGGGACGTCGATCCGCTCCAGCCGCGACGAGGCGTCGAAGGCGTCGCAGGCTCGGAAGTCCCGGATCGTCTGCTTCTTGCCGACGGCCAGCATCTGCGCGGCGGACGCTTCTATCCGCTCGGGGGCCGGCTCAGCGAAGAAGTACCCGGCGAGCATTCGCGCCGCGGCCTCGAAATCGCGGTCGATGGCTTCGAAGATCGCCGGCGCAACGCGAAGCTTCGCCCCCGAACCAAGCAACACGACGCCGGTGATGCGAGGATCGCGTCGCATGGCGAGTTCCAGTGCGATTGCGCCGCCCATCGAACTGCCCGTAACGACGACGTTGCGCACATCGCGTTCTTCGCAATACGCGGAAACGAAATCGGCGAACTCCTCGATGCTCTCCGCGCTGCCCGGAACGGTGTGTCCCGGGAGCGTCAAGGCGACGGAGCTTGGAAATGCGCGCGTTTGACTTGCAAAGACGTCGCCGGTGCAGCCGGCACCGTGGATGAATAACAACGTTGACTTCAATTCTCGATAACCGTCGGTTCGGCGATGGGTTCCAGCACGTCAACGAGCGTTGGAACTCGTTCGCGTCCGTGATGGGCCGCCCACGCTGCGCTGAATTCAGCGCCGTAAAAGAAGGTCGATCCGATCACGTAAAACCAGAAAAGCAGCACGAGCGGCACGGAAAGCGCGCCGTAGATCTGCGTGAAATTGATGTGCAGTGTGTATTGCGTAAACGCAAACTGGACGATGGGCCACAACACGGCGACGATCACCGCGCCGGGAAAGGCAAATCCCCACGACATGTGGCGGTTCGGTAGAAACTTGTAGAGTACGAACGTCGACACGAACACGAGCGCGATGGAAATGACGTACGCGGCTACGTGCGTCAGATTTTGGCGATCGGGAAGGTTGGCGACCGCCATCGCGATGGACATGATCACCGGCAGGCCCATTGCGACGATCAGGGCGAGCGCCATAATCGGCAGCATAATGAGCGAGAGCGCGATGTTGTGAATCAACGGACGGCCTTTCGGCACGCCCAGCGCGCGATCCAAGGCGTATGCAAGACCCATGAAGAGATTCTTGCCGGACCACGCCAAAAAGCCGATAGCGATGATACTC
This sequence comes from Vulcanimicrobiia bacterium, assembly GCA_963758295.1. Taxonomy (GTDB): domain Bacteria; phylum Vulcanimicrobiota; class Vulcanimicrobiia; order Vulcanimicrobiales; family Vulcanimicrobiaceae; genus JALYTY01. The sequence goes on from CAVWUU010000004.1 coordinate 148,812, forward strand.
GAGATGCCGCGGCCGTAGATATACGACTGAAGATTCGCGGCTACGAATTGGTGGAGCGTGGGGCTAAACTCGTCAAAGAAGCCCAGCACGCGCTCTTGCGCCATCGGATAAACGTATGACGCGGCGGTTAGAACCAAAACCACCAGCGGAAACAGCGCAAAGAGCGCGTTGAAAGCGATGGCTTGCGCTAGGAAGGCGCAGCCGTCTCTCGAGAAGCGGAGGCCGGCCTCACGTAGGGCCGAAATGAGTCGCTCCATCGGATGCGAATATCGCCGTTCCGTGACGTTATTCCCACTGGCGGCAGCCGTAACGATTCTGCTCGACGGCCAACCTGTGCAGGGCTATACCGCACTATTTGAGGCGGGCGGTCACATCTTCGCGCCCGTGCGTCCGTTCGTCACGCGCATCGCCGACCGCATTTGGTACAGCGGCGATCGATTGGCGGTGCAGCGCGACGGCAAAACGGTATTCATTCGCCTGCAAAGACGTGAGCCCGACGCGCTCGACGGTGAATTCATTCCACTGCGTGCCGTGATGAACGCGCTTGGCGCCGACGTGCAGTACGACGAAGTGATGCACGAAGTGAACATTCGCATGCCGATGCATCCGACGGTGGAGTCGCCGGCGCCATTCGATGCATCGGTACCTCAAGTGGCACCCACCATGGTTTTTACGCCGACGCCGGAAGCCACACCGCGGCCTGTCTGGAGCGGCTCGCCGCTACCGCGCCGCACGCCGCTCCCATACTCGAGTTCTCCACCGGCTCCGCACGAGAGCGCCCTATTTTAGCGCGCGGCTACCGCGCCGAGATCATCGGAACCGGCGCCCCGCGTTTGGGCGGCTCGCAACTCTGCTTCGACCGCATCTATCACGGGAAGCGCGGAACCATTGGCTGCGCCTTGCATAAGCATTGCGTCTTTACGAGCCATATCGACTGTCCATGCCGGCGAGTAATCGGCTTCGGCCATGCGTCTTCCGCGACCGTCGATCTGCCCTTGCACGTTGTAGAACGAAAACAGCTCGTAGGCTTGTTCCCGTGAAAGGCCCTGTTGCTCGGCGATCCGGTAAACGTCGTTCAACCCGCCGATTACGGCCAAAATCATCGCATTGCCCATGAGTTTGTAAACGGCGGCCAGGTCAGGCCGTTCGCCGAAATACTTCACCGTGCCGGTCATTTGCGCGAGCTGGTCTTTCATCGCTTCAAAAGTGGCAGCCGATCCGGAGACAAGCATGGTTCCGGTTCCGTTGAGGCTGTTCGGCGGTCCCATAAAAACCGGCGCATCCAAGAATCTATGTCCGCTGCTCGCAAGCCGGTTGGAACGTTCCACGACGTTTTGCGGAAGCACGGTGGTGTGATCGACGATCGTTACACCGCGATCGAGCGCCGGCAAAATCGCTTTGAGGATTAGATCGACCGCGGTGTCATCGCTCACGCAAATATGCACGCGCGCAACGCCCCGCGCAGCTTCCGCCGGATCTTCGAAAGCAACGATGCCGTTTTCTTCGAGGTCTTTTGCTCGTTTGAAAGTACGGTTCCAAACGTTCACCGCATAACCGTGCCGGCGTAAATTTTTGATGAATCCGGAACCGAGCATCCCGGCTCCGTAAAAAGCCACCTTTTCCATTCGTAAAGCCTTTCCCCGAAAAAGAAAAAAGCCGCCGTAGCGATACGGCGGCTTTCGGTATTGCGATTCGTTATTGCGCGGGAGCGCTTACCTGACGTCGCGCCAGGAGATTCAGCAGACCGAGAACGATCCCCGCAGTAACGGCGAGTGCCGCTTGCGCCGGGGTTGCGAAAACTTGGAGACCGGCCAGACGATCGATCGAGTATGCGCCGTTGCCCGCGAATGCGATGGCTAGCGCGGCAAGAATGTAGAAGACATTGAGCTCGACGCCGTTGTTCGTAGAGAACAGGCCACCTTTCGCGTGCACCGAGAAGGCTGCCACAACCATCACCATGATAATGATGGCCGGACCAAGCGCGCCGCCCAGGCCGAGTACGGTCAGAACGCCGCCCGTCAGTTCACCGGCACCCGCTGCGAACGCAAAGATGCGTCCCGGACGGAAGCCGAGCGATTCGAAGAAGCCGCCGGTACCCGCCAGACCATATCCGCCGAACCAGCCGAAAAGTTTTTGCGCCCCGTGGGCCGCAATATATAGTCCCAGTACGAGACGAATAAGAAGAAACGCGAGATCCATTGTGATCCTTGACTCCAGTAAACCTTATCTTGTGTTGGTAGCCTACTTATGATAAGCTACGAACACAAGGTATCACGGGAAGTCGGCTATGTCAAGTAATCAACCTACGGAAAATAAGTTAGAAGAAGCGGTGCTTTGCCCGCGGTTCCATCACGCGGTGGAACTGATCGGCCGGCGCTGGACCGGCGCGGTCGTCCGGGTGTTGCTGCCTGGGCCACGCCGGTTCAACGAGTTACTCGCGGCGATTCCCGGAATTTCCGACCGGCTGCTCACCGAGCGGTTGCGCGAATTGGAAGGCGCCGGCTTGCTAGAGCGGCGCGTTGAATCCGGCTCGCCCGTCAAGGTCGTGTACGAGCTGACGTGTCCCGGGCACGAGCTTCAGGAGCCGCTCGACGCGCTCGGCCATTGGGCGGAGAAGTGGCTGCCGCAGCTGGCTAAACATGAAGCAGACGACGGCGCAGCTTAGTGCGTAAGCGTTTGCGCTAACACGAACGTAATGCCGTCCGCCTGCAGCTCCGGGATGAGGGCGCGAACGGCCTCAAGCGTCGAGGGACGCGGGTGTCCGATCGCTATCGCGCTGCCGGATCGTTTCGCGATAGCGGCCGCTTCGCGCAGCTGCGCTTCTGAATAGGCGACGTCGGCTTTATTATCGAGGAACACGTCGCGTGCTGCGGTCGGCACGCCCTCGGCGGTCGCGGTGGATTCGCCGACGGACGCGCTGCTCGTCTTCGAATCCACGAAGAACAAGTTTCCGTGCTTCGAAAGCACGCCGATCACGTCGTGCATGACGCGAGAATCGGCACTGGCTTTACTACCCTCGTGATTGTTCACGCCTTGCGCGAGCGGTATTTGCGCGAGATCGGCTTCGACTTGCGCGTCGATCTCCGCGTCGGTCATCTCCGTTGTCACCTTGCCGGGGCCCGGATTCATTCCCGAAAGCGTTTCCATAGGCAGATGGAGCATGACGCCTTTGCCGGCATCGCTCGCTTCGCGCGCGATCGTCGCGTTGTAATGAACGTCCGGAAGAACGGACAACGTGAGCGGAATCGGTAAGGCCACGAAACCGCGCTCCGTCGTGATCCACTGTCCGCAGTCGTCAATGATCAGCGCGAGCTTGGGACCGTTGGCCGCGGCGGGCGAAGGCGCCGAAGGCGTGGCGGCCGGCGAGCGTTCCGGAGAGGCGCTCGGAGTGGCGGATGCTTCGGAGCTTGGCGTTTCGGTCGTCTCCGGCAGCGCGCTTTGCGTTTCGGGCACCGCCGTCTCCGTAGCGACGGCGACCGGCGGTTGTTCAACCGCGCGATGCTTGTGCGTGGCGAGCACCGGATGGAAGAGCCACCAAGCGACAACGACGAGGATGGCCAGGAGCAGGGCAGGCGTGAGCCACCCGTTGTTGGACGGGCGCTTACGGCGCGAAGATGGACGTTTCGGCACGACGAACGGCTTGTTCGCGATTTGACCGGCCGCACGCCTGCGTCAACCCGCCGCGATCGCAGCGAGCGTACGGGCCGGCGTCGAAAAACGGAGGAATGCACGACGCTTTACGCGATGCGCTCGACGGCATTACCGTCGTAGCGCTGGCAACCAACATTCCGGGACCGCTCGCCGCCGCGCACCTGCGTTCGCTCGGCGCTCGCGTCGTAAAAATTGAACCGTCTAACGGCGACAGTTTGGAAAAAGCATCACCCGCTTGGTATGCCGCGATAACGACGGGGCTTGAAGTGCTTCGTCTGGATTTGCGCGATGCGGCCGGTCTGCGTGCGCTCGAAGCGCATCTGAGCGGCGCTGACATCTTGCTCACCGCAATGCGCGCGAGTTCATTGTTGCGTCTCGGATTGAACTGGCCGTCCTTACATGCCAAGCATCCGCGTTTATGTCATGTCGCGATCTCGGGAGAAGTTCCGCCGCACGACGATCGTCCCGGACACGATCTCACCTATCAAGCGCGAGCAGGAACCTTAACGCCGCCCACCATGCCGCGCGTCCTTGCGGGCGACATGGCGGCGGCCGAACGTGCCGTAGCGGCGGTGCTTGCAGCGCTCTTCGCGCGAGAGCGCCGCGGTACGGTCATGCGCGTCGACGTCGGCATCGTAGATGCAGCCGTCGATTTTGCGGCACCGGTGCGTTTCGGTCTGACCGCCGCAAGCGGCCCGCTCGGCGGCGCCGTCTCCACGTACCGCATGTACTCGGCGAAGGACGGTTACGTGGCGCTCGCGGCCATTGAGGCACATTTCGTCGAACGATTGACGACGATGCTGGATGGCGCGACGAGCGACGCGGAAACGCTCTCCCAAATCTTCGCGCAGCGAACCGCTGAAGAGTGGGAGCGATTGGCGGAGCAACACGATGTGCCGCTATGCGCGGTTCGCGCGTGAACCGCGAATCGTAAGATCTTTGAAGAGGAACGAGAGGACGCGAATGAATTTAAACGGGAAGACTTTCGTAATTACCGGCGGAGCGTCAGGGCTCGGCGCTGCGTGCGCGCGCGAATTCACGAGCGCCGGCGCAAACGTCGTGATTATCGACATCGGTGAACGCGGCGCGGAAGTCGCAACGGAGCTTGGATCGGCCGCGCGATTTGCAAAAACCGACGTGACGGACGAGAAACAAGTTCAGGCGGCGATAGACTTAGCGAAACGAGAGTTCGGCGGCGTGCACGGGGCAATCAATTGCGCGGGCATCGCCACGGCGGAACGCGCGCTTGCACGCGAAGGCCCGCAACCGCTCGAGCACTTTGCGCGGGTCATTTCGGTGAATCTCATCGGCACGTTCAACGTCGTCCGCTTGGCGGCCGCCGCGATCGTGGAAAATGCAACCGAGCCGAATCAGGACCGCGGCGTAATCGTGTGTACTGCATCCGTTGCAGCCTTCGACGGGCAGATCGGCCAAGTTGCGTATAGCGCGTCGAAGGGCGGCGTGGTGGCCATGGTGTTGCCGCTCGCGCGTGAGTTCGCGCAACACCAGATCCGGGTGATGGGCATTGCGCCCGGGATTTTCAATACGCCGATGATGGCCGGTTTGCCTGAAGCCGCGCGTGAGTCGCTTGGGAAACAAACGCCATTTCCCGCGCGGCTTGGAGAACCGGCGGAGTACGCCGCGCTGGCGCGCCACATCGCCGAGAACCAAATGCTCAACGGCGAAGTGATTCGTCTCGACGGCGCTATCCGGCTAGCTCCGCGTTAGAGCGGCCTTGACCGGCGCAGCATTTAAGTTCACAAGCGTTGGGAACTTCGACTGCAGCGCGCGCAGTTTCGGAATGTCGTTGTACACGATATAGCCGCTCTGTGGGTTGTGCACGAGATAGTCTTGGTGGTAGGCTTCCGCGGGGAAGAACGTCGAGTACGCCTCGAGCTTCGTAACGATCGGCGCCGGGAAGACGCGTTTGCGCTGCAGTTGAGCGATATAGGCCGCGGCTTCTTGACGTTGCGCTTCGCTCGTGTAGAAAATCTCCGAACGGTACTGGGACCCTTCATCGGGCCCTTGGCGGTTCAGTTCGGTCGGATCGTGCGCGACCAAGAAATAGACGTCGAGAAGCCGGCGGAACGAGATGATGCTCGGGTCGTACGTAATCTCAACGGACTCTGCGTGCCCCGTTGCGCCGGTACTTACGATTTCGTAGTGTGCTGTCAAGGCGGAGCCGCCGGCATAACCGGCAACCACGTGGCGCACGCCGCGCACCGACTCGAAGACGGCCTGCATGCCCCAAAGCAGCCGCCGGCGAAAACGGCGCGATCGGCGGCGGCCCGGGCGGTCGCCGGGGACAGCAAGGTAAGCGCTAAGAGCGCGAAAACCGCAAGTGATTTTAGCATTTCACTCAATTGAACGATGTCCGGGCGCGCCTGGATGAGGAGCCGGTAACATTTCGTCATCAGGATTCGTTCAGACTAACGCGGTATGAATACGCTAATGAAGCGCGTCTATTCGTTTGCGGCGGTAATGGCGCTTTCGCTGCTGGCTCTAACGGCAGCGGCGCTTGCTTTAACGCCCGCACCTTCCCATGCGAGTCCCGCTCGTGTAGCGGCCGCCGGCCCGGCGCCATTTCCGTCCCCGGACGATCTCCTTATCGCGATCCGGAACAGGTTCCGCTCGCACCGGCCGCCGCCGCCCTTCGAGATCTACACGCTGGAACGGTCGCAACAGACCAGCTACGGCTACCCCGACTATAACGACACGTATACCTATCACATCTGGTATCGTTCCTACGATCACGCCGCGATGGAACGCAAGCATTTCCACCTCGGCGCAATCGGCAACTTGGAATTCAAACGGCCGATGTTCAACGTTGCGGACGATCCCGGTCCGCCGACGGCCGACGTTTTCGAGCCGGCGCCGCTTCATACGCTTGCCCCGGATTTCGTTCCGACTCCCGAGGCGAGCATGCCGCCGATCATTGCGACGGTGCGCGTTCGCGCAAACTTCGACTACCGAGTCACGGCGGTGCAGCGTGAGGGCTCGCTCATTCACGTCTCGATCATGCCGAAGCGCGATCCCGACCGTAACCGCCTGCGCGAGCTGTGGGTCGATGCCAAAACGCTTGATTTAAAGAAGATCATTGCGACGGACAAACTTTTCATCCAAGGCGGCCCGGTGTATCCGATTCTCTTCACGATCGACTTCGATATGCTTGCGGGCGTGCCGATCATTACGCACATCCACGGCGAAGTTGCGGACCCGTCCTACGACGGCGACGGAAAAACCGTCGAGTACGTCTTCAAAGACATCGTCTTTCCGAAGGCGCTACCCGACTGGTATTTCAATGCTCGCGATTACGCCCAGCACACGAACGACGCGCCGGACAACGACGGGTAGCTACTCGTCCCGCACGTAGAGCGTCCACGGACGTTCGGGGTGATGGTCCGCGGGAAACGTCTCGCCCTTGTTAAGGTGAATGCGGTGCCCGCATTCAGCGCATTCATACTGTCCCGATTCGGGATCGTCTGTCCTTGGTGACCGAAAACCTCTGCCATAGCAGCGGCTTACCCGAAGCACCCGGGAGTGAAAACGCGGAAGCGAACAACCTCGCGGCCGCCGTTCCGCGCGGCTTGGCTAACAGAGCGTGCGCAACGCTTCGCGGGCGTCTCGGTCCTCGGGCAGATCGGCGGGACGCACGTAGGTTGCGCGATAGACGGTTTTGCCGAAGACAAAAAGCGCTTCTTCGTATCGCATCGGCGGATCGTCGTAGAGCTTTTCATACGAAATGAACCAACCGGGTCGCGTGCCGTTACACGCGGCTTCCGCTCGGCTTGCGTACACCTTATCGCCTTCGCGCTGTAGTGTGTCCAACACGTCGCCGACCGCACCGTCCAAAGACGGGTCGGGCGCGTCTAGTTCGACTCGCCGTTGCCACAAAAGCAAACGCGGAACGAATCGCGCGGTTTGATGGTGCCAATCCAACCACAGCGTCACGCCGTTTTCGGCGATGTTTCCGTAGTCTTGCTTCGCCCAACCGCGCGGCGCGCTAAGTGAAGGAGATGCGGGAATGGGAATCGGTCGCATTCGTATCCGCGAGTGCGGCGAACTTCGCTTGGCGATAAGCGCCTTTTGAACTCTCTGCTTGATTTTTGGCGTAGAGCGCTTGCGAGGCTCAATGCTCTTTGGTGTAACGCTCGCTACGGCCGCAACGATCTTCGGTGAAGGCACAATGCGCGGCACGGCGGGTTTCGCCGTCGACGACGCGTGCGATGGGGCGCGGCGTTCGATCCGAAGAACGGATCTCGATACGGTGAGGACTTCGTTGCGACCGCCGCTTTCCACGTGCACCGGGAGAAGCAGCGGAGCAAGCACGACGGCACCGCACACATTGATTGATGCAGAGAGAACGAGCGACCATAGCAGTCGATTGCGTCCCGAGCGTCGATGTGCCGGTTCTCGCGTGAGCATCGTCCCGTCCTTGTTCCGGCTTTTTCGCTACGATGCGGTAAGCGATTATTCAAACGTTTCGCCGCCCAGTACCTATAGGTGCGCGAGCGCGTGTTCGGCGGATGTGCGGTCGTAAAACACCTGGCCTTCAAACCCGCCGCCCGGTTGCTGGTTTTGCTTCATTCATTCGAGTCTGTAACGCTGCTTACTAAAACGCATCAGCGATGTACCGAGTCGACGTCAATTGGCAACAAGTACCTGCAATGATGAATGCAGTAGCGGAGTATGCCGCAACGCTCGAGACGCACTACCGGGTCGCGATCGGCGCCATGGTTGCTAGGGCCGATACCGTATTGATCGGCGACGCGTCACATGGCACGTCGGAATTCTATCGGGAGCGCGCCCGCTTGACGCGGCGGCTGATCGAAGATTTCGGTTTCAACGCAGTCGTCGTCGAGGCCGATTGGCCCGACGCGCAGCGCGTCGATCGTTACGCTTCGGGCATGGGCCAGGATTCGACCGCAGAAGAGGCGCTGCGATCTTTTCATCGATTTCCGCTTTGGATGTGGCGCAACGCCGAGACGGCGGAATTCGTGGAATGGCTCCGCTCGTACAATGGTGAGAATCCCGGCCGGATGTGCGGATTCTACGGCATGGATTTGTACAGCCTGCACTCGTCTATGCGCGCTGTCATTGCGTATTTGGATACCGTCGATCCCGAAGCCGCGAAACGCGCTCGCGAGCGCTATTCATGCTTCGACCGCTACGGCCCCGATCCACAGCGTTACGGCTATCTCGCGATGCTTGGCAACGAAGATGGCTGCGTTAAGGCAGTTCGCGACCAGCTCTCTGAGATGCAGCAATTGGCTAAGGAGTGGCTAGGCGAAGACCGTAGCCGGTCATCCGCAGCGTTTTTCGTTGCCGAGCAAAACGCGCGTCTGGTTGAAAATGCCGAAGAGTACTACCGTACGATGTTCACCGGACGCGTGAATGGCTGGAACTTGCGTGATTCGCATATGGTCCAGACCATCGACGCGCTGGAAGAGTATTTGGGATCGAACGGCATTCAGCCGCGCATCGTGGTCTGGGCGCACAACTCGCACCTTGGCAACGCGGCCGCGACAGAGATGTCGAGCTACGGCGAGTTCAACGTCGGTGAGCTCGTACGCAAACGAAAAGGCGCACACGCCGTGGCGATCGGCATGACCACTTACGATGGAACCGTAATGGCGGCAAGTGATTGGGACGCGCCGCATAGCGAACATTTGGTGCAGCCGGCGATCGAAGGCAGCTTCGAAGAGTTGTTTCATACCACCGGTCTGGGTTCCGATTTTGCGCTCATTTTACGGAATGCGCCGGCCGAATTACGGTCTCAACTGGGACAGCGTCTCGAGCGCGCAATCGGCGTAGTCTATCGTCCGCAGACCGAACGTCAAAGCCATTACTTCGAGGCTGATATCGCGAGCCAATTCGACGTCGTAATGCATGTGGACCGCACGCATGCGGTAGAACCGTTGGATGGCTTCGAGCGCGACGCGGTCGAGGAATTTTCGGAAACATACCCGACCGGCGAATGATAAGTAGTACCAGCCTGTTAAGTCCTCGTAGACGAGCGCGTTAGCACCGGTAAGACGCTCGCGTTGCACGGCTCGAGCCGCGCAGATGCCGTTGAGGCATACTATCGCGACGCGTGCTTTCGATAAGCCAACTGCCCGATTGCGGCATGGACCTCGTTCGCATGCTCGGGGTCAAGTGACCCCTCGCTGAAACACCGTCAAATTTGCGCAGTAGGAAGTGGCATGCGTCTCTTCCGCCTTTTCAACGCTGCCCGTAAGTCGTTGCCGCGCGTACTACCCCTTATGCGCGACGCACGCGTTCCGGTTTCGCTAAAAGCCCTCGCCGGCGTAGCGGCCGTGCTTATCGTTTCTCCGCTAGACGTATTCGGTGATATTCCCGTGCTCGGCACGCTTGATGATGCGGCGCTTTTGACGCTGGCCGCGGTTTGGTTCGTGCGAATCGCAGCGCCGCACGTGGAACCCAAACCCCTACGCGTTAGCGCACGGTAAACCGCTCGCGTTCATTGTTCTCCTCCAGCTCGATTACGCCGTCGCGCCGAAAAGTCGGTGGCTCTACCGGTTGTAATCTCCCACCGCGCCGCGCAGAACCGTGATGGAGCGTCCCTGCAACGCGAATTGCGTTGCGCGCGACGCGCGCAGCCACGTCACTTTCGGCGGATCGTTCGGTGAGGGAATTGAGAGAGCTCCTTGGCGGTGCCAAACGTACTGTTGCGGCCCGAACGTTATCGCTTCGACGGCGCCGGAGAATTGTGAAGCGCCGCCATTGTTGATGAAGCGCACGGTGACCGTGCGAGGCTTCGGATCTTTATTCACGAGCAGAAGCGACCACGTACGATCGAGGCCTTGCATTGGATACGCAGTGACGGACGGCCGCCCCATTAGGGTCGCGGTTGACGTCGCCCGGTAAAGCGTAGCGGTGGAATTTCCCGGTGAAAACCAGCGGTTCATCAGCATGCGCGCGGCCCAGAACTGCGCGGCGCGCGCGTGGATTCGTGCTCGCGCGTCGGCTACGAACATGGCAAGGCTGCCCCAGTCTTGGGGGCAAGCGGCATTCTGTGAAAGTGGCACGGGCTCGTATTGGTAATAAGCCACCTTTCGAACGCCGTTCTCGAGTGCACTCGCGATAAAGTCCGCCTGCCATAGCGCGCCTTCGATAGTCATCGGAGTTGCCGTATATGGATTCGTGGAGAAGTTCGCTTCGGTAATGTACATTGGAACTGCCGCCGGCAACCCGTCGTTACGAACCGCACGGACGACGCGCGCCATAACCGCCGGTTCATCCAGTAGGTCCGCCGTGAGCCGCTCGCCGCTATCGCAGCCGTTAAACGGATAATGTTCGAACGACATGAACGAAAGATCGCGCATGGCGCCGTGCGACCGGAGATACTTAAAAAAGCGGCTCAGCCAGGAATGATTGCCGGCAGCGTCACTCCAAACCGCTACATCGCCGTTGGCGCCGGCGAGGACCGGACCCCCAAGCTTCAGCGATGGATCGACACCGCGCAACGCTTTTGCCCACTGCACGTAAAGCGCAGCATAGTCTTCGGGCATGGCATATTGGCCGTCCGGCTCTTCACCGAGCTCGATACCGCCGACGGCATATCCTCGAGCTTGCAAATACCGAACTTCATTTACGGCGTTGTCCGGCGTACTGTACAGCATCGGCACCGGGTATATCGCCGGAAGGCCGCCGGTCAATCCGCTTTTGGCGATGAGATCGAGTCCCGGCTGGGCCTGATTGGTAACGCGGTTCGTCGCATCGTGCCACGAATCCACCGACGAAACGTAGGTCGGACTCTGGCGCGCTCCGCAGCTGCGCGGAACATTCGCAGACCCGCCGCATGGCCGGTGGACGAGCACGTCACGAAGGTTTCCGCTGCTATCGAACCGCCCGAGCGCAACTTCAGCAACGGCATATCCGACGCAATTGCGCGCGTCCGCGTCGCCGTGCGTATCGCACGTATTCGATGAGCGTTGTAAGAGAATTCGTACAAATCTTACCGGGATGCCGGCACGAATTCGTCGCGGTGCCGAAGCGGTGTTTAACGTAGCGTTCGTAACGATGCCGTTCCCGAACGCACGCCAGGTGCCGTGCGTTGGATCCTTCATCGGATCGGCACCCGTCCAATATTCGACCCGATAGTCGCGCGCATACGGATGTACGAACGTTACGTGAATCGCATCGAGCGTTTGAGCGCGTCCTGAGTCGAGCACCACCCATTGCGGGTGCTTCGAGTCATCATCGCCCGTGAATCCGCTCGTGAGGTAAGGATTGCTTTTCCAATATGTTGCGCGATCACCGTCGGTGATGCGTGAATAGCTTTGGTTGTTGCCGGCATCCGACGTAAATCCGTCGTGCGGCAAGCGAAATCCGTATGAATCCGTGATATCGGAACGAACGGCAGAGGCGTCGCTCGTCCAGTAGCCGCCAGTAATTGCGCTGAAGTGGCCTGCAGGATTCCAGTGCCAGTCTTGCACGGAGAGTTCCGTAAATAAGCGATAGCTGAGCCAGCCGTATCCCGACTCCAGCATCCGGCGCACGTTGGAGCTGGAGTAGAGATAGCCAATCATGCCTGACGGCTGTTTGTCGACGCTCGACCCCAACGCTTCCCGTGAGTGAATCGTCTGCACGGCATTCGCTGCGTCGACCGTAACGACGTCGGCCGCGCGCGATACAAGCGGCGTGCAAAAGATCGCGACGCTAAGTGCAGCAGCTAGAAACCTCACGGTGCACCCGTTCCCCGAACGGGGGTTAGCGGCCCCCTTCGAAGGGCCATTGCAGGCGGACGCGGGCCTGGATGAAAAAGACCGCCGCTCCCGCCAGCAAGCTTACAATGCCAAATGCGATCGCCCATTGCCCGGCGCTCAGAAAAACGTAGATCCAGCCCGCAAGAGCAAGCAGCGCCGGAATCGGATAGAGCCACATGCGGTACGGTCCGGCGATGCCCCGCCGGCGCAGTGCAAAAAGCGCGGCAATCTGTGCGATCGACTGAATGAGCACGATGCCCGTCGTGAGCGCGTTGATGACGTCACCTAGTGAGAATAGGCAGAAAGGTAAAGCAAGAAGGCCCATTACGATGAGCGAGACGTCCGGGAAGCGCAGCTTGGGATGAACGTGTGCGAACGGCGGAAGAAAAACGCCGTCCTCGGCGGCCGCGAACGGCACGCGTGAATAGCCCAACAGATTTCCGTAGACCGAAGCAAATGCCGTGATCAATACGAGCACCGTCACGACGGCTGCGGCCCCGCGCCCAAAAGCGTTTTCGACGATAGCCGACGCAACGTGCTGCCCGAGCACCGGCAGCGATCCGTCGGCCAGCGGCACGATGGACTGCCACGGGATGGCACCCAGAACGCCGGTTTGCATGGAGATATAGAGCGCCGCGACGATTAGAATCGAGAAGACGATCGAGCGCGGAATGGTAACGGGCGGGTCGATGATCTCTCCGCCGATGCAGCTCGACTGATTGTAGCCGAGATAATCGTACATCGCGATAATCAGCGCTTGTCCAAGGCCGGCGCGGAGTCCGGCCCAAAATGAATCTTGCGGCGGAAGCGTAAACGCTTGATGCGCGTTGAAGTGCGTGTAGGCTGCGGTGATTACGCAAAGCAGCGTTACGAACGAAGCGATGGCCAGCCACGTACCGGTGCCGGAAATCGTTGTGATCTTGCGATAGAGCGCAAGCATCGTCACGACCCCCAGGCCGATTGCTACAAGCTTAATCGCGACCGGATTCGAGGCAAGCGCCGGAAACAAGTAGCCGGCGTAGTTTGCGAACCCGATGTATCCGGTCGCCTGATTCAGCGGCGCGACGAATACGGTTTGCCAGACGAATAAAAATGCAAGCAAGCGACCAAAGCCGTGACGGCCGAAGGCCTCGCGCAAATAGCCGTAGGTGCCGCCCGAACCCGGATATAGCGATCCGAGTTCAGCCCAAACGAGGCCGTCGCATAACGCGAGCGCCGCCCCGAGGACCCAACCGATCAGCGAAAGCGGCCCGTGCAATGCGCCAAGCACGAGCGGAATGGTGATGAGCGGGCCGATGCCGATCATCGAGATTAGGTTGATTGAGATTGCGCCGCGCCAACCGACGCCGCGAATGAGTCTGCGGTCGCCTGCGAGGACGGGCGCGTCGTTCATGCGCCGGTGAGGGCTTTCGTCAATCCACGGGGGCGATCGCTGTCGATATGCGCGATTCGGGCGACGTGCAACGCGAGCATCTGCGCGGTGACGAGCCATGCGAGCGTGTTATATGGATCTTCGACGATGGGCCCGAGCTTAGGAACGTCGTCGACGTCGCAGCGGCCGATCACGTAACGCAGGGCGTCCGTTTCTCGAACGTCACGCATCGGCCGTTCGAGCGCCGGCAATGCGTCTTTATCGACGATTCCGATAACGGCGTACGACGCGTCGACCATAGCAATGCTGCCGTGCCGGAATTCGCCTGCGGAGAATCCCTCGGCATGCATGTAAGCCGCCTCTTTCAACTTCAGCGCGACTTCTTGCGCGATCGGCCAGCCGTAATCCGAGCCGAGAAGCACAACGTGCCGGCGCAACGCAATGCGCTGGGCCGGACCCGACATCTCCTGGCCGGCGCGTTCTTCGAGCCACTTTCTAACCGTGCGTGCCGTCCATAGCAATGCGGAAGGGTCGCGCGTGGCGTTGCCACCAAGCAGCGATGCGGCCCAGAGCAGAATGGCCATCGTCGACGTCACGCTTTTAGTGGCCGGCACTGCGACCTCGCTGCCGGCCTCGATGTCGATAGTGAGGTCCGCACGAGAACCAAGGGGCGAATCCGGGGTGTTCGTAAGCGCGATCAGTCTTGAGGGGTGCAGGACCTCGATGGCATTCAAGACGTCCGTGGAACGCCCGCTTTGGGAAATTGCAACGACCGTGCGGCCTTCGTACGCGGCGTGATCGAGGCGCGCTTCCGTAGCTGCCAGTGCCACCGCTTGAATGCGACGGCGCCGTAGAGCCAGCGCGCCGAGCCGGGCTGCGAACAGGGAGCTGCCGCTACCGACCAAAACGATTTCATTGTCGAGTGCTTCGGCCAGCTGTACCGCTTTATCCGATTCGGCGAGGCGCTCCCATACTTCAGGCTGCTCGCGAATTTCGCGTTCGAACAACGCTCCCAGTACCGGTTTGTCCATCGCCCCCCCGAGGATGTGCGTATGAAGAGTCGACGTGCCGTATTTACGCTCCTGTTGACGGCCGCGTTCACCGCGGGCGCAAACGCGGCAACGCCACCGGACACCCAGCCGTCGACCGACGAGCTCGGGCTCGTGCCAATGCCGCGTTCCATCTCAACGAGCGACGGTGTCTTTGACGCACCGGGGCAATGGAGTGTTTACGGCAAGAGCCCCGATGAGCTCACTGCCGCTTCGTCCGCAATGAACTACTTGCGCTCGCGTGGCGCTACTGTATACCTCGTGAAAGGCACTGATGCCACCGTGCGCTTTTCCATCGTCCAAGATGCCGGACTCGGCAAAGAAGGCTACCGGCTCGGGATTCAAGGCAACGGCGTTGCAATTTCGGCAACGAGCGGTGCCGGTTTGTTTTACGGGCTGCAAACGCTCGAACAAATCATCGAAGCGCGCGGGTCTTCATTACCGTATCTGCAGATCGAAGATACGCCGCGGTTTGCCTGGCGCGGAATTCACCTTGACGTCGCTCGACATTTCTTTCCGGTCTCCGTCGTCGAGCGATATATCGATGTGGCGGCACGCTACAAGCTCAACGTTTTTCATTGGCATTTGACCGACGATCAGGGCTGGCGCATCGAAATAAAACGGTATCCACTATTGACGAAGGTTGGTTCGTGTCGCGCAGAAACGGAGCTCGACCACGACGCTACCGAGTTCGACGGAAAGAAATATTGCGGCTACTACACCCAAGACCAAATACGCGAAGTGGTCCAGTATGCGCGCAAACGCTTCGTGACGATCGTGCCGGAGATCGAAATGCCCGGCCACGCCGACGCCTCCGTAGCCGCGTATCCGTGGCTCGCATGCGGGTCGCCGAAGGTCAAAGTGCGTGAAACATGGGGTGTAAGCCACGAACTCTACTGCCCCACGGAGCAGACCTTCGATTTTCTCACCAACGTTTTGGCGGAGGTGACCAAGCTGTTCCCGGGACCTTACGTACATGCCGGTGGCGATGAGACGCCGAAGGACCAGTGGCAGCATAGTTCCGTAGTTCGCGCGCTCATGCAACGGCAGCACTTGGCCACCTACGATCAAGTGCAGGGGTATTTCGATCGTCGCATCGAGGCCATTTTGAAGCACTTCGGACGCCGCATGGTTGGATGGGACGAAATCCTGGACGGCGGTGTGAGCACTTCGGCTACCGTCATGGCGTGGCAAAGCGTTGCGCGCGGCGTCAAGGCGGCGCAACATGGAAACGACGTCGTGCTCTCGCCAAACGGCCCCCTCTATTTCGATGCCTATCAAGGCGACCAAAACGACGAACCCGAGGCAATCGGCGGTCTATCGCGTCTCCAAGATGTGTATGCATTCGATCCGCTTCCCAGAAACGTGCCGGCCACGGTGGCGAAGCATGTGATCGGCGTGCAAGCAAATCTATGGACGGAATATATCGCCGATCCCTCGTATCTTTTTTACATGCTGCTGCCGCGAGAGCTCGCATTAGCGGAGGTAGCGTGGAGCTCTCCGGAGGGTCGCGATTGGGACTCTTTCGAGCGGCGGAGCGGCATGCAGTACGCCTGGCTCACGCAACACCACGTGAACTTTCGGATCCCGAACCCCACGCTGACCGTGAACGCCGGCGATCTGCGTCTTAGCAACGTGAATCCGTCCATGCGAACGGTGGAGGTGGAAACAGGAAATCCGACAGCGATGGTAACGGCGACCACGCCCGTCCGTGCAGCGGAAATCCGCTGCACGATGGATGGAACTAAACCCGGTGCGACATCACATCTTTACGCGGCGCCCCTTCGCTTTACGCTAGGGGAGCGCGCTCGGGTCGATGTGACGTGCGCAACGGTTCTGCACGACGGACGCGTCAGCACGCCGACCGAAGTCGTGATCCGCCGCTGAGGCTTGGACCCCTACGGGCGAACTTCGTAAATGATGTTGAACGGCGTTTGGGTCGCCCGGCGGAATCGCGTGAAGCCGGCTTGTACGGTGACGTCACGAATGCGCGTTTCACCGGCTTGAGCGCCAAGCGCGGCGCCGACTTCTTGGGAAAGGGAACCGGGCGTGCACAGGAGCGTTGACGCACCGTAGAACATGCGACCCACCGGCGTAAAGTTGTCTTCGACCCTGTCGCCGGAGAACGGTTCGACGACCATCCACGTGCCGTCTTTGTCTAGCGCTTTGTAAACGTGTTCCGCGGCTCCGACGGGATCGCCCATGTCGTGCAGGCAGTCGAAGTTCGTTACAAGATCGTAGCCCGAACCGGGAAACGACTTTGCCGTTGCCACTTCGAATTTTAGATTCGCGGGCGCGCCTTGCGCGGCAGCGCGTTCCCGCGCCATCTCGATTGAGGCCGCGTGATAGTCGAAGCCCACGAACTGCGACTGCGGGAAGCTCTTCGCCATGATGATCGTCGTTGCGCCAAGTCCGCAGCCGACGTCTGCTGCCGTTGCTCCCGCTTGCAACTTCTGCATAACGCCGTCGAGTGCCGGAAGCCACACGTCGATAAGGTTCATGACATAGCCGGGTTTGAAGAAACGTTCGGTGCCTTCGAAAAGACCGGCATCGTGCTCGTGCCAGCCGAACCCGCCTCCGGTCACAAAGCGGCGTTCGATCTCGGGTGCTGATTTGAACGCCGCTTCCATGAGCTGGAACATGCCATGCAGATAAAGGGGACTCGTTTCATCGGCAAGCAGTTTGATTTGCTCCGGCGTCATGAAATACCGATGCGTCGCGGTGTCGTAGGCGATGTATCCGCTTGCGGCTTGTTGGGCAAGCCATTCGCGGACGTAACGCTCCGAAGTTCCGGTGGCCTCGGCGATTTCTTTGGAAGCAGCCGGCCCGCGTTCGGCGAGCGCCTTGTAGAGACCAAGACGTTCGCCAATGCGCGTGAGCGGTACGGTCCATGCGGCGCCCCAATCGCCGACGATTTGAAAGACCAACGACATCAGTTTGTCCTGGTCTACGGTGTTCTGTATGGTGGACATAGTAGCGAGCGGTCCTCCGTTTGCATCGAAATGATGCCGGAAGAGGTCGGGATAGTTGCTACTGTACCACCGGGACGCACACCGTGGGAGATCTGTCTAAGCTAAGGTTTTACCGCTGGATTTTTTTCAGCGAAGGCACCGCTGGGATTTGCTCTCACCCACACGATCATGTCCCAAATCTCCGGCATGTCGAAGACCTTTGCGACCTCTTTGGAATCTTTTGCCTTGCCCATTTTTACGAGATCCGCGGCTGTCGGATGGGCGGGGTCGCCGCCGGCGGCTTTATATTTGGGGGCCATGATGTAGTGGTCGTAAGTGCGCTTCCCGGAAGCATCTACAAGCACGTAATGCACGTGGTCGGCAAACTCGTAAAGGCGGCCCGGGTTCACGCCGAAAAGCGTTGGCCGCGTCGTGCCGGTCACGGGTGAGGAGAAATCGGCACCCAGAAGTTTCCCGTTCTTGTCGTACCAAAGCTGGCTTGGATGTTGCGGGTCGCTCGAGTTCCATTGAAAGTTTGCATAGCTGATGGCGCCCGTTTCGTCTTCGTTCGTGTAACGAATGTAACCGGCGCGTTCGGCATCGGCCGCGGTCGGGAAACGTTGCATCAAATCTTTCTGAATCGACGCGACGAACGACGCTTCAGTGGGGCTCAGCGGACCGGAGTAGGTTGGGGTTTGATCCGCGGACGCAACCGCGGTGCAGGCAAAAAGAAGCGCGATAAGCGCATGCATTGTGCGTTTCATGGCGTCATTATAGCAGGCGGTCACGAAATCGGCCGCATGGAGCGTTATGCGCATATGAACGAACGAGCGGCGATCGGACCTATCGCGGCGATCATTCTAGCGGTCTTCATCGTATTAGCCGCGGCCATGGCGCTTGCTCCGAAAATTGCGCTTCATTCCGATGGCTCAGGTCAGGTCGAAAAGGTCAGTCTAACGCGCAAATATGCGGCGGTAACCCTCGGTCCGAAGTTGAAAGCCAACGCTCCAAATGCCAATACGAGTGCCACTGCCAACACACCCGGGGCGTCGGATGGGCTGCTAATAGCGCGCACCGGAAGCATCACGTTATTCGTCAGTAACGTGAATTCAACCGTCACGCTACTCTCGCGGTTGGCGCAGCACGAACGCGGCGACGTCTCGTCAATGACGTTCGATAACGGCGGAGACGTCGCATCGAGATCGAGCGCCGATGTCAGCCTGCGGGTGCCCGCAACGCACTTCGACGACGCGATGGCCCAGGCGGCGAGGTTTGGAACGGTTCGGCAGTCCTCCGTTAGCGCGGAAGATTTGACGTCCGACATTACGGACTCGACAGCGCGGCTGCGAAATCTGCGGCGCACGGAAACCGACATCTTGCGGATCATGGAGCGGTCCGGGAGCGTTGGTGAAGTCCTCAATGCTGAGAATCAGCTCTCGCAAGTTCGCGAGAATATAGAGACGCTCGAATCAGACTTGAAATTCAAGCAAAATCGCGTGATCTATGCGACGGTCGACATCAGTGTCGCATCGGAAGCGAACGCTACCGTCGTCGAGCCCGGCTTTGCCGCACAACTCTCAAATGCGTGGCTCGCGGCGCTTGATTCGCTCTCGCAAACGACGCTCGACTTACTTGCCCTCATCACCTGGCTTGTGGTCTATCTACCGTATCTCGCCGTCATGGTCATTGCGGGGTTCTTCCTATACCGCCGATGGAAAGCCCGTGTCCGTCTAGCGGTGGGGGCTCAACAGCCCTAAGCCTCGTCCCACTTTGCGAGCTTCGAGCACACGTCGTACGTGCTGTTGAAGAAATCCCGTAACATTTCGCGTGGCGAGACCGCCGTTCTGACCGCTTCGTACGGCAAAATGAAAAGTCCCAGTTCCTCGTGCCAGCGAGCGGCGTCTGGCCGGATGGTTGCATTCGCGACACCATCAGGGCGCGGATATGCGTAGGCCCAAAACGCCGGTTCTCCATAACGGTCGTCGCCGGCCCAGAACCCCGCGCAAATTTCTTCAGCATCCATCGCTTCACGCATGATGACGTCGTTGCTCGGCGGCGTAGCCGGGCGTCCGGAGAAGCGCGCGTACGCAAGATCGAACGTTCCCCAAAAGAACTGGACAAGCGTGTGACGGCGCCGGAACGGTGCGCGATGTTCTTTGAGCGCGCTGTCGGCTTGCACGAGGATTCGCCAAAAGCGATTCACGCGTTCTCTGTCGTAGGTCTTATGCGTGGTGTCGCGATCGAACGGGATCCGCTGCGCTACCTCGTCGGGGATTGCCCGAATGTTCACCGCGATGTCTAAGGTTCGCAGTGCTTCCGTCACTTCGGCGTAGAAATCAGCCACCGTGCGATCGCCCAAGTCGATCTCGCGCGTGGCGCCATCGCTATCGAAGATGCGAAGAACGTGCGCGTTTAGATCGAACTCGATTTCAAACCCTCGGTCGCCGTACGGAATCATGCCCGTGCTCAAGCCGCGAGGCGTTACACGCAGCGATACGTGCGCCCACTCCGGCTCGGGATAAGAAAGGGCGGCGCGGATCTTGCCGATGATCTGCGTGTACATGTGAAGCGTGTCACACGTGTCACGCCATGAACCGAGCGGCAAATCCGGCCAAGCGCTTGTGCTTCTCATGTGCCAAGTATAGGCGATTTCTGCCTAACGCGGCGCCAATTCTTAGCCTGTGGCGCGATTCCGGCCGCCGTCTCGCTGGAGTTCCTATGGAAGTCGAAGCCGCTGCTGCCGCCGTGCGACCGGCGAATCCAACGAACGAAGAAGGCTGCGATCAGGGCACATGTGGTGCGAGCATGACGCACGTAACGGAAATGTTGCTCAACTCCTTCGCAGACGCAGTTCCATAAATGTGGGGCACGCATACTCGACCCTGCCATACGGCGCGCTGCCGGTGAATCCAAGGGACTGGTAAAGCCGGTACGCCGGCGCAAGGCGCGTCCGGTCGGTGTCGAGCACGACGCGATCGTAATTTCGCTCTCGCGCAAGTTCCAGCAGACTCGCCATTAGTGCCCGCGCAACGCCCATGTTGCGGTGATCCGGCGAAACGTACATTTTCTTCACCGCCGCCGTCTGTCGATCGAGTTCACAGAGCGCAACGCATCCCGCAGGCGCGCCGTCAACGTCGGCGATGAACCCTGCGTGCGGAGGGCCGTAGTATTTGCGCAAATCGGCCAGTTCGACGGCGAAGTCCGAATGGCGCAGATCTTCGGCTAAGCTCTCTTCATATTCAACGAGAAGCTCCCGGAACCGGTCGAAATCGGCATCGTTCGCTGCGCTTCGAACGCTAAGCTTCATACTCATGGACGGGCTTTTCGATGCGGCGCCATGTGGCACTTCGATCGGGTCTGGCAATGAGCTCGTACAGTGCGCCCGCGGCGACGATGACGAGCATGATCAAGAGCGTGATCCAGCCGTAGTTGAAGATTGCCCGTCCACCCGAGAGGGGCCCCGGCCAAACGATATTGAGCAACATCAAGAACAGATACGTTGCGGCGCCAATAGTGACGATCCAACCCCAACGGCCGAGCATGAACACGCCGCTCGGCTTCCATCCGCGGATGCGCGCGACGAGCGCACCGAAGACGGTAAGGAAAAAGGCGAGATAGATTCCCGACGTCGCAAACGAAACGAGGGCATAGAGAGCGGTGACGTTTGCCGGATAGTCAAACCAAAGGATATGAATCGGCTTGCTCGGATTTACGAGAACGAGCAGCAAGAATAGGAACGGAACGATCGCACCAACGAGGATGGCATTGACCGGCGTGCGGTGCCGCTCCGAGATCTGTTTGAGCTTTGCGCTGAAGGGAAGGCGCCGTCGCGTGCGAGCGCAAACGCCACACGTGCGCCCGCGCCTTGAACGGCGGTGCCGCAGCTGAAGAACGCGACGATGACCATGACCAAGAAGAATTGTTGCAGCCATCCAGGCAACGTTCCGAGAATCGCGTTGATACCGCCGGCTACGACCGGAGCGATTCCGGAAGAAGGCGTCGCGAGCAGCAGGCCTAGGACAAGGACGAACGACGCGATGCCCCCGTAAAGCAGCGCATTTCGCATCGCTTTAGGAACCTGGCGCTGTGCGTCCACGGTTTCTTCGGAAATGTCCCCGGCCGATTCGAAGCCGTAGAAAATATAGACGTTAGCGAGAATGGCCACGAGAGCCGCGCTTGTCCACCAATTGCCGCCGAAATTCAAACCGAGCGGATTTTTCGTGAGCGCCTCCGCGCCTTGCGTGGTAAATGTGAATGAGAACCCTTGGTGAAAGCCGTGGATGGCAAGCGCGAGGAAAACGCCGAACGTTCCAATCGTTTCGACGTACACTCCAAAACGCGCGACATGCCCCATGATCTTTGCGCCGACGGAATTCAAAATCGCCGAGAAGATGATTATGCCGCCCGTTATCACGAAAATTGCGGCGTTGTTTGCCGGGTTGAGATGCGTTTTAAACCAGATGTTGCAGAGCGACGTCACGTACCCCACGGCGCCCGAATCAACCGATGCGACCGTTGCCAGGAGCGCGAAACCATAGATCCACCCGACGAACCAACCGTATCGCGGCCCGACATTGTACTTCCCGTATTGATAAAGCGCGCCGGAGAGCGGATATTCGCTGGACAACTCGCCAAACACGAGCGCGACCAGCATCATGCATGCCACGACTACCGGAATCGTCCAGATGTACCGCGGGCCACCCGTCCCAAGCCCAAGGGTGTACAACGAATAAATGCCGACCATCGGGCTCAAGTAACTGAATGCTACGGAAAAATTGTCAAAGAGCGATAGCACTCTTGACAATTCCTGGCGGTATCCGAGCGCCGCGAGACGATCGCGCTCGCCGGTGCGATCCTTTTCGGTTAGTGCGTCGTCCACGCCCAGCCGGTTATGCGCCAACCGGCTCCCACCCTTCGGAGCGCGAAGGTGAAGCGCGCCCCATTTTCAGTGACCGGCTTTCCGTGAGCTTTATACGTGAATGCTGCCGGCAATACGACATACGCGCGATCTTTCGTCACCTTGAAGTCTCGTGCCGTGCCAAGAATGACGCGAGCGCTTGTAATGCTCATAAAGTTCGCCATTCCTGTATAGGCACGCGCCCAATCGGCGCAGCCACGCGGTCCCGGCCAGACGTGCGGCGGAAAATCGTCGATAACCGACGATGTAGAATCGCACGCCGCGACGGCGCTCCGCATATTGCCGGTATTAAAGCCGTTGATGAACTGACGGATGGGCGCCATCACGCCCGATTCGCCGGAAGCGAACGCCGGTGCGGCTGTTGCAAGCACGGTGAGAAGTACAAACAAGCTTCTCATTGATACCTCAACGCCGTTTCATAGACCCGCGAAAGGAGTTGTCCTATTTTGTCGTCTTTCGCGTTCGGCTGACTGTTCAATCCCAAAGCAATGACCATCTTTGTTTCAGGAAAGTACGCGTAGACCATGCGATAGCCGAGCGTTTCGCCCTCATAGAACCAGAACGTCCCGAGCTTCGGCATGGCTAGCTCGCCGACGCCGAGTCCGAAGCCTCGAGCGGTAGCCGATGCCTTGGCGATAGGCTTGCCGTTCTCCATAGCGACGAGTGTCTTCAAGTCTTTGCGCCCTTGATCGGTAAGCATCGGCGACTCGTAGAGTGCGCGGACCCAATCCGTAACGGCGTGCGGCGTAGCAACAATGCCGCCCGCACCTTGGGTCCATGATAGGTTGAACGAGCGAACGTCGCGTCCCAGGATCGGCGCCAACGGCCGGTTGTCGGCATCGCGGCTGTAGAAGTAGCCGGCGACCATCCGTTTCGTGATCGAAGACGGATAGAGTCCCGGTCGATAGTAGGTGTCGCGCAGATGCGGGCCGCCGTCGATAAACCGGCGATGAAATTGCACGGCGTAATCGCTGCGGGTGATGTGCTCCACGATGACCTGCGACATGAGGTATGCAGTATTGGAATACAGCCAGCCGTCGCCGGGTTTAAAGCGCGTCTGCGGATAGACCACGCCGATCAAATGCTGTGTGCTCAAGAACTCGTAAGGATGCGCGGCAATGTTTGCAAGCACCGACGGCACCGCATCGTACGTCGGGATGCCGCTCGTCATGTTGAGCAAGTCCCGAATCGTCACCGATTTCCAGGCGGGATACTGCGGCAGCCACTTGCCAACCGTGTCGTGGATCGAAAGCCGGCCCTCCGCCTGAAGTTGCAGCACCATCGTCGCGGTGAAGGCTTTGGTGTTGCTGCCGATCTGGAAAAGATCGGCCGGCGTAGCCGGGATTTTCCCGCCGTAGGCCGTCGTGCCGGCAGCGACGTCGAGGGTTGGATCCCCCGGTGTACGGCTGATGCTCACCGACGCGGCCGAAATGTGTTCGATTTTCCCGCGCTGAGCCAGATATTGTTGAAGTTCCGTCTTTACGGCGTCACGCAATGGGGGGCGGGCGCCTGCGCTTGGTTGCGCGGCGATGAGACCGAGAAGCAAGCAGGCAATACCGGCGCGAATGAAAGCAACAGGGGGCAAGACATCCACCTCCGCGGCAAAGCATCGTTGTAGCCGTTATACCATGGGAAGCGAGCCTACTGGAATGCGTTCGCCGTGATCTCGCCCTTCATCCAGGAATGATAGGTGCATACGTACTTGTAGGTTCCGGCGCGGTCGAACTTATAGCGCCAGCCTTTGCCGGCTTGCAAATCGCCGGACTTAAAATTATCCGCCGTGACGTTGTGAGTTATTTCGTCATCGTTCACAAAAAGGACGGTCTGGCCGACCGTAATCGTGGCTGATTGGGGATCGAAGGCCGAACCCCGCATGTGCACGGTGAGAGCGGGCTGTTGACTCCCGGAGGTACCGGTATCGCTCCTGGCGGACGCGACGCTTACAAACGCGGCCAGCAGGGCGATCGGCAGTACGGCCATTTTCAGGCTCTTCATGCTCTTCATGCTTCTTACATGCTCCCTAGCTTTCTAGAAAAATGCACGATAGCGTGAGAACGTGAAAATGGCATAAACGCACGAGTCCGTGGTGACCATGCCTGTTAGTGTCGGCGCAGCGTTTCTAGCTCTTCCAGGGTGCGCGGCCAGTCGAATCCGAGGACGCGCGAAAGAGCGCGATCGGCGAGAAGTTTTCCGCCGTTTTGGCAGGCTGCGCAATAGTTCGTTTCATTATCGGCATACCGGATACGCTGAATTTTTGCACCACAGCGCGGACACGGCTGCTCGTACTTTCCGTGTACGGCCATGTTTTTATGGAACGCCGTCACTTTTTCGGGAAAATTCCCGTTCGACTCCGCTCGCAGCCGGTCGACCCAAAGATGTAATGTTTGCTGCGTTGCATCGTAGAGCCGGCGCCATTGCTCGCTGGACAATTTCTGCGTAAGCGCGATTGGCGAGAGCTGCGCTGCATGAAGGATTTCGTCGGAGTACGCGTTACCGATGCCGCTCAGAAACCGCGGATCGGTCAACGCTCTTTTGAGCGTTCGATTTTCGCGGGTTAGTGCGTCGCGAAATTGATTCAAAGTGCTGGCAAATACGTCGATGCCGCCGGGGTCGATTTGCAGAAGGGCCGCCTCACCCCGAACCGCGGACAACGCCGCTCGGTGCTTTGAACCGGCTTCCGTTAGCACAAGGGAGCCATTCGGAAAATCGAATGCCGCAAGCGACGCTCGTCCGCTCAACGGTGCGCCGGCATCTCTCCAATGCAGACGTCCGGCAATCATCAGGTGCAGCACCAGCCAAAGGTCTCCGTCGAATCCGATGGCAATGCGTTTTCCGACGCGGCGTAATCGTCGAACCACTGCGCCTTCAAATTGCGAGAGCGGAGGTTCGGCGGTTCGCAACAGAAATGGGTTCCCGATTCTTACGCGTTCGAGGCGCTGGCCGACGATTCGGCTGTTCAACGCATCGAGGTAAGTCTCGATATCGGGAAGCTCGGGCATCTCAGAATGCCGGCAGCGACGGCTTCAAAATCATTAGGACAAACGCGATGAAAGGGAAGACGAGCGCAATCGTTCCCCACAAATTCCACGCGGTGGATTGCCGTTCGTAGTCGATCATATTGCCGCCATGAGCCGCGATTGAAAGTTGCCGTTGCGCGCGCGAGAGCGGCCCAAACGCGAGGCCCGAGATAATAAAGGCGACGATAGCCCAGAGCAGCCAACCCGTGGAGAGAATCGGAATGTGGCCCACAACCGCTGCGCCGATCCCGCCGATCAACAAGATGACGATCCCGGGAATCGTAAAGATGCGATCGGCGTGGATGATGGAATCCATTGTGTACGCCATGACGACCGGGTTCTGCGTGCGGTCCGCGCTGCGCTTCCAAAGCACGCCGACGGTGATGTTTCCGAGGAATAGCAGAACTCCGATGAGGTGCACGAGCTTCAAAAAGAGATACATGGGCGCTCCTCTGGTGGAACTCGTCGAGTGGAATTCATTCGTCCAACGACGGAAAATCGCTTTTGTGAGCGAGTCCCCGGGCTAGGAACCGCCATACCTGCCCAGCTCTGGTCGCGTAACGGGGCTCTCGGTTCCGCTATACCGCTCGGAAGGAACGGCGCGGCGCCTTCCGGGTAAAGAGTCGCGGTGAGTGGTTCTAGCGATTCGGGATTCGTGCGCGTGCGCGGGGCTCGCGAACATAATCTGAAAGACGTCGATTTGGAGATTCCGCGTGATGCGCTCGTGGTATTTACGGGTGTTTCCGGATCAGGGAAATCCTCGCTTGCGTTCAGCACGCTTTATGCCGAAGCCCAGCGGCGGTATCTGGAATCGGTTTCGCCGTATGCGCGACGCCTCTTCAATCAGATGTCCGTGCCCGACGTTGACGAGATCGACGGGTTACCGCCGGCCGTTGCTTTGCAGCAACAACGCGGCACGCCCACGACTCGTTCCTCCGTGGGCAGCGTCACGACCCTTTTCAATCTCCTGCGCATGTTGTATTCGCGCGCCGGCGCCTATCCACCGAAGCAACCCCATCTCGAAGCGGAAGCGTTTTCGCCCAACACGCCGGCCGGAGCTTGCCCGCGCTGCCACGGCTTAGGGCGTATCTACGATGCGACGGAAGAGTCGATGGTGCCGGATCGATCGCTCACCATTCGGGAACGTGCCATCGCCGCGTGGCCACTTGCATGGCACGGGCAAAACTTGCGCGATATCGCGACGACGTTGGGGATCGATGTCGACAAGCCGTGGAAAGACTTGCCGAAAAAGAATCGCGACTGGTTGCTGTTCACCGAGGAGCAGCCGACGGTACCCGTCTATGCTGGTTTCACGCCTCCCGAAGTGCGCCGCGCACTCAAACGCAAAGAAGAACCGAGCTACATGGGCACCTTCACGAGTGCCCGGCGTCACGTGATGCAAACCTTCGCGAGGAGACACCCTGTACGTTCTCGATGAACCGACAACCGGATTGCATCCATCGGACGCCGATAAGCTCGTAACGCTGCTCCACGGATTGGTCGACTCCCGCAACACGGTTATCGTCGTGGAACACGAAATGCGCGTTGTCGCGGGCAGCGATTGGGTTATCGATATCGGTCCGGGTGCCGGCGAGGAAGGCGGCCGGGTCGTAGTCTGCAGCCCACCCGAGGACGTAGCGCGCTCATCGGAGAGTCGAACGGCACCCTATATGCGCAGCTTTATGGCGTGACGATTATATCCAGCGCTTGCGCTTAAAGAATGCCAGGAGGACGCCGAGTGTGAGCAATTGTGAGCCGACGCCAAAAATCAAAAACGATTGCTCGGACGAGATAATGTTCACGAGATGCGCGAAATTTTGGCCGAAGAAGCCCGTAATGAAGCTGAGGGGCAAAAAGATCGTCGCGATAATCGTCAGCTGGCGCGTTACCTCGGCTTGACGCTGCGCGGCAAGGCCCAAATGCAGCTCGAGCGTCCCATTCACCACGTCCTGCGCAGCATCAAGCTGGCTCATCACGCGACGGATATGATCGTCGATGTCGCGATAGTAGGGCGCTTCTTTCGCTTCTAGGAATTGCGCGTCGCCGCGTATGAACGGGACGAGGATATCGCGCATAGGAGCGACGTGCCGGCGTATGGTTTGAACGGATCGCCGCGCTTCAAAGATTTGTACTAGTGTGAGGTTGGTCGTCGCTCGCGCTTCGGTTATTGAGTCTTCAAGGCTGGCCACGCGAGTTTCGACGGCTTCGGTGATGGCGGAGTAGCCGTCGACGATCGTATCGAGAATTTGGTAAAGCAGCGTTCCTGGTCCGCAAGATAGCGTGTCGGGTTGGTGTTCCCAACGCCGCAGAATTTCATCAAGCGGGTATGCGGGAGAATTTCGAACGGTAATAACGAATTGCCGGCTCGCAAAAATGGCCATTTCATGCAACGTTAGTGTCGCACCGGATGCGGAGAGCGCATGCACGATAACAAACCAATAGGAATCATAGGTTTCGATCTTCGGACGCTCATGGCCAACCACGGCGTCTTCTACGGCAAGCGGATGAAGCCCGAATTCTTCCTGAAGAAGCGAAAGGTCTTGGACGGAAGGCGCTACGGCATCGAACCAGACAAATGTGCCTCCCGCATGCAGAAGGTCGCTAATGCGAGCAAAATCTTCCGGCCCTGGAATAGGCTTGCCGTCACGATAGACGCGCAGCTTCATTGCATCGAGAGACATCCGCTCCTCCGTGGATCCTATATCCCCGAGATGCGCTCTCTTTCCCGTCGCGCCGCTCATTTCCGAGCTTTTTTGTGATGGATGTTTCGTAAGAAGCACAAGGGACAGTCGGGATAGATTTCGGCTTGTGCGAAGAATACGAACCTCCATCACACGGGTTCGCCGATAGGAGATGGTGGTTCGAAAGCTTGTTGAATCGAAAATCGTTCCTCGCGTCCGCCGCCGGAACGGCAGCTGCGGCGGCTGCTCTTCCTGCCGGTGCTGAAGCGCAGATGCATCCCTCGCCGGTCTTTGTAAACACGTGGAGCGACAGTTTCCCGTACTTGCACATCGCCGGTGATGTCTTGGCAAAAACGGGTTCGCTAATGGGAGCCATCGAGAGGACCATCAATGCGGTAGAAAATGACCCGAACATTCATACGGTGGGCTACGGCGGCTACCCAAACGAAGATGGCGAGGTCGAACTCGATGCAGCCATTATGAGCGGCACCCTTCACCGGGCAGGGAGCGTGTGCAATCTGCACTCGATCAAGAATCCGATTTCCGTTGCGCGGGCGCTGATGGAGAATACGCGCCACACCACGATTGCCGGCGCCGGCGCGCTAAAGTTTGCTCGCGAGATGGGATTCAAAGAAACGAATCTGCTGACCCCCGACGCCCGTGCGGCCTGGGAAGCGTGGAAGCGCGATCCGCACCATCAAACCTACTGGCTGCCCGGCCACTCACCCACGAGCAAAGTGAACCACGATACTGTCGGTCTACTCGGGTACGACGGCAAAGGTCATGTAGCAGCGGGCTGTTCGACAAGCGGTGTCGCGTGGAAGATCCCGGGCCGCGTAGCCGACTCGTCATTGGTCGGATCCGGGCTCTATGCAGATGACAATGTCGGTGCGGCCTCGGCGACCGGCGATGGCGATGTGATGACCAATTACTGTTTAAGCTTTTCGATCGTCATGTTAATGGGACGCGGCCTTTCGCCGCAACAGGCGTGCGAGGATAGCCTCCGGCATATGGCACGCACCGATCCGATGTCGAGCCAGGTTCAAGCTGCGGTTATTGCGATCGACAATCGCGGTAACGTGGGCTCCGCACAGATGCGCGCGGACTCGCAGTTTCATTACGGCGTGTGGCGGGACGGAAAGAGCACGCTGCACGCCGCTCCGGCGATTATCACGGGATAAAGGCCAGGACGTATAAGCCTTAAAGAACGATTCAGGCTTCCGCGAGCGGCCTTCTAACTGCTTCGGTTTGCGATCCTAATTCCGTTAGCCATGTATTGGGTTCTTCACGCTAAGCTGGCTCTCACCGTCGCCAATACCGCTAACCGCGGCGATGCGCTCTAGGACGCGTGGAGCTTCGGCGCCAAGGCTTGCATAAGCGCGAATCAGTTCTTGCACTTCCCGTATCTGCACTTGCAAACGCTGCATGAGGATCACGTCGAGTTGCACGGCGACGTGTTCGAGCGCGTAGCTCATGGCCTCCATCTCGTCCGGGGTGTATGTTTCTCGAACACGGCGGCTGCCGCACGCAGCGAAGCCGATCAGTTCGCCTCGCGCAAGCATCGGGAATACAAGCTCAGCCGTAATGGTAGACTTGCCGTCATGCACAAATTGCGGAGTGCGCATATCTTTGAGCGCGAGTATGGTCGGATCGTCGCGAGAAATACGCGGAAGCGCAGAGCCTTCCGGCCAACTAGCGCCCATCGTAAAGTCGCCGTCGCTCCGCGCCAAGTAGAGCGCAGCGTGTTCCGCTCTTGCGTACTCGGTGAGCGCCAACACGGTGCGTTGTTGCAGCGTTGCTTCATCCTTGATGAAGGCGGCCTGACGCCCGAATGAGCGAAGCGCCTCTTCGGCTTCGTATCGTGCGCGGAAGATCAGGCGGTCGGCGAAGCCGTCGACGTGCCGGTGGAGGGTGCGCATTCCAACGCCGATTGCAAGGGCTGAGCCAAGCGTGATGATCGTTCCGGTCAAGCGCGAGTACGATTCTACATAGTGGCCAACAAGGTACTCGACTAAAACAAACAGCGCGACGATGCTTGTTGAAAGCATTCCAAAGACCGCCGCTCGATTAACCGCAAATGTGAGATCTAGTACGCGATACCGGAAAAACGCATACACAATGCAGACAATTCCCACGACCTCGCCGAGGTTGGAAAGAGTATCCCCGAGATCGGTAAAGGCGCCCCCTGCGGATGTGAACAGTGAAGGGAACCACGTTACTGACGTGTATGAGTACGCGATGCAGGCCATACCAAGAGCAAGCCATTCAAGCCTCAAACGGTCCAACTGCATCGAAGTGCGGAAGTCTAGAATAAGTGCCGCAATCGCGAATGCTCCGTAGACGGAGGGACAGCCGTAGTTTTGGAGGGCGACTAACACCTTGCCGGAGACGTGCGGCTCGAACCCGTTTAACGCGTGCATCATCGATGCGAGCGTGAGGAAGAACGCTATCAAACCAAAAGCGGTAGCGACTCGCGCAATCGTACGTCTGCCATCCGTTGGATAGCGGTTTGGAAACCAGCAGCAGAAGAGTACGAGGAAGAGCAGAATGACCGGCAGCGGGGCCTCGCCCATGGTATAACCAAAGGCCAGGCCGAAAAAACGCGATCCGGAATTCCCGAACGTTTCAATGCTATCGAGCAGCAGAAATAAGCCAAATGCACGTGCAGCTCGATCTGCCGGCCGGGACCAGAACAGGCCCAATGCGAGCAGCAGACAGAGGAGGCGCAATACGTGTGAGGATATGCGCGCCGGCGAGAAAATCGTGGGAATGGGCGTTGCGGTAACGCTGATGCCTCTGCTCAAGCGCTCATCGTAAAAAGACAAATGCTGTCCGGCGCGTGCAACGCCGGCTGCGCCGGGTCCGGTGGAGTTTTCAATTCGGAACCACGCCGCATCGATCCGATCGCCGGCCTTGACCCCGGCGGAGGCGGCGCTGCTCCCCGGAAAAACGTTGTTTACAATGGCTTGCCGGTCTGAGACCGCATCATAAGTAAAACCGACATCCGGGAAGCGGTCCCGATCGAAAAGGTCGACAAATGCAACGAACAGCGCAAATACCGCCGCCAGCGTCAGAAAGTAGCGCCAGAGTGCTGAGCTCATCGGTGCTTCTCCCGCGATAGGACCCGCCAGTTCATCTTGCCGCATCCGGGTTAATAAACGCAAGGTCCGCGCTAGTGCAAGTGCATCACACGACTCATCGTCGGGTTTGCGCCATCAAGCAGGGACGAATTTCAGTCTCACGGCGTCCTCGCCGATCGCGTTCGTGGCGATAAGGTGGAGCGGTGGAAGAGCACCGGCGAAAAACGGCTTGCCGCCGCCGAGCAGGAAGGGACGAAGGTATAGATGGTATTCATCGATGAGCGGTCTTAGGCTATGCGCAAGATTGGGGCCGCCGACGTCGATCTCGCCGTCTACCGTTTCCTTCAGCCGGCGCACAAACGCTTCGACATCGTCACCGACAAGCGTGGCGTTTGCGCCGACTGATTTCAAAGAGCGTGAAACGATCCACTTCGGCTTCGCCCGCCATGCCGCGGCGAAATCGTGTTCCACCGCTTCCCAATCCGGCTGATCTTCGTCCCAATAGCGCATCACCTCGTACATCCGGCGGCCGTACAGCATTCCAGCGAGGCCGCGGACATACTCGTTGAAATACTGATGGAGCGCAACGCCGGGTGGCGGCAATTGCGGCCCGGCCTCGGCACCGGCGACATAGCCGTCCAGAGACTGCATCATCCCGAAGACAAGTTTGCCCACGTCTTCAAACGAACGCTTCGAGATCTTCGTCCGAAAACAAAGGGCGTATTTCGATCGATTCGCCGTACTCGAAGGGACATCGCGAAAGGCGTTGGACGAGTTCTTCCTTGGAGGGCGCCTCTAGCAACCAAAAGCCGGCAATTAACTCTTTCGTTTCAGCGAAGGGGCCATCGATAATGTGCGGCTTTGTGCCGGCGTAATCGATCCGGACGCCCGTGGAGGTGGGTTTCAGGCCGCCCATCTCAACGAGCATTCCGTCGGCGATGAGCGTTTGGTTGAACGCCCCCATTTTTTCAAAGCTCTCGCCGCAGTTTTTGGGGAAGCTGCCGGCTTCGTAGCGGGCAACTTCGGCGCTATTCGGTTTGACCATGACCAAGAATCGCATGTGGTCTCCTGTCGCTGAATCGCTTCTACTTACACGTCGAACGGAGTGGTCCGAAATAGACACCGGCCGGCAAAAAAGTTTGCCGCCCTAGCACCGGGCAGTAGCAAGTTCAACGCATACACGGAGCCGTCACGTTGTAGGGATGCCCGCCTGCGGAGCCGCGCGCTCGCACGACGAACTTGCGGGCGCCGTTAATAACTAACACATTGGTTGCCTTCGACACGGTACCGCCGTCGCTGAGGGTTCCGAGAAACGTCACGCCGTCGAACGATGTCTGCGACTCGGTTGCGCCGGTGGAGTCGGCGCTTACGGTCCAGTACAGTTTGCGTCGCGCATCGTAACCGTAGTACGCGTCCTCGGTCGAGTCCTGAGAGTACAGATGGCCGTGCAGCGTGTTCCCCGGCCCTATGTCGTATGCGGCAAAGTACTTGGCCGTTCCGAGCGTGCACGTCCACCGTGCGCCGAGCAAATCGTTGTAAATGCTCATCTTGGCGGTGAAGCTGCCGGCGCCCGCAGCCGTGCTTCCTATGAGGACACCGGCTAAGGTAAGTGCTGTCATCATGGCTGAGCAATACTCCCGAAGTATTCTGATTTCGCTGTGTCGCTGGCGCTTCGTGACCACGCCTTCTGTTACAAAGTGTTCGTCGATGCAGTGACCGGCGCTAAAAGTTTCGCGACTTTCGCCGCAAGCGGATGCGCAGCGCCGTTGGTGTTCGTGAGGACGATGATGGTGAGGCCTTCGTCGATATACGTCTGCATCAGCGCATCGAATCCCGCGATCGACCCATCGTGGCCGATGATCCGCCGTCCATCCTCGGAGTGACGTTCGGCCTCGCGGCCCGGCAAAGTACGGTCTTAGCGCGGTAATTACCCGCGCCAAGCCTTAGCGTCTGGTTGTCGCTAACGGCCTTCATCCCTTCGAGTGCGCGTATCGCCGCTGCAATGGCGATTCGTGGCGCGTGCTTTCACAGCGGTGCTTCATCAGCTAAACGTTTCAGGCGGCGCACTTGCTCGAGTTGCGTATTGATCGCCGCAAAGCCGTTCGCCATGGCAGCATGCATGGCCCGAACTTCCGTCGCCAAGCCGTTATCGGCTGCAGCATGCTTTTGTGAGAGCACATCCAGAGACGCTGCGACGCCGTGTGCGAGCTCTTCGATAGCCTGTGATTCGTCGGGCGCGTACGTTTCTTCCGAGCGCTTTGGACCTAGTACCAGCGCCCCGACTAGCCGGCCCCGCGCAACCATCGGGTACGCAAACTCTCCGCGTAGCTGCGTTTGCGTTCGATTCAAATCAACAACTCGGTGCCAGGTACGCAGCGAAACAATTGCCGGATCGTTTTCACTCACGCTGCCGTACGAGCCGGCGCCATCGTCCAGCGCAAGCCGGGCAAACGACGCCTCCGCGTGCTGCTCGAGCACTTGCGCGGTCCGCGCAATCAGCGTTTGCGCATCACTAATGTACGCCGCCTCGTGCGCAAAACGGCGAATCGCCTGTTCGTCCTCATGGCGCTTGCGGAAGAAGACGCGGTCCAGTACATGCTCAACGCGCGCGCTCACGACGTGAATCGAGAGTCCGAGTGCAAGCGCTACAGCGGCGCCGGCAAGCAGGCTCGCCGTATGGCTCATCTCTTGCAGCCACCAGCCAAGCGCCCATTCCACGAGCACGAACGCACCAACAACGATGAATGAGACGACGGAAAAGATCGCCACCCGGTTCAGTGCAAAACCGATATCGAGCAAACGCCGGTTAAGCAACGCGTACGTCATGCCGAGCGGCGCTAAGAACGAGCCGATGTTGTCGAATTCATAGGCAACTACCAGCGCCGTCCCCCGTGCCGACGTGGGAAAGATCCCGGCTGCCAAAAAACTGAACGCGCCGAAAAACAAATAGAGTCCAACGGATGCCGTTGACCAGGCGATGCGCGCGCGCTCCTTTCCGCGTGCCGCCACAATTCCTGCGATTGCGCAGGCGATCGCCAAGAAATACGGTGCAGCGGCCCACTCTAGGTGCCAGTCGGGCCCCAGCGTTTGGGCCTCCCAGGCTTTGCTGCCAGTCCAAAGCATGGCAAGGCGTGCAGCCTCATAGATTGCAACGGCGGCGCATAACGCATACGTTAGGCTCGAGAGTATCACGCGGATCGGCGAAGTGGGTCGCCCGAAGATCAGTGCATATCTCACAAGCAAAGCGGGTTGAGCGACGGTCAACGCATAGCCAATCATCGCCCCTATCAAGTCAACGCCTGGTGATGGTGTTAGCCAACTTCCGGCTTGCAGACCGGAGGCGGCGGGAATGAGTGCGAGGAGCGTGCAGAGTATGCGAGCTTCAAGGGAACCTGCCCGGCGCCACGCGATCAAAAATGCAAAACCGAGCAGCCAAAAAGAAGCCGCGGCCCACAATAATGTGTCCCAGCGCCACGCCGGCTTCTCGCCGCTGCGATATGGCACCCGAGTTGTGCGCGCACCCCGAGTAACAACTACCGGAATCTGCTCGTGCGGATGGACGCCCGTGAACAGCCGATAGCGATCGCCCGGAGAGAGGTCGCGCACGTGAATTAAGTCGCCCGCTCGTAAACCGCTAACGTCGGCTGCGCCGCGCGGATCGATGGACGCGATACGAGCCAACGCGGGGTTCGGCGTGAGCTCAACCTGAAATCCAAGCGCCGAAGACGCCTCGACGGACATCGTAAAGAGGCTATACGAATTGATTGCCGTGCTGAGAAAGCAGAGCATCAACAGGAGCGGCCGCCAGAGGCGGGTCGAGCTGGGTGCGCCGGCCTCCATCGAGAGTACTTACGGCGCGGCTGCCGCCATTCCCTCAGAACTTTGGTCCGCGTCACTTAGCCGAACAAAAAGGGCGGCACGTTATGCGCCGCCTTCGTACGTCAAGGGATGAGTACTTTACTGGTAACGCGTATGTATTCCAACCAGGACATATTCCTGTGTCGTGGTCCTGGCATGGCGCGCTAAGTTTACGAGCGAAACGCTCTTGCAAATTCCTCGCGAAACACGTCTGGGCGGAACAATCTGCGCTGATCGTCAGTCTTCAGGTACCTAGAAAAAACATATACGCCTGAGCATGCGATCCAGCTATCCGATGATGACAGCGCTTCTAATGCTTCCCTAGGCCGCCCGCCGTTGGCTTTAGCCAACCGCGCTAGCGTATAGATCGCTAATTCGCGCCACATACCCCACCTCGGAAATGATACGTTTCCTGCGGCTGCGTCATAAAGCGCGTCCGCGATCACGGACGCATCAACTGCGTCTAAGAGGTGTTGAGCGGCTTCGATTCGGTTCCTTGCCTCTGCGGCCCTTAAAAATTTTCGCATTAAAGTAAACAGGCGTCTTGCAGTTTCGTCGGCGCCCTGTTCCTTTTGCAACTTGACGGCGCTTCGAATTGTTTCAAAGATGGGCGCGTCTCCGCTTTCCTCATCGAGAAGGTTGACAACTTCAGCCGGATTGTTCGGCCTGCCAAATTCTGACGAACCCGATGGCCAGACCCGTAGCCTATCGCCACGGAGCACAGACTCGATGCGGTTAGCAAGGATAGATCCTGCCATAGTTTCGTGAATCCAAAACGCACCGGTAGCACGAGCGCCGCCCATTCCGCCTCCGAAATGTTCGCCGATGTCAACGCGGTGGAACCAAAGCCTTACACCTTGCGGCTCCTCCCAGTTCATGTAGTCGACATCGAAGACTAAGCCGGCCAGCTCCTCAGCGGAACACATTACTTGCTGCGATGGAATGGTGAAGTAGGTTTGACCTCCGTCGTCGCCTTCCGCAATGCAAAGGAAATTGCCGCGTTGGGCGTAGCGCAACCGTGACGCGCTTTGCGTTACTTCTCGTCGGCTGTACGTCGCGATATCCGTGACTTCGTCATTGCGCTCCATGCGCAGGCGAGTCATTCGCTTCAGATATCTGCGAGAGAAAGATTCTGCAATAGACCGACGCGCTTCTGTTATCAACGGAACAATATTAGTAAATGCAGATTCACTGGTAGTTGGTAACAGCGATTCAAAGTGGGAAACTAACGCCTCCCGAAGCTCGCGATCTTGTACCTTGTCTTCCGACATTCGCGTATCGAACTGGCGATACATGTGACCGTGTCGGGCGAAGTTTATGCGCGCTTCCGTAAGCGAGTAATTTCCGTTGGGACCGCCCGCTATTTCGTCGGGCGTGAAGAAGCCTGCGAACGGTGCAAATTCGGAGTCATCTTGGCCGTCGTCTTCCCAGCCGCAAATAACGCAGTTCTCGTGATAAGAACCGCAGCTGTGAACTGGATAACCGCAACATGGACAGGTCGAAAATGTAAATTCGTCGCCGTGTTCGAGCGATTGTTGCAGCAGCGCCTCCACTGATGGAAGCGAAAGGTAACGTTCAAAAACCCTTCGCCGCTCTGCTAGCGTGGTGAGAATATCGTCGTTGGACAATGACATGGAGAAGCGGGATGCAAACCCCGCGGTTGCGCGAGTTGTATGGCTCCGACGCTGTACGAAGCGGCTAGGAGAGAATCCTGTTAGGGGCTAAAGGCGCCCCGACGAGTGACGCCTCCGGATCGTTCCCATTGCAGCGGATCTACGAGGAGATATTTCGGTTAGAGCGGCTCGCAAGCGTAATCCAAGAAGCCGAGTTTCTCTTGTCGCGTCTCGTGCGGCGCGAAAAGGCGATCCGCTAGAACACTCGTTCTCTTCGTAAACCTCGAACGCTGCTGCTGGAGAGTATCGATCCGCCAGTTCCCGGCCGCCGGTGGAAATCCGCAATCGTAGAGGCAGCCGGCGGGGTGCCGTTGTCGTCGCATGGCCGAGGAAAAGCCGCATCGCTAACGTGGGAAGATGTGAAGCGTGAAGACCCGACGCGATCATAATAGCGCTTGACGGTATGCATTCTACGCGCGAATCGGCTGATTTGACGTACTCATACGAGTAACATTAAGCGTTACATTATAACAATCTCCTGAAGCGCAATAAAAACGGGGCCTCCGAATGAAGGCCCCGTCGTTTTACCGAATGATTTACTAGTTAGTATTCGGGCGGTGCTGTAACATATTTTATTACACCGGACAACTTTAACTACATCCGCATGTAGATCCGCACGAATCGCATTTTTCGCAAGCGCCGTTGCGGACCATCGTGAGTTGGCCGCATTCGCCGCAAGCGTTGCCGGTGTAGCCTTTGGCTTTTGCGGCGTTGATCGCTTCGGTCTTGGGCATCGTAAGCGTTGGCGGGTGACGTAACAGTTCCGCGCGTAGTCGCTTGTGCCGGCGTGGCGATCGGTGGGACGAGCGCCGACTGCGGTTGCGCTTCCGTTTGCCCCGGACGCAGATGCGTCGAGACCGGATGGAATTGTTCGGCAACGCCGGCCGGACGCACGTTCGTCGGTCCCGGTTCCTCGGCCACGTAGTCGTCTTCCGCGTTGACGCCCATCGCATCCATCTCCATCGACGGCTGCACGTGCGCCAGGTCGTAGCGGCCGAGATAGCTCACGGCGAGCTCGCGGAAGATGTAGTCGAGCAGCGACGTCGCCATCTTGATGTTCTCGTGGCCGACGACCGGG
Organism: Vulcanimicrobiia bacterium; assembly: GCA_963758295.1. Taxonomy (GTDB): domain Bacteria; phylum Vulcanimicrobiota; class Vulcanimicrobiia; order Vulcanimicrobiales; family Vulcanimicrobiaceae; genus JALYTY01. The sequence continues at coordinate 186,869 of CAVWUU010000004.1, forward strand.
CCGTTGGGCTCGAAGCGCGTGAACGTGAAAGCTTCCACGTACTCTTCGAGCGGCACGCCGTGCTGCAAGCCCAGACTGACCGCGATCGCGAAGTTGTTCATCAACGAACGGAAAGCGGCGCCTTCCTTATGCATGTCGATGAAGATCTCGCCGAGCTGGCCGTTCTCGTACTCGCCGGTGCGCAGGTAGACTTTGTGGCCGCCGATGATCGCTTTTTGCGTGTAGCCGCTGCGGCGTTCCGGCATGCGGCGACGCTTGGCGATGTAGCGGTAGACGATCTTCTCGGCGATCTGCAGCGGCTGTTGGAACGGCTGCTGCGTCGCGACGATATCGTCGTCTTCGTCGCCGCCGCCGAAGTCGTAGCTCGCTGCAAGCGGTTGCGAGAGCTTGGAGCCGTCGCGATAGAGCGCGACCGCCTTGATCATGCGCTCCCAACTGTAGCGGTACGCTTCTTTGACTTCGGCGATCGAAGCCGTTTGCGGCAGGTTGATCGTCTTCGAGATTGCGCCCGAGACGAAAGGCTGCGCGGCCGCCATCATTTCGACGTGCGCGAGCGGACGGATGTAGCGCGATACCGTACTTGCCGCACGGCGTCGCGCAGTCGAAGACGGCGAGATGCTCGTCTTTGAGATACGGCGCGCCTTCGAGCGTCATGCGCCCGCAGATGTGCGCTGAGGCTTCCTCGATCTGCTGGTTGCTGAAGCCGAGGCCGTCGCGCAGGATGCGAGAAGCTCCAGTCGTTGAGCTGCTCGTCGGTGAGGCCGAGCTTCTCTTTGCAGAACTCTTCGCCGAGCACGAACTTGTTGAAGACGAACGGCAGCTCGAACGCGCTCGGCAGCGCCGCTTCGATCTTGGCAATCGCTTCGTCGTCGAAGCCTTTCGCTTTCAGCGTCGCGCGGTTGATGTGCGGCGCTTCGACCAGCGTGCCGGTGCCCTTGGCGTACGTTTCGATCGCGTTGATCTGCTCGTCGCTGTAGCCCAGGCGATGCAGCGCGGCGTCGACCGACTGATTGACGATCTTGAAGTAGCCGCCGCCGGCGAGCTTCTTGAACTTCACGAGCGCGAAGTCGGGCTCGATGCCGGTCGTGTCGCAGTCCATCACGAGCCCGATCGTGCCGGTCGGCGCGATCACGACGGTTTGCGCGTTGCGGAAACCGGCGACTTCACCGATCGAGAGCGCGTCGTCCCACATCTTGCGGGCGAGCGCCCACGTCTCTTGCGTGAAGAGCGTGGGCGCATGCGTCACCGGTTTGACGCGTGAGGTCTTCGTACTCCGCATCCGGCGCATTGTATGCCGCGCGGCGATGATTGCGAATGACGCGCAGCATCGGCTCGCGGTTCGCTTCGAAGCGCTCGAACGCGCCGAGCTGTTGCGCCATTTCGGCCGACGTGCGATACGCGGTGCCGGTCATCAGCGCCGTAGATTGCCGCGCACCAGCCGAACGCCTCTTCGGAGTCGTACGGAAGGCCCATGCGCATCAGCAGCGTGCCGAGGTTTGCGTAGCCGAGGCCGAGCGTGCGATAGCCGTGATTCTTCTCGGCGATCGTCTTCGACGGCATCTGACCCATCGTAACGGAGATCTCGAGCGTGGTCGTCCAAACGCGCGACGCTTCGGCAAAGCGCTGCCGCATCGAACCCGCCGTTCGCGTTGTCTCGAACTTACGAGATTCAACTGACGCAAGATTACACGCCGTATCATCGATGAAGACGTATTCGCTGCACGGATTAGTAGCGTTGATGCGATCGTCGTTGGCGCACGTGTGCCACTCTTGAATCGTGTCGTCGTACTGCAGGCCGGGATCGGCGCACTGCCATGCTGCCAGCGCGATTTGTTCCCACAGATCCGTCGCCTTGATGGTCTTGACGGCATTGCCTTTGGTGCGCGAAATCAGCTCCCAGTTGCCGTCGCGATTGAGCGCGTCAAAGAACGCATTGGGAATGCGAACCGAGTTGTTCGAGTTTTGGCCCGAAACGGTGCCGTAGGCTTCGGAATCCCAGCCGGTGTCGTACTGATCGACGAGGAGCGACGTGTAGCCTTGCTTCGCATAGTCCAACGCCTGCTGCGTGGCGCCGCTCGGAACGCCGGCGAGCGTCGCTTCGCGCAACGCTTTCCGCAGATGCGGATTCAGCGCAAGATCGAGGCGCGCGTGTTCCGGAATACGCGTGTCGCCGGCCGCCGCCATGATGGCATTCATATGCTGTTGCAGCATGCGCGAACCGATGACGAGATCGGCGACTTTGCGCTCTTCGCGCACTTTCCAGTTGACGAATTCTTCGATGTCGGGGTGATCGGCGTTGAGCACGACCATCTTGGCTGCGCGACGCGTCGTGCCGCCCGACTTGATGGCGCCGGCTGCGCGATCGAACACTTTGAGGAAAGACATCAAGCCCGACGACGTGCCGCCGCCGGTGAGTTTTTCGCCATGCGAACGGATCTTCGAGAAGTTTGCGCCGGAGCCGGAGCCGCCCTTGAAGATACGCGCTTCGCGCACGATGCCGTCGAAGATGCCGCCTTCGTTTACGAGATCGTCTTCGATTGAAAGAATGAAGCACGCCGATACTTGGGGATGCTCAAACGCATTCGACGACTTGATGACTTCATCGGTACGCGGATCGACGAAGTAATGTCCTTGCGCCGGCCCGGCAATGCCGTACGCCCAATGCAAGCCGGTGTTGAACCACTGCGGCGAGTTCGGAGCACCGATCTGGCGCGCGAGCATTGCAGCCATCTCGCCGTAGTAAACTTTGGCGTCTTCCTCGGTATCGAAATAGCCGTACTTGAAGCCCCAATACGTCCAGCAGCCCGCGAGACGGTTGAAGACCTGGCGCGAGTCGCGCTCGGGGCCGAACGTGGCCTCCGGAGCGGGCTCAGAGCGCCAAAGCCATTCCGGCACGCCGTCTTCCTCAACCCGGACGGTCGAGGTGGGCACGCCGGCCTTGCGGCAATACTTCTGGGCCAGCACGTCGACGGCCACCTGGCTCCAGCCGGTGGGTACCATGATGTCTTTGGCTTCGAAAATCACCGAACCGTCGGGGTTGACGATGCGAGACGTGCGAGGCTCGAAAACGAGGCCCGCGTACGGGTCGCCGGACGCGGAATAAAGGCGGCGAAACTTCATGTTGAGCTGCTCCTTGCTCGATAGTATTGGCGACTTGCTGGACCAGTGGGCTTCTCTCCATCGAACATATGTTCCCCTGGAGACGCCAAACCCGACGGGACACCTATTGTGTCACACCGGGCTCATTGGCACAAGATATTGTGGTCGCTCTCTACAACTCCTTGTGCCTGGCCTGTGGATGCAGACAAATATCGGAGGATGGCCGGTGGAAGCTGGGCGGCCATCGTGGAGAGCCTGTGGAGCATTCCGAGGATACCGGGGATAGACGGTAAACGGAGGTGGCCATGTTCGGTCCCGATCGCTACGTTACCCGGCTTGCTGACGTGCCGCATGAAGAACTCGAATCCGCAGGCATCACGGGTCTCATCGTGGACCTCGACAACACCCTGATGGGCTTCCGGCAGACGGAACTCTGCGCCGATCATCTCGCGTGGGTTGAACGCGCGCACGACCGGGGCTTTAAAATGGTGATGGTGTCGAATAATTTCACCGAACGAGTCACCGGCATCGCCAAGCAGCTGCGCATTCCGTGCATCCCCAATGCGCTCAAACCGCTGCCTTTCGGCGTCATGCGCGCTGTTCGAATGCTTGAATTGCCGCACGAAAAAATCGCCGTCGTCGGCGACCAGCTCTTCACCGACGTGCTTGCCGGGAAGATGTGCGGCTTGTATACCTTGCTCACCGAGCCCATCGAAGCGAAAGATTTCCCTATTACAAAAGTCTTCCGGTTTCTCGAGAAATTGATGCTGCCGCAGAAGCCGTCGTCGCGATGAAACTTGCGCTGATCGGCGATCCCGTTTCGCATTCGCGCAGCCCCGAACTGCATCGCCGGTTCTTGCGCGAAGCCGAGATCGACGGCAGCTACGTAGCCATCCGCGTGCCGGCGGCCAACGTCATTCAAGTGGTGCGGCGCATGAAACTCGACGGGTACCTTGGCGTCAACGTCACCTATCCCCTAAAAGAAGAAGCGATTCGCGCGTGCGACACGCTTACCGATGAAGCGCAACGCGCCGATGCTGTAAACACCATCATTTTCGGACGCGAGATCCTCGGCCACAATACCGATGGCATCGGCGCGCGCGTCGCGCTCGAAGCCGCCATCGACGAAGAATCGGTCGCGCTGAAGCGCATCGGCGTCCTCGGGTACGGCGCGACGGCGCGCGCCATTCTCGCGCAACTGCAAGAGAACGACGCGTACACGTTTGTGTGGGGACGCGACAAGAAGAAGAGCGCCGCCGTCTGCGAGCGCTTCGAGGCCAAGCCGTGGCCATATGAAAATCCGCCGGAAATCGTGATCAGCACGCTGCCTCCCGACACGCGCCTCGAGCCGGATATTCTGCAAAACGTCATTGCTGCCGACGTCGTGATGGACGCAAATTACGGCGAACGTTCGACACTGCATCGCCAGCTCGATCGCGAAGTGATTCCGGGCGACGCGATGTTGGAAGCACAGGCACGCGCATCGTTCGACTTTTGGTTAGCCCACCTCGACGGCGTCGCGCCCGAAGAAGCGCCGCACCTAACACTCTAGACATGGCGTTTGCCGGCTTCGTTCGGGCCGCGCTCGCCGGCGCGAGTTTTGGTACCACGTCCTTTTACTTTTTGATTTATGCCGTCATTGCCGCTATCGGCGGGACGATTGAAGGGCGTTAAAGGCTAGCGCTTTTGGTCCGGGACTGCACCGACGGAACAGCGGTTCCAATCGACGCGCGCGTAGGCGTTCGCATCTTCCGGGATGATGTGGACACGACGTTACGGAGAGCCACGAAGTACCCGGACGCTAAGGTGATGCGGGGTCTAACCAGCGCGCAATATTGCGCACGTACTCTTTGAAGATCTCGAAGCGTTCAGGGTCGTCCGCGATTCCATGTCCCGGTTTATCGGTAACAAAAGACGGGCTGCCTTTCGCCGTGTTCCAATTGAGATCGACGAAATGATGGAACGTCGATTCCGCCACCGCGCGCCCCATCGAGCTGCTGCTCGTGGAGCACGGCTCCCCTTCAATGGCGACGACGGAGTTAAACGTACGTCCGGTCTGCGCGCTTTTGCCGCGCGCAATGACCCGTCCGCAAAGCGCGTCGTCCGCCGGTACGTCGACTGCGCCCTCATGGGGATGAGCGGGGAAAAACTCGATGCGCCCGTTCGGCGCGCGATCGCTGCGGAGCAATTCGTGGAGCGGCTCGACGATCTCGATGCGCTGATAATCGCCGTTGGCGCCCGAATGATAGTTCGGATAATCGATGCTCGGATTGTCGCGATCGTCGGCAGTAAGCCGCTCGGGATCGCGTTCGGGATTGTGACTGTGGAAGTGATTGACTATCCCCAACGATCCGAGTTCGCGGAGGCACGCCCCGAGATCGCCGTGATCGCGCGCCGTTAGCACGCCCCCGCCACCCTCACGAAACGCGAGAATTCCCGCAACGTCACGCGGAGAAAGCCCGTCGCCCGTATCGACAGCCATCAGCCAGAGTTCATCGATGGCGCGCTCAGGCAGCGTTGAAAGGATCGGGTCGTCGCCGTCTTTGCCGGGCTCGCGATCGCGTGCGATGACGTTGTGGCCTGCATGAATCAATTCGTCGCGCAGGAGCGTGAAACGTTCAACGTTCCAATCGTCTTGCGCATACGGGATCGTAGTCTGCAGCAAAATGGTCGCCATAGGCCCTAAGATAGCAAAAACCGCCGCGTTGGTGGCGGCGATTTTTGTTCTACATCGGAGAGGGGGAGATTCGAACTCCCGAGACCCGTGAAGGTCTGCTCGCTTTCCAAGCGAGTGCATTCGACCACTCTGCCACCTCTCCAGGCGGTTCCTTCGCTTTGAGGCGGGGGGCTGTTACTCCTGGCCGTTACGATGCAGCGACGGGGAGCGGGCAGAGATTGGCGTTATACGTTGCGATGAAGAACGCATAGAGATGCCCGTCTTGGAATGCGTCGTCCGTCGCAACTGCCGGCAAATCCCAGCCGTAGTTGCCAGCGATGCCGCCGCCCACCTTGCCCATCACCGACGGCCCGGCGAGCGCGCCAACCTTCAAGCTTAGCCAGCCGATATCGACCTTGACGAGATAATATCCCGCGCCCGGCGCCGGCGTAGGCAGCACGGCGTTTTTCGCCGGCGTGCAGTACGGAACAACGCTTTGCGGCGAGAGCGGAAGCGTAAAGCTTCCGTTGGCGATGTACCACGGCGCATCGAAGATCGAATCGTCGCACGTCGAGCCGGCCGGGACGAAGGTCCCATCGTCGTTAACGGCGACCGGCGTGACGAGATGGAAGTTGTCGCACGACCGTTTTCCGCCGTGACAATAGATGACGTCGCGCGAAGTGATCGACGGACGTTGCTCCATCTTCACGGACTGCGTTGCAAGCGAAAAGCGGTGCGTTGAGGAGAGCGCGTCAGGTGCGACCGGCGGTTGCGGCGATGTGGCAGCGCCTCCGCAGGCGGCGAGAAGCGCTGCGCCGGCGAGCGCGGCTGCCGTCAGCCGTAGATACCGTGCAAGATTCAACATAAAAAGCTCCCCAGGATAGGAAGTAATAGCCCCGCCTTGCTTTTTCGACATCCGAGGTGCCGCTTGCTAGTCTTCGTGGGCGGCCTAATGCGAAGGCTCTGTAAAGAGCCGCTTAACGTTTAAGGTTGTTGGATGCTCGCGCCGGCGAACAGCGCTTCGAATTCGTCTTCGGGGAGCGGACGGCCAAAGAGGTAGCCTTGAGCGAACTCGCACCCGCACTCGCGTAAAAACTCGGCTTGCGCCTGCGTCTCGACGCCTTCGGCTTGCACCTTTAGCCCGAGCGCATGCGCCATCGCGATAATCGCCGTGACGATTGCAAGGTCGTTGCCGTCGTTCGGAATGTCGCGTACGAACGCTTTGTCGATCTTCAGTTTGTCAATCGGAAAGCGTTTCAAATATGCGAGCGACGAATAGCCCGTACCGAAATCATCAAGTGCGAGGTCCATGCCCAAGCTTTTGATCTGACGCATGATACCGATCGAGTCCTCGGCATTATGCATGGCGACGCTTTCGGTGATTTCGAACTCGAGCGACTTCGCGCTGAATCCGGCGGCACGGATTGCGTCTTCGATCGATTTGATCAAGTTGTAGTGCATGAATTGGCGCCCGGAAAGATTTACAGCGAGATGCAACGGACGATTGAATTGCGTCTGCCATGCGCGCACGCGTTGAACGGCGGTGCGAAGAATCCAATCCCCGAGCTGCACGATGAATCCCGAGGTTTCCGCTTGGGTGATGAAGGTCTCGGGCGGCGAAAACGTGTCGCCCCGTTGCGGCCAGCGGCACAGGGCCTCAACACCAATGATCGAGCCGGTCGGTAAATCGACAACCGGCTGATAGAAGATCCGAAACTCACCATAGTGGAGGGCGTTGGCTAACCGTTGGTGTGCCGGAAGACGATAGCTCACGTAAGAAGGCCTTTCGTTAGCCTTCCGAGCGTTCCCTTAGTTCCGGCCCAGAAAACAGCAGCGCCGAAAAGTAGGCAATGCGCGAGGCTTCTTCGGCGAGGTCGGTCTGCACGAACGCGCGATCGAGCACTTCATCGATGGCCGTAAGTCCGTGTCGTTCCATCACGACAACGGCGGCTCCGCGTTCAAATTCGACGGCGCACAGGTCGGCTAACTCTTGCGTACCATTTTTGCGATAGGGAGTCCAAGCGCACGCACCCAGCGATTCCATCGCTCCAACGGTATCGCGAGGAAAGAGGCCCCCGGTTTTCGACCACACGACACTAAACGTGGGATGCGTGTGAATGACGTATCGGATTTCCGGGCGCACGCGATACGCGGCCACGTGTAAGGGCAGTTCGCTTGTCGGGTGCTGATCCGGATTCCGCGCGATGCCGTCGGGAGAAACGCGAACCAGCTCGTGCGCTGCGACGGATTGGAACGAACTGGATGCGGGCGTTACGAGTAGATCGCCGTCATCAAGGCGCGCGCTGAGATTGCCGCTTGACCCGCTCGTCAAGCGTCGATCCCAAATTAGCCTTGTGTATTTGATGAGGTCGCGGCGAGCCGTCTCTTCATGCACCGGCAGGATGCCAAATCGTTTTGATTTCGCACAGCGACGAGATTTCGTGCAGCGATTGCGCGTCGGGGGCGAGCCATTCCGTGCGCGACCGCTCGGGATATCGGCGAACGCGTTTCACGTTTTCAGCGGCGTCGCGTTCGATGGACCGTGTGAGCTCCGCATCGCCTTCTTCAAAGACGATGGCGTTTACGTCCATGTGCTTCGCAAGCGTGGGCGCTACTTCGGCGCGGAATCCGGTGAGCACGTTTGCAGCGCCCGCAGGCAAATCGCTTGTCGCCAAACATTCGGCAAACGCCATGGCGGTTCTCGGATCGCGTTCCGATGCAAGCAGGACGACGCTGTTTCCGGCCGCGATCGCCGGCAGCAGAACCGAAACCAAACCGGCCAGCGGCGAACGATCGGGCGCGAGGATCGCGACGACACCCATCGGTTCGGCGGTCGAGAAGTTAAAGTGGGGGCCCGCAACCGGATTGCGCGCCGAAAGCAACGCCGGAAATTTGTCACACCAGCCCGCGTACCACACGGTGCGATCGATGGCCGCGCTTACTTCCGCTCGAGCGTCCCCCTCCGAAAGGTTCATGCCTTCGCGAACGCGAGCAATCAGCTCATCGCGCCGCGCTTCCATCATCTCGGCGAGACGATACAAAATAAGGCCACGCGTTGCGGGAGCGGTTTTCCACCACTTCACTTGCGCCGCACGCGCCGCAACGACAGAATCACGAGCGTCTTTTTTTGATGCCCGGGCGATGTTCGCTCCAAAGTCCCGTCCGTCCCAAAGAGGGTCGCTCCGCCCGGATTCCGAGCGCACGAAAGCGCCGTTGATATAAAGCTTATACATTTTCCGGATAGAGAGCCGCGGGTCGCCGTTCTTGGACATTAGAACCCGGGCTACGACGCAAGGGAGGATGGCACCTCGGGCGAACGGTCGGCCATGGCCGAGCCTGCACTTCTCGGGCGCGTCGTCATTGCCGAACCGTTCGACGAGCGGGGCATCGCAGTGTTGCGCCGCGCCGGCGCCGACGTCGTGTCCGTTGTCGGACTACCACGCGAAGCTCTGCACTTGGCGCTGCGTGACGCGCGCGGCCTCATCGTGCGCTCGGAAACCCGCGTCGATTCTTCGCTGCTCGCGTACGGTCCGCAACTCGAAGTGGTCGCACGCGCAGGTGTTGGCGTCGATGCGATCGACGTAGATGCAGCAACTGCCGCCGGAATCGTCGTGGTGAATACGCCTGCAGCGAACACCCTGGCTGCGACGGAGCAAACGTTTGCGCTCCTGCTGGCCGCGATGCGCCATATTCCGCAGGCGCATGCTAGCGTGCACGCGGGCGAGTGGAATCGCAAGCCGTTTGTCGGCCACGAACTTTACGGCAAAACGCTGGGGATCGTAGGGCTGGGACGTATTGGAAGCAACGTCGCGTCGCGTGCCGCGGCATTCGGCATGCGCGTCGTCGCTCACGATCCGTTTATCCCGGCATCCCGTGCCGGCGCGCTTGACGTAGAGCTGCTCGATTTCCAAGACATGCTTGAGCTGGCTGATGTGGTGACGTTGCACGTGCCGCTCACGCCGCAGACGCGAGGAATGATCGATGCCGGCGCTCTTCGTCATATGCGCGACGATGCGGTGCTGATCAATTGCGCTCGCGGCGGCGTTGTCGACGCACAGGCACTGGTAGAAACGCTCGATGAGGGCCGGTTGCGGGCCGTAGCCGTGGACGTGGTGCCGGAAGAGCCGCCGCCCGCCGATTCCGCATCGGCCCGTCTACTGCGACATGCGCGCGTGGTTTCCACGCCGCATCTCGGCGGATCGACGTATGAGGCGCTGGAGCGCATCGCGCTCGAACTTGCCGGCGACGTCGTTGGGGTTTTGCGAGGCCGGCCCGCAAACGGCGCAGTCAACGCGCCGGTCTTAACCGGCGCGGACGCGGAGCGCGCCGGCGGATTCGTCGATCTCGCGTTTCGTTTAGGATCGCTTTTGCCGCAACTTTTCGACGAAGCGTTGCGCCATGAGATCGCCGTGGTTTTGCACGGCGATTTAGAGTCGGTGACGCCGGAGCCGTTTCTCGCGGCGTTACTTGCCGGGGCCCTGCCGTTCGTTAGCGACCGGCGCGTCTCGCTCGTCAATGCCATGAGCGTCGCCCGAGAGTTGGGCATCCGCACGAATGTCACTCGGGAACGCGCCGCCGCGCCGTTTCGTGCGTCGCTTACCGTGGCAGCCGGCGAGCACCGCATCGTGGGAACCGTGTTGCCGACGGGAGCAAGAATCGTCGCAGTCGATGGCTTCGAAATTGATGCCGTCGCCGACGGAACCTTGCTCGTAACGCGGCACCGCGACGTCCCCGGCATGGTTGGCCACATCGGCACCATCCTGGGCAATGCAGACATAAACATTTCGACGATGCAGGTTGCCCGCGAACAGCGCGGCGGTGAAGCCATGATGGTGTTGGACGTCGATCGCGAAGTGCCCAAAGACGTAACGGCAGCCGTGGCAAGCATGGAAGGCATAACGTCGGTTCGGGTGGTGAAAATATGACCGTGCACGTGGCGCGTCACGGCGAAACGGATTGGAATCGCGCGGGACGTTATCAAGGTCAACGCGAGTCCAACCTTACGGAAATCGGACGAGCCCAAGCCGCGGCGCTCGCCTCGGCGCTCGGATCGCATCCGGTGACCAAAGTCATTTCAAGCCCGCTTCGCCGCTGCGTCGAAACCGCCGAGGCAATCGCTGCGTCAGCCGATGTTCCCGTCGAATGCGACGCCCGGTTGCTCGAAATCGCGCATGGCATGCTGGGAAGGCCGTTTACGCACGCAAATCGAGCGCGCCGACCCGGAAACGATGCGGCAGTGGCGCGAAGCGCCCGATACCGTTTGCTTTGACGGTGGCGAGTCGCTCGCTGCAGTCTTGGCGCGCTGGCAATCGTTTGCCCAAGCACTGGATGGGAAGAATGAGGTCGTGCTCGTCACGCACGACGTGCTCGTTCGACTCGCCATTCTGTCGGCAACGCAGCGTCCGTTATCCCAGTTATGGGAACCGCGCGTCGTGAACGGGGGCTACGCCCGGTTCACGGTACGGAACGGTTCATGGCGCCTCGAAGACGAGTGTGTGGACGGCCACCTTGCGGAATTGCTCGTCGATCCGCGACAGCAAGCGTTATAAGTAGAAGAGGTCGCAAATACTTTTATGGCTAGCACCCAAACATTTCTCACCGACGTTCAAGAACTGCGCCGGCGCGCGCGCGAAAACATGGAACGCGGCGCGATCACGGAACAGTACGAACTCGACCCCAAGCAGGTCGTCGACGTATTGAATCAGGCGCTCGCAACGGAAATCGTTTGCGTGTTGCGCTACAAGCGGCACTACTTCGCCGCTAAGGGATTGAATAAAGACGCGGTCGCCGAAGAGTTTCTGCAGCATGCGAAAGAAGAACAGGAACACGCCGACCGCATCTCGGAGCGCATCGACCAGCTGGGCGGCGAACCGGATCTGAATCCGGCGACGCTTACGTCGCGCAGCCATTCGGAGTACGTCGAAGGCGACGATCTTGTGGACATGATCAAGGAAAATCTCGTAGCCGAACGGATCGCGATCGAGTCGTATTCCGAAATCATTCGCTTCCTCGGCACGAAAGACGTAACGTCGCGCCGGCTGATGGAACAGATCTTGGAAGTTGAAGAAGAACACGCGAACGATATGCTGGATTTGATCGATCAAATCGTCGATAAGGGCAGCAACGGGAAAGGCAGTTCGAAATAGAGATCGTTTTCGTCCGTCACGGAAAGACCGACTGGAATCGCTCGAAGCGGTTTCAAGGACATAGCGATATTCCACTTTCGAACGAGGGCCGCGCGCAGGCGCGGGCCCTCGCTTCTGTTTTGCAAGGCGAACGCTTCGACCGCGCGTATGCCAGCGATTTGGGACGGGCGATTGAAACCGCGCAAGCGATTGCCGCCGGCTCGAACGTGGAGGTCGTCGTCGATGCGCGGCTACGCGAATTCAATTTCGGGCTGTGGGAAGGGCTGACGTGGGACGAGATCGTCGCCCGTTGGCCGCAGCACGCGGACAGAGGATACACCGATGCCCGGGGCTACCAGCCTGAAGGCGGCGAGAAGTTTTCCGACGTTCAGGCGCGCGTCGCGTCTTTTCTCGATGAAGTGGAACACGCGGGTTTTGGCCGCGTGCTGGTTGCGACCCACGCCGGCGTCCTTCACGCCGCGCTCGCCGCGCTGGCACCACGGCTCTCGGTGTACGAGCGAGCGCTGAAAATCGCGTTTTCTCCCGCAAGCATCACGCGCGTAACGATGGAAGGCGAGCAGGTCCGCCTAATAACCATAAACGATGTCTCCCATCTCCATTCCGCCCCTTGATGCCGATGCCGCGCGCGCCACACGGCAACGAATCGATCAGCTTACGAAGCCGGTCGGAAGCCTCGGCCGCATCGAGGAATTAGCCGAACGACTTGCTGCGATTCACGGTGCTTCGCCGCCCGTATATCGGCGCAAAGCCATTCTGGTCGGCGCCGGGGATCATGGCGTTACTGCCGAGGGCGTAAGCGCGTATCCGAGCGAGGTAACGCCGCAAATGATCGGCGCGTTCCTCGGGGGGTTTGCGGCCATAAATGCATTTTCGCGCGTCGCCGGCGCGGAAGTATTCGTTGCCGATTTCGGCGTCGCATCGGAGCTGCCGCCGCACGACCGGCTGCTGAACGTAGCGGTTGCGCGCGGCACGAGAAACTTCGCGCGCGAAGCCGCGATGCCGTTCGATCACGTGCAGCGTACGTTAGATGCCGGTACGCGTGTTTTCGAAACGCTCGTGGAACGCGTGGATCCGCAAATTCTGGCGCTCGGCGAAATGGGTATTGGGAACACCACGAGCGCGGCTGCGCTCATCGCTGCGCTCGGCGAAACGTCGCCCGAAGATGTCGTGGGTCGCGGCACCGGCATCGACGATGAAGCATTGCGGCGCAAACTGGGCGTCGTGTCGGCAGCCGTGCAACGCTGCTCCGGTTTTGATGCCCCGGCAATCGCAGCACAAGTCGGCGGATACGAAATCATTGGACTGGCCGGCGTTCTGCTCGCAGCGGCGCAGCGGCGCGTCCCGGTGGTGTTGGACGGGTTTATCGTAAGTGCTGCGGCGCTTCTTGCGCAGCATCTTGCACCGGGCGTCGCCGGCTACTGTATTGCGGCGCATCGTTCCCGCGAGCCGGGACACCTCGTAGCGCTCCGGCTGCTCGGCTTAGTGCCGTTACTGGACCTGGATTTGCGTTTGGGAGAAGCCAGCGGCGCCGCGCTCGCGCTGCCCTTGTGCGAAGCCGCGGCGCGGATGGTCTGCGAAATGAAGACCTTCGCCGAAGCCGGCGTCGCAACGGCACACGAACCGATCGAGGCGTGAAGCGTCTTTTCGACGGCATTGTAAGCGCGCTCGCGTACTTTTCGATTCTTCCGCTGGGGCGGCTGGCAACGCACGCCGCGCCGGGCCCTCTTGCGGTAGCGTTTCTGCCGTTTGTCGGGGCGATTATCGGTGCGGCAGCCGGTGCAGTAGCGCTCCTTTTGAGTGGGCACGATCGCGCATGGTTTCCCGTCGTAGCATGGATTGCGTGCATCGCGTTTTCGGGCGCAATTCACGTGGATGGATTCCTCGATTGTTGCGACGGCCTTTTCGTTTCAGCCACGCCCGAGCGGCGGCTCGAGATTCTGCACGATCCGCAGCATGGAACCTTCGCGGTCGTCGGGATGGCGATGTTGGCGGTAACGTGGCTTGCGGCCATTGCCGGTCTTCCCGCATCCCATGCGGTCCTTGCGCTCGCTTTCACCGGATCGCTCGCGCGGATTTCTGCTATAGCCAATTCGTTGGTGTTTCCTTACGCGCGCCCGGGAGCGGTTACGCAGGCGTTCGTAGCGCGGCCGAATTCGATCGTGCTGGTTCTTGCGCTGCTCGTTACGTGCGTGCTTGGATGGAGTTTGGATCCGCTGCTTTTCGGCATCATCCCCGGCGCGATAGCGTTGTCGTTGCTTCTAGGCTGGTGGGCGTCGCGCCGGCTCGGCGGGGGCCTGACCGGCGACGTTTTCGGCGCGATCATCGTAGTTGTGGAGGTGTGCGCGTTGGTCGTGGTCGCCGCCATTTAAAAAACTGCGCGACCTTTCCGCGGTATCGAAGAGCCGCGGGCCGGTTAGAGAAACATGCGTTTCGCGATCCGTGCGCTGTCGCGCGCCTGAACGCTCCGCGCGTAGCCCTGCTGGAGCATAGCGTATATTTCGTGCGCGCGAAAATCGTGACTCGCGTGCGCTCTCACGTACACGCGAACCATGCGCGAAAGAAATCCCGGCAGCCATGAGTCACGTGGATAGCGACGATGCCAGTCTACGATCGCGAGCTCGAGCGTGTCGATCCCGTGAATTGTGCCGGACATGACGAGTTCGCGGTTCGGCTGCGCTTCGAACCGGGTGAGCCGGTTTTTTATTTCGAGCACGCTGATCTTAAACGGACCAAAATACTCGTCGGCCGGCGCCTCGTCCCGAAAGGAAGCGAGCGCCACGCCTTGCAGCAAGACTACGAGTAGGGCGGTGACTGCCACCCCACCTAGTAAACGTGCCCTCATAAGATCCTTTTCGACCGAATGGCGGGCTATTTATAGACCAGTTTAAGCTGCCGCCCGAAAGTTCGCAAGCATGCGAACTGCGGGTAGAAAGAAGCATGGTTAACGACGCGGGAGTCGCGCGACTCAACGACATGATCGGGGAAATCCCGATCGCTATGCTTACCTCGGTGGGCGAGGACGGGGAACTCCACAGCCGCCCCATGGCGACGCAAAAGGTCTCGGCAGACGGGACGGTGTGCTTTTTCGTAAGCGCGGGAACGTCGGCCGCGTATGAATCGAGTGAAAGCTGCGGGGTGAACGTAAGCTACGCCGATGCACGCCGCTCGGTGTACATTTCGATCTCGGGTACCGCAACCGTGAGCGACGATCGCCGGCGCATTCACGAGCTTTGGGATCCCGCCGTTTCCGCGTGGTTTCCAAAAGGCATGGACGATCCGGACCTCCGCTTACTCTGCGTGCAAATCGAGCGCGCCGAGTACTGGGACGTCGCAACCAATGCGCTATCGCTGCTCGTGGGCTACGCGCGCAAGGCTATCACGGGAAAGTCCGACAGCATCGGTACGCACGAACGCATCGTGTAGAGAAAAAGGCGCGTGATGCAAGTGCACGATGCAAGCCTCGTCTTCGATCTGCCCGCTCATCGGGAGCTTGTCGAACGACACGCGCATGAGTAAAAAGAAGAAGGCCGCAAAAGCGGCCTTCTAATGCGTTGCGGCTGGAAGGGCTATTGGCCCTGAGCGAGTGAGAAGCCGCGTTCGCCGTTGAAAGTGAAGAGGCCCTCGGTTTTTACGACGTCGAGGCCGGCCTTGTCGAGTTCCGCCACAATTCCGGCGACGGTGCTTTGCGCGAACGCATTACCGGTGCCCTCGAAGCGGCACGACCAGTGATCGCTCCAGAACGTATCGGGATTGCCGTTCGGCCATACCTTCGTTCCGCGGTTGCTGATGACGGTGAGCTTCGCGTCTTTGAGGCTGAGGTTTTGCAGCTGTGCGGCGATTTCGTCGGGATTGCCGTTCGGTTTGTCGATGAAGACGTCGACGCCAACGCGCTCTTTTTTGGCGCGATTGCCGTTAGCGCGGGCGGTGATGTTCATTTCGGTGTCTTCGGCGTATTCGACGGCGGCAAGATTTTGCGGCTTTTGGCCGAGACGCGCGATGACCGCATCGGCGAATTCTTTCGTACCGACTTTTTGCTTGGAGACGCCCTCTTCGAAAATGTCGTACGTGTGGATGCCGTCTTCGATCGTCTTGAGCCACGCGTTGTGCGCGCGCTCCGCGATTTTGCCTTGGCCGATGTGCACAAGCATTAAGAGTGCGCCGTGCAGCAGGCCCGATGGATTGGCCATGTTCTGGCCGGCGCGCCGGGGCGCCGAGCCGTGGATCGCTTCGAACATCGAGCAGTGATCGCCGATGTTCGCGGAACCGGCGAGACCGACGGATCCGGTGATCTGCGCCGCAACGTCGGACAGTACGTCGCCGTAGAGATTCGGCATTACGATAACGTCGAACGCTTCGGGCGTGTCCGCCATTTTTGCGGCGCCGATGTCGACGATCCAGTGCTCGTTCTCGATCTCCGGATACTCTTTGGCAATCTCGTCGAAGATCTTGTGGAAGAGACCGTCCGTGATCTTCATGATGTTGTCTTTTGTGAAGCACGTGACTTTTTTGCGTTTGTTCGCGCGAGCGTACTCGAACGCGTAGCGAATGATGCGTTCGCTACCCGGGCGCGAGATGAGCTTCAAACACTGCGTAACTTGCTCGGTCTGCCGGTGCTCGATGCCGCCGTAAACGTCTTCCTCGTTCTCACGAACGATGACCAGGTTCATCTTCGGATGCTTCGTCGCTACGTACGGCGCGAGTGATGCGCAAGGACGGACGTTCGCATACATGCCGAGCGTTTTACGAACCGTGACGTTGAGACTCTTGAACCCGCCGCCTTGCGGCGTGGTGATCGGGGCCTTCAAGAAAACCTTGGTGCGCCGGAGCGACTCCCAAGATTCCGGTTCGATGCCGCTCTGCAAGCCGCGGTTGTAGATCGACTCACCGATATCGATGCGTTCGATGTCGAGCTGCGCGCCCGCTTCGGTGATGATTCGAAGCGTCGCGTCCATGATTTCGGGGCCGATGCCGTCGCCGTAGGCAACGGTAATTGGGGTTTTCTTCGCGGTCGCGATAGTACTGGTCATGGCGCAATCTTCCACTGATAGGCGTTCCAGCCTTCGCTTATGCCGTTCGGCGTGAAGTTTTGAAGCTGCGCGATATGGGCGTAACGCAGACTTTGGTAGTAGAGAAAGACGCCCGGTACGTCTCGAAGCAGCAAGGATTGGACCTTTGCGTATGCTGCCTTGCGCTGGGCAAGGTCGAATGTAGAGAGAGCTTGATTTTGCGCCGCGTCCATTTCCTTTGAACAGTAGCGGGTCACGTTGTTGCCGGCCGGCGGAATCATCGCGCACAGCCAGGACGAGGAATCGTCGGGATCGGCGCCCTGAATCCAGGCGTAGAGCGACGAGTCGAACTTGCCGCCCGTCAGGATGCCGCCGCTCGCTGCCGCGGCGTAGAGCGTCGCATAATCATAGGTTTTGATCTGCACGTCGATTCCGACGCCTTTTAGCATCTGCTGCAATTGCACGGAGATGTTGCGCGCGATATCGCTGCCTTGTCCGAAAATGAACTGGAGCGAAAGCCGCTCGCCGTTCTTGCGCCGGATGCCGTCGGGCCCGGGCGTCCAGCCGGCGGCTTCGAGCAGCTGCTTGGCTTGCGCGGGATCGTAAGGAAGCGGCTTCAGCGACGAATCAAACTCTTTGTAAAACGGCGAAAGGTCGCCGACGGCCAGTTCGCCCGTGCCGAACGTGTTCGTCTTGCGCATCTTTTCGCGGTCGAGCGCAAGCGCAATAGCGCGCCGCACCCGGACATCGTCGAGCGGCGGCCGGCTGACGTTGAAGAAGACTGCTTCATACGAAGGCGCCTTTACCAGTTGCCGCGTGACGTTGCTCGCGCTCGCAAGTTCGTTATAGGTCGGCGCAGTGATGGTGATCCCGAGCTGCGACTCACCCGAGCGAAGCTGTTCGCCGGTGGTATTGGTGTCGAGAATGATCTTCACGGTCAACTCTTTGATCGCCGGCGCGCCTTTATAGTAAAACGGGTTTGCGGCCAGGACGATCCGGTCGCCACGCTGCCAACGCGCGAACTTATACGGACCCGTTCCGACGGGCGCCGCGTTGAACGGAATCTGGTTTATATTCGGATACTTCGCGAGTAAGTGTTCCGGGAGCACCCGCAGCACGGTATCGCCCTCGCCGAAAATGATGTTCACCGCGGGCGGGAACATGCGCTTCATGTGAAAGACGACCGTCGAATCGTCGGGCGTATCGACGGACTTCACTTGATCGAAGCCATGACGCGAAATCACGTTGTTCGCCGGGTTCATGATCTGTTGCCACGTGTACTTCACGTCTTTGCTCGTGAATGCCACGCCGTCTTGCCACTTCACGTTCTTTCGTAGGTGGTACGTGATCCTGAGACCGTCTTTACTGATGCCGCCGTTTTGGATCGTTGGAACCGTTTCGGCAAGATCGGGAATCTGGTTCCCTTTATCGTCGATGGTAACGAGAAGACTGTAGATTAGGCCGTCGACGAAATTCTCCGATGAGTCCTGCGGTAAAATGCCGTTCAACTGCTGCGGATTGATCGGCAGTGCGATGGTCAGTTTGTCGGGCGGAATGGATTGGCCGCTTTTCGTGCATCCGGACACGAAAAGCGACGCCACCAGTAAACCGATGGCGACGCGTTTCATTTATCAAGCCTCCTTGGTTTTCAGCGGATAACGCACCGGAACTTCGCGTACATGAAGGGGTAGTCGTCGTAAAACCAGTTTCGGAACGAGCGGCGAATCAACTCCCGCCCGGTTGCGGGCGATGCGCCTTTCATTACGAAGTGGCGCCCGTCGAAGAAGTCGGTTGAATACGGCGGATACGAGGCCATCGGTTCGAATCCCGGGTGCGGGCCGAAGGGTGTGGACGTCCATTCCCAGCCGTTGCCGATGAGATCGTAAATCCCCCATGCGCTTGCACCGGCCGGATGCGCGTCTACGGGCTCGGCATCGAAACGCTCGAAGTCGAAGTTGCCGTGCAAAGCGTGCGGCTCGTCGGCGCCCCACGGATAGGGTCGTTCGGTGCCGTTGGGCGTGCCGTATGCGGCGCGGTGAAATTCCGCTTCGGTCGGTAAGCGCATCTCCGCCCACTGCGCGTAGCCTCGCGCTTGTTGGTGCGTAACGTAGACAGGCCAGGAAAGTGGCAGCGGCAACTCTTCGAATACGCCGCGTAAGAAGAACTCGCGGTCGCGGCGCACCCAGAACTGCGGCACGGGGCCGCCGTCGCGCACGAACGCGAGCCAGTCTCCGTTCGTTATGGGAAACTGCTGCATATGAAACGCGGGAACGTCGACCTCGTAACGTCCGAACTCGTTGTCCCAGCCAAAGGAAATTTCTTCGGGGCGCGCGCCGAGCGTTGCGATGCCTGCGTCGACGGCGAGCAACGGGTTAGCGGCAACGGGATGGTCGTGATGCTCTTGCGCGATGCGTCCTTTTTGCGCGTAATCCAGCTGGTGGATGATGTAGAGCAGCGTTTCGTGATGCATCTGCTCGTGCTCGAGAATCGTGTACGCGGATTGCCCGCGAACGAGAAGCGGCACCGAAGGATCCACGAGCGAAGCGTTCGCGAGCGCCGCTTCAACGCGCTCGTCACACCGGCGCGCGAAGCGCTCGATCTCGTCGCGAGACGGCCACAAGCTTCGCGTCAATTGCTTCGCGGCTTCCGCCGATGCTGGATCGATCCCGCGTTCAAAAAGCCTTTCGAGTTCCGCATCGACGGGTGATTCTTTCAACGCACGTTCGTTCAGCGTGAGGAAACTGAACGCCGGAAGGTGGCCTTCGTAAAACACGAAGGGATGCCGAAGCGGAATCGGCCGCGCTTCATATGCCGCATCGTCGATCAATCCGAAAAGCCGAGCCGAGCGTTCCCGATTACGTCGATACCAGTCAATGAGATGACTGCGGTCGAGCGAGGGCTTCGTCGATGCGATCATAATTTACGTTACCCCGAAGCGGCGTTCGCTTCCCGGCGACGCTGCATGAACTTTTCGAATTCCACCGCCGGCAACGGCGGCGATATCGCATAACCCTGAACGATGTCGCAACGGTTGTCTTCGAGGAAGGCAAGCTGAACCGCGGTTTCCACGCCTTCGGCAACGACTTCCAGGCCTAGGCTGTGAGCCATGCCGATGACCGTCTTGACGATCGTCTCATCGAACGCTTCCAAGCCTACGCCCATGACGAACGAGCCGTCGATCTTCAGCACGTCGAGGGCAAATCTACGAAGATATGCGAGCGACGAGTAGCCGGTTCCGAAATCGTCGACGGCGGTACGGATGCCGGCGGCTTTTAATTCGCGTACGATGCTTACGGTTTGCGCTGCATCCGACATTGCAACGCTTTCCGTGATCTCGATCTCCAGAAGCGACGGATCGAGGTTTGCTTCTTCGAGTGCTTTCAAAACACGCCGGCGCAGATCGCGCTGATGAAATTGGCGGCCCGAAAGATTCACTGCAAGGCGCAGAGGCGCGAGCGTGTCCGACCAGCGGCGGATCTGCTTTGCGGCCGTCTCCAAAACCCAGTCCCCGAGCGGCACGATAAGGCCCGAAATCTCCGCGCTCGGAATAAAGTGGCCCGGCTCGATGAGTCCACTCTTCGGATGATTCCAGCGCACGAGCGCCTCGACACTTACGACCTTTCCGGTGCGCAAATCGACCTGCGGCTGGTAGAACACGACGAACTCATTGAGTTCCAGCGCGCGGCGCAGCAGCTTTTCTTGCGACAGGCGCATGTGAATCGGCGCTTCCAAAGCGGGATTGTAGAAGTAGTAGCCGTTGCGGCCGCGTTCTTTCGCGCGATACATCGCGATGTCGGCGTTTTTGATGAGCGTCTGATCGTCGCGTCCGTCTTCGGGATAGATCGAGATGCCAATGCTGGCGGAAATGTACTGTTCGTACTCGTCGAGCGGAAAGGGCTCGCTGATTGCGCCGATAATGCGGTCGGCAACATCTCGTACGGCTTCGGCGTCGTGGCAATCCGTAATGAGCACGACGAATTCGTCGCCGCCCATGCGAGCGATCGTAACGCTTTCGCCCAGCTCCTTTATCAGGCGAAAGGCAACCATTTGCAATAACCGGTCGCCGCGCGCGTGTCCCAGGGTATCGTTGACGTCTTTGAAACGGTCTAGGTCGAGGAACAGCAGCGCGACGCGTGCCAGGCGCGATTGCGCGACCTCGATCGCGTCGCGCAGTTTTTCGCTCAAGAAAGCGCGGTTCGGCAAACCGCTAAGCGTATCGTAGTAGGCCATCGCGCGCAATCGCGAGCGCTGCCGGCTGCGGTCGATCGTGCCCGCGATCAAGGTTGCAATCAAACCGAGCAGATCGGAATCGGTACCCGAAAAGCGCCACGCGGCGGGATTCGCCGTTGCAAAGACGAGCGCTCCGTAAAACTCGCCGCCGACATCTAACCGCATCGCCACGCCGTTCTCGAGCGGTATCGGAACAGCGGCGCCGGACGTATCGAGAACGGTCTTTGCCATTGCCTTCAGGTAGTCATCGGAAACCCGCGCGGCGTTCGGATCGCGGTGCACGGAGTCGACGCGCGGCATGCCTTGCGCGATCTCGACTACCGCGCCGCACGTCAATCCGAAGGCGCTGCACCCCATTTGCAATGAGGCGTTCATCCGGACGTCGGGGTAATCGCCACTGGTCGAGATGAAGTAAAGATTTCTGATGCGCTCGCTTTGCATCGCGGCATGGCGTTCGGCGGCTCGGCGTTCGGTGACGTCTTGGAGGATTACGTAAACGCCGACTACGTTGCCCGCCGAATATTGCGGAACGAGCGTGGTGTCGAGTTCGAGCGGCGTTCCGTCGATCTTGAACGACTGCACGGTAAAGCCGACTGGTTCGCCCGCAAGTGCGCGCTGAAACAACGTCTCGACGCGTTCGTGTTCGCCGGGCGGCAAGAAACGATGAAAGTCTTCGCCAACCACCGCAGAGCGCGGGAAGTTGCCCAGGTTCAAGGCGGCGGCGTTTACGTCGGTGATGCGGCGTTCCAAAGAAACCGCAAGCACGCCGTCGGGATTGTACTCAAATAGCGACCGCAGGCGCGCTTCGCTTTCCGCAAGCTCGCGTTCCTGATAAGCAATGCGCGCCGCCGCTTCCCGCTGGTCCGTTTCGTCACGGACAATGGAGAAGGCGCCGTCGATCTTTCCCCGGCGATGCACCGGCACGGTGGTGATACGAACGTCCAGCGGCCGTCCTTCAAGCGTGCGCACGCGGGCCGTGTAAAATAACGTTTCGCCGGCAAGGGCGCGCTTAAGGTAGAGTTCGTGCTTCGGAACGTCTTCGGGCTCGATGAACGAACTGAAATGCATGCCGACGATTTGCTCGCGCGGCACGGGTCCAAAGCGCGTGATTGCATGATTTACGTCGACGATCCGCCCGTCGGCCGAGAAGATCATGGTAACGTCGGGATTGTATTCAAAGAGCGCGCGGAACCGCTCTTCGGTTTCCGCGATCGCGCTCTGCGCTTCCACGGCATCGGTGACGTCGTCCGCGTACGATAAGACGTGATATTGGTCGTCATCCTGAACGGCAAAGATGGTCCAGCGGCAGGTCCGCACTTCGCCGTCGGCGCGAATGTTTCGATTGACATTGACGACGGAGTGGATGTTATCGAATTGTTCGATGCGGCGTTGGACGTTTATGACGCCCTCTAGATCTTCTGCCGGCACGAGCGAAAGGTTCGCGACGGTTTTCCCGACGACATCGGCGGCGCTGTAGCCGAACATCGTCTCGGCGCGATCCGACCAAAACGAGATCCGGAAGTCCGAATCCCAAGCGACGACAGCTAGCGGCGAACGCGATAGCAGATCGTTCAGGAGCTGGAGATCGCGTTCGTTTAGCATAGTTTTGGCTAGTGCGCCAGATACTCGTACAGGCCGTGAACACCGCCTTCGCGCCCGAATCCCGATTCGCGGTATCCGCCGAAAGGCGAGCTCGGGTCGAATTGGTTGAACGTGTTACACCAGACGACACCGGCACGCAGCTGCTGCGCTACCCACATGTTCTTGCTGCCTTTATCCGTCCAGATTCCGGCAGAGAGGCCGTAAGGCGTGTTGTTGGCCTTTTCCACGGCTTCGTCGGGAGTGCGGAACGTGAGAACGGAAAGCACCGGGCCGAAGATTTCCTCGCGCGCGATGCGATGCGATTGATGCACGTTCGTGAAGAACGACGCCGGGAAGAAGAAGCCTTTTGACGGCAGCTCGCAAGGCTGTTGCACGAGAACCGCACCTTGCTCTACGCCGCTCGCGACGAGTTCCTGAATCTTCTCGAGCTGCGCCCGCGAGTTGATGGCACCGACGTCGGTGTTTTTGTCCATGGGGTCGCCCAGGCGAAGCGTTTGAAGGCGCTCGGTGAGCCGCACCACGACTTCGTCGTGAACGCGCTCCTCGACCAACAGACGTGATCCGGCGCAGCACACGTGACCTTGATTGAAATAAATGCCATTCACGACGCCCTCGACCGCTTGATCCATCGGCGCATCGGCAAAAATGATGTGCGCGGCTTTTCCGCCGAGTTCGAGTGTCAGGCGTTTGCGCGTGCCCGCAAGCTTTCGCGCGATTATTTTGCCAACTTCGGTAGACCCGGTGAACGCGATCTTATCTACGTCGTCATGCTCTACGAGTGCCGCGCCCGTGGTTCCATCGCCCGTCACGACGTTTACCACGCCGGGCGGAAGATCGGCTTCTTCGATGATTTGCGCCAGCGCAAGCGCAGTAAGGGGCGTCGTCTCGGCCGGCTTCAACACGACGGTATTGCCGCAGGCAAGGGCCGGCGCGATCTTCCACGCGGCCATGAGGAGCGGGAAATTCCACGGAACGATCTGTCCGCAAACGCCGACCGGATTCGCCTGCTCGCCGGCGCGTAAGGCCCACTCCAGTTTATCGGCCCAGCCTGCGTAGTAGAAGAAGTGAGCGGCCGAGGTGGGGATGTCAAAGTCGCGCGATTCCTTGATCGGTTTGCCGCCGTTCAACGTCTCCAGGACGGCAAGTTCACGACCGCGCTCGGTGATTGCGCGCGCGATGCGGTAAATGTACTTCGCACGATCTGCCGGTTTGAGTTTGCGCCAGTACTTGTCGTGCGCGCGTCGTGCCGACCGGACGGCGCGGTCCACGTCGGCGGCGTTCCCCTGTGCGACTAAGGCAAGTTTCTCTTCCGTTGCCGGATTCACGGTGTCGAAGTAACGCGAATCCGCCGGCGCGCTCCAGTGCCCGTCGATGAAAAGACCGTACTGCTCGCGAATGCGCGGTCGGAGGCTTTCCGGTGCCGGCGCGTAGTCGAAGATGGCCATCGCGTTTCTCTTCAATCCTTTGGAATGTAGTCGGCGCCCGCGTAATGCCCGGTAGCCTGTTTCTCGAGTTGCATCAACAGATCGTCGAGCAGCGAGCTCGCGCCGATGCGAAAGAGATCGGGAGTAAGCCACGCGTCGCCGAGCGTTTCCTTGACGATGACGAGGTACGTTAGTGCTTGTTTCGTGGTGCGAACGCCGCCGGCGACTTTCAGCCCGCGGCGCTGCCCCGTGCGGCGATAGAAGTCTCGAAGCGCTTCGCACATGACGAGCGCGGTGGGGAACGTCGCGTTCGTTCCCACCTTACCGGTCGAAGTCTTTATGACGTCCGCACCCGCTTCGAGCGCCAAATCGGCGGCGCGCCGGATATTGTCGTACGTGAAGAGTTCGCCCGTCTCAAGAATGACTTTCAAGTGGACGGCTCCGCAAAGTTCTTTCACCGCAACGATCTCGTTGAAGACGGCGTTCTCGCGGCCTTCCAGAAATGCTCCGCGGTCGATGACCATATCGATTTCGTCGGCACCCGAGGCGATGGCGGCGGCGGTATCCGCGAGCTTTACTTCCAGACTCGAGAGTCCACTTGGAAATGCGGTAGCTACCGAAGCGACTTTAACGCCGGAACCGCGAAGCGCGTCCTTTGCAACCGTGACGAGGTTGGGATAAACGCAGACGGCGGCGACACTCGGAACGTTAGGCCACGAGGGACGCGGCGCGATCGCTTTCGCGCAGAGCGAGCGCACGCGGCCTTCGGAGTCTTTTCCTTCAAGCGTCGTCAGGTCCGTGCACCGGATCGAAAGCGCGATGCCTTCGAGTTTCGCCTCGCTTTTGATGGACCGTTTGGAAAGCGCGGAAGCCCGCGTTTCCAGCATCACCGCGTCGATAGTCGGTGATGGCCGGAGAAGAGTCGGCGTCATCTACAGCGTGCCGCGTTTCTCTTGCTCTTTTTCGATCGAGACGAAAAGTGCTTTGAAATTGCCTTTGCCGAACGAAAGGCTGCCCTTGCGCTGAATAATTTCGAAAAAGACCGTCGGCCGGTCCTGAAGCGGCTTCGTGAAGATCTGCAGCATGTAGCCGAGATCGTCGCGATCGACGAGGATGCGGCGTTGGCGAAGAACGTCGAGCGCTTCGTCGATTTTGCCGACGCGCTCCGCGAGCATCTCGTAATACGAATCGGGCGTGTCGAGAAACTCGACGCCGTTACTACGCAGGGCGTCGATCGTTGCGACGATGTCGTCGGTGCGGATGGCGATGTGCTGCACGCCGGCGCCGCGGTAGAAGTCGAGGTATTCCTCGATCTGCGATTTCTTCTTGCCTTCGGCCGGCTCGTTGATCGGAAACTTCACCTGATGCCGCGAATCCGTCATGACTTTGGATTTCAGCGCGGTGTACTCGGTGGAAATATCTTTGTCGTCGAACGAAACGAGTTGCGAGAATCCGAAAACCTTCGCGTAGAACTCGCCCCACGCGTCCATTTCTCCCCAGCCGACGTTCCCGACGCAGTGATCGATGAACTGAAGTTCCGGCTTCTTGCTTCCGGAAACTGATTTGCGCTCTTCGACGTAGCCGGGCATGAATGCACCTTTGTAGCCGTCGCGCTGAACGAAGCTATGGACGGTATCGCCGTAGGTGGCGATCGTCGCTTTGAGCACCCGGCCGTGCTGATCTTTTTGCTCGGTGGGAGGCATGACCGATTTTGCTCCGCCGGTGATAGCCATGTCGTACGCCGCTTTCACGTCGTCGACGAGGATGGCGATATCTTTCACGCCGTCGCCATGCAGCATCACGTGCCTGCTGATTTCATCGTCGGGCACGAGGCTGGCGGTGATGACAAAGCGCAGCTTGTTCTGCTGGAGCACGTAACTAGCACGGCCGTACACGCCCGTCTCCGGGCCGGCATAGGCCACTTGGTCGAAACCAAACGCAGACATGTAATAGTGCGCCGCCTGTTTGGCGTTGCCGACGTAAAACTCGACGTAATCCCAATCGATCCGCGAAAGCGGATTGCTGCGTGCCTCGGTCATGGTGCTCATGGCCGTTGGCTTGGCGAAGCGTCCGGGGGTGCCCTGTTGGCAGGTGGGCACAAAGGCTCGGTGCTTCCCCTATCCCGTGCCGCAGAGCGGTGTTACCATCGCTGTGTCAGCGCCCGAAAGCGAGGTTGCTATGAACCCTGTGCGCGCTTTGACACTCGCCTTTTGTGCGGCGCTCCTCTCGGCTTGCGGCCGGATGCAGCCGCCTGCAACGCCGGCCGTGCCGAATGACGCCGCTGCCGCACAAAGCGCGATGATGGTGAATGATGCTTTGCCCCAGCTCGCGCCGGCTTTAAGTACGCCCATCGGCGTTAGCACGACCGGCCGTGTCGGCGTCGCACACGTCTTCGACCAAGGAATCACCGAAGCCGAGATTGCCGCGGACAAAAATCGCTATAACGTCGAGTGGGGCACGGCGATTCCGGCGGTGTGGAGAGCCGCCGACCCGGCGGCATGGGTTTCGCGATACTACATCTTAAACGAGGACAATGTCGGAATCTCGGGCCGCGGTCTTCCGTATTGGCAACAGTTCCGCGGCAGGCCGGATCTCATACCGGGCAGTTGGATTCTCTACGCATGCACGCCGGGCGGCGTCGGCACGCGGCAAATCGCCTACACGCCCGGGACCGGAAGTACGGTTGCGCCTTCCGGACTGGCGGACGTCCCTTTGGATATCCACAATCCGTACGTCCGAGACTATCAAATTCTCTCCCTCGTGAATTACGCGATCGCGCATCACTATAATGCGATCGGCGTCGACGAAGTGCTGCTCTTCAACGTTTTGCGCGGCGGAAATCCGCACTTCGGGCAGCAGGTAATCACCGGGTACTACGGTTGCGGAATCTGGCAGGGAAACACGTTCGTCCGCCATTACGCCAGTCCAATCGACCCGGTATGGGCGGCCGACGTGATCGCGTGGATCGCGCGCGCCCACCAGCTTCTGACTACTACGTTCGCTACGTCGCACATTGCATTAATCGTAAATCATCCGGCTGCCGCGCTTAGCGCAAGCGAAGAAAGCCTTCTCGTAAACGTCAACATCGCGCTAAACGAAACGGGCTATTCATCGTACGGAACGTACAATCAGCCGTATCAAGCCGGCCTTTTCAGGACGACGCAGGCGTGGACGCGCTGGGCTCAGCTGCACGGCGTTCGAATCGTTACGATAGACAAGTTTGCGTTCACCCCCAGCATTTCGACGGCGCAACGCGATCTATCGCTTGCCACGTACTTCATGGGAAACTTCGGAGCCGAAGACCTCGTCGTCACGGGCGCTCACTATACGACGCAGCCATACTATGCCGAATTCGCGACGGTAATGGGTGCGGCGTGCGGGGAGATGTACCGCGACGTCAGCAGCACGAACATTTACTTGCGGCGCTTCGCAAACGGCATTGCGGTGGTGAATGCGGGGTTCACGCCGCAGACGGCGCATTTGCCGGCGCACGTTTATCATGACGTGCTCGGCCGTACTTTCGTCAATCCGGTGCCGGCAAGCGATGCCAACATGATGAGCACGACCATCGGGACGGGCTGCCGCTAGGCAAAGCGTCTCGGGGACCCTCGTTGAATGGGCGGGCATGGACGCTGCAACGAGGCTCGTCGCCGACGTGACCATGGCAACGGTGACCGCCGCCGCCGGCGGCGTTGCCATGCGCGCGATTCGCATTCCGCCGGTTGCCGGCTACCTGCTCGCGGGACTTCTCATCGGGCCGTTCACCGGCGGCTACATCGCCGACACGGCAAGTTTGTCGGGACTCGGCGAAGTCGGGCTTATTTTTCTCGTCTTTACGCTCGGCCTGGACTTTTCGCCGCGCGAGCTGCGCGAGATCGGCGCGCGCGCCCTGGTTGCAAACGTCGCCGTGATGGCGGTGATCGGCGCTGTCTCATGGCTGTTAGCCATGCGGCTCGGTGCCGTCCATCCTATAACGTTCGGCTTGGTCGTGCCGCTCTCGAGTACTGCGATCGGCGTCGCCTTGCTGCGTGCGATGAATGTTGCGGGCGGCCCGCTTGGACGCATTGCCGTGACGATGTTGGTGAGCCAGGATCTCCTCGCCGTCATTGCGCTTGTTCTTGTGTCCGCTCCGAAAGAAGCGCTGACGGTCGCCGGACTCGGCATTGCCGTGGTGAAGGGCGTCGCTTTCGTCGTGGTCGCTTTGGTCTTCGGCGCAACGATTTTGCAGCGCGCGGTGCGGGCCGCGATCGTGCGCGTCCCGGCAGAGCTTCTGATCCCGTGTTTTATCGCGCTTGCGCTTGCAGCGGCTTGGCTTGGGCATTTCGCGGGCCTCTCGCTGGAATTCGGCGCGTTCCTCGCCGGTGCGGTGATTTCCGAAGCGGCCGGAAGCCGCACGGCGCACGCGATCGTTGCGCCGTTTCGCGAACTCTTCGTAATGCTGTTCTTCGTTTCGCTCGGGATGCTGTTGGACGTTCGCGCCGTCGGAAACTCGTGGAGCGCGATCGTCTTCGCCGCGATCGCGCTTATCGTGACGCGCAGCGCGCTGTGGACGTTCGCCGGCCGCTTTTTGCGTCTGCGTCCGAGCGCCGCTTTGGCGCTTGCCTGCGCGATGGTTCCTCTTGGCGAATTCAACATGGTTTTGGCAAGCGCAGCGCTCGCCGCTCGCCGGCTCTCGTCGACGGAATTTGCGATCGTCGTAGGCACGACGTTCGTAACGATTGTCGTATCGGCGGGCGCATCACCGGCGTTTCGCGGAAGGATCGATGAAAGAACCGATACGCGAGGGCACGTCGCGTCGTCGGGAGCGAGCTCGGACGCGGTGATCATCGGCTACGGACGCGTGGGCGAAGTGACGGCGAAGCTCTTGATGCGCGCGCAGCGTTCGGTCCTCGTAATAGAATCCGACGCGCAAAAATGCGAGCGGGCGCGCGCGTTCGGAATGCAAGCGATCGCGGCCGACGGCGGCGATCCGCTCGTGCTCGACACCGCCATCGGTCCCCGGACGGAATTGGTCGTGACGACCGTTCCAAACACGCACGTGAATGCCGCCATCGTGAAGCGTTTGCGAGGACGCGGAATAGCGACCGTCGCGCGTGCCGTTACCGCCGCCGACGTTGAAGTGTTGCGCACGGCCGGTGCGGACGAAGCGCTTTCACCCGAGGCCGAAGGAGCGCTCGATCTGGGGCGTGCCGCATTGCGGGCAATCGACATCTCGGAAGACACGCTGGCCCCGGCATGAACGTCCGCATCGCGTCCGGAAAGACGGCCCGGTGAGCGCTTCGACCCTTTTGCCTTCCGTCCGCACGGCTCTCTTGGGACTGATCGACTACGCGGGCCTTTTTCCGCCCGCGAAACTAGAGATGCGTCCGTCCGTCGAGGAGTATGCCGGCGCGCGCGCGGGCCGGCATGCGTGGATGCTCGGGCGCTTCATCGTCCCGGCTTCGCGGCTGAAAGAGCTTCACGCTACGGAGGCCGGATCGGACATCGCTCTCTCCGTCATCGTTGACGCGCACGCCGATCCGCACGCGTGGTTCAATTCCGCAAATGCGCTCTTTGCTGATCTTGGGGCCCGCCGTTCCACCGGAGCGCGCATCGAAGCCTTGGAAGTTCCGCTTCCGAGATTGGCGACGAAACGCGAAACGTACGACGCGTCGATCGGTCAATGTGCGATGCTGGCAGAGCGGTCGGGATTGCGCGACTTACCAATGTACGTAGAGATTCCACGCGATGAACGATACCTGGAATTGTTGTCCGGTGCCTTCAGCGCGCTTTCGCGATATCGCCTCGGGGCAAAGATTCGCTGCGGCGGCGTGGTCCTCGAGGCGTTTCCAAACGAGGAAGAAGTGGCCACGTTTCTCGCCGGAACAGCGGCGGAAAACATTCCGTTCAAAGCCACTGCCGGCTTGCATCATCCGATCCGGCACACCAACGAAGCGACGAAATTTCCGATGCACGGATTTTTGAATTTGCTGGCGGCTTCGATGTTCGCTCGTAACGCCGACATCGAGCTGCTGCGCGCGGTTCTTGCGGAGCAAACGCCGTCGGCATTTCAGTTTAGCGACCGGGGTTTCGCCTGGCGCGATCACAACGCCGGCCCGGAGCAGATTGCCGCTGCGCGCGAACACGCTTTCGTCGGATACGGAAGTTGCAGTTTCTCGGAACCGGTTGCCGATCTTATCGCACTCGAAATTCTCCCGAAGTAAGGACATGGCGAAGAGTTCTTGGATTCCCGTGAAGCCCGGCAGCGACTTCACGATTCACAATTTGCCCTATGGAGCGTTTCACCGGAACGGAACCGTGCATCTTGGCGTAGCCATTGGGGAACGAATTCTCGATTTGCGCGAAGCGGCGGAAGCGGGGCTGTTCGATGGTGTTTGCGATCGCGCGTTGCTGCAGGCGACAGGATTAAATCCCCTATTGGCCGCGGGCCGCGAGGTGTGGACGAAGGTGCGCGCGCGCCTTATCGAGTTATTGAGCGACGGCGGCGACACCGCGTTGCGAGCACTCGGCGGCGAGAAGGTCTTCGTCGAGCAGAACGACGTTCGGATGGCGATGCCCATGTCCGTCGGTGATTACGTAGACTTTTATTCCTCGCTCGAACACGCATCGAATCTCGGCAAACTGTTTCGTCCGCAGGCCGAGCCGTTGTTGCCAAACTGGCGCTGGATCCCAATCGGTTATCACGGCCGCTCGAGCACGATCGTGGTCGACGGAACGCCGGTCGTGCGTCCGAAGGGACAGCGCAAACCGCCCGATGCCGATGCGCCGGCATTCGGCCCCAGCGTACGGTTGGACATCGAACTTGAAATGGGGTTCGTTACGGGACCCGGAAACGCCATGGGCGAGCCGATTCCGATTTCGCGTGCGCGCGACCACGTTTTCGGGATGGTGCTCGTGAACGATTGGAGTGCACGAGACATTCAGGCGTGGGAGTATCAGCCGCTGGGACCGTTTCTCGGCAAGTCGTTTGCGACGACCATCTCGCCGTGGATCGTTACGATGGATGCACTCGAGCCATTTCGCATCGCGGGGCCGAAACAGGAGCCGGCGCCGCTCGAGTACCTGCACACCGATGAGCCTTGGTCGTTCGCGATCCGGCTCGAGGTCGATCTGCAGACGAAGAAGATGCGCGAAGCCGGCATTGCGCCGGCAACCGTTTCGCGCACGTCGTTCAAAGACATGTACTGGAACGTCGCTCAACAGCTTGCGCACGTTACCGTGAACGGCACGGCGGTGCGCCCCGGCGATCTCTACGCGTCCGGAACGATCAGCGGCCCCACACCCGATAGCCTAGGAAGTTTCATCGAAATGACGTGGAACGGTGCGCGGCCGATCGCATTGCCCGGCGGCGAGGAACGCGCGTTTCTCCAAGACGGTGACGAAGTGACATTGCGCGGCTGGTGCGGCGACGGCGGAACGCGCGTCGGCTTCGGCACAGCGCGGGGAACGATTGTTCGCGAGCGTTCTAACGCTTAGCTCGCACCATCACGGTGGAAGAGCATTGCGCTTGACCCCTTGTAAAGCGCGTCGGTCCAAAACCGGTAGCCGCATTTTTCCGCTACCCGAATTGAGGCTGCGTTTTCCGGCGAGATCATGCACGCCGTCCTTCGCGACGGCAGGTGTTCGTCGCCCCACTTTACGGCGGCAAGAACCGCTTCGGTCCCATAGCCTTTGCCGTGCGCGTGCGGCGCGAGCGCCCACCCGATTTCCGGAATGCCGTCGAGCGAAGGTTCGATTTGCCGGTGGTAATCCGCGAAGCCGAGTTCCCCGATAAAACGCCCGGAATCGCGCTCTTCGATCGCCCAATAGCCGAAATCGAGCATCGCCCAATGTCCCGGGTAGCGCAGAAGACGTCCCCACACTTCTTCGGGCGTCGACGGGCGGCCGCCGATATAGCGCGTGACCTCCGGGTCAGC
Organism: Vulcanimicrobiia bacterium; assembly: GCA_963758295.1. Taxonomy (GTDB): domain Bacteria; phylum Vulcanimicrobiota; class Vulcanimicrobiia; order Vulcanimicrobiales; family Vulcanimicrobiaceae; genus JALYTY01. The sequence continues at coordinate 218,948 of CAVWUU010000004.1, forward strand.
CCACATTGCGGCGCACGCATCAAAGTCGCTTAGCGTGTGGGCGCGAAGAAGTAGCCGCGGCGTTCGAACTTTCGGGGCAGTGGTCATGGTCACGCGTGAGCCGGCATTTCGATCCAGGACCGGTAGTATGCACCGTCTTCAACTTCGAGCGCGTTCTGTGCCATTTGCAGCGGCTTGAACGTATCGACCATGACGGCTATTTCATCCGTCGACGTTTTGCCCAAGCTCGCTTCGACGGCACCGGGCTGCGGGCCGTGCGGCGCGCCGGCGGCATGTAACGTGATCGACCCTTCCTCGACGCCGCGCCGGCTCATGAAGTTTCCGCTTACGTAGTACAAAACTTCGTCGCAGTCTACGCTTGAGTGATTGTACGGAACCGGAATCGCGAGCGGGTGATAATCGAACAATCGTGGCACGAACGCGCAAAATGCCGCACCGGGAGCTTCGAAGGTCGCGTGTGCGGGCGGCGGCTGATGGAGTTTGCCGGTGATCGGCATGAATTCCGAAAGGTTGAACGCGTAGGGATAGCAATAGCCGTCCCAGCCGACCACGTCGCACGGGTGATTTTGCACGGTGTAGATCGCGTTGCGTCCCGCGTTGCTCACGCGAACTTCGTACTCGCCGACCTGATCTACCGGCGCTTTCAAGAGCGGCGCACGAAAATCGCGTTCGTAATACGGCGCGTGTTCTTCCAGCTGGCCGAACTCATTGCGGTACTTTCGAGGGATTTTCACCATGCCGGCCGATTCGTGAACGAGCATTCGCGTCGGCGACGACGGAAGAACACGGTACGTCGTTCCGGTCGGAATTACGACGTAGTCGTGTTCGCGATAGGCGAGATCGCCAAACGGTGTCTCGATGACGCCGTCGCCGTGATGGATGAAGAGCAATTCATCGCCGCCGGTATTCCGGTACCAGTACTCCATCGCCGCGTCGGCCTGCGCAATGGAAACCAGAATGTCGCTGTTGCCTAACATCGGCGTGCGCGACGAAATTGCGTCGCCGCCGAGCTTAACGGTAGCGGTCTTGAAGTGACGATTGCGGAGCGGATCGTTAGGAACGAACTGCGGTTTGGGACGGTCCCAGGCGCGCACTTCCAACGTCGCCGTCGGCGGTCGCTCGTGGTACAGCAACGAGTACACGCTCTCAAAGCCCTTGGTCGAGAACAGCTCCTCGGCGTAGAGGCCGCCGTCCGGCCGGCGAAACTGAATGTGGCGCTTGTGCGGGAACGACCCGGCGCGAACGTAAGACGGCATTTATTGCTCCTGTTTGGACGCCCGTTCCGGCGCAGAAAAGTTTGTCCGGTGGGTCCCGTCGCAGAACGGCTTGGTGGCCGATTGGCCGCAACGGCACAGCACGAAGGTTTCGCCCTCGAGCGAATACTCGTTTCCTTCGGCGTCGACGAGCGTGACCGGCCCGGTGACGAGATAGGGGCCGTTCTCGCGAACTTTGATTCGAACTTCCTGCATCGCCGCAAGGCGTTCGCCGCGCACCGGGCGCAATCCGTCGCGGCGACGAGGGAGTTCTATTACAATGCCGGTGCTACGGAGCAGAAGTAGCGTAAAGGCCGGTAAGTGTTGCGGTCGCAAGCACGTGCTGCGCGATACGCGTTTGTAGTTGGCCGGCAGTCAAGGGAGCCGATTCACCTATCGATTTTACATCCAGTGCGTAGAGCGTGAAAATATAGTGATGGGTTTTTCCAGGCGGGGGACACGGGCCGTAGTAGCCCGTGTTTCCCGCGCCGTTTGTTCCGGAATTTTTCGCCGGCATGGCCTCGCCCGCGGCAAGCTCCGTTTTCGACGCAGGCATGTCGTAGAGGACCCAGTGATCGAACCCGCCTGCGTGTGGTGCGTCGGGATCGTGCACGATAAGTGCGAAACTCTTCGTACCGGCCGGCGCACTTTTCCACTGCAACGCCGGAGAGATGTTTGCGCCGCCGCAATCCTTCGCGACCATGCTCGTTGGAACGGTTGTGTTTGGTTTGAACGTCGTCGTCATGAGTTGCATGGCGAGCGTTGCGGCGGCGATAAACATTATTTGAACTCGTTGTAGAAGGCTTGCGGGCTCATCGGGCGCCCCAAGAACTTCGCGACTTCAGCGTCGGGTTCGTACGTCCGTGCAGGCGCAAGAATATCATCGCGATACCGCATTCCGACAGCCGGATTCTCGAGGCCGCCCTTGAGAAACGCCGTGAACATGTCTTGAGCATACACCTTGGACCAAAGGTAGCCGTAATAGCCCGCGTCATAGCCGGACATCAAGTGACCGAAAGCGGCCTGCGGGAGGATTCCCGGGTACATCGGCATCGGCGAAACTTCTTTTGCCGTCGTCTCCCAGACCGCAGTCGTGTCGACCTTCGGGCCCATCGTGTGGTAGCGCATGTCGACGTCTGCCAGCATGATTTGGCGCGTGGTCGAATACGCGTAGTCGACGTAGCGAGCAGCAATCATCTTCGAGATTAGGTCATCCGGCAACGGTTCGCCGGTTTTCCAGTTCGAGCTGATCTTCTTGAGGATCAACGGCTGCCACACGAAGTTTTCGAGCATCTGCGAAGGCGCCTCGACGAAGTCCTGACGGAACCCCGAGGAGAGCGTTTCATACGGCGCAGTTGCAAGCAGTGCGGCCATATTGTGCCCGAACTCGTGGAAGAACGTCACGACATCGTCGTGGCTCAAGAGCGCGGGTTGACCTGCGCCCGGTTTGGGCCAATTACCGACGATCGCCGCAACGGGCACGCGCGCCTTATCGGCCGTTACGCGATACGGTACGAGCGGCCAGTTTGCGAAGTGCTCGTACTTGCCTTCGCGCGGAAATAGGTCGAAATAGGTGAAGCCGAGCAGTTTGCCGGTCTTCGTGTCGGTAACGCGATACTCGAGCACGTCGGGAACCCACGCATCCGAGGGCGTGACGCGCGCAAAGTTCACGCCGAGCAGCGTGTGGTAGATGTCGAGAACGGAGTCAATGGTGTGCTGCACGGGGAAGTACTGGCGCACCGCGTTGGTGTCGACCGAATACTTCGAAATTTGCAGCTGGTATTGATAGCGCGAAACGTCCCACGGGTTCAATTGCGCCTGCGGGTCTTTCGTTTCGGCAACCTTCAGTTGACGCAACTCTTCGATGTCCGTCTTGGCCTTCGGCATGATGGTCTTATCCAGATTGCCGAGGAACGACTCAACGCGTTGGGGGTTCCCCGCCATGCGATCGTCGAGGACGTACGCAGCCCAGTTCGGATAGCCCATCAAATGCGCGATGCGGTCGCGCGTGGCTATGGCTTGTTCCAGCAACTGCACGTTGGCACGGCCGCCGCGGTTGTTCAAGGCCATGTAGTACGCCTTGCGCGCTTGCTCGTCGCCCGCGTAACGCAAGAACGCGCCGGTGCTTTCGTTTACCGGAACGGTATACGAGCCGTCGGCATTTTTTTTGTAGCTTGCCAGCACGTCGGCAGGAATGCCGGTGCTTTGCGCGGCGCTGATCGTAATCGTCGTTTTATCTTCGGCGATATTCTGCTGATACGAATTCTGCAGATTCGTCAGGGTATTTTCGAGTGCGATGTATTCTTTTCGCTGAGGCGGCGGAAGCGCGGCACCCGAGCGCTTCAGTCCGCTCAGCCAAAGCGCGGTGAGCTTCTTGTCGTAAACCGTTCTCGCGGTGCCGCTTTCGGAGGCCGCGGCAACGGCAGCGTAGAGTTTCGGATCGGCCGAGATAGTGTTATAAACGGTCGATTGTTTATTTTGACAGTCCAAAGCCGCGTCGCGTTCGGCTTTGCCCGGTGCGACGTTGAAAAGAAATTGCTGAACGACCGTGGCGTCGCTCAGATCGGCCTCGGCGTTCTCCAGCGGAATCATCGTGTTTTGGAACGTGCGTTTCGCGTGCGAGGCAAGAATGGTCTTCACACGCGACTGCAACGTCGCGATCTGCTGCGAGCATGTCGACGCGATCGTTTGCGCGTTCATGTTCCAGTCGAGATTATCCGGAGCCGCCGGTGCGGCCGATGCCGGCAGTATCGTGGCCGCGGCCAGCAATACGTAGGCGATGGTTCGCTTCATTCGTGAGTCTCCGCTTGGGGCAGGCCGAGTTGTCGAAACAGGGCATTCGGGTTAGCCGCGCGTCCTAAGAATCGTGCGACTTCGGTATCGGCATCGTACGTTCGCGCCGGTGCGAAGATTTGCTTCCGAAGCTTTAGCGCGATGCCGGCGTCGCCGTCCGGCGTCCCCGAGGACGCCGTCAGAAAGTCCCCGGCGTACATCCGCGCTCGGGAAGCACATACGGTGGGCCGTCGTTCTCGTTGATAAAGAAAAATAAATAGCGAGGATCGCGATGGGCCAAGGCTTCGAGATCGACACGCGGGCCCGATTCGTGCCCTTGCAATGCTTGCATGGCGGGGTCGAGTTGCCGGGACGAGTCATAAGCTTCATCGAGCGAATGCGTCGCCGACGCGAGAGCGGCACTTTCGGCGTCCGTCTGTTTGCGCATCACGCGCATACGCGAGCCAATACCGATCACCGTGACCGCGTACGACCCGTCTCGGTGACGTTGAAGCCTCGCCGGCAAATCAGCCGGGATGCCCCCCGGCCGCACCCGCTCGCGATCCCGGCAGGAGCCTCATGCCACTCAAGTTGGGCGGACGCGAGCAGTAGCTTGAGACGGACGGCGCATAGGGTCTTATTCGGCAGTAGCGCGTCCGGCCCGTGTGGTATCATGGCCAGGCCATGATGGGGGTTGGGCTTCACGCGGCGTAAACTCGTGAACCCCGCCAGGACCGGAAGGTAGCAACGGTAAGCGAGCCCTTACGGGTGCCGTGAATTACCCAATCCTCGTCGTGGTTTGCATTTATGTCAAACGAAGCAATTTACGCTGCGATTGCAGCTTTCGCAGGCGGCCTGATCGCGCTCGCCGTTTACCATGCCGCCGTCGTGCGGCCCGCCTTGGCGCGGATCACCGAGCTTTTGGGCGTCCACGACGACCTCATCGGCGGGGGTTCCGGCGCGGCGGACCGGCTTGCGCGCCTCGATGCTGCGCTTGCTGAAAACCACGCGGCCTTGCAGAGTGTGAACGGGCGGCTAAGCGAACTCGAAGCGCTGGCTCGTACCGACCTGTCCCGGGTCGGATTTGTACGATATGATGCCTTCGACGGCTCCGGTGCCGAACTGTCCTACGCCATGGCTCTACTCAACCGGGATGGCGACGGCGTCGTAATTTCGAGCATTTACTCCCGCGCCGATACCCGCACGTTCGGGAAGGGCGTTGCGGGGTACAAACCGGCAGTTAACGCTTCGGAAGAAGAGCTGCTGGCGATCGAACGGGCTCGCGCGGCTAAGGCATGATCAAAGATCGTTATTACGTGAAGATCGTCCCCCACAAGGGCGAGACGGTCCACCGCTTCGAGGTGCATCGACGCCAAATCGCCGCCGTGGCGACGATAGTGGCTTGCGTCATTTTCGGGTCGCTCGTCATAGCCGCGGCTCAGCTCGTGCATGCGCGTTCGCAAGTCGTATATCTGCAGGCACAGGCAGCCTCGCAACAAGCGACGCTCAAGCAAATCGACAAGCAGACCGACGCGCTGCGCCGCGAGCTGCAGCACGTCCAGAAGCAGAACACCGAGATCCGGCAGCTAATCGGCGCCCCCGCGTCGACCCCCGCCCCGGCGAAGTCGAATTTACAAAAGACGTCGTGGGTGCATGGCCGACCGTCGTTGCCCGCCGTTCAGGCGCGCGTTGAAGCGCTCGAGGCCGCATCCAGCATCACGACGCAAGATTCCGAAAAGATCAAACGCCTCGCGCTGCATGTCTTGAATTTGCGCCACCTGCGGGATCTCGCGCGAGCGCAAATGGTCGCGGCGATTCCGTCCATCGATCCGGTAGACGGCGCCGAAATCGTGGGCTGCTACTGCTACCGCACGTATCCTGACACGGAATTCCATGAGGGCGTCGATCTGGGCGCCGACTACGGTCAAACGGTGCGCGCGTCGGCCGCCGGCACGATCGTCGCGACCGGATACGACGGCGGATACGGCATCAAAGTGGACATCGACCACGGCAACGGTTATCACACGTGGTACGCGCACTTATCGCGTGTCGACGTTCAAGTCGGCCAGCACGTATATAAAGGCCAGAGCATCGCCGCCGTCGGTGCAACGGGCTTCGCCACGGGACCACACCTGCATTACCAGGTGATGTATAACGGATCGCCCGTCGATCCGACGCCGTTCCTCACCGGCGTCCCCTCAAATGTCCTAGCGTCGCTTCCGTAGAACAGCCGACGCACCGTGAATGGATTAATCTGCCAACTCGACCTCGCGGTCGTCTGGGTCCTCCGCGTCTATTCGATCATACTGCTGATTTACGCGATTCTTTCGTGGATTCCGGATCTGCGCGGGAACTGGGTACGATACTTCGCAATGCTGGTCGAGCCGGTGCTGAGTCCGCTCCGCCGGATCATCCCGCCGCTTGGCGGTCTGGACCTCTCGTTTCTCGTGCTCATCCTCGCGTTGAACTACCTCATCATTCCGCTCGTCTATCGAGCGGCAGCCGGGGCTTGCTTCCCCTATTAATTGGACTTGAGTATCAAAGCCGAGAATCCGCACCGCACCGAAGTTGCCTCTAACGTTCGCAACTTTTGCATCATCGCACACATCGATCACGGAAAGACGACCCTTTCCGACCGTTTGCTCGAGCTCACGAAGACCGTCGAATCGCGCGATATGGAAGATCAGGCGCTTGATGCGATGGACCTGGAGCGCGAACGCGGTATCACGATTCGGATGCATCCGGTCACGCTCAGCTATCGCGCGAAAGACGGGCAGACCTACGAGCTAAACCTGATCGACACGCCGGGACACGTCGACTTTTCGTATGAAGTTTCACGGTCGCTCGCCGCGTGCGAGGGCGCGTTGCTTATCATCGATGCGGCGCAAGGTATCGAAGCGCAAACGCTGGCGAACTATCATCTCGCCGTGGAGCACGATCTTACGATCATTCCGGTGATCAACAAGATCGACTTGCCCGCCGCCGACCCCGAGCGGGTGATGAACGAAGTCGAAGAACTGCTGATCATCGAGAAGAGCGAATGCATTCTCGCGAGCGCCAAGAACGGCATCGGCGTCGAAGACATTCTCGAAGCGATCGTCACGCGGATTCCGCCGCCGAAGGGGCACAACGACCATCTTCGCGGGTTGGTTTTTAACGCGCAGTTCGATCCGTATCGCGGCGTCGTCTCGTACGTGCGCGTTGCCGACGGCGAACTCAAAGCCGGCAGCAAGTTCATGTCGATGGCGCATGAGCGCGTTTACGAATGTACGGAAGTCGGCGTCTTCGGGCCGCAGATGAAGCCGGTGAAGAAGCTCGCAATGGGCAGCGTCGGCTACGTCATCGCGAACATCAAATCGCTTGGCGACATCGACGTCGGCGACACGCTGACCGAAGCGCACAATCCGGCGCACGTGCCGCTAGCGGGATACCGCAAGGCCGTGCCGATGGTGTATTGCGGCCTCTACCCCAACGAAGGCGCGGAGTACGAAGAGCTGCGCGACGCGCTCGACAAGATGAAACTCAACGATGCCGCGCTTTCCTATGAACCGGAAACTTCCGTGGCACTCGGCTTTGGTTTCCGCTGCGGATTCTTGGGCCTTTTACACATGGAGATCGTGCAGGAGCGGCTCGAGCGCGATTTCAGCCTGGACCTCATCGCGACGTCGCCCTCGGTCGTCTTCCGCGTGACGCGCACCGACGGCAACGTCGAGATGATCGACAATCCGTCGAAGCTCCCTGCCAGCAATTTGATCGACACGATCGAGGAGCCGTTCGTCAAGGCGACCATCATTACGCCGCCCGATTACGTAGGCGCGATTATGGATATTACGATCAGCCGCCGCGGCACGCTCTTGAACATGGAGTATTTGCATGACGGCCGCGTCATCCTGACGTTCGAAATGCCGCTCATCGAAGTCATCGTAGACTTCTTCGATCAACTGAAATCGCGTACGAAGGGCTACGCTTCATTGGACTATGAAGTAATTGGTTACCGCGAAGGCGACCTGGTGAAGCTTGAAATTCTGCTGAACAGCGAATCGGTGGACGCTCTGTCGTTCATCGTCGCGCGCGAAAAAGCGGCTTCGCGTGGGCGCGCGCTTGCGGAGAAGCTCAAAGAACTCATTCCGCGACAGATGTTTGAAGTGCCGATTCAAGCGGCCATCGGCGGCAAGGTCGTCGCTCGCGAAACGGTCAGCGCGCAGCGCAAGAACGTTCTGGCGAAGTGTTACGGCGGCGACATCTCGCGTAAGCGCAAGCTGCTCGAGAAGCAGAAGGCCGGTAAGGAACGCATGAAACGTGTCGGCCGCGTGGAGCTTCCGCAAGAAGCGTTCATGGCGGTTCTCAAACTCGAAGATTAACGGGCGACTCATCGAGCGTTTCCATGAAGACTTACATCGCGACTAAGAACGAAGGCAAGCTCGCCGAGATTCGTACGATGCTAAACGGCTCCGGGCTCAATCTTTGTACTTACGCCGGGTATCGCGACCCCGAAGAAGGCGAGACCAGCTACGTCGACAACGCGCTCTTGAAGGCGCGTACGCTGCGCGAGCAGTTGCGCGACGCCGGTGTCATTGACGCTGCGGTGCTCGCCGACGACAGCGGAATTGAAATTGAGGCGTTCGGCGGCAGGCCCGGCGTGTTGTCCGCGCGTTACGCAGGCGAATCGACGCCTTGGCCCGAGCGCCGCGATTTTTTGCTGGGCGAGCTGAGCGGCGTTCCGGAAGAGCGGCGCGGCGCGAGGTTTGTTTGCGTGATGGCGTACATCGCGCCGGACGGGCGCGAGACGGTCGTCCGCGGCGAAGTGGACGGCCGCATTCCCGTAGCCGAAAAGGGCGAACACGGCTTTGGTTACGATCCGGTGTTTTTCTATCCGCCGATCGAGAAAACGTTCGCGGAGATTCCGGAAGAAGATAAGAATCGCTTGAGCCATCGCGGCCGCGCAGCGCGCGCGCTGCTGGAAGCCCTGCAGCGAGCATGAACGAACCGCAGATCGTTCCGGCAACCGGCGGCGATTTGCGGCAATTGGCGGCACGCCGCTGGAGCGATGATGAGAGCCGGCGTCTCTATGTCTCCCTCGCGCAATCGGCGCCGCACGGTGCATGGATTGCAAGTGACGACGGCACGCCGGTTGGTGCTGCGTTCGGACATGTTTCTTCCGACGAGCTCTACATCAGCGAACTTTTCGTCGAGCCTTCGTTCCGGCGGCAGGGTCTGGGCTGGAAGCTCATGACGGCGATCACCCAGGATGCCGGCGACCTTTCGCTTTCGGGACTCGTGGAAGCCAACGATGCATCGTCCCTAGCGTTTTTCTTGCGACGCGGGATAGCATTGCAGGCACCGGTGCTGCGCGTTGCCGGTGCCGTCCCCCGCGAAGAAGAACTCATTCAAATGGCGGCCGGCGATTATCGCTTCAACGCCGTCCCGATCGATCCGCGCGCACACCGCCATGCCCTCGATGCGCTCGACCGCGAAGTGCGCGGCACAGCGCGCCCCGAGGATCACGAAAGTTTCGCGCAGCTTGCAACAGGCACAGCCTTCATATTGAATGACGAGATCGTAGGCTACGCCTACGTTTGGCCCGACGGCCGCATTGGTCCGCTCGTGTCGGCTTCCGGCGCGTATTTGGTTCAATTCTTTGCGTTCGCGCTTGCATCGCTCGCACGCGCTTATCGCGCGTCTTGGTGTATGGCGCTCGTTCCCGGAAACAACGTGCGCCTTATGCGGGCTGCCGTGCGTGTCGGTCTCACGCTGGATCAAGTACGCATTTTCGCATCCGATCAACCTTTGCTCGATCTCTCGCGCTACGTTGGATTCCACGCGCTCACTTTCTAAATTGCCATCCAGTTGGCGTAATAGAGTTTGACCATGTCCGCGGGCGAAAAGCGCAAAATATCAGCGAGATGATCGGCGGAAATATTGCCTGGCGAAGGATAGAAGAAGAACTCGACAAATGTGAGGTCCGTTGCGCGAATTGCCATCGAAGGAAGACTGCCTTACAATTCGGGTGGTTTCGCACGACCTTCGGGACGTAGCTCAGCTTGGTAGAGCACTGCGTTTGGGACGCAGGGGTCGCTGGTTCGAGTCCAGTCGTCCCGACCATGAAGGTACTTGCGGGCGCATGGTATCCTAACGAGGGTACCGCGCCCGCGGTGCCGCTCGAGCGCCCGTGGTCTAACAGGATAAGGCACGAGTCTTCTAAACTCGAAGATGGGGGTTCGAGTCCCTCCGGGCGCGAATTGGTGGCCCGGAAATTGGAGTGGTGGTTGTAGCTCAGCTGGTTAGAGCGCTCGACTGTGACTCGAGAGGTTCGCGGGTTCGAACCCCGTCAGCCACCCCAATAGACAAGCGAGCCCGCGGCTTAATGCAGCGGGCTTGTTCTCTTAACATCGGCGAAGCTCCGCACGGGAGTAGTCCGACCGGACTACGCGGAAAAGTCCCGTCTTAATGAAGAGCGAAGCGGCCTTTCGGCTGCGATGGCGGGAGTCGCTCGGGCTCATCATCATGGTTTTATCCACGGTGGGCCTGGTTTTCGTCCTTCTGCAGTATGCACGTCTCAATAGCGAAACCGGATTAGACGCCGGCTCCATGGCGCGCGAGCGCATGGCGGTGTCTATGATCGGCCGCATCGTCGACACGATGCAGTCGCTTTTCGCCTACCAACACGCGCTCGAACTGGAAGATCTTCCAAACGTTCCCAGGTTCCGCGCGGAAGCGGACCACAAGCTGAGAACCGTTATCGAAGAGTTTCGCACGGGTGACGCGTCGTCGATAGCGCCGGAACGGCTCAATAAGGTCGCCGACGCGTGGAAGGCTGCGTACGCCGCCAAACCGGGACACGGCGCAGAAGTCCAATTGCGCAAGGTGATCGTGGCGCTTGAGTCTTCCGTCGGATCCATGGAAGATGCTTCCAACCTTACGTACGACCCTAGCTCGGACGCTCAGAATCTCGCGGACGCCGTCGTCGTCGAGTTGCCCTTTGCGACCGCCGCGATTGCACGCATCCGCACCATTTCAGATGAAGCAATCCGCAGCGGCGACATCTCGTTTGCCGAACGCATCGCCGCTTCGAACAGCGCAAGCAGCTTGCGTAGCAACACCGATTTTTCGGCAACCGATTACATTCCGCTCGTTGCGCGGAATTTGTCACAAGCGATGCCCGAGCGCGCGGCACAGTTCTCGCAACTTCCGCGCATATCCGACAGCTTGTACGACCAGGCCAGCAACTTCGGAGACCTGATCTCGAGCAAAATCTTGTTGCTGCCGAAGCCGGCTATCGCACAAGCTCAGGTCGATGCCGCGGCAAACGCGCTCATGCAGTCGACGCTGAAGGGTTATAAAAAATTCAGCGCCGCCTTAGACGCAAGCTTGGTGCATCGCGGCGAAACGCAACGGCTGCGTACGCGTTACCTGTACCTTGCCTTCCTTTTCTCAGCCGCATTGTTCATCGGCATCATGATCGCCATCGCTCAACTGGTCGCCGTTCGCGACCGCCGGCTTCTAAAGGAAGCGCAACGAGAATCGGCGCGCCTCACTGCCGAGCTCGCTCGCCAGCACGCAGAAGAGGCATTGCGCCTTTCCGAAGCACAGTTCCGCGCCGTGTTCGATGGAGCCGCCGTCGGCATTGCGGTCGTCGATCGCAGCGGCCGGCTCGTAGACGGCAACGACGTCTTTCGTACGATGTTCGGCGACTCCATCGACGCCGCGCTCGACGGCCATGAAGACGAACTTGCTCAGCTCTTGGCGGGCCAACGTGAAACCTTCGAGTTCGAGCAGCATTTGAGCTCGACCGTCGGGCAAGAAGTCTGGACCGACGTTACGGTTTCGATAGTCAACGGTCCGCGCAACATGCCGCTTTACGCGATCTGCATGTTTCGCGATAAAACCGAGCTCAAGCATCGCGAGCGCCGCATGCTGCACGATCAGACTCACGATCTATTGACCGGTCTCCCGAATCGCAAACTCTTCGAGGAGCGTCTGCGCAGCCGTTTTGCCGAGGCAGGCGCGCTCCTGGATTCGTTCTATGGCGTACTCTTCGTCGATCTCGCGCACTTCAAGGACATCAACGAAAGCCTCGGACACGCCGCCGGCGACTTGGTGCTTACGCAAGTCGCGCAACGGATGAAGGGCTGCATCGACTCGCGTGACGTGGTAGCGCGTCTGGGCGGTGATGAGTTCGCGATTTTGATTCAGTCGCTCGGCGATATTCTTCACGTCGAAGCAATGGCGCGGCGGGTGTTGAACGTGCTTTCCAAAGCGGTACCCATCGGGCCGAAATCTGTTTACCTTGGCGCGAACATCGGAATCGCAATCGGCTCATCGAGCTACGAGCGAGCCGAAGACGTGATGCGCGATGCCGAAATCGCCATGCAGCACGCGAAGAGCAGCGGCGGTGCGCGCTATGCCGTGTTTGACTCGAAGATGCACGCGCGCGCGCAAAAGCGCCTGGAATTGGCGACCGATTTGCGTTTAGCGGTCGAGCGAAACGAGTTCCGGCTGCTGTATCAACCGATCGTCAGCATTCACGATGGACGTCTGGTGGGATGCGAGGCATTGATCCGTTGGGATCATCCGGTCGACGGCGTGTTGAATCCGTCGGAATTCATTCCGCTCGCGGAGCAAACCGGGCTCGCTGCCCCGATCGGCCGCTTCGTCGTGTCGACCGCGGCAGCGCAGTTAGCGGCATGGCGCCGGTCGAGCGGTCGAGACATGGCCTTCGCGATGCACGTCAACGCCTCGGCCGCCGAGGTGATCGATCCCGATTTCGAACGGAATCTCGTGCAGATCGTTGAGCGCAACGGCCTGTCTCCGTCGGACTTTACCGTTGAAATTACGGAGAATGTCGTACTTGATGCGGGCACGCGCGCAAACCTCGTGCTCGAACGCATTCGCGAGCGGGGATTCAAGCTGTGCATCGACGACTTCGGAACCGGCTATTCCTCGCTGCGATATCTGCAACAATTCAAAGTCGACTCGATTAAGATCGATCGGTCGTTCGTTTCCAGCGCGGGCGGAGAACTTGCGAGCGAGCCGATCGTCCGGACCTTGATGACCCTCGCCGAAGCCTTCGACGTTAAAGTTGTCGCGGAAGGCGTCGAAACGCCGCGCCAGCGTGACGTGTTGCGAAACGCCGGCTGCCGGCTCGCACAAGGCTATTTGTACGCACGACCGCTCTCACCCGATGACATGCGCGCGTTCTACCCGGAGACGCTGGGCCGAACGGCGAAATCGGCTTCCGCTTAACACTTGCGTCAGCAGGAGTGCAGACGGGAAGTGCGTATCCTGGTGCTGCCGGAAAAACGGCTTGCCAAACGGCGCATCGCAACGCTATAGTATGGCAGTTGCATGGGCGCCTTTAGCTCAGTCGGTAGAGCAGTAGACTTTTAATCTATTGGTCCCGGGTTCGAGTCCCGGAGGGCGCAAAGATCCGCACCGCTAGCTCAATGGTAGAGCAGTTGACTCTTAATCAATTGGTTGAAGGTTCGAGTCCTTCGCGGTGCACCAAGTTCAACGAGACGGTTCCTCTGAACCGTCTCGTTTATTATTGTCGACACTACGTGTACTAGCGGGCAACCGGTCGCGATGCGACTGTTGTAGCTCTGGACGGCCGGGTTCTGCTATCGTAACCGTAACAGCTTTAGGGTTCCCGCTTATGAAGTAGGAGACGGCTAGATGCACGTTCCGTTCGTTCGAAGAGGCGCGGTTGCTGCGATGGCGGCGATCGCGCTCTTTCTATCTACTAGTGCGCACGGCTTGGCTCAGGATGCCCCGGTGCCCCAACGCAACGCCGTGGTAAGCGGTACGGTCCAAGACAATTCGGGCTCTCCAATTTCTGGGGCGTCGGTCGTTCTAAGAGGCGCTTCCGTTTATTCGATCGCGTCCGACTCAAAGGGGGCGTTTTCTTTCGCGAACGTGGCCCCGGGTCTCTACACGCTCTCCGTTTCGCATTCGGGATACTCTCCGGCTCTCGAAAGCGACATCGTGGCATTGGCGGGGCAACTCCAGTCGATCTCGGTTCGATTGAGTCCCGCATCATTTTCGTCGCTGCAGACAATCGCAACGGTTCGCGCGACGGGCCGCGCTTCGATGAATACATCGGCTGCGTCGGTCAATGTCGTCTCATCGCAAGCGTTTGCGGATCAGGCGCAACCGCAAGTGACACGCGTGCTTAGCCAGGTTCCCGGGCTGCAGATTTCGTTTCCGTCGAATTCGAGTAACGGCGCTTCGCCAGGATCGATCACCATCCCGAACATTCGCGGGGCAACCTCGTACGAAACGGCATCTTTGATCGACGGGCATCCGATTTCCGTGGGACAGTACGGTGACAACGTCACGACGTTCCTAAACACGTTTATGTTTTCCAACGTCGAAGTCATCAAAGGCCCTGGCGCAAACGCGCCGGTTGTGAATAACGCGATCGGCGGCACGACGAACTTCCGGACGAAAAATCCGACGCTTACGCCGGAAGCGGAAGTTACGTTAGGCGTTGATAATCACGGCGGGACCCTTTCGAATCTTGGTTTTTCGAACACCGTAGGCAAGCTCGGGTTCGTCGTCGACCTGGCTACGAACAATACGACCTCCGCATTGAACGGCCATCAGGTGTATTTCGATCCATCCTTCGGAAATCTTAACGGCGGGACACTGTCGGGAAATTCCAGCCAGACCACGCTTCCGTTCACGCAAAGCTCCGTTACGACGCAATTCCCACTCCTTGCATGCTGCTATGCGATCTCTGGGAGCTTGGATCAGGTCGCCGAATTGCTGAAGTTCCGGTATCAATTCTCACCCGTGACGCAGGCGACGTTGAGCTATCTTTCGGGCGTGTCGCAAGCCGATCAAAATGGCAATACTTCTGACTTTACGAACGGCCAATTCGTTCCGGGCAATCCGGCCTATTCCGGATCGTTGAAGCCCGGCCCGGTGCAGGTCGCGAGTATCTTCGCCGGCGCCCTCAACGGCGAGACTAACATCGAACCAATCTTTCAAGCTGAAGCATCGACCGCGCTGGGTAAAAACACCATTCTAGCGCGTTTTTACAACGCCTCGATTCTACGTTACCAATTCCAGGGGACGAACCTAAACGGTCTTGACTACAACTTCATAAAACTGTTCGGCGTCTCTTCCGGATCAGGAATTAACGCGACGTTCAATGGCGCGCCCGCAGCGGTTGGGTTCAGCGACTATTACGAAGAGCCCGAGTCCGACAAACTTTCCGGCGGGTCGTTTGAATTCCAGCATCCAATCGGTGAGAATCTTTTGAGTTTCTCGATCGATAGAACCGTCGCAAAAAGCGTCGACTACACGATTGGATCCAGTTCAGGACAGCCGTCGTATTCTTTCAATTTGCCGCCAGGCACGTGGCAGATGCTGACAACGTATAATTTGCGTGGCCACTACTACCTTACGCCACGGCTCGAAGTAACATTGAGCAATTATCTGAACACATACATGAGTACCTATCCTACCGGGTGTCCGGCCGGCGGTTGCAATACGCAGGCGGCGGCAGCATTCGGTCAGGGAGTATCGTTTAGTACATCGCGTAATACACACGACGATCCACGGCTAGGCCTCGTATTTAGACCGAATCCGCGAGCGTCCATACGCTTCGCCATGGGGAGTTCTATTGCGCCCCCATTTCTGGGCCTGCTCAGTCAGATTGCATCTACACCGATGTACGATCCGACGAACCACGTCGCAACCGTGCAGGAAAGTAATGGGAACCTAAAACCGGAAACCGGCTTCGGCTACGATCTAGGCGCAGATATACGGCTTTGGGATGCCGATACTGTTTTTTCGGGCGACGTGTATCAGACCAACTTGTTCAACAGGTTTTTTGCACAGACGATAAGTACCGGCGTTTGCGCAAATACGATCCAATGCCCCGGCGCGCCCGTCGGCACGCCGATCCTAAATCAAACTAACGGAAACATCAGTAATGCGCGCTTTCAAGGCATCGAGCTTACGCTGAAACGCGAGCCGCTTTTCGGCTTCGGGTTTAATTTATCAGGAGCGCTGCAACGGGGATATTACTATGATTTGCCGCCCGGCTTTTATTGCTCCGTTCCGTCACCGACCTGCACGCCGGATCAGAACTTGAACGTGATCTCCGGCGAAAACGTCAACGGTGTAGGAGTCGGCGTGGGTGGTCTTTCGTACAATGGGAACATGCGAATCCCGTACGCGCAAGGAAATGCCGAGTTCTCGTACACGTTACGAAACGGCGCCTATGCGTCGATCGGTGAAACCTATTACGGACACAACAACTCGTTGAACGAGCCGGCTTTCGGCATCGCGTATGCCACCCTACGCTATCCGGTCGCGCCGCGTTTGACGTTGCAGCTATCCGGCGACAACATTTTCAACGCCTACACCGGAATTTTGCCGATCTACGGCGGCGGCGTGCCTATCCCGCTCTATGGCGGTGGCAGCGCCGCAACCGTTGGAAACGTGCTCGGACCCGCGACTTACCGGCTCGTTCTTTCGACGAGGCTGCCGTAAGCCGCGATCGAGCGGAAATGGGCCGTGGCCTCAAACCGTTACGGGAGCTTCGTCGTGGTAGAAGTAGGGATCGAGGACGCTGACTTCCGTAACGGAGTCCACGGGAAGGCCGTTGGCTTCGGCTGAAGCGCGAATTGCCTCCTCGTTGGGTCCGTCGTAAATGCAGAACGTTTTCGACTTGTCGCTGGTAACGTACGAATGCACCCAAGTAACGCCGTTTTCACCGTTCTTGCCCACGACGTTGAGGCAGGCCGCAGCGCCTGCGGTAGTCGAGGGGATGTGCAAACCGCCGGAAAAGGTCCGTTCGACCATATATCTAGGCATGGAGACCTCCGGGTAAAGATGGTGCAGATATTGTATCGCGGACATGCAGCAGACGAGCAGGCTTCAAAGAATTCTCAGGAAGGCTTCGTAGAGTCGAACAAGTGCGCGGAGTAGTTACGCGATGCGGGGCGCTTTTTCTGGCGGGTGCATGCGCCGCAGGGACGCCCGCGCGTGCGCAGCTGGACCCCTACGCGATCTTCGCCCGCGCGCGGACATCCTTCGAAGCTCAGCAGTATCCGCCATATCTTAAATACGACGTGGCAGTGCACGTCATGGAGGGCGAAAAGCCGCGCACCGAACGATACGACAGCGCGTACAACGCGGTGACGAATGAGATCGTGGTCGATCCGGTAAGCGACTTCGAGCGCGCAAATCCGCCAAGCGGCCGCGGCGTAAACATTTCGATTCTGTTCCTTCCGGTGGGCAAACCGCAGGCCCCCGTGGATTTTCTCGGCGTGCCGGTGCTTTCGCCAACCTACTCGTTTGGAATCGCAAAGTTCATCCCGGCGACAATGCCGCATAAGCTCACGGACGCGGAGCTGGTTGCGCAAATACGCAAAGAGTTCCACGATCCGAATCCGCGTGCAACGCCCCTTGCAACTCCGGCGCCGTCGAAATTGCCCGAAATCGCCGACGTTACGGTCTACAAACGCGATTACGTCATAAAGCTCGCGGGCGAAGAAAACGTCAATGGACATCAGTGCTTTCATCTCGCGATGCAGCCGGCGAACGCGCGCGAAGGCGGAAAGTTCCGGCTGCGTGACGTGTGGGTCGACGAAAGAACCTACGCCACCGAACGCATCAACGAATCGATCAACTTCGTGAACGGGCCGGGAACGTCGGTTCCGTGGAGTATCGATTATGCCGATAGCAACGGCATGCACTACATTCGCGAAGAACGCGCGGATGCGCCGATGAGTTACCGCGGCATGACCTATACGCAAGCATCGATCGATTTCGAGAATGTCACTGTCGCGAGTTCCATGCCGCACCGGCTGGACACGCCGTTGACCGACGATCTGATCATGGACGAACCCGTTTACTGACGGACGGAAGGAAAAGCGCCGCAAGCGTCCTATTCTTGGGGGTCGCCGCCCGGGCAAGTGGCGGAACTGGCAGACGCGCTGGATTTAGGTTCCAGTGGGGCAACCCGTCAGAGTTCGAGTCTCTGCTTGCCCACCAGCGAGAATGCCGCCTCGCCGGCGACTTATACGGTAGCTCCCGGGAGCGGGAAACCATATAACTGATAGAGTTTTTTGGTTTGCGGAAGTAGCTCAGTGGTAGAGCATCGCCTTGCCAAGGCGAGGGTCGCGAGTTCGAATCTCGTCTTCCGCTCCATTTTGGGCTTTGGGCGACAAAGATGCATCTTTGAGGAGCCAAAGTCGTAGGGGCGCGGGCGCACGAGCGCCAAGCGCCTTATTCATTTTCCAGCATCACGAAAGAAAGCACGCCTTGACCACGTCGACGTTAACTCGCCTCGCCGCCACTCAAGTGGAGCTTGAAATCCCGATTACCGCGCAAGAACTCGCCGCGGCCGAGGATCGCGCGTTCCGCAAGCTTGTGAAGAACGTCAAGCTGCCCGGCTTCCGCGCGGGCAAGGTGCCCCGGAAGGTTTTCGAGCAGGCCTATGGGTCGCACTCGATCGCGAGCCACGCGATGGAAGAGGTTGTCCCCGAGGTGTACACCAAGGCGATCCGCGAGCACGACCTCGATCCGGTCGACCGGCCGAAGATGGAACTGCTTCCTGAAGAAGACGGCAAGCCGGCGCGCTTGAAGGCGACTGTCGAAGTCCGTCCCGAGATTCAATTGATCGACTATAAAGGTGTCGAGGTCGAGCGCGAGCCGGTCACCATTTCCGACGAAGATGTGGAGCGCAGCGTTCAAGCCTTGGCGAAAGAGCGCGCGACGCTGGCGCCAGTTGAACGCCCCGCCGAGCTCGGCGACGTGGTGACGATGGACTATGAAGGCAAGATCGACGGCGTCGCGTTCGAGGGCGGCACGGCCACCGGCCAGATGACCGAACTTGACGAGAGCCGCTTTATCCCGGGTTTTGCTGCAGGCATCGCGGGCATGACCGCCGGCGAGACCAAGGACGTCGAAGCGAAGTTTCCCGAGGATTACGCGCAGCCGGACCTCGCCGGAAAGACCGCCGTCTTCACGATCACCGTTCATGACGTAAAGGCGTTCGAATTGCCGGCAATTGACGACGAATTTGCGAAGACCATTTCCGAAAACCAGACGCTGGAAGAGTTGCGTGGCGACATTCGCAAGCGTTTGGAAGCGATTGCCGAATCGCGCAGCCGCCGCGTCGTCGGCAACGTGGTCATGGAAAAACTCATCGCTTCGCACGATTTCCCGTTGCCGGAATCGATGGTCGAGCGCGAGCTAGAACACATGATGAACGACGCGGCGTCTCAGGCGCAAAACGCGGGAGTCAACTTCGAAGATTCCTTGAAAGAAGCCGGAAAAACGGAAGGAGATCTCCGCACGGACTTTCGTGAAGATGCGAAAACTCGCGTGAAAGGAACGCTTTTGATCGAGCAGATCGCTAAGACGGAAAACATTCAGGCCACGCCGGCCGACGTGTCGGAAGAGCTTGCAGCCCTTGCGCGCCAGTACGGCCAGCCGGTGGACCGGATTCGCAAAGCGCTCGGGAACAACGTCTTATCGTTGATGGACGGAATCGTGCGCAACAAGACGCTCGAGTTCCTCATCGATAACGCCAAGGTCGTAGACAAGCAATAATCTCGAAGGCAACTTTTCTTCTCACTCCGTAGTTTAAGCGTCGAAAGAAACTACTTCAGGAAGGCAGCGCACGAAATATGGGGCATTTGGTACCAATGGTTGTCGAGCAGAGTGCGCGCGGCGAACGCGCGTACGACATCTACTCGCGCCTGTTAAAGGATCGCATCGTCTTCGTCGGCGGCGCGATCGACGACCATTTGGCAAATCTGGTAATCGCGCAGCTGCTCTTCCTTGAAAAGGAAGACCCGGACAAGGACATCGACATGTACGTCAACTCGCCGGGCGGCAGCGTCACGGCCGGGCTCGCCATCTACGATGCCATGCGCTTCATCAAGCCGGACGTGGCCACCATCTGTATGGGCATGGCAGCATCCATGGGCTCGGTCCTTTTAACGGGCGGAGCCGCAGGCAAGCGGTACTCCCTGCCGCATTCGAAGATTCTAATCCACCAACCGTGGGTATCCCAGATCGGGGGGCAAGCGACCGACGTTGAGATCGCGGCGCGAGACCTTATTGCCACCCGGCAGACCATTGCGAAAATCTACGAGGCGACCACGAAGAAGCCGATCGAGCAGATCCTCAAGGACATCGATCGCGACTACTACATGACCGCTGAAGAAGCCAAGGACTACGGGATTATCGATCACGTTATCGAAGATCGCCAAGCCTTGTCGACGCCGGCTTAAGCCGAGAAGGACGCCCGTACTTCATGTTTCGTTTCGGGGACGAGAAAGGTCAACTGAAGTGCAGCTTTTGCGGCAAGTCGCAAGAGCAAGTTCGCAAGTTGATCGCCGGTCCGGGCGTCTACATTTGCGACGAATGCATCGAGCTCTGCAACGAGATCATCGAGGAAGAGCTCTATAAAAACGTCGACGAGAATCTGCGCCTTCGGAACATTCCGAAGCCCAAAGAGATCAATCACATTCTCAATCAGTACGTGATAGGTCAGGAACGCGCGAAAAAATCGCTCGCAGTTGCAGTTTACAATCATTACAAGCGCATCAACGCAGGCGGCACCGCCGACGACGTCGAGCTGCAGAAATCCAATATTCTGCTGGTCGGCCCGACCGGTTCAGGCAAAACGTACCTCGCGCAAACGCTTGCGAAGATTCTCGATGTGCCGCTCGCCATGGCCGACGCAACCTCGCTCACGGAAGCCGGCTACGTTGGTGAAGACGTAGAGAACATTTTACTGAAGCTGATTCAGGCCGCCGATTACGACGTTAAACGCGCCGAAAAAGGCATCGTATATATCGACGAAATCGACAAAATCGCTCGCAAGAGCGAAAATCCGTCGATTACGCGAGACGTTTCGGGTGAAGGCGTCCAACAGGCGCTGCTCAAGATTCTCGAAGGCACGACGGCAAACGTTCCTCCGCAGGGTGGACGCAAACACCCGCACCAGGAGTTCATCCAGATCGACACCACCAACGTGTTGTTCATCTGCGGCGGTGCGTTCGACGGGCTGGAGCGGATTATCGAATCTCGTGTTTCCGCAAACAACATGGGTTTCCGGGCAACGCCGGAAGGCAAGAAAGACGCCCGCACCGGCAAGCTGCTGCAGGCGCTCATGCCCGAGGATCTGCTGAAGTTCGGATTGATTCCTGAATTTATCGGCCGTTTGCCCATCGTGGTGACGCTGGATGCTCTGGACGAACTTGCGCTGCGCCGTATTCTCACGGAACCCCGTAATGCGCTTGTGCGGCAGTTCCAGAAGATTATGAACATGGACGGCGTCGATCTGCAGTTCACGAAGGACGCTCTCGTAGCCATCGCCACTAGAGCGCAGAGCCGGAAGACCGGCGCGCGCGGTCTGCGCTCGATTCTCGAAGAGACGATGCTGGACGTAATGTACGATCTTCCGTCGTTGCAAGGCGTGAAGAAGTGCATCATCAATAAAGACGTTATAGAGAAAAAAGAAGCGCCGACGCTCATCTATCAGGAGCAGAAGAAAGAGCCGGCCTAACCGGCTTGACGCGACGAAAAAATTGGGCCTCTGCTAATAGCGGCGGCCCTTTTTCATAAGAAGCATCCAAAATATTGGAGCGATTACTTAACAGGCTAGAGGCCCGTTCGTAAGAACGAGGCAGCAAGTGGAAACCTGTAGCCCCGCTGTGACGAATTCTGACTGTCCGCCATCTGCTGCTATACCGGCATGGTGGAGCGGCTTTATCTTTCACGTCCTCAATCCGCGTCAAGTGAGCATGTTTATTTACCTAACCATGCTCTCCGAAGCAGCCGGTGAGTGCCATCCGACAATCGAGCAGATCCGTGACGACCTTGGGCTCTATAGCGCCTCTATGGTCTTCGAGGCTCTGGCGACCTTGGAAGACCTGGGCTTTATCACCCGCGAGCGGCAGTCGTTCCCCGGGGTGCGGGCGAAGCGAAATGTCTACCGTCGAACGCCTTGCGAAGCGACGGTCCTTTGCCTGCTTCAGCGGAATTTGATCGACGGCGAGATGCGGCCATCGCGCAATGCCGGCGCTCCGGCTGCCGAGGAGTCGCGGCTCTTAGCCGAAGCGGGCTTGAAAGAAATTCTCGGCGCCGACTTCCCAAGATATGAAAGCGCTACCGCCGCGGCGAAGCGGGAAGTTCTCGTCGAAATTCTGGAAACGATCTTACGAAAGCCCGGTTAGTGTACCAAGACGCCCTCCTCACAATAGAAGAACGCGATCTTAAGGGATCGCGTATCGTTGTTTTGCGTGGCGAGCTGGACATGTCCAACGTTCAGCACTTGAAGAACGTTTTTGCTCAGCTGGACGGTGCCGGGCCGCTTGTAATCGATCTGTCGGATTTGACATTCGTCGACTCGGCCGGCCTTAATGCCATTGCGATTCACGGCCGGCGCCTCATTGAGACGGACGTTCCGTTGCACATCGTCGTGACGCGCCCGGCGATTCGCAAACTTTTCGCCGTGACGCGCCTCGATCAGTACTTCACTCTCGTGGATTCATTGGACGAGATTCCCCGGTAACTCGTCGGGACGGCTTCGAGCGCACGCGCCGGAACGCCGCCGACGAGCGCGCCGGGCGGCACGTCGTTCACGACGACTGCTCCTGCGGCAATGACCGCATTGTGGCCGATCCGGACACCCGGGACGATGATCGCGCCGGAGTAAATCAAGACGTCATCCTCAATGACCACCGGGGCCACATCGATGATCAGCGGCTCGCGCACCCCCTGGGTCATCGCGATCCGCCGCCCCTGTTGCGTGGTGATATGGACGTGCGCCCCCATATGCACGTTGTTGCCGATCGTCAGTCCGCCTCCGCCCCATAACACGGAATAGGGACCGATTTCCACGTCATCGCCGATGCGAATGAACCCGCGGCGATCGTTTACCGTGCTGGGATTCAGATAGGCGCCGTGGTCTATGAAGACCTTACGTCCGACGGTAATGCGGTCTGCTCCGCGGATGATGGCTCTGCCCGCAAAGATGGCGCTTGGCAAGCGAGCGCGCTGGCCGGCATCGCTGATGGCAAGTTTCATCGACTCGCGCAGCGACCGGATGGCGAGGCCTAGGCGATTGAAGAACTTCATGTGTTATTAATACTCACAAACTTTGCTTTTTAAGGCCAGCGCCGCGTGGGGCATTAGGCCGGGGCCGTGAGTCCCAATCGGCATTGCGCCGCCTGAATCTTCTGAGAAAAAGCAGCCTCCGGTACCATAAGTGCAACTTGCCACTATTGTGCGCTTCGGGGGACACCATGCACGTTGCCGGTCATCGATGGATGCTTGCGCTCGCTTGCGAGCTTGAACTGACGGAGCTGTAAGGGTCGCCCCGCGTCTACATCATGATTTCAGGGAATCGTAGCAACACGATCCGTCCTCTGCTTCGCAGCGCGCTCTTCGCAGCCGACTGCGTAGTGGTCGCCGCCGCCGTCGCGGTCTCGCCGAGCATCGGCGACATTCATACCGCGACGTTCGAGCAGCTCGCCATCATGGGCGGAATCATTCTGCTTGTAGGCGAGTACATCCAATTCCGCTACGAAAGTGCGCGGACGTTCGATTTCCACGACGTAGTACGTTTGCTCGTCGGCGCTTGCGGCGGCGCGCTCTTGGCATTGCTGTTCGAGCAAGTCCACTCGCCGCTCGCGCACGCGTCCGGACGTTTAGTGGTAATCGCCGCGATGCTCTCGTTCGTGCTGCGCATGTTCTTGCGAGTCGGCCTGGTGATTTTCCGGACGTGGTGGATCACGCGTCGTCCGAACGCGGATCGATGTTTGATCGTCGGTGTAGGGATCGCCGCTCACTCCGTGGCCAAGGCCATCCAGGAAGATCGCAGCATGCCGATGCGCGTCATCGGCTGCGTCGAGGATGGCATCAGCGAGCGCCGCATCGACGGCGTCCGCTTGCTCGGAAAACTGTCGAACCTTCCGGAATTGGTAAGCAAGCACGACATCGATACGGTGATCGTCGCCATCACGGGCGCACCGCTCCCGCTTATCAATCACGTGAAGGAGTTGTGCCTCCAAGTTCCCGAGGACAAGCGCCCCACGGTGAACGTCGTACCGGATGCTTCGGAACTTCTGAGCGAGCGCGTTACCGTCTCTCGCATCCGCGACATCCGTATCGAAGACGTTCTTGAGCGGGATCCGGTGGTCATCGACACCGCCGCCGTTCGCCCGCAACTCGAAGGGCAAACCGTGCTCGTTACCGGTGCCGGCGGTTCCATCGGCAGCGAAATCTGCCGCCAAATCGCAACGTTCGATCCCGAAACGCTGCTGTTGCTAGGTCACGGCGAGAACAGCCTCTTCCTCATCGAGCAAGAGCTGCGTGAAAAATACAATTTTACGCGTACCAAGATGATTCTTGGCGACGTCGCCGATGCGGGCGCGGTGCGCAACGTGTTCATGACGTATCGCCCGCGTGTCGTCTTGCACGCCGCGGCCCACAAACACGTGCCGATCGTCGAAGAAAACATTTGCGAAGCAGTTCGCAATAACGTCATCGGCACCAAAGTCGTCGCTCTTGCGGCGGCTGCCGCAGGCGTCGCCAAGTTCGTGTTGCTCTCCACCGATAAAGCGGTAAATCCCACGAGCGTCATGGGCGCCACGAAGCGCATGGCCGAACTCATCTGCCAGTCGTTTGCCGGGGGCTCCGCGACGGAATTCGTTTCCGTCCGTTTCGGCAACGTGCTCGGCAGCCGCGGCAGCGTCATTCCGATCTTCAAGAAGCAAGTCGAAAGCGGCGGCCCGGTTACGATCACGCATCGAGACATGGTGCGCTACTTTATGACGATTCCCGAAGCGGTATCGCTGGTTTTGCAAGCCATGTCGATGGGGATCGACGGCGAGGTTTTCGTCCTAGACATGGGCGCGCCGGTAAAAATCCTCGAGCTCGCGGAGCAAGTCATTCGCTTGTCGGGCCTCGAGCCGTACCGCGACATTGAAATCGTCGAAAAAGGGATTCGTCCCGGCGAGAAGCTTTTCGAAGAAATTCTCACCGACGGCGAGGGCTTCACGCGCACGAGTCACGAGCGTCTCTTCATCGCGAAGCAGCAACGCTTGGATTACGCGCGACTCAACGACGGAGTCGACCGCTTGCGCGCAGTCGTCCGGCGTAGCGATGCCAAGCGCGCAGTAGACATCCTCAACGAGTTCGTTCCGGAGTTCACTCCGGGCAAACACCTCACCGGTGAGGCGCAGGAGACGCAACAGGAATACGTTCGCGTCGAGCGCGCCGAGATACCAGGCGGACCGGAAGAGCCGGCGCCGCTCCAACTCATCACTTCGTCCTAATTTCGATAGGGGCTATAAATCGTGAAATTGCTCGAAGCGTCTTCGATCCGCGCCAGCGCATTGAAGAAGAAGATCGTCGACCGGACCGCGATCGTCGGGGTCGTAGGCGTCGGCTACGTCGGTCTCCCGCTTGCCGTGGAGAAAGCCAAGGTCGGGTTCGAAGTAATCGGTTACGACCGTAATCCGATTCGCGTCGACCAGATCAAACAAGGATTGAACTACATTCGTGACGTGGAAGATCGCGAATTGGCTGAAATGGTTGAAAGCGGCAAGCTGAACGCCTCGACCGATTTCAGCACGCTCGGGAAGTGCGATTGCATCGTCATCTGCGTCCCGACGCCGCTGACCGCAAACAAAGAACCGGACATTTCGTACATCAAGAACGTCGCCGAAGAGATTACCAAGCACCTTCGGCCGGGGCAGCTCGTGAGCTTGGAGAGCACCACGTATCCGGGGACCACGGAAGAAGTGCTGCTGAAGCTGCTTTCGAAATCCGGACTGAAGTGTGGTGAAGATTTCTTCCTCTCGTTCTCGCCCGAACGCGTAGATCCGGGCAACGCGCGCTACACGACGAAGAATACGAATAAAGTCGTCGGCGGGGTTACGTCCAATTGCTTGGACGTTGCAACGACCTTCTACCAGCAGACGATTCTGAACGTCGTTCCGGTGAGTTCGCCGCGCGTCGCCGAGATGACGAAGGTTTTCGAGAACACCTTCCGCGCGGTGAACATTGCGCTCGTCAACGAAATGGCGCTGCTCTGCGATCGTCTCGGCATCAGCGTGTGGGATGTTATCGACGCTGCGCAAACCAAGCCGTTCGGAATCATGCGCTTCGATCCGGGTCCGGGCGTCGGCGGCCACTGCATTCCGCTCGATCCTTTCTATCTCGCGTGGAAAGCGCGCGAGTACGACATGAACGTTCGCTTCATCGAGCTCGCGGGCGAGATCAACTGGACGATGCCGTACTTCGTGCGCGAAAAAGTTATGCGCGCGCTGAACGAACAGGGCAGGTCCATCAAGGGCTCCGAGATCCTCGTGCTCGGCGTTGCGTATAAGCGCGACATCGAAGATTGGCGCGAATCGCCGGCGCTCAAGGTGCTCGACCTTCTGAAAAAAGACGGCGCGCACATCGATTATCACGATCCGCACGTGCCAAGCTTTACGGACGAACACGATCACATGTGGCACTCGCTTCCGCTCTCGAGAGAACAGCTTGAACGCGCCGACGCCGTGCTCATTCTGACGGACCATACGTCTATCGACTATGCGAAGGTCTGCGACTCGGCGAAACTCGTCATCGATACGCGTAACGCCACTAAAGAAGTTCGCGACGGCCGCGACAACGTGGTGATGTTGTGAAACTCGGCGTCATAGGCTCGGGCTACTGGGGGCAAAACCTCGTCCGCGTCTCGCACGAACTCGGGGTTCTCGAGAGCGTCTGCGACGCGAACGAGGCGGCGCTCGCGGAAGTCTCGGAAAAATATCCCGATGTCGGGCTCGAATTCGAAATCAGCTCGCTGCTCGAACGCGACATCGATGCGGTCGTCATAGCGGCACCCGCTAACGTGCATGCCGAACTCGCGCTCGAAGTCATTGCCGCCGGCAAGCACGTATTCGTAGAGAAGCCGCTTGCAATGAGCCCCGACGATGCTTCCACGGTCGTGCGGGCGGCGCGCGCCGGCGGTCGCGTCTGTTTCGTGGGTCACGTGCTGCTGTACCATCCTGCGGTGCAGCGGATGATCGGCCTCATCCGCGAAGGCGCGATCGGCGAAGTGCGCCACGTGCGCTCGCGGCGTCTCTCGTGGGGCAAATTGCGCGCACATGAAAACGTGTGGTGGAGCTTCGCTCCGCATGACGTTGCGCTCGTGCTCGAAATCTTCGAAGCGTTTCCGGAAAGCGTCCGGGGCTCGCTCGCGGGATTCGTGCGCCCGCAAATCGCGGACTTCGCGTACGCGGATCTGCAGTTCACCGGTGGCCGCACCGCTCACATCGAGGCGAGCTGGCTCGACCCCGAGAAAGCGGCACGCCTGGACGTCTTCGGCTCGAAGGGCACGCTCCGTCTTACCGACTCGCGCGCCGGCGCAAACTTGACGCTCACGCCATGCGGCGACCGGTCCGACGACTTGGGCCGTCCCGAACTCTGGCGCGAGGATGCGCGAGAAATCGACTTTACTCCGGCCGAGCCGCTCGCGGCCGAGCTGCGAGCGTTTATTGATGCCGTCGAAAACGGAACCCGTCCGATTACCGACGGCGAGGAAGGCCTGCGCGTGGTTCAGGTTCTTTCGATGTTAGGCAGCAACCACGATTATGCACATCCGTCTCTGGAGGCGCTCGTTTGACCGTCATCGGATAAGGCCGCAGACCGAAGCGAAAAACCTATTACGTGCACGAATCGTCGTACGTCGACGATCCGGCCGAAATCGGCGAAGGCACGAAGATTTGGCACTTCAGCCACGTCATGGCGGGATCCAAAATCGGCAAGAATTGTTCGATTGGGCAGAACGTCGTGATCTCGCCGCGCGTTCGCATCGGCAACAACGTGAAAATCCAAAACAACGTCTCGGTATATGAAGGCGTCGTCCTCGAGGACGAAACGTTCTGCGGTCCGAGCATGGTTTTCACGAACGTGACCACACCACGCTCGGGTACGCCGCGAAATACGTCAGCCGACTACGCGGAGACCATCGTCAAGAAAGGCGCCTCCATCGGCGCGAACGCGACGATCGTTTGCGGGAACACGCTTGGCGAATTTTCGTTCGTCGGCGCCGGCTCGGTCGTCACCAAAGATATTCCGGCTTATGCCATGGTGTACGGTAATCCGGCACGCATTCGTGGGTATGCTTGTGAGTGCGGTGTGAAACTGTCGTTTCAGAACGACCACGCGGCCTGCCCGGAATGCAGCCGCGAGTACGACAAGTCCGGCGAGTCGGTATGGAGAGTAAAATGATTCCGATTTTGGATCTGAAGGAGCAGTACCAAACGCTCAAGAGCGAGATCGCTCAAGCGGTGAGCGACGTGTTCGAAGGCGGCCACTACATCAACGGTCCGAACGTCAAAGCGCTGGAAGAAGAAATCGCGCAGTATATCGGAACGGAATATGCAGTTGGCCTCAACTCGGGCACCGATGCGCTGCATTTGGCGCTTCGGCGCTCTGGATATCGGTCCCGGTGACGAAGTGATCACGGTTCCGTTCACGTTTGTCGCAACGACGGAAGCGATCGGCATCGTGGGCGCGACGCCGGTGTTCGTCGACATTCATCCGGGCACGTTCAACATGGATCCGGCGCTCATCGAAGCGGCCATTACGCCGCGCACGAAGGCGATTCTTCCGGTCCATCTGTACGGGCATCCGGCGCCCATGTACGACATTCTCGCTATTGCCAAGAAGCACAACCTCGCGGTTATCGAAGACTGCGCTCAAGCGATCGGCGCTTCGATCGACGGCAAGCGCGTGGGCTCGTTCGGTGACGTCGGCGCGTTCAGTTTCTTCCCATCGAAGAATCTCGGAGCGTACGGCGACGGCGGCATGGTTACGACGAACCGCAAAGACCTCGCCGATCGCATGCGCAGCCTGCGCGCGCACGGCGGACGCGTCAAGTACCATCACGAGGAACTCGGCGTGAACAGCCGCCTCGATGAAGTGCAAGCTGCGATCCTCCGCGTGAAACTGCCGCACCTCGACAGCTGGATCGAAAACCGCCGTGCCAACGCGGCTTGGTATTCGGAGAACCTGCGTGATGTCGTGACGACGCCGGTGGAAACGCCGAACACCGTGCACGTCTACCACCAGTACACGGTTCGCGTCCAAAACCGCGACGCCGTGCAGAAGAAGCTGGCTGAGGCCGGCGTTCAAACCATGGTCTACTACCCGGTGCCGTTGCACTTGCAAGAAGTGCACAAACAACTGGGCGCAAGAGAAGGCGACTTCCCGCACTCCGAACGCGCGGCGCGCGAAGTGCTCTCGCTGCCGATGTTCCCAGAACTCAATCCACAACAGCGCGAAGCGGTTCGCGAAGCGTTGCGTGGCGCACTTGCGCCGGAGCCGGTGGTAGCGTAAAACATGCGCGTCGTTAGTGTGGTCGGGGCCCGGCCACAATTCGTAAAGGCCGCGTTGCTCTCTCGGGAGCTGCGCGCGCCGCGGCGTGGACGAGTGGCTCGTGCACACCGGACAACACTACGACGAACGCATGAGCGACGTTTTCTTCACCGAGCTTGCGTTACCGGAACCGCGGTACCACCTCGGTGTGGGCTCGGGCGCGCACGGGGCGCAAACGGGCGAGATGATGATCCGCTTGGAACCCGTAGTCCTCGAAGCTGAACCGGATTGCGTGCTCGTGTACGGAGATACGAACAGCACGCTGGCGGGCGCGCTCGTGGGAGCGAAGCTGCGCGTCCCGGTCGTTCATGTCGAATCCGGCTTGCGATCGTTCGATCGCGCCATGCCGGAGGAGATAAATCGCCTCGTAGCCGATCGCGTGGGCGATCTGCTGCTTGGCGCCATCTGCATCGGCAGCGCAACAATTGCGAGCGCGAGGGCATAGACCGGCCGATCGAGATCGTGGGGGATCTCATGGTGGACCTTGCGCTGGAAGCGGCGGCGCGGCTTCCGGCGCGGCCCCAAATCTTGGACCGTTTCGCCTTGAAAGCCAAAGACTTCGCCGTTGCGACGATTCATCGCGCGTCGAACACCGAAGACACGCATGTTTTCGCACGCCTCGTCGCCGGTTTGCGGCGAATCAGCACGAGCGTCGTCTTTCCGGTCCATCCGCGAACGCGCGCGCTTGTCGAAGGGCTCCGCGTGGGCGTAAACGACAACATTATCACTTGCGAGCCGCTCTCGTACACGGATATGCTCGCGCTGCAGAAGCACGCGCGAGTCGTAGTGACCGATTCGGGCGGAATCCAGAAAGAGGCCGTCACGCTGGGAACGCCGTGCGTCACCCTGCGTTCAACGACGGAATGGACCGAGACGCTAGAGGGTGGTTGGAACGTGCTTGCCGGGAACGATCCGCGCAAGATCGCCGATGCGGCGAACCGTCCCGTACCCGCGGAATCGATTCACCCCTTCGGCGAGGGGAACAGTGCACGACGGATCGTCGATGCGCTCTTTGCGCATATTGCCGTGGCGGAGCGAACGGCATCATGCGCATCCTGATCCTAACCCAATACTATCCGCCGGAAATCGGCGCGCCGCAAACGCGCCTCGCGGCTTTGGCTCGCGAACTCGTGCGGCGCGGTCACGACGTGGAAATCGTTACGGCCATGCCGAGCCACTTGCTCGGCCGTACGTACGAGGGCTATCGGGGCAAATTTTATATGCGCGATGAGGTGGACGGCGTCACCGTCCACCGGACGTGGGTATATGCGGCAACCGGGACGGGTCTGCGGCGGATGATGAACTATCTGTCGTTCACTTTGAGTTCCTTCGTCGGTCTTGCGCTCGCGCGCAAACCCGACGTCGTTTTCGTGGAATCGCCGCCACTCTTCCTCAGCGTTCCCGGTTGGATTGCCGCGACGCTTCGCCGTGCGTCGCTCGTTTTCAACGTGGCCGACTTATGGCCAGACTCGGTGCGAGATCTCGGCGTGATGAACGGCGGCCCGCTCTTGCGCGTAGCCGAGCATCTTGAAGCGTGGACCTATAGACGCGCGCACATCGTCAACGCGGTGACGGACGGCATCGATCAAGTGCTGCGCGGCAAAAAGGGCGTGCCGGCGCACAAACTTCGCTTTCTTCCCAATGGGATCGACATCGATCGCTTTCAGCCGGCGAATCCCGACGCGGCGCTGCGCGCAAAACTTCAGCTCGGCGATAAACCGGTGTTCATCTATGCCGGCACGCACGGCATAGCGCAGGGTTTGCATACCGTCGTCGATGCGGCGTCTATGCTGCAGGATAAGGCCACGATTCTTTTCGTCGGCTCCGGCCCCACCAAACCGCTGCTGCTCCAGCGCGCCCGCAAACAGGGTTTGAGCAACGTGCGCTTTTTGGATCCCGTTCCTCTCGAGGAAATGCCCAAGTATTTTTCTCTCGCCTACGGTTCGATCGTTCCGCTCGTGCGCAGCGAACTGATGCGCGGTGCACGGCCTTCGAAGATGTTCCCCTCGTTCGCATGCGGCGTGCCCGTCGTCTACAGCGGCGAAGGTGAAGGTGCACAGCTCGTGGAGAATGCGGGCGCGGGCGTCGCAGTGCGCCCGGAAGATGCGGCGGCGCTGGCAAACGCCATGCGCGCGCTGGTGGACGACCCTGAGGGGCGCGAAGCGATGTCGAAGAACGCGCGCGCGCTCGCGGTCGACCGCTTCGCATGGTCGAACATCGTCGATCGCTGGCTTGCGTCGCTTGGCAGAAACGGAGCCGGAAGGAGGGTTCCCGCGTGAAGCGCGCCCTGCTTCTAACCTATTACGTTCCTCCTCGTTCCGCGATCGCTTCCGTGCGAGTAGGAAATATGATCACGTCGATGCGCCGGTACAACTGGGAGATCATTCCCGTTGTTCCGGATTTCGGCGATATGGAGTACCAGTCGCCGATTCGCACGACGGGCGTCGTCGATTTCAAAACGCCGGTGCGGAAGTTGCTCGGCGTCGGCAAAGGCCAAACGACGCACGAACGTTTCCACGTGGAACAGGGCTCGGTTTTCGTCGAGACGACCTGGAAGCAACGCGCCATCAAATTCGGCCATCGCGTTACGGGATACGCAAACGGCCGGTTCGGCTGGGTCGGACCGGGCACACGCGCCGTGGCGCAAATGCTGCGCGATGAACGTTTCAATGCCGTAATTTCGACGTCGCCGCCGGAGGCAACGCATATTGTGGCCTCGCGCGCGGCGGGAGATGTGCCGTGGATCGCGGATCTGCGCGATCCGTGGGTACGCAACGACGGCTTGGGCGGCTCGGGTCCGCTTGGGGCGCTCGATCGCATCCTCGAACCGCGCACGCTTCGGGCCGCACGCGTGCTAACGACCGTCTCCGAACCGCTTGCGGAGCAACTGCGTGCCCGTTATCCGGGCAAACGCGTCTGCACCGTACGCAATGCGTTTTCGGAGTCGGAGTGGACAAACGTGCCATTCGTACAGCCGGAACATGCGACGTTTCTCCATGCCGGGCAGCTCTATCAAGGCCGGTGCGATCCGCGTCCGCTTTTCGAGGCGCTCGCATATCTGCTGAAAGAACAGCTCGTCGGTCACGATGAAGTTCGCGTAGAGTTGTACGGGGATCCGGAATCTTGGCTGGAATCGGCGATCGCCCAATTCGGATTGCGGCGGGTGGTTCGTCTGCACGGAAAGCGGCCGCGCGCCGAGATCTTGCGACTCGAGCGGCAGTCGTCGCGCAACGTGATCTTCGTGAGAAACGGCCCGGAAGAACGCGGCACGTACACCGGCAAGCTTTTCGAATACTTCGGAGCGCGACGCAGAATCATCGCCGTAGGCGGTCCCGGCGAACGGACCGTCATGGACGACGCGCTAGAACAAAGCGGCGCAGGCCAACGTTACTTGATCGAACGGCCGTTACGCGATGCGATTCTCGAAGCCGTCAAGGAGTGGCGAGCGGGAACCACGGCGATCGTTTCACCCGAAGCGGTAGCGCCGTTCGAACTGAAGCACTTCGGCGAAGAATTCGCCGCGATTCTTGAAGACATTTCGGCTACGAGAACCATTCACGGAGTAACTTGATGCGGAGAGCGTTTGCCTCGGTCCTAACACTGTGTGCGGCAGCGCTGATGTGCTGCTGCGCCGCAAGAACCGACGAGCCCGTTCACGCGGCGTCCCGGGTGTCGAAACAGCAGCCGGCCAATCTCACGCGCAACACGCTGCTCCTCCGCGGAGCGGCGCCGCTCGTGCTCGGCGTTTTCGAAATCGACGGCGACGGGTCGAACGGCGCGCAAGGAACGATTCAACCGGGCGCAGCCGTGTGGAACGCCAACAGCGGGCAGATGCTCAACGATCGCCAGATCAACGTGCCTCCGAACGGGAACTTCACAACGGCTCTGTCGGGCGCCGGACATGACGCTCCCTCGCTCGTCTCGCTGGCCAATGGTGGAGTGCTGGTACCGTACGGCGCCGCAAGCAGTTACCTGGCGTATCATCCGCCGGCTTCGTGGCATTGCTTTACAACGCTCGCGTGCGAACCGTTCAAATACATTGCCCATCAGCAGGCGACCCCGTCGATTCTCGACGAGCTCGCGCAATCGCCGGAGTACTTGATGCCCACGGTCGGTATCTCCGAAGTCTCGTTCGCGACGCTGGGAAATGCGACGATCGTCGCGGGCCAACAGCAGCCTTCGGCGCGTTTCGGTGAAGCTGGAACGCAGGCGTACGTTGCACTGCACGCGACCGGCAATTCGGTTGCCTTTGATACGACTGCCGGACCCTGGAACTTCACATCATCGCACGAACCGCCGGGCGACGGATTGCAGGCGTTGACGCTAACGCCGGCGGACGATGCGTACTTTGCCTTCGGCATCACGTCGAGCTCGCCGGGCAGCGGCAGCGTTTCGATGGATTTCGGAAGCGGCAGCTGCACGATCACCGTTTCCAGTACGGGTAGCGCCGCCGATAGTGCGGCGCAAATTGCATCGGCCTTTCCTCATGTTTGCCCGCAGCTTGCATCGCGCTTCGGCGCGGTGCAGGCGCAATACGATCCGGCGATGCGGGTTGGCGGCGTTGCGCTCGCTCCCGCCATCGTTGGAATCACCGCGTCGAATCCGCAAGGGCTTCCGGCGTGGAGCGGGGTGCGCTTAACGTGCTCGGGCGCCATCGCGTGCGGATCGCCGCACGGTGCAAATACCGTTCTCGATGAACGCGGCTCGGGATTGCATCGCCATTTTCTCTTCGGCGGCGTCTTACAACGCGGTCCGTACGTCTTTTACTTGATGGACGTCGAGCAGCTTACAGGCAGTTGGTACGGTCGCGGGCAAAGCAGTTTGGGACTTGCGCTTGCATGTTTCCGTACGACGGAACCGCACGGTGAGCAATGGACGTGGACCGATTGTTCCGGCCGTCACGCATTTACCGTCGCGCCGGGCATGAAAGCGGTTGCGCGGCTTTCAGCGGGATCCGCTGATTCTTATCTGATTCCGGGTCCGCAAAGTGGTTACGGCGGCGATATGGCGCCGTACGTGTACGACTGGACGATGCGCGGGCAGCGGGACGCTCGCGGAATCCCGGTCATCGCTGCGGTTTCATCGACCGTGATGCAAGATGGAAACTTCATGTTTGCCCATGGCTGTCAAACGACCACGCGCGTGCTCACGGTGTGTTATGCGAAATACGATCCGCGTTCGGGACGGACGCAATCGGCGGGGACGGTCGATCTTCCGAGCGGCGGCGGATCGTTAGCTTCGATTGCGCTTCGGACGTTGAGCGATGGTCAACCGGAACTCGCCGTTATGAGCGGTGTGGGGCGCAAGTGGAGCTGCGGCCAGCCCGGCATCTGCTTCATGACCTACCGTTACGATCGTTCCGGCCGTTGGCTTCATCTCGGAACCAGTTCTATCGGTGGTCTGGACAACGCGGCGTTCCCCGGAACGATCTCAGTATCCGACAATAAGTTCGTCGTTCAGATGCACCGGCTCACCGAACGCGGCTCCGAATCGGAAGTGCAAATTCGATCGTAGAGCCCGCGTAACGTGAGGCATTCCGCATCAAAAGAGAACTCTCGCGCTGCCTGGCGTGAGAGTTCTGCGTAGCGGGCATGCTCGGCTTCGTTTGCGTGAATTCTTGCCAGGGCTTCTCCGTGCGCAGCACCGTCGCCGATCGGCACTAAGGCGCCGAGGTCGTGGCTTTCAACGATTTCGGCGATGCGGCCGATGCGCGACGCGACGATAGGCAGTTCGAAGAGCGCATATTCGAAGAGTTTGTTTGGCGTCCCGCGGCGGTTATTTTCGGTGTCCGCAAGCGGCATGTATCCGACGCGCGCATGCGCAAGCCACTGCTGCGCTTCGTCGTACGCGACGTTGCCGAGCATGATTACGCCGGCTTCGTCCGCGCGCGCGAGAAGCTGCGGACGGAGTTCCGCCGGATATTCGCCGAGATCGACCGTTCCAAGCACGACCATGGCAAGATCGGGCGAATGCACTTTGAGATATTCGGCCGCTGCCACCAGATCGTCAAACGCGCGAAGGCGCATTGCGCCTCCGGTATGCAGAACGTACGGACGGCCGTCGAGCGGATGCGGCGTCTGGCGAGCGCGTATAACCGCGAAGGAATCCAGGTTCGGGAAATTTCGCACGAGCGCAACGCGATCCATTGGAACGAGGCGTTCGTAACGCGGACGCATCGCTTCGCTAACGATCACGACGCCGGCGAAACGGGGCAGTACCGAACGCTCCACGGCGCCGTAGAGCTTCGCCGCAAATTGGCGCAGCGGCTTGGGGATCCATTGCGACGCTTCGATGCGTTCGTAATAGAATTCGTGAACGTCATAAACAACGCGCCAGCCGGCGAAGGCCGGAAGCGCCGCTACAAGCAGCAATTCGGGATCGTGAATGTGAACGATTGCGTCCTGATGGGCATAGATCGTCAGCAGAGCCCGAAGATCGCGTGCCAGGCGACGCCAGCGCGAACCCTCTCGGGACCCGAGCGGCAGCAACACTACGCCTTCGGCCTCACCGGCTCGATCGACGGTCGTTGCAAGCCGGACGTCAACACCCGAATCAGCCAATGCGCGCACTTCCTTGTAATAGATGCGCGTATCGAGCGGCTGATGTACGGTAGTGACGTGCAGGACGCGGAGTTTTGAAGGAGCGGGCATGCAAATCCTCATGGTAGCGAACAATTTTCCGTCGAACATCCACCCGCATCGCGGCATGTTCAATCTTCGTCAGGCCATGGCGTTGCGGCAGCGCGGACACGAGGTACGCGTCGTGACGTTCGTTCCGCATTTCCCGCCGTTAAGCGCGCGATGGTACGAATATCGTAACCTATCGCATGCTTACGATGTCGAAGGCATATCGGTACGGGTGCTACGGGGCCTTCTGGGTCCGAAGTCCTGGGCGATCGGCACATTGCCGGGACAACTGGGACGCTCGCTTCGGGCTATCGAGGCGAAGTTCGAGCCCGACGTCGTCCACGTGCACGGCCTGCTTCCCGCCGGCGCAATGGCGGCCGCATTCCGGACGCCGTACTTGCTCACCGCGCACGGAACGGAGGCCTACGCGCTTCCCTGGCGGCGTAAGGGGCTCGAGCGGGTCGCGCGCAAAGCGATTTCCGCCGCTGCTCGCGTCTGCGCTGTTTCAGCCTTCGTAGGGACGCATTTGGAGCGCCTGGGAGCGAGCGGCGTGGACGTCATCTATAACGGCGCCGATACGGAGACGTTCAAACCTGGAGACCGCACGGTTGCTAAAGTCGAATTGGATCTGCCGCCCGGCCGCCCCGTTATCGCTTTCGGCGCCAATCTTATCGTCGCGAAGGGACCCTACGAACTCGTTGCGGCGGCAGCGCGCATCGGCGATCTGAATCCGGTTGTCGTCTTCGGCGGCGACGGTGCCGCGCGCCCAGGCGTGGAAGCGGCCGCGCGCGACGCCGGCATTGATGCGCGATTCCTTGGGCGCGTCGACCATCCTACCCTTTCGCGGCTCATGTGCGCGTGCGACGCGTACGTCTTGGCAAGCCACGCAGAAGGGTTGCCGACGGTCCTGTGTGAGGCGATGAACGCGGCTCGCGCAATAGTCGCAACGCGAGTCGGAGGTATTCCGGAAATCGTCAAAGACGGCGAAACGGGATTCACCATCGAGAAAGGCGACGTCGACGCGCTGGCGGATCGCTTGCGCGTTATCCTCGAAGATGGGACGTTGCGCGAACGCTTTGAAAGTGCCGCACTCGCGTTCGCGCGCGCGAACTTGACATGGGATATCAACGCCGCGAGATACGAGAGCATTTACGGCGAGATCGCCCGGAACCAGAAAAGCGAAAGGCCTCGTGCCGTAAAGCACGAGGCCGTAAACGCTTAGGCGGTGATGCCGTTTCTTATTGGAAAACCACTTCGGCTTCGAGTGCCGGGAGGTATGTCGGCGGTGCACCGCCGTTAAGTGCAGCCGTTCCGCCATCGGTCGTTCCATAGCCGCTGAGCACGAGCGTGTGCTGGTACTGCGGGAAGGGGAACGGGACGGTTCCGCTGGTGTTGGGGTTTACCGCAATTGCGCACGGCCCGGCATAGTTGCCGGCGTAGTAGCAGGTTTGGTATTCGCGGCCGTATGCGCCGCCCGATTGCATTAGTCCCGAGACGTCGCTCGGAGCGGCAACTTTCGGATTCATGACGACCAGTTGCTGTTCCGGGAAGACGTGGAAGTTCGACGGCGTGGCGTAGGCTTCCCAAAGGATGTTCGTGAGCGGATTGTACGTGAGCAAGAACGAGGCGTACGCATAGAGCCGTGCGTCCGTATTGGCCGAAGCGTCCGACGTGTTGCGTTCCTGGCAAGAGAACACTTTGTTTTGCGCGTTCACTTGCAGTTCGCTATTTTCTTCTGCCGTCCACAGCCAGCCGTTATTCTTTGCCGAAGCGTCGTCGCTGTAGCAGTGCTCGTAATTTCCTCCCATCGTATTGCTCGACGGGAGCAGCGAGATCGCCATCGACGGATTGTGGCCGTTGAGAACGTTCAGGCCGTTAATGATCACCGGCACCGGAGCGGAGTTGTTCAGCGCCATGCCGCCCGTGATCCACGAGCTGTCGCTGTAATTGCAGGGCAGGCCCGGCGTAAAGATGCTTCCAAAATCGCTGAGCGGGCCGTTGTCGTCTTGATAGATCGCGTCGAAATGGGCGCTGCCGATCTGCGCGAGCGTCTTTGAACGGTACAGCGACTGCATGTCGGGCGAATTTGGATCCATCACGTACTGCGTCACACGATTGTTGAAGATGTCGGTAACGCGGTTTCCGCTGCAATCATGGGCGAAGGTCGATTCGTCCGAAGTGAACAGCGGATCGTTGCTTTGCGTGCGGTTCGGATCGGTGTAGAACTGGGTTTTGATTCCGGCGGCCGAGATCGCGTTGGCATGAGCTATGTCGGTCTGCGCCCACGTTAGGTATTGCGCTGCCGTCGTCCAGGCGATCGACGTCGTGCCGTTCGTGCCGGCCAGATAGTCGGCGTTGAGGACGTGCGTTTGCGAGATCGGTCCGGGCGTCGGCGTAGCGACGGCCGCGGGCGGGGGCGTCGGATTCATCACGACGATTTGAACCGCCGTGATCGAGCCTGACGTACCGCCGGTTCCAGTAACAGTGGCTGTTGAGCCGGCCTGCAGGGTTCCCCCGGCTACGACGGTCGTGCCCGTGATTACGACCGGAACGGCCGTATGCGTCGAGTCGACGTTCAGCGTGATGCCGTACGGCGTGCCGCCGGCAATCGCGCCGCTCGCGGTCGTCGAGGACGGCGCCGCGCCCCAGGACGTTACCACGACCGCTACAGGCGAAGTCGAAAGCGATCCCGTGCCGCTGATCTGAGCGTATTGCCCGACGACCGGGCCCGTTTTCGTGCCAACGAAAGCGGTTGACGCGGTGTACGTAATCCACATGTAGCCGTGCGGACTGCCGGAATTGATTTCGAAGCGGTTAGAGCCGAGCGCTACGATCGGACCTTGCGTGGAGATCAGGCTTGGGCTTGGCTTCGAGATAACGACCGGCGCAGGGGTGTTCGCGGCGGCAGGCGTGGGCGTGGCGCCTAGGACCTGAGTAGTCTGGACCTGTGCTACCGCGGTCGCGGTGACGGATCTCGACCACGAGCCGGTGCCGGTTACCTCGACGTTTTCACCCGTGAAAGGCGCGGGTCCAATTATTGCCGTCTGTGCGTTGGTGTAGATGTGCACCAGGCCGTGCGAGCTGCCGGTGTTGAGGGTGAAGCCGCCGGCGAAGAGTCCGGCGATCGGGCCGCTGCCTTGCAGCGTGCCGTCGGGATTGGTCGTTGCCACGGCCGGCACCGCTCCGCCCGTCGGAGTGGGAACCGTCCCTGGAAGAGCGTTACCATTTGCGCTAGAGCCGCCGCCGCCACCGCAAGCGGTGAGGGAGAGGCCGGCAAGGAGACAGGCGAATGCAATGCGTTTCATAGCACCTTTCGCATCGACACATTTCCCGTATCATAACAGTCTCTTTACGAAATGCCTTACAATGTGTTTGTTGACTTTACACCATATTTACTCGGTCGATTGAATGCTAAATAAGCAAGCGTAGTAAGACTTTCCGCTTGCCCGTATGGCGACGTTACAGTCCCGGGCTCCATGATTGCCTACCCCTGTTGACCCGCGTCATTGCTGGGCCGTTCGGGCCGTCGACGCCGGAAAAGCTTGGTACCTGGAGCAAAATTACCCCATATGGGGGAGTCAATTCCGTCCTGTTGCGGGGTATGATTGCCGCGTCCCGTTTCCATCCAAATTGTGCGAAAGGATCCATGGTGTTAACTTCAGTCGACACGATCCGCTTGTACGTCGTTGAAGGGCAAGTGCTTTTTGCAAAGGCCCTCTGCCAGGTGTTCGCCGCGGAGCGCAACGTCGAAATCGTTGGCGACGCGCAAACGATCGATGAACCACTTTTGGCAAAAGCGCGTCCGGACGTCGTGATTCTTGATCTTGACGGCGCGAGCGTCGGGCTGGTCGATGCGCTCGAACGATGTCGAGCCGCCGTTCCCTCCGCGCGCATATGCGCGCTCACAATGCGTCCTGCTCCGGAAATCATGCAACGTTGCTTGGCTGCCGGTGCCGAGGGCTACATCATCAAAGATGTCACGCCGGCCGAACTCATTCGCGCGGTGAAGCTGGTGGCCTCAGGTGAAACGTACGTAGATCCACGAGTAGCAGGTGGTTGGTTGCGACGCCGCTCGAACGGCAACCGGCGCGCCGACTTGAACGAACTCTCTGCACGTGAAACCGAAGTCATCCGCCTGATCGCCGAAGGGCTCTCCAACAAAGAAATCAGCGCGCGGCTGAACCTCTCCGAAAAAACTATCAAGAACCATATCAGCCGGATTTTCTCAAAGCTGAATATCTACGCGCGCACGCAAGCTGCGGTGCACGCGATCAAGTTGGGCCTCCTCTAACCGCAGGCGGCAAAAAGAAGAAGGCTCGATGCCTGAGCATCGAGCCTTCTTTCATGCGCCTGCGGTCGCGCTACGGAAGCGCGATGTAGGCGCTCAAGGCCGGAACCGTGCCCGGTGCTGCACCGGTGAACGACACCGTGCCGCCGTCCAAAACGCCATTGCCGCTTGGGGCCAGCCTGTGCGCGAACGTGTGAGCGAACGCCGGACGCGCGTGCGCAATGCTGTCGGGGTTTACGACCATGGCGCAAGCACCTACGAGCTTCCCGCGGTAGTAGCACGCGTTGTATTCGCGAACGTAGTTGCCGCTGGGGGTCTTGAGGCTCGCAATCGAGGCCGGCGTCGCAACGCGCGGCTGCAGGGCGACGAAGCCGCTTTCCGGCATCACGTGGACTCGCGACGGGGTCGCGAAGCTCGACCACAAGATGCTGTACGACGGATCGTACGTCATCTCAAAGGATGCCAGCTGATACAGACGTGAAGCGACGCTCCCCGACGCTGCGCCCGCATACAAGCCCATGCATTGGAAGATCTTGTGGCGCGTAACGAGATCGATCTGCGTCTGCTCGGTCGCCGTCCACGGCCATGAACCGTTTGCGGCAGCGTTGCTCTGCACGAAGCAGCTTTCGAAGTCGCCGCCGATGCTCTTCGACGCACCTTCCACGACTTGTTCCAGCATGGAAGGATTGTGGCCGTTGAGGCCGTTCATGCCGTTGAGAATCGTTGGAACCGAAACAGCGGTTTCCAGCGCCTTTTCACCGGCGATCCACGTTGCGTCCGTGTAGCTGCACGGCAAACCCGGCGTGAAGCTCGTGGAAGCATAGTGGCCAAGTTCCAGGCCGTTATCTTCAAAGATGGCATCGACGTGGCCGCCGGCCGCAACCGATGATACATACGAAGCATACGAAGAGTGCAGCGCGCTCGAAGCGTTATTCATGATGTACTGGGTGATAGACCCGTACTTAGTCGTAACGTTCGCGGAAGAGCACGTCTTGCTAAAGCCGCTGGTGCTCGTCGAATGATAGAGCGGGTCGTTGCTTTGCGTGCGGTCCGGGGAAAAGTAAACTTCCGTCTTGATACCGAGCGCGTGCATTGCGTTGGTGTTTGCGATGCCCGTAGAGGCCCACGAAAGGTACGGCTGGGCCTGCGCGGCGCTCACCGAGGTCGTGCCGAACGGCGTGCCGAGATAGTCCGCCGTCAGAACGTGCAGCGGCACGCCTGCGGTTGTCGTCGTGGCGATCGCCGTCGTAACCGAACCGCCCGGCGACGGCGCCGGCGTTGCCGCGGCGGCGGTCGACGTGCTGCTCGAAGAAGAAGTGATTGCGGTCGCAAGAACGGCCGCATGCGTGCTGCCCACACCCGTGACGGTTACGGCTGAACCCACGGCCGGCGTTGCATTCATCGTGGTGGAACGCGCGATCATCACCGGGATTGTCGATCCCGTTGCCGCGTCACGCACCTGCGCGCCGTACCGAACGAACCCAAGGAACGTTCCGCTCACACTAACCGGAGCCGGTGCGCTCGGAAGCACCGCGGCGTAAGACGCGGCGAGCGATCCGCTCGAAACCGTTCCTACGGCGATGGCGTACCGATTGGCGAGCAACGGCGAGATCGAGGTATTCACATACGAAGTCGCCGGATAATGAACCAACAACGTTGCATGCGTCGAGGTATCGAGCAAATCAAAATCGCCGCCACTCTTTAGTGCGGTGATCGTGCCTTGCGAAGCTGTTAACGTTGAGGTGTTTTTGTTGGTTGTCGTGCTGGTTGTAACTGCGTCCGTTACTGCGCCGGTGGCTGGATTTATGCCATCCGTCGCGGCTCCGGCCATTGTGCCGGGTGGAGATCCTTGTTGAGGTAACAACGAGGAAGTGTTTTGGCTGCTGCATGCAGCAACGAGGCTTGCCAAAACGCAAGCCCCGAGCTTGTTACGCATTTGCATTGGTGCGTATCTATGCTCCCGTGAAGGCGAATGAATTTGGTACGACGATACGCTCGAGAGCGTCAATTACGTCGTTTGCGTCTTCACTACTCATAGCGGGATAAAGCGGAAGTGAGAGCAGACGTCGCCACACGGATTCAGTACGTGCCAAATTACTCATTTCAAGCGAGCGGTAGCCGCTGAATAAATGAGTTGGAATATAGTGCACCGAGGTGCCGATGTGCTCGTTGCGGAGCCTCTCGATCAATTCGTCGCGCGTTATTCCAATCATTTTTTCATCTACGAGAATTACGAACATACACCAGCTATGGCGATCGCCGGGGTTCTGAGGGCGCGCTTGCACGCTTATTCCGGGAATCTGCGAGAGGCGCTGAATGTATTGCTCGGCGATTTCGTCGCGGCGATCTTGCATTTGCCACAACGCCTTCAACTGTTCTACGCCAAGCGCCGCCATCGGATCGGGCATGTTGTATTTGAATCCGGGTTCACGCACGTCGTAACGCCAGGATCCCGTTGCGGTGTAACGCTTCCAGGCGTCGCGATCCATGCCATGTAGCCCGAGGACTCGCGCGCGCTCCGCGAGCACGTCGTCGTTGGTCACGAGCATTCCGCCTTCGCATGTCGTGAGATTTTTCGTCGCGTAGAAGCTATAGGCAGCCGCATCGCTTTGGGTTCCCGACCATTCGCCGCGATCGAGCATTCCGGCCGCGTGCGCCGCATCTTCGAGGACGCGGATCCCGCGCTCTCGCGCAAAAGCAACGATCGGCGCAATGTCCAGCGGGCGTCCGCCGTAGGGCATTGGGATGATGACTTTCGTCTTCGGCGTGACGACGGCTTCGATCGTTTCAAGCGTAACCGAAAGTGTTTCCGGATCCACGTCCGCGAAAACCGGCGTACCGCCGAGTTCCATCGTACATTGGGCGCCCGCGACGAAGGTGAGCGACGGCATCACGACTTCGTCGCCGGGTCCCACGCCGAAGGCATGGAGTGCCACGTGAAGCGCAGCCGTACAGCTGTTGAGCGCGATGGCATGCTTCACGCCCGCCGCGGCAGCGAACTGCGTCTCGAACTCTTTCACGAGCGGGCCCGTCGTGAGCCAGCCGTTGCTTAACGTCTCGACGACGCGGCCGATTTCTAGTTGCGAGAGTTGCGGCTTGCAGTACGGGAGGAATTCGCTTCTCATGGAGTCGTGATTGCCTTTCGTGGGACGAGGGACGCATTTCGCGTGAGGGCGCAAAGAATGAACGCGAGCCAAACGTATTTGGTAGTCATCACGTCGAGGAACATACTCGCGATCAGTAGACCGATGAGCGCGGCTTCGATACCGGTGCGCAATCCGTAGAGCTGGTCGCCCTGACCGATGTCGCGAAGCGAGCGGAATTGATACCAGCACGCCAGTCCGAAGATCGCCAAGCCGACAATGCCAAGCTCGACGCCGGTTGAAATTAGCACGTTATGCGGTGCGCGATGCCAGTGCGTATAATACGTCTGGCTGACGTTCAAGAATGCTTGGTCGAATGCGACTTGGAAATTTGAGAAGCCGGCGCCGAACCACGGATGCTGTTTGAACGCCGCGACGCCGACGCGCCAGATATCCGCACGTCCCGCACCGCCGGTGGAGGTTGCGTTCGAGAAACGCGCGAGCACGTTGCCGTACGCAGCAAGAGCGACGCCGATACCGGCCACGGCAAGTCCGCCGACCAGGAGACGTTTGCGCGAGCGGATGAAGACGTAGAGAAACGCGGCGAAGATCGCGAGAAGACCGCCGCGCGAACCGGCAACCGCCAATCCGCCGCCGATGACGACGATGGCCAGTGTGTAAAACACGCGAGCCATAAAGCTTCGCGTCGTCGTAATAGCCACCAACGCCAGCGAAAACGGGAGAATCAAGGCCGCCGCAAAGTGGTTCGGGTCGACGATGTTCGCGTCGTTCGAGAG
Source organism: Vulcanimicrobiia bacterium (assembly GCA_963758295.1). Classification (GTDB taxonomy): domain Bacteria; phylum Vulcanimicrobiota; class Vulcanimicrobiia; order Vulcanimicrobiales; family Vulcanimicrobiaceae; genus JALYTY01. The sequence continues at coordinate 263,174 of CAVWUU010000004.1, forward strand.
AAAAAGACGGCCGTTCGCCGAAACTTGCGTGCCGTGATGAAAGACGTACGCGCCATAGGCGCCGGCGAGTACGCCGCTAACAATGACGATGGTCACGAGCGTCGCGAGGGTTCGGCGTTGCACCGGCATGAAAGAGATCGCGGTGTACAGGACGAGCAGTTGGAAAAACGTGAGCAAGTGATCGGTAGAAACGCTTGGATCGAGCGCCCAGATCACCGACACCAGCGAAAAAAGGAAGAAAACCGTCCAGCCGATCACCGAGCGATCGGGAACAACGCCGCGCCGCGTGCGAAGGAGCCAAAGCACGATGGCGCCGCCCGAGACGATTGCGAGCAGCTTCGTGACCGTACCGAAGGCCGGCATACTGAGGAGGTTGTCGAACGGCACAAGCAACGCAAAGATCGAAAACGGAAAGACGAGGGGCGCCATTAACGCGCCATAGGCGGCGCAGGGTCCGGCCACGGCCAACAGCGCGAGCGCCGTACCGGTCTTAGTGCCGGCAAGGGCGATTGCGCCCAACGCGGCAACGATTGCAAGCGCCGCGATTGCGAACATGGCAAAGATGTTCGGTGAAGATCGAAGCGAGCGTCCGTTGTGCGCTGAAAGTCGTGCGGCCATATGATGAGATCCTAACTTTGCGGTCGTAGACGAGGTAGTTCGCACCGGCCCTATACCCTTGAGTCTACGGTCCTTTTGCGCCGCAAGAACGACGAAGCAACCTCCAAATAGCTGCGGAGATCGCTCGGTCGCGGTACCAACATCGTTTGCGCGCTAATTCCCGATACTTTACGGAAGTAAAAGATCGCTGCGGTCTGCCCAAAGACGTAGGCGACGGTCGAACCGAGCGCGGCGCCTACGAGGCCGATTCGCGGAATCAACAAATAGCTCGTAACGATGCAGATCATGGCCGACGCGGATGCGAGCGTTAGCGGCACTTCCGGGCGGCCCAGGCGGATCGTGAAGTAGGTCGACATCGGACTGCCGAGCGAAAGCGCGAACACCCCCACGAGCAGCACGCGCAGCGCCGGCACAACGGGAGTAAACGCCTCGCCGTAGAGCACTCGCACGGCGATGGGCGCAACGATGGCGAGCAGGCCGCAGCAGATGCTGGCTACGAGCACGTTGTGCCGGACCGATCTCGCCGCAAGCTCGGCGGCGGCACGCTCACCGAGACTGCCGATGTGCGGAGACGTGACGACGTTGGTTACTTGCGTTGCGGTCAGCAGCGTTTCCGACGCGCTAACGGCAAGCGTGTACATACCGAGCATCGCCGGCGTACCTAGCAGGGCGACGATGTAAATGTCGGCCCGGTAGTTCAGCAGCGAGACGAGGCCCACCGCGCCGGAGCGCGCGGCATACACGACGTACTCCCATACGCCAACGTGCCCGGGCACGAGTTTCTTGGCATCGCGCACCATCCAGATGATCGATGCGAGTGCAATTAAGTTCGGCGAAACGACCCACACGGCAATCGCCGTCGAGGGCACGCGCCCAATGAGGAATAAGCCCAACGACATGAACGCGATCATCGAAATATTCCCGATGACCGCAACCGACGTCGTGATGCGGATCCTGTGCGTGCCGGTTGCATACCCGGTAACGAGCATCATCGCCGCAGGTCCCGGCAGCGACAGCACCGCCGGCAGAATCGCCCACGTTGCATGCGAGAAGAATGCCAGCGCGCTCGTCGCGAGCGCGCCGACCACAAGGAAGATGGCCATCGCAAACGCGGACGCGCGAAGCACGCCGCGTCCACCGTTGCGCCGCAACAAGTAATAGGACATCGCCGAACTCAAGCCGCCGAAGCCGGCCGTCACAATGCCTGCGCTTACCATCGGCATCGCATAGATGCCGCGGCCGTGAGAGCCCAGAGCGCGGGCGGTGATAATGCCTAGCGCTGCGGCCAGTAGCATATTCACGATGCGCAACCCGAATGTGTACAAGCCGTCGGCGAAGAGCTTGTTCCGAAGGGCCATTCGCTATACCGCCCGGTGCGAAAAGACTTCGAAGGCGGTTTTTACCAAGCACTGCATGTACAGGTAAACGCTCGCGTTCTGAACGTAAAACAAATCGTAAGGGAGCACGCGCACGAAGTCGTCCGGCTGGAAATTGCGCGGAAGCACGAGCTGCGCCCACCCGGTCACGCCCGGGCGCACGATATGGCGTTGCGAATAGCTCGGAAACTCGATGCCGAAGCGGTCCGCATATTCGCGCATTTCCGGTCGCGGGCCGACGAGCGACATGTCGCCCAGCAGCACGTTCCAGAGCTGCGGCAATTCATCGAGGCTCGTTCGGCGCAGGAACGCGCCGGTCGGCGTGATCCGAGCGTCGCCCGGTTTTGCCCAATCGTCGCCGGCGTCCACGCGCATGGTGCGGAACTTCCACATGGTAAAGCTCTTGTCGTCGCGGCACACGCGTTCTTGGCGGAACAGAATAGGGCGGCCCGAGTCGCGCCACACCACGAGCGCTACAACGAGCATGATCGGCGAGAGCACCACCAATCCGACCGTCGCGAAGATCACGTCCAAGAAACGCATAGCGCTTTGTTGAGCGTGCCACAACGTTCCACGGCGCGATTCGCGTACGTGTTCTAACCCACCCTCGTACGGCGTGTTCCCGCGACGCGTTGCATGTAAATGGGCTGCGCACATTCCGGCGAGCGGTGCCCACACGATTTCGGCGCCGATTGCGGCAAACCAGTCGAACCCAAGGACAACGGCCATTAGAAGCCCGCCGATTCCTCCCAAAATTGCAACGCCGTACGTTGCATACCACTCGTCCGACGGCACAAGCGCGAACGACGTGCGATAGCGTCCCACGAAAGACGCAATGAGCAGCGTTGCCGCAAGGGTGAGGAACGGCACGGCACCGGAGCCCGAAATAATCGCCGTGACGACGAGCGCGACGACGGCCGCGGTACAGTCGGTAGTGACGAGCAGCAGGCCGCCGGTGCGCAGACGTTCCGGAAGACGGTGTACCGCCATTCGTTCGGTTACGCGGACCTCTTGCGTAGTGCTGGTCATGGTATTACGCACTCCTTTGCCGGATCAAGACGGCGTGCCGCACGCGTTCGTACAGCGCGAACGCAGGACGCCGCAGGGAAAGTTCGGTGTACGGAACGGCCGTCGCGCCGAGATCGTGCTTGAAGCGCGCGACGCCTTCGAGGCCTTCGCTCGCGCCTAAGTTGTACCAATGGACGCCGCGTTCGCACGCATTTCGCAACAACGCCAAGTTGAGCGCGTTACTCGGACGATATTTTCCATAATCGCGCAGCATTGCCGCGGACCAGAAGAAGAGCTCCTCGGATCCGAAGAAGACGACGCCGCCGCCGATGGGCTTTCCGTCAAGCAACGCAAACCACAGTTGCGCATCGTCTTGACCGCGCTTCAATACGGCCTCAAGCAATTCAAAGGTGACCGGCGGCTTCGGAAGCCCCCACCCTTGGCTTGCAATCTTTAGAATATCGAAATAAATGGGCAGGTCACTCGCGCTTGCACGCTCGCAGGCGACTCCGCGCCGCTCCGCTTGTCCCGCCATGCGGCGCGTAACGCCGCGAATGTTGGAGAGCACGCTCTCGAAGCCGCCGGTGCAATCGATTACGGCCGTTTCGTAGACGTTGCTCGATGCGCGCGGGGCGCTGAGCGCGGGACCGAGCGGCCAGGGCACGATTCGCAGATGATCGACGCGGCGCGCGATTTCCGCGAGCGCCAAATTGGCACTTTCCTCGTCCATCAGGCCGCCTTCGGCATCGAGGACGCACGAGTAGCCGCCGAGCGGAAACGCCAGGTGATCCCGCATACGGAAGCGTGAGCGCGACTGCAAGGTCGGAACGATCGCGGTGCGACCGTTCACTTCCACGCACAAGGCCGCAGGCACCAGAGAAGGCGTTGCATCGGCGATAGCGAGCGCCCACGCGGGCCGCGCGAAAAATGTCGGAGCGGGATGCTCTTCGTCGTAAGCAAGCCAGTCGGCGATGCTCATCGTGCTAATCATGACGACTCCATTACGAGTTTGCTCCGAGTGTGCTCTCGCGACGCATTTTCCCAGGCCGCGGCGATTCGCGCGGTGCAGCGAGTGGTCGAATACGTTTCTGCAACGTAGCTTGCCGCTTCGGCTTGCACGGTAAGTTCGCCGCGCTCGAATCGTTCGAGCAACTGCGAGATCGCTCTCTGGATGTCATCGTACGAGCGAACTTGCGTGGTGAACGGGAAGTCTTGGCTCCACAGGACGTGACGGCCGTGGGTAAGCGCCTCGAGCGTCATCAGCGAAAGTCCGTCGTGCTTCGTGAAACGAATCAGCACCGTGGCGCTGCGATAGATGTTTGCGAGAGAGGCGCACCAACCGAGCCTTATGACGTCGGCTTGCGGCGGTGCGTAGAAGTCTCCACCGCCTACGACCATAAAGCGAACGTTGCGCGCGGCGAAGGCTCGGATCAAACGTTCGTATTCGCGCCGGCCGTAGAAATCGCCGCGCGTGCGCGGCAAGTACAATAGAACGGTAAAGCGTTCCGGGAGCGGTTCGGGCTGGCTTGCCGGCAAACGCGGCGGCAGCGGTGCCAACGTCGCGTCGATGCCCAGGCGCCGCAATTCGTCGATCGTCCAATCGACTTCGGCCAAGTTGTGGACGTGCGGCTGCTGGCAGAAGCGGCGCAGCCGGCGGTCGTTATACAACGCGGTAATGTCGCTGCCGACCCAATGAATCACCCGCGGCTTGCGGAGAACCCGTCCGAGAAAGTGCACCCACCGGTCACCGATAGGCGAGCCGATGGAGTACCAAACGTCGCAGAAAAACAGCGAAAACATCGACGCGACGACTTCGAGGCGCGCGCGCGTGCGCAACATCTCGGGAAGCCATCCATAGGGATTGCGCTCCAATTCTTCTATCATCTGGGCGCAGAATAACTCGAGGCCGGAGATTGCGACGCGCTGCCGTCCTGCTACGCGTTCGCCGAGCCCCGCGACGGCTTCGTCGAGCACGGCCGTGAAGCGTTCGGCGAGCGGTCCGCGTTGAAAGTGCCGGCTGACGTAGGCGTGGCCTTCGATATTTGGTTCGAGCTCGCCGCGTTCGTGCTCGTCGCGGCGAGCTTTTAAGAGCGCCGCCGCATCGGCGGTACGCGGCGCGGTACCGACGTGCGGGAATTCATAGTTCCAAATCACGTGGCGTCCGCGCGCCATCGCTTCCAAAACGAGCATTGACTTTCCGTCGTGCTCGGGAAGGCGCAGTAACACCGTGGAGTCGTCGATGCGACGTTCGATGTCGTTTACGTGTCCCAAGAATTCGACATTCGCGGGAGCGATCGGATTGCGTCTGCCGCGACCAACTACGCGAAAGGGAATTTCCGGAAATTCACGCGCCAGCGAGTAAACGGCCCGCTCGCCGTAAAATGTGCGGCGCGGCTCGGGCAGGTACGTAAGGACGCTAAACTCTTTCGGCAGCGGCGCGATATGCGGCGCCGGCTGGACGGCCGTGACGGGAACGTACGTCGCTTCGATTCCAAGCTCGCGGAGTTCGTCGACGAGCCACTCACCGTCGCACACATTGATGAAGCGATAGCGTTTGATGAGTTCCAGGAGCTGCGGATCGCGCTTGGCCGTCAGAACGTCGCTGCCGGCCCAAACCACGATAACCGGAATGTTGCGGCGGCGCGCCACGTCGGCAAGCGCCATGTTCGGACCCGGGCCGCCGAAAGCGACGATGGCGTCGGCCGTCACACAGGCCGCAAGCGCGCGAATCGTCCCCAAACGCGATGCGGGATAGTAGCGCAAATTCCAGCCGGAAGAGCGTTCGTTTATCAGATTGGACAGAAACTCGCCGTGATAATCGAAGCCGACGACAACGGCTTTACGCATGCGGTTCCCCGCTCGCGGCCACAAGACGGTCAAGACCGGGCGCATCGAGCGGTCCTACGTTGATGGCGCGCACGACGCCGTCGCGAACGACGATGGTTTCTGGAATGACTCGTGCTCCGAGAAGGACGTTGGTTTGTCGATTCGGATCGACCATAATAGGATAGCCCAGATTAAATTCGTGGGCGAAGGCGGTAACGGCGGAAGCCGGTTCGCCTTGATCGATCCCGACGACTTCGATTCCCCGCTTGTGAAACTTCACGGCGGCCCGCGCGATTGTCGGCGTTTCTTCGCGGCAAGGCGGGCACCACGTGGCAAAGACGTTATAGATCACCGTCCCGTGCATCGGAACGACGTTCACCGGACTCCCGTCCAGTGAAACGAGCGAAAGAGCGGGCAGTGGCTCGCCGGCTTTAACGGCGCGCGAGCCGTGGTGGTAGTGCGTCCGAAGAACGAGCGCCGCGATCACGATCGCGCAGAGCGCGAGCGGCACGAGCGGAAACTTGAACCAACGTCGTCTGGGTTGGACCATGCTCTAGTGATACCAGAGAGCATGGCTCGCTTGACTGCCCTTGATTTCCCGAACGCGACCGGGCTTTTCGCCGTTTCATGCGGGTCCGCGAGCCTGTAGGGTCTGTTGTAAGCGGTCGATCTCGTGCCGCAGCAAGCATAAAGGATTGGTGGAAATGAAACGGTTTACTCCAGCGCCGCTGCTCGGCGCATCGGTCATCGCTCTTTGTTCCCTCCTGGCCGCATGCGGCGGCGGCGGCGGCGGTGGCGGCTCGACGCCACCGGTGAATAGCGGCGGCGGAAACGGCGGAAACGGCGGCGGACCGACGCCCGGCAGCACCGCCACGCCGACCCCCGGCAGTACGGCAACGCCGACCCCCGGCGCAACCGGTACGATGGCGATCAACGGCACCGGCTTAGCGAACGCGACGGTTGCCTTCACCTGCGGCTGCAACGGTCAAGCGGGCAAAGTGACGGCCGGCGCTAGCGGCAACTACACGATCAACGTGCCGGCGACCGCTTTCAACGGCTCGGGCACATATACGCCGGCCGGTCACAACTTGATGGTTATCGGCTATGCGGGCGGCTCGCACGCCCAAGCGTGGACGATGGAGTTCTTCGGAACGACTCCCTCGCACAATCTGAACCTGAGCGGAAACTCGAGCGGTAACACCTCCGACGAGTTCACGACCGCTGCGGCGCTGTACGTTTATTACGAAACGGCCCAGTACTACAGCGCGCATCCGAGCAGCGACAACACCTACGATATCTGGAACTTCAATAATATCGCTTCGTTCGAGCAGAGCATGAAAGCGAGCGGCGGCAACAACGCTTCGGAAGTCAAGCTGATTGCCGACATCAAGACCGCGCAGAGCGCCGGCACCAGCATGTACCCGGTGTTGCCGCAATGGGATCCGAACGGCTCGGTGAGCGGTGCCGGATCGACGCCCAACTCAACGATTGTCAACGATATTCGATCGGTCGCCGGCTCGGGCGATACGAATCTGCCGCAAATTTGCGGTACGAGCTGCAGCGGCGCGCCCACTCCGTAAGCATCCAACCTGGCACCAGGCTCACTGCTATAGGAGCCTGGTGCCATCGGATGGCGGAAATTGGGCCGCCTGGGTCACCAGCACGGATGAGTATTTTCGTAGGATAGGAGATATGATGCGGAAATCTAGCCCGGCGCTCTTCTTGACGCTGGCACTCGCAACGATGGGTGCAACGCCGGTAGCGCAAACGACGATTCACCCCGGAGACCAGCTAAACGTGCAAGTCTACGGGGATAAAGACCTTACGCAAACGGTGACGGTTCTGCCGGACGGCACGATCGTTTACCCGCTCATCGGCCGCGTACAAGTCGGCGGACAGAGCGTCAATCAAGCAACAAATACGGTGCGCGACAAACTGCAGAAATATGTCCGGAGTCCTTTCGTGACTATCTCTATCGCGCAGCTGGGCCAGCCGTCGGTACTGGTACTCGGCGACGTTAAAACGCCCGGCAAATACCAGCTCCGTTCCGACGCACGAGTCACGGACGCTATTGCGGCAGCGGGTGGTATTGCCGATGTGAACGGGGCTTTGCCGGATGCACGCATCTCGGATCCGCAAGGCGACGTCCAATCGGTGTCCTTGCAAAAATTACTTCATGACGGCGACGTTTCGCTCGACCGTGCAATCGGTGAAGGCTCGGTGGTGTACGTGCCTGGGCCGACCCTCTTCAACATCACGGTGACCGGAGCCGTAGATCATCCGGGTGACGTGCAGATCGCAGAAGGCGATCACCTTTCGGAAGCGATCGCGAAAGCCGGCAATAGTGCCAACGCGAACGCCGATCTGAACAACATGCGCGTGATCCGAACGAATCCCGACGGCAGCAGAACGCAGCAGACGATCGATCTGTATAAAGCGTTGGAACGCGGCGACAGCTCCGCCGACATTTCAATGCAAAAAGGCGACGTCATCTACGTTCCTCAGGTGAAAAAACACAGCGACGCGTTGCAATCGCCGTTGCTTTATCTACTCGGCCGACTCATCATCCCGTAGGAGAATATACGTGCAGGCGATTCCAGGCGCACAACCGTACGCTCTTCCCGGCGGTGTCGAACCGTCGCCATCGGCGTCGGACCGTCAACGCGAGCTCGCGTCGTTATGGCGAACCATCGTTCGCCGCCGTGCGACCGTCCTTCGAATCTTCGTCGGATTCGTCGTGTTGATGCTGATCGGCACCCTCGTGTGGCCGAAGCAGTACACGACGGAAATCAAACTCATTGCCGGTAACTCTAGTGGAGCGCCCGGCACGGACCAAGGCGCAGACAGCCAGCTGCCGGTGCTCAACGCACTGATCCTTGCCGGCGGCATGCAGAGTTCCGAAACCTATGCGGAGCTGTTCAAAGAGACGCCGGTCGTGCAGCGAGTGATCTCGCAGCTTCACCTCAACGTGAGCCCGCGCAACCTGCTCGAGCACGTCGTGGTAAAACCGGTAACGAACACGTCGATCCTTTCGGTGGCCGTAACGTGGCCGGATCGCGCGACTTCGGCGGCAATCGCTAATGCCTTCGGGCAGGCAATCGTCGACCGGCAGCGCGACCTCGTGTCGTCGCAAGCGCGCGCGGCGCTCGATTCGTTGAAGACGCAGCTTCCCCAGGCGCAATCGCGCATGAACGACGCGAACGATAAGCTCGCGTCATTCGAAGCCGACCACCGCATTGCCAACATCGATCAGCAAACGCAGAACACGATCTCCAACATGGCGGCGCTCGATGCGAAGATCGGTCAAGTTCAGGCGGATCGCCAGCAGGCGCAGGCACAACTGAGTTCTACGACGTCGCAGATGTCGGGCATGTCGCCTACCATCGTCGGCAGCTCGACGACGGCACAAAATCCCGTCGTGGCGCAGTTGCAACAGCAGCTCACGCAGGTTGACGTTCAATTACGTCAAGCCGAGCAAGAGTACACGGATCAGCACCCGCAAGTCATCGCGCTCAAGGCGCAAGAGCAGCAGTTGAAGGACGCGATCGCGCACCAGCAGCAGACGGTCATTTCGGGCCAGAGCAGCGTGCCGAATCCGGTCTATCAGCAGCTCGCGCAACAAGCGACGACGTACCGTTCTCAAGTAGCGGCCGATACGGCGCAAGTCGCCGAACTGCAACGTCAAAGCAAGGCGATGGCACCGGTTCTCGCAGCGTTGCCGTCGCAGACTGCGCAGCTCGCCGATCTGCAGCGTAATGCCAAAGCCGCGCAAGACGTCTACACCGCACTTCAACAGAAGTTCGTAAACGCGCAAGTCGCGGAAGAAACCGCACTCTCCGACGTGACGATCACGCAGCCGGCGTTGCCGAGCCAGGCGATCATCCGTCCGAGCCTGCTCCTCAACTTCGTCATCTCGCTCGTGCTCGGCGCGGTGCTCGGCATCACGGGCGCGCTGATCCTGGATTACCTCGACAACAGCATCAAGGACGAACGCGAAGTCGAAGAAGAACTTGCGCTGCCGCAACTCGGTGCGATTCCGCTCGTGCAATTGCGTAACGGCGAGCCGATCGTGCCTTGGGTGAAAGCGCTAGCGCTCGAATCGTTCCTGCAACTCGTCACGAACATGAAGTACGCGACCGACGTGCAACTACGATCGCTCGCCGTCATCAGCCCGCAACAAGGCGACGGCAAATCGACGATCGCCCTCAACATCGCGCTCGCGTTGAACGAGATCGAAGGCCCGGTGCTGCTCGTTGACGGCGATCTGCGGCGTCCATCGCTGCATGCGAAACTGCGCATGCCGAACGAACGCGGTCTCTCCGATGTTCTGGTCGGCGCGACCGGTCTGGATGAAGCCGTGCAAGTCGACGAACGCAGCGGATTAGCCGTGCTAACCAGCGGAACGGCGACGCCGAATCCGATCAAGCTGCTCGAATCGGCCCGGTTTGATACGCTCATGGACGAACTCTACAAACGCTATCAGACGGTCGTCTTTGACGGCGCGGCGTTGGTCGGCAACGTGGACTCCGCCGTGCTGGCGCGCCGCGTAAGCGGAACGGTGCTTGTCGTGTCGCATGGTTCGACGGATCTCCGCGAGGCCAGCGGCGCCATGAAACGCCTGCAACGCATGGGAGTGCGCAACGTTCTGGGCTTCGTGCTCAATCGCACGGAACCGCGCCGCGCGGACTACACGCCGTACGGCAACGACGTTCCGCGACTTTACTCGGACGATGCGCCCATCGTCGCTGCGACGCAATAGCGTTGTATAACTCGGGCGCAGCAATGTTCGATGCAACGGGACGGACGGTGGTCCATCTTATCGAGCCACAACACCTTTTCGTCCCTGCGCTCGTCGACGTATTCACGGAGGCGGGGCTCTTCGTGGACTTCGTCTCCGCGCAAGTCGATCCGCGAAAATTGCTCGACGATCAGCCGGATCTCGTCTTCCTGGATACCGACTTCATCGACGAGCCTTTGGAAAGCGTCCGGCTTGCGCACGTCCTCGCGCCCAAAGCGCAGATCTACGTTTATTCGAGCGCGACGAGCGACGCCATTGCGCGGGCGTTCACGGCAGCGGGTGCCGACGTCGTGCTCGAAAAGTCCGCCGACCGCCGGCAGATCGTGCAAACGCTTCACGACGTGGAACGCAAGCGCCGTCAGCGGCACCTTCACGACACCTAGCGCCAACGCCGCAGTCCCAGGCATCGCTAGCGGGGGTGCTGAAATTGAAGCGCTCCCATGACCGTCAGACCCGAAATCGCCGAACTTCCTAAGACCTACGATCCCAAAGCCGTCGAACCGCGACTCTATGAGTGGTGGGAAAATAGCGGCTTCTTTCACGAGGATCCGGACCCGGCGCGGCCGCCGTTCATTATTCCGATGCCGCCGCCCAACGTCACGGGCCGCGCGCATCTCGGGCACGGGTCGACGTACACACCGATGGACGTGCTCACCCGCTACCGGCGAATGCTCGGTGACAACGCCGACTGGCTTCCGGGACTCGACCACGCAGCCATTGCGACCGAAGCCGTGCTCGTCCGCGAGTTATCGAAGGAAGGCGTCGCCCGGGACGAGCTCGGCCGCGAAGGCTTCGTCGAGCGGGCCTGGGACTGGTCGCGCACGTATGGCGGCACGATCGACGACCAGTTTCGCCGGCTCGGGTTTGGGCCCGATTGGCAGCGGTCGCGCTTCACTATGGACGAAGGCTTGTCTGCGGCGGTTCGCAAGGTCTTCGTAAGCCTCTATCGCGAGGGACTCGTCTATCGCGGCAAGCGCTTGATCAATTGGGATCCTAAGGGAAAGACGACCGTTTCGGACGCCGAGGTCGATCACGTCGAACGTGATTCGTTTCTCTGGCACGTGAAGTATCCGGCGGCGGACAGCTCGTTTTTCATCGAGATCGCTACGACGCGGCCTGAAACGATGTTGGGTGACGTCGCCATTGCCGTCCATCCCGAAGACGAACGCTATGCCGGGCTCATCGGGAAGACGGTGTTGTTGCCGCCGTTACTGCAACGGCAAATTCCGATCGTCGCCGATTCGGCCGTCGAGCGCGACTTCGGCACGGGCGCGGTGAAAGTGACGCCCGCGCACGACGCAACCGACTATGAGATCGGTCTGCGACACGAACTGCCGATGCCGTCGATCATCGATTTCGACGCGCGCATCACCGGCGCGGACTTACCGGTCGGGAAATACGAAGGGATGGAGCGCTACGAAGCGCGCAAAGCGATCGTCGAAGATCTGCGTGCCGGCGGCTTTCTCGTAAAGGAAGATGCCTATCGCCATGCCGTTGCCGTAAGCGAACGGACCGGCGACGTCATCGAACCGCTGCTTTCGCTTCAGTGGTTCGTGAAAATGCGTCCGCTGGCTGAGCCCGCGCTCAAGGCGTACCACGACGGGAGGCTGCAATTCGTTCCCGAGCGTTACGGACGCACGTACGAGCAGTGGCTGGAAAACATCCGCGACTGGAACGTTTCCCGCCAGCTCTGGTGGGGTCATCAATTGCCCGTTTGGTACACCGCGGCGGGCGACGTCGTGGTTGCGGAAACCGAAGAAGAAGCCTTCGCCATGGCGGAGCAGCGTTTCGGCACGCGCGAATTAACGCGCGATCCCGACACGCTGGACACGTGGTTTTCCAGCGCACTCTGGCCTTTCTCGATTCTCGGTTGGCCCGAAAAGACACCCGAACTCGAATGCTGGTATCCGGCGCAAGTGCTCATGACGGGCTGGGAAATCATCTTCCTTTGGGTCGCGCGCATGGTGATGCTTGGCCTGCATTTCATGGGTGAAGTCCCGTTCCCCAAAGTCTTCGTTGCGCCGCTCGTATTCGACGCGCAAGGCCGCAAGATGTCGAAGTCGCTCGGCAATGCGATCGATCCGCTCGATCTCGTGGAGCGTTACGGCGCCGACGCGTTCCGGATGGGCATGCTCCGGCAGATGCGGCTCGAGGGGCAGGAAATTCGTTTCCACGAGTCGCGCTGCGAAGAAGCGCGCAACTTCAATAACAAGATTTGGAACGCCACGCGCTTTATTCTCGGCAACATTCCCGAGGGGCTTCCGCCCGCGCGCGTGCTTCCGAAAACGGAAGAGCTGACCGACGCCGACCGTTGGATTCTCACGCGCTTGTACGACACTATCGAATCGATGACGGGATTGCTGGATTCGTTCGACTTCGGCAACGCGGCCGACACCATTTGGAAATTCGTCTGGCTGGAGTTCTGCGACTGGTATCTCGAAGCGACGAAAGTGCCCGAGAACCACGGTACTCGCGCCGCGGTGCTCTCGTTCGTGCTGAACAACGCGATGCGGCTCTTGCATCCGATTGCGCCGTTTATAAGCGAAGAAGTTTGGCTTGTCGCTCCCGCATGACGGTGCGACAATCATGACGTCTGCATGGCCCGACAAATTCGAAGTGCCCGTCGACCGGGAAGCTGCTGCCGTGCTTCGAGGCGCACATGGCCGCGGCCGAGTCGATTCGGCGGCAACGCCAGGAGTTGAACTTGCCGCCGTCCGAGCGTCCGAAGACGCGCGTGCCGGCGGATACGCCCGAACGCATGCTGAACGCGCTTCGCGCATATACCGCTCCGGCGGCCGGCGCAAGTATCGTCGTCGATCCGTCGATCGCGGGCGGCATCAACGGCATCATCGTCGACGCGCCTCGCGAGATGCTCTTGGAACGCTATCGTAAAGACGCTAAGCGTCTTGCGCAGCGAAGTGGAACGTGGCGAAAAGAAGCTCGGCAACGAGCAGTTCATTGCCAAGGCCGCGCCCGACGTCATTGCGAAAGAGCGCGAAAAGCTCGACGGGTACCGCAATGAACTCGTGCGCGTACAAGAAGCCTTATCAGCTATGGGAGAGTCCGCATGACCACCGCCGAACAGCAGCGCGTTCTCATCGGCAGCGACGAGATCGGCCGCACGATCGCTCGTCTTGCACATCAGATCCTTGAGCCGGAAGATGCGCAGGGCGGCATTGTCCTCATCGGCATCCGCCGCGGCGGCGAAGCACTCGCGCGGCGTCTGGCCGCACAGATCGAGTCGATCAGCGGTAAAGCTCCCGCGCTTGGTTTTCTAAATATCAATCTCTATCGCGACGATCGCGTCACGCATGAGATGCCGGAGTCGCAGATTCCCGTCGACATCAACGGCCGTCTCGTGGTCGTCGTCGACGACGTCCTTTTCACGGGTCGCACGATTCGTGCCGCGCTCGACGCGGTAACCGATTTGGGGCGTCCCGCTGCCATTCGTCTTTGCGTCTTCATCGATCGCGGCTTACGCGAACTTCCGGTGCAAGCCGATTATGTCGGCCGTTTCCTCCCGACGAGCCGGCGCGAGCGCATTGAGGTATCGCTCTCGGCTGAAGCGACGGCAAGCGACGAGGTTGCAATCCTTGCGAACGCGACGTAGCCTCGTCGATCTCGACGACCTCACCGGTGAAGAACTCCGGTATATCTTTGAGCGGACCCGTGAATTCGAGGGGAACCCGCCGGGCCGTCTCCTCGATAACATTGCGGTGGTCAATCTGTTTTTCGAAACAAGCACGCGCACGTTCACGTCTTTCAACCTCGCCGAAATGCGTCTCGGCGCGCACGTCGTTAATCTCTCGCCCGAAGAACTCAGCCTCGCCAAAGGCGAAACGATTGAAGATACCGCACTGACGCTCGGTGCGATGGGCGTATCGGCAATCGTCGTGCGGCATTCGGAAGCGGGGTTTCCCGACCGGCTTTCCACGGCGTTCGACGGCCACATTATCAACGCCGGAGACGGCGCGCGCGCCCATCCGACGCAAGCGCTGCTCGATATTTACACCCTTCGTGAAGAATTCGGTTCGGTGCAGGGACGTCGCGTCGCCATTGTCGGCGACATCTTGCATTCTCGCGTCGCGCACTCGACGATTGCCGGCCTAAAACATATCGGCGCCGAGGTTGTGCTCGTCGGCCCCGATTTCTTCCTACCGTCGGATTACGCGCGTAACGGCGTTCAAATCGTCCGCGATCTGGACGACGTAATCGGCAACGTCGACGCGATCGTCCTGCTGCGTATCCAACGCGAACGCTTTGCCGCGATGCCGATGACCGACGAGGAGTACGTGCGCCGTTATCAGCTAAACGCGGCGCGATTGGACAACGTGCCCGAGCAGACGATCGTCATGCATCCCGGTCCATTCAATCGCGGAATGGAACTCGACGACACCGTGCTGCAGTTCGCGGGATGGCGCTACGCCATGCAAGTGCGCCACGGTGTGTACATACGCATGGCCGTCCTCGACTTTCTGGTCAACGGCCGCGCAATATGCTGATCCGCGGCGGGCGCCTCGTCGACCCGTCGGGACCTATCGATGCCATGCGCGACCTGCGCTTGGATCGCGGCGTCGTCGTGGAAATCGGCGAGCATCTGCAGCCGCGCGAGAATGAAGAGGTGCTCGAAGCCGCGGGGTGTATCGTTGCGCCGGGCTTCATCGACATGCACGTGCATCTGCGCGAGCCGGGATTTCCGGAAAAAGAAACGATTGCGAGCGGCACCGAAGCGGCCGTGCGCGGAGGTTTTACCGGGGTTGCGTGCATGCCGAATACGAATCCGGCCCTTGACGATCCGGCGGTTCTGGAACAACTCTTTGGATTGATTGCGGAACACGGCCGGAGCCGGGTCTACCCGATCGGCGCTATCACGCGCGCCCGCAAGGGCGAGGAGCCCTGCGATTTCAAAGCGCTCGCCCGTTCGGGCGCCGTCGGTTTCTCCGACGACGGCAACACGGTGATGAATGCGCGCGTGTTGCGAGAGGCAGCGCTTGAGGCGCTGGACGTCCCCGGGGTCTTTATTTCGCACGCTGAGGACGAACATCTCAAAGGCAATGCGGTCATGCACGCCGGATCGGTCGCGCGCGAACTCGGCGTACCCGGCAGCCCCGCGGTCGCTGAAGACATCATCGTTGCACGCGATTTGCTCATCGGCATGGAAACGGGCAAAGCTTGGCACATCGCTCACCTTTCCACGCACGGCGCGCTAGAGCAAGTGCTGCATGCACGCGCGCACGGTGGAACGGCGACATGTGAGGTGACGCCGCATCATTTGCTCCTGACCGACGAAACGGTCCGCGAACGCGGCGCCGAAGGCAAAGTTAATCCGCCGCTTCGAACCGAGGATGATGCGCGCGTTCTGCGCGACGCCGTTCGCGACGGCACGGTCGACGTTTTCGCCACCGATCATGCGCCGCACACCGAGGCGGAGAAAGCGGGCGATCTGCGGGTTGCCGCGGTCGGCTTTACCGGACTCGAAGTCGCCGTAGGTGCTTACGCGCTCGCGATTCCCGATTTGCCGCTGCTGCAATTCGTGGCGTTGCTTTCGACGAATCCGGCGAAGGTTTTGGGTGTCCCGGGTGGGTCGCTTGCAGTAGGTTCGCCGGCCGACGTTACGATTTTTGCGGACCGGGAGTGGACCGTCGACCCGTCGCGTTTTGCTTCGAAAGGGAAAGCGACGCCGTTTTCTGGACGAACGCTGCCGCGAAGAGCCGTCATGACCATCGTTAACGGCGAGTTGCGTTTCAAGGATTCGCTGGAGCGTTAGTTCCAGCCGTCGTGCGGGTATTTCGCTTTCGAAACACTACTACGTACGAGGATCGATATGGATGCCATTCGGCTGTTGAAAACCGACCATAAGGAAGTCGAAAGCCTCTTCAAAGAGTTAGAGGGCCTTTCGGACAACGCGAAGGCGAGTCGCAAAAAATTGTTCGATCAAATCGATCGAGCGCTCACCATTCATTCGGAAATCGAGGAAAAGATCTTCTATCCCGCGGTCAAGGCGCGCACGGGACGCGATAAAGAGGCGAAGCAAGAAGTTCTCGAGGCGTACGAAGAGCACGACAACGTGAAGAACATGTTGAAGAAGCTTGAAGAGACCGAGCCTTCGGATGAAACGTACAAAGCAAAATTGCAAGTCTTGCACGAGCTGGTAAAGCACCACGTGAAAGAAGAAGAACGCGAACTTTTCCCGGAAGCAAAAGGCCTTCTGGACGCCGATGAACTCGAAGAGCTCGGCGAGCAGATGGAAAACGCGAAAGCCTCACAGGGCGCCCGGAAGTCCAAACGCTAAAGACGGTCCTATCGATGCAAGAGCGGGGTCTGCACTAGCCCGTTAATTACGAACTGCACGGCGAGCGCGGCAAGAATTATGCCGAGGACGCGCGTGACGACGTGAATGCCCGTCGTCCCGATGCGATGCATGTATTTTGCCGCGCCGCGCATGCAGCCCCACGTGATAGCGAGCGCAACGACGTACGCCATGAATACGCTTACGTAGCGCATGACCTCGCCGTGGCACAGATTTACGAGCAACATCACCGTAGCGATCGTTCCGGGACCGGAGATCATGGGAATTGCCAGCGGGAAGACGGCCGGATTTTCGCCCGTCTGCGCTTCACGCTCCTCGTCCGTCGTTGCGCGCGCGCCGGTGGGCCGCGCGAAAAGCATGTCGATGGCAATCAAGAAGAGTAAGATGCCGCCTGCGATACCGAACGCCGGAAGCGTGATCCCCAGGTACCCGAGTACGGCTGGACCGACGATCCCCATCACCAGCATTACAATCGCGGCAACGAGTACGGCTTGGTCGACGACTCGCTTGCGCCGCACAGCCTCGCAATTCGCCGTCGTAGTCAGCGTTAGGGGAACCATGCCGATGGGATCGATAATAGTGAGTGCCGTCGCGAAGGCCGTCGCGGCAAAGTGCCAGTCCATTGTGCGACCGTTATTTCCAGGTGCTCGCCGGCCCTTCGGCTAACAGCGGAGCCTTCAGGATGACAACGCCTGCAGCGCTCTTTTTGGCCGACGGCTCACGCTTCGACGGCTATGGCTTAAGCTACGAGGGAATCGCCCTCGGTGAAGCCGTTTTTTACACCGGAATGACCGGATACGAAGAGGCCCTTACCGACCCGTCGTACGCCGGGCAGATTCTTACTTTTACTTATCCGCTCGTCGGGAACTACGGGATCTCGGGCGCCGCAGCTCAATACGAGCGCGGTTGCGTTGCGGGCGCCGTGATGAAGCAAATCGCCCGGCACCCGTCGCACTATCTTAGCCGCGAGTCGTTGCCCGATTGGCTCGACCATCAGCGCATTCCGACGCTCGTCGGAGCCGATACGCGCGCAATCACGATTGCGCTTCGCGAACACGGCACCATCTTGGCGGCGCTTGCCGTCGGAAACGAGGCGCTTGAGAAGGCCGAACGCGACCTTGCTGCTTACACGCGAGTCGCAACCACGAAAGAACTCGTGCCGAGCGTGGCGGCGCGTGGCCGCCATACCGAAGGCACGCCCGGCGGACGCCGTGTAACGCTCATCGATTGCGGCGTGAAACGGGCGATTTTGCGGGAGCTCACGGCGCTTGGTACGGAAGTTACCGTCGTTCCCTACAATGCATCAGAGTCCGAACTGCTCGAAGGCAATCCGGACGCGATTTTTATTTCGCCCGGGCCCGGCGACCCCACCGATCTGCCGGAAACGATCGCAACGTTGCGCAACTTGGTAGGCCGCAAGCCCCTCTTCGGCGTGTGCCTAGGACACCAGCTGCTTGCGCTCGCGTGCGGCGCACAGACGTATAAGTTGCCCTACGGGCATCGCGGCGGAAATCAGCCGGTTAAGGATCACACGCACGACGAAGTGCTGATCACCGCGCACAACCACGGATACGCGGTTGATGCGACGTCGATGCCCCGCGATCTGGAAGCGACCATGACCAACCTGAACGACGGCACGAACGAAGGGTTCCGCCATCGCACCTTGCCGATTGCGGCCGTTCAATTCCATCCGGAAGCTTCTCCGGGCCCGTTCGACGCGCGGCGCCTCTTCGCTGAATGGCTTTCAAACCTGTCCTCATAGAAGCGGTTGCGTGCAGCGTCCTAGCCGGCTTGCTGGGCGTTGTGCTGGCCGCGCCGGCGCAGGCACAGGCGCTGCAACGGCTTACGGTAAGCAACTTTGCGCTTTCGGCCGACGCACCGTCGCCCAAACTCGAGCAGCCGTTTCATCTGATCGTGACGGTTCACGTCAAGCAACAAGTGGCTACGCTCGAAAATCTCGATCTGCCGATTCTCGCGGAGCTCGAACTGCTCGGCGACGAACGTCGCATCACGCGTGATGCGTCCGGTACGACGTATCGTGAGAACATTACGGTTATTGCGCATCACACCGGCGCGATTCATATCGCGCCGGCGACGCTAGACGCCGTCGACGCGCGCGACGGAAAAGCCAAGCGGTTTTTTTCGAACGATTTGACCGTTAACGTCTCCGGCGGCGCGCTGCAACCGCTGCGCGAAGCCGGCAACGCCGCCGGGGCCGTGCTGCGTGCGGGGCTTACGATCGCCTTTTGGATCGCTTGTCTCGCGGCCGCAGCGTTTGTTGCGATCACCGTCTACCGGCGCCGCCGGGCGCCCGTTGCAACAACAGTCAGGTCTTACGTCGCCCCGCCGCCTTTGCCGCCCGTGCGAGCGTGCGCGCGAGTATTTACGCGATGGGCTTCTTGCTTTGCGCGCGGAACGTTCCCGCCGCACGGCGGTAGACGTGCGCGCAGTGGCTCGTGAAATGGTCGGCGCTAACGAAACAGAAACGCTCGGCGACGTTTTGCGGCGTCCCGGCGCGCAAGATGCTCGTATGAGGAGCGTGCTCGTGGCGCTCGAGCGCGCCGCATTCACTTATGATACCGATCTGCCCGCTGCTATCGATAATGCGATCGCGGCTTTGGAGCACGCTCTGGAATGATGACGTCCGCGCGTCCGCAGCAACTCGCATCGGCGCTTTCCGAAACGATCGTCGGCCAACACGGCGTGATTGAAGGGCTGCTTCTTGGCTTGATAGCGAACGGCCACGTCCTGCTCGAAGGACCGCCGGGTCTGGCGAAGACGCTGGCGTGCCGCGCGCTGGCGGCAGCGCTCGAAGGCGAATTCAAGCGCGTGCAATTTACGCCCGATTTGCTGCCAAGCGATATCGTCGGCACGCGCATTTTCGATCAGCGCGAGTCGAATTTTTCAACGGTACTCGGTCCAATCTTTGCCAACGTCGTGCTCGCCGACGAAATTAACCGGGCTCCGGCAAAAGTGCAGTCCGCTCTCCTGGAGGCGATGCAAGAGCGCCAGGTGACGATCGGACCGGAAACGCACCCGCTGCCCGATCCGTTCATCGTTATGGCGACGATGAATCCGCTTGATTCCGAAGGAACGTACGCGCTCCCCGTGGCGCAAATGGATCGATTTCTGCTCAAGGTCGACGTTGGATATCCCTCACGCGAAGAGGAACGCCGCATCCTGGAGCGCTTTGCGATTGCGGACATGCACCCGGTAGAGGCGGTCGCAACGTTGGCCGACGTGCGCGCGTGGCGGCAAGAAGCGCGACGCGTACACTTGGACGAGAAGCTTAAGCACTACATCGTCGAGTTAGTGTCCTCTACGCGCGAAAACGAACGCACGTACATCGACTTCGGTGCGAGTCCGCGAGCTACGCTCGCGATTGCCAATCTTTCGCGAGCGAAGGCGCTCTTGGAAGGCCGCGATTACGCGGTTCCCGATGACGTGCGCGCCATCGCGTCCGCGGCGTTGCGCCATCGGATCGGCTTCAATTTCCGCGTGCTTACCGAAGGCGTCGGCTCGGCGGCGATCATCCAGCGGATCGTTGCGGCGGTGCCCGTGCCGTGACGTTACGCGAAGCGTTGTTGCGTGGCCGCCGGCGGCCGCATCGCTTCGGCGCCGGCTCCCCGACGATGTACCGCGGCGACGGCTATGAGTTCGTCGAACTTCGCGAATACGTGCCGGGTGACGACGTGCGGCGCATCGATTGGGCCGCTACCGCGCGCGCGGGCGACTTGCAGACTCGGGTGGTGCTGGAAGACGTAGCACTTACGCTTGCGGCAATCGTTGACGATTCGGCTTCGATGCGCGTTGGACGCAACCGGCCTTTGCTTGCTGCGGCGAAAGAGGCCGTTGAAACCTGGTTCGCGGTTGCAATGAGTAGTGATCGCTGCTTGCGCCTGGGCGCGAACGTCATCGCCCCGCCGCATGGCGAACTGGGCGTCGGCTTCGACCTTCGAGAAGCGCTGTCCACCGCTAGAGCTGCGCTCCAACGAGGGACGGCATTACTGGCTGTCAGCGACTGGTACGATTTATCCGGCGAAGACGACACGCTGTTGCTGGAACTGGGGGTAAAGTTCGACTGCACGGCACTGGTCGCGCGAGATCCATGGTATGACGGATTGCCGCTGGAGGGGTTCGTTCGGATTCGGGGCGCGGAAGGCGGCACAGTGCGCGCGTACGTGGGCAAAGCGGAACGCGAGCGCTTCGGAGCGGCGGTGCGCCACGCGAACGATCGATTCTCGAGCGGTTTGAACGCGCCGGTTGGCGCACGGGATTCCTCCATGAGCAGGACGGTGCCGGTTCCCTTTTCGAGACGTTCGGCATTCAGCGGAAGCGCGTGCGATGAGGTTCGAACACATCGGCTGGCTCATCGCGGGGCTCATTATCACGGCGCTCTTCGCATGGCTCTACGTACGCGCCGAACGCCGCAAGACGGCGAACGATCTTGCGTATTCCAACGTTGCGTTCTTCGTCGAAGCGGCACGCCCGCGGATGTGGATTCCGAATGCGCTGCGAGGCGGCATCATCGGCGCGTTGTTGCTCGCCACGGTCGGCTTGGCCGGGCCTCAACTCGTCTTGCCGGTCCCCGTACGCGACGGCTCGGTTTTTATCTGCATCGATACGTCGGGTTCGATGCAATCGACCGACGTCTCACCCACGCGAGCTGAAGCCGCCAAAGCCGCCGCACGCGCTTTTGTCGACGAGGCGCCTGCCGGAATCAAAATCGGCGTCATCGCATTTTCAACCGGTGCGTCGCTCGTTCAAGCGTTGAGCGCGGACCACGATGCGGTGCGCGCCGCGCTGGAGCAGGTTCCATCGCCGAACGGCGCGACCGCCATTGGCGACGCGTTACGGCTCGCCGCCGGGCAACTGCCCCCTGCGGGACACCGCGTCGTGATTTTGATTACCGACGGCGTAAACAACACGGGGGTCGATCCGCAGGAAATGGCGACCTATTTGGGAGCGCGCCACGTCCCGGTCTACACCGTGGGCATCGGCACGCCCAACGGCGACGTGATTCCGGGCACCGGAGAGCAAGCCTCGATCGATGAAGACGCTTTGCGCGAATATGCATCGGCAAGCGGGGGTGCGTACGCGCGCGCGGATAGCGCTTCGCAGCTTAAAACGGCACTTGCGCGTCTGGGACGGGTAACGTCTTTAGAACGCAAACGCGTTCCGGTGGAGACCGGATTTCTTGCGGCAGGGTTCGTGCTACTACTTGCAACAACGCTCGCCGGACTTGCCCTTGGGAGATATCCGTGAACATCGAATCGAGCCGCCGCAATTACGAGCGTGGCGCGTTGCTGGAAGCCGACGTGGCCGCGAATCCTATCTCGCAACTACAGAAATGGCTCGACGAAGCCGGCGCTGTTACGTCATCCGTTGAGACGAACGCCATGTGCCTGGCGACGGCGGATGCCTCGGGCGAGCCATCGGCGCGCATGGTGTTGTTGCGCGGACTTGACGATCGCGGACTGGTCTTTTACACATCGTATTTTAGCCGGAAGGGCCGCGAGCTTACCGAGAATCCTCGCGCTGCGGCGACGTTCTACTGGCCCGCGTTGGAACGCCAAGTTCGCATCCAGGGCGGCGTTACGCAGATCTCCGAGGACGAGTCGGATGCCTACTTTGAATCGCGTCCGCGCGGCCATCGTCTGTCGGCGTGGGCTTCCGAACAAAGCGCGTCCGTCGAAAACCGCAATGTGCTGGACGAACGAATGCAACATTTCGACGACCGTTTCGAAGGTGAGGACGTGCCGCGTCCGCATTCCTGGGGCGGTTTTTTGATCGCGCCGGTACGCGTTGAATTCTGGCAGGGGCGATCAAACCGCATGCACGATCGCATTCTCTACGAGCGGGACGGCCGCGAGTGGCGCATCTCCCGCCTACAACCCTAGCGCCTCGCCTGTTTCGCTTCCCGAAGTGCGGGAACGCTTGACCTATGGATAACTTGGAGCGCGACCGCAAAGGCGAAATTTTTCAAAACGACCTCACGAACAACGAAGGCGACCATCCGCCTGCGGTCGAGCAAGCTAGCCATCGTGCGAAATTGGATCCGAATGTCGACTCGCAAGAGGCGGACGAAAAGAATCCCGAGTTTGCCGAAGAGCTGAAGAAGACCGGACATGGAAGCGGGCACTAGCCGCGCTTCGGACGCCGTCGAGTTGTTGGTCTTGCCCTCGGATGAGGAGATACGAATCGGCCTACGGGGCGGCTGGGACTTATCGTCCGCCCCGCGCCTCCGGGAAGAACTGGACGGCGTGAACGCCGCTTCGCACGTGGTCTTCGATTTTTCAGAGACCACGTATCTGGATTCATCGACCATTCGCGTGCTGGTCGAGTTCAAACGCCGCTCCAGCTCGCAGAAGGGCACTACGGCTATCTACTACGGCGATAACGAACGCGCCCGGCGCATCTTTTCCATTAGCGGAGTCGGTACGCTTTTGTAAGGTGTGGAGCTTTCATGCCGATCGCGCGGAAGCAGCGCTCGGAAGACGCGGAGACTTTTTAGCGGCTCTTGAAAAAGAATCGGGGCGCACGCTGTTCGACCGTTTCGTCGCCGAACTCATTTTCACCGAACTGGTCGGAAATGTGGTGCAGCACGCAAGCGGGCCGATCGACGTGCAGCTTTCTTGCAACGACGGTGAAGCAACGCTAGCCGTGTACGATCGCGGCAAGGGCTTTGTGCTGCATCCGCGACTGCCTCATCATGCGCTCGACGATTCCGGGCGCGGGCTGTATCTCGTTTCGCGATTCAGCAAAAAGCTGCAGGTTAAAACGCTGCCGGCGCACGGCAACGTCGTGAGCGCCGTATTTCCGCTGTAGTACTTAACGTATGGAGAGCGTCATGATGGCGATGTCGTCGGAATGAACGTCAGGCAAAACGGCATCGCGCAAGAATTTGGCTTGATTGTCGACGCGCGCGCCGTCGTTCGAACGCATCGCAACATAAAGCGTTCCGTATCCTTCGTAGAGGTCGCGCGAATACTCGATCAAACCGTCGGTAAAGAATGCAACGGTATCTCCCGGACGCAACTGAAGTTCATACGGACGCGCAAAATCGCCGTCGGCCCACAACCCTAAGGGCAACGCGGTGTCTTCGACGGCCTGTGCCGTCACCGCTCTGATCCCGCTCGCATTGTAACAAACTGCCGGCGGATGACCGGCCCGAGCCAGCGAGAGCGCGCGCGTTTTTGGCGAGTAAACGCCGATTATTGCGGTTGCCCACGCGTCCCGCGACTCCAGTTTGACGCACGCGTCTGCGATGCAAAGAAGCTGCGAGACGTCTTGCGTCGCAATTGCGGCGCCGCGAAGACTTTGTCGAATCTTGCTCATTAGAACCGCCGCCTCGATGCCGTGGCCGAGGACGTCGCCAATCGACATCAAGACGCGGCCGTCCTCCAAGACGAAGGCATCATACCAGTCTCCGCCGAGCAAAGCGCCGCCGGTTGCGGATTCGTATAGCGCGTGGATAACAAAATCATCGCCCGACGGAAGCGTTTTGGGAAGATGCGCTTGCTGGAAGAGCTGGGCGATTTCGCGCTGGCCGGCATAGAGACGCGCATTGAGCAATGCCTGACCGGCACCATTTGCGAATTGCCGAGCGATTTGGAAGTCCTTCGGATCGTAGCCCGGGCTGCGAGCTTCACATTGGATGAAGACCATTGCGCCCATCACGCCCTCCGTGCTTGCGGCCGGAACGACCATCGCCGCGGTTGCTCGCAGCGAACGAAGCGCTTCCAGAAAAACGTCCCTATTCGGTTGAACCGGGACGCGCGCGACAAGCAAAGCCTTTTCTTCAAGCAGGGCATCGACGATCGGCCGGATGGCATCGACTTCAGCAGTTTCAAAAGCGCCAAGGCCGTCGCGTACGAAGGCAGGCAGGCCGTCTGCCGCCGCCAACGCTATGCGGCCGTCATCGATGCGGTAAAACAGACACACGTCGGCAAATTCGCCGACCGGAAGCTTTACGGCCCGCCGAAGCACGCACGGAATGTCGAGCGATGCGGCGAGCTCGCCTCCTGCCCTTGCTAGCACGCGCATTTCGATCCGCCGGCGACGCCGCAAATCGCGCCGATCGTCCGGATTATTTTGACTCAGTCCGTTCAAACCCAGTACCATTAAGCAAGGACGGTCCTACCCGATCGACAGCTGTATATTGCTATTATGAACAAATTAACCCGCAAAGGAATGTTCCCATCGTGACAAATGGCCGAAACGGACGGGTGCTTCCCGCAGATCTAGGCAACGTCGAAAACGCATCGCGATTCACGGTGAACCTAGCCGGCGACGTCGCCGAACAGTTGCGCGCGCTTGCGCAGGATCAGCGGTTAAGCGAAAGCTCCATCGTTGAGGTCGCTCTGAGACAGTTATTTACGCGTGTCCGCCCTCAGGTGCTCGGTGCCTTCTTGCGGGAGCACGGCGCATGTCTACGCAGGCGGGGCTAATACCTTACTCGCAATCGCTGCTTGCGACGACCGCCGAATTACTTGCCGCCGTCGAAGAGTGCTCCGCCGGTGTCGTCGGCGCGAACGCAATCATGGAAACGTTCATACGCGCACCGGATGGATTGATTCCGGCGGCCATAGAATTTCGCAAGCGGACGAGCGAACCGTTTTTGCCGGTATCCCACATTGGCGGTGAACTTCGCGACTTGCGATATTGGCTTCGGTGGCCGCTCGGGCGCATTTTGGTCAGGCGGCGCGCCGCGCGGATCCGCCATCCATTGACAGGTGAGCTAGCGCTAGCCTTTCCTTTGATCGATGGCGATGAAGCAACGATCGTCGTGGCCGTTTTGGCGGATCGGACGTTCACTGCCGACGAACTGGCATTTATCTCGGCCGTAGAACATATCCGCACGTCGTTTCGAGCGGCTCCGCGTTTCGATGGAACCGCGGAACCCATGGAACCGGCAATTGTTTCGCTTGGTCCGCTCGCCTCAACCTTGCGCGGCGTACGCAACGTACGTTGCAGGAACGAGGATGGCGCATCACATCGCTTACCCGCATAAGCGCGCTCTGGGAAGCCGTTGGAAGGCGTCCTCCGGATCTGGCTTTGATAGCTGGGAACCTTGCGGAGGTTCACCACATACTTCGCGCGGTTCGTTTGAACCCCAACGCGCTCGATCTTCCAATCGTCGTTCTCTGCGAGTCGGGCGAACCTACTTCGGAGCTTCGCATTCTTGCAGACGCCGTTTTAACTTCCGGCATGACCGACCGTGAACTCTTCAAGGCAATCAAGACGGTGTTGCACATGTCGGCCGACTATCGAGAGCAGCACCTGCGCTCGCGCGTTGCTCAATTGGAAGTTCTGTTCGAAAGGGCCGCATCTTCGGCGGAGTTAGCGGCGTTGGCGGCCGACGAACTTTCTTCGTGTCTTGACGGCTGGAGCGCGGTGCACTTGATCGACGGACAGGGCCGCATCGCTTCCGCCGAGTGTGGCGCCAATCGCAGGATCTTCACTCACGTTCCCGAGGTCTTGTTGCAAGACCGTCCCGTCTTTACAAACGCACCTGCAAATACGTTCGTCCGAACGCTCACGATGCATGAAGAAGTAGCAGACGCATTTCTTTCCCTTACGCCGCTTTCCATGGGATCGATTCCGCTCATCTATGGAGGCGAACACGTTGGAACGGTTGTCGCAGCTACCTTGAGGCATTCGGCCGATCCGGCGGAATGGCGGTTCGTCACTGCGGCATGCGAATTGTTGGCGAAGAAGTTCGTTCAACAAGACGAACGCACCGTCACGGCGCGTCCCGAACTGGTGCGAATCGGCCGGTGGAACGCGCTCGAAGATTCGCCGTTTACGATTGCTTTCTGTAACGGTTTGACCGACGACCTCTGTTGGCGCTTCGTCCGGATTGCAGACGAATCTATGCTCATAAGGCTTTGCAGGCCGGGCGCCGACGAAAATGCTGTGGAAAGCGAATTCGCGCTGCGCGCGCACACGACGCATTCGCTGGAGCCGGCTCTGCGCGCCGCGTTGGGAAGTGCTGGATTGGGAATTGCGGCGCTGTACCGCCATGACAGTCGCACGTTGACATACGTGCGACGCGGCATGTCCGAGCCGCTCATCGTTGGACGAGGGGGTCCATCCGCCGTCGTGCAGTCGCGCGGCGCCGGCGAAAATATCATTTCTACCGCGCGTCTGTTGGATGCAAAGTTGGATCGCATTTGGAGATGACGACGTGCTAGCACGGATCGCCGGTGCATCACCGTCGTTAGCCCTCGAGGGGGTCCCGAACGAAATCGGGCCGGCTCGATGCCTGCTCTTTAAGACATCGAGCCTTGATGGCTCAGCAAACCGTTGAGGCTGGAATGGATTTTGGTGATGTCGCTCTCAAGCTCGAGGCTCTGACTCATCAACCGGTCGGCGGTTCGAATATCGCCCCGAATACGCGCGCGTCCGGCGATTTTTCGCAGTAGATCTTGACGCTCCTGAAGAGCGCGGATCGCCGTCCACAGCGACTCTTCTAAAGTGGTCGTTTGCGAAGAGAGCATCGAGTCGGTAGAGTATGCGTGGCCGGTACGGCACCGGAATCGCAGCGTCGCATCCATATCGACTTCCCATAGCGTGCCTCCGCAGTCGGGGCAGGTGAATACGGACGGCACGCCGCGCCGCCGTTCGTCGGTGAGCAAAGCGGCGCCGTTTGGTTCCCGATCGCCGATCGATTTCACGAATTCGGTGATGACCATCCCCAAATCGACCGAGTCGACGACGCGGTCTACGACGCCGGCGGCAATTGCGTTGCGGGGCATCTCCGGAAATTGCGCCTCGTTCGGCTCTTGGACGATGGTGGCGCCGCCCGCCGCGCGAATATCCGCGAGACCCGCCACGCCGTCATCCAGCGTGCCGGAAAGGAGCACGCCGGCCACCCTTTCTCGATAGCGCGTTGCGGCCGTGCGAAAGAGCACGTCAATCGAAGGCCGGCTCGAGTTTTCACGAGCGCCCTGCAGCACGCGCATGACGCCGTCCTCGACGCTCAGGTGATAGTTCGGAGGAGCCACGAAGATACGCCCGGGCGCTACGGGCGCTCTATCTATCGCGTGAGTAGCAAATAAGGGGCCACTTCGAGATATGATATGTGGCAAGGAAGATACGCTGTCCGGCGGCACGTGCACGACGACGAATATCGGCGCCGGCAAATCCGACGGGAGGGAAGCGACGAGCCGCTGCAGCGGCTCGATGGATCCCGCCGAACCGCCGATCACTACTGCCGAATGGATTGAACCGTTCATTCCATGAGTTCTTTCCCGTTTAACGAAAGGAGGCGCGCAATGACTCAGCAAGCGGAACAGGCGCCTCGCCTTATAGTCGTTGGAGTTCCGGCGGGAGCGATGGAAGCTCTCGAGCGCCTCGTCTCCCATCTTACGCCCGCTTTTCCGGTCCCGATAGTGGTAATCGCTCCCAATGCCGATGGACAATGGCTCAACGAGCGCAATGCTTTTGCGTCAAAAAACTCAGCCGGGTTTCATACGATCGATCGAAGTGTCGATTTGAAGGCAGGAAACGTTTACGCGGCCTTGGATGGACGAGATCTCACCATTGACGCCGGAACCGTCATCCCGGGACCTCAATCGAACGGCGCGCCGATCGACAAGCTTTTTACGTCCGCGGCCGAGCAGTACGGAGAAGAATTGATTGCGGTCCTTTTCTCCGGAAACAACGGGGCCGATGGACCGAGCGGCGTGCGCGCGGTCAAAGAACGCGGCGGCACGGTGGTCATGGAAGAGGCCGACCGCACAGCCTATCCGGTTACGACGGCACCGCCGATTCCGTACAATCACATCGACTACGCTTCGGACGTGGACGCGCTCGCCGACTTATTGCTGTCGCTCGCGACCGACCGGTCGGCGTCCGCCGATGTGAACGATCCGGAAGTGCTCCGCGCATTTCTTTCGCAGCTTCGTGGACGCAGTGGAATAGATTTTCGCCAGTACAAAACGCCGACGATCGTTCGCCGCCTCTCGCGACTAATGAACGCCTCACGCTGCAAAACCCTCGCTGAATATCTGCGCTATCTCAATGGCAACTCCGACGCGTATCAGCGGCTCGTCAGCGCGTTTCTGATCAAAGTGACGGGGTTTTTTCGCGATCCCGCGCTTTACAGCCATCTGCGCGAAGAGGTTCTTCCCGCAATCATCACTCGCGCAAAGCAGAGCCGTGAAGAGCTGCGTTTTTGGTCGGCCGGGTGCGCAACGGGTGAAGAGGCGTATTCCATCGCGATGCTCCTTGCCGAACTCTTGGGCGACGAGGTTGACGATCTTCCGATTCGAATTTTTGCGACGGATCTCGATGCCGACGCCATCGCATTTGCGCGAAGGGGAATCTACCCGTCGAGCGCCCTTTCGGCTCTCTCGCCCGAATTGATCGCCAAGTATTTTACGCGGGTCGGAGACGCATATCAGGTCCGCAAACGAATTCGAAATCTTACCGTTTTCGGCGAGTACGATCTTGGACAGCGCGCACCGTTCCCGCGAATCGACATGGTCTTGTGCCGGAACGTGCTGATCTATTTCACGCGAGAGCTGCAGCAACGCACGCTCCAGCTCTTCGCTTTCTCACTACGCGAGGGTGGCTATCTCGTGCTGGGTAAGGCCGAAACGGCCAATCCGTTGCCGCAATACTTCACGCCGCTCGATCAGAGTTTGAAGGTATTCCGCAGGCAAGGCGAACGGCTTTTGATCCCGGCGCCGGCTTTTGCGGAAAATGCGGCGCTTCGCGAGCGGCCTTCCGTCCGTCGTAATGCGCTAAGAAGCGCTTCCCTTCCCCGTCGTATGGTGCCGGACGCGCCTCCGCGCTGGTCATTGACGGAAAGGCTTGGTTCGTTCTTGTTCGATTCACCAATCGGCGTTGTCGTTGTCGATCGAAACTACGACATTCTCACGATCAATCAGTCGGCGCGGTCGTTGCTCGCCATTCACGGGCAAGGAATCGGTGACGACCTGATCCACCTCACCGCGGCACCGCAACTGAAATCTTGGCTGGACTCGGCATTCAGAAGCGAGCTTCCAGCGTCGGACGAAGAACTTGCCTTAGAAGATGCCGCAACTAATGAAACGCGGTATTTGCAGCTGTCGTGCTATCCGGACAAAACCGCAAATAAGGACGGAAGGATCGAGGGCGTCATCGTGATTGTGGCGGATGTCACGCATTCGGTGAAACGCCGCCGGCAGCTTCAGGAAGAAAACGACGAATTTCGCGCGTCGAACGAACGCGCGTCGCTGCAAAGCGAACAGCTGTTGGCCCGCCAGCGCGCCCTGGTCGATGCCAATAACGAACTTACGTCGGCAAATAACGACCTGCGAAACGCAAACGAACACCTGCTCATAGCCGCCGAAGAAGCCGAAGCTTCCGCCGAAGAAGTGGAAACGCTCAACGAGGAGATGCAGGCCACCAGCGAAGAGCTGGAGACCCTCAACGAAGAGCTGCAAGCCACCGTCGAAGAGCTGAACACCACGAACGAGGAACTCGGCGCGCGCGGCACCGAACTCGAGCGCTTCGGTGTCGATCGCGAGAACCGTGTCGCAGAACTGGAGCAGCTCGTAAAGCTCCATCAAACCGCCCTCGAAGAGCTGCACGCGATCGTTTGCCTGATGCGTGACGGCAAGATCGCGGCGACGTCGAACCGATATGCGGCGTTGCAAGCGCTCAATCCGTCGGTGCTGGCGGCGCCGGGTGAGCGCTGGCGCAATCCGCCGCATGCAATCGTATTGAACGTTGGAGACGGCACGTCGCAAGAGTATCGAATCAAAGTGAAACCTGCAGGAGGTTCGATTTCGATCGTTTCGTTCGATCCCGCGTGATACGACGTTTATCGTCCAGGACTCCGCACGCGTTCGGCTAATGGACCCTCCCCAGCATGGCGCGCCGCAATATTATGGTCATCGGCTCCGGACCGATCATCATCGGTCAGGCCGCAGAATTTGATTACGCGGGTGTGCAAGCGTGTCGAGCCTTACGTGAAGAAGGCCACCGTGTCGTCCTAGTCAATTCGAACCCCGCTACAATTATGACGGACCCCGAGGTTGCCGATGCGGTGTACCTCGAGCCCCTGACGGTCGCGTCGGTCGAGCAGATCATCGCCCGGGAGCGCCCCGATGCGTTGCTGCCGACGCTCGGCGGTCAAACCGGATTGAATCTTGCCGTCGAGTTGGATGACGCCGGCGTTCTCAAAAAGTACGGCGTCGAACTCTTGGGAACGCCCGTCGACACGATCAAGCTTGCAGAAGACCGCGAGCGTTTCAAGGAAAAGATGATCGAAATCGGCGAGCCCGTCGCCGAAAGCGTCGTCGTAACGGACATCGAGCAGGGCATCGTGTTTGCCGAGCGCACGGGTTATCCGCTCGTTGTACGGCCAGCTTACACACTTGGCGGAACCGGCGGCGGCGTCGTTTACAATGAAGAAGAGTTGCGGGAACGCTTGGATGCAGGCTTAAACGCTTCGCTCATTCACCAGGCATTGCTCGAGACGTCGCTTCTCGGATGGAAAGAAGTCGAGTACGAAGTCCTGCGCGACGGCGCCGACAACTGCATCATCGTTTGCAATATGGAAAACATCGATCCGGTCGGCGTTCACACCGGCGACTCGATCGTGGTTGCGCCTTCGCAGACCCTTTCGGATCTCGAGTACCAAATGCTGCGCACGTCGTCGCTGAACGTCATTCGGGCGCTCAACGTTCAGGGTGGCTGCAACATTCAATTTGCATTGCATCCCGAGCGCAGCGAATACGCGATTATCGAGGTGAACCCGCGCGTATCGCGGAGTTCCGCGCTCGCATCCAAAGCCACGGGCTATCCGATCGCGAAAATTTCGACGCGCATCGCATTGGGCCAAACGCTCGACGAGATTCCGAATCCCGTTACCGGCGTAACGAAAGCTGCGTACGAACCGACGCTCGACTACGTCGTCGTCAAGATTCCCCGCTGGCCGTTCGACAAGTTTCCCCTGGCCGATACGACGCTTGGAACGCAGATGAAGTCTACCGGCGAAGCGATGGGCATCGGACGCACGTTCCGCGCATCTCTGCTGAAGGCAATTCGCGGACTGGATCTGAAGCGCGAAGCGCTTACCGGCGGCGAGTATCTTGAATGGAGCACCGGCGAGCTCGAAGCCATCGTCATAAAACCGACGCATCAGCGGCTCTTCGCCGTGTGCGAACTGCTTCGCCGCGCGCTGCGTGAAAAGGCGCTCGACGCGAGCGTCAAACACATTCACGCCATTTCCGACATCGACGAGTTCTGGCTTTACGAGTTCGCGGATCTCGTTGCGCTCGAAGAACGGCTGCGAACTTCGCCCGCGGAGGCCGACGTCAAAGAAGCGCTCGAGGCCGGGTATTCCACGCTTAGTTTTGAAGCGCTCGCAAAATCCGGCGCCTCCAAGAACGGAAGCATTGCAGCGTTCCGCATGGTCGATACCGCGGCGGCGGAATTTCCCGCGAAGTCGCCATATTATTACCTCTCGCGCGGCGAACTCGATGAAATTCGCCCGACGCCGCGCGAAGCCGTGGTCGTCGTCGGCAGCGGCCCGATTCGCATCGGTCAAGGCATCGAGTTTGATTACTCATGCGTGCACGCAGCGTGGGCGCTCAAGGACGCCGGAATGTCACCGGTCGTCATTAACAATAATCCCGAAACCGTCTCGACGGATTTCGACATCTCCGATGCGCTCGTGTTCGAGCCGCCCGGAGCGGATGAAGTGGAAGCGGCGTACCGTTCGAGCAATGCGCGCGGCGTTATGCTCGCCTTCGGCGGACAAACGGCGATCAATCTCGCCGCGGAGCTCAGCCGCCGCGGCGTGCCGATCGTCGGCAGCGATCGCGCCAGCCTCGACATGGCGGAGGATCGCGCGCAATTCGATGCGGCATTGGAGCGTTTAGGCGTCGCGCGACCGGAAGGTAAAGCTGCGACGAGCTTCCGTGAGGCGCGCGCATTTGCGCGTGAACTCGGCTTCCCGGTGCTCGTTCGCCCGTCGTTCGTGCTTGGCGGACGCGGCATGGAAATTATCTATAACGAAGGCCAGTTGGCTTCTTATGCGGAGTCCGCTCCGCCAATTCTGCCCGATGCGCCGCTGCTCGTGGACAAGTATCTGAAGGGACTCGAAGTCGAGGTCGACGCCGTTTTCGACGGTGAAGACATCTTGATTCCAGGCATCTTCGAGCACATCGAACGTGCCGGCATCCATTCCGGCGACTCCATCAGCGTGTATCCGACGCAGACGATCGACGAAGCGATGACCCGGCGAATCGTCGAGGTGACGACGGATATCGCAAAAGAACTGCGCATTCGCGGCTTGATCAACATTCAGTTCGTCGTGCACGAAGGCAAGCTCTACATTATCGAAGCGAACCCGCGCGCGAGCCGCACCGTGCCGATCATTCAAAAGGCGACCGGGGTGAATCTCGTCGCGGCGGCCACCCGCATTGCGCTGGGACAGAAGCTGCGCGATATGGAGTATGGCACCGGGCTGCATCCCCGCACGCCATACGTCGTCGTGAAAGTCCCGGTCTTCTCATTTTCGAAGATGAGCGGCGTCGAGACGATTCTCGGCCCCGAAATGAAGTCGACCGGCGAAGTGCTCGGCATCGACGAAACATTTGCGGGAGCCCTGCGAAAAGGGTTTGTGGGCGCCGGCGTACGCCTTCCCGGGACCGGTGGACGGATTCTGGTGTCGATCGCCGACGAAGAAAAGAATGAGGCGATGCCGGTCTTACGGCGGTACGCGGACCTGGGCCACACGCTCGTCGCGACGCCCGGAACGCGGGCGGCGCTGGAAGCGGCCGGTATCCCCTGCGAACCGGTGAACAAAATTTCCGGCGGCTCGCCCCACGTGCTGGATGTGATCCATCAACGGAAAGTCGACCTCGTGATCAACGACGCTAAGGGGCCGCGGGAAATCTCGGATAACTACAAGATTCGCCGGGCCGCAGTAGAAGCGAGTATCGCGTGTTTGACCAGTTTGGATACGGCTCGGGCGCTCGCGGAGGCTCTCGAAAATTCGGCGGGGCCGCCGAGGAGTCTGCAAGAGTATCGGAGCGCGCAAGCGACGATCGACATCTAGATCTGCGGGACGAGCCGCGTGTCTTCGTGCTGGGCGGCAGCGGCAGCGGCCTCGGATTCGTAAACAGCTTCCGGACGACAAACGGGACGGTTACAACGCGTCTCGTATCGGTAGCATGGACGCCCGTCGGCGTGGTGATCGGTGATACGTGGCAAAACGTCGGTATCGCACTCGCAAATCTGCCCGACTGGGTCGATCGGACATTTCCGCCCGAGGACGAGCATGCTTTCGTCGCCCCGATGCGTGACATCGAACTGCTCGCGCGCGTGCAATGGCACGCCGAGCTTCCCGAGGCGCTCTCGGACGAAACGGTTCTCAACATCGAAGACGTGCCCGAAGACATCGCCGAAGGCCTCTCGCATCCGCCGGGTTCCATCGTACAGTGCGCGGCGTGCCGGCGACTCTGCGTTCGCGGCGACTTCGTTTGGAAAGAGAAACAGCTCTGCGCTTGGGACTATCACGCGCAGGTCTTTGGAAAACGCGGCCCGTGGCGAGATGGTCCCTACGAAGAACGTCACTTTGAAACGTTGCCCCAGTGCGCATACGTTGCTCCGCAGATTCTCGGTGAAATGGACGTAGACGTCGTGATGGCGACTAACTCGGTCGAGGAAACGGTCGCGCGACGCATGATCGAAGTGCTGCTCGAATCGGAGCCGCAGCGGCCGCACATGGCGGTGCGCTCGGGCGACGGGTTCACCGTTCTGCGCGAGCTCGAGAGTTAACACCGCCGCATGACAAATCGGGCCATCGCGCGGCTGGCCGCAATCTTTGTCGCGCTCTTTGCGCTGCTCGCTTTGCGCCAAGCGTGGGTGCAGCTCGTACAGGGTCCCTCAATTGCGGCGAAGCCGTACAATCCTCGTCATGCCTTGCTCGATACCCGCCGGGGTCGCATCTTGGCGACCGATGGCACAGTCCTCGCGGCAACGCAGGGAACGACGCGCACGTATCCGCTAGGCGAATCGCTCGCGCAAACGCTCGGGTACGTCTCGAGCCGTTACGGGACAAGCGGCATCGAAGACGCTTACGATCGCGCGCTTACGCCCGCCGATACGACCGGCGATCCGCTAGCGCAGATTCAGGAAATCATCGCGTCGTTTCAAGGCAAGACGATGGTGTCTCACGGCGCGGACGTCATCACCACCATCGTGCCCGCGATTCAAGATGAATTGTGGTCGCAACTGTCGCGCTACAATCGCGGCGCCGGCGTCGTGTTGGATCCGCGTACCGGCGCGGTGCTTGCGCTCGCGAGCGTTCCGAGCTACAACCCGAATACGGTCGATCACGATTTTGCGTCGCTGAACGGCGATCCGTCGAGTCCTTTGCTCGATCGCGCGATCGACGGGCTGTACCCGCCCGGCTCCACGTTCAAGATTTTCACCGCCGGGTCGGCTCTCGACGCGGGCACCGTTACGATGGATTCGCACTTCAGCGATCCCGGTTATCTGACCGTCGGCGATTTCACCCTTCACAACGATGAAACCGAAGCCACAGGTTATGCCGACTTAACCACGGCCTTTGCGCTATCAAGCAACGTCGACTTCGCGCAGATCGCCCTGAAGATGGGCACGGACACGTTCTACGATTACTTAGGTAAATGGGGGATCGGGAGTTCAGTCGACTTCCAGCTTCCCGCGGAAACGGATCGCGTGCCGGACAAGGCGTCTATCGTGCCCGGCGAGCTTGCTCAAATGGGCTTTGGGCAGGGGGCGCTGTTGATGACGCCTCTTCGCATGGCCCTGGTGGCCTCAACGATTGCCGACAACGGAAATGTGCCTCGACCCTACATCGTGCGCCAGATTGTCCGAAACGGCAACGTCGCGAGCGTGAGCGACCCTGGGACGCTCGCTTCCCCGGTCTCGGCGGACACCGCGGCAAACGTGAAGAAGATGATGATTGCGGTCGTGCAGCGGGGAACGGGCACGGTCGCGCGTCTTCCGGACGTCGTCGTCGCCGGAAAAACCGGAACGGCGACAAATCCGCATGGGCGCGCTCACTCGTGGTTCGTCTGTTTCGCGCCGGCCGATAACCCGCGGGTCGCCGTTGCGGTCATCGTCGAGAACGCCGGGTATGGCGCGGAAGTCGCGGCACCCATTGCGCGTGAGGTTCTGCGCACTGCACTGGAAAGACTGAAGTGATCGAGCAAGAGACATTCAACAATCGATATAAACTCGATCGCAAACTTGGCGAGGGCGGCATGGCTACCGTCTACCGCGGCACCGATACGGTGCTCCGGCGGCGGGTGGCAATCAAGGTTCTTCGTCCGCAGTACGCGGCCGACGATGAGTTCGTGCGCCGCTTCTATCAAGAGGCCGAGTCCGCCGCGCGCCTATCGCATCCGAATATCGTCAACACTTACGACGTGGGCCGCGAAGGCGACACGTACTACATCGTCATGGAACTCGTCGACGGGCCGTCGCTTGCTGAGATCATCGCTGCCGACGGTAAACTGCCCGAGCCGGTCGCCATCGACTATGCCGCTCATATTTGCAACGGTCTCGCGTATGCGCACCGAACCGGGCTGCTGCATCGCGACGTCAAGCCGGCAAACATTCTCGTCACCAAAGACGACGTCGTAAAGCTTTCCGATTTCGGCATCGCGCGTGCCGTTTCACAGCATACGATGGCACTCACGAAGCCGGGGCTCGTGATGGGCAGCGTGTACTACATTTCGCCGGAACAAGCGCAAGGTCACGACCTGCACGAGACCTCGGATCTCTATTCGGTCGGCGTCGTGCTCTACCAAATGATTACCGGCAAGCTGCCGTACACCGGGGAATCGCCCGTCACCGTCGCTTTGAAGCACATCGGCGATCCGGTGCCGGTGCTCGATACGCGAGACCTGGGCATCAGTCCGGCGCTCGCGTCGGTCGTGAACAAACTGCTGCAGAAACGTCCCGAGAACCGTTTTCAATCCGCTAGCGAAGTCGCGACGGCGTTGCGAGAAGCTCGCGAGCGACCGACGCACGCGCCGTATCAAATCGCGGACGACGCGCCCACGCATGCGTTCGGCTCGATGCCGCCGCCGCGCCGCTCGCCGATGCCCGATCACACCTACACATCAATCAGCGAAGACGAAGAACGCCGGTCGCGCATCGGATCGGGCGCCATTGCGGTTCTTATTGCGCTGGCGATCATCGCGACGATTGCGGGCTACCTGATTTTCGGACGGCAATTGCCCGTTCCGGACCTTGCGGCATCGGTGCCGGTTTCCGATTACACCAACATGTCGGACGCTCAGGCACAGCAAGCAATCGTAAACGAGGGCCTGAAATCTCGTATCATCAAGAGTCCAAGCGACACCGTCCCGGCCAATCACGTCATTCGGCAAAATCCGGCAGCCGGAACGAAGGTCGATAAAAATTCGCTCGTCGAGCTCATCGTTAGCAACGGTCTGCCGTTGATCGGCCTGCGCGACGTGCGCGGATTTACGGCAACGGACGCGCAGCGCACGCTAGAGGCCGACAAGTTCAAAGTGAAAGTGCTGCGCCGGTTCGATAACGCTCCAAAAGACAGCGTTGTGGACCAACAGCCGAAGCCCGGCGCGAACGTTCGACAGGGTTCGGCCGTCTCGCTCGTCGTCTCGAATGGTCCGCAGCCGATCCTCGCGCCGAACTTCATCGGTATGAACGTGAACGATGCGCTTGCTCTTGCGAAGAAGAGCGGCGTAACGTTGGACACGTCACAACGTGGTGCGTATCCCAGCGTGGCGAACAACGTCGTCGCGACGCAAGACATTGCGGCCGGCAATCAAATCGACCGCACGACGACCATTCACGCAATGATCAGCACGGGGCCGGAGGGCGGGTCGTCTTCGCAGGCCGTCGGCGTGCCGAACGTCGTAAACATGAACTACGCCGATGCGATCTCGCAGTTGAACGGTGCCGGCTTTACGGCGGCGGTGAAGTTCTCGGTGCAGCCCGATAAGAACGAATTGATCGTCGGACAGGATCCCGATCCCACGACGCAAGCCGCGAGCGGTTCGACCGTGACCGTGACACTGTCGGTTCCCGGCGAAGTGCCGGACACCGAAGGCATGACGCTCGCTGATGCCCAGGCAAAGTTACTCGCAAACGGCTATCCCGTGAACAAGATCGAGTACACGACGACGGCCGGCGCCGACGGGAAAGTCGTCGGAACGCAACCCGAGGCCGGAACGACGACGCAGCCCGGCTCCGCGGTGACGCTGATCGTCAACGGCGTGCAGCACTGATGCGGGTGCTGGGCATCGATCCGGCACTTCGCGTCACGGGGTATGGGGTGGTGGAACGCTCCGGCCGCACGATTGCGCTTGTCGAAGCCGGCGTCGTGTCGCCGCGTACGGATCGCCCTTTGGAACAGCGGCTGGCGGAACTCTACGGCGGGATCGTCGAGATTCTCGAGCAGACGAAGCCCGACATCGTCGTCATCGAAGAACTCTACACAACCTACAAGAATCCAACAACGGCAATTCTTATGGGACACGCGCGCGGC
Source organism: Vulcanimicrobiia bacterium (assembly GCA_963758295.1). GTDB lineage: Bacteria > Vulcanimicrobiota > Vulcanimicrobiia > Vulcanimicrobiales > Vulcanimicrobiaceae > JALYTY01. The sequence goes on from CAVWUU010000004.1 coordinate 301,642, forward strand.
GTGATGTGCTTGGCAAGCGCGCAAGCCGGCGTCCCGGTGCAGACGCTTGGACACTCGCACGTGAAACGCGCTCTCGTCGGTTCAGGGGCCGCCCGCAAAGACCAGGTGAATGCCATGGTAACGCATCTTTTGAAGTTGCGGACGGCGCCGAAGCCGAATGACGTTTCCGATGCGCTTGCCATCGCCCTCGCTTATATGAACATGCAAACAAATGTTTTCGCGCATTAGGGGTTCGCTCGTCGAACGCGATCACGACCGCGTCGTGTTGGATGTAAACGGCCTTGGCTACGAACTGCTGTTGCCGCCGTGCGTGGCGGAGAAGATTACGGCTCCGCCCGGCGAACCGGTGGCGCTGGAAGTTTTCGCCGTCTTGAACATGGACGGGAACAGCGGCCACTTCAGCTACTACGGCTTTACCAACGCGATCGAGCGAGAATTCTTCGAGGCACTCTTGAGCGTTGCGTCGATCGGCCCACGCTCGGCAGCCCGCGCGTTTTCGCAGCCGATGTCCTCGATTGCGAGCGCCATCGATCGCGGCGATCATGCGTATTTGAAGACGTTGCCCGGGATCGGACAGCAAAAGGCTCGCGACATCGTCGCGAAGCTGCAAGGCAAAGTCGCGAAGTTTCTGTTGATTCAAGACGCCGTTCCGGCGGGGCCCGAAGCGATGCCCGATTTTGCCGACGAAGCCCTTGCGGTGCTGTTGCAATTGGAATACAAACGTCCCGAAGCCGAGGCGATGATTCGCGAAACGCTCGAAAGCGCACCGTCTATGAAAGATGCGGAGAAGCTTCTCGCCGAAATCTACCGGCGTAAAGCTGCGCGCGCTCAAGGAACGCCCGCATGAGCGATTCGGGCGCGCGCAAACGGCTGCTTGGGCCGGATGCAGTCGAGGACGCAGTCGCCGGTGCGGCCGACGAGCGAATCGTCGACCCGGCCGACACCCTTGAAGACGAGGTCTACGGCGCAAGTCTTCGACCGCGGACGTTCGCCGATTACGTCGGCCAAACGAACGTCGTGGAGAATTTGCGCATTTCCATCGACGCAGCAAAGCGTCGCGGCGAACCGCTCGAGCACGTCTTGTTCTACGGACCGCCGGGCCTTGGCAAAACGACATTGTCGGGACTGATTGCGCGTGAACTAGGTGCAAATTTTCGCCCGACGAGTGGCCCGACGCTCGAGAAACCTAAAGATTTGGTAGGCATCCTTACGGCGCTCGAAGATGGTGACGTCCTCTTTATCGACGAGATCCATCGCTTGGGCCGCGTGGTCGAAGAATTTTTGTATCCTGCGATGGAAGATTTTCAAATCGACTTCGTCGTCGATCGCGGCGCGTTTGCGAAGACCATCAAATTGCCGCTCAAACGCTTCACGCTCGTCGGCGCCACGACGCGCGCCGGCATGTTGACCGCGCCGCTGCGCGAGCGTTTCGGCATCGTTCACCATCTCGATTACTATGGCGTTGCCGAACTCGAGCGCATCGTGACGCGTTCCGCTACGGTGCTGAACGTGCCCATCGACGGTGACGGCGCCGTAACGATTGCGAGACGCAGCCGCGGTACGCCGCGCATTGCGAACCGGTTGCTGCGCCGCGTGCGCGATTACGCCGAAGTGCGTGCCGAAGGATCGATCACCGCGAGCGTAGCCGATGAAGCGTTGCGGCGTGAGGGCGTGGACGAACTCGGATTGGATCGTCTCGACCGCGCGTTTCTGCGAACGATCGTCGAGCACTACGGCGGCGGCCCCGTCGGTCTTGGCGCCATCGCCGCAACGTTGACCGAAGATGCGGAAACCCTCGAGGACGTCGTCGAGCCCTACTTGCTCAAACACGGATTCGTGATGCGTACCGCGAGTGGCCGCAAAGCCACGCCCGAAGCCTACCGGCATCTTGGCGCCATTCCAAGAACCGGTTCTCAGGAGCGCCTTTTCTAGTGCGCCGCTCGCACTTCTTGAAGACGGCCGCCATTGCATCTGCTGCAGTGGCCGTCCCGTCGCTGGCGTACGCAGGAACCGAACAAGAAGACTTCGACCCGGCTACCAGCGCGGCGACGCAGTCCCTCCGCGTCCTGCTGGGACCAGGGACGGCGTCCGCGATGCCGGGCGGGTTCACGTTCGACGGCCGCCCATACCGCGGCACGTTTTTACGAACGAGCGACGGCTCCATCGTCAGCACCGTCACGCTGGAGGAGTATCTGTACAGCGTCGTGCCGCGCGAGATGACCGCGTCGTGGCCGGCCGCAGCGCTGGAAGCTCAGGCTATCTGCGCGCGAACGTACGTGCTGCAACGCAGCAATCCGCGACGCAACTACGACGTCGTTCCATCGGAGCTCGACCAAGTGTACGGCGGGGTCGCGTCGGAATCGGCGGCGGCACGCGCAGCGGTCGACGCGACCAACGGACAAGTGCTGCACTTCGGCAATGACTTCGCGCAAGTGATGTATTCGTCGTGTTGCGGCGGACACACCGAGGCTTCGAGCGAGGCGTGGGGCGGCGCACCGTTTGCCTATCTGAACGGCGTGCCGTGTCCGTACTGTTCCGCCTCGCCGCAGTACCGGTGGCAGCGTGAGGTCGACGGCAACGCCATCTCGACGGCGTTTGCGAACGAGTTGCAACCGTTCGGCATGCTGCAGAATATTCGCATCTCGGCCGGCGACTCCAGCGGGCGGGCGCGCATGGTGGAGCTGGTAGCCGAACGTGGTTCGGCATTCGTACGCGGCAGCGTCTTTCGCTTGCGCGTCGGCGCTCGCGTCATTCCCAGCCTGCTCATTACGAAGATCGATGACTCGCCGGCCGCGCCCGGCCGCTTCGCCATCGAAGGCGGAGGTCTGGGGCACGGAGTCGGCCTTTGCCAGTGGGGTGCGCGGGGTTACGCGCTTTCCGGCGGCTCAACGCGCGATATCTTAGGCCTATATTTTCCGGGTACGGACATCGTGCATGACTGAAGCTCGCAGTTCCCTTCGGCTACGCAAATACATCGACGTGGTGGTCGAAGACCCGCTTTCCGCAATGCTCTTTCGTGGAGCGGTTGCGGATATTTCGCCGACCGGCATGCGCATTATCGCCGATCAGTATCTGCCCGTCGGAACGAAATACACGTTCACAATGAAGCGCAACCCGTTTCTAAAGTTGCGCGGGGAAGTGCGGTGGGTGAAGCCTTTCGAAGGCGAGACGTATCAGGTCGGGGTGCTGATCGTCGACGCAAGCGAAGACGACAATAAACGGCTCTTGAATTTTCTGGAACTGGAACAAAAACGTCTGACGACCTGAACCTTGCGGCGGCGTACGATTTCGAGCTTCCCGAGGACTTGATCGCTCAGCATCCGGCGGCGGAACGCGACGCGAGCCGCCTGATGGTGCTCGGCGACGATCGAATCGAACACCGAGTCTTTCGCGACATTCCGCACTACTTCCGAAGCGGCGACGTGCTCGTGTTGAACGAAACGCGAGTAATTGCCGCGCGTGTCTTTGGAACGCGTCCGCACACCGGCGGCCGCGTGGAAGTGCTTTTGCTGCATCCGGCTGAGTCAATGCGCTACGATCCCCTTGCAACGACGTGGATCGCGTTGCTGCGGCCGGCGCGGCGGCTCAAAACCGGCGAACGCATCGCCTTCGCCGGCTTGGGAGAAGCCGTCGTCACAGCGGAGCTCGATGAAGGCCTGCGCGAGTTGCTCTTCGAGCTCGGCGTACCGTTCGAAACGTTCCTAGAGCAAGCCGGCCGCCTGCCGCTTCCCCCGTATATCCGTAACGATAGCGAAGAAGCGCAGGAACGCTATCAGACCGTCTTTGCGCGGACGCCGGGAAGTGTCGCGGCGCCGACGGCCTCGCTGCATTTTACGCCGCAACTCCTCGACGAGTTACAGGCACACGGAGTTGAACTGGTGCATTTGACTTTGGACGTTGGACTTGGGACGTTCCGCCCCATGAAGACCGAACGGCTTGACGAGCATACGATGCACGCCGAAAGTTACGAAATTCCGGTGACGACTGCCGACGCAATCGCCCGCGCAAAACGGGAAGGACGCCGGGTGATTGCGGCCGGAACGACGGTCATGCGGGCACTGGAAGGCAATGCGGCGCGCCACGGGCACGTCGTCGCAGGAGAAGATGAAACCGATATTTTCATTCGCCCGGGGTTCGAATTTCAAGTCGTCGACGCGATGATTACCAATTTCCATCTGCCCCAATCGACCTTGCTCGTGCTCGTGAGCGCGTTCGCCGGACGCGAGCGAATGCTGCATGCATATCGTGAAGCGGTCGAGCAGCGCTACCGGTTCTTTTCGTTCGGTGACGCGATGTTTCTGACGCGAGCGAAGCTGTAGCGCAATGAAATACGTCGCAGTCGATGCGCCCGGTGACCCGTCGGTCTTGCGCGTCGCCGAAGGGCCGGTACCGGCACCAGAAGCCGGCGAAGTGCTGATTGAAGTCGAGGCGGCGGGCGTTACGCGCGCCGATACCATGCAGCGCGCCGGAAAGTATCCGCCACCGCCTGCTGCTTCGCCCGTTCTTGGACTGGAAGTCTCGGGCACCATTGCGAAGCTCGGCGAAGGCGTTACAAGGTTCGCGGAAGGCGACCGCGTCGTTGCGCTCGTCAACGGCGGAGGCTACGCCGAATACGCCACCGCGCCCGCGGGTCAAGTGCTGCCGTTGCCGGAGGAATGGTCGTTTGTCGAAGGAGCGACGCTGCCGGAAAATGCCTTTACCGTCTACGATAATCTAATCGTACGCGCCCGTTTAGCAAAAGATGACGTCGTGCTGATCCATGGCGGAACGAGCGGCATTGGAACGACGGCGATCATGTTGGCGCGAGCGCTTAGTGCGCACGTTATTGCAACCGCCGGATCCCAGGAAAAGTGCGAGGCCATTCTCGCGCTCGGCGCGCAAGCCGCGATCGATTATAAGACAAGTGATTTCGTCGTGGACGTGAAAAAATATACGAACGACCGCGGCGTTGACGTCGTCTTGGACTTGGTCGGCGGCTCGTATCTCAACCGCGATCTTCAATGTCTTGCGATGGATGGCCGCATCGCTTGCATCGCAACTTCGGGCGGCATCGAGTCGACAATCGACCTACGCCTCTTACTGCACCGGCGCGCTTCAATTCTCGGCTCCAGCCTTCGCCCTCGCACCGGCGCCGAAAAGGCTGAGATCGCCGCCGGATTGCTCGCCGACATCTGGCCTTTACTGCCGGCTCGCGATCTTATCCATCCCGTCGTCGATTCCGTTCTCACGTTTTCCGGCGCATCGCAGGCGCATGCCCGTCTGGAGAGCAGTGCTCACATTGGAAAAATCGTTTTGGTTCCCGGCCCGTGATAAGAGCCGCGCGACGCCGATTAGCAATGCGCAATGTGCGCCGCTTGGCCCATCCCTATTATGAACCGCAGGCTCGCTAACGCAGACGAGTTGAAACCGAGCGAGCATGGAGGAAGTTGGTAGTAGAAGTTCCCAATGCAACAAGTCGTACTCTTACGGTTCTCTTTAGAAAGTGAAAGGGCTCATGAACGTCTATACGCCGAAGAAGTGGGATCTATCGGGCCTGCAAGGGATTTCCGATGAAACTCTCCAGATTCACTTCGGCCTGTACGAAGGCTACGTGAAGAACACCAACACGCTCAACGAACGCATTACCGAACTACGCCAGTCCGGAAAGGCGTCGGGCGCGGATCCGGCCTATGCGGAACTCGTCCGCCGTTTGGGTTGGGAGTTCGACGGCATGCGTCTCCACGAATATTACTTCGATAATCTTACGAAGTCGGCGTCGGCGCTAAGTTCGGGCAAGCTCTACGACACGCTGGGCGAGCAATACGGCGGGTTCGATACCTGGAAGAAAGATTTCGCTGCCGTCGGCGGCATGCGAGGCATCGGCTGGGCGGTGGCGTACCACGACCCGGTCGCCAAGCAAATTGTAAACGTATGGATTGGCGATCACAACGTCAATAATCTTGCGGGATGCGAGCCGGTCCTGGTGATGGATCTGTGGGAACACGCGTGGTTTCGCGATTACAAGCCCGCCGATAAAGGCAAGTACATCGAAGCATTCCTTGCCAACGTCGACTGGAAAGCGGCCGAAGCGCGCCTTCCGTGAATTGTTGACTCACGTCGGTTTTCGGGTAGAACGCTCGCATGGACCAGGAACGTACGAAGACGCCAGGCGAGCGTGGCGAGATCGCCAAGGAAGTCGAACGTAAGGACCAAGAGATGTACGAGCAAGAGCGACGCGGCGAGAAATCGCACGATAAGCTCAAAGGCTACGACAAGACGGACGCCGACTCGTTTCCCGCGAGCGATCCGCCACCGGCACAATCGACAACGGAATAAAAAGAAGGGACGGCGTTATGCCGTCCCTTTCGTTATGCGTGGGGTTCGGCTAAAATCGTGCGCGGGTTCGTGTACCAAACAAGACCCGGCGGCGCATTTTTCTGCGCGCGAACGTATTTGCGCTGCGTATAGTCAATGGGCACCTTGCCCGATGTCTTCGCTTTCGAGAACGAGGCCGCAAGCGCAGCCGCTCGTGCGATATCTTCCTCCGGCGGCTCCGTTCGGTCGTCGCGTTGCAGAATAACGTGCGCGCCGGGGATATTCTGTGCGTGAAACCACAGATCGTTGGGGCGAGCTATGCGAAAAGTTAAATCGGCATTTTCGCTCGGCGAGCGTCCGACGAGAATACGGGAGCCGCTATCGGTTCGGAATTCGAGCGGTGCGCGTTTGCGTCGTTTCGCATGCACGGCGGAGCGTTGATGTTTCGGTTCCAAATGTGCGACCGCGGCGGCCACGTCGTCGAGGTCGTGGTCTTCAGCGCGCTCGGTTTCCCACCGAAGTTCTTCGATTGCGCGCTGCGACTCCCGCAACGTGGTTTCACGCTCGTCTAAGTGCGGGAGCGTGTTTCCGAGTTTCTTGTATTCGGCGAAGAGCTTCGTCGCGCGGTCTTTGGCGTCGTCGCGAGACGTTTCGTCCAACTCGTGCAGAGTCGCGTAGATGGCTTCGCCTTCCTCACGCATCGTCTCACGACCGGCGGCTTTGCGCCGCTTCGAGTCAATTGACGCGAGTTCGTCGTGAATCTTGCGTTCGCGGTCCTTTAGACGCTTGAGTAACGCATTGCGCCGCTCGGCGGTACGGCGGCGTTCGCCGGTGCCGATTTTCTGCTCGCGAAAATCATGAAGCGCGTCGAGCAGCGAATCGGCCTGAGCAACCTCCGCGCCGGCAAACCGGTCGAGCGCAAATGGATACGCTTGCTGAAGCTCAGCGTCAACGCGATAAAGAAACAGCGGTGCGTGCATCGCTTCGTCGTTCCGGGAGTCGTCTGCCGGCAGCGTTCCGGCAAGCGAAGCACGTTCGGCCAGCGGCGGCGGCTGGTAAGGCATGCCGGCTTCAACGGCGCGCGTTCCGTTTTGTGCGAGCGAAAATTCCTTTGCTGCAGCGACGACGCGGTCGCCTTTGACGAGGATGATGTTGCCGAAGCGCGGCACAAGTTCCACGTAAAGATCCACTTGATCGCCAACGCCGAAGCGCGAACGCGCTCCGAACGTCAGGCGTATCAGGCGGTCGCCCTTGCGCGATTTCGCGGCAAGCAACACCGTGCCGCGCAACGCCGCTCCGGTAGCGCGAATGAAACCCGGTTCCGCAGCGATCGGCAGTTCGCCATCCTCCACTGTGAGAAGCGGAGGCGACCCGAATACGTCGATGCACAAGAGGTAGGTCGTCCCGCGCGCCCAAAGCGCGACGGCGGTGCGGCCGTCCGGAAGCAGGCCGACATCGCGCACTTTCGCGCCGCGAAAGCGCGCCTCGATCTCGAACGCCATGCGGCGCACCAATAGCCAATCCGTCAGCATGGTTTCCGGAGCGTTCGGCGTCGAGGCTCCATCTCACTGGCTTAGAACGAGATTGTGACGGTTACGGAGTCGCTGTAGGAGCCGACGTTAGCGTCTTGACCCGACGGCAGTTCGCCGTAAAACGGAATGCTGTTTCTACTGTTCTTCGAACCCGTCGTGGCCGAATAGTTTACGGTCCCGCCGGTTCCGTCGCCGAAGACCTGGGAGTAGGCCGCGTCGTAGTAGATGTTATAGGCCAAGTAATCCGCGCCGCCGGCGAGTTTCATTCGCCGTTGGCCGAACGCCGGGGAATACGAGCCCATATCTAGATCTACGGTAACGGAGACGTTTTTCGCGTTGCACGAGAAGGTGATGGAGCCGCCGCCGACTTGAACCGGCGTCAACGAATACGGGTTATAGGTTCCAAACGGCAGCGAGGAAACCGTTGAGAACGAGCAACTTGGCGCCGCCATGACGCGGGATGCCGTTAGTGCGAATAAAATCGCCGCAAGCGCTATTTTGCGCACGTCACCGTGCCAAGGGACTGTTGCACGCGTGTTAAAACCGGAACGTCGATCGTAAACCCGCAACTTCCCGCGTTATCAGCCGCAACAGCTTGATACGTTCCGCGCGGAAGGTTTGAGAAATAGAACCGGCCGCTTTCATCGGTCGGCGAGGAATACGTGCGGCCATGCCAGGTGATTTGCAGCTCGCCGTACGCGAACGCTCGGCCGTCACGCCGAACCACGTTGCCCGTTAATCCGCGTTCAAGGCTTCCGTGATAGCGGACGACACCGGCGCCGTGATATGCCGGTTGAACGCCCTGATCTTCTCCGGTAAGTGTTTGATCGAAGGAGAACGTGTCGTCGGCCAACGACACGCGGTTCACTTCGTACGACGCGAGAAACGGCACGACGGCATACCCATCGGCATTCGTTCGACCGGCGTACCGGTTATTGAGGTATATGGGCGCGTTGCCCGCGCCGGGAGCCTCAACAAGCGCATAAGCATCCGGCACGGCCTGCGAGAAAAGCGTATGGCCGTCGATGCGCTCCAGAGCACCGGACACGTCCACGCTGTCGCTGAGCGGCAGATGGCCGAAACCGCCGCTCTGCTGCAAAGAAACCGCGGCAAAGGGCAGTCCGAAGCGCGCGGCACTGCCGACCGGCGAAGCACCGTACGGGCCCGCAGCTATGCTGTAACTCGTATCGAACGGCGTCGACGGCGCGTGAACGATCTGCGTAACGGTACCCGCCGTAGATCCGGCGTCAACTTCGGCCGTCGCCACGGTCGACGCGTCGATGGGAAATCCGAGCAACAGCGAGAGGCTGCGCTGTGGTCCGTCGCCCGAAGATTCAGCTTCGGCTGCGGAGAGCGAAACGGTCATTTTTCCCATGCGGCGCGACAGATTGACGGCCACCTGCCGGAAGTTGCCGCTGTCGCGATAGCGAGCAACTTGCGTAGTGAGCGAGAGGGATGTGTCTGCGGAGAGCCGCCGCGATCCCGATCCGTCGAATTCGAAGAGGGCCCGGTCGTCGGCGACGTGCTGGCTTAGATTCGTATAGAACGGCGATTGCGCGCGGGCAACGAGGGAGAATCCGCTGGTGATTCCGCTGCTGCTGTAACCGATGGAAAGCGCATCGCCGCGACGGCCATCGCTTTGGCTTTGAGCGACGGCGACATGCACGTCGGCAAAACGCAGGATGCCGTCGTAGTTCAATCCCGCGCTTAGGACGTTCGCGCCCGTCTCGATTCTGGCGCCGGCGGTGGACCAATTCGACAAGCCGATTCGATAGCTTCCGAGCGCCGCTGCCGGGCCGTATCCGTCGCCGGTCGATTCCAGATCGTGACGATCCGCCCCGATCGCGTAATCGTAATCCGTCAAACCTTTGCGTAAGAGCGCGGCCGATCCATAGAGGGTCGCATCAAAAAGCGTTTGTGCGCCGAAACCGTTGCGCAGAACAACCTGCGCACGATCGATTCCCTCGTGAATTGGGAGATCGTTTAAGTTGTATTGCCCGGGCGGAAGGTCGATGGTCTTAACCACCGCGCCGTTGACGATGATATCGGCTTCCGAAGGTTCCAAGACGGAAGCGGTCACCGATGGAAGCGGAAACGTGGCCACGTATGGATTCGTCGAAAATGCGCGTTGTACGGTGATCCCGCCAAGAATGGCGCTTCCGCCCAGATCGCCGGTTCCCGCAAAGGCGTCGCCGACGATCGTGCGTCGCAGCCGCTGCGGCGAATCGATAGTTACGTCGGTGAGGCCGCGTTGGAGCGTTCCGTCGAACGAACGGCCGACGGTGTCGTCAACGACGGCGCCATTCGTCAAGTTCAAACGCTGCTCGATGCTTCCCGTCCATGGCGTACCGCTCGCGGCGCGGACGTCGTAGTTCAACACGAGGCCGGCAGTCGACGCGGGCGCAATGGTTGAATCGCTTGCCAGGCTGACGGTTTCGTGCTTCAGCGCCTTCGCGGCAAGCCGTATAGCAAGCTGCAGCTTCGGCAGATCGACTTTGTAGGTCAGCGTGTCGGCTAGCGCCGACAAGGCGACATAGGGCCTGGAGTGAAGCGTTTCCGTAGTTTTCCCGGTCGCATCTACGCCGGCTGCACGAAGATCGTCCGCCGCCACCAAGACGTCGCTCCCGCGCAGAACGACCAGTACCGAGTCATGCGCGACGCCGTTCACGGAGAGATCCATGTACACGCTGTCCGTTGCGGCGCGCGCGGGCAGCATCAAAAAAGCAAAAGCTACCGCCGGCACCACAATCACGGCGGCGAGGTATCGGAAGAGTTCTTTGAGCTGCGCTACGTTTACCGGCACGACCCGGGCGACAGCTTCACCGCTTGCGTCACGGTTTGTCCGCCGGCATTCCACGATATCTGCGCAGAACTCGCGCGGCTGCATGCCGATGGCGGAAGAGGCAGCTTGGCGTTTTGGCTGCTGCCGGCGAGCACGTACCAGACGCCGGCGGTGCCCGTCCAAATTCGAGAACCGGAGGCATCGCGAAGCGCAACGTCTACGTGCGACGGCGCTACGTGTTCCGTTCCGGCGTTACCAAGGGTTAGGAATGCGCTTGCGTGAGACACTTCGGCGTGGTTGACGCGCGGAGCGGCCGCTGCGGCCGCCGAGGCAGGTTGGAAGACCGGAATGTCCATGCGCGAGAGAATCAGCAAATGCTGGCCCGCCGCAGCTCGCGGGTCGAACGGCGGGAGTTCCGTTATGAAAAGCCGGTATGCGCGTTCGGTGGAAGCCGGCGTCGCCGTTATCCCGACGCGGATGCGCTGAGAAGCGCCGGCATCAAGCGAAAAAACCTGCGGAAAATAAACGATATCGTCGCTCGCAGTTTTGATTTCGCGCGCTTGGGGCGTTTGCGACCACGCGAACGCGCTTACAGAAAAGCGTATAGCTTCTTGGCTGGTATTGGTCACCGTGACGTCTCCAAATTTGGTTATCGTCAAAGAGAGCGGCGACATTTGAAAAGTGGCCGCCCGCGCGGTGAGCGGAGAAGCGAGCGCTATAAAAAGCGACAGGCCCGCCAGGAAACGGCGGGCTCGCGAGAAGTTCATGGATCCTCTAGAAACTTGCGGTTGCGACTACCGTGTCCGAGTATGATCCGGTGTTGCTATCCTGGCCTGCCGGAATTGTCGCATAAATGTTAACCGTTCCGGCCGCTTTCCCCGCAGAGGAGTAGCTAACGCTGTTCGACGCGCTCCAGACGGTCGAACGAGCGGCCGTCGTGTAAAGCTCGTAGGAGAGGTAGTTCGATCCGGAGATCATCGCGCGCGTCGTGCCGGTTGCGTGTGAAGCGTTCAAGCCGGTATCCAGCGTGATCGTCGCTACGGTGCCTTTCGTACAGGCAATCGAAAGCGTTCCGGTTACCGAATCGGCGGTTGAGAGATTTGCGACCAGCGGGTCGTACGTGCCGAAGGGAACGGACGCGGCGCCCATCGTGCAATTCGTGTTGATCGTCGCGCTCACCGCGACGTTCGTGGTGACGGTGGAGGCGTTCGCCGGGAGCGACGCCGCTACGGCGATCAGACCCAACGTGGCGACGGCGATGATACGGCGGCTTCCCTTGAACAACGTTTTCTCTCCTTACGTGCGTAGCAACCACGCACACTATAGCTACGTGCGCGCATTGACAGCAAGCGATATTTAAGCGAAGAACGCAAGCTTTACGGCACCCAATCGTGAGCTATACATTCTTAATGAAATGCTCAGAAGAGCCGGCGTTTTTGTAAAGCGCGCTTTACGAAAACCGAGAGCGCAGTTCTCGTTTGAGGACTTTACCGCTGGGGCCGAGAGGCATCGCTTCAACGATATGAATGTGGCGCGGATATTTGTGACGAGCGAGATGCTCCTGCGACCACGAAATGAATTCTTCGCGCACGACAGTGTAGCCGTCGTGCAAAACGAGGACGGCGTGGATTTCCTCGCCATGCGTCTGGTGCGGGATGCCGATCACCGCAACTTGCTTGACGGCATCGTGGCGCATTAACACTTCCTCGACCTCGCGCGGATAAACGTTGAAGCCGCCGCGAAGGATCATATCTTTCTTCCGGTCGACGATCGTAATGAAACCGTCGGGATCTTTCGTGCCGAGATCGCCGCTGCGAAACCAGCCATCGACGATCGCGGCTCGCGTGGCGTCCGGGTTGTTCAAATATCCCTTGAAGACGCAGTGGCCGCGAATGACGATTTCGCCCAATTCATTTGGCGGAACGAATTCGACGTGGTCTTCAACATCAGGATGTGCAACGGCCAGCTCAACGCCCCAGATCCCGCAGCCGACGGTGCCCGGCCTGCGGCCGAACTCGCGTTGATTGAAACTTGCAACAGGCGACGTCTCCGAAAGGCCGTAGCCTTCCAGAATTTCCGTATCGAAGGCCCTCTCCCACGCTTCCAATACCGGGACGGGCAAGGATGATCCGCCGGAAGCGGCACAGCGCAGCGGCGGCCGGCGCTCGTCTTTGCGGGCTGCATCCAGCAGGCCGATGTACATGGTCGGTACGCCGGAGAAGAGCGTAACGTTTTCGCGCACCATAAGATCGAGTGCCGCCGGACCGTCGAAACGCGGCATCAGCACCATCATCGCGCCCACGCGAAAAGCCGTGTTCATCACGCACGTTTGCCCGAACGAATGGAAAAGCGGCAGCGCGCACAGCAAGATGTCATCGGCGCGTACTTCAAAAAGGTCGCGCGCGCACACGGTCGCGTTGAGGACGAGATTGTTTTGCGAAAGAACCGCGCCTTTCGGTACGCCGGTCGTGCCGCTCGTATAAAGAATCACGGCATCGTCGAAGGCTTCCCTCCGGGCGAGCGCCGGCAGCGGTTCGACGTCCGGGGTTCCGGCAGGCATCAACGGAACGCCGGCGAGTTCGGCGCCCCGGGCGCCCGCTGCCAGCGCCTCGTGGCAGACCAGAAGCTTTGCCCCGGAGTCCCGAAGCACGTAAGCGACCTCTTGGGCGGTGAGCAGCGCGTGGACGGGGACGACGACCGCGCCGGCTGCCAGCGTCCCGTAGTACGCTCGTGGAAAGTCCGCCACGTTTGGAAGAAGTACGGCGATCCGGTCGCCCGGCGCGATTCCGGCGTCGACAAACTTTCGGGCATACCGGCGCGCCTGTGCCCATAAATCGGCATAGCAAATGCGTTCCGGCCCGGCCACGACCGCCGTGCGGCCGGGATGCCTGAGCGCACTTTCCGCTAAGATCGAGGCCAAAGAGAGCGCCATACCAGGTATCCTCCCGCCCTTGTGTGAAGAGAACACGCTTTGCCCGCCAGAGGAGTTCGAGTGATCACCGGCCCGGGGTTACTGTTCGTTGTGTCGGGGCCTTCCGGGGCCGGCAAGGATACGTTGGTCGACGCGCTTCGTGCGCGGATGCCGCGGTTGAAGTATTCGATCTCCGCGACCACGCGCGACCCGCGACCGGGAGAGCGCGACGAGGAGCACTACTTTTTCAAGTCTCGAGTTCAGTTTGAACGCGAGCGCGAAGAGAACGGCTACCTGGAGTGGCGGGAATACAACGGCAACCTTTACGGGACGCCGAGGAACTTCGTGGTTAACACGCTGACCGAAGGCTACGATCTAATCATGAAGCCCGAAGTCAACGGGGCGCTCGCAATAAAGGCAGCGTATCCGGACGCGGTGTTGATTTTCCTGGTTCCGGACCGCTTTTCGCACCTACGCGAACGCCTGCTCGCGCGGCGCACCGAGACCAACGAAGAGATCGCGCGACGGCTCGAAATCGCGCATCAAGAAATGAGGTCCATTCGGGACTTCGACTACATCGTGATCAACGAGCAGGATCGCTCGGAAGACGCGATTCGCGACCTGCAAGCGATTTTGCACGCAGAGCGCTTTCGTATCCACCGCTACGACGACGATTCATTGAACAACGTCGAGCGAACGTAAGACATAAGGAACCAAGTGAGTAAGACTGTTTTTGGCGATCTCGACGCGCTGCTCAAACACGCGGATTCGAAGTTCAGCCTCGTCAATATCGTCACCAAGCGCGCCCGCCAGTTGAACAACTGGATCCGGGTCCAGCAACTGCCGCCCTCGGATCGTCGCGAGTACTTTGCAAGCGAGCCGTTGGTCGATAAGGACGATATCAACCCGAATAAGCCGGTTTCGATCGCCCTGGATGAGATTGCCGAAGGCCATATTGAATACCACCGCACCAAAGAGGGTATTAAGTAGCCGAATTAAGCTGGCGCTTAATCCGTCTTAGGAGTATTGATAGGATGTGCGGGATCGTTGGCTACATCGGAGAGCGCGATAGCGTTCCGATCATTCTCGATTCGCTTTCGCGACTCGAGTATCGCGGCTATGACAGTGCCGGCATCGCGGTAATCGACGCGGACGGCGCCCTCACCGGAAGCAAAGCCGAGGGCAAGCTCTCGCGCCTCGCGGAACGGTTGCAAAACGGCGGCCGCATCGCCGGTAAAGTCGGCGTCGGACACACGCGCTGGGCGACGCACGGGCGTCCGAACGATGCCAATGCGCATCCGCACATGGACTGCAGCGGCAACATCGCCGTGGTCCACAACGGCATCATCGAGAACTATGCGTCGCTTCGCGCAAAGCTGCTCGAACTCGGACATACGTTTAAGAGCGAAACCGATACGGAAGTGCTCGCGCATCTCATCGAGGTGCACTACGACGGCGACATCGTCGCCGCCGTACGCAAGACGCTCGAAGAAGTCGTCGGCGCTTATGCGCTCGGCGTTATTTCCAGCGACGATCCGGATCGCCTGATCTTCGCGCGTAACGGCGCGAGCCCGCTCGTCGTGGGCATCGGCGACGGCGAGATGTACGTTGCCTCCGATACGCCGGCCATTCTGCCGTATACGCGCAAAGAAATCATCTTGCAAGAAGGCGAGATGGTTGTCGTCGGCCGTGACGGCTATTCGCTCACGCGCTACGACGGCACGCCGGTGCATCGCGACGTCACGCACGTAACGTGGGATGCAACCTCGGCCGAGAAGAGCGGCTACAAGCACTTCATGCTCAAGGAAATCTTCGAGCAGCCCAACGTGATCAAAGAGACGCTGGCCGGCCGCATCGATGAAGACGGCATGGTGCATCTCGGCACGGAACTCGGTGAAGCCGCCGACAAAAAACTGCGTGACATTTCAAAAATCGCCATCACCGGCTGCGGCACCGCGTACCACGCCGGCATGGTCGGGATGTACTTGCTGCGTTCGCTCGTAAAGCTGCCCGTGGAAATGGAGCTTGCCAGCGAATTCCGCTACGGCGATCCCGTCATCGATCCGACGGCGCTGGTTATCGCTATGTCGCAGTCCGGCGAAACCGCCGATACGATCGAAGCTATCCGTATCGCAAAGAATGCCGGCACAACGATTCTTGGCATCTGTAACGTGCTGGGATCGCACCTGACGCGCATTGCCGACGGCACGCTCTACACGCGCGGCGGTCCCGAAATCGGCGTCGCAGCGACCAAGACCTACGTGTCTCAAGTTACGGCGATGACGCTGTTCTCGCTGTACCTGGCGAAGGTTCGGGGCACGGTGGATCCGCAACGTCTGAAGGAAATCGGCGAAAACACGAAGCTGCTTCCGGCGTCCGTCGACGTGATCCTCAATACGTCGAGCTACATCCGCGACGTCGCGCGCAAGATTCGTAAGATGCGCAGCTGTCTCTTTATCGGCCGTTACATCAATTTCCCGACGGCGCTCGAAGGCGCATTGAAACTGAAAGAAATCAGCTACATTCACGCTGAGGGCTACGCGGCCGGCGAAATGAAACACGGGCCGATCGCGCTGCTCGATACCGAAACGCCGGTGATCGGCGTTATGACCGACGGACGCGTGCGCGACAAAATTCTGTCGAACCTGATGGAGTCCAAGGCGCGCGAAGCACCCATCATCGTGGTTGCGAACCACGGAGACGAAGAAGCAGCAGAAGTTGCCGACTACGTCTTCTGGGTTCCGAAAGTCGACGAACTGCTCTCGCCGATTGTCAACGTCATCCCGCTGCAGCTGTTGGCCTATCACATCGCCGACATCGAAGGCAAAGACGTGGATCAACCTCGCAACCTGGCGAAAACCGTCACGGTCGAATAGTACAAGCACGTTTATTTTATGGATATAAAGGGTAGCCGCTAGGCTGCCCTTTGTTGTTTGTCCGCATTATGGGCAAGAGTGATACATGCGAATGCGGACGTGGCAGAAGTGGCTGGTCGGGATAGCGGCAGCTTGCGCGCTCATCGTCCTTACGATCGCCATCGCATTCCAACCAATCGCGCGCGCTTCGGCGGCCACTATCGCGCGCGCTATGGGGTTCAAGCTGGCCTATGATTCGCTGTCGATCCATTCCGGCGAAGTAATTGCAAAAAACCTACGTGTAAGCACGACTAAGGGGGAACCGGTAGCATCGATCGCTTCGCTCGATGTGAAGTATTCGCTCGGCGAAGCGCTCCGCAACACGCGGATGTACGGCCTGCAGTCGTTCGATGTGGAACAGCCGCGAATTACGCTGATCCGTCATCGCGACGGTTCGTGGAACGTGCCGATTCCCAAAGAGAAGCAGAACGGTAAACCGCCTACGACGCCGATGATTTTTAGCGGCATCGTTCGTAACGGCAGCGTCGACGTGTTCGATGAGGCGCAAGGCGTCCCGTCGGCGCGCCACTTGATGGTGCGCGATATCAACACGACGATGGACGTAGCGACCAACGCCCGAACAACCTACGACGCATCGCTCGCCTATGAAGAAGCCGGGCAGTCCTACCCACTGCGCGGAGCCGGCACGATCGACGTAAAGCACGGCTACGCAACGCAACGCTGGACCAGCGCGCAACTCCCAATAGCGCACATCGTTGACGTCGCTCTTAATTCGCCAAGCATGCACATTGTCGGTGGCTCGCTTCGCAATTTGGACGCGCGAATCGTCGGATTGGCGGGGCCCGACGGCTCCTTAGACCAGCACGTGGATGCCACGGCGTCGCTCGATAAAGCGCGCATCGCGATCGGCGGCCTACAGAAACCGCTGCGTGACGTTCACGGGCAACTAGCGGTATTCGGCGACGGGCTCCTTATGCAGTCGATTCGTGCGACCGTCGCCAACGTGCCGGTCAAGCTCGGCGGCGGCATGTACCATCTGAGCAATCCATCGTTCCGGTTGACTGTTGAGGGCAGCGGCGACATGCACGACCTGCGCGGTGCGCTCGCGCAATCCGCATCGCTTCCGGTCTCCGGAAATGCGCACCTGAACGTGCTTGTCGAAGGGCATCCGTCGAAACCGCTGATCCTGATCGGCATTCGTGCACCGAGAGTTCATTATGCGACGGCCAACATCCAGAATGCCGGCGGACTGATAGCGTTCGACGGCCGGGAAGCCGACGTTATTGACTTCAGCGCGCGTTATCTCGGCATTGCGGCGAACGCGCACGGAAAGCTTGCGCTTCATCCCGGGCCACGCGCACTCGAAATGGCAGCCGGCATCATCGCACCGCCGAATACCGTTCCATATTCCAGCACGCTCCTCGCTGGAGTGCCAATCGCAGCGTCGGTCTTGGCGACCAGTGATTCGCTCAAAAATATCGACGGCCGCGGCATCGTCTCGGGACACGCGGGCGGAACGACCGTAGCTGGACTTTTCGACGTTACGGGCGATGGCGTCGGAACCGTTGGGCCGCTTCGGATCACACGCGGCGGTTCGTCGCTCTATACGGCTGCTTTCATCGATCGCCCGCATCAGCACATCGACGCACTTCTCGACGCCGATCGCTTCCGCGTTGCCGTTGCGCAGCTGAGCGGAACGCTCGACGGCCGCATTGCCGGATCGTATGAGAACGGCCGCATCTCGGCCGGCGGCTGGACCCAATTGCATGACGTCCGGACTCCGTACACGACCGTTGCTCGCGCGGACGCGCGCTTCGGCGAAACGGCGAATCACGGCGTCGCTCTCGCGATGGATGCGACCGGGATCGGCGCGCTCGGTGCAGTGGCGACCGCGATGGTGAGCTATAACAACGGAACGGTAAAGGTCCACGATGCGACGGCATCGCTCGCCGGCTCGTTCGTGGACGCTCGAGGCGCAATTGCCGGCGTCGACAAAGGGAAACCGCGCTACGATCTCAACGCGCAAATGCATTCCGCAAACCTGTCGTCCTTGGTTGCACTGGCGCAACCCAAGAGCGCGAAGCTTCTCGAAGGAAGTGCTGAAGGCAGCGTTCATGTTACCGGCAGCGGCTCGGCTCCCGCGATTGCCGGGAACGTTCAGTCGGCCGAAGGCGCCGTAAACGGCTTGCCTTTTCACGAATTGGACGCCAACTTCTCCGGAACGCCGGCGTCGCTCGCCATTGAAAACGGACAAGTCGGCGTAGGCACAACAAACGTCCGGTTCAGCGCGGCCTATGCGCCGTCCGGAAAGCAGGTGAGGGTCCGTGCGCCGCACGCAGATCTCGCGGACTTCAATGATTTCTTCGACCAGGGCGATATGCTGGCCGGAACGGGCACCGTGGCGGCGGATGCGGCGTTCGCCGGAACTTCGTCGATCGTCACGAGCGGCAACGTGGCGCTGCATTCCGCGCAACTTCGAAACTTCGCTCTTGGAGCGACGACGGCGCAGTGGGGCACCCGTGGAAACCTGATCGACACGTCGCTGGCGTTTGGCGGCACCAACGGCACCGTGCGCGCGAACGGTGCACTCACGACCGCCGGCAGTATCGCCGGAATGACGCTGCACGCGCGTAACGTCAACATCGGCAATTGGGTCGCGATGAGCGGCTACGCCTTGCCGGTCCCCATTACGGGAATCGCCAACGCAGACGCGCAGGTTGCGGGCCGGTTCCCCAACTTCAGTGGTTCGGTTACGGCTCACGCCATCCACGGAAGCGTCAATCGCATTCCGGTTCAGCGGGTTGACGTTGCTGCGACCCTCGAGGGACACCGGGGAACGCTGCATTCGCTCGCGGTTCAGATTCCGAACGCGCGCTTGAAGGGGTCCGGAACGTTCGGCCTTCGCGAAAACGATCCGCTCGCGCTTGCATTTAATGCCCAAACGAATAACGTCGGAGCGCTCGCGCGCACGGCTACGGGGAAAGTGCTTGATGCAAGCGGCGCCGTTCAAACCAACTTAACCGTGCGCGGCACGCGACGCCAGCCGAAAATCGACGACACATTTACGGCAAACCAACTGCGCTACGGCCGTTTGATCGTGCCGCACGCAGCGGGCGAAGTTCGCGCCGATCCGCAGACCGTGGAACTGGCGCGCACCGAGATAGACTTGCAACGCGGCCGCGTACTGCTTTCGGGCAAAGCACCGATTTCTGCGGCGCGTAAGCAAATCGATTCTCGCAATCGCCCCATTAGGTTGGCCATGACCGCGGACGACGTTGAGGCCTCGAACCTTGCGCCGCTGCTTCCAGACGGCACGCGCATGACGGGCCGGCTTGATGGAACCGTTACGGCGGGCGGCACAGTGCATGCGCCGCAGCTCAACGGATTACTCACGCTCGCCGGCGGCTCGTTCTCGAGTCCGATGGAAACGGTGCCGATCGAGCACCTCGGCGGACAGCTTGCGTTCGCCGGAACCTCCGCGACGTTGCGGAACCTCCACGCGTCGCTCGGACGCGGCAGTATCGACGCGGACGGCCGCGCATCGATTCCCGACGTCCATGATGCATCGAAGGTTGCGTTGCAGTTGAATGCGCGCGCAGAAAATGCGAAAGTGGACGCGCCGCAATACGTAAAAGGCACCTTCGACGGCGACCTTCACGTGACGAAGCGTCCCGGCAGCCGTCCAATGCTCGCCGGAACCATTCAAACCAATAGCGCCCGCATTCCGCTGACCGCCTTGTACAATCCGAAACCGGCAAACGCGCCGGCTGCGACGCCGCCGGACGTCGGTCTCGGGCTGCACGTGGTTGCCGGCCGTGACGTGCGCGTGCAAAGCTCGAACGTGGACGTGGGTGCCGAAGGGTACGTCAATGTGAACGGTACGCTTGCGTCGCCGGCACTTGCCGGAACGTTCGTGTCGACCGGCGGTACGGTCAGTTTCCTGCGCACGTTCCAGGTTCAAAGCGCTCGCGTCCATTTCGATCCGTCGAGCGGCATCATTCCCTACGTGAATGCAGTCGCGACGACGTATGTCGACGATCCGGCGACGAACGTGGCGTTAAAGGTTCATGGCCCGGCGACGGGACTGGACATCGCGTTTGCCTCGCAACCGCCTTACGATCGCGAACAAATTTTAGGCTTGTTGGTTAACGCGCAATCGATCGGAGCCGTACGGGGCGTCGCGTCAACCGGAAAGGGCGCTCCGTTCAGCGCAGGCAACGCGGTTAACGGTATCGCGCAAGGACAGCTCAACGAGCTCTTTACGCGAAATCTGTTGGAACCGTTCGACGTGGCCGCGGGCGGCGCGCTCGGCTTGCAAAACTTGCAGATCACCAACGACTTGCAAGGCGGCTTCGGCCTCAACGCCGTCAAGGCGTTCGGCAAAACGATGAGCCTCGTCTACGCCGATACGTTCAACTTGCCGCGCCGCCAAAGCCTGACGTTGCAGGCGCGCCCGTCGAATGCCCTCGACTACTCGTTGTCGATGTACAACACGCAGGGCGAGTCGCTGATGGCGCTCCAGCAGCCTTCCGCCGTTTCCGCACTCCAGAACGGCTTTGGCAATTCGACAACCGTGCCGATGGATACGGGCGCGAACGGCTTCGACATAAAAGTGGAGAAGAGGTTCCCGTGAAACGGCTTGCCTTAGCGATCGCGGTGGCGGTATTAGCCGGTTGCAGCGCAAGCGCGAAACCTGCGCACGACTCGTCCGTTGCCCCACCCGTCAATGGACCTGCCGCCCGCGTGGACGAAGCCGCGCTCATGCGGATGCATCCCTTTGCGGCCGTAGTCGCCCAGCTAGACATGGATATCGCAACGCTCAACGCCACGCGAACCGGCGGCTTGAGCGCGGCGGGAAATGCCATGGTGAAGAGCCGCTCGATTCTTCAGGCACAACTCGGCAATGCCGAGAACCGCGCGCGCAGCATGGACGTTGCACCTCCGGCGCGGATCCACGCCGCCCCGATAACGAGCGCGCAGCTTTCCACGCCGGAAGCCGTTGCGTCGTATCAGTCGGCGTTGAACGACCGCATGAACCGCGCGGCGGCACTGCGTGAAGCGCAGTTCCGCGAGAAAGAAGCCACGGTCGACTACCAATTCGATCGCGCGCATGCGGGTCAGCGGCTGCGTTTGGGTTTGCGGTTGCACTCGCCTTATCTCGACGCGAATGCGAAGCGCTCGATTCAAGCGCAGCTCGACGAACTCAACGCGCAAGAACGGCGCCTCGTGGAAAGGCAACGGGCAATGGATGCGTCGCAACTGGCGCAGTTCCGGGCGAGGTTACAGGGCGATGGAGAAAGACAGCTAGCATCGATGCAGCGAGATATGCAGCGCCACCAAGCAGCCGTTGCAAAAATCCCCCAACCGAGCAATACCGTCGTTGCCCGCGCCGAAGCAATTCCATCGCACACCGACAAGCAGAAAACCGCGGCGGCGTTCGCTCAGGCGAACGAAGACCTCTCCGCACGCTTTACTCAATTGCATGACTGGAATGCCGGCGCCGCATCGTCGGTTCAACAGGAAGTCGCTGCGCTTGAAACCGAGCGCAACCGCCTCTCGACCGAAATGCGGGCGCAAATTGAAGCCCAAGCACAACGCATCGCCCGTGAGCGAGGCCTTGGCCGCGTCTATACGAGCGCGGCACCGGCCGGTGCAACCGATCTGACGCACGATGTAGCGGCGTCGCTGGAACGATTTCGAGGTCGAACATAACGGTCCGGAGTATTGGGCCGTATGATCCGTAGCGACGGGCGGCGCCCCGACGAACTTCGCCCGGTTTCCATCGAACCGGGCTTTCTCAAATATGCCGAAGGCAGCGCGTTGATCAGCGTTGGCAATACACGCGTGCTTTGCGCCGCGTCGATCGAAGATAAGGTCCCGCAATGGATGAAGGGCCGCGGCGTAGGCTGGGTTACGGCGGAGTACTCGATGCTGCCGCGCGCAACGCAAGAGCGCACGCAGCGTGAGGCCTCGAAAGGGCGCGTCGGGGGCCGGACGCATGAAATTCAGCGCATCATCGGGCGCGCGCTTCGAGCCGTAACCGATATGGCGAAGCTCGGCGAGCGAACCGTATGGATCGATTGCGACGTTCTGCAGGCCGACGGCGGCACGCGAACCGCCTCGGTAACCGGAGCGTATGTCGCCCTCGCGATGGCGCTCGCGCAGACGTCGGCTTATCCGGGCGCGAAGTGGCCGCTCACCGGTGCGATCGCGGCAACGAGCGTCGGTATCGTCCAGGGTGTCCCGCTGCTGGACCTCGCCTACGACGAAGACAGTCGCGCGCACACCGACATGAACGTGTTTATGACCGACGCCGGTCGATTCGTCGAGCTGCAGGGCACCGCGGAAGCGGCCCCGTTCGATCGCGCGGAATTGGACCGGCTGCTGGCACTTGCGGAACTTGGTATCAACGACCTTTTCGAAATGCAGCGTCAAGCACTCTCAACCGCGGGCGTTCCGGCGGTGAGCCGTGTCTGACGATCGCTATGCGGCGTTAATCGACCGCGTCGGTCAATTCCACCTCACCGAGCGGACGATGAAGCAAGCGCAAACAGAAGCGGAACGCCGCCTTCGTGACGGCACATTGGATGAAAAGGCACGCGAGAAGTACCTCCAGGCCGTTCGGAAGTATTTCAGCGGGTTTGAAAAGGAAGCACGAACGCATCTGCGAGACGTGGATCGCCGTTTGGAAAATCTCAATCAGGTGCAGTTCAATTTGAACGCCGAACGCGGGGTAGCCGTCAAACGCATCGAGGCGACGCAGTCGGTACTTGCCGACCTCGCGGCAATGGAGCAGCCCACGGCATGAAAATGCTGGACCGCTTCGGACGCGCCACCGTTGGGTTTCTGGAGTATACGGGCGGTTTAACGATTCTCGCGAGCGAGTCCGGCGGATTTTTATTCCGTCTGAAGATTCGGTTTCTCGAAACGATCAATCAGTGTTACTTCTTGGGCGTGCAATCGACGTCGATCGTCCTGCTAACCTCGCTCTTTACCGGAATGGTGATTTCGCTCGAGTCGGCGGTTCAGGCCGTGCAGTTCGGCGTCGGCAGCCTCGTCGGCGGCGCGGTTGCCTTCGCGTCCGTTCGCGAGCTCGGGCCCATGCTCACTGCCGTTGTCGTTGCGGGACGCGTGGGATCGGCGATCGCGGCGGAACTCGGCTCGATGGTGGTGACGGAACAAATTGAGGCGCTCACGTCCATGGGCCTGGAGCCGCCGCGCTTTTTGGTCGTGCCTCGCATGCTGGCCCTCGTCGTGATGTTGCCGTTGTTAACGATCTTCGGCGACGTCGTTTCGATCGGCGGCGGTATGTGGATCGCTCAGACGTACGCCCACATTTCGAACGATACGTTCATTGCATCCGCTCGACAGGCCATCGGCTTCGAAGACGTCGTAAAGGGCCTTTCAAAGGCCGTTGTTTTTGCTCTGATCATTTCGCTCGTCGGGTCATTCCAGGGGTTGCGTACGCGCGGCGGCGCCGCGGGCGTGGGTGAATCCACGACGGGCGCAGTCGTCATTTCCATCATCTCGATCTTCGTTTCCAACTTCATTCTGTCGTTCGTCCTTTTCGGCGGGAATCACTGATGCCCGACGTCATTGCGAAGCTCGACGACGTCTCGCTATACTACGGCGATCGCGTGGTCCTGAAAAACTGCAACCTGGACATCGTGAAAGGCGCGATTACGTGCATCATCGGCCTTTCAGGCGCCGGCAAGTCCACGATTTTGCGTTTACTGGATGGATTGCGCAAGCCTGACGAAGGGCACGTGTACGTCGGCGATCACGATGTCTGTCACATGCCGGAAGATAAGTTGAACGAGGTGCGGCGCGCGATCAGTTTGTCGTTTCAATTCGCTGCGTTGCTGGACAGCATGACCGTTGGCGAAAATGTCGCGCTTCCGCTTCGCGAACATACCAATCTCGCTGATGCGAAGATTCGGCAGATCGTGATCGACGCGCTGGACAGCGTCGGCCTCGCGCATACTTACGACAACCTCCCGAGCGAACTCTCCGGCGGCATGTTGAAGCGCGCCGGCTTCGCCCGGGCCATTGTCACACGTCCCGACCTGGTGCTTTACGACGAACCGACGACCGGATTGGATCCGATCGTCACCCATTTGATCACCGACACGATCGTGCGGCTGCGCAAGAAACTTAACGGCACGGCGGTGGTTATCTCGCACGACCTCCAGTCGATCTTTCTGATGGCGGATTACGTGGCAATGCTTTTTGAAGGCGCAATCATCGCGTACGGCACCTGCGACGAAATAAAACATTCCGCAAACCCCATCGTCCAACAGTTCTTGGAGGGGTCGGAAGTAGGCCCGATTCCCATTTGAACGGCGTTCGAATGGGTCGTCATTCCTATCGTTAAACGAGGCACTTTCAAGCGGGAGCGATAAGTAGCCGATTATGACCAGGCAAGCTCAGGTTGGAGCGTTTGCGATCCTCGCGCTGTTGCTGCTCTTCGGCGTGTTTTACGTGATCACCGATTTCGGAACTCGCCATACCGGCTACCGTGTAGGCATCCATTTTCAATCGGCTGCGGGCCTCCATTCGGGCGCTCTGGTTTTCTTTAGCGGCGTCGGCGTCGGTTCGGTTGATTCCATCACGCTTCTACCGGACAATACCGTCGACGTGATTCTCGCCATCAATCGTGACGTTGACATTCCGCGCGATTCCCGGTTCTTGATTCAGGCGCCGTTGACCGGCGATCCCAATCTCGTCATCGTTCCCCCGGTACCAAGGCCTAAGCCGAGCGGTATAGCCGGACCAACGCCCGCCCCGCCGGCCGTTGCGGTTCTCGAGCGTCGCGTTTTGCCCGTCGACGAACAGCCGCAAGGGACGAACACGGCCACCATAGCGGACTTGCTCGAACAAGGCCAAGGCGAAATCAAAAAGCTTGACGCGATGATGGCCGATTTGGCGGCGCGCGAACCGAAGCTGCTCGATACGCTGCAAAGCACAATGGACAACGCCAACGCGCTGACCGTTACGATGAAGTCGACGGTCACGTCGATGGCTTCCGAGCTGCAGTCAAGTCTCGGACAGGCGAGCCGCAACATCGTCGCGCTCACCGGCACCCTCAACGATACGACGCAGTTGAATTCGCACCGCATAAGCGACATGCTCGTCCAGTTCGACGACGCTTCGCGTGCGCTCAACGTGTCGATGAATTCGCTCCAACAGCTGGCGACGAACAAAGGTCTCAAAGGCAACCTTCTCGCCACGACCAAGAACATCGCAGATACGACGCAAAATATCGCCGACCTCACGCGAGACTTCCGGTCGGTAACCGGCGATCCACAAACGCAGGCGCAGATCAAGAACACGATCGCCAATCTCGATGCGACCATGCAGCGCGCGAATTCGCTCCTGGGCGAGCTCGGCGGTACCAGCAGCGTGTATGGCATCGACCAAAACGCGACGCCCTATCCGCTGGCAAGCGGCAGCCCCGGCATCACCGTTCCCGGGAGGCCGGCTCCCGAAGGCTCGGTTTCCGGCTCGCCCGTACCCGGGGCAACGCCGTACCCAATGAAAAAGAACGGTGGACTTACGGCCAAGCAGATTGAGCTCAAGCAGCGTCTGGATTCCATCGCTCGTAACCTCGTCGCGATTCAAATTCGCATGAGCGGCCTTTCTGCACAGAAGACGTGCTGTGCGAACGCCCTGCTGAGTTCCGATCGCGGGCCGCAAACCGATATCAACGCAGTGCTCTTTCCGCGCTCGAAGACGAGCGTGTTGCTCGGCGCAAACGACATCGGTCATTACGCCACGACCAATGCCGCCCTGTTGGAATCGATCAGTCCACAGGTCCGGTTGGGCGGCGGCGTGCTGTATTCACGGCTCGGCGTGTTAGGCCAATACAACGCCTCGCTTTTCGGAGTCGAAGGCCGTTTGTACGATCCCCGGCGCCCGACACTGGACCTGTACGGAAATCTCAATCTCACGCACGGCCTGCAGCTATTCGTGGGACAACGCGACATCAATCATTCGGAACGCCGCACGGTGTACGGCATTCAAGCGCAATTTCCATAGTGGTGAGTACAAGGTGAACGACGGAAAACTGAAGGTAGGCATCATCGGAGCCGGGTCGATGGGCACCCTGTTCGGATTCCATCTCGCGCAAACGTGCGACGTGACGATGCTCGACACGAACGACGAGTTACTGAGCGTTATCGAGCGCGAGGGCTTGAGCGTCAACGATGCGGATGCACGCAGAGTTGCCGTATCCCGCCGCCCGCGCGAACTCTACAATTCACAAGTGCTTTTTCTTTTCGTCAAGGCGGTTGACACGCTGCGCGCGTTGCGGCCCTTTGCCGGCGAGCTCAATCCGGCCACGCCGATCGTTTCGTTGCAAAACGGGGTGGGGAACGAAGATGCCATCAAGACGGCTCTCGGCGGAGCGGTGCCCGTGTTGCTCGGAATCACGACGGAGTCGTCGCTAACGACGGGTCCCGGACGCGTGCGCAGTTCCAAAGAAGGCAATACGATCCTCGGATCCACGTCGGCCGCGCCCGCCACGTCGCGCACGATCGCCGATCTGCTTACAAGCAGCGATCTGCGTACGTCGGTGGTCTATGACATCCGCCCGCATCTCTGGGGCAAGCTCGTGGCAAACGCGGCCATCAACGCCCTCTCGGCGCTGCTCGATTGCGACGCCGGCGACATCGTGAAGGATGCGAATGCGGCGCATTTGGCGGAAGCATTGGCGGAGGAAGCTGCTGCCGTTGCGTCTGCGTTAAAAATCAATCTTCCATTCGCGAATCCGTGGCAGTACGTGACCCAAGTTATCGCCGTCGGCGCCGACTCGCGCAGTTCGATGGCGTTCGACCTGCAATCCGGCCATCCGAGCGAAATCGATCATATCAATGGCGCCGTCGTCGCCTTTGGCCGGCGCACCGGCGTGCCAACGCCGTACAACGACGCGATGGTTCGCCTGATCAAGTCGAAGGAGTCGCTCGCAGCCATAAACCGCAAATGAGCACCGTTCTTATTACCGACCGGCTGGTGCTGCGTCATTTGGAGCAACGAGACTTCGATTCGCTCTATGCGCTCTTCAACGATCCGCAAGTAATGCGCTACTATCCTTCGACGCGCGATCGCAAAGAAACGCAGGCCTGGATGGACTGGGTTTTCGATCAATACGATCGATACGGGTACGGCCTTTTTGCGGTGGAACACGTGGATACCGGCGAGTTCGTCGGACAGGTCGGAATCATCCGCCAAGATTGGGACGGGCGCATCGATTTGGAAGTCGGGTACATGCTGGCTCGAAAGTTTTGGGGCAACGGCTACGCCACCGAAGCCGCGCGCGCGGCGCGTGATTATGCCTTCGCACGCTTCCATCCCGATCGCGTCGTGTCGTTCATCCGGCCGGAAAACAAACGTTCGCAAGAAGTCGCCAAGCGCAACGGCATGCGCGTGTTGAATCGCATCAAACACCCGCGCTTGGGCTTGGACCTCGAGGTTTGGGGTTTGTACGCCAACACTGCGCGATGAGTGTTTTCTCCCTTGAGGCAATAGAGGCGATTGTCGGCGCCGGCGCCGTGCTGACAGGAGAAGATGCGTCGCCCTATCTCACCGATTGGCGCGGCGCTTTTCGCGGCAGTGCGCTCGCCGTAGTTCGTCCGTCGTCCACGCACACCGTCGCAGATGTCGTCCGCTATTGCGCGCAAACAGGAACGCCGGTCGTGCCGCAGGGCGGAAACACCGGCCTCGCGGCGGGCGCGACGCCTGCCGGCGTTCACAATGGCATCGTTCTAAGCTTGAGCCGCATGCGAACGGTCCGATCTCTGGACGCCGCCGGGAATACCATCGCTGTCGATGCAGGGTGCGTGCTGGCGGAAATCCAGAGTGCCGCAGCGGATGCGCAGCGTTACTTTCCTCTGTCGCTTGGGGCGGAAGGCTCCGCGCAAATCGGCGGCCTCATTTCGACTAATGCGGGCGGATCGGGCGTATTACGCTACGGCACGATGCGCGCACTGGTTCTCGGCCTCGAAGTCGTTTTGCCGGACGGACGGATTGCGGACGGAATGCGCGCACTTCGCAAAGACAACGCCGGCTACGATTGGAAGCAACTGTTCATCGGCTCCGAAGGGACGCTCGGCATAATTACGGGCGCCGTGTTACGACTCTTTCCGGGTCTTTCGCAGAAGACGACGGCGCTGCTTGGCTTAAAGGCTCCGGACGACGCCATTGCGGCGTTCGCGTATCTCCAGAACAATCTTGGCGATACGCTTACCGCATGCGAGTTATTTAGCGACAGGAGCGTAGCGCTGCGCTTGGCGCACGAACCGATGCTCGACTTTCCCATGAAGCGTCAAGCTTGGTATCTCTTGATCGAGGCTGCTTCGTCGTTATCCGCTTTAGAAGATGCGGCAGAGCGCGCATTCGGCGATCTTCTAGAGAAAGCTTTGGCCGGCGATTGCATCGTCGCGACTACAGCGAAACAAGCCGACGCACTTTGGGAATGGCGTGAATCCATTCCCGAAACGGAAAAACGCACCGGCCGCAGTGCGAAGCACGACGTCTCGGTACCCATTTCGCAAATCGGCGCTTTCGTTGCAGAAGCGACGGCAGCGGTTGAAGGCGCTTTCCCCGGTGCGAACGTGCTGGCGTTCGGGCACATCGGCGACGGCAACGTTCACTTCAACGTGTTGCTTCCTCCGGAGGGAGTGACGCCGGAAGCAGTAAACGCGGTGGTCCACGGCATAGTCCGGACTTACCGCGGAAGCATAACGGCCGAGCACGGCATCGGCCGGTATCGCCGGGCCGAGCTCTGCGAACATCGTAGTCCCGTTGAAATGGACCTCATGCGGCAAATCAAGCGCGCCGTCGATCCCGATAATCTCATGAATCCCGGCGCCGTCCTTTAGGCGTTTGAGGGCACATGCGAGTTAAACGAATCGTCGCCAATCTTTACACCGACAGCATTCGCGAGGCCCAAGCGTTCTATGAAGAGGTGCTCGGTCTCGAGGCGCTGATGGACCTTGGCTGGATTGCTACGTACGGCTCGGATGAAGCGATGCCGGCTCAAATCAGCTTCGCTTCGGAAGGCGGCTCCGGAACGCCGGTTCCCGACCTTTCGATCGAGGTCGACGACTTGGAAGAAGCAATCGCACGTATGCGAGAAGCCGGGATTCCGCTAGAATATGGTCCTGTAGACGAACCGTGGGGCGTGCGCCGGTTCTATGTGCGCGATCCGTTCGGGAAACTAGTGAACGTGCTCGCGCATCGATAGGGCAGAAGCGTATGCCGGCCAATGCGACCGGAGGAAGAGATGCGCGTGCTGTCGTTCGACCAGTTCCTGAGTCAGCCGGACGGAACCGTCTTCCAAATTCTGCATCGCGGCAAACCGCCCGGCACGCTGCTCGTGCGAGGCGTCGTCGCGCGTTACGACAAGATCGCGCGTTTCGTCGCCGCCGGTTTAACGCCCGATGAAAATCCGGGCGGCGCAAGCTACCAATTTCCGCCCGCGAGCGGAGCCTTCACGTTCGAGTACTCCGAAGCCGACGACGTACGTTTTCTCATTTTGGAGCGCGACGATATTCGAACGTTGATCCACCTATTGCGCACGCCGCTCGATGCGCTTCACGCTTACGAACACGGCCATGCCGACGTCCCGCATCCGGCCGGTTGGAAAGTCTGTCATCCCATGATGTTCGAGCATCAGGTTTCTCGCCCTAAACAACACGCTTAGAAAGCGTTAAGCTTGCGGAGCTAAACGCAGAAGGCGGATCGTGCCGCGTTTGGCTTCGATGTCGACGCCGTGTGAGCCGCCGCCGTTGACGTTGCCGTCGATCGTTTCGGAAGAGCCGTTCGACGTGCCCTTTAGGCCGAAATCACTGAAAAGCGTTCCGTCGTCCGTGTGCAGATGCACGTGGAATTTCGCGATCTCCGGAATGTAGACTTCGATATCGCCGTTACCGTTTGAGAATTTCAGGACGCCTGGCCATTCCGATGCACCGAAGGTCACGGCGAGGTGTCCGGCTTGGGTCGCTGCTTGCGCGTATCCCGGAACCATAACGTGAACGTCGCCCGTTCCCGCGGAAACGGTCACGTTACCCGTCACGTCGGTGACGTTCACGGCTCCTTTTTTGGAAACGACGACAAGATCAACGCGGTCCGGAACGCGCACGAGCAATTGCGAGAGCGGATTTGGAGCACTGACGATGATGCCGGTGCCGGCGCGAGTAACTACAGGCGAAGCCGGCGCCGCCTGATTCGGCAGCGCGGTCGCGGCTACGGTGAACCGCGTCGCCGGTTCCCCAACGGCCGGTTTGTACGCGTTCAAATCCCCGTTGGTGATGTGAACCGTAAGCGTGCTTGATGGTTGGAGTTCGCCGGTCGTCGTCGTGTAGGGCGTCTGCGAGGAACAAGCGGCCAATGCCGCGGCGAGGATGAACGGCGCAAGTCTTTTCACGTTAGCGGTCTTCGGTGCGATCTCTCGGATGAGCCTCTTCGTAGCTGCGGCGCATGTGCTCCAATGAGACGTTTGTATAAATCTGCGTGGTCGAGAGGCTCTCATGCCCCAGCAGCTCCTTGATCGTCATCAAGTCGGCGCCGTTCTCGAGCAAGTGGGTTGCGAACGAATGGCGCATTACGTGTGGAGTCACGTGTTTCGTGAGACCCGAAAGCTCCGCGTACTGCCGGAAGATGACCCAGGCTTGCCGGTGTGAAAGCCGCGTCTTCCGCCGCGATAGGAACAGCGCTTCGTCCGGGGTTCGCGGTCGCACTCCCAAATAATTTCGTACCGCATCAGCGCTGGCTTGATTGATGAATACCGTGCGTTGCTTGTTGCCCTTGCCGATTACGCGCATCAAGCGACGATCGAGATCGACGTCGCTGATATTCAAGCCTACGAGTTCCGCCCGTCGAATTCCGCTTGCATACAACAGCTCCATGATGGCGGTATCGCGCAAGCGCTGAAAGTCGGTCTTGCCCGAAATGCGCGTACGCAGCAACTTCGCAACTTCGGGCTCCGACATCACGTGAGGAAGTCGCTTTCCGGCCTTCGGCGGAGGAACGTCTTGCGCCGGATTGTCGCTACGACGTCCTTCGCGCTTCTGCAACGAGAAATACGAACGCAGCGCGGCAATCTTCCGTCGCACCGATGTAGCCGTATACTTTCGCGGCCCCATGAGCTCCATGACGAAGCGGCGCACGTCGGACGTTGTCGTTGAGGAAAGCTTGAGAAACGGCGCCGTCTTCGGATGGCCGGGCTCTAAAAATTCGCCGAAGAGTTCGATATCTCGCGCGTATTCTTCCGACGTGCGCGGCGATTGGCCGCGCTCGAGGCGCAGATAGGCAGCGAATTCCGCGATCGTCGGATCGGCGGGGATAAACGAACTCATTTACCCTTCAGCTACGACGGAAGCGGCGGCTGACCTACCCGTTAGAGGCGAGGAAAAATGCGTTTTAAGCTCACCGATCGAGCGCGGCTGCGAGAAGAAGAAGCCTTGCGCGTAATCGACACCCACCGAGCGCAAGAGTTCAAACTCCTCGTACGTTTCCACACCTTCGGCTACGGTAAAGAGGTCGAGCGTCTTAGCGAGCATCACGATCGTGCGCATGATTTCGAGCGCTTGCGGATTGCGGCCAAGCGGTATGATGAACGAGCGGTCGATTTTAACTCCGCTGATCGGAAGGCGCTGCAGATAGCTCAGCGAGGAATGGCCGACGCCGAAATCGTCGACGACGATCGAGAACCCACGTGCTCGCAACCGCTCGAGGACCATTAAAGAAAGTTCCGCGTCTTCCATGACGGCCGTCTCGGTGATTTCCACTCGCAGGGCCGCCGGCGTCAAACCGTGCTCGCGAAGGGCGAATTCCATGTCGTCGATGAGGTTGGCGCGCGTTAGGTCGGCGGCCGAAACGTTGACGCCGATGCGGGCGTTAGGAACGGCTTCGAGTAATTCGCCCGCTTCGGCGCACACGCGATCCAAGAGCGCCGCATCGATTGGGTGTAAGAGCCCCGATTGTTCTGCGACGCCGATGAAGTCGCCGGCACCTACGATGCCATATCCCGGGCGATACCAGCGTGCTAAGGCTTCAAAAGAAGCGACACTTCCGTCGTGCACGCTAACGATCGTCTGATAGTACGGCACGATCTCGCGGCGCTCGACCGCCCCGCGAAGATCCGCCTCGAGTTCCAGCTGCTCCGACATCCGGCTGCGCAACGTACGATCGAATAGCGCGTATCGCGAACGGCCGCTGCGCTTGGCTTGATACATCGAGATGTCGGCGTCGCGCAACACCGACTCGGCGTTCGCGTAGGTTTCATCGATGACGACGATACCGATAGACGCGCCCGTGTAAGCTTCACGATCGCCTAAAAAGAATGGACGGCGGAACTCGTCGAGGATGAGCTCCGCGGTCGCGGTTGCGTCCGCAATGACGTCGCCGTTAGAAGGAAGGAGAAGCACGAATTCATCGCCGCCAAGGCGTGCCGTCAGAACGTGCGCCGGCAGCGCGTCATGCATCCGGTGTGAAATGGAGCGCAGCAACGCGTCGCCGGCATTGTGGCCAAGTGTGTCGTTCACAACGTAAAACCGGTCTAGGTCCAAGAAGAGGACCGCATATTGAAGACCCGGTTCGCCGGCCCGCCGATTCAAGATATCGCGGAGTTGATCGAAGAAAAACGCGCGGTTGGGAAGGCCGGTCAGCGCATCGTGATACGCGGCAGCGCGCAGCTGCTCTTCGGCATCGATACGCGTCGCAATCTCGCTTTGGAGTTCCGTGCGCTGCAATTTCAGGCGCGCGGCATAGCGCCGTGCCCGGTACGTCGTCGTCAGGAACGCGAGCATTGCTGCGGCGACGCCCCAGATCGCTACGATGGTCGCCGCCAAGTCGACCAACAATTCACGGCGTTCTGCAAGGGAGGCCGAGGCATCGGATGAGAGCTCGAGCGCCCACGGCGTCAACGGAATCGCCGCTGAGATCGAAGTCCGCGCACTGCCCGTGAGCCGCGGCCCCGAAGCCAGGACCGTCGTGCGGCCCGACTTCACGGCAAATCGATCGCCCGCGATACGCGAGGCGCGCAGGACGTTCATGATCGCTGCGCCTCGAGAGTCAACGCTGACGACGGCAACGAGCCGCGTCCCGTCGTAAATACCTTTAACGGCGCTGATATACGTAACGCCGCGTTCAACGTAGGGCGCCGTGAATACGGTCCGGCCGTATCCCTCGGCGCCTTCACGGTACCAGCCGAGTTTCGGATAGTCGTAATTGGCTTCGGTATTATGGCGCAGCGTTAGCGGGCCGCCCATCATGAAGGCGTACGGGCCGAACAAATTGGATTTCGCGTCGAAGACGTGCGGCGCGTAGAATACGCCCGCGCCAAGGACGTAACGATGATCGGCCGCATGGACCAATCCGGAAAGCAGCCGCTCCGCGAGGGCGCGGTCTCCCCGGACCGGCCCGATTAACTCCGCCGCAATGCGCGCGAACTGCGCGTCGCTCTGAACGTATTCCGAGAGCGTTCCGAGAACGTGGTGCAAGCGCCCCTCATCGCTCGCTGCGGTCTGCGTCTGCATCGCGCTAAGGCGTCCCCGAATCGTGAAACCGACGACCGCCGTGGCAAAGATTGCCACCAGCACGATAATCGCGGCCGCGTACCAGGGATAGCGAATTGGCGACGACACAAGGTGGCGCGCCCGTTGATTTTGCAGCGCGATGGCCAAGTAGCGGGCAACGGCTTCGACGACCTGGACGTCGTCGCGATAAAACTGACCGGCCTGCTCGTGCTGGACTGAGAGCACGCCAAGCACTTTCGCGCCATGGACGATCGGCACGTACATGGCGGATACGGCATCGGCCTTGCTGTCCACACTGCCGTCGGCGAAGTGCAACGCGTACTCGGGCTCGCCGATCCAGTCGTCGGGCTCACTCATAACGATGGTTTGGCCGGTCCGAAACACGCGGCCGACGCGCGAGCCCTCGGGCATGGGATCGCCGCGATGTTCCAGACGGTGTCCACGCCGAGTCAGACATTCGATCCGGATGACGCCGTCATCGGCGGGCAACGCCACGTAGACGGTCCCCTGGAACGCGATGGCAATAGCGTCGCAGAGCCGCTCGATAAGAACGTCTAAGGGATAGTCTGCCGCGAGTAATGCTGCCGAATTTGAAAGCAGCTCGCGATTCCGTTCAGCCCGCGAACCAACCACTCGCACGATACTTCAACGCGATTCGCGTCATCCCTCAGTAGCCGGGTAATTCGGCCGCAAACTTATCCGAACGGCTTCTCCACAGCACCTTTCACATCACCAAATCAGTGTTTGTGGATATTAGGCCGCCTGTGGAGAAAGGTGGGTTGATCTCCACAACGGTACGATGTCGCGTGGCTTCGATCGGGACGATTGCGGTTTGGGCGATTGCCGCATTCGCAATCCTGGGAATTCTTCTGCGCCCATGGCGATTGCCGGAATGGGTTTGGGCCGGGGGCGCCGCGGTGCTGCTTGTCGTCACGCGACTTTTGGATTGGCACGGGGCGCTCGCGGCCATCGCGCGTGGTCTCAGCGTGTACGCGTTCCTGACCGGCATCATGATGTTGGCCGAAATCGCGCGGCACGAACGCGTGTTCGATTGGGTTGCCGACATGATGCTTCGGGCGGCGCGTGGGTCCCGGCGGCGATTGTTGGGCCTCGTCTTCGGCACCGGTACGCTTGTGACCGCGTTGCTTTCCAACGACACGACGGTGGTGGTGTTAACCCCGGCCGTCTTCGCTGCACTCTCGAGGACCGACGCGGATCCGTTACCGTTCCTTTATGCCTGCGCGTTCGTCGCGAACGCGGCGTCGTTCGTGCTGCCCTTTTCCAACCCCGCGAACTTAGTGATCTTCGGTCATGCCCTGCCGTCGCTCCAGGCGTGGTTCGGTGCGTTCGCCCTGCCGGCGGCCGGCGGTCTCGTCGTGACGTATCTGGCCCTGCGCCTTGCCTCCGGCCGCGCCGTCCGCGGCGTCTATACGATGGCGCCGGCGACCGTGAAAGTGGATGCCCGGGTGCGCCTGGCCGCCTTCGCGGTGGGGTTCGGCGCGGCGGGTCTAGTCGTGGCGGCGCTCTTTCATTTGAACCTTGGCGGCGCCGCCATAATAGCGGCGGTTCTCGCCCTCGTATTGACCGCCCTTACCGATCGCACCGCGCCGAGGGCCGTTGTGGCGCACGTCGCCTGGGGCGTGATTCCGATGGTTGCCGGGCTCTTTGTCATCGTCCAGGCGCTGAGCGCGGCGGGTACGACCGGTGCGGTAAGGCACCTCTTCGCGATGGCCTCGCATCTCGGTGCGGCGCCGGGAAATCTCTTGATCGGCGCCGTGGTAACGATCGCCGACTGCCTCTTCAATAATCTGCCCGTCGCGCTCGCGAGCGGATACGCCCTCCAATCCACCGCCGTGCCGCAACATCTAACGAATGCCACCCTCATTGCCGTCGATCTCGGTCCGAACCTTGCCGTGACCGGGTCCTTGGCTACCTTGCTTTGGCTCATCGCCTTACGGCGTGCCGGCATCGAAGTGACGGCCTGGCATTTTCTTCGCCTCGGCGCCGTCGTCGTTACCCCTGCGTTAATAGCGGCGATGCTGTTGGTACGATGAATCCATGCGCATCCTCGTTCTCGGAGCGAGCGGCGGTACGGGTCGCGAGATCGTCCGCCAAGCTCTAATTCGCGGCGATTTGGAAGTCACGGCGTTCGTTCGCGATCCCTCGAGCCTTGAGCCGGCGTCCAGACTGCGAGTCATCCAGGGCGATGCCCTTTCCGAAGAGGCGGTCCGCGACGCGGTCGCCGGGCAAGAGGCCGTGCTCTCCGCCTTGGGCGGCCGGAATACCGCAAACGCCGACCTTCTTCAAACGGCGATTTCGAACGTAATCACGGCGATGCGCGCGCACGCAATCAACCGGCTCATCGTCCTCGGAGCGGCCGGTGCGGCAGACATGAACGAAGCGCTGCAACACCAGAACGTCGGAACGAAAGTCGTGTTCCGCACCGTCGCTGCTACGGTACTCTCAGGGCCGATGCACGATCACGCCGCGCAAGAACGGCTCATTCGAGACAGCGATCTCGACTTCACGATCGTGCACGCCGCGCGCTTGAACGACGATTCGGCCACGGGCAATTATCGTGTCGAAGAGGACGGGCTGCCGGCCGGCGCAACCGTAATCTCGCGTTCCAGCGTCGCGGAGTTCATGCTCGACCAGCTGGATACGCGAAAATACGTGCGCAAAGCGCCCTACATAGGCGCTTAGACGCCGCTTGGCCCGGCAGGTAGGCCCTGCGCCACGTGAAGCGAAGTTCGAAGAGAACGAATTGCTTCTCGAAGGGGTCATCAATGCAGCTCTTTCGCACGTTCGCCGCGTTTTTGTTAATCGCGGCGCTTCTACGGGTTGGAGCACTCGCCGGTACGACGGGCAATATCCTCGGAAGAATATCCGATTCGCAGAGCGGCGCTCCGCTCGCCGGCGTCAGCGTCACCGTCACTTCGGCTTCGCAGTCGTCTACCACGAAGACCGACGCGAACGGCACGTATCGATTTCTTTCGCTCATTCCCGATACGTACGTTGTCGCGCTTTCGCTCGACGGCTACGAGCCGGCCACACAAGCCGGCGTATCAGTTTTCGCCGATCAAACGCAGACCATGAATCTGACGATGATCAAGGCACTTAAAACCATCGCCAAAGTCACGTCGCGCACGGCCGGGAATCTCGTGAAGTCCGGCACGACGAGCGACGTTTATTCGGTGAACTCGGCGATGCAGGCCGCGGCCTCAGGCCTCAATGGAGCAGGTTCGCTTTCTAATGCGTATGGGGCGATCGCCTCGGTTCCGGGCGTCCAGATAGATAGCGGGGAACAGGGCTGGTTCCAAATGGTTCACATTCGCGGCGGCGACATCGATCAAGTCGGCTACGAATTGGACGGCATTCCGGTCAACCGGGTGTATGATAACGCGCCGATGACGATGCTCTCGAGTCTCGGCCAACAAGAATTACAGGTTTATACCGGCGGAACTCCGGCGAGCGCCGATGCGCAAGGCATCTCGGGCTATGTCAATCAAGTCGTTAAGACCGGAACCTATCCCGGCTTCGGAACGGGAACGCTTTCGATCGGAAGCCCCACTTTCTATCATGGCGCATCGGTCGAAGCCGGCGGCTCGACGCCCGACCGGCGCTTTTCGTACTACGTTGGAATCGGCGGTTCCAATCAAAACTACCGCTATATCGACAACAGCGATGGATCGGGTCTGCCGAACTCGTTCTTCTATCCGGTGAATCTGGTGGATCCGAATTCGTTCGCTCCCGGACCGGCCGGCGTCTACGTCGGCAGTGAGCCGCCGGGCGCGCCGCTCTTCAGCTCCGGATTGCTCTACGGCATCGCCAATACGAGACAGCGCGACGCGATCATGAATTTCCATTTCGCGATCCCGCACAAGAACAGCGGCTTACGCGACGATATTCAAGCCCTCTACGTCAACAGCGAAGTATTCAACGACTACTTCAGCTCCCAAAACGACGTGGATCCCGTCACGGCAAATTACTTGGGGCAGAACACCTACGACGACAGCTACATTTATAAAGGGCCTCTTATGCAAACCCCCGTGGCCGGCGACGTCGTGCCCTACTTCTACCCGAATAGTCCGACGCACGCGTTCGGAGCTCCGCTGCCGCCGGCGCTGCGAGATTCCAACGATAACGGTGTGGCGGTAACGAAACTGCAGTACCAGCACTCGTTCAGCAACACGGCGTTCTTGCGTGTGTACGGGTACACGTTGTACTCCAATTGGTTCATCCAAGGACCGAACACCGCGGCGCAGCCGTACTACGGCGCAGAACTCGCGGAGTATCAGATTCCGGATCACACGTACGGCACCAACATCAGCTTCACCGATCAGCTGACCGACAAACATTTACTCACGGCAAGCTACGGCTATACGGGTTCGAATCTCCAGCGGTACACGATCGGCTTCATCCGCCCCCATTACAACATCGCTAGCTATCTCGGCAACGACGGCAATTGCTACGATCCCGCCTCCGGCAATCAAATCGGCTGCGTCGCCCAAGAACAAAGCGATACCGGCGACATCCAAGCCGTGCTCGGCGGCACGTTACCGACCGCTCCTGCCGGCTCGCCGGCCGCATTGCACGGCGCTCAGTGGCTCACGACCAACAACTACTTCTACTCAGGCAGCGGCGCGGCGATCAATCAAGTTCACACGCGCTTCAGCGGCTTCTCGCTAAGCGATCAGTGGCGCCCGTCGGACGCGCTGAACATCAATCTCGGCTTGCGCATGGAAGACTTCCGGTACATCTATGGCGATACCGGAAGCAACGATCCAACGCGGCAATTCTGGTTCACGAAGTACAACGAGGAGTACTGCACCGCCGGCATCGGAACCGCCCCGACACCGCGTGTCGACGCGCTCGGCAATCCGACCGGCGTGGGCTCGTGTCCGGCCGGAACGACGCCGCTTTTGGGCTCGGCAAATGCCCTCGCCAATCCGGGCGCACCGGATTACGTGGCGGCGCGCTTCCAACCGCGTTTCAGCTTCACGTACACGCTTAATCCCGATACGGTCGTTCGCGGCTCGGCCGGCGTGTACGCGCGTCCGCCGAATTCGTCCTGGGTTCAGTACAACGTCGTGCAGCAAGACTTGCCGGTGTATCTCGGCAACCACTTTGCGGCCTTCGGTTTCACGACGCCGGAGCACTCGATTCGTCCAGATACGTCGTACAACTACGATCTGTCCCTCGAGAAGCACTTTAAAGGGACGGACATAGCGTTCAAGCTCACGCCGTTCTATCGTGCGACGCGCGACCAACTTCAGAACTTCTTCATCGATCCGCAAGGCGGCCTGGAGTCCGGTCTCAACGTGGGGAATCAAATCTCGCAAGGCGTCGAGTTTGCTCTTACTAAAGGCGACTTCGCGCGCAACGGCTTTGCGGCTCAGCTCTCATACACGTACACGCACAGCGTCATCAAGTATCAGAACTTCCCCGGCCAGACCGTGAACGTGATCGATCAGCTGAACAACTACATTCAAAAATATAACTCATTTACGTCGGCTTGCGCGGCGAACGAAAACACCCCGCAGTGCGGAAACGGGCTCTACGCCACAAACGGCGCAGCGACGTACTCGATCGGCGGCACGACGTACACAAATCCGTATTTCAACGCGCAGGCACAGCCGCTCATGGACCGCAACGCGTTCTATCCGACGTACGACGTCATCCCGGGGCCGTATGCGGGCTTGAACGGCTATGCGGTGCCTCACGTGATCACGCTTCTGATGAACTATAAGGCGAACAAATTCGCGATCACGCCCACGGCAACGTGGAGTTCCGGAGCGCAGTACGGTGCGCCCACCGTGTGGCCGGGTTACGACCCCACCACGTGTACGGCGCTCTTGCCGGGAGCAACGACGCCGGATCCCGCCACGTGCAGCGGCTCGATTTTCTTGCCGGATCCCTATAACGGCAACCATTTCGACACCCTCGGTCAATTTAAACAGCCGTGGCATCTTACGGTCGGCGTCGGCCTGTCGTATGAGGTATCGCCGCACATCAAAGCGCGGTTGAGCTTCGTAAACCTCGTCGACACGTGCGGCCAACGGGGCTATGCGTGGGACAATTCCAACTTCTGCACGTACGGCGGCCTCGCCACCGGCCTTATGGCACCGGCAGGCAACTTCTGGCCGAATTCCAACGGAACGACCGCACCACCGCAGATGCAATATCCCTACGGGTTCTTTGTCAACAACACGAACACCGGATTCGTCGGAACCCGACAGCCGGTACAAATCACCGGCAGCCTGCAGATTCAGCTGTAACTTCCGGTATGAAAACCAAAATCGGCGCTTTGCCGGGCCCTTCTTCTATGCCCAGTCTTGCGTCAGATAGAGCCAGAACGCCAGTCCGGCGTAATCGCCGTAGCGATTGAAAGCTCGAACAATCGTCGAATCTTTGGCTTGTTTTTTCTTCGAAATGCGCAGATATTTTGGCCGCGTCCACGAGTCCAGAATCAAACGGCGGTGACGGCCCAAGAGTTGCATTACGTGCGCCGCGGCGTACGGGCCAATGCCGGGCAACTGGAGCAAAGCGTCTTCTACTTCTTCATCGCTCATCCCGAAACGCGGCAGGTAACGCTCCGGATCTAGCTCACCGCGCGCAACCCGCTCGGCGATTTCGCGCACGTACGGACCTCGGTACCCCATCTTCGCTACGTCTCGGTACCATGCGTCGGGTGTTTTGGCGAGCGTCTGCGGGTCGGGAAACGTTCCGCCGCCCAGCGCGACCAACGCTTTGGTCATGCGTTCGGTGGCGGACCAGGAACAGTTGGTCGTGCAAATCGTTTTGATGACGTCTTCAAAAACGGTTGGGCTTGCTAACATTCGGCCTGCACCGGCGGCGGCCCACCCGAGAAGCGGATCCTCTTCTATCATCGCGTAAAACGGCGCAAGGTCGTCTTCGAGGCGAAAAATACGCGTCACGGCATTGCGTACGAACTCGCGTTCTCGTGCACTGAGCTTTCCATCAGGCTCGATATGAATCGCGTTGTCGCGCTCGGTCAAGGTAAGGTTGGCGATACGGCCGCTTATGCGCAGCGCCGTACGATAAGTCTTCCGATCTTCATCGACGCGGGAGGGTGGTAATGCGGCGACACCGTGCGAGATGATTGTGCGGTAGAAATCAACGGGTTCTCCACCCGCACCGCGTAGCGGAAGTCTTAGATCAAAGGACGTACGAGATGTTGACGGCAAAGCCGGCAGCTTCCGCGCGCAACAGCACGCCGTAGACGGCGTCCAGCTCTTCTTCGATGGCCGTAATTTCGTTCGCGCTCACGCGGAAACGCGCGGCGTTCGTCCACAGCAGTCCGCGTGCGCGCTCGAGCGCGGAACGCAGCCGCTGCGGCGTCGCTTCCAAGACCGGCCAATCGAGATCGCCCTGAGCAGGAACGACACGCCAACCGCGTCCGGAAATATGCGGCACTTCTTCGTCCGGATCGAACGCGTGCGGAATTGCCGAGAGCACGTCGAGCGCTTCACGGTCGAGGCCGGATAGCGGCAGCCCAAGCTCCGCTAGCCGGACGATGTAGCGGAAAAACGACGTATTGCCGACGGTATAGGCACCAGCCGGCGACGCGACGTTAATATGGACCGAATCGATTTCAGGTTGAATGGGGCTCCCCAATTCCGGGCGTGGCTCTGGCGCCGTTCTTCGCTGGAAGAACTTGGCCTCTTGCGGGGCGAAAGCTTGCCGGCATGACAGGTTATGACGCCTGCGTCCGATGCGGGTTATGCCTGCCCTCGTGCCCGACGTACCTTGAGACTATGACGGAAACATCCGGCCCGCGCGGTCGGATTAGTCTTATCAAAGCGGTGGACGAAGGGCGCATCGATCTTTTAAGCCCCGGCTTCACCGCGCAAATGTCGCAGTGCTTGGACTGCCGGGCATGCGAAGCGGTCTGCCCGTCCGGCGTTCCGTACGGCGAATTGCTCGAAGGAGCCCGCGCGGAAATCGAATCCGCGAAAGCACCGCGGCGCACGCCGCTGCAGCGTGCAGCGCGCAACTTGCTGGTCCGAGGCCTCTTTGGCAATCTGAAGTTGATGGCTATGGCCGCTTCGATGACGCGATTCATGCAACGCACGGGACTCATTCATCTCGCGGCGCTTGCGGGGCTCGGACGCGCCGCAAAACTAGCGCCGCGGATTGCCGACAGCTACTTCGAACCTTCGAATCAGGAATATCCCGCGCAAGCGGCGGCGGGGACGGCGTTCGTGCACGCCGGCTGCGTCATGCGCTATGCCTTTCCGAACGTCCATGAAGCCTCGATCCGCATGTTACGCCGCGCGGGGCTTTCAGCCGTCGTCCCGGGCGGACAAGGCTGTTGCGGCGCGATTGCCGTTCACGCGGGCGACCCGGATTTTGCACGCGTCCTTGCCAAGAAAAACATTGAAGCCTTCGAGCGCAGCAAGGCCGACGTGTATGTCGTCGATGCCGCAGGCTGCGGAGCGGCGCTCAAGGAGTACGGGAGACTTTTTGCCGGCGATCCGGAATGGGAACCCCGCGCCGTGCGTTTCTCGAGCCGCGTGCGTGACGTGCTCGAAGTGCTCGACGCAATGCCGTTCGACTCGCACATCGGCCGCCTCGACGCCACCGTAACGTATCAAGAACCGTGCCACTTAGTGCACGCGCAACGCGTAAGTGCGGCACCGCGACGTCTTTTAGCGCAAGTCCCAGGCCTGCGGCTCGTCGAGATGAACGAAAGCGCCGTCTGTTGCGGCAGCGCCGGAGTCTATAATCTGGCGGAGCCCGAAATGTCACAACGGCTACAGAGACGCAAGGTGGAAAACATAGAAAAAACGGCCGCAACTTTGGTTGCGACCGCCAATCCGGGCTGCGCCACGCAGGTTGCAGCGGGGTTACGCGAAGCGGGAATCAACGCTCACGTGAAGCACGTCGTCGAGATTCTCGACGACGCCTATGGGGCATTTAGAGCGTCGCCGTAACGCGCGCCTCATCGTTGAGCGCGTCGTCCAGCGTGTGGTAGACGGGAAAAACGCGAATCAAGCCGGTGATGTTGAGAAGCCGGTAAATCTGCCCTTCGCCTACGACTAAGCGGACCTTGCCGCCGTTTTCCAGTGCGCGCCGGTGCGCGCCGATTAACGCGCCGAGTCCGGTGGAATCCAAAAACTCAAGCTTCGTGAGATCCACGATGATCTCATGATTGCCTTCGCTCGCGGCCCCGATGAGCGCCGCGCGTACCGAAGGCGCCGTAGCGAGATCCAAGCTTCCGCGAAGGCTGTAAATCAGCGCCTCGCCTTGATGCTCGCTCTTGATGTCGATTGTCAATTCATCGTGCGACATTGGTGCTCCTTAGCCATGATATTCGCGCCAGAACGCGATAAGCCCGGACTCGCGACGGACCAGCGCGCAGCCGGCGCGTTCGTGCCAATCTCCGGTCGAGCCTTTGACGGCGAATCGATAAGCAACTGCTGCGCGTTCGCCTTCCGCGATGATTTCGTCTACCTCGACGTGCCACGGCGGACCGTCACGAAAGAACCGCTGAAAATGCGCAAAGATCGCTTCGCGTCCGACTATCGGCTCGCGTCCTGACTCGTGATAGGTTGCATCTGGCGCAAAGAACGCTGACGCGCGATGCGCGTCGTTCGTCTTCCACGCCGAAACGAGCTCTTCTATGAGCGCGTTTATAGTCACGAATCTACCGCCTGCTCGGACATCTTAAACGTAGAAGCGTCGTCGTCCCAACGCGCTGCCGAATCGCCTTCGAGATGAACGCCGCCGACCCAGCGGTCTAGCGGGCCGGCCTCGCCGCGATCGGCATCGCCGGCCAGCACGCGACGTCCTAGCGCCGTCGGCACGAAGGCATCCCCTTCACCTTCAAGAAGGGCCGGTTCGCGCGCTAAATCGTCGAGGATTGCGTAAAACGAACGATCGCCCAGAAACGCCGCTTCTTCTCGCGCTTGCGAACGGCGGAATAGTTCTTCTT
Organism: Vulcanimicrobiia bacterium; assembly: GCA_963758295.1. GTDB lineage: Bacteria > Vulcanimicrobiota > Vulcanimicrobiia > Vulcanimicrobiales > Vulcanimicrobiaceae > JALYTY01. The sequence goes on from CAVWUU010000004.1 coordinate 345,532, forward strand.
TTCGTGCGGGCGAATGTGCGGCTGAAAGAAGTGCTTGCCGTTCCGAACGCGACAAGCCATCGGACGTCCACGGATACTCTTCGCACAGTCGTCGAAGCGCGGGGCGCATGAACGGCAGGCCGCCGGCTTCGCCATCGGTCTCTTCACGCAGCACGCGTGGATCCGCCGACGTTACAGCAGCCCAAGCGCGCTGCCCCATCGCAAACATAGCGGGTGACACCGCCCGCCGCTTGGGATGGAGCGCAGCCAACTCTTCGGACGTCATGCTGCCCAGGTACTCGGCGGACTGCACGATCGAAACCGCACCGGGCTCAAGGTCCATGCCTTCGAGCAACGGCAGCAGTTGCGCGAGGTGCAGTTGATCGTAGAGATCGTGTTCGAACCACAGCACCACTTCCGCGAATTCGCGCGCGCGGTTGATTAACTCATCGCGATGCTCGAAATCGTGAAGGAGTTTGATAGGGTTTCCATAGCCGCGAGATGCGAGATAGGCACCCCGTACACGGCTTAATGCCTGAAGAGAGAGTCCCCCGGGAACGGGGCCCTCGTGCAGCACGTCGCGCCATGCCAAATGCGTACCGAGAATGCCGGCTTTCTTGAACGTGGAAATTACCGAGTCGCCGTTGGTAACGTGCAACGTCTGCGTGCTTCGACCGCTCATGCTACGGCCGTTTGTGCAACCGCAGGGACACGCTTACCTCCGTGCCGCCTTCGTCATAGTTGCACGCGACCCGCAAATCGTCGGCCAGCGCGCTTATCAGAAACAGTCCGCGGCCGCCCTCACTCAACTGGTCTTCCGGAAGGGCGGCTTTCAATGCGAAGCCCGGCCCGGAATCGCGCATCCGCAACAGCGGACGCGCCAGGCTCCAGTCGACTTCGACCTGCACCGGCCCGGGCGCATGTTCCACCACATTGGCTACCAATTCGCCCAACACGCACTTCACATCGCACAAATCCGTTTCGGGCATCGCCTGCGCATCGATAAACGCTAGAACTCGCCGGATCACGCGATATGCCGCATCCGGCTCGCTCGAATCGAATTGCCACGACATGATCGAGCGGCTGGTACAATGCGACACCGTTGCGCCCGGGCCGTCGCAGAATGAAAGGACGAGCATCGCCACGTCATCCGTTGCTCGATGCCCATCCAGCGTCCGATCTACGAGTTCGGCGGCTCGTGAGGCAGTATTTGGCAGCGAAGAAACGTCTATGGCATTCCGGAGCAAGAGGCGTTCGGTTGCAATCACATCACGTGAGAATTCCAACACGCCGTCGGTGTAAAGCGCGAGCATGCCCACGTCTTCGAGCGCGATCGTCCGCGACGCATACTCTACATCGGCCACTACGCCGAGCGGCAACCCTTCGGAGGTTTCGACGCTCGCCGAGTTGCCGCGGACGACGATGATGCCCGGATGGCCGGCCGACGCAAATTCAAACGTTCGCCGTTCTAAATCCAAGACGCCGTAAAGCGCCGTCGCCAACGGTAATTTTCGCCGGCGAATAAACGCGTTACACCGGCGCAATATCGCGCGCGGGTCGCTTTCGTCTTCGGCTGCCGCCGACATATATTGCCGGATGCGCGCCATGGCCGCCGACGCGGTGATTCCATGACCTACGACATCGCCGATCGAAACGCCGTAGCGCTGTTCCGAAATTTCGAAACAATCGTACCAATCGCCGCCGACGCGCGACTCTTCCGTTGCGGCAACGTAGACGCTGCTGCAGCCGGCGTTCGGGATGGGGACGGTCTGGCGCGGGAGCAACGCTTGTTGAAACGTATCGATCACGCGGTCTTTGCGTTCCATTGACAGTTTTGCGTCGTGAATGTCGGTAAGCGTCGCGAACCACTGCGCATTGTCGCCGAGCGCGTCCGCCACGTGGTGCGCGCATAAATGCACCCATCGATAGCTCTCGGAGGGCGCGTGATAAAGCTGATGGACGAAGGAAAGCGCACCGGTCTGCCGCCCGGAGCGCAATCCGGCGCGAATGAAGGCTCGGTCCTCGGGGCGGAACGCACGTTGCCAGCCCTCGTGCAAGGCTTCCTCGACCGGAATGCCCGTGTACTCGCTCCATCGTCGATTGAGATATGCCGCGTTCCACTCGTCATCGGCAATCCACACGATCGGATCGATATTGTCGGCAAGCGCGCGAAATTTCACCTCCGACTTGAGCAACGCGCGTTCGATCTCTTTGAGGTCGTCGACGTCTTGCAACACGCCGAGCCAGTGCGAAATGCGGGCGTCGGGCCCATGAACCGGTTGCGCGCGGCAGAGAAACCAATGAAACGTCCCATCGGCGAGCCGCAGCCGCACTTCCCGAACGTAGGTCGTGCCGTCCCGAAGGGCGTCAAACCAGGCCTGGGAGGCACCGGCGCCATCATCCGGATGCAAGGCGTCTTGCCATCCGGAATCGAGCATCGCTTCGTTGGGCACGCCTGTCAGGCGCCGCCAGTGGCCGTTTAGCCAGCGCACGCGACCATCAGCCGAGGTCACAAAAAGGACCACGGGGTACGAGTCGGCGTTTTCTGCCCATCTAAGTAGATCGAGCGTCGTCATCGTACTTTCCGGCGGTATACCCCAAGCAGGCATCCCCTAACCACTTTCAAACGTCCGGGGTGATATGAGCGTAGGACAGCCCAGGCCCCTGGGGGGCAAGCGTGACACCGAGGATAGCCGGGACCATCGATACGACGCGTCGGGCAAAACGTCGTCGCTGCCCGCGAGCGTCGATCTCCGCAAGTATTGCGGGCCGGTTTACGATCAATTACACGTGCAGAGCTGTAGCGCCAATGCCCTTTCATCGTTGCTCACGTTCATGGCGAAACTCGAAGAGCGCCCAATCGAATTGCCGTCGCGACTCTTCGTTTACTACAACGAGCGTAAAGCTGACGGAACGTTGCCGAAAGATTGCGGTTCGTCCATTCGCACGGCATTGAAGATCGCTACGAAGACGGGCGTGTGCGCCGAGACGCTGTGGCCGTATACAGTCGAAAACGTCGAGCTTGAACCGCCGGCGCCGTGCTACGAAAACGCATCAACGCACGCCATCGGCTACTATCGCATCGAACAGAACGTCGATCATTTGCGAGCGTGCCTGGCTGAAGGTTTCGCGTTCGTTTTCGGCATGCAGATCTATCAAGAATCGTTTACCGCCGCGGAAAAGACGGGAGCGTTGCCGTTACCGGAAAAGACCGACACGCTTCTCGGCGGTCATGCCGTAATGGCCGTTGGCTACGACGATGCCGCTCAAACGCTGTTAATTCAGAACTCGCTTGGCACAACGTTTGGAAAAGACGGTTTCTTCACGATGCCGTACGCCTTTGCAACGAACGCCGACATGGCATACGATTTCTGGACGATTCGCTCGGTAAGCTAAGCGAATCCAGATCTGCGCGCTATGCGGCGCAGGCCATCGACTTACCGTCGCTTTCGCGCAGCGGAAGAACGCCGGCGAGACGCCCGTATAGCGATACGGTTTCGCGGCGGTGCCCGGTCAAACGCTCTACTTCACGAAGGCTGTATCCCTCTTCCAGCAACGCGAGGATGCGGCGTTGCTGCTCTACCGTCAGCGTGTTCATACACGGTACTCGGATGTCCGTTGCGCTTCACCCTGCCTTGAACTGGCCGCTTTTGCCGGGAATCTGGTTCTAAAGCCGGTTCGCGCGTGTTATAAGCGGCATATGGGCCACTTAGTTCCAACGGTTGTCGAGAACACGTCGCGCGGCGAGCGCGCCTACGACATCTATTCGCGTCTGCTCAAAGACCGCATCGTCTTCGTCGGCGGCGCAATCGACGATACTCTTGCCAACCTCGTGATGGCGCAGATGCTGTTCCTCGAAAAAGAGGATCCCGATCGCGACATCGATCTGTACATTAACAGCCCTGGCGGCAGCGTAACGGCCGGCTTAGCGATTTACGACACGATGCAGTTCATCAAACCGCAAATCGCGACAATCTGCGCCGGCTTTGCCGCTTCCGCAGCGTCGCTCTTATTGGTGGGCGGCGCAAAAGGCAAACGGATGGCGCTGCCTTTTAGTAAAGTTTTGATTCACCAGCCGTGGGTCGGCCAGTTGGGCGGACAAGCTACCGACATCGAAATTCATGCACGCGACTTGATTGCGACGCGGAAGACTCTTGCCGGAATTTACGCGGAGCGAACGGGTCATGACGAACAAAAGATTCTGCGGGATCTCGAGCGTGACTACCACATGAGCGCCCAGGAAGCGCTCGATTACGGGCTCATTGACGAAGTGCTGCAGACCAACGGACGGGTTTCTGCGTCGTAACCACGGCGCACGTGGAACGTTGCGTCGCTCTCCAGATTCGCATGCACCTCGATGCGTTGAGATGCGGCGCGCGGGACGGCCACGGTAACGTATCCCGGGAATACCGCCAAGAACAAGAACGATCCGTCCTTGCGCGTTCGCGTTCGCTGATTCGGTTCGCGATTCGAATAGAGGTGCACCGCCAAATTACAGACGGGACGTTTCGTGCCTTCAAAATACACGCGTCCGAACACGGATCCCGTGCTTTCGTCGCCATTTGCCATCGTGACGGTAGCGGATAAGATGGCCGCCAAGGCCGCTGCCGTTCGCAGTGCGTCCATGGCTTATACATACGCGTTTTCGAACGAATCGGGCAAGCAAGAGGGCGATGTGCGAACCGGCCCATAACGCTGATTTATGGCATTTAACAGACGCGCACAAGCCGTTTGGGCCGGCGGTCAGGACGGCAGCGGAAACGTCTCCTTCACCAGCGGCGCGCTGCCGGAGGTTCCCTACAGCGTTCAAACGCGCTTCGGCGATCAGCCCGGCACTAATCCCGAGGAGCTTCTTGCCGCTTCGCATGCAGCGTGCTACAGCATGGCGCTGACGTTCTTCCTTACGCGCCAGGGACATCAACCAAAAAGCATCGACACCCAAGCCGTTGTCACGATCGATCAAGCCGGCGAGGGATTCAAAGTCACGCGCTCACGCCTTCGCGTAACCGGCGACGTTCCGGGCTTGACTCAAGATCAATTCGCCGAACTTGCCGCCCGAGCCGAGAGTGCTTGCCCAATCTCCAACGCGATCCGCAACAATGTCGAAGTCTTTGTCGAGGCGGAACTCTTCCCCGCGTCATCCTGAACGACGAATCATCGCGAGGTAGATGAACGTGCTAAACGGGTTACTCTTCGTTCGCATGCCGCGTGACTCACTTTCGAAGGTCATTGACAAGAAACTAGGTCCATAGCGTCACTAGTGCTCGACAACATCGTCGGCTCCCAAAAGTGCGACGTACCGGGGACGATCGCCAGTGGACCGGCCGGAAACGGATACTGCGGCAGATCATTGGGAATCGAGTGGAAACGGTCGCTTCCACTATAGCCGTACAGTGTGATGCCGGGGCCGTTTGACGCTGAGATTACCGTGCGCTTTTCATCCAGTGGTGCGACGCCTTGAAAAATGGACTCGGAGCCCGTTTGCGTGAAGACGTACGGTTGCCATTGCCCGTTGTAGCGCCATATGCGGCCGAAGTACGTCTGCTCTGGCGTGCCGACATTTATTCCTTGTAAACCGATGAGCCAAATATTATCCGGCCCAGTGGCAGCCATCTGGACCGGAACGACGTTCGCTTCGGTTTGTCCCGGAACTGCCGGGAGAACGTGAGTCGTCCCCCATCGCGAACCGTTCCACTGGGCCGCATAGATCTGGTTCTCATAGCCGTCTGTCACGGCCCAAATATTCGCCGGCGAAAACTCGAGCAATGGCCCCGCATTTCCTGGATAAGGTTCCACCGCTACAACGGAAAGCGTCGCGCCGTTCCAGTGCGCTAACTCGAGATGTCGCGCGTTCCCTGCGGCGTAATCGTTCTCGCCCGAAATCCACAGGTCGTTCGTCGATAGCCCGCTCAATGCGCGCGGCGAAAAGTGGGCGGAATTTGGCCCGGAGAGCGTGACCTGAGACCAGCGTGCGCCGTCCCAGTGTGCAACAAGCAAGTAGGTGCCGGTGTATCCGCCAGAATTTCCAACAACCCAAATATCGTTGTCGGTAAACGCTTGCATGAACGCCCCAACGACTCGCGTCATCCCAAATGGCTTTAGCACAGTCGAGTGCGCAGCGCCCGGCACGGCGTGATCGACAGACAGAACGCCGCTGCCGAGGTCTTGTTCCAAGAACCAAGTGTCGCTCGAACTTATCGGAACGGCTTGCTGAATGCGATTCGAGCCGCCCTGACCCAGCGCGGTAGCGATCACGGAACAACTCGCTAGCGAGGCAGTCGTCATTGCTTGCGATACTGCCGCGGGAAGAACCGACTTTGAATTCGCTCCCGAAGAGATAGAAGACGCGCCCCCGGCGCAACCGGCCAGAAAAATCAGCGCGAATGTGGTCGTATAAAAGCGTAGATCGGTGTGATACATGCGCGAGCCCTCCATCTCGAGCTAGAACGCACAAAAAGCCCAAGATCATTGTACCGCTCGGAAGAGAAGTACAGGAGAGCCGCATGGAGTCCGATGCGAGTGCCTAAATGCTGGCGGGCAAAGCGGGCGGGGGTCCCAAAAAACAGCCTCAAATGTTCTGCGAGTCATGCTGGGTGGCTGGATTCGAACCAGCGCATGGCGGAGTCAAAGTCCACTGCCGTGCCCCAAAGCGCGTTGCGCTTCGGGGACCCCCAAGCCTTAACCGCACTCCGTTGCTTCGCAACTGCGCGCCCCCCGCGGCAAAGCCGCCGGGTCCCCCAAAAAAGAAGACTCGCGCGTCTGCGAGTCTTACAATGCTGGGGGTGGCTGGATTCGAACCAACGCATGGCGGAGTCAAAGTCCACTGCCGTGCCCCAAAGCGCGTTGCGCTTCGGGGACCCCCAAGCCTTAACCGCACTCCGTTGCTTCGCAACTGCGCGCCCCCCGCGGCAAAGCCGCCGGGTCCCCCAAAAAAGAAGACTCGCGCGTCTGCGAGTCTTACAATGCTGGGGCGGCTGGATTCGAACCAACGCATGGTGGAGTCAAAGTCCACTGCCTTACCGCTTGGCTACGCCCCATTACGCAGCTGGCGCTGCACGCACACTCTGTGCTTCCATTTGTTTCCGCGTCAGCGGAAACCCCATTACGCGGCGTAATGCGCAGTCGGGGCCGGAAGCGACCACGGAGATTACGAGATGCGAGGCGGCTTCCCTGTGCGGGAGAGCCAAGGGATCTCGAAGAGTTCCCCGCGACCTGCTCGCTGACTATACCGTATGGCGGCAATGAGCCATAAGACGAAGAGCGCAATATCGATCAACATCGCAAGGGCGTAGATCCAGATCGTCGCCGCAACACTCGTCACGAAGAAACTCAAGATCAGCGGCCAGAGAAACGCGACAAGCGCTGCAAGTACGGCTGCATTGCCGAACTTGAGCGCTTGTCTCATATGAACCCGGTACCAATTCGACGCGTCCGGTCGACGCGCGATGCGATCGTAGACCGCCACTGGCCAAACCAGGTAAGCGAGCGCGGCTATCCGCTGTTCCGCGCTTACGCGGTCGGTTGGGGTTTCTATCGGGCCGCGATCAGCCGCTTCGCGCCGACATAGCGCGCCGCCCAATAGGAGTCGCTCAGCTTCGAGACCATCACGCCGTGGCTCGAACTTGCGTGGACGAACTGACCATTCCCGATGTAGATACCCACGTGCGACACACCGGGCTCGTAGGTATGGAAGAATACGAGATCGCCGGCACGCATGGCGCCCACGATGCGGTGGCCTGCGTCGTACTGCGCGTCCGCCGTCCGCGGCAAGCTCATGCCGAGCATCGCGAAGACGTGTTGGACGTAGCCGGAGCAATCGAAGCCCGACGTGCTCGTGCCGCCGAAAACGTACGGCGTGCCGAGGAATCGCAGAGCGCTGCGCGTGAGTTGCTGCGCAATCTTCGAGGTACGGGCGAGTACGCCGCCCGCAAAACGGCCGATTTCACCGTTCTTACCACGGTGTTCGCTGCGGCTGTTCACGATGAGATGCGCGGTCCAGGCTTCCACGTCGGGGCTTTGGGCCATCTCGGTGGTAGCAACGACGTTGGCGGTATTAGCTGGTTTGACGATCGTTTCGTCGGCTCGCGCAAAACCAAAAGATCCGGCGAGCAACAGGGCAAAAGCCCCGGCAGCTAACGCTTGACGCAAGAAAAAGCTCCTCTTTCACAACACTTGCGAGGTTAGTTGACGGGTTCGGACGGGAAAGATCGCCCTAGGACCGACCGGTCCATTCACCCCTACCCTTGGGAGTCCCCCGCTCGGGATGCCAATCCCGATTCAGTGATCTTGTGCAGGCGTAGGTGCCGTGGAAATTAAGATCCACGGCTTGATGGGCCATATGGTACACCATAAGACGCCCGAATTCCTCTCTTGCTTGGACGCTATCTTTACAAAGCGCGGGCCGCGGCCTCGATCTCGCCTGCTAGGTCGGCGGCAACGCGCTCGATCTGCTCCCGGTCATCGCCTTCGGCCATTACGCGGATGAGAGGTTCGGTGCCCGAAGGGCGGATGAGCAGGCGACCGCAGCCGTTGAGAATGGCTTCGGCTTGGGCGATGGCGGTGCGCACGGCGTCGGATTCCAGCACGTCTTTACGTGGGGTGCGCACGTTGACTAAGACTTGCGGCGCAACCACCACTTCGCTCACCAAATCGTGCAAACGCGTCTTCATTTCGCTCACGATTCCGAAGAGCGTCATCGCCGTCATCGGTCCATCGCCCGTGGTATTGCGGCGCAAATCGATGATGTGGCCCGATTGCTCGCCACCCAAGACAAACCCGCCGGCGCGCATCTGTTCGAGCACATAGCGGTCACCCACGGCCGCGCGCAAAAGCCGCATGCCGTGTTTTTGAAGCGCGCGCTCGAAGCCGATGTTGCTCATAACCGTTCCGACGATGGTGTCGCCCGCGAGCTGGCCGCGTTCGTGCAAGTACTTCCCGATCGCGAACATCACGTGATCGCCTGAGACGATTTCACCGGTTTCGTCGACGAAAAGCGCGCGGTCGGCGTCGCCGTCGAACCCGACCCCTATCACGTGCTGTTCTCCGTCGGCAACCAGTTGACGGACGGATTCTTGGAGCGATCGGAGGTGCGTCGCGCCGCAGTTCACGTTGATGCGCGCGCCATCGTTTTCGCAATGGATCTCGGTGACGATCGCGCCCATCTTACGCATGGCGTAGGGCGCCATTGCGTAAGCAGCGCCGTACGCGCCATCGACCACGATGTGCAGGCTCGAAAGATCGACGCCCGTGCTATAGAGCTCTTCGTAGTAGTACTTTCCAAGGTTTTGCGCGACGCGCGCAACGCCGATGTCGGTTCCGGTCGGCCGCGGAAGCCCGGTGCTCTCGAGCAACGATTCGATTTCGATTTCTATGTCGTCGGAAAGCTTGAACCCGTCCGGCCCGAAAAACTTGATGCCGTTGTCCGCAATCGGATTGTGCGAAGCGCTGATCATCACGCCGGCCGCAGCCTTCTCCGCGACGGTAATGCGCGCGACCGCCGGCGTCGGTACGACGCCGACCGACACGGCATCGCGGCCGACGGACGTAATGCCCGCAATGATGGCTGCCTCGAGCATCGTTCCGGAAAGACGCGTGTCGCGCCCCACGATCACCGGCCGGTGGCGGTCGCTCATGTGCGCGAGAACCGTCGCGCCGGCTCGCCCAACTTTGAACGCCAGCTCCGGCGTTAGGTCGGCATTTGCGACGCCGCGCACGCCGTCGGTTCCAAAGAGTCGGCTCACGGTTTGGTTTTTGCTCCAGTTCCGGCAACGAAGTCGATTTGCACCCGCACCAAGTCCGGTGCGACCTCCAGCCCGGCAATCTCCTGCCCAAGTGAGTTCACCGGGACCGGACGTACCATTGCGTCATAGGTCTGCGGGGAGGGCGCGAGCGGAACGTCGACGCGCACCGATGTCACTTGCGAGAGCAGCCCGGTGGGTCCGTGAACGATCACGCTGGATGGCGTCGTGTGGTTGTCGCCCACGACGATCGCGTTCTGATCGCTGCCGACGTAGTGATACGCAAGAGGGTAAGCACGCTCGTCAATCTTCTCAATGGTTAAACTGACCGACGCAGGCGAAAGGCTCTGAACCGCGATATGCGGCGCCACTAGCGCGATCGGCACGTTGTAGACGCCGGGCGTTTTGCTTGACAAGTCGAGGACCGCTTTGATCTCCTCCGGTTTCACCGGCGCTTCGCCGGGCTTAGATGCAACCGTTACCACGGCGTCTTTTTCGCTGAAATGCGCGATGTAGCCAACGGGCAAATTCGCCGCGAGGATCGGCACCGAAATCTGCTGATCGAAGTGCGCGGCGATTACCGGATTGCTAGCGAAACGAAAATACGCCCAGCCGATAATGGCGAGCGCAAGCGAGAGAACTTTAAGTCCGAAGTTCTTTCGGATGATCTGCACGGACGTTTCCTTCGCCGCGACGCGGCGCCAGGCGGGCGCGAAGATGCGACACGAGGTCGTTGGCTCGGCGTCGATGGTCGCGCGGCGGGCGCGTCACGGCGAGGAGCACTTTGTTTAAGCGAGCCTCTTCTTCGACCGGACGCGAAAGTTTGCCCTCGCGTGCGATGCTAATGGCGCCGGTTTCTTCCGACACCACGATCACAACGGCGTCCGTCTGTTCGGTCAGTCCCAGCGCCGCGCGATGCCGCGTGCCGACGCGGCGTTCCGCGAGCGACTGCTCCGCCAGCGGTAAAAAACAGCCCGCCGCTTCGACGACATTTTCGCGGACGATTAGGGCGCCGTCGTGCAATGGCGACCGGGGCATGAAAATCGCCAGCAGCAGTTCGGCGGATAGATTTGCGTTAAGCAGAGTGCCGCTCTCGACGAATTCTTTGAGGCCGCTTTGCTGCTCGATGACAATCAAACCGCCGAGTTTGTTGCGTGAAAGCAAAAACGCGGCGCGCGACAGCGTGGCAATCGACGCATCTTCCGGGCGCGTCCAGTCGGCGATATCTTCGCCGATGTGCAACAGGCCACCGCGACCAATCTGTTCGAGCGCCCGGCGAAGTTCCGGTTGGAAAACGATCGGCAACGTGACGGCCGCGCCGACCACGAGCAGTTGGAGAATCGTTCCCAGTAAAATCAAATGCAGCAGGCCGGCCAGACCCAAAAGACCGACGAGGACCATCAGCCCGGTGATAATCTGAACGGCGCGCGTGCCGCGGATGAGCAGCAAGACATAGTAGATCAACACGCTGGTGCCGGCGATATCGAGGACGTCGGTAATGCCGACGTAGGAAAGCATCGAATTAATCAGTGACACGATGCTGCTCCAGCAAGGCTTCCAATACGCGGTCGGGCGCGATTTCCGGGGCGTCCAACCCTTCGGAGGCAATCTTCGCCGACCACGAAAGCGGCAATGGTGCGAGCAGACGGCTAGAACGCCCGCCGCCGAAGCGGGAAAGTTCCACGTCGATAAGCGCCATGATAAACGACGCGCTCGTGCGCTCCATGTTCCACTCGACCAGCACGGCGTCGCCTTCGGTTTCGCATCGAGCGATGCCGGAGGGTGCGCCGGGGCCGCCCAGTGCATGCCGCAGTACGGGCAAGGCTTCTGCGGCGTGGGGGGAAACTGCAAGGGCGATGAGAGGCGAATCGACGATTTCAGCGGTTGCGACGGAGGCTAGCTCCCCCGCGCACGCATCGCTCGCTTCTTCTACCAACGCATACGCGCAGGCTGGTCGAGCGTTGCGTTGCCACGTTATCCGGCCGTTATGCCTGCGTACGACCGCGTCGACGGTGCCGGTTTCAGCGTCGTCGGGGATCGAACGGTAACGCAGGGTGAATTCGCCCACTGTGCCTGCATCGTTTGCCGCGGCGCGCCTGCAATCTTGCGAATGAGCGATACTCGCCGCGCGCTTGTCGTCTCGACCGGCAAAAACGCCGCTTGGGTCGTGCTGGACGACGAATTGCAACCTCGCGTCGCGCAATTGCGGCGGATGACCGGAAAGCGCTTTATGCCGGTTCCGGGCGATGTGGTTCACGTGCGCGTGCTCGAGGACGGCAAAACCGTCGTCGATAGATCGGAAGACCGAAGTTTTACGTTGGAGCGCCGCTCGATCGACGGTCGCACCAAAACGATGGCGGCGAACGTCGATACGCTTACTACCGTTACCGCGCTTGCCGATCCGGCGCCGCGCCTCGTTACACTCGATCAACTTCTCGCTTTCGCGGAACTCCAAGACATAGACGCCATCGTCGTTTTCACCAAACCCGATCTCGCCTCCGATGAAGAGCGCGAGCGTCTTATAAGGACGTACGAGTCGCTCGGATACCGGACGATCGTGGTAAACCCGAAAACGGCAACGAACGTCGAAGCGCTTCGTGACGCGATTCACCGGCGGCATGCGCTGTTGTGCGGAATATCCGGCGTGGGGAAGAGTTCGATTTTCAAGGCGCTCGGCGGCGACGCGAGCGTCGGCGAAGTTAGCCGCTACGGTCTCGGCCGGCAAACGACCACGACGGCTCGACTATACCGGATGGAAGACGGCTTCCTTATAGATAGCCCGGGCGTCAACGAGTTCGGCCTCGGCAGGATCGAGCCGCAAGAACTCGTTCACGGGTTCCGCGAGATGCCGGGACCCGCGGCAAGCTGCCGCTTTACCGACTGTACTCACCTCCAGGAGCCGGATTGCGGCGTCCAGGGCGCGGTGGCGGGCGGCCGGATTGCCGAGAGCCGATATCAGAGCTACCGAAGGATCCTTTTGGAGCCCAGCTGACGGCGGAAGGCTGGACCATCGAAAAGGTCTGTGTTATACTACGCGGCGTTGCCCCCTAGCCGTTAGGAGTTCTTTTACTTTGCCGAACATCAAGGCCGCTGAAAAGTGGATGCGTCAAACCGAGAAGCGCACCATCCGGAATAAGGATGTGAAGACGCGTCTTAAGACCATCTTCAAGAAGGTCGTTGCCGCGCAAGATGGCGAGGCCGTGAAGACGGTCGAGAGCGCGTTCGACAAAGCAGCAAAAAGCGGCGTGATTCACAAGAACAAGGCGGCTCGCAAGAAGTCGCGCCTCGCGAAAGCGATGACGCGCGCTGCTGCGGCGCCGGTCGTTACGAAGAAGACCTCTTCGAAGAGCGCCCGCACCAAGAAGGGCTCCAAGAAAAAGTAACCGCTTTTTCGCAACATTCGATAGAACTCGCCTGGCATCCAGGCGGGTTCTTTTTTACGTCGTACTAGGAGCGCGTGAGCCAGATCGCCGACGACCCGAAGGCCGTTTTTCTTGCGACCATGGCGCGCGAGCTGCATCTCGCCGGCGTCGCAACCGATGCTCTTGAAGCCACTCTGACGGGCATCGCCGAAGCCATCGGTCTCTCCGTCCAGATCTTCGCGCTGCCCACGAATATCACGCTGGCCGTCGGTCCGCGCTGGAATCAAAAGGTCGTAATGATGCGGCTCGATCCAGGGCGCGTAAACCTTCGCAAAATTTCTATACTGAACGTGATTTATGACGAACTGCGCGAAGGCAAGATCGACTACCGAGAAGCCGCCGTTCAAGTAGATAATATCGACCGGCGGTGGCCGGGGCTCAACGTCCTGTGGGAGATTCCGGCGCTGGCGATCGTTGCCGTGGGCGTCGGCATTCTGCTTTCCGGCGGGATTCGCGAGTTGATTGTCGCAGGATGCATCGGCGCATTCACCGGCATCATCTCCGCGATTGCGACGCAAAATGAAACCGTAGCGCGGCTTTTCGAAGTCATCGCGGCCTTTGCCGGAACGCTGATCGTCGCGGCGTTCACGCACTTCATCGGGCCCACGAACATCTACATTTCCATCGTTGCCGGCGTCGTAGTTTTGCTGCCGGGCTACTCGTTAACCCTGGCGCTGCACGAGTTAGCTAACGGGGATCTTGTCGCGGGCGTGGCACGTCTTGGCAAAGTTCTCCTAGTTCTGCTCGCGCTTGGCTGCGGAGCATTGCTCGGATTTGCCGTTGTCGGCCCGTCTTTGCTACAAAGCGCCGACGTGCACACGCACGCCGTAGCCGGACGGTGGTGGATTCTTGCGTCGATTCTCATGGCCACCGGTTTGTCGATCGATCTCGATGCGCGCTTACGGGATTTCATTTGGGTTTTCGCAGCAAGTTTCGTAGCGTTGCTTACTTCGCATCTGCTCGGCCTTACGGCGGTGCATCAAGTTGCAGCTTTCGGTGCGGCGTTCATCTGTGGCGTCGTCGCGAATATGGGCGCGCGATTTTTACGAGTACCGCAACCGGTAATGCTTGTGCCCGCGCTATTGGTGCTCGTTCCGGGCAGCCTCAGTTACGAGAGCGTGCTCTTTGCGTTTCAACAAAACATAAGCGCCGCGGCGCCCCTCGCCGCCAATGCCGCGACGGCCGCTATTGAGCTGGTTGCCGGTTTGTTGCTTTCGCAGCTGCTTTTTCCAACCACGGCACTACGCATGACGAGTGGAATCGGTCGGCTTCGTTAGATTTCCATGCACTGGGTACAACGCTCAGCATGGCTCAAGCCAAGCATGAAATCGCCGTAGAGGCCGTAATCGTTCCGCCGGGCGGCGACGGATTCGCGTTCGGCCACGATGCCGGCGGGCGATGCATCGAAATTACCGGTGAACGCGCTGCCATGTTGGAGCTTTACCACCGGCTTCACGAAACGGAAGGAGAGCAAGGCCGCCGCCCGGTTCGAATCGATCCGGCGAAGTGGCCGGGAATCAAACGAATCGAGCAGCTTCACTGCCCGACGCACGCATTACCGCAGCGTGATGCCGACGCGGTAGCGTAAGGCGTTACGGGAAACTGGGCGGCGTCCCGGCCGCTGCATAAGCAGATTCATCGCCATGCAGCGCGCGTATGCACGCATCCACGGCGTCGCGCTGCCACAACCCCTTCAACAAGGCGAAGTCGCCGCTCGTGTTTTCCAGTTTGAACGTAGGCCGTTCGTCGCCGCCGGCCTTTGCCAGCCGCCGGTTTCCGTCGCGCAAGAGGTCCGCGACTTGTTGTGTTTCGGCGATGCACTGGAGCTCGGCGGCGTCCACGCCGAGCAACTCGCCGACGAATCCATAGACGATTTCAGGACGCCCGAACAGCGCGCCGCCTTGCATCGCCTCGGACATTACGGCGCATGACAAACGCCATTTATCGGCACCGAGCGTGGCGCCGGCCGCGACGGCGGCATTCGCATGCCACGTTGTCGTGGTTTCGTGCTCGTACCACGCCGGCTTCAACTCCATCGCGTACGCGCGCGTGCCGCGCCTGTAAAACCATGCTTCAGCTTCTGCCGGCAAGCCCATCGGTTTTCCATCGCCGATAGGGGCAATCACAACTTCGACCTCGATGCCGTTGTCATAAAGCGATTGCACAGCCGGTACCGCCGCCAAGCACCAGTGAGAAAGAACGTCGATAAACACGGTGGCCCGCATGTGCAGCTCCTTTTCCTTATGGGTCGACATTGACGGCGAGACGCGTCGTCCGGCCGCTGCGTGCCAGCGGCAGAACGCGTTCCCGAATTGCGGCTCGCGCGAGTTTGGGCTTTAGGGTCCTCAGCGCGATTCGGAACCGCCATTCGTTGTTCAGACGCGCTATCGGATAGGGCGCCGGGCCAAGAACTTCGATCTCCGGCTGTTGCAAAATGGCTGCGTAACGCTCGGCGGTTGCACGGACTTCGTCGCGGTTGCGCCCCATCACGCCGAGATACGCAAGCCTTGCATAGGGAGGAAAACGCATCGCTCGCCGTTCTTCCAGTTCAACCGCGGCGAAGCCGGCATAGTCGTGATTCGCCGCGTAGACGATTGCGGGATGCGACGGCGAGTACGTTTGGACGATGGCTTCGCCCGGCTTCGCGCGGCCGCTCCTTCCGCACACCTGTGAAACGAGACCAAAGGTGCGCTCGGAGGCCCGGAAATCCGGAACGTGCAAGCCGACATCCGCAGCTACAACGCCGACGAGCGTCACCGCTGGAAAATCGAGGCCTTTGGCGACCATCTGCGTTCCGACCAAGACGTCGCCTTCGGCTTCGAATTGAGACAAGATTCGCGCGTGATCGCCGACACGTGTCGTCGTATCCGAATCCATGCGTTGCACGCGCGCCGACGGAAACAGATGCGTTACTTCTTCAGCCACTTTTTCCGTTCCAACGCCGAGTTCGCGAATCGACGCCATTCCACATGACGAACACGTCGCCGGCAAGGGCTGCTGGTGATCGCAATAGTGACAACGCAGCAGGCGTTCCGTCCGGTGCGCGGCAAGCGACACGGAGCAACGCGGGCATTCCGGCACGAACCCGCAGGAGCGGCACAGTAAGAACCCCGCGCTTCCGCGGCGGTTCACGAAAAGCACCGCTTTTTCACCGCGTTGCAACCGATCTTCCAACGCCTGCACGAGCGCGCTGCTGAAAATGCGTTTGTTTCCGGCTTCGAACTCTTTCGCCAAATCGATCACGGTCACGCTCGGCATCGGTTGTGCCGTGGCCCGTTCGGTTAGCTCGATCAAGGCAATACGGCCCCGCAGGGCCGCTTCGTAGGACTCGAGCGACGGAGTGGCACTGCCAAGCAGCAAGATGCCGTTTACCGCGCGCATGCGCTCGCGAGCAACGTTGATTGCATGGTAGCGCGGAACAGTGTCTTGTTTGTACGACGTTTCGTGTGCCTCATCGACGATCAACAAACGTACGTCGGGAAGCGGGGCGAAAACGGCGCTGCGGGCACCCACGACGACATCGATTTGCCCTTGCATGCAGGCTTGCCACGCATCGAAACGCTCGCGCTCCGAAAGGGCGGAGTGCAACACGGCCACTCGTTCGCCGAAGGCTTCCTCAAAGCGCCGCGCAGTCTGCGGCGTAAGCGAAATTTCCGGAACCAAGACGATCGCACGGCCGCCTTCGCGCACGACCCGCTTGATCGCCTCGACGTAAATGTAGGTCTTGCCGCTACCGGTAACGCCATGAATCAGTGCCTCGGCATAGGCACCGGCATCGAGCCACGCGTCGATTGTTTCGAGAGCCCGCCGCTGCTCATCCGTCGGGGGAAATGGGGGCGGCGCAGGCGCTATGCGTTTACGCGAGGCATCCGGCGCGACTTCGCGTTCGATCAATGCGCCGCTCTTTACGGCGCGTGCGATGACCGCGTTCGAAAAGCCCGCCAAGAGCGCATCGGCACGCGGCACGCCGGGCTGCTCGCGCACGAATTCGGCGAGCGCTTCGGCCTTGCGCCCTTTAATGGGTGTGTCACCCGGAAAAAGCACGCGAACGACGTACTCGTGCGTGCGCGGATCGACGAAGCGCCGTTCGCGCTTTAGCTCGCCGCTGCGCACGACGTTTTGCACGTACCGAAGCAAGGCCGCCCGATCGCCGGTTCGGCGCGCTTCGGGATGCCGCAAGAACGTCTCGAGCGCGAAGCCGTCGGGAAACTCTTCCCACATGAGGCGCACGAGCCGTGCCGGCACCGAGGGATAGCGCTGCGGATTTGGTTGCGAAACCGCGCGAACGAAGCTGTCCACCACGCGCGGGATGGCTCCGGAGAGCACCACTGCGCCAAGCGCTTCCCCGAGGGTGCATACGTAATACTCCGCAACGAACTTCGCGAGCCGGAGGCCGACTTCGTCAAATGCGCGAGGCACGGTAAGCTTTTCAGCGACGGGCTTGATGCGCGGATCCGCTTCCATCTCACGCACGGGGGAGACGATGAATGCCAGCATCTCACGATTGCCGAGTGGAACGCGCACGATATCGCCCACTTCGAGCTCGAAATTTTCGGCAGCGTACGTGAGCGGCAAATCGAATCGGGACGAGCGAATCGCTGCCAACGCCTCAACCGTGCGAATCTTAGCCAAGATCTTGTGGCGGCCGGCGAAGATCCTGGAGGGTCGCTTTGACGAGCCGGTCGGAAACGACGACGCCATACTCAACGTCGCCGATCGCGCGTGGCAGCACAAAACGCAACTTGTTATCGCGCCGCTTCTTGTCGCTTTGCATCGCCTTGAAAACCGCATCGGCCGGCAAATTCGTGGACAGCGGCATTCGAAGCAGCGCCATAGTGCCCAAGACGCGTAGGTGATCGGCTTCCGTGTACCGCCCGGAACGCAAGGCAAGAAGCCCGGCAGCGCGGAGTCCTAAGGCTACGCCGGCACCATGAGAAATGCGATAGTTGCTCGCGCGTTCAAGCCCGTGTCCAAAGGTATGTCCGAGATTGAGCAGTTGGCGCATGCCGCGTTCCATGCGATCGTCTACGACGATCATCGTCTTCACCTTAATCGCAGACGCAACGATTTCGAGCCAGGGCCATCGCCAGAATGGATGCGGTGCAAGCGTTTCCAGCGATTCAAAGAGCGTGTCGCCTTCGATGACGGCTGCTTTTAGCATTTCAGCGAGCCCGTCACGCAACGATCGGTACGGCAGCGTTTGTAACGCGTCGACGTGTGCGAAGACCGCAACCGGATCGGCAAACGTCCCGGCTAGGTTCTTGCCCGACGGCAAGTCGATGCCGGTTTTTCCGCCGATCGACGCGTCGACCATCGATACGAGCGTGGTGGCAACGTGCGCGTAGGCAATTCCGCGCATGTAAGTAGACGCAACGAACCCGAAAAGATCTCCGGCGACGCCTCCGCCGATGCCGACGAGAAGCGTTTCGCGATCCGCGCCGGCCTCGATCAAGGCTTCATAGACGCGTTCGACCGTCGTCAGGCGCTTGCGCGCTTCACCGAGTGCAAACGGAAGCACGCCTCGGCAAAGCGAATGGTTCCCGACGCCGCGGGCAATGGCCGCTACGTCAGGTTGTGCATCATAGACCGCCACAAAGCGCTGGCCGCGGTGCTCCAACCAGCGAAATAGCTCCGGGCGCGCGTCATCGGCAACGACGATGCGATAGCCAAGATCGTCGTTGGTAATCGATTCGGAACTGCCGTTCACGCGAGCTGAATCTTCTTCTTGTGCAACCACTCGACGATCGTATCTACGATCTGCGTCGTGCTCATGTTATCGGCTTCCACGACGAGATCGGCGTGCGCGTATTGCGGCATGCGCTTTTTGTATAGATCTTTGATGCGCGAAAGTGGCGGCGTCGGGCCGAGCAGCGGGCGCACGCGCTTGCTGCGCCGCAACCGCTCCACGACGTTTTCCGCCGACACCTTGATGAAAATGCGATACGCGCGCTTCTTCAGCAGTTTCTGGGTGGGTTCGTGCGTCAGTGCGCCCCCGCCGAGCGCAACCACACCGGGATCGCCGCCATCGAGCACTTGGGCTACTGCGGCGTGCTCGTAATCGCGAAACGCGTGCTCACCTTCGTTGTAGAAAATATCTGAAATCTGCCCATGCTCTTTAACCACGAGATCGTCGGTATCGAAAAAAGCGCAATTCAGTTTGCGTGCGAGCTTCTTTCCAATCGTCGATTTGCCGGCAGCCATGAATCCGACGAGTGCCAAGTGCTGCTTCATACGCCCTCCTTCACCGGTCGATCGAATAGCGACTGCGCCGCCGCGCTTGCGCGACGGAAATTGTCCAGAGTTTCTTCCAGCGAATCGCCGCCGTATTTTTCCAGCACCGGCGCGACGAGCGCAAGACGAACCATCGCTTCACCGACGATTGCGCCGGCCGGAACCACGCAGACGTCGCTGCGAACGATCGTTGCCGGCGCATCGCTTCCCTCGTGAAGATTTACCGATGGCAGCGCTTTCATGAGGGTGGGAATTGGCTTTACCGACACGCGCAAGAGGATCGTTTGACCGTTGCTCATGCCGCCCTCGATACCGCCGGCGCGATTGCTTGCGCGCACAACTTCGCCGTTCTCGATACCGAACGTATCGTGCGCTTCGGCACCTGACCGGTGCGCGACTTGCGCGCCCAATCCAACCTCGACCGCCTTAACCGTCTGCATTGCCATCAGCGCACCGGCGAGTACGCCGTCCAACCGCGTATCGGGCTGGCGATTGCTGCCGATTCCCGGCGGAAGCCCGTCGACTCGCACGATGAATTGGCCGCCGAGCGTATCGCCGGCCGCCTTGGCCGCATCGATAGCGGCGATCATGCGTTGCGATGCATCCGGATCGGGACACCGAACTTCGCTATTTTCCACATCGCCGCTCGAGAAAGCGGCGATATCGGATGCTTCAACATCGCCGATGCGATGGACGTAACTGCTCGTTCGAATATGCAGCGCTCCGAGGAACTGCGCGCAAATCGCGCCGAGTGCCACGCGCATCGCGGTTTCACGCGCGCTCGCTCGCTCGAGAACATTGCGCAGATCGCGGTGCCGGTATTTAAGCGCACCCGCATAATCGGCGTGACCCGGTCGCGGATTCGTGAGTTCCTTTCCGGCGCCGGTCAGCGGATCCATCAGCGCGCGCACATTTTCGAAATCGCGATTGCGAATCACCACGGCGATCGGCGATCCGAGCGTCCGGCTGCCCCGCACGCCCGCCAGAAATTCGATCTCGTCGCGCTCGATCTGCATGCGCCGGCCGCGCCCGTAGCCCCCTTGCCTGCGCGCAAGGGTTTCGTTGATGCGCTCTACGTCTAGAGGCAAGTGCGCAGGAAGACCGTCGAGGATTCCAACAAGCGCGGGCCCGTGAGATTCACCCGCGGTAAGGTACCGGAACATGAGTCCGTCAAGCTTGGCCGCTTCTATTGACGGCGCCTGCAGCGGGTAGACCGTCTGTTATGGCACAGAATCTCAACGGGATGCGCGTCGCGATCGTTCTGGAAGACGCGTTCGAACAAGTGGAATTGACCCAGCCGCGTAAGGCGCTCGACGAAGCGGGTGCAAAAACCGTGCTCGTCTCGCCGCAGTCAGAGGTACAAGGGTGGAACCATCACACGCCCGCGGACAAATTCAAGGTGGATTTAGCGCTCGAGCAAGCCAATGTGAAGGATTTCGACGCCGTGATGCTTCCGGGCGGCGCGCTAAACGCCGATAAGCTGCGCACGGTTTCCAAAGCGGTAGAGTTTGTGAAGGCGGCGGCCGATGCGGGCATGCCACTGGCCGTGATCTGTCACGCGCCCTGGATCCTTGTGGAAACGGGCCTCGCGAAAGACTTGACCTGCACTTCTTGGCCGTCGTTGCAAACGGATCTGCGCAACGCCGGCGCAACGTGGGTCGACGAAGTTTGCGTTGAAGATCGCGGTATCGTTACGAGCCGCAAGCCCGACGATATTCCGAAATTCAATCAGAAAATGATCGAACTCTTCGCTCAGTCTCGCAATAAGACGTCGACCGCCGAGCGTGGAACCATCGACTCTTCTTCCTCAACCCTGGTTCCTTAACTTGGCATCCCGTTGCAACGGGCATTGCGATGCGTAGGGCCCGTGCAACACCACTGAATGCTCGAAATCCACAGACGCGACTCGCGGCAAGACCGTTGTACATAACATTGCAAATGCGAAGCTTGCCGCAATGCCGGCGATTGCGGGAACGACGGCAAGGCGCACGCAAGCGTTGCGGTCGGGCGAGAGCAGCCGTTCGATTCGAATCGAGATATGCCGCCGGGTGTTAAAGGCGCCCGGCGCCGGCACGGATCGCGGCGGCCAGCGGACTCGCTCGACGAGTCGAGCCAGACAGCGCGCGTACGGCAGCGACGCCCGCGTGCGCGCCAACACCCAATCGTCGCAGGCGACTTCACGCTCCAGATTCGTCTGAGCAGCCATAAGATGGATGCCCGGACTAAAGAACAGCAACGCTTGAAGCGTTCGCTGGAGAATGTTGGTCCAATCGTCACGGCGGCGCAAGTGAGCCAGCTCATGTAAAAGAATGCGGTCGAGATCGTCGCGGTCCAATTGTCCTACGAGGCTCACCGGGAGCAAAATTAGCGAATCAAAGAGACCGATGGCAATTGGAACGTCGATCCCGCTGGAAATGCCGACCCGTACGCCGTTTGGCGTCACCGCGCTGCCTATCGTGAAGGCGTCTCGCTGCAGTTTCGAGAGGTGAGCCCATCCTCGCACGAGACGAAGCAGCAACGCGGAAGAGCCGATCGGCCACACGGCGAGGACCGCGAGCACGACGGCCTGCGGCAACCAAACCGTGAACCGCGACGCAGCCGGACCGTGCGCGGCTTCGTACCCGGAAGCCAGCGCTATCGCGGATGCGACCGGAAGAACTACGCTGGCAGCGAGCGCGCAAGTCCAGACGGCGTGACGCGTGGTCGCATTGGTATTTCGCAATGCGCGAAGGACGGCCCACGTAATGGCAGCAACGATAAGCGGCTGCCAGAGGGCCTCGAGCCAAACGGTAAGGACGAATGAAACGACGGTATCGAAGCGCGCCAAGATCGGTTGCTCCTTCCGATACGATTCCGATGTGACCGAGTTACAGACCGGCCCACCGTAATGTTGCGCGCTTCGGCCTAGAGATTCATAAAAAAGTTATAGATCCGGAATCACATTTTGTGCCGGGGCGCCGGCGGTGCCCATCTCACCGGCCGCACGCGGCGTTTCTTCGTCTGCGTGAGTACTTTCGCTCTGCGAGCCGCGCTGCGACGCCATAAAGATGCCGCCCCCGACACCGGCAGCCAGGCCGATCAGCGCTACGAGCGAGTTGCGCCGTTTGTACAAACCGAGCGGGCGATCGACGGATAAGCGGCCATATCCGTTGAGTGCGAGCAAGCCGGCGGCAAGAGCGTACATCGTGTTCAACTCAAAGCCCTGATCGGTATTCCAGTAGCCGTTCTTGAAATGAACCGTTGCGACGGCGGTCGTCATCACGGCACAAAGTAACGCCGGGCCGACCGGCCCAAAGGTTCCGGTTGCAATAAGCGTGCCGGCCGCGATTTCGGTAATAGAGCCGGCCTTCGCGGCCTGCGCTGGATCAGAAAAGCCCAGTGATTTCATGAATCCGGTCGCGCCCTCCAAGCCGGGGCCGCCAAACCAGCCGAAGAGCTTTTGCGCACCATGCGCGGCTATACTGGCGCCGAGCACGCCCCGTGCGAATAACAAAGCGACGTCGCGGATTGAATCATCGTCGTGCATCATGAAGTCGGTATTCCCGTATTCGGGATGCTTAGGCATTGGGACCCAACGCATAGCAACCCTGAAGCCCCTGCGAGCGGCGGTTAGTCAAGGGTATAGTCCCGACACGACCACCATTACGTCTTTACAAAGAGATCGGGTAATGAAGCTCTCAATCGGCGCAATCTTTCTGGGTGTACTTCTAAGCGCTTGCGGCGGCGGTGGTTCGGGTTCGCCGATCCCAATCCAACCGGCCGCCACCTCGCAACCGCCGTCGACCGGCGGAACGACGACGACAACAACCAGTGGCAACACGACGGCACTCGTAATAACGAGCGCCGACACCGCTGCAGCATCATCGGTTTCGAGTTTTAAATATCACACGTTTTCCGGAAAGAAGGCCGCCACGGCGGCTTCACGCACGGCCCGTCCCGATGCGGTCAATTATCCGGCCGACTTAGTAAATTTCGGCGGCGTCGTGATCCCGCGCGCGACCTCGTACAACATTTACATCAATTGCGCAAGCACGTGCTGGGGCGATCCTCAAGGCTTCATCGATCGTTTTGACAACAGCACGTTCATTCATGTGCTGGACCAGTATCTTGGCACGACTGCAAGCGCGCGTTATGGGTTTGGCGGGAATCTTGCCGTGAACGAACCGCTCTACACCAATTACCTATCGCAGGGCGACCTGATCGCCATCGTTCACGCGGCGGCACTAAAATATGGCAGCGGTTACACGCATGTCTATCACGTCTTCATTCCGCCGGGCGTCGATACGTGTTTCGAAGAAACGACCGATTGTTACTCGCCCGATAATCCGCCTGCAAATCAGTTCTGCGCCTACCACGCAAGCGGTACGTTCAACGACAAAGTCGGGCACGTGGTCTTTACCGTGCTGCCGTTCCAAGACGTTCCGAGCTGCACGAACTTCGGCGGCCCGAACAGTTCGCTCGTGGACAGCACCGCTTCAACGATCTCGCACGAATTCTCGGAAACATTGACCGACCCCGACACGGGATCCGGCTGGTACAATCTTGCGTTCAACGATGAGGTTGCGGACCTCTGTCAGAGCTTCGATGACATAAACAACCTCGACGGCAAATCGTATCTCATGCAGGAAGAATATTCGAACAAGCTGCACGCCTGTACGAATTGACGAAGCCTTATTCCGATCGCGACTCTTCTTTTTCGGTGAGCCGGTCGATGATGTGACGCGCGTACCACTTCGGCCAATTCGCGTCGCGGTGGCCCAGGCGCTTCTCGTAGATGCCGTGCGCGTTCTCGGCTTCCCGAAGCATGTCGGCAAGCCGGTCGACGGGATGTTCGCCAAGATCTAGGTTCATCGCGAAAGCCTCCGTTGGCTTCACGCTAGACCAAACGAGGCGCCGTTGCAAGCCCTAGCGCACGCCGGTGCCCGGCTTATCGGGAAAGATCACGTGGGGGGTAATCATGAATACGATTTCGTCCCGTTCGTGATTCGCTTTTTTGTTTTCAAAAAACTTTCCGAGAACGGGAATATCTGCGAGCCCAGGAACTTTCTCAAGCGTTTCGTTACTCACGTCTCGCATCAAGCCGCCCAAGACGATTGTTTGGGAGTCGGAGACGCGCAGCGTCGAGTCAATCTTTCGATTTGCGATTATGGGGTAGCCCGTCGATGTGAAACCCAGCAGCTCGCTGTACTCCGGATGTAATTCTGCCGTTACAACGCCGTCCGGCCCGATCGTCGGCGTCAGGCGCAGCTTCACGCCGATGTCTACGAATTGGACGTTTTGGCCTCCGAGCACCGAAGTGTTAAAAACGATCGGATACGTTTGGCCGATAAGCAAATCTGCTTCTTTGTTGTTCAGTGTGACAAGTTTTGGCGTCGCGAGAATCTGAGCGCGCCCTTGCGTTATGAGCGCGTTGAGCCTGACGTTCAGAGGAACGGTGCCTTTAGCAAACGTGTACGTAGTCGATCCTTGCGTGGGGTTTCCGAGCAAATCCGTACCGCCGAACTCCAACCCGAAGTTGCTCGAATCGTTTTGCGGCGTTACGTCGGCAACTTTTACCTCAAAGAGCACCTGAGGACTTGGCCGGTCGACTGACTCGAAAAGCGTTACGGCTACGTCCTGCAGTTCATCGCTTCCGCTGACGAGCACGGCATTGTGCTCCGCATCGGTGATAAACGTCCCCTCAGGAGCAAGAATCTTTAATTGCTTGATCGCGTCGTCGGCTCGAACGTAGCGCAGATGGTAGAGCTTGGTTTGCAGGCCGTTGTTGGCGCCGTACGCGGGAACGTCTAGGGCTGCGGCTAAGCGACGAGCGCGTTCTACCGTCGTGGCCTCGCCCGTAACAACGACCGATCCCGTGCGTTTGTCCGCGACGATCACGGTGCCTTGAGGCAGTGCATCCTCGAGTTCTTTTGCAACGTCATCCGGTTTGCCGTGCTTTAGGCCAAGGACGATAGTTTGCGCACCTAGCGCCGTGTTCGCGCTGTCATATCGGCGATTCATAGAATCGGCCGCGCCGACGATGAGCACCAGGCCGGTCTTGCGGACCTGCAGCCCGTGAGAACTTACCAGTACGTCCAGCGCCTGCTGGAACGTCACCCCATGTAGGTGCAGGGTCACGCGCTCCGGTTTGACGGAATTGTCGGCGACTACGTTGATCCCCGATTCCGCGCTAAGAAGTGCAAAGACGTCAGCGATTTGTGCGTCGTGAACGTCGATCGTCATCAACGGAGCCTCAGATCGGGCCGGCCCGGCGCAGCAGAGCGCGAGGCAAAGCGCAGCCATCCAGCGCTTCACGGGCGCTCCGATTCTTCGAGCACTAATCGCGTCCCATTGCTTAGCGTGACTCCGTTTGCGTCGATGGAAGCAATCGTAGCGTCTTCGATCGAATCGCCGATGGCTAAAATCTTCACGGTCCCGCCAGCTTCAACGAGCGCTCGCGGATTTGTGCCGAGCACTACCGCGTGAACGAGCGCCGCAGAGGAACGCGTCTCCGAGGACGACGTCAAAATCGCCCGGCCGGGGACGAAAGGATCGCGCGTAGCTTCCAATTGCGGGAAGCGAAACGCTTCTGGAAGCGCAAACGGTTCTTGCGATGCGCCTACCGGCTGTGTTTGAGCCGCCGAGGCGATGGACGAAGTGTTAGCCAGCGGCATCAACGCAAACGCGAGACCACAAAGAATCAACCCCGTCTCCAGGAGCCGCCGTCTTTCGCTATCGCGCAGGGCTGGAAGCATTGGTGACCTCCGTAACTAGGCCGTTTGCCGGCCGATAGATCGATATTGTTACGTTTGCATCGACAACCGGTGCACTGCCGGCTTTTTCGTTTGGAACCCCTTGCGCCGTTAGCGCGGCGTCCTGCACTCCTATGAGCACTCCGTGTTTCGAGAGGTCCGCAAGCATTGTCACGATATCCCGAAATCTGCCTCGCAAGCCGACGCTCCAAACGAACCCCTGAAGCCCGTCCGCATCCGGCGTGGCAATTGGCGTTGCGGCATCCGGGCTAACCGATCGCACCGCCACATTGAGGTGTTTTGCTTGGGAATTCAGCAGTTCCAGTGCCGAAGCGGTGGTTGCGGCGGGCGATCCGTTGAGTTTCGAAATGTCGTTGCGAACGCGCCGCGCAGCTATCGCTAACTCTACGCTGCGCCGGATCTTGATTTCGTTTGCATTTGCTTCGTCGTATAAGTCGCGTGCGTGCGCTTGGACTTCGCGCACGGACTGCTCTGAAGGCTGCACTATAAGACCGTAGCTAGCAACCAAGACCGCGCAGCTCAAGAGGTATAGCGCTCGTCTTGCGATCATCAAAGGCGGTCCTCCGCGCGCATTTCGAACGACATCACCTGCGATCGGTCGTCCCTGCCGGCACTTATCAAGGCCGGCGCATGGACCGTTCTGCCCGCCATCAAGCCGGCCACGACGCCCGCGATGGCGTTTACTCCCTCCGCTTTTCCTACGATTTCGACGGATTTTTCGCGACGCGCCAGCGACGTTAACCAAACGCCGCGCGGAAGGTGATCGGCGACGTCGATGAAGTGCTCGGCTACGATGGACCCGGAAATTCGGACGCCTCTCAGCCGGCGATCGAGCGCGAGGAGGCGGTCAACTTTTACTCGTGCGAGATTGGTTTGCGCCAGGGCAGCGCGGCTTGCTTCAGCACGCGAAGCCGCCTGAGTTTCGACGCTGCGCGCATCGGTAAGGCGGTAGCGTTCGATTCCCCCTGCGAACACGACAAACACCAGCGCAGCGATAAAAACTCGAACCGGCGTTTGCAGTTCCGCTGCTATTTTGACATGGCGCAAGCGATCCAATGGTTCGGGGACCGATTCGTGCAAGTAATCAAAGTTCATCAGGCCTCTCCGCATCGAAGGGCCAGAGCCGCAGCCAAAGTCCAGTCAGGTGCAGCCGCGCGAATAACGTCATCCGGATAGCTCTCGCTGAATAACGCGTTAGGGACCGGCATCTCGGCCGTTGCATCGGTTGCGCGCGTGATTTCTTCCAGCAGCCCCGGAAAACGCGCACCGTTACCCGTCACAACGATACGGCCGATCGCCGAGCGCGAACGCGCCTTCTCTACGGTGCCCTTTATCGCCGCAACGAGTTTGTCTCTCGCCGCGCCGCCGGCTCCCGCCGCGCCAAGGATGCGTTTGCGACGCTCGGCTGTAGCAAAGTCAATCGCGAGATCTCGCGCAATACCACTGCTCAGATGAACGCCACCGACCGGAATGACGTACGACGTCGGGGCCTCTCCAATGAAAGCATGCAGGATGGAACGATCGCCGCCCACGTCTAGAATCGCATCACCCGATGTTAAGAGCGAGCGAAGCGCCAAGGCATCGTGCTCTATTGCTAACAGACGCAGTTTCGCGGCCTTGAACGCAGCTGCGCGCGCCTCTACGGCTTCGCGCCGAACGACGCCGATGCCATACAGACCCGCGTCGCGATTCGCAAGATGGACGCGAACCAGCGAGCGTTCTTTTTCTAAATCCCATGGCGCAAAGCGTTGCGCTTCGAACCGGGCGGCACGCGTTCGTTCAGCCCACGTCATCTTAGGCAATTTCATTATCCGAAGCAAAGCATGCGGCGAACCAATAGCTGAAACGCAGCGCCGTTCGCGCGTGCCAAGCTCGCGGATGAGATCCTCGAGCACTAGCGCGACGAACTCCGAATTTAGCGGTCCTCCCGCTTGATCCGATCCGTCCGAGAACTCGCGGGAAACGACGGCGCGAATCGTCGCTTCCCCGTCGCCGCTCGACTCGGCCAAAGCGATGCGCACGCGTGTTGTGCCGACGTCGATGCCGAGCGGCAGCGTCTTCTTTCTCATTTGGCGAGGGCCCGACCGGCGATGACGATTCCAAGCGATGCGGCCAAGTAAGGCGCAAAGCGCACGATCGAGCCGCGTTGAATCTTTTGCGTTATAAGGCCCGCGCACGCGACTAACGCTCCTAGGACGAACGCGACTCCGAGAACAGTAAAAGCGAGAGCCGGTCCGACCGCAGCCCCGATCGACGCAGCTAACTTTACGTCACCCAATCCGATGCCGCGCCTGCGAGTAAGGAACCAAAGTCCTAATAGCGCTCCACCGGCACAGCACGCACCCGCTATAGCGGAGATCTCGCCACCGCCGGCAGCGGCAAAAGCTATCGTTAGAATCGCGCCCGGTAGCGTTACGCGATCGAACGCATAGCCGCACTGGACGTCCGTAGCTGCGCAGATCGCCGCGCATGCAAGCGCCGCGGCCGTAGATAGCCAAGCGAAAACGCCGCCCGCTGCAGGCAGCATCGAAACGAAAGCTGCCATCCCGACGAAAACGGCCGTTTCGCCGCTCCAGCGAGGAAAGACGCTCCGATCTTCCTGCGTCGCGGACGTAGCCGCCAACGCAAACAAACTCGCTAGAGTAAGAAATACGGCGAACCGTAAAACCGTTTCAGTCATGAGCCCTCTTGAGTCCGCGCAGGGCAGGCACGTATCGCGCGTCGACACGCGTGGCTTCCGTAAAGAGCCGGCGCGCGGCTATCCGGTCTCCGGCGTGCAGTGCGGCGAAGCCGCCAAACGTCAAGGTCTGCGGATCTCGTGTGAGCTTCCCGGCGCGAGAGAAGTCCGCTTCCGCCAACGAAAATTTCTTCAACAACTCGAATGCTAGAGCGCGATCCGCCAGAACAATGGAATCATCGCGATGCCTCGCGAGATAGGCTGTTGCGGTGGCGACGCTCTTCGCAAGCATTTCCGGTGAATGAGACATAATTTCGCTGAAACAAAGCCGGTCGACCGCTTCCCGATCGTTCGCATCCCACGAGATTGCCCGTTGCCACAGGCGCCGCGCGGATTCGGCGTTGCCACGGTAATTCAAATCGTCGCCTCGTACGACAAGCGCCGAAGAGATCTGCGGACGGAGCAGTAATGCGGACAACGCTATACCAACGAAGGCGACCGCGGCGCGGCGCAAAAACAGCACGATCATACGAGCAGCGCGTAGTAGCCGGACATAGCGAGCGCCAAGGCTCCGGCAACCACCTGAACGGGCATCGCGAACGATCGCAGCTCAAGCGCGCGGCGCACACCGTTAGTTCCGAAACCCGCTACGATCAACGGGAATAAGTGGCCGGCCAAAAATGCGACGATCAGCAAGCCGGCAAAGGTGCGCCCCGTGCCGGCAGCAATGGCGCCAATCGATACGATGACCGGCGTGCAGCAGGGCGAAATGACGAGCGTCATGGCGGTGCCAAGAAAAAACGCTCCACCTAACGGCAGCCTCAGAGCCTTATGAGTACAGCCGCAGCGATCTGCGTCGATCAACGCTCTTATACCCGAGAAGGCTAGGGCTGCCGCCAGAACGCCGTAGACATAGGATGAAGCAGCGGCAACGGCCGCGAGTTTTACCGTGCCATAAGCCAACAGCAGCGTCCCGAACCCGATCCCGGCGATGAACGCACCGGTCGTGCAGGCGCGTTGCCGTCCGCTACTTTCGCCTGCAATCGAGCAAATTGCAAGGAACCGAGGCGCGACGCACGGACCAAACGAGGTGCCGGCGCCCGCTAAAAAACCTGCGGTCAGTCCGAGAACATTCAGAGTCACTGGCTCGCTACCGCCGAGAAGCCGCTGGCGGATGAATACTGAATGTGTGCCGATCCGGTCGTTCCGCCAATCGAACTCATCGTTCCCGGATCATGCTGTCCTGGGCAAATGATCGAATACGAAGCGTTCCCGGCACTCGCGTTCGTTACCGTAAACTCATAGGTGCCGGACGGGTTAACCGGATCGACGGGGTTCTGTTTCAAATATGCCGACAAATCGGTGTCCGAGATCGTGACGGGGGTGCTGTTGCCCGACGGATATTGCTGATGATCCGTCTGATACAATTCCAACACCGTCGCAATCTCTTTGAGATTCGCCTCACAAGCGGCGGTTTGGGCTTGCGCGCGCGCTCGGATGAAGTTTGGGACGAGGATCGCAACTAAAATTGCAATGATCGCGACAACGATCATCATCTCGATTAAGGTAAACCCGCGCTCGCCTTCGCGTTCCATTCATCCTCCATTCGTACGCTGCAATAACAGCAAGTGCCCGAACTATGCGCTCTGAGGACGAGCGTAGGGCGATAACTTCTTCAATGCGCCGCGATGCAAGCGGCTCAAATGACGCCGAGAATATCCCAGCCGCTCCGCAAGATCGGCCAGCGGCGTATCGAGCTCGTAAATCTCAACGATGATCCGGCGTTCCAACGACGTTAGTTGCGCGAGCGCATGCTGAACGTCGAGCCGGTCCAGTTGTCTATCCAACGTATAGGAAAGCGCCTTGTGTTCGAACGGACGGAGCGTCTCAACGGATAACATGGCAGTATTGCGGCGATACCGCGATATCTCGCGCTGTTCTTCTGCCGTCGCGCCGATAACGGCACCGATCTCTGCTGCTTCCGGTTCTCGCCCGAGCGAGATCCAGAGATCGCGTTCTGCGGCAAGCCAACGTCTATCCAATTCGTGCAAACGCCGGGGAGCGCGCACGACTCGTTCGCCGTCCCGCACGTAATGCATCAATTCTCCAAGCACCATCACCCATGCATATGCCTCGAAGGGGGTGCCGTTTTCTAAATCATAGCGGTCCGCCGCCTTGATCAAGCCAATAGCGGCAACCTGCTCCAGATCGCGCTTGTCCAGCCCCTTGCGCCAGAACTTGCGCGCGGCACGCGGACACAGGTAATGGTGTTCCTCGATCAAGCGTTGACGGGATTCCGAACGGTCGTTCACTTAATGCTCCCGATTAACGAATATAGCGGAATGAGGATGGAAGCGACGATCGTTCCGACCACGGCGCCGAGAAAGAGCATCGAGACCGGCTCTATGATGCTTCCAAGTTGCGCTATCGCAGTCTCTACGTCGAGCTCGCAATAGGATGCGATCCGCAGCAGCATCGTCGGTAACGTCCCGCTCTCTTCTCCAACGCGCACCAATTGAAGTGCTAGCGAATCGAAGAGTTTTGAAGCGCCCATCGGAGTGGTTAATGGATCGCCGTTCGACAGCGCTTCAGAAAGCTTGGCGACTCCACAGCGGTAGACGCAATTGTCCATCACATCCTCGCACGCGTGCAATGCGCCGATGATAGGAACGCCCGATTCCAGCAGCGTCCCAAATGTCCGAGTAAATCGCGCTATTGCGACGTTTCTTAGAATCGTTCCGGCAGCCGGCAACAATAATTTCAGTTCATCGCACTTTAGTGAAAGGCGCGGCGATCGGCGGATAAGGGCAACAGCGACCGCGAACGCGCACGGGACGAGGACTAGGGCGATCCATGCCAGCGGCGTACCGAGCGCCTTGCCGATAGCAATGAGGATTCGCGTCGACACCGGCAAGTCGACGTGCATTTCGGTAAACATGACTGCGAATGATGGGACGGTGTTTCCGATAAGAAATAAGACCAGGGCTGCGGCCGAAGCGGCGACGATTACGGGGTAGGTCAATGCGGAGCCGACGCGCTTGCGGATTTCCCGATCTCGTTCCAGCAGCGATGCAAGACGTTCGAGGACCCGGTCCAGTGCGCCGCCCACCTCGCCGGCGCGTACCATTGCTACGAATAACGCGGAGAACTCTCGAGGCCTTTTCTTCATTGCCTCCGACAGGGCGCTTCCCGATTCGATGTCTGATGCAACCGATTCGAGCGCCTCTCTAAATCTTGCATCGCGGCAGGCCTCTATGGAAACATCTAAGGCACGTCGCAAGGGGACGCCGGCGGCCGTCATTGTTGCCAGCGACCGGAAGAACGCGACCTTGATCCGCGAACTCACCGGAAACGCCGTAAATACTGCCGCGGCAATTCCACGTGACGATGCTCGTTCTTCGAGAGACGTAACGTATAAGGCACGCGTTCGTAAGTGCATTAGCGCGTGGGCGACGTCTTCTGCCTCCAACGCGCCCGCCACAAAGCCGCCTTTGGCGTTTCGCGCCGTATATGCAAATGTTAGCGCCATTACACGGCCGACCTCGGCATACGTGCCCATCTCTTCGGTTCGCCGGCCGATCGCCCGCGCGTGACGGGGATCGATCGCTCCGGCGGTGAGGAGCTGCGCAATATGCTGTTCCAGGGTTTGCATTCCTACTGCTCTCCCGGTGAGCATCACATTGCGCAATTGATGCGTGCGCGCTTCGCGTACAATCGAACGAACCGCATCCGTGGCGATCAATACTTCGGAAACCGCCTGTCGCCCTGAACCGTCGGCTCGCGGGACCAAGTGCTGGCACACGATGGCGAGCGAGCACCTGTGAGAGTTGCGTGCGGACCTGTGCCTGGTCGCCGCCATTGAAAGCATCGATGATACGCTCTATCGTCTCTACGGCATTACCGGTGTGCAGCGTGGCAAGGACGAGGTGGCCCGTTTCTGCTGCGACTAGCGCCGCTTGCATCGTTTGAATGTTACGCATCTCTCCCACCACGATCACGTCGGGATCCGCGCGCAGCGCACCGTGCAAACCATCGGCGAACGAACGCGTATCGCGTCCCACTTCGCGTTGCGTGATTAGAGATCGCTTGTTCACGTGCCGGTATTCGATGGGATCTTCGATCGTCACGATCCGTCGAGCAGAAGTCGAATTGATGCGGTCGATGGCCGCCGCGAGCGAAGTCGATTTTCCGGAGCCTGTTGGACCGGTGAATAGGATCAAACCACGATCGTGGTCGCAAAGCGTGCCCACCACGTCCGGAAGACCGAGCGTTTCCAGTTGTGGCACATGAAGGCTCAGAAGCCGAATTGCGAGCGCCGGCGCATCGGCACTCCTGAAGGCGTGAATGCGCATGGGGCCGGCTTCATCCTCAATCCAAGCGGCGGACACGTCAATGCCGCCTTCCACGGCCTCCATCGTTTCCGCGCCCAACAAGTGCGTGGCGATCGTTCGTATATCAACTGCTTCCAGCGTTACCCCCGGCGATGCGTGCAGTTCTCCGTCGATTCTCACAACGGGAACCATGCCCGCACAAAGGTGCAGGTCCGAAGCATTTTGCCGGCGCGCGTAACGCAGGGCGTCCAGCAGACGCAGATACGGCATCGCCGCGCTCATAAGCTCTCACCGACAACAAGCACCCGGCGCAATTCCGCGACGTTCGTTTCGCCGCGCATGACTCGGCGTATACCGTCTGCAAGCATCGGCTCGTATCCGGCGCTCGAAGCGATGCCCGCCAGGACCGAAGGCGCAGCGGCAGCCGCTATCGCTTCCCGGAGCTCACCGTTCACCGGCATAAGTTCGAAGAGCCCAATTCGCCCGCTGTATCCGGTTTCGCCGCACTCGCGGCATCCCAACGTTGCGAAGACTTCGGCATTTCGGTCCAGCCCGAGAAGCTCGGCGTCGTCACGCGATATCACCGTTCTTTGTTTGCAACGCTCGCACAACCGGCGAACGAGTCGTTGCGCAACCACGGCAGATAAGCCGGCGGCGATAGCCTGTCGTTTCAGACCGAGTTCGGCCAAACGTTCGATCGTGCGTGTCGCGTCTGCGGCATGAAGGCTCGTGAAGACCAATTGGCCGGAGAGAGCCGCCGACATGGCGGCATTTGCCGTTTCGGCATCACGCATCTCGCCAACCATAATCACATTTGGGTCTTGTCGCAGTAACGCTCGAAGCGCGCTTGAAAACGTGATTCCGGCGCGGAAGTTCACCTGCACTTGCGCGACTCCGGCGATTCGAACTTCTACCGGATCCTCGACGGTGCAGATGTGCTGTCCGGGCACGTTTCTTTCGTTCAGGGACGCGTACAGCGTCGTGGTCTTGCCGCTTCCGGTCGGGCCGCACGCGATGACGAAACCATGCGGCGCATTCACAATGTCTCGATATCGCTTCAAAAGCCCCGCAGGAATCCCAAGGTGATCCAAGCGTGCAGCTTGTACGCGCATGTCGAGCAGGCGAACCACAAGCTTTTCGCCGGAGATCGTTGGCATCGAAGACACGCGCGCGTCGATCGACCGGCCGTGCGATTCAAGATCGTACCTACCGTCCTGAGGCTGCCGTTTATCCGAAATATCCATGCCCGCGAGCAATTTTACTCGCGACACTACCTGCGCTAAGAGTGCGTTCGAAAGCGTTGCGCTCTCCCGAAGAATACCGTCGACGCGTTGCCGAACGCGTCCGCCATCCGTTGTCGGCTCGATATGAATGTCCGAGGCGCCGGCCGCGGCCGCGCTTTGGTGGAGGTCGTCTACGAACCGGATGGCCGGCGCGGTATCTTCGCGATCGTCGAGCGCCTCGATGGCCGCGGCGGCGGAGCTGCCGTTTTTGAATGTCTCCTCGAGTGCAAAAGCACTGCGAGGCTCTGTCGAAAGAGCCACACCCGTTCTCCCTGGCAGAACAATATTTGGACGAGCGTTACAGTCAAGCGCTCGTCAGGACTCTGTTATCGCATAAAGGCAACAAGGCTGCAATAAGTCCGCAGCAGATTTTTGCCTTAATGTCTTGTACCTCGTGCGCGTGGGCACTCAGTTTCGTCAAATAGGTTGTTTTATGGACAAAAACACCTATGTGCGAATCGCCGCTATGATCGCGCCGGCGGTTAAACGAGGGCGCCGATTCGGCGCCCTCGTTTTGTTAGCTCGACGTACCGGCCGGTTTAGCCGATGCGAGCTCGCCTTCAATCGCTTTTCGCATCTGAACCCAGCCTTTGAAGTTCGCGTGGAATTCCACATCTTCGGCAGGTGTTGCGACGTGTTCGAACGGGCTCAAATGACCGTCTGTTTTCAAACGGGCGAACAGGTCGAGATCCGCTTGAATGTCGCGCTTTCCGTCATGAGTCAGGTATGATACGCGAGCGCAGCGCGCTACGCTGATCTTCTGCTGTTCTTCGATCGGCAGATTCCGTTCGTCGTCCTGAAGCAGCGGCAAATGCCAATCGCCTATCTCCACCTGCGCGGGAACGCCGGATTCATATCGATCGCGAACAAGATTTGCAGCGACGCGAATTTCCGGCTGCGCGTTCGGCGCGCAACGCAAATCGAAAAAATTCTGCCATTCAGTGGACGTCACAATAACCGTGTGCCACATGAAAGGCTCGAGGATCCGGTTAGTTACTTGTTTGTGAACGTGCAAGTCCGCGAATCGCCTTGCCGTTTCAACCGCCGAGTCCCGAGCGATCAGCCAGGTATCCCGTGCTGCTTCCTGTTCTGCAGATTGCAACTCTTCATCCGCAGACATGCCCTTTTTATTCTTGCCCCATTCGACGGGCATTGCAGGTTCTTGCATCACGCGCTCGATCAATTTGCTCGTTGGTATTGCACGAGAACTCGCGCTATTTCGAGAAAAATTCCTGTGCGTGTTCCATTCGGACAGAATGAAGCGGGGGAACGTTACCTCCATTGTGGTGAGCCGTACCCCCGCCGGACTTATCGAGTCAAGCAGAATGCGAGCCGAGAAACCCATTTAGCCTAAATTAGCCGCGATAACGGAGGAATGCCGGCACTTCGATATCGTCCATGTTCACGGGCGATACGGCATCGATCTTTCCGTTTTCGAACACGGCCGTCGAGTTGTGACCATTGATCGACGGACGGTACGTTTTCGGCGCACCGAAACCGGCCGCGAGAACCGTGACGCGTACTTTACCGCTCATGTTGGGGTCGATCGACGCGCCGAAGATAATTTGCGCGTCGGAGTCGACCGCGCGGCTGATCATTTCGGCCGCTTCGTTCACTTCGTACATTGCCATGTCCGGTCCGCCGGTGATGTTGAAGATTACGCCGCGCGCGCCTTCGATCGTCGTCTCGAGCAGCGGCGATGCGATGGCCTTCTGTGCCGCATCGGCCGCGCGATGCTCGCCCGAACCTTCACCGATACCCATCATCGCGGAGCCGGCATCCGTCATAATCGTCTTCACGTCGGCGAAGTCGAGGTTGATGAGGCCCGGTTGCGTGATGAGGTCGCTAATGCCCTGAATGCCCTGGCGCAGCACGTCGTCGGCGTACGAGAAGGCCTCGTTGAGCGGCGTGCGCTTTTCGATGACCTGCAGAATACGCTCGTTGGGAATCGTGATGAGCGTGTCGACCTTGGCCTCAAGCTCGGCGATCGCGTGCTCGGCCTGCTGCATGCGCTTGCGGCCTTCGAACGCGAAGGGCTTCGTCACCACGGCGATCGTTAATGCGCCCGAATCGCGCGCGAGTTCTGCAATTACGGGAGCCGCGCCGCTGCCGGTGCCGCCGCCCATACCGGCGGTGATAAACACGAGGTCTGCGCCGTCGAGAATCATGCCGAGATCTTCACGAGATTCTTCGGCGGCTTCGCGTCCGAGCGTCGGGTTCGCGCCGGCGCCGAGGCCGCGCGTCATGCCGTTACCGATGTGCACGGTGTTCTCGGTGCGCGAGTTGCGCAGTGCCTGCACGTCGGAATTGACGGCGAAGAAATCAACGCCGTTCAAGCCGGCCTCGATCATGCGATTGACGGCATTGCAGCCGCCGCCGCCAACACCGATCACCTTGATCGCGGCGGTATGATCTGGTACGAAGCGTCGTGCGTCTGCCATTTCCGTCTCCTCGAATAATGAGAGTTGTTCGAAGTGCAATCTAGTTCCAGAGATCCGCAAACCAATTGCGGACTCGGGTCAGGATATTTCCGTTGGGTCGGCGGACGCCGTTGCCCGCTTCCGTTTCACCGTTTGCGCCGAACATCACCAACCCGATCGCCGTCGCGTACTGCGGTTTAGCCATCGAATCGGTAAGGCCGCCGATCGATTGCGGCATGCCGACCCGCGTCGGCAAACCGAAAATCTCTTCGGCGATGGGCGAGATCCCCGGCAGCAGCGAACCGCCGCCGGTCAAAACGACTTCACCGAGCACGAGATCGCGCGGCACGTTCTCGATGATCTTCTGCTTGGACATGCGCAGCGTCTCGAGGACGCGCGGCACCACGATTTGGCGCAACTGCTGCGTGGTGACGTCTTTGGTCATGCGGCCGTCCAGCGTGCGAACGCTGAAGGTCTGCTCGCCGTTCTCCGCGATGCCGGCGCCGAATTGCTTCTTTACCTCTTCCGCTTCGGCAAGCGACGTCTTTAGGCCGAGCGAAATGTCGTTCGTAAGAATGTTGCCGCCGACCGGAATCGTGGCTGTGTAAATCGCGCTTCCGAGCGAGTGGACCGCGATGTCGGTCGTTCCGCCGCCGATGTCCAGCAACACGACGCCGACCTGTTTCTCTTCCGTCATCAGCGTTGCTGCCGAGCTAGCCAGCGGTTCGAAGACCAG
This sequence comes from Vulcanimicrobiia bacterium, assembly GCA_963758295.1. Taxonomy (GTDB): domain Bacteria; phylum Vulcanimicrobiota; class Vulcanimicrobiia; order Vulcanimicrobiales; family Vulcanimicrobiaceae; genus JALYTY01. The sequence goes on from CAVWUU010000004.1 coordinate 383,100, forward strand.
TCCCGCGGCTTCCAGTCCGGCGCGATGGACGCACTTGAGCACGTTCGTAATGAACGTCGTGCCGCCGGTGATGATGTGCGTGTCCACTTCCAGCCGGCCGCCGGCCATGCCGATCGGGTCTTCCACGCCTTCTTGTCCGTCGACGGTGAAGTAGCGCGGCAGAGCGTGAATGATCTGACGGTCTGCCGGCAGATTAATAATTTTGCTTGCATCGATCACGCGGCGCACGTCGGCGTGAGAAACTTCGCGGTCTTCGCTTGTCGTGGCGACGACGGCGCGGTTGTTGGTGCTTCGGATGTGGTCGCCGGTGATGCCGACATAGACGTCGGCGACGTGAACGCCGGCCATACGCTCGGCCTTCTCCGTAGCGGCCTCGATAGACTTAATCGTCTCCTCGAGATCGACGACCACGCCTTTACGCATGCCGAGCGAGGGCGCTTCCCCCACTCCGACGATCTCAAGGCCGTTGGGGCCATCGACGGCAACGACTGCACAGGTCTTGGTCGTGCCGATATCGAGCCCACAAACGGTCTCGTGCTTCATCCGATAATCACCTATTCTCCGAACCGGCTTTAACCGCTATATATTGGGGCTGTACTCCAGAATCCCTACTATGGATAGGACCAGCCTCGTAAGCGATTCGCAAAGGTTAGCGGGCTCGGAGCGTTCTCCTTGAGGATAAGGGCTTAAGCCTCATGCACGGGTGAAATCGCAGCTACATACTTTTAGAGCTACGCTCATCCGGAGGTTATGATGATCCTGTCCAAACCCTGGCCTTATCTGGTCCTGGCGGCGCTTTTTGCCGCCCCCTTATCGATTGGAGCCCAAGTCGAATCGACGCCAATTCCATTACCTGCCAAACCCGATCTCTCCCCGATGTCGTATCTCGTCGGAACGTGGACTTGCACGAACACCAGCTCTCGACGTCCGCGTCCGTTCACGACAACGACGACGTTTGCGATGGATCCGGACGGCTATTGGATCGATCAAACTAGCACCTCGCAAGGCGTTCCGTGGTTCCCGCATCCGACTACGACGAACGACAAAATCACGTACGATACGCAGATGAAACGCTGGGTCGACGTGAGTTACGGCACGCTCGGCGGGTACGGTTACTCCGTTTCTGCACCCGGTTCAACGCCGGCACGTATCGTTTGGCACGATATGAGCGGCACGACGGGCGATCCAACTGTCGCAACGCAAAACGACATCGTGCAGACGCAAGAAAGTCCAACGCACGTCGTTCAAAAATCGGACTTCAAAGAAACGAGCGGGCGGACCGTTTCATTTGTAACGGATTGCAAGAAACAATAAACTCGTTGCTGCGCAAGAACGAAGGCCCGCAAAGCGAGGCCTTCTTTTTTTGGATCTTAGAAGCAGCCGTCGCGAAGCCTTAAACGGGCTGGTTAAATATCGCGTGTTTGAAAAGAAAGGGCGCATGCGGTGAGCGCAACGGCAAGCCAAGCGCAACACCACCACAGAAAGGCCGTGGCCGGCGGCCCTGCGGGAAAGAACGGGTTTGAGCTTCCGGCGTTCCCGCCCGCATTTGTCGCGATGAGGATGGCCGGCTGCATCGCAAAAGCCGCAGCGCGCCAAAGGCCGTCGGTGGGAATCAACAAACTAACGACTACGGTGGAAGTCTGAAGCGTGCCGTTGTGCAGCGCCCCTGCAATGTCCCCGATGACGCCGCTTATCCAAGCAATGCCGAAGAGCACGACCGTCGCGAAGCCGGCCGCCAGCGCCGAAATCCGCACGCTTAACACCATCGTCAACGTGAGCAGTATGGCGCTTTCCGCAATCAGGAAGCCGACGGCGATGAATGGATGAGGTGGGAAATACCCCGTCATCGCCTTCACCGCACCGAATTCTGCAAACGCAATGAAAAACGCGTATCCGCCGATGAGGACGAGGTTGCCAAGCCATTTTCCGGCGACAATTTCGAGACGGCGCAGCGGCCGCGGGACGATGGCCAAGAGCGTTCCGTTTTCGATTTCATTCCCCGTCGAAAGCGAGCCCAGAAACGAAGCTCCTAGAGCCAATACAAAGCTGAACATGAAGGCCATCATGACTTCGAGTTGACTCGAAGCCGTAAGGACGCTCGAGTGCGCGACCGGTTTCCCGTTCGATGTGTGAAGCGTTGCAAGCGCATGGAAGCCCCAGGCGGTGAGCGCGACAAGCGCGACACTAACGATGATGAGCGTCAGCACCAGCTTTCGCCTCGACGATTCACGAATCGTGAGCGATGCTATCAATAGCACGTTCATGAACGTTGTTACTCCCGACAATTTCAAGAAACCGCTCTTCGAGCGTCTGGCGAAGTGGAATGACGGAAACAATCTGCGCTCCGCGGGCAACATAACTAGCGACTATCTCCGGAATCCGCAGCGCCGGTACGTCTTCCACGAGCACTGACTCGCCGTTGGCAAACGATATCCGAACGCCCGGTTTGCCGAGCAACTCGTCGAGCTTTCCCATTGCGCGGATTCGTCCATCGAGAATCACGGCGATCGAGTCGCTTACCGATTCGACTTCCGTGAGCAGGTGGGAATTCAAGAAAACCGTCGTGCCACGCGCCTTGAGCTCTGCCAGCAATGCGCGCACGTCGGCACGGCCTACGGGATCGAGCGCGGATGTCGGCTCGTCCAACACGATGAGTTCCGGCGATCCTAAAACGGCTACGCCGAGCCCCAATCGCTGCTGCATGCCTTTCGAGAACGCGGCGATCCGTTCGCGAGCACGCCCCGCTAATCCGACGCGCGATAAAACATCGTCGATTTCGCGACTCCGCGAGCGACGCGGAATGCGTAGCACTGCCGCATGCCATCGTAGGATCTCTTCGGCCGTGAGCCATTCCTGATAGCGAAAGAGTTCCGGCAAATAGCCGGTCCGCTTTCGCGCGTCAAGCGATCCCAGACGCTCGCCTAAGATCGCCGCGTCCCCGGCACTTGGATACACGAGGCCGAGCAGCATCTTTACGGCCGTCGTTTTGCCCGCACCGTTTGGGCCGAGGAAACCAAAGACCTCGCCACGCGCGACGCGCATGGTGAGGTCGTTCACCGCGCAACGGTCCCCGTAAAATTTTGTGAACCCGCGCGTTTCGATGGCGTAGCTTGCGCTCACGGTTTCAGGGAATCGGCGACTCGCATGATCTCGTCGGCCGTAAATGCGCCGGCGACTGAATAGATTATGTTATGGCTCTGCCACACCACGATGCTCCCGATGCCCGTGTTGTCCCCGATCAACAAGCCTTGGGCACCCTGGATGTTTACGGCGCGCGCCGTTTCTTTCGAAACTACGATCGGGACGGGCAACGTTGAGGACGGGTCTGAAATGGCGCGGATCTGCGCCTTCACGTTCTCCGGAACCTCGGGTAACGACAAGAGGTACGACTCGATTTGTGCCGGGTTTCCCGTAGTCGAACGAACGGCCGGGACAGGCGCTTGCGCGATGACGATGGTGTTCTCCGGCAGGTGATGGTCGCGACGAACTCTCGAAACGGCGGTTTTGTCCGGAACTTCCCCGTACGACTGGACGATGACGGGACCGACGGTGGCCGTTAACGTGGCGCCGTCGATCTGCGGCGGAACCGGCGGTAGCTTTGCGTGTGCGCGTGCCGCGGCGGCAGCCGCCTTTCGGCGATCGAAGGTGAAACTCACGCGGTTTTGCTGCGAAACCCGGTACGTTGGCGCGGTTGGGACCTTCGCCGGCAAGTATGCCGGACGCAGAACCGTCTGATGCGCGGCATTCACCGCCGAATCCCACGACTTAAACGTGCTTACGCCGCGGTCGCGCGTAGCCCGCACCGTTCCGAATTCCCGCAGTTCCGGAATCGTGCGCATTCGATCCAGGTCCGCCTGCGATACCGAAATCGGCGTGAAGTGGCGCGGCTCGAAAATCGTGAGAAAATTGGCCGCGTGTGCCCGGAACGGCGCGTACGACAAGAGGCCGGCGATTACGAGAGCGGCTGCAGCAGCCACCGCCCATTGCGGCATCCGCGAGCGTCGCCCGGCCTTCGTTTCGGTACTCCGCCCGCGATTCGAGGTTACGGCGCGTTGCAATATGCGTTCGCGCGCGCCTCGCATATCGACGGACCGGCTGTCGGCAAGCGCGCGTCCGGCGCAGACGGCATTGGCGCTCAGTTCTTCCAAGCGTGCGCGGCAACGGCCGCAATTCAACAAATGTTCTTTCTCGTACGAAAGCAACGCGTCGGGATTATCGACGTAGTCACGGAGAACGGCATCAGCGAGATGAGACACGGCTAAGCTCCTTTTTGAACGCCGCTTCAGCACGAACGAGCGTTATGCCGACGCGCTCCACCGGAACGTCCAATATTTGAGAGATCTCTTTATAGGGAAGGCCGTTGTGCCGCAAACACAAAACCGCCGCGTACTGCGGGTTCAGGCGGCGTAACGCGCGCTGCACCAACTCCACGTCTTCGCTTCGCTCCGCCGCCTCATCCGGACGTAGAGGTTCTTGGGCGAGGGAGAAGCTGCGTTCACGCCGGCTTCTATTGCGGTCGCGCTTAACTAAGTCTAGCGCTCGATGAACGGCGACGCGGTAGAGCCAGTGCCGCGCACGATCGGGATCCGACACGCCGGCGGAAAACAAAGCGGCGAAAGTCTCTTGGGCGACGTCGTCGGCGGCAGCGGGTCCGACGATGCGGCGCGCCACGGAGAGCACCCCCCGGTACTCTTTGGAAAACAGCGTCTCGAAAAGCGGCTGCTCGATAGACTGTTGCATTCTATCGAGTGATACGACGCGCCCCCGTGATTTATTACACCCGCCCGCGGCCGATTTCCAACTTTTGACCGGCCCGAAGAGAAATGGACCTCGCCATGCGCTCCAGCGTCCTTGCGCGCCCATTGGCTTCAATCCATGAGACGACGCCCAAGCGCATCACTGACAACGACACGAAGCTAAATAAGTGCTGCTATCCCAAAACGGCGCACATTGCGCGATCGTCGCTCCGAGGAATTGAACGGCGTTACGGTTGTTGCGGCGGCGGGCTCGGCCGATGCCCGTTGAGCATCAGCAAGAACCGCCCCGCGTCGGGAGCGCGGCGCTGAGCTGCGCCCGGAGGTCCACCCGGTCCACCGGGGCCGCCGTCGTTATTGCGCGCAGCCATCGCGGCGTGCATCGCGTCGCGCATCTTTTGCATTTGTCCGAGAACGGCTTGTTGTTCTTGCGGCGTTAGAATGCGGTCGATCTGCTTCGACGCATCTTCGCGCGAGAGCGATCCGTTCTCGACCTGCGACACGATCGCTTGAACTTTGGCGCGATGATCCGCGCTGAGCGCGTTCATGGCATTGTTCTTAGCGTCGGTGCGCGCTTGTTCCATTTGTGCGCGAACTTCCGGAGGCGGACCGTCGCCCGGGAACTGTTGGGCCGGCGCCGCGACCGGCAGCGCAAAGAGCGCTAGAGCTAAAGCGGGGAGCAGTTTCTTCATGCTACGATGCTAAGCTAGGGGTCTGGGGAAGTGTTGGGACTGCCGGCAAGGCGATGATGCATCGCAAGCCGCCCCCATCGCGGTTTTCTACGGTAATTCGTCCGCCGGCGCGTTCGACGCTGCGCCGAACGATAGCAAGCCCCAGACCCGTTCCCACCGTGCCGTGACTCGTTTCACCGCGATAGAAGCGATCGAAGACCCGCGTGCGATCGTTTTCGCTTAGGCCCGGACCGTTGTCTTCGACGATGATTTGCGCATCGTTATCGCGAGTTTGCACGCGCACCGCTACGTTGCTTCCCGGCGCGTACTTCAGCGCGTTATCAACGAGCGCAGATACCGCGCTGAAGAGTTCCGTTTCGGCTCCCAGCACGTACACGTCGTCAGGCGCATCAACGAAGGTCATCCGACCGGAACCAAGACCCTTGAACGAGGCGACGACGCTCGAAATGAGCGCGTTGAGTTCCAGGGCCGACGTTTGCTCGGTTTTGGCGTGTTCCAGCCTCGCAAGCACGATCAGGTCGTCGATGAGGGCTTTCATACGCCGGCTTTCATCCAGCATCCGATGCACGGTGGCGGGATCGACCGGCCGGCCGTCGCGCGATGCGAGCGCGCTCAAATGGCCCATTACGACGGTAAGCGGCGTGCGAAGCTGATGCCCGGCATCCGCGACGAATTGGCGCATCTCTGCTTCGGCCTTCGAACGCTCGTCGAAAGCAAACGTAATCTGCTCGACGGCCCCGTTATACGCTCGCGCGAGCTGTCCGAGTTCGCTTCGATCGTCCGTGTCCACGGACTGCGGCGTAAAATCGCCGCCGGCAAACCGTTGCAACGCATGCGTCGTGCGCAGAAGCGGCGCAAGCGCATGCGCGGCGATTACTTCGGCAATGCGCCATGCAACAAAGAGCACGATGGCAATAAAAATGCCCGATGCAAGTGCAAAACGCGAAACGAAGAGATTGATGCGATCCGGATCGACGAAAAGAAAGAAGTCGAGGTTCTTGGCACGCACGTGCTCCGGCCGGACATTTAGCTCCAAGAGTCCCGCGATCGGCGAAAGCTTGAAGTTTCGGTCCCCGAAGAACGGACCACCGCCGCGCGGCGGAGGCGGCGCGCCCGGGCCGCGCTTCATCATTGCGGGGTTCGGAAAAACGTGCGCCCTTACGGCGATACCCATCTCCGAGTAGCGGCGTTGCAACGTCGCTTGCAGATTCGCGGGGTCGTTTGAACCCGCCGCGCCGGAATTGACCGACGACTCGATCTGGCGCCCGGCGTAGGCGAGCATCTGGCGCGCGTTTGCGGAGTAGACTTGCACCAGCACGACCGCGGCTAACGCCACGAACGCGAGCGCGACGACGCCGGCGATGCAAACGTACCAGGTGATTAAGCGCGCGCGAAACGAGTTGGCAAACACGTTAGTCTGCGCGAAGCGAGTATCCCACACCGCGCACGGTGTGAATCAGGGGATTTTTGTAGGGAGCGTCGACCTTGGAACGCAGATAAGAAATGTACGTTTCAACGGCATTTCCCGAGACTGCAACTTCCGAGCCCCAAACGAAGTCCATAAGTTGCTCGCGCGTGAAGACGCGGCGCGGCTGTCGTACCATGGTTACGAGCAAATCGAATTCGCGACGCGTTAGGGCAATAGGCTTGCCTTCACGCGTAACGGTGTAGGAACGCAAATCGACGACCAGGTCCTGGTACGCGAGCGTTTCTCCATCGTCAAGCGCGGGCCGGCGCATCGCAGAACGAATGCGGGCGATCAATTCCGGCATCTCGAACGGCTTCGCGATGTATTGGTCGGCGCCGCGTTCGAGACCAAGCACTTTATCTTCGGTGCCGCCCTTCGCGCTCAAAATGAAAATTGGCGCCTGCGTCAAGGCGCGATAGCGCGGGATGATCGAAATGCCGTCGACTTTTGGCATCATCACATCGAGCAGGATTAGGTCCGGCTCCCATTCACGAATGACGGCAAGGCCCTCCAGCGCGTCGTTCGCTGAACGGACGTCGAAGCCGGCGTCACGTAATTCGGACTCAAGCAAGGCTCGAATGCCGGGCTCGTCGTCCACAACTGTAATGCGAGGTAACGTACCGTTCATTGGAGCACCCTAGCGAGCCACACTGAGAAGTGCTTGGGAATGCCGGCTGAGAAGCTCTACCGGGCGGATATCGGCGGCTCGCTTGCCGCCTTCAGGGCAGGCTTCGACGCACAGATTCAATCCGCTGTTTTCAACGGATCCCCGGAACTCGCTGCGCGTACGCTACTCCGAGCGCTCTAAGGAATCGCGTTTGGCGCGCCGCTGAATCGCAAGCGCCACTTCTTCATCCGTACCATTAAGGCGCATGCCGGCGGCACGTGCCGAGCGCACGAATTCCACGATTTGTTCGATGGGAGCATTGCCCATTGCCGAGAGCGCCGCAGGGACGGCCGACCTCAACCGTTCTTCGGCGGGCCGTTCGGATTTAGGATCGGTCAAGGACGACGCAAGATGCACCAAGTCGACGAAAGCATCGCTGTCACTCATAGGTTCGGTTGATTCTACCCGTTCTCTTGAAGCGTTGGACATGGCTTAGAATAAACCGTCCGAACTCCACGCTCAAGAACGCCACGTTGTCGACGGTCAATTCGTGTGCGCCCGTGGAATCCAATGCAGCGGTTACGTCGCGTGCCTGCTCCTCGGAAACTCCCGATGCGAAGGTTACGTGAGGCAACCATTGCGCCGTTGCATAGCGCTCGTCCACGTGGTGCGCGTATGGCGCAAGAGCACCGACGATGCGATCGTGCATCTCCCGAAGCGCCGGATCTTCCCGCAGAAGTCCGACCACGGCAAACCGGTCGGTCGCAAAGACGTGAGCGCGAAGGACGCGTGCTTCGAACGGCTCGCATTCGGCAGCGATTCCGTCCAGCACGTCCGCTGCTTCAGCCCAATCGTATGCCGCCGCTACATGCCAGGTGATGTGAAGGGGTGGCAACCGCGCGCCTTCGGGAACCCTAATGTCGTCGAAAAGGCCGTTTTCGAGGATGGTGGCCGTAGCGATCACGCGCGCTCGGATTGGCGGCGCGGAATATCGAGCTCGGCGCGCGTTTCGTTCACGCCTCCGAATAGACGCGTCACGTGAAAAGTCCGTGCGAGCAATCCGACGATGTAGAGTCCGCGGCCCGACTCGCTAAACGGATCTTCCGGCACCACGAGCGAGGCGTCGTATGGCGGTCCGTAATCCAACATAGCAATATCCGGATACTCACTGCTCCACGAGAGATGCAGTTCCACCGGACCGCTTGCGTGCCGTACCACGTTCCCGAGCAGCTCGCCAAGAACCAGCTCTGCGCCATCGTAGTTTGCGTCTTCGGTTCCGTACGCTCGCAAAAATTCGGTAATGAACACGCGCAGATCGCGAGCCATCCGCGCATCGCGCGAATTGAACTTGATCTCCAGCACATCGCGCAGCCGCAGAACGCTCGGCGGACTGTGCCCGCCGTCGAATTGGAGTGAAAGCAGCGCGACATCGTCGCGCGAACCGCTCGGTAAGAGCGCCTGTTGAATGTACCGTGCTGCGTCCAACCGGTACGATGGCAGCTGCGCGAAAACGCGTTTTGTCGCCTCTTCTCCGGCAATTGGATCTTGGGCCACTTCCGTCAGCCCGTCCGTATAGAGCAACAACGTATCCCCCGGCAACATCCGGAACGTTACCGAGGAACGATTTTCGTCGTACGAGCGCAAACCGAGCGGCAAGCCATGACACGGCAGCGTGAGAACGATACCGTCGGCGCGACGAACGAGCGGCGGCGGATGGCCTGCGCTCGCATAGATAAATTCGCCCGAATGGGGATCGAAAATGCCGACGATCGCGGTAACCAACGAATCGGGATGACGCCGCATCAACGCCATTTCCGCAACGTCGAGCAGTTTCACCGGATCCGTTTCGTAATACGAAAGGCCGGAGATCGTTTGGCGGACTTTTCCCATGATCGCTGCAGCGGTGGTTCCACGGCCCGTGACGTCGCCGATCGAGACGGCGATTCGCCCGTCGGGAAGCTCAAAGGCATCGTACCAGTCTCCGCCGATCAACGCGCGATCATCACCGGGCGCGTACACTGCGTCGAACGTAAGGCCGGGTGCTTTCGGAAGCGTAGCCGGTAGCAACACTTCCTGGAAAATCGTCGACGCGCGTTCGTGATGCGCGAAAAGTTCGGCATTCTGCAGCGCCGCGGCCGCCCGGCGTCCAATCTCTTCGAGCATTCGAAGGTCATCTTCGCTATACGCGTTTGGTGTGGCGGAGAGCGCTATGAGCACGCCGGCCATGCGGCTCTGACTGTTCATAGGGACGGCGATGTAACTCGCGATTCCGACCGCATCAACAATGGCTTGGGTGAACTTTTGATATTTGCCGTTGGTCCGCTCGACGATCGCCTCGCGATCGCCCACAAATTCCGCGCGATTGGTTTGCGCAACGCGATTGGCCGTCTCGAAAAGTTGCGGCGTGATGCCATGGCGCGAGCGCAGCCGCTCGATCAAGGCGGCCTTATGCGGGTCTTGGTGCGTCATGCGTACCTGCTGCGGGCGCCCTTCTTCGTCGAGCGTCATCATTAAGAGCATCATGCACATCTGCGGCACCAACACCCGAGCCAACGCTTCAAAAATTGCCGCGGCGTTGAGCGCCTCCGAGAGTTCTTGCCCTATTGCCGCCAAAAGCCGAAGGCGTTGCGCGCTGCGTTCCTCCGACCGCCGCAGATCCGTGACGTCGAGAAAGCCCGCTACGGCGCCGGAGAGCGTACCGTCCGCCTCGCGGATAGGTGCAGCGAAGGCCAGCACCGATATGCATCGCCCGTCGGGAAGCTCGAAGTCATAAGGTTCACCGACCAGCTCTTCGCCCCGCGCCGCGCGCACCAGGGGCGCCTCATCGCGCAAGATTCGCCGGCCATTCCGGCGGACCACGTAGGGAGCCGTATGGAAATTGATCACGCGCTTCGATGACGCGATGCCCAAGAGGCGACGCAACGTCGAGTTGACGTACGCGCGCGTAACCTCCGGATCGAGCGCAACCAAAGCCGGGATCGGCAAAGCATCGACCAAAGCGACGACTTCGCGGGCGCTCCGCGGGGCTGGTTGATTCACTTCTGTGCCATACCCAACAGCGGCCCGCTTATGCGCCACTTAATCATCGGGGCGGCCCTGCCGAAATACCCAAGGTATGGAAGCACGCCGCACGAGTCTAGAACGTGGGCTCACAATGGCTTTTGGCCTTGTGATCCTGGTTATCGTTCTCATGGTCCCCCTGATGCTTTTCGCGATGAACGGCATCGTCAGCCAAGCTGAGGTCCTTCACAACCAGGTCGTAAAGGGCCAGCTCGCCTACGCAAAGGTCGCGGCCGACGCGGACAGCCTTCGCGCTGCGACGCTTGAAGCCGCTACGAGCGCCGACCCGTCGCGGTCCGCGGCCCAGCTGTCTGCCGCGAAAGACCTCGTTAAGCAGTTTCCGGATGACGCTCGTAAGATGACCGAACTGTTCTGTCCGAAGGTTGCGGTTGCCGCAGGCGCTTCGCCTGCCGCCGACGCCGACACGACGTCGAACTGCGCGGCGCGCCACGACGAGATCGGAAAGCTGGTCGATACGTTCGGCACGAGCGCCAGCGCATTCGATTTCCAAGCGCTCTCAGGGGTCAGCTTACTTCAGCAAGGCCGCCGCGCAGATGCCCTCAAGCAAATCAACGGCCCGTCTTCCGACGCTTACGAAAAGCAAAACCAAGACGGCGAATCGATGCTGGGCGCGCTGAACCGTCTCTCCGACGACCGCTACGGCAAGCTTATTCAAGCGCGTAATCTTGGCTTCATTATCCTTCTAGTGGGCCTTGCGGTCGCCGTCGTGCTGGTGTTCACGCTCGGCCAGTGGCTGCGCCGGATCGTGCTGCGCAGCATCGGCCGCTGCGTCGAAATCTTCGAAGCGATGGGGACGGGCGATCTTTCGCAACGCGTCAACTGGCACGGCAGCGATCTCCTCGGCCGCCTCGGTCAAGCTATCGACGACTTCGCCAACCGCCTGAGCACCATGATCGTACAGATTCAGCGCGCTTCCATCACGGTGCAAAACGCGTCGCAGCAGAGCAACGCGATCGTCGCGCAGGTCGACTCGCGCGTTAAGGAAGAACTTGCAGCGCTCTCGCAGGCGCTTTCGTACTCGGGCGATCTATTTTCGGCTTCGGGCACGGTTGCCGACAACGCCGAAGCGGTGGCACGCCGTGTTTCCGACATCTCCAGCTCGGTCGCCGAAATGACCGCATCGATTCAAGAGATGGATCAGAACCTGCTCAATCTCGCTACCGTCGTCGAACAGGCCGTTGCGAACACCCAAGAAATGTCGGCCTCGATCGTGCAAGTCGCCGGCAACGCCGACCGCGTACGTTCCGAGTCGAACGTTACGGATCAAAAAGTCCGCGAAGGCCGCAACGAAGTGCTCGCGCTCTCGAAGGGCATGGGCTCCATCAGCGACACCGTCGCCGACGTCGTTACCGAGATGCAAAATCTCGACGGGGCCTCCCGCCAGATCGGCGAGATCCTCGGGCTCATCGAGGAGATTGCCGACCAAACGAACCTCTTGGCACTCAACGCCGCCATCGAAGCGGCCCGCGCCGGCGAACACGGCCGCGGCTTCGCGGTGGTTGCGGACGAAGTGCGGAAGCTCGCTGAAAACTCAGCCAGCTCAACCAAGCAAATCGGCCAGCTCGTCGCCGACATCCAGCGTCGCACTTCCGCCGTTCTAGATAGAACCGCGCGGGCGAATTCGCTGGTTCAGAGCAACGCAGAGTCGGCCCGCAACGTTACCCAGATGATTGAGACGATCAGCAACCGCGTTACGGAAGTCGCTCAACTCGTCAGCGAAATCAGCATCGCCACGACCGAGCAAGCTCGTTCTTCCGAAGAGCTTGCGAAGGCCAGCGAGCAGATGGGAGCCATGACGCACGAGGCGGCTGCCACGATGCGCGAGCAGGCGATCACGTCGAACCAGATTCTCGAAAGCGTTTCGGAAATCGAAGATCGCACGGCACAAGTAGCCCGGGCCTCGACGGAACAACAATCGGCGATCGAAGGGCTCGGGGAGCGAATCCAACAATCCTCGAACCTCGGTTCGCGGAATTCCGAAGCAGTCGCGGGCATGGCTGCCAGTGCCGACCAGGTGCACTCGCAAGCAAGCAGCTTACGAGACCTCGTCGGCCAGTTTCAAACCGGGCGGACGTCATTCGAAAATTCCGGATCGGCGGCCCAGCAGGCCCTAGACGATCCGGGCGCCCTTGCGCTATCGTCTTAAATCAAATATAAATCAAAATTAATCAGCGTTCTTCTTGGAGTAGCCGTGCAAAAGACACTTGGAATTTTAGCCCTCGCGGCGGTGCTCGCAGCGCCGGTCGTAGCTCTCGCCGCGAACAACGTGGATGCGAGCCTCATTCCCGACGGGACCTACACCGTCAAAGTAGAGAAAATCGTCGATTCCAAACACGTTCAAGTAACGATGGACAATGGAACCGAAACGACGCTGCCGGGTGGACGCGATTCCGTTGACTTTACGAAAGTAAAAGTCGGCGATCAGCTGAAACTTTCGCTGATCAAAGGCTCGGTTATGGTCTACCTAGACCTCTCGAACCACTAAGCAAAAGAACGAACGATCGTTTCGTAAAAGAGAGCGGCGAACGCCGCTCTCTTTTTATTTCTGATACACGACGATCGGGGTGTTGATCGCTCGCAGATCCAGAGCGCTGACGGGTCGGCCCGCGCGCTGCAATTTAGCGAGGATCGGGTTGACGAGCGGAATCTTCTTCGCTAAATCTTCGTCGTCTCCGAAGAGCAACCGAATCCCGTCGTGCAGTGTCGCGACGAGTTCCCCATACTTGTCGAATGCCACGGCTGCAGGGACGATGTGCGCAGCGACAAGTGTTTCATCGTCGTCGCGCAATGATTTCAGAGCAGCGGTTGCGATGAAATGACCCGGCTCGAGCGGTTCTGCGACGGTTGCCGTAAGTGTTGGCAGAGAGGGCATTGCTTCGTCGGCGCTTTCCAGCACGCGAAGGTCGCGGTCGACGACGACTCGAGAGCCGTCGGAATTCACAACGGCAAAAGGCCGGCGTTCGGTTACATCGATAAAGACCGTTCCCGGTGGACGGCGGTGAACGGCCGCCGTGGCAACGTAGGGAATCTGTTCGATCCGTGCCGCGATTGCATGGGTGTTTTGCAGCCAGATATTTTCGTCGGGCGATACGGCCGCTTTCGCCATGATTTGTGATGACGGCACCACACGGTTTCCATAAACGGAGACGCCGTGCGGGCGCAAAGCGGGCCAGGTAGCAAAGAAATAGCCTGCTACGCTTGCAACGATCAACAGGATAACGATCAATATCCAGAACGGGCGAAGCTTCGCCGCGGCTGACGCCTTGCGTCGGCGCTTGGGCTTCGGACGAGTGCTCACGCTAATACGTACCGTTCGATCGCTTCCGCAACCCCGTCGCCGGCCACGTCTGAAACGATGGCTTTTGCTACGCTGCGCAATTCGTCGGGGGCGTTGCCCATCGCTACGCCAAAGCCGGCAGCACGCAATAACGGCGCGTCGTTCCAAGAGTCGCCAATCGCCGCTACCTCCGCGGTGTCGATTCCGAGGTGATCCGCGATGAACCGTAACGCATCACCTTTATCTACCGCCGGATTCACGATTTCGACGAATTCCGGATAACTACGCGTCACGTAAGCGTCCTTGCCGAACGTCGTCTGCATCCGTTTGACGTAAGCGCTGGCCTCCGGCGGGTCGGTAATGATCACGGCCTTCGTGGCGGGACTGAAAGCAAAACTCTCGCGCAGCGACGGCACGATCACGGGCTGAACGCTCGAAAGCCGTGCATACAAGTCGGAAAACCGGTTGCGCTGCTCGCAGTAGTATTCGTCGTTCCGGTATAGCTGCAAGTGCATGCGATCGCTTTCGACGACATCGATGATGCGCCGGACCGTATGTACGGGAAGCGGCGTATCGCGGAGAATTTTGTCCGTCTGGGGGTCGATCACCGCCGCGCCCTGGTAACAAACGATCGGCGCCGTTAGACCGAGCTCGCGAGCGAACGGAATCGCCGCGCGATACATTCGTCCGGTAACGATGCAGCCGTTGATCCCGGCCTCGAGCATTTTTGCAATCGACTCTTTGACGCGGGGCGTAACCGTGAGGTCCCGCCCCACGAGTGTGCCGTCCAAATCGAAGGCAACGAGCTTCAATCGTTTCACAGACCGCTGCGCATGCGGGCGGTTTGAGCGTGCTGCGGATGCCCTTCGAAGTCGGCGAGTGCGGCGAGCGGCTGAGCGTCGTGCAGCATGCGTTCGCGCGAGTTTTCGACAACGCTGATGGTCCGCAAGTAGGCGCCCAAGGACAGAGCCGAGGAGAACCTGGCTGCGCCCGAGACCGGCAGCACGTGATTCGTTCCGGCAAGATAATCGCCGCACGCGGCCGGCGTCATGTCTCCGACGAACACGCATCCCGCCCGGCGTATCCGCGCAAGATACGGCTCTGCGTCCCGCACCATGAGCGAAAGCGAGCCCGGCGCAAAAGCTTCGACGACGTCGATGACTTCGTCGCGACTTTGCGCGTGCACGAGATAGCAGGATCGCGCCATCACTTCACTCATGATTTCGCCGCGCGGTAAGGTCTTTACATCGAGCGTGTCAAGCAACTGCGCTACCGCGTCGAGAAGCGGCCGCGACTCGGAAACGACGGCGACGCGCGCGAGTTCATCCTGCTCCGCTTGCGCGAGCAGTTCGCCGGCGATGTATTCGCTGTTCGCGCCGTCGTCGGCAACGACCAGGATTTCGGACGGCCCCGCTAAGCCGTCGATCGCGCAAACGCCGAAGACTTGGCGTTTCGCCTCGGTGACCCAAGCGTTGCCGGGCCCAACGATCTTGTCGACCGGCGCGATGCTTTGCGTCCCGTAAGCCGCCGCCGCAATGGCTTGCGCGCCGCCAACGGCGTAGAGCTCGTCGACTTCACAAAGGCTGCATGCAAAGAGCACCGCCGGATGCACGCGTCCGCTAGCTTGTGGCGGCGTAAGAACCACCGTGCGGTTCACGCCCGCGATCTTCGCCGGAACGATGCTCATGATAACGGATGCCGTCAATGTCCCGCCGCCTGCGGGAACGTAGGCGGCGATCGAGTCGAGCGCCCGGTAATGAAATCCGTAGCGGGTTCCGTCTTCGTCGACGTAGTTGAGATCGGCGTGGCGTTGCCTTTCGTGAAAGCGCGCCACCCGCTCTTTGGCAAGCCGCAATGCGTCGGCAATCTCCGGCGGGACGAGATTCTTCGCGCCTTCCTGCATCGGTATGGGCACTCGAAGGCGTGAAGAATCGAACGACGGATCATCCAAACGGCGCGTGTGCTCGACCAATGCTGCGTCGCCACGCGTACGCACGTCTTGCAGAATCGCCGAAACGCCCTGCGTCAATTCGGCGGACGCGTTCCATCCGCCGCGATACAGCGCGGCTAGCCGCAGCCGGTCGGCCGCGTCGATCACGTTCATACGAGGTCCGGCGCTCCTTCGCGCACGTTTCCCCGGCCGAATATCCGTTCCAATTCGCCTCGTAAACGCACGTCCGAAGAGGTCGTTCGATTCAAGAGTTGCGAACGCCCGCGCGCGTGCATCACAAGCGGGACGTCTCCCGGCCACTCATCGACGAGCGCAGCGAGCCGGTCTATTTGATCGCGTGACGTTGCGTCGACGTGCCAGCCGCGGGCCGGCGGCGCCTCATATCCCCGCGCCGGCGGCTCGAATACCGTTACTTCATTTGCACTCACCGAAAGCTCGATCGGCGGTTCTTCGCCAGGCGTGGCACCCGGCCGCTCGCGCAACCGAAGGCGGCCCTTCACGACTACGATTTGGTCGGCGTTAAAGAAATGTTGCACCGACGGATAGATCTTCGAAAAGACCACCACGTCGCAGCTGCCGCTCGTGTCTTCAACCTGCGCGATGAGAATTTGCTGGCCGGTCTTGGTGAGGGTTCGCCGCACGGTCGTCACCATGCCGGCGATCGTGACGAACGCGTCGTCCTCTACGTTCCGCAGATCCTTGATAAGCGTTGCGCCTTGACGCACGAGCATTTCTTGAACTTCAGAAAGCGGGTGACCCGAAACGAAAATGCCAAGCGTCTCTTTTTCCCACGCCAGTTGTTCGCGGTTGGTCGGGGCCGGTAATACGGGAAGCACAGGCGCAAGTGACGGCGCATGCTCGCCGACATCCCCAAAGAGCGAGACCTGTCCAAGCTCCGCCTCGCGAGCCTTATGCGCGGCGAGATCCAGCGCGGTGTCCAGCGCCGCCAATTTCTGGGCGCGATTTCCCGGAAGCTGATCGAGGGCGCCGCACTTGATCAAGGCTTCGAAGACGCGGCGATTGACTTGTTTCGTATCGACGCGATTCGCGAGATCGAAGAAATCGTTGAACGGCCCTTCCGCAGCCCGGGCATTAATGATGTTCTGCACCGCGCCTTCGCCGACGCCTTTGACGGCTGCGAGTCCGAACCGGATATGTTCTCCGACGACGGCGAAATCGACGAGCGACTCGTTCACGTCCGGCGGAAGCACTTCAATCCCGATCTTCTTCGCTTCGTCGATATACTCGACGAGCTTGTCGGTCTTGTCTTTCACCGAAGACATCAGGGCGCTTAGATATTGAAGCGGGTGATTCGCTTTTAAATACGCCGTCTGGTACGAGATCCACCCATATGCAGCCGCGTGCGACTTATTGAAACCATAACCGGCGAACGGTTCGATAAACGCGAAGATCTGCTCGCCGAGCTCTCGCGTAACTCCTGAAACGTCCATTGCTTGCGTAACGAACTTCTCGCGATAGACGGGAATCTTGTCTTTCTGCTTCTTTCCCATTACCTTGCGAAGCTCGTCCGCTTGCCCCATCGTGAAGCCGGCGACATCGCGTGCCATCTGCATGACCTGCTCTTGATAGCAGTTGTGGGTTGCTATGCCATTCGCGATGAAGTACGGCGACGACTGATCTTCCATCTGAAGATCGAAACACTCATATTCACCAACGTCTTCAATCGAATCGATGTAGACCGGGCGCGTATCGCGATACGGCTGCTCGTAGGCGCGTTCGTAAGAATCCCGAAGTCCAACGATGTCCGAGCCCCGTTCCGCATAAACGTTCGCCTCGGTCATCGTGCCGCCGGTTACACGCGAGAAGATTTTTGCCGAGCCGAGATGCTCGCTGCCGCGCTTATCAGGCATCCTCGTTCCATCGACGACCCGCATAAAACGGCCAACGTCTTGCACATGGACCGCGCTTTCGCTGACGTAATATGCGATTTTCAGCGTCGATAGAAGGCCGCCCACTTGAGCGAGGAGCTGTTTCGATGTCGAACGGAAATACGGGGACGATGATCGATCGCTCCCGTCGCTATCCCAAAGCCCGCGCAAGAGCGCTATGCGATCTTGTTCGGGCCAGTGAACTGCGCTATCGGTTAGCCGCTTGTTTTCGGAGTTTTGCTTCCACGAGCCCTCGCGGGCCAACACGCCCAAAAGATACGCGCGATCGCTGCCGACCACGAGCTTGGGATCGTTGTTGGAGCGCACCCAGGCTTCGTAAAGAATCGAATCTGTTTGACTGTCATGATAGCGCGTCCGGTTTCCGTGACCGTTCGTCCTTAGGTCGCGCGCCATCAAGTCGCCGCCCGGCGTTGGAAAACGATGGTCTTCCGAACATTCGACGGTGGTTCCGGTTGAAAGCTTTATTCTCAGCACGCGTTTCTTGCCGCTGGGCCAAATCTTCTCGACCTTCGCCGGCTTGGTGCTGCCGGTTGCCGTATCGAACGTTACAACCTCATCCCCCGCTGCGACATCGCAGATCTGCTTCGCCCCGCCGTCCGCGGTCCAAACCGGCACGTCGTACTTCAGGCAAGCCACTCCGTACGTTTCTGCGAGGATAGGCTCCAGCTTCGGATGCAAGTACGTCGGCTTGGAGCGTCCATGCTTGTTGCTGATGTACTGCGGGATCCAATCCATTGGGCCGGGGCGATAAAGGGCGACGAGCGCGATGATATCTTCAAAACGCGACGGCTTCAGCTCTATGCAAACGCGTTTCATGCCGTCCGATTCGAGCTGGAATACGCCCATCGTTTCGCCGCGCCCCAGCATCTCGAAGGTGCGTTGATCGGTATCCGAGATTTTCGCCAAATCGAAATTTGAATCGACGGTGCGGCGGATTTCGGTGACCGCACTATTCATGACGGTGAGGTTGCGAAGGCCCAAGAAATCCATCTTGAGCAAACCAATTTTTTCAACCCACACCATGTCGAACTGCGTATTGACCCCGCCATCGCCGAACTTGACGAGGGGTGCGTAATCGATCAGCGGCCCCGCCGAGATGACGACGCCCGCGGCATGGGTGCCCGCGTTGCGCGCCAAGCCTTCGATATCTTTGGCGGTGTCCAACAGCTTGCGAATTTGCGGATTGCCGGCGTAGGCAAGCTTCAAATCAACGATCTGTTCCAGCGCCGCGCCGATCGAGAGCCCTCCGGGGCCCGACGGGATCATCTTTGCGACCTTGTCGACTTCGGGTAGCGGAACGCCAAGTGCGCGGCCCGCATCGCGAACGGCGGCACGCGCGGCCATCGTACCGAACGTAACGATTTGCGCCACGCGTTCTTTGCCGTACTTCTCGGTGACGTACGCAATGACTTCGTCGCGCCGCTCCACGCAGAAGTCCGTATCGATATCGGGCATCGAAATACGATCCGGGTTCAGGAATCGCTCGAAGAACAAGCTGAATTTGAGCGGATCTAGATCGGTGATTTTCAGACAGTAGGCGATCACCGAGCCGACCGCCGAGCCGCGTCCCGGTCCCACCGGAATATCGTGATCGCGAGCGTACTTGATGAAGTCCCAAACGATCAGGAAGTACGATGCAAAACCCATCTTGTTGATGATGCCGAGTTCGTATTCGAAGCGCTCGCGCAAGGCCGTATCCGACGTTGCGCGTTCATCACCGTACCGCTCGATCAAACCGGCTTCGCAAATTTCGCGAAGATAGTCTTCTGCCGAGCGTTCCTCTTCGGGCGCGGGTGCCGGTACCGGATATTGCGGCAGATGGAAGATCTTCTCCGGAATTTTGATGTCTATCCGGTCGGCGATCTTTACGGTGTTCTCGCAAGCTTCGGGCAGATCGCTCCACAGCTCGCGCATCTCTTCCGCGGATTTAACGTAGAACTGGTCGGAGTAGAACTTCATGCGGCTCGTGTCGGCGACGGTTTTGCCGGTGCCGATGCAGAGCAGCACGTCGTGCGCGGGCGCGTCGCGTTGTTCAAGGTAATGCGAGTCGTTTGTCGCGACAATCGGTACGTTGAGCTGCCGCGCGACCTTCACCAGCCCCGTGTTGATGACGTCTTCCTCGGGCATGCCGTGACGCATCACCTCGATGTAGAAGCGGTCGCCGAAGATCTCTACGAAGGTTTTCGCATTCTTTACAGAGGTATCGTAGTCGTTTTTGAGCAGCGGGGCGGCAACGAGTCCCGACATGCACCCGGACAAAACGATGAGGCCATCGTTGTGCTCCGCAAGCAAATCCAAATCGATCCGCGGCTTGTAGTAGTAGCCTTCGAGAAAGCCTTTGGAGATGAGCGCGGTTAAGTTTCTGTAACCAACCAGATCGGCGGCCAGCAGCGTAACGTGCGCTTCATCGCGCACCGTCCGATCGAAACGGCCGCGCGGCGCGATGTAGGCTTCGCATCCGATGATCGGGGTTAGCTTCGTGTCCCGTGCGGCATAATAGAACTCCATGGCGCCATACATGACGCCGTGGTCAGTCAGCGCAACTGCCGGAGAGCCGTCTTCGGCGGCTCGATGACAAAGCCGGTCCACGCGGCAAGCCCCGTCCAACAGGGAGTATTCGGAGTGAACGTGGAGATGAACGAACTGACTCAAGTTTATGCCGACCTAAAGAAATTACAGCAGCTAGACGTTACCTTAATCGATGGCCGCCAACTTGTCCCCCGGTGCGAGCGGGCTTTCAACCGGCTTCCCCACAGCCGCCGAACTCCAAGAGGAGATCGAGCGGCTCCGAAGCCGTGTTGCGATTTTGGAGGCTGAACGCGACGAGTACGCCCAACAGAATGCCGAACTCTTCGTCCTCCAACAAGTTTTCTCCACCATCAACTCCACGCTCGAGATAAACGACATCCTGTCGATGGTTCTTCGAGGCGTGGTCGAAGCGCTGAAATTCAAGCGCGTCATTCTCTTCGACGCGCTCGAGGGCGGCACCATCATCCGCCGGCTCGAATGTGACGTAAACGGCGCCGTCGTTCATGCCGTCGATCCCCGAGAATTTCGTCTGAACTCGGCGCTGCATGATGTAGCACACGGCGATCTACAGTTGGCTTACGGGAACGCCGACGATCCGGACCGGCCGCTCGACGATGCGCGCGGCTTCTATTGCGTAGCGCCCCTCGTTGCGCGCGACGTGGTCCGCGGGATGCTCTATGCCGACGATCCGCCGGGCGAAGAAATCACAGAAAACCAGCTTCGCGTCTTGCTCGACTTCGCGTCGCAGGCGGCAATTGCGGTCGAGAACGCGCGTTTATATGAAGAGACGCGCCGGCTTCTGGAAGAAACGCAGCGTCTGGCGAATACCGACAGCCTCACCGGCATTCCGAACCGCCGGGCGCTCAACGACATGCTGGATCGCGAGTTGCATACGTCGGAGCGTTACGATACGCCGTTTGCGTTCGTCATTCTCGATCTCGACGACTTAAAGAAAATCAACGACTCCGGCGGTCACAGCCTTGGAGACTTGGCGCTCAAGCGATTCGCGCAAGTTTTGAAGAAAAACGCCCGTAAAGGCGACATCGTCGCGCGCTATGCCGGCGACGAATTCGTGCTCATCATGGCACAAAGCGATCGCGAACAGACGTCTAAAGGCGTCGAACGCATCATGTCGGCCCTGCGGCGCAACGGGCTTGCTTCGTCGATCGGCGTTGCGATGTTCCCGCTGGACGGCACCGACGGTCAGACGCTCTTCTTTGCGGCCGACGAGGCGTTGTACCAGGCTAAGCAAGGCGGCAAGAACCAATTCCGATTCTACGACCGCAAGAAGCCCGACACCGCCGAGGATGCGAGCGCCTAGCCTCGAGCCTTTGGACGGCCGGCCGAAACGGCCGTTCGCAAGCCAAGGCGTTAACGGGTCGATCGCCCGGTCCCAAATCGGAGTGAACGCTCGACCGCCGCGAGCAACGCTAGGGCAGCGGTCACGGGCGGGTAAGCTTACCTACCATTGTAGTGGTCACCCACGCGGAACGAGAGTATAAAGAAGCAAACTCCCTGTAGTCCTGGGAAAGGCTCACGTTGATCAAGCACGACGTCGTCGTCATTGGTGGCGGTCTGGCCGGCATGCGCGCCGCAGTCGAAGCTGCGGAGCTCGGGGCCGACGTCGCTATCGTTTCAAAGATGCACCCGGTGCGCAGCCACTCCGGCGCCGCACAGGGCGGCATCAACGCCGCACTCGGAAACCGCGAAGAGGACAGCCCGGAAGCCCATACCTTCGACACGGTGAAAGGCTCCGACTATTTGGGTGATCAGGACGCCATCGAAGCGATGTGCGAAGATGCGCCCAAACAAATCATTTGGCTCGAGCATCGCGGCTGCATCTTCTCCCGTCTGCCTGACGGCCGGATTGCCCAGCGCCCCTTCGGCGGCGCCGGCGCTCCCCGCACGTGCTACTCCGCGGACGTAACCGGCCTCGTTATCCTGCACACCCTTTGGGAGCAGCTCGAGCGCTTCGGCGTCAAAGTCTATGAAGAGTACTTCTGCACGGCACTCGCGACCGAAGACGGCATCGGAACCGGCGTGGTTGCGTACAACATGCGCAATGGACAACTCGAGCTGATCACCGCCAAAGCGACGATCTTCGCGACGGGCGGCGCGGGCCGCATGTACCTCAAGACAACCAACGGCTACGCATCGACGGCCGACGGCATGGGGATTGCATACAAGGCGGGCATCCCGCTGATGGATATGGAGTTCATGCAATTCCATCCCACCACGCTCAAAGAGAACGGCGTGCTAATGACCGAAGGTGCGCGCGGTGAAGGCGGCTACCTGATCAACGCCGATGGCGAGCGCTTCATGTTCAAGTACGCGCCAAATAAAGGCGAACTCGCTTCGCGCGACGTCGTTTCCCGCGCTGAATGGACGGAGATTCTCGAAGGCCGCGGCGTGAACGGCTGCGTCATGCTCGACCTGCGTCACCTCGGACGCGAAAAGATTCTCGAACGTCTCCCGCAGATTCGCGAGCTCGCCCTCGACGCAACCGGCAAGGATGCGATCAACGAGCCGATTCCGATTCTTCCCGGCGCTCACTACACCATGGGCGGCATCGAAACCAACAAGTTCGGCGCAACTCGCATCCCCGGCGTCTATGCCGCGGGCGAGTGCGCGTGTGTCAGCGTCCACGGTGCAAACCGGCTCGGCGGCAATTCGCTGCTCGACACGATTGTCTTCGGAGCGCGTTCGGCACGCCACGCCGTCGAGTACATCAAGCAAGTCGGCGACGTAAAGCCGTCGGAACGCACGCTCAAGCAAGAACAGGACCGCGTCAAGGAACTGCTCTCGCGTACGAGCGGTACGCGGGCGCCGCAGCTGCGTCACGCCATGAACGTCACGATGAGCGATAACGCATTCATCTTCCGCGACGAAGAGGGCCTTCAGGCCGCTGTCGACGAGCTCACGCGCGTTCGCAAGGAATTCGATGCGGGCGTTTACGTGATGGACAAATCGTCGACGTTCAATACCGACCTCGTCTCGACATTCGAGACCGACTATCTCATCGACGCGGCACTTTCTCTCGCGACCGGCGCGCTCAATCGCAAGGAATCGCGCGGAGCCCAATCGCGTACGGACTTCCCCGAACGCGACGACGCCAACTGGATGAAGCACACGCTTGCGTGGCGCCAAGAAGACGGCACGCCGCGTATGGATTACTCGCGAGGCATTACGATCACGAAGTTTGAGCCGCAGGTGAGAACGTACTAAACGATGGCAAATATTAAACTCGATATCTTCCGTTTCGACGAAGCGACCGACACGATTCCGCATCGCGATGTCGTTGAAGTCGACGTTCCCGAGACGATGACGGTGCTCGACGCCCTCGAAACCGCCAAAGCGGAAATCGACGGATCGATCAGCTTCCGCCGTTCGTGCCGTTCCGCAATCTGCGGTTCGTGCTCGATGAACATCGGCGGCGTCACCAGCCTCGCTTGTAAGACCCCGTGCAACGCGGTCATGGACGAAGACAACGTCGTCAAGGTCGACCCGATGCCGAATTTCCAGCCGATGAAAGACCTCGTCGTCCATATGGACCCGTTTTGGGACAAATATGCGCGTCTGAAGCCCTATCTCCAGCCGAAGGACAAAGACTCGGAGCACCAGACCGAGCGCCGCGTTTCGCCCGACGACATGAAAAAACTCGTCGACGTCGCGAACTGCATCATGTGCGCAACGTGCTACGCGCTTTGCCCGGTCGTGAGCGTCGACCCGGCCTTCGCCGGGCCCGCGGCGATCGCGTATGCGTACCGCTTCATCGAAGACGTGCGCGACGGCAAGCGTGAAGAGCGCATCGGCCAGATTTCCGAAGATTATCTCTGGCTGTGCGCGCACTGCTACGCGTGCTCGTACTGCCCAAAACACGTCAATCCGAACGATCGTATCGTCGATGTGAAACGTGCCGCGGTGAAGGATCGCGTTATGATGGACGAACGCGGACCGCGTCACGCGCTCGTCGTAGCAAAGACGATCAAGCAGACCGGTATGCTTGCGGAAACCGAAGTCATTCTGGGGACCGTGGGACGCTTCAACATCAAGGGCATGCTGAAAGTCACATTCCTCGGCGCGGCGCTCGGCGCACGCATGGGCCTTAAAGGCAAACAGCCGCCCATCTTCGTTAAGCCGATTCCGAAAGTGGACGAAGTCCGCACAATTTTTGAAGCCCTGGAGGTCCCGGTCAGCTAATGTCTGCCACTCTTCTTCCCGAAGACCGCGCCGTCGATTCGCACAAGGCATCGAAGTCGCGTGAAACCAAGCGGTACGGGTTTTTCCCGGGCTGCGTCGCCAAAGAGTCTTGCAAAGAACTTTTCAACTCGACGATGCTTCTTGCCGACAAACTGGGCATCGAACTGATCGAGCTGACCGCGGCATCGTGCTGCGGCGCATCGGTTGTCAACGACGTGAACCGCGACGTCGCCCGCGTGCTCAACGCGCGCACGTACGCTCAAGCCGAGGCCCTCGGTTTGGACGACGTCATCACGATCTGCTCCACGTGCACCGGCCACATGCGCGCGGCCAACAAAGAACTGCTCGAGAGCGAAGAGCGCATGGACCATGCCAACGCCATCCTCGGCAAGTTCGGCGCGAAGTACAACGGCGGCGTCATGGTGCGCCACCTGTTGTGGATGCTTATCGACGACATCGGGCTCGACAATCTGCGTAAGATGGTCGTGCGTCCGCTCAACGGCCTTAAAGTTGCGCCGTTCTACGGCTGCCATATCATCCGTCCCGAAAACGTCAACGGCTGGGAATCAGCCCGCAATCCGCATTCGCTTGAAGACGTCATCGAAGCACTCGGCGGTGAAGCCGTCGACTACGCCGGCAAGACGCGTTGCTGCGGCTTTCACATCCAGCTCGAAAAAGACAACACCGCGGCAAACATGGTCGGTCAGAACATGCGCATGGCGAAGGACCACGGCGCGGAAGCCGTGATCACCCCGTGCCCGCTGTGCCATCTTGCGCTGGACGGCTATCAACAAGATTCTGCGGCGCGTTGGGGCCGCACGGATCTGCCGACGTTCCACCTTCCGCAGCTCGTCGCGTTCGCGCTCGGCGTTGCCCCGGAGAAACTTGGCTTGAACAAGCACCTGATCGATCCGCGCACCATCATGGTGGAACGCGAGCTCATTAGCTAATCGTTCATTTCTACTCCGAAAACAGATGAACAAGCGCCGTAAAGCGGCGCTTCTTCTGTTTCAGGCGCTCTTGAAAAAGCCGCCCGGAAGGGCGGCGATTGGTTCAGACTACTTGATACGGGACCACGACTTCGATCCGGTCCACGTTTTGGGCGGGTATTTCTATCTGGTCGCCGTCGAAGCACACCAGCGGCATCGAATGACTGATGCGCTCAAGCATGTTTTCGCGCACGAATTCCGCCATTTCCCGTTGATTGTAGCGCTCGCATACGCTCTTACCGTCACGTAAACGAACCCAAAGCTCTACTGCAGCGTTGTCCATGTCGTCCTCCGAGATGGAGATGGTACCCACAAAATGGAAAGCCGCTCTCGGCTTCCAGCCGGAGAGCGGCCTTTTCTCGTCTGCGATCGTAGGTTTTCGCCGATTCGTGAACGCCGCCGGGGCGGAGATTCACGGGCGGCCCGAACCGAGGCACGATGCCGGACAAACGCCGGGGCTTTTTCTTTGCCATAGTAGACCTCCCACGGGATAGTAACACAGAGGTCGAACCACCCCGTTGCAATATGACGACCGCTGCCGTGCCTGCCGCGACCATCGATGGCCATCTGGAAGAGTTGCGCGCCGGCGCCGGCCGCTGGATCGCCATCCGACCCGCCCAAAAAGCCGCTTTGCTTACAAGCGTTCGCCAAAGCGTGGCAGCGAGGCCGAGCGCTGGGCGGAGGCCGGCTCGCGCGCAAAGGGAATCTTGCGGGCACGCCCCTTGAGGGCGAGGAATGGATATCCGGGCCTTGGGCGGTGCTTTACGCGCTCAACCGCTATATCGACACGCTGCAGCAAATCGATCGAACCGGCGCACCGGGTTTCCCGCAACGCGTCTGCGCGAACGGCCCGGCGGACAACTCGTCGCCGACGTCTTCCCGTCTCGCTCTACGAAAGGTGCTGTTCAACGGCATTCGTGCCGAGGTGTGGATGGAGCCCGACGTAAGGCGCGCAAGTTTGCGGAAACGCTCGGTATTTGGTACTGCAGCGCTCATCGCGACGCCAAGAGTCGCGTTGGTGCTCGGTGCAGGGAATATCTCTTCGATCGCCCCGCTGGACGTCTTCTACAAACTCGTTGCCGACGGCACGTTTGCATTCTGAAAATCAATCCGGTGAACGAGTATCTCGGGCCCGATTTTCGAGGCGGCCTTGAAACCGCTCGTCGACGGCGGATACTTGCGTTTCGCGTACGGAGGCGCGGAAACCGGCAAGTATCTAACCAATCATCCCAACATCGACGAGATTCACATCACCGGAAGCGACAAGACGTTCGACGCGATCGTGTTCGGTGAGGGAGCCGAAGGCGCGCAACGGAAGCTTCGCGACGAAGCGATGCTTGAGCAAGCCCATTTCGAGCGAGCTTGGAAACGTCAGCCCGACGATCGTGGTTCCCGGGCCGTGGAATGATGACGATTTTGCGTTTCAAGCCCAAAACATCGTCACCCAAAAGATGCACAACGGCGGGTTCAATTGCATCGCTTCACAGGTGTCGATCGTCCCTCCGATTGGCCCGGCAGCCGCCGATTGCTCGACGCAATTGCGCGCGTCATGGAACGCTCGCGGATCGGCCCGCCTACTATCCTGGAGCGGAGCACGGCAAGAACGCCTCACCATAAAGGATGCGGCCTTCAACGCTATGGCCGGAGTGGCGATGGCTTTGTTGCGCGAACCGTTCTGCACACCGCCCCGGATGAAACCGCGCACATCGCGTTTCGCAACGAAGCTTTCAGCAGCGTCCTCGCGGTGAAACGCTTGCCGGCGATACCGCCGCCTATCTGAAGCGGGCAGTGGATTTCGCAAATGCCGCTCTGTGGGGCACGCTTGGCGCAAACTCATCGTGCATCCGGAAACAATGCGCGATTTCCCGGAAGACGTAGATAACGCGATTGCGAGTTTGCGCTACGGTTGCATCGGCGTGAATGCATGGACCGGAGTGGGATATTTCATTGCTGAAACGCCGTGGGGCGCGTATCCAGGCCACGCGCAAAACGACATCCAAAGCGGAACCGGCGTAGTCCATAACAGCCACCTATTCTCCAGATCGGAAAAGAGCGTCGTCTATGCGCCGTTCGCGCCGTTTCCACGAAGCTTCGCCGGATACGGCAACACGTTGCTTCCGAAGCCACCGTGGTTCGTAACGAATAAAATGGCGGCGCACATCGGGCGCGCGCTTTGTGATTTTGAGGTGCGAAAAAACCCAATTTCCATGTCGCGCGTCGCTTTGTTAGCCCTGCTAGCCTAGACGCTGCCGCGCGGCGGCCCGCTTGCATTATCCCTTAAAAACGGGGCACAATAGCCCTGTTATGACGGTGAGTGCTATTACGCGTGACAGCGTAGAGCCTGAAGATGTTGCGATCCTCTCGTCGTTCATCCTGACGGCAACCTTCTGGCTGCTGCTCGCAACGGCAGTCGGACTGCTTCTGAGTTTCAAGTTCCCATATCCCGATTGGGCGGCGAATCCGTTGCTGTCGTTCGGACGCTTGCGTGCTATTCATACAAACGGAACATTTTACGGATGGGCTTCGATCGCGCTTTCCGGCGCCGCCATTTACGTCGCTGCGCGCACTTCCGGCATCGCGATCGCCGGCAAGCGCTTCGCGTGGCTCAGTTTGATTCTCTATAACGTGGCGGCCATCTGCGGAACGATAACGCTGGACCTTGGCATGAACTACGGCGATCAAGAGTATCGCGAATGGATCTGGTGGGTGAAGCTCATCTTCCTCGCGGCCGTGTTTTTCAGTGGTTTGACGGTCGTACGCACGGTCGATGCAACGGGTCGAAAGCGAGATCTACATTTCCAACTGGTATACGATCGGCGGTTTCGTTTTCACGATTATCCTTAGCATCGTAGCCTTCATTCCGACGTACCAAAACGGCTTAGGGCAAGTCGCCGTTCAGGCGTATTTCATGCACAACGCCGTCGGAATGTGGTTCACGTTTCTCGCCCTCGGCGTTACCTATTACGTCTTACCGAAGCTCTTGAACCGGCCGATCTATTCATACGCACTTGGCGTGCTCGGTTTTTGGACGAACCTCGTCTTTTATCCGGTCATCGGCGCGCATCATTACGAGTACACGCCGCTGCCATGGTGGTTCCAGACCCTAGCCATCGTCTTTAGCGTCGGCATGCTCGTCCCGGTTTGGGCGGGCACCGCGAACTTTGCGCTGACGATGCGCGGGCATGGCGAGGCGATCCGGCGATCGTACGCATTGCCGTTCATCGTTGTCGGCGTGGCCTATTATTTCTTGGGTTCGACGCAAGGAACGATCGAAGCGTTTCGGAGTCTTCAGGCGATCTGGCATTTGACGAATTATACGGTCGGGCATTCGCACGCCACGATGTATGGATTCATAACGTTTCTCGCGTGGGGCGGAATTTATGCGCTCTTGCCGCGCGCGACCGGAAAACAGCCGAATCGCATCGCGACCGGCTGCATTTCTGGTTTGCGACTATCGGCGTGACGTTTTACGTGCTTTCGCTTTCCGTCGCGGGCACGGTGCAAGGACTCACCTGGGCGGCGGGTAATCCGTTTATCGCATCGGTCGATGCCGCAGCGCCCTACTGGGCGGGACGCGCCGTGGCCGGCTCGTTGATGTTCCTTGCGCATTTGCTCTTTGCATACAACGTGTTATTTAATGACACTCGGCACGTCGCGCGTGAGTTCGAAATGGGAGACGCCCGCGCGTAAGGCGGCGGCCGAAGGATGAATCGCGGCATGAACAACGTTTGGAGCCTCGTTGCAGCCTGCGCGCTGATTTACGGCAGCATTAGCAATCTTGATGGGCGTCGTTCCCGGTATCGTCCTTTCGCAAAGTGCGCCGGCGCCGGGGCTGCGGCCGCTGAACGCGCAGGAGCAGCATGGACGCGAAATATACGTCGGCGAAGGGTGCGCCTATTGCCACACGCAGAACGTGCGGCCGCTGCAGCAAGATTTGGTCTTTGGGCGTCCTTCGATTGCGGGCGATTACGCGTACTCCACGCCGCAACTCCTAGGCACCGAACGAACCGGTCCGGACTTGAGCAACATCGGCGCACGGCAGCCGAGCGAAGTTTGGCAATATTTGCATTTGTGGAATCCGCGTTCGGTGGTCAACGCTTCGATCATGCCCCGATACCCGTGGCTTTTCATCGTTAAGGAGAAAGCCGATCCGCAAGACACCGTTGTTGCTGTTCCGGCTGCGTACGCGCCCGCGCATGGTGTTGTTGTAACGACGTCGGATGTACGCGATCTAGTAGCATACCTCAAGGCACTCAAACAAGTGTCGCTGACGGCAGGCAAACAATGAACGGAATGTCCATGCAGCCGCCTCACGGCGATGCCTTCGGCTGGATTGTAATAGCCGCCGGCACGCTGGCAACGGTCTGGACGATCGCCGCGGCAATTTACTGGACGGCAAGGCCGGGTGAACAAAGCGCCGACCATCCGAAACGCTTGATTCTAAAAGACGATCGATGATGCAAGATTCCGGATTAACGCCGAACGAACCGGTCTCCGTTACGCTCTTCCTCGACGAGTCGATAGAACCGTTCGCGACTTACAAGCCGCCGGCGGTCTTCCGGCTCGATACGACAACCTTGGCGGACGGCGAGCATTGGCTGCGCATTCAAGCGGTCGACGCCGTGGGACACGTTGGTGTGCGCCGCATCCCGTTCATCGTTTCGAATGGTCCCGGCATCACCGTGACCGGGCTACGCGCGGGCTCGCGAGTGCGGGGCGAAATCGAAGTCAACGTCAACGCTTTCGGATCCGAGGAACCGTTCGATCCGATACGAGCCGAATCCGAAGGGCCCGTCCCGGTATGGACCTGGGTTTTCTTTGCGATTATCGCCACGTGGGCGGCCTGGTATGGAATCGAGTACTTCAAGACGCCCGAAGCGTTCGCAAAAACTGCCGACGTACGCGGTGAATCCGGCTCTTGCCGCCGCTAACGCGCCCGCAGCACAGATCGGCGCCCGCAACCCAGGCGCCGGTGGGCAAGAACGCGGCGCTCGGAAGCAAGAACGTCGCCGCCTTCGACTATGCGTCGCTTGGCATGCAAACCTATGCTGCAAATTGCCAATCCTGCCACGGCGACGGCGGCGCGGGCGTCCCTGGAACGTTTCCGCCGCTGGCCGCCGATCCGGTCGTAAACGGCTCGGACGGCGACGCTCAAGTGAAAATCGTGCTTCACGGATTGAGTGGGAAGACGATCGGCGGCACGCACTACGCCGCGCAAATGCCGCCGTTCGCGCAACTCAACGACGCGCAGATTGCCGCGGTCATCGATCACGAACGCACGTCTTGGGGCAATAACGGCGCGCTCGTCACCCCGGATCAGGTGAAACGCGATCGCTAGCGGGCTCTATTTCCGCGATATGCCGCCTTGCACGGAGAGTTCCCACCGGTAACCATCGGGATCGTGAAACCACAACCCCATATTTTCCGAGCCCGGCGCCTCGGGACCGATTTCGTCGCCGGGATCCTCGACGTCCACCTCATGCTTCTTCAATTCGTGCAAGGCTTCACGCAGCGTTTCCATGTCCGGAAGATGGAACGACATGTGACCCACGGTTTCGGGTGACGGCTCACCGCGTTGGAAAACAACCGTGACCTTGTCGTTCGTCAACCCGACGTAGTCGTCGCCCCGGAAAATCTCTTTGAGGTCGAAAATGCGGTTCCACCACTTCGCGGCCGCATCGGGGTCTTTCACTGCAAGTGAAAAGTGCCCGACGGTTCCCAGAGCTATTTTCATGGGGCCTCCAGCATGTATCGAAGCAAATCGCGCCGGTATGCACGCACGACGCGGTCGAAGCGCATGCCCAGGTGATTTGCAATCTTGATGGAGGCACTGTTCCCGGGATCAATCAGCGCGCAAACGCTCAAGATGTGCGCTTGCGAAAAAGCGTACTCCAGCACCGCGCCCGCCGCTTCTTTCGCGTAGCCCTTACCGCGCGCCGACGCCTTGAATACCCATTCGATTTCGATGTCGCCGCCTAAGTCCCGCACCCGCGACAACCCGGCCGCGCCCACGAGAGAATGCGAGGCCTTTTCGATGACGGGCCAAACGCCGAATCCTTCGCGTTCGTCCTTTTCTACGAGCCGCCGAACGTAAGCGTCAACCCCGCCCGGCTCAAGCAAGCCGCGAATGTAGAAATGCTGTGACTCCTTATCGGTAAATACCTCGATCGCGTCGTGCAAATCCGACGGAAGCATCCACGTGCGAAGCAGCAGGCGATCCGTTTCGATGAAGCTCACGGCGAAAGCGCGCCGGAATTTTGCAGCATCTGCAGCACGCGCGCATCCGGCAAACCGTACACGACGGAACCTCCGCGCCCGGACATCGTCCTCGCTTCGAACAAGGCGTCGTAAATGGCCGCCTGCGTCGCTTCGGCTGTCGCACGATAAAGAGCGTTGAGCGTTGCGTCATCTTCAACGATACGTTTTGCCGGCGCTACGACATCGTAGCTGCTCGTTCGATCGAACACGTACCCCGTTGAAAATGCCAGAAATAAATCGCCGCTTCCAACGTCGGACGTAAGCCCGGTACGACCCATGCCCAAACCGGCCCGCAGCGCAATTGCGCGCAATTGACGGTTGTCCAACGGCGCATCGGTTGCAATAACGATGATAATGCTGCCCGATTCCATGCGTCCGCGCAACGATGCTTCGGAAACACGTTTGGGGTACGTCATCTGCTCTTCGTTGCGCAGTTTGTGCCCGACGGGAACACCCACGATCGTCAATGCGTCGCGCGAACTTCCGGTATTGTCGTTGACCAGCACGCCGACGTGGTACCCGCCCAATTTCGCAGGCAGCAGGCGCGACGCGGAGCCAATGCCGGCTTTGAAACCGAATGCACGCATACCCGTCCCGGCGCCGACGCTACCGCGCGCGAATTGTGCACCGGACGCCGCGTTCAACATCGCCACGATGTCTGATTGCCGTACGGCGCGCGCTTGAATGTCGTTGAGCATTTGATCGTCGCACTCGGCTACCACGGGCAGCGGAACGTCGTCCGTTCGCCCGACTTCCGGGTGGCGGCGTATAACCCAGTCAATGACGCCGTCGTCTGCCAATCCCACATTTAGGGTGTTTGTGAGGACGATTGGGACTTCCAGGTACCCCGCGGTGTTCACCCAATGGCTCCCGGTCATTTCGCCGTTGCCGTTGAAATCAAACTCTGCGGCCGAAACCTTGTGATTCCACGGATCGGAATTCGGCAAGATAGCGGTTGCGCCCGTGCGGATGCTCGTGCCCTCGACTTTAGTCACATGAGCCACGAGGACGCCCGGGACGTCGGTGATTCCATCAAGCGCTCCGCTTGGGAATACTCCAAAGTGAAAAGGCAGAACCGCCCGAGCCGGCTGCGATAAGGCCAGTAGGGCCGTAAGGAGCGCGGCTAGGCCCAGGTGGGAACGCTTCGACATGGGGCGTCCATTGGAAGCTATTTTACGGAGGGCCTGCATGCAGGCACGGTGTGCGGAGGTGAAAAAGATTGTTACTTTCTCGGCGCCACTTATCTACGAGGGATCAGACCATTCTTACCGTTCCTGAGAAAATCAAAGCCGCGAATCTTTGGGAGAACCTGACGGCTCCCGAATTGATCGAACATGCGCTTCGGCGCGGCGAAGGCGTGCTAGGACAAGATGGGCAGTTCATCGTCGATACGCGCCCACACACGGGGCGTTCGCCTAAGGACAAGGCCTTCGTAAAAGAGCCTTCGAGCGAGAACCACATCGACTGGGGCGATACGAATCGCCCGGTAGACGAAGCCGTTTTCGACGCGCTGTGGGACAAAGTCCAAGCGTATCTTTCCGAACGCGACGTCTATTCGCTTGATTGTTACGTCGGCGCCGACGAAAAATTCCGCGTTCCGATTCGCGTCTACAGCGAGTTTGCGTGGCACAATCTTTTTGCGCATCACTTGTTCATTACGCCGGAAACGCCGGAAGCGAACTTCACTCCCGAGTTTACCGTCGTTGACGCCGCGCTCTTTGAAGCCGACCCCGAGCGCGATGGAACGCGAAGCTCGACGTTCATTCTAGTGAATTTCGCGCGCCGAATGATTCTTATCGGCGGCACGCGTTATGCGGGGGAAATCAAGAAGTCCGTGTTCACGGTGATGAACTACCTCTTGCCGCTGCGCGACACGCTTTCGATGCACTGCTCGGCGAACGTCGGCAATAAGGATCAAGACGTCGCCATCTTCTTCGGCCTCTCGGGAACCGGAAAGACGACGCTCTCATCGGATCCCCACCGCCCGCTCATCGGCGACGACGAACATGGCTGGTCTTCCGACGGCGTGTTCAACATCGAAGGCGGCTGCTACGCGAAGGTGATTCACCTCTCCCCGAAAGCAGAGCCGGAAATTTGGGCGGCCACGAACTGCTTCTCGACCGTCCTCGAAAACGTCGTCTACGACGATCATACGCGCGCGCTCGACGTCGATTCCGACGCGAAGACCGAAAATACGCGCTCGGCGTACCCGCTGGAATTCATCCCGAACATCGTTCCGGGCTCCAAGGGCGGACATCCCAAGACGATCATCATGCTCACCGCCGATGCTTTCGGCGTGCTTCCGCCGATTTCGAAACTGACGCGGGAACAGGCGATGTACCACTTCCTCTCCGGCTACACCGCAAAGATCGCGGGAACCGAACGCGGCGTCACGGAACCGCAGGCCACGTTCTCCACGTGCTTCGGCGCGCCGTTCATGGTGCACCATCCAACCGTGTATTCGAGACTGCTCGGCAAGAAGATCGACGAACACGACGTGGAGTGTTGGCTTGTGAACACCGGCTGGTCCGGCGGTCCCTACGGCGTCGGCAAACGCATGTCGATCGCGCACACGCGCGCCATGGTCAACGCCGCAATCGAAGGCCGTATTGCCTACGACTTCGTGGAAGAGCCGTTCTTCGGTCTCAAGGTTCCAAAAAGCGTGCCCGACGTGCCCACCGAGATACTGAATCCGCGCCAAGTGTGGGCCGACAAAGCGGCGTACGACGAGCAAGCTCGTAAAGTTGCGGAATTGTTCTTCGAAAACTTCAAGCGCTTCGAATCGCAAGCTTCCGAAGCCGTGAAGGCCGTGGCGATCAAGCCGCAATAGGCCCTTGTTTTCCAAACTGAAGACCGCATCGACCGTCGCGCATAGCTCGCGGCGGTCGATTGTTTTTCCCGGCTTTTCGGTAGCGTTTCTTCTTTTGTGCATATGGTCGCGCCGCCATCGCGGCATCACTACGGTACCGTCGTGCTACGCCTCCGTTCCACTACTCGCTTTTCGAAAAGCCGAGTGCCTTGAGCAAGACGCGCTTTTGCCGTTGACCGTCGAATTCGCCGTAGTGTACGCGTTCCCAAGTGCCGAAGTCGAGACGGCCGTTCGTTACGGGGACTAGGACCTGGTGGCCCAACAACATTCGTTTCAAATGCGCGTCGGCGTTATCTTCGCCGGTTTCGTGATGCTTGTACTCAGGTTTTGCGGGCGCTAGTTCTTCGAGCCACTGCAAAATATCCTGATAAAGTCCTGATTCCCGATCGTTAACGAAGATGCTCGAGGTGATGTGCATCGTGCTTACGAGAATGTAGCCCTCCCAAAGTCTGGAGACTTTCAAGACATTCTCAACTGCATCGGTGATATCGAGTATTTCGTACCGCCGTTTCGTCGTGATAGATAAATACTCGGTATACGTTACCGGCTCTCTCATGAAATTTTTCACCGCCCTTAATCGACGATTCACACCTTTGCATTTACGGAAGCATACGATCTAGTCATGAAACTCTCTCCCATACTCCTATCGGGGGCCTTCGCTTTGGTGATGGCTCTCCCGGTCGCCGGCTGCGCGCAACAAACGCCCACGCAAGCACCGCCGGCGTCTTCTACCGACACGGGACGTCATCATCACGGCGGAATGATGCGCATGTTCAAAGGCATCAATCTGACCGATCAACAGCGCACGCAAGTGACGCAGCTCATGCAGCAATACCGCGATAAGCATCCGAAAGGGAGCACGCCCGATCCGGCGGGTCGCAAAGCGCTGCGCCAGCAAATGATGAACGTGCTCACGCCCGACCAACAAGCCCAAGTGAAGCAGAATATGAGCCAGATGCGCGAGCGTCGCGCCGAACCGGCCCCAACGGCTTCTCCGGCTTAAAACCGCACGACGATAGTTCCCGCATCCGTGCGGGTCCAGCTTATGTCCGCGAGGCGCTCTACGGTGTAGAGCGCCTCCTGCGCGTAGGAAGGCGGCCGTCCGGCGAGCACGCCGATGACATCTAAACCCGCGGCGCGCGCGGCGCTCATTCCGTGGCGGCTGTCCTCGAGCGCGAGAACCGTTCCGGGATCCTCGACACCGAGCCGCTCGACGGCCAACGCATAGGAATCGGGCGCCGGCTTTCCACGCTCGACGTGTTCCGAAGCGATCACGACCGGCGGCTCCGGCAGCTGCGCGGTACGCAAAAGAATTCTAGCGAACTGCAACCCGCAGGAAGTGACGATGGCGCATCGGTCGCGCGGTACCGCGAGCAGCGCGTCGCGCGCTCCGGCGATCGGATGCCCGTCTTCCTCGACCAGCGTGCCAAAAAGATCGAAGCAGACGGCGGCGTAGGAAAGCTCCATAGACCCGTGGATTCTTCCCGTTATGAGCGATACTCTCGCAGTACTAGTCGGGGGAGGCCCGGCTCCCGGAATCAACGGCGTCATCGCGTCGGCCACGATCGAAGCTATTAACCGCGGGCTAAACGTGCTCGGCATCTATGACGGCTATCGCGATCTGGCGGCCGGCACGCCGCCAAAGACGACGCCGCTTACGATCGACGACGTCTCGCGGATCCATACGAGCGGCGGTTCGATCCTCCGGACATCGCGAACGAATCCCGCAAAAAGCGAGGAGACGCTCGGAAATTGCGTTCGCGCGCTCGAAGCGCTGAACGTTCGCTATCTCGTCTGTATCGGCGGCGACGACACGACGTTCGGCGCAACGCGCATCGCTGAACGAACCAAAGGACGCATCGGCATCGCTACCGTTCCGAAGACAATTGATAACGATCTTCCGCTCCCGGATAATGCACCCACGTTCGGGTTTGAAACCGCGCGATCGGTAGGCGCGCAAATCATCGAAAGCCTCCTCGAAGACGCACGCACGACCACCCGCTGGTACATCGTCGTTTCGATGGGGCGCAAAGCAGGGTCACTCGCGCTGGGCATGTGTAAAGCTGCGGGCGCAACGATCGCGGTCATTCCCGAGGAGTTCCCTAATGGGCAACTCGACTTGAACCTCGTTGTGGACACGCTCGTCGGCTCGATCGTGAAGCGTCGCGCCCAAGGCCGCGATCACGGCGTTGCGGTCGTTGCCGAAGGCATCATCGAAAGAGTTTCCGCTGACGCGCTTGCATCACTCGAAAACGTCGCTCGAGATGCCTATGGCCACGTTCGTTTGGCCGATGTTCCCATCGGGACGCTAGTACGCGACGGCGTACGGCACCGTCTCACGGAACTGGGCATCGATGCGACGGTTTTGACTAAAGACATCGGCTACGAATTGCGTTGCGCAAAACCGGTGGCATTCGACGTTGACTACACGCGTACGCTTGGGTACGGCGCCGTTCGGTATTTACTTGACGGCGGCAGCGGGTCGTTGATTGCGCTCTCCGGCGGCCGCGTGCATCCGATGCAGCTCGAAGAGTTGCTCGATCCGCAGACCGGCCGTATTCGAACGCGTAACGTCGACGTGCACGCGGAAGCGTTCACGGTCGCGCGCGACTATATGGTTCGTCTGGAGCCGCACGACTTGCGTGAACCGCAACTCTCTAGCATAGCAGCGCAAACAACACTCTCCGCCGAAGCTTTTGCTCGTCAATTTGAACGCGTCGTGCAAAACTCGCCGATGGTCGCGTCATGATGTTGCTCCGCTCTTTCACGATCGCTTGCATTGCCGCCGCAGCAATCGCCGGCTGCGGCGGCGGAGCGGGAGGCGGCGGTACGGCGGCTTCTAACCCCGGCACGACGTCCACGCCGGGAGCGCCCGCGGCACAAACCCACTGCACCGGAGCGACGGCGTCGTCGTCTAACGCGGGGATTACGCCTTCCACACCGCCGGTAACGGTGCCGCCGGGTTTGGTTATCGAGACGATAGCGAATGTTCGCGCAGCGCGCGAACTTGCAGCCCTTCCGAACGGTGATTTGATCGCCGGCACCGCGAGCAATGCCGTTTACATCGTTCCAAATGCCGAGGCAACAGGTAATTCGGGAAGGCCGGCTGTTTTTGCAACGATTAACGATACCAATGCGGACGGCGTTGCATTCGATCGGGCATCATGCACGATTTTCGTTGGAAGCGAACATCACGTGTGGGCAATTCCATACAGCGATGGGGATCTAACGGCGCGATCCGTCAATCAAATTGCGTCGGTACGAACCGGGGCTCTTGCCAATCCTGCCGACGACGTTCATACAACGACATCCGTCGCCGTCCAAGGATCTAGCGTCTACGCCGCCATGGGCTCTTCGTGCAACGGATGTACTGGGGAAACCGACCCAACGCGCGCGTCGATTTGGAAGATGAATCGTGACGGCTCCGGCATGACGCTCGTTGCAAAGCGAGTCCGAAACGCGATTGCCCTTGCGGTGAATCCCGCGACGGGTCATCTGTGGGCCGGTGGAGCCGGACAAGACTCTTTGGCGGCAGGCCATCCGTACGAGTTCGTGGACGATGTTACGGCGCACGCCGGAAGCGGAGTTGCCGACTACGGTTGGCCTTACTGTGAAGAGAACCACCACTTGTACAACAGTGGAACGGGCGCCCCGCCAAATTGCAACGCTACGGTTGAGCCGCTCGTGGAATTTCCGGCATACGTCACGCACATCGGCGCGGTATTCTACCCGCAAACTCCGACGGGGACGTACGCCTTTGCGCAACAATATCGCGGTGCGCTTCTCATTACGAATCACGGCTCTTGGCATACCGATGGAAGCGGTTGTACTTATGCGCCCGCCGTGGAAGCGGTTGCGATGAACGGCGATTCACCTCGCACCGCGGTAAACTGGAGCGATCCGGCGGCTCAATCAACCGTCCTGGTTGAAGGCTTTCAAACCGGCTGCACCGGCCGCGTGGGGCGTCCGACGGGCATAGCCGTTGGCGCTAAAGGCAGCGTTTTCGTCGCAGATGACCTAGCAAATGTGATTTACCGCATCCGGCCATAAACGCCGTAAGGCGGGTACATAAAACGCATGAGTCCCCGCCAATTACTCCCGGTGTTGCTCATCGCGTCGATCGCAGCGTGCACTAACGGGAAGAGCAGCAATCAAGCGTCTTTTGTCCCCGTGACTAATCCGAACAATCCGAATACGGGCGGCCAATCGCCGCCTCCGCCTTTTACCACATCACCACCCGCGCCACCATCGCCCACCTCTTCCCCCGTGTCCGGCCCCTCGGGCGGCGGCGGCATTCCGACAGCGAATCCGACCCCGACGTAATGCGCACAACGGTATTGTCCTTCTGTTGTGTGCTCGCGACGGCGTGCACGGCTCCGCGCAGCGCTTCTGCAGCGCCGCACGTTCCATCCGGATTTACGATCGAACAAATTGCGACGGTCGACGAGGCACGCGAACTCGCAGCCGCGCCGAACGGCGACCTCATTGTCGGCACGTACGGCTCGGACGTATACATAATTCCGAGCGCTGAAGGCACCGCCGGAACACCAACGGTCTTTGCGCATTTCGATAACGCCCCGGCAGCCGGAGTCGCGCTCGGCGACAACGCGCTCTTTGTCGGGACGCAGTTCAGCGTTTACGAGATTCCTTACACCGCCGGCGATCGGCATGCGCGCGGTGCACCACAAAAACTTGCTGCGGTCCGTCCCTCGGGTGTTGCGCGCGATCACCAAACAACGAGCATCGCGTACCGGGATGGCACCGTCTTCGCGAGTGTCGGCTCGTCTTGCAACGCGTGCGATCCCGACCTGGACCCTACGCGCGCAACGATCCAGCGCATCGACGTGCACAGCAAAACCATGACGCCGTACGCGGTCCACATCCGCAATGCCATTGCGCTTGCAATTAATCCGGCGACGCAGTCGCTTTGGGCCGGTGTCGCGGGCGTCGACGATCTTCCGGCCTATCATCCGTACGAGATCTTCGATGACGTGACGTCGCATGCCGCGCCGGTGAATTACGGTTGGCCCGTTTGTTATGAGAACCAGCGCGTCACGCCGCAACGTCCGGGCTCCTGCAGCAATACGGCGGTGCCGCGCGTCGTCGTGCCGGCTTACGAAACACCGATCGGCGCGGCGTTCTATCCGCAAGCCGCGCACGGAAAATACGCGTTCCCCGCAAGCTATCGCGGCGGAGCTTTTCTAACGCTTCACGGTTCGTGGCACGGCCCGTCGAACGGTCTGACCGGTTACGTGCCGCCCCGCGTAGTCTTCATCCCCATGCACGGTGACACGCCGGCACGTGCGGTGAACTGGAACGACCCGGCTACGCAATGGACGGAATTCGCCGGCGGCTACCAGCAAGGCGGCACGGACGATCGTACCGGCCGGCCGACCGGAGTCGCCATCGGATCCGAAGGCTCTCTCTTTGTTGCCGACGACCAAACCGGCGCGATCTACCGAATCCGCCCGGTACACCGGTGACTCAGGCCGCTTTGATATCGCCGGCGGGTCGCCCATGGCAGCCTTGCCGGAAAAAGCAAAAAGCCCGCGGCATTTCTGCTCGCGGGCTTTGCTCGTTAAATCTGGCGCCGACCTACTTTCGAGGGACCCTGCGGTCCGACTATCATTGGCGCAGGCGGGCTTAACTGCCGTGTTCGGGATGGGAACGGGTGGGACCCCGCCGCTATGGACGCCAGAAACTTGATCCTCGAGCCGCAATGACGAGCCTAGACTCTAGTCGATCGCGGTCGAGAAAGCTGTATAGAGAAGAACTTCCAGTGCCAAAAGAGCGATGGCGTAGTTTTAAATTTCCGAGCTATTAGTACCGGTCAGCTTCACACCTTGCAGTGCTTCCACCCCCGGCCTATCAACGTGGTGGTCTACCACGGCTCTTCACCCTTACGGGATTGAAGTCTCATCTTAGGGTCAGTTTCGTGCTTATATGCTTTCAGCACTTATCTGATCCGAACATAGCTACCCGGCTATGCCCCTGGCGGGACAACCGGTTCACCAGCGGTTCGTTCGACTCGGTCCTCTCGTACTAGAGTCCACGCCCTTCAAACTTCCTACGCCCACAGCGGATAGGGACCGAACTGTCTCACGACGTTCTGAACCCAGATCGCGTACCGCTTTAATGGGCGAACAGCCCAACCCTTGGGACCTACTACAGCCCCAGGATGCGACGATCCGACATCGAGGTGCCAAACCTCCCCGTCGATGTGGACTCTTGGGGGAGATAAGCCTGTTATCCCCGGAGTAGCTTTTATCCGATAAGCGACGGCCCTTCCATTCGGAACCGCCGGATCACTTAGCCCTGCTTTCGCACCTGCTCGACCTGTCCGTCTCGCAGTCAAGCTCCCTTATGCCTATGCACTCTGAACGAACGGTTTCTGACCGTTCTGAGGGAACCTTTGGGCGCCTCCGTTACTCTTTAGGAGGCGACCGCCCCAGTCAAACTGCCCACCTGACCATGTCCTACGACCGGATTACGGCCGCTAGTTAGAATCCCAAAACTATCAGGGTGGTATCCCAACGTTGTCTCCCCAACGACTAGCGCCGCTGGATCATCGACTCCCACCTATCCTGTACGGACAATTTCAGAACCCAAGATCAGGATACAGTAAAGCTTCACGGGTCTTTCCGTCCTGCTGCGGGTAACCAGCATCTTCACTGGTACTGCAATTTCGCCGAGTTCCCCATTGAGACAGTGTCCAAGTCGTTACTCCATTCGTGCAGGTCGGAACTTACCCGACAAGGAATTTCGCTACCTTAGGACGGTTATAGTTACCGCCGCCGTTTACTGGGGCTTCAATTCGCAGCTTCGCTTGCGCTAACCGCTCCTTTTAACCTTCCAGCACCGGGCAGGAGTCAGCCCCTATACGTCTGCTTTCGCATTCGCAGAGACCTGTGTTTTTGTTAAACAGTCGCTTGGACCTATTCTCTGCGACCACCATCAGCTTACGTGGTAAACACTTCACTAACGGTGGCACCCCTTCTCCCAAAGTTACGGGGTCAATTTGCCGAGTTCCTTAACAGGGATTCTCTCGTCGCCTTAGCATGCTCTGCCAGTCTACCTGTGTCGGTGTACGGTACGGGCACCTATGATCCTTATTAGAGGCTTTTCTTGGCAGCGTGGAGTCAGCCACTTCGGCTCTGAAGAGCCTCGTATTCGCTTCTCGGCCTTGCAACGCGGATTTACCTACGTTACGGCCTACCAGCTTGAACGCCCACATCCATCCGGGCGCTGACTTATCCTCCTGCGTCACCCCATTATTTCAAGACTTTGAGAGGCGTGCATGGCTGCGTCGCCTTTTACCGACTTGTCGTCGCTCTCACGACAATAGATTATCCTGATCGCTCCTACAACATCGAACGAGTTCAGCTCAGAGTTACTCAGAAAGAGTGTCGGAAATCTAACGGTCATCGGTGGTAGCAGAATATGAACTGCTTGTGCATCGCCTACGCTTCTCAGCCTCGGCTTAGCTCCCGACTTACCCTGAGACGATTGACGTTGCTCAGGAAACCTTAGACTTCCGGCGTGCGGGGTTCTCACCCGCATTTATCGCTACTTATACCTGCATTCGCACTTGTGGTTCGTCCATACGTCCTCACGGTCGTACTTCAGCCTACGCCACAACGCTCCCCTACCGATTAGTTAACTAATCCCAAAGCTTCGGTTATACGCTTGAGCCCCGTTACATTTTCGGCGCCCCATCACTCGACTAGTGAGCTATTACGCACTCTTTTAAGGGTGGCTGCTTCTAAGCCAACCTCCTAGTTGTCTATGCGACGAGACTTCCTTTACCACTGAGCGTATATTAGGGACCTTAGCTGTTGATCTGGGCTGTTTCCCTTTTGACCATGGAGCTTATCCCCCACAGTCTGACTGCTGTGTAGTACACCCTGGTATTCGGAGTTTGATGGGGTTCGGTAATCTGGTAAGACCCCTAGCCCTGTCAGTGCTCTACCCCCAAGGTTTAACGCACAACGCTAGTCCTCAAACTATTTCGGGGAGAACCAGCTATCTCCGAGCTCGATTGGCTTTTCACCCCTATCCACAAGTCATCCAATGTTTTTTCAACAACAACAGGTTCGGGCCTCCACGTGAGGTTAATCACGCTTCACCCTGCTCATGGATAGATCGCTCGGTTTCGGGTCTACTGCAACGGACAAAGACGCCCTATTCAGACTCGCTTTCGCTACGGCTCCGGCTCAACACCTTAACCAAGCCCGTTACAAGTAACTCGCAGGTTCATTCTTCAATAGGCACGCGATTAGCCTTGCTTACGCATTGGCCTTTCACGGTTTGTAGGCATACGGTTTCATGTTCTATTTCACTCCCCTACGGGGGTTCTTTTCACCTTTCCCTCACGGTACTAGTACGCTATCGGTTTCCACAGAATATTTAGCCTTGGAAGATGGTCCTCCCAACTTCAGACAGGGTTTCTCGTGCCCCGCCCTACTCACGAACAACGCCGCAAGATCGAACGATTTTATCTACAGGACTA
Organism: Vulcanimicrobiia bacterium; assembly: GCA_963758295.1. Lineage (GTDB taxonomy): Bacteria > Vulcanimicrobiota > Vulcanimicrobiia > Vulcanimicrobiales > Vulcanimicrobiaceae > JALYTY01. The sequence continues at coordinate 426,194 of CAVWUU010000004.1, forward strand.
TCACCTTCTATGGTGCGGCTTTCCAGCCGGCTTCTATTATCGATCGATTTTGTAACTTGCGCTTGAAGATTCGGCTTTAAGATGGTTGTCGTATAACCCCGATCATGCAACGCCCGAACGCTTGCACATGATCGGTTTAGGCTGTTCCCAGTTCGCTCGCCACTACTACGGGAATCTCGGTTGATGTCTATTCCTCCGGCTACTTAGATGTTTCAGTTCACCGGGTATGCTCACTCACGACTATTGAATTCATCGTGGTGTCTACGCCCATGACGGCGTAGGGGTTGCCCCATTCGGACATCGCCGGATCATCGCTTCTTAGCAGCTCCCCGACGCTTTTCGCAGCTTTGCACGTCCTTCATCGCCTGTGGAACCAAGGTATCCACCTGTATGCCCTTATTAATTTTCGACTACGCAAAATTGCACCATCCTTCGCGGACCGGCACACGACGACTAACGTCATCCTGAGCCTGCCGAAGGACGGCCGCTCTCATATGTTTTGACACATGAAAGTTCTTCTCTATACAGTTTTCAAAGATCGAGAGGCTCGAACGAGCTCCGGTCTTGAGTCGCGCACTTTCGCGATAAACGCGAAAGGGGCGAACTCTACCGAGAGTTCATTCCCTCAAAGCTGAACAGTGCAGTACCTTAAATCGGGCTTACCCGATCCGTTGGCGGTAGACCCCCATTGCGGGAGCCGCAAAATATGAACGAGTCGAAACCGTTCATTGCTACGACCTCTGACCATACGAACCGTAGTCCGATAGATCCCTTGGCCATCGTTTCCCTTGCTTGCGCAAGTCACGACGATGTTTTCAGTAGCTTCGTCTGTGGTCGACTTGAATGTACTACGCTATTGCGATCGCACAGAGTGAGATCCAATAACATGTACTCCTTAGAAAGGAGGTGATCCAGCCGCACCTTCCGATACGGCTACCTTGTTACGACTTCGTCCCCCTTACCTAGCATACCTTAGACGCCTTGCTCCTTACGGTTGCACGGGCGGCTTCGGGTACACTAAACTCAGGTGACGTGACGGGCGGTGTGTACAAGGCCCGGGAACGTATTCACCGCAGCGTAGCTGATCTGCGGTTACTAGCGATTCCGACTTCATGGAGGCGAGTTGCAGCCTCCAATCCGAACTGAGGAAGGGTTTAAGAGATTAGCTTGCCCTCGCGGGTTCGCGACTCGCTGTCCCTCCCATTGTAGCACGTGTGTAGCCCTGGACGTAAGGGCCATGCTGACTTGACGTCATCCCCACCTTCCTCCGGCTTGTCACCGGCGGTCTCGTGTGAGAGATCATTGCT
>CAVWUU010000004.1:430000-1399315 GCA_963758295.1 Vulcanimicrobiia bacterium
GAGCGCGGCGATGCAGCTCGCATTCGCGGTCTCTACGGCCGACGCGGTCGATGCGGCGGCCGACGCCGCGCGACGTAACGGCGCGCGGAATATCGACGGCCCGGCGATTCATCCCGAGTACGGAGACGATTACTACGCGGTATTCTTCGAAGATGCGAGCGGCAACAAGTTCGAAGTGTTGAGGGATGCGGAATGATCGCTCGGATTTGGCGCGGACGAGTTCGCTCCGGGCTTCTGGAGGAGTATCGCGACTACATCGCGCGCACTGGTCTTCGCGAGTATGCCGAGACGGAGGGCAATCGCGGCGCGTATATGCTCACGCAAGAACACGAGACGCACGGTGAAGTCGTGACCGTTTCGTTTTGGGATTCGTATGCCGCAATCGCACGCTTCGCCGGCGAACCGTACGATCGCGCCCGCTACTATCCCGATGACCGGCGTTTCTTACTCGAGTTCCCGGAATTGGTCGAGCATTACGACGTTACGCTCGCAGATACAGCGCCTTCAGGTACTGCGTCTCCGGCATAGCCGGATGCACCGGATGGTCCGGTCCGTGTCCGTGTTGCTCCAAAAGTTGCATCGGCCGCCCGACTTCGCGAGCTGCATCTAGGGCAAGCCGCTGCAAACGCTCCGCCGGAAGGTGGTGCGAACACGATGCGGTGATCAAAAAGCCGTCCTCTACCAGCAGTTTGAATGCCGCTTCGTGCAGCCGCCGGTAATGCGATTCGCCGGCGGCTGCGTCTTTTTTGCGCTTCACCAAAGCCGGTGGATCGAGCACGATGGTTTCAAATTTGCGACGCTCGGCGTGCAGCGAACGCATGACTTCCAACGCGTCGCCGGCAAGCGTTTCGAACGTGCTTCCGGCCGTGCGCGCGTTTTCGCTCGCGTAATCGAGTGCAAGCGGCGATTGATCGATGCAGGTCACATGCTCTGCACCTGCGTGCAACGCTGATATGCCCCACGCGCCGACGTACGAAAATACGTCCAGCACGCGCGTCCCTTTGCTAACGTACCGGCGCAGGCGCATACGATTATCGCGCTGGTCGAAGAAATATCCCGTCTTTTGTCCGGCGCGCAGCGGAGCCGCAATTCGCATGTCGTTTTCGATCACTTCGATGCGTTCGGGGACCTCGCCGATTGGTTCGTCGAGCGGTTCAAGTCCCTCGAGCGCGCGCGTGGAACCCGTGTTCCGGAGCAAGATTCCTTGCGGCGCGATGACACCGTTCAATGCTTCCAGGAACGGTTCGCGAAGCGCGGTTGCACCGGCGGTGTTCAATTGCACGACGCAGACGTCACCGTAACGGTCCACGACGATGCCCGGTATACCGTCAGATTCGCCGTAGACGAGGCGATAGTAGGGCGCTGGGTATATTCGCTCGCGCAGCGACAACGCGCGCCTTAGACGGCCCGTAAACCAAGACGCATCGATATTCGCGCGGACGTCCCGCGTGAGAATACGCGCTGCAATGAGCGCGCGAGGATTGAGATACGCGATGCCGACCGGATTCCGGCTTGTGTCGACCACACGCACCAGTTCGCCTGGTGCAAATCCCGTTAGCGGCGTCGCATTGGTATCGACTTCGTTCGAAAAGACCCAAGAATGACCAAGGCGGACTCTTTTGTCCGCCTTGGCTACTAAACGCAGTTCCTTCAACGCACCTTCTTAGCCGACTTTTCGGCTGATCGACTTGGCCTGCATGAAGAGCAGGAGGTAATCGCGACCGCCGGCTTTACTGTCGGTTCCCGACATGTTGAATCCGCCGAACGGGTGCGCGCCGACCATTGCGCCGGTGCTCTTGCGATTGAAGTACAGATTGCCGACGAAGAAATCTTCGCGTGCGCGCTGCATCTTCTGCTCGTCGCTCGTGTAGAGCGATCCCGTCAAGCCGAACTCGGTGTTGTTGGCGATTTGCATCGCGTCATCGAAGTTCTTGGCCTTGATGACCGCAAGAACGGGTCCGAAGATCTCTTCTTGCGAGATGCGTGCTTCCGGAGCTACGTCGGCGATGACGGTCGGTTCCAAATAGAAACCTTTGTCTCCGACGCGATTACCACCGGCGACGACCCGGCCTTCGCCCTTGCCCACTTCGATGTACTTCGAAATCGAGTTCAGCGCTTTTTCGTTTACGACCGGACCCATGTAGTTCTTGTTGTCCGACGGATCTCCGACCGTAATCTTGGCGACGCGTGCTTTTAGCTTGTCGAGGAACTCGTCATAGATCGATTCTTCGACGATTGCACGGGAACAGGCCGAACATTTTTGACCTTGGAAGCCGAATGCCGAAACGGCAACGCCTTCGACCGCTGCCTCGACATCGGCATCGGCCGCGACGACGATCGAGTCCTTACCGCCCATCTCTGCGACGACGCGCTTGATCCACTTCTGGCCCTTCTGCGGCTTCGCAGCGAGCTCGTTGATGTGCAAGCCGACTTCTTTTGAACCGGTGAACGAGATAAAACGAATTTGCGGGTGGCCGACGATCAAATCGCCGATTTCGCTTCCCGCGCCCGGGATAAAATTGACCACGCCCTTGGGCACGCCGACTTCGTGAAGCAAATCGACGAACCACGCCGCGACAACGGCGGAATCGCTCGAAGGCTTCAGCACGACCGTGTTGCCCGTGACAATGGCGGCCGTCGTCATGCCGGCCATGATTGCGCACGCGAAGTTCCAAGGCGGAATAACCGCGCCGACGCCGAGCGGAATGTAAACCATTTCGTTCTGCTCGCCGGCAATAGGCGTAACCGGATGCGGTTCCGCATAGCGGAGCATCTCGCGGCCGTAGAACTCAAGGAAATCGATCGCTTCGGCGATATCCGCATCGGCTTCGACCCAGCTCTTGCCCACTTCAAAGACAAGCAGGGCATCGTAGTGGAAGCGTCGCTGCCGCATCAGTTCCGCGGCCTTGAAAAGATAGCTTGCGCGCTCTTGCGCCGGCGTCTTCTTCCAGGATTCGAACGTGCGGGCGGCTACGCCGATGGCCTTGTTAGCAAGCTCTTTGGTGGCCGCGGAAACGTGGCCCAGGACTTCATCCGGGTTGCCGGGATTGATCGACGGAATCGATTTGTCCGTCGTGACCTTCTCACCGTCGATAACCAGCGGATACGTCTTTCCGAACTCCCTGCGGACCGAAGCCAACGCCGCCTGCATGGCGGCCTGGTCGGCGGGGTCCTGGAAATTTTTGATTACTTCGTTCTCAAAAGGCTTGATCTGTTCGATTGTCGTCGTCACGTAGTAATAGAACCTCAAAAGTGGGCTGACGGATTCGAGTACGGGAGGCTTGGGAGGCAAACCTGCGTAGCACCGCGCGACGCTGGCCGTGCCCCGAGCAAGCCGCCGCCGGATGCGAGAAATGTCGACGGATGGTTGCACTCGCTGAGATCGAACGGCAGATCGCTCGCCTGAAGCGGCAGAACGGAGAAGCGTGGGACGTAATCCTCATGCGCAAGACGTTGCGTTGAGAACGCGGTTCGAAATTGGAGCCGCCGCGTTTTGCATTGGCGTCGGCCTTTCCGGCTGGCCGCTTGAACCTTGGCGCCTTCTAGCGACGCTGGTCGTGAGCGCGGTGCTATCGGCGTTTGCAAACCGCTTCATCGCCGCGATTGCGCTCGCCGTTACGCTTGGCGCGGGCTACCTGCAGCACCGCGAATTACGTGTGACGTTCTTTGTCGCGGCGGCGCTCGTTGGAGCGTGTGCGCGTTATGCACAAAAGCGGCCGCGCATTGCGACCGCTTTCGCCATCGTTGGTTTCGCGTTGGGAGTTGCGGCGCTCGCTTTTCTGCGCTAGTGCGGCGCTCGGGAGGCTGCCGGCGAGGTCGAAGATGGAGGCGAATCAGCTAAGAACTTTTCAATGCGATAGTGCAGTTCTTGCCGGCTCAATCCATGCGAGAAAACGCAGTATAAAAATCCATTCGGCGCGATCATGATCGTCGTGGGAAAAGCTCGGCTGCCCTATGCGTTCCATTCTCTAGTGTTATGGTGAAGTCGCCAGAGCGATCCATGGCAATCGGATACGAAACCGCATACCGTTTACGATAGAGACGAACCGTATTGTCGGGCTCACGGCTGTTGATGCCGATGACGGCGAGAGCACGGTCGGCGTAGAGATTCGCGGCCTCCGTTAGAAACGTTTGTTCCTCGCAACACGGCTGACACCACGTCGCAAAAATATTGAGCAGCACGGCTTTGCCGCGATAATCCATGAGACGGAAATCCGGTGCATCCAGACATTGCATCTGAATGTCCAACGGCCGATCGTAAGGCAAGCCCAAACTCTGATCGCAAAGATTTCAGTCTTTGGGAACGAGTTCGGTGAGCTTAGGCCGTTGCGTCCCGGCGGCCGCAGCGTTCGCGACGTTGCCCAGCGACGCGACAATCGCCGCGACGGTCGTTTTCAACAGTTGCTCTCTGGATATCACGCGTAAGCTCCGGCATTTACGAGGGTCGAACAGAAATCTTTGGCGCGATGTGCGGCTTCAATGCCACTCGTTCCTTGATAGGCGTCGATGAGCGCGCTTCCGACGATAATTCCATCGACGAGCGGCGCGACGGCTTGGACGTGTTCCGGCGCGCTGATTCCGAACCCGACCGCGAGCGGCTCGTCCGTCACCGTGCGCAACATCGCGATTTGCTCGCGCAACTTGGTCGTGTCGGGCGCGGTCCCTGCGCCGGTAACTCCCAAACGGGAAACGACGTAGATGAATCCGCTCGCCTGCCGTGCGATCCGTTGCGCTCGTTCGCGACGCGTCGACGGCGCAACGAGGAGCGGCATGTCTAAGCCGTTCTCTGCGAGCGTGGCCGCCAGCTCTTCGCCTTCTTCGAGCGCGATATCGGGGACGATAACGGCCGAGACACCCGCCTCTGCAGCGTCCTGCGCGAATGGCCGGATGCCGTATTGGTACACGGGGTTGAAATACGTGAACAACACGATCGGCACGCCGCCCTTATCTCGGAAGCGACGAACGAGTGCAAAAACTTCTGCAATGCCGATGCCTTGATTCAGCGCTCGCTGCGCGGCCGCCGCGATGGTTGGACCGTCGGCTAGCGGATCTCCGTAAGGAATGCCGAGTTCGAGCGCATCGGCGCCGCCTTCCGCGAGCGCGTGCAAGACCGCTTCAGTGGTTTCGAGGTCGGGATCGCCGGCCATCACGTAGGGAATGAATGCGGCGCGGCGAGCGTTGCGCGCGCGTTCGAAGATCGCTTCAAGCACGATCGCGAACCTGCGCAATGTCCTTATCTCCCCGCCCGGAAAGATTGACGAGTAGGAGATCGTCCGGCCCGCGTTCGGCCGAAAGCTTCTTCGCGAAGGCGATCGCGTGCGCGCTTTCGAGTGCCGGGATGATTCCCTCGTTCCGCGAGAATTCGAAGAAGGCTTCGAGCGCCTCGGAATCCGTGATCGGAACGTACGCGGCCCGGCCGCTCTCTTTCAAAAACGCGTGTTCGGGTCCGACGCCGGGGTAATCGAGGCCCGCGCTGATCGAGTGCGTGTCCTGAACCTGTCCGTGCGCGGTTTGCAAGAGATACGAGCGCGACCCGTGCAAAATACCAACGGTGCCGGCGCCCAAAGCCGCCGCCGTCTTTCCGCTATCGAGGCCCTCGCCCGCTGCTTCAACGCCCCACAGCCGCACGCTCTCATCATTCACGAAACCCGAGAAGATTCCCATCGCATTGCTTCCGCCGCCGACGCACGCAATGACGTCCGTCGGCAAACGTCCGTAGCGATTCATGCATTGCTCGCGCGCTTCGACGCCGATGACCTTTTGGAATTCGCGCACCATGTATGGATACGGGTGCGCGCCGACGACGCTGCCGATCACATAGAACGTTTCTTCCACCTGCGAAGCCCAGACCCGAAACGCTTCGTTCGTTGCATCCTTCAGCGTTTGCGTCCCGCCCGTTACCTGATGAACGTTGGCGCCAAGAAGCTTCATGATATAGACATTGAGCGCCTGACGCTCGACGTCGACGGCGCCCATGTAGACGTCGACCGGAAAACCGAACTTTGCGCCCACCGTCGCTGTTGCGACGCCGTGCTGGCCGGCACCGGTCTCGGCGATCAGCCGGCGCTTCCCCATGCGACGCGCGAGCAATGCTTGGCCGACCGTGTTATTGATTTTGTGTGCGCCCGTGTGATTCGTGTCTTCGCGCTTCAAGAGGATCGGCACGTCGGTTGCCCGGGCATAGCGTTCCGCGCGATATAAGGGCGAAGGGCGTCCGACAAAGTCCCGCAACGCCATTTCGTATTCGCGCCAAAACTCGGGATCGGCGAACGCCGCTTCCATAGCGGTCTGCAGCTCGTCCAGCGCATTGACGAGCACCTCGGGAACGAAACGTCCGCCGAAGCTGCCGAAATATCCCCGGGAATCAGGCTGCATCGTTCTCCCGCACGGCTTTTACGAACTTTCGCATTTTGCCGGCATCTTTTGCGCCGCCGGTTTCGATGCCACTCCGCACGTCAACCGCAAACGGGCGCACCGAATGCACCAACTGTCCGACGTTTTCTGGATTCAAACCGCCGGCGACCATGACGGGATGCCAAAGAGCCATGCGGGCAATGTGCGACCAATCGAAGGTTAATCCCGTCCCACCATACCGGCCGGCAACCTTCGTATCAAATAGAACCAGCGCCGGCGCATACCGGCGGCAGATCCGTTCCATTTGAGCTTCGCTTTCGTCGCCGACGTGAATCGCTTTGATCACGGTCCCGCGAACGGAATGCGCGAAGCCCGGAGGCTCGTTTCCCGAGAGCTGAACCAGCATGTTCGGAAAGAGCTCCCGCGCGCGTGCGATGTCGTCGCGGCTTGGATCGACGAAAACGCCCACAGGCGTAATGACGTTCGTGAGCCGTTCTGCGATGCGTTCAGCTTCTTTCCATTCGATCCGGCGCGGCGACTGGGCAAAGATCATGCCGAACGCATCGGCACCCGCCGTGATGCTAAGGTCGACGTCTTGCCAAGAAGTTGCGCCGCAAAACTTAATGCGCGTAGACACGTTTCAAGGAACGAATCAATTCGGCTGGATCCGCGGCTCGCATAATCGCTTCACCGATAAGAAAGCCGCGCGCGCCTGCTCTACGGAGCCGCTCGATGTCTTCGAAGCTCCGCATTCCACTTTCACTTATGGAGAACACGCGCTGCGGAACGCGAGGAAGGACGTATTCGCTCACCGCGAGATCGGTCGTCATGGTGCGCAGGTTGCGATTGTTCACGCCGACGAAGTCGACGCCGAAGTCCAAAGCGCGCTGAAGCTCGAGTTCGTCGTGAACTTCTACAAGCACGTCCAGCTCGTAGGCTCGCGCTTCATCGAGGCAGTCTCGGATTTGTTCGTCCGACAAGCCGCTCACGATCAACAAAATGCAGTCGGCGCCGTAAGCGGCCGATTGCGCGACTTCGTAAGGCGTCGAAAGAAAGTCCTTACGCAAAAGCGGCTTATCCACGGCCGCCCGCACGAGCGGCAAAAAGTTTAGATCGCCGAGGAAATGATCGGCTTCCGTAATGACCGAGATCGCATCGGCTCCGGCGCCTTGGTAGATGTTCGCGATCGCGACGGGATCGAAATCGCGTGCAATAAGACCCGCGGATGGTGATGCGCGCTTTATTTCGGCGATGATAGCGCCACCGCTTTGCGCGCGCAGTGCCTCGAGAAAACGCCGCCGCGCAGGCACGCTTGCCAGTGCACGCTCGCGAACGACCTCGTAAGGCTCGCGTTGCATATCTCGTTCCAAATGTTTCGCCTTCGCGGCGTAGATCTTGTTCAGAATGTCCTCAGTCATTGGTGAGCGTACTCCTTAGCTCGTTCGTACGTCTTCAGGGCTTCACCGGAGGTAAGAACCTGGCGCGCACGATCGAGCGCCGAGTGCATCGTCGGCTCGTCGCCGGCAGTATGCAAAACGAGCGCCGCATTTAATGCGACGACGTCCGCACGGGGCGACCGTTCGCCGCCCAAAATCGATAAGAACGCGTCCCGGCATGCATCGACGGAACCGCCGACGATTGCCGCGAGCGGCGTATTGATGCCAAACTCCTGTGGATCGATCGTCCACCGGCGCGTTCCATCTGTATCGAATGAATACACGGCCGTCGGCACATCGCCTGCTACCTCGTCGATGCCGCTCTGCGCGTGCACGATCGCTCCACGTTCGACACCAAGGCCGCGTAAGACGTCGCCCAGCTGTTGCACCAGCGATTCACGGGAGACTCCCACGATCTGCACTTGCGCGCGCGCCGGGTTCGTTAGCGGACCAAGCACGTTGAAAATCGTTTTCACGCCCAGCTCACGACGAATCGGCGCAACGTTCTTCATTGCCGGATGGTAGCGCGGAGCAAACATGAACGTGAAGTTGCTGTCTCTCAACATCGCCGCCGCGCGCTCCGGCGCAAGATCCAGCGGCAAGCCCGTCGCCTCAAGGACATCGGCGCTCCCACACGCACTGGATGCAGCGCGGTTTCCGTGCTTTGCAACCGGAATGCCGGTAGCCGCAACCACGAGCGCGGCCATAGTAGAAATGTTGATCGTATTGGCGTTGTCGCCGCCCGTTCCCACGACGTCTACCACGCGAGGCAAACCGTGTTCCACTCGGAGGCTTCGGTCGCGCATCGCCCGAGCCGCACCGACGATCTCGTCGACATGTTCACCTTTGCCGGCGAGCGCGACGAGCAATCCCGCGCCTTGGACGAGCGAAAACTCGCCGTCCATAATCGCGCCGATCAACTCGGCGCTCTCGCTTTGGCTAAGATCGTCGCCGGCTATTAACCGGCGCAACAGCGGCGCGTAGTCCATTACCGCTTGGAAATGGCACAGGGCAACCCGACCGCAGCCGGATTGCCCTGCGTAATAGGACCGTCGTTGGTACTACTACTGTTACTTAACAAGTTCGATGAGCGAAAGCTCAGCCGCATCACCGTTACGCACTCGCGTCTTGGTGATTCGGGTATAGCCGCCGGTGCGGCCTTTGAGCGACGGCGCGATCTGCTCGACGAGCTTCTTCACGACGCCCGGTTCGGTGAGGAACTCAGCGACTTGACGGCGCGCATGGAGATCGCCCGCCATGGCAGTCGTGATCAAACGTTCCACGATGCGGCTGATTTCTTTCGCCTTCGTAGAGGTCGTTTCGATCTTCTCGTGCTTGAAGAACGACGTGGCCATGTTGCGCAGCAGCGCCTTGCGGTGGCCGTCGGTGCGTGAAAGACGTTTATACGCGATTTGATGCGGCATTGATTCCCTAACTCACTTACGTCTTAGGAAAGACGCAGCGAGAGCCCCCTCTCCTGAAGAACTTGCTTGATTTCGTCGAGCGACTTCTTGCCGAAGTTGCGCATCTTCATGATCTCGTCTTCCGTCAGATCGAGGAGTTCCGAGACTTTCGAGATGCCGGCGCGCTTCAGGCAGTTGAACGAACGCACGGACAGGTTGAGCGATTCCACCGGAATGTCCCATTCGTTCGGCGGCGCTTCGGGCAGCGGTTCTTCGCGGTTCGTAAAACCGACGAAGAGATCGAGCTGCTCTTGCATGATCGTCGCGGCCGTTGCGAGCGCCTCATCGGGTGTGATCGAACCGTTCGTTTCAATTTCGAGAACGAGACGATCGAAGTCGACGCTCTGTCCGACGCGCGTGTCGTCCACCGAGAAGTTCACCTTCCGGATCGGCGAGAAGATCGAGTCGAGCGGAATGAGTCCGATCATGTGCTCGATGTTGCGCTGCTTGTCGGCCATAACGTAGCCGCGGCCTTTTTCGATACCCAGTTCCATCGAGAGCTTCGCGTCCTTCGACGAAAGCGTCGCGAGGTGGTAGTTCGGGTCGAGAATTTCGACGTCCGCATCCTGGGCGATGTCGCCCGCGGTGACGTCTTTGGGTCCGTTGACCGAAAGGTTCAGCACGCGCGGTTCGTCGCTGTTGAGCTTGACCGGCAAACCTTTGAGGTTCAGCATCAGCGCGATCGTGTCTTCGACCATTCCGGGAATCGTCGAGAACTCGTGCAGCACGCCGTCGATCTTCATGTACGTGACGGCAGCGCCCGGGATCGAGCTAAGCAGAATGCGACGCAGCGCGTTGCCGAGCGTAATACCGAAACCGCGCTCGAGCGGTTCGATCACGAACTTGGCATAGTTCTCGCGGCGTTCGCGGACTTCAATGGTCGCGCCGGCGGGCGTCTCCAACGTGTTCATGTCTTTTCGATGTTCCTTTATTGCCGTTTACGTTATCCGGCATCGTCCCCGACGACCCCGATCCTACGCCTAACGGCGGCTGGTGGCTTTTATTTGTCTAAGGCAGTCATGGTGAGCTTGTCGGACCATAGGCACATACAAGCCTTTACTGGTATGCGCGTGTCCTTCGACGAGCTCACGATGACGAAGAGTTAGCGGCTGTAGTATTCGACGATAAGCTGTTCGTCGACGGGCGTGTCGATTTGCTCGCGCGACGGAATCTGAGTGACCTTACCGGTGTTCTCGGCATCGTTCCACTCGAGCCACTCCGGAGGACGGCGCGAACGCGCGACTTCGAGATTGGCCTCGAAAACCGGCGCCTTGAGGCTGCGCTCAGCGATCGTAATCACGTCGCCGGGCTTCACGATGATGGAGGGAACGTTGACGATCTTGCCGTTGAGGCGGAAGTGACGGTGCGTCACGAGCTGACGCGCTTGGGCGCGGCTCGTCGCAAGGTTCAAACGGTACACGACGTTGTCGAGACGGCGCTCGAGCAGCTGAAGGAACGTACGTCCCGTCTGACCCGGAACGCGGGCCGCATCGCGGAAGTAGTTCTCGAACTGCGTTTCGTGCACGCCGTAATAGCGGCGCATCTTCTGCTTCTCGCGCAGCTGACGGCCGTATTCCGAAATCTTGGTGCGCTGCTTGCCGGTGGTCTTTTGACCCGGCGCAGTACCGCGACGCTCGACCGCGCACTTGCGCGAGAGGCAACGGTCACCTTTAAGGAACAGCTTGATCTTTTCGCCGGTCTTGCTCGACGCCGTTTCGCGGCGGCACAGACGGCAGACAGGTCCGGTATAACGCGACATTTATTCTCTCTTCAAACCTTATTACACGCGGCGCCGTTTCGGCGGGCGGCAGCCATTGTGGGGAATGGGCGTAACATCTTTGATCATCGTGATCTCGAGGCCGGCGGCTTGCAGCGAACGAATTGCCGCTTCGCGTCCCGCGCCTGGACCTTTGACCATCACTTCCGTGGATTTCATGCCGTGGTCGATCGCCTTACGCGCGGCCGACTCGGCAGCCATTTGCGCGGCAAACGGCGTCGACTTCTTCGAACCCTTGAAGCCGAGATTACCGGCCGAGGCCCACGAAACGACGTTGCCGTGCGGATCGCGAGATCGTGACGATGGTGTTGTTGAACGACGCATGAACGTGCGTCACGCCCGATTGGACGTTTTTAACCTCACGCTTTTTGCGCGACTTGGTTTGCTTTTTGGCAGCCAACAGAAAACTCCGATGCTCTGTTTATCCTGTCCCCGAACGACGGGGTGTCGTCGCCTCGACCAGCGTTCCGCAGGAGCGGAAACCCGATCTTTGCTCCCGATGCCCGGCGAAAGCATCGGTCTTCGGACCCTAAGGCCCGAAGGGCATAAAGCCGCGTGCGCCGCCTGAAGAGAGAGGCGCGGCGCCAAGCTGATACTCTACCTTAACCCCCGCTCCCGGTCAAGTGACGTAGTCGCCCTTGCCCTGCTTAGGAGCAGCCTCCCGGGAGTGTGGAAGCTTGCGCGCCGAAGCGAGGCGGCGATTGCCGGCTCCCGGACGAGTTCCATGCAAGCGACGTGGTCGCCCGCCAGCGTCATCGTGAGCAGCGGCGCGTGCCGCGTAGTCGAAGGAGAGGCGCATCCCGGCTCCTGCTCGATCTATCCGCCGCTGCACAACGCGCCTATTGCGTCAGCAACACCGGAACAGTTGCTCGATCCACTTTCCTTCTTGGAGCTCACGCGTCATAGAAGGTCTTCGGTGCCACCCATCCATCCTGCGCAATCGAGGCAATCCAGCTTCGTAGAGCCGCACGCAGCAACTGAAAGGTCAATAGCAGGCATACTAAGCCGAACGATACTTCCGTTAACACGCAGATTGTCCAAACAAAGCTACGCGCGTCGTTTTGCGGCTGGCTCGCAATCATCAGGAGCATCAGTGCGCCGAACGTAAGCGCGCTCAATGCAAAGGCGGGCGCGGCAATGATCTTTTTGGCGGGCGCCATACGGACTGCAAAGTTGTATATGGTAACGGTAAGCCAGCCGATGGAGAAAATGAATGCTCCCAGCACCCATACAAAACGCTCCCCGGCGGAAGCGACGATCGCTGGCCATAGAAACATTGTCAAGTAGGCCAGCACAGCGCATGCCCAGCGCACGGAATTCGGCCATCCCAACGCTTTTCGTAAGAGAATACTCGGCTTACGGCTTGGCCAGCCTTCTTCGAAAAGCTGCACGATCGACCGGTTCGCGGGCGGCGCATTGGAGTCGACGCCCATGTGACGCGAGCTGCGCGACGCGCTATTATCGCGCAATGTGAACTCTTTGGGAATCCAGTGTTCGCACCACGCGCTGCCTCCGTACCCAAGCCGCTTACGGTTTTTCTTGCGGCTGTTTTAGCCGCTAATTCAAAAGCGAGATTATTATATGCGCCTGCCCTTCGACAATCTCAGGGTGACGGAGTTTCTAAAGTTGCGTGTGGAAGTCGAGTTTGAGGACGCCGAATGCGAGCCGGAGATTGTCGGGCGGAGGAACGCGCTCGATGCAGCGACAGCTTTGAATGTTGAAATTCGTGTAGCTGAACGTGATGTTCTTCGAAAAGACTTTCGTGACGCCCCAAATGATGCCGCGATAGGCTTCGGGCACGGCGGAATCATGATAGAGCACGGGGAGATTGATGTACGTAATCGTCGGGATGAGCGTCGTCGAATACAGCAACGGAATCTTCGCGGTAATCGAATACGGGAAGAGCGTTTGCGTTCCAACCCACGCGGGCAGTCCGCCTAAGGCCGCGCCGGGCGGCGGAAGGTCGGGACGCGGCACGTACTTGATGTCGCCGGTTACATTGAAGATTCGGCCGATACGCGAATTCGGACCGAAGTCCCACGATCCGCCAATCGTATAGCCGTGTTCGTCGATCGAAAGCGGATTCGGTTGTTGCTGGCCGGTTACGGTGTCCGGGCAGTCCTTTTGATTCAAACAAAGGCCCGTTACGTCTTGGCGTTGATGGCTGAAGTACGTGGCGTGCACGCTGAATCCGCCGCCGACTACGTGGCTCAACGCAATCGTGTCCGTGTAGTCGTACAAAGAGCCGGAAACGAACGAGGTGAGCGGCGCGAGCGTTAAAATCCGTCCGAGCGCATAAGCGACGTTGCCGTGCGAAAGGGATAAATGCGTCTTCTCATCGAGTTTGATGTCGATGCCATAGTCCACGCGCACGTCGTTCGGCACGGGATGATCGTGCGTATATCCGAGTCCTATGTAACCGGGCGGCGGTGGCGCGTTGACATCCCCGTTCGTTCCCATGAGATAAACGGGCGCGACGCTGACGGTAATGCGCTTGAGGACGTCGTCGGCGCGCGCGGTTTGCGTGTTTTGTATCAACAGCGACAAAACGGCCGTAATGACTGCCGAAATACGCAAAAATCGTCGAAGCATGGCGGCACCTCCGCAGCTTGATGATAACGCGGACGAGCGGTGTTCCCAATCGTACAAACTGCTGAGTTAGCCAAGCGGCGGAAGGCTAGGTGTTCCGTCCAAGCGGCATAGAGAAAACGGGCCCGGCAGAAGCCGGGCCCGTTTGCCGTTTAGCCAAGTTCCCGATTAGAACTTGATGCCGATGCCCGCGTACGGGCCGTTGTGCGAGAAGTCGCTGGGCGCGTTGGTTTTGTTTTTGCCATTGTCGCCCATCCAGCCGAGGTCGAGGAAGACCGGGCTCTTACCGAACGCCACGGTGGCGCCGATTTGGTACTTCAAGATGTTGTACGCGAGTTGGTATCCGACGCCCGTGCCGGGATCCGTGTAGTTACCCTTCACGTTCGGATAGTAGAACGCACTACCATAGAGCGAGAACGACTGGTTGAGGTCGGGCAGTTTTTCTGCACCGAAGCCAAAGCCGTTCTGCTTCGGATAGCCGTAGTTATTCGTACGCCACAGATATCCGACACCGATGTAGATGCGCGGATCGGCAACTTTCAGGCCGAAGCGTGCATCGACGTCTTGATCGCGCGCGGTGAACGCCGGAACGAACGTCTGTCCCGTTTGACCGATGGTCGTCACGTTACAGCCGAGGTCGCCGAGGCCGGCGCAATTGTGCGGATACTGGAAGCGTTCGAAGTTGCCGGCAAGCATCCAGGGCAGGTTGAACGCATCGAACTCGATAGCGCCGCGAATCGAATACGAGTTGGTGCCCTTATTACCGGGGCTGAACTCGTTGTACACCTTCGGTGAGAAGATGTAATCGCCGGCGACAAAGATGTCCTTATACGGCGTCGCCGCAGGAGCCGGGGTCGGCGTGGGTGCGGTGGTCGGCGCAGTCGTCGGCGCTTCGGTCGGAGCCGGAGCGGGCGGCGGCGGCGTCGCGGTCACGTAACGCACGACAACGACTTGCTTGTCGGGAACCCATTGGACGTACGCGCCCATGCCTTCCGAAATTACGCGAACCGGCACGAGGACGTTGCCCTGGTACATGATCGGCGCGACGTCCAAAGGACGCGATTCACCGTTGATGACCACTTCCGGCTTTCCGACAGTAACCTTTACTTCGGAACCCGGCTTGCTGACGGTGACCGTTTTACTTCCCGCATCGAAAGAAACCGATGCGCCCATTTGTTCGAACATCGAACGCAACGGGATGAGAACGGTGCCGCCCTTCACGAGCGCAGCGAGAACGCGACCTTGCTTCAGAGTGTCGGGTTTGCTGTAAACGTGATGGTCGTTGAAAAGAATCGGGATTTGGCCTGACGGCGGAGTTCCGAAGTTCGCCGCCGGGGCAGAACCCGCTTGCGCAACCACAGCTTGTCCATTGTTGCTCTGTGCTTGCGTTGTCGGAGCTGCCACCGCGGTGAGCCCGCACGACGCTGCGATCAGCGTCGCCAGGACTCCGGTGCTCAGTCGTTTCACAAAAGCCTCCTAGTTATATTTGCTTATCTGCGGAGCGAGTGTTCAACCCGTTCCTTGATTCATAACGCGTTGGGCGCCTGAATGGTTCCCATGCGACTGAACCAATGGGCTTATTTCCCCGGTGAATTACCGGGTAAACGCCAAATCCAAGCGATTCCTATCAGGATTTCCACAGAAGCGACAAGAAATGCGATACGCGGGCCGACTGTTGTCGCAAGTGCGCCAAAACGCGCAAGAATAGCAGTCGCAATAACAGGCGCAATCATTTGCGGCCCGACAACAGCGAGATTCCAAATACCCATCGTCGTTGCAAGTGCGTCCGGCGGCAATAGCCGGCACGCAAATGCCCAATCAGCACACAAGAAAATGCCCCAACCGACGCCTGCGAAAAGAATTGCTACGGGCATGCCGGCAATTACGTGTAACGACGCGAGAGCTAACGACGCTGCTGCTACAATACCGCCGCCGATCGTTACGACGAGCCGTTCGTCCAAACGATCCGACGGCTTCGCAGCGGCGGCGGCGCCTGCCGTTCCAACGAGCGTAAATAATAAAATGGCAATGCCCGTAATTGTCGTCGCATCGACGTGCATCGATGGCGAGAGCGCATTGCGAACGTAGAAAAACAAATACCCGAGGATCGTATAGAAGCCGACGTAGACGAAGGCGCGCGACACGAAGAGATCCCCTAACGTACGAGTCACGGCGATCGTTCGCTCTTGCGTCGGCGCTCGAAGCGGCAGCGCCCGCACGTGTATCACGGTGATGGCGCACGTACCGAGTAACGCAATGCCGATAGCCACACCCAGCGCCATGCGGCTTCCGAGAATCGTTGCAATCAGCGCGCCGGCAGCGTTTCCGGCGCTTTGCATTGCAGCCATCCAGGCCGAAGCGCCGCCGAGCCGGGAACTCTCGACGGTGTCCGGAAGAATCGCCTGATACGGTCCGATTGCAAGATTCAGTGCGAATTGCAATGCGATAAATGTTGCCAGCAATTGCAGCGGCGTCGCCGCGAGGTAAAACGCCACGATGGCCGCGGCGCCACCCAGTGCACCGGCGACGTAGAAACCGCAGCGATTGTTCCCACGCCGCCGAAGCGTGTCGGACCAAATCCCGATAGGAATCTGCGTAACCGCCGCGGTTAGCGCTCCTAGCGCGGAAATTTCACCATAGGTTGCGAGCGAAGCGGGACCGGCAAGTTGCACGCAGCGCGCCTGCAACGAAATGCCAAGCACTGCACCCCACACGAGTTGGATGCCGAACCAGTACGCCGCAAGTTTGGGCGCAGCCGCGTTACCAGTGCGTGCGCGCGTACCGGTACTCATCTACCGAGTCGGCATCGTATCCCAGCTCGGGTGCAGCCTCGCGTATCGCGACAGCGGGCGTTCCGAGCACCACACGTGCGCGCCGTTCCACGTCCTCAACGGTAAGACGCCCGATTGCGAATCGCGCGAGAAGCGCCGGACCGGCCAGTGATGCCATCTTCCATGGGGCTTTCCGCGCATCGAAGAATGCGGAGGCCACGGTGGATACCCGTTCTACCGCGCCGGGCGGAATGTGAAAGATACCGCCGTTCACGACGCGTTCACCGGCCAGCGTAATACCGCATGGCGGCGCATCCGGAAATCGCGTCGTGAAGGCTTCGTAGCTACTGAGCGGCATCGAAACCGCATCCGCCGGCGATCGTACGATGAAGTCCGTCAATGCGGGCGCACTCAAATACGGCATGTCGCTGGTGAGGTATACCAGCGATTCGCCGTCTTCGGGCCATGCACGCAACGCACGCAGGACGTTTTGCGCGCCGGTCGGCGCACCGTCGATGATCGCGTCAACGCGACCATTTACCGCCTCCCGCACCAACGGCTCCGCGATCACCGCAATCCGGGTTATGTTGCATTCGCGCAAGACATCGATCGTGCGCTGCAGCATCGTGGCACCGCGTATTTCGGCAAGGGCTTTGATCGGCGTGCCCGCTTCTGCCGCGTAGGCTCCGTCGATGCGGCCGCCGGTAGTAATAACGGCTTTCATTGCTCCTCACCCGGCGCCGGAAATCCCGGAAACATCGCCTGTTCCGGATTACCGCCTTCGCCTCGTGCAACGTAGGCTTCTGCCGCTTCTCCATAGCGGTCGTTCAAGAGTTCCTCCAGCATCTGCGCGTTTTGCGCGGCCTTGCCACCCGCATGGTTATTGAAGAAGACGTACGTTTCCTCAACCTGCGCATCGATTTCGGCAATACGATCGGACCATGGTTCCAATTCCGGAGCGCTGTAATCGTACTGGTAGCGCGTAGCGTTCGTACCGGTCCACCATTGCTTGCTGTTGCGTCCGTGCAGCCGCACGTAGCCTACGGCACTCGTTGCATCGGACGCCGAATGCGGAAGCTCCTCGAAAGAAGGCATGTCGACGTTGCAGAAGCCCACGTTCAGTTCACGCAACAGCCGCAGCGTCTCGGCCGTCTGCCATGCGCGGTGACGAAACTCCACGACGACCGGAATGTCTTCGAACGCGCCGGCCACGCGAACCAAGTAGTTGCGATTGCGTTCATCCGGTTTGAAACCGTTGGGAAATTGTGCCAGGACGCACGCAAGTTTGCCCGATGCTCGTAGCGGCTCCAGCGCTTCGCACAGGAGCGCAGCATCGGGATGCACGGGGGCAGCGCTGTCGGGCGCATGGGTCACCGTTTGCGGGGCTTTGAAACTGAACCGGAATTCTGCCGGCGTGCGACGGTCCATCGCGGCCACCGCTCGCGGCTGCGGCACGCCATAATAGCTCATGTCGATCTCGACGGCCGGAAACTGCCGTGAGTAGAACGGCAGCATCTCCTCGGAGCGCGTGCGGGGCGGATAAAACGGCCCGATCCAGTCCTTGTAAGCGAACCCGCACGTCCCGACGTAGATCACGCGTCGGGCTTCGCGTTTGCTTGGAAGGACTCCGGCCGCTGCCTGCGCGGAGTTCCCAGGACGCGATTACGGAGGAAAATCAATGCCCTCAAACGCTAAAGCGGTCCCCGAAGGTTACCACAGCGTAACACCTTACCTCATCGTTCGCGGCGGCAACGATGCCATCGACTTTTATACGAAAGTGTTCGGTGCTCGCGAACGTATGCGATTCCCGGGTGAAAACGGCAAAGTCGGACATAGCGAACTCGAAATCGGCGACTCCGTCATCATGCTCGCCGATGAATCGCCCGAGATGGGCGCGCGCAGTCCGCAAACCGTGGGAGGTACTCCCGTTGGTTTAGCAGTCTACGTTCCCGACGTCGACGCGGTCGTCGAGCAAGCCGTAGCGGGCGGCGCAAAATTACGTTCGCCGGTCGAAGACAAGTTCTACGGCGATCGCAGCGGCACGATCGAAGATCCGTTCGGGCATGTCTGGTACGTTATGACGCACGTCGAAGACGTCTCCCCCGACGAAATGGAACGCCGCATGAAATCCGGCGTCAACGCTTAGCTCTCGATGCACAAGAAAAAGAGCCCGGCGAAAAGCCGGGCTCTTTTGATAAGCGGACGCCGGTAAAGACGTTACTTCTTGGCGACCTTCTTCTTGCCGGCCACCGTGCGTTTGGGACCCTTGCGGGTGCGCGCATTCGTCTTCGTGCGCTGGCCGCGAACCGGAAGGCCACGGCGATGACGCAGGCCACGGTAGCAGCCGATATCCATCAGGCGCTTGATGTTGCCCTGAACTTCACGACGCAGATCGCCTTCAACGCGGAGTTGAAGCTGGTCGATGCCGTCGCGGATCTTCTTTTCGTCGTCTTCGGTCATCTCTTTGACGCGAAGGTCCGGAGAAATGCCCGCGCGTTCCAGCAGCTTCTTCGCCGTTGCCGGTCCGATGCCGTAGATGTACTGCAGAGCGATTTCGATGCGCTTTTCGCGCGGAAGATCGATACCCGAGATACGTGCCATTATTATCTTATAACTTTCCTTATAATCCTGAGCCTGTCGAAGGACGTTTAACCCTGGACCTGTTTGTGCTTCGCGTTAACGTCGCAGATCACGCGCACCTTGCCGTGGCGGCGAATGACTTTGCAGCTTTCGCAGATTTTCTTGACGGAGGGACGTACTTTCATTTCCTACTTTTCCTCTTTAGCCCTGAGCTTGTCGAAGGGTCCTTTTTAACCCTGAGCCCGTCGAAGGGCGTTAACGTTTTGCACTTACAGGCGTTGCTTCACTAAATAATTCTGCCGGTTCCTAAGCCGCGAACGTCGCGTCTTAAGCTACGGCTTCTTCTTTCGGCCGGTAACGCTCGACGTCCGGATGTTCGCCGAACTTCCGCAGCGTCAAAATCTTCGGGCCGTCGTCCGTAACGGCGATCGTGTGCTCGAAGTGCGCTGCGAGTTTACCATCTGCCGTGACAACTGTCCAGCCGTCCTTGAGGATTTCGACCCGATAATCGCCTTCAGTGATCATGGGCTCGATTGCTATGACCAGTCCCGGGCGCAAAATCATGCCCGCTCCCGGCTTCCCGTAGTTGGGAACCTGGGGCTCCTCGTGCATCGCCGTGCCCACCCCATGTCCGACCAGCTCGCGAACCACGCCGTAGCCGGCAGCTTCGGCGTGCTTTTGGACTGCGGCGCCGATGTCGCCCAGGTGGTTGCCCTTTTGCATCTGCGCGATGCCGAACATCAGGGACTCCTGGGTTACTTCCAGCAAGCGGCGGGCATTGGCCGAGATGTTCCCCACCGGCACGGTGACGGCACTGTCGCTCACATAGCCCTCAAACGTCGTGCCGATGTCGATGGAGAGCAAATCGCCCTCGCGCAATACGTAGTCGCCCGGAATCCCGTGTACGACTTCGTCGTTCACGGAAGCGCAGATAGAAGCCGGATAGTCGTGGTAACCCTTGAAGGTCGGGATGCCGCCCAGCTCGCGAATGCCCTTTTCGGCCATTTCGTCGAGGTAACGCGTGGTGACGCCCGGCCGCACGGCCTGCATCAGATCCGTGAGCACCTTCGAGGTGATCTTCCCGCTGCGGCGCATCGTTTCGATTTCGCGCGCAGATTTCAAGGTAACCATAATTTAATGCGCGTGCTCCGCGCCGATGGCGTGCAACAGATGATGCGCTACGGCCTCCACCGGCTGCGTAGCATCGAGCGTTTCGAGGCGTCCCGAACGATCGTAGAAATCGACGAGCGGCATCGTTTGCGCTTCAAAAACGTCTAGACGCTTCTGAATCGTATCCGGTTTGTCGTCGTCCCGCTGAACCAGCGGTCCGCCGTCTTCGTCGTCGATGCCGGCGGCTTGCGGCGGATTGAACTTCTCGTGGTAGACGCGTCCCGAACGCGGATTAGTCCAGCGTCCCAGGAGGCGTTCTTCCAAGAGCGGGCGATCGATTTGGAAGTAGATCGCGTGCGGTAATCCGCGACCGCGCGCTTGCAGCAGCGCATCAAGCGCCTCCGCTTGCGCAACGGTGCGCGGAAAACCATCGAAGAGCACCGCAGCGTCGTCGCGCAGTTCGCCTTCGACCATCTTGATGATCAAGGCGTCGGGAACCAGTTCGCCGCGCTCCATGTAGCCTTGCGCCGCTTGGCCGAGTTCCGTTCCGCGGTTGCGATGGTCACGCAACAGGTCGCCGGTCGAGATCTGCCTGTACCCGAAGCGGGCCCGCAAAATCTGAGCCTGCGTTCCTTTGCCCGCACCGGGGCCACCGAGCAGAACGACGTCGACGGTCATTAGCGCTTGATGAACCCGCGGTAGTCGCGCATCGCAAGACGCGCTTCAATTTGCGTGATCGTGTCGAGCGCGACACCGACGACGATGAGGAGCGACGTCGAACCGAGGTAAAACGTCGTCACCGAAAGTCCGCGTTGCAGTGCGCCCGGCAGAACCGCAAGCACGCCAAGGAAGAGCGCCGAGAACACCGTGAGGCGCATAAGGATCTTGTTGAGGTAGGCCACCGTCGGTTCGCCCGGACGGATGCCCGGAATGAACGCGCCGGTCTTCTTCAGGTTGTCCGCCACGTCTTTCGTGTTGATCACGATCGAGCTATAGAAGAACGTGAAGACTACTACCAAGATGAAGTAGACCAAGTTGTACAGGATGCCGTTCGGGCTGAAATAGACGTTCAAGGCCGTCGAGATCGAGCCAACGATGCCCGTGGCGTTCCCGCCGCGGTTGAACCACGACAGCGCTTGCTGCGGCAGCAGCAGGATCGAAATCGCGAAGATGATCGAGATAACGCCTGCGTTGTTCAGACGCAGCGGAATGTACGTCGAGCGGCCGGCAAACATCTTGCGGCCCACCACGCGGCGCGCTTGTTGCACGGGTACGCGACGCTGGCCTTGGTACATGAAGATGATGCCGACGATGATGATCAACGCGAAGACGATGTACAGCACCAGGTTCAGCAACGATTCGCTGCCGCTCGATGCCGACGAATACGTCTGCGCGAGATACGTCGGGTAGCGCAAAACGATACCGATGAAAATGATCAGCGAGACGCCGTTGCCGATGCCTTTGTCGCTGATCTGTTCGCCGAGCCACATCAGGAACAGCGTACCGGCAACCATCGCTAGAATCGCGAAGAGCATATAGCCGATGCCCTGATCGTAGAACACGCCCGCGCCGCGCATGGCGTTGGCCATGAACGTCGCCTGGAGCAATGCCAAAACGATCGTAAGCCAGCGGGTGTACTGGCTGATTTTTTTACGGCCTTCCTCGCCGCCTTTCTTCGCCAACTCTTCGAGCTGCGGCAACACGACGGTCATCAATTGCATGATGATCGAAGCGTTAATGTAGGGCGTGATGCCCATCGCAATGATCGAGAGTTTCTGAAGAGCGCCGCCCGAGAGGAAGCCCAGCAAGTTATAGAACGCGCCGCTTTGGAGCACGTGTTGCCACGCCTGTTCGTTCACGTTCGGCAGCTGCACGTGGATCATGAACACGAACCACGCGAAGGCGAAGAAAACGAAACCGACGCGCTTGCGGATTTCCGGCACCAACAGTGCCGCGCGCAGATTATCGAACACCGATTATGCTTCTTCTTCGGGGATCTGTGCGCCGGCGGCCGTCAGCGCTTCACGAGCGCTGCTCGAGAAGACCACGTCGCGGAACTTTAAGCCGCTGGGCAGCGTCTTACCGGTTTTCGACCCGCCAAGGATCTTCACGCCGTCTTCCAGCGACTTCAGAATGCCGTGCTCTTTGAGCGACTGGGGCGATACTTCGATCGAACTGTCCCAGGTCGCGAGCTGATGCAGATTCACTACCGCGTAACGCGTCATGAAGTGGCCGGTGTCGCGGCCCTTCTGCGAATAACCGCGTGCGTGCGGAAGGCGCCGCGCCCACGGCGTTTGACCGCCTTCGAATGCGGGTCCCTTACCACCGCCGGAGCGTACGGTCTGACCCTTGCCGCCTTCGCCGCCGGTTTTGACCATGCCCGAACCGTGTCCGCGGCCGATGCGTTGGCGCTTCGGCCAGCTGCCCTTGGCGGGCTTGAGCGAGCCAAGGCTGAGTCCATTCGATGCAGCTGCGGCTGCCGGAGCTGCCTTCGCGCTGGACTTTGCGCTAGCAGCTTTCTTCGTCTTCGTTTCTGCCATTTTACTTTCTCAAATCGAGGAAATGTTTACAGTCTTGTCATCCCGAGTTTGTCTTGTCATCCCGAGCTTGTCTTGTCATCCTGAGCTTGTCGAAGGACCGTGCATACCAGCTTAGCTGAGATGCGCTTCTGGTTCGACAGGCACACCAATGACGATTTTTAAGCTGCGAAGATCTCTTTGACGGTCTTGCCGCGGAGTGACGCGACTTGTTCGGCCGTCTTGAGGGAGCGCAGGCCTTCGATGGTAGCCCGCACGACGTTGATCGGATTGTTCGTTCCGAGCGACTTCGTGAGGATGTCATGGATGCCGGCGAGTTCCAGCACCGCACGCATCGAGCCGCCGGCGATAACACCGGTACCCGGTGCAGCGGGCTTCAGGAGCACGCTGGCCGAGCCGACGATCAGACGCACTTCGTGCGGAATCGTCTTATCGACCATCGGAACCGTGACGAGGTTCTTCTTCGCCTGTTCCACGGCTTTGCGGATCGCTTCGGGAACTTCGCCCGCTTTGCCGATGGCGAAGCCGACTTTGCCCTTGCGATCGCCGACGACGACGAGCGCACTGAAGCTGAAGCGCTTACCGCCCTTGACGACCTTCGCAACGCGGTTCACGCGCACGACGGTCTCTTCGAATCCACTGTTGTCGCGTTCGCGACCACCACGATAGTTCATTAGAAGTTCAGCCCCGCTTCACGCGCCGCATCAGCCAATGCTTGCACGCGTCCGTGATATTTGTATCCGCCGCGATCGAACACGACGTCAGTGATTCCGGCAGCCTTCGCTTTGGCGGCAATTGCCGAACCAACCGCTTTGGCTGCGTCGGTGTTGGTGTTGGACTCGAGCGAATCCGCTACCGACTTGTCGCGCGTCGAAACGGCGGCAAGCGTGTGACCCTTGCTGTCGTCGATCACGGTTGCATAGATGTGATGCAGCGTGCGACGGATCATGAGACGCGGGCAATCGCCCGTCCCGGAAAGCTTTTTGCGCAGGCGCTGATGGCGCGAGCGACGGGTATCCGCCTTGGAAACGCGCGCCATTACTTCTTGCCTGCCTTTCCGGCCTTACCGAGTTTCTTCTTGATGACTTCGCCTTCGTAACGAACGCCTTTGCCCTTATACGGCTCGGGTGCGCGCAACGAGCGAATCTTCGCAGCGACTTGACCAACTTGTTGCTTGTCGATGCCGTCTACGTGAATCTTGTTCGTGCCTTCGACGGAGAGCGTGATGCCCTGCGGCGGATCGAACACGACCGGATGCGAGTATCCCAGGGTGAGATTGAGTTTTTCGCCCGCCTTAGCGGCACGATAACCAACGCCTTGAATCTCGAGGCTCTTACGGAAGCCCTTGCTGACGCCTTCCACCATATTGGCGATGAGCGTACGCGTGAGTCCGTGCGCGGAACGCGCCGGCTTCGCATCGTTCTTACGCTCGACGACAACCTTGCCGTCTTCGAGTTTTACGTCGACGACTTGCGAAAGGATGTGCTGGCGCAGCTCGCCTTTGGGACCTTTGACGGCTACTTCACCGTCGGCGATTTGGATGTCGACGCCGTTCGGAACGGCGACCGGTAATTTACCAATACGTGACATTTACAGCACCTACCAAACGTACGCCAGGACTTCGCCGCCGACGCCGAGCTTTTTCGCCCGTTTGCCCGACATGATGCCTTGCGACGTGGAAATGATAACCAGGCCAAGACCGCCGAGCACGCGCGGGATCTCGGTCTTGCCCGTGTACACGCGCAAGCCGGGACGCGAAATGCGGCGCAGGCCGGTGATGATCTTTTCTTTCTCCGGACCGTACTTGAGACGGACGCGAAGCGTTCCTTGCGGACCTTCGTTCAGACGCTGGACATCCTCGATGAAGCCTTCATCTTTGAGGATCAACGCGATTGCCTGTTTCACGCGCGAAGCGGGAATGTCGACCGACTTGTGGTTGGCCGTATTCGCGTTGCGGATGCGCGTTAGGAGATCTGCGACGGGATCGGTGATTGCAGCCATTTCTTACTCTCTAATCTCCGTTACCACGAGGCCTTGGTGACGCCCGGAACAACGCCCTTGTGCGCGTTCTCGCGGAAGCAAATGCGGCACATGGCGAACTTGCGTAGATAGCCGCGCGGGCGTCCGCACAACTTGCAACGGTTGTGCTGGCGCACGCCGAATTTCGGCGAACGGTTCGCTTTAACGATCATGCTCGTTTTTGCCATTATGCATTGCCTTTCCGAAGCGGCAGACCCATGGCGGTCAGGAACTCCGAAGCTTCTTCGTCCGACTTCGCCGTCGTAACGATGGTGATGTCCATGCCGCGCGCCTTGTCGACCTTATCGAAGTTGATCTCCGGGAAGACAAGCTGCTCGCGCAGGCCAAGATTGTAGTTGCCGCGACCGTCGAACGACTTCGGCGGGAGGCCGCGGAAGTCGCGGATACGCGGCAGCACGACGTTGAAGAGCTTGTCCAGGAACACGTACATACGCTCGCCACGCAGGGTGACCTTGGCGCCGATGTTCATGCCTTCGCGCAGCTTGAACGCTGCGATCGACTTCTTCGCTTTGGTAATGATCGGCTTCTGACCGGTGATGGCCACGAGCTCGCTGACCGCTGCATCGAGGGCCTTCGAGTTTGTGATCGCTTCACCGACCGACATGTTGATGACAACCTTCTCCAGCTTCGGGATCTGGTTGACGTTGCCGTACGAGAACTTGTCCTGCAGTTGCTTGCGGACTTCGCCCGAGTACTTTTCTTTCAAACGCGTCGTCGCCACGGTTATGCTCCCTTCGCCGAGTCACGCGCCGGCTCGCCGCACTTCACGCACACCCGGTGCGCAACGCCGTCGGCCGTGCGTCCGCGCTTCAGGCGCGTCGGCACTTTGCACTTTTCGCACACGTACTGCAGCGCCGAGATCGGAAGCGGAGCTTCTTTTTCGATGATGCCGCCGGTCTGCTGCGACGACATGTTGCCGCCTTGCTGACCCTGCTTTGTGTGACGTTTAACGATGTTCAGGCCTTCGACCGTCGCCTTGCCGGCTGCCGGGAACACGGCCTTCACCACGCCGCGCTTGCCTTTCTCGCGGCCGCGGCGAATCATCACCGTATCGCCTTTAACGATTTGCGCCATAGTTAGAGAACCTCCGGGGCCAGCGAGGCGATCTTCAGGAACCCGCGGTCGCGCAGTTCGCGCATAACCGGTCCGAAGACGCGCGTGCCGCGCGGATCGAGGTTGTCCTTGTCGCCCTTGATGATGACGCATGCGTTGTCGTCGCTACGAACCACGCTGCCGTCGGCGCGACGGATCGGTGCCGAGGTGCGGACGATCACCGCTTTGACGACTTGGCCCTTTTTTACGGCCGCGCCCGGGATCGCGCTCTTCACGGTACCGACGACAATGTCGCCGACGTGTGCGTAGTTGTGACGGCTGCCGCCGCTGATGTGGATCACCAGCAGCTCGCGAGCGCCTGAATTATCAGCGACTTTGAGTCGCGTTTCTTGTTGAATCATGACTTACTTCGCACGCTCCACGACTTCGACCAAGCGCCAGCGCTTGTCGCGCGAGAGCGGCCGGCATTCCATAATGCGAACGATATCGCCGATCTTGGCTTCGTTCTGCTCGTCATGGGCCTTGAAGCGCGTGGACTTACGAACGATCTTGCCGTAAACACCGTGCGGAACGCGCGTTTCCGTGACGACGACGATCGTCTTGTCCATCTTATTCGAGGCAACGCGGCCTTGTTTTACGCGGCGCCCTTCGACACGGCCTTTGGCCTCGCTCAGGACAGGCTGCTCATGTTCGGTTGTCGTTTGGTTATGCTGCTCCATGCTGCTCCTCGCCCATGCGCTTCTCCGAAATTACGGTTTGAATCTTTGCGTAAGCGCGACGCATTTCTTTGATCTTGCTGAAATCGGTGAGGTGTCCGGTACGCAGCGCAAAGCGCAGGTTGAACAGCTCCGATTTCGTGTCTTTGGCCTTCTGCTGCAATTCTGCAACGGTCAAGCCGCGCAAGTCGTTTAGCTCAGCCTTTTTCATGCCGTGGCCTCCTCGCGAGCGACGACTTTGGTTCCGATCGGCAGTTTTGCAGCGGCCAGACGCAGCGCTTCTTTTGCAACGTCGGGAGCAACGCCGGAGAGTTCGAACAGGATGCGGCCCGGGCGCACGACGGCGACCCAGAACTCGGGATTCCCTTTACCGGCACCCATGCGGACTTCAGCAGGCTTCTTGGTGACCGGTTTGTCCGGGAATACCTTGATCCAGACTTTACCGCCGCGTTTGATGTGACGCGTCATGGCAATACGCGCCGCTTCGATCTGACGGTTCGTCATCCAGCACGGCTCCATGGCCTGCAGACCGAACTCGCCGAACGTCAGCGTGCTGCCGCGCAGCGCGCGCCCGGTCATGCGACCGCGCTGCACTTTGCGCCATTTAACTCGCTTAGGCGTCAACATTGTTATTCAGCACTCCCTTCGGCCGCCGGTGTCTCCGCCGGTGCAGTGGCCGCTTCGTTTACGATAGCATCGGCATCGGGCGTCACTTCCGTGGCGCTCGGCGGTGTCTGTGCGGGGCGCGGGGCTCCGCCGCCACCAGGGCCGCGTCCACGTCCGCCACCACCGCCGCCGCGTCCACCGCGGTCGCGACGATCGCGGAAGCCGCCGCCTTGGCGGTCGTTGCGGTCGACGGTGTTGGTGTTGCGCGGTTGATCCGGCAGCACTTCACCGCGATAGATCCACACTTTCACGCCGATGCGTCCGAACGTCGTGAACGCTTCGACGTGAGCGTAATCGATGTCGGCGCGCAGCGTGTGCAACGGCACTTTGCCGTCGGCGTTACGCTCGGTGCGCGCGATTTCAGCGCCGCCGAGACGGCCCGAAACTTGCACCTTCACACCGCGAGCGCCGGCCTTCATGGTACGCATGATGGCCTGCTTCATTGCGCGGCGGAACGCGATGCGCTTCTCGAGCTGATCGACGATGTTCTGACCGACGAGACGGGCATCCAGTTCGGGATGTTTGATCTCCATCACGTTGACCTGAACGTTCTTGCCGGTGAGCTTTTCGAGATTCTTGCGAATGTCTTCGATCCCAACGCCGCGCTTGCCAATGATGATGCCCGGCTTCGCGGTGTTTACGATGACGCGCGCTTGATTGGCACGACGCTCGATTTCGATCTTGCTGATCGCCGCCGAACGCATCCACTTGTTAAAGAACTGGCGGATCTTTACGTCTTCGTGCAGCCAATCGATGTAATGCTTTTTCTCGAACCAGCGGCTGTCCCACGTACGCGTGATGCCCAGACGAAGGCCGACCGGATGTATCTTCTGTCCCATAAATTAAGCGGTAGCCTCCGCGGTTTTAGCAGTACGCTTGGTGGTCGCAGCCTGCGGCGCGCGACGCGTCGAACGCGCAACATTGACGCTGGCTCCCGGGCGCGCTTTGCGCTTCTTCTGCGGAGGCGTTTCGCTCACGACAACCGTCACGTGCGAAAGACGCTTGCGCTTGAAGTACGCGCGGCCTTGAGCACGCGGATCCAGGCGTTTGGTGAAACGGCCACCAGGGCCGCCATCGACGGTAATGCGCGTGATGTAGAGTTCGTCGGTGTTCATGTCGTGGTTGTTGCCGGCGTTGGCGACGGCGCTGCGCACGAGCTTCTCGATCGGTTCCGACGCGTAGACGCCCGCGAACTGAAGCATCACGAGCGCTTCGCTCACGCGCTTGCCGCGAATTGCATCCGCAACGCGGCGGAGCTTGCGCGGGCCCATGCGCACGAATTTGAGATGCGCGACGGCTTGTTGCGCCGGAAGAGTTTGATTCTCAGCCATTACTTCACACCAGCCTTATCGCCACCGTGACCGCGGAAGTGGCGCGTGGGCGCGAACTCACCGAGCTTGTGACCGACCATGTTTTCCGTGACGTAAACCGGAACGTGCGCCTTGCCGTTGTGCACGCCGATCGTGTGACCAACCATCGACGGAACGATCGTCGACGCGCGGCTCCACGTCTTGATAACGCGCTTGTCGCGCGTCTCATTCATTTTCTCGACCTTCTTCAGAAGGTGGTCCGCGACGAACGGACCTTTTTTGAGACTACGACCCATTACTTGGAACCTCGCTTACGAACGATCATCTTCGACGTCTGCTTGTTGCGACGGCGCGTCTTCTTGCCCATCGTCATCTGACCCCACGGCGTCGTGGGCGGACGGCCCGACGTCGAACGCGCTTCACCACCACCGTGCGGGTGGTCGACCGGGTTCATTGCGATACCGCGAACCGACGGACGCTTACCGAGATGGCGCGAGCGGCCGGCTTTACCGATGACTTGGTTTTCGTGCTCGACGTTGCCGAGCTGGCCGACAGTTGCGCGACAATTGATGTGAATGCGACGGACTTCGCCCGACGGCATACGCACCTGCGAGTACTCATCTTCCTTCGCCATCAGCTGCGCCGAAACGCCCGCCGAGCGCACGAGCTTGCCGCCCTGACCGACGCGCAGCTCGATGTTGTGGATGACGGTACCAACCGGAATGTTCTTGATCGGGAGGCAGTTGCCGGGTTTGATGTCGGCACCCGCGCCCGATTCCACCATGTCGCCGACCTTCAGGCCGAGCGGCGCGAGGATGTAGCGCTTCTCGCCGTCTTTATAGTGCAGCAGGGCAATGCGCGCCGAGCGGTTCGGATC
The DNA here is from genome assembly GCA_963758295.1 of Vulcanimicrobiia bacterium. Classification (GTDB taxonomy): domain Bacteria; phylum Vulcanimicrobiota; class Vulcanimicrobiia; order Vulcanimicrobiales; family Vulcanimicrobiaceae; genus JALYTY01. The sequence continues at coordinate 459,280 of CAVWUU010000004.1, forward strand.
GTACTCGACCGTCGCAACCTTGGCGGGGATTCCGTCTTTGGTACGCTTGAAATCGATGATGCGATACTGCTTGCGCGTGCCGCCGCCTTTGTGACGGACGGTGATGTGACCGTTGTTGTTGCGGCCCGAATGCTTCTTACGAACTTCGAGAAGCGACTTCTCCGGCTCGACTTTCGAGATGTCGGAGAAATCCATCGTCGTGATGAAACGACGGCCCGGGCTGGTCGGACGATATTTTTTAACCGGCATGTTTATTGCTCGAAATAATTGACGCCGCCGAGCTCGATTTTCTGACCCGGCTTGATGGTGACAACGGCCTTCTTGAAGTCGCTCTGCTTGCCGCTCGTGCGAACGCCGCGGCGCGCAAAGTTGCGACTCTTACCGCGAACGTTAACGGTCGTAACCTTGAGCACGTTCACGCCGAAGATCTCTTCGATCGCATGACGTATTTGCGTCTTGGTGGCTTCCGGGTGCACGACGAACGTGTACTGTTGCTCGAGAGCCGAGGCCATCGACTTCTCGGTGATGCGCGGCGAGATGATTACGTCGCGAGCGTCCATTACTTGCTGCTCCCGTTGCCGTACGAAGCGCCGATCGTTTCGTAAGCGGCAGTCGTGAAGATGATGCGCTGGAAGCGCAGCACGTCTTTGACGTCGAGCGCGTTCGTGTTGGTGACGTCAACCTTCGAGAGGTTGGCGGCAACGCGATGAATCGCTTCGGCGCTTGCTTCGTTGTGGCCGAGGACGACGAGCGTCGACGGACCCTTCTTCGCATCTTTCGCGCTGCCGAAAATCAGCTTAGCGAAATCTGCGGTCTTCGTGATCGAGAAATTGCCGGCGTCGAGCACGCTAACCGCGCCCGAGCGGAACCGGTCGGACAGCGCAGCGATGAACGCGAGCTTGCGCTCTTTCTTGTTCAGATCGCTGACGTACGAGCGCGGCTGCGGACCCCAAACGACGCCGCCATGGCGCCACTGCGGCGAACGGATCGAACCCTGACGGGCACGGCCGGTTCCCTTTTGCTTCCACGGCTTGCGACCACCGCCGGCGACTTCGTCGCGCTTCTTCGTCGACGCAGTGCCCGCACGCGGGTTCGCGAGTTCACGGTAGACGGCACGGAAAATCGTGTGCGCCTTCGTGCTGTAATCTTTATCGAAGATCTCCGGCGTTTGCACGTCGCGGACGACCTTGCCATTCGTATCGATAACGCTCGGCATCGTTTAGGCCTCCACTGCCTTCTTGGCCTTGACGCTCGAGCGCACAACGACCAGGGCATTCTTCGGACCCGGAACCGGACCGCGAACGAGCAGCAGATTGCGCTCGGCGTCCGCACGGATCACTTCAAGATTCTGATGCGTCGCGCGATCGACACCGTAGTGTCCAGGACGACGGCTGCCTTTGACCGTGCGTCCGGCGTTCGTGTCGCCGTTGGACGCCGGTTGGCGATGGATCATCGAGCCGTGGCTCGCGCCGCCGCCCGAGAAATTGTGACGTTTGATGCCGCCGGCGAAGCCGTGGCCTTTGGTGATGCCGACGATGTCGACGCGATCGCCCGGTTGGAAACCGGCGACCGTTACCGTTTGACCGGCTTCAACGCCGTCAATGCCGTCGCGGAACTCGCGCACGAAGCGGGTCGCTCCGACGCCGAGCTTTTTGAAATGTCCGGCAAGGGCACGCGTTACGTGGTTCTTCTTGACCGCGCCGAAACCGAGAGCCACGGAATCATATCCGTGCTTCTCTTTCGTGCGGCGTTCCACGACCGTACAGGGACCGGCTTCGATCACCGTGACCGGTACGTACCGGCCATCCTCGGTGAACACGCTCGTCATCCCAACCTTGCGGCCAAGGATATTCTTCATTTAGATCCTCGTCCTAGAGTTGCGCGGTACACGGGCCCTAGCGTACTGCTTAATTTTTTTGCCGGCACGCGGAAAGACCCGCGGACCAGCTGGACCACAACCTGGGCAGTTTATCAATTGCCGCAATCCGAGTCAACCCCATTGGTCCTTCGGCTTTGGCGCCCGACGCTCCGATGCGCAGCCGAAGCCGAATGCGCGGGAACGATGGGATCATGCGTTTCGCCGCTGCCGCGATACTGGGACTTCTCCTCACGGCGTGCGGTGGCGCGCCCCACAGCGATCGACCGTTCCGGATCGTCCAAACCCAAGACCTTCAGACCCTGAACCCGATCTACGTCTCCGGCGTCGGCGCCCAAGGGCTAGCCGCGCTGCTCTTTTCCTATTTAGTGAAGATCGACGACCGGGGCCGGCTCGTTCCGGACGTTGCCCTCGCGGTTCCGACATTGCAAAACGGCGGCATTAGCGCCGACGGGCTCACCGTCACCTACCATCTTCGGCGCGGCGTGCGCTTCTCGGACGGGTCGCCGCTGAGCGCCAAGGATGTGGCCGGAACAATCGCCCGGCTGGCCGCCGGCGATAGCGACGCACCGACGAGGATCGGGTTCGATGATATCCGCAGCGTCGAAACCCCATCGGCATTAACGGTGCGCGTGCGGCTGAAGCGGCCGTACGCACCAATCGTTCTTTATGTGTGCGGGCCGGGAAACGCGGTACCGATTTTACCTGCTCATCTGCTGCCGCCCACCCACCGCATGGCGAATCTCCCATTCAGCTCGGCGCCGGTCGGGTCTGGCCCGTACGTCGTACAGCGCTGGGAGCGGGGCGATCGCCTTGAGCTTCGCGCGAACCCGCGCTACTTTCGCGGCAAACCGCGCATCGAGCGAATCGATCTCCTTTTCTCGCCCACGTCGACCACCGCCATCCAGCTGCTGCGGACGCACGAAGCCGACGCATACCTCAATGCCGACGACTCCCAGTACACAACGTTGCGCGCAATGCGTCTGCGAGTCGATCGCGTGCCGATCGATGGTACGGGCGCGCTGATTTTCAACACGCAAGACCGCACGCTGCGCGACCCGCGCGTTCGCCGCGCGTTTGCGCTCGCGATAAACGCGCCGGCTCTCGTCCAAAGGATGCTGCTCGGACAGCGCGCCTCGAACCCCGGACGCGGCATGTTCGGTTGGGCGTACGATGAGCGCGCGTTCGCGATGCCGCCGTACGAGCCGCAACGAGCGGCCGCGCTGCTCACGCAAGCGGGATGGATGCCCGGCCTCGACCGGATTCGTCAACGCTCCGGCGAGCGGCTCACGCTTGATTTGATCGTTCGAAGCGACAAGCCGAGCGGCGTCGAGCTCGCGACGGAAATTCAAGCCTACGAACGCGCGGCCGGCATCGACGTCTCCATTCGGCGGTTTCCAATTGCATCGATGGTCGCGCCTTCAGGCCCGTTGTATTCAGGAAACTATGCCGTCGCGTTCTTCCCGTTCATCGGCGGGTTCGATCCGGACGTGACGGATCAGTTTGCCTGCGATCGCATTCCACCGCGCGGATTCAACAAACCGCGTTATTGCAATCCCCGCTTAGATCCGATCATGCGCCAAGCCGCAACGACGTACGACATAAGCAAACGCGCTGCGCTCTATCGCGCGATTCAGAAGACGCTTGCCCGCGATTTGCCGATCGACACGCTCTATCAAGCGGTATCGATAAACGCGTTTCCCGCTGCGCTCAAAGGCCAGACAACCGCGATCACGACACCCCTATGGAATGTCGCCGCTTGGCATTTCTAACGGCGCAGGCCCGGAACGCGCAATCGCCGGACGCGTCCACGGTGGCGCTCGGCGTGAAGGCCCTTTTCCCAGGCGGATAAGAAATCGTCGAAATAGACCGTGCCGATCCAGTGTTCGCCGTCGTCGATCACCGCGAGCACCCGCGTGCCTCGCTCGGCCATCACGTCGGCCGCGGAACGCACGCGATCGCCGGCGTGCACCCCATGCTCGGGCTGAACGCCTTCGGGGAGGCGCATAATTTCCCGGACCGGAATCAACTCGAGGGGATGCACCGAATATTCCCGGGCAACGTGCATGCCGCGACGCGCAAGTTTTTCGGTGAGAATCGAGCGCGGGACAAAAATGACGGTAAACGCGGTCGCTGCTATGCAGCCGATAAAGACCTCTGGCGCGAGGTTCCACGCGTGCGTCGTTTCGAGTGCGAAGAGCGTGCCCATGAACGGCGAACGCATCGTCCCGCCCATGAGAGCGGCCATTCCGACGATCGCCCATGTCGAAGCATCGTGCATTGGAAGAAGCGGCGCGAGCAACGTTCCGAGAGCAGCGCCGATCATCAGCAACGGCGCTAGCACGCCCCCCGACGTTCCGGACGACAAACTCAAAATCCAAATGACGATCTTCATGACGATGATCGCCGCGACGACACCGATGGCAAGCTTGGCGTTGACCATACCGCCGATCGTCGGATAGCCCACCCCCAAGGCTGCCGGTACGAACCAGCCGCCGATGCCGACGAAAAGACCACCGATCGCGGGCCACCACATCCAGTGCACGGGCAGCTTGGCGTAGAGATCTTCCGTGATATACACGAGGCGCGTCATAACGAGCGATACGACGCCGCCGCAAAGTCCAACAAAAGCGGCTGGAATGATTGCAGCGACTGCAACGTCGTGCGGAACGGCAAGTACGAAGGGCGGCGCCGTGCCGATCAACACCGTGCGCATCAGTTCCGCAACGAACGCTGCGACGGCGACGGGAATGAAGCTGCGTGGCCGCCATTCGAACAACAGCAGTTCGACCGCAATCAGAACCGAGGCGATCGGCGCACCAAAGGTTGCGGCCATTCCGCCTGCCGCGCCCGCCACGAGCAGCGTGCGGCGTTCCATTGACGACAGCTTCAAAAATTGTGCGATGAGCGATCCGCAGGCGCCACCCGTCATGATGATTGGACCTTCAGCGCCGAATGGACTCCCGGTTCCGATCGTTATCGCCGAGGCCAGCGGTTTCCAAAACGCAACGCGCGCTTGAATGATGCTGTCGCGCTCGAGAATCGATTGAATTGCTTCGGGAATCCCATGGCCGCGAATCTTGTCGCTCCCGAATCGCGCGATTAGACCGACGAGAATGCCGCCGATAGCGGGAATCGCGATCGCGATCGGTCCCCAGTGACGCGGGTCGGGCTGAGTCAGCGTAGCGCCGAACGTGCCAAAATAGGCGACGTGGGTGATGAACCCAATGAGCACGAGCAGCACCTTGGCCAAGCAAGCGGCGATAACGCCGATCCCGGCCGCATATGCTACGAGCCGGTAGAGGCGCTTGGGATCGGTCGAAAAATCGCTGCTTGCTTGGGGACGCACCATAACGGCCACCATCGTATCCGCGGTCGTTTATTCACGCAGGTGGTTTTGTCGGGTCCTCTCTACGTGAAAGCCGCGATTCCCGTGATCTGCTGGCCAATTACCAGCGTGTGAACTTCGCTTGTGCCTTCGTAGGTAAGGACGGATTCGAGGTTGTTCATGTGGCGGATAACCGGATACTCCAGCGTCACGCCGTTCGCGCCGAGAATCGTTCGCGCTTCGCGGCAAATTGCCAAGGCTTCGCGCACGTTGTTCAGTTTACCAAAGCTCACTTGCGATGGGTGTAGCGTACCGTTATCTTTCATGCGCCCCAAATGCAATGCGACGAGTGTGCCCTTGTTCAGTTCAAGCAGCATATTCACAAGCTTTTCTTGCGTGATTTGAAAACCGCCGATGGGGCGGTCGAATTGCACGCGCGTCTTGGAGTATTCGAGCGCGCTTTCGTAACACGCGCGCGCGGCGCCCATGGCGCCCCAAATGATACCGTAGCGTGCTTCGTTCAAACATGCGAGCGGGCCGCGTAGGCCTTCAGCCTTCGGCAGCTGCGCGCTGGACGGTAAACGCACGTCTTGAAGAATGAGTTCGCTCGTGATCGACGCGCGCAACGAAATTTTCTTGTGGATGTTCGTCGCACTGAAGCCCGGCGTCTCGGCCGGAACGAGGAACCCGCGAATACCATCGTCGGTGTTCGCCCACACGATAGCAACATCCGAGATCGAACCGTTGGTAATCCACATCTTCGTGCCGTTAAGCACCCAGTCGTCGCCGTCGCGACGCGCAAACGTTCGCATTCCCCCTGGGTTGCTGCCGAAATCCGGTTCGGTTAACCCGAAACAGCCGATGGCTTCGCCGCGCGCCATGCGCGGCAGCCACTCTTGTTTCTGTTCTTCGCTGCCCCAGCGGTAGATCGCGTACATCGCAAGCGATCCTTGCACCGACGCGAAGCTGCGCACGCCGGCATCGCCCGCTTCGAGTTCGAGGCACGCAATGCCATAGGCGACGGCGCTTGCGCCGGGACAGTCATAGCCCTGCAGATGCATCCCGAGCAATCCCAGCCGGCCGAGCTCGCGCCCCAATTCGCGCGGCAGTATGCCTTCTTCGAACCAATCTGCGACATTCGGCAACACGCGGTCCCGAACGAAACTGCGAACCGTCTCGCGGATCATGCGTTCCTCGTCGGAAAGCAGCGCGTCGACGCCGATAAAATCAATGGCGTCCGGCGGAGCGGCGGGTTTGCTTTGCGTCGTGGTCATCTGTTTACGGCACTCATATCGGGGTAGCGCTGCCCAGCGGCAGCGTTGGGTGGAAAGACGCGGTCCAGTTCACGCATTTCCACGTCGGAAAGCGCAACGTCGAGCGCAGCGACGTTTTCTTCAAGGTACTTTACACGTTTCGTGCCGGGAATCGGCACGACGTCATCGCCTCGATGCAGCAGCCACGCAAGCGCGAGTTGCGATGGCGTGCAGCTTTTTTGGTGGGCCAGCCTCTTCACGTGTTGCACCAGATCGAGATTCTTCTCGAAATTCCCGCCTTGAAAGCGCGGGTTGTGCCTGCGAAAGTCGTCGTGCGCAAAATCGTCGGGCGACTCGATCGCTCCGGTCAAGAAACCCCGTCCAAGCGGCGAGTATGCAACGATACCGATGCCGTGACGCCGCGCCGCGTCGAGCTGGCCGTTCTCTTCCAAATCGCGCGACCAGAGCGACCACTCGTTTTGGAGCGCGGTAATTTTATGCACTTGCACCGCTCGCTCGATGCTTTGGGAACTTGCCTCGGAAAGGCCGAGATGCCGCACCTTGCCCGCGTGCACGAGTTCTGCCATCGCGCCGACGGTTTCTTCGATCGGCGTTTGCGGATCGACGCGATGCTGATAGTAAAGGTCGATATGGTCGACGCCGAGGCGCTCCAATGAAGCGTCGCAGGCCTTTTTCACGTAATCGGGGTGCCCGCTGATAGAGCGGCTGCCGCCTGCGTCGCGCACGATGCCGAACTTCGTTGCAAGAAAGACCCGATCGCGTCGATCGGCAATGGCTTTCCCGACGAGTTCCTCGTTGCGCCCCGTACCGTACATATCAGCGGTGTCCAGCAGCGTGATGCCGAGCTCGAGCGCGCGATGAATCGTGCGGATAGACTCGGCGTCGTCACCGCTGCCGTAGAATTCGGACATCCCCATGCAGCCCAGTCCCAGCGCTGAAACTTGCGGACCGCGGGATCCCAAACGACGTTGTTGCATGCGAGTACCTTACTTAGGGAACCGCGCTCGGGCGCTAGCGCTTTAGAACGCGGGTCAGCTTATCGAAGAGCGCTTCGGTCGAACGTTCGAACGAGTCTTCCAGACGGCGCCACAGCAGACGCCCGTCCGTGTCGGTAAGGGTTCCCTCGATGCGGTATTCCACCACGGTCAACTTGCCGTCGGCCGAGAGATAGAACCCATGGCTTCCATCGACGCCATCGTTGAGGATCCGCCACACAATGCGCTCCTCCGGTACAACCTCTGCCAGCATGGCATGGATGCCGAGGTGCCACTCTTCGGTGCGGTCCGGCGTAAGCGGTCCCGGCGACCGCATAAACGGCTGCGATGCGAACGGCCAAATTTGGTCGCCGGACGTCCCCATCTCTTCGAGCAAATGAAAAATCCGGCGTTTCGTACCGTGGAACGTCCGGGACCGCGATTCGCGAAGCTCGATAGGCATGCTCGCTCGTTCGCGGACCTGGCGCCTAGGTCATTGTGCTGGCACTGCCCTTACGAGCGATCTCCTAAAAACGCTTGCGTCTGCCACCGGAACCGTACGCTTCCACGACAACTCCAGGTTTCGAAGAGCGCGCTCAGTTCTACGATCAAGTTCTCGTGTTGAGGGCCCGCGCGCGGAAGATATGATGCGGAACGTGCGAATCCCAAAAGCGCATCGCTTGTTAACGGCTGCTCGTGCGTGACGACGATCGTTCGAACGTCGTTCCATCCCGCATCGGTCAGATCGTTTACCACGGTATTCATACGCCGGCTGCGATCGATGTTTCCGCCGCTCGCGTCGTAGCGATCGACGATCGCTTCGAACGCTCCGGTAAACGGATCGTTTCGATCGCGGTGATTCCAAACGGCGGCGAAACGCGCGCGCGGTTTTGCAATACGAAGCGCTTCGCACATTACCGCCGGCGGATCGAACCAGTGATAGGCTTGAAATGCCGAAACGATATCGATGCTCGCATGCGGTAGGGTCGTTGCTTCGGCAGTTGCATCAATGGCGCGAACGCGATCTGATACGGAGATCGATTCACGCATCGGTGAGTTTGGTTCGATTGCGTAAACGAAGGCACCGGCATCTGCGAGCAACGCTGCCGAGATGCCGGTGCCGCGCGCCTAGATCCGCGACGCAAGGACCTTCGAAGCCATCGAGAATCGCTGCGATGATTTCGCCCGGATAAGACGGCCGGTATGCCGCGTAGTCATTCGCGCGATCGCTAAAGCGTTGCGTCGAATCGTTCGTTATATTCTCGGTCCCGCTTCCCGATCGGCAAGCTTGCCCAAATTTTGGACAACGACGATCGCGATGATCGTGACGATGATGGCATAGACGAGTTCAGCCCAAATGCCGCTGCCCGACTTGAGGAAAAGTGCGATGAGGTCGCTGATGAACTTATTCCAAGCGCCGGCTGCGATAAAGCCGAAAGCTACGGTGGCGAGCGCGATCATGGTCCCCAGGTAAGTGGGTTTAACTTCCATGGTGTTCTCCTTTGTACAGTGACTAGCGGAAAACAAGAACTAGGCTGGTCCTTCTACAGCATTCGGCACCTTCCCAGGTGCGCCACCTACCCGGACTCACAAAAGAAAAAGCCCGAAGCAAAGCGCTTCGGGCTTTTCAACACTGATTGCTGTTATTAGGCCTTGAGTTCGATGTCGACGCCGGCCGGCAGGTCGAGATGCATCAGAGCATCCATCGTCTTCGGCGACGCTTGCAGGATATCGATGAGGCGCTTGTGGGTGCGCATTTCGAAGTGCTCGCGCGACTTCTTATCGTTGTTCGTCGAACGCTGTACGCAGAACCGATTGATCTCGGTGGGCAGCGGAACGGGACCGCTCACGAACGCGCCGGTACGCTTCGCCGTTTCGACGATGCGCTCGGCGGATTGGTCGAGCACTTTATGATCAAACGCTTTCAAGCGAATGCGAATCTTCTGCTTTGACATCTCTATCCTGTAATTTCTGTTTTCAAAGAACGAACTCAAAGATGTCCCGGAGGACACATCAGCGGCCATCCTATCATGGCGCCGGTTTTCTGTCTATGCCATCGCTGAGATGCGCCTGCCCTTCGACAAGCTCAGGATGACAGGGTGGGGCCGGAGCCCCACCCCCGTTGTGGATCTGGTTAATCCGCGACCGACGTAACGACGCCGGCGCCTACGGTGCGGCCGCCTTCACGGATTGCGAACCGGAGGCCCTCTTCGCAAGCGATCGGCGTGATCAGTTCGACGCTCATCGTCACGTTGTCGCCCGGCATGACCATCTCGACGCCTTCCGGCAGCTGAATGGTACCGGTCACGTCCGTCGTGCGGAAGTAGAACTGCGGGCGGTAGTTTCCGAAGAACGGCGTGTGGCGTCCGCCTTCTTCTTTTGAGAGGACGTACACTTCGGCTTTGAACTTCTTGTGCGGTTTGATCGAGCCCGGCTTCGCAAGCACTTGGCCGCGCTCGATGTCGTTGCGTTCGACGCCGCGGAGCAGCACGCCGACGTTGTCGCCGGCGATGCCGACGTCGAGCAGCTTGCGGAACATTTCGATACCCGTGACGACCGTCTTGCGCGTCGCTTCTTGGAGACCGACGATCTCGACTTCTTCGCCGACTTTCACCTGACCGCGTTCGACGCGGCCCGTGCCGACCGTACCACGGCCGGTGATCGTGAACACGTCTTCGACCGGCATCAGGAACGGCTTGTCGACCTGGCGCTCCGGATCCGGGATGTACGAATCGACCGTGTCCATGAGCTTGAAGATCGGTTCGGCATCGGGGTCGCCGCGCTTGCCGCTCGATTGGAGCGCCTTCAGCGCCGAACCACGAATGATCGGCGTGTCGTCGCCCGGGAATTCGTACTGGCTGAGCAGTTCGCGAATTTCCATTTCGACCAGCTCGAGCAGCTCTTCGTCGTCCACGAGGTCGACTTTGTTCAGGAACACGACGATACGCGGAACGCCGACTTGGCTCATGAGCAGAATGTGCTCGCGCGTCTGCGGCATCGGACCGTCGGTCGCGGCGACGACGAGAATCGCGCCGTCCATCTGCGCCGCGCCGGTGATCATGTTCTTGATGTAGTCGGCGTGACCGGGGCAATCGACGTGCGCGTAGTGGCGCTTCGGCGTCTCGTACTCTTGGTGCGAGATCGCGATCGTAATACCGCGCTCTTTTTCTTCGGGCGCGTTATCGATTTCATCGACGCCGCGCGCAGCCGCAAGACCTTCGGTCGCGAGGCAGTGCGTGATCGCCGCGGTCAGCGTGGTCTTGCCGTGGTCGACGTGACCGGTCGTTCCGATGTTGACGTGCGGCTTATTACGTTCGAACTTTGCCTTTGCCATTTTCTACTTTTTGTTCCTCATTAGACCCGTCGATTGACTCGACGGCTATCGCTAGTTGTTTTTTACGATCCTCGTAGCTGTTGCCGTCGAGGTAGGAGATAAGCCGCCCGCGGCTTATCTCTCGAAATTACCGACCCGGCAATTTCCGGAACCGACGTGAGTCCGCTCCGTCGGATTGGCGCGGGCGCCAATCCTGTTATGCGGGAGTCGCTTTCTTGCCGGCCGATTTGGCGATGATTTCCTCTTCGACCGATTTCGGAGCTTTCTCGTAGTGAGAGAACTCCATCGTGTACGTTGCACGGCCTTGCGTCGCAGAACGCATATCCGTCGCGTAACCGAACATTTCCGAAAGCGGCACGTTCGCGAGAATCACTTGTGCACCGCCCGGCGCCTCTTCCGTCGCTTGGATCATCCCGCGACGGCGGTTGAGGTCGCCCGTGATAGCGCCCATGTAGTCTTTGGGCGTCGTCACTTCGACTTTCATGATGGGCTCGAGCAAAATCGGGCCCGCTGCGCGGTTGGCTTCTTTCCAGCCCATCGACGCAGCAATCTTGAACGCCATTTCCGACGAGTCGACATCGTGGTACGAACCGTCGAACGCCGTAGCCTTGAAATCGAGAACCGGGAATCCGGCGAGCACGCCGTTTTGCGACGATTCTTCGATGCCTTGCTGAACGGCCTTGGAGTATTCTTTGGGAACCGCGCCGCCGACGATCTTCCATTCGAACTGGAAACCGCTGCCCGGCTCGAGCGGCTCAACGCGGATCCACACGTCACCGAACTGACCCTTACCGCCGGACTGCCGGACAAATTTGCCCTGCTTCTCCACGGTCTTGGTGATGGCTTCTTTGTACGCGACCTGCGGTTTACCGACGTTGGCTTCGACTTTAAATTCGCGACGCAGACGGTCGACGATGATTTCCAAGATGAAGCTCGCCCATACCGCCGATGATCGTTTGCTGCGTCTCTTCATCGGTGCGCATACGGAAGGTCGGATCTTCCTGCGCGAGTCGCGCAAGGCCCTTACCGAGCTGATCCTGGTCGGCCTTCGACTTAGGCTCGATAGCCTGGAAGATGACCGGTTCGGGGAACGTGATCGACTCGAGGACGATCGGCGTCTTTTCATCGCACAGGGTGTCGCCGGTGCGCGTGTCGGCTAGACCGACTGCGGCGGCGATATCGCCTGCACCGATCGAATCGATGTCTTCGCGATGGTTCGCGTGCATACGGAGGATGCGGCCGATGCGTTCTTTCTTGCCCGAACGCGAATTATAAACGTAGCTGCCCTTCTCGAGCGTGCCCGAGTAAACGCGGAAGTACGTCAAGTTGCCGTACGGATCGGTCGCAATCTTGAACGCGAGAGCCGAGAACGGTTCTTTGTCATCGGGCTTGCGCACGATTTCGGCATCGTCGTGCTTCGGATCCGTTCCGACGATCGGCTTGGCGTCGAGCGGCGACGGCAGGTACTCGACGATGGCGTCGAGCAGCGGCTGCACGCCCTTGTTCTTGAAGGCTGAACCACAGAGCATCGGAAGCACCGTGCCGGCAATCGTCGCTTTCCGCAACGCCGCTTGCATGCGCTCGACCGGGAGCTCTTCGCCGCCGAAGAACATCTCCAGCAACTCGTCGTCTTGCTCGGCGATGGCTTCGACCAACTGTTGGCGCCACTTATCGGCAATCGTCTTGAGTTCGCCGTCGGCATCCGTAACGGGTTCCAGCGATGACGTCGAACCGAGGTCGTCGGTGTAAACGATCTTCTTCATCGTGAAGAGGTCGACGACGCCTCGGAAGTTGTCTTCCGCGCCGATCGGCACCTGAATCGGAACTGCGCGCGCGCCGAGACGTTCGCGAATTTTGTCCACGACGTTAAAGAAATCGGCGCCCATGCGGTCCATCTTGTTCACGAAGATGATCCGGGGGACTTTGTACTTGTTGGCCTGTCGCCAAACGGTTTCCGACTGCGGCTGCACTGCGGCCACCGAATCGAAAAGCGCGACCAAACCGTCGAGCACGCGCAGCGAACGTTCGACTTCGACCGTGAAGTCCACGTGGCCAGGCGTATCGATAATGTTGATCCGGTGTTCCCGCCAGGTAGCGGCGGTAGCGGCGGACGTAATCGTGATGCCGCGCTCCTGCTCCTGGACCATCCAGTCCATCGTCGCGGCGCCGTCGTGAACTTCGCCGATTTTATGGACGCGGCCCGTGTAGAACAGGATGCGTTCGGTGCAGGTGGTCTTACCGGCATCGATGTGTGCAGCGATGCCGATGTTACGCGTACGTTCGAGCGGAAAATTCTCTTGCAGCCATTGGTTACCAGCGGTAGTGGGCAAAGGCTTTATTGGCCTCGGCCATTTTATGGGTGTCTTCGCGCTTCTTGATCGTCGCGCCGGTGTTGTTCGACGCATCGAGCAGCTCGCCGGCGAGCTTTTCTTCAAACGAACGGCCGCCGCGCGCGCGAGCGTAACCGATCAGCCAACGCATGCCCATAGCCTGACGGCGGTCCGGACGGACTTCCATCGGCACCTGGTAGGTGGCACCGCCGACGCGGCGCGGTCGGACTTCGACCAGCGGCATCGCATTGGAAAGCGCCTGCTGGAAGACCTCGTACGGATCGCGACCCGTCTTTTCGGCAATAATGTCGAGCGCGCCGTACGTGACTTGCTCGGCGGTCGACTTCTTGCCCGCGAGCATCACCTTGTTGATGAAACGCGCGAGAATCTTCGAGTTGTACTTCCCATCGGGCAGAATCTGCCGCTTCGGGGCCGGACCTTTACGTGGCATGGATTTTTCTTACTGTTCCTTTTTAGTCCTGAGCCTGTCGAAGGATTACTTCTTCGTGGAGCGCTTGGCGCCGTACTTCGAGCGGCCTTGTTTGCGGTTTGCGGTGCCGGCCGTATCGAGCGTGCCGCGGATGATGTGGTAGCGAACGCCCGGGAGATCTTTCACACGGCCGCCGCGGACAAGCACAACGGAGTGCTCCTGCAGGTTGTGGCCGATGCCGGGAATGTACGCCGTCACTTCTTCGCCGTTGGTCAAACGGACGCGCGCAACTTTGCGCAGTGCCGAGTTCGGCTTCTTGGGCGTGACCGTCTTCACTTGCGTGCAGACGCCACGGCGCTGCGGATTGCCCGCGACTTCAAATTGACGCGTCGGAAGATCCGGATGGCCCGGCTTGGGTCCGGTGAGAATCACGCGAAACGCGCGAGTCTTGACCTTCTTCTCGGTCTTGGCCCGGCCCTTACGCACGAGCTGATTAATCGTTGGCACTAGCGCTCCCCAGAGATTGCTTTACAACACACACAAAGTCGGCCGCACCTGCGGGTGGGCCTGAACTACGGCAGTATAGCAAGGAGGATGGGCTGCGTCAACGACTAGGGGTGGGACGCTTGATGAGCACGACGCCGCTCCAAATCGTCCATAAAACGTAGAGCAAGAGAGCAATTAGAACGATCCCGGCGTTCGGACGCAGCGGTCCATCTTTAAAGAAGATCGAGAGCGTCGAAATTGCCAGCAGGGCAGCCGTCAGGTAGCCGAACCAGGAAAAGAAGCGCGGAAAACTGTGGTGACGCAGGGCACTATAGCTTGCGGCGTACGTGTAGATGGCAAGCGGCGCGAACAGGAGCACGCCCGAAAGGGCGAACGCGTCGTAGAGCACGCGAATCTCTGCGCCTGATAGCTCGGGCGCCCGGTAACCGAGCACGGCTTGAAAGAACGCGTTAAGCAGAGCGAACGCCGCGGCGATGACCCCCGCGATCATAAAATAGGTGCCGAGGCCCTCGTTTTGGCCGGGCGCGGCCATGAGATGCGTTCGCAGTCCAACGATGTACCACAGGAAGAACGAAAGACCCGGAAACGAGAGCCAGGCCGCAAACAACAGTGCGCTTTCGTGCTGGGTTACCCAAGCTGCGATGTCGACGGGTGCCGCGTTGATCGGCGGCGGACTGCCGGGCAGCAAGCCGGCGATGAGCACAACGATGATATACGCGATTGCCGCCCACCCGGCGGAGTGCTCGGCCCGGACGTCACCCTCAGCAGCGTTCATATACTGCTACTTTTGTGTGACGCGTGAAAGTTCCGCCGCGATCTCGCCGCTAGTGTAGCCGCGATGTCGCAAACCTTCCACAAAACGAGCGACCGCGTCGGCGAGCGCCGTCGTACGCGTCCGGCGATCGGAAGCCGGGACGCGTCGCGCCACGCGGGTTCCGCGGCGCCCTTCGCTTACGAGCCAGCCGTTGTTTTGCAAATCGGCATACGCACGCGCCACGGTATTAGGCGCCACGCCGAGGTCGCCGGCGAGTTGACGCACCGTGGGTAGCGGTGCATCGGGCGTCAACTCGCCGCGCTCGATCGCCGCGCGCACCTGCTCGAAGATCTGCACGTACGGCGCCGTTTCGAGATTCGGATCGACCGCAATGAGCGGATCCGGCGTCATTGCGTTCGGAGATCCAGCACGGGCCGGCGCCACTCCGGCAAAGCACAGCCGAAAAGGAATGCGCACGACAAGAAATTGCATGCGAGCCAGGTCAACGGCTGCCAAACGGTGCTCGGCGCAATGCCGTTGGCAGCCAACGAGAAGAGTTCACCCGGCAGCAGGTAGGCTCCATAAAGCATGTACAGCGCGCGGCAGCGCCGGACGCATTCGTCAACCGCTGCTTCAAGCGGCAAATCTTCGCCGGTTAGAATTGCCGGCATCGAAGCACTTGCTAGGGCCGCAGCGACGATACCGACAGACGCCAAGGATACGAGCCACGACGAAACACGCAGCGCCGGAACGGTGGAATAGACGATTGGCGTAAGGCTCGCAAGCGCGGCAAGCGCATACCAAAGGGGCTTGATAACGGCTGGTTTGGCAGTCAGGCTCGCGACGCGCAACGTGGGCATGTTGCCGGTTCTCAAATAAGCGAAGCAGAGGGCCGCGGAACTGGCGCACATCGCTAAACGGAATGCGATGATCGGAACCAGCAGCCGCAATGCAGTGCACAGACTCAAGATGAACATCATGCCGCTCAACACGAGCGCTATTGACGGTGAAAAGCCCTCAATTTCGCGGCGGCGGTCGAGTACAATTTCGAGCCGCGAGCGGTTCGCCTTATCGCGCAGCTCCTTTGCGAACCAAATCGCCGGGTCGCCGATCCTGTTTCGAAAGATCAGAAAGACGCCGCCATAGCTCAGGAGGCCGATGGTAACGAGCCAATATCCGAATGTACTGTAAGATCCGCTCATTGTTAAACGGTCGCGTGCCATTGCGTTTTGCGCAGCGACGGAATGGCGCCCAGAAACATAAAAGCGTACCAGCACCCGTATGCGAGGAAGAACGCACCGGACCATGCGTAGGCAAAGGATTGATAGAAGCTCTGGACCGCGGCGGCCGTCCCCATTCCGAAGAACACGAACGGAACGGTATACGCGTAGATCAACATCGTAGCGACGCGGCCGCTGCGCAGCCGTTCGTCAACCAAGACTTCCAATTCCGCGTCGTCGCCGGGAAGAATCGATGCCATGCCGGCGATACGAATCGATATCACGACGATCGTAATCGACGAGAGCGAAACCAGGATCGCTGCAACGCGAAGACCCGGCAAGCCTATAAATACGAGCGGCAACAACGAGGCGATCGCGGCACATCCGTACCAAAGACCGTGGACCGCTGAGAGCGCGGATCGCGGTACCAGGCTTGCGGCTCGACGGACGTTGGTGTTTCGCATCCGGAGGAACGCGATGCCAAGCGTAATCGCGATAATCAAACAGAGATTCGCGTACGAGATCACCGGCAAAATGAGGTGAAAAGCCGTCGCAATACCGAGCACGATCGCCACGCCGCCGATGATCCAATATCCGGCGCGCGGAAAGGCTTCGATACGCCGCCGCTTCTCCAAAATCGCTTGAATGCGTAGCCCTACCTCTGCGTCTCTTAAATCGCGTTTGAAAAAACATTTCGTATCGACCATTTTGTCGGTACGAACCAGCGTCAGGATGCCGAAGCCGATCATAAACGCGCTGATATACCACTGCGCAAACAGGTTTGCAAAATGAGCGTGCATGTTGGTCCAGTCTCGGAAGTATTGTATTAGCAGCTTAATACAATTCCCGCTTTTGTGTCAATAGGTTGAGACAAAGTGATTGCGGCCCGGATTCACGTGATACGACGGCCTTCGACAGGCTCAGGATGACGGAGGGAAGGCGACGAACGGGCACAGCGGATGAAGGATCGGCTGGGCGTTTTGGACGGGCTGCGCGGGATCGCGGTGCTGCTCGTACTGTGGTATCACCTTTGGGAAATTTCTTGGCTGCCTGCGCCGTGGCATCAGTATTTTCAATTCATCCCGGAAACGGGCTTCATCGGCGTCCATCTCTTCTTCTTTCTCAGCGGCTTCGTGATTACGTATCCGTTCTTGCGGGCGCTGGAGCGCGGACAACCGTTGCCGGCGTGGGCGCACTTTGCGTGGCGCCGATTCATGAAGATCGTCCCGTCCTACGTGCTTTCGATAATCGTTGCCTACGCCATCGGCTATGCCGCGCTGCAGCGGGCCAATGCGCTGCCATGGCAAGAACTCATCACGCATTTGCTCTTCATTCACACGTGGTGGTCCGGCACGTACGGCTCTATCAACGGCGTGCTCTGGACACTCGCAGTCGAAGTCGAATTTTACCTTTGTTTTCCGCTCGTGTGGTGGTGTTTCCGACGGCAGCCGTGGATAACGGCCTTTGCAATGTTCGCCGTCGCTTTCGCGTGGCGCGCGCTTTTGCAGCAATGTTGCTATGCAACCATTTTTCCGCAATGGGCCGAGAACTTACCCGGATATCTCGATATCTTTGCGAGCGGGATGCTTTCCGCGTACCTCTTCGTGCGGTTCGGTCATCGCGTGCGCGAGTCTCGCGGGCGTTTCGCCGCTCCGCTCGTTGCCATTGCGGGGATCGTGCTGGCCGCGGCAATGTTACACAACATGTACGAATTCCGTCACGTCGATCAATGGCAAGTCGTATGGCAGGTGAAATGGCGTGGGCTCTTCGGGATTGCCTTCGGGACGATAACCGTCGCATCACTATGCGCGCCCCGCTGGTGGGAACTTTTGCTTGCGAATGCCCCGCTGCGTTTTCTCGCCGTCATTTCCTACAATCTCTATCTCTACCACCAGCTGATCGCGCGGGAACTGCTCCGATTCCACATTCCGGCTTATCGGGGCGATCCACATGCCGACCCGGCCTGGCAGCTGCAGTACACGATCGTGACCGTCGTCGTTACGATCGCCGAAGCGGCACTCGTAACCTATTTCTTTGAACGGCCGCTCTTGAAAGTTCGCGAACCGCGTCACCTCCAGCGTGCTTTCGGGCACTCGCAATCTATGTGAAGCAGGGAGAGCGTGCCGAAAGCCTACTTGAAGTCGTAGTAGCCGGCGCCATCGTGGCCGTCACGCTCGGCGCGCTCTTGAGTGGAACGTTCGCCGCTGCGCATCGATTCGGTCCGGACCTCGTCCACGAGTCGCTCCGGCGCTACGCCGATCAAGAGTTACACGTTGGCGCCGACCTCCTGAAATACCAAGGCGCGTCGCTCCCGCCGGCAAGCATTGAGACGTCGATTCCGATGCCGGGTTCATCGCCGCTGAACGCGCGCGTAACCCTCGCCGTTTCTCCGTTGCCGTTCGGAGCGACGGCGATCGCCGTAACCGCACAGAGCGATGACAACTCGCGCGAGAACGTGACCGTGCAGAATGTCATCGAACGCCCTGCGCCGCTTCCATCTTCGACCGTTCAGTCGGGGCTTTTCGTTCCCGCCCCGGTGGGCGCGCAATAGTGCTGCTGCGCGCGATGTTTCTTCTGCTCTTCGTCACGATGTTGAGCGAGACGCTCGTGCATGGGGCGGCGGCCCTTGCGCGAAGCGCGCTGCACCACCGGGCGCTCGACGCGGCTCGAACGGAACTCGCCTCTGCCGTTTCCTTCGAGCGAGATGCAATTGCAAATGCCGTGCAACAAGGCCGCAATCCGCAAACGTTGCCCGCGCCTTCGGCTTCGCCGGCCTGCGTATTGAGCGATGCGAACGGCTGCCAGCTCTCGGCGCAAACGCAAGTCGCAATGGCGCCCGCCTCGGCGGCCGCGACGCCGGCGGCTTGCCGAGACTCGAATTGCACGATCTATTTGCAAGGAAACGATAGCGTCACGGAAGGACGCGCCACGGTGAATTTTCACGTCAGCGTCTTCGCGCCCGACGGTACGGCAGTCGCATTGCGTGACTCGACCATGGTCTATCGAACTTTTGGGACGCCGCCGTATGCAGCACCGGCCGGTTTGCTCGATGCATCCGTAAGCGGCAACGTAACCTCAGGCGTGGGGGACGACGGCGGAGCAAGCGGCAACGCCGCTACGCTCGTAAACGTAGAATACGTAAACGCCTTGAACCCGTTCTCAACGCCGGTTCCCGGGAACGTGTGGCGGCCTCGGATCGAAAATCCCGCGGCCGCCGCAAGCGCTTGGGATTACTGAACCGGCGTGAGCTGCGACCCGAAGAACCGCGTCGTTAAATCCGCGATAAACGGCAGGCGCACTTCTTTCCCTTGGAAGGCGGTAATCCAGGTGTAAAGCCACGCAACGAGGGCTAGGATACCGATCAGCATCGAGACGATCATCATGATCGGAATCAACACCCAGAGATGCGCTACGCCAAGGAACATGTCGATGATATCGATAGCTATCCAGGCGACGATCCACGTGCCCCAAAGAGTGATAGATTGCGCGGCGGCCCACTTCACGAAGTGATTCGTTCCGCCGCCAACGAGCATGATGATCCCGCCGATCAGCCCGAGCAAATACGCTAAGCCGGCCGCAAGATTGGGTTCCAAACCAAATGGCGTGTCCTTCGGAGGCTGACTAACCATTACAGACCCTTTCGTTGACCTTGGTCACAGTTTTCTGCTTGCCTGCGACGTTCGTCGTGGCCGGGGTGTGCTACTTCCGTCTTAAGACCTAGTTCGCAAACCGCTCTACCGCCTGAGCCACCTCACCGGGCGCCTCGATCGGCAAATTGTGCCCGGCGTTGCGCAATAGCACGAAGAGCGCGCCCGGGATCGCCTCGGCCACATAACGCCTGATGCCCGCCGGCGCTGCTATCGGATCTTTGGCCCCGGCAATCGCTAGCGTCGGGACGTCGATCGATGAAACGCGGTCCTGAACGTCGATGCCGCGTCCGCGGTCATACCATCCGATCCAGTGCTCGTACTGGGCGACCAAAGCGTCGTCCACCATGCGCTCCATCGCCTCGGCTCCCGGCTCACGCGTCATGGCCGCACGTTGAAAGCGCTCGATCCGTTCCCGCGATCCGTACGCTTCGATCGTCATCTGGCGATGTTTTTCCGGAAATCGCGTTGCCTTCGCGACACCCGGCGCGACAAGAATCAACCGCGAAAGGTTCGGCGGCCGTTCACTCGCGATAAACTGCGCGAGCTTTCCTCCCATGGAATGCGCGACGACGGTGACCGGACCGTCGATCTGCTCGAGCGCCGCGCGCAAATCCGACGCGTAACCTTCCAAATCGTGGCCGTGCGCCGGACGATCTGAGAGTCCGCATCCGCGAAAATCCAGGAGATCGAGCGTGTACCTTTCGGGCGATAGCAGTTCTGCAACGCCGTACCACATGCGTCGCGAGCTGATCCATCCGTGCGCAAAAAGCACGTGATGCGCGCCGTTTCCCCGGCGCTCGACGCACAACTGAATACCGTCGTTTTCGATGAAGCGCCGCACGGGGTGGTCCATAGCTCGGCGAAGGTGCGCCGAATCACCCGCGCTTGCCTTCCGCGCAAGAGGCGCAGCGCGCTGCCGATAAGAAAGGCGAGCTGCAATGGGTAAACGTGCATGGTACTTGCTGCTCGTGTTGCCGTTTATAGGTACGCTCGTGCCGCAGATTTATAACCGGCCCGAGCCGCCGCTTTTCGGCCTGCCGTTCTTCTATTGGTACCAGCTCTTATGGGTCATCGTGACCTCGGTGCTGCTTGGCGTCGTACTCATCGCGACGCGAGATCCGAAAGATGTCTAGCGGCACGATTATTCTGATCGTTCTCGTCGCCGCCGTTACGGTGATGGGTTTTCTTGCAGCGCGCTGGGGCACAACCGGAAAGCTTAGTACGCTCGACGATTGGGCGTTAGGCGGCCGGCGCTTCGGTACGGTTGTTTCATGGTTTCTGCTCGGCGGTGATTTGTACACTGCGTACACATTTATCGCCGTGCCTGCGCTGGTTTACGGCGTTGGTGCGCTCGGCTTCTTTGCGGTTCCGTACGCGACTATTGCTTACCCGGTGGCGTTCGTTGTGCTGAGCCGCTTCTACGCAGTTGCGCGCGAGCGAGGCTACGTCACTTCGGCCGATTTCGTCCGCGAACGATTCGGCAGCCGTACCTTAGAGATCGCCGTCGCAATCACCGGCGTCCTTGCGGCCATGCCATACATTGCGCTGCAGCTCGACGGCATGCAAGCGGTGTTCGCGCAAATCGGCGGCATCTTTTCCGGTGGCGGCGGCCTCGCCGCGCTCGCCATTTCATTCGTGCTGCTTGCGGCTTATACGTACACGAGCGGTCTGCGCGCACCCGCGATGATCGCCTTCGTTAAGGATGCGCTGATCTACGTTACCGTTATTGCGGCGATCGTCGTGATTCCGGCTAAGCTCGGCGGATGGGCGCACATTTTTAGCGTGTCACAAGCGGCGCTCGCAGCAAAACCGAAGCCGGGCAACATTCTGCTCTCGCCTTCGCAATATTTTGCGTATGCCACGATGGCGTTCGGCTCGTCGCTGTCGCTTTTCATCTACCCGCATTCCATCACGAGCATTCTGGCGGCAAAGAGCCGCGCTGTAATCCGGCGAAATGCCGCGCTGCTTCCGGTGTATTCGTTGCTGCTGGGATTCTTGGCTCTGCTCGGGTACTGCGGCCTCGCGGCCGGTATCAAGACGACCAGTTCAAGCTCGGTGGTACCAATTTTGATCGCGCGATTCTTTCCCGACTGGTTCGCGGGCGTGGCGCAAGCAGCGATTGTAATTGGCGCATTGGTTCCGGCCGCCATTATGGCCATCGGCTCCGCGAATCTTTTTGCGAGTAACATTTTCAACCAGTACACCGTCGATCGCCGAAGCGGCGAAACACGAACTGCAAAGCTTTTGACGCTCGCATTTTGCGCGGTGGCCTTGCTAATCGTCTTGTTCGTCCCGGTTCAGTACGCCATTTACTTCCAGCTCCTCGGCGGCGCGTGGATGTTGCAAGTGTTTCCATCGTTTGTCTTCGGGTTGTATACGCGCTGGTTCAATCGCCGCGCATTACTCGCCGGTTGGTTCTGCGGGATGGCGGCGGCAACGCTTATGGCTGTATCGACCGGATTCAATCCCAATATCACGGCGCATGCCGGCGGTTTTACCGTCACAGGCTTTATCGCGCTCTACGCGCTCGCAATCAATCTCGCAATTTCCGCAATCGGGACGCTCGCGTTAGGTGGCAATCGTGAAGTTCGTCAATCCTGAATCTTGGCCGCGCCCCAAAGGCTACTCAAACGGCGTCCTTGCCGAAGGGCGCTTCTTGGCGATCGCGGGGCAGATCGGCTGGAACGAACGCGGGGAATTCGTCTCCGGCGATTTTGTTGCACAAGCAAGACAGGCGCTGCGCAACATCGTTGCCATCCTGACGACCGCAGGCGCTGCGCCGGAACACGTCGTGCGCATGACGTGGTACGTCACCGACAAACGACAATATCTCGCTGCATCGCCGGACTTAGGTAGAATGTATCGCGAAGTGTTCGGAGCGCACTACCCCGCGATGACACTCGTCGTGGTCGCAGGTCTCCTTGAAGACCGGGCCGTGGTGGAAATCGAGGCGACTGCCGTTCTGCCGTAAGATCTCACGCGTGCGTGCGGTTTAGTCTGTCGCCGAATTCGAGCAAAAGTGGTTCACCCGAGTCCGACATGAACGCAATCGGCAGGCCTTGGGCCACGCCCGGGTCGGCGAAGGCCGTTTTCTGCGCGTGGATGTGAAGATGCGATTGCGACGTGTTGCCGGAGTTCCCGCAAAGGGCGATTTCGTCGCCCGCTGACACAGGCGCGCCGGGGCGAACGCAAATGGAACCTCGCTTCAAATGCGCGAGAATGATGTAGCCGCGCGGCGTTTCGATGGATACATAGTTGCCGAAGGGACGTCTTCTTTCGCGGTGCTTTGCGGTGGGCGCCGCATCGTCATAGCGGTCTTCCACGTGCGCGATCATTCCGCGGCAAGGCGCAAGGATGGGCTGTTCCCAGGACGGTCCTTCGTCGTTGAGAAAGTCGTAAGCGAAGTATTGATCGATGACGACCTGATGGTGATTGTGGCGCGGGTCCGGTCCCCCGGCGACAACCCGCCATCGTCCGTTGAACGGGGGTTGCAACACGATTGCATCAGCGGCCCGGGCGATCCAGCGCGTTGCGTCGTTCTGCCGGTCGATCCACGCCCACACGCCAATGGCAATCGCGCCTATGAAAGCAGCGCAGTAAGCGAAGAACCTTGCTTGGGGATAAACCACGTCCGCAAAGCCGCCTATGACGGCAACAAAGATCGTCCCCCAAAGCGCCCGCTGCTGCACTGACCCGAAGCGCACAACCAAGCTGACGGCGATTACGCTCGCGATGTAAAGGACGAAAACGCCCCAAACGACGCTATTCGACAGATGCACGTTGGCGAAGTTTAAAGCGCTGCACCTTACCCGTTTCGGTGCGCGGAAGCTCCGCGACGAATTCGATTTCCCGCGGTGCCTTGAACGGTGCGATGATCCGCTTGCAGTGTTCGCGTAGCTCTTCGGATTTGGGATCACCGGCGAGCGCCGCATTAACGAGAACCACGTAGGCTTTTACGATGTGGGTATCGTGCTGCGGATCCGGTTTCGCCACGACGGCGCATTCGCGAACCTCGGCATGCGTAAGCAGTGCCTGCTCGACTTCCGGACCGGAAATATTGTAGCCGGCCGAAACAATCATGTCGTCCGTGCGCGCGACGTAGTAAAAATACCCTTCTTCATCCATCCGATACGCATCACCCGGATAGTTCCAACCGCTCCGGACGTAAGAAGATTGTCGGGCATCGTCAAGATACTTACAGCCCGTCGGGCCCCTAACGGCCAAACGGCCGACCTCACCGAAGGGCAATGTATTTCCGTCGTCGTCATGAATTTCAGCGTAATACCCGGGAACGGCGCGCCCGGTGGAACCGGCCTTCACCTCGTCGACGTCACTTCCGATGAAGATGTGCAGCATTTCGGTGCTTCCGATGCCATCGATGATCTTTATACCGGTCGCGTCGTGAAAGGCTTCCCACACCGGTTTCGGTAGCGTCTCCCCTGCGGAGACGCACGTATGCAGCGTCGACACATCGTATTTCGACGCTAGCGTCGCGATCGTCCGGTACGCAATCGGCGCGGTAAAAACGGTGGTGACGCCGAACTCCGCAATATTCCGCAACAGCTCTTCCGGGCCGGCTTTTTCGAGCAACAGCGTCGCAGCACCGGCATGAAGCGGAAAGAGCAGCAGGCCGCCCAAGCCGAACGTAAACGCGAGCGGCGGACTGCCGCAGAACAAGTCATCGTGTTTCGGCTTGAGCACGCGCTTGCCGAACGTATCGCACGTAGCCAAGATGTCACGATGGAAGTGCATCGCGGCTTTCGGCGTGCCGGTCGTGCCCGACGTGAACGCGATAATGGCGACGTCTTGCGCGCCCGTCTGCACGCTCTCGAAGTGCGACGGTTTAGACGCCATCCGTGTCTCCAAACCATCTGCCGCATCGCTTCGAAAATGAACGGTCGCGATATCGACGTTGCCCGAGCAGGCCATGCCTAATTCGTCTGACAGACGCGCGTCGCAAAGCGCGACGGTCACTTTTGCTTTCTCGATCATATGCCGCAATTCGTTCGCCCGATAGAGCGGCATGGTGGTAACGGCAACAGCGCCGGCTTTGAGCACGGCGAACCAGCACGCTGCCAGCATCGGCGAATTCGCGCCGCGAAGCAGAACCCGTGCTCCGGGAACGACGCCAAGGTCTTCTACAAGAACGCCGGCAATGCGATTCGAGGTCTCATACAGATCCTGATAAGTCCAATCGATGCCGCCCGGTGCCACGATACACCGGCGAGCGCCGTTGCCTTCGTGCACGTGACGGTCGAGCAGCCATTGCGCAGCGTTCAACTTATCCGAATAGTGGAGGTCGGGCAGATCGAACAGAAACTCGGGCATTGACTCCGCCGGGGGTAAGTGCTCCTCCGCGAAGCGGTCGACGTGTCCGCTAAACGCCACGTTGCTCCTCCAATGTCTGCCGAGCAATGACGAGTTCTTGAATTTCGCTTGCGCCTTCGTATATGCGAAGAGCGCGTACGTCGCGATAGAGCCGCTCGACGACCTCGCCTCGCGTCACGCCCCGGCCTCCGAAGAGCTGCACCGCCCGGTCGCAAATGCGGCCTGCGGTTTCCGTAGCAAAAAGCTTCGCCATCGCCGCTTCACGAGTGATTCGCGCCGCGCCGGTATCTTTTTGCCAGGCCGCCCGATAAACGAGCAGCGCACTCGCATCGATGCCCGTCGCCATCTTCGCAATCGCCGCTTGCGTCAGTTGGAGCGCCGCGAGCGGCGCGCCGAACAGCGTGCGACTTGCGGTGTGCTCGAGCGTTTCTTTCATCGCGCGGCGGGCAAAGCCGAGCGCTGCGGCGCCGACCGTACTGCGAAAGACATCTAAGGTAGCCATGGCGATCTTGAATCCTTGCCCCTCGTCGCCAAGCCGTTGGGTCTTTGGAATTCGGCAATTGCTAAACCGAAGCGTTCCGAGCGGATGCGGCGAGATAGTGTCGATGCGATCGACCACTTCGAGGCCCGGATGATATGCGTCGACGACGAAGGCACTCAGGCCCCGCGCGCCTTCCGGTGACGTCCGCGCGAACACGACGTAGAAATCGGCAATTCCGGCATTTGAAATCCACGTCTTGTCGCCGTCAAGCACGTAGGCGTCGGCGTCGGCTTTCGCCGTCATCGCTAGAGCGGCAACATCGGAGCCGGCCTCGCGCTCCGAGAGCGCAAACGCCGCAATCGCATCGCCGGCAGCGACTGCCGGCAGGTACTGCGCTTTCATCTCGCTGGACCCAAAGAGCGTAATTGCGCCGCTTCCAAGGCCTTGCATCGCAAATGCAAAGTCGGCCAGCGCCGAACGATAGGCGAGTGTTTCACGCGCCAAGCACAACGTGCGAACGTCAAGCGTATCGCGCAAACCGCCATACGCCTTGGGGATACATGCCCGCAGCCAGCCGCCGTCGCCCAGCTCGCGCACCCAAGTTTGGGTGCTGCTATCGGCGTCTTCTTCGTCGTCGGAGACGGTCGTGCGATTCGTCCAGGCGTCGAGCGAAACCGCGAACTCACGGTGTTCCGGGCCGAAGAACGGCCACGCTAAATCCCGTTCGTTCATCCTTCTAGTTCCCTTCGAACCGCGGCTCTTGTTTTGCGACGAACGCTTCGTACGCGCGGCGGAAGTCTTGCGTCTCCATGCATACTGCCTGCGCTTGCGCCTCGGCATCGATCGCTGCGTCGAGCGGCATCGCCCATTCTTCGTGCAGCATCTTCTTCGTCATCGCATGGGCAAACGTGGGTCCGTGCGCCAAAGTCCTGGCCATCTCGACGGCCCGATACTTCACGTCCCCGGGATCGCAAAGATCGTTGTAAAAGCCCCAGTCGAACGCTTGCGTTCCGCTCATCACGCGGCCCGTATACAGCAGTTCCGACGCGCGCCCGAGCCCAATGATTCGCGGCAACATCGCGCACGCGCCCATATCGCAGCCGGCTAGACCCACACGCACGAAAAGAAACGCCACCTTGGAACGCGCCGTTCCGAAACGCAGATCCGACGCCATGGCGAGGATCGCTCCTGCACCCCCGCACACCCCGTCGACCGAGGCGACAATGGGTTGCGGTGCAGCGCGCATCGCCTTCACTAAATCGCCCGTCATTTGCGTGAACTCGCGCAGCTGGTCCGCGGTGCTTTCGGTGAGCGGGCCAATGATGTCCCGCACGTCGCCGCCGGAGCAAAAATTCTCCCCTTCGCCGGCGAGGACGACGGCTTTAATGTCGTCGCGAGCGTGCAAAGCCCGGAACCAATCGCGCAATTCGGCGTAGAGCTCGAACGTGAGAGGGTTCTTTCGTTCGGGCCGATCCAACGTTACCGTCGCGACGCGATCGGCAATCTCGTAGTGAGCTTTCGTCATAGGACGCTATCGAATCTGGAACGGAAGATCTTCTTCCGTTTCTGCGCCGGCGGTATTTCGCGCAATCACGCGCAAATCGTAACCCCTAATGAAGATCGAGGGCAGATCGAAGACGTCGACTCTAAAGGCGAAGTGCCCGAAATCGCGGCGTCGCGCATTGATCGAAAAGAGATTGTTTCTTACCTCTACGCTCGCGACGTTGGTGCTGGTATCGATCTTTCCTTCCCAAGTGCTTGCACGTCTTACGTCGAGCGAATTAAACCACATCGCCTGAATCTTCGGTGCCGCCGCATTCGGAAGCGCGAGCGCACGAACCGCCGGTACGGGCCTTCCAACCCGCGCATTTGGGGGCGGCGGTGGAGCACCGGAGCTGCATGCGCCAAGAGCACCGGCAAGAACGAGCAAAAGCACGCGCGGCCATCGATTCATTAGGAGAAA
Source organism: Vulcanimicrobiia bacterium (assembly GCA_963758295.1). Classification (GTDB taxonomy): domain Bacteria; phylum Vulcanimicrobiota; class Vulcanimicrobiia; order Vulcanimicrobiales; family Vulcanimicrobiaceae; genus JALYTY01. Next base: position 486,729 of record CAVWUU010000004.1, read on the forward strand.
TGGTCGGCAGCGCGGCTGGGCGATTCCTGCCTCCCGCGAACAGGGCGCCCACAAAGCATGCTCGTATGGCACGCACCATGACGCGACTTGCTTCCCGCAGCTTAGCGTTCGACTACGCCGTGGGCATCTGCAGCGTCTGGATTTCCGCCGGATTTTTCCTCGATGCGTGGGCGCACGGCCACGTTCCGGTCGAATCGTTTTTCACGCCGTATCACGGCGTCTTCTACTCGGGCATGCTCGCGATGGTGGCGGTACTTGCCGCCTTCTGGCTGCGTCATCGTGCCCTACCTCCCGGCTACCGCTTCGCCCTGCTCGGCATTCCGGTCTTTCTTCTTGCGGGAATCGGAGACATGTGTTGGCATCTTTTGCTTGGGATCGAAGAAGGCGTCGACGCACTGTTGAGCCCAACGCATCAATGTCTCGGCCTGGGAATTTTCATCCTCGCGTCCGGTCCGATTCGCTCGGTCATCCACGACCGCTTGAACTCGACGACGTTCGGCAAGCAGTTTCCGCTCGTCTTGGGCCTTTCCACGTGGCTCATCCTCGTGCATTTCGGAACCGCGTACGCCTTCGATCCCGGAGCGGGACGAACGAACGCGCCCCCCGTTGCCGACGCGATGTCGCAGCAATATCTCACGGCGCTCGCGATCGGCTATTACAAAATTTCCATCGGCGTACTCATCGCCATCTTTCAAGCCATCATGATGACCGCGTTTGCCCTGTGGACGGTCGGCCGGATCCGCCTGCGCCCGGGCTGTTTCACGCTGTTCTATCTGATCGGCAACGTCCCGGCCGCTGCGGCATTCACAAATCACACACCGCTGCTCGGCGTAACGCTAGTGCAGTCGCTGGCAGCGGGCATTGTCGCCGACTGGCTTGTCTCGCGCTATGACGTGCAACCGGAACTTCCGAAATGGTACCGGATCTTTGCCGTTGCCGTTCCTCTCGCATACATGGGAGCCTATTTGCTGGGAACGTTGAGTGCCGACGGCCTATGGTGGGATTGGAATGAGGCACTCGGCGCTTGGATGTGGTGCGGCGTCGTGGGCTTCGCTTTAAGTTTGATTGGGACGGCTCGCCGAACGCCGGCATGATCCAGCTGCTCGTCGCGCTCGGCACGCTTGCGCTGCACGTTGCTACGGCGTGGCGTTACGGCTATTTCCGCGACGAACTGTACTTCATCGCATGTTCCAAACATCTCACGTGGGGGTACGTCGATCAGCCGCCGCTTGTGGCGGTTGCCGCGCTGCTTGCCGCACCGTTCCACTACGATTTGATCGCGCTGCGATTATTGCCCGCTATCGCCGCGGCGCTGACGCCGGTCATCGGCATGCAGATTGTAAAAGAGCTCGGCGGAGGGAAATTCGCGCAGCTCCTCGCCGGCGTTTCGATCGCCCTCCTGCCCGCGTATTTGCTCCTTGGGAACGTGCTTACGACGACGTCTTTCGAGGGACTGTCGTGGACGCTCGCGATCTGGTGCGTGATAAGGATCGTTTGCGCTGAAGATCGCGGGAGGTCGTTTTGGTGGATCGCCGTTGGCGTCGCGGTTGCTTTCGGTCTTTACGGGAAATACTCGATGGGACTCTTAGTCGTTGCGTTACTTGGCGGGCTCCTTGCGATGCCGCAGCGCCGATTACTATTCGGTTGGCACTTGGCGCTTGCGGCTTTGATTGTGTTTGCATTGATCGCGCCGAATCTTTTTTGGCAGGCGCGGCACGGGTGGCCCTTCTTCGAAGTCCTTCAAGGTGATGCTGCGCATAGGCATGCTTTTAACACCGGCCTTACGCTTGAGTATCAAAGTTTCTTTCCGAACTTCATCGCTTTCGCGGGGGAACAGCTGCTGTATACCAACCCGATTGCGGTTCCGGTATGGATAGCGGGCCTGGTTGCGCCGTTCGCATGGCGCAATTTGCGCGATCTGCGATTCCTTAGCATCGCTTACTTCGCGCTTTTCTTGCTCGCGGTACTGCTCGAAGCCAAAGGGTACTACATCATCGGGATTTACGGCGCGCTACTCGCGACGGGCGCCGTGGCCGTGGAGCGAGCGGCTGCGAGACTTCGTTGGTCTCTCCTTGCAGCGATTGCCGCCGTTGCCGTTGTAACGCTGCCGCTTTCGATTCCCGTATTGTCTTTGCGGCAGTTCATCGGTTACAGCGCGGCGCTCGGAATGACGGGCCGAAACGGCGAACCGGCTCGCCTCGTACAGCCGCTCTATGCCGAAGAATTCGGATGGGACCGCCTCGCGCGAGATGTGGCATCGTTTTACAACGCGCTTGCGCCCGGGACGCGCGGCCTTACGGCAATCTACGCCGATACTTATGCCGACGCGGGCGCCATCGATTTTTTCGGTCCGAGATACCATTTACCGCCGGCAATCGGCAGCCAAAACACCTATTGGCTTTGGGGTCCACGCGGATACGACGGAAAGACGCTAATAGCCATCGGTGCAACTCGTATCGGTTTATTGCGCAAATACTATCGAAGCGTGCAGCTGATCCGAACTTCCAACGAACCGCTCAAGTGGGCCGTCGAGGGACCATCACCCATTTATCTGTGTAGCGATCCCATCATGCCGTTCGACCGCATTTGGCAACAATTACGTTGGTACGGTGCCTAACTGGGTGTTTAGGAACGCCGCAAAGGTGACATTAAGCGACGGCTAAGCCTGGAACGACGAGCGAAACACCGTTGCGGGTGCCGCAGATAAGGTCCAGTGCGGCGCCGGCGACTTCTTCTACGGTCGCCAAGCGACCACCGGGATTCATTTCTGCTAGAGTTGAGCGCGCCTGTTCTTCGGTTGCGCCGGTGTGCTTGCAAATTTTGTCGATCGCCTGATGCATCATGTCGGTTTCCGTGTAGCCAGGGCAAATGGCATTCGCGGTGATTCCGTTTTCCGCGAATTCCGCCGCGAGCGCGCGGGTTAAGCCGATGACGCCGTGCTTACTTGCGGTATAGGCGCAAATGTACGGAGCGCCCATCAATCCCGCAATGCTCGCGACGTTGAGGATGCGTCCCCATTTCCCGGCGAGCATGTCAGCTGCGGCAAGCCGCGAGCACAAAAACGCGCCGGTCATATTCGTTGCGACGATCTTGTCCCACAATTCCTTTGACGTGCGAAGAAGCGGCGCCGAATCCGAGATGCCGGAGTTGTTGACAAGAATCTCAACGGGGCCATTGATTTTGCGGCACGCATTAAATGCTTCTTGAACCTGCCCTTCGTCCGTTACGTCGGCCGCGGCGGTGACGCATCCTTCGCGTACGCCCGGATGGCGGCTGATGATGCTGACCCGCGCGCCGTGTGCCGCCAAGGCGTCGGCGATGCCCCGTCCGATTCCGCGCGCGCCACCCGTGACGACGGCGTGTTTGCCGTTCAGAACCGAAGCATCAAATGGCATGCGAAGCCTCCTGCGCGCGAGCGATCAACCGTTCCAACTGCGATTTGCCGGGTAGATACTGGACGGGCCATTCTGCGCCGGAATACCCCAGTTGCGCAGCGGCATGAAGCGTCCAGGCGGGATCCGCTAAATGCGGCCTTCCAAGCGCAACGAGATCGGCGCGGCCGGCCGCAACGATGGCATTGACCTGATCCGGCTCCGTGACGTTGCCGACGGCCATCGTCGCCATTCCCGTTTCGTTTCGAATCCGGTCGGCATACGGCGTTTGAAACATGCGTCCGTACACAGGTTTGGCGCCCGGATGGGTTTGGCCGGTCGAGACGTCGATCAAATCGGCGCCCGCGTCGCGGAATGCACGCGCAATCTGCACTGCGTCCTCGCCCGTGATGCCGCCCTCATACCAATCGGTCGCGGAAATGCGTACGGACATCGGGCGGTCGTCAGGCCAGATTGCGCGCATCGAGGCAAAGATTTCGAGCGGGTAGCGCAAGCGATTCTCGAGCGAACCGCCGTACTCGTCGGTTCGCTGATTGCTGAGCGGAGTAATGAAACTGGAGAGCAGATAGCCGTGCGCGCAGTGCAGTTCGAGCATGTCAAAACCGGCTTCGATTGCCATGCGCGTAGCGCGTTCGAACTCGGCACGTATTTTCTGCATTTCTTCGCGATCGAGTTCGCGTGGAATTTGGTTTGCGGGTGAATAGGGCACGGCCGACGGGCCGACGACGTCCCAATTGCCCGCCGCAAGCGGCTCGTCCATGCCCTCCCACATCAGGCGCGTGGAGCCTTTGCGTCCGGAGTGACCGAGCTGGAGGCAAATTTTCGCGCCGCTCCAGTCGTGCACGAAGTCAACGAGGCGCTTGAAAGCCGGAACATGTTCGGGAAGGTACATGCCGCAACAGCCTGGGGAGATGCGGCCCTCACGCGAGACGCACGTCATCTCCGTAAATACCAAACCAGCACCGCCAAGCGCGCGCGCGCCGAGATGTACGAGATGGAAATCGTTGGGCATACCGTCGACCGCGCTGTACATGTCCATGGGCGACACCACAACGCGGTTGCGCAAGACGAGCCGGCGCAAGCGGAGTGAAGTGAACATTGGCGGGACCGGCGCTTCGAGCGTCATCTCGCCGTTGGCGCGCGCGGCGGCATGGGCCCGCTGCGCGAACCATTCCTCCATCCGTTCGACGTATATACTATCGCGCAACCTCAGGTTCTCGTGACCGATCCGCTGGCTGCGGGTCAGCAAGCTGTACGCAAACTGCTCGGGCGGCAGCACAGCATAGCGTGCGACGTTCTCGAACCATTCAGTCGAATTGCGCGCCGCGTTTTGGAGCTTCAGCACCTCGATTTTGCGAGCGGCCTCATATTCGCGCATTGCAAGCGCTACGTCGCCTTCGCGGCCGAGCGCCTCAACGAGGGCGATCGCATCTTCGAGCGCTAGCTTGGTTCCCGAGCCAACCGAAAAGTGCGCGGTGTGCGCGGCATCACCAATCAGGACCACGTTCTCATGCACCCACGAGTCGTTGCTCACGCGCGTGAAGTTGATCCAGTCCCGCCCTCGCAAGTGCGCGCTATTGGCCATAAGGCCGTGGCCTTTTAGGTACGGCGCGAATAAACGCTCGCAAAAGTCGATGGTCTCGCTGGTGTCCGCTTTGTCCAGCCCGTGCGCGAGCCACGTTTCTTCGCGGCATTCAACGATGAACGTGCTCGTGGTTTCGTCGAAGCGATACGCATGCACCGCGAACCAGCCGAACTCCGTCTGTTCGAAAATGAAGGTAAAAGCGTCGAGCGGCAAGGTGGTGCCGAGCCAGACAAACCGGCAAATCCGGCGATCGAGATTTGGCTTGAACGCGTCCGCGTACGCCGCCCGGATGCGGCTGTTGATGCCGTCGCTCGCAATAAGCAGGTCGCTCTCCTCGCGGTACGCCGCCACGTTTTCGACGTCCGTTTCAAACGCGAGGTTGACACCCAGTTCTTCGGCGCGGTCTTGCAGAATGTTCAGCAGCCGCTTGCGCGCGATGCCCGAAAACCCATGACCGCCTGAAATCGTCTTGGTGTCCTTGAAGTTGATCTCGATATCGTCCCAATGTGCGAACGACGACGTGATCGCCTCGTGCGTCGGCGCGTCGGCGGCGCGTAGCTTGTCGAGCGTCGCATCCGAAAAGACAACACCCCACCCAAACGTGTCGTGCGGGCGATTGCGCTCGGCCACGGTCACGTCCCAATGCGGAAAGCGCTGTTTCGCAAGGATTGCCGTATACAGTCCTGCGGGTCCGCCTCCGACACAAGTTACGCGCAGCGGCGCCGACGTCGTCTTCATCTCGGTCTAGAATAATCCAAAATCTGCGGGGCGCCTCTTTTCACAAGTCGCCGTCATACTCGACGACGAGCGGCGCATGGTCGGAAAAGCGTTCTTCCCGGTACACGTACGCGTCGCGGATACGCGGCCGCAGGTCGGGCGTAACGAGCTGGTAGTCAATACGCCACCCGCGATCTTTCTCGAACGCCTGCTGGAAGTTGGACCACCACGTGTAGATGCCGGGCTCCGGACGAACCTGGCGCATTGCATCGATCCAGCCGCTCGAGAGCACGCGTTCCATCCACGCGCGCTCCTGTGGAAGAAATCCGGTGACGCGAATCGCCGCTTTCGGGTTGAAGACGTCGATCTCCCGATGGGCGACGTTGTAATCGCCGCACAGGATGCGGCTCTTGCTCTCTCTCTTGGCTCGTGTAAGCCACGCCTCGAAGAGATCGAGAAAGTTTTCTTTCCAGCGCTGGCGCTCGAGTCCCATCGTGCCGGAAGGCACGTAGAGCGATCCGATGGCCAGCGACCCGAACTCGATTTCTACGTAGCGGCCTTCCGCGTCATACTGCGGCCAGCCGAAACCAACGTTCGTGCGATCGGGCTGCCGTTTACTATAGATTCCGACGCCGCTGTAGCCCTTACGCTCTGCATCGGAAAAGACCGAAAAGTACGGCGAAAGATGTTCCGCGTCGAAAGGCACTTGGTACTCTTGCGCTTTGGTCTCCTGTAGACAGATAACGTCCGGATCGACGCGCGAAAGCCAGCCGAAGAGCCCTTTGCGCGAGGCCGAACGGATCCCGTTGCAGTTGAGCGAGACGACGCGGATCAGAGGCCGTTCCGCTTACGAGCCATCAGCAGGCCGTCGCCGATCGAGAGCAGCGTCGCGTCAACGCGTGTATCGTTGGCGGCCTTGGTGTTGATCGCGCGCAGCGCGGCAGTGTCTTCGTCGTTGTCCTTGTCATCCACCACGGCGCCGCTCCAGAGCACGTTGTCGATTAGCATCAGGCCGTTCGGCCGAAGCAAACGCAACGCATATTCGTAGTAGTTGTCGACATTGGGTTTATCGGCGTCGATGAACGCGATATCAAACGGTGCGCACTCGTCGACCGCGAGACGTTCGAGCGTTTCGAGTGCGGGCGCTATTCGCAAGTCGATCTTTTCTTCGACGCCCGCTTGGCGCCAATATCGGCGGGCTACGGCGGTATAATCGTTACTGACGTCGCACGCCACGACTTGGGCGTTCGCCGGCATTGCGAGCGCCATTGCGAGCGAACTGTAGCCGGTGAATACGCCGATTTCCAGGTATCGCTGCGCCGGCAGCAAACGCGCAAGCAACTGCATGAACTGTCCCTGGTCGGGACCGATCTGCATCTGCGCGTTCGGCATGGCCGCCGTTTCTTCTCTCAGCGCTCGAAGCGCCGGATGTTCGTCGACCACCATCGTGTCGACGATATATTTCTGAACCTTCGCGTCCATGAACGCGCTTCGTGCTGTCATGCAAGTACCGCCATATCTGCAACGATCGCGGCAGCCGCGCGTTTTCCGGGAAAGCCGCTTACGCAGCCCCCGGGATGCGCGCCCGAACCGCAGAGGTATAAGCCGGCGACCGGCGTTCGCGTCGCGAACCGGTCCTCGTAAATCTGCCCCGGCAGCAGCTCGCCGTGAAAAATGTGGCCACCGATCAACCCGATGCGTGATTCGAGATCGCGCGCGGAAAGAATTTGACGCGCTTCGATGGCGTTAGGTAAATTCGGCGCGTGCCGGCCGAGCATATCGACGATCTTGTCGGCGGCGCGCTCCTTTGCGCCGTTGCTCCATCCATCCACGCGATCGTACGGAAAGTACTGCGCGAAAATCGACAGGATGTGTTTGCCGTTTGGCGCGAGCGTCGGGTCCGTCGGCGTTTGTAAGAAACATTCGATCAGCGGCTCCCGGCTTTCGCCGTGTGCGACGGCATCTTCGTATGCGTCCTGAAGATAGTCGATCGAAGGTGCTAGGTGAATCGTCGCCTTGTGATGCGGCTGCAGCGTTTGTTCCGGGGCGGGCCGTGAAATTCGGAAGCTCGCCCAGCGCAAGGTTGAGTTTCAAGCACGGACCGTTGGTCTTCCACTCCCGTACTTTATCCGCGAACGCGCCGTCGAGCACGCCTCCGTCGAGCAGGTTCAGAAAAGTAATGCGCGGATGGGCGTTAGACGCTACGGCTCGCGCGGCAATATCTCGTCCGTCTTCGAGCAGGACGCCCGTCACCCGGCGGTCATAGGTTAGAATTCGCTCGACACGGGCGTCGGAAAAGATCTGCGCGCCGTACCTTTGCGCGGCCGACGCCAACGCTTGAGCGATGGAGCCCATTCCACCGCGGACGTATCCCCACGCGCCCTGTTCGCCCATGGCGCGGCCGGCATTATGATGCGCGAGCACGTACCCCGTTCCGCGGTTGCGCGGACCCAAGTAGGTTCCCACTAAGCCGTCGTTCACGAGACCCGCTTGTAAAACGGGCGTCCTAACGTACCGCTCTACGAGTTCGGCGGCCGACCCCTCGAGCATCGCACGCGTTTCATCGTCGAAGCCGTCGAAGCGCGGTTCTTCATCGGAAAACGTGTCAAAGAGCGCGCGTCCTAATCGCGCGACGCGTTCTTCGAAGCCATTGAAGCCCGCGACGTCGCGAACGTCGAACCGCGAAATTTCCGCAGCGTCGTTTTCGTCGCTTACGCCGAGCAACATCGAGCGCCCATCGAGCAACGGCGTGAATTCCCACGGAAGCTTTCGATAGGCGTCGTAGCCGTGCGACCGTAACTCTAGCGTGTCGATCAGCCACGGATCGAGCAGGCTTACGACGTACGAGGCAGCCGATACCGTATATCCCGGCCAAACATCGCGTTCGCTCACCGACGCCCCGCCTATGCGATCCCTGCACTCGAAGACGGCAACGCGCAACCCGCTCTTGGCCAGCAACGCCGCACAGGCAAGACCGTTATGACCGGCGCCGACGACCGCTACGTCGAAGGTATCCATGGGCTTGTTGTACGAACTGCGTCTAGCACATTCATGCAACGGCGAAATCGAATCATCTTAGCCGCCATCCCGCTTGCAGCGCTAAGTATTGCCGTGCCCTTCGTCAATAGAGTCGAGCCCAGGATCCTTGGACTGCCGTTCCTGTTGGCGTGGATTGCCTTCTGGGTCTGCTTGACGCCCTTTTTCATTTGGCAGATCGGCCGCACCGAGGGCCGCTGGTGAGCTCCATCAGCTCGCTCGGCGTCATCGCGACGATCGTTATAGGAACGGTCCTATTCGCGCTCTTGAATGTCCGGCGCGTTCGCATGTCGCCGCAGGAGTACATTGTCGGCGGCCGTGGGTTCGGCTCGGTATTTCTGTGGGTGCTTCTGGCCGGCGAGATCTATACGAGCTTTACGTTCCTTGGTGCGGCCGGATGGACGTACAGTTTCGGTGCGCCGGCATTTTACATTATGGCCTACGGCACAGTGGGCTACGTTCTCGGATATTTCTTGGTGCCGGCGATTTGGCGCGTCGGGAAAGAACGTGGGCTTCTCACGGCCCCGGATTTCTTCGCATCGGTTTATAAAAGCAAACAGTTGGGCGTGCTGGTCGCCGCAATTCAGTGCGTCGCGGTCATTCCGTACGTCACGTTGCAGTTGAGCGGTTTGCAACTCTTTCTTACGATTGGCGGGTACGGGAAGATAAATGCGCAAGCCGGCGCGGTGCGTCAGTTTTCTTATAATCATCGCGTTCGTTTACCTTACGGGCTTGCGTGGAACGGCGTGGGCCAGCATCGTCAAAGACGCGCTCGTGATCGGCGCACTGCTCTTCGTCGGGCTGGCGATTCCCATTCACTTTTTCGGCTCGCCCGCCGGCATGTTCGATCAGCTGCTGCGCGCGCATCCGGCGGCTCTTACGCTTCAATCGGTTACCGGTACGCGAGGCGCCGTTTGGTTCGTTTCAACGGTGCTGTTAACCGGAATAGGTTTCTACATGGGACCGCATTCGTTCGCAGCGATTTACAGCGCCAAAGACGATACGGCCCTGCGTCGCAACGCGATGTTCTTGCCGGTTTACCAGCTCGCAATGTTGCTCGTCTTCTTCGCCGGGTTCAGCGCGCTGCTCATCGTTCCGGGCCTGAAAGGTCCCGGCGCCGATCAGTCATTCATGCTGGTGGTGCAACGCTACTACCCCGCGTGGGTTCTCGGCTTCGTTGCAGCTGCCGGTTCCCTGTGCGCGCTCGTTCCGTCCACGGCGCTGCTGCTCAGCTCGGCCAGCATCATGTCGAAAAATATCTTCGGCGATTGCTTCGGAATGGGGCTCGACGATCGCGGACGCGTGGCCATCACGCGCTCGATGGTGCTGGTGATAGGACTGCTTTCACTAGCCCTGTGGCTTGCGTTCAAAACAACGCTCGTTGAACTGCTGCTGCTCTTTTATAACGGCATCTCGCAGTTTGCGCCTGGTGTAATTCTCGCGTTCTTGTGGAAGCGGACCACGGCGTGGGGCGTTGGGTGCGGCATCGTAGCCGGCGTAACGCTCGCCCTTTACCTGGCCGCTACGAACGCCGCGCCATTGGGTTTGAACGCCGGGTTCGTCGGCTTGTGCTTGAACGTCATCGTGCTCGCGTGCGTGTCGCTATTCGAAAAAGAAAAGAGCCCATCGCTCGACGGACTCTTGCTTCGACAAGCCGGGGATGACTAAAAGCTACCGATAGCTGGCGCGCGACTGGAAACAGTCTCGGCAGTAGACCGGTTTGTCGCCGCGAGGATTGAACGGCACTTCCGCGGTGTTTCCGCATTGGCTGCACGTTGCTTGGAACATCTCACGCGGGCGGCTCGCACCACGCTCGGCGTCTCCGCCGCCACCGCCGTTCCCGTTTTGCGATCGCATCGCTTTGCGGGCGTTACGGCAATCGGGACAACGGTTGGGCTTATTCTGGAAGCCTTTTTGCTCGTAAAAGCGTTGTTCGCCCGAACTGAACACAAATTGGCGTCCGCAATCAACACAGTTAAGCATTTCATCTACGTACACGGAACGAGAAACTCCTCAAGATTACGTGGTTGCCGGGGACGACTCTAGTTGAAACGATCCGGTACGTCTGGGAAACCACGCAATAACGTTAATGGTTAGCTGTAACGCTTCGATCCGACAATGGAATCGAAAACTTCTTCGAAGATGTACAAAGGTCCAATAAGGAGATACACCAGGTTCTCTAAGAACTTGGGTTTTGTGCCTTCCAAACGGTGACCGGCCAACTGGAAAACCCATCCGAGGATAAAGGCCCCAAGATTCGCCTGCCACGGTAATCGAATCGCGACCGCATAGAGAATCGCGAAAACGATCAGTGAGAGCAGGGCTCCGCGTAGATCGAGCGCGGCGTAATAGATGAGGACGGCGATCGCGGCCACAACCGCGAGGTCGACCGGGCCAAGCCGCACGAGCGACATGAGTCCCAAAATCCCCAGCACGATCGACGGTATTCCGAACGCATGGCAAAGCCGATTGCGGCGGTCCGAATGGTAGGCACCGTATTCCGAAAAAAGCTCCGACTTGTTCATTCCTGGACTACCTTGCAAGAACGTGTGCGGGCATCTGCGACTCGTGCGACTTAAGTCCCTGCCCGACGGGGTCCACGTGCGCAAATACAGAATTGCGAGATCCATGACTGCGAGCATCACTATTCCTCAGCGGCTGGTAGATGACGTCGTGCTGATCCGGCGCGATTTGCACATGCATCCGGAGCTCGGCTTCGAGGAACACCGGACCGCGGGAATCGTCGCCGACCGTTTGCGCATGCTCGGCTTCGACGTGCACGAAGGCGTTGGCCGCACCGGAGTCGTCGGAGTGATGCGCGGCACACGTCCGGGCCGCACGATCATGCTGCGTGCCGACATGGACGCCTTGCCGATCCTCGAGGAACGCGATCACTCCTACCGCTCGCAGGCCGACGGACGGATGCATGCTTGCGGCCACGACGGTCACGTGGCTATTCTGCTCGGCGCGGCGGCCCTAATCGCCGATCGCAAAGGCGATCTCGCGGGCACGGTTTGTCTCGTTTTCCAGCCGGCCGAAGAAGGCTTGGGCGGCGCGAAAAAGATGATCGAAGATGGGCTCTTCGAGCGGTTTTCCATCGAGCGCGCGTACGGGTTGCATCTCTCGACGAAGTACGCCACGGGCGTGCTCGGCTTCCGCGAAGGCCCGATGTACGCATCGAGCGATTCCATCGAAATTGAAGTGCTCGGTGTCGGCGGTCATGGTTCCGCTCCGCACGATGCGGTCGACCCCATCTACACCGCGGCGAATTTCATTACATCGGTGCAGCAAATCGTGTCGCGCCAAGTCGATCCGCTGGAGCCGGCCGTCGTAACAGTCGGCGCCATCAACGGCGGCACGGTGCACAATGTGATTCCCCGTACCTGCAAGATGCTAGGGACGGTTCGCGCTTTCTCCGACGAAGTTCGCGAAGCGATGCCCGACCGTATCGAACGCGTCTTGCGTTCTTGCTGCGATGCTTCCGGCGCTTCGTACAACTTTGAGTACCTGTGGCGCTATCCGGTAACCGCGAACGATGCGCAACAGACGCAATTCGCGCGTGCGCTTGCGGCAAAGATCGCCGGTGATTCGATGGTCGTCGATGCCGCCATGCTGATGGGGGCCGAAGACTTCTCCTTCTACGCCCAGCGCGTGCCGTCGTGCTTTTACACGCTCGGCTGCAGCGGTGATGAAGAAACCAGCTATCCGCACCACTCGAGCCTTTTCGATATCGACGAAGGCGCGTTACCGAACGGCGTAGCTATGATGACGGCGTTGGCCTTCGACGCACCGCGCAACGCCCCGTGAGCGAAGAGTTCGACACGCCGCCGATTCCGGCCGTCATCGAACCCTCAGGTCTAAACGACTATTTCGAAGTGATGACGCGCGCCGTTTTCCAGGCCGGCGTTAGCTGGGCGCAAATCGCCAAACGGTGGAATAGTTACGGGCGGGCATTCGACAATTTCGATGTCGTGCGAGTTGCCGCATACGATTCCATGGAGGTCGAGCGCGTGCTGGCCGAGCCGGGCATTTTGAGGATGCGCCGGAAAGTCGATGCAACGATTGCCAACGCTGCGGCGCTTATAAAAGTACAAACCGACTTTGGGTCCTTTCACGATTACGTCGCGTCTTTTGATACGTATGAAGCGCTTGCAAAAGACGTAAAGCGGCGCTTTAAATTCATGGGCGACATGAACGTTTGGTATCTGCTCTTCCGCGTCGGGGAACCGGTTCCGCGATTGGAACCGTGGCTCGCCACGATCGATGGCGAGCACCCGCGTATGCGTGAAATGGTCGAGGCTGCGCGCGCGTCCGGACGTTCGTCCGAACGCGCGCAGTAGCTTCTTACGGCTCGGGTGACGGACTTGCGACGGGTGCAGCGGCCGGCGGCCGTTGGGGACGAACGATGTACAAGCCGAGCGCCTTCGCGTAGTTGACTTCGGGTGTCATGTAACCGTCGTAGCCGCGTTTGAGCAGGTCGTCCGGCGCTGCTGCCGCGACGCGGCCGCACATCAACAACGCGCCAACCATCGCCGGATCGCCCGGTACCAGTTCGTAGAACACGTTTCCGCCCTTCGCTTGGTGCGACGAGACCGTCCAGAGCGACGGTTTTACACCATTCGCAAAATAATTTTGCAATTGCGCGAGGCCTTGGGTAGCCATGTTGCGCAGGTCCGGCGTACAGGTGTCGGCCGCGGTGCGTACTTGGAACGGCTTCGACGGCGGTGACGAAGGCAATGCGTAGACGCGGAAGCTTTCCTGGCCGGCTTGCGCCTGACGGAACATTACGTAGAGACCGGTTTCCGGCATGAACGTGATTTGCGGTGCGGCAAAGACGCCGTTCTGCGGCGCGTAAAGGTGCCGCGAGGTGAGATCATCGGGCTGCGCCATGTGCATGGAGAAGCAACCGATGTACGCGCGCATTGCCGTATTACCGCGACCGTTGCCGCGCGCAGTGCCTGCATTTGAGCCACGTGCAGACGGCGACGGGCTTGGTGCAGCCGCCTGTTCCGACGCGAGGCGTGCCTGCGGCAGCGCGCCCAGTTTCGGCACGATGGTCAATGCATACGTCGAACCCATGCCGTGATACGTCACCGTCGCATCATCGAGTTGCGGCGACGGCATCGAAGAGGGATAGCCCGCCGCCGTCTTCGACGCTTCGATTTGAGTTTGATAGGCTTTCAGTTCGCCGGAGATCTTTTGCGCGACGGCCTGAGCGTCGCTCGTGCACAGTTGCGACGCGGTGTTCACATCGAACGGCGCAGCGGGCGGCGCTGAAGGGAGCGGCTGCAGCAAGTTGCGGAATCCGCCTCCGCGGCCGTTTCCGCCGCCGCCGCCCGGACCACCCGGTCCGCCGGGGGCTTCCGGCCCGCCGCGACCGCCGAAGCCGCGTTCGCCGCGGCCAATCGACGGCATCGACGGTTGCGAGAGCGTCTGCGCACCGGATCCGAACTTCAAGGAATAGGTGAACGGAATAGGTACGCGGCGTGAGCGGACGAGCGACGGTTGCGATGGTCGTGCCGTTCGCCGTGTAGTACGGCAGCGAGTTCGCGGGACTCGCGAAGATGCCGCCGTAGGCATTCGTGATATTACTCGCGGCGATTGTAAGCGTTCCCTTAGTTAAGTTGCGCGCTTACGCCCGCATCGAAAGTGGTGTACGCAGGCAAATTGTTGGGGTTGTTCTTCGCGGTAAATTGGGCGTCGGCGAGCCACTCCAGCATCGAGTGCGGCGATTTGTAGTCCAGCACTAAACCGGCCTTTTGCATGGGCACGTTCGGCAACTGTTGGCCCGAGATCGTGATGGAGTACGGATTGTCGATGCGCGGATCGTTGGAGATTGCTTTAGAGATGTTGACGTTGTAATACGGCTGTACGACGAGGTTACCGAACGTCAGGAACCCGCCGATCGACCCGCCCTCGTACATCCGCCGAACGTTGCCCACGGGCGAACTGAAGTACAGCTGGCTTGCGTTGAACGGCGTTGCGGCCGAAGCGCCGCATCCGGCCGGCGAGTCGTAAAGCGCTTGCACCTGCCCCAGATACGAGGGAGAAATCGTCCCGTTTGCCACGAGCGCGGTGCCGTTGACCTGGACCGGCAGAACGACGCCGTTTTGCGTTTGGCGATACAACTGGAAGTTCAAGTTTCCGCCGTGGAACGAGCGGGTGTAGCCGACGCGCTCGGAAACCGACGAACTGCCTTCGGGCTCGTCGCCGGGCGCGTTTCCGTATGCCACGTTCCCGTTGCAATCGAAGCGCAGTGAGGCAGGGTCGGTAAGAATCGTCGAACGGCTCGGCGAGGCAGCGACGCCGCCCAACGAATAGGATCCGGTAAACGCGTCGACGTTCGTCGGGCGCCATGCTGCGCCCAAGCTTCCGAGCACGCTCGACTGCGATCCCGTCGCGCGGCTTGCGCCGAAGGATTCGCTCAGCGTGAGCTTGTCGTTCGAATGCACGCTGTCGGTGACTTGCAGCGCGGAGTAGTTCGTGTTCTGCAAACCGGTATAGTAGGGGCGCGCCGAATCGACGAGCGGAGTTGTCGTAAGGTCGCTCCAGGTTCCGTAACTCTGGATAGAAATCGTGTGCCGCTCGCGCGCCGGCAGCGTGGCGTTCACCGTGAAGCCGTGCGAAGCAGAGTCAGTCGAGTAGCCGATCGGCGAAGCCTCGCCGTTCACGAAACGGTTCAATTCATCTTGGAGGTTGCTGAAGACATCGGAGTACACTGATGCCTGAATCGTCGTTTCGCCGACGAGCGCATTGTCCATGAGCGAGTACATTTGCATGTTGCCGTTCGTCGTGTTGTTCGGACCGTATCCGCAAGGCAGCTCGCCGGTAATGCGCAGGCAGACAAGGTTCGTCGAACGGTTGGAGTCCATGAACGTGCCGGTCAGCGTTTGTGAATCGCTGAACTGATAGCGTAGTTTGGCGAGATTGCCGTAGATCTTCGAATCGCCGTTGTGCGAATAGTCCAGGCCGCTGGCGTCGGCATACGTCTCGCCGTCCACGAAGCTGGGATTTGCGCGGTAGGTCGTTTGCGCGGCAATGCCGAGCTTCCCGACCGATCCGCTTTCGGCCACCGAGTAGTTGTTACGGCCGTTGCTTCCTACCGAGACGGAGTCGGTCGAGAGCCAGCTCAGCGTTGGCTGGATCGTCGAGAAGTTCACGCCGCCGCCGAGGCCGCCGAGTTGCGGTCCGTTGTGTACCGATGCGCCGCTGAAAAGATCGGTGGCGAAGGAGCCGAGATTGCCGGCGGAACCAGGGGCATTCAGCGGAATGCCGTCCAGCGTCAACTGGGTTTGGCTCGCATCGTGGCCTTCGAGCGACACGGTTTGCGTCGCGTCGCTATCATCGCTCGACGTAGAAACGGAAACGCCGGAAAGTTTATTCAGTGCGTCGGACAGATCGTTCGAAAGTTTGCGTTGCGCAGAATCGGGGCCGATTGACGAGGTTGAGATGACGGCCGAGGAACGCGCGACGACGGTCCCGATCACTTTCAAACTCGTGGACAACGCAAGTGACACGTTCACGGTGACGTAGCGGCCGTTCACCACCTCGAAAGGCACCGACGTTACTAGCTGGTAACCGCTCTTCGCAATGCGCGCGCGATAGATGCCGTCCGGAACGTCGGTAAAGAGCACCTGTCCGTTTTGGCGCGTCAACTCACTCGTAATAACGGGGCCGTCCAAGACGACGCGAGCTAGATCGATCGGTAGTTTTGCCGACTCGTCCGTGACGACGATTCGAATCTGTCCGCTGTCGCTTTGCGCCCATCCCGGCGACGGGAGGATCGTGAGCGCCACAAATATGGAAAAAAGAGCTGCGAAGGTTCGACGCACCATGGTTTTAGATTTTCACTTGCCCGGCTGATAAAAAGCTGAATTCCTTACAAGGTAATCGTTACGGTCGTTCCGCGCGCGGGAGCGCTCGACAAGCGGATCGTTCCGCCGGCCCTTTCCACGGCTCGCTTGCTATTGCGAGTCCCAGGCCGCTCCCAGCAATTTCGCCGCGCTGATCGCCGCGATAGAAACGTTCGAACGCGTGCAGTTGTTCCGACTCGGTCATCCCGGGACCCTCGTCGGCGACCGTAATGGTGGTATGGCCGGCGTTCGCGCCTGCCGCCAAGTGAATGGGTGCCTCCGGCGCATATTTCAAGGCATTTTCGACGATGTTCCAAATGGCGTCGCCTAGCTCAACGCGGTCGCCGACGATCGATCTTACGCCATCGACGCTGTAGTCGACGATCCTGGCTGTCGTCAAGGCGTTTTGCCGCATCGACCTGACTGCGAAGCAGCTCCGACAAATCGATCGTTTCCACGCGAGGAGGCGTGTCCGAATCGAGCCGTGCCAAGCGCATGAGCCGGTCGATGAGCGTCCGCATGTGTTCTTTCTCGAACGCCATGGTGGCGAGAATCTGACGCGCTATCGTCGGCTCCTCGATTGCGCCCCGACGCAACACGTCGATGTAGCCGCCGATTACGGTAAGCGGCGTACGAAGTTCGTGTCCCGCATCGGCGACGAATTGCCGCATGCGTTCTTCCGTCCGCTGCCGTTCGCCATGGCCCCTGCGACGTTTGCTGCAGCGTCGTTATAGGCGGCGGTCAGGGTGCCGATTTCGTCGCCGCCCGGCGCCAAAAAGCGTCGCTGCGTAAAGTCGCCTTCCGCAAGCGCGCGAAGCGCGTCGGTGACGTCGGCGATTGGGCGCAGGGCCTGGCGCGCGAAAAAGCGCCCGATGAACCAGGAAAGCACGATCGAAATTACCGCGAGCGTAACGACGACGCGCCAATACGGTAAGAGCGAAACGAGCAACAGCGGCAACGAAGGTGAGAACGCGACAAAACCGCCGTCCACCGCCGTGAGCGCAAACGGCTCCGCGGGCCCGATGGCACGATAACCGCCCGGATGCTGCATCTCCATTGCTTCGCCTAACCGGCTCGTGGGTTCGGGCGGCGGCAACTCTTCTTTGCCGCTTAGCACAGCATTCAGAACGGGTGGACGAAGCGTCTTATCGCCGGCCAAAAAGCGTCCGCGCTTGTCGAATACCGCGACGCGCAAACCGATGCCGCTCAGAGCGTTGACGATTTCCGGCGCGGCTTGCTGGAGCGAGAGCCCCTCGGCTTTGTACTGCTCGGTGAGTATGCGCGCTTCTTCGTGCTTTGCGATAACGATGTCGCTCGTAAAGTTCGTCAGTTCCATGACGAGCGCGATGCTCGAGGCGAGAATGACGAGCAGAATCGTAATACCAAGAAGCGTCGCGTACAACCACGACAGCCGGGATGCGAGAGATTGCTTCATGCGTTACTGCGAAAGCCCGTAACCGACGCCGCGAACCGTGCGGATGAAAGAGCCGGGTTCGCCGGGCCGGTCGATCTTCGAACGCAAGTACGAGATATACGTTTCGACGATGTTCGGGCCGCCTTCGAAATCGTGACCCCATACGATCTCGAGCAGATGATCTTTGCTGAAGACGCGCCGCGGCTCGCGCATGAAACACCGAAAGCAAATCGAACTCTCGCTGCGTCAGATCGATTGATTCTTTGCCTCGCCAGGCTTCGCGCGTGGACGGGTTCACGGACACATCGTGCCAGCGAACGATATTTTCTTCGATGAGTTGCGGGCGCCGCAGCTTGGCTTGCAAGCGTGCAATGAGCTCTTCGAACACAAACGGCTTCACCAAATAGTCGTCTGCGCCGGCGCTCAAACTCGCAACTTTTCCTTCGGTATCGCCCTTGGCGGTTAGCATGAGGATCGGCGCTTGCGTGAGTTCGCGGAGCTTTGGCAGCAACGTAATACCGTCGATTTTCGGCATCATGATGTCGAGAACGATCACTTCGGGATCGAAGCGACTGTACGAGGTCCAGCGCCGCACTACCGTCGGCGGCCGTCTCGACTTGATAGCCTTCGCGAGAAAGCCCCAGTTGGAGCATTTCGCGAATCATGCGGTCGTCGTCGATCACGGCGACACGAGCGTTGAACATACCGAGCATTTCTACGGCATATCATCGCGCCTACCCCTGAAAGGCAACTGAAAGAAATCAAGCGGCGTGCAGTGGTGAATGCCAGCGGCGATATGTTCCTCCGGAGATGAGCGCCGCTTGACGGATCGCTTCTAAGGGGTGGGAAATGAGCGTCACGCCCGAGCGGCGCAATCCGGCGACAAGGACGTCATCCGGGAACCACCGCGCGAACAAGTGCACTTCCGCCGTACCTGCCGCCTCGGCTAGAAGGGCGAGGACGTCGGCGAGGCTGCATTCGACCCGGGTGAGGAGCCGCTCGACGACTTCAGTGCGGAATCGCGGGCCGTTCCACCCGGCCGCCATGACGAGGACCTTCGAAAGATCCGCTGCCTCCGTCGACTCGAAGTCGACGAGAGCCGCTTTTACGTTGGCCGCGATCAGCGGATCGGTCTGCGCGTGCAGCGTAGCCCCTGCGATCGTTGCGTGCGGGCCGGCCGTGAGGAGGGCGCCGGAACCGATGACGTAGTCGTTCATGCCCTTAGGATCGCACCGGCGAATGCCAACTGCATGGCATTCAAAAATAAAGAGGCGCCGCTAATCGGCGCCTCCGCCCACACCCGGTCGCGGGTTTTTCCCTCGAGCGCCGGACGTTACGCCGAGGAAAGGTGAAGGTTCGCGTGCGACACGATCGGCGTTCGCTTTGCGAACATGCCAAGCATCGCGTCGACGACGTCGGGATCCCATTGACGGCCGCGGCCCGCTTCGAGAATCGCAAGCGCTTGCCGCGGAGGGATCGGATTGCGGTACGGACGCTCGCTGATCATCGCGTGGAACGCGTCGGCCACGGCCACGATGCGGGCTTCGAGCGGGATGCTCGTGCCGGCCAAGCCGTCGGGATAGCCGGCACCGTCGTACCGCTCGTGGTGAGCACGAACGATGAGCGAGCAGCGTTGCAGCGTCGGAATTTGATTGAGCACTCGTGCGCCGGCAGCGGCGTGTTCCCGCATGATGTCCCACTCGTCGGGGGTCAGCGGCCCGTTCTTCAGCAGAATGGAATCGGGCGTCGAAATCTTGCCGATGTCGTGCAGCAGGGCGCAGAGCGAGATGAACTCGGCCATCTCTTCATGGCATCCCATGGCGAGAGCAAGGCGGCGCGCCCATTCGGCGGTCGCTTTGGAGTGACAGCACGTCCCATGATCGCGTTCGGACAACATGGCGAGCAGGGCGTTTGTACTTTCGGAATAGCCCGCTTCCCCATGCTCTTCCACTTCGGCGCCGAGGGCGCCGCGCTCGATTTCCCGTACGAGGACGTCTAGAAACGCCAGCAGGCGACCGTGTTCGACGTCGAACGGCGCGGCCGCAAGAGCGATCGCGTGGACGGCGGCGGCGGACACATCGATAACGCCGGCCTTCCCTAGGGCGGCGGTTTCGCGTTCAGACCAGCTCAGCAAACCGACTGGCTTCGCCAGAGTAAGAGACAGACAAAGCCGGTCCAGCAAGACTTCTAAGACTTGCTCCGTGCGGCGGTGGCTGGCAAGCGAGGACAAGGTAACGTGCTCGAACGCTTTATGCGCGAGCGCAGAGAGATCTTGCCCAAGAGCGGCTCCCAGAGCCGAAAGCGTACGAACCGAGGACATTGATGGATACCGAAAGCGAAAAGCTGCTCGGGTTAGCCCATTCCGGTCGGGGGATAGTTGCACGCGACGACAAAGGCGGCGATGGCGAGAAGGGTGATCATGTAATTTGGGCTTCCTCAATAAAAACGAGTTGTCTGCCCAAAAGATAGCCTAGGCCAATCGGCCCGGTCCCTACTTAGTTTTAAGTAGAGCCGTTTACAGCGCGTCCTCCAAGTACCCCATGCGCCGTGCGGTCGCTATTGCTTCCGCTCTACCGTGACAGCCGAGCTTCTCTATCAGGTTTTGAATATGGGTCTGAACCGTATAAACGCTACGCTCCATCTCGGCTGCTATATCCTTGGTCGTTAAGCCGCTCGCCAAAGAGCGAATGATGCGGAGTTCCGAGGGTGTTAGCTTGATGAAGACCTCTTGGGTGTGCGACGACTCGACGTACGTGGCGCTCGCCCGCAGATAGCGCCCGTAGTTTCCGAAGCCGAAGCTTTCGAGAGCCGCGATTCGCAACGCGATATCGTCCGGCACGTAAGACGCGCTCTTCGCCGCGCGTGACAACTGCTCGACCGCCTCTCGCATGCATACCATCGCTTCGGTAGAGCAGATCGGCGGCCGCTTCAAGATTCGCTGCGCTGCCGTGTGGCGGCCGCTAAGGGCTTCCGCCATCGCGCTCAGCAGCAACGCCGCTTCGTAAACGGCGCTGCCGTATTCCCCCGGTGAACCCGAGGGCAGCTTGTCGAGGACGCCTTCCACGGCCTCGGCGCTCTCCTTAGCTTTGGAGTTCAGGGCCAGGCACAAGGCGCGGAATGCCGCGGTCGCGGCACGATCGGCGGCATGCGCCGACCGTTCTTGGACGATGCCGAAGAGACGCGCGGCCTCCGCAAACTCTCCGTTCCACGCATGACGGTGGGCTTGGCTCGCCATGACGTATGGTGCGCGCATGGTGTCGCTCGGCCGGAGATCCGCCAGCTGACGCTCGATTTGGAGCGAGCGCTCGGCATTGCCGCGCTTGATTTCTTGCGCGAGCATTTGCAGGAGCGAGATCTGCAAATCAAAGTAATCGCCGGCTTTCGTAGCGGCGGCCGCTGCCTGCTGCGAATACCATGAAGCTAGGCTCGTATCGCCGTCGCCGAGCGCCGCACACGCGGAGAGCGCCTGATACGCGCGCGAGGCGAGACTCCAGAGGCCGCTCGACGACGCGAGCTCCGCGGCTTTTTCTTGATAGCTCTTCGCACGATCGATATCGCCGCTCTCCTGGCGCGCGAGGCCGATACGTTGCAAGAGTTTGGCGAGCAGCGGAACCTCGATCACGTCGTCGAGCGATCCCTCCACGACGGTGATGTTTGCGGCCGCGCGCTGAACGTCGCCCGTGCGCACCGCAAAGACCGCGAGCATTGCGCGCGCTTCCAGTTTCGTTGTATCAGGCGCGTCGCTTTCGAGCAGCGAAAGGAGCAGCTCGTTCGGATCGCGTCCCTGATTGACCAAGAACATCGCGAGCCGCAAAACCAGGTCTGCGCGAACTCGCGGATCGCCGCCCAAGCGAATAGCACGCTGCAGATGACGTTCGCCGGAATCGTAGCGGCCGGCTGCGATTTCGAGGATTCCTTTGAGGCCGTTCAAGATCGCTTCGCGCGCGTGCATCGGCGGCGGAATCGCTTCCAACGCACGCGTCACGACGTCGCCATGCCCCTGCGTAATCAGATACATGCCGTGCGCGAGCAATAGCTGGACCATGTGTTCCGGGCTGCCGGCATCGACGAAAAGATTCAGCGCCGCATCGAAGTCGCCGCGCTTCTGCAGCACGGCGCCGAGCGTTACCCGGCGTTCGAGCGCTACGCGCTTTCCTTGCAACGCCAATTGGTGCTGGACGAATTCACGGAACAGATCGTGCAGGCGATACCCGGCGGCGTGCTCGTGAATGAATGCAACGCGTTGACGCAAATCTTCGATCATCGCAGCGGCTCGATCGAAGCCCGCCTCGGTCATCACGTCGACGTTGATCTCGGAAAGCAGCGAAGCGCTCTCGATAAAGCAGCGTTCTTCTTCATTCAGCGTCGCGTAGACTTGCTCGGCGAGATAACGGTAGATCATCTCGCGCGTCATCGTCGAGATGTTGCGCAGATCGATCGAACGCGTCGACGAACGCAGGGCGAAACTGATTGCCGTCGCCCAGCCGTCGGTCAAATGCAGAAGATCGTAAAGCTCTTCGTCTCGCACGCCCAGGCGGAACGTGCGCGCGGCTTCTTTCGCCTCGTCGACGGAAAACTTCAGGTCGTGTTCGTCGATGGCAAGGTCGCTATCGCCATACGCGAGCCAGGTGCCGATCGGGAGACCGAGCGTCGAGCGCGACGCAATGATCCATTGCACGCGCCCCTTCGTGCGTTCGATGAGCGCGCTCAAGAAACGCGTCACTTCGCGGTCTTCTTGCGCCACGTGCAAATCGTCGATGGCGATGACGCCTCGATATGACTTCACGTGGGAGTGCATCCAAAGGGCCAGGTCCGCGCCGGGATTGGCAGATCCGGCGTTCTTCTCGTAGGCGCCCGGCAACGTGGCGCGCGCGTCGGGAGCGATTTCGATCAGCGCGTCGGCGAAGCCGCGCAAAAAGCCGAGCAGTGCCCCGTGGTCGCTTCTCACGTCAAAGCGAACGCACGACTCCTTGCTTGCCTCCAAGAATTGAGCTAACGCCACCGACTTGCCGTATCCGGCAGGCGCTACGATCAGCACGACACGCTGCATTGCTGCAGACGCGATCCGATCGATTACGCGACGGCGCACGATCGGTACAAAAACTCCGCCGGTCTCTATGGTGCCGTCGGAGCGAACGGGCCGGATCATCGAGGGTCTATGCGCTCCTGGGGAATCCGGAAGGGCTTTGGGACCTAGGCAAGAGTATCGAGCGGCGCACGATACTCGTCTTCGCCCTCATAATACCCTATTAGCTGCTCCTCGAGAAAGAGCATGTGCAACTGCCGGTCCAAACGAGCGTATGCCTCGGCGTTTTCAGAGCGGAAGCTCTCCCAAGCGGCCCGGTCTTCCCACACGTCGACGGTGAGGTAGATTGCGGGATCGCGCCTATGGCGGAATAACCGCGTCCTCACGTAGCCCGGTGATTGCCCGAACAGCTGGGCGAATGGGCCGCCGCTGCCATACGCATGTTCGAAGGCGCGTGCCTGGGACTGGTGCACGCGGTAGCGGTAAAACACCTCGATCATCGGCGATCTGCCTCGCCGGCTTGTCCCGGCGCTCCTCGATGCACCGTCGATGTCAAAAGCGAAGGCAGCTTCGCGGCGCGCACTTCCTGGTCCAGGGCCTTAACGCGCTGAGCGAATGACGCATACTGCGAGAGCCGGTCTTGCGTTAGCCGCAGCAGAGCAGCGTCTTCGCCGAGCTGCGCCTGCGTGGGCGGCGCATTGGAATCGAAGTACGTGTCGATCTGGGTTTGCAGCCGTTCGCGCAAGACGTCGGGCAAGAAGTCGTTGTCCTGATCGTTCAGCGGGTTCGACGTAAACGCCGGAATCAGGGCTCCTGCGGCATCACCGAGTTGCCGGACGTTGGACGCCAGATCGGCGTGCCCGTCTTTCGCGAGCGCGGCTGCTCGAAGCGGCGCTTCTTGCCTTACCGTGCTCAAGCCGTTGAGCGCGTCGTCAACTTTCGTAAAGGCACCGATCAAACGCTCGATCCGCGCGCTGCGCTGAGCCAATTCTTGCGTGCTGTAATGCGTGCGCGTGTCTTGCCGCACGATGATGGGACGCTCGTACGTCTTTCCGTCTACGTGCAAACGCGCAACGTACCGGCCCGGAACGACGGGTGCGCCGCCGTCGAACGTGCCGCGATTCCAGCGCGGTGCAAACGTCCACTCGTGCGCGTTTTCCTTCGAGAGGTCCCACGCATAGCGATTCAAGCCCGCCTTATTCTCCACGGTTGCGGTGCGTACGACGTGGCCCGAAGCATCGAGGATGTCGATGGTCGGAACGATCTTTGCCGGCTTCTCCAAATAGTAAGAAATGAGTGCGCCGTACTCCGGCGCTTCGCCGTCGGGCCTCGTGCCGGAGTAGTTGAATAGATTCCACTGCACGGCATCGCGGACCGGAAACAAATACGTTCCTGCGCTGCGAGCCCGCGACAACTGCTGAAGCTGCGTCGCATCGTCGAGCACCCATATACCGCGTCCGTGAGTGGCAAGGAGCAGATCGTTCGTATCCGGCTGCAGCGCGATATCCCGCACGGAAACCGGCGGCAAGTTCGACGAAATGCGCTCCCACGCCGCGCCGTCATTCCAGGACGCCCACAGCGAGCGTTCCAATCCCAAGTAAAGCACATGCGGCGTCTTTGGATCGGCGAGAATGCTGCGCGCTTCGTCGTCTTGCGGAAGGCCGGACGCGATTGGGCTCCAATGCGCGCCGAAATCGCGCGTTACGAAAACGTACGGCGTGCGATCTCCCACCATATGGCGGTCGTAAACCGCATACGCGACGCCGGCATCGGTTTGCGACGGACTAATCGACGCAAATCTTCCGTACGGCTCGATCCCTTTGGGCGTAACGTTCGTCCAGTGTGCTCCGCCGTCACGCGTGAGCTGCACCACTCCGTCATCGGTGCCGATCCAAATTTCGCCGCGCCGCGCGTGCGACGGGGCCACGGCCAGAATCGTATCGCTCGTTTCGGCGCCCGTGCCGTCGAGCGTGATGCCGCCGGTGACCACTTCGTGCGCCGGCACGTTCAGGGTAAGATCGGGGCTAAGCTGCTTCCAGTGCAAGCCGCGGTCGCGCGTTGCGAAGAGGACGTTGCCCGCCGTGTACGTCACCGAAGGATCGAATGGATCGAAAGCTATCGGCGTTTCCCAGTTGAAGCGATACCTCAAGTCCTTGGGATCGATGACGTTTTGGTCGCGCATATACGGCGCGACCTCGCGGGTTTCTCCCGTCCGGAAGTTGTGAATCGTTAGGTCTCCCGCGAAGTTGCCGCCGGCATCGGCTTGCCAAACGAGTTGTTCGTCGCGCGGATCGAACATCGTGAACGTGCCATCGCCCGAGCCGACACGCATCCACTGGCTCGAATTTACGCTGAACGCAAGCGGAACCGCAGCTCCGCACCAATTGCCGTTATCCTGTAAGCCGCCGCACACGCGATAGGCCAACCCGCGGGAGTAGCCGATATGGTACAGCTGCGAAATCGGCAGCACTTTCTGCCATTGCCACGTTTCGCCGCCGTCGAACGAGAAGTTCACGCCGCCGTCGTCGCCTTCGATCACGCGTTTGCCGTCGGCCGAGATCCACATCGCATGGTGGTCGCCGTGCGTCCCGCGGCCGGTAATCTTGAAATGTCTGCCGCCGTCGGTGCTCACCGTCATGTGGACCGATTCCGCGAAGACGCGGTCGGCGTTCGCCGGATCGGCGAAAATTTTGCTGTAGTAAAACGGCCGCTCGTCGATCAGCGGATCGCTTGTGACGAGCGCCCACTGTGCGCCGCCGTCATCGGACCGCCACAAAAAGCCGTTCTTCGTTTCGATAAGGGCGTAAATGCGCTGCGGATTTGCCGGCGAGATGGCGATGGCAACGCGTCCGCGTTCTTCGGCCGGGAGCCCGTGGCCGGTGAGTTGCGTCCACGTTGCCCCGCCGTCGGTGGAGCGATAGACGCCGTCTTTGCCGCCGCCGCTTTCCAAGCTCCAGCCGGTGCGCCGGAACTGCCACATGCCTGCGTATAACAACGCGGGATTTCTCGGATCGGCTACGAGATCCGAAGCGCCGGTTTTATCGTCGACGTAAAGCGTCTTCTTCCACGTTGCGCCGCCGTCCGTCGTGCGATACACGCCGCGTTCGCTAGAATCGGCAAACGGGTCGCCGAGGACCGCAACCACGACGTGTTTGGAATCGTGAGGATCGATAAAGATGCGACTTACGAGCGAGTTACGGACCGGCAAAACTTTCGTCCAATGCGCTCCGCCGTCGCTCGTACGATAAATACCGTCGCCTTGCGTAACGTCGTTACGCGGATTCGATTCGCCGGTTCCCACCCAGACGGTTTGTTCGTTTTGCGGATCGATCGCGATGGCGCCGATCGACGCTACGTCTTCATCGTCGAACACCGGCGTCCACGTCGTGCCGTTGTCCTTCGTCTTCCACAATCCACCGCCGGCTGCACCAACGTAGTACAACGACGAATCGGAATCCGTTCCAGCGACTGCTCCGGCACGTCCGCCGGAAATCGCCGGACCGATGGATCGCCACTGCACGCCGGCAGCCGCGTCGTTTCCGGATGCGCGCGCGGGCAGTGAGCCGACCGTGGTGCCTGCAGCAAAGAATAAAGCTGCTGCTACAAAATGAAGACGCATAAGGGGGTTTACGGCGGCGCGGGAACCTGACCTTTACCGGTGAGGCGGCTCAGGAAAAACGCAATTTCGTCTCCCGCCCATTTCAAGCGTGGCGCAAGCCAGCGCTTTTGCGCGTGACAGCTCACTTCGCCCAGCTCGAGAACGAGCGCACCTCTCCGAGCCCGTACCTGGCGAAATCCGTAGTAATCGCGCAAGCCCTTCGTGAAATTGTCCGGTTGGAACGCGAAGGGAAACGCCGCACCGTAGAGTGCATGCCATTCTTTAGCGGCGGCGGCGTCGGAAGCGTGATGGTAACCCACCGACGCACCGCTCGAGCACGGAACCGTCGAGCCGTCGAAGTGGATGAACACGGCAGCGTCCGTGTCGTACGTGCCCGGGAAGTCGGCGGGCAGGCGCGCGACGGTAACGCCGTGAGCACGCAGCATCCGCGTCGCTTCGTCCGCAACGACCGGCGTCCACTGACGCTCGCCCGCGGCTCCGAGATTGCACTTGCGCCCGGGGTAATGGGCGCACGAAGCCGGGCGGCCTTCGTGCCCGGCCGAGATTACCACATCGACGTGCGTAACGGCAGTTGTGGCCGCAAGAACCACTGCCGCGATCACTGCATCACTAGTTCGGTGAGCGCGCGCGACGGTTCTACTTGCAACTCTGCCTGAAGCGTTTCTCGATACGCCCGATACTGCCGTATGGCAGCGGCGCGATCACCTTCTTGCAAATGCGCGCGAATCGCGATTTCTCGAGCCGTTTCGTCGCATGCGTCGAGCGTGATGAGATGGGTTGCAACCGCCAACGCAAACTCCGTTTCCCCTCGCTGCAACGCGTCGAGCGCGAGGCGGTGAGCAAGCTCGGTACGCAATTCGCGCAAACGACGTTCGACGGGCTCGAACCATTCCCAATTGTCCCTCGCCGACGGTCTTGCTTCACACAGCATCGTCCAAACGCGCCGCAGGGCGCTTCGTTGCGCCTCGGTCAGAACGTCCCGCATGCGAACGCCGCCGGCAATTCGCTCGATTTCCCACAAATCGACCGATGCGTCGGCATGCAACGCGTACCCGTCGTCCTGCTTGACAATGAGATCCCGGCGGCCCAAATGACCGCGTGCGCGGTGGAGACACACGCTAAGTGCATTGAGTGCAGCTGCCGTGTCCAAGTCGGGCCACAGCATCGAAGCCAAACGCGATCGCGAAGTTGCTTCGCGCCGAAGTCCCAGTGCGAGCACAAGTTCGAGTTCGCGGCCGCTGATTGGCGCGGGCTTCCCTTCCACTTCAACGGTCGCCGTTGTGAAGCGGACGCAAATCGACGGCGCAATATTCTGATGTTCGTCGCTCAGGTATCGGACGAACGCCGCCAGGATTCCAGCATCTCGATCCGCTGCAATCGCCGCGATGGATTCGTGCAGCTCGGGCGATTCACACCGAGCGGCCGCGTCCTGCGCAATGGCAAGAAATTCCTCACGCCGGTCGCCATCGATAAGCGCAACGGCAACGGCCGATATCGCGACCAAGAACGGTTTGTGCGTGCGTTGCGCCGTTCGCAAGGCCGCATGAGCGGCGTGCGCGCGACTCGCTTCATCGGGCGTACTGCCGAGCGAAATTAGAGCACCGAACGTCGCGTAGGTGGGAATATCGCGGTCCGAAGGCTGCGCGCGCCGCCCTTGAGAAACCGCCGCAAGATACGCGAAGCCATGGATGGCGTACTTCGTAACGA
This sequence comes from Vulcanimicrobiia bacterium, assembly GCA_963758295.1. Classification (GTDB taxonomy): domain Bacteria; phylum Vulcanimicrobiota; class Vulcanimicrobiia; order Vulcanimicrobiales; family Vulcanimicrobiaceae; genus JALYTY01. The sequence continues at coordinate 515,078 of CAVWUU010000004.1, forward strand.
CCTCGTCGAGCTTCGATGCATACGAAGCCGCAAGCTCTGCTTCACCGGCGAACCATGCGCCCACAAAGGCTTCGGCGTAGTCGAATGCGATGAAATTTGGTAACCGGGTGCGGCGCGCGCGTTCGAGCGCCCGTTCGATGAAGTGCCGTTCCACCGCACGCTCGCCGCGTACGCGGGCTATGTCGGCGCCGAGCGATAGAAACGTTCCCGAAGCCATTACGTCGATTTCTTCAATGAACGGCAGCGCGGAATGCAACGCGCGTCTCTGCTTCGGCAAGACGCCCGATACGGGATTGGAGCAAGCCACGGATGTAGAGCAGATACGCGCCGAAAAGTTCGTTTAGCGAATCCGTGGCCTGCATCTCTTGCATGAACTCATTGAGGATCGCGAGCGCTTGATCGAAGAGTCCGAGATAGCTCATCAGCAGCACGCGAAGCACGAAGATGAGATACGTTTCTGCCGGTTTCGTTGCCGAAAGCGTGCGCCACAACGACTCCGCTTCGTCCAGCAGCGTCTCCGTCTTCACGATAAAGAGGCGGCCGATGGCCGTCATCGCCCACAAGCGGGGGTACCGCTGCACGAGCACGGGATCCAAGGCTGCGAGAACGCGGCCGTACGCATCGGGTGCCGTTCGGTCTCGCAACACCTGGTGCTGTGCGAGCGTCCGCGCGGCGCTCGCCTGATCGCCGGCCGCGAGCATCAGCTCCGCTCCTCGACAGTAATCCTTTTCACGTTCCCGCAACGCGGCTAAACTTCGCAGTAACGTTATACGGCGCGGTCCTTGATGTTCCAAGAGCAACGACGCGAGCAGCGGATTAACGGTAAATTCGCCGTCGGCGCTGCGCGAGATAAACGGTGATTGTTTCGCGCGTTCCGTGAGATCTTCGATCTGTTCTTCGCTGATTTGCGCAGCGCGCAGATCGAACTCGGACGCATGAGGCGTCGCAGCACAAACGAAGAGCGCGTCGCGCGTGCCTTCATCGATGCTCGATAGCACTTGATCTTGCAAGTAATCGTGCAATTCGGCAAAGGCGATATCATCGAGACGGTCGAGCAATGACGCGACCCGTCCCTCGGTTGCGAAGCGCCGCAACAGCAAGACGGCAATTGGCCAGCCAAGCGAAACTTGTTTGATTCTTGCGAGCGACTCCGCTTCGTCGATGGCGCCCGCGAAAATCGAACGCATCTCATCATCGTCAAAGGCGAGATCCTCGGCGCGCAATACCAGAATTTCATGCGGCGCCGCGTATCGCGTGAGCGAGATGCGGAACGGCTCACGGGTGCAGACGACTAGGCGCCGTTCCGGCGGCCGGTTCGCGAAAAGCCGCGCGAAGAATTCGCGCGCGATGGGGATATTGGCGAGATGCTCGGCGTTTTCGAAAATTACGGTTCCCGGCACCGGCTCGCGCCATTTCTCGAGCGCTAGATTAAGGCGCTCCGCCACCGAGAGCGCGCCGTCGTGGAGAATCGCTTCTCCGTCGGGCGAGGGACCGCTTGTACGCAGTTCGCGCAAGGCGTCGATCAGCCGGCGGGCTACATCTAGATCGTCGCGGATGTCTCGGCAATTGCAAATCGCAACCGGCCCGGCATCGTCGGGAAGCTGGCGAACGAAGACGCTTTTTCCGTAGCCGGCCGGGGCCAAGAGCACAAGTACCTTCGGCCGGACCCGTAAGACACGGTCCAGCAGGCGGGTGCGAAGCAGATCCAACGGCTCGGCCGGAGAAACGGTCATGCTTAAGTCGTACCTTCACCGCATAGCGCCCCAGACCATGTAATCCATTTGTAAGCAAGCTGTAAGTAGTCCGTAAGGCTCAGGAAAGTCTTTTGTCCTACACTCAGCTTGCCAGCCGAGCCAACGGGAAGGCAATTGGACCAAATGGGTGCTCTTTATTTTCAACAGCCGGCCGCTGTCTATGTAGCCGGCGATGACGCTATTGTCCGAGATGCGATCGCACGGCTTTTAGCCCTCGATCCGCAGTTCTTTGTGACCGACGCCGGGTCGGGCAGCCGCATCGGCGACGGCGTGATCGTAGACTTGGGTCTTCTCGAAGACTTGCAAGACGTTTCCGTCCGGGACTTCATCAAAATGGTGAAGTCGATGGCCGGCTCGCCGCCTCTACGTCATCTGCGGGCGGTGCCGAACGACGACATGCGCCAACTGCTCTCCGAACGCGAGATGCAAGTCGTAAGACTCGTCGCCGAGGGTCTTTCAAATAAGGAAATCAGCGCGCGTCTCGAGCTTTCGGACAAGACGGTGAAAAATCACATCTCGCACATCTTGGCCAAGCTGAACCTTTCAGCTCGCACGCAGGTGGCGGTCCACGCTTTGCGAGCGGGAATCGCGTAAGAGCCTTACCGCACCGCTGGTGAAGTCATATACGAGGGCGCCCGTCAACGGCGTTCTCGTTGCTTTCTCGGCCGCCGCACGGATATGGCGTAGCGCTTCCAGTCGCCGGCCGTCTGCGGGTAACCGGCGAAAGACCAGGGCGTAGTTGTGCCCGCGACGATTCCTAACGATGCAATCAAAAGGCGCCGCCTGTGTTCCGATGGCCATGACGTCGTGCAGCCGGAGCGCGGCCAGCCGCGACGAGAGCCTTCCATCGATAAAACGCCGCAATTCACGAACGATGCGATCGCGTTCCGCAAAGAGCAACGATGGGCGGATGCCGTTCGGCGCTTCCGTTCCCACCGCGTGCTCGAATCGGACCAGCGCGTTATCCACAAGTGCCCTCGGCGTTATGCGTCCGCGTTCGAGCGCAGAGAGCACGGCGTTACGCATGGAGCGTTCGGCTAAGCGAGGCAAGCGGTTTGCGGCGAGCAGTGGGTCCATCACCATCAGGGTAACGACTCGTCGTGCCATGGGTATGGCACGGTGTTGAGCGAAGATTAGACCATGCAGCGCATCGACGACCGCTTCATCTTCTCCGCAACCGATTTGAACAACGCGCTCGAGTGCGCGCATCTCATCGAGCTAGAACGCCTCGTCGCGCTCGGGCGCGCGAGAGCGGCCCGCTGCGACGCCGGCCACAGAGTTGCTCGCGCGCAAGGGACTCGATCACGAACTTCATCAGCTCGAGGCGTATCGCGCCCGTTTTGGAAGCGCGCTCGTAGAGTTCGACCCAAAACTGGAGTGGGGCACCGACGCGTTTCATGCCGCCGAAGGGCGCACCGTCGACGCCATGGCCGCCGGCGCGCCGCTCATCTATCAAGCGACGTTCTTCGACGGCAAGTGGCTCGGCCGGACCGACTTCTTACGACGCGTCGATCGTCCGTCGGCGCGCTGGGGCTGGAGCTACGAGGTCATCGACACGAAGCTCGCGCTCAATCCGAAGCCGTACTATTTGATTCAGCTTGCGAATTACAGCGAACACGTCGCGCGCGTCCAAGGAACGATGCCGCGAGAGATGCACGTCGTGCTCGGAAGCGGCGCAGAGCGCTCGTTCCGCGTTGACGACTTCTCCGCGTACTACCGTTCGCTGAAAACGCGGTTCCTCGAACGCATGGCCGAAGCCAATGTCGCGACATACCCGCTCGAAACGGGGCATTGCACGGTCTGCCGCTGGAACGCGCAGTGTTCGAAGAAACGCAGCGACGACGATCATCTCTCGCTCGTTGCCGGCATGCGCAAAGACCAGATTCCAAAACTGGAAACTGGCGGCATCGCAACGATGGCGCAACTTGCCGGCGCGAACGACGGAATGCGGCCGTTCGGCATGGCGGAGCACTCTTTCGAGAAGCTGCGCGCCCAGGCGGCATTGCAACATCGCGCTCGCGTTGAGGGCGGCAACTTCTACGAACTCTTAGAGCAAGAGTCCGGCACGGGCTTCGAACTACTGCCGGCGCCCGACGAAGGCGACGTCTTCTTTGATATGGAGGGTGACCCGCTCTACGCGCCCGATCACGGCCTGGAATATCTTTTCGGCGCCTACTGCCCGTCCGAGGGCTCGTACGTTACCTTCTGGGCGCGCAGCGACCGGGACGAAAAAGCCGCCTTCGAAGCGTTCATGGATTTCATCGTCGAACGGCGACGGCGCTTTCCGGCGATGCACGTGTACCATTATGCGAACTACGAACAAGCCGCGATGCGACGGCTTATGGGGCATTACGGAACCCGCGAGGCGGAACTCGATACGCTCTTGCGCGGCGAAGTCTTCGTCGATCTGTACACCGTCGCGCGGCAAAGCCTTCGCATTTCGCAGCCGAGCTACTCAATCAAGAAGTTCGAGGCGTTTTACGGCATGAAACGCAATACCGACGTAAAACGCGGCGACGATTCCATCGTCATGTTCGAGACGTGGCTCTTCACGAAAGACGATTCCATTCTCGAAGACATCGAGCGCTACAACGAAGACGACTGCCGTTCGACGTACCTGCTTCGTGAGTGGATTTTGGCCCGGCGCGCCGAGTACGCCGAGGCCCACGAAGTCTCGTGGTTCGAACAGCAGCGGGAGCCAGTCGAAGAGACGTCGTCTTCCGAAGAGCTCGTCGCGACACTGCTTGCGGGTTTCGAACCGCCCCTCTCGTTACGTTCGTTGCGTGCGCAGCCGCCGGCCATCCGTTCGCGCTGGCTTCTCGCACATTTGCTCGACTATGACCGGCGCGAAGCCAAACCGGCATGGTGGCAGCTTTTCGATCGCTGCAAGAACGTCGATCGCCTTCTCGAGTTCGATCACGAGTCGATCGGCGGCATGGAGTTGCGCGTGGAAGTCGCGCCGGAAAGAGCGAAGAAGTCGTTCATTTACACCTACAGCTATCCGGAGCAGACGCATCATTTAGACGGCGAAGTCTGGTGCCCGTACGTGGAGAAGCGCGCCGGCACCATCGTTTCGATCGATGACGAAGCGCGGCGGGTGCGAATCAAGTTGAGCGGCTCTATCGTGCCTGAAGATCTCCGCGCCGTTATTCCCGGCGGCCCCATTTTGAATAAAGAACAGAGCAAAACGCTCCGGCGAATCGCGCAAGCGTTCTTAGACGAAACCCTTCAGACTCGGTGGCCGGCGACGCAGGCGCTGCTCTTGGCGGAGCCGCAGCGCGTTCGCACGCAATCAACTGCGGAAGCGGTCGCAAATCTGGACGGAAGCTATCTCTTCGTCCAGGGTCCGCCCGGTTCCGGAAAAAGCACGACCGGGGCGTCGGTCATCGTCGATGCGCTTGCTGCCGGTAAGCGTGTCGGCATCGTCGCGAAGGGTCACAAAGCCATCAACCATCTTCTGCACAAAGTCGAAGAGGCAGCGGCCGAACGCGGCGTCACGTTTAGCGGACTGAAGAAAGCGACATCTACTAACGAAGATTCCTTTTACCAATCGGCTTTGCAACAGCCGTTTGTTACGAGCGTTACCGACAACGAGCCCTTCGTAGACGAACCGCATCAACTCGCCGCCGGGACCCCGTGGCTCTTCGCGCGCGAGCAACTCGCCGGCGCTTACGACTTGCTCTTCGTAGATGAAGCCGGCCAAATCGCGCTGGCCGACGCCCTGGCGTGTTCGGTCGCCGCGCGCAACATCGTCTTGCTCGGCGATCCGTTGCAACTGGCGCAAGTTTCCCAAGGCTCCCACCCGGTCGGCACGGATCTTTCAATTCTGGAACACGTCCTCGGCGATCGAGAAACGGTGCCCCCCGAGCGCGGAATTTTTCTTGAATGTTCCTACCGCATGCATCCCGAGATTTGCGCCTTCATCTCCGAGCACGTTTACGAAGGACGCTTACAAGCCGCTTCTAATACGGTTCATAATGCCGTTACGATCCACGATCGCCGCTTTACCGGGCTGGAATGGATTCCGGTCACGCACGAGGGCAACAGGCGGGCTTCCGAAGAGGAAGCACGCGCGATCGGCAATGCGATAGGCACGTTACTCGAGGGTTCGGTTACCGTTCGCAACAGCGAACGAACCTTGACATTGGAAGACATCATCGTGGTGTCACCCTATAACGCACAGCGCGTCCTGTTGCGCAAAACCCTTGCGTCGATGGGCTATCAAGACGTCCGCATCGGAACGGTCGACAAATTCCAGGGTCAAGAAGCGCCGGTAGTCTTTTATTCGATGGCAACGTCGAGCGGCGATCATATCCCGCGCGACGTCGCATTTCTCTTCGAAAAGAACCGTTTTAACGTAGCATTATCGCGTGCGCAGTGCGTAAGCATTCTCGTGTGTTCGCCGGAGCTGCTGGCCGTGCGCTGTTCGTCGCCGGAACAAATGGCCATGGTGAACCTGCTCTGCGCATTTACTGAAACGGCGTCGGTCGCACTGTCGCACGTCGCTGCGTCTACTCAAACAATCGAGCGAAGTGCCGCTTCGTAGGACGATTAGGTGAAGTAGCGCAACGTCGCCTGCATTCACTATTGAGCGACCTCCGCTTAAGCGTTCGCCCGTAACGCCGAAACGGTGCTTTGAAAAACGGGTATGCCTACGGACATCATGGACAACAACTATAACGCCACCACTTACGACAAAGCTCGCCAAGCAACTGACTCGATTTCCGGATCGATCGAGCGCGGCACGGATACGCCGATCGGACGAATGGCGCAAGGCATCAGCGAGTCCAACGAACAGCACGATGCGCGCGAACCGATGAACTCGACGATGCGCACGGTCTTGTTGTCCGGGGCCGGCATGGCCATCGCGGCGTCGCTCGCCATGCAGCTCATGGGACGTAAGCATGAAGCACTGTTCTTTGGACAGTGGGCGCCTACGATGCTGACGATCGCGCTATGGTATCAGTTGGTCAAAGGCCAGCAGGGCCACGTTCACGGACGGTCACAACCTACGCTGGACCCATCTTTATACCGATAGGTGCGAACGCTTCACAATCGAGGGCCGGGCTTGCAACCCGGCCCTTCTCTTTTTCGGTCCATCGCAATAGCAAGGAGCTTCACCGTGTCCGTTTCGCCGATCGTCGAGCTGCGCCAATATACTTTGCATGCCGGCCGCCGCGATGAGTTGATCGAATTATTCGAGCGCGAGTTCATTGAACCGCAAGAAGCGGTGGGCGTAACGCTGATCGGGCAGTTTCGCGATCTCGACAAGCCGGACCGATTCGTTTGGATACGCGGTTTTAAAAACATGACGGCTCGCGAAGCAGCGCTACGATCGTTTTACGGCGGACCGGTGTGGAAAGCACATCGAGAGGCGGCGAACGCCACAATGGTCGACTCGGACAACGTTCTCCTTCTCCGTCCGGCGAACGCGGAACAAGCGCTTACGCCATCCGCGAATGGTGCGTTGGGCGGCCTCATTGTCGCGAGCATCTACTACATCGATGCGACGCATGAGCGAGACGTCGTTGCAACCTTCGACCGCTTGATCCGACCGGCATTGGAAGAAACCGGCGCAACGGTTCTGCCGTCGCTCGTGACCGAAGGGAGCGAAAATACGTTTCCGGCGCTTCCCGTACGAGAGAACGAGCACGTCTTTGTGACGATGTCGCGCTTTGATAGCGAAGGCGCATACGAACAGCATGTGGCATTGCGTGCCGCCTCTGCCGCATGTCACGAAGCGTCGCAGCACCTTGCCGGGTTCTTACTCCGGCCAATCGAAACAGTGCGCCTAGCGCCGACCGCGCATTCCCGCCTACGATAAGGAGAACGATCGTGTCAAAACACGTTGCCGAAATTTACTGGGAACGCGGCGAAAGCGTGTTCTCCGACAATCGATACAGCCGCGGACACCACTGGAGTTTCGATGGGGGCGCCGTCGTCAGAGCGTCAAGCTCACCGGACGTCGTTCGCCTTCCGTTTTCCGATCCGGCCGGCGTGGATCCCGAAGAAGCACTCGTGGCCTCGATTTCGAGTTGCCATATGCTCGTGTTCTTGAGCCTTGCTGCTAGAGCCGGTTTCGTCGTCGATTCGTACAAAGATTCAGCGGTCGGCGAAATCGACAAGAACGTGGCCGGGAAGCCGTGGGTCGCCCGCGTCGTTCTCCATCCGCACATCACGTTCTCCGGCGCCAGGGTCCCGACGGACGAAGCCATCGAGCAGCTCCATCATGCGTCGCATGAAGATTGCTTCATCGCGCACTCCGTGCTAACGGCGATTTTCGTTGAGGGAACCTGGACGCACGCGGCGGCGGCCGCATCTCACTGACGAACGCTGCAAAACCCTTGTCGCCCTGAGCTTGTCGAAGGGCAGACGAATCCGGGGTGTCGCTGGTATCCGCCTGTCCTTCGACAAGCTCAGGATGACGGGGGGACAACGTCATGTCGAGTATACGCTCGTCCTTCGACACGCTCACGATGACGAAACACAACGTCATGGTGAGCTTGTCGAACCAGAGGCGCATCCGGGGCAATGCGGATATGCGCTCGTCCTTCGACAAGCTCAGGATGACGGGGGACAACCGTCATGGTGAGCTTGTCGAACCAGAGGCGCATCCGGGGCGATGCGAAGATGCGCGCGTCCTTCGACAAGCTCAGGATGACGGGGGGACAACGTCATGGTGGGCGTGTCGAACCGGAGGCGCATCCGGGGCGATGCGAAGATGCGCTCGTCCTTCGACGAGCTGAGGATGACAAAGGGACAACGTCATGGTGAGCTTGTCGAACCAGAGGCGCATCCGGGGCAATGCGAAGATGCCGTCGTCCTTCGACAAGCTCAGGATGACGAAACACAACGTCATGGTGAGCTTGTCGAACCAGAGGCGCATCCGGGGCGATGCGAAGATACGCGCGTCCTTCGACAAGCTCAGGATGACGGGGGGACAACGTCATGGTGGGCGTGTCGAACCAGAGGCGCATCCGGGGCGATGCTGATATGCGCTCGTCCTTCGACAAGCTCAGGATGACAGGGGGACAACGTCATGGTGAGCTTGTCGAACCAGAGGCGCATCCGGGGCGATGCTGATATGCGCTCGTCCTTCGACAAGCGCGTGACGGGGGTCAGGTTTTAGAGCAAGTTTCGGCGGCGTGAACGACGCGCCCGGAAGTCTCCGTGAACGTCGTGGTCATGGTTTTTTTCGTATCGCTGACCTTTGACATGACTTCGGGCGCATAAGACGCAACGTTGGGTGACCTGCTTTGAATGGCGAACGTGTACGTCTTCTTTCCGGACATCGGCTCGGGCGCGGTTGCGACGGAATAACCCCCCAATTCGCCCATGACGATTCGCACCCACCGTTTCGAATACGGGTCGAACGTATACTTCGTTTGTGACTTGATTTCGCGCGGAATCCATGAGGCCGTATGAACGGTTAGGTCGCGAACGAGCCAATATCCCGAGGGGTCCATTGAATACACTTCAGTCGTTTTGAACGGACCAGGACGGCGCGAACTCACATCGGTGCAAGTCCACGTTCCGATGAGAAATTGCATGGAAGAGAAGTCCGGCTTTGGAGGCACGGGCGGCGGCGTACCCTCGATGTTCGTAGCGGCGATCGCACTCGCGCAGGCGACGAACACCAACCCACCCAGGGCACAGAAGAAACGGCGAGAAGCTCGCATTGGCTAAGCCCTCCTTACAAGATACCCCTTTTCGAACGCAACGCCGCCAATGCCTAGGAGTACGTTGGTACGGACTACGGCGTCCGCGCTTTATGAATCTCCGCGAGGGCCTCCAGGCGTAGTTCCATTGCGTCGATCACGATGTCTGCAAGACGCTGAAGAATGTCGGCTTGTTGCGGCGAGAACATGCGTGGCTCTTTATCGATCACGCACAGCGTCCCCAACCGATGTCCACCCGACGTGCGCAGTGAGGCGGCAGCGTAAAACTGCAGTCCGAAAGAACCGCGAACCAGCGGATTGGCGAGCGTGCGGGGATCCTGCCGCGCTTCCTCCACGATATAGGGCGTGTCCTGAAGGACGGCCGAAGCGCAAAGTCCAGGATCGCGGCCGATCTCTTCGACGCCGTCAATGCCGTAGCGGGACTTGAACCAAATCCGATCTTCGTCGACGAGCGTCACGAGGGCGATGGGTACGTCGAAGAGTTTCGCCGCGAGTTCCGTAATGCGGTCGAACGCTCCGTCGCGCGGCGTGTCGAGAAGATTAAAACGGCGAAGCTCCGCGAGGCGTGCTGCTTCTTGTGTCGGATCGATAAGAAGATCAGTTGACAAATCGTTTCTCCATGCTCTTGAGTTTCAACGTTACTCGAGTGTGACTTCCGCCTCCGGCTCTCGGCTCTACGCTGAAGCGTTCGGCAAAATTTGAAATCAAAAAGAGCCCGCGGCCGCCTTCTGCAAAGAGATCGTTAGGAAGTTGGGGAGCGCAGTAAAATCCCTGCCCTTTGTCTAGCACGTGCAGCACCGGTAATTGCGCGCATTGTAGGATAAACGTTACCGTGCCGGGCGCATGACGTTTGATATTTGCAATAAGCTCGGCAAAAATCATTCGAAAGTTAAAGAGAGCGCCTTCCTCAATACCGGCCTCAGTTATCAGATGCGATTCTATCTCCGCTCGAGCTCGAAGCGCCACGTCGCTCCATTGTGGATTGAAGCGCCAACGAAGTATCGGCGCATGTTCGTCTACCGCCACTGAAAGCATTGCAACGTCGTCTCGGGCGTGCAGGGGCAACAGCGTATTGTAGAGATACGTGGCAATGCTTCCACCGGTCGGATCGACGGTTGCGAAGGCTTCGTATAGAGCGCGCTCGCCGGCAATGACGTCTTGTGAGTGCTCGATGAGGCCGTCGGTGTAGGCTAAGAGTACGGAGCCCGAAGGTAGCGACGTGGCCTGGGCCTCAAAGTCGGTATCGAAGTCGAACGGTAAGCCGATCGGCGGTACGCAGGCGCGCAAGGCTCGTATTTGCCCGTCCTCTTCACGAATGAGCGGAGACGGATGGCCGCAGTTCACGTACGTAAGAATCTGCGTTGCCGGATCCACGACGCCCACGACGAGCGTGGCGAAGCGTTCGGGATGCTGCGTTCGCATGATGCGGTCGGCAGCTCTAACCATCAACACCGGATTTGCGTACACCTCGGCAACGCCGCGGATGGCTTGACGCACGGCGAGCATCGCTACGGCGGCATGCAATCCCGAGCCGAGCACGTCACCGACCGATATGACGATCCGGCCGTCGGCCGTCGTAAAGACATCGTACCAGTCACCGCCGACTTGCGCCTCGGCCCGGCCTGCTTGATATACCGCATCAAGCCGGTAACCTTGAATCGCAGGTAATTCGGTCGATAAGGCCGCGTGTTGAAACGCCCAAGAGACATTACGCTCCCGTTCGAAACCTGCAACAATGCCCATGATCGTTGCAGCTCTTTCGCACAACACCACAGCGAAGGCGCGTGCGGATTGTTGAGCGGGACTAAGAAACAGCGAGCCGATCGTGAAGCCGTCGTCGATCACCGTGTAGGCTATCGGGGCATGCGCCAACTCACCGGCTACTTCGACACTCCTGCCCGCCAAGGCGTCTGACGGCACAAAGCCCGCACCGGTTGCGTGCGCCGGAACGCAGAAAGAGCACCAGGATCGCACGCAGTCTGCCAGGGACTTACAGCGGCTCAGGCGATCGAGCATCGCGTCCAAAACGGCAAACTCGGCGCGCGTCAGAGATTGAACCTCTGCGCGATCGTGCGCCCCGGCGGGCTGATACATCGAGACGGATTTTTCCCATGCACGCACTGCCTGAAACTCGCTTGCTCCGGGCGGGACTGATTCGAAAAAAAAGCCCGGCGATATTTCGCCGGGCTTTTCTGTTGTAGTGAGGACTACAGGTCTTCGGGGTTGATGCCCTTGATGCGATCGTACTGCGTCTTCTTCGGAGGCGCATGCACGGCGACGTTGTCGTCGTATTCGCCTTCGTATTGAACGGTCAACGGTTCGCGATTGCGCTCGTAGGCGCTCACGAGACGCGACATGCCGTCGCCGCCGTTCGTGCCCATGACTTCCGCAAGCGCCGCTTCATCGGCGGTCATGCCGGCATAGCCGAGCTCGAACTGTTGACGCGGACGTCCGTCGTCGTCGACATCCTGGCCTTCCGGAGCGATCGAGATGTTGCGATAACGCGACATGCCCGTACCGGCCGGAATGAGTTTGCCGATGATGACGTTTTCCTTGAGACCCAAGAGCGGATCGTACTTGCCCTTGATCGCGGCGTCGGTGAGAACGCGCGTGGTTTCTTGGAATGACGCTGCCGAGAGGAACGACTCCGTCGCAAGCGACGCCTTCGTCACGCCGAGCAGCACCGGCATGGCGGTGGCGAGTTCGCCCTTGCCGTCCGCCTGAAGCCGTTCGTTGTTCTCGTGGAACGCCGAAGCTTCCACGACCTGACCCGGAAGCATCAGGGTGTCGCCGCCTTCCACAATCTTCACCTTACGCATCATCGCGCGAACGATGACTTCAACGTGCTTGTCGTTGATGTCGACCCCTTGCGAACGATAGACCTTCTGCACTTCTTGAACCATGTAGTTCTGAAGCGCGGTCTCGCCCTTGATGCGCAGAATGTCGTGCGGATTGAGCGACCCTTCGTTGAGCTGATCGCCCGCTTGAACTTGCTGGCCGTCTTGCACCGCGAGATGCGTTCCGGTCGGAACGTCGTACTCGTGTTGCTCGCCGGTTTCGTCGACCACGAAGATCACGCGGCGGTTCTTCTCGTCGCCGAACTTGATCTGTCCGGAAACTTCGGTGATAACCGCCTGGCCTTTGGGCTTACGCGCTTCGAAGATTTCTTCGACACGCGGAAGACCGGTGATAATGTCTTCGGTCGCGACGCCGCCGGTGTGGAACGTGCGCAGCGTGAGCTGCGTGCCCGGTTCACCGATGGACTGCGCCGCGATGATGCCGACCGCCGAACCGATGTCTACGCGATTGCCGGTCGCGAGATCGCGGCCATAGCACATCGAGCAGACGCCGTACTTCGATTGACACGCGAGCACGGAACGGATTTTGACCGTTTCGATTCCCGCGTCGACGATTGCCTTGGCTTTTTCTTCGTCGATCTCTTCATCACGCGCAACGAGCACGGCATTGCCCGACTTGATATCTTCGGACGCGCGGCGGCCGATGACTCGGTCGATGAGCGGTTCGATGATTTCTTTGCCGGCGCGAATGTCGCTGACGGTGATGCCGTTCGACGTTCCGCAATCGTCTTCACGAATGATGACGTCCTGGGCCACGTCGACGAGACGGCGCGTAAGGTAGCCCGAGTCGGCCGTACGGAGTGCCGTATCGGCAAGACCCTTACGAGCACCGTGCGTCGAGATGAAGTACTCGAGAACGGTGAGGCCTTCTTTGAGCGACGCCTTGACCGGAATTTCGAGAATGCGTCCCGACGGATCGGACATGAGTCCCCGCATACCGCCGAGCTGCTTCACCTGAGCGATCGAACCACGAGCACCCGAAGTTGCCATCATGAACACCGGGTTCAGCGGGTTTTGCGCCGCCTGCATCGCGCTCGTGACCGCGTCACCGGCCTTCGACCAGATTTCGATCGTCTTGGTGTACTGCTCGTCTTCGGAAATGAAGCCCTGATCGTACAAGCGGTGAAGCTCGTCGACTTGGGACTGCGCCTTCTCGAGAATGTCGTACTTCGCTTGCGGAACGATGATGTCGCTGATCGACACGGTCGTGCCCGAAAGGGTCGCATAGTGGAAGCCGAGTTCTTTGATCGCGTCGAGGAAACGCGCCGTCTCGGCGTTACCGTACTTGCGATAGCACTCGGTGATGAGCTTCTTCAGCGCACCCTTATCGATAATGCGGTTGACGAACTCTTTATTCCAACGCAGCGGGAAGGCCATGTTGAAGATCACGCGACCGATGGTCGTCTTGATCAGCTCGCCCTTCCAGCGAACGAAGATCCACTCTTGAAGCGTGGCACTGCCCGTTTCGAAAGCCATGACTGCTTCTTTGGGATCGTAGAACGTCGGAAGCGCACCCGGAATATCAGCGCTCGGCGCGTTCTTGTTGGGTTTACGCTCGATCTGCGTGTAGTCTTCGGTAATAGCCGCCTTCGCGGGGCCGGTGTACTCCGTGCGTTGGAACGTAAGGAAGTACAGACCAAGAACCATGTCCTGGGTCGGGATCGACACCGGGTTGCCGTACGCCGGCAACAAGATGTTGTTCGACGAGAGCATCAGGATGCGCGCTTCGGCTTGCGCACCGGCCGACAGCGGCAAGTGGACGGCCATCTGGTCGCCGTCGAAGTCGGCGTTGTACGGCGTACAAACCAACGGATGCAAGTGGATCGCTTTGCCTTCCACGAGCACCGGTTCGAACGCCTGAATGCCGAGACGGTGAAGCGTAGGTGCACGGTTCAGAAGAACCGGATGCTCCTTGATCACTTCTTCGAGAACGTCCCAAACTTCCGGACGCACGCGCTCGACCATACGCTTCGCACTCTTGATGTTGTGCGCCAGGGCGCGATCGACGAGCTTCTTCATCACGAACGGCTTGAAGAGCTCGAGCGCCATTTCTTTGGGAAGACCGCACTGATGCAGCTTCAACGACGGACCGACGACGATAACCGAACGGCCCGAGTAGTCAACGCGCTTACCCAGCAGGTTCTGACGGAAACGGCCTTGCTTACCCTTGAGAATATCCGAGAGCGACTTCAGCGGACGATTGTTCGGACCGGTGACCGGACGGCCGCGACGGCCGTTGTCGATCAGCGCGTCGACCGCTTCTTGAAGCATGCGCTTTTCGTTCTTGATGATGATCTCGGGCGCGTTCAACTCGAGCAAACGCTTGAGGCGGTTGTTGCGGTTGATGACGCGGCGATAAAGATCGTTTAAGTCGGACGTTGCGAAACGTCCGCCGTCGAGCTGCACCATCGGACGCAGTTCGGGCGCAATCACCGGAACGGCCGAAAGCACCATCCACTCCGGACGGTTGCCGCTCTGGAGAAACGCTTCGACGACTTCAAGGCGTTTGATAGCCTTGAGACGCTTTTGCCCGGAAGTCTCGCGGAACTCTTTGCGAAGGTCTTCTTGGGCCTTCTTCAGGTTCAGATCGCGCAGCAGTTCGCGGATCGCTTCAGCGCCCATACCGGCTTTGAAGCGATTGCCGTACTTGTCGCGCGCCTCGCGGTACTTCTGTTCCGAAAGCACTTCGCGCTTCGTCAGATTCGTGTCGCCGGCATCGATGACGACGTACGCCGCAAAATAGATAACTTTTTCAAGTTGGCGCGGCGACATGTCGAGCAGAATGCCGATGCGGCTCGGAACGCCCTTGAGATACCAGATGTGGCTGACGGGAGTCGCCAGCTCGATGTGGCCCATGCGCTCGCGGCGCACTTTCGCGCGCGTGATCTCGACGCCGCAGCGATCGCAGATCATGCCCTTGAAGCGAATGCGCTTGTACTTGCCGCAGTGGCATTCCCAGTCCTTAGTCGGACCGAAGATTTTTTCGCAAAACAACCCGTCGCGTTCGGGCTTCAGGGTGCGATAGTTGATCGTTTCGGGCTTTTTGACTTCACCGAACGACCACGCGCGAATCTGCTCGGGCGAAGCCAAGCCGATGCGCATCGCATCGAAGTTATTGACGTCAATAAGGTTCACGGTTACTCCGTATGAGTACGGTGCCGAAGTCTCCAGCCTACGCAGGGCGCATGTCTCACGTTGTCTCGTAAGCAGTCCCACCGTCGCCGGTCACTTTTGACCCCGGGAAAGCACAAACGCACACAAAAGGACATGGCTCGTCAGCCTTCCTTAGTATGCAAAGTTCTTCTAGGGTCGGGGCACAGACCGGAATTATACCACGACCGCCCCTCCATGTCACCACGCGCACCGTCATCCAGAGCCTGTCGAGCGGCCGGCGCGCATCGCGGAGCGTTCGCTCGTGCAGCAGAGCTACCAAGGCGCCAACCGGCTAGCTCCCCAGCTGGCTGGCCTGACGTATAATGCGGTTACAAATGCTGCAGCTTTGAAAGATCCGAGGCGACGTCTCGGTACAACGTGCGGGTAGCCTGTGCCAATATCTCAAGCACCCGAAAGAGGGCGTCACCCGAAATCGTTATGGCTTGCCAGTCGACCGCCGCGTGACGATGTACGAGCGCGTAGGTGTCATTGCCTATGTCGAAAATCGCAAATTCGCCTGATTCTGCGATCAACGTTGCGCGATCGAGTACCGTGGCATCGATGCCGGTCACCAGTTTCATACGTGCCTTCCTCCTAGATGTACGGCAAGAGGTCGAAGTATTCTTGATCTTCGTTGGATCCGCCGTAGCCTTCGCCGATGTTCTTCTCGGTCTCAACGAAGCGAATCTCGCGAATCCATTTAACCATTTTGAAACCGAGCTGGTTTTCGACCCGTAAGCGTATCGGCGCGCCGTGCCCGCGCGAAAGCGGCGCGTCGTTCATCTCGTAGGCAAGAAGGCACTCTGGCTTCGCAACATCCTGCATCCGTTGGGTGTCGTAGTAAGTCCCTCCAAATGTGCCTTCGCCGAACGAGATAAACTGGACGACCCGGGCGCTCGGCAGCGGTTTCACTAGCTCGATAAGGCGCACCATGGAAATGCCTCCCCACTGCGCGATTCCGCTCCAACCTTGAATGCAGTGATGCAACGACACGTGTTCATCGTGTCCGATTGCGCGGATCTCGGCGATGCTCAACTCGACTGGATTTTCAACACACCCGGTGACGCGCAGGCGATAGCCGCGAAACTCGTCGGCCGCGAGATGGCTCCATTCATCGCTATCAGGCAGCCGGCCGTTCAGCCAGAAATATGGCGAGACGTCGCTGCGAGTATAGCGTTCGGCGGGGTTAAAGCGGGGGCAGGCCGCCATGGCGCGCTCGAGCGGGAAGATGAGCGCTTTGTGCGCGCGCTGGATCAAACGCGGGTACTTCCACGCGACCACGTGTGCGACAAACCACGAGACGACCACTACACCCAAGCCAACGCAGCCAAGGATGAGTCCGAGCGGGTGCGTGTCGTCGGTGCCCAAAACGATGTGGTTAAAATTTCGCTGCGCTCCGGTTGAAAAAACAAGGCTTACGTGCACGACCGTAAAGACGGCGTATCCACACAGAAGCAAGAAATGGACCGAGCGGGCACCTTGACGGCCTCCGAATATCCGTGGATACCAAGGAAAAGCGTTGTCGATTGCGGGCGACATCGCAATACCCGTCAGGATGGAAAGCGGCGCCAATATGAAGACGACGCCGAAGTACGAAAGCTGCTGGAGCGCGTTGTACGCGTAGAAGCCGTTCGGCTCGACGGGTAAGTGAACTGTCGCATACTGCGCAAACGTCTGCCATGCGTACGGAAGAATGGCCCACGACGTAGGGATCAAGCGCGGCCACCGTCCGCTTAGGAAGAGCATGGCGATATAGACCACACCCGTGAAGACAAAGCCGTAGTCCGTAACAAAATGCCATGATCTTCCCATTCCGGGCGTGTGCTTGTAGCCGGGCAACGCGATGAGCGGCGAAATGTAGCGAGCGTCGTCTCTCGCGGTCCACACACGGTCTGTCGGAATATCATTCGGCGTAAAGCGCAACCAATCTGTTCCGGGCGTGCAATGGTCGTTCCAGTACAGTCGTGGATGGTCCATAAGGATCGATAAGCCACTGCGTATCAGCAGAGCAAGGAAGAACAAAGTCGCAAAGTGTGTCCAGCGAACCCATATCGGAAAGCCGCTCTGCGCCCCGCTTGCCGTGACCGCGGGGACGTTGTCCAGCGGTGCTAATTTGGAGTGGATCCCAAAGATCAGTACTTGCAACCAAGCCAGCACGATTGGCACCGCGATCATCACTGCGAGCCAAATGATGCATCGCAGCGACGTAATGGCGACCATGCGACGATCGTCGGGCACATGAAGTTTTCGATGCGCTTGGTCAAAAACGAACATTTGCGTCGTACTCGAAGAGCAAATCATAGCGCACGGGGACGGCACGTACCCCAAAAGCGCCGTCATAATTACGTCGGACGTCTCGTCCCAGACTGTAGTACCTCACAGTCATTCGCGTTAGCAATAGCAGGTCAACTCTACCGAGTGGTCGCTGATGAAGGACGCACGAGCGGCGAAAGCACGGAGATTTGATCGAGCTTTGAACATGATGGTATTTGCGGTAGGCTTTTCGCCGGGCGATACGGTCAGATCGGTCCACACCATCGAATTCGGCCCCCCGCATAGTCGGCTGATGCCCTATCTGTCTTACGGTTTTCAGAACTCGGGTTCATCAAGGCCGTCACCAGGCGCTTTCGATCGGACTTTCGTGACGAAGTCGCGCGCGAGCCCACCCTCATTTTCCAAGCCGGCAAGAGCGTCTTCCAACGCTTCGGCTTCTTCGCGTTCCATGGAACCTAAACCGATCTGGGCCTATCGACGCGTCCCGAGTGCCGACAGTCCCACAACCATTATACATACCAGGCATTCCCAGAAATAAGAAAGAGAGCGCGTAGCGCTCCCTTTCGTTTTCGGCATGCCTGTTTCTACGCGCTGACGGTCGCGGACATGCGATGCGGGATCGAGCGGCCTTCCTCGAGGTCGAGAAGGTCCGGCCATGTCCTCACGTCTTTACGATCGGGAGCGATCTTGTCCCGCAATTGGTTGAAATGCTCCAAGGACTCACCCGACGGTGTTTGCGTTAGACAGAGCTTATTAAACTCACCGATCTGCTGCGGCGTCTTTTTCGCAAGGAACCCCTTGACGTAATTCTCGATCTCGGAATCCTGCTTCGCATTGGTAACGACTTTGAGATACTCAACGTCATTCATCCCGAGGAAATCGAACAGGCCTTTATCCATCGAGGAATTATATTCGTATTCGCCGATGGTGCCGTGCGCTGCGGCTTGCGCTTTATCGGTCGTGCGGCCGAGTTGCACAATCCCGAGGAATTTGTCGCGAACGCTGCGCGGCGTGCCTTTGGTCAGATCCATATGGTTTTCTTTTCTGTAAATCACGAGTGCGTTTAAATGAGCACTTGTGCATTCGTAGTGACGTCCGCCACACCACGATAAGTTGCACTCGCATCGAGAAAAGAAAAAGTCAATAAATACCAGGTGTTTTTCAATGATTGGACGACGTCAAGCGCTCGCCGTGCGACGGAGCCGGCCCAATCGCCGCGCGCTCGTAACACATACTATCTACGATCTTTACAGCTGAATGGAACGACTCGGCCAGAACCTGTCCGATCTTCTGATTCCATTGCGACTGGGCCCACGCGTGCCGCGTCTGCCAGCGCGTAACGATAATAACGCTCGTCTCGTCATCCGCCTCTAATATCTGCGCATCGAGAAAGCCCGGTAGACCCGCTACGTCGTCCCGGAGGTGTTGCGCCGCGCGCTCTGAGAATTCGCCGCTCTCGTTTGGATTCAAGGTCGCCGCCAACAGATAAACGACGGTTCCGTCTTTGCCGCTGCTGCGATCGCTCGGAAATTGCTCGGCCATCAATTACTCCTTGTTCTGCGGAATCCGGATAGACTCAGGCCGGTACCTTTGCGCCGTTTGACGACGCCTCGCTCGCATTGCTTTGCATGATCTGCAGGAACGGCTTGATGAGGTCGATCGGCATCGGGAAAACGATGGTGGAGTTCTGCTCGCCACCGACTTCGGTAAGCGTTTGCAAGTAGCGCAGCTGCATTGCCGACGGGTCTCTTGAAAGAATTTGCGCTGCATTGAGCAGGGTCTGCGCGGCTTGAAATTCCGCTTCCGCGTGAATAACCTTTGCGCGCCGGTCACGCTCCGCTTCGGCTTGCTTTGCGATCGAACGGATCATGTTTTCGGTGAGGGTTACTTCGCGAATCTCGACGCTGATAACTTTGATACCCCAAGATTCGGTTTGCACGTCCAGCGTTTTCTGGACGTCGGCATTGAGCTCGTCGCGTTTGGCGAGCATCTCATCGAGTTCATGCTGTCCAAGGACCGAGCGAAGCGTCGTTTGCGCGAGCATATTCGTAGCACCCAGGAAGTTTTCGACTTGGATGATCGCCCTTTCTGCATCTACCACACGGAAATACAGTATGGCATCGACCTTCAGCGAAACATTATCTCGCGAGATTACATCTTGAGCGGGCACTTCCATGACCACAGTGCGCAAATCAACTCGCACGATTTGCTGAACAAGCGGAATGATAAGAATGAGCCCCGGACCCCTGACGGCTTCAAAGCGTCCGAGACGAAAAACGACGGCGCGTTCATACTCGCGGAGAATCTTTACGCTCGAAAAGAGCAATATCAACGCGATTACGTAGAGCGGCACGAACAATAGCGATAGAAACATCGGAGCCCCCTTCGCATGCTTAGACGCTGGCGGCTCAACGAAATGCGGCGCGGGCGCAAACTGCGGTATCACAATCGTAGCCCTGACGCGTCTTAAGTGGTATCCTGGAATACCCGGAACGTCGAGTTAAAGACCGCTTCGGTGATGGCCCAACACCTTTGCAATTAGCTCGGATCTGTTGCGGGACTCCGTCTTTTCCAGCATGCTCTTAATATGGTCTTGGACTGTTGACGATGCGATGTGCATCATCTCCGCAACCTCGTCGAGGGTGGCCCCCCTCAAAAGGTGCGCGAGAGTCTCCAGTTCGCGCGGAGACAGATTGAATGCACGTGCCGCTCTGTTGAAGACCTGACCGCCCGGCGGACGCTCCAGCAAAACGCCAACGAAAAGTCCTGTGACCCCCGAGAGCGGCTGGACGCGAACGGTGAGAAACGGGACGGGCTGTACCACCGCAATGGCCTGCTGGTCGGCGGTCCATGTCTTGATAACGTCGCGTACAGCGTCCTCGATTGCCGGCGGTAAGCGTTGCGCAAGGCACGCATGAAGCGCAGTAATCGCTGCAGTCCGCCCCTCCTCAGCATCCCAGGAAAGGATGACCGCTAGGTCGCGATCGAGGACGTACATTGCCGTCTGATCGAGCTTGTGCGCAGGTGCTGTGGCAGGCGACGCTTCCGCGATTGGAAGGCCTGAAAGTCGATCCGTCGACGAGTCTAGGGCCAGGGCGAGCGCCTGGATTTCTGCGGACGTGAAAGAGCCGAGCTCCTCCGTGCGCAGGAGGCTCAGCAATCCGAATTCCCGTCGCATGCCCGCGAACACGAGCGTGATTCCGCTGAGATAGGGCTTTTGGAGGGTACGGAGCGTGGCTGCCAGTCGGGGACCCTTAGTCGTCTGTTCCCGCTGCAATCGGAGTTCTGCTCTTAAGTATTCGAACTCATCGCGGCGATTCTCGCTCTCGTGGGACGAGATCAACTGATCGTTGGGTCCGGCATCCTTAAAACGCGCGAAGCTCCAATGCGACACGTGGACGACGCTCAATATCTCGGCAATGAGCACGCGCGCGGGATCATCGTTGGCGAGCGTTTCAATCGCTGCCACATCCGCCTCCTCAAGGCGGATGCGCTTGTCGATGCTCAGAGTGACGAAGCCTCGAAGCCACGTCTCGTCAAGGCAAGCGCTGCTAAGCTGTCCATGATTTCCACGATTACCACGATTACCAGCATACCAGAACCATGAGAAACTACGTGCAGGGCCTCTCTAAGCGCCCTTCCAGTCGCTCTTCGGCGGAGCCGAGAAGTCAAGGAACTCATGGAGCACCTCAGATGTGCCGTTCTGAGCAGCGACCAAGATGCCACTAACAGATTTAGTTGTGTACTTGTCGAGGCCGGCTACGATCGTCCACGATGCTTGGAAGCTCTTGGCGTTGCAAAACTCGGGACGTATGAACCATCGGTCTTGATGGTCGACTTCGATCACTTTCGAAGCGATCAGCTGGAGTCGATTAGGCAGCTTCGTTTCGTCTTACCAGATTGCGCGATCGTGGTTGTGTCGTCGAATCTCCAGAGAACGTGGGCCAGAAGGTGCCATATGGCCGGTGCCAACGCGGTGCTTTCCAGTGGAAGCGGCGCGAAACACATGCTCGCCGGCCTTCAGCGCGCAGTCCGTACAGGTTGTTACACCGACCCGGACTTTGCCACTAACGCAGCGGAGCAATAGCGGGCCGAGTAGTTCCGACGTCACAGATTGCAAATATTTTTGCCCGACTCGGCGCGTCATCGCATGCTATGATCGTTGCCAGTTGCCCTATTTCGCTTTGCGGCATTTGCCTTTCCCGGGCGCGCATAGCACGTAACGAACTCGCACACCGACAAGGAGCGCGCGATGCTCGAGCACCTGACTCAGATTCAGCCGCTGCTGGCAATCGGCGTGATGGTTAGCACGGCGGCAACCGATGCGGTGTACGTGCTCTTCACGTCAGCGGTTGCGGGACGGCATCGAATTGCCGCCTCAAGCTGGAGCAGCGTGTGGTATTTGCTTTCGTCGTTCGCTGTAATCACGTACACGCGTGATTGGACCTACGTGGTCTTCGCGGCGATCGGTTCGTGGATCGGTGCATACATCTCGATGACGTTCTTGCATGCGTCGTCGCAAGCACCGAAGCCCCCGCTCGCCCGGACGCCGCCGTAAACGCGTAGATATTTATACGGGAGAAACACGGCAACATCGAGCTTCGGAGATTTAAGCGGGACGTCTAACGCCAGCTTGGCGGTTGGCGTAAAGCCGGGCTCCCGGTGGTAAAATCGTTACGTTATGGTAATCGGAATTGTCGGTGCGGACGATCGCGCGGTGACGATCGCCCGCCAGCTTCGGACCTGCGGGCACACCGTGAGCTTTAGCGACCCTAACGGCGTGGACCACGCCGACAAAGCGGTCGCGGCGCTAGCCGACCCGGCGGTTACCGCTACGACGACCTACAATCAAGCCGCCACGTGCGAGACCTTGATCCTCGCGATCCATTGGGAAGACATGGACAAGACGCTAACGCAGCTGGGGGACTATAAGGACGGCGTGGTCATTGACGCCATGCGTCCACCGCACATTGACGGCGCCGAAAATAGTGCGCTCGTGCTCGAGAAGAAACTCGATAACCGCCATGTGGTGAAAGCCTTCGTCGAAGAGCCGCTGCCTCGCGGTGAAATTCGCGTCGCGTCCGACGACCCCGAAGCGCGCATGATGGTATGCGAGTTGATAGACTCTTGCGGCGGCAAAGCGGTTGATGCGGGGGCCCTCGCCGAAGCTCTGCAAATCGAACGCCGTTTTTCGGACGAAACGAAAGCGATCAGAGGAACCATATAAGCAGATATACCGGGCTCGCCTGCGTATGCGTTACGCTCAGCGGCGCGCTCCTTGGCAACGTTGCCACCGAGAAACTTGTCGACGCCGGCCTTTTCGCAGGAAGCGCTTACGACGCTCACCATGAATCGGTCGGTATCGTCATGTTTCTCACTGCGTGCGCGCTCTTTGTGCTCGCGGGATCGCTCCTGGGCGCCGATCTTCCATCGTTGCGACGATTGCTCACCGAACAACGATCGGGAGCCGCGGTCGTCGTCGAGTTTTTTCTCGGCGTCGCGGGCGCCATGTCGGTTATTCTGCTGATGGAAGGCTACGAGACCCATTTCGGCGGGCTCTCACCCTTCGATCCGCATGCGGTGCTCATGCACGATGCGCCGGCTACGATCGTCGTCTACATTGCCGTCTTCGCGATCGCGCGATGGCTCATCGATCGCTTCGCTCAAGTAGTCGGCGCAGCCGGCCTTATTCTCGGCGCGGCGTTCTCGCTTATTCGCCGCAATCGCTCCGGCGGTGCGCCGCTACGGCGCGAGCGTAGCAAACCGGTTCTTTCGCCGGCTCGCAATGTTTGCAGCCGGCAAGGTGAACTTCGAGCGCCTCCGCGCGCAACCGTGGCCCTTTAACACCACGCTGCTCCGGGGTTCGCCATGTCAGGATTCTTCAGACGCGCCTTCGCCGCGTCTTCGCTCGCATTACTCCTTCCATTTCTTTCGATAGCTTCGATTCGCGCCGCGGAAGCTACGACCGGGACGATCGCGGGAACCATTTCCGACAGCGATCACCATCCCGTGGTCAACGCCGACGTAACGGCTACTTCGCCGTCGGCTCGCTTCGAGACGAAAAGCGACGCCGCGGGCCACTTCGCCATCTACGGCGTCGCGCCGGACACGTACGCCGTCTCCGTGCATGCCGGCGGCTACGACTCCCTTTCACAAGCCGGCATCACCGTTCTCGCAGGAACACGCCAAATGGTGGTCTTTCAACTGGTGAAGCAACTCAAGACCATCGCTACGGTCCGGGCGACGGTGCGTGCCTTCACCGCAGGATCGACGAGCGACACATTCACGGTATCCGGGTCCGCCGCTCGCGCGCAGATGCCGGCCGCCGGAAGCGCCGGTCTTGCAACCTACACCCGAGGCACCGTGCAAGGCGCCATCTCCGGCGTGCCGGGCATCGAACAAGATCCGTTCGCCAACGCAATCGTTCGCGGGGGGAAGATTGATGATGCGGTGTTTACCTACGACTCCGTTCCAATTCCCCAAGGACTCGTGGCGGAGCCGGGAGGCAACGTTGTCGGCGCGCAGCTCGCAACCACCGGCATCGGTGAAACCACGGTTACGCTCGCTGGATTTACGACCCAATCCGATAACGCGCTAGGCGGCGTGATCAATGAAATCCCGCTTACCGGCGTGTATCCCGGAACGACGGAGGTGCAAACGGCTACGGGCATCGGCTCCGGCAACCGCGAGGTGCAGCTTCGGTCACAATGGGCGACGCCGGATCTCAAATGGCGCTACGCATTCGCCGGAACTGCCGGCAGCGAAGATTTTTTATATGGCGACGGACATTCGTTCTATCCCGCGGAGATCGGAACGTTCGGTCTGGCGCTGTCGACGCGCGCTCAGTGGTCGATGGCCGGAAACGTGCATTACCAAGTGCGTCAGCACGACGATCTTGCGCTGATCGGACTCGTAGGCGAAGCGACGTACAATCAATACGGAACGCCCTTTACCGGCGAGACGTACGGGTTTCTCAACGGATCTTCGACGGCATTTCCCGGTGGCCAACCGGCGGACCGGCAAGTCGACACGCCTTCGATGATTCGCGGAACCTACGATGTTGTGAAAGCGCAGTGGTCGCACGCCCGGCCGAAATCGTTCTTTCGCGCGCAACTCTACCAATCGCAGTTTGGCGCCGGTGCGAACGGGCCGTTCTGGGATGACAACGGATTTCCGGACGGAGCCATTTCGATCTATCAACGCCAGGGCGGGCGTCTCACCGGCATTGGCGTCGACGTTCAAGCTGACGCGGGCGAGCGGCACAACGTCTACTACGGCGTCGATTATCGTTCGTCGGCCTCGTGGCTCGATCAAATCGTTCCGACGGCGGACGAACTGATCACTTCGAACCCAAGCATAATTACGACGCTCGCGTATCTAGGTGATACGTGGAGCATGTCGCCGCGTTTTGATCTCGGGATGACTTTACGCGCGGTCCATGCGGGCATCGCTCGTAGCGATGGTCCCGGCTACGCCATTGGCGCGCTCGATCCGCATCTATCGCTCGCGTACCGGTTCGGTGATGCCTTTGCGTTCCGCACGACCTACGATCGCACGACGGTAGTTCCAAAGGGTCTCGAAGTCGACCGCACCGACTCTACAAACGTCGATCAACACGGCAACCCGGCGCCGACAACGCAGCTTGCGCCGGAAGCCGGCGACTTCTTCACGTATTCGCTCGAACATAGCGGCGCGACGCGCGCACGTTTGACCTACTTCGCGCAACGTGAAACAAATCGCATAGATGTCCTGCCTTATAACTTCCGTCAGGCGATCGCCAACGGGCAGGTGCCGAACGGGCTGGGCATTCCGAGCAACGCCGGAACGCTGCGCGCTCACGGTCTGGAGTTCTGGATGCAACGCAGCGGCTTTACGTTCGACGCAGACTACATTCGTGCGCTCTCCTCCAGCGCTTCGCAATTCGCGTATAACGAGCTCAACGCGCCCGCGACCGCTGCCGGACATCTCTTTCCCGCGTCGTACGTTCCGGATCTTGAGGCGTCAGTATCGTACGAGATTCGTTTAACTCGCAACTTGCGCATCATCCCGTCGCTTTCGTACGAAACCGGATTTCCTTATGGAGTCGGGCGTAAGGTTTGGATTTTCGACGCTGGCGGGCATCCGATGCAAGTCAACAACGACAATAACGTCAATCCGGGTTACAACTATTACTTCCTGCGCGATCCCTCGCAATCGTTCAACGCTTTGTCGAACCCTTATATCGGTTCTCTCGGCACTCCCGAGGGCAACGACCCGAATACGCTTCGCACGCCACCGCAAACGCTCGTCTCACTCGAGGCGCGTCTCGACGTTCATCCGCGCACTTCAATCGTGCTCGATGTCTCTAACTTCTTTGGAACTTCAGCTCCCACCGAACTGACGAGCAATCCATATCTCATTGGACCACCGGGCTACACGGGCGGCAAGCCGTCTTATGCCTCCTGGTATCAGCAACAACTCGGCAGCAATAAACCGTACACACTGGGAAACGGCATTCCGACTAGCAACGGCTACTCGCAAATTCTGCCGTGGACATATGGAACCGCCGGCTACGTCCCATCTTCTTATCCCCTCGCACGCAGCGTTCGATTACGCATCATTTGGCAACTCTAACCCCCGTCATCGTGAGCTTGTCGAACGAGAGGCGCATATCAACACAGGCCATCTCGATCAGCGAAAAACGTAAGGCGATCGCGCAAGCTCAAGGTGAGATGCGCTTGTCCTTCGACGGGCTCAGGATGACGGGGGTACGTTCATCCAGACGGTGCACTATCGAAAATCGACCTCCGAACACTCTACCCCGTCATCGTGAGCTTGTCGAACGAGAGGCGCATATCAATACAGGCCACCTCGACCACCGAGAAACGTAAGGCGATCGCGCAGCTCAAGGTGAGATGCGCTTGTCCTTCGACGGGCTCAGGATGACGGGGGTACGTTCATCCAGACGGTGCACTATCGAAAATCGACCTCCGAACACTCTAACCCCCGTCATCGTGAGCTTGTCGAACGAGAGGCGCATATCAACACAGGCCATCTCGATCAGCGAAAAACGTAAGGCGATCGCGCAAGCTCAAGGTGAGATGCGCTTGTCCTTCGACGGGCTCAGGATGACGGGGGTACGTTCATCCAGACGGTGCACTATCGAAAATCGACCTCCGAACACTCTAACCCCCGTCATCGTGAGCTTGTCGAACGAGAGGCGCATATCAACACAAGCCATCTCGGTCAGCGAAAAACGTAAGGCGATCGCGCAAGCTCAAGGTGAGATGCGCTTGTCCTTCGACGGGCTCAGGATGACGGGGGTACGTTGATCCGGACGGTGCACTATCGAAAATCGACCTCCGAACACTCTAACCCCCGTCATCGTGAGCTTGTCGAACGAGAGGCGCATATCAACACAGCCCCTCTCGGACACCGCAAACCGGAGCGATCGCGCAAGCTCAAGGTGAGATGCGCTCGTCCTTCGACAAGCTCAGGATGACGGGTCGGAACAAGCCGTCGGCGTGAGCGGGGGAACGCCTTTTTTGCGTTGGCTGCGTGAAGATCGATACAGTACAGACACTCCGCATCGCGTTGATCGTGATAGTGATGGCGAAGCCGGCCGTCTTCGCTCACACGATTAGTCCTTAACGATCGGTGCCTTTGACTTCGTAGCGCTGCTAAAGCTCAGCGGCGATCCGCCGGCCTTGTAACCGTTCTTGCTTAGGATGAACGCCATGACATTTACGTATTGGTCATGCGAAAGCGACGCAGGCGCGTTCATCGGCATGTTGGTCGTCATGTACGTAAAAATATCGGAAACGCTCGCGTGCACTTTGGTGCTCAAAGTCTTGAAATTCGGACCGGTAAGCGCCGGCCCGGCACCGCCTTCGAGTGACGCGCCGTGACACATCGCGCAACTCGTGGCGAACTGCTTCGAGCCCGCCGTGGCTTGTGCTGCCGAAAAGGTTACCGGCGCACCAGCCGCCCGCGGATGCCCCGCTGAAACGGCCGCGACCGCGACGAGCGCGGCACTCGCGAGAACTGCTGGAATGGCTTTCACCTACGCGTTATCCTCCGTGCACCTGGCGGTGAACTTCATCGAGGTCTTCAAGCGTATTCAACGTTACCGCGTCGGAAATCGTCGCGTCTTGAATGCCCGAGGAGCCGCGCATCTTCGTCGCCAGGTCGTCGGCATGGTTGTAGCCATGCACCGCGTCGTTGTGCTTGCGGATCGTTTCCGGTGAAATCGAGCCGCCGTTCTGCTGGATCACCCATTGCTCGAACTGCATATACGTCGGCTTGTTTTGCCGGACGAAGGCCATCGTTTTATCGCGGTCGAGATTGAGACCGCTAAGGGTCATCGCATCGAAGCCGTGCCCGCACTCGTCGTAATCGTCGGGCAGTAATCCCTTGCTCGCGAGCGTCAGCTTCAACCAGAGACGCGGAAGGTGGATCGCTCCGAGCGGACCCGCAGTGTCGGAGCTCATCAATGGAACGATTTTTTGCGACGTTGCGCTTTGCATGTAGAGTCTTCTCCTTACTTGACTAGGCGGGAGTAGAAGCGGCGTCGCGCGATCGCGCGCCGTGGCGGGATAGGAACGTTAGCTCCGATACGCCCGATTTGTCGAGGTTCCCAAGACCCTCGGCTTTCATCGTTTCGTATTGGTCGAACGTCGCTTGCGCAAGCGGAAGCTTCAAGTCGACGTCCTGGGCAAGCCCTAAGGCGATGCCCGAGTCCTTGGCGGCATGCTCCGCGGAGAAGTACACGTCGTGTTCGCGATTCTGCATGTCTTCGCCGTCGGTCTGGAGCACGCGCGAGTTTGCGCCGGTTTCCGAAAACACTTCTCGCAGCATCGTCAAATCCAGGCCAAGCGCGTCGGCTAAACCTAAACCTTCGGCGAGACCGGCGGTATTGATGTTCATCACCATATTGACCAGCGCTTTGACTTGCGCGGCGCGACCCGCTTCGCCGATGTATTTCAGCGATGAGCTAAGCTCTTTGAGCATTGGCTCCATTTGCTCGAAAATCTCTTTACGGCCGCCGATCATCAGGTACAGCGTCCCGTTGCGCGCCTGAGGGATCGAGCTCGCCATACACGCTTCGATGGAATGTGCGCCTACGGCTTCCGCGCGCCGCTGGACCTCTACGTGAATGCCCGGCGTCACGGTGGCCGTATTGATAAAGATCTTGCCCTTGGCGTCTTTCAGTAGTGAATCGCCCGACTCGGCAAAGATTTTGTTCATCGCCGCGTCGTCGGTGACGACGGTAATGATCACGTCGGCGTTTTGCGTGACTTCCCCAAGCGTGCGTACCGCGTTGCCGCCGACCTGCTTTGCCGTTTCCTCTGCGGATTCTGGCCGAATGTCGTACAGCACCGTTACGGGATAGCCGACGTCTTTCAAACGCAGCGCCATATTGGCGCCCATGCGTCCCGTTCCCACAACGCCGATGCGCGGTTGCGCGCTCATGTAGAACCTCCGGGTTCGAAGAAGCTGATGTGATAGGCACGAAGCACGTTCGTCAGATCCGCTTCATGGCTGCTGATGACTCGGTTAACCTGATCGATAAGTCCTGTATTGTCGCTTCGCGCCGCCATCGCCATAGGGAAGCTGTACTGCTCCGGCGAGCCTTGGGTACGCGAGTTCGGAATCGTAACCGCGTGGAGATCGGGATACTTTGGAAGGTAGTAGCCGACCGCCGGCGCCCACGTGAGCCCCACGTTGATTTGGTTGCTTTCCAAAGCCGCTAAAATGTCAGCCGGCGACCCCGACTCGCTATCGGCCGTATCGAAGTGTTTGGCATTGACGGTCAAGGCTCGAAGTTTCAGTCCATTTTCCGCGGGGGTGTCGCCTTCGTACCCGATCTTCATTCGCTGGAGCGCCGGTGAATCGAGCGACGTTACGTCGTACGGAGAGTTCTTCTTCAACACGAAGACGTACGAAGAAATGTAATACGGCTTCGACGTTTTGACGGTCGTCATAGCATACGGCACGTCGACGATCAGATCGCACTTCCCAGCGTTGAGCTGGTTGTGAATCATTTCGTCGAAGCCGTCGCCGCGCGTTGACGCCCACACGAATTTGACCGGCCGGTTCAAGCCACGTGCGACGATCGCCGCGATCTTATTTTCGAACCCTTGACCGGCGCGATTGGAATACGGCATATAGTCCGGATCGGCGCAGACCCGTAGCGGCGTCTGCGCTTGCGCCGTGCCTAAAGTGAGCGCGGCCAGTGCCGCGCTCACAATCATGACCCGTATCATTCTCATTGCAGTGAGAATACCACCAAGTCACCGCCGAGATTCGTATAGCTCCCAAGATCCATCGCGGCGTTTACCGCACCCAGGCCCGCGGTCGGATTCGTCAATCCGGCAGCAAGACCAAGGGCGGCCCATCCGCCGACGCCCGAAAGAATCGCCACGTACTGCTTGCCTTTGTACGAGTAGGTGATCGGATTCCCGATAATTCCGGAAGGCATCTTTTGGGACCACAGTTCGGAACCGGTCTTCGTGTCAACCGCCTTGAAATAGCCGTCCAACGTGCCGTAGAAAGCTACGCCGCCGTCGGTCGTAAGGACGCCGCCCCACGCGGGGAAGCGCTCGTGATCGCTCCACACGATCTTGCCGTTATTCGGATCCCATGCGATTACCGCACCGCGATAGCCGCCGGGTCCTGGATACATCTTCACGATTGCGCCGACATACGGAAATCCCGCCTTATATTTCACGGCGAAAGCTTGGTAGTCCATGCAATTGTGATTGGTCGGAACGATGAAGTAGCCGGTTTGCGGATCGAACGATGCGGGCTGCTGATCTTTGTTGCCCATAGCCGCGGGACAAATGTTCTTGACGTTTGATCCCTGTTTCGTGCTATAGGCCGGATCGAGCACCGGACGTCCCGTCGTCATGTCGATATGCGTGGCCCAGTTCACGGACGGATCGAACTTCTCGGCAAGCAACAGTTTGCCGTTGCGCCGGTCGAGTTCGTACGCAAAGCCGTTACGATCGAAGTGAACGAGCGCAGGCACTTGCTGATCGTGAACTTTGATATCGGCGAGAATCATCTCGTTGACGCCATCGTAGTCCCATGCATCGTGCGGCGTCATCTGATACGCCCACACGGCCGTGCCGTCGGAGGGATGACGCGCGAAGATCGTCATGGACCACTTGTTATCGCCGGGACGCTGCGATGGATTCCACGTTCCGGGATTGCCGGTGCCGTAGTACAGCAGATCGAGCTGCGGATCGTAAGAATACCAGCCCCACGTCGTGCCGCCGCCAACTTTCCATTGGTCGCCGTGCCAGGTGCTGATGCCCGCATTCTTCGGGCCGTTGAATCCGGCCGGAATAAGTACATCGGCATCCGACCCTTCACTGTACGCGCGCCAGACTTTCTTTCCGCTGTGCAGATCGAAGGCCGTAAGGTATCCGCGCACGCCAAACTCACCGCCGGATACGCCCACCATGACACGGCTTTTATCTTCAATAACGAAGGGCGCCGACGTGACGGTTTGTCCCAGTTCGGGATCGGCGTTCTTCGCCGACCACACCACTTTACCGTCAGTGGCATTAAGCGCATAAATCGTGCCGTCGAGCGCATTGGCGATGATCATATTATCGCCATAGGCAACGCCGCGATTGACAAGATCGCAGCATGCGACGGAGGTTGCGAACGAATCTTGTTTCGGCGTAAATTGCCACTTGATGTGATAGTCATCAAGCGACACCGCATAAACGTGATTCGGATACGCGCTTTCGAAATACAGCGTATCTCCGATGACGAGCGGTTGGCCTTCGTGGCCGCGCGTCGCGCCGGTCGACATCATCCACGCGACCTTTAAGCCTTTGGCATTGTCGGTGGTGATTTCTTTGAGTGCGCTATGACGGAGATTCGCGAAGTTTTGCGTCGGCATTGTCCACGTCGATGCGTCCTGGCTCGTGTCGGTCATTGTCCCTTGCTGTTGGGCGCCTGCCCGGTTTTGACAGGCGAATAACCCTACGATCAAGCCCGTAGCGCAAATGGCGGCGGATGCCGAAGCAAGTACACGTTTGTTCATGTGTTACTCCTGGCTTCATGCAGCTTCTCAAAGCGTAGTCCCAGGGTACTGCTTGTAACAATCGTGCGCCCTGATGATCGTCAAACCTGACGATCGTCAGGTTCGATGATGGCGGCAGCTCTAATACAGGTGCCGTGCAGACGACTTTGAATTGCATCATCATCGGGAGGACGAACGTATGCTCCATCGTTCGGTCAAAGGGCCCGGTGTTGCCATGCCGGTCGGGGTGGCCATCGTGGCGGATCGCCGTACCACTGCGGCAGCTTTAGCCGAAGTGCTCGGCGCGGATCGCGAGCTATTACTGTTGGGCACGGCCGATGCCGAGGGCGGCAAAGAACTGCTCCAAAATCGCGCGTTGCGCGTGCTCATCGTCAACCTCAGCTTAGCCGGTGGTGAAGGCGTGCGGTTCATACGCACCGCCAAGCAAATTCGTCCCGACGTGGGTGTCCTTTCCTTAAAGCGCATGGTGGATGAACATCAACTACGCGCCGCCTTGGACGCCGGCGCCGACGCATGCTGCATGGCTGCTACCCCGGCAACGCGCATTCGCAAGGCTATCAA
Source organism: Vulcanimicrobiia bacterium (assembly GCA_963758295.1). Lineage (GTDB taxonomy): Bacteria > Vulcanimicrobiota > Vulcanimicrobiia > Vulcanimicrobiales > Vulcanimicrobiaceae > JALYTY01. Next base: position 547,395 of record CAVWUU010000004.1, read on the forward strand.
AGTCGTCGCCGACGGCGCAACTTGGCTCGACCCCGAGGTTGCACACGCGCTCTTCCATCATGAAACCCGCGAGGAACACGATGCCGGCGTTGCGCTGCCTCGTCTCTCGCCGCGCGAACAGCAGATTCTGCGGTTGCTCGTGGAAGGCTATTCTAATGAAGAGATCGCGCGTCAGCTGGAGTGCGCGTATCCAACCGTGCGCACGCATCTAGCGCATTTATACAATAAGCTCGACGTCGGCGATCGGGTTTCTGCAGCGGTGTTCGCATTGCGCCATGGGCTGACGTGATCGCGGCGATTGTAGCCGCCGTCGCAGCCGTCACGACTTCACCGTCGCCATCACCCACGCCATCAGCGTCTCCCCTGCCCGTGATTACGACCGTGCGCGTCGCCACCGGGTCCCCGCAGACGCTTCACAAGCTGCCGGTCGCAGCGTCGGTGATGGATTCCGTTCAGCTAGCGAATACGGCGGCAGCTACGGGCGACGCTGTGCTGAGAAACCTTCCGGGCTTCGATCGCACGCGCAGCAATAGCAACTTTACCAATTACGGCCAGCTGCGCGTGTCCTTTACGGGGGCCGGGAACGATCGCGGGCTGGTGCTTGCAAACGGAATTCCGGCGCAGGACGCGTTCGGCGGGCAAGTTGACTGGGCAGAGTATCCGGCCAACGACATCGTTCGCGCAGAGTTGTTGCGCGGCGCCGGTTCGGCATTGTACGGCGCGGGCGCAATCGGCGGCGTGCTTCAGCTCGACACATTCGGTCCGGCGCGCACGCGGGAAGAGGCGCAGGGCGCCTTCACGTTTGGCACCGGTACGAACAACTCGCTGCTGAACTACGGCAACGTCCAGATCCCGATTTCGACGAAGCTCCAGGCGTCGATCTCGGCACAGCAGTCGCAACTTTCGTATCTGGCCCTTACGCCGGGCTACCAGAGCCCGATCGACAAGCCCTCGCAGTCGCAAACGAGCATGGCGTCGTTACGCCTTCGCTATTCGCCCACTGCGCACGATTCGGTTGAATACGGCTATCGCGGCGCATGGGATTATCAGTTCGAAGGGCGTCCGAATTACGATTTCTGGCGGCGCCTCCATGAAAATTCGTTACGGTTCGCTCACTCCACGTCAACGCAGAACATCGGCGTGGACGTATATACACGCGACACTTTGATAACGAACCGCGCCGACGTCTATCCGCAAAGTCCCGGAACGCTGCGCTACACGCAGTCGGTACCTACCGCGGAGAGCGGCGTTGCTTTTCATTGGAGCGCGGCATCGCAACATGCGGAGTTCGCCGTGCGTGCCGACGAACGGGCCGTGAACGGATTGAGCACGCAGCTCGGCCGTAACAACGTCTTTCAAAGCTCCGGCAGCGGCGCCCAACAACTGGCGGGTCTCGCGTTGCAAGAGACTTACACGTTTACGCACGGCGAAATCGTCGCAGGCGTGCGCGGCGACGAAGTGAACTTGACTCGCGGAAACGTGGTCAATGCATCGGGGACCACGACGGTCGCGCCGCGCGCGGATCGCGCCGTCTCGCCACGGCTCGCGCTGCGTTACGACGTAACGCCGCAGTTGGCGATTCGTATCTCGGATGGCGCCGGCTTCCGCGCGCCGTTTCTGAACGAACTCGTGCGCGGTTATCAGATCGGGCCGATCGCGTATCGCCCAAATTCGTCCCTCGTGCCCGAACGCAGCTCGTCGCTTTCGGGAGGGTTTGACTGGACCTCGGCACGCACGCACGTAGCACTTGACGGCTTTCATACGTTCGTGAACGATGCGATCTCGTTCCGGACGATCGATCCCACGACGCAGATTCGCAGTAATTTCGCGCACACGCAGACCGATGGAGAAACCTTGACGATCACGCGTGCGCTTTCGCCGGCAACGCGGCTTCAGGTCTTTGGAACGGCGCAGTACGCGCGTGTCACGTCGGGTGGCCCGACCGGCGGCAAGTATTTGCCGTACGTTCCGAATGCTTCGGCGGGGATCGATTTCGATACGACGGTGTCGAAGATTGGCGCTGGAATCAGCCTGAGCTATTTAGGACAAACGTACGCCGACGACTTGAATACGCAGCCCTTGGGAACTTCCGTGCTGCTTGGCGTGCACGTTTCGGTGCCGATTCGCGACGGGGTAAAAGTAACGGTCGATCTCGAGAATGCGACTAGCGCCCACTACCTCTCGAGCATCGACCGTTATGGACCGCCGGCGACGGTGACCGTTGGGGTCACCGTCCCGACTGCGCCGTTAGTGCCTTAGTTACAACCGTTGGTTGTCAGCAGCACGTAGGCGTCGTGGTTTGCAACTGTGAGCGCATTGGAAACCTGACGTCCTTCCAGATCGCGGTACGTATGACCGGCCGGAAGATTTGCGACTTCGCTTGAGCGCGAGGTCGAGCCGCTGTTGACGACGACGAACGCATTGCTGTAGCGGCGATACCACAGATCCGGGCTGCCGGCGTTGGTTGCGGAGCCGCCGTAGTACGCCGCGCACGGCGTGCCGTAGTCGACGTTGTACTCGCTGTGGAACTGTTCGACGCCGTAACCGGGGTTATTGCTGATGAAGAGACCCGAGCCGCCTTCATTGCTCATCAAATACGTAGCGATACCGTATTCGACTTGCACCGGCGTAACGGCGGCCGACTGATAGAACTTGTCGATCGTGATCGGAGCCGCGCCATGGGCTTGCGCATAACGCGTCCAGTCGGTGGTGGTTTTGAAGAGGCTGGTGCTCTTGGTGTAGTTGCTGTAGTCGGCGTAGCCCGTTTCGTTGAGGTCGACGTCGACGTTTGCAAGCAGCGCGGCTTCGTTAGCGTTCGTGTACGAGCCGGCCGGGTGATTGACGACCAGCTTCAGGTTGTTGGCGGCGGCAATTGCGTGCGCGGCCTTCACCCAAGCGACCGTGTCGTCGGCCCACGCCACGTCGTTCTTGCTGCTGTAGCGACGGACGAACGTGCCGTTCTGATAGATGCCGCATGCATAGGCGCCGGCGCCGGCCGTAACGCCGCCGATGTTCTGGAAGAGCACTTCATCGTACGCGAGGCCGTTATAGCCGTTCTTGAGCGCGTAGCTCGCCGCGAGCTTCACTTGATACTGCACGACGGCCGGATTGTGAATGTCGAGCGGAATGTTCTGCGGGAGGCTTCCAACGTACGCCGGGATTTTGGTCGGCGTGCCGCTTGCCGTGCACGAGTACAGGACCCAATCCGGATGATTCGCTTCCCACCACGCGAGGTTGTGACCGATGCCGCCCCACGAGACCCAGCTCGCATCGGTTTCTTGCGGCATGTAGTAGCTCGCGATCAGCGACGAGTTGTTCTTGCGCCACGCCGAGGCCATGCCCGGGCGCGCGCCCCAAACGAGACTGTAACGCGGACCGTCCGCTTCAGCCGCTGCAGCCGACACACGCGGCGAGCCCCAGGCATCAAAGACTTGGAATGGGGCGATTTTGGCTTTTGCCATCTGCAGCAGCGGCGTCGTCGAGTTGCCATTCGGCGGCGCGACGGCCGGTGCGCTGGTCTTCGACGGTACCGGAGTCGGCGTGGCAACTTCGCCGGTAGCGCCGACTTGCGTGACGCTTGTCGCGGTAACGCTTGCAAACGAGCCGGTTCCTACAGCGGTAACCTGCTGCCCGACAGCGAGCTTAGCGCCCGTGAATCGGGTCGACGAGTTCGTGTAAATGTGGACAAAGCCGTGCGGCGACGCCGTTTGCATCGTGAAGCCGCCCTTGAAGATGCCGGCTACGCTACCGCTGGCGGTGATCGTGCCGTTCGACGCAGTCATCGACATCGTCGACATCGCCGCGGGTGTCGCCGTCGCCGTTGCTCCTAACGGTGACGTCGTCGCTCCAGTTGCCGAGGGGTCGCCGGGGATCGTGGCGGGCATGGGTCCGCCGGTCGGAGAACCGCCGCCGCCGCCGCAAGCGGCCAGCGAGGCGGAGAGAAACGCGAAAAGCGCAAGACGGGAAACGAAAAGTTTGCTCACGATAAAATTTCTCGTCTCGTTTTGCGGCTTACATTAAGCTTTTTACCGTAGCTTTACAAAAGTAGCTCAATCGCTAGAGGAATAAGCAAGCGTGCGCAAGACGGGCTCCCGTAATTCGTTTGCTTGCTGGAACAATCGGGAATCTGCTTTGCGTTACTTCACCCAGGAGGGGACTATGAACCTGAAGCAAGCACTCGCGGCGCTGGCGCTCACCGGCGCAATCGCAACCACCGTTCCGGCCGCGCCCGCGATGGCCGACGGTGCCGCAAGTACGCGAAACATCATTTTTGGGGCGGCGGCCGCCGGCGCGACCCTGCTCATCATCAATCACAATCGAAAGGTGCACGAGCGCTACGCGGAAGACGCGCGACGCCAGGCCGCCCTGCAGTCCGAGAACAACGACGCCTGGGCCGCCTATCATCAAGAGCAGCGCGCCTACCAGCAGCAAGTCGCGGTCAACGGCGACCTAAAGCGCGAAGTTGCCTACCAGCACAAGATCGTTGAAGATCAGCGCCGCCAGCTCGCTTCGCTGAACATGCACAACGGTTTCGTGGCTGCACGTCAGGCGCAACCGCAACGGGTCGCGTCGCGAAACTCGCACCAGCGGAATAACCAGCAGGTCGCGATGGTCTCCTACGGATGGGGCGACCTCTAATGGTCGTACGCCAAGGCTTTGCGCTCGTGTTGCTTGCGGCTCTGGCGGCATGCAACTCGGGCGCGAGCAACGGTGCAAGCGGCAGCGCCGCAACCACCGCGGACAGCGTCACGAAGTCGGTCTATAACAACGACGTCGACGGCGTCACTTCAAACTTCGACGACCAACTGAAGTCGACGGTTTCACGCGGTGAAGTGGGAACGTTATCCGACAAGATGCACGCCCTCGGAGACTACAAGGGTCTCACGTTCATCAACGCCGACAACTCAAAAAACGAGTACACGTATCGCGCGAACTTCGATAAAGGCGCCATGAACGTCGTCATCAAGGTCGACCCCGACGGCAAACTCTCCGCTTACCGCCTCTTCTCCCAAACGTAAGCCCCCGCGTTAAAAACCGGAAGCTGACTCGAGGCTTAAAAAAGTGCGAGCGAAGAGATCGGCGGGCAGCGGGTGGCCTAACGCGTAGCCCTGTGCGTACTCGCAGCCGATCTCGGTCATCACTTGGAGCTGCATCATGTTTTCGCAGCCTTCGGCGACGCAGGTCATGCCGAGTTCGGATGCCAAACGGACGACGGTTGCAGCCACGGCCTTGGCTTTGGCGTCGACTTCGCTGCGCGTCACGAACGAACGGTCGATCTTCAACACGCCGGCCGGAACGTCGCGCACGCGGCCGAGCGATGAACCGCCCGTGCCGAAGTCGTCGATCGCGGTATGCACGCCCATTTCGCGCAGGCGCTGCACGAGCGCGGAGACGTCGCGTTCGTCGCTCGCGATGATGTTTTCGTTGATTTCAACGAGGAGCGCATCGGCGGGAACGGCTGTGCGCTCGAGCAGCTCGGCAATGCGCTGCGCGCAATGGCGCGAGAGCGTTTGACGGCCGAAAAGGTTCACCCACACTCGGAAGTTGGGAATTTCGCGGCGCCATTCACCGGCTTGCAGCAGCGCTTGTTCCATGACGTCCCAGCCGACGTGTTCGCCGATGGACAAGCGTTCGAGCATATCGATGAAGCTTGCCGGCGAGACGATACCGCGATCCGGATGGATCCATCGGAGCAGCGCTTCGGCACCAACGACTTGCCAGTCGCCGTGTTCCTGATCGTAGCGGAAAATCGGTTGGAAGAACGGCACGAGTTCGCGCTTTACAACCGCTTTATGAAGCTCGCCGACGAGCGACGGACCGGTACCCGATTGCAGTTCCGGCGCGTACACCATCGAGCGCATCGGAGAAACCTTCGCTTTATCGAGCGCGAGATCGGCCTTGCGCAACATGTCGTCGGCGGAGCCGGCGCGCACCATGCGTACCGCGCCCATCGAAACGGAAATGTAGATGCGGGACCCGTCGATTTCGAAGGGGACTTCGAAGAACGCGCGCAGTTCCGACATGAGCGCGTGCGGACTGCGATCGTCCACGACGGAAATAGAGAATTCGTCGGCGCTTACGCGCGCGATAAAATGCGACGTTGGAAAACTGGCGCGCAACCGCACGGCCATGTCCTGCAGCACGCGGTCGACAGCGCTGCGGCCAACGCCCTGATTGAGCACGCGCATATCGTCGACATCGAGAATCACGAGGACGACGGCGGAGTCACGATGCCGCTCGATCCATTCAACCAGACGATCGCGGTTCGGCAAGCCGGTGAGTTCGTCTACATACGCACGGCGCGACAGACGGGCGAGCAGTTCCCACCGTTCGGTGGTGAGGCCGCCCAGCAGCAGCGCCATGAGTGACGATGCAATGAGGAATCCTTCGTACTCGGCGAGCGAGTTTGCGGGCATGCGGGCGCCGCTTTCGATAATGCCGTGCATGCCGGTCGCGGCGACGAATGCGGTGCTGATGCCGAGCACCGCTCCGCGCAAGCCGTACCGGATCGCTAGCCACGAAATCGTCACGAACGAAAAATCCAGCAGCGGTTGGTTCGTATAGAGCGAGATCACGATGCCGGCAATAACCAAAACGGCGGTCGCGACCATGAATCCCGTCAGCTCGGCACGCGTTGGATCGGTATGTTCGGCGGGCGATTCGAGTTGACGCCATCCGGCGAACGTGACGATCGAGGGGACGATCGCAACGATCGGTGCCGGATACGAAAGCATAGCTTGCACGAACATCCGCAACGTGTCGCTCGACGAGAACAGGCCGAAGGCGCCGTAGATCGCCATCGTCACGAAACCAGCGAGCAGCGGCGAAAGGATGCACACCACGCCGCAGAATATCGCGATCTCGCGTATTGTGCGTAGCGGCAACGCAATGCGCAGCTTCTGCCTCACATACCACACGGCCGTCGCGAAAATCGCTGCAGTCGCGCTTTGCGCGAGAAGCACGGCCCAAACCGGCTGCACGCCATGGAATAGGAACCAGTGTGCCAGCGCCGCGAGCGGGATCAACGGAGCAAAGCGCCAGCCTAAGAACAGAAGCAGCAAGACGTCCAGTGCGGCGGGCGGCACCCACGGCGCCGCCTGCCACAATAGCAAAAACCCGGCGCTCATAAGCGCCACGCGTCGCCATGACATGGCGGCTGGACCTAGACTACCCACGCGCCGCTACTTCCTCAGCCGTTCAATGAGCTCCCTTATTTGTACAGGAAGCTACACTGATTACGGCTTCGCGAAGGAATCCTTCATGAGGGTCAGGTCGATCTTCGTACGCATGTAGCCCTCACCACGCGAGGCTTCTGCTGCTTCGTTCGTAATCGAGTCGGGAACCGACAGGTCGATGTCGTAGGAGATCCGTGAATCTTCGGTCATATCATCTTGCGTGCCGTCGAGCGACTTGATGTCGCGGTGTTCGTAAATCGTCGCCGGCTTGCCGTCGGCGTGCGCCGGCATCGAGAACGAGGTGACGACCTTCATCGTTTTGTCGTCCAGGCGGCGTTCCCAGTGGCCTTTGTCGTCGACGATCGACGGATCGTAGAAGTTGCGTCCGAGATGGGAAAGCAGCACGGCCATCGCATCCGTCGGCGCGTTCACGGTGTCTGCGCACAGCACGCGGCTGTCGCCGTAAACGGCACAAGTCACCGGCGGACGTTGTCCGACGCGGCCTTCGGCGTTTTCTTGCGCGCGAATCACCAAACCGCCGTCTTTCGCCACACCAACCACATCGATAACGACCGAGCCTTGCCGTCCGGCACTGCCTTGATACGAGATCACGCCGCTGCCGGTGGTGCCGATGCCGCTGTCGTGGCCTTCGCCCGTCGTCGTGTAGGTGACGGCGAAGTGATACTCGAGATGGCGCAGCGACTGCACGAGCGCCGGCGAGGGAGACGAAGCGGTCGCAGGCGCAATCGCCGGCGTTTCCGCGGTAAATGCAAAAATCGCAGCGCTTGAAAGCGCCAATAGGACACCCTTATTCATGGCGCGGATGTTCTGAGCGGCCGGGTGGGCGTTCCTATCGACTGGGCCTTTATAACTACGCGCGGCCGCCACGACCTTTGCTTGCGCTCGCGCGCTTCAATCTTGAGCGCGCAGATCTTTGGTCATGAGCGTGTGCTCGTCGTGAAAGCCGAAGCGCTCGTAAAGACGGCGTGCGCGCTGGTTCTTCTGTAACACGTTGAGCACGAGTAAATCGCAATCGCGCTCGCGCGACCATGCTTCTACCGCGGACATCAACGCGGCGCCGGCGCCAACGCCTTCCTGTGCGACCGCGATCTCTTCGAGTTTGGCGATGTCGCGCATCGTATACCAATCGCGAATCAAGGTCACCCACGCGAAGCCCGCCTGCGTACCGTCGTCTTGTACGGCGATAAGGAACGACGACCGGGCGCTGAGATTGTCGAGCGCTTCCTCGAGTCTAAAGCGCGTGCCCGCAGCCACTTCGTCCGGCGTCCTCCACGAAGGAAGTTCTTCGATCGCGAAGCGCTTCGCGAGACTCAAGACAAAGTGCCGGTCATCTTCCGTGGCGGGGCGGATCTGCATGGTGGTTCCCTTTCAATCGAGCTTGGCAGCTTATTAGGCATGCGTCCGTCTGCCCTTAAAAAGCGCGCAGCTTAACACGATACTAACAATATGAGTACCCGCGGGCTCGTCGCTTCTTCTGCGAGTGATTTTTCATTTCTCGCAGCCGCGCTCGCAAGCGCGCAAGATGCCGTTTCGGTGCACGAATTTTGCGAGGGCGAAGCTTGGCCGTCGCGCTATGTGTATTTCAACGAGTACTTCTTGCATCACAGCGGGTTTTCGCGCGAAGAAATCGAGTCGGGTTCGACCCCGACGTTGCTTGGGCCGAGCCATGCACCGCGAGATGCTTCTAGGCGTTTTAGAAGACATGCGCGCCGGCATCGCGCGGCAATTCGAGGCACAGTTCTTCAAGAAAGACGGCACGCCGTATTGGGCGGAAGTTCGCTGCACTCCCCTTCGTGAAGCCGACGGCTTCGTCAAGCGCTACATCACCATTTGCCGCGATATCACCGAACGGCGCCAAGCCGAGGCCGAACGTCGCACGCTTTACCACGCGATCGATGAAACGGCCGATTTCGTCGTAATGTTCGATGGAACGCCACCGTCGCAAGGCGGTCCTTTCGTCACGTATGTAAACGGTGCATTTTTGTACGCGTGCGGATACGTTATGCACGAGGTTTTGGGGCGTCCATATACCGATCTCTTAGCCGGCACGAACGATGCAGCGACGCTCGGCAATATCCGCTGGAATACGGAGAACCTCCAGCGCAACGACAAAGAGATTCAACTGCGACGTAAGGACGGTTCCACGTTCTGGGTCGAATTCACGAGTTCACCGGTTCGGGATTCCAACGGCGAAGCCGCGCATTGGATTGCCGTCGGCCGCGACATCACCGAGCGCCGGCGCACGTTAAAGCAGGGCGCGCTCCTTGCGCAAGCGTTCGATGCGCTCGGCGACGCCGTTACTCTGTACCGGATCGAAGACGGCGAACCCGTCGCATTCTTTCGAAACGAGGCCGCTGAAACGTCGGGCTACGAGGCCTCGGCGGAGCATCTGTTGCAGGCGATGGTCTCGCAAGAACGCCTCGATCTTTCCGACGGCGCCCGCATCACGCCGCTTCTAAGTATCAACGGCGTCGTCTCCGGGCTTTTGGTCGTTTCGCTTTAGTCGTTCGCGCGTGCGTCGCTGCCCGGCGTTGAGCCGCGTAACGCGTCGCGTATGCGGCGCAATTCCGTTGCGACGTGCCGGCGGTCGAACGCTGGAGTCCGTACCGTGACAAGCAGCGTGTGCGTATCGTCGATCCACGTAGCGGGATGAACGTTTTGATCCTTGCGCGTGAAGAGCGAGCGATGAAGGCGCACCGGCGGTGCGACGCGTTCTAGCTGCGCCGTGTGATGATCTAAGGTCGACTGAATTTCCGCCTCAGGCACGTCGCCGCTAAGGATTGCCGACATCGCGATGAGCGCGTCACCGACTCGCCGCTTTACGACGTGCTCGGTTCGAATCGGAAAGACGAACCAAACGGCCGCGATCGCACACAGTGCGCCGACGACAATTGCGGCTAAGCGGATTGCGAAGAGCAGCATCGGTGCATCGGTATGCGTACCCTGAAGCAAGGCGAAGACTACGGTAACGCTTCCCGCCCAATAGCCGTAGTTGCGATCGCGCAGCACAAAGCCAACAAACAAGAACGCGAAAATTGCGCCGGCGTAGACGATGCCGTTCGGAAAGTGCACGCCGCCGACCAGGAGCGCCAGGAACGTGCCGCCTAAGGCACCCAGCAGGCGCAGAAGGCCTTTATAGATCGCGTCGCCGCGGCCGATGGCGCCGCTGCACACGATGAACGCCGTAAGCACGACCCATGGCCAGTGTTGGTGGAATACGAGCAGACCAAAGATAAACGCCAGTGCGAGGGCCGTTAGCATTTGCAGCGCCATGCGCGCGGGAACGCTGAGCCCGCTGCGCTCGCGCGTTCGCGATGGTAAATGTGGCTTGTGCGTTACTTCGTCGCGACCGATCGCGAACGATAAGAGCGCCGTAAACGAGTATGCGCAGACGCCGGCCAAAAGCGCGAGAAGCAGCGTTGCCGGCCAGCCACCTTCATTATCGATGCGGACCGGAACGATGAGGATTGCAAGGAACGGCAGCGCGATTGTGGCGCCGATCCGACGCCCGGCCTGACCGAAGTTGCGGAGCCAGACCGAGAGGGCGATGCAGCCGGTGAACAGCACGGCGCCGGCGACCGTCCACTTCAACAAGACGAAGCCGACGAGCGCCGCGCCAAGCGTGATAAACGGAAGCAGCGCCAATTTCGATCCGAACGACGGCCACGATAGCGGCTCGGGCCTGCGCATCAGCCCAAGTGACAGCGCCGCCGCTAGAATCGCCGGCGACGGCCCAACGTGCAGCGCGCTGCAAACGCCGTACATGGTGACGAAGCTTAGGATCACCGCGGCCATGGCCGCGACTCCACGTTTCATCGTGTGCATCTCGCTACGGGGTTCTCCGCCGCACCTATTTTGCTTTCGCTGCGGGCCGCACTACATAAGAAAAAGGCCCGGCGGTAAAGCCGAGCCTTTTTCGTTGCGCGAGAGACTTCTAGTAGTCGTCTTCGTTGTTGTGATGCTCGGAGAAGTTGGACTCCTCTTCCTCGTCTTCGAAGCCCTTATCCTCGGTGTAGTTCTCTTCGTCTTCTTCCTCGAGTTCGTAACCCTGGACGCCTTCCTCGACTTCCTCGGGCTGCTCTTCCTCTTCGAAGATTTCTTCGTCGGTTCGCTGCCGGCAACGGCGGCGGAGTCGGGCAGAGGCGTCGTCGCGTCCAGCGGTTTGCTGTCGTCGATCTCTTCCTCTTCTTCCTCTTCCTCTTCGACGACCGGTTCGGCAACCGCGCCGTCGACGCCGAGGCGCCTTCGGCTGCCGCTTCCGCAACCGCTTCGCGCGCCGCGACTTGCGTCTGCGAAACGACGGGTTGATCGTCGCCCATCAGAAGACCGATCTCCTGACGCTCGCGTTCGCCCATGTCGTCGTCTTGCATGCGGATGTCGATCTCTTCGCGGTTCTCCGTGAGCACTTTGACGTCGAGCGCCAGCGATTGGAGTTCCTTGATGAGCACCTTGAACGATTCCGGAACGCCCGGTTCCATCACGTTCTCGCCTTTGACGATCGCTTCGTACGTCTTCACGCGGCCGACAACGTCGTCCGACTTGACGGTCAGAAGTTCTTGCAGCGTGTACGCTGCGCCGTAGGCTTCGAGCGCCCAGACTTCCATTTCGCCGAAGCGCTGGCCGCCGAACTGCGCCTTACCGCCCAGCGGCTGTTGCGTGATCATCGAGTACGGACCCGTGCGAACGAGCGTGGATCTTGTCGTCGACCAAATGCGCGAGTTTGAGCATGTAGATCATGCCGACGGTGATCGGGCGGCCGAAGCGGTCGCCGGAGCGACCGTCGCGCAGCCACGTCTTGCCGTCGGCCGCCATGCCCGCGTCTTGCAGCCATTCGGCGATGTCTTCCGAGTGCGCGCCGTCGAAGACCGGCGTCGCAACGTTCATGCCGAGCATGCGCGCCGCCCAACCGAGATGCGTTTCCATGATCTGGCCGAGGTTCATACGCGACGGAACGCCGAGCGGGTTGAGCACGATGTCGACCGGCGAACCGTCTTCCAGGTACGGCATGTCTTCTTCCGGGCAGAACCTTCGCGATAACGCCCTTGTTACCGTGACGTCCGGCCATCTTGTCGCCTTGCAGAATCTTACGCTTCTGCGCGACGTAGACGCGCACCAAGTGATTCACGCCCGGCGAAAGTTCGTCGCCGTTTTCGCGTGAGAACACTTTGACGTCGATGATTTTGCCTTTTTCGCCGTGCGGAACTTTCAGCGAGGTGTCGCGCACTTCGCGCGACTTCTCACCGAAGATCGCGCGCAGCAGACGCTCTTCGGCCGTAAGTTCGGTTTCGCCCTTCGGCGTGACCTTACCGACGAGAATGTCTTCCGGACGCACTTCCGCACCGATGCGAATGATGCCGCGCTCGTCGAGATCCTTGAGCGCGTCTTCGCCGACGTTGGGAATGTCGCGCGTGATCTCTTCGGGCCCGAGCTTCGTGTCGCGGGCTTCGCACTCGTACTCTTCGATGTGAATCGAGGTGAAGCGATCTTCCTTGACCATGCGTTCGCTGATCAGGATGGCGTCTTCGTAGTTGTAGCCTTCCCACGGCATGAACGCGACCAGCACGTTTTGGCCGAGCGCGAGTTCGCCTTCGTCGGACGACGGGCCGTCGGCGAGCACTTGTCCCGCAACGACTTTCTCGCCGAGCGCGACGATCGGACGCTGGTTGATGCACGTTCCGGCGTTGCGAACGAACGAACTTCAGCAACTCGAAGAGCTTCTCGGTGCCGTCTTCGAGCGTGAGCGTCATGCCTTTCGCGTCGACCGCCGTGACGGTGCCGGCAACATCGGTGACGATCAGGCTGCCCGAGTCCTTGGCGGCGCGATACTCCATGCCGGTGCCGACGATCGGCGCGTCCGGACGAAGCAGCGGCACGGCCTGACGTTGCATGTTCGCGCCCATGAGCGCGCGGTTCGCGTCGTCGTGCTCGAGGAACGGAATGAGCGCGGTTGCGATCGAGACGATCTGCTTCGGCGAAACGTCCATCAACTGAACGCGCTGCGCGGGTTCTTCGATGTACTCTTCGGCGTAACGGCAGACGACCGTGTCGGTCATGATTCTGCCCGACGTTTCGTCGACCGGCGTGTTGGCCTGCGCGATGATGTATTCGTCTTCGCGATCGGCCGTGAGGTAGACGATCTCGTCGGTCACGACGCCGTTCCTTCACGACGCGATACGGCGTTTCGATGAAGCCGAACTTGTTGACGCGACCGTAGGTCGCGAGCGAACCGATGAGACCGATGTTCGGGCCTTCCGGCGTTTCGATCGGGCAGATGCGGCCGTAGTGCGAGTGATGGACGTCGCGGACTTCGAAGCCGGCGCGTTCGCGCGAAAGGCCGCCCGGGCCCGAGCGCCGAGAGACGGCGCTTGTGCGTGAGTTCGGCGAGCGAGTTCGTTTGGTCCATGAACTGCGAGAGTTGCGAGGATCCGAAGAACTCTTTGATCGCGGCCACGACCGGACGGATGTTGATCAGCGCTTGCGGCGTGACCGTTTCGATGTCTTGCACCGTCATGCGCTCGCGCACGACGCGCTCGAGACGCAGCAAACCGACGCGGAACTGGTTCTGCAGCAGTTCGCCGACCGAACGCACGCGACGGTTGCCGAGGTGATCGATGTCGTCTTTGGCGATGACGCCGGTGGCGACTTTGATCAAGCGGCGGATAACGGCGATCATGTCGGCGCGCGTGAGGCAGCGCGTCTCGATCGGCGGCATCTTCCAGACCGCATCGTATTCGTTGATCTGGATCGTCGGCTTCTTCAGGCGATCTTCGACGTCCGGATTCTCGATGCGGTAGTGGAACTTGCCGTTGAGCTTGTAACGGCCGACGCCGGCGAGATCGTAGCGCTTCTCATCGAAGAACAGCGATTCGAGCAGCTTCTCGGCGTTTTCCGCATTTTCGGGCTCGCCGGGACGCAGCTTCTTGTAGATTTCTTTCAGCGCGTCTTCGCGCGTCTTGACGTCTTTGTCTTTTTCGATCGAGTTGCGAACCAGCGGCGAATCGTTGAAGAGCGCGATGAATCGCTTCGTCGCTCTCCCAATTCGAGGCCGAGATCCGGACGCGAAAGCGCGCGGATGAAGGTCGAGACGTAGATCTTGCGGTTCTTGTCGATGCGAACGCCGATCGTGCCTTCGGTTTCGTCGTTCTTCGTGCCGTTGTCGGTTTCGAATTCGATCCACGCACCGCGGTTCGGAATGATCGTCGCGTTGTACGTCGGGCGGCTGTTCGTGTCGGAGTCCTGGCTGTAGTACACGCCGGGCGAACGGACGAGCTGGCTCACGATCACGCGCTCGGCGCCGTTGATCATGAACGTGCCCTTGTCGGTCATGAGCGGGAAATCGCCCATGAAGATTTCTTGGTCCGGGATGCCCTTGATTTCGCCCGACTCGGCGGTGATGAGACGAACGCGGACGCGCAGCGGGGCGCTGTACGTCATGTCGCGTTCGCGGCACTCTTCAATCGAGTACTTCGGCTCGCCGAGCGAGTGCTCGCCGAACTCGAGGATCAGGTTGCCGGTGAAATCTTTGATGGGCGAGATCGACGCGAATGCCTCGCCAAGACCTTCGGTTTTGAACCAGTCGAAGCTGGCTTTCTGCAGTTCGATGAGGTTCGGGACTTCCAGGACGTCGGGGATCTTCGCGAACGAGCGTCGCTGGCGCTTGGGACCCGGATCGGGCGGTTGCTCGATGGTGAACGCGCCGGTGGCCATCGGGAACGTCGTCGGCATCGGACGGTGGTCGACTGCGCGCCCGAAACGACGGTGTTCTGGGCCGGGGCGCGTTTCGACTTGCTCTTGGTACCCGCGGAGCTCTTCGCGGGGGACTTCGGAGCCGTCGTTTTCGCCATTATTCTTTCTCTTGGACCTTTTAAAGAGGATTGCGCGCATATGTCCGTCGTCCGCGCACGCAAAAGAGGCCGAGCTCGTCTGACCCCCGGCCAAACAACCTCGCCCTTCTTCTATATACAGCGGCTTACGCGCCAACGGGCATAGGTGAAGAGTCTAACAGAGGCCCACCCAGGCCGTCAATGGGGCGCGGCGAACTGGCCCCGGGCGCGGGCTTCCGTGGGGTTGCGGATCATTCGGGGTAGGGACTTTCGGGGGCCCATCGCGTGAAATAGTACAAAATAAGGACTTAAGTAGTCTAAGAATCAAAACGGATTCGCAAAAAAAATGAGCAGACTTTCCCGCACGTCATCCGAACAAGAGACCGCTTATCCAGCATGCCGACCTACATTTCAAGATCAGGCAGTCGTCCGACCTTGCTTGCTAACGTAATCGCTGTGGCCAGGTCCGACAAAGAAATCTTCCGAGGCGTGCTACGCACTGCGTGCCCCCAATGGCGCTTATTGGTGATGAAATCAAAGCATTGCGATACCGGAGCCAAGGCGATTGGGGACTCGAAATTATCCTATCCGATAATTCCAGCTTCCGTTTGAATCGAGCCCGATCAAAATCTCGCAACAGCGGGTCATCACCATGCGCCACCGCTGTGTTTGACTGCACTGTTGCCGTGCCGCGAAGACCTAAGCCGTTTTGGTAAAACAACAGATAATCACCACTGCGTACCTTCATGTTCTCTCTTCGCAAATACCAGGTGCCCGCGCTCCAAAGCCTATCAAAGACCTCGCTGGCAGCAATCGCCCTGTCCGGTCCACTGCGTATATCGCCGAATGCGATCAGGTACGCGGCGCGACCTTCTTGTGCGTCAGACTCGCAAAATGCCATATCGCTGTCAAGGCTGCTATTGATCATTCCTCGTCATTGTCTTCCTCGTCGCCGCTCAGCGTTCCCATCCGCCAAGCCACATCGTAGGAACTTATGAATTCAGCGTGCTGCACCGACAAACCGTAAGCATCGACAAGTAGCTGGTCTACCTGGTCCAGCAGCGGCTTTGACGCCTTTATTCTAAAGCTTTGAACCTCGGTTTCTCCCGTCGTACGCTGGCGACGCGTCATGGTGACCGAATTATCGGCTAGATCCTTCATCAACTCTTCACCAAGGCGCTGAAGTCTCTCATCTTTAAGCGCACGCTGCGGCACCCGGAAACCATTTATATCGGAAGGGTTTAGGTCGCGCAGATTCGAGGTTATCGTGTACCACCACCAAAAAACGTTTGACGCAAGCGCCGCAACGATTGCCGGCTTTTCGGAAAACTCCCGGCAATATAATACTTTCTGACGAGACGATACTGCTTTCTTGCCATTGATCCTGAATCTCGGCGGAAAGTCGGTGAACACTTTCCAGTACAGACCGCCGGTAGACTTATAGTATATCGGATTTATCCGGCCGCCAAGATGCCGTTCGAGTTCTGTGCCATTGCGGAACATCGCTTCAAGGATTTCCACTTCCACTTTCGACCGGAGCTTCGGAACCCAAAATGACGGCCTGCGAGTCTCCGTTTCGAAATAATGCATCGTTTGCAGCAACGTTTCGCGGCCCGTCGAAAGCCATCTCATGTAGCTGGTGGTAAATGTCCGGGAATTCGTAACGCCGTGACGGGCAACAATCAGTGTTATGGCCCTATTGACATTAGAAAATAAGGTTGCCGGGCGCCATGCGAAATTTGCATAGAGCGACATGCTACCTCGTTCGATTTCATTTTGGACAGTCGTCATGCGCTGAGTAGACACAACCGACATCGGCATAACAACTCCAATACTGCCGCCTGGACGCCTTAATTGCGTGAACCTCTCAACAAAGCAACCATGGACCGTGCGGCTCGCACTTGCGCGGAAACCACCGAGCGGATAATCCACCTGACTAGCCTCTAAAAACGGTGGGTTTCCCAGCACAACGTCGAAGCCGCCGGCGTCTAAAACGGAAAAGAACTCCGTATACCAGTGGAATGGTTTTACACGAGCCACCCAACGATCAACGGCACCTCCGCCTTTCCCTCCAACACCGTGTGCTTCTGCTAGCCAGGCGTTCGCTTTATATGCAACGTCCTTCAACTTCACGGAAAGGGCTTGTTTTGATTCGGTAACTACCAGCGGTGATACGGTGATATCGACTTGTACGTTACGGAACTTCTTAAACGCGGCAGCAGCTTCAACGGCTGCACTATCAATCTGTTTCCCCATCTCCTCAAAGTCGAGCCTCAGAGTTGCCGCTGCTTCTAACTCGCTGTGGCTTACAAAGCCCACCAAGCTGTTCCCGCATCTGATATTAAAGTCTAGATCAGGGAGCGGCTCGACGTGGCTCACGTCTTCCAATTCGGAAACGAGTTTCAGGAATAGACGCAATTTGCATATTTCGACCGCCTCTTCCATTATGTCTACACCGAATAAATTGTTCAGGGCGATCGCTTTTAAGACGAAATACGATCGGATGGGATGCTGTTCAGCGTATTCCAGTGCCGACCTGAAGGCATTGTATCGCCCGTCGTCATTCGCTCCGCCGCTTTTTGAGCTCACAATCGCAGCATCGTCGATTATCGCCTGCATAGCGTCGAGAGCGCTTTCGTACAATGGTTCTAAGATATTCATCGGCAGTCGAATAGGAAGGCTCCTGATCCGCAAGCCGGATCTAGCACGGTAACGCGGTTAAGAGCATCCCACCATGCCTTCAGCTGGGTCTCATCGGACTGCTGGAGGACATCCTGTGCGAATTGATTGATGTTTAAATTGGATTGAATAAGTGGCTCTATCGATTGAATGTCTCCGGAACTCAGCAACTGCTCTATCGCACTTGCACGCGCTCTTCGTTCCAGGACATCGGACCACGTTTCGCCGCTGAGACCATACGCAAGATCAGCTTCATCATCGAGCCACCTCGGGCGAATAGTATTTCGCGAAGGGTCGTGGTCACGCGGCAGTGGCTTATCAATTCCATGCAACATTGCACCCGGCATGTATCTCCGCGGATCCGCTCTAAGCAGCCGCCATACCGAGCCGTCCCCCTCAAAAGCGCTCCTAGCCTTATCAGCAACCATATCGGAATGGTAGGCAAAAGCGAGCTTGCTGAGAGATATCCTGTTACGTCTTCTTTCGTATAGTAAGCGCCCATTTGCCGTTGATTGATGTAACGTTCAAAAATGTAACCTAGTACATCGGGATTAATTTCGTTTCCAGCCGTAATCGGGCGCTCATCGAGATGCCAATTCCATGCCTCGAAGAATTTAAATAGATTCTCAAATGCGACATCGGGTATAGCTATGTCGCCGTGCGCTAACTCGATTTGATGTCGTTGAAATAATCCGCCATTGAAGTATGGAATGTCGCCAATTTTTTTTGCGACACCCGCCGCCGATACCAACGGTCATCTCTTCGTTACATCCAATTCCGGCACGATCTATAAATTTTCGACGAGCGGTTCGCTGTTGTCGTCGGTTAAACCCAATGCGTTTGAAACGGGAGCGCCGGCGATTGCGAGCGACGGGGCGATGTGGGTTTCGCTCGGCGTGGATATCCTTGGCAGCACCCAGCTTGCACGCTGGCGCACGGATGGGACGTTGGAACTGTACTACCTGCCGATTTACGATCCAACGGAGAGTATCACCGCTCCGGCAATTTCGGCAATCACCCGCGGGCCGGACGGAAACCTTTGGTATACGCGCGGCGCGTTCGTCGGAAAGATCACGGGGTACTAAGCGTGAGCAAACGAACCACGGCGCGCGCAGCGGTTGTTGCGTCGCTCAGCTTCTTGATGACGGCGTGTTCGGGGGGCGGCGGAGGGCAACTGCCGCCGAGTGGCAGCGGATCGGGCGGTCAAACGGCCACGGTTCATTTCCATATTGCCGTCGCCGATCAAACCTCAAGCAGCGTTGCGGCCGCGCGAAAAAAGCCGCTCTACGTTTCGACGGCGACAAAATCGGCGGCGATCGCGGTGCGGCAAAGCGGCGCGCAGACGGTGACCGAGGCGGTATTGGAATGCACAAGCACCTGCGACGGCGACGTCCAAGCGCCGGTAGGCACCGACGCCTTCACGATCACGCTGTTCGATCAAAGTAACGGCGCGGGAAATGCGCTTTCGACAGGTTCAACTACGGCGACCGTCGCGGCGAATCAAACTAACACGGTGAGCGTCACGTTCAACGGCATTGTGTATAGCGTGGCTCTTTCGGCCGATCCGCTGGCGGCGGGAACCGCTGCTTCGGAACCGCTCACCGTTTTGGTTAAAGATCGCGACGGCAAGGCGATCGTCGGTGCGGGCACGTACGTGGACGCCGGTGGAAATCCGTTGACGCTTCGATTAAGCAGCACCGACACGACAAGCGGTGGCAGTGGAGCGATCACGCTCTCGACGGCCACGCTCCATTCGCCGGCCGACATTGTGACGCTGCACTATAACGGCGGCTCTATGTACAGCAGCAGCATCTCGGTAACCGCAACAGGCGCGGTTGCCGGTGGATTGCAAGGGACGACGTTGCCGGTAAATCCGGCGGTGGTGCAAACGACGCCGGTTGGCGCAATCGCTACGAAATTGACGGTTGCCCGCGACGGCAGCATTTGGTATGCCGAGCACTACGGTGACCAAATTGGACACGTTACACTCGGCGGGTCATTTTCCGAGTACGTATTGCCGCTATTCCCCGACATGACGGCCGGTTCGACGCTCGATCCGGGCGAAATCGTAACGGGTTCGGACGGAAACGTCTGGTTCAATTTTGAGGCGTACTCGATCGGCACGCCAAACGATTCCGGTATTGGGAAGATTACCTCGGACGGAACGCTGACGCTCTATCGGGATCCCAACGCCGGCATGGTGTTTCCGATCGGCCTGACCCTCGGGAGCGACGGAAACGTGTGGTTCAGCGAAGCCAATCGCAACGCGGTCGGCTCGATGACGACGTCGGGCGTAACGACGGATTACCCATTGCCGTCGTGCAACGGCTACGGATCGCCGACGCAGCTCACCACCGGACCCGACGGCAACGTTTGGATTTCGGACAACCGTTGCATCGTTAAGGTAACGCCGAGCGGCGTCGCGACCGCGTATTCCATTCCGAGCGCTAGTTCCGGCTACTATGCCGATGCGATTACGACCGGGCCCGACGGCAACATCTGGTTCACCGAAACGACGCAGAACGGTGGGCCCCCGTCGTCGAAAATCGCCGAAATAACGCCGAGCGGCACGATAACCGAGTACCCCGTTCCGGCGAACCATTGGGCGGTTGGGCTCTACCGCGGCGGTGACGGCAACCTTTGGTTTATCGATGGATACAGCGCGAGCCGCCTTGGAACGATGTCGAAAAACGGCACGGTAACGTTCTACGTAATCGCGAGTGCACCGAACGGCATCAACGCAATGCTTCCTACCGCCGGCGGCGATTTCTACGTAACGATGCCCGGCTCTCCGGCCAGCGTCGGGCGGCTGGTGTACTGAACGCCGGCCGCGTGATTCTTGAATCGACTCGCGGTGCCGCGCGCCAGCCGAGCCGTGAACTAGCGCGCGACGGTATTATTGTGCGTCGCGCTTGTGCCATGCGTCTGACGTTGCAATCGAGGTGTTGCTGCCGGACGGCTGGCAAGACAACTCGGTACGATGGCGGCGTGATAACCAAAACGCCCGCGGAAGAGCCGCGGCCTCTGCGACAACAGGGAGATGCCTGTCAACAGGACGATACATGGCTACGCCTCGACATCCGGTAGTCCATCACCCTCTAACGCTCAAAATTGAGTTCGATGCGATTTCCGCCTACGTGCGGTATTCGCATGCGGATGTAACGTATTCGCGCGACGCGTGGGATGACGGGCGCGTGTCTGCGGATTTCGATTCAAACGGAGCGATCGTCGGTATCGAAGTCGTGGGGTTGGACGCCGAGGTCATTCGAGAAGCGGCGGCCTTCGCGGCCCAGCACTGTCTTGGGTTTCCGGCGCAACTCCATGGTTCCTAAGAACCAGCGCAGCCCGAGCCCGCATCGGGTACCATAGTCATACCGCGACGGCGCTTTAGCCGGCGCGGACGTTCTTATACTCCAAGGAACTTTACGCATGACGCGAGTGATCTTTTCTGCGGCCGCGCTGTTGGCATTTGTCTCGACGCCAATGTTGGGATTCGCCGGGCGGCACGGCGCTGAAAGTCGCGCTCGTCGATAAGGTTTCATCGGCGACCGCCAACGCCGGCGATACCTTTGCGGTGAAGGCGACAGACGATGTCTCGGTCGACGGCTGGGTCGTTATTCCGAAAGGCGCCGGCGGACAGGGAGAAGTCGTTTCAGTGGACCGCGCCGGATCCCACGGGCATCCGGGGTCGCTCGGCGTGCAGATGGATTGGATCTTTGCCGCCGACGGCGAGAAAATTCACCTCACGAGCCAACGCAAAACGCAGGAAGGCGAAAGTAAAGCCGGCGCGTCTTCGACGATGACGATTATCTCGTGGGCGTTCCTCGGTTTGCCCGGGTTGTTCGCGCACAACTTCGTTCACGGGCGCGATATCGAAATCGACAGCACGCATCCGCTCGATGCGTATACGGCCGATACGGTGCACGTCGTTGCTTCAACGAAGAGCGGCGTCAACGACGGCTTCGCGCACTAGCGCGGGGGCGCATCTTCGCGGCGGTAAGATGCGCCTGTGGTTCGACAAGCTCACCATGACGAGCATAGGAGGCGGCGCAGAGCGCTGCCTCTTCTATTTTGGAGAATAAGCCGAAGCAATTTGCGCGATCGTTTCGCGCGCACGGTCGACGGCTTCGTGCGGTGCGACGATCTTTGCGTCGCCCGCGAAGCCGAGGCTCCAGCGGACGACTTCATTGATGTCGCTGACTTGAAGCGTAATGGAGGCCGACCCGTCGGCGTGTTGAACGACGCGCTGGCCCTTCTGCCACACGCGCGACGTAGCGGATGACGCGATCTGTGGTGAGAGCCATACGTCGACGTCGATGCGTTTGCCCGAGCTGATCCAGCCGATGGCGTCTTCGGTTTCGTATTGCGACGGGATTTCGCGCGGCGCGAAGGTACCGACGCGAGAGATCGTGCCGGTGATTTCGTCGAGGGCGAAGTAGCGCCAGCCTTCGTCTTTCGCATCGAGATCGCGGCCCAAGAGATAGTAGCGGCCCGAGCGTTGGATAACGGCATACGGTTCCACGCGGCGCTCGCCGCGCTTCTTGTATTTGAAGCGAACGCGAGCATTGGCGTCCCAGGCGGTTTCCAATGTCTTGCAGACGTCGGCGACGCGCGTACCCTCGCGCAGCGTCGGCATGAGGAAACGCAAGAACCGGCGATCGGTGCGCCGCTCTTCTTCCTCCGGCGGCGCGAGTTGTTCTTCGACCGGTTTGCCGAGCGCGCGCGCGGCGGCGCGCATCAGGCCTTGCAAGGCGCGGGCGCTCTGATCAATCGATGCGGGGCGTGATTCGAAGTTCGTGAGTTTGATAACATCGTGTTCGGCTTTCTCGCTCAGCCGAAAGCCGGCGCGCGCGCCGATCTTCCGCAACTCCTGGAAGTCGCGCAGCATGCTGCGTTCGGATGCGTCGTATTCGGCACAAAGCGTGCTCAGGCGCACCGACCGGTGACGGATGAGCTCGAGGAGAATGCGGATTTTCCGTTCGGTCGCGGTGCTCGGTTCGCCGGATGGGCGCGGGTGGCCGTAACGCTTCGATGCCATTGCGCGAGTATTTCGTCGCGTTTCCAGCTTTTTCCATCGCCACACGTCCGACGCAACACAATGCTAGTATTGATGCATGTTTGCGGTAATCGTGATTTTTCTTGCGCTGGGCTTTGTAGTTCTTTCGGCTCAGTCGGGCGGCGGAGGTACGAAATCAGCGCTGCGCCGGCGTCGATCTTCCGACGACGCGGTGGTTGGCTTCATCATCGGACAGCAGGTGGCGAACCATCGGCACCATCATCACCATGGCGGGCATCATCACGGGCATCATTAGTTCTCGCCGGCGAGGTCTCCAACGATAATGGGTCCTTCAACAAGCTCAGGATGACGGGTCGGGGAGGTCCTTAAAAGACTGCTTGACGCGGTATTCGCTGGAAGGATAGCGCGAGCGAAGATTGGCCCACTGGGTCAAGAGTTCGTCGCTATCGGGATCCCGGCGATAGCGTGTTACGCCCAGATAGTACTGCGCTTCCGGTGCCGCGTAGCTCGTGGAGAAGCGGCGCAGTACATCCAGATAGCACGCCTCCGCCTTCTCGAACCGCTTCAGGCGCAGATATCCCAGGCCGAACGCGGTGAGCAAACGCGCGACGTATTCCGCCGGCGGTAAAAATCCATCCCAACGATACAATTCATATCCATCGCTGCTCAAAATCCTAACGTCCGGCGTCCAGATGTGATGGATGCTATGCAAAAAATGATTGTTCTTTGCGTCGGAGTTGTCGATCTGTACGGGGATAGCGTGCGAGGCGATCGCTTCTTGCACGAATTTTTGTGGATACGTCACGGCATCCAGCGCTTGGCATCCCCCTCAACCAGGGTTGAACACATCCAATAAAACGAATTTGTGTTCGTCCCGCGCATGTTCGAGCGCCGGCTCGTAGTCGAGCTGCCAAAACGGCAATACTTCGGTGGCCATTCGTACCTACTTCTTCTTATGCTTGGCGCGCGTTGCGGCGGCTTTTTTTGCTGCCTTCTTCGCGACGCCGGTGCGTTTGCGGGTCGCTGCGCCTTTGCGCGCGCTTTCCTTGCGATGCTTTTGAGGGTGTACGCCGAGATCGGACGCCGACTTCTCCGAGAGATCGACGTCGTAGTACTCGGCGGCTTTCTTTATGTTTGCGAACGCCATTTGACGCTCGGCACTCGAAACATCGATGACCTGATCGAATCGCGCGACGGCGTTGCGCACGTGCTTCGCGTCGGTCAGCGGCTCCTTGCGCTCTTTGGGGAACGCGAAGACGCTATCGGGCAAATCGCTCTGGCGCGTGAGCCGGCCGTGTTTTTCGTGCGGTTTCCACGTTGCTCTCATGCAGTATTCATACCCATGTCAGGAGTCAGGCTCGTTTAGCTGCGCTTGTTCACGGTGGCGTACGCGATGCGCTTCGCTTCCGCTTCCGATTTGCCGCGGTCTTCTTCCGACTCCATGATGTGTTCGGCTTGGCGCTTTTCTTTGGCGGTGTAGCGGTGTGCGTCCGGATTTTGCTTGTTGACGGTGGCGTAACCGATACCTTCGGCCTCATCCGGTGAGATGCCGCGCGCTTCCTCGCTTTCGGCGATGTGCTCGACCTGCCGGTGTTCTTTTGCGGTGTATCGATGTTTTTTCGGCATGGTGCTGTTTTTCCCAAAGTTATGGTGTGATGCGCCTGCCCTTCGACAAGCTCAGGGTGACGAATGAATGGCGCGATGCGCGAATTAAGGGAAACAATAAGAGCCGGAAGACGCGGCCAATGCCCGACGGAGGCGGCAATTGCGAAGGCGTCTGCTCGAACGTCTCCGTCGCCTATCACATGCGCTGGAAGAACGCTTCTCTTTGGCAAGGTCGCGAAATGCGCTTCTTGAACGGCTTCCCATGCGTTTGACGCTGCGGCTCTTCGCGATCCGAGTGCTTCCGGCTGTTTTGTGCGTTCTGCTAGCACAATCGACCGCAACGGCGGCGCAGCCAGCGAGCGCAGTTTCGTTTCCGTTTAAGTATCTGAACCATGAGGTCGTCGTTGACGTCCGCGTCGGCAGCTCGGGGCCGTACCACTTTTTGCTCGACACCGACACATCGCCGTCGGGAATCGATCTGGCGCTGGCGCGCAGGTTGCGGCTGCCATTGAGCCGGCCCGCGGGGAACGGCTCCGGCATTGGCAGCGGGACGCTGACGGCGATTCCGCTGGTAATTCCACGCATGAGCGTCGGCGGGTTGCCGGTGACGAACCTTGACGCACTCGCGTTCGATCTCTCCAAACTAAGCGCGCAGTTTGGCGGCCGCATCGCCGGCGTGCTGGGTACGAGCTTTTTCAATCATCGCGTCGTGCAGATCGACTACCCGTGCCGGCGGGTTTCCATTTTGCCGGATGCGTTGCTTCAACCGTACACTGCGCGCTTTTTCAGTGATGAGAACGGGATCGGCACCGGGGAAGACCTCTCGAGCGACGTTTGCGTAAACGGGCGCCGAATCGTTGCGACGTTCGATACCGGTGATTCGGGCGAGTCGTTCGTGACGGCCTAAGGGCATTGGGGATTTGCATCTAGAGGCGCAGGTGCGAGCCGGAAAAGTTTCGCTTGCGCACGGCTTCTCGGGCGCGGCAATGGAACGGCACGGCAGATTGGACCACGTAAGCATTGGGCCGTATTCGTTTGCGAGGATTGGCACGCGGTTCATTCCCTCAGCAGACGATCCGTTCGACGTGAACTTCGGAAACAAGACGCTTCAGCATTTCGTCGCAACCTTCGACTACCAGCGCGGCCTGCTCACTCTTGAGAAGCCGCGCGCCTGTACTTCTCCACCGCCGCCATAGCGGACCGCGGCGGGAATAAGCCGCAGCATGAGGCTGGATGCAGGTACCGAGCCGATGCTTCTTACCGACGGAGCACCGAGCGCGATTCCGGTAAGCGATGAGTGGATCTATGAAGTGAAGTTCGACGGCTTTCGCGTGTTGATGTGCCGCAGTGACGGCGACTCGCGCTTAGTGAGCCGTAAAGGCTTTAACTTTACTCGGCACTTTCCGTCGCTGGCCCAGGCCGCGCGAACGTTGGCCGATTGGGATACGATTCTCGACGGTGAAGTGATCGCGCACGACGGCACGATCGCGTCATTCAACGAACTGCGGCGTTGGCATGGATATAAGCACGCGCAAGATGCCCACGTGACCTTCATCGCCTTCGACATCTTACGCGCCGGAGGAGCGATGCTTGTCGATTTGCCGCTGCGCGAACGTCGCGCTGAACTCGAACGCGTTGCGAGCGGCGTTCCGGAGATCGTCATCAGCCATTGGTTCTCCGATGGGCGCACGCTGTATGAAGAGGCCGTGGACCGCGGCTACGAGGGCGTGATTGGCAAGAGGCTCGACTCGAAATACGAACCCGGGCGGCGATCGCGGAACTGGGTGAAGTACAAGAGTGCCGATGCGAAGGCGATGGTTCGCGAGCGGTTTTAGTTCTACACCGGCTCTGGCGGCGGTGAGATGCGCATGTCCTTCGACGGGCTCAGGATGACGAGGGTTCGGTGACGCTGTGGGCGGTGGTGAGATGCGCGCGTCGTTCGACACGCTCAGGATGACGAGCAGACTTACCGAACCGGAATCGCGTGCATCGTTCGGCCGTTTTGCATAACGGTTAGGCCGATGGCGTTACCTGCTCCGTCAAGATGGAAGGTCAGCTGCACGTTCAACTGATCCAAAGAGTAACGGTTACGGCTAAGGGGCTTTAGCTTTGCGGGTGTTGCCGTCGAGACCCAAATGTACAAATCACCCCGGTATTTGAAGATATCGATGGTTGGCCGACCCTTCGTTATCACGTAGGTACCGCTTAGCGGAGACGGATCTTTTTTCACGAGCGCCCACAGAATCGGCATTCTTGCCGTGGAAGGCGATACGGCGTGTGAAATGACTTGCTGAAAGTCGTCGTCGTTCACGTTCGTCATCGCAACGATGCCCCAACCTCCGTTGCGATCCATTGCGATGAACGATGAGTAGCCGTCGGTATTTCCACCCTTTTCAACAGAACCCGACGGGAGATCTCCAAGGTCATCCGGCACGCGGTGTGTCGGCGCCAGTACCGTTTGCCATGCCAGTCCCATCGTCATGTTCCATTCCGGAACCGGCGTACGCGGCTGCTGAGCGAAAGCGAAAGCACGGCCCAACGCGCCGTAAGGCGCATCAAGGTTCGCCTTCAGGAAGACCAGCATATCTTTCAGGTCGCTTTCCATCGAACCGGCTGGGGCGCCGCCGGGCCCTATTGACTCCGCGTGGGCCGGAGCGCCACCGTATTGGAAAGAGGGCGGCATCCGTTTTTTCGTTGTGGCGGAGCCGGTTACCACGGTGTCGTCCATCTGAAGCGGGCGAAGTATCCGCCCCTCAATGAGATCGTCAAACAAAGCGCCGGCCTTCCGCTCAAGTATCTCACCTAATACCGCATAGCCGAAATTCGAGTAGTCCCATTTCGAGCCGGGCAACCGGTTCAGCGTCGTGTTAGACAAGGCGTAATTGAGTAACGCGATCGAGTAGGTGCTCTCGTTAGCGTCAGACATATTTGGTGGATTGCCGGGCAACGCAGACGTATGATTCGCAAGATCCAGCACTGTGATGGGATGTCCGCGGTACACCGGTGCTCTTACGCTGGGTGAAAGATATTGCTGGATCGGATCGTTCAGCCGTACTTCTCCCGCGTTCACCATTTGAGCCAGCACCGTCGCCGTGAACAGTTTGGTAATGGAGCCGATTTGAAACGGGGTTCGGTCGTCCAATGCCTCATGTGCCCCAGAACCTCGCACCATATACGTTGTCTCGCGGCCATCCCTGACCAATCCGAAGGCGACCACTGCGTAGGGATGAGCGCGCACGTAGGTTTCAAGCGTCTTGCGAATGACGAGTCCTGAGGGTCCGTCAGTGCTAGAAGCACGGCTCATGACCGGAACGATAAGCGCCTCAGCGGCACCTGCAATAAACAACAGCGCCAGAGCGATTTTCGATGGTTTCCACATGGAGCGATCGTACTTTAAAGCGCAAGCAAAAGAACCTGAACAAGGTCATATGACGTTGTTCAGGAGGTTCAAAGCAAACGTCTACCGGATGAAACCGTTGTGTTAGAACGTATGAGATCGGAGCCTCTGCGCGCCCTCATCGCCCTCGAATGGATTGCGATGATCTCGGCGTTCATGCTCGATATCATCTTTGTGCTTGCGCATGTCAACAGCAACCCCAAAGATCCGCGCTCGCTCGCAATCTTCATTGCGGTTTTTTGTGTCGCCGCGGCGGCGATCTTCAGTTGTCCGCATACGCCCCACCGTCGCTATTTCGCCGTGGTAATCGCATTATTGGCCAGCGGCGCCCTAATGGACGTTCCAACACAGACGTCGTCATCGCTCTTCTTGCTCCTCATCCTTGCGGCACGCCTCACGTTTGCTTTTGGGTCCCGGGGCGCCGCCCTCGCGTGGGCAGTCGGTGTGATAAGCGAAGTTGCGGGAATAGCCTGGGACTATGCGATGAAACCGACGGAGAGCAATCTCACACAGGCTTCGGCAAGTGCTTTTCTTTGGGGCCTCTTGTTTACGTTCTTCTTCGGACTCATCGGCATCATGTCGCTGTACGCCAGAAAAAGCATCGAAACGGCGACCGAGGCTGAGCGCACGCGGATTGCTCTGGACCTTCACGATTCGCTTGGTCATACGCTTACCACGCTGAACGTTCACCTGCAGAATGCCATCGCTCTTAACGAGGTCGATAAACAAAAGACGCGGCTGTATTTAGAGCGAGCCGGCAATCTCGCGATTAGCGCCCTCGACGATGTGCGCGAGACCGTGACGATTCTCCACGACGATGATGCGGAACAATTTCCTGTTACGCAATTGCTTGAGCAACTACGCACGGATTTTACTGCGGCGCTTTCGATCAATCTCGAGTGGAACGTTCGAATGGATGAGGATCTACAAGGGCGTTCTGCGATGGCGCTGTACCGCATCGTGCAGGAAGCACTCACGAACATCGTCAGGCACGCTCACGCGCGGAACGTAAGCGTGCGGATCGCTACGAGTAAGCAGACTGTCGAGGTACATATTTCCGATGATGGCCGCGGCTTTTCGGAGGAGCATGGCGATGGTCACGGGCTCATCTCGATGCGCAATCGCATCGAATCGCTCGGTGGAACTATAACGATTGAATCGTGTGAAGGCGCCGGTACGCGCATAGACCTAACGTTCCCGACGGCCGGAAACGCATGAAGATTCTTCTTGCCGACGATCAGGCGGACTTCCGCTCAAGTCTTGCCGATTTACTCTCGCGCGTTCCCGGCATTGAGGTCGTCGGCGAAGCAAGTAATGGAAAAGAAGCCGAGTCGCTCGCAATGCATTTGCGGCCAGACGTGACGCTCATGGATATTCGAATGCCGGTGCTTGATGGCATTGCGGCGACCGCGGCTATCCGCCACGCATGGAAGGACGCGTGCATCCTTGTTCTCACAACGTTCGACGAGGACTCGTTGATTGAAGCGGCAATGCGTGCCGGCGCAACCGGTTATCTCCTCAAAGGCACACCGCTCGACGACCTGATCGCCATTCTTCATCTGGCACGCCGGGGCTACACCGCGATTGGAAGAGGCTCCGTCCGCGAACGACCGGTTCCAGCCGATGACGAGCTGAGCAAACGCGCTGCTCTGCTTTCGGATCGCGAAAGACAGGTATGGGCGCTCATCGGCCAGGGGCACACGAATGGCGACATCGCGGAACGTCTACACCTCACTAAGGGTACGGTCAAGAACTACGTTACGACGATCCTCGGCACTCTACAGGTGCGGCACCGAACTGAGGCGGCGCTACTCTGGAGGCACGCGCAGGGCCGGCGCGGCATTTCGACTTGCACGTAATGGTGAAGTACGAGAGCGCGGATGCGAAGGCGATCGTTCTCGAGCGGTTTTATCAGAGATCGGCGTTGGCGGCGGTGAGGTGCGCATGTCCTTCGACAGGCTCAGGATGACGGAGGCGACGAGGATTGGAAGCAAGGAGCTAAGGGGTTGTCAACTGCCCGGAACGTCCGCTAGAGCCTCCCCACACAAGCGTTTCCGCGCCGACGGAGCGGGTACCAAGGTCAGATGGAATCTCTGCCGCTGCGTCGCACCGAAGTTCGGCTTCCGGATGGCCGGTATCTGATTTTCTATTCGCGCGAGCGGCGATAGTGTCGGAACTGCGGTGGAACCGCTTGCTCGGACAGTGGATCGCAACGGCGACTCACCGGCAAGAGCGAACGTTTTTGCCTCCGCGGGAATACTGCCCGCTGTGTCCCACGCGCGACGACGCCTTTGCGACGGAAGTTCCCGCAGCGTCGTACGACATCGTGGTCTTCCAAAACCGCTTCCCAAGCTTGAGTTTGCCGCCGCCGGAAATGGCCGTTGAACCCGGCTCGTTCTTCAACGCCGCTCCATCGAAGGGTGTATGCGAAGTGGTGCTATACACCGACGACCACCACGCGACGTTTGCCGATCTCTCGCCGGAACGCGTTGAGGACGTGATTGCGGTGTGGCAGGAACGCACGGCGGCACTCGGGTCGCTCCACGATATTCAGTACGTCTTCATCTTCGAAAACAAAGGCGAAGCGGTCGGCGTGACGCTCCATCATCCGCACGGACAGATCTACGCGTATTCTTTCGTTCCGCCGATCATCGCCACGGAGTGCGCACAGCTGGCGGGTTACCGCAACGACACCGGGCGCTGCTTGTTGTGCGACTCGCTTCGCGAGGAACTGAAAAACGCCGAGCGCGTCGTCTTCGAAAACGATTCATTTGTGGCCTATGTGCCGTTTGCGGCCCGGTGGCCGTATGAGGTGCACGTCGTGGGAAAACGCCACTTCGGCGCGTTGCCGGAACTTTCGGCTGCCGAACGGCGCGATTTAGCGGCGATGCTGCTTGAGCTGACGGCCGCATACGATGCATTGTTTTCCCGATCGTTTCCCTACGTTATGGCGTTGCATCAAGCACCCGCGAAAGAACTGGACGAACTTTCGCATTTCCACATCGAGTTCTATCCGCCGATGCGATCGGAGTCGCGTTTGAAGTACCTGGCCGGGTCTGAAATCGGCGCGGGCATGTTCATCAACGACACGCTGCCCGAAGAGACCGCGCAACGGCTGCGAGATGCCCGAAAGGCGTGATGCTTCGCGACCGCGTCATAGAGGAGCACCATCGCCGGTTCGGCACGGTACCGGCACTGTATGCCGCACCCGGGCGCGTAAATCTGATTGGCGAGCATACCGATTATAACGACGGCTTCGTGCTGCCAATGGCGATCGAACGCGAAACCATCGCGGGCATTGCTGCGAACGATCGTCGCGAGCATCGCGTTCACTCTCTCGAATTGCGGGAGACCGCGCATTTCTCGCTCGAGCAGCCGTTTGCGCGCCGAGGCGATTGGAGCGACTACGCCGGCGGGATGCTCGCGGCACTACGTGAAGACGTTCCGTTCGACACGGCGTTCGACATGACGATCGGCAGCACGATTCCGCTCGGCGCGGGGCTTTCTTCTTCCGCCGCATTCGAAATAGCGATTGCGCGCGCCGTTTTCGCCGCTTCAAATGTCGACGCACCCGGCGAGCGGCTTGCTCTGGTAGGGCGTCGCGCCGAGCATGACTTCGTGGGCATCCGCAGCGGCGCCATGGATCAAATGGTTTGCGCGCTGGCGCAGAAAGGGTGCACGTTTTTCCTAGACTGCCGCTCCTTGACCTATGCGCACATTGCGATGCCGGCAGGCGCCGGCGTGGTCGTGATGCATAGCGGCGTCAAACATTCGCTCGCATCTTCCGAGTACAACGTGCGGCGCGAGCAATGCGAAACGGCCGTCGCTTTGATGCGGGATCTCGGCGCCCCAATCGACGCGTTGCGCGATCTAACGCCGGAGGCGTTTCAGCCGTACGAGTCACGGCTGCCGTCGCCGGCGCGGGAACGTGCGCGCCACGTGATCTACGAAAACGCGCGCACGCTCGATGCCGTGCGTGCTCTGGAGATCGGCGATTTGCCGCAGCTTGGGCGTTTGATGAACGAATCGCACGAGTCGCTGCGGGCGTTATACGAAGTGAGCACTCCGGAGCTTGACGATCTTGCGCAGATCGCACGAAACGTCGACGGTGCGTTCGGTGCGCGAATGACCGGGGGCGGGTTCGGCGGCTGCGTTATCGCCTTGGCAAGCGAGACCTCGGTCAACCGCGTGCAAGACGTGGTCCGCGGCGCATACTATGAAGCCAGAAACATCGAGCCGGTGATGTTTGTCACCCGGGCGAGCGAAGGCGCCGCATCGACGGCTTAAATGCAAAAAACCGCGAACCGATAACGTCATAGTTGAGACTAGCCAAACCGACCTACGCAAACCCCGTGCATCGCGGAGATTACCCCGATCCCTCGATCGTTCGCGTTGGGAAAAACGACTTCTGGGCGACCGTGACGTCGACGGAGTGGGCGCCGCATTTTCCATTGCTGCACTCCAAAGACTTGATTCACTGGGAGCAGGTCGATGCGGTCTTCACCGAGCGGCCCAACTGGTCGCGCGGTAAATTTTGGGCGCCGGAAATCTCAATGCACGACGGCCGCTTCTACGTCTATTACGTTGCCGAACACACCGATGGGCCGCTTACCGTTGCCGTCGCGACGGCGGACCGTCCTGAAGGCCCGTACACCGATCATGGTCCGCTTGTCGGCCAAGCGTCCGGCTCCATTGACCCTACGACGATCGCCGGCGAAGACGGGCGCGTCTACCTTCTTTGGAAAGAAGACGGCAACAGCCGGGGATTGCCAACAACGATTTGGATTCAGCCTCTAAGCGATGACGGGCTCTCGCTAACCGGCGAGGCGGTCGCCATTTTGCAAAACGACTGCGCATGGGAAGGCGACGTCGTCGAAGGCCCGAGCGTTATCCGCCGCGGCGGCTGGTTCTATTTGTTTTACTCCGGCAATGCGTGCTGCGGAGCGGATTGTAAGTATGCCGTCGGCGTAGCGCGTGCGCGTTCCGTTCTTGGGCCCTGGGAAAAGTACGGCCAAAATCCCGTAATCGATAGCAATGCGCAATGGCGCTGTCCGGGCCACGGCAGCGTGGTCGATACCGCTGACGGGCGCACGTTTTATCTCTACCACGCCTACTCGCGCAGTGGCTCGATTTACGTTGGCCGGCAAGTCTTGCTGGACGCAATTGAGTGGTCCGGCGATTGGCCGGTTGTAAACGGCGGCAACGGCCCAAGTTCGGTGGCCGCCGCTCCGTTTCGGCGCGCGCAGCGGCGCGCAAGCGGCAAATCTGTGTGGCAGTGGCCGCACACGACGCGCCCGCGTGTCGTGCGTCACCCTTTGCGCCGCGGCATGTTCATAAGCGACAGTGCCGAGGCTTCGACCGGCGATATCTTAGGGTGCGTACTTGCGCGCCCGATTCTCGAAACCGAATACCACGCCGAAACAGGCATCTCGATTCGCTCCCTAAAGCCCGGCGTTCAAGCCGGTCTAACGGCATTCGGCGACATTGACAATGCCGTTGGTGTCGGGATTCGCGATGGGATTGTTGTTGTATGGCGACGTTCGCGCGGACGTCATCGCGAAGTTTCAACTGTCCCGGTAAAGCGATGCACGACCGTTCGCTTCCGCATGCACGTGACCAACGGTTACGAATACCGTTTTTCCTATAGTCTCGATGGCCGTCGCTGGCACGACATCGAGCCCGTGGTACGTGCGCCGCATCTCACGCCGTGGGATCGCGGCATCCGCGTTGCGCTTACCGTTGGCGGAGTGGCCAACGCAAAAGCGCGATTTAAATGGTTCGCAATGCGTTCGTCTCGACCGGACGGCTCGTTGCTGCGTCGCATCGCTTCATTGTAAGAAACCGACACCACGCGTTTGCGATGTCGTCGTTCGCGGTAACGATGCACATGGCAAGCCCGTTGCATCCAGTCCTTTGTTTTTCGCATCTGCGCTGGAATTTCGTATTCCAGCGGCCTCAGCACGTAATGACGCGTCTTGCAAACATGCGTCCCGTGTACTTCATCGAGGAACCGGTTTACACTCAGGCATCTTCGCGTTTTGATGCGCGCGTAGATGGGCGCGTAACGATTCTGCAACCGCAGCTTCGCGAAGGATGCGATCCCATTGCAGAACAGCAAGGCTTACTCGACACATACTTCGGCACAACGCCGGCGGAAACCGTGTTGTGGTATTACACCCCCATGGCGTTGCCGTTTAGTTCGCATCTCAAAGGCGTGCGCGTCTATGACTGCATGGACGAGCTCTCGCTCTTTGCCGGTGCGCCCGACGATTTGCCGCAACGCGAACAAGACTTGCTTCGTGCCTCGGACGTGGTCTTTACCGGCGGCAAGACGCTGTACTATGCGAAGCGCAAGAGTCACCGCAACGTTCATTGCTTTCCGAGCGCGGTCGACCGCGACCATTTCACGTATCGTGCGCGGCCCCTCCCGGACGACATGCCGCGTGGGCGTCCGGCGATCGGGTATTACGGCGTCATCGACGAACGCTTCGATGCACGGTACGTCGGAGAACTGGCAACGCTGCTGCACGACTGGAACGTTTGTATTGTCGGCCCGGTCGTGAAGATCGATCCCTCGATACTGCCGCAAGCGCAAAACATTCACTACCTCGGCATGAAGTCGTACGACGCATTGCCCGCCTACTTAGATAACTGGAACGTCGCGTTCTTGCCGTTTGCACTGAACAACGCGACGCGTTTCATCAGTCCAACGAAGACGCTGGAATATCTCGCCGCCGGGAAGCCCGTGATCTCCACGCCGATCGCCGATGTCGTTGACCCTTATGGCACCGAGGGAATCGTTGCCATCGCAGAAACCGCCGAGAAAGCATCACGTTACGCGCGCGCCATGCTAAGCAATCGTCCTGCTTCGGCATGGGAAGCGCGCGTTGATTCAATTCTGCGCGCTGCAACGTGGGACTCGACGGTGGAAAAGATGGCGGCGCTCGTTGCAACGGCGGCCGCCGCATCCGTCGAGGTGGCCGGATGAAACCTGCGGCAATCGATTATCTCATCGTCGGCGCGGGATTTGCCGGAAGCGTCATGGCCGAGCGTCTTGCGCGCGATGCCGGAAAGCGTGTGCTCCTCGTCGACCGCCGGTCCCACGTCGGGGGCAACGCCTACGATTGCCGCAACGCCGATGGCATCCTGATCCATCAGTACGGTCCGCATATCTTTCACACTAACTCCGCCGACGTCTTTGCTTACCTTTCGCGATTCACGGCCTGGCGTCCGTACGAACATCGGGTGCTCGCGTCGGTGCGCGGAAAGCTGCTGCCCATGCCGATCAACCTCGATACGATCAACGGGCTCTACGGGCTGCATCTGACGGAAGAGGAGCTGCCGGAGTTCTTCGAGCGGCGCGCCGAGCCGATGGAGCAAATCCGTACGTCTGAAGACGCGGTCGTGTCGCGCATCGGTCGAGAACTCTACGAGCTGTTTTTCCAAGGGTATACGCGCAAGCAGTGGGGCTTGGACCCAAGCGAACTCGACGCCTCGGTAACGTCGCGCATTCCGGTGCGAACGAACGACGACGATCGGTATTTCGGCGATCGTTTTCAAGCGATGCCGCTTCACGGCTATACCGCGATGTTCGAGAAGATGCTCGACCATCCGAACATCGAGATTGCCGTGGGCGTGGAATACCGGGACGTTGTGCGTGATACGCGAGGCGCAGAAATCATCTTCACGGGGCCGGTAGATGAGTTCTTCGACTACCGCTTTGGCCCGCTGCCCTATCGTTCGCTTCGCTTCGAGCATCAAACCTTACCGCGCGAGTGGCATCAGCCCGTTGCGGTGGTCAATTACCCGAATGACCGCTCGTACACGCGCGTAACCGAATATAAGCATCTCACTGGACAATCACATCCAAAGACGAGCGTAACGTTCGAGTACTCGCAGGCCGAGGGCGACCCATACTATCCGGTCCCACGTCCGGCAAACGCGCAGTTGTACGCCAAGTACAAGGCTCTCGCCGATGCCACAGCCGGCGTTCGCTTTATCGGACGTTTGGCAACGTATAAATACTACAACATGGATCAGGTCGTCGCGCAGGCGCTTACTGCGTACGCAAAAATGCGAGGAGCGGCGGCATGGGTCGACGTGGCATAGCGTTTTGGGGCGGCATCGAGTGCACGGTGAACCGCGTCGGCGACGCCTATTTCGACCAAGTACGGCGCACCGGGCATCACGACCGTCTTGAAGATCTCGACCGCATCGCATCGCTCGGCGTGACGGCGGTCCGCTATCCGGTGCTCTGGGAGCGCGTGGCGCCGAACGGTCTGCATCTCGCCGATTGGTCCTGGACGGATGAACGGCTGGACCGCCTTAGAATGCTCGGTATCGAGCCGATCCTCACCCTTCTGCATCACGGCAGCGGACCACGCTATGCGACGCTGCTCGACGATGATTTTCCGGCGGAATTCGCCGCCTTTGCCGGACAAGTCGCGAGAAGATATCCATGGGTGACGAAATACACGCCGGTCAACGAACCGCTTACGACGGCGCGCTTTACGTGCCTGTACGGGCACTGGCATCCGCATCGCCGTGACGACGCGTCGTTCGTTTCGGCGCTGCTTAACCAATGCCGCGCGACGGCGCGCGCGATGGACGCTATTCGTGAAGTAAACGCCGGCGCGGAACTCGTTCAGACCGAAGATCTCGGCAAGGTGCATGCTACCGCGCCGCTCGCATACCAGGCGCAGTTCGAAAACGAACGCCGCTGGCTTTCGCTCGACTTGCTCTTCGGCCGTTTCGCGGAGAACGGTGCGATGTCGCGGTATTTTCAACGGCTTGGGCTTTCGCCAGACGCGAAGGCCTACGCGGATTGCCTTTCACCGCCGGACATCGTCGGCTTCAATTACTACGTTACCAGCGAAAGATTTCTGGATCATCGCGTCGCGCTTTATCCCGAGCGTTGCCATGGCGCAAATGGGATCGATTCCTATGCCGATGTCGAGGCCGTTCGCGCGCGCCCCGAGGAACTCGACGGGTTTGCGGTGTTGGCGCGTGAGGGCGCTCGCCGTTACGATTGCGCGATCGCCGTCACCGAAGCGCAGCTCTGCGGCGAACATGGCGAACAGCTTCGGTGGGTCGACGAACTTTATCATGAAACCGCCGCCTTGTATGCATGCGGAATAGAC
This sequence comes from Vulcanimicrobiia bacterium, assembly GCA_963758295.1. Taxonomy (GTDB): domain Bacteria; phylum Vulcanimicrobiota; class Vulcanimicrobiia; order Vulcanimicrobiales; family Vulcanimicrobiaceae; genus JALYTY01. The sequence continues at coordinate 584,252 of CAVWUU010000004.1, forward strand.
GTGCGCGCGTTCACGCTCTGGTCGCTCTTCGGCGCATACGATTGGAATAGACTAGTCACCGCAGAGCAGGGCGACTACGAAAACGGGTGTTTCGATGTTGCGGGCCCGGGCGTTTGCGAGACGCCCCTAGCGCATTGGGCTCGCGCGCATGCTAACGGCGATGCGTACGACCATCACGCGTTGCGCCGGCCTGGGTGGTGGCGTCACGAATCCCGCTTGCTGTATGGTGCGGCGCATGAAAATGCAGAGACCGTTGTCAAGGTCTCCTGATTCGGCGACTGCTGAGGATCGCTTCCAGATCGGCGATCCGCATGGTTTTCGGGTGGACGTTTTGGCCTATGGAGCAACAATTGCGGGGATTTTCGCGCCCGATCGGGACCGGCATTACGCAAATGTCGTCTTGCATTACGCCGACGAAGCGGCGTACCGGGAGCAGCCGTGGTATCTCGGTGCGACGATCGGCCGGTACGCGAATCGCATTGCCGGCGGCTCCTTCACGCTGGACGGCACGGTATACGAGCTATCGAAGAACGAGCAGGGCGTCACTCTACACGGCGGAGTAAATGGCTTTGATAAGGCGACGTGGGAGGTGCTTGACGCAACGCCCGACTCGCTCGTTCTGCAACACGTTAGCCCGCACGGCGACGAAGGTTTTCCCGGGACGCTCGCGGCAGCGGTGACCTTTCGGATACGAGGAAACGACACACTCGAGATCGCTTACCGTGCCACAACGTCCGCGCCGACGATCGTGAACCTCACCAATCACAGCTATTTCAATCTTACCGGCGATGCGTCGAACGGCATATGGCACCATCTTCTCCAACTACATGCATCCTCGTTTACGCCCGTCGACGCGCGCAAAATCCCGACCGGGGATATCGAGCCTGTTGCCGCAACGCTGTTGGACTATTGCCATTGGCGTGAAGTCGTTCCTATGGATTTTAACTTCGTGCTCGATGAGGCGAGCGCGCCGCGCGCAGCGGCAGAGTTGTACGACCCGACTAGCGGCCGTGCGTTGCATATCACGACGACAGAGCCGGGTATTCAAGTTTTCAGCGGCAAGGGCAACGGCATTGCGTTGGAAACTCAGCATTTTCCCGACAGCCCGCATCATCGGAACTTCCCTCCTACCGTGTTGCGCCCCGGCGAAGTGTACGAGACGACAACATCGTACGAATTCACGCAACCGTCTCCTTAAGGTGCGCTCCGTGATTGTTCGCAAGCTCACGATGACGGATTTCGTCATGGCGGCCTTGTCGGACCATAAGCGCAACCGGGGATTTCGTCATGGTGAGCTTGTCGAACCATAAGCGCATCCGCGGATTTCGTCATGGTGAGCTTGTCGAACCATCAGCGCATCCCCGGATTTCGTCATGGTGAGCTTGTCGAACCATAAGCGCATCGAAGCTTTGCTGATATCCGCCTGTCCTTCGACAAGCTCAGGATGACCGTCATGGTGAGCTTGCCGAACCATAAGCGCATCCGAAGCTTTGCTGATATTCGCCTGTCCTTCGACAAGCTCAGGATGACCGTCATGGTGAGCTTGTCGAACCATAAGCGCATCCCCGGATTTCGTCATGGTGAGCTTGTCGAACCATAAGCGCATCCGAAGCTTTGCTGATATCCGCCTGTCCTTCGACAAGCTCAGGATGACCGTCATGGTGAGCTTGTCGAACCATAAGCGCATCCGACGCTTTGCTGATATCCGCCTGTCCTTCGACAAGCTCAGGATGACGGTCATGGTGAGCTTGTCGAACCATAAGCGCATCCGAAGCTTTGCTGATATCCGCCATCCTTCGACAAGCTCAGGATGACGGTCATGGTGAGCCTTGTCGAACCATAAGCGCATCCGATGCTTTGCTGATATTCGCCTGTCCTTCGACAAGCTCAGGATGACGGTCATGGCGAGCTTGTCGAACCATAAGCGCATCCGAAGCTTTGCTGATATTCGCCTGTCCTTCGACAAGCTCAGGATGACCGTCATGGTGAGCTTGTCGAACCATAAGCGCATGCGAAGCGTTGCTGATATCCGCCTGTCCTTCGACAAGCTCAGGATGACGGTCATGGGGTCATGCCGTCGTCTTTACCGCGAGCGCCTTAGTAGCCGCCCGCGGGCGTCAGCGGGGAGCCCAGCAGCCGGTGTGTCTGCATCGCTTCTTTGAACGCCGCGTAGTCTTCTTCAACCTGCTCCGCGTAGGCGTGCGCGAAGTACGCGATCGACTCCGCAAAGGCATCGCTTTTTCCGAGGTAGCCGGCGATCGACGCGGGTTCTCCCGAGCGGCTGTGTGCGATCGCGAGCGCTTTGGCGCATAGCGAGGCATACTGCTGCAGTTCGGCAAGCGACATCTGCTCGCTATCGATAGACGCCTTCATGTCTTTGAGCTGCCGCACGTAATATTCGTGCCCGTCGTCGGTGAAGGACCAGCCGAGGAACATATCGCTCGCGGCTTGCAACAGCTGCTGTCCCACTACGATACGCTGGCCGTGAGCGTCGTAACGGCTCTTCGGTAAATACGCCTCGAGAATCGATTCGCGAGCTTCTTTGATTTGCAAAACCAACGGATCGTCGCCGGCGGCGAGTAACAGCGCCACGGCACAGCGAGTGCCGACGCTGCCGATCCCGACCACCTTCACGGCGACGTCCACTAACGCATAACGGCGCAACAGGAGTTCCACGTCGTCGCGCAACGACACCCGATATCGATCGAAGAGCTGGCGGGCGCCGGCGATGACTTCGTCTTCGCTCGTCGAGTGATACAGCTCCGGCGGCGCTTCCCGAATGCGACGCTCGGCGCCGTCGCCAACCGTAAATTTCTTGGCAACGCGCACGTGCTGGCCAAGCGGCGCCGGCTGCTCCGGATCGAACGTCGTGTTCAATAGCGCCGTTAGATCGATGTCGCCCACAAATTCGCGCGCGTCAATGCGCGAGTACCAAACGGAAATGGCCGTCATCTCGGCGCACTCGGCAACCTGTTTCCGGTACGTCTCAATGATAGCGCGCACGATGTCTTTGCACTCTTCGTCACCGGCTGCGCGCATGCGAGCCGCAATGAACACGCTTGTGGCCAGCCGCTTCACATCCCATTCCCACGGGCCCGGCAGCGTCTCGTCGAAATCGTTGATGTCGAAGATAATGTTGCGTTCGGGGGTTGCGAAGATGCCGAAGTTCTCGATGTGACAATCGCCGCAGCACTGCACGCGCAGCCCGCTCGCCGGCGTGCGCGAGAGGTCGAACGCCATCGCGCTAGGCAGGCCGCGGAAGAACGCGAACGGCGAGGCCAGCATGCGTTCGTGGCGTAACCGCACGAGGTCAGGAACGCGCCCGCGGTTCGAGGCCTCGAGGATGGAGACGACGTCTGGACGATCGGCCGCCGGCCGCCATTGCGCATGGGCGCTGCGCGGAACCGCTTTGCGGCAATACTTGCCGAGCGCGCGCAGTTCCGCGCGGCTGCGTACCATGGCGGAGTCGAGTTCGGCGGGCGGCATTGCCTCGTGCATCAAAGGCATCGTACCCGCCTCTCGCCTGTTTGGGTGCGAAATCGCTATCTGTTGAGGCCTTTCGTCATTAGGCCGAGTTCCCGAGCAGCATCGTGCAGCGCGCGATCCCGCGTTGCTAACGGCAATCCACGTCGAAGCGCGAGTTCGAGATAAACAGCGTCATACATCGACAAGGAAAAACGACGCGCGAGCGAAGCTTCGGCGCCGAATGCCTGCCCCGGTTCCAGTTTCACCGGCAGCCCTGCGATATCGCGAATGAACGCCGAAGCTCGCTCGGCTCCAAGCCGGCCACGCCGCTCCGCAACGAGGAGCGCATTTTCAATCTCCCAAGCCCAAAGCACCGGAGCAATGGCACCACTCTGCTTCAAGTCGCGCGCAACTTCGATAGCTGCGGCATCGCGTTCGTCCGGAAAAACGAATGCTAATGTGGCCGAAGCGTCGAGGACGAAACTCAACGCCGGCCTTCTTCAATGGCTTCGCGGGTGGGGACGCCTAACGGAATCTCATTTTCGAGCAGGCGATCGATTGAGTTGCTCCCTGCATACTGCGCGGGAATGAGTTCGGCTACCGGCTCCCCGCGATGGGTGATCAAGATCCGTTCGCCCTTCGCGACGTCTTTAATGAGCGCCGAAAACTGCGTTTTAGCCTGGTAAACGCCAATGCTCTTCATATCTTCTAGTCTAGTCAGTAGACTAGACTAGAGTCAAGGCCAGCGATGGCGTAAGAAATTTAAGCTGGCAACTAAATTGTTAGTTGACACCTTGCGGACGAGCCGCTAATCTCTTAATTAATTAGTCTTAATTCTTTAGGAGATGGCGCCGTCATGTTGTCGATGCTTGCCCCTGCAGTTCAGAGCCCGCCTGCGCTCGACCCCGCCGTAGGCCAGGGATGGCCGCAGACCTCGATTTCGCTGCAGTGGGACGTGGCCCACGCGCGGGCGGCCCAAGATCCGACGACCGTGAAGTTCGAGACCGACGGCAAGCTGCTCTACGTGCGCTTCGACGCCGTGCAGCACTCGCCGATCATCGCGACGCAGCACGGCGACGACCTGATCACCGGGGGCGGCAACGCCAACGGCGGCATCTCGTGGAGCAACGACGATGCGGTCTGGGTCGACTTGTGGCCAACCGGGCCCGGCGGCTTCGAGTATCAGTTCGAAGCGAATCCGGCCGGAGCGCACAACGAAGCCTCGAGCGAGAACGCGGCATTCGCGCCGCAATGGGAATCGCACGGCTCCATACACGGCAACGCCTACACGGTGACCATGGCAATTCCCCTCAGTGTCATTCACGGCGCCCACCAGGGGCAGTGGCGCATGCAGTTCATTCGCTACGAACGCGCGAGCGGGGCGCTCGACGTGTGGTCGTACGAAACATCCCAAACTAGCGCCGATGACTCGGCGCGCGCGGGGACCGTGTCGTTTCCGCTGCTCGCAAAACCGCCGGTGCCAAAACCGCGCACCGCAATTTACGGACTTGGTTCGATCGCGACCGCCTCGGCCGGCGGTTCGACGTCGCGCATGGGCGCCGACTTCTCGATTCCCGTGACGCCTACCGCGGCATTCTTCGGCACGCTGCATCCCGACTATTCAAACGTCGAGCTCGATCAGCAATCGATCTCTCCGACGGTGTTTCAACGCACGTATAGCGAAGTGCGGCCCTTCTTTACCCAAGCGGCGTCGTATTACAACCAGTTCAATTGCAACGTGTGTAACGGCTTTCGCACTACGCTCTACACGCCGGGCATTCCAACGCCGGCGCAGGGCTACGCGTTCGAAGGCAAGGAAGGCAACTTCGGTTTAGCGGCGTTCGACGCAATCGGTGATACGCGAACCGATGCGGCGAGCGCGCTGACGTGGACGTCGAACGACACCCATTGGCAGGCGGCCGCGCAGCACGTTAGCGCCGACGTGCCGGGCATCGTGGACGACTCGAATCAAGTCGGTCTGAATTGGTGGAACGGCGGTCACTTGAGCGCCTATGCCAACTACGCAACCGATCGCGGCACGAACGTCCTCGATGCGCGCCAAGGCAACTGGTTCGATGCCGGCGGCGGCTGGGGTGATCAGCACTTTGCGCTCTACGGGTCGGTACGCAGTGTCGGCAGCTATTTCAATCCCGTCGACGGCTTTGATTCGCATCCCGGCATCGCGGGTTACGGCTTGTATACCGCGCGTATCTGGACCTTTGCGCCCAAAGACGCGTTCCAATCGGTCGGCATTGACTTCTTCATGGACCGCTATCAGGGCACGCAATACGGTGTCGCGCAGAGCGACAACAGCATGCTGCTCGACATGCTCTTCAAAAACACGTTCGACGTGCAGCTCTTCTCCGGTTCGGATTACTGGCGCTTCGATCAGGTGCTCACGCCCATTTCGCAAAACGGCGGCTTCAGCATCACGTATCACAGCGGGATGCAGAATAACGTGGGCAACTTCCCGTCGCACGGTGCATCGGCAACGCCCACGCAGATTCAATACTACACCGGGCGGTACGGCGACGGACGGCTCGATACGTGGTTTCGTTCTTCGGTGCTCAAGGTCGGTGAGCGCGGATCGCTGACATTTACACTCGACAACACGTCGCAATGGATGCCGAAGACCGCGGACAACATTCAGTGGTTCGAAGGCGTCGCATACTCGTACCAGGTCTCACGGTACTCGTCGCTCGCGATCGGCGTGCGCCGCGTCGTCGGCTTCCCGCCGGTTCCCAACGGCGGCGGAAACTGCGAAGGCGTCTGCTCGAACATTTCGGTCGCATACCACATGCGATGGAAGAACGAAGAACTGTACGCCGCGTATGGTGACCCGAACACACTCGTTACCGTGCCGCAGGCAATCCTGAAGCTCATCTTCTACGCCGGAGGCGAGAAGGGAACGTAAGATGCCGGCGCTGGCCGCCATCCTTTTCCTATTGTCGTACGCTGCAAAAGCCGCGGGCGTGCCCGGCGTAGGGGTGGGCCGAATCAGAGGCTATTCGTGCAACGTCAGGATCAGGCGGATCGATGCTGGGAGAAGGTTTAGCCGGTCGGTCGGGACGTTTGCGAGATACGTGCCTTTATTCGATGCATAAAGGCCCTGATACGGTACGCCGGCGCCGTAAAGCGTGAACGGGCCGGAAACTTCGTTGAAGATGTTGGTTGCGGCGACAGTAACGTCGAGCCGGCCGAGGTCTTTCCCAACAGCAACATCGGTTAAGGTGTACGGCTGCTGATTCAACGGATTGTTCCTGCCTGCAAACGTGAAGGCCGTCGCTGCGTGCCAGCCTTGAAGCGCCCAGCTGAGTTGCATCGATCCTTGCTGCTGCGGTACGCCAAGAAACTGCTGATAATCGACAAGCGTTCCGCCCGACGTCGGATTCGATACGTTGGGCCCGAGCGCGTATGGATACGCCACATTTAAACCATACGAAAGAATCATGCTTAAATGCTGCTGCGGAAACCGTTGTTTAAACTCGACTTCAGCGCCTTGATACACCGCGTTCCCGATGTTGATCGGGATTTCGTAGGCGAAGCCGTTTGGCGCATTACACGAATACCCGGGGTAGTAGTTTTCGATGGTGTCTCGCAAATTCGACCGGTAGAGCGAGACGTCGACGCTGGCCAAACTAGAGAGCAGCCGCGAGTAGCCCAGTTCGTATTCCGTTGCGTGCTCAGCTTTTTCGTTGGGATTTCCCTGGCCCGCGACAACGCAATTTGCATCGGCCGGAGGAAGACCGGGGTTCGGCAAGGTTTGGCCGTTTTGAACGACTTCGGGGAAATAGTAACGTTCGATAAGAAGCGGCGCGCGGAATCCAGTGCCTACCGACGCCCGCACGACGCTCGACGAATCGAGGTCGTAAGTCGTGCCCATGCGCCAATCCAGCGAATTACCGAACGTGGAGTAATCGGCCTGGTAAACCGCGCCGCTCAGTCGCAGCTTGCCGAATTGCCGGGAACCACGCGCGAAATACGAGTCGATGCTTTGTTGTTGCAGTTGCGCGATGCCTTGGCCGGCGAGGGACTCTTGGCGCAGATACGCGCCGAAAGAGAACTCGCTCCCTTCGAACGATCGCTGCCACGACAACGACTCGATATACCGCTTATCTTGATGGGACACGTCGTACGGCGTCACGCCGGTCGACCCGCCGGAGAAATCGACGTTATTGTCGGCGGCAAAGAGATCGAATGCCAGCGTACCCGCACCCAGCACGGAACGCGAGTACGCGTCGTAGGCCCGAATGCTTTGTGCGAATAGTCCATTGCCGGCGCCCACGTGTTGGCCCACGACCGGATTAGGCTCGTTCGTGAAACCGCTCCGGCATTGCGCCGTGCTCGTTTCGTCGCATGGAATGAAGGGGTTCCCGGCAATCCCGTTTAGAGCGCTGCTTTCATCGCGATTGTCGCCGAGCGTAAAGAACCGTACGCCGGCGTCGGACCGCTGCGAAAAGTTGTAGACCAGATTTGCCGCGCCGAGCCTTGACGAGATGGTGGAACCCAGATGCGTGGCGACGGGACAATTCGTGCCGGTTGGACTGCAATCAACCGGCGTATTATTAGCGGGCGTAACCGGAACCGTCGTGTCCACTTGACCTGACTGTTGATAGTCGTTTCCGGCAATGGCGTAGCCGAGTTTGCCAACTCTTCCGGTCGCATTCATCCAGCTTTGCGAGGTGCCATAGGATCCGAGAGACCCCGACAAACTTACGTGATTTCCATCGGTCGGCTGAAGGCTGACCAAATTGACGGCCCCGCCAAAGGTGTTGCTGAGCTCCGTATCCGCGGGCCCAAGGCCCTCGGTAACGTTGAGCCCGCTAAACGCGGGCACGGCAAACTGCGAAAGGTCGAGATCCCCGGTGTTGCCGTCGTTAAGCGGGTGGCCGTCGAGCGTCACCAGCGCTTCGGAGGGATCCGGCCCGCGCAGTGAAGCGACGGCCGGCGCCGTTGGGGCGCCCGCGTCCGGATGCTGAATGACAACCGACGGAACTTGCGCTAGTGCTTGGACGACGTTTGCGTAGCCAAGGTCATCCATCTGCCTGCGCGAGACGTCAATTTCCGGAATGGCATTGCGCTGCAGCGTGATTCCGCCATTGACCGTCACCGTGCCGATCGTTCGGAGCTTCGGCGAATCCGCGGGCTCCAAAACCACCTCGATCTTGCTGTCGCCGTCGATATTGCCTCCGTCCACCGTTACCGTCGCGAAGCCCTGCGCGGTAGCCGTGAGCGTGTACCGTCCCGGCGCAGCCTGCACGGAGAAGACACCTTTATCGTCTGAAGCCGTTTCAATGCGACGCGGGCCATCGAGGACGATGCGCGCGTGCGCAATCGCCGTTCCGGTTTCGGCGGAGACATGGCCGGTGATCAAACAGCAGATCGCAAGTAACATTCCGTGCATTGAGATAACAAGAGCCGCGCAAGCTTAAAGACAGCTGAGAATGCTCCGATAGTAAGCTTGCTTTATTCTCCGTAGCTTTGTTCACGGCGGGAGCGCGTGATACGGTACGCGTGAGAGGTCACACATGCAAGCGAACTTCTTGGATAACAAGCCTTACGTCGAGTACATCGACGGAGAGGCGATCCGCAAGGTGAGCCCCAAACGGCGCCACGCTATCGTTCAATTAGCGCTTGCGCGGCTGCTCCAAGACGCTAGCGTTGGCCGGGGAACCGTTGGAACCGAGTGGCGTTTTCATCTTACGCGCGGGCGAAACGAGCGCACGACACTCGTTCCGGACGTTGCCTTTGTTTCATCGAAACGCTTAGCGGCGTTGCCGGAGCCCGACCGGGAAGAACCGCCGTTCGCGCCGGATATCGCCGCGGAAGTACGCTCGCCGAGCGACAGAATCGCCGTCGTCGAGCGAAAGATCGAACTATATCTCGCGTTCGGAGCGCTAGTAGTGCTGGACGTTTTGCCCAACCAGCGAATCGTCCGCGCGATAACGGCGGACGGCATTGCGGTAAGGCGCGAAGGCGAATTCATCGCTGATGCGCGGCTGCCGTGGCTGCGGATCGGCGTTGCCGGAATATTCGCGGAACTCGACAGATAGGCGGGTTTCGAGCGTTTGCTGATACGGGCCGCCGATCACGACGCCGTGTACGCGGTTTTGACGATCGTGTAGAATTCGCGGGCGTACCGGCCTTGCTCGCGGGGTCCGTAACTCGAGCCCTTGCGGCCGCCGAATGGAACGTGGTAATCGACGCCGGCAGTTGGGAGATTCACCATGACCATGCCGGCCTGCGAGTCCCGTTTGAATCGCGAAGCGTATCGCAGCGACGTCGTGCAAATACCGGCGGATAAGCCGAACGGGGTGTCGTTGGCGACGGCGACGGCTTCGTCGTAATCGTTGACTTCGATAACGGACGCGGCCGGGCCGAAGATTTCCTCGCGATTGACGCGCATGTTCGCGTGCGTCTTGGTCCACAAGACCGGCGAGAGATAATAGCCGTCGGTCGAGCGGTTTAGCCGTTCGCCGCCGTACGCGAGCTCTGCGCCTTCAGTGCGCGCCACCTCAAGGTACGAGAGGTCCTTTTCGAGTTGACGGCCGTCGACCACCGGGCCGATATGCGTGCCGGATTTCAGGGCGTCGTCGATTGAGAGCGTCTTGAGTTTTTCAATCGTAGCAGCGACGAAGCGGTCGTGGATGGCTTTCGTAACGATGAGGCGGCTGCTGGCAGTGCAGCGTTGCCCGGTTGAGTAATACGCACCTTGAATCGCGCAATTTACAGCAACATCGAGATCCGCATCGTCGAGAATAACGAGCGGGTTCTTCCCGCCCATTTCCAACTGCAGCTTCTTCATCTGCTGCGCCGCCTTCACGGCGATGTTCCGGCCGATCTCGACGGAGCCGGTAAAGCTCACCGCATCGACATCGGCTGATTCAACCAGTGCATCGCCGGCCGTTGCGCCCCGGCCCATCACCAGATTAAAAACCCCGTTGAACGTGCTGCCGTAGATGTCGGCAAACCCGCGGGCGATGATGTCGCTCAGCGCCCACGCACATCCGGGAACGAGTTCCGCCGGTTTGAACACGACGCAGTTGCCGTATGCGAGCGCCGGCGCGATTTTCCACGCCGGAATCGCGAGCGGAAAGTTCCACGGCGTGATCAACGCCACGACGCCGACCGGCTCGCGCGTGATCTCCACCTCAACGCCGGGCCGCACCGATGGTATGAGCTCGCCGCCCTGGCGAAGCACTTCACCAGCGAAAAATTTAAAAATCTGACCAGCGCGCGTCGCTTCGCCAATGCCTTCGGGCAGCGTCTTGCCTTCTTCACGCGAGAGCAGTGTACCGAGTTCTTCTCTGCGCGCGAGAATCTCGGTGCCGATACGGTCGAGCAAATCGAAACGCGGCTGAATACCGCTGCGGGACCAAGCCGCGAAAACGGCGCGAGCGGCCGCCACGGCGGTGCGCGCATCGTCGGCGCCGGCATGCGCGTACTCACCAACGATGTCGGCGGTGTTCGAAGGATTGACGTTCCTGTAAACGTCGCTTCCCTCGCGCCAATCTCCGGCGATGAAATTGCGATGAATCATGCTATGCCTCCGAAGCGTTCAATTCGAAATGGAGTAAGGTCGATCGCGGGTTCGCGCCCTAACACGAGCGAGCTCATCACGTTTGCCGAGATGCCGGCTTGCGTCAATCCTAGATGCTGGTGCCCAAAGCAGTAAAACAGATTCGCGTGCTTTGAGCCTTTGCCCATCGCGGGAAGCGAATCCGGCAGCGACGGCCGGAAGCCCATCCAACGGGTGCTTTGCTGTTTCTCGACGCCCGGCAAGTAATGCTTCGCTAAATCGTATAGTACGTCCGAGCGGCGCGGATTCATCGGCGCGCGCGTGCCCGCGAATTCCACGGTCCCGGCGAGGCGGATGCCGCTGTCGAGCCCCGTCACGCAGAAGTGCCGCTCTTGGAAAACCATCGGGCGGTGCACGGTGACACCCGGCTCCGGAAGCATCAAGTGGTACCCGCGTTCGGTTTCAATGGGCACGCGATACCCAAGCGGCGATAACAGCGCACCCGACCACACGCCGGCGGCGACGACGACCCGTCGCGCGTTGAAGCGTTCTCCCGCATGGAGGACATACGAGCCATTTGCTTCCGGCACTATATGCGTAACGCGATTGCGGAAAATGCGCGCGCCACGCGAGACAGCCGCAACTGCAAGGCTTGCACTAAACGCAAGCGGGTCCGTGCAGCGGGCGGAGCCGGGGAAAAAGATCGCGCCGGCGAGGCCCCTCGCGAGCGATGGCTCGAGTTCATGCAATTCCGAGGACGTGAGTAAACGCGCACCGATGCCAAAGGACTGCAGCGTTTCAACTTGTGGTGCGACCGCGCGTAACGTCTTCTCCTGTTCGCACACGAGCAGACCGCCGTTGTGATCGAGATAGTTCTGTGCGCCGGCCAACTGCGCCAGCTCATCGAGCGCGGCGAGCGCATTACGATTGAGACTCGCAAGCGCGGCCGTGTTGCGGCGAACGGCCGAAGGGCGCATGGCGGCAAGAAAGCGCAAACCCCACGGCACGAGCGTCGGAAGATACGACGGGCGGATCACGAGCGGTCCCAGCGGATCGAGCAGCATCTTCGGCAGTTCTAGCAGCAGCGAGGGATCCGCCAGCGGAAAGATTTCGCCGACGGATATGTAGCTGGCGCTTCCGACGGCGGCACCCGTACCGGCACCGTCGGGATCGAACAACGTCACGGACGCGCCTGCGTTTTGCAGCGAGAGCGCCACAGACGTGCCGATAATGCCGCCGCCGATGATCGCGACGTCCATTTGTTCGTTCATAAAGTTAGCCGCACACAGCTGCCGGGATGCGCCCGTGCTTCGCTGCGATCGGCATGACACCAGGTATACGAAATCGTATATTAGAGGAATCATGAAGAGTCCTGGAACGTTGCGAGCGATAGATTCGCATACCGAAGGTGAACCGACGCGCGTGTTGATCGACGGCGTGCCACCCTTGAGCGGCGCGACGATGAGCGAGAAGCGCGCCGAGTTGCAACGCGACTGGGACCACATACGAACCGCGCTGACCAGCGAACCGCGCGCGTCCGAGGGGACCGTTGCAGCCATTCTCACGGAGCCGGTAACGCTGGGAGCAGCAGCGGGCGTTATCTTTGCGAACCGTTCGGCGTACCTCGGCATGTGCGGACACGGAACCATCGGCGTCGCGCGAACGCTTCAATACCTCGAACGGATCGGCGCCGGTGCGCAGCGCTTCACGCTCGACACGCCGGCGGGAAGGGTCGACGTGGAGACGTTCGAGGACGGATCCGTGGACCTGCGCAATGTTGCATCGTACGCCTACCGGCTCGACGTCAGCGTCGACGTGCCGAACGTCGGGACAATTCACGGGGATATCGCCTATGGCGGTAATTGGTTCTTCCTCCTCGACGCGACGAAACTCGATCTGCATCTTCGGGTCGACCTCGAGAATGTTGCCGAACTGACAGCCTTTACGAAGTCGGTCGACCGGGCCTTGCGCGACCAACGAATCACCGGCCAGAACGGCGCGACGGTAGACCATGTGGAGCTGTTCGGTCCGCCACACCGCGAGGACGCTGATTCGAAGAACTTCGTGTTGTGTCCCGACGGTGCATACGATCGTTCTCCGTGCGGCACGGGAACATCCGCAAAGATGGCGGTGCTTGCACGCCGGGGCGATTTGCGCGCGGGCGAAGCGTGGCATCAAGAAAGCATCACCGGGACGTTGTTTACCGGACGATACGAAGGCGAAGGCCAATCGATCGTGCCGTACATTCGCGGGCGAGCCTTTATCACAGCCGAAACGACACTCTTCTTCGACCGCGGCGACCCCTTCGAACACGGCATCCCGGCCGTTGCGGAACCGGCGCGCTGATGCCGAAAACGCAAGCCCCGGCCGCCACGCAGATTCTCGAGCGTCTGCGCAAAGCGATCATGAATGGCGATCTCCGCAGCGGACAGCCGCTTCGCCAAGACGATCTCGCGGCGCATTTTGGCACGAGCAAGATTCCCGTTCGTGAGGCGCTGCAGCGTCTCGAAGGCGAAGGGCTTGTGAAATCTTTTCCGCATCGCGGCGTCTTTGTCACGGAACTTTCCGCCGACGAACTGCAAGAAATCTGCGAAATCCGCGTCGATCTCGAATCGCGCGCGTTGAAACTCGCGATCAAGAACCTCGATAAGGAGACAATCGACCGGGCGCGCAAAATTTTGGACGAAGCCGAGAGCGCGAACGATTACCTCACAAGCTGGAGTGCGCGAAACTGGGCGTTTCACGCCACGATCTACGCCGAGGCAAACCGGCCGCGGCTGTTGCAGATGATCGAAACGCTGCATGGGCACACGGAACGCTATCTTCAGTTGCACGTATCGATTCTGGACTATCGCAAGAAGGGCGAGAAAGAGCATCGCGACCTGCTGAAGTTTGCGGCTCGCGGCGAAACGCAGAAAGCGGTTGCGCTGCTCTCGAGCCACATCGACAATGTCTATACGATGCTCAAACCCTATTTATCGCGCCGCGGCCCCAACTCGTTCGCGCAGCTTTAGGCATTCGCGAATAAGCGCCAGTTGCGAAGCGAGTTCCTCGCCTTCCAATTCCAGGCGCGGCGGACGTACCCGCGCGGATCCGTGTCCAACTTCGGCTTGAACCAACTTGATGAGCTGAATGAATTTCGGCACCGTGTCGAGCCGCAGCAGCGGCAAGAACCACTCATACAGACTGCGCGCCAGATCTTCATCGGCTGCAACGCCCTCATCGCCCGTCACGAGGTTGAACAAGCGCACCGACTCTTCCGGAAGCGCGTTCACGAGGCCGGCGATCCAGCCGACCGCCCCGGCATGTACCGATTCAACGATTGCGTCGTCGACGCCGCAGAAAATCGCGAGCCGGTCGCCGAGTAGACGACGGATCTCCGTTACGCGCCGCACGTCCGTACTCGATTCTTTTACGGCATGCAAATTCGCATGACGCTCGGCCAGAGCTGCGACGCGTTCCGGTAAGACGTCGGTCCCGTACGCTATCGGATTGTTATAAAGCATGCAGGAGAGCGGCGTGGCAGAAATGACCGCATCGAAGTGCGCTTCCATTTCCCGCGTGTCGCCACGGTACACGTAAGGCGGCAGCACCATGAGGCCTTCGCATCCGGCCGCCTGCGCCGCTTTTGCGAGATCGACCGCCTCTGCTGTCCGAAGTCCCGCAACGCCGGCAACGACGGGCACACCGAGCGGCGCCGCCACATTGATGCACGTTTCCAAAATGCGTCGTTTTTCATCGGCAACCAGCGTCGACGCTTCACCCAAAGAGCCCAGCGGTACGATGCCTCGCACGCCACCCGAATTTGCCAACGGGTCTGCTCGCCGAACGCGGCGTAATCGACCGAAAAATCCTCATCGAACGGCGTCGTGATCGCCGAAAATACGCCTCGCCATCTCATATCGTATACGATTTTATATACGGTAGCGACTTCCTGCGCCAAGGATGAGCACAACACTCAAGGAGCGTTACATCGGCTGGGGGCAACCACGCTTGCCGGCGGCTGCCGCTGGCACTTCGCCGCGGGGCTTATCCTTTTTCTAAGCCCGTTTGCGAATGCGCCATACAGGTGGCATAGCGATGTCCGATGCTGTGCGCATGAACCGATGCATACCGGTCGACTTGAACCCGCACGAGCGATATGCCGTTGTCGATCTCGAGACCACCGGATTCAGCCCCGTCGCCGATCGGGTGGTCGAAATGGCGTGCGTGATCGTTGAGAACCGCCGTGTCATCGAGACATGGGCGACGCTCGTGAATCCCGGCATTTCCATTCCGCCGCGTGCAACAGCAATTCATGGCATCGCCAACGACGACGTAAGCGACGCACCCACGTTCTCGGCGGCGCAACGCCGGTTGCGCCGGTTATGTCGCGGAGCAACCGTCGTAGCGCACAACGCCGCGTTCGACTTGGCGTTTTTACCGCGGCTGTCGTCGTTTCCGTCGTTATGCACGCTAAGCCTCGCGCGGCGCGCCTTCCCTAATGCGCCCAATCATAAGAATCAGACGCTGCGGCAGTACCTCTCCATAGATGCCGATCGGGGGTTTCGCACGTTAGGCGCCCACCGCGCCCTCGACGATGCGCTTGTTACGGCCGCCATTCTCGTTCGCTGCTTAGACCGCTTGTGCCGGACGTTTGACAAACGTGCCGGTTAGGAGCCGAACGTTGCAATGCCGTCATGGTGATCCTGAAGAACAAAGCTGAAGCATCCCCGTCATGGTGAGCTTGTCGAACCAGAGGCGCATAAAAGCATTGCCGATATGCCCCCGTCCTTCGACAAAGCTCAGGATGACGCAGGGGGAACCGTCCGCGCAAGCGCGGCGGCTGATAACTAGGGAAGACCGGAGCATCCCCGTCATGGTGAGCTTGTCGAACCAGAGGCGCATAAAAGCATTGCGGATATGCGCCCGTCCTTCGACAAGCTCAGGATGACCAGGGGGAACCGTCCGCGCAAGCGCGGCGGCTGATAACTGGGAAAGCGGAAGCAGCATCCCCGTCATGGTGAGCTTGTCGAACCAGAGGCGCATAAAAGCATTGCCGATATGCGCCCGTCCTTCGACAGGCTCAGGATGACCAGGGCGAACCGTCCGCGCAAGCGCGGCGGCTGATAACTAGGAAAGCGGAAGCATCCTCCGTCATGGTGAGCTTGTCGAACCAGAGGCGCATAAAAGCATTGCGGATATGCGCCTGTCCTTCGACAAGCTCAGGATGACCAGGGGGAACCGTCCGCGCAAGCGCGGCGGCTGATAACTGGGAAAGCGGAAGCATCCCCGTCATGGTGAGCTTGTCGAACCAGAGGCGCATAAAAGCATTGCGGATATGCGCCGTCCTTCGACAGGCTCAGGATGACCAGGGGGAACCGTCCGCGCAAGCGCGGCGGCGATAACTGGTAAAGCTGAAGCATCCCCGTCATGGTGAGCTTGTCGAACCAGAGGCGCATAAAAGCATTGCGGATATGCGCCCGTCCTTCGACAAGCTCAGGATGACCAGGGGGGGCTAGACGCGGCCGTGTGAAGCGCAAGGAGATTGGCTGCGGTCGAAAATGACGCCGAGGCCACAACTGGAGCGGAACATGCGGCGGTTGTCGTGCGGGACGCCCAGGACGAAAGCAAAATCTTGATTCGTTCCTGAGGGATGGCGACGCTTCATGTAAGCGATGAAGTTCTTCCCGCGGGCGAAGCGATATGGGCCTTGCGCTTCGCCGCCGCACGTGCGGTCGAGATCGTCTTCCTTGGGATTGGTGTCTGCCGTGCCGAGTAAGTACGTTACGTGGCGAGACACGTACTGCGCCTCAAGCTGCTGGACATTTTGGGTGACGTACGGCGGGGCGCCCGCGATGCCGTAACGCCATTGGTTGAAATCGGCGCAGTTCTTTTGTGGTATGGGGCGATCGTCGCTGAAGTAAAAATACGAGGACGGATTTGAAACGATGAGGTGAACCCGAACGCCGGCCCCGGGATTGAGCTGCGGCGCTTTGCCGACGATGGCGTAGCGCTGCACGATCTGGCCGCCGGCCGAATGACCTGCCAGAACGACTTCTTGCATGCGCGGGAAGCGCTTGCGATCCGATAAGCGCTCAAGGATCGCGTCGAACACCGAGTAGGTGCTGATCGGCGCGGGTGCAGTTGCGGGCGATCCGCCAGGCCACTTGCCGCTCCACCGCAACGTATTCGCGGGAACGGGGTGTCCGGCAAGATCTTCTGCTTCTACGAATTGCGGCGCAATAACTATCGTGTCGCTCGAATGGGCATCGCGCACCGATTCCATCCCGGTATCGTAGTAGTAATCCGCGTCGCGCAGCACGCCATGAACGATGATGAGCGCACGCTTCGCGTTTCGGTCGCCCTCGAGCGATCCGTTGCTGAAGTACCGCGCCATTCCGGATCCATCGGTCGTCGTAACGAGGAACTGTTTCGGCGCAAGCTTTCCGGAGTTGTCAGGTTGCGGCGTCTCGGTAGCCATTGGCGACACGAGCGCCGCGGCAAGAACAAACGCGATCGTCTTTAGCATGGCAAGCGACGTTCGCCGTGCTCGCGGTTAGGGCATGCGGCGAAGCGATGTTGTGATGCGCCTGTCCTTCGACGGGCTCAGGATGACGAGGATGTGATGCGCCTGTCCTTCGACGGGCTCAGGATGACGAGGATGTGATGCGCCTGTCCTTCGACGGGCTCAGGATGACGAGGATGGGATGCGCCTGTCCTTCGACGGGCTCAGGATGACGAGGATGGGATGCGCCTGTCCTTCGACGGGCTCAGGATGACGAGGATGGGATGCGCCTGTCCTTCGACGGGCTCAAGATGACGAGGATGGATGCGCCTGTCCTTCGACGGGCTCAGGATGACGAGGATGGGATGCGCCTGTCCTTCGACGGGCTCAGGATGACGAGGATGGGATGCGCCTGTCCTTCGACGGGCTCAGGATGACGAGGATGGGATGCGCCTGTCCTTCGACGGGCTCAG
The DNA here is from genome assembly GCA_963758295.1 of Vulcanimicrobiia bacterium. Taxonomy (GTDB): domain Bacteria; phylum Vulcanimicrobiota; class Vulcanimicrobiia; order Vulcanimicrobiales; family Vulcanimicrobiaceae; genus JALYTY01. The sequence goes on from CAVWUU010000004.1 coordinate 602,196, forward strand.
GATGACGAGGCGAGTTAGGGTGAGGGGTCGGGTGGTAGCGCGCCGGTTGGGATGGGGGCGGGAGTGCGAGTGGTGGCGACGCCGCAAGTTGTCGTGTCGTGAGCGATGGGGGCGATGTATTTTTGGCCCTTCGCTATTTCCACCGTCGTCATTTTATGGAAGCGCTTCGGCGCGTGATACTCCGAGCGCACAAACGAAAGATCGACGTGCCCACCGCAGAAAGTCGTAAGGCTCGTTACGGTGACACGAAGGTTTGCGCCCTTGCTCATCGCTTTGTTTGCGGCGCCGCCGGCTACCGCGCCCGCGGGACCGAGTGCGCCGGCAAGTGTGCCGGCATGCGCCTTATTTCCTTGGCGCGCGTCTTGGACCACGCCTTCGGCCATGTCGCCGGCTCGCGCAATCATTACGCCGTCGACGATAACGTCTTGGCTAACGGTGTAAGCCAGACGCTCGCCCGCATGAAACGTTGCGGAATTAATTGCGTTATAGGTCTGCACGACGACCGGCGTATCCTTAGGGACTTGCGCGGTCGTCGTTGCAGCAACCATTAGAAGCGCGAGCGGTATCGACCACTTCGCGAGCTTGGTCATTTGATGAGCACGACGTTATCGAAGGACCGCATGCGGCCCTTGAATTTCTGGTGGAACGTCCCGGTAGCCGTTCCCGTGTCGCCGTCCGAGTATTTAGCCGCGTTCGTCTCGTCGATAACGAGAACGCATTTTGAGTCGCACAACTGAAAGGCGGCGACGGTTCCCATCGGCGTCTTCTGGTTTTGGAAGTGCGCTACTTTGCCGGAGACCGTAACGGTTTTACCCTCAAATGAAGCGGGATTGGCTACGATGCTCGAGGGGGCTTGATCGGCGGCGAGAGCCGGAGCGGCTGCAATCGCAAAAAGCGCAAGCGCAGCCGTAGCGGAAAAACGTGACATAAAGGAATGCTCCAATCGCTGGTGTGGCGTTATTTGCCGGGAAGGAGATCGCAGTCGATCATCTTGTTGAGCAGCGGTCCCGCGACTTTGTTGATGAATCGCTGCCGCATCGCAGGATCTTTCTTCATCATGCCGCTTGCGCCGCCGCCGCTGCCGCTGCTCTTACGCGACTTCAGAAACGATTCGAATTGCGGGCAGGAATCGTTTTGAATTTCCGACACCATTTGATTGGCGACGTCATCGACGATCTTATTCTTCATTTGCTCGCGAAGCTGCGCTCCCGCATGTTGCGGGACGAACATAACGGCCGTAAATGCGAGGGCAATGGCCAAGGATATGCGTGGAACAGCGGAAGTAAACCGTTTCATTACGATCCTTTCTTCGCGCGTGAAGCATTGCTGCGATCGATTGTACGCCTATTGTGCGCTTCGAACTCAGCACGGTCCACGGGCGGTCGAACGGTAAGTTGCTATTGGGTTACGGCTGAGACCGGCTCGGGTTGCCAGCCTCCTCCGAGGCTCTTGTAGAGTTGAATCAGTGCCACGCGTTCGTTGTATCGCGCTTGAACCAACGATATTTCCGCGGCATAGGATTGCGTTTCGCTTACTAACACCTCCAAATACGAAGTAACGCCGCCTTCATAGCGCAGCGACGCCAAGCGCGTTGCGTCGACTGCTGCGGCGGTTTCGGCGGTCTGCGCCGTTGCCGATTTCCGGCCTTCGTCGTAAGACACGAGCGCGTTCGATACATCTTCCACGTCCTGGTGGATCGTTTGAATGTACTGGAGCGTCGCGGCTTCTTTGCCGGCTTCATTGAGTGCAACGTTGGCGCGCACGGCGCCCGCGTTGAAAATCTGCTGGACGATCTGCGGAACGATCGAAACAATCCCTTCGCCGTAGGTCTTCACACCCGGCGCCACGATGTTTCCAATGCCTCGCGTTACGGCTTGGGCAGATGCGGCGCCCGCCGACGCACCGATCGTGATTTGAGGAAATAACAGCGCACGCGCTTCCCCGATCTGCGCGTTGGCCGCAATGAGCGCGGCCTCGCTCGCCTTGATGTCCGGCCGACGTTCGATCAGCGATGCCGGCACGCCGGTCGTGGGCACATCGGGCATCGCGAGCTGCCGCTGCAAACGATAGCCGCGTTGGATCGAATGAGGATACCCGCCGATGAGCACCCCAATGGCATTTTCGGTTTGCTTGATCGCGCTGCGCAATTGCGGGATCGCAGCCTCGACTTGCGCGACGAGTTCTTGCGACTGCCGCACGTCCTGCAACGTCCCAATGCCGCCGGTGAAGCGCGCCGTAACGAGATCCAACGAAGTTTGACGCGCCGTTAGTGTCTGCTGCGAAATGACGAGTTCATCGTCGAGTTCGCGCAATTGAAAGTAGAGCGTCGCGACGGAAGACACGACCGTCGAGAGCACGGTTTCGCGAGCGAACTCGGTTTGCAACACCGTTGCGCGAGCGGCGGCCGTGGCGCTGCTGACTTTTCCGAAGAGATCGACTTCGTACGAGAGCGTCAACAAGCCGTTCGGCACGAACGTTGAGCGAGGCGACGTGGCGGGAAGCTGGCCGTTCGTTTGTTGATACGGGGCGCTGAGGACGGCGTTGAGCTGCGGAAAACGTCCTGCGCCGGCGATGGTTAGTTGCGCCTCTGCCTGCTGAATCCGTTGAGCTGCGACGAGAACGTCTTGGTTCTGGGCGACAGCCGTGCGAAGCAACTGCTGCAACGTCGGATCTTGGAAGACTTGCCACCAGCCGAGATCGCCCATCGACTGGGTGCTTGCCGGGGACGCAGTCGCATCGGGATAAACGGCCGGCAACACGGCGTCGGGACGCTCGTACGGCGGCCCCGCGCATGTGGCCAAGAGCTGCGCCGCCACAAGGCCGGCAATGAGAAATTTCATTCAGTCGCCGCCTCGCGCGCCGCTGCGTCGCGCGTCGCGCCTTTCCGGGGCGGTGCCGGCTTCCGGCGTTCGACCACGCTTTCGATGACGTCGTAGAGCACGGGAATGAAGAACACGCCGAGCGACGTTGCAAACAGCATGCCGAAGAATACCGCCGTGCCGAGGGAATGCCGTGATGCCGCGCCTGCGCCCGAGGCCAGCATTAGCGGAATCACGCCGAAGATGAACGCTAGTGACGTCATCAAGATCGGACGGAAGCGCACCGCAGCGCCCTGCACCGCCGCTTCGGCCGGCGAGAGGTTCTCGCGCTCGCGCAAGTTCTTAGCGAACTCGACGATGAGAATGGCATTCTTCGCCGCGAGACCGATCAACATGATGAGGCCGATTTGCACGTACACGTCGTTTGGTAGCTTCCAAATCAGCGCGCCGAAGAACGCGCCGAACACGCCGATCGGGATGCCCAAGATCACGCCGAACGGAATCGCCCAGCTCTCGTACAGCGCCGCGAGGAACAAGAACACGAGCACAATCGAAAGGATGAACGTGATGGCTTGCGTGCTGCCGGCAAGCTTCTGTTCGTACGCCGTGCCGCTCCATTCGTAGCCGAATCCGTCCGGAATCGTTGTCTTTGCGATATCTTCCATTGCGGAAATCGCCTGGCCCGAACTGTAGCCCTGCGCCGCCTGCCCGTCGATCTCGGCGGTGCGGTAGACGTTGTACCGCTGAATGATGTTCGATCCGCGCGTCATCGTTGGATTTGAAAACGTGCTTAGCGGCACCATCTTGCCTTGCGTCGAGCGCACCATAAGCGTGCCGATATTGGCCGGTGTCATGCGATACTCGGGCTCGGCCTGCACCATGAGCTTCCAGCTGTTGTCAAAGAGAATCACGTTGTTGACAATAACGCCGCCGAGCTCAGCCTGCAGCGTTTGAAACACCGAGTCGAGTGGGATGCCGAGCTGGTGCACCTTGTCGCGATCCAGCGAGAGATCGACTTGCGGATAATCCACCGAGTACTGCGACATTACGTTGCCGAGCTCGGGATGTTGGCCGGCCGCATTTTGAATGTTAGCCGCAACCTTCGCGAGTTCGTCGGGCGTGTGGTTCCCGCGATCTTCCAGCATGAATTGGAACCCGCCGGAGTTGCCCAAGCCCGGGATGGGCGCGGGCGGAATCGGCAAAATGCGCGCTTGCACGTGCTTACCGGCGCGCGCGTACGCTTCAAGAATGACCGAGCGCAGCGACTTTGCTTTCCCTTTGCGTTCATCCCACGGATCGAGCGTGACTGCGATCGACGCGACGTTCGATTGGCTCTGGCTGTTCAACACGTTGAATCCACCGAGCGTAATGACGTTTTGAACGCCGGGGATCGAGTGAATCTCGCTGACGATCTGCCTAGAGAGTTCCTGTGTGTGCTGCAACGCCGTGCCGCTCGGGAGCGCGACGTTCATAAAGAAATACCCTTGATCTTCGAGCGGCACGAAGCTTCCCGGCAGTTTCTTCAGCAGCCCGGCTGCGCCGAGCGTTATAAGCACGAGCGCCACGATCATGAAAACCGAACGCCGCATCGCCACTTTCAAGAGCGCCGTGTACCGGCCGCGGAACCGGTCGAACCGGGTATTGAAACCGGCGAAAAAACGGCCCAACGGTCCGCGCATTTCTTTTCGCGGCCGCAGCAGCAGCGCGCAAAGCGCCGGCGTTAACGTCAAGGCGATAATCGCGGACAGGATCACCGAAAACGAAATCGTCAACGCGAATTGTTGATACAGCTGTCCCGTGATGCCTGCCAGGAACGCGGCGGGAACGAAGACGGCGGTCAACACCAACGCGACGGCGATCACCGGTCCTTGGACGTCCTGCATGGCTGCGATCGCAGCGTCCTTTGAACTCAGGCCCTGTTCGATGTGCAGCTCCGTCGCCTCCACCACGACGATCGCATCGTCCACAACGATGCCGATGGCCAGCACGATGCCGAAGAGCGACAACGTGTTCACCGAGAAGCCGAGTGGCACGAAGGCCGCAAATGTGCCGATGAGGGCGACGGGCACGGCGAGCAAGGGAATAATCGTCGCGCGCACGCTGCCGAGGAAGAGAAAGACGACGAGCGACACGAGGATGAACGCAATGAGCAGCGTGACGAGCACGTCGTGAATCGACGCATGAACGAAGGCGGTCGTGTCGAGGGTAATGTTGTAAGAAAGTCCGGGCGGAAACGACTTCGCGAGATCCTTCAACGTCGCGCGCACGGCGTTGGCCGTCTGAATCGCATTCGCCGTCGGCGTTTGGTAGATGAGGATGTTCACGGCCGGACTGCCGTTGAAATCGCTAAAGAGCGTGTACGACTGGGCTGCGAGCTGCGTCCGCGCTACGTCGGACAAACGGATAAACGAGCCGTTCGGAAGCGTCTTGAGAACGACGTTATCGAACTCGGACGTCGAGCCCAGTAAGCCTTTCACGTTGACCGGCATCTGGAACTGGGGCTGCGTGTTGGTTGGCGGCAGTCCAAGTTGCCCCGCCGGCGCCAGTGCGTTCTGGTGCGAGAGCGCGTTGATCACGTCGCTCGTATCCAAGCCCAGCCCCGCGAGCGAATCCGGGCGAACCCACACGCGCATCGAGTAGTTGCCCGCACCCATTAAATTCGTGTTCCCGACGCCGCTTACGCGATTCAAGCTATTGAGAATGTTGATCGTCGCATAGTTGCTCAGGAAGAGCGAATCGTAGAGCTTTTCCGGCGAGTAGAGCGTTACGATCAACAGAATCGCCGGCGACTGCTGCTTGATAGTGATGCCGTAGTTGTTTACCGCGGAGGGCAGCGTGCTTTGTGCGGCGGAGACGCGGTTTTGAACCAGGTTCGCGTCGTCGTTGATATTCGAGCCGACGTTGAACGTCGCCGTCAAATTGTACTGCCCGTTCGATGTGCTGAACGAATTCAGGTACATCAGGTTCGGGACGCCGTTGACCTTCGATTCGATATTGGTCGCAACGGCTTGCTCGACGATCGAAGCGTTGGCACCCGGATACGCTGTGCTTACCTGGACGGTCGGCGGCGTGATTTGCGGAAATTGCGCGACCGGCAGCAGCACGAGCGCGATGGCACCCGCAAGCGCAATCACGAGCGAAAGCACCATGGCAAGTACGGGCCGCTCGATGAAAAAGCGCGACACCCTTACGGGCTCCGGTTTCCCGGCAGAACCGTGACCGGGGTGCCGGCCTGCAGCCGCGAGTTCGGCGAGAGCACGACTTGCTCGCCCGGTTTTAAGCCCGACGAGATGACCATCAGTTGGCCGTACGGCGTTCCGGTCTCGATGGAACGGAACTGGATCTTGTTCCCCGGCCCCACGACGTACACCATCGGTGTGCCCTGGTACGCAGCCACGGCGCTTTGCGGCACGACGATGGCGTTGCGCTGCTCGGAGATCGTGAAGCGAACGCGCGCGAATTGTCCGGGGCGCAAAAACGCCGAGGGGTTTGGAAAGATCGATTCGACGGAGATCGTGCCCGTAGTCGGATCGACGGCATTGTTGATGTTGGTGGCCCGCCCGCGATACGGATAGATCGCCCCGTTGGAAAGGTACAGCTGCAGCTCGGGGGCCGCGCGTTGGCGCATTTCGACGAGTCGTTTTGCCACCTTCAGGTAGTCCGACTCGCTAAGCTGGAAAATCACTTTCGTCGGATCGATACTCGAAACGGTTGCGAGCGTGGCATTCTTGCCGGGCCCCACGACGTTGCCCGGATCGACGTTCGCAAAACTGATGATGCCCGTCACGGGCGACGAGATCGTCGTGTAGCTCAAGTTCAGCTGCGCGTTGGTGAGTTGCGCTTCGGCTTGCGACACGCTGCCTTGCGCCGTGAGAATGCTCGTCTGTTGCGTCAGCTCCACGTCTTTGACGTTTGCCTGGGCCGCTTGAACGTCGGCGACGGCAATGTCGTACTGCGTTTTTGTCTGATCGTAATCTTTTTGCGAGACGGCATGCTTTGCCGCTAAGGGGCCCATGCGCGCGAGCTCGACCTTTTGATACTCGTAGGCTGCGTTAGCTTGGGCCAGTTTGGCCTTCGCCGATTGATCGGCAACGTTGCTCTTCGCGTGCATCAGATCGGCGCGCGCTTTCTGCAGCGCACCGTCGGCCGCTTGAACGTCGGCCTGATAGGGCGCCTGTTGAATCTGCATCAAGAGCTGGCCGCGATGTACGAGCGTGCCGTTCTTGAAGTAGATGCGGTCGAGCGTGCCTTGCACGCGAGCCGTGAGGTCGACTTGTTGAAGCGCAGCCGTTTGAGCGACGTATTCAGCCGTCACCGGAACGGTCGTCGCTGTCGCCCGCGCAACGCGAACCGCCTGCGGAGGCGTATCGGCTTTCACTTGTGGCGCGCTGCAATGCGCCAGTCCAAGCGCGCATACTATCGTAGCGAATACGCCGAAACGCTGAAATGTCGCCGAAGCCAAAAGCACCCCCGACGCCGTTTGCGAAAAGTGCCTTCAGTATTGCACCCGGCAAGCCGCCTCACAATCCATGACGAAATGACCGAGTCTATTTACTCAGACGAGAAACAATGGGCTCGATTGCTTAACCGAGCCCATTGAACGTTCGTCAGCGTCTTTCTTAGACGTAATCGGCGAGGGTCAGCGTCACGTCACGATCGCCGGCCGGTCCCTTTACGTGCAGATGGTACACCGTGCCGGCGGGTTGCTGGAACAGCGTGCGAACCTGTGCGAGGGACTGATCCGACGCCGGTTTTCCGTTTATCGTTTCGATAACGTCGCCTTTTGCCAGGTGATCGATCGCGGCAGGCGTTCCGGGCCGTGCGTCAATTACCGTGTACGCGCCCTTGTTGTCGATCAGGAACAAACCGGAGCGGTCGTACCCAAACGGCGAGTCGTACGAACCGTTCTTCGCCAGAAGCATCTGATGGTGCGCGTAATCGAACGTTACGGTGAAACGCCGCCAGATCGCGCCGCCGAGATTCGCGGGGTTGTTGGGATCGGCAAACGCGCCTTTTTCGCCCGTCGTAAAATCGGCAATCGTCCCGTTGAGATCGAAGGGACCGATCTGCAGCGAATTCACGCGCCCGAGTTTTGCATATGACGGGCCGCCCACGCCGAACCCGGCAACGCCGTCGGAGGTTTTCGCTTGCGCGGCGATCGTGGGATGCGCGCTGACGAATGGCGAGCTGAGGGTTAGTGCGGCGCGGCTGCCCGTATCAACCTCGCCATTAGTGCTGATGCCGTCGATGGTAATCGGAACGCGCGGGATGGTGCGGTCGAAGAAAAAGTTCACGGCAGTAGCGCCCGCAACCGTTGCGGGCCTGCTGCTTGGCATCGCAAAGGTGACCTTGGCATTGGCGTAGTCGATCGTAGTGAGAAAACGCGCGACGGTCTGATAGCCGATCATTCCGTCGATCTTGACGCCCTCGGCAATGCCGAATCCCGTGCCGATGGGCAATACCAGCATGTACTGGTTGTGAATCGTCGCGGCACCGATCTCAATCGAATCTACTTTGGTGAATCCGGCCGCCTCCGTTTTACTGCCCACGCCGCCGATCTGCGTATTCCCCGACGTCTGGACGTTGAGCGCCGCCGCGACGTCGGGCGTAACGATCGAGTCACCGCCGGTATCCAGGATGAAGTTGTACGGGCCCTTTCCGTTCAGCATCAAGTGGACGTAGATGTGATTGTTGATTATGTCGATCGGCACCGTCGTCGATCCGCCGGCGACGCTGAAGTCCTTGACGGTTGATGCCGGAACGCCCATCTTCGAAGCGACATCTTCGTTGAACTTCACCGACGAAAGCGTTTGTGAAAACTCGTTGCCGTCGGACGTCTTAGTCGCGTTCTTGAACGGATAGTTTACGCCATCGACTTTGCGATAGCCGGACAGACGCGTATCGGTGGACACCAGTCCTACGGTGCTCGTCATACGATCGAGCAGATGCGTGCGCGGATTCACCCAGAAATCCATTTCGCTTCCGTGCGCCGGGGTAACGGCGACAACGTCATACGTAACGCCGCCTTCAGGCTTCTTGCCGAGCCAATGCACCGCCGCGCCGCCGAAGTCGGCGCGCAGAAAGGCGAGGTTATCGAAGTAGGCTTGATCGACCGACTGCGTACGCCCCGCAACACCGCCGTCGATCGTCACGAGACCGGCATAGTCTTCATTCCAGGCGCTAGAACCGTCCCAGCCCGAGCCGCCGGTGATCGGTCCGCCGGATTGACGAGACGAAAAACGCAAACCCTTCGCGTCGTCCCACTCTTCCGCCGTCGCTTGAATGCCAAGTACCAGCGTCGTTCCGGCAACGTGAATTGACGAGATGGATGAAACCGGCCGGCTTAGCATTGCTTTTCGAAGTTCGGTGAGGGTCGCTTGAGCGGATCCCTCCGGCGCAGCGGCGGCGGCAATGGCACAAAGCGGCAGCGCGCTCGCAAATAACACAGCAGCGAAAAATTTCGTTCCCATGTTGCGCACTACGGGGGCAGATGGGAAAGTGTTTCAGGTCTGGCCGCCTTCTTTCGCAGGAATGATCTTTTGCGGATCGGTTCCGGAACGATGCAGGCCACTCTTCTGCTGATCGTCTTCTTGCGCGGCGGGCGGTTCGATGGCTGCGGGGTCGTGTTCGGCTTCATCTCTTCTACGGTCGTCCATTGCGCGGTTTTACCCGAATGCGCGCTATCCGCCGGCACTTTCGAAACCCGGATCAACAGTCGGACATTCAACGCCCGCTTCCTCGCACGCCGAACAATGGCGGCCACGATGCAACTGCATCGAGTGCCCGCACCCGGGACAATTCTCTGGTGTGTCTTGCTGCATGCCCCTTCTTACCCATCGGTTCGTTTCGGAAAGGTTGCCGCTATGCGGAGGAGTATCTCCTCGCGTGCGCCGCTTGCTTGCCGTCTTCTTCTGCGCCTTCTGGCTGGTGCCGGGCTTGGCTCAGGCTGCGCCCGGCGTGGCGTCGTTTACAATCACGGCGCAGCAGATCGCGCTCTACACCGACCGCAGCGCGCTCCTCGCCGACGGGGGTGTGTCTGTGCGCTCCCAGGCGTTGCAAATCACGTCGACGCGAGCGCTTTACGATGTGAAGGCCAACACGCTCACGGCAACCGGAAATGTTACCGTCACGGAAAATGCAGCCGCCGCAAGCGGTGCCGCTTATATTTACGACTTCAAGACCTCGCACGGCCACTTCTTGGAAAGCGCAACACTGCCGCAGTACTCAACCTCGGAGGCAACCGCAATTGCCCAACAAGTCGAGTTGCATCCCGCGACGTCGATTCTTTTCAGCAATGCGCAAGTTCGCACCGGCAGCGTGCTGACGCCGATCGCCTCGTACGAATATACGATTCCGCCACCCGGCGCCAAAGACTTCGGCTATTCGCCCGTTCCCAGCGCCGCGCTCGAGGAGTACCTCCGGCTCGGAGCGGATCGGAATGCGTATTCGTTCGCACGCGTGCGTTACGACCGGTACAACGGCGGTCCGGGGGCGGGCTTGGAAGAGCACTATGCACGGACGGACCGAGGATACATCGCCGTTGGGCAAACGCTCGACGTGGATGGTGCGCGCTTCGATCTCGCGGCGTTTCAGCGACTCAACGCGAGTCTTACGCAATCGCTCACAGGATCGTCACTTTTCGGCACGCGATCCTTACGCTATGCGTTGAATCTCAGCGGGCGCGAAGGTTACTCGTCGCTCTCGTCCTTTCAATATAACAATACGCGGTCTGATGATTTATACCTAACCGACAACCAGCACCCCATTGGCAAGGTTGGCCAGCTCCGCGAACAAGTCGACTTCGGCCACGACGTTCACCCAACGGATTACATGGGCAGCCAAGATTTCCGCGTAACGCCGGGACTGCATTTCGACACGGCTAGCGTCCGCGTTGGCCGCGCTACACTCTCGAGTTCCGCCGATATCGGCGAAAGCTGGTACGACTACGGCCGCGCGACGCTTGCGACCGGCGTGTCGTTCTGGGACACGTACGTTGCGAATCCGAAAGTGCAGTTCAATGCCGGCGCGACGTTCACGCACGACGCGCCGCCGTTTCCCTCAACGTATCGCACTTACGTAGTTGGAAGTACGTGGAAGGCGAGCAATGCCTTCGCTCTCATTTCATCATTGACGTATGCGCACGACTACGGCCAATACCTCGGCGTCGGCCGCCCCGAGTTCAGCGCCGCGTTCGACGTGCGCTTTCGCCGCAAAAATGGTACCGGCATCGAAGTCGGCAGCATCATTCCGTTTGGCACGGGCAACCTTTACCACGCCGGCGGCTTCAATCTGCGCTTCTTCAAGTAGCGGCCGCATTCCGACGCCATGTGGTCGCTAAACGTGACGCGCCGGCTCGGAGAGAAATCCTCACCGGCGCGAAACCACATGGAAATCTAGCGATCCGTTTTATCTTTTACATTAGCGGGGTCGACATCGACGTCACTATCGAATTGCACGCGTTCTTTGCGTACGTCTGCCCCGACGGTTTGCGTTTCTTGAATGCGCCGCTTTCCAACGACGATTTCTTCGGTCGTAACCGGCGTCTTCTCTACCCGAACCTCTTCGCGCGTAACCGGAATACGAATCTCTTCGTTTCCGTCGGCTAGCTCATTTGCTGAGGCCTCACTGTTGACGGGACGGCGCTCAACGTAGACTTCTTCGCGCATAGTTGGAACGTCGATGTCCTGGTGCTCGACTGCCACCTCTTTGCGCGCGCGAAACTCGCCATCACCAACTTGCTCCGTCTGTACCTTCAGACGTTCTTCGTGTAATGTGAGCCGTTGCTCCGCGAGCGACTCCTGGGACGACTGCGAGAGGTCGCTTTGCTCATCAGCGCTCATTCTTCCGCCGTACCTGCGAACAATGGACATTGTATCTTCATCCGCGGCATCCAGCGTAAGAAACGCTGCACGTGAGTGGTCAGAATCGCTTGCCGGCGCAGCGCCGAAGAATTCACGCACCCGCTCCATGAATCCACCGTTCCCGGATGTCGACGCGCTCGAACTCGAATGAAGCTGAGACGATACACCGCGCCCGTCGAGTGCGTTTTGTGCGTCCCGAGCGTTCTCTTGGTTGTCAAAATAGATCGTTGTGGTTCCTGATTGCATTCGCGGCTTACCAGCCTTTCGGATTGGCGTGATGGCCTTATTTACCGTTCGGCATGTGCACGAAAACGTGCATGCCTACCATGCACCCAACCAATCCATGAAGCTGTACCCGTCCGTTTGCTTAGGGCGAACGCCCGAATTGGTGGACTAATGAATCAACGCTTTGTCCGCGGTGCTGCATTCGCTTGCGTGCTACTTTGGTTCACCCTCGCTTGCATTACTCGGACGCCTGGCTGGAGACGGCACCGCCGTGTAAGCGCGGAAGGCCGGCCCCTGCGTCGAAAGTCTGCCGCATGACGGACACGTACGATGTCGTCGTTGCCGGATTGGGCGGCATGGGAAGCGCCGTTCTTGCGCACTGCGCGTTGCGTGGCGTTCGCGTGTTGGGCGTCGAGCAGTTCAAGCGCGGACACGAGTTGGGCGCATCTGCCGGCAAAACGCGCATTATCCGTCAGGCTTACTACGAAGACCCGGCATACGTGCCGCTCTTACTTCGCGCGTACGAACTATGGACCGACCTCGAGCGACAAACGGGCGAAACGGTCATGCGCATCACCGGGCTGCTCATGGCCGGTTTGCCGGAAAGCGAAGTCATTGCCGGGTCAACCAAAGCGGCGCGGAAATGGGATCTTCCGGTCGAGCACCTTTCCTCGAGCGACGTGCGCAACCGATTTTCGACTCTACAAATACGCGACGACGAAGCGGCGATCTACGAGCGTGCCGGCGGCGTGATTTTCCCGGAAGCCGCGGTAGGCGCGCACTTGAAACTTGCGGAACGGCACGGTGCGGAAACGCGGTTCAACACTCGCATTGAATCATGGCATAGCAACCACAACCGCGTCGCTATACGTCTTTCCAACGGCGCTGAAATCCACGCCGGGTCGTTGGTCTTAAGCCTCGGGCCGTGGAGCGATCGCGAATTTCATGCGCTCGGTGTGCCGTTCGAAGTGCAACGAAACGTCCAAGTGTGGTTCGAGCCGCTTACTCACGTCTACGATGCCGGAACCTTTCCCGTTTTCTTTTTGGACCGAGAGGACTTACCGGCGCCGGTCTATGGATTTCCCGATTTCGGCAACGGCGTGAAGGCAGCGTTTCACGGATTAGGGGTAGCGACACGCGCCAATACGTTGGACCGTTCGATCGATGAAGCGCGCGACGTAGAGCCCCTTGCAGCGGTGCTTGACCATTGGATGCCCGGCGCAGCGGGACGATTTGTTGAAGCGAAGGCGTGCATGTATTCGCTCACACCGGATCGCCATTTCGTCGTCGACCTTCACCCACATCATCCCAACGTCGTTGTGCTTGGCGGCTTTTCGGGCCACGGCTTCAAGTTCGCCAGTGTCATCGGCGAAATAGGTGCAGATCTCGCGATGTCACGCATAACACGCCACGACGTTCGTTTTTTATCCTCTCGACGTTTCCACTCACCTTCGTCATCCTGAGCTTGTCGAAGGACGAGCGCATCTCACCAATGCTGATATGCGAACTGTTGCGTTTGAAACCGAGCGCGCATATCCGCATCGCTTGGTATGCGCCTGTGCTTCGACGGGGCTCAGGATGACGGGGGGAATTGTATGGAGCGCGCGTTTGCTGAGAGTGCGAGTTTCGTCATCCTGAGCTTGTCGAAGGACGAGCGTATCTCACCAATGCTGATAGGCGAACTGTTGCGTTTGAAAACAGAGCGCCACATATCCGCATCGCTTGGTATGCGCCTGTCCTTCGACGGGGCTCAGGATGACGGGGGAATTGTAGGAGTGCGAGTTTCGTCATCCTGAGCTTGTCGAAGGACGAGCGCACCTCACCGCTGCTGATATGCGAACTGTTGCGTTTCAAAGCCGAGCGCGCATATCCGCATCGCTTGGTATGCGCCTGTCCTTCGACCGGGCTCAGGATGACGGGGGAAATTGTAGGAGGTGCGAGTTTCGTCATGCTGAGCTTGTCGAAGGACGAGCGCATCTCACCAATGCTGATATACGAACTGCTGCGTTGGAAAACCGAGCGGCACATATCCGCATCGCTTGGTATGCGCCTGTCCTTCGACGGGGCTCAGGATGACGGGGGAATTGGAGGAGGGTGCGAGTTTCGTCATCCTGAGCTTGTCGAAGGACCAGCGCATCTCACCAATGCTGATATACGAACTGTTGCGTTGGAAAACCGAGCGGCACATATCCGCATCGCTTGGTATGCGCCTGTCCTTCGACGGGGCTCAGGATGACGGGGAAATTATGTGTGGAGCGGCGGGTTTGCGGAGGAGGGTGCGAGTGGAGACGGCGATCTGCAGGGCCAGCACGAAGATTGCGCCGATGAGGAAGTAGAGCGCGCCGGTGTTATAGCGGGCGACGGGCGACTCGATCAACGGCGAGGCTTGAAGCGTCACCGCGATGCCGGCTATCGTGACAACGCTTGCGACGATGCGAAGAGCTTCATGGGCGGCGGCAAACTGAGGCCGCACGAAGAGCACGAGCGCAGATGCTGCGAGAATGGCGGTTCCGGCGATCGTGCCGATATACGCGCCGTGCCATGCGGGCGTGAGCGAAATTTGCATGGCTTGCAACGTGTTCCCCAAAACGGCGTCAAACGGAATGTGATGCGGACGCGTGGCGTCGAGCAAGACAAGCAGTGCGAGAAAGTTGGCAATAAACTCGGCGATCGAAGACGTACGCGGAACCGGTGGCCTCGCATTCGGCGCAGGCAGCCGGCGCGGATCCCACTTCAGCGGGTTAAAAAGATTCGTGCGGTTCGGCGTGCGTTCGCTCAGCGCGAAGATGACCGTCACGATGCCGAAGATCCAGATCAGCGAATTCCATGCGGCGCCAAGAGCTTCAAAGAATAAGAAGCCGTTGTGCGTTACGAGCGACGAGATTGCACCGGCCAGCAGCTCGATGGTGACGACGACGACCATCACGAGTCGCAGCGCGGAGAAATAGAACGGAAACGCTTCCGGCCCTACCAGATACTGCACGCGGTTATATCGTCCCGCGACGACGCGCGGGTGACCGTACGTTTTGAGAATTGCTGCCTGCTCTTCTTCGGTCAACGGCCGCCCAAGCGTTGACGAACGTTCATCAAACTGCGACTGCAAATCGTCGCCTATTTCTGCGACGATGTCGGCTACGGGCTGATCCTTCGGAAGGTCGTTTTGGACGGCATAAAGATAGCGATCGAGCATTGATGACATGAACTACGTCTCCGCGATGATCCGGTCGAGGGAAGCATTGATACGATGCAACTCGGCCGATAGTTGTTTGAAAATTTGCTCGCCGGCGGGCAGTAAACGGTAGAAGCGTTTGCGGCGCTTGTTCTCTTCTCGCCACTCGCTTCGCAGCAGTCCCTGGCTTTCGAGGCGGCGTAGCAGCGGGTAAAGGGTGCCCTCGTCGATCTCGAGTCCCGCTTCCTCGAGGGCTTTACGCAGGGTGTATCCGTAGCGCTCGGTGCGCAGCTGAGACAGGACCGCGAGCGTCAGGCATCCCCGCCTCAACTCCAGCCCGCAGATTCTCGAAGAGCCCCTGCGATGCGCCGTTCATACCGTTTCCCATATACTATGTGACACATAGTATATGACATACGGGCTCAGGTCAAGAGTGCCCAGAAGTGGATGCGCGCTCTTTCGACAGACTCAGGATGACCCGAGCGGGCGGAGGTATGATGGCGGCGGAGGGTTGGATATGCATCATCGCATCAGGTCCGGCATTCAGGCGCCAAAGTGGCCGAGCTATACCGGAACGTCCCAATACGTTGGAACAAGCACGAACGGTCGCGTGATCGTCTTTGTCGATCCGTCGCTCGGCGCGCCGGCGTTGACGAACGCGCAGGACCTCGTGAAAGACGCGACACGCATTTCAACCGACAATGACGCGTTCTTCGGCACGACGGGCGGGACGGTAAACGCGATCGTCTTCGCGCTTGGCGGCGCGACGGATGGAACCGGTGGTGCAGATCATATGGGCTGCACGTTTCAGACCGGCCAGAACATCGAAGTCTGCGCTTCGTTTGGAAATTCCGCTCGAGTGTCGGCGCTGTTTGAAGCCGAGCTCAGCGAGTGCTCGATGAACAACAACCTCTGCGGTTTGAGTACGGGCGAAGCCCTATCGCGTTGGTGCGCCTTCATCGTCAGCAACAACGCGCTCGCCGATTTCGCAACCGCGCCGACGTGGGCGCAGGACGGCATGCCGGACTTCGTCACTAAAACCGACCCGACGGATCAAAATGCGGACAGTACCGGCTGTGGCATGGCCTTTCTCTCCTGGTTGCTAAGCAAAGGGCAGGCGATCGATGCGATCGCGCCCGCGATGGTGCAACTCGGCGATAGCGGGACGCTCGCGCAGTTATACGCCAAGCTAACGGGGGATTCGCAAACTAACGCGTGGCCGGCATTCTCCGCGGCGGTTAAAGCGCTTGCCGGCGGCGTGACGTCGGACGATCCGTTCAACGGCGCGCCTCGCTCCGCAACCCTCGAATCGATCTCGGCACGCGCGGTGGAGACGGCCGGGCGCATCTTCTCCGCCGTTCTCGGAGACGTGCTCGCGGGGCACGAAGAAGAACAGATCGGCAAGCGAATTCACTCGGAGATCGGAAATGCCGGGGCGCCGCACCCGTTGCGGCCATAGCTTCGCTACGTAGGACCGGCACCTAATAGAGCGCAAGACCGGCGAGTTCAGGGGTATCGCGTGCATCGAGAATTCGGACGCGCACGCCGTTGGTCTCGACGGGCTTCTGCAACTGGAGGAGCCGCTTGTAGCCGACGGTCGTTCCGCTCGCGATTTGGCGCCACGTGCTGCCGTCGCGAGCGTCCACGGCAAAGCGCGCAATGCGCTGGCCGTCGGCGATGCGTTCGCGGAGCTCGATCGTACGAATCATCACGCTGCGCTCGAGCGAAAATGTATCGGTCGCTCGAGCGCCGTCGACGGACTCGTGCCGGATCGCGCCGCGAGCGAGATCATTTGCAAACGCATCGCGAATCCACGAATGGAACTGTTGCAGGCGCGCGATGTCGGCTGCATCGAAGCGGCCGCTGCGATCGGGCGGCACGTCGAGCAGCAGTTGGCAATTTCGGCCGATCGACGCAAAGTAGATACCTTGAAGCGCACCGAGCGATTTGGGCTGCGCGCGAGGATGCCAAAACCACCCGGGCTCCAAAGGAACGTCGCACTCGGAAGGCATCCAGCGCAGAAGCCGCGTCTTGGGATTGGTCAGCGTAGCATCGTTTCCGAGCGCGTCGCTCGTCGGATCGACGACGTGCGTCGATTGATCCGCCACCGGCGGTCCGGTAAGCGGAATAACGCTCCATTGAGAGAGACGCGCATGGCCTTCTTCGTTCCCGACCCAATTTAAGTCGATCGGAAAGATTACTGCATTGGGCTGTAACGCGTGAACGACGGTGTACCAAGCGGTGAAGTCGTACGGTTGAACGCGGCCGCTGTCTTTCAACGGGTTCGCCCCATCGAACCACACTTCTTCGACCGGACCGTACTGCGTGAGCAGTTCGTAGAGTTCGTTGAGGTAGTATGCGTTGTAATCATCGAGATCGAAATGAAAACGGCGAGCCGGCCTGCGATTGTCGCCCGCGGTCAAGGTCGGAATTTCACGCGGTTTTTTTGCGCTGCCGTTTGCAAAAACGCCACCGGGCTGCGCTTGGTAAAGGTCGGCCGGCGAAAGATAGAAGCCGACTTTTAACCCGTATTTGTGTGCCGAGGCCACGAATGCGCCGACGAGATCTCCTCGACCGCCGCGCCACCGGCTCGACTTCACCGAATGCCGCGTATATCGCGATGGCCATAGCACGAACCCGTCGTGATGCTTCGTAACGAGAATGACTTTCTTGAACCCGGCCTCTTTCAACGATCGCGCCCATTGATCCGTATCGAGCGACGACGGGTTAAAGACGTCGGGATCCTCTTTTCCGGTTCCCCATTCGCGATTTGTGAACGTGTTGGGACCAAAATGAATAAAGGCCGTTAGCTCTTCGTGCTGCCACTCCAGTTGCCGCGCGTCCGGCGTAATGTGAGCCGCAGTTGTTATGACGGCTTGGGGCGAGCGGTTCGCATTAGGCGCTTGTCCTTCGACAAGCTCAGGATGACGGGGAAGCGCGGCGAGCAGCAGCAGAGCGACGACGATAAACGGCCGCACGAAGTTACTTCCAAGTAACCTTGAACGTCCACGCGTATTCGCCGCTTGCGCGTGCGGCGGCCGGGACGTCGACGAGAATGTCCTGCCCATAGCGATGCCATTTTAGCGCCGCGCCGTGGTAGCCAAGCAGTTCGATCGTGTCGCGGTCGGCGATCGGAATCGGTTGATGAATTTCCAGCGTCGCGAGCGGACGCTCGAGCGAAGTAACGTAAAACGCCTTGTTCTGCGCTACGGTGAAGCGAAGGTTCCCATCTTGTGACGTGCGCCACCAGTAGTGCGTGCCGTAAATCGCTTCGCCGTTCGTGCGCAACCACCGGCCGATATCGCGCAAACGCGACTGCATGATGTCCGGAATCGTGCCGTCGGCCTTCGGACCGATGTCGAGTAAGAAGTTTCCGTTCTTACTAACCATATCCACCAGGAAATGCACCAACTCGGCGCTGGTTTTATAGTCCTTGGGCTGTTCCGCGGCGTTGTAGCCGTACGAATACCCCATACCGCGACTGGCTTCCCACTTCTTCGCGCGCGTTTCGTCGTACGTCGTGTATTCGGGCGTGGAAAAATCGAAGACGACGTTCTTATTTTCGTCGTCGCCGCCCGTGACGCGACAGCGGTCGTCGATTGCGACGCCTTCATTGCGCGCGCGAGCTTGATTGTAATAATGCGCGAAGAGGCCGGCGTCGTGCCAGTACTCCGAGGGCTTGTCCCATTCGCCGTCACACCAGATGATCGCCGGATGGTACTTGTCGACGATTTCGTACATCTGCGGAAGCATATGCTGATCGACGTAATTGGTAATCGGCTTCATACCCGTGTACGGAATCGGTTTGCCGCTATACCACTGTGCGACAGGCTTGCCCGTATAAGCGGGGTTATACCATTCGTAAAGCGAGTAGTAGAGGCCCGGATGTAAATCTTCCGGATGGTACTTCCGCGCTGCATCGAACAGCGCGCCGACGAGGTCGCGATGCGGTCCCAAGTCGACGGCGTTCCGGCCGGTCGTCGCGGTTTGAAAGAGCGCAAAGCCTTCGTGATGCTTCGATGTCAGCACGAAATACCGGGCACCGGCTTCGTGAAACAAATCGACCCATGCTTTGGGATCGAAATGCGATGCGGTGAACTGCGGGATGAAGTCGTCGTATGTCGAGTTCATACCGAACAGTGCGAGCTGGTGCTTGTAATCGACGGAGTCTTTTTCGTGAATGGAATGCCAGTACCACTCCGCGTAATCGCCCACGCGGCTGAACGCAGGCACAGAATAAACTCCCCAGTGAATGAAGATGCCGAACTTTGCATCATCGTACCAGTCGGGTGCTTCATGCGTTTTTAGCGACGCGCCGTCGGCGGTGTACGCCTGCACGCCAAGCGTGAGCGGTACGTGTTTGACGATCGGATTCTTTTGCCCATCGTCCGCAACCACCGTTCCATCGGTTTCCGTCCCGGCTGCAGCGCCCGAGTCGTTCACGATGCCGATTTCGACGAAGGCACGCTCGCCGGGACCGAGGCGCGTGATTTGCGCCGGAACGACGGTCCGAGCGCCCTTCGCATCGACGTGCAGGGTTACCGCATGCGCCGGATCGATCCAACCATCGGTATCGTTTTCGTACGTCGCTTCCACGAATTGCACGCGTGCGCCGTTGACGATCCGTTCTTTCGTCGTCGAACGCGCATCGACGATCGATCCGCGTTCGGCCGCCGCGCCGTTGAGCGGCGCCAGGACCGCCGGCAGCAACAGCGCCGCAAGAAGCGCCGGTTTTATGGAGTTTTTCGCAGCCATTCTTCGACACCCACGATGTGAATGGTCGCCCAGGAACGCGCCGTCTCGGGATTGCGCTCCGCGACGCCTTGGTAAATCATTTCATGTTCGTGCAGCGAACGTTCGAGCGCCGCTTCTTCCGTGAAACCGCGGATGATTCGGGCGCGCGTGGTAGGGGCAACCAGACCGTCGAGGATGGAACAAAGCACGGGATTCCCGGAGCCTTCCGCCAGGGTGCGGTGAAAGGCCATGTCTTGATGGATGAATTGCTCGACCGGAAGATCGACGTGCGTTTCGTTGAGAATTTTTTTCAGCGCGGCGATCTCGGCCTTGCCCATGCGCGTCGCTGCCATCGCCACTGCGGACGGTTCCAAAATGCGGCGCACTTCGAACAGCTGCAACAGCGTGCTGTCGCGATGGAAGTCGAGAACGAACTTCACCGCCTCGAGCAGCAGCTCGGGTTGTAGGCTCGTAACGTAGGTGCCGTCGCCTTGCCGCACATCGAGTACGCGAATGAGCGAGAGCGCTCGCACTGCTTCGCGTAGCGAATTGCGCGACAAGCCCAAGCGCTCGGCGAGTTCGGCTTCTTTAGGAAGCTTGTCCCCCGGTCCGAGTTCGCCCGAGAGGATCATGTCTTTGATCTTCTCGATCGCCTCGTCGGTTAACGCCATACAGCTAGCCTTTCTCGAAGCAAAACAGTCCTAACATCGGATTTATGGACGAGTACGCCCCTGGCTCGTTCCGCTCTTTCGCCGGACAAGGGCAAATTCATCCGATGAATAACGTCCCCGGCCATGGGTGCAGCGTTCACCGCGGGGCGCACGTTCGACGTCCGCTTCCCGACCTCGGCTCAAGCGCACGGGTCCGACGCCATGAACGTGGACCCCGACTACTCCGCGTCCTACGTCATCCTCTATACAGATGCCGGCGACGGCCTTCAGGGCCACGGCTTCGCTTTCACGATCGGCCGGGGCAACGAGATCCAGCTCGCAGCCATCCGAGCGCTTCTTCCCTTGGTGATTGGTGTATCGGTCGATGACGTTTGCTCCAATATGGGTGCTTTCGCCCGCCGCCTGCACGCTGACAGTCAATTGCGCTGGCTCGGCCCGGACAAGGGTGTAATGCAGATGGCGATCGCCGCCGTGCTGAACGCGGTGTGGGATCTCGCCGCGAAGCGCGCCGGGAAACCGCTGTGGCAGCTGCTTGCCGATCTTTCGCCGGCGGAGATCGTCGAACTCGTCGACTTCCGCTATTTGCGCGACGTGCTTACGCCGCAAGAAGCGATCGCTATGCTCGAACGTCACGCCGCAAGCCGCTCGGAGCGCATCGCCGCTCTGGAAAAGCGCGGCTTCCCCGCCTACACAACCTCGCCGGGATGGATCGGTTACGACGACACTCAGCTCGCCGACGCATGCCGTACCGCCGTCGAAGCCGGTTGGGAGCAAATCAAAATCAAAGTCGGCGGCGACTTGGATGCCGATGTACGCCGGTGCGGAATCGCGCGCTCGGTGCTCGGACCGCAGCGCCGCCTGATGGCCGACGCAAACCAACGCTGGAGTTGCGGTGAAGCGATAGACGCCTGCGCGAAGTTCGCGCCGTTCGACCTTTGGTGGATCGAGGAGCCGACACATCCAGACGACGTGCTGGCGCACGCGAAGATTGCCAAGGCAGTCGCGCCGGTGCGAGTAGCGGCGGGCGAACATCTTCCGAACGCGATTGCGTTCAAGCAGTATTTCGAAGCCGGGGCTTCACGCATCGCTCAAGTTGATGCGTGCCGTTCCGGCGGCGTCAACGACGTGATCGCGACGCTTCTTCTCGCGGCAAAGTTCGGTATTCCGGTTTGCCCGCACGCGGGCGGTGTTGGATTATGCGAGCTTGCACAACATATTTCCATTTTCGATTACGTCGTGCTCGGCGGATCGCTCGAGGACCGCATGCTCGAGTTTGTCGATCATCTGCACGAGCATTTCGTCGATCCGGTTCGGATCGACCGCGGACGATATGCCATGCCGCATGCGCCCGGATTCAGCTCCGAGATGCGGGCCGAATCCATCGAACGCTACGCCTTCCCCGGCGGCCCGGTGTGGCGTGAAGCGGTCGCGCCATGAGTGAATTTGAAGGGTTGCGCGCGATAGTGACCGGTGCCGGTTCGGGCATCGGCCTCGCAACGGCACAACTCCTCGCGCAGCGCGGTGGGCGCGTAGCCGCCGTCGATCGCGATCCGTCGCCGGCTACGGAACCGCTGCTGGCAGTCGTAGCGGACGTGCGGGATCAGCGATCGCTCGATGCGTGCGTCGCTCGAGTCGTCGAGCGCTTCGGCGGTCTCGACATCTTGGTCAACAACGCCGGCATCGGCGCGACGGGCACCATCGTCGATAACGACGATGAAGAGTGGCGCACGGTTTTCGACGTGAACGTCCTGGGCATCGCGCGAATGATGCGAGCTGCGCTCGAACCGCTTCGCCGCTCGGACCATGCAAGCGTCGTGAATACGTGTTCGATTGCGGCGACGGCCGGTTTACCGAGTCGCGCACTCTATTCGGCTAGTAAAGGCGCCGTGCAGTCGTTGACGCTAGCAATGGCAGCCGATCATCTCGCCGACGGCATCCGCGTCAATTGCGTAAACCCCGGCACGGCGGACACGCCGTGGGTCGCGCGTCTTCTGGCTAATGCGGGAGATCCTGAAGCGGAACGCCGCGCGCTCGAAGCACGCCAGCCGATGGGACGGCTTATCTCGCCCCAGGAAGTTGCCGAAGCAATTGCTTATTTAGCGAGTCCGCGCAGCGCTTCAACCACTGGAACCGTTCTTGCCGTCGACGGGGGAATGCATGGATTGCGCTTGCGAAAGTGATCGCGCTTTGAAAGTTCTGCGCGTCCTTCGCACAATTGTCGCCTCGGCTCTCATTGCCGTCGCGAGCGCGTGCAGCTCTGCCACGCACGGCGGAGCCGCCGGTCCGAAGGTCGGCGTGGAATTACCGCTGCTGACATCTCCGTTTTGGCAAGCCTACGAAGCGTATCTGCCGCAATATGCAAGCAAGACCGGAGTCGATCTCGTCGGCCCTTCGAGCGCCGACGGCGACACGAATAAATTCCTGACCGACACGCAAAGCTTCATTACCGAAGGCGCAAACGGGCTCGTGCTTTCGCCCACCGACACGGCCGCCGCTTCTTCTACGCTAGCGAAAGCGGCTGAGGCAAAGATCCCCGTCGTTACGGTAGATGTTGCGCCCGATCGCGGTCCGGCCTTTATGGTGGTTCGTGCCGATAACCGTGCTTATGGAACGCAAGCCTGCCAGTTTCTCGGCGCGCACGTTCGCAGCGGCGCCGTCGTACAAATCGAAGGCGACCTCACTTCGATCAACGGGCGCGAGCGCACCGAAGCCTTCGCGTCTTGCATGCGCGGGCGCTTTCCGTCGCTTCGCGTACTCGCAGTGCCGGCAAACTGGGATGCTTCTAAAGCCGAATCCGGTCTTGAAGCGCTGTACACGGCAAATCCCGACATCAGAGGCATCTACTTGCAGGCCGGCGGCGTGTATCTGGCGCCGGCGCTTGCGGTGCTGCGGCGACACGACGCGCTCGTACCGGCCGGCGATGCACGTCATATAACTATCGTCTCCAACGACGGCATTGCGCAGGAACTCGAGGCGATCCGCCGCGGCGACATCGACGCGACGGTTTCGCAGCCTGCCGATCTGTATGCAAAATACGGCCTTTTCTACATTAAAGCCGCCCTCGCGAACCAGCATTTTCAGCCGGGCAAAACCGATCATGGCAGCACCATCGTGCGACTGCCCAACGGACTGCTCGAAGACCGTCTGCCTGCGCCGCTGATCACGAAGGGTAACGTCAACGATCCCCGATTCTGGGGCAACGCCAAGAGTTAGCGGGCAATGAGCAAAGCCGCTGAAGTCGTCGGCGTTGGAAAGCGTTTCGGAAATACCGTTGCGCTCGCCGACGTGTCGCTTACAATCGAACGCGGAAGCATTCACGCGCTCGTGGGCCGGAACGGCGCGGGCAAATCTACGCTCGTTTCCATTCTCACCGGACTCGTGCAACCGGATCGCGGCTCCGTTTATTTAGAGTCCGCACCTTCTTGCGTCTACCAGCATTCGAAGATTGTCCCGCACGTAAGCGTCGCGGAAAATATCTTTCTCAATCGTCAGCCGCGTTCGCGGTTCCACGCAATCGATTGGAAAGTGATGCGGCAGCAAGCGCGCGCGATGCTCATGGATTGGAACGTCGCGGTCCAGCCCGATGCGCCGGGGTCGGCGCTTTCCGTTGAAGAGTGCCAGCTCGTCGAAATTCTGCGCGCGCTGTGCTGCGGCTCGCGATTTCTCATTTTGGATGAGCCGACGGCGCGACTGGAAGGCACCGCCATCGAGCGGCTTTTCGCGCGTTTACGCCGGCTGAATGAGTCCGGCGTAACGATGCTCTTCATTTCGCACCATCTGCAAGAGCTTTACGCTTTGTGCGATACCGTAACCGTGTTACGCGACGGAATGTCCGTGGCGACGCGTCCCACGGCGGAGTTTCCGGCCGAAGCCGCGATCGAAGCGATGACGGGAAGCCCCCTGAGCGTCGCGCAAAGTCCGGCTGCACCGATTGCCTCGACGGCGGCACCGGTGCTTACGGTTGAAGCTTTGTGCGGCGACGGCTTCGAAGACGTCACGTTTGAAGTAAGGCCCGGTGAAAGTGTTGGACTCGCGGGCATCGGCGGCAGCGGCAAAGTCTCGGTCGCAGAAACGATTGCGGGCATACTCGAACCGCGTAGCGGCGCGGTGTGCGTAGGTGGCGCAAGAATCCAGCCCGGTGTGCGCAAGGCGCTCGAAGCGGGAATCGGTTTCGTTCCGCGCGACCGTCATCGAGAAGGCTTGATCCCGCAGTTGAGCGTTGCGGAGAACGCGACCATCACGCTGGACGACCGGCTCGGTCCGCTTGGATGGATTATTCCGCGCCGGCGGGATGCCATTGCGCAACGGACGATCGAAGAATTTGCGATCGCCGGCAGTGCCGCACAACGCGTCGACACCCTTTCCGGCGGAAATCAACAGAAGGTCGTTTATGCGCGTGCGCTTGCGCGTGGTCCCGCCGTGCTGATTGCGATCGAGCCGACGGCGGGCGTTGACGTAGCTTCGAAAACGGCGCTGCACGAGCAGCTTCGAACGATGCTCCAGCGCGGCACCGGTGTCGTGGTTGTCTCCGACGATCTCGACGATCTTCGTGACTGCGATCGCATTATCGTGATGTTCAACGGCCGGCAAACGGCGGAGCTGTCTCGCGGATGGAGCGACGGCGATTTGATCGCGAACATGGAAGGCTTAACGCGTGTCTGAAGCGCTTCGCCTCCGGGCGCGAGAGATGGTGCTGCTTCCGGCGCTCGTCGTTCTGGTTGCAATCGGCGCATTCGTAAATCCGCATTTTCTTTCACCATCAAACATCATCGATATCCTAGGCGCTTGTTCTGCGCTCGCCTTGCTCGTACTGGGCGAATCGCTTGTGCTCATTGCCGGGAAATTCGATCTTTCGCTCGAGTCCACGGCCGGCCTTGCTCCGGCGCTTGGTGTGTTGCTTACCGCGTCCGTGAGCGCCCGCGGCTGGGGCATCGGACTACCGTGGTGGGCGGGATTGTTGGTCGTCCTCGCATTCGGCGCGCTCGCGGGTGCGTTCAATGGTCTGCTCGTCGTGCGCTTCCGCCTCAATGCGTTCATCGTAACGCTCGCAATGCTCATCATCTTGCGTGGCGTGCTGGTCGGCTTGACGAAAGGCAACACGCTCTTCGAAATGCCTGCGCAGTACTTGTTTCTCGGCGCACAAACGTGGCTGCACGTTCCCGTGTCGGTGTGGCTTGCGGCGGCGTGCTACATCGTTGGAGCGGCCGTGCTTCTGTACCACAGGCACGGACGCGCGATCTACGCCATCGGTGGAAATGCCGTCGCGGCGCGAACGGCCGGCATCGACGTAGAGCGAACGACCTGGTGGTGTTATATCATCGCGGGAATTCTTGCGGCAGTGGCAGGCTTGATTTTGAGCGGGAGGCTCGGCGCCGTTGCGGCGAGCCAGGGTCAAGGGATGATCTTCACCGTCTTCGCCGCCGCCGTTATCGGCGGCGTCAGCTTAGACGGCGGTCGCGGAACGCTCGGTGGGGCGCTCACCGGTGTGCTGCTTCTTGGCGTGCTGGACAATCTGCTTACGTTATCGCAAGTGCAAAGCTACTGGGTGCAAGCGATCTATGGAGCCATCATCTTGCTCGCGCTCACGCTCGCGCGCATCACCGGTGGCGAGCGGGAGCAATAACGTGGAACGCGTAGCGCTGCATACGCGGCTTCGTCCGGGTACGGAAACGGAATACGACCGGGTCCACGCAACGATTCCGCCTGAGCTCGCCGCGCTACTTCGCGGTAGCGGCGTGTACGAGTGGCGCATTTTTCGCAGCGGCCGCGATGTATTTCACTACGTTGAAGTGGAAGATTATGCCGCGTTCTTGCGCGCCGTTCGCGACGATCCGGTGAATGTCGCGTGGCAAGCGCGCATGGCGGAGCTCCTCGAAGTCGTTCACGACTACAACGCGGCGGAGACGAACCGGCTTCCCGCGGTTTGGGCTCTTTCGGAACAATGATCCGGCGGCTGGTCTTCGGCGGCGCGCCCATCGGCGGACTCTTCGAAACGGTTTCCGACGAGATGGCGCAGGCTGCGTTGCAAAGCGCGTGGGACGCAGGCATTCGTGCGTTCGATACGGCGCCGCTCTACGGTTCAGGACTGTCGGAATCGCGCATCGGTGAATTCCTGCGTGATAAAGACCGCACGTCGTTTTTCATCTCCACAAAAGTTGGACGCGTGCTCGTCCCGCAACAAAGTGCGAATGCTCGAGGCGACGGATTGGCGTCTTTCCAAGGCGCGCTGCCTTACGACACAGAGTTTGATTTCAGCTCCGCCGGCATCCGCGCGTCCCTCGAATCGAGCCTGCAGCGTCTCGGAATCGATTACGTCGACGTCGCATTCATTCACGATCCCGACGAGCACCTGGATGAAGCCGCGGCGTTGGGCGTTCCTGCGCTGCGCCACCTGAAAGCCGAAGGACTCGTACGCGGGGTCGGTTTCGGGATGAATGCTGCAGCGCCGCTCGCAAAACTCGTCGAGTCCTGCCGCCCCGATTGCATCCTGATCGCCGGGCGCTACACCCTGCTAGACCGAACGGCCGCCGGCGAACTGCTTCCGCTTTGTGAACGCTACGGGGTTCGTGTCGTCGCCGGCGGCGTGTTCAACAGCGGCGTGCTCTCTCGCGACGTGCCCGCTGAGGACGCCATGTTTCACTACCGGCAAGCCGATTCGCAGACGCTCGCGCGCGTTCGCGCGCTTGCCGCTGTTTGCCACGAGCACGGCGTTCCGCTGCCGGCGGTTGCTATGCAATACGTGTTACGCCATCCTGCCATTGATGGTGTCGTCGTCGGGATGCGGTCGCCGGATGAAGTTCGCGAAGATGTAGAGTTTGCATCGATGGCGGTTCCGCGAGATCTCTGGCGCGCGCTCGAGGCGAATGGAGTCATCGCATGATTGTCGACGCGCACCATCATTTATGGGATCCGGCGCTTCGCGAGTACTCGTGGATGGATGAGACGGTCGCATCGATCGCGCGGCGCTTCGATCTCGCCGAGATGGACGAAGGCATTCCGCCTGAAGTCGCCGCCACAATCGTCGTGCAGGCAGCTTCTTCCCTCGAAGAAAGTGTCTCGCTGCTGGCGCTCGCCGCGAGCAGCCAACGCATCAAAGGCGTCGTCGGATGGATCGACCTCACGGCGGATGCCGGCCAACAGCTCCTTCAGTTACGAAAATCGCGCGGTGGCGAATTTCTCGTGGGAATTCGTCACCAAGTGCAGGACGAGAGCGATCCACGTTGGCTTGTGCGCGATGAAGTAGTTGCCGGACTGACGGCCGTTCATGAGGCGGGACTGCTGTACGAATTGCTGGTTCGGACGCGCGAGTTGGACGCGGCCTATGAAGTTGCCACACGTTTGCCGCACATGTGTTTCGTTTTGGATCACGCCGCCAAGCCGCCTATCGCCGAAGGCGCCTTCGAACCGTGGGCAGCCAAAGTTTCCCGTCTCGCTTCTCTTTCGAACGTCACGTGCAAACTGAGCGGGCTCATTACCGAGGCGCGTTGGTACGCGTGGTCGGATGACGAAGTGCTTCCATACGCTCGGCACGTATTGCAAGTCTTCGGCCCATCGCGCGTGATGTTTGGATCCGATTGGCCGGTGTGTCTGCTTTCCGGCTCGTATGCAGACGTCAAGCGAGTTGCGGAGCGAACGTGCGAAGACCTCGACGAAGCTGAACGCGAAAGCGTGTTTTCGGGCAATGCGCTGGGCGTCTACCGCTTGCGGGCGCACCACCCGTGATTGCGCGGCGTGAGTTCATCGCGATGTGTTCGGCGCTGCCGCTGCTTGCCGCGATGCCATCACCGCCGGATGCGGCACTCTCGCGCATCGACGAATTGATTTCGCGCATGACGCTCGCCGAAAAAGTTACTCAGCTGACGAACGAAAGCGCCGGGATTCCGCGTCTCGGCATTCCCGCGTACAACTGGTGGAACGAAGCACTGCATGGTGTTGCACGCGCCGGTATCGCAACGGTCTTTCCACAGGCTATCGGCATGGCAGCGACGTGGAATGCCTCGCTGATCGAGCGGGTCGGCGACGCCGTTTCGACCGAAGCCCGCGCAAAGTTCAATGCCGCTGACGTGCCCGACCACGGCTTGTATCACGGGCTCACGTTTTGGTCCCCGAACATCAATTTGTTTCGCGATCCCCGGTGGGGACGCGGACAAGAGACGTACGGCGAGGATCCGGTGCTCACGTCGGTGCTCGCCGGACATTACGTTGGCGGGCTCCAAGGCCGCGACCCGCAGTTTCTCAAGGCAGCCGCGTGTGCGAAACACTTCGCGGTGCATAGCGGGCCGGAACCTTTGCGCGATCACTTCAACGTGAACGTGGACGAAAAGACGCTCAACGAGTATTATCTCGTCGCCTTTCGTCATTTGGTTCGCGATGCCGGCGTCGCAGGGGTGATGTCGGCGTACTCGTCGGTGGATGGAACGCCGTGTTCGGCCAACACGATGCTGCTGCGGGACAAGCTTCGCCACGCGTGGAGCTTTCAGGGATACGTTACGTCGGACTGCGGCGCCGTCGATGATTTGACGGACACCTATCGCATTGCCAAAGACATGCCGCACGCGGCAGCGCTTGCATTGAACGCCGGCGTGGACGTTTCGTGCGGCGAGGCCTTTGCCTCGGCCGGGAAAGCCGTAGCGCAAGGACTTGTTTCCGAGTCACGCGTCGACGACGCTCTGCGCCGGTTACTCGGCATTCGCTTCCGCTTGGGATTGTTCGAGCCGCCGGACCGTCGCCCGTTTGCAAACATTAAACCGGCCGAGAACGATAGTCTGCAACATGCCGCACTGGCGCTGCAAACCGCGCGTGAAGCGATCGTGCTGTTAAAGAACGACGCCATACTTCCGCTTTCGAAGGTTCGGACGATCGCACTCGTCGGACCTAATGCCGATTCCCTGGAGACGCTGCTTGGCAATTACAACGGCACACCGTCGCGCCCCGTAACGCTGCTCTCCGCGCTGCGCGAAAAGCTGGGCACGGCGCGAGTTCGGTACGTTCGCGGATGCGACTACGTTACGGAAGGCGGCGAAGGCGAGGCGGAAGCCGCGGTCGATATCGCACGCGAAAGCGACGTCGTCATTTTCGCCGGCGGCATTTCGCCTCGGCTCGAAGGCGAAGCCATGAAGGTTGACGCCGACGGATTTCTCGGCGGCGATCGAACGCGAATCGAGTTGCCGAAAGTGCAAACGGCGTTGATGCAGCAACTGGTGGCCACCGGAAAGCCGCTCGTGTACGTCCAGTTCAGCGGCAGCGCTATTGCGTGCGTTTGGGAAGCCGGACATGCCAAGGCGGTCATGCAAGCGTGGTATCCCGGCGAATCGGGCGGAACGGCGATTGCCGACGTCCTCTTCGGCGATTACAACCCGGCGGGGCGTCTGCCGGTAACGTTCTACTCGTCAACGGCGGATCTGCCGGCGTTCGAAGATTACCAGGTAACGAACCGGACGTACCGCCATTTCGCCGGCACGCCGCTTTTCGCGTTCGGCCATGGGTTGAGTTACACGCGGTTCAAGTACGGTCCGATGTCGACGCAGTTGCGCGGTGAAACCGTGGAAGTTTCCGTAACGGTGCAAAATGCCGGCGCTCGCGACGGCGACGAAGTTGTGCAGGTCTACGCGTACGCGCCGAACGGCTCGCTTGGGCGACAGCGGTTGTGCGGGTTTGCGCGCGCTTTCGTACCGCGGGGCCAGAGCAAGGCCGTCGCTTTGGAGATTCCGCTGGAACGTCTGGCTGGGTGGGATGAGGCACGCAAGCGATACGTTTTGCCCGCCGGCACCTACGAGTTACGGGTGAGTGCTTCTTCCGCGGACATTCGCTTGCGACACCCTCTCGCAATTGCGCGAGAACTATCGTGGCCGGCGTGATGCCGACGCTCGATAGAACATCGTCATGGTTAGGTGTAGAACCATGGTCGTAGAGAGGCGATTGTCATGGTGAGCTTGTCGAACCAGCGGCGGATATCCCCAGTGTCCCGTATGCGCCTGTCCTTCGACAAGCTCAGGATGACGGGGCGGGGTGTGATCGTCATGGTCACGGGACGGGGTGTAATCGTCATGGTGACGGGGCGGGGTGTAATCGTCATGGTGAGCTTGTCGAACCAGAGGCGCATATCTGCTGAGCCTCGTATGCGCCTGTCCTTCGACAAGCTCAGGATGACGGAGCGGGGTGTAATCGTCATGGTGACGGGGCGGGGTGTAATCGTCATGGTGACGGGGCGGGGTGTAATCGTCATGGTGAGCTTGTCGAACCAGAAGCGCATATCCGCAGTGCCTCGTATGCGCCTGTCCTTCGACAAGCTCAGGATGACGGGGCGGGGTGTAATCGTCATGGTGACGGGGCGGGGTGTAATCGTCATGGTGACGGGGCGGGGTGTAATCGTCATGGTGACGGGGCGGTGTAATCGTCATGGTGAGCTTGTCGAACCAGAGGCGCATATCTGCTGAGTCCCGTATGCGCCTGTCCTTCGACAAGCTCAGGATGACGGGGCGGGTGTAATCGTCATGGTGACGGGGCGGGGTGTAATCGTCATGGTGAGCTTGTCGAACCAAAAGCGCATATCCGCAGTGCCTCGTATGCGCCTGTCCTTCGACAAGCTCAGGATGACGGGGCGGGGTGTAATCGTCATGGTGAGCTTGTCGAACCAGAGGCGCATATCCGCAGTGCCTCGTATGCGCCTGTCCTTCGACAAGCTCAGGATGACGGAGGGGGTGTAATCGTCATGGTGACGGGGCGGGGTGTAATCGTCATGGTGAGCTTGTCGAACCAGAGGCGCATATCAGCTGAGTCCCGTATGCGCCTGTCCTTCGACAAGCTCAGGAGACGGGGCGGGGTGTTGGCAGTGTTCCGTATGCGTTTGTCCTTCGACAAGCTCAGGATGACAAGCGCGTCGTTCGCTGGTTCTCCTTGCGGCATCGTGCGGCGATCAGCATGACGGGGCGGCGAATGAATGAGAACTGAAATAAAAGCCACGGACTTTGCAAAGGAGCACGCGTGCATTTAACGACGCTCGACTGGGTGATTCTCTGCGTTTCCCTCGCGGTAACGTTTACGCCCGCGATTCTGCTGGCGCGGCGGGCCGGGAAGAATACGACGGAGTTCTTTGCGGCAGGGCGGCAAGCGCCGTGGTGGCTGATCGGAGTTTCGCTCGTCGCAACCACGTTCAGCACCGATACTCCGAATCTGGTAACGAACTTCGTTCGCACCGGCGGCGTCGCGGCGAACTGGCAGTGGTGGGCGTTTCTTCTTACCGGCATGGCGACCGTGTTTTTCTACGCGCGGTTATGGCGGCGTAGCGGCGTACTCACCGACTTGCAGTTGTACGAACTGCGCTACAGCGGAAAGCCGGCGGAGTTTTTGCGGTGGTTCCGCGCCGTATACCTCGGCTTCTTCTTCAATATCATGATTATCGCGTCGGTGAATCTCGCGGCGGCGAAGATCGCGAGCGTGTTGTTCGGTTTGCCCGAAGTGCTGACGCTTGCGGTGGCGGGTGTCGTGGTCGTCATCTTTGCGGCAACGGCCGGTCTTTGGGGCGTTATGGTGACGGACACGATTCAATTCGTGATCACTATGTCGAGCGCATTTGCGGCGGCCTACTACGCATTGCATTCACCGAAGGTGGCTGCGTTCGGAGGTCTGCGTGGAATGCTCGCACACTTTCAAGCGACGAATCCACACGCACTCACCGTTCTTCCGGACTTCTCGAACTGGGCGGTGGCGCTGTCGATTTTCATCATTCCGGTTACCGTGCAGTGGTGGTCGGTCTGGTATCCCGGCGCCGAACCGGGCGGCGGCAGCTACGTAGCGCAACGCATGCTTTCCGCTCGGCGCGAAACCGACGCGGTGTGGGGAACGCTTCTGTTTCAGGCGGCGCATTACGCTTTGCGGCCCTGGCCGTGGATTATCGTCGCACTCGCCTCGATGATCGCATACCCGACGCTCGGCGACATTCACCGGGCCTTTCCGCACGTCGATCCTCACTTGATCGGCGACGACATTGCGTACCCGGCGATGCTCGTGTTTCTTCCGGCCGGGTGGGCGGGCTTCATGGTAGCGGGTCTGTTTGCCGCGTATCGTTCCACGCTCGAATCACATCTGAACTGGGGCACGTCGTATCTCGTGCACGACTTCTACCGGCGTTTCTTTAATCCGGGCGCGCCGGAAAAGCACTACGTTATGATGGGGCGCATCGTTACGGCCCTCATCATGGTCGCCGCATTCGGCTTCACGCTGATTTTGAACACGGCGAAGGATACGTTCCAGCTGATTCTGCAGATCGGCGCGGGCACCGGCTTGATCTACTTACTGCGCTGGTATTGGTGGCGCATTAACGCGTGGACGGAAATTGCCGGGATGGCATCGTCGTTCGTCATATCGCTCGTCATCTTTTTCCTCGGGAAATTTGGGCATCCAATCGATCAGGTCCCGGCACTCCTGTGGACCGTCGGATTATCGACGATCGTGTGGCTCACCGTCACCTTCCTAACGAAGCCCGTGGACAGCGAAACCCTCGCCACATTCTATGCAAAAGTTCGTCCGGCCGGCCCCGGTTGGCAGCGCACGCGCGCGCAGACCGGTCTTGGACCTTCTCCCGATAGTTTGCCGAATTCGCTCCTCGGTTGGGTCCTCGGGTTGCTCTGCATTTACTCGGCACTCTTCGGCGCAGGCGCGTTCCTTTACGGACATGCGACCGCCGGTGCGATCTACACGGTAGTATTCATCGGCTCGCTCGTGTGGCTCGTTCGGCTCACGTCATATGTGTGGCGCAGCGGTTCCAGCGTGGAACCGGCAGCGGAGGCAACGCCTTGATTCCATTGATCTTGGCGGCTGCCGCAAGCGTTCTGCCGGTGATTCCACTGCCCCGTTCTGCCGTGCGGCATGACGGGTCGTATGCGCTTAAACAAAGCGTAACGATCGAAGCGTCAACGGCCGACGAGCGCAACGTCGCGGAATTCACGCGCGCGTTTCTTCAGATGCGTGGACTGCAGGTGACGATTGTCTCGCACGGGGCCGCCGATATCGCGTTCCAGGGAGACGCCCACGATGCAACGCTCGGCACCGAAGGATACCGGCTTCGTTCCGCCGCGGAGGGCGTTCGCATCACCGCCAACGGCGGGCCCGGACTATTTTACGGCCTGCAGACGTTGGAGCAGCTCTTGCCGCCCGGAGCTACCAACGAAATCGCCCGCGTCGATATCACGGATTCACCCTCGTACGCATATCGCGGAATCCACCTGGACGTAGCGCGCCATTTCTTTCCCATATCTTTCGTTGAGAAGTACATCGACATAGCAGCGCGCTATAAGCTCAATTCCTTCCACTGGCACCTGACCGACGATCAGGGCTGGCGCATCGAGATCAGAAAATACCCGCGGCTCACGAGCGTTGCGTCTTGCCGCAGCGGCACGATGCTTGGTCACGATTTCAGCTCGGACGACAAACAACGCTATTGCGGATACTACACGCAAGACGAGATCCGGCAAGTCGTCGCCTATGCGAAAAAGCGTTACGTGACGATCGTGCCGGAAATCGAGATGCCCGGACATTCGGTTGAGGTCCTCGCCGCGTATCCGCAGTTAGCATGCGCGCCGGGTCACTACGAAGTGCGCCGCACGTGGGGCGTCTCAGATCAGATCGTCTGTCCATCGGAGCAGACGATCGCGTTCTACGAAGACGTGCTCCGCGAAGTCATCGCGCTCTTCCCCGGCCCGTACATTCATACCGGCGGCGACGAAGCGCCGAAAGCCGCCTGGAAAAATAGCGCGCTCGTGCAGTCGTTGAAGCGAAAGTACCATTTGCAGAACGACGATGCGGTGCAAGGGTGGTTCGACACCCGCATAGAGGCGTTCTTGCGCGCGCACGGCAGACGGATGATCGGATGGGACGAGATTCTCGGCGGCAACGTTTCGCGCAGCGCCATCGTCATGTCGTGGCGCGGCGTCGCCGGGGGCGTGATCGCGGCGATGCGGGGCAACGACGTTATCATGTCGCCCGACGGGCCGCTCTACTTCGATGCCTCGGCCGGCGACGGCGCGTTCGAACCACTGAACATCGGCGGCAAGACGACGCTGCGCGACGTTTACGATTTCGATCCCGGCATCGACGCGCTTCCGCCGGAGCAAGCCAAACACGTGCTCGGCGCGCAGGCGAATCTGTGGACCGAATACATTCCGACGCAAGCGCAAGCGGAGTACATGCTGATGCCCCGCCTGCTCGCGCTGGCGGAGCTCACCTGGACGCCCGTCGAAGAGAAAGACTGGGACAGCTTCGTGGCGCGCACGCCAAATCAGTATGCGCGGCTCGAACAGGAGCAGTTCCAATTTCGCATTCCCGAACCGGTGGGGCTTGCCGATACGAACACCGACAAGCCGTCGATCGCGGTGTCGCTTTCGAGCCCCGTACCGGGCGCAAGACTTTTCTATACGACCGACGGAACGATGCCGACCGCATCGTCAACGGCATATACGCAGCCCATCACGCTGAATTTGCAACCGGGAGAAACGAAGATCGTGCGAGTGATAACGATTTTGGCTTCGGGCCGCATGAGCGCGCCCGCGCAAGCTCTCTACGAGCGCACGCTTTTGACGCCGGCGGTGCCGTAAATGCTGCCGTTAATCGGCGCGGCGCTACTCGCCGCCGCACTCAATCCCGTAACGCTGGTCGATCCCTTCGTCGGCACATCCGGCACGGTCATCGGCGGACCGGTCGATGATTATCCCGGCGCAGACGCGCCCTTCGGCATGGTGCAATGGAGTCCCGACACGCCGTCCTCGCCGCCGAGCGGCGCGTATGATTATAAAGATACCGCCCTCACCGGTTTTAGCTTGACGCATATTTCCGGCGCAGGCTGCAACATCTTCACCGATTTCCGCGTGACGCCCACCGTGGGCACCGTTCAAGATCCGGCAAACGTAAAGTTGGCGTTCTCGCACGCCGGCGAAACCGCAACGCCCGGATACTACGCCGTTACGGCCGGTTCGCCGGCGATTAAAACGGAGCTTGCCGTTAC
Organism: Vulcanimicrobiia bacterium; assembly: GCA_963758295.1. Classification (GTDB taxonomy): domain Bacteria; phylum Vulcanimicrobiota; class Vulcanimicrobiia; order Vulcanimicrobiales; family Vulcanimicrobiaceae; genus JALYTY01. The sequence continues at coordinate 637,673 of CAVWUU010000004.1, forward strand.
GCCGCGGACCGGAGCCGGCGCATTTACGTTTCCCGCGGTACCGCAAGCCAATCTTCTGATCAACGTTTCTTCAGATCAAGCGGGCGCAAACGATTCATCTTTCACGGTCAGCGGCCCGAGGGAAATCAGCGGATCGGTAACGAGCGGCTCGTTTTGCGGATTGCCGAACACGTTCACGGCGTACGTCGTGATGCGATTCGACCGGCCGTTCGCCTCGTACGGAACGTGGCACGGCACAACCGTTGAACCGAACACGTCTTCCGTTCGCGGACCCAATGCCGGCGGCTACGTGACGTTCGACACGCGCACGAACGCAACGGTTCATGCGCAGGTTTCCGTTTCCTGGGTTTCCGTCGACGGTGCGCGCGCGAACCTGCAGGCCGAGGCGAAAACCTGGGACGTAGGTGCGGTGCGCGATGCGACGGCGGCAGCGTGGCAACGTTTGCTTTCCGAAGTTTCCGTTGAGGGCGGTACGCCCGCAGAACAACGCACGTTTTACACGGCGCTGTACCATTCGCTGCTCTTTCCGAGCCTCTTTAGCGACGCCGACGGCTCGTATCGCGGCTTTGATAACCGCGTGCATCACGTGGCGCCGGGACACGCGGAATATGCGAATTTCTCCGGGTGGGACATCTACCGCACGCAAATTCCGCTCATTGCCTTACTGGCACCGCATGAAACGAGTGACATGATGCGTTCGATGGTTGATGCATCCGCACAGATGGGCTGGCTGCCGAAGTGGCCGGTGGCCAACGGCGAAAGCGGTGTAATGGGCGGTGACTCCGCCGACCCGATTCTTGCCGGCGCCTACGCATATGGCGCGCGCGACTTCAACGCTCGAGCCGCACTGCGGGCGATGGTAAAAGGCGCGAGTGACACGGCCGGCGTGCCCGGGCAGGGCTGGTACGTGGAACGCCAAGGGCTGGACGAGTACCTTCATTACGGCTACGTTACGAACGCTCATACCACCGACGTTTCGCCCGTGCCCAACGGCGCCTCGGTAACGCTGGAGTATTCGGTCGATGACTTCGCAATTGCCGAATTCGCGCGCGCGGTCGGTGACACCGCCACGTATAACACTTATCTGCGACGCTCGCAAAATTGGACGCATCTGTACGATAATTCGAACGGCCTCATCGCGCCGCGCGACGGCGACGGCGCGTTCATGGATACGCCGATCACCGAAAGCGGCCAAAGCGGATTCCAAGAAGGCAACTCGTGGCAATACACCTGGATGGTGCCGCAAAATCTCGGGGGGCTCGTTTATGCAATGGGCGGGCGTGATGCGGCGCGCTCGCGCCTTGACTGGTTCTTCTCCCAGCTAAATGCAGGGCCGGCGCAACCGTTTGCGTGGTACGGCAATGAGCCCGGTTTCGCAGCCGCGTGGACGTATCTTTATGCCGGTGCACCGTACCGGGAAGAAGCGGTGGCGCGGCAAGTTATGTCGACGCTTTACCTGGACGCTCCCGACGGAATCCCGGGCAACGACGATCTGGGTGCAATGAGCTCCTGGTACGCGTGGAATGCGATGGGGCTCTATCCGATCGATCCGCCGGTTCCACTATTGCTGGTCGGCACGCCGCTGTTCACGCACGTTACGCTTCATTCGCCCGGCGGAACGACGCTGGACATCGACGCGCCCAATGCGGGCGACGGCGCGCCGTACGTTCGCGGATTGCGGATCGACGGCATCGCCACGAACAAGGCATGGTTGCGCCTGCCGCTCGGAGGCGCCACTGCGCTTTCATTCGACGTCGGCTCGGATCCGAATACGCAATTCGGCGCCGCGATCGCTGACGCGCCGCCCTCCTTCGGCATCGGACCGCTCGCGTTTCCCCCATCGACGCTCGCGTCGCTCACTGCGCCGCCGGCGTTCCTCGACGCGCAAACAACCAATGCCGGAACGCTCGCGTTTACCGTTTCAAATCCGGATTCCAAACCGGCAAGGGTTCGTCTCTCGGCGAGCACGACGCCGGGCGTTACGGCTTCGTTGGAAACGACCTCCATCACGGTTCCCGCTGCTTCAAGCGCGACGGTTAATGTAGGCGTAAAGACGACGCAACGGGGACTCTTCGACGTCTTCTTGCGTGGCAACGCCGCGAACGGCGCGGTGCTGTCGCACGCAACGGGCGTCGTTCGCGTCGCCGGGAACGCTGCGCTGCCGCTCGGTTTCGTAGCCAACTTCAGCGGAAACACCGTCATGCCGATCGATCCGCGCACCCATGCGTACGGCGTGCCGATTCCCGTCGGAAAGAGTCCGGGCGGCATTGCGCTCTCGCCCGATAATGCGCGCGCGTATGTCGCGAATCAGGCGAGCAACGACGTTTCCGTGATCGATACGCAAAAATTGCAGGTCGTCGCGACGGTGAAAACAGGCGGCGTCCCCGCGGGCATTCAGTTAGCCCCGACGGGAAACAGCTCTGGGTTGCAAACTATGCCGACGGTACCGCGCAAGCGATCGATACACAGACGCTCGTTGCGGCGGCGCCCGTCAAAGTCGGGCGTCATCCCGAAGGCCTCGCGATTTCGCCGGACGGCCGCACGGTTTACGTCGTCGATCAAGATGACAACGCCGTGACGGCAATCGACGTAGCTAAAGCTGTGAACGTCGGAACGTTCGCAACGGGCGCGCGTCCGTTAGGCGTCGTGGTTTCACGCGACGGCTCGAAGCTTTACGTGAGCAACGCGGGAGAAAATACCGTGAGCGTCATCGATGCGCAAGGCGGTAAATCTCTCGCTGTCATTGCGGTGGGTAAAGTTCCGCAAGGCATGGCGCTCTCCGGCGACGGCTCGTTGCTGTTGGTTGCGAACTCCGGCTCGAACGACGTAACGCCGATTACTACGGCGACGAATCGTGCCCGCCCCGCAATTCGCGCCGGCAACGGACCGTTCGACGTGGCGTTCGGACCGGATGGTACCACGGCACTCGTTGCGAACACGGGCGACAACGAATGCGTCCCGATCGACCTCGCACAGGGCCGCGCGCTCACTCCCGTCCCCACCGGCAGCTTCCCCATCGCCCTCGCTCTCCCGCGCTAAAGTCCCAACCCTCGTGACGGGGTGGCGGAGGGTCTGCGGGATGACAAGCTGGGCGCACGTTGGTAGGAAAGAATCATCCGATGTCTTAAGGTATGGCTATCGAAGAACGCGCATTTCGGCCCTGATTACTCGGTAGATTCGTTGCTAGCCATCCGACCTTCTCGGAAGGAGCCCATCAATGGTTCGAGTGATTCTACGCCCTCTGCTCGCTATAGCCGTTCTCATTTGCATGCTCTCTCAGAGCATGCCGCCGGCATTTGCCGGAACGGTGGGCACGATCTCCGGAACGGTCGTGCAAGCGAACACTCATGCCCCTGTTGCGGGCGCCTTGGTAACCGCTACTTCAGCTAGCGGTACACAGCGTGCCCACACCGATTCTCACGGTTTTTACTCGATGAACGGTTTGAACCCGGACACCTACACCGTTTCCTTCGAACGCGAAGGCTTCACGCAAGCGTCCGAAGCCGGTGTCACGGTGGTGGCCGATCAAACCGCACGCGTCGACATTTCGCTGCAAGCCGCCCTCAAGACGATCGCACGGACGACGTCGCGAGCGACGGGTGGCGCCTTTCAGCCGCATCAGACGGCAGACACGTATACGGTTGGACCGGAGCAAATACAAAACATCCAAGGCAATGCCGCAAATATCAGCGAGAAAAGCTTGTTGACGGCGCTGCCCGGCGTGCAGTATAGCTCCGGCGATAATCCGACGATTCGCGGCGGACGTACGAACAACGTCGACTACGAATTCGAAGGCATGAATTACACGGACCCGTATACGCAAAAGAATATCAACGGGTTCAATTTCCCATCGTTCGGACTGCAATCGGTGCAAGTCTCACCGGGCAACGAAGACGAATCGTTCGGTAACTCCGGAGTTGGAACGGTTAACGTCGTCGCCCGGCGCGGCACGTACCCCGGCACGTTCGATGCGGTGCTGGCAACCGGTGGTCCGGGCTTCATGCATAATGCGAGCTTCGGCTACGGCGTTGCAACGCCTGATCAGCGTTTTTCCGAATATTTGAGTTACACGGCCGAGAACAACGCCCCACGGTACGGCGGCATTTATTGGAAAGCCGACGCCAACGACATCGGGGTGAAAGACTATCCGATGGTGCTTACCGACCGCGAATTCCTGAGCAATACGCTCTTTCATTTCGGTCGCGACAACAAATTCGGATTCCAGTTTCTCTATAACAACGGCTTGCACGTCACCGACGGCGGCTACGGCGATTATCTCGCATCGCAGCTTTGCTATTTCTCGTGCGATCCGAATCAAGTCGGCGTATTTGCAAGTGATTCGCCGAACGCCGGCATCGGCGGCATCGGCTACACCGGCTACTTTGACAAGAACGGCGTCGGCCACCCCGGCTTGACGCTTTCGCAAATTCAAAATCTGCTCGTCCTGTGGCCCGGACAAACGCAAGTCAATCAGTTTATGAACGGCCGTCCCGAGTATTCGGAAAACGGCACGGACAACGGTACGAAAGCCCAGCTAACGTACAATCCAAACTCGTCGACGTACTTATTCGCCGGATGGGATACGACCAACGGCATCACGACGGCCGATAGCCCGAACGCCGCGCTCTACCGTCTAGTCGGCGGTTACAACGACGAATATCACGCGGGATTGCAGAAGACGTTGAGCCAGAAGAACATGTTTCGCTTCAACGTCGACGCGTCGCACGGAATTCCGATCAACGAAGGGTACTTCCCGAACGACGAACTCTTCAACATCGCGCCGGTTTTCGAAGGCGTAGGGGAACTCTACGACTTTATCTCCCCGAGCGATCCCAACTGCCCGATCGGACACGATGCGAGCGGGAACAGCTACTGCGGCCATTTGTACAATGCGCTCGGGCTTAGCCCGTCCTCGCAAACCGGCACGCTGAAACTCATTCCCGGCGGTGCAGGTACGCGCATCAAAGGCTCGTCGTTCTCGGCCAGCGTCGGCGATTCGTGGACGCCAAACGACAAGCTAAAGATCGATGCCGGCGTGCGCGTCGAACATCACGATTACAGCTTGCCGCCCTATGGCCAGCTTCCGGATTGTACGTCGTACTATGTGCCGGTTGCTTATCAAACGCCCACACCGGGCACGCTACCCGACGGAGAAACGGGCGAGTTCGTGAACGGCGCCCCGGTCGGGCCCGGCAACTGCCCCAAAGCGGTCTTCCTGCCGCTCACGAAACAACAAACGTCGCCAACGGTTCCGGAACCTCGCTTCGCGGCTTCGTATCAGCTGGGACTGAACGATGCGTTGCGCTTCTCCTATGGACGCACGGCCCGCTTTCCCGAGGGCATCACGAGCGACTACGGCCCGCCGCCCACCTTTCGGCGCTCAGTTCTCCGGGCTGCCGGCCTTCTTGAATCCCGGCATGTTCGCCGCGACCGGCATCTACAACCCGAATACGTACTACAAGAGTACGGATCCAAATGACTATTATGGCCGCCGCGGTATTCCAACGGACTGCGGCTTCGTGAATCACTGGGTGCCGTGCCAGTCGTACCAAGAGCAGCTCTATTGGTCGGTGGAAAACGGCGACTTCGGCAACCCGATTGCGCCGCTTTCGCCGGTGACATACAGCAACTTCGACGTGTCGTGGTCGCACCAGTTCAAGGGAAACCTCTCGTTAAAGCTTACGGGCTGGACACGACGCGCGTACGACCTTGACATCATCCAGCCGATTCCGCAAGAGAGCCTCTTCGGCTCCGTGATCATTGGACCGGACGGCAGCGTTTCGAACTACATCTTGAAGATTCCGACGAACGACGGCATCGAAAATGCCGACGGATTGGAATTTTTCTTGACGAAGCTCAATCCAATTGGTCTCTCGGGACAAGTCTCGGCAACGTATAACAACGTCCGCCAGAACGTTCCACCGACCGGCGCGGATGAGTTTCACGGTTTGCTCACGTCGAATACCGCGGGCCAACTCTTCCGGGTCGGCTACGTATCGCCGTTCACTTCGGCGCTTGCACTATCGTATAAAACGCGGAACGGCTGGCGCTTGCAAACGCGTTGGGATTACGACATAGGGTATCCGTACGGTGACGGCTTGCTCACGAGCTTCGCGTACGCGGGCAAGACGTACAACGTCCCGCATACGAACGTGACGGGCGGCGGACAAACGCAGTACATCGATCCATCGAATCCCGGTTCGGTCTTCCATCCGAATATTGCGGCAACGCTGGGCGTGCCGGAATCGAATCAGGCGGCCGGACAGCTTTCGCACGATAATCTCGTCGCGTCGATGACGCTCGAGAAGACCGTCGGAGCCGGCGCGATCGGCATCACGATCAACAACCTCTTCAACGAAGCGTACTCCGGACCGACGTACCCGATCGGCGACTTCGGCGCAGAGATCCAAGGACCGTTCACCGCGTTGAATTCCGGTTCGTACTATCAGGGCGGCGGATTCAAGTTGAATGGAAACTACCAGCCGGTTGCGACCGGCATCGGTGGGCCGCTGACCGGCTATCAAACGAACTGCACGCCGAACCCGGCTGCCGGCATTACCTGCCAGACAACGGGCGGCGGAGTCAACGGCCGCGGCGCGTATATCAACGTTCCGAACGCGATCGGCCGCTCGTTCTACGTTTACTACACGGTGCACATCTAGGAGAGCACATGAAGATTCATCTTCTGCGAACCGCACTTATCGTTACGGTTTCGGCCGCTCTCGCGGGATGCGGCGGCGTGACCAACGGCAATTCGTATACGCCGACGCAAACGCCCGGCAACACTCTGCAAAGCAGCAAAGTGCAACTTGCCGCCGGCACGGCAAGATTGCCTGACGGCACGACGGGACTGAACCTCGTCTCGACGTTCAGACAGTCGAACGGGCTGAGCGCCGCGCTCGTAAATACGCCCTCGGTTACCGGGCCCGCCGGATTCACCGTGCCGGCGACGTCGCTTGCCGGCAACGGCCAAGGCGGCTCCGGAACCGATGCCGGTACAAATGCCATCACTGCGCTTCTTCCGTCGTTCTTGCCGGCTCCGGCTACATCGACGACGTTCGGAGCCGTCGGTGGCGATTTCGCGTCGGGATTCGGCAACTTCAACAACACGACGAACGGCAACACCGCTTTCTATCCGGGACAGGCGAGCGGCCCTTCACCGGCGTGGGGACAACCGTTCTACGTGACGTCCATTCCGTTTTCCGGAGTGTTGCCTTCGGGAACGAGCAACGTGCTGCCGCAACCGTACATCGTCGGACCGCCGGCGGTGCCGTTCTTCGACGATGGCACGTTCCCGCAAAACTTCGCGGGGTACATGAGCGGCTTTACCGCGTTCGCGGCGACGCCGGTAAGCGGCGATTACAAGCTCAGCGAAGCCGTCGCAACGTCGAACACCTCGCAGACTTTCACCTATTCCGCCACGGCAACGCTCTCCAACCTTACGCCGCTGCCGGCGCTTCCGGCGCCGTCCTTCACGAAAGATGGAACCGGCGGTGGTACGGCCACGATCACGATCCCGTCGGATCCGCGCATCGTGGAGACGCTCGTCTATGTCGTTGATATCGCACCGGGACGCAACAACAACTTGTACTTTGCGAGCGCTCCGATCAAGGGTACCGGCACGCAGACCTTCACGCTTCCCAATAATCTGGGCGTGTGCGCCGTCCTCGTGCCGGGCTGCAACACTTCGCATCCGGGTGCCTCGATCGCCTCGGGCGATCAGTATCTCGTGTACGCGGTGAGCTTTGACTACCCGCAGTTCGAAGCCGAACCGCCCGGAAACACGTCGCAAACGCCGACGATTTCCGGTACGGGCGGCCAGGCCGACATCAGCATGTCTCCGGCGCTCTCGGGAGTTTACTAACCGCTACTCCACTAGCGAAGTAATCCCGCGCTGGTAAAGCGCCTCGCGATTTCCGGCGTTCCGTTGCAGCACGATCTGCGCGCGAACGCCGGAGTCGACGAGCCGCATGTAGCGCTCCAATAAATCGTCCGATCCCTCGTCATTCGGAATCACGAGCGCGTGCGGACGTTTCAACACTTGAGGCGGCGTGCGGTCAAACTCCGCAATCAAGGCCGCAAGGCGTTTGCCGAGCGGCTTGAGCCGCCGATCGTTCGTGTACAACCCCAAGTCATATTCCAGTTTGTTGAAGCCGGTAAAACGCTCGCCGACATCGTGCGAGCACCACCACGTAATGCCGAAAAGATGATCGCAGCTCGCGGCGTTGCGAACCGACGCTTCCGCCCAATCCGGAATGAGGCTTTCAGGCATCCACTGTTTCGAACATCCGTCTTCTTCTATCCAAATCGTACGGGCGCCGTGCGTCGAAAACGCCTGAATGTACTGCACCAAGAACTCACTGTAGTGTTTGGCGGCCGTGCTCAACGGGCCGTATTTTTTATAGATCGGTCCGAAGCCGGCCCACGGATGCACGCAACTCGCGCTTCCCGCGCGGCTCAACCCCTCGCGCGTAAACGCATGCAGTTCCTTGGATTCATACGGCCATTTATCCACGCCGTTTACGTGAAATTTTCCCGGCGCTACGGAGTCGCAATGGTCCAATAAGGCGTTCATCCACGCATCGCCTTGCGTGGGCGTATATTTAACGTGCAGCGGTTCCGTAAACCAATAGACTTCGTTCGAAATGTCGAAGCCTAGGAAGTGCGGGTGATTGCCGATCCGTGTGGCAATAGCGCTGAACAGGCGTTGCTGCGTCTGCCATAGTTTTCGATCGGTGATGAAATTACGAATGTGGCCGTCTTGATTATCGATTAGCCATGGCGGAACGAAAAGAAATCCACTGAGCTGTCCATCGAGGACGGTAACCTGAACGTCTAAGCCAAGCCTGCCGGCGTCGTTTATCAGTTGCTCCAAACGATCAACGTGCTCGCTGCTTACCGAGGCTTCGTTCGGCTGAAATTGCGGCCACAACAGCTGGATGCGAATGTGGTCCATGCCAAGCGCGGCAATATCGTGCAGATCGCGTCGAATGGCTTCGCGATCCCAATCGCCCCAAACGTACCACCAGTGCTTCGACGGCACGTAATTCGCGCCGAATCGAACGCGACGCCGGTGCGTTGCCGCTGCTGCGGGCATCGGAAACGCCGTTGCAGCGATGCCGCTCGCGGCCACTGCAATAAATGCCGCTCGAGAGTGTGCTTCTTCGTTCGCCATCAAAAGGGTGTTGCGAACGCCATTTCAAAGGCCCTTCTCTACCGTGCGAACAGTGTTGGAAGTCATCGTCGTTAATGCGCGCGAAGCACAAATCGCGCAGCGCGCAGGCGCCGGCCGGCTGGAATTGATTGCCCAACGGGAACGCGGCGGATTCACGCCGGATGCGCGCACGATCGAAAGCGTCGTTGCTGCGGTTTCTATTCCGGTGAACGTGATGGTTCGAACGCACGATCGGGGCTTTACCTATGACGCCGGTGATCGAGAGGCAATGGTCCGCGACGCGAAGCTCGCGTCGTCGCTGGGCGCCACTGCCATCGTCTCCGGCGCGCTGCTTCCGGATGGCCGCGTCGATACGGATTTTGTTGAGGAACTATGCGACGCCGCAAAACTTCCCGCTACGTTCCACCGAGCGTTTGACGAAGCGCGTAATCCGCGCGTCGCATATGAATCGCTAGGGCGTGCGCCGATGATAACACGCGTCCTTACCTCGGGCGCGGCGGCAGACGCATGGCAAGGCCGCGCTTTGCTGCGTGAACTTGCTGCGGTGAATCGGCCCATCGTGCTTGCCGGTGTTGGTATCACCGCTGAGAACGCCGCCGCAATCGTCCGCGATACCGGCGCCGGGGAGATTCACGTTGGATCCGGAGCGCGCGTCCGAGGTGAGATCGATCCGCGCTCGATCGAACGAATCATCGAAGTCCTCAACTGTTAAGGCCACAGTACGAGAGACAGCCGGCCGTTTGCCTGGCCTGTTCAAACGAATTATTCACGGCTAGCGAGGAGCCCACGTCACGCCGTGCGTATCGGAGCGTACGGGCCCGGCGCGCCGGCGAGAACTTTTCATCGCCGGATTGGATGTGAGGCGGCGCAAACCATTGATAACCTTCGAAGAGGCCTTTGAAGCTTCTCCCGATGCAGTGGCACTCATCGAAGTCGGCGCCGACGATGCGGCGTATGGCATAATTCGCTACGTCAATTCGGCGTTTTTGAATCTGTATCAATTCGCGCGCGAAGCGGTGCTCGATAAGAACAGCGTTGATGTCTTTCGCGGAATCGACGAAGCCGATCTTGGAGCTACGCTCGACGGCATCGCAACTGCGCGATCGTTTCGCCGCAGCCGCTGCCATCACCGGCCGGACGGCAGCAGAATTTGGATCGAGATAAGCTTCGGGCCGCTCGACGGCGACGCGCATGTATCCGGACAATGGATCGTCATTTCACGGGACGTGACCGAAACGCGCGCGCTCCACGAGCAGGTCGCGCAATTGACGGCCGCGATAGATCAAGCGCGCGATCCGATCGCGATGTTCGAAATGCGCGACGGGTTCTGGCGCTTCAGCTTCGTCAACAGGGCGTTCAACGCGGTACTTGGCTACACGCGCGAAGAATTGCTAGGACAAACCAGCGATTGCATCATGGCTGAAAACATGGATCGCTCCCGCCTGCATCGCTTGCGAACCGGGTTACGCGACGGGCAAGCCATGCACGATGAAGTTCAACTGCGAGCCAAGAACGGTGCGGTTTTTACGTTCGAGGCAAATGCACGGCCGCTGCAGCCCCAGCCGGACCAGGAGTCGTACACGGTCGTCATCTACCGCGATGTCACGTTGCGCAAACGACGCGAGGCGGATCTGCAGTACAACGCCGATCACGATAGCCTAACGGGCCTTCGCAACCGCCGTTTCTTCGAAGAACGGTTACGTGAAGGTTGCGCGATGACGGACGACGTCACGCATTCCGCGGTGATCTTCATCGACCTCGACGGCTTCAAAGCGATCAACGACGCATTCGGACATGCGGCCGGCGACCGCGTATTGAAATTGGCGGCTACGACAATGCGCCGTTCTTCACGCGAGCATGATTTAGTGGCCCGTTGGGGCGGCGACGAATTCGTCGTGCTGTTATTGCACAGCGGCTTGGACAACGCCCAACACACCGCAGAACATTTACTGAACGCCGTGCTTGGTGCGATGGAAGGTGCCGGCGTTCGGGTGGGAGCGAGCTTCGGATTAAGCCCAATAACCTCGAGCGCCACGGAGACTATTGCGCGCGCCGATCACGCTTGCTATCTTGCTAAGCGTGCAGGCGGCAATCGCATTCACGTAGCCTCCGGGATGCCGATGCATCTTGACGCAGCCGAGGCAGCGGCCCACGATGAATAAGCGCGCTTATGTCGCGCTTCTGTTATTAGAGGTTAGTGATCATGTCGCAAGACGATAAGAACGATCAGGCAGAGCAAGCTCCCGCACCTCAGCCGGGAAGCTCGTCGCCTCAGCCGTCCGGAATCCCGACGATCGGCGAAAAACAAATCAAGAACACCGGTGGCACGCAGCGACCCGACTAGCCGCCAAGTTCTGACATCCAGGGCGGGCAGCGGGCACCCGCCTTTTTTTATGCCCTTCCGGCAGAAAGGGCTTAGCTCTTAGCTAAGGGCGCAAAAGATGGGTATATTGCTTGCGCGAGGGTATTCATCATGACGCTCTTTTGGCTCAAATCCGCTCACCCGCGAAATGCCGCTTCGGACGGTTCGGAATCGCCGAAGCCGGAGCCGGAATTCGATGAGGACGGCCGGCAGTACGTCTTCCGGTACACGCCGGTCCCGCTGCAAGCCTACCAAATGGATCGCGACCGCATCTTCCGCTATGCCCGCACGCACGAACTGCCCAGCGCTCGCGCCCGCATGATGCGCCGCGATCGACGCAACGCCGCAAGCTTCTACGAAGACGTGCGAGAGATCCAGACGCACCCGGACGTAGTCCCGTTGTGCGAGGCGCCAGCCTCTTTAGAACCCGTAGCGCGATTGCGCCTTCGATCCGCGAGCTAGTAGGCACAAAGGACCGGAAGCTTGCCGCGTGTGGCCGGGGCGGCGCGTGCAAGCCGCGCGAGCGCCGCTCGCCAGAAACGTTGCGTATGGGCCGTGCTCGAACGGTTCCGAGACCGCAACGATCAACGTGAGCGCAACCGAGACGCAGATTTACGAAGAAGATTTTTACGACTCAGCGTGCACAAATATCAAGGACAGCATCTTCCTCGACGTCATGCCGGCGGAACGACGAGCGCGTCCGCTACCGGCAACATCACTTCCTATGGCGCGACCGGCGCGGTAACGTCGTACGAGAACCTTACACTTACGCTCGGTGGCGTAGGCACGGCCGCGGAGACACTCTCCGTTGAAATTGCGACCGCAGCCAATGCGACGTCGAAGGCCGTTTCCGACGTAGGGATGTCATGTACGATGTCGGCCTCGCTTGCGTGCGGAATTGGCGCCTTGAATCACGACGCCGCCGCTGATGACGATCTAGGTGCGACGATGCTCCTAACCATTTCCGCTGCTGCGGCCACGGGCGGCCTAACTAACGTCACGTTGAACGGATCGGTCGGTGGATACACCGGCTCGCTGAACTCCACGATCCTTTCGCAAGGCGTGTTCCCGGCCTGGAATATTTCCGGCGGAACGGTGAGCGACACGGCAACAATCTCTGGCACGGTCTCAATGACGTCCGCGGGCGCCGCAACCTCCGGAACGGTGAGCGTTACGGATAGTGCCGACCATGGCAGCGCGGCATTCACCGCTTCGATAAGCGGCGGTACCGGCGTCATCACCGACACCGCGACTCCTACAACGGTCGCGACCTTTACCGTGGACGCGAGTGGCAATGGAACCATCCAGTTCAGCGACGGCACGACCGGCAAGATCTCGAACTGGCAGGTGGCGGGCTAACGGCCCAGCCTCAAAAAAGAAGGCCGCTCGCAATGCGAGCGGCCTTTCTATTTGTGTCAAACCGGTTAGAGCGTATCCCAAGAGGCGGATGATTCCGCGGCGCGACGACCGTGCGCGCGGCGGCGGTAATTTTCAAAAAATGCTCCGCCAAGCAACGCAAAAACGCTGCCCGGAACAAGCAACGATAACGAAAACGCGATAGCCTGCACCGCATATGGATGCAGCGGGTGCGCACCAAAACCGCCCATGACGGCGATAGTGTATCACGCCGATGCAAGCAACGTCCGTATGAAAGTCTTAACAGTTTGCGGCCTATTTTGCGCCCCTTAGAGCAGGCGAGCATCTTAATCCTTGGCGCGCTTCTGTCGATACGCGAATCACATGGAGGGTTCAGGAGTGCAATTACCGGGTGACATGGACGAATTATTGAGGCGGCTGCTCGCCGAAGACGTTCCGCAACCGCTGCACGGGCGACGGTTCGAGCGGCTTTTTTCGGAGATCGACGACGGCGCGCCGGCCGTGCTGATCGTTCGCAACGGCGACGGCTCGCTGCGTGTGTTAAATTTCAACGTGAACTGCGGCGAAGCAGTCGAAATAACGGGCGCGGCGCTCCGCGCGATGTCGCGTACGCTTTCGCAGTAGCGCTTTCGACCTACGACCTTAGGAAAGCGGCAAACTCGTCGGCGGGCATGGGGGCGGCGATATAGTACCCCTGTGCCTCGTCGCACCCCAGCGTGCCCAAAACTTGCAGCTGCTCGCGCGTTTCCACGCCTTCGCCTATAACCGATAACCCGCGCTTGTGCGCTAGACGTATCACGCTGGCCGCGATGTCGCGTTGCAACTCTTGCCGTTCCAGCGGCACGATAAACGTGCGGTCCAGTTTCAGAACGTCGGCCGGAAGTTCGGCCAGATAACTAAGCGCGCTATACCCCGTGCCGAAGTCGTCGACGGAGACACGGACGCCCAAGTCACGCAAGGCCTGCAAATTTCGTGCGCCCGGGCCTTCCGGTTGCAGCATGGCACGTTCGGTGAGTTCCACTTCCAGCGCTCTCGGCTCGATGCCATACTTTTCCAGAGCCTCGCGGATCGTGGCTACGGTATCCGGGCTGCGCGCTTGGCGGACCGATATGTTGATCGCCATGCGAAGCGATGAAAAGCCTTCGCGTTGCCACGTTTGCAATTGCTCGCAGGCTTCGCATAACATCCAGCGGCCGAGTTCCAGGATTACGCCGCTGTCTTCCGCAAGCGGAATGAACTGATCGGGATTGAGAAAGCCGATCTCCGGACAATGCCACCGCATGAGCGCTTCTGCAGCAACGACTTTGCCGGTTTCGATCGAGATGATGGGCTGGTATACCGCGCGCAGCTCACGCTCCGCGACCGCATAGCGAAGATGCCGTTCGATGTTGCCACGCTGCCGTTGCGTGATTTCCAACTCCTGGCTGTACACCACTACGTGGGAAGGGACACGTTCGGCTTCTCGCAGCGCCGTTTCGCCGCGCCGCAGTAAGTCCATCACCGTGATCGATTCAGCGGGCGAAGAAACGACTGCGATTCGTGTGCTTGTCACAAGCGTGTCCGAGCCAACGGCAATCGGCTTTTCAAAGATCGCTGCGACCTGCGCGACAAGCGACGTTATAACGTCCTCGCTCCCGCGCGGAATCGTAATAGCGGCTACGTCGTCGTTATACCGGTACATGGTCACGTTGTCCGGCGCCAGGCCGCGAAGAATTTTCGTGATGGCCTTGGCGTTTTCGCGACGGCTTTCCAGCGATCGCGTCGACGTAGCGCCGACCCACTCGAAGCGGACCAGCACCAAGCCCGAATATCCGCGGCTCTCGTGAGCGCTTTGCAAGAGGGCCGTCCGGTTGGGCCATCCGGTGCCCGGATCGCGAAACGCTAATTCGTGCAAGCGATCGCGCTCTTCACGCTCGTCGGTTACGTCGGCCGCGACGACCAGTTCCGCCCACGATGATTCGCCGTCGATGCCGGCGGCGGCCCTCGCACGAAGCCAGCGCCATTGATTTTGGATGCGGAATCGCAATTCACCGGTGAACGATTCGAATCGCAGCAGCGTCTGCGTTAGCCGTTCGGATTCGGCCGCATCGTCTTTGTGCGTAACGCGCTTGATTTCGTGCGCGATCTCGGCGAACGGAATTTCGTCTCGTTCAAACACCCGGGTGAAGAGACCGGCAACACGATAGGCCTTGCCGTTCCCCTCGGACCACAGAGTGCCGATTCCCGCTAGAGCCTGCGCGTCTTCAAGCGTCGATCGATACCCCGGGAACCAGCTTGCGCCTCGATCAAGCATGTCCGTTTACTATACCACCCAACGCGGCCGCAGCCCTTAGCTGAACAGCCGTTCGATGTCGTCCGGATCGAGGCCCAGCGGCGCATTGGAAGCTTCTTCGAAGAGATTGGCTGCCAGCGCGCCTTTCTGCGCCTGCAATTCGAGGATACGTTCTTCGACGGTGCCTTCCGCGATGAACTTGTAGACGAAGACATGTTGTTCTTGACCGATGCGATGCGCGCGGTCGGTCGCTTGACGTTCGACGGCCGGGTTCCACCACGGATCGTAATGAATAACCGTGTCCGCTGCGGTGAGATTCAGCCCCGTGCCGCCGGCTTTCAAGCTGATTAGAAACAGAGGCACTTCTCCTCGCTGGAAGCGGACGACCGGTGTTTCGCGATCGCGCGTGCTTCCGCGCAATTCCACAAACGCGATGTCGCGTTTGCGCAACTCCGGAGCGATGAGGTCGAGCATCGACGTGAACTGCGAAAAGAGCAAAATGCGCCGTCCATCCTCAATCAAGCTTTCGAGCATCTCGAGCAAAGCTTCCAGCTTCTGCGACTCCTGGACCGCCTTCGGCCGCCGGTAACTTCAGCAAACGTGGATCGCAACAGACCTGACGCAGTTTCAACAGCGCGTCCAGCACGACGATGCGGCTGCGCGAAAGTCCGCGACGCGCCACTTCGTCACGAACGCGAGCATGCATCGCGAGGCGGATCGTCTCGTAAAGATCGCGCTGTTCACCGGAAAGCTCGATGCGTTGAACGATTTCGGTCTTCGGCGGCAACTCACTTTCGACGCGGTCCTTAGTGCGGCGAAGCAAGAACGGGCGAAGGCGCGACGCGAGCGCCGTGCGCCGCAGCGTATCGTTACGCTTTTCGATCGGCGTTCGGAAAAGTTGTGCGAAACGCCGGCGTTCTCCGAGCAACCCCGGCACCGCGAAGGCGTAAATCGACCACAACTCCTCGAGGTGATTCTCGATGGGCGTTCCGGTCAAGGCGATGAATTGATCGGCGCGCAGCGAGCGCGCGGCCAGTGCGGCCTTCACCCGAGGATTCTTGATCGCTTGCGCTTCATCGAGCACCACGAGCGACCAGGTGCGATCGACGAGATGCGCGATGTCCCGCGGCAGCAAAGCGTATGTCGTCAGCGCGATGTCGGCATCGTTGATGTCGTCGAAGCGCTCGGCGCGATCGGCTCCTGTGAGTGAGACCACGTGCAGATCCGGGACGAAGCGCGCGATTTCCGAACGCCAGTTGGGAACGACGCTCGTCGGAGCCACGATGAGCACCGGTGCGCGAAGACGGCCCGCCGCTTTTTCGATCGCCACGTGCGCCAAAAGCTGGACGGTTTTTCCGAGGCCCATATCGTCCGCTAGAACGCCGCCGAAGCGATGCGCGCGAAGCGTTTGCAGCCACGCGACGCCATCATGTTGGTACGGACGCAATTCGGTTTTAAAAGTTGCCGGCAAGTCGACACGCCGCGCTTCGAGCGATCCAACGGCTTCGATGAATTCGCGATAGGCCGGACGATTCGACCACTCGACGCTCGTGACGGCACGGTCCAAGTCCGCAATCGCCGCGGCACGAACGGCGGCGACCGAAAGCGCTCCGCTCTCGCCCAAAATTTGCGGGCCTTCGAAGAGTTCGGAGAGCGTCGCGAGCACTCGGGCGACGCGTGCCGGAGGCAGCGCAACGTATGCGCCGTTCGGCAAACGGCCGAAGATCGGCTCCGAACGCAGCGCCAACGTCGCAAGATCGTCCGATGCGCCTATGCCGTTCTCGGCAAGCGCCTGCACAAGAATGGGAAGCAGCGCAATGCGCTCGCCTTCGACGTCTATGCCTAGATCGAATTCAAACCACTGCGGCTGCGACTCACGCAACTCGGCGTGCCATGAGTCGCCGGCTTCTGCGATTTCGTAGGGGAACGCTTCCTCGACCTCGATCGCCCAACCCTCGCGCCGCAGTTTCGCGACCGTGTCGCCGAGGAACGCGATCCAGCGGCGCTCGTCGCCGTCCGGCATGCGAAGCACGACGCGATCTACGTCGACCGCCGCATCATACGGCGGCTCGAGCGGCATCAAACCGAGCGCGCGTAAGTTTGCCAGCGCGTCCGTTTCGAATGAACGGTGACGCGGCCAGGTTGCGGCCCCGTTCGCAGAGTTCACGCGAAACTCGCGCACGTTCGAATTAGGCGCGATGATTTCGTCCCCGTACGCGAATGCGAGTTCGGCGACGGCAAACGTGTCGGAGCCGGCGGCATGATTGCGCGCACCGAACGTGCTTAGGGAAAGCATCGGCGTCGGATCGCGTTCGATGACGCGAACGTCGACTTCGGCCTGCGGTCCTTCGATGCCGGCGGAGTCAAAGAGTTGGCGCAACGAAATTTGAGTGCGGCGCGCTTGGGCGGCCGTCAATGCGGGAGCGTTCGCGATTAAGGTTGCGAGGGACGCCGGTACGGCCGAGTGCACGGCGCCGGCCGAAAGCGAGTATGGATCGACGTACCATAGCGGCGACGCAGCGACGAGGACGCTTTGCGGCATGCCCTCAACGTGCGGCCGCTGCCGTCCGTCATTGCCGATGCGCCAGGCGATACGCGCGTCTTCCGCCGCGCGCAACTGGAGCGGCGGTTCGGTAACGGAACGCCAATGCAGCCGTCCTGTTTCGATGGCGACTTCCAACAAGGTCGCGAGTACCGCCGGCGAGACGCCGGAAAGTCCGCTCAACAATCCGCTCGCCGTAACCAGCCTTCCGATGAGCCGGTCCACGGGCAGCGCAAATTTGGCGCTGCTCGTGGCGAGAGAATGGAGATCGTACGTTTGCGGCGTGCCGGCAACTCCGTCTTTGAGCAACGGCACGATGTACGCCGCGAGATGGAACGACGGCACGTAATACCGCTCGCGAATATCGATGGCGTAACGAATTTGCTGGCGAGCCACCGAACGCGGTACCGCCCGGTTGGACGCCGCAAGCGAGTCGATCCAACTATCTACGGCACCGTCGGCAGCATCGCGCCGGCCGTCGTCTTGATTCAAAAACATAGGTTAACATTCAGCCGTTAAGGCTGGAAGAGCACCTTTCCGTGGCGTCCGGGAGTAACTGCCGCACGCAGGGCTTTTGCGCAGTCCTGAAGCGAATACGTCGCATCGACGGCGAGCGGCAATTCACCGGAGAGCGCAAGTTGGAACACTTCTTGAATCACGGCAAGCCGCTGTTGCTGCGAAGCGCGCTGCATCCACGAAGACATCCAGAATCCACGCACGATGAGTTCATTGGAAATCATCAAGCTCGGATCGAGTTTCATGGCCGTGCCCGCCAAACCGCCGAAGACGATCAATTCACCGCCTGTCCCCAGCAGTCGCTGCATATCGATCGATTGCGGCCCGGCGATAGAATCTATCGCTCGAACGACGGGCGCACCGCCGGTCATTTCTTGCACGCGTTCGTGCCGGCCCTCCACGTCGGAAACGACGACGTTCACAGCGCCGGCTTCGCGCAGGCGTTGCGCCGCGGTTTCGCTGCGTACGAGATTTATGATATTTACGCCGTTCTTCTGAGCCAGGCGCATGAGCATCGTCCCCACGGCGCCGTTAGCCGCGTTCTGCACGATCCAATCGCCCGATTTTACTTTCAGCTCTTGCAGTAGCACAACGGCGGACATCGGCATCGCGAGCAATTGCGACGCACGCTCATCATCGATCGCGTCGGGCACCGGCACAAGCGTTACGGCCGGTGCAAATGCATACTGCGCCCATGCGCCGGTTGCCATAGCTGCGACGCGCATGCCCGTCTGCACGCCGTTTACGCCGTTGCCGATCGCATCCACGACGCCGGAGAGTTCGGTGCCTCCGATCGCGGGCAGCTCAGGTTTGTACCCGTACGTTCCGCGGATCGTCGCAAGATCGTGGTTATGAATGGGCGAGCGTAATACGCGAATGCGCACTTGTCCCGCAGGTGGTTCCGGCACGGGCTTCTCGAGCGGCCTTACGACTTCTGCAGGGTCGCCAAATCGATCGTACTGCAAAGCGATCATCCAGCGTTTCTTCGCGGCGGGACCTTCGCTTCCCACGTTCATACCTTTGTCGATTACCACGGGACATGGCAACGGCCGGCGGTTACCCGCCGGCCGTCCGAGGATCAAGCGCTCCGGTTATTACAGAGCGTTTGCTAGTGCCCAGCCTTTGGGCGTTCCGATACCGGCAGCTTGGTTGTACTGCGATGCATTGCACGAATAGGCGATATTATTGCCCGACGTACAAGGCGTGTAGTACGTGCTATAGCCCGACGACTTGAACAGACTGTAGATCGTCGAGTTCAACCATCCAAGCTTGGAGCCGTGGAGTTGGTCGGATTCAAGGAATAACGCAACCGATGCGGGTGACGACCACGAGGTACCGAGATACGATGCGAACGCACCGCCCGTATACACGGCCACCGGATCGAACGGTAATGAAATATCCGGTTGGTTTCGTCCGGAGGTAATCATACCGGCGACACCGCTCTGCCAGCTCGGAAGCGCGACAACCGTCGATACGCCGCCGCCGCCGTAGCATTTGCCGCTCGCGCTTCCGCACGATGCACTGCCCGCCGTCACCGACGTGAGCACACCCGAGGTGTTATACGCGAAGTTGACGCCGCCGATGGACGTGAAGTACGGGTCGCCGGCCGGCGCGCTGACGCCCTTCACATTATCGCTGGTGCCGCATTCGTTGGAACCCGAATCGCCCGATGAAGCTGAGAATTGAACGCCTTCGGCCGCACCTTGCTGCGCGATGGAGTTGGTCGCTGATTCAAAGGTCGGATCGCTCGATTCGCATCCGCCGAACGAGGAATTGATGGCGACGGCTTTTCCGTCGGTCAACGCCTGATTGTAGGCATCTTCGATCGCCTGATCGGTGAGCGAGCCCATATCGTAGACGATGATGTTTGCACCGGGAGCAAGACCTGCGATCGTTTGTACGTCGAGGTCGGTCTCCGGATCGTCGCCGCTGCCGCCGCCGTCGACGGCTTCATTCGTAACGGTGCCGGTTTCCGTAACACCTGCCGCCGACAGGTAGCTATGCAGATAGCTGGTGTTTACCGGATCGTCGATGATGACTGCGGCGGTGTAACCCGCGCCGTTGCAGCCATGCTGGACCGGATAGTCAAACGGTTTTGCGACGCCCGTTGCGAGCGTTCCGCTGGAGTTCGAAAGCGGTCCGTTGAGCGCTGCCGCACCATTGCAGCCGCCTGCCGGCGTCGAAGTCGGCGCGGCCGTTGGCGTAGACGTCGGCGACGCCGTCGGCGACGAGGTTGGTTTAGCGGTCGGCGTTGCCGTTGGAGACGGCGTCGGCGTGCTCGTTCCACCGCTCAGGTTCAACGCGGTCGAATCGATGAAGAAGTCGGTCTCGTAGGAGCCATTCTGCTTCGACGTCCACTTGATGGTCGCGTTTCCGCCTGCGAACGACGACAAATTCACCGTTTGCTTGACGTAATACCCGTTGGTTTGATTGACGTTCGAAAGCGACTGAACCGTCGTGCCGTTGACGCTGAGTTTCAGCGTGTCGGTCGCCGTGTTCGGCTCGTTGCTGCCGATGTACAGATAGTACGTCAGCGTCGCCGTGCAGCCCGCGGGGATAGCCACCGTCTGCGAAAGCGAATCGGTTTCAGGAGACGTGTAGCCGTCGAGCCACGCAAACCAACTGCCCGAATACGCATACGGCGAGTAGTTATAGATTACGCCCGAAGAGGACGTCCAATTCACGGCTCCGGATTCGAAGCCGGGATTGAGCAGCAATTGGCCGGTGCATCCGGCGGCCGTCGTGCGCAGCGTTTCCGGCGCTTCCTGGCTCGCGGCTCCGCCGGGCTGTTTGCTTCCGGGCTGCACTTTAATGAAAGGACGCGTGAGCCCGTTGTCGGCATCAACTTGCGTTTGGGCAATAACGACGTTGCTCAGTGAGGCGGTATGCACGTATTGCGAGATCGCGGACGGAACCGTCGCGGGCGTCAAGTTCGCAAAGCGTTGGCCGTACTTGCCTTGATTCACGTTGTGCATTTGTGTGCCGAAGTACCGCTCGACCGTCGCCGTGGGCGCGGTCGCATCGATCACCGTCCGATTCGCATAACGCTTGGTGATCGTAAACCCGGCTTTTTGCAATGCCGAAACGACCGCTGCTTCTTGCTGCGCGGTCGGCGCGTAGGTGGCGTTGAACTGCGCCGGCGTCAGAAACGCATGCGTTCCGTGTGGACCGCTCGCGGCAGCAATGAATTGATCGAGCTGATCTTGGTGGTTGTAATTCAAGGTAATGGCAACGGAAACGGGCGCAAGCGCGGCGCGACGGCCGGCGTCCGTAAAAGCCAGTTTCCCGTGCGTCATGGGGACGGAAATCGCCTCAGCCCGCGACGACGCATTGGTAAGACTCTGTGGCGTCGTCGACGAGGGCTCCAGATTGGGAAGCGACGATTTTCCGCCGCTACAAGCGGCGAGGGCCATGGCAAGGATCACCGATCCCGCCAATGCCCGGCGAACTTCGTGCATCAAAATACCTCTATAAGAACAGCGGTTACCGCACGCGTTCTGCGGCGGTCCATTCACCGTAGAGCCAAAAGGCCGCCACGAAAAAGCCCCGATACCCACCTAGGTGCTTTTTGCACCTAAGCACCTCTAGGGAGAGGGCAAGGCTGACGGTGACGGCGTGGCCGGCGGAGCAACCCCGTCGATCGTGCCGCCGGTGCGGCTGCGAAGGGTCGCTGCGTCGACTACCGTGCAGCCGGTGCGTTCGAGCGCATTGCTGCATGCGACGGTATTCTTAAAGCTGGCGCCTTCGAGCCGGGCGCCGCGCAGATTGTCGCAGCTCAGTTCGCTCTTGCTGCCCTTCATCGAGTACGAGCATAGCGATGCTCCGTCGAGTTTTGCATAGCTCAGATCCGCGTTGCCGAAATCGATCGACGTGAGCCGTAATCCGGAAAGGTCCGTTTTCGAAAGCATGCTGTTTTGAAAATTACAGCTAATGCATCCACCCAGCAGCTCACGCAGCGAACGGTCGGAGATTGTCGCATGAAACCCGGCGAAGTTCGCTGCCACAATTCGCGTCTCGTCGAAATTCGCGCCGTCCAGCTTTGCGCCTGAGAAATTGCACGCAATGCATTCAGCGCCGTGGAAATCCGCGTTCTCGAGGTCGGCACCCGCGAAATTGGCCGCCACGAGTTGAGAGCGCGCAAACGAAGCGCTGCGCAATTTGGCGCCGGCAAAATTGGCGCCTACGTACGTTGCCGTCGTAAAATCGGCATTTTGTAACGATTGGTTCGAGAGGTCGCAGCCGCTGCAAAACTTCGGCAGGGGCATTGCGGCCGCCGGCGATGGCAGAAGACCGAGCAGAAAGCCGACGACGATACCGAGCAGACCCGCGACTTTTAGAAAACGCGCCATGGCTCTTCACCTCCACATCGAGAAACTAAACAAAGCCCTAGAACGTTCGCAGCGCAAAAGACCGCCTCTTCTTCCCGTTTTGCTTCAACCTCGACATAAGGAACGAGTTTGAATGCAGCCGGCATCCGGGGTGAGTGCGAACAAACGCGTTCGCGCGATCGTCCGATCACGAACGCCGCCGGGGTTTCCTCTGGCAGACCAGGCCTAAAACGGGCACGCTAGGAATGGTGCGGCATGGCGAAAGTCGCAGCGTTTTTCGTGCGTCTCTTTGAGTTTGCTATGCCGGACCCGTACGTCTTTGCGGTCCTGCTCACACTCTTGACGGCGTCGCTCGCTTTCGGACTCGCGCCGCATCGCACTCTCGAAGACGTCCTCGGTGCCTGGTACAACGGCATCTTCGAGATCTTCGCTTTCGCGCTGCAGATGATTCTGATCCTCGTGACGGGCTACGCGCTCGCGAGTAGCCTGCCGGTTGCGGGCGCGCTGGAGCGGATAGCGGCAATTCCGCAGACGACGCGCTCGGCCGTCGTGTTGACGTTTCTCATTTCTGCCGGCGCATGCTGGCTGAACTGGGGCTTCGGTCTAGTCGTTGCGGGACTGTTAGCAAGAGCGATCGCGCGACGGATGCGCATTGATTTCGGGTGGTTGGTGGGTGCGGCTTACAGCGGCTTTCTCATTTGGGCAAGCGGCCTTTCGAGTTCGATTGCGCTCGCGCAAGCGACGCCCGGGAACAAGCTGAACATCGTACAGAGTTTAACCGGAACGGTGCTGCCGCTTTCGCGCACGATCTTCACTGCGTTCAACTTGGTGCCCGTCCTCGTGCTCGTTATCGTCGTACCGGCGTTGTTCGTGGCGCTCGAGCCCAAGGGCGGCGATGTCGCAACAGGGGATATTGAAAGGCTCGCGGAGGCCGACGCGGCGGCGCTTCCTCAGTCTCAGAATCGCGGAAAGCTCGCAAGTGCATTGGATAACGCCTGGGCATTGAATCTCGCGATCGTCGCCGGTGGTCTCGCATATCTAGTCATAACCTGGCGCAAGACGGGATTTTCGTTGGACATCGACAGCGTGATCTTCATCTTTTTCTTGCTCGGCCTGCTGCTGCATTGGACGCCGGTCCGGTACGTGCGCGCGATCGACGGTGCGGCGCGCGTTACGGGACCACTGTTGATTCAGTATCCGCTCTACGGCGGCATCATGGGGCTGATGACCGGCACGGGCCTCGCCGGCGTAATCTCGCAATGGTTTCTCGCGTTCTCGACCGCTGCGACGCTGCCGTTCTGGAACTACGTCTCGAGCATCATCATCTCGCTTTTCGTTCCGAGCGGTGGCGGTCATTGGGCGGTGCAGGGACCATTCGCGGTACCGGCCGCCGCGAAACTCGGCGCGTCGCAAGCGGCTACCGCGATGGCCGTTGCCATTGGGGAAGAAGTCGCAAATATGATTCAGCCGTTCTGGGCGCTACCGGTTCTGGCTATCGCGGGCGTCGGTCTGCGCCGCGTGATGGCCTTTACCGCACTCGTGTTCTTCGTAGCACTGGTCGTCTTTGGAGCGAGCCTGCTCTTACTCGTGCCGCACTGATTTTTTTCAACGCACGGCTCTTCACGCGAGGCGTTATACTCGGCTGCACTCACTTTACCAAAGCACTCCATCGGCAAGCAGCATGTAGAGAATTGGTCCCACACCCCACAAGATGCAGACCACGGCCCACAGGATCTTTTTCGCCGTATCCATGTCCCCGCGCGCGGCGATATTGATCCATGCGAGAATCACTGCGATCGGATGAAGAAAGATCGAAAGTAAGATTTCGAAGAGCAGCTTCATGCCTTGATATACTACGACGCATCGCGGAAGGTTCCGCGGATGTTGTGGATTTGGCCGCTGATCAGCGCGTTCCAGCCGAGCTGCGAAGCCGTGGCAATCTTTGGTTTGTTAGCCGCGCTCGTCGACGCCGCCGTCCACTTCCTCTTCCTCGTCTTCGTATTCTAAATCGTCTTCTTCAGGCGAGGGCGACATTTCGTCGACCGCACTGAATACCTCGCGATAAAGCGCGCCGATCTCCCGGCCTAAATCCTCGCCGCCACGATCGGCCGGGACGTTCTTCAGCCAACCGTCTAGCGCAGCGATGGCGATATTCATGGCGATGACCTCGGTACCGAGCGCGTGGGATTCGAAATCCATTCCAGTCTCCTTTAAGTCGACGTGACGAGCGTAGCGGACGGCCAATTATCCGCGCATTAAGGGTATGACTTTTCCACTAGAGGCCTTTCCGGTGCAACGGGGTAGAAAGTTAGCCCGGCAACCGGGATAAACCATGAGAAATCCGTTTCAACACCGCGAAAATGCGCCTGTAGCCCTGATTACGATCACCGTGATGCTTGGCATGATCATGGCCATCATCGATTCGACGATCGTGAATGTCGCCCTGAACACCATCGCCGGCAACCTGGGCGCATCGGTAGACGAAGTCTCCTGGGTTGCAACGGGCTACATCCTTGCCAATGTGTGCGTCATGCCGTTGAACGGCTGGCTCACCGCTTATCTGGGGCGCAAGAAGTTCTACGCTGCCTCGCTCGCGATTTTCACGATTGCGTCGCTTCTTTGCGGAACCGCGACGTCGATCACGCAACTCATCATTTATCGCGTGATCCAGGGCATCGGCGGCGGCGCGCTGCAGCCGACCGCACAGGCGATTCTTTTCGAAACGTACCCGGCCGAAAAACGCGGCGCCGCAATGGCGATTTTCGGACTGGGCGCAATGGTCGGCCCGGCAGTCGGACCGACGCTTGGCGGCTATATCGTAGACAACGCTACGTGGCCGCTGATTTTCTACATCAACATCCCGATCGGCATCATCGCGTTCATGATGACCATGGCCGTGATTCCCAATCCGAAGTTCATCGAAAAAGTGAAGACCGGCATCGACTGGACCGGTTTGACTCTGCTGACCGCCGGTCTCGCATCGTTGCAGTATGTCTTGGAGCGCGGTGAACACGACGAATGGTACAGTTCGAGCACCATTTGGATTCTGACGGTCGTGGCCGCGGTGTCGCTCGTCTGGTTCGTGGTCAAGATGCTGAAAGACCGGTATCCGCTCGTGCAACTGCGCGTGTTCCGGCTTTCGTCTTATACGATCGGGAACATCATCGGCATCGTTTCGGGATTTGGGTTATTCGGCACGGCGTTGATCCTGCCGCTCTTCTTCCAGACGATTCTCGGCTTCACCGCGTTCGATACGGGGATGGCCCTTTTACCGGGCGCGATCGCGACCGCGATCAGTATGCTGATCATCGGCCGGATCAACAACATCGTCGATCCGCGCGTGTCCATCGCATTCGGAATGGTCGTCTTCGGCTACTCCACGTGGATGCTCGGGGGCCTCAACACGCAAGCGGGATACTGGGAAGTCTTCTGGCCGCGCGTGGTTCAAGGCCTCGGGTTAGGCTTTCTTTTCGTGCCGCTTTCGACGGTTACTTTGGGCGACGTTCCCATTCCGGAATTGGCAGGTGCAACCGGCGTCTACACGCTCGTTCGCCAGCTGGGCGGCAGTTTCGGTATTGCGATCCTCACTACGCTCCTTACGCACGAAACGGCGGTAGCGTGGAACGTTCTCGCCTCCGGCGTTACGGCGACGCACGGATATTCGGTCGGCATGCTTACGCAAATGGTCTCACAGCAGGCGGCGATGATTTCCTATGACTACCTCTTCCGCCTCACGGCGATTTTGTTCTTCATCTGCACGCCGCTGGTGTTTTTCATCAAGGTAAAACCACGGGGGGCAAATGCTTCCGCAATGGCAATGGCGGCGGCGGAATAAACCGATGAGTACGGCACGCTATTTATTACTCGACGTCTTCACGGATCGTCCGTTCGAAGGCAATCAACTCGCCGTTTTTCCTGAAGGAGCGCTCGCCGATCGCGCCATGCAACGCATCGCCCGGGAACTCAATCTGGCTGAGACGGTCTTCGCCACTCGGGGCGACGGCCGCACGGCGGCAACGTTGCGCATCTTCACGCCCGGCCGCGAAGTACCGTTCGCGGGGCATCCCACCATCGGTACGGCGATTGCGATTGCGACCGAACTGCAGTGGGTCGACTATTCCGTCGACTCCTTCGTGCTGCGAGAAAACGTCGGGGACATTCCCATAGCACTCGAACGCGGCGCGGTTTTAACCGCGTGGCTTACCACGCCGCCCACGTTCTTGCGCCAAACTTTCGATCGTGAAGCCGCCGCTGCTTCGCTCGGGCTCGACCTCCAAGCGGTTCGCGATGACGTGCCGCCGCAGATTGCCGGTGCCGGTCCGGCCTTTCTCTATATCGGCCTCACGTCGCGCGAGGCCGTCGATCGCGCGTGCATCGACGACGCCGCGCTCCGGCGCATGGTGGACTATTCGCAAATCGTCGGCGTGTATTGCTTCTCGCAAGAAGAGGGCGGCTTTCACGCACGCATGTTTGCGCCGATGTCGGGCATCCCGGAGGATCCCGCAACAGGAAGCGCTGCGGGCCCGCTCTGCTTTTATCTCGCCAATTACAGTGCTCTACCGAAGGCCGAACGCTTTGTGGTTCTTCAAGGCGTCGCCATGGGTAGGCGCTCGGTCATCCACGTTCGCTGCAAGTGGGACGGCGATACCTTGGGTCAAGCCGACGTCGGCGGAAATGCGGTCATCGTGGGGCACGGGGAGCTTATCGTACCAGACGACGGGCCAACGGGTTAAGCGCGCGAAAGCGCCACCGCTGCTCGTAGTTCATCCGTCGCAACACGTTTCGCGCCCGCGTCTCGACCGTTTGTTTGCGAGCGAGTTCGTCCGTGAGCGCATGCAGCATTCCCAGCCGAACGCGTAGTCTTGCGATTGTCGCAAGTGCAGCCGGCGGATGTTCGCCGTGGAAGCGCATGAGACGCGGGTAAAATTCGGCAAAATACGTCGGCACGTGAATGTCGCGCAACTGCGCTTCGTCTACAACTTTGCCCGGTGCCCCGAGATTCGTGTAGTGCCATTCCTTTTCGGCGTGCCGTTGTACGTCGAGCGTATGTCCGTAATGCGCGTACACATAGGGCAACACCAGTCGCTGCCCGGGCAACCCGCGCAACTGTTCGTGCACGGTGCCTTCCCAACGGACGCCGGAATGAAAGCGATGGAACATCAAGCGGCGTTCGATGGACATGTACCAGTCGAACGAGCCGAAGAAATGCCACGTGTAAGCATCAACGGCATCGTAATCGGCGGGCACCTCGTGCAAGTGTGACGCGATGCGTTGCGCCGCCGTTGCGTGAACCTCGTCGGCGTCGACGAAGGCCACCCAATCGCCGGCATTCTCTCGCTCGTGAATGGCGAGACAGACATTTCGCGCCGCGGCGAAGCCGGTGAACGGCGTGCGATCCATGATCAAGGCGCCTCGCCCCGCGAAACCGCTTGCCCGAAGCGTTTGCTCGTGCGGAGATGGGCCCGATCCGTTGTCGTTCACGATAACCGTTTGCACGACGCCTTCGAGCGATTCGAGAAGCGCCGTTAGAAACGGTTCTTCTCGCGGGCCGAGAATCAAGTGGGCGGCGATGCGGGCGGACACCGCAACGCGCGTTCGTCAGGCAGAATCGGCGCCCTTCCGCGTCGTACCGGCGTAACATGCAGCGCATTCATCTTGCCACGGCTTTGATCGAGCGCGCCGGAGCCGTTCTGCTCGTGGCGTCGCGGTATCCCTCGCACCCCCAACCGTTATGGAACCTTCCCGGCGGGCGTCAGCAAAGCGGCGAGCTGCTGGAGCGGACAGCGTTGCGAGAGCTTCGTGAAGAGACGGGTCTTGCCGGCACGATTCGGGGTCTCGCATACGTCGCGGAGAGCTACGACGGAGACCGTCATTTCTTGAACGCTGCGTTTCTGGTTGACGCCCAAGGTGAACCGGAGTTGCCGCGCGCCGGCGATCACGTCGCTAAAATCGAATGGATACCGCTCGACCGGATTGCCGGCCGCTTACACGCGGCGGTCGTTCGGGAACCGCTTTTGAATTTTCTTGAACGCGGGCAGCAATATTCTTCATTCGCACGCGCCGATATTTCGGTTCGCTGGTTCGACGAAGGCTAAACCGTATTGGCCGCTTCCCATCGCGCGCGCTCGAGCACGAAGCCGAGAACGTCTACCGGATGTCCCTGGACCGTCGCACCATGCGGCAAAACGCCGTCCGGCTCGAAGCCGACGCGCGTTAGCACGAGCTTCGAGGGTTCGTTTTCGGGAACGCAGTACGCGCGCAGGCGGCGCAGACTTACGCGGGAGAATCCTTCGTTAACGAGCGCTCGCACCGCTTCGCTTGCGATGCCGCGCCGGCGGTATTCACGGACGACGCTATACCCGATTTCTGCCGATCCGGCGGAACGCTCGCCGATTCGCAGCGACGCCCAGCCAACGGGCGGTTCGACGCCTTCGAGGTAAACCAACCATTCGAAGCGTCCCCACGATCCATGCTGCAACCGGCGTGGCCGAGACGCAACCATGCGTTGAAACTGCGCAAGATCCGCATCGGGCAGATCTTGGTACCTTCGCAAATCGGGCGCTTGCAGTATCTGCCAAAGCAGTTCCGCGTTCTCGGCGTTCACGGGGACCAAACGCAAGCGTTCGGTTAAAATCGTTCGCACTGCTGCTTGCTGTACCCAATTTCGCGCGTGATAGCCGCCTGCAAAGGAGGCTCGCGATGAACATTACGACGGCTTACAATTCCGATCGTCCGGCACTCGTCAGCTTTAGCGGAACGGTAACGTCCTCTCCGTCGTATTTCTACGGAACGCACACGCATGCCGAACACGAAGAATTCGCGATGCAAACCGCGGCCGGCCCGCTCGACGTCATAGACAACGTCGGCCTTGCTCCGCCGGTTCCGGTTTCGCCCGGCGATCGAATCGACGTCCGCGGCGAGATGGTGCATGACGCCGGCAAGCCTCCGATCGTGCACTGGACCCATCACGATCCGGCGCATCAGCATCCGGACGGGTTCATTCGCTTCCAGGGGAAGGTGTATGCATAGCGCCTTTCAACGCGAGCAGTTCCGGAATCGTAACGAAGCGGTAGCCTTCGCGCTTTAATTCGCTCACGATCAATTCCGTCGCCGCGATGTCGGCCGTGCGATCGCAGACGTGAAGGTTGGCTTTTTTGCGGCTGCACAGAAGACCGCGATTGCCGTCGTGAAGCACGATGATCGAACCGTCGCGCACGTACGGCAGAATGCGTTTTGCAATCACGCTCGCGGGCGGATACTCCCAATCACGTGCCAGCGGAACCGACCACATTACCGGCGTGTAGCCAAGGTGGCGCGCCTGATCGAGCACAAGCCAGTCTCGCGAACCGTACGGCGGGCGCATGATATGCGTGTGCACGCCGGCGGCCGAGTAAATCGCGTCGTCGGTTCGCTTCAGGGTTTTGCGCAATTGATCGGGCGTAAGAACGATCAGGTGATCGTGTTGCCAAGTATGATTGCCGATCGCGTTGCCGTCGCGCAGCTCGCGCCGCACGACCGATGGATACGCCGTTACGGCTTGGCCCACAAGGAAAAACGTCGCGTGCACGTGTTCGCGTTCGAGCACGTCGAGGATCTGTGAAGTGTACGGGGGGTTGGGCCCGTCGTCGTACGTTAGCGCGACCACGCGCTCGTTGGCGGGCCCGCTTACCACCGTCTTTCCGAAAAGCTGATTGCTCGGATTCTCAGAAATTTCGTACGTTACGAAAGCGATGAGTCCGCAAATGAGCGCAACGAGGCCCCACCGGACGGCTCCGCGCACCGCGATGACCATAAACTAGAGCTTGTTCTGCGCGGCCGAGGCGCGAGCGCGCGACACTTTGTCGCGGAATGACGGCGGTCCGAAAGTCCGGAAATCGTCAACGATCTTTTGGTAACGCGGGTCGGCGAGCGACGTGCTCTGCAGCTTCAGCAGATCGTTCGGCTTCGTTTTGGAGAGATTGATGTTGAACTGACGCCCCGCCATCGTCGCCCAATAATGCGGATCGGTAAAGGTCACGGTGCGCTCGCCTTGTTTGAAATCGGCAAGCTGCTTGACGTAGACCGTATAGTGAATGCTCGTGTTGCCCCGCGGCGGCTGATTCACCATCTGCCAGATGCCATCTTCATCGAGTGAACCAAAGAAAAAGCTTACGTCGTACATTTGCTTCGGAGGCGCAGTTATCGTCAATTGCCTTCCCGCATAGGTGCGAATGCGGTAGGTGAACGTCGATACGCCCTCGAGGTCTTTCATGTTGTACTCTTCTTCGTAAATCGGGGGCTTGTCGTACCGGATTAGCAATCGCGCATAGAGCTGGCTCGGCGCATGCTGCGCGCGCGAAACCGTGTTGACGCGAGAAAATTCGGTCCGTCCGTAGTAAACACGCCAGCCGATGATGGCCATGACGATCGCAACGATAACAATGAACGCGGTGGTAGGAAAGCGGCGCATGATGGGCGAGCTACGAAGACGACGCCGAAGCTTCGTGGTCTAGCACTTCGTTCACCACGCGGTCTGCGAGCGCGTTATCCTTACGGCGAACGTGCGCGACGTCGACGTGTTCGAATTTGTTGAGCAGCGCCCGCGCGCGCCGGAACAGCGGCTGCAGTCCCTCATGCTTCACGCGGTACTCTCCGCGCAGCTGCTTGACGACGAGTTCCGAATCCATGCGCACGGCAAGGCGATTGATGCCGCGCTCCGCGGCGCGCTCCAGCCCGATGCAAAGGGCGGTCCATTCGGCGACGTTGTTGGTGGCGCGACCCAAGAAGAGGCCTACGGTGTCCACGATCTCGCCCGAGGGGTCGACCAAGACCGCTCCGCTGGCGGCGGGCCCCGGATTTCCTCTCGATCCGCCGTCGGCGTACAGCGTGGCGTCATGGGGCAGACGGTCGAAGAGCGTGGTCATTCCCGCGGATGGTTCCTCGCAAGCGGCGGCTACTCTTCTCCCGTGAAGACCGGGCAAGAAAGGGTATAGACCAAGCGATATGCGTAAGAAACTGTTCTCGACTCTCGCGGCCTTCGCGGCAACTGCCGCATTGACGTTCCCGCAAATCGCTATGGCCGCGAGCACGTTCTACGGCATCACGGTCCACGTTTCGACCAGCAACATCAAGGTTCAGGACCCGAAGACCAAGCAGACGCTCAGCTTCGCCATCGTTCCGAAATTCGACCAGATTTTCTCGGCCGACGGCAAGACGACGTATCAGATGAAAGCAGTCAAAGCCGGCCAGTACGTCGGCGTCATTTACGACCAGAAGGCGCTCGGCATCCGGCATGCCGACAAAATTTTTCTGCTCAACAACGCCAACGAGAAAATCGGCAAACAATAGATCCCTTGCCGTAAAGGGCTTAAGGCTGCCGGCTTTCCGGCGGCCTTTTTTAAATTCCTCGGACGTCTTTTGACGATAAGCAGGCTACCACTTGGCATGGTAACCTTAGAACTTCCGGAATCATCCTACCTCTGCTTTCTACGCCAGGTGCGAGGTGACACATGACGAGGAATCGTTTTTGGTCTTTCCGGTCGGTCCCAGCCCTCGTTGCAGCCGCGCTTCTTGTAAGCGCCTGCAGCGGTGGAGCGGGTGGTTCTCATAGCGCCCTTCCCCAAACGCAACTCTCCAATGCTCCCGGCGCCACTGGAATGGCGATTCGGTCGGCCGAGGCTCGCCGCGAGGGAGCCGACACGAAGGGCCGCGATTCGACGATGTCCGTGCGCGCCTTAGCGGTGACGCCGTCGAACACGACGTCGGCCGAGCCGCCCGTTACGCGTCCGCACGAGACGCCGTGCACCGTTCAGTTATTTTCGAATTTTCAATTCACGAACTTCAACTATCCGCAGTTCCAGTACGCGCCGCCGGCAAACTGTCCGGGCCCCTGGGCAAAAGTCGTTCTGAGCGCTGACTTTGCAGTCACCGCCGGACGTCAATTCGACCGCACCGGTTCCATCTGGATCGGCGGAACAAACGTCTACTTCGGAACGACGGCCGAGCCGTCGGCGAATCTTGGCCCGACATGGCACGTCGAGCGCGATCTGACGGATCTTACTTCCCTGCTCGAACGGTCTTCCACGGGCGAAGTCGTGCTCGGCAACATCGTCGACAGCACGTACACCGGCGTCATCTCGGCCAGCGCAACGTTGGAATTCTATCCGGCGTCAGCAAGTTATCCGGCCGCGAATGCGCCGGACAACGTCTATCCGCTTTCCGGTGGACCGCTCGGCGACAACCAGTACATCAGCTCGCAAAATCAACCGCTGACCGCAACGTACACGTTCCCGCAAAATGTGCGCGCAGCGTACCTCGACGTGTTCTTGCAATCGCAAATCGGCGATGAGTTCTGGTATACGTGCTTCCCGAACGATCTAGCCGCGAAGCTGAACAACTGCGGCAATACCGCGTTCCGCGAGGGCGACGTCGCCATCGACGGCAAGCCGGCCGGCGTTGCGCCGATCTATCCGTGGATTTACACGGGTGGTATCGATCCGTATCTATGGCGGCCGATTCCGGGCATCGAAACGTTGAACTTCAAACCGTATCGCGTGAATCTCACGCCGTTCGCAGGCATTCTGAGCGACGGCAACCCCCATACGGTTACGGTCAACGTCTTCAACAACGGAAACTACTTCGCTGCAAACGGCACCCTGTACGTGTATCTCGATCATGGCTCGAAACAGGTTACGGGCGGCCTGATCAGCGACTCTACGACGCTGTATCCGACACCGGTCGTTACCGAAGGTGTGGTCTTCGACAAGAGCGGCAACGCAAAGGGACCGATCGGCGTGAGTTCAACGCATACGGTTGCGATCGACGGCTACGTGAACACGTCTGCCGGCCGCGTGGAGACGCAGATCAATCAAACGATCCGCTTCTCCAACAATCAGCAGGTCGTATCGACGTCATCGGCGTTCGACCAAAACATCAAGCAAGATACGACCGTAACGTCGACCACCACGACGATCTCCGGTCCGGGCGAACGCGTGACGGATCGCGCCCAAAAAGACTGGCCGCTTACGCTCGTGTACGACTACACGGTGAATGCGGACGGCAGTGCGGTGCAGTTTGCATCGGTGTCGCAAGGCAAACACGAACAATTCAGCGGCCATGTAACGGGTGGCGGAAGCGCCGTTCCGTGCGTCGCTCGATGAAACGGACACGGCTCAGGATACGCTGACGTTCCCGGCTGCGGGCGGCGACACGCCGTCTAACGGCAAGAGCGAACAAACCTATTCTGCGAACAATAGCCTCGGCTACTGTTACAACAAGGACGTTGCTTCGGTGAACTACTTGATCACCCGCAACTCCGGCGGCTTCTGCGGGGACAGCTCGCACTAGTTCTTTTCCACGATGGATCAACGAAGGCTACTCGCTTCGGCGGGTGGCCTTTTTCTTTCGCAGCGGCGCCCGCCTTTTGTCTATGTAACCGGCGATCTAGACAAGCCGTGCAACCCGCGAAAAGCGCGTTGCCACCGCCGCCTCCTGCGGCTGCAATCAGTACGCGCATCGTGCGGTAACCTCTCATTGGTCGCTCGTTCGAATCACGGGGCGATAAAGACAAAAACGAAGCCGTTGGCTCCGTTTTTGTCTTTATGGTCGGGCTGACTGGATTCGAACCAGCGACCTCTTGACCCCCAGTCAAGCGCGCTAACCAAGCTGCGCTACAGCCCGATACCGGACGGTAGTATAACAGGCAGACGAGAGGCTCGCAATTACTCTAGAGCCTGCCGCCCGCAAGTACTTTCTAACGGCGGCCGCTTTTTTTGGCGCCGCCCTTTTTGGCTGCCGATTTTTTGGCACTGGACTTCGCGCTCGTCGAGCGTCCGCCCACCGCATCTTTCAACGATTTGCCGGCAACGAACGCAGGCACTTTGCGCGCTGCGATTTTTATCTTCTCGCCGGTTTTCGGATTGCGGCCTTCGCGCGCTTTACGAGAACGTACGACGAAACTTCCAAACGGGGTGAGCGCAACGCGATCGCCCTTTTGTAACGCCGTCTTGATCTCGCTCAGGATCAAGTCGACGACTTGGCCGGCCTGGCGCTTAGAGAGCTCCACTTCGGCGGCTACGGCATCAACCAAATCGGCTTTCGTCAAACTCAATTTCTCCTAGACTCGGGGCGGCATGCCGGAAGGGCAACGGGTAAAGACGCCCTCGCCGCCTGCCGGGGATATACGGAAGCAGCGAACCTGCTCCTCCCGGCAAAATGCGGGAAAAGCGCTACGATTCGGGGCTTTGCGCGACCGCGCGCAGCGCCAGCGCGTAAGATCGAGCACCGAAGCCGGAGATGGTGCCCCGGCAGGCCGCTGCCGTTACACTCGTGCGTCGAAACGACTCGCGGGCCGAGATATTAGAGAGGTGCACTTCGATTACCGGGATAGCGATCGAACCAATAGCATCCGCGATTGCGAAGGAATAATGCGAGTAGGCGCCCGGATTTATAACGATCGCGTCATACTGCGTTCGAGCATCTTGAATCGCTGTTACGATCGAGCCTTCGTCGTTGAATTGACTCGTGGCAACTTCCATGCCGAGCTCGCGCGCGGTAGCTCCAATGAATTGGTCTACTTCAGCGAGCGTTTGAGTGCCGTAAATTTGCGGTTCACGCTCGCCGAGCAGATTGAGATTCGGTCCGTGTATCACGAGAACGCGCATGCACCATCTTTCTTGAAGGAAATCGCGTGGCCTTCGCTAGAGAGCGTTCTATGCCCGATATGATCATCAGCGCCTCAGCGCCCGAAGCCGGAATTGCCATCGTCGCGGCAATTACAACCGAACTGGTGCGAGAAGTGCGCGAGCGCCACGATTTATCGCCGACCGTGACGGCTGCAACCGGGCGACTCACAACGGGCGCGGCGCTATTTGGATCGGCGCTGAAAGGCCGCGAACGCATCACGCTGCAGATTTCGGGCGACGGACCGATCGGTTCTATCGCGGCCGACGCATGGCTTCTGGAACCCGACGTCCTAGCCACGCGTGGTTACGCGCGCAATCCGTTCGTCGATATTCCGCTCAACGAACGTGGGAAATTCGACGTCGCCGGCTCTATCGGCGCCGGTTCGTTGCAAGTCACGAAATCGTATGAAGTCGGGCCAGCCCTACGTTGGCGTCGTTCCGCTGTATTCGGGCGAAGATAGCCGAAGACATCGCCGCCTATCTGGTGCAGTCCGAACAAATTCCAAGTGTCGTCGCGCTCGGGGTTTTGGCCGATCCGGAAGGCGTCCGCGCATCCGGCGGAATTCTCGCGCAAGTGTTGCCCGGCGCCGACGAAAAGGCCGTCGCCATGCTGGAAGAACGGGCGCTGGCGATGCCGCCGGTCACGACGCTGATCGATCAGGGCGCCGATGCGCACGCCCTGCTGCACGCGCTTGCAGGCCCGCTTCCGAACTCCGCGCGCATCGCAGCATGGACATTCGGTTCGCGTGCTTGTGCTCGAAAGAAAAAGTCGAGGCCGCTTTGCTTGCCATCGGGCGGCGACGAACTGCGTCGTCTAGCCGCGGAACAGAACGAGACGGAAGCAACCTGCGAATTTTGTAAGCGCGTCTACGTCTTTACGTTAGACGAAATTCTCGCGCTAGCCGGAACTGCCGAGGGTGGCTCGGCCACCGAAGACCGTTAGTCTACGTGAAAGAGACGCCGTAGTTCGGGCGGCATGCGATACGGTTCGAGCCGCTGCCAATACGCTTCACGAACGCCCGCGCCGTCGTTGTAATACCACCAGCCGCACTCGCAGCGAATCGGCCGTTCACCGGGCTGCGGATAGTTATAAACGCGCTGGCAGCGCTTGCAGGCGTACTTGCGGCCTTCGATCGGCTGCATCGACGAGGTATACGTTACCGGAGACTGCGCCATGTGCTTTCTCTTTCAAGGAAGAACGCGGACGAATTTGCGCGACCCCACCGAGAGAACCGCCGGCTCTTTCGAGATCCACGATGCCTTGGGGTCGTTCACGACTATACCATCCACCTTCACACCATTCCCCGAGATAAGTCGCTCGGCAGCGCGCTTGCTTTCAGCGAAGCCCGCCTTGACCAGTAAATCGGCCACGCGGGCCGCGTCGCCAAGGCGCAGCTCGGGGAGGTCTTGCGTGGGGATCTCCTTGCGCTGCACCGTCCGCTCGAAGTATTCACGGGCGGCTTGCGCTTCGTCGACGCCGTGGTACCGGGCCACGATCGCTTCGGCAAGGCGCTTCTTTTCGTCCATCGGACTCACCGAACCCGATGCGAGCGCATCGCGAAGGTTGTCGGCATCGCGTTGCGACCGGAATGCCGCAAGGCGAGCGTACGTCGGCATCAAGTCGTCCGACATAGACATCAGTTTGCCGAATTGCGTTTGCGCGTCTTCCGCGATGCCGACGTAATTGCCGAGCGATTTGCTCATCTTTTTTACGCCGTCAAGGCCCACAAGCAGCGGCACCGTCGCGCTGATTTGCGGCAGTTGATGGTGTTCTCGCTGGAAATGCCGGCCAAGCAGTAAGTTGAAGAGCTGGTCGCTGCCGCCGAGTTCAACGTCGGCTTCTACGGCAATCGAGTCGTAAGCTTGCGCGACGGGATATAGAAACTCGTGCAACGAGATCGGCGCTCCGCCGGTGTAGCGGTTGTGAAAATCGTTACGTTCGAGCATCTGCGCGACCGTTACGTGAGAAACCAAGCGAACGAGATCCGAGAAGTTCATCTTGCCGAGCCACTCGGAATTATAGCGAATCTGCACGCGCTCGAGGTCGAGCACTTTGCCGGCCTGTTCGCGATACGTGCGCATGTTGCTTTCGATTTGCTCGAGCGTCAGAGGCGGACGCATCGCATTGCGGCCGCTCGGGTCGCCGATGCGCGCGGTGAAATCGCCGATGATGAGCGTGACCTTGTGTCCCGCTTCGGCAAAACGCTGCAATTTTTCCAACACGACCATGAACCCCAGATGCAAATCGGGGCTCGTTGGATCGATACCGAGTTTAACGTTCAGCGGGCGGCCGAGCTTAAGCCGCTCGCGAAAGTCCTCGACCGTCTCGACATGATCGAACCCGTCGAGCAAATAGTCGACGTCGGAAAAATGCGCGCTCAGTTCATTGCAGTTCAATTATCGTCACGCCGCCGGAGCCCTCGTCTTCGTGGCCGTAGCGAACGCTTTTTACGGCGGGATGGGTCCGTAAAAATTCTTGCAAGCCCCGTCCCAGCATCCCAGTGCCTTTTCCGTGGATTAGACGAAGCGGTGTATTGCCCGCAAGCATGGCCTCGTCGAGCCAACGATCGACGACGGGTTCGGCCTCAATGTAGCGTTTGCCGCGAACGTCCAGCTCGCCCATGGTGCGCGAAGCCGCCTGCATCTTCGCGTCTCCTTCGGCGGCCCGATCGCGCGAAGCTCGCCGTTGCGAACGCGCATCGCGCTTCTCGGCAACGTTGCGCGCTCGGCGTTCCAGGTCAGCTTTCTTTACGACCGTCTTCATCGGTCCGATTGCGACTTGGACCGTATCGCCGTAATCTTCGACCACCGTACCGTCTTGCCGCAAAGAAATTATGCGGACGCGATCGCCCGGCTGCAGAGCGCCGTCCTCGACGGGCGTTTCGACCCCGCGATCGCTTGATGCCAAGATCGCGGCGCATCTCCTGAAGCGTTTTCGAGAGCAGTTCGCTTTGTGCGTTAGTGACGCGCGGACGCGCTGCATTCGCGGCCGCGCGGCGCTGCAACTCGTGCGTGAACTCGCGAAGGCCTTGCTGCATCCGTTCCTCAGCGCGATCGGCGAATGACCGGCGCTCCACGTCCAAGCGTTCGCGCTGCTCGCGCAACGATTCGCGTTCCCCTTCGGCGGCACGGCGTTCGCGCGTCAATGCCTCACGTTCGGTTTGCATTTCGGCGGCGCGCAGCGACAATTCGTTCAACGCGGATTCGTAATCGCGTTCGCGCGTGTCGAGCAATGCTTGAGCACGGTCGACGATTTCGTGCGGGATGCCGAGCGCGTTGGCGAGCGGAAACGCGAGCGATTGGCCGGGCGCGCCGACGTCGAGTTGATACGTAGGCCGGAAGCTTTGCGGGTCGAAGCGTACGCTGGCATTTGCCACGGCGGGCGTCGCGTGACGCGAAGAGCTTGAGTTCCGTCGCATGCGTCGTGACGACGCCGCAGGCACGCAATTCCAGCAAACGCTCGAGCATGGCGATGGCGAGAGCCGCGCCGGCCGTCGGTTCCGTGCCGCCGCCGATTTCATCGACGAGGACGAGCGTATGCGCGTCGGCGCGGTCGTAGCATTTCGCGCATGCGCTGCAAATGCGCCGAAAACGTCGACGCGTTGCCCACAATAGACTGCTCGTCGCCGATATCGGCGACGACGCAAGTGAACCGCCCGATTCGCGTGCCGGTGGAAGCCGGAATCTGCATGCCGCAATAGGTCATGCACACGAACAAGCCGACCAGCTTGAGCGCCACGGTTTTGCCGCCCATGTTCGGCCCGCTGATCACGAGCAGCCGCGTGCCGCCGTCGAGCGGAATGCGTCTGTGGAACGGCGCGATCTGCCAGCAACGGATGGCGTCCGCGCTCGATGTGGGCGATCGCCTCATCGCTCAATTCGGGCTCTATGGCGTCCATTGCGCGAGCGACTTGGGCCTTCGCAACGAGCAAATCGATCGCGGCCAGCATGTCGACGTTGCGCTCGACGGCATCGGCTTGCGCGCCGACCGCGCGCGAAAGTTCCTCGAGCACGCGCTGCACTTCGCGTTCTTCGTCCAACCGCAGCGTGCGCACGCGATTGTTCGTCTCCAAGGCAGCCAACGGTTCGACGAAAAGCGTCTGCCCCGAAGAACTTGTGTCGTGCACGATTCCCGGGAATTCGCCGGAGAACTCGGCCTTGATCGGGATCACGTAGCGGCCGTCACGAATTGTTACGACGGCATCTTGAATGGCGTTGGCGTACTTACTGGAGCGCACCATTGTCGAAACGCGATCGCGTGCATCGTTCTGCGCGTGCACCAAACTCTTGCGAATTCGGGCAAGCGCCGGCGACGCGCGGTCCATCACGGTTCCGCGTTCGTCGATCGCGTCCACGAGCGAACGCTGCAAGTCCCGCAGCGGCGTATACGTTGCCGTAATCGCCGCGAGCGCTTCTTGCTTTTCTTCGCGCAAGGCGTTGTAGGCGGCAGCCGCAGCAGAAATCGCATCGGCGACGGCGCGCAGATCGGTCGAGCCGAGCGTTCGTCCGACGGACGCGGCTTGGGTCAGGCCGGCGGTATCGACGGCGGGCAAAACGTGAAGGTCGGCGGAGGCGACCAGCTGCCGCACGGCCGACGTGCGCTGTTGCTCGATACGCACACCGGCGAAGTCAAGAGACGGAAGCAGCTCCGCCGCACGGGCCCGGCCGCGTTGCGTACGCGTTGCGCCGATGACGCGCTCCCGCACGCTTGCGAAATCAAGAGCGTCGAGAGTTCTGTCGTCGGCTAGCTGATCGTTGAGGTCCATGCGGGCGGTGCCGGTATGCACCTGTCCTTCGACAAGCTCAGGATGACGATGGGTTCGTCGAGATTCTGTTTCACCAGTTGGTTCGCGGGCGGATTCCGTAGCGATGCGGCGTCATGGTGACGAGGTTATCCGTCGAGTTTCTGTTTCATGAGCCGATTGACGAGTTGCGGATCGGCTTTGCCTTTGCTCGCCTTCATAACTTGACCCACGAGGAAGCCCATGATATTCGTTTTTCCCGACTTATAGTCCGCAACGCTCTTCTCGTTCCCGGCGAGGACTTCGTCAACGAATTTTTCAACGGCCGCCGGATCGGACGTCTGGGCAAGGCCTTCTTTCTCAACGATCGCCTTCGGCGAGCCGTCGCCATCCCACATCCGCTGCACGAGTTCTTTGGCAATCTTCGAGTTGACGGTCTTGGCTTCGACGAGTACGATCAGCTCCGCC
Organism: Vulcanimicrobiia bacterium; assembly: GCA_963758295.1. Lineage (GTDB taxonomy): Bacteria > Vulcanimicrobiota > Vulcanimicrobiia > Vulcanimicrobiales > Vulcanimicrobiaceae > JALYTY01. The sequence goes on from CAVWUU010000004.1 coordinate 678,117, forward strand.
ACGTGAGCGGGCGTGACGCGCGATTCGTACACCGCAATTCCGGTTTCGTTGGCAAGACGCGAAAGGTCGCCAAGCACGAAGTTCGTCGACTGTTGCGGATGTTTGCTTGCTGCAACCACTTCATCGAAGTACTGCGCCAACGCGACGTTGTCGATCAGCTGTGTCGCCTGTTTGACGTTGAGCCCATACTCTTTGGTGTAACGTTCGAACCGCTGCCACGGTAACTGCGGCAATTCCGCGCGAAAGCGCTCGACTAGGCCGCGATCCACTTCCAACGGCACGAGATCCGGATCTGGAAAGTAACGATAGTCGTGAGCCTGTTCTTTGCTGCGCATCGAATGCGTGGTGCCTTTGATTTCGTCCCAGCCGCGCGTCTCTTGAACGATCCGCTCGCTGCTTTCGACGAGAGAAATCTGCCGATCGATCTCGCTCTCGATCGCGCGATAAACGGAGCGGAACGAGTTCATGTTTTTGATTTCGGTCTTCGTGCCGAGCTCGGTCGAGCCCACCGGGCGAATCGACACGTTGGCATCGCACCGGAGCGAGCCTTCTTCCATCTTCACGTCGCTAACGCCGAGCGTGAGCAACGTGCGGCGAAGCGCTTCGAGGTAGCCTACGGCGTCCTCGGCGCTATGAATCTCCGGCTCGCCTACGCATTCCATCAGCGGAACGCCGGCGCGATTGAAGTCGACTAGCGAATAGGTGCTGCCCGCGATACGCCCGTCACCGGATCCCGCGTGCGTCGATTTTCCGGTATCTTCTTCCAGATGGATGCGTGTGAGGCGGCATTCTTTCGTCGTGCCGTCCTCGAGCCAGTACCGAACCGAGCCGCCTTGCGTCAGGGGCATGTCGTATTGCGAAATTTGGTAATCTTTCGGCATGTCCGGATAGAAGTAGTTCTTCCGGTCGAATTTGGAAAACGCGGGAATTTCGGCATTGAACGCGAGCCCGGCGCGAATCATGTGTTCGATTGCGGCCCGATTGGCAACGGGTAACGCGCCCGGAAGCGCAAGACATACCGGACACACTTTCGTGTTCGGCTCGCCGCCGAATTCATTGGCGCAGCCGCAGAACATCTTCGTTGCCGTCTTTAGTTCGACGTGGCACTCGATGCCGATGACGGCTTCGTACTTGGCGCGGATCTCCGGCGTGACTTTGGTCAGAGTTTCCATCTTACGCACCCACCGTGGCGAACACCGGCTTATGCACCAGCGCGTGCTTCGTCGACTGTTCGTATGCGTGCGCGGCCCCGAGCAGCAGACGCTCTTCGAAGATCGGCGCGCACAACTGCAAGCCCATCGGCAACGGCCGGTTAGCCCCCGGCGGTGTCACCCAACCGCACGGCACGGAGAGCGCCGGCAATCCGGCAAGCGACATCGGAATCGTGTAGTAGTCCATCATGTACATGCTGTACGGATCGCTCTTGGCATTGAATTGAAACGCCGGGCGAGCTAGCGGCGGGACACGCGATCAGATCGCAGTCCGCGAAGGCCTTCTTGAAATCGTTCGCGATCAACGTACGAGCCTTCTGCGCGCGAACGTAGTAGGCGTCGTAGTAGCCACTCGAGAGCGCATACGTACCGATGAGAATGCGCCGTTTCACTTCCGGGCCGAATCCGGCGGCACGCGTCTTCTCGTACATGTCGTGCACGTCGGCGCCGTCGACGCGTAACCCGTAGCGGACGCCATCGAAGCGGGCAAGGTTCGAAGAACACTCGGCCGGCGCGATCAAATAGTAGGTTGCAAGCCCGTAGTCGGCCGCCGGCAAAGAAACCTCGACCAGGTCGGCACCAAGCGCTTTCAAATCTGCATACGCTTTTTCGTACAATGCATGCATCTCCGAGCCCAGTTGCTTCGTATCGAACTCGCGAACGAGCCCGATCTTCAATCCCTTCAGATTCGTACGCAAATGCGCCGCCGTCGGTTCGACTTCGCGATCGATCGACGTGGAATCCATGGTGTCCCAGCCGGCCATCGCATCGTATGCGAGCGCCGCATCTTCGACCGTCCGGGTAAGCGGCCCGATTTGATCGAGACTCGACGCGAAGGCGATCAGTCCGTAGCGCGATACGCGTCCGTAGGTCGGTTTGAATCCGACGAGATTACAGAACGCGGCCGGTTCGCGAATGGAGCCGCCGGTATCGCTGCCCATGCCGATGGCTGCTTCAAACGCTGCAACGGCCGCTGCCGAGCCGCCGCTGGAACCGCCCGGAACGCGCGCAAGGTCGTATGGATTCTTCGTCACGCCGAGCGCCGAATTTTCGCACGAACTCCCCATCGCGAATTCGTCCATGTTCGCTTTGCCGATCGGTACGCAGCCGGCTTCGAGCAAACGCTGGACGGCGGTTCCGGTGTATGGCGCATGCCAATTTTCGAGAATCTTACTCCCACACGTGGTACGCGTACCGCTAAGGCACATATTGTCTTTTACTGCGAGTGGAACTCCGGCCAGCGCAAGACGTTCGCCCTTTTTCACTCGCTCGTCCACGCGTGACGCTGCTTGACGCGCTGCCTCGTGCAGAACCGTTAGATACGAACCAACTTCTCCGTCGACCGCATCTACGTGCGCGAGCATTGCATCGGCAACTTCAACCGCCGAAAGCCTACGTTCGTTGACTTCGCGCGCGACTTCGGCCGCGCTGCGCTCGATAATCTCTGCCACGGTGTCCTCTATTCAGCGATGATGCGGGGAACGCGAAAGAAGCCGCCTTGCCGCTGCGGTGCTTCTTGCAGCACGGCTTCACGATCGAGGCACGGGCGAATTTCGTCTTCGCGCTCGACGTTGCGCGACTCAACGACTTGCGCCGTTGCGGCAACTTGCGATACATCGAGTTTGGATAGGGCGTCTACGTGTTCGAGCAGATCGCCAAGCTGCGCGCCGAAACGCTCCACCTCATCGTCGGTGAGCGCAATGCGCGCGAGCTTAGCCACATAGCGAACGTCAATCTTCTCGGATGACAAAGTCGGGATACTCCGGTTGATCGGTTGCGTATTCGTCGTCGGCAGGCCAGGCGGGCGCGGGAGCGTCCAAAAACGCGTCGCGCACGACCTCTCGTGAAGCCGGGACCTCGCGGTAAAGCGTGACCAGGGTCTCGACGTGACCCGTTTGCGGAAACATGTCGAACGGCTGCACGATGCCGAGCCGGTAACCATTGGCGGCAAGGAACTTCAAATCCCGGGCGAGCGTCGCCGGGTCGCACGAGAGATACCAGACGTACGGAACGCCGGATTCGATGACGGCCTCCAGCGTGCGCTCGTCGCTTCCCTTGCGCGGCGGATCCAAGAAGACGATGTCCGCCTGCTCCATCGCGGTCTTGGCTTCATGCGAGCGCACGATGTCCTCGACGCGGCCGGCGCGGAACCGCATGCGCGGCTGCAGCCCATTGAGTTCCGCGTTTTCTTCGGCTTCCAGGATCGCTTGAGAGCTCTCCTCGATGCCGTAAACGTCGCAATTGTGCTTGCCGAAGAACAGCGAGAACGTTCCCGCGCCGCAGTATAAATCGATGATCTTGCGCGGTGTCTTGCAAGCCGGCGCGCATGACCGAGAAGATGCGCTCGACGATCTCGACGTTGACTTGGAAGAACGAGCTTGCCGAGACGCGGTAACGGACGCCGGCAATTTGCTCTTCGATCTCCGGACGTCCGAAGACGAGCTGCTGACGGCGGCCCATGATGGCGTTTTCGCTGTTCGGGTCGAAAGAATTCGTGAGCCCGACCGCGCCGGGAAGCTGCGCAAGCAGCGCGGGACCGGCACGGTCGACTTCCTGCGACTGCTGCGGTGTCGTGAACGTCACGACGGCTTCGCCCGTCGCGCGGGCGTTGCGCGAAACGATATGCCGCGCTACACGAAATGCTTCGGCGGTTTCCGGTTTCTTTCGCGCCTCGTTCAAGCGCCCGATGAATTCGTCAAGTTGCGGCGTGACGATCGGACATCCGTCGATTGCCACGACGTCGTGCGAACGCTGTTTGTAGAACCCGATGGTCGGCGTGCCGCCGCGCTGTTCGACGACGAGCGACATCTTGTTGCGGTAATGGCGCGGATTGACCATGCCGATCGCGTCGCGAACGGTGACGTCGCTAAATCCGCCGATGCGCGTTAGCGCATTGCGTACCATGTCGGTTTTCCACCGCAGCTGTCCCTCGTACGCAAAATGCTGCACCTGGCAGCCGCCGCACGAACCAAAAACCGGACAGAACGGCGTGGCGCGCATCGGCGAGCGTGACGTTAACTGCAACATTTGTCCCACCGCGTACTTCGGCTTCACCGACGTGATGCGCACGCGTGCTTTTTCATGCGGCAATGGGCCAAAGCAAAAAACAACCAACCCGCTTGCACGGCCCACGGCTTGGCCGTTTGCAAGCAGGTCGGTAAAAGTCAACTCAAGTTCGGCGCCGGTCGTCAGCGCCGCGGTGGTACTACGCGGTATGTCTCTGTTCGTCCAGTGTCTTGAGAAGCTGATTGGCTTCGTCGATGAGTTGCTGAATGCGCTGGCTCGTAGGATCCGCCGGGCGGCTGCGCGCGAGAATTGCGCGAACGGCTGCAAAAGCAACGGCGGCACCAAGCCCCGCAACGCCTATCCATACTAGCGTACGGGTCAAGTGTGCGCTGCCGTGCGACTCGGTTCCGTCGTATTCCGGCATGGAAGCGTTCAATGGGTCCGACAACGTTGTGGTCTCCTACGTTAGAATGCCAGTGGTCGTGGCTTCGATGCAGCGGAACGGTTCTTCTTCTTTCCGAAGAACCGCGCGATGCAGACGTTCGCCCGGGTCCTATTTACCCTGCTGCTCTTAGGCGCTACGCCGATGCCCTCTACTGTTTCGGTACTTTATGCCGGCTCGTTGGTTACGCCGATGGAAGGGCCGGTCGCCTCGGACCTCTTGCGAGAGACCAATGTGCGCTTCTCCGGCGAGGGCCGCGGGAGCAAGGCACTCGCGAATTTTATCGGCGACGGCCTTCGCTCGCCCGACGTCTTCATAAGCGCAGATAGCTCGCTCGTCGAAGACCTGACAAAGCGCCGGCTCGTCGCCTCTTCCGTGACGTTCGGCAACGCTTCGATGGTCGTCGGATACTCGCCGAAGTCCACCTACGCCGCGATGTTCCGGCAGGTCCGGGCAGGCAAACGCTCCCTTGTGGATGCCCTCAAGACGCCCGGCCTGCGGATCGTTCGGACCGACCCTCAGCTGGATCCCAAGGGCGCGCGTACTATTAAGGCGATGCACTTGCTCGCTTCGCCCACCGATGTCACGGCGATCCTCGGTCCCGACGAGAATTCCGATCAGATTGCGCCGGAAGAGACCCTGCTCGTGCGGCTTGAGACCGGCGAGGCCGACGTCGGGTTTTTGTACTCCACCGAGGCCATCGCGCGAAATATTCCGTCCATCCCGTTGCCGGGCAAAGCGGCGCTCACAGACGAAATCACTTACACGCTTGCAATAATGAAGAACGCGCCGCATCCCGAAGCGGCGCAAAGCTTTGCAGACTTCATCCTGAAGGGAGATGGCCGCGCGATTCTCGAGCGCGCCGGCATTCAATACCGAACCCCCTAAATGATCACCATTAGCGACGAGTTGTCGCGAAGCCGGCGCACGCGTGAAGCGTGGGCTTTGCTTGCGTCCGCGCTGCTCAATTTTCTGCTCTTGCCGCTCCTCGTCTGGTTGTTTGGCTCGAAGATGGTCTTCGTGCCGAACCAGCAGCGCGAGCAGTTCGTCGTGTCCTCATCGGCCGTGCACATCGAGCACCGGACCGTTCCGCAGCCCGCCTCGGCGCCCCATCGCGCGCTTCCGTTGCCGCAACACGCTCAGGTGCCAAAGACGACCGTCCATCACCCACCCTCGCAGCACCACGAGCTCGCTCGCGAGGAACCGCAGGCGGCACCGCAGCCTCCCGCTCGCACGCAAGCGACCCTCGCTCAAACGCTTGCGAAAGACGAACAAGCATTCTCGCAAGAGACGAAAACGCTGCATGCCGAGAACAACCCGATGAGTGTCGCGACGATTGCGCCGCAGCCGCCCTCGACGTACCAGCGCTCGTACGTCGACATCAATGGAAAGGACAAGCAAGAGAATGTTTTTGCCGTCTTGACGGTGCGCGAAAAATTCCAAACGGCGGCGCTTCACTGCTACTACGTGCGCTACGACGCCCAGTTCAGCGGCGGCGGTACCGACGACGGCACGATCCCTTGGCCGGTCTGCTACCCGAAGGATCATGACGCCATGCTGCCGTTGGACCGTCCCCATATGCTCCCGGTCCCCGCGCCTCAACCCGGGTATGTCCTTCCGCCCGGCACGGTCCTCTCGCCGCTGCTGCAAGAGATTTACGATCGCAAGATTCAAAATTAGAATTCAGCAAGCGACTATAGAGCATGACAATTAGCGCCGAACACTATCGAAATCCATAGTGTTTTCAAAGATTCGAACCCAAGCCGTACTCCTGAGCGCAGTCCCGTTGACTGCGCTTCTTGTGATTTTGCTCTTAGCGATCTCGGCGGAACGGCAGTCACGCCAGATGACCTACTGGGCTCAGCACTCCGAAATCGTGCTCTCGTCTTCTGCGGACCTTTTACATTCGCTCGGCGAGGCGAACGCTTTGGCCGTTCAAAGCGCCAGTACTCGTAAGGCGTCAGATTATGCCGCGTATCAAGCCAAAGATTTGGTCCTTACGAAAACACGCAGGCAGCTGCTTTCGCTCGTAAGCGACAATCCGGCGCAGACGAAACGCGCGCAAACGCTTACTTCAGTAGTGGGCAAGGCCCAACAAGTCATGGGAGCTTACGCGTCGGCCGGCATGGCCGGCGACAAAGCCAAGGAAGCCGCAATCGAACGCGATCCGGCAACGCGCCGCCTCGGGCCGCAGTTAGAGAAGGCCGAAACGGCGTTCGACGGCAACGAACGTAAGCTCGCGATCGCTCGGTTCAATGCGTACGCGTCGGGATTCGACCGATACACGACGATCCTCATGGCCGCTTCGATCGCCACAATCGTGTTGACCCTTTGCACGATGACGCTTTTCGGGTTGCGAATCGTCTACCGCTTGCACCACCTCGGCGAGAATGCGCGGCGTTTGGGTGAAGGCGAATCGCCCATCGCTCTCGAGGGCACGGATGAAATCGCCGACCTCGACCGGCAGTATCGCGAGATGGCGAAACGCATGCGGCACGAACGGCAAATCGCCTCGACGCTGCAACAAGCTATGTTGCCGCAGCGCCTTCCCGAGATTGCGGGTTTGCGCATCGATACCGCCTACGCGCCTGCATCGGACGGCGATCAAGTCGGCGGCGATTGGTACGATGTCTTTCACGTATCCGGGACGCTGTACGGCTTGAGCATCGGCGACGTAGCCGGACATGGATTGAACGCGGCGCGTATGATGGCGACGCTGCGTCAGTCGATTCGAACGGCTGCGTACTTGACCAGCGAGACCGGCAAAGTGCTCTCGGTTGCGAACCGCCTGCTCTGTAACGATCCCGATCACGCGATTGCCACGGCGTTCTTCGGCCTTCTCGATGTGGAGACCGGCAGGCTCACGTATAGCATTGGTGGCCATCCGAGTCCAATCGTCCTGCGCTCGTCCGGCGAGGCGACGTTGCTTGAAGGCGTCGGGATGATTCTCGGCGTCAGCGCCGGCGAACGCTTCGATACGTACGAGACGCAGTTGCAGAACGGCACGGCCATGCTGCTGTACACCGACGGGTTGGTGGAAGTCGATCGCGACTACGAAGAGGGCATGAGCCGCCTGCTCGAAACGGCCGCATTCGAACAGTACCGTTCCAACGGAAACATTGCGACAGCGATCCAGCAGCGCATATTTGAAGGCGCCGCGCGGCGAGACGACTCGGCCTTGCTCTTCGTCGCCATCACGGAACTCAATGCTCCGCAAAATAGCGAGTCGCGTACGTGGTCGCTCAACGCGCACGACAGCGAAGCGGCGGGGCGCGCAAAGCGCGCGTTGCTTTGGCACATCGGCGAACTGGCGCAAGAACACTGCGACCTGCCGGCGGTCGAATTGATCTTTGGCGAACTCATCGGCAATGTCGCGCGGCACACGCGGGGGATGGCGGACATCACGTTGGAAATCTCGGGATCCGCAGCGACGCTTCACGTCAAAGATTTCGGCGAGCCGTTCTCGGCCGACGGCGTTTCGGCGCCCGATGACCTGCTCGAAGGCGGCCGTGGATTGTTCCTTATCCGCAGCCTTGCCCGCAAACTTACCGTGAGTCGTCACGAGAACGGAAATTGTGTTTCCGCCGTCTTACCGGCCGACATCTCGCGCCCCGTCGAATCGGTGCACGTGCCGCTCGAAGCCGTACAGCTTTAGGGCTGCGCAAGAAACGCTTCCGCGGGAAGCGCGGGGCTCAATGGAAATTGCGCGGGCGGATGCCGTCGATGAGGCCTTCGCCATCGAAAGGCCAGACGTGCTGCGCAAGCATGTCGATACAGCCTTGCTGCTTCTGCAGCTTCCCTTCGACGATCAGCGTGTTGCTCGTGCGAATCTCGCGCCGGAAGCGTTCGTAGACGTCCGGACGCACGATCACGTTCACGAGGCCGGTTTCATCCTCGAGGGTAAGAAAAACGAAGCCTTTCGCCGTGCCGGGGCGCTGCCGCGTTATGACAAGTCCACCCACGCGGCATATCAGGTTTGACGGCATCTTCGCAAGCTTCGCTGCAGTGATGACTCGCGCCGCATCTAATTGCGGGCGAAAATGTTCGATCGCCTGGCGCTGCGTCGTTACGCCCGTCGACCATAAATCGAAGGCCGTTTCCTGTTTCGGCGCGACCGGCGGGAATTGCACTTCCGGTTCTTCCATGTCCATCAAACGGCCGAGTTCGCCGCGCGCCTCACGCTCGTCGAGCGCGCGCAGAGCCCACATTGCATCGCGCCGCGACCGGTACCACGGTGAAAATGCGCCCGCCACGGCCAGATTTTCGATCGCTTCTTTTTCGAGTTGCGTGCGTTTGGCGAACGCAAGCAGATTCTCGAACGCTCCTTGCGCGAGCGCATCTTGCAATCGTTGCTTCTGGCCTTCACCTAACCCGCGCACGAGATGGAATCCCAAGCGTAACGACGCGTCCGGCTCGACGAACGAATAATACTCGCTTGCATTGACCTGAATCGGTTTCACCACGACGCCGTGGCGTTTGGCGTCGTTTACAAGCACTTCGCTCGAATAGAACCCCATCGGCTGCACGTTCAGGATCGCGGCCGCAAAGATCGCCGGAAAGTGGCACTTCACGTATGCCGATGCGTACGCCAAAAGCGCGAAGCTCGCCGCGTGCGATTCGGGAAATCCGTAATCGGCGAAGCCTTCGAGCATGTGGAACAGCTGCTCCGCGGCCGTACGGTCAATGCCGTTTTCAACCATGCCTTCCACGAGCTTTGGATAAATTTCTTGCATCCGTTGGCGCGAGCGTTTATGGCCCATCGCGCGGCGCAGCTTGTCGGCTTCACCTGGCGAGAATCCCGCGGCTTCGATTGCCAATCGCATCCCTTGCTCTTGGAAAAGCGGCACGCCGAGCGTTCTTTCCAACACCGGCTTTAACTTCGGATGCGGATACGTCACCGGTTCCATTCCGTTTCGGCGGCGCAGGAACGGATGGATCATATCGCCTTGAATCGGTCCGGGGCGAATAATCGCAACCTGCATCACGAGATCGTAAAAACACGCCGGCTTCATCCGCGGCAGCATCGACATCTGCGCGCGCGACTCGATCTGAAACACCCCGATCGTATCCGCCCGCTGCGTCATCTCATACGTCGCTTTATCATCGGGGGGTATGGTGTGAAGCGCCAATTTGTCATAGTGAGCCGGTCGAGCCATGGGCGCATCTGGGGCATTATTGATATGCGCCTGTCCTTCGACAAGCTCAGGATGACGGGGGGCAAAGCAGCGGGTATGGAGAGAGAAAGCTTCGCGTAAGAGCGAGAGCATGCCGAGGCCGAGCAAGTCGATCTTGATGAGGCCCAGCTCCTGAAGATCGTCTTTGTCCCACTGAATGATCGTGCGGTCACGCATCGTTGCCCACTCGATCGGGGCGACGCGAATGAGCGGATCGCGCGTGATGACCATGCCGCCGGAGTGGATGCCCATGTGTCGCGGAAAGCCGTCGATGCGGCGGCAGAACGCGTACAACCGTTGCGCTATTGCTCCGTTGACGGGGGCAGCGATCTGCGGATCGGGATCCTGACCGAAGTCTTTGCCTTTGAAGCCGTAGAGATACCGGTCGCTCTGGCCGCTTTCGAGACGAGAGGCGCGAACGTTAGATCCCGTATCCAAATCGCGGCGGCGCAGCACGCCTTCGGGCTTGTGCGGATGGTTTTTATCGACGGCTTCGGGATCTTCTTGGCCCGTCGCGCCTGCAAGCGATTCACGCGTATCGAATTCCCGCGCAACCTGGTCGACTTGCGCGAGCGACAGTCCTAGTGCCTTGCCCACATCGCGAATCGCCGATCGCGTTCGATACGTAACAACCTCCGCAGCCATGGCGGCATTCGCGCGGCCGTAGCGCTCGTAAATATATTGGATGACTTTTTCTCGATCTTGATGCGCGAAATCGATATCGATGTCGGGAATCTCTTGCCGTTCCTCCGACATGAAGCGTTCGAAAAGCAAGTTCATGCCGATTGGATCGACGGCGGTAATGCCCAGTGCATAACACACGGCGGAATTCGCTGCCGAACCGCGGCCTTGGCACAGGACGCCCAAACGGTCCGCAGCCTGCACGATGTCCCAGACGATCAAAAAGTATCCGGCCAGATCCATCTTAGCGATGATGCCGAGCTCGTATTCCAATTGCCGCTCGACCGTCGAAGAAAGCGGCGAGCCATAGCGGTCTTGCGCGCCCGCGTAGACCAAGCGCCGCAAATAGGTTTGCCGCGTAGAACCTTCCGGAACGGGAAAAAGCGGAAACTGTCCCGTCAACCGGTCCAGCCGGAAGGCGCAACGCTCCGCAATGCCGAGCGTTGCATCGACGGCCTCGGGATACTGGCGGAAAAGGCGGCGCATCGCCTTTGCGTCTTTCAAGTGATATTCGGCGTTCGGGCGTAAACGGTGGTCGTTGCGCGCACGTTCCAGGTCGACCGTTTCGCGAACGCAGCACAAGACGTCGGCCAACGGCGCGTCTTCGCGCCGGGCGTATGCAACGCCGTTGGTAGCGACGTACGGAATACGCAGTTCGCGAGCGATTCCCACGAGCTGCTCGTTGCGAAGCGCTTCTTCCGCCGTAAGATGGTGCTGCAGCTCTAGGTAATAGCGCTCGCCGAAAATCGAACGAAAGCGATCTGCAGTTTCGCAGGCCGCTGCGCGATCGCCGGCACGTAACGCGCGATCGACGGCTCCCTCAACGCTAGCCGAGAGCGCAATCAATCCGTCGGAACGCGACTCTAAATCTTCGAGCAGCAGCTTGGCATCGCCCTTACTTCCGCGCAGCTGTGCTTGCGAAATGAGATCGCAACAGTTTGCATAGCCGCGTTCGTCCTCGACGAGCACGACGAGGTGCGAGCCGTCCGCAAATGTGAGCTCGCTGCCGACGATCGCCTTGATGCCGGCCCGTTGAGCGTATTTAGCGAACCGGACGCTGCCGTAGAGTCCGTCGCGATCGGTAAGTGCAAGCGTGTCTAGTTCTAGCTCGGCCGCGCGCTCGACGAGTTCTTCGGGATGTGACGCGCCGTCCAAAAACGTGAAGTTCGAGCGGCAGTGAAGTTCGGCATATCCGCGCACGGGCCGCCGCTAACGCGAGAGCCACGTGCGCAGCATTCGCAAATCGAGCCGTTTGACGATCTGCGTACATTCCGGAGAGCATAGGTGCAGAGAGCGCAGACGGGATCGCACGCGTTCGCGCTCTTCGGCATAAAATTTTTCGATGGCCGTGCTTTTGAGAAATCGCTCGTTCTCTATGCGTAAGTGGGTGAAGCGTTGGTGCACTTCGCGCTCGCGCTGCTGCTCGCCGATGAAGCACGCGCGCAAACGCAGCTGCTCGCCGTAGCTGAACCGCAATTCTTTGATGCGCCTCATCGGATTTTCGGAGAAGCCGATCTTACACGACCCCTCGTCCACTTCAAGCAGGTAGACGAAACCGTAGTTGTATCCCGCCAGTTCTTCGAGCGGGGAAAGCATGTGATTCGTGCGCGTGAGCTCGCCACTGCGCAGCCAGGCGGAAGCGACGGTTTGAAAGCGCTCGCACGGCGAAACGGCCGTTATCGCCATCAGTCGTACGCCCCGCGCAGATACCAGCGCGCTCCCTGGCGGTAGATGCGGCAGATCTCGCCATCTTCGAGCACCACGTCGTATTCGTCTCGCGTGACGCCCTCGCCGAACCATCCTTCGTCGATGCGCCACGGTCCGGCGCACTCGACGACGGCGCGCGGCGGACTGCCGACAAACGCCGGCTCACCGCGATGCATGCGTACGTCGATCTCACGCACGTTGAGCAGACGGAGCTGTGGAGCGACGGCGGCTACGGTCCCGGCCGGCGCATCCACCGGATCGGGCTTAGGAACGGTAAACGGTTCGTACACGAAGCGCTCTTCAAGCGGATGGGCTTCGCGTAAGCGGGCGCGCAACGCCGGTTCGCCAAGCATCGCTTCCAGCCGCGCGAGCGTTACCGCAACATGCTGCGCATCGATGTCCTCGGCGGCAAAGAGCGCGAGCTCTTCTCCGCCTTCTTCGAGCCGCAACGCGCGCAAGTGCAGCCCGACGACCGGCGCGGAAAATTGCATCCCTTCGAGCTTTGCGCGTAATACGTCTAGCATCGAGCGTTCCTCGGCGGTGGCCATCGCCAGCACTATTTCGAAGGCCGCTTCGTCGGCGTTGTCGAGTTCCACGCGCAATTGCAAAGCGCTCGCGCGTTTCCCGCATCGTTCGAGGTCGCTGCAAATGCGCGTCAAAAGCACGCGCAAGGCAAAAAAGACCTGCGCTTCGTCGTCGGCTTGCCCTTCGCCGAAGATCGCGGCCTCAATGCTGACGGCATGACCGCGCGGCACGAACGGTGTCCGGTCGATACCCCGCGCCCATTCGTGCCACCGCGCGGCATCGCGGCCGAACCGTCGCACGAAAGGACCATGCGGAAGTTTTGCGAGTTCGCCGAGCGTCGTGATGCCAAGTAGCCGCAAACGCTCCTTCGCGGACGGATCGAGTTCGAGCACTTGCATCGGCAATGGCTGTAAGCACTGCGCTGCTGCATCTTCTTCGAGCGTCGTTCCGTCGGCGATCCACGAAGCCGCGTACGCGCAGAATTTATTTTCCGCGCATCCCGTGCGCAACGGCAATTGAAAGCGCTCGACGATGCCGCGGACTTGCGCGATCCAATCGGGCCGATCGCCCGCAATGCCGCGCATGTCGAGAAACGCAATCCCTTCGCGCACGTCGTCGATTAACGGCGTTACCGCATCGAGCGCATCGAGCAGTTCGTTCCAGACCGCGCGCCCGCGGGCCGGATCGTAAACGGCCACGCGTGCGTTGGAAACCGCTGCAACGGCTTGCGCGACGGTTTGACCGATGCGCGCGCCTTCTTCATATGCGCGGTCGTCTAACGCCACGACGCGTCCACGATCGAATCGATCCGCCACGATCGCAGGCGTTGAAGTTGCCTGTCCGTCCAGCGAAACCGCCAATGGATACTGAGGAACGCGCACGCATAAAAGCATTTATCGAGCCTCCGCGTAGGAACGCACCGCGCGTTCGTCTACGGCGCGCTCGCGCACGAGCGTGCCGTCGGCTTGCGTGAAGATGCGAAGACAGGCCGACGCTCCCGGCGCCAGACGTTTGTGTTTGCGCAATTCCGCGCGCATGGTGAAGCCGCTGAACGTGCACCACACACCGCGTGTGCCGCATACCGCAACGCGCTGCAGCGCGCATCCCAAGCGCATGCCGGCCGACGCGGCCAGTTCCCCCGCCGCGCGTGCCGCGACGACGACGAGCAGCGCGCCCGCTTTATGTGCGAGTCCCGCCAGGCGCGCCCACACCGCCGCCCGCAGGACCGGAGCGCACATCACGATCACACGCACCACCCGGGAGCGTAAAAGCACGTCGGCGGCGCGAGCCACACCCAGCGCCGTTCGCGCAGGCACGATCAGCAGGCGCTCGAGACGTACGCCGGCCTGGGCCAGTGCCGGAGGGTAAAGCTCGCCTTCGTCGATGACCGCCCCCAAGCCGCGACGCGTAGCGGCCGCCAAAAGGGCGGCAACGAGGCTCCAGCGCCCGGAACAGCGTCCGCCTTCGAGCGTCACCAGGGTGCCGCGCGGAAAGCCGCCGCCGAGCATTTTATCGAGGTCGGAAAACCCGCTAGGAATACACGGATCGAGCGCGACCGCGGCGGACCCGCGTGCCCCCTGAAGGCGCAACTTCAACTCCTTGAAAGCGTCTTGCCGGGGGTCGGGAACGGCAGCCGGTGTAAGCATGGGTGATCATCCTAATCGAACGTATGTTCGATGTCAAGACGACCTTCGGGCAGGAGTTTCGAGCGTTCTACCGAGCGCCCGGCGCGGCGAAAAACCCGGTTAAAACGGCCGCGGAATTACGGTGCCGGAGAAGCGCTCGGAACGACTTGCGTTTGCGAGTCGCACTGTTTCACCGTCTCGAGAATGTCGCGCGAAAGCACGTCTTCGTTCTTCTGCGCGTCGGATTGCGTCCATAGGATGCCGTCGCGTAAATGCGTTACCGGATTGTAACCGAGAGTGAGTCCCGGAATACGCGAGAGATCGAGCTCGTACGGATTCGACGGCAAGCCCGCGTTACCAAGAGTCGATTGCGTATCTTGCATGCCCGGCGGCGGCGTACCATAGAACGCGTTCAAGCCTTGCGGTTGCTGTGCGGTCCGGCTGTTTTGCGTGGTGTCCGGACTGTTGATCGCGCTGATATAGCCGAAGCCTTCGTGCTGCATCTGCGAAAGCTGCTGCGTCGTAACGAAGCCGTTGATGATGTCGAGCGCACCTTCTTGCGAGGCCAACGCCCGTTCCAATTCGGACTTCAATTGCAGCAGGCGGCGATCGTCTTCGGTTCTCGGGACGTCGGGAAACGCGTTCTTGTCGTTGAGCTGTTTGTGAATCGCCACGACGTTGTCGGCGAGCGGTCCGACCAAATTTTCCATGCGCATTACGGCGATATCTTGCGATCCCGAACTGCCGTAGCCCATTGCAAAGTTGTACTGCTTGAAAAGATCGGGGCTCTTCGCAATCGTCTTGTCGTTTTGCAGCATCATTCCGACGGCCGGCGCAATCGTCTTGTGCAGCACGCTGCACATACGGCGCGTATACAGATGAATGATCTGCGGCGGACTCGTTGCTGCCGCGGCAGTTTTAGCCGTTGCGGGTGCGGGGCTTGGGGCAGCGGCCGAGAGGATCGGCATGCCAAGAAGCGCAGCGGCGATGAGTGCTGCGGGCAGGTGGTTACGCATAGGTTCCATTCTACGACGGAAACGCACGGCCAGGCCTGCCCGTTACACGGTTCTTACGGTAGGGTTGCTCCCTCGAGCGAGGAGCGGCTAAGGCTTTTCAGCGTCGCAGCGTCCACCGCGGAGCAGTTGCGCCGGCCCTGGTCTTCCTGGCAGATGCGAACGCCGCGGAAATTTGCGCCGTGGACGTCGGCCCCACGCAGGTCGGCACACGACGGCTCGTCGTTGTGATTCTGTCCCGTGCCGGTATTGCGCCAGCACAGCACCGCGCCTTGGAAATCGGCATTGCGCAGGTCGGCACCGCGGAATTCCACGCCGATCAAGTCCGCGTTCGTGAAGCGCGTTCCAGCCGCTTTCGCGCCGCGCAGATCCGCTCCGATCATATGCACGCCCGAGAGATCGAGGCCGTTCAGCGTCGTATCTTGCGCGTCGCAGCCGGTGCAGTTTCCCAGCAAAGCGCGCATCGCCGAATCGCCGCTTGCGACGGTAATTCCGCGCAGATCGACACCGGTCGCCCGCACGCCGTCGAGCTTTGCGCCGTCGAGCCGGACGCCGCGTAACGCAACACCGGTGAGATCGGCGCCGCGGAGATCCGCTCCGCGCAAATCGGCGTCGCGAAGATCCGCACCAACGAGCTTGGCGTTGCGAAAGTTCGTGTTCTGGAGATTGCTTCCGCGAAAGTCCGCGCCTACGTACGCTACGCCTTCGAAGTTTTGTCCGTGCATGTCGGCATGCGAGAAATCACATCCCACGCAGTGCGGCGGCGCAGCCGCCTCGGCGCGAAGCATTGGAGTAGAGGGAACCAGCGCTAGCGCACAAAGCGCAGCGAGCAAGAAACGGGCCATTGTTGGACTCCTTGTTAGTCTCGCATGATGGCACCGCTCATGGCGCTGCCTGTAATCGAAGCCTTGGAGAGATCGACACCGCGCAAATCTGCGCCGTTGAAATCACATCCGGTGAACTCCGTATCGTTTACGTGCGCACCGCTGAGCAGTGCGTGGCGGAAATTCACACCGGTGAACATTGCGCCGGTAAGGTCTGCTCCGCGGAGATCGGCGCCCTCTAAGTTCGCGCCTTCCAGGTGCACGTGGCGCAAGTCCATGCCGCGCAAGTTAACATTCGCGAAGCTGCAGCCTTCGCAGGCGCTTAGCACCACGCGCGCTTGGTCCGGTGAAAGCCGGCTTACGTCGATTTCGCATCCCGTGAGCTGCGCGCCGTCGAAGCGTGCTCCGGCAAGCTGCGCGCCTTTCATGTTGCAGCCTTCCAGATTCGCTCCGGCAAAGGACGCGTTGCGCAGGTCCGCATCTTTGAAGTTCACGCCCGTGAGCGAAGCGTGGTCGAAATGCGAGCCTTGAAGATTGGCTCGCGCGAAATTCGAGCCTTCCAAGTTGCGATTGCTGAAGTCTTTGTTCTGTAAATTCGCATTGCCGTAGTCGCAGCCGACGCATTCACCCGCGCTGCTGTGCTGTTGTGCGATCTGCGCAACGCGCAACGATTGCTTGAGCGAATCGTGTACGAGCTGCGACACGTGTGCGCTCACGGCGGGCGGCGGTACGGCCAAGTCGACCGACGGAACCGCCTTTATGGCCGCATTTGCGGAGACCAGAGCTTGCGATGCGGTATCGGTCGCCATTTTTACATGTTCTTCGACGACCTTGCGAACGACGGTTTTGGTCTCTTCGGTCTTCGCATTTGCGATCGGTGCGTTGGGCGCGCCCGGCTTAGCTTTAGGCGCTTCAACCGGCGAGGCTTTGACTGACGGCGCCGGATGTGAGCGTGCAGGGGGAACCGCCGCATGCGCCGTGGTTTCCCAAGCATCGGCCGGTTGCGGCGCTTGCGGTTCGGTAAACGCAATGCTTGGCGTCATCGTGCGCAGCAGGAAGAAAATCGCGAGCAGCGCCACGCTGACCGACGCCGCGATACCGGGTGCAATCGATGAGCCGATCGCGCGCCCCGTGCGCAGCAAACGCTCGATACGAATCGAGATGTTTTTGCGAGTGACGAACACGCCGGGTGCCGGGACCGCGCGATGCGGCCACGCCGTCATTTCGGCCATCTTCGTCAGGCAGAAGGCGTAGGGACGAACTTGTCCGGTGAGTTGCAGCACGAAGTCGTCGCACGCAACTTCCCGCTCGATGTCGAGCTGGCGCGCGATGAACCACACCGCCGGATTGAAGAACAACAACGCCGAGGCAATGCGCTGCAGACTATTCGTCCAATCGTCGGAACGCAGTAAGTGCGCGAGTTCGTGCAGGCTGATTTGGTCGACTTCGGCCGGATCGAGTGAATGCACGAGGTGCGACGGCAGGAGAATCATCGCGTCGAAGAGCCCGATTGCGACCGGCACTTCGATATCGTCCGAGACGCATAGGCGAACGTCGCGGTGGCCCTTGAGGGCGGCGTCCCAACGCGGCATGGCATCGCGGTAGTCTACCGCGAGCGGCAACGCGTCGCGCTTGAGCCGTTCCAACGCCATCAGCGCAATTCCAAGGCGCACGAGCACTACGAGCGACGCCACGAGCCAGAGCGCGAAGACGACGGCCGCAACGAGCGTCGGCACTTTCACGTTGAGCGAATGCGCGGCTGGAGTGGCGTTCGTAGAAACGTTGGTCGACGCCGTCAACGACGAAGCTTTCGGTTGCGCCGACGTATGGGTCTCACGCGTCTTTACGGGCGGTGCGGCGAGATGCACGCCGTGCGTCTTCGGTTGCGCAACGTAATGTGCCGGCCCGGACGGCGTCGAGATCGTCCGGTGCGCCGTACCCGTTGCCGGCGTCTCAACCGTAACGCGAGAAAGGCTCGTGGCGACCGGGACTACGATCACCGCGCACAGCGCGATCGCCCACACGGCATATCGCGTACTGGCATTTGCTTTGCCGAAGACGCGGAGCGCAAGCCAAGCGACAAACGCGATCAACGCACCTTGCCACAGGCCGTTAATGAGGATCGCGATGGCAATGCGCGCGGCCGAATCAAAAAACGGAAGCCACGACATTTAGGCCTCTTCTTCGTAACGTTCGATGAGCGAGCGCAGGCGCGCCAGCTCATCATCGGAGGGACGCTCGTTTTCGATGAGGCGCAGCGCGAGAGCGCCCGTGTTGTCGCCGAAGAATTTCGAAACGACTTGCTTCACCGCGGACTGCGCCGCGGCTTCGCGGGCGATCAGCGGATGATAGATGTACGCGCGCCCGGCTTCTTCGTGGCCGACGTGCCCCTTCTGCTCGAGGATGCGAAGGGTCGTCAGGACGGTATTATAGGCGACCGGCGGCGGAGGCATGGCTCCGGCGACTTCGGCAACCGTCCCGCGCCCGAGGCGCCAAAGCACCTCCATGATGCGCAGTTCGCCCTCGGTTAAGGTCGGCGATTTCTTTCGAGCCACTTCGTCTAGCCTCCATCCGCGCGTAGGCGGTCCACTCTTAATTCCTTAGGAGTAGGCTACCACCGGAGGGGCGACTTGTCAACTAATACGTTAGTTGTCCGCGCTGGCTTGCTCGAGCTGCTGCTTTTCTTCGCCCGAGATGACCATCGTCAGATCAAGCATGATGATCAGACGGTCGTTCAGCTTGCCGACGCCCTGAATGTACTCCGTCCCCACGCCGGCGATCATTTCGGGTGCATCCTCAACGTTCTCGATGGGGATGTTCAACACTTCGCTGACGCTGTCGACCACCATACCGACTCGCTTGCTTCCGATTTCCGTGACGATGATGCGCGTGCTCTTGGTCGGGTCGATGCGGCTCATGCCGAAGCGCGTGCGCAGATCGATGATGGGAATCAGCTGGCCGCGCAGGTTGATGACGCCTTCCATGAACCGCGGCGCGCGCGGCACGTGCGTGATCTCGACCATACGGATGATTTCCTGAACCTGCGAGATGTCGACGCCGTACTCTTCACTTCCGAGCTGGAACGAGACGACCTGAATAAGCTCGCCCGAAAGCTGCTGTCTGCGATCTTCCTTAACGTCTGTCATCATGATTTAGACTCCTGAAAATTCCGCGCGGGCAACCTTGCCGCCTTGATATGCTTCGCTGACCAGGGAATGAACGTCGATGATGAGCGAGATCGACCCGTTGCCGAGAATCGTCGCTCCCGAAATACCGGCAATACGTCCGACAACGTCGGAAAGCGGTTTGATGACGATTTCTTGCTCGCCTTCGAAAGAATCGACGACGAGGCCGACCTGGCGACCCTGCAATCCGACGATAACGATCATGACTTTCTGCGGATCGCGTTCGCCGCCGAGTTCGAAGAACTCCGCGATGCGCACGAGCGGCACGACTTGTCCGCGCAGCGTGATGACCTCGTTGCCGTGCACCGTGCGCACGTCGGCCATTTCGACGCGTTGCGACTCGATAACCGAATCGAGCGGAATCGCGTACAACTCTTCGGCGACACGCACCAGCAGCGCCTGAATGATTGCAAGCGTCAGCGGAAGCTTGATCGTGAAACGCGTACCTTGTCCCGGCACCGTATCGACGTCGAAAACGCCCTTCAAACGCGTGATGTTTCGCTTGACGACGTCCATGCCGACGCCGCGTCCGCTGACGTCGGAAACAACGTCTGCAGTCGAAAAGCCGGGCGTGAAGATCAATTCGACGATTTCGCGATCGCTCAAACGATCGTCCGCTGAAATCAACCCCTGCTTAATCCCGCGGGCACGTACTTTTTCCAGATTGATGCCGGCGCCGTCGTCGGAGACTTCGATGATGATCTGATTGCCTTCGTGATAGGCGTTCAGCTTAATCGTTCCGGCGCGCGGCTTGCCGAGACGCTGCGCGCTCGTCGGGCGCTTCAATGCCATGATCGACGTTGTTCCGCAGCAAGTGCATGAGCGGCTCGCCCACTTCGTCGACGATCGTCTTGTCCAGATCCGTTTCCGCACCGGAAATCTCCAATTGCACTTCTTTGCCGCGCGCTTTAGCCACGTCGCGAACGAGGCGCGGGAACCGGTCGAACACTTGTCCGATCGGAACCATGCGCACTTTCATGATCGACTCTTGAATTTCGTTGGTCGTGCGCGCGAGCAGGGCCGAGCTATCCACCAAATCTTTGGCGAGCGGCGCCATGATCGCCGTCGAGGCGTCGAGGCCTTTATCTTGCATCAAACGCTCGAGCGTATTCGCGATATCCGAAATACGCGTGCGGTTGATTACGAGTTCGCCGACGAGATTCAAGAGGCCGTCGAGACGCTCGATGTCTACGCGAATCGTTTGATGGATGTTGCCTTTGGAAGCTTTAGGCGCAACCGGCTTTTCAACGCGAGCGACCGGCGCAGCCGCAACCGGCTCAGGCGGAAGGTCTTTGATGAACGGCTCAACGGCGGCGGGCGCTATCGGCTCCGTGAATGCACCGCCGTTTGCCTGCGCAAGAAGGCGCGCGACTTCGGCTTCGAACGCTTCAACGTCGGCCGAGCTCGCCTCTTCGGGAGCGTCGGCAGCGGCGAGTGCTTCGAACGAATGCTCTTCGCCGGTGCGTCCATCGATCACGTGCGCCGTCTCTTCGTAAATGGACGTGTACTGATCGAGCTTGCGCACGTACTCGTCGACGCCGGTCGGCATTTCGCTTTCACCGATCGCCGCTTCAACGAGATCCGTGAGCAGGTCGCGACCGGTAAAAAGAATGTCGACGCTGCTCTCGGAGAGCGGCATACGATCTTTGCGAAGCAAGTCGCAAAGGTTTTCCAATTTATGCGCGAGCGCCTGAACGTCGGTAAAACCCAACATTCCGGAGCTGCCTTTAACGGTATGCAGCGCCCGGAACAGCGAATTGACGATTTCCGGATCGGTGTGACCGGAAGAGACGTTCTCTTCGAGCCGCAACAGATCGCTGTCGATCTGATGCAGCAACTCTTCCGCTTCATCGCGGAAGTACGAAATGAACTCTTCCCTATTGAACAGCTCGTCGCTCATGGTAAGCGCCTATGCTCCGACAAACTCAGCGTGAGCGCACAGAACGTCGTCATGCTGAGCCGGTCGAAGCACAGGCGATGCTCTTCTCTACTCTACGCCGAAGACGGAGAGAAGCGGGCCGAGGGATCCCGTTTCCGGGATGAGGATGAATTGGCCGGCGACGGCTTTGTCGCGATCCAAGAACGCCGACTCGATAAGGAAGACGTCTTGATCCGGCAGGATCGACATCAGCGTGCGGAACGCCGCCTGCACCGTACCGTACGAAAGCGTCGGCACCGACGGAAGCAGGTTGCTGCCGGTCAACTGAATGATCGCTGTGAGATACGAGCCGGCGATGATGTTGCCGAGCTCTTTCAGCGTGGAATCCGCGATCGAGTCGAAGATTTGAATGTCGCCGATCACGCGATGGAGGAACTGGCTAACGAAGTCCAGGGCCTGTTCGCGATCGAAGAGCACGACCATCTGGCCCGGCGCTTCGCCGCGCACGTACATGTGCAGCGCGGCAACCGTGCGGCTCTGGTGACCGACGCGCGACGCGAGGTCGCGGAACTTGATCACATCGATGCTCGGTTCGCTGAGGTTGATCTTCGTGTTCAGCAGCTGCGAAAGCGCCGTAGCCGCGTGACCCGCGCCGATGTTGCCGACTTCTTTCAGCGCATCTTTCTGCAGGTCGCTAAGTTCCATGCTTTGGCTCATGAAAGCACCTTCTGGATCGTTTCCAGAATTTTCGGCGGCTGGAACGGCTTGGTGATGAACGATTTCGCGCCGGCCTGAATCGCCTCTACCACGAGTGCCTGCTGGCCCATTGACGTACACATGATGATTTTCGCGTTGGGATCGGATGCGACGATCTGTTTGACCGCCGAAATACCGTCCAGTTCCGGCATAACCATATCCATGGTAACGAGGTCCGGTTGAAGTTGTTTATACTTCTCGATTGCCTCAACGCCGTTTTGGGCCTCTCCGACGACTTCAAAGCCGTTCTTGGAGAGAATTCCCTTAATCATCATCCGCATGACGACGGCATCGTCGACGATGAGGACCCTCTTGCTCATCCGTAGCTCCCAACACAAGTGCGATGGACAACATAGGCGTCCATCCTTCAAACTGCATCGGCTGAAGCGAGGCTCTACTTGAGGATTTTAGCCTAAGCTAAACCGCGGTTTCTAAGGTCGGTCTGCTTGCGGTTGATGAACTCGATGATGGCCTGGTCCTCGTCCGGACGTACTCCGTGGAAACGCAGCCCATGAGAATGCTTTCCGGAGGTCGGAACCGGCTCGTGCCGCATCACTTCGCCGATCAGGGTTACCGGCGGCGCGCCGCTCTTGAGCGCCATCTGGATCTCGACCTTCGTTCCATGCTTCAACGGCCGCTCGCAGATCAGCGAACATCCGCCGCGGCTGATGTCTCGAATCGTCCCGCGGGTGAACTCGCCGCTGCCGATGTTGCCCGGCGCGAAGCGCCACGACCCGGCGACAAGGGTGTCCATGCGCACGCTCGAGCGTTTCTGCACGCCGGTCGCCGCGCCGATGATCGTGAGTTTACGAGGCGCGTCGAATTGAGTCGTCGTGGCCGTTGCGCCCGAAATCTTCGTCTGGGCGCGATAGCGGCCGGTGACGGCCGTATAAACGATCACGGCGGTCTCGCCGACGCGTCCAAGGCACTCTTTGGTGACGATTGCCTTCGTAGTGACCGCTTCCACCATTACGGTTCGTGCCGGGCGGCCGGCAACGATGACGTCGACGGCCGAATGAAGCGGCGGCAATTTCGTCAGCGGCACGTTGGCCGTCTTTGCTCCAAAGAGCGATCTTAGCATTACGTCGTGGTTCCCATCGCGTGCTGCGTTTCGTCGGTCGTCGAAATCTGACCGATCGATTCAACGCGCAGGCCGGGCGCAATTTCCGAGTATGACAGCACGACCAACTGTGGTGCCGCGCGTTCCGTTAGGCGTTTGAGCGCCAAACGTACCGATGGCGACGACAAGACCACCGGCTGCAAACCGGCGTTCTGGGCCACGGTAATCTGATGCGTAAGCGAAACGTAAATCTTCGAAACCGTGGCCGGATCGAGGAGCGCATAGGCGTCCTCGCCGCGGCGAACGGCTTCGGAGAGCAACGCTTCGAGACGCGGATCCACCGTGATAACCGACAGGAGTCCGTTCTCCGCATACTCGGCCGAAATGTGCCGAGCGAGCGCCGCACGAACTTTCTCCGTGAGGAAGTCGATGTCTTTGCTCACGCGCCCCGCGTCCGAAAGCGTTTCCAGAATCAACACGAGATTGCGAATCGGAATGCGCTCGCGCAGCAGGTTCTGCAACACGCGCTGAATTTCACCGACCGTCAACAGCCCCGGCACGAGCTCGTCCACGACGACCGGATAATGCGACTTGATGTTGTCGAGCAATGCGGAGGTTTCTTGACGCCCGAGCAAATCCGGGGCCTGTCCCTTGATCAGTTCGGTCAAGTGCGTGGCAATGACGCTCGTCGGATCGATGACGGTGTAGCCGGCCATCTCCGCTTCGGCGCGCGCGCTTTCGGAAATCCACAGCGCCGGAAGCCCGAATGCCGGCTCGGTCGTCGGAATGCCGTCAATCGGGGCGGTCGCGGTGCCGGGGTTCATTGCCAGGAGGCGGCTGACCATCACTTCCGCGCTTGCGACTTCCAGACCGTAGATCTTCACCACGTACGTGTTGGGGCGAAGCTGCAAGTTGTCGCGCACGCGAATCGGCGGAACGACGATGCCGAGATCGCGTGCCGCGTGGCGCCGGATGAGCGTAATGCGTTCGAGCAGATCGCCGCCCTGATTCACGTCGACGAGCGGAATGAGACCAAAGCCGATCTCCAATTCCATCGGATCGTACGAGAGCAGCGGCACGACGCTCTCCGCGGGCTTCGCGGGAGCAGGTGTTCCGCCGGCGACGGCCGCTGCCGCTTGCGCCGGCGTCGGCAGCATCGCACCGGTCGCGGAGATCGGATTGCGGCGGCGATTCAGGTAGGCGAAGAATAGGATCACGGCGAGGACAAGCATCAACGGCCGCGCCAGCCCGAAGAAGCCGAAAATCGCGGTCATGATCGAGGCGATAAGCAACGCGTTCGGCTGCGCGCTCAACTGACGCGTAATATCTTTGCCGAAGTCCGACTCAGCGGCAGCGCGCGTGACGATGATACCGGTTGCCGTGGAGATCAGCAGCGCAGGCACCTGCGTCACGATGCCTTCACCGACGGTGAGCAACGTGAAGTGACTCAGCGCGGTGACGAAATCCATATGCATCTGCACGATGCCGACGATGAAGCCGCCGATCGTGTTGATCACGACGATGATCACCGCGGCGATCGCGTCGCCGCGAACGAACTTGCTCGCACCGTCCATGGCGCCATAGAAGTCGGCGGAGCGCTGAACGTCTTTCCGGCGCTGACGCGCTTCGGCTTCCGTAATGAGACCCGCGTTCAAGTCCGCGTCGATCGCGAGCTGCTTGCCGGGCATCGCGTCCAACGTGAAGCGCGCGGCGACTTCAGCGACGCGCCCGGCACCGTTCGTGATAACGACGAACTGAATGATAATAAGGATGAGGAAGATCACAAAACCGACGGCATAGTTGCCGCCGATGACGATCTGCCCGAAGAAGTTGATGACCTCGCCGGCATACCCGTGCAGCAAAATCGACCGCGTCGCTGTGATGTTCAGCGAAAGCCGGAAGAGCGTGATGATGAGCAGCAACGTTGGAAACGCGGAGAATCCAAGCGCATTTTCGGTATAGAGCGCCGTACCGATGATGATAAGCGCGGTGCCGATGTTCAACGTCAACAAGATGTCGAGCAACGGTGCCGGAACCGGCACGATCATCAGCAGGACGAGCATGACGGAGGCGGCAGCGACTAGAATCGGCGCCGATGAACTCAAGCGTTGGGCGATCCCGCCTTGCGCGTTCGCAGGGGCTTGCATAGCCATTAAGCGATGGTCTTTCGTTTCAGCTTGTAGACGAACGCGATCACCTGCGCTACCGCAGCATACAGGTTCGGCGGAATAGCCTGATCGAGTTCAACGCGGTCGTACAGCGTCCGTGCGAGCGGCGGATTTTCCATAATCGGCACGTTGTTTTCGCGAGCGAGATCGCGAATACGTTTTGCCACCAGATCAGCGCCCTTGGCAACGACCACGGGCGCTTCCATTTTATCGTCGTCCCATTCCAGTGCGACGGCGAAGTGCGTCGGGTTCGTCACCACGACGGTTGCGCGAGGAACGGCCGCCATCATGCGGCGTCGCGCGAATTCGCGTTGGCGGCGTTTGAGCGCAGCCTTCGCTTCGGGGTTTCCTTCGGATTGCTTGTATTCGTCCTTCACTTCTTGCTTGGACATTTTCAAGCTCTCTTCCAGCTGCCACTTTTGATAGCCGAAGTCGAGCAATCCGACCACGATGAGCAACAACGCAAACTTCCAGGCGATGCCATAGACGAGATCGGCGGTCATGTTCGCAAGCTGCCCAGGCATCATTTGCCCGGCTGCAGCAAAGATGTCGATGTTCTGAGCGATCGCCGTGTAGATGATCACGACCACGGCGGCAAGCTTCAAAAGCTGCTTCGCGAGATTCACGAGGACGGTCTTGGAGAATAGCTGCTGAAAGCCGTTGATCGGATTCAGTTTGCTGAACTTCGGCACGATGGGCTGCAGGGTGAAAAGGAACCCGAACTGCAGCAGGTTTGCGGCGATCGCCGCGAACATCGCAAGAGCGAAGACCATTAAGAGCGGGAACGCGACGCCCGATGCGGCTTGAACGAATTGAATCCAGATGGAGTGAAACGTCGGATCGCCATGCTGCGCAACGCGCTCGAATAGCGAACCTACGGATGATTGAAGTCCGACAATCATCCGGTTAAGAAATGCGTGCAGCGCGACGACCGACACGAGAAAAATCACGGCACCCGTTAAGTCTTGACTCTTTGGGACCTGGCCGCGTTCTCGTGCCTCCTCGCGCCGCTTCGGTGTGGCCTTCTCGGTTTGTTCCGGTCTAGCCATCGATGCAACTCGTGAACACTCTCCAGCTAGTATTCGGCTCAGAACGCCCTTTTCTACAAGCCTCTTCTAAGGAGGCAAGCGGGAAGCAGAGCGCAGTCTGCCAATAAGGGAGGCTGATAAAAATCGAACCCCCAAGGAGACTACATTGCAACGAACGCTGGGCTTGCTGGCCGGCGCGATAGCCGCCGTGCTTCTGGCCGCCTGCGGCAACGCAACTCCCATTGGAAGCACCGCGCCGGCAACGCCGACGCCATTTCCTCAGGGCGTATCTAACGAGTACAAGATCCCGACGGCCGGCTCGAACCCGGGCGGCCTCGTGAAGGGAGGCGACGGCTCGGTCTGGTTTACCGAGATCGCGGCTAACAAGATCGGCCGTCTGTCGTCTTCTGCAACCATAACCGATTACGCCGTGCCTTCGGCCGGGGCCGCGCCGCTCTCGATCACCGTAGGCCCGGACAGTGCACTGTGGTTCACCGAGTCCGGACGTGCCGCCATCGGCCGCCTGGCCATTGCGTCGCTCAGCTTTACGGAAATTTCGCTGCCGGTCGGCACCGCCCGGCCTTGGGGAATCGTCACGGCGCCCAACGGCTCGCTCTGGGTGACCGACCCGGGCGCAAACTCGATCTGGCAGGTCACGCCCGCCGGCGTCACTTCGCAGTACGCCTTGACCACCGCGAACGCCGATCCGACGTCGATCACGATCGGCCCCGATAGCGCCATTTGGTTCGTCGAAGCGAACTCCAACAAAATCGGGAAGCTGCTGCCGAACGCCGCCCCAGGCACCGCCCCGTCGGAATTCCCGGTAACGGGTACCGGCCTCGGCGTGATCATTTCGGGAAGCGACAACGCCCTGTGGTTCACCGAGACGACGAGCAAGAACATTGCCCGCATGCTGACCAACGGCACCGTCTCGAGCGAAAGCCCGCTCACCGGAATGCAGGCGCCCTTCGGCATCGTGCTCGGGGGCGACGGCAACTTTTACATCGGCGACGAGACCGGCAGTCAAATCGGCCAGTACAATCCGACGAACGCCGCAATCAAACTCTTCCCGACGAAGAGCACGCCGTCCAAGCCGTACATGTTCGCACTTGGCCCCGACAACGAAGTCTACTTCGGCGAACAGGCCTCCAACAACATCGGCCAGTTCCGCTACTTCTAACTTCGTACAATAAAAAAGCCGCGGCGTTTGCCGCGGCCTTTTTAATTTGTCATCCTGAGCTTGTCGAAGGAAAGGCGCATTTCACGACGGCCCCTTCGTCATCCTAAGCTTGTCGAAGGACAGGCGCATATCACGACGGCCCCTTCGTCATCCTGAGCTTGTCGAAGGACAGGCGCATTTCACGACGGCCCCTTCGTCATCCTGAGCTTGTCGAAGGACAGGCGCATTTCACGACGGCCCCTTCGTCATCCTGAGCTTGTCGAAGGACAGGCGCATATCAGCGACGGCCCGGATGCGCCTCTGGTTCGACAAGCTCACCATGACGGCATCGCGCCCCTTCGTCATCCTGAGCTTGCCGAAGGACAGGCGCATATCAGCGACGGCCCGGATGCGCTTCTGGTTCGACAAGCTCACCATGACGGCATCGCGCCCCTTCGTCATCCTGAGCTTGTCGAAGGACAGGCGCATATCAGCGACGGCCCGGATGCGCCTCTGGTTCGACAAGCTCACCATGACGGCATCGCGCCCCTTCGTCATCCTGAGCTTGTCGAAGGACAGGCGCATATCAGCGACGGCCCGGATGCGCCTCTGGTTCGACAAGCTCACCATGACGGCATCGCGCCCCTTCGTCATCCTGAGCTTGTCGAAGGACAGGCGCATATCAGCGACGGCCCGGATGCGCCTCTGGTTCGACAAGCTCACCATGACGGCATCGCGTCCCTTCGTCATCCTGAGCTTGTCGAAGGACAGGCGCATATCAGCGACGGCCCGGATGCGCCTCTGGTTCGACAAGCTCACCATGACGGCATCGCGCCCCTTCGTCATCCTGAGCTTGTCGAAGGACAGGCGCATATCAGCGACGGCCCGGATGCGCCTCTGGTTCGACAAGCTCACCATGACGGCATCGCGCCCCTTCGTCATCCTGAGCTTGTCGAAGGACAGGCGCATATCAGCGACGGCCCGGATGCGCCTCTGGCGACAAGCTCACCATGACGGCATCGCGCCCCTTCGTCATCCTGAGCTTGTCGAAGGACAGGCGCATCTCAGCGACGGCCCGGATGCGCCTTTGGTTCGACAAGCTCACGATGACGGCATCGCGCCCCTTCGTCATCCTGAGCTTGTCGAAGGACAGGCGCATATGACCATTGCGAATTGCGACCACTCAAGCAGTCCATACCCCGAGCGCACACCGAGCAGAACTGTTTAATTGGCGCGGATATTTGGCATAAGAGTAGTGTCAAGTCAGAGCGAGAGGTTTAGTCCAATGGCTTAGCTTGCCAGGGCTGGGATTTTATCCCAGCCCAAACTTTTTTCTTAAGTTCGTAAGCCGCGCATGACGGTGTCCATCTGTTGCGCGATGTTTTGGAAAAGCTGCGGGCCGACGGATCCCAACAGCGGGATCGCGATGGACATCATGATGAGGCCCACGCCGATTTGCAGCGGCAGGCCGATGACAAACACGTTCATCTGTGGCGCCACGCGCGCGGCGAAAGCCAGGGCGACGTTCGTAAGGAACAGCGCGAGCACGACCGGCGCAGCGATCTTGAAGACGATGAGAAATGCCTGCGTGAGAAAAATCACGATATTGCCGGCGACGGCCGGGTCCAGGTTGATGAACGGCAGCGGAACGAGAGTGAACGAGCCGGCGATGCCCTGGATCAGCAAATGGTGCGCGTCGGTCGCAAGGAAAATCAGCGTGGCGATGGCGAGCTCGAATTCGCCGATGATTGTGACCTGCTGCTGGGTCGCCGGATTTAGAACATTCGCTACGGCGAACCCGATTTGCAAGTCGATGAGTTCGCCGGCAAACTGAATGCCGATGAAGACGAGCTGCGCCACGAATCCCACGATCATGCCGAGGACGACCTGACTTACGATGCCAAGCGTCAACCCGTAAAGATCCGTAGAGGCCGGCACGATCGGCACGACGCGGAACAGCATGAACGAGATGAACGCCGAGAATCCAAAACGCGCGAGAATCGGCACTTGCGGCGCGGAGAAAATCGGGAAGACGAACAGCATCGCCGTCACTCGTACGAAGACGAGCAAAAACGTCTCGAACTGCGCCCCGGTTAGTCCAAAGACGTCTACCATCGGCCCACTACTTCACGAAGTGGGCCATATTGGAAAAGACACGACTCATGAAGTCGGTCAAGACCGCCAAAATGAACGGGCCGAAGAACAGAATCGCGAGCGCCGATATGACGATCTTCGGAATGAACGCGAGCGTCGGTTCTTGGATCTGCGTTACAGCTTGAAAGATCGAAATCACGAGACCGATGATCATGCTTAGAATGAGCACCGGGGCGGCGGCGACAAGGGCCACGAAAATCGCTTCGCGTCCAAGCGAGATGGCATCGCCGAAGCTCATTGTTTGAAGCTCTGAAAGAGCGCCGCAACGGTTAAGTTCCAGCCGTCGACCAGGATAAAGATCAAAATCTTGAACGGCAGCGAGATGATCACCGGCGGAATCATCATCATACCCATAGAGAGCAAGACGCTCGCTACGACCATGTCGATGACGATGAATGGAATGTAGATCGCGAACCCGATTTCAAATGCGGTCTTCAGCTCGGAGATGACGAAGGCGGGAACGAGCAAGTACGTCGGAACGTCATTTTGTTTCGCCGGCCGCGGCTCTTTCGAAATCGAATAGAACAGCTGCAAATCTTTGTCGCGCGTCTGCTTGAACATGAACGCCCGCAGCGGCTTCGCGGCCCGATCCAGGGCAACCGTTTGCGAAATCTGGTTCTTCATATACGGCTGAACAGCGTTAGCATTTACGTCTTTAATTACCGGGCTCATCACGAAGAACGTGAGCAGCAGCGCAAGGCCGATCAAAACTTGGTTCGGCGGCACTTGTTGCGTCCCGAGCGCTGTGCGCACAAACGACAAAACCACGACGATGCGCGTGAACGCGGTAACCATAACGAGCAACGTCGGAGCCAAGGCTAGCACCGTGAGGAGCAGCAGGATTTGAAGCGCCTGAACGACGTCGTGCGGATTCTTCGCTTGCCCGACACCGAGATTGATCTGCGGGATCGGCACGGTGGGCGCGACGGGCGCTGTTGCAGCGGTCGCAATCGCCGGAATCACCCACAGCGTCGTGAGTAAAAGCGAAGCCGCAACGAGAAAGGCGCGGTGGCGCTCCCACACACGCTCGAAGACTCGAAGAATAATCACTGTTTCCCGCGCAAATATTTGAAAGCGTCGGCCAAAGAAGCGCGCTGCGCCGAAAAGAGCGAGCGCTGTTCTTGCAGCCAGGTCTCAACGTCCTCGGCAGGCAGTTCGCCCAGTGTCGTTACTCCGCCGTTGCTCGCGCCGAGGAGCAGATATTTCGTTCCGGCCTTCACGACGTGCACGGCGGCGTGCTGCGAAAGCACTGTCGACTCGAGCACCGAAACCAGGCGCCGGTCCGCCGAAGCGAGCAATCGCCCGCGAGCAAGACCCCTTACAACGGCATAAAGGCCGCCGAGCATAAGCGCGACGACCAGAAGTGCCAGCAGATACTGCAGCAAAAACCCCGAGGTCATGCGACCTTATCCCGCCTGAGGATTCAGTTCGCTGATCTTCACCGCGTACTTATCGTCGACGATGACGACCTCGCCGCGCGCGATGAGAACGTTGTTGACGTAAAGATCGATCGGTTCGGCCGCGAGCTTGTCAAGCTCGAACACGGCACCCGATGCGAGGGAGACCACTTCGCGAAGCGGCATGACGGTTTTGCCGAGGACGGCACTGATTTGCAGCGGCACGTCGTGGACGAGATCGAGATTCGCCTGGCCCGCCTGCGCCGTGCGCACGGGCGTCGGCTGCATGGGCGTATAGGCGACGCTCTGAGCGCTAGCCGCGCGGCTGCTGCCGCGCGGTTCGGGATCGGAACGAGCGCGCTACGGCAGGCTCGGCCGCCGCGGGCGTCGAGGAAATGCCGAGTTTCGAAAGCGTGATCGCGGCGAAGTCGATGCTCATCGTTGGATGCAGCTCCGCGCCGACTTGCACGCCGCCTTCGTATGATTCAAACGGCGGAGGCGCAAGCAGCGTTGCGTCGCTGCACAACTCGGCGTGTACGCCGTCGGCGGAAGCGCCAAGTTCGTTTGGCCAGCTCTTCGGCCATTGCGCCGGCAATTTGCGAAACCGTTTCGGAGGCGATGGACAGTTGCATCGGGCCCATTTCGGCCATATCGTCGCTGCCGCCGAGCATCATGCCGACGACCTGTTGCATGTCGGCTTTCGGAAAGCGCACGACGATCTGCGCGCCAAGCGACGGGATTTCGCGCGACGGTTACGAGTTCGCTGCCGTCGGTGCGAATCGAGCCTTCGTGGTCGTTACGCGATGCGCCGGTCGCTGCCGAAGGCTGTTCGACCAACCGGCCGAGCACGGTGCCGGCCGCGGCCAGCATGGAGTCGGCGAGTTGTTGCATATCGGGCATTCGTTAATCGTCCTCGTTCTCTAACACTTGTGCGACTTGCACGGCCAAGTGATCTTTGTTGATACCGGGGAAGACCCGGAACTTCTCTTTGTCGTTCACCGTCGCGCAGAGCGGCTCGGCTCGTCTCCTTATCGAAAACGATGATGTCGCCTTCGCTCAACGCCACCAGATCACGCAGCGAAACCATCGTCTTGCCTAGTTCGACTTCGACTTCGACGCCTGCGCGCTCGACGTTGCGCGTAAGTTGAGCGACGTCTTCTTCCGTCATGCCGCGTCCGGCCATCACGGTCGGGCGACCACTGGAAGTCCGTGAGCTGCTGGCTGATGGATTGCAGCACGAGGTACGGCAGGCAGAAGTTCATCACGCCGGCCATGTCGCCGATCTTCAGTTCCATCGAAACGTACGCCACGTCTGATCGAGCGGAATGATGCGCGGGATGAACTGCGGATTCGAGTCGAGCGCTTCGATCTTCAGCGAGAGCGTCAACAGGTAGTTCCACGACTCGCGATAGCTATTGAGCATGCGCGCCATGAAGCGCTGCATGAGCGTCCGTTCGATGTCGGTGAGGTCGCGCAGCTTGTTCGGAAACCAGCCGGGCCCGCCGAGCAAACGATCGATGATCGAAAACACGAGATTCAGGTCGACCTGGACGATGCCGCTGCCGGGCAGGGGATCCATCGAGAAGTATCGCCAGAATCGACGGCGATGCCGATCGATGCGATGAAGTCGCCGTAGCTGATCTGCTCGATCGAGATGATGCTCGCTTCGACGCGCGTACGGAGATAAACCGAGAGCGAGTTGTTCAGCAGGCGCGTGAAGTTCTCGTGCAGCGTGCGAAGCGTCTGCAGCTGGTTATTCGTAAACTTGTCTAAGCGCTTGTTGAAACGGAAATCGAACGACTTGATCCGGCGGCCGTCAATCGCTTCCTTCGCCGGCGCACCGCCCTGGCCGGAAAGCTGATTGATAAGCGCATCGATTTCTTCTTGCGAGAGGCTCGACATGCGACCTTTTGTCTACTGCCCTTTCTCCGCCTTCGAAATCGTTGCGTTCAGCAACACGATATCGACGCGCCGGTTTTGCTGGCGATCCTCTTCCGTGCTAGATTTTTATTGCGCGGCTTGAACTCTCCGTAGCCTGCCGCGGACACGCGCATCGGATCGAATCCGTCGTGTTCGATGAGATAACGCGTTACGTTCACGGCGCGCGCCGTGGACAATTCCCAGTTCGTCGGATACTGCGCCGTATGAATCGGCACATTGTCCGTAAAACCCTCGATGCGGATCAGGTTATCGTTCTTCTTCAGAAATAACTGCACGCCGTCGAGAATCTTCAGCGTCTCAGGGCGCATCTCCGCGCTGCCGCTGTCGTAGTAGGACTTGTCCGAGAGCAACGTCACGACCAAGCCGCGGTGGTCCATGTGGACCTGGACCCGCTGCTGGAGGTGATTGCGCTCGACGAACTTCTCCAGTTCCTTTTGAATGGCCGGAATGCTCGAGCTTGATTCAAAGGACTGCTGCCCGTTCGCTCCGCCGTTTGGCGGCTGGTTAACCGACCAGGTATTATCGAACCCGGCCGACACCTGCTTGGCGAATTCCTGAACCTTCACTTTGCTGATGTTCGACATGGCAAAGAGAATGATGAAGAGCGCGAGCATGAGCGTGATCATGTCCGCATACGTAAGCAGCCAGCGCATCATGCCCGCTGTCTCAGCTTCTCTCGCATTTGGGTGCTCGGCTTGCTGCGTTTTGCGAATGGCCAGTTATGCGGAAGACGCAGAGTACCCGGCTTCGCCTGCCATCGCGCCGCCCTCTTCGATATCCGTTTCACGTTCCTTCGGATCGAGGAAAGCCAGCAGCTTCTCTTCGAGCAGACGCGGATTGTCGCCGGCTTGAATGGCGAGAATGCCTTCGATCATGATCTCGCGCAGCAGCAGCAACTGTCCGTTGCGTTCTTTGATCTTCGTGCCGATCGGCAGCCACAGCAAGTTCGCGAACAAGATGCCGAAGAACGTTGCGACGAACGCCTGGGCCGTCGCGACGCCGATGGAGCCGGCGATATTCGAGCTGTTGCCCATGTCCGAGAGACCCTTGAGCATGCCGATGAGGCCCAGCACGGTACCGATGATGCCGAGCGTCGGCGAATACCCGCCGAGCGACATGAATACGGCCTCGGATTTCGCGTTGGCATCGTGCGCGTTGCTCACTTCGGTTTCGAGCACTTTGCGAATGATGTCCGTGTCGCGGCCGTCGATGACAAGCTGAATGCCTTTGCGCATGAAGTCGTCGTCGAGCGCGGCGGCCTCGTTTTCGAGAGCCAGCAACCCTTCGCGGCGAGCCTTTTCAGCGAACGAAACGAGCGTCGAAATTACGTCGCGCTCGTGGTAGTTGACTTCCGAAAATGCCGTGCGAAGACCGCCGAAAAAGCCGCGTACGAACGTGCGCATGGGGAACGACGTTAGCGTTGCACCGACAGTACCGCCGACGATTAAAACAAAGGCTTCCCATCGTCCAAAAATGACGTGGGCATCCGTGCCGCCGACATAGCCGGCTAAGAAAATAGCGCCGAACCCCAATATAAGGCCGGCTATTGTGGCAAAGTCCAACGATCGCTCTCCGCAATAGGCAACTAGCGTCTATTCCTGGTATCGGCCGCGTGCGCCCTAACCTCAAGTCCCGGGTAACAACCGCTTGCTTAGTCCCCTTCGGACGGCCCGTGGATTCGCCTCTTGAAGTCCACGATCTTCTGCTGGATGTCGCGCATCGAATCGCGCACGATGATGCGGTTGCCCGACGTAAGCGTCACGACCGTATCGGGTGTCTCTTCGATTTGTTCGATCAGATCCGAATTGACCATAACGGGGTGGCCGTTCAACCGAGTTAGAGCAATCACCGTCGTTCCTCACTTCTGTTTGTCGTAGGTGGCCGTAAGAGCAAAAAGCGGCCGGACCCTCCGTGGCCCAGGCCGCTCCATTGCACCCGCGTCATCCTTGTCGCGAGTCACCGTCTAGTTCTTAAAGACTAGCGGTTTAGTTTTCGGACGCGCGCAGGTTGATCAGCGTGATCATGTTCTGGTCGGCCGTCGTAATGCCGCGGCTGTTCGCTTCGAACGCGCGCTGCGCCACGATCAACTTCGTGAACTGATCGGCGAGATTCACGTTCGATTGCTCGAGCGTGCCTGCGGCGATCGTGCCGTAACGGCCGGTTGCGGCAGTTCCGACCTCCGCCAGACCCGACGCCGACGTCTGCTCGAACTGATTGCTGCCCACGCGCGAGAGACCGTCTTCGTTCTGAAACGTCGCCAAGGCGATTTGCGCAAGATCCTTCTGCTGCCCGTTCGTGAACGAACCCGTCACCGTGCCGTCTTGACCCACCGTGATGTTCGAAAGAACGCCGGAGGCATAGCCGTTCTGCGAAAGCACATTGGCCGTATAGTCGCCTGCGAGGCTGGCGTTGCCTGAGTAATCGATCGCGATCGGACCCGGGGTCGGGGCGCCGCCGCCCGCCGTCGGAGCCGACGCGTTGTTACCGGCGCTCGGTCCCCATTGGGAGACGTTCAGCTGGTTGCCCTGATTGATGTTCGGATTGCCGCCCGCGGTCGTGTGCAAGTACATTGCGTCGGCCGGTGTAATGCCTTGGCCGGCGGCAACGCCTTCGATAGCCGACGAGTTGATGAACTGGCCGTTCTGATCGAAGTAGACGTAACCCATCGTTCCCGAACTGGTCGTCGAGTACGTCGGCGCCGTAACCGTGCCGGCCGCGTTGATGGAGCCCGGCGTTGCAATCGACTGGAACGTCGTGCCATCGGCGAAGCTCACGCTCACCTTCCAACGCGACGAAACGGTGTGCGCGGAACCGGTCGCATCTTGCACGCTTGTCGGCAGGCCGTTCGTCGCCGGATTCACCGTGAAGTTTGCGCTCGCGCCCGCGTCCGCGGCGGCGAAGTTTCCGAGCGTGAACGTTGAGCCGCTGAGGGTGACGCTCGATCCGGGGCTCGCGGTAGCCGAATTGCCGTAGCTGTCCGTCACCGTTGCGGTGCCGCCGCCGGCGTTGACCGTAACGGTCAACGTGTTCGGGCCGGCGCTCGTCGTTTGCGGAGCAATCGTCGGCGGAACGCTCGCGATGAGGTTGCCGCCGCCGGAAAGCGCGGCGTTCGTCACGCCGGCGCCCGAAAGCGCCGCGGACGTGGAGCCGGTAGCATCGGGCGTGTAGGTGATCTGCGCTTGGTGCGCGTTTCCGAGCGAGTCGTAGATCGTGGTCGAAATGGTCTTCGGCGTACCCGCATTGATCGATGCGCCGATGGTGTTCAGAAACTGCTGCGACCACTGCGTTTGATCGAGATTACCGCCGAGCGACACGTCGAAGACTTTGTCGTTTGCGGTCGGTCCCGTTTTCACGCCCTGGCCCGTTGCCGTTGCTTGTTCGGTGAGTCCGATCGGAATCGTGATGTTTCCGAGAGTGCCGTTCTGCGTGACTTGGCCGTTTGAATTGGCCATGTATCCCTGCACGGCGAGACCGGAAGCCGGATCGTAGAGCAAGCCCTGGGAGTTCAGCGAGAATGCACCGTCGCGCGTGTAAACCGGCTGGCTCGAGCCGTCGGTTGAACGCAGAACGAAGAAGCCGTCGCCGTTGATCGCTAGATCGGTATTGACGCCGGTCGTTTCAAGGCCGCCTTGCGCAAACTGCGTATCGACGCTATTGACTTTGACGCCAAGTCCGTTGTCGACGGGATTGACGCCGCCGGTGGATTGCGTCGGGCCCGACGGTGCGCCGGTCTGCTGGTAGAACATATCTGCGAACGTCATGCGCTGGCCCTTGTAGCCGGTGGTCGCCGTGTTCGCGATGTTGTTCGAGAGCATGTCGATCCAGCTTTGATAAGCGTTGAGACCGCTAATGCCCGTGAACAATGAATCGAAAGCCATGTATTAACCTCACATGGAGTTCCGCGGCGCTTCCATCAGTCGGCGTCGCGGCCGAGGCTCCGCATGCGGTCCGCCTCGGGTTGTGTGTTTAAAGGTTTTTTAAATGATTGCCGCCGAGTCGATGTTGGT
The DNA here is from genome assembly GCA_963758295.1 of Vulcanimicrobiia bacterium. Taxonomy (GTDB): domain Bacteria; phylum Vulcanimicrobiota; class Vulcanimicrobiia; order Vulcanimicrobiales; family Vulcanimicrobiaceae; genus JALYTY01. The sequence goes on from CAVWUU010000004.1 coordinate 715,059, forward strand.
GAACACGTTCTCCTTCATCGAATCGGAATCGACCGCAGTGATCACCGTGCGGTTCTTGATGCTCACCACCATCGCGACGTCGCGCATGATGAACAGCGAGTTTTTCGCACCCTTCGCCGCGGCTTTATCCGCCATCGTGTTCATCTTCGCCACGTCTTCAGACGAGAGGCTGATGTTACGCGATTGCAGACGCTGCATGGCGTGCGCCGAGAACTTGAGCGGTTCTGCCGATGTCGGAGCCGCCGGAGCGGTAACACCTTCGAGAACCGAACGGAAGCTCTGCGAGCCCGTCGGCGGAATCTGCACGGGGCGTCCGATGGGCCGCGCCGCGGGACCCGGAATGATCTGCGGTTGTTGAACCTTGCTGACGTCCTTGTCCATCAGGTTATTGTCCGGACGACGTCGAGGAACCCGACGTCGCAGTTGCAGCAGCGGACCCGATGCCGACGATATTCGTCGTCGCAAAGAGCAGCGCGTTGCCGTTGCTATCGCTGATGGTCTTCCCGCTTGAATCCGTCATCGTGAAGTACGGCGTGCCGTTTTGCACGTTAATGGACGACACGGTGCCCGTGACGGTATTGGAACTTCCGGTCGTGGTGCTGGTTTGGACGACCGTAGCCTGCTTGCCGATCAGCGATGCGGCTTGCATGACTCCAAAGGTGCTTTGGAAATTTGAGAACGACGACGCCAGCTGTTGTTGATACTGAAGCGCCGAGAATTGCGCGAGCTGCGTTACCGACTGCGTCGGGTCTTGCGGCTGCGTGGGATCTTGGTTCTGCAGTTCGGTCGTGAGCAGCGTCAAAAACTCGTTCGGATCGACGGCGAGGCCGCTCGAATTCGACGAGGACGACGACGTCGTCTGCTGGTTGACGCCGATGAGCTGGTCGATCGGCTGAGCCGTCGTGCCAGCAACTGATGCCGATGGCATGTTCTTCCTTCCTAACTACGCGAGGTAGTTAAAGAGCTCGAGGCTCGAACTTGGCAGTAGCGCCGGTCCGGTACTCGAGGATTGCGCGACTTCGGAACCGTCTTCGCTGACGCCGATTTCATGGACGACGTAGCGACGGCCGAAACCGCCCGTGCGATCGCGGTTTTGATCGCGTCCCGCATCGCCGCCCGACACGTCGACGGAGAAACCCGTGAGGGTTAAACCGGCTTCGCTTAGCGACTGCGCGAGATGTTGGTGATTGGAGAGCAGGGCGTTACGCACTTCGCCGTTGGAGGCGACGACGTTCGCGCTGATCGACGATCCGCTTACCGTAAGCTTCATCGTCACCTCACCGAGATTGTCGGGATTGAGCCGCAGCCGAATTTCCGACGAACCGGATTCGTTCGTACGCATGACCATCGATTTCACAACCTGTTCGACGACGGCGTTTGCGTCGACGGAAGGTTGCGCGTGCGCTTGGACTTGCGTGGTGAATGAAGCGTTGCTGGTTTGCGTGTTTGCGGCAGCCGCGATGCCGAGTTGCGACGGATCCGTTGAGGACGACGTCTTGGAATCGGGCTGTTGCGAGAGATCGCGCTCGGCATTCGAACCGCTCGAATTACCTTGCGTGTTGGAATCGGAGCCGTGCGTGAGTGCCGCAAGCGCGTTCTGGAAACGCGCGGCGAGCGCCGACGGAGTGCTGTCCGTTCCAAGCGACACGGTCTGCTGGCCGCCTTGCGCTGCAGTGCCGTTCACGCGCGCATCGACTCCGGCCGCGCGTACTAACATACGTGCGAGGAGATCGGGTGCGTTCGCTTGGGTGATCTGCGTTGCCGGCGCGCTGCTTTGCGCGGATTGCGCTGAAGCCCCGGCCGATGGGGCCGGTGCATTTGCCGAGCCGGAGGGGTTCACCACAGAGCCGAGCAGCGCGCGCGCTAACGCATCCGCATCGACTTGCGTCGCGGTGGATTCGGTTTTGCGCTGGGCCGGGATGTCTTTCGCCGAGTTGGCGTCCAAGATTTTTCCCGCGATATCGTTCTGCTGCCCTGCGGTGTTTTGCGTGTCCCCCGCGATTGTTGCGATTAGCTTTCGTAATCGCTGCGCGAGGGCCGCTGCTTGTTCTGCAGCCGTTCCTGGCGGAGCGTTTCCGGGTGGAGCAAGCGCATTCGCGATGGAGTCCACGAGTGAGGATTTCAATCGAGCGCTCGTGCTTGCACCCGTTTGCGACGGCAGCTGTTGCTGCACGGCGCTCGCGAGTTGTTGCGCGAGACGATCGATGATGGTTGACATTGGGGTACCGCTTTTTAGCAGAGCCGTTAGTTGCGCGAGCGGGTCGCCGGCTGTTCCGGAGCCGTTCGTCGCGCTGGAAAACAGCGAGGCGAAAGTCGTTCCGTTCGACTGCGATGAGGGGAGCAAGTCCGGCATCAACCCGAACCAGTTCACGTTCAGCGATCCGTCGGTCATTGAAGCGTGTTTCGTCCCTTCGAACGATAGCGGCTTTGCGTTGGAGCCCAATGCATTAATGGAATTCACTTCTGTTCTCACCTCCTTTCCACCAAAGTCAAATGGGAGACCATGGATTGGTCTCTCATAATTACGTCATCGGCACTCTGCGCTAGCTACCTTAGAGGCAGTGAAGGGCGCCAGCCGGCGCATCATTTGGGCGAAGTCCGCCAAGTCGAGCGCTTGTTCCTTATCCGACAGCGCGCGGCTGGGGTCGGGATGGACCTCGACGATGGCGCCGTCCAGGCCGGCGGCCGCCGCGGCTGCCACGAGAGGAGCGACTAAGCTTCGGCGCCCGGTCGCGTGGCTCGGATCGACGATAACCGGCAAGTGCGTCAGTTCCTTGAGGCGCAGCGCGCCGGCTAGATCGAAGAGGTTGCGCGTCTCCGGATCGAAGCCGCGGACGCCGCGTTCGCAGAGGACGACGTTCCGGTTTCCGTCGAGCAACAGGTATTCCGCGGCACACAACACCTCGTCGAGGGTCGCCGCGGGGCCACGCTTGAGCAGCACAGGCCGCCCCGTTCTCGCGGCGGCCCGCAAGAGCGCGAAGTTTTGCATGTTCCGGGCGCCGACTTGGATCATCGCCACTCGCCGTGCAAGAAGGGCGAGCTGCTCCTCCGAGGTGGCTTCGACCACCGCCGGCAGGCCGTGCCGCTCCGAGACCTGCGCGATCAGCTCCACTCCGCGTTCGCCCAACCCCTGGAATGAGTACGGAGACGTGCGCGGCTTGAAGGCGCCGCCGCGCAACATCGCGGCGCCGCTCGCTGCTACGCCTCGCGTGACGGCTTCCATCTGCAACTCGTCTTCGATCGCGCACGGCCCGGCGATCATCGTGAATCCGTCGCCGAAGCGAACCCCGTCCACCTCGACGATCGACCCTTGCTCGGAACGGCGGCGCGCCAACTCGTACATCATTTCTCTTCACCTTGCGTCGCGAAAAAATAAAAACCGCCCGGTGATCCGGACGGCCTTCTTGACTAGCTAAAACTCGTACGTGCTACGTCATGACAAAGGCGCGCGCCTCACCGGCAAATGCTGCGGAGAGATGCCACCACCATGCGAACGTACGGAGCGTCGTCATTGCGCGGAGCTTACCACGCCGGCTCCGCACGCGTCAACACCGGCAATAGCCAGCATATTTTTCACGATGCGGCCGCCGTGTTCGCTGAGCACCGACTCGGGATGAAATTGCACGCCGTGCACCGGTAGCGTGCGATGCTGCACACCTTGGATTGCGCCGTCACTGCTGCGCGCGGTTACGAGCAATTCCGACGGGAGCGAATACGGATCCAAACACAACGAGTGGTAACGCGTCGCCGTGAACGGTGAGGGGATCCCCGCAAAGATGCCGGTGCCGGTATGAGCGATGGCCGAAGTCTTTCCATGCATCTGTGACGGCGCGTGCGTGACGATGGCGCCGAAAGTCTCGCCGATCGCTTGCAATCCAAGGCAAACGCCGAAGACGGCCATCTGCCGCTCGATCGCGCTTTTGAGTACCGTCATCGTGCGCGGCTGCTGCGATGGATTGCCGGGCCCGGGGCCGACCACGAGCAGCGCGTACTCATTCAAAAGCGACGGAACGAGCGCCGGGTCGTCGTTCAATAGAACATCGGGAGCAGCGCCTGCCGATGCCAGCAAGTGCACGACGTTGTACGTGAAGCTGTCGTAATTATCGATAAAGAGCAGACGGCTCGGTTGCATCGTCTTTGGGCCTACAACGATTGAGTCGGGAGTCCCTGGGCGCGAAAACTCCGCGACGGGTATTTAAGGGTCATGAATCGTCCGCTTACACCGCTATTCCAGCTCGGCGCCTTGGGATTACTCTTCGCCCTGTCCGCTTGCGGCGGAGGCTCCTCTTCCTCGACGGCGTTGCCTTCGATGAACGCCTCACCGTCGATGGACGCGCACGATCTGCTGGCGCAGGCGGCGGCAACGCCGATGCCGTCAACGTTGAGCCTCTACTCGGGCGCAACGTTCGGAATCGACAACAGTTTCACGCCCAGCGACGGCGACAGCTCAACCGGCGGCAACGGCCAAACGATCGACGGCATTACATGTGCTACGTCGATGGTCGAAAATAAGTATCACGTTCATCTATTTGTCGGGCTGCTCGTGAACGGCGTACAATACGCTATTCCCGATGGTGTGGGCATGGATGTGCCCGGCGCTGATTCGAACGGTTTCACAAACAGCGCGAAGTGCTTCTATTCCATTCACACGCACGACGCTTCGGGCATGATTCACATCGAATCAGCTTCCACCGCAGCGCTTTCTTCGTCGATTTTCAAACTCGGCAATTTGCTCGACGTTTGGGGGCAAAGCATCTCGGCGAATAACTTCGGCCGTTTCACCGGACCCGTGCACATTTTCTATTCAACCGTTCCGCTGCGTTCGACGTACAGCAGCACGTATAAAGCCTACACCGCCGATCCCGGGACGCTCCCGTTCTACTCGCACGAAGCGATCTGGATCGAAGTCGGCTCAACGTACCGTACGGCTACGCAACTTCCCGCGCATCCGTTTCTATACGGAGTATTAACGGCGCGTTCCAACAGAGACCGACGTTTTGACGGCCGTCCGCTTGATGCGGCGGCCGTTTTTAAAGAGTACGATCGGTCGGGGGAGGATTGCCATGCGACGCTTCCCGATGTTTCTGTTGTTTGCTTTGGCTTTCGCCTCGTGCAGTTCGCAGCACGCAACGCCGGTAATTCCCGATGCCGCCTCCGGTTTGATCAAGCAATCGCTCGCCGCCGGGGCGACCCAGTGCGTCCTGGATGCGGCAAGTCTAAGCCCCGTAAGCGCCACGCAATATGTCGTCAACGGGATTTCTGCGAGTGACGCGTGGGCTAGCGCTTCGTCAAATTTCACCCCAACGCCAGACCAGCAAGTACACCTGTCGCACTTCAATGGATCCGTTTGGAGCCCGGTTCCCGTTCCGGTTCTCACGCACAGTTGGGTCTTCGTAAGAGTAGACTCAATTTATTCGATTGCTACCAACGATGTGTGGGCCGTAGGTGAGGCGTTTGATCACAACGACAGCACGACGCCGTTCGTTTTGCACTGGAATGGCACGCGCTGGCTTTTCTTCCGGAATCCCCCCAGTTTCGCGAGCGGACATGGATTCGATTTCCTCCGGGTCGCAGCCGACGCGCCGAACGACGTATGGATCGCGGCCGATAGCGCGGATTCTCCGAATCTTCATCTCGCACGCTGGAACGGTTCTTCATGGTTCGAAACGACGGCGACAGGCGGAAACGAGGTTACAGGGCTTCTTGCCATTTCGCCAACGAACGTGTGGATGTCGGTCTTCGAATCTCCAACCGGCGTGTTCCATTGGAACGGCACCGGTTTGACTTCACAACTCCTGCCGCCGTCCAACGGTAGGCCGCCGGAGAATTTACGATCGCTAGTCGGCACCGGACAGTACGACCTCTGGACAAGCGGTGAAAGCCAATACATCGCGCATCGATCGGCGGGATGGTCGCCCTTCGTCGTAAACGCGGGAACAGACGACGTGCACGAGATTGTCGCGTTTCGTTACGGCTACGCCGTCGCGATGACCGCTAACACGAGTAACACCGGGGGTCTATTGGTATACAACAACGTCGATCGTTGGCGTCCTACGACGAGCCCGTTCGGAAAATATACCGCATGGGCTGGAACTAGCGTGGTTCGGGGAACGACGAGTTTTTGGACCAATCTGCTCGACAGGACCGATCCGTCGGAGCCATCGCGCGTCGGCCTTGTGGTTTGTCCACCTAATCCGCCGGCACCGTTGAATCCTTGAACGAGCCGATAACAATCGCAAGCAAGCGGTTTGTGAAAACAAACCGCTTTTTGTTTTCGTTGCTGGGTATTGGAGGCACTCATGAAAAAGCTACTTCTCATCCCGGCGCTCGCCGGTTTCCTCTTCGCACTTTTTCCCGCCGCAGCCAACGCGGCACTTTACTGTCCGCTCCGTTCGAGCATCTTCGGCACGATCGTCGGCGTGCGTTCGAACGAACTCACGCTTTCTTCAGTCCCCGGTGAATTCGGACGCATGGGCTACATCCACATCGTTTCTAACGGCGCGCGGGTCAATGCGAAGGGCCTGCAACTTCGCCGCGGCGTTTTTGCCGGCGTTTACGGCTGCTTGACGCCGGACCGCCGTCAGTTCAACGCCGAGGACGTGACGTTGGCTCCCAACGAATCGGCGTACGAATCGTATCCGCGACGTACGGCTTCGCTCGAGGGCCGGGTTACCGCCGTTCAGAGCGGACGATTCTTACTTAACTCGAGCGGTGGTCACGGCAACGTTTGGGTTTACACGAGCCAACCGGTTCGCAACGGCGAGCTTGTCGCGGTAACCGGATCGTTTGCCCCGCGCAACGCTTCCTTCGAAGCTTCGTCGGTCAGCCGCCAGCGATAATTCATCCTTCTCTCATTGCTCGCACCTGCGGCGAGGACTCCTCGCCGCTTTCGCTTAGGTAAAAGAGTTTGCGCAAGATGCAGTACTGACATGCGCCTGTCCCTCGACAAGCCAGGATGACGGGTCCTTCGACAAGCTCACGGTGACGGGGTGTCGAAACGCGCAGAGAAATGCTTGATTTTCCCACGCGCGCTTTTATGACGCTGGTACGATTGTCGGGACGCGGGTTTCACGACAACCTGAGCGTCGGGCAGGTTCGCGCGGATTACGCGCAGTTGAACCGGCGCTTGGGGTTCATCCGCCGTCGTGAGTTAGACGTTACGGACCTGACGATCCCGTCGTTTGACGGCACGCCGCTCTTCGCACGGTTATATCGCCCGCGCGACGTCCAACACCCGTTGCCGGTGATGCTGTATTTCCACGGGGGCGGATGGGTGATCGGCGACGTTGATTCCTTCGATCACCTCACGCGCTTTATCGCGCACGAGGGATCCATCGCGGTTCTTTCCGTGGACTACCGTCTCGCACCCGAGCATCGTTTTCCGGCCGCTTTCGAAGACGGCTTTGCCGCGTATGCATGGCTGCAGCAGCACGCTCGTGGCTTGCGTTTCGACCAACGCCGGATCGCCGTCAGCGGCGATAGCGCGGGCGCCGGTATCGCTGCCGCCATTTCAACGTACGGTGCCGGACGCGGACTCCCGCGTCCAGCGTATCAATTCCTCATCTATCCGCCGGTCGACGGCACTGGACGTTTTGAATCGCGCAGCGCATTCGTGCGCGGCTTGCCGCTCACGGCGCAAGTCGTCGACTGGTTCGGCCGCCATTATTTAACCCGCCCGGAAGACGCCGCTGCGCCCTTCATGACGTTGATCGACGCACCGAATCTCGAACGATTACCGAAGACCTACATCCTTGCGGCGGGGTACGACCCGCTTGTCGATGAAGGCCGCGCGTATGCCGAACGGTTACAAAGCGCCGGCGTCGACGTCGCGTACGATTTGCGTCCCGCTCAGGCGCACGGCTTCGTTAGTTTTCCCCGCATCGCTCCGGCGGGCGGACGCGCCGTACGCGAAGCGGTGCATGCTGTCGCCAAGGAGCTTCACCGTTAAGAGTTTTCCTAGGTGAAGAAATTTCGCGGAAAGCGCGCCGTCATCACGGGAGCGGCCTCCGGCATCGGACGCGCGCTCGCGGTTGCGCTTTCCCGGCACGGCGCCAACCTCGAACTCGTCGATCGGGATGCGCAAGGCCTCGCGCAAACCGCCGCCCTTGCGCAACGCGACGGCATCGTCGCAAACACGCACGTTGTTGATGTCGGCGACAGTTCCGCGATGGGTTCGCTTTCCGCTGCCGTCGACACCCACGGCGGTGCCGACCTCGTGATCAATAATGCCGGCGTCGGGTTATACGGCAGCGTGATGGAAATGTCGAATGAAGAGTTCGCGTGGCTTATGAACGTCAACTTCTGGGGCGTGGTCAACGGCGTGCGCGCGTTTCTCCCGCAATTGCTTCTACGCCCGGAAGCGTGCATTGTGAACGTTTCGAGTCTGTTCGGTTTGTGGGCGCCGCCGGGACAAGCGGCGTACGCTGCAAGCAAGTTTGCCGTTCGCGGCTACTCCGAAGCCCTCCGCGCCGAATTGGCCGGCACAAACGTCGCCGTTTTTACCGTACATCCGGCCGGCGTCGCAACCGCGATCGCCAAACGGTCCCGGATTGCAGCAGCGGCAGACCAGGCTCGCGCAGCTTCAGAGTCAGAGAAGTTCGACCGCCGGTTCCTCACGATGCCGCCCGAGCGCGCCGCCGAAATCATTCTCAACGGGATCCAACGCAATCACGGTCGCATTCTCGTGGGCAAAGAAGCGCACCGAGTCGAGCTTCTTCTTCGAATCCTCGGTTCGCGAGCCGCGACTTTGCTGAACCGTCGTGTGCCGTTCGATTCGCGTCGCAATGGCAAGACTGATGCTTGACGTAGCGATCGTCGGAACGGGATTCGCCGGCATCGGGATGGCCATTGCTTTGCGACGTGAGGGAACGTATTCATTTGCAATATTCGAGCGCGCATCGGACCTCGGCGGTACCTGGCGAGCAGACCGTATCCCGGCTGCGCGTGCGACATTCCGTCGATGCTGTACTCTTATTCATTCGAGAGCGGGACCGGCTGGTCACGGCGTTATCCCGGTCAGCAAGAAATCTGGTCCTACCTGCGCCATTGCGCGCGCAAGTATGGTGTGCAAGACGCCATCCGCTTCAACTCCGAGATCGTCGAGCGCGCTGGAACGACGCCGATTGTTCTGCGCTCTGCAGATGCGCAGCGGCGAAACGTTCGACGCTCGGGTCGTCGTTTTCGGACTTGGCGGCTTAAGCAATCCCGCCCATTCCAAACCTCTCCGGCATCGAACGATTCAGCGGTCCCGCATTTCATTCGGCCACGTGGGATCATTCCGTCGACTTAACCGGAAAGCGCGTCGCCGTGATCGGCACCGGCGCAAGCGCCGTTCAATTCGTTCCGGAACTTGCCCAACAAGCCGGCCACCTCACGGTCTTCCAACGCACCCCGCCCTGGATCGTCCCGCGCGGCGATGCTGCCGTATCGGGTTTCAAACAATGGCTCCGTCGCAGAGTCCCGGGCTACTCGTGGCTGGTACGGAAGCTCATCTACTGGACACTGGAATTACGCGCATATGCGTTCACCGTCAATCCACGCGTACTGCAGTTTAACGAACGTTTCGCGCTCAAGCATTTGCACCATCAAGTTCCCGAGCCGGATCTGCGCAAAAAACTCACACCCGACTACCGAATGGGCTGCAAACGCGTCCTCTTGTCGGACGATTACTACCCCGCGTTACGGCGCTCGAACGTTACGCTCGAAACTACGGAAATCGCAGAAGTCCGCGAACGCTCGATCGTCACAAAAGATGGCACCGAATATCCCGTTGATGCAATTGTGTTCGGCACCGGCTTCCGCGCCCAACAATTCATCACACCCCTACGAGTCGTAGGCCGCAACGGCGCCACACTCGACGAAGCGTGGCAAGACGGACCGAAAACCTATCTAGGAATCAATACCGCCGGCTTCCCAAACTTGTTCTTCCTGGCCGGCCCGAACACGGGACTCGGTCACAACTCCATGATCCTCATGATCGAAGCGCAAATCCGCTACGTGATGAGCGCCCTGCAAACCATGCGCAATCGCAAGCTTACCGCCCTAGACGTTCGCGAAGAAACGCAAACACAGTTTCAACATGGCCTCGCCAGACGTAACGCGCAAACCGTGTGGTCGTCCGGCTGTCGCAGCTGGTATCTCGACTCTTCCGGCCACAACACCGCATTGTGGCCCGGCTTCACTTTCGCTTACCGCTTTTTAACTCGCCGCCTTAAGTTGCCGGATTACCAAGCTGCGAAGGAATAGGTGCCCTTGGGTTAAGCCAGACGGGTGCGCCATCTTGGCACCTGCCGAACTCCATCAACGGCCGTGCCTCCCAGCTCTGGGTGTCGAACCCTTCGCCACAATCATGAATGCACGATGACGCCGGCGGAGTGTGGCACGAGCTCAATACAAAATCGTAGGGTATCGATCGATTTACGTACCCAAGGTCTACAACGAAGACGCCATTTGAGTCGACCGTGTATCGAATACCTCTACGGTAATCCTCTTTTATCAGCGCGGCCAGACTGATAATCTCAGATCGCCTGGCGAGCGAAAGATCCGTCATCTTGGGTATTCCGCCTACAAAGGCGGAAGAAAAGGCATGCGATGACGGCGGGGCCGTTGCATTCGACTTCGCAGACTGATGTGCAACTGTGCACTGGTTCAAGACAAACACCATTGCGAGCACGGCGCATTGAAGAGCCACTGGATCAGGACGACGTCTTGTCTTATTCAGACAGTTGCGGCACAGCATTGATGCATCCGTTGCGCGTCGTGCAGCCCCCTGGAGGGCCGCCCGGCTTGCTCGTGGGTTCAGGACTGCTTGGAGCAAACCCACCGTTACCACCAGGCGGAAGAGGCTGCAGTGTAGCAAAGGAACCGCTCGCAGCAGCTGCGCGCGGTGCCGTGGCTGATACTCACACGGCGACAAACGCTGCCTATTTGAAGGCGATTCCAAGCACTTCGCGTGCGATGCGTGTCTTGTGGAGGACTTCGGCGTATTCGGCTTCCGGATCGCTATCGGCGACGATGCCGGCCGAGGCTTGCCAATAGGCGCGGCCGTCCTGAACGTGGATGCTGCGCAGCGTAATGCATGAGTCGAAATCGCCGTTGAAAGCCCAGCGGCCGATGCTTCCGGCGTAGAAGCCGCGGGTGACCGGTTCCAGTTCCTCGATGAGTTGCATGGCTCGGGCCTTCGGCGTACCGGTGACGGTGCCGGCGGGGAAGCCGGCTTTGAAAAGGTCGAGTCCGTCGCATTCGGGATTCAATTCGCCGACAACATCAGAAACAATGTGCATTACGTGGCTGAAGCGTTCGATTTGCAGCAGTTCGTCGACGACGACGGAGCCATACGTGCACACCATGCCGAGATCGTTGCGCCCGAGGTCGACGAGCATTACGTGCTCGGCGCGTTCTTTTTCGTTTTCGAGCAGCTCTTTGGCGATTGCAACGTCCTCGGCGTCTGAAGGACCGCGCGAGCGAGTACCGGCTAAGGGACGAATACGCGCCTTGCGGCCCTCGAGGCGTACCAGAAACTCGGGCGATGCGCCGAGGAGCTGGCCGAACGGCGTGTCCACGTAAAACATATACGGCGACGGATTGCGGCGGCGCAGGGCGCGATACAGATCGAGCGGCGTGCCGTCCAAATCGACGCTGAAGCGAATCCCGATTTGCAGTTGGTAAACGTCGCCGTCGTAGATATGCTGCTTCACTCTGGCGACATGCCGGAGGTAAGTTTCCCGGTCCATCGACGTTGCGAGCGGACCGCTGCCGAAGACTTCGGCGGCAATTTCCGGTGCACGCGAGAGCATCTGCTGGAGGTACCGCTCCAGGCGCACGTCGATTTCCAGCGCGTCAACACCGCTGCCCCACAGCACGAGCGTGTGTGACAGGTGATCGAAAACCAGCCACGTCGCCGGAACCGCGACGTACGCCGCCGGCATTGCGGGCGCGTCGACGCGGCGTCGCGGCAAGTGCGCCATCGGCCGCGCTGCGTCGTAGCCGAAGACGACCAGCGCCCCGCCGAGACCCGTTGAATCTTCCGGCGGCCGATGCGCCGCGAGCGCTTCACGAATGCGATCGTAGAGATCCGGCGTTGCATCGAATGATTGCACGAATGCATAATCCAAGCCAATGAACGAATACCGCGAAAGACGGCCGCCGTGTTCGACGCTTTCAAGCAAACACGAAGCACCCGGAACGCCGAGCGCGAGAAAAGCGCCGATCGGCGTGATCACGTCCGCAACGATCGTGCGCGTTCTAACGAGCAAAGGCCGCCCGATCGGGCGGCCTCCTTGCGCAATCATGGGGTCCGGGCTACCGCTTGAGTTCGGGATGTTCCTGCGTTAGCGAAGCGACGTACGTTGGCGGTAGTGCGTCCATAATAGACGACACCGAATCCGCCGGCATCTGCGCGAACACCCGCGCAACATACACGACCGGCAGTCTTTGCACGACCTTCGCCGCGTTCTCCGGTTCCATGTTGGCCCAGTACTGCGCGGTACGCCGGATATCAGGAGTGGCATTCGCGGACAAATCGCTCGCACTACCGGAGGCGTCACTTGCGCTCGACGCGGCCGCGCCGAAAGGCCCCGCGCTCGCGGCCGGCTTTGCTGCTGCTTGTGCCGGCGCACTGGCCGATGCGGCTTGCGCCTGCAACTGTCCCACTTCTCCCTGCAGCGAACCGATCTGCTTGTCTTTTGCCGCCGACTTCGTTTGAAGATCGGCGACCTGCGCTTGCAATTGCACGATCTGCTTGTTGCGCTCGGTCAACAGCTGATTTTGCGCGGCGAAATGGAACGGCGTGGCGACTCCGGCAAACGCGTTGTTCAGCGAACGCCATGCGGGCGCGGCCGGGCCGTTCGCGATGACGTTGCGCGACGGCTGCCACGACAAGGCAACAATCAGCAGCGCGATGGCAATGAGCGGCAAAATCAACCGTTTCCACGGAAAGGGCTTGCGCCGTTGGCGCGTGACGATCACGGCATACCTCCTACACCTGCGGCACGCCCGAATCTGCGGGCGTTACCGTCGTCGAGCTCGTTTTGCTCGACACGAAGTTCTTCAGCAAGGAACGCCTGGCGGCGGCGCTCCTTGAGCTTCTCGACGACCTTGCGCTCTTTACTCGCTTCGAGGAGATCTAGGCGCGCGCGATCGACCGCGACCCGGCGTTCCGCAACGACGCGGATTTGCGCGGTGATGGCGCGATCGAGAAATTGTAAATGCGCGTAGTGCAAGCGCAACGACTCACCGTCGAACGCGCGGTGGCTGGTGCGCAAACTCTCCGAGCCGGCGCGAAACTCATCGTTCAAGCGCTTCAACTCCGCTTCAGAAAAGTCGAGCTCGCGCTGCCGTTGCGCGACAACGTGTTGCTTTTCTTCTTCTACGCGCTTACGCTGTTCCAGCACCGGCTGCAGCGAGAACTTAAAGCGCTTCCCCATTAAGTCAGACTCATCAGCGACGCGAGGGTATGCTCGTAGGAACTCGTTTCATAGATGCCTTGCTTCAGGAAGTGCCGCACGGCTTCAACCTTCGAAATCGCGAAGTCTACGCGCGGATTACTTCCCGGCACGTAAGCACCGATGTTGATGAGGTCTTCGGCTTCACGATACGTGGCGAGCACATCGCGCAACGCGGATGCTGCGGAGTAATGGTTTTGATCCGCGACTTCCGGCATAACGCGGCTGACGCTTTGCAAGACGTCGATCGCGGGGTAGTGATTGGCACCGGCGAGTTGCCGTGACAACACGATGTGGCCGTCGAGAATCGAACGAACGGCGTCGGCAACGGGCTCGTTCATATCGTCACCGTCGACGAGGACCGAGAAGAGCCCCGTGATAGTTCCTCGTTCCGACGTACCGGCGCGTTCGAGCAACTTCGGCAACGTCGCAAAAACCGACGGCGTGTATCCGCGCGTCGTGGTCGGTTCGCCGATCGCAAGGCCGACTTCGCGTTGCGCCATTGCAAACCGCGTCACGGAATCCATCATAAACATCACGTCCAGCCCCTGATCGCGGAAGTACTCCGCAATCGTCATCGCCACAAACGCCGCTTTGATTCGCACGAGGGCGGGCTGATCGCTGGTAGAAACGACGACGACGCTGCGGCGTAAGCCTTCTTCGCCGAGATCGCGTTCGATGAAGTCGCGGACTTCTTTGCCGCGTTCGCCGACCAGGGCAATGACGTTAACGTCGGCCGTAGTGTTGCGCGCGATCATGCCGAGGACCGTCGACTTGCCGACGCCCGAGCCCGCGAAAATACCGACACGCTGTCCTTTTCCGCACGTCAACAATCCGTCAATAGCCCGGATGCCCAGCGAGAGCGGTTCGGTAACGCGTTTGCGCGAGAGCGGGGGCGGAGGCGCGGCCGTTACGACGGCGCGATTGTCCGCAACGATCGTGCCTTTGCCGTCGATGGGACGGCCAAGACCGTTTAGCACGCGGCCCAAGAGATGATCGGTTACGCCGATTTCAAGCGGTGCCCCGTGCGCGACAACGTCGCTGCCTGCGCCGATGCCCATCTGCTCGCCGAGCGGCATGATAAGCACCTTGTTATCGCGGAATCCGACGACTTCGGCAAGCACCGGTTCAGCCGTGCGCTTATAGCTGATCTCGCACGTTTCGCCGACGGCCATGTTTGGGCCAAGGCTCTCGATGACCACGCCGATGACTTGGCGCACTTTGCCATACTGCCGCATCAGGTCGGTTCCGCGCAGTTGCTCGAGGTATGATTCAGCCGAAAAAACCGGCAATTCCATTCGTCAGCTCGCTTGCGCCGAGGGGTGGAGAAGTTCTTCGCCAACGACGTGGCCGAGCGCGACGCTATCGTCCGCCCGAAGCACGCGGCGGGCTTCACGCAGTTGCGTCGTGACCTTTGCGTCGATGGTGCCGGCGTCGGTTTCCATGACAACGCCGCCGCGATCTACGCGCTTATCTTCAACGATGCGAAGCTGCTCGATGTCGCTGACTGAAACGATGGCATCCCGATGTTGGCGCATCGTTTCCAGGTCGGCCGGATTCACGCGCAACGTGACTACTTCGCGGCTCACCAGGCGCGTAAGCGCGCTGCGCACGTTCTCGACGACGACGTTGGGATCGATCGTTATTTGCTCGTGCACGATGCGCTCTGCAATCGCCATCGCCAAGCGAACGAGTTCCGGCTCCGCTGATTCAAAGACGTAACGGCGATTATCGCGCGTTTCAACCAGCAGGCCGTGCAACGTCCCGATCATTTCGCTCATCTGCGCGTCGGCCGCATTCTTTCCAACGTCGAAACCCGCATCGTACCCGCGGGTCCGCGCTTGCGCTTCGAGCGACTGCGCACGCGCTTCGGCTTGTTCGATGAGTTCCGTCGCGGAGCGCTGAGCTTGTTCGATCATCCGCTGAGCGTCGGCGGCCGCACGGTCGACGATTGCTTCGGCATCGGCGCGAACCTGATCCCAGTCGATTTGCGGTTCGGCAACCGGAAGCGGCTCGGGCGCAGCCGGCGCGAAGCTCGAAGCGAATGCCGCGTCTTCGTCAAAAGCCAACGGCGCAGCAAAGCGACCGTCGAGCTCGCCGGGAAATGCCGGCGGCTCTATGCCGTTTTCAACGCGCGGAACGGCGACCACGTATTTGCCGCCGACGTTTCCGCTTTTGACTATTTTACCCAAGCGCTAGACCAGCCGTTCGTCTTTCGCACCGCGAGCAATGACGATCTGGCCATTCTCTTCGAGCGTGCGAATGACGTCGACGATCTGCTGCTGCGATTTTCCGACATCACGCATGCGCGTCGGACCGAGCAACTCGATCTCTTCCTTGAGCGTAGCACCGGCGCGCGACGACATGTTCTTGTAGATGCGCGCAAGCAGTTCTTCGTTGGCAACCTTGAGGGCGAGCGCCAGATCCTTGCCTTCCACTTCCTTGAGGATGCGCTGGATCGAACGGTCGTCGAGATTGATGATGTCTTCGAAGACGAAGAGCAGGTTCTTGACGTCTTGCGCGAGTTCGGGGTCGCGCTTGGTCAAGCCGTCGAGAATGTTCTTCTCCGTTTCGCGATCGACGAAGTTCATCACGTTCGCCAGCGATTGCACGCCGCCGGCCTTCGCGAAGTCCGCGCCGCTCACGAGCAGGCGGCGCCCAAGCAATTCGTCGAGCTGTTCCAAAACTTCGGGAGCCGTCTTCTGCAGAATGGCGATACGCATAGCGACTTCCGCCTGCAGATCCGGAGGCAGCGCGGAAAGCACGGCACCGGCCTGTTCGGCGGCCATGTACACGAGAATCAGCGCGATCGTCTGCGGATGTTCGTCTTGAATGAACTGCAGCAGTTGCGCCGGCTCGGTCTTTTTGATGAGTTCGAGCGGATTACCGTGCTTGAGCGCGGCGAAGAGCCGGCTCGTCATGTCGTCGGCCTGCCCCGCGCCGAAGCTACGCTCCAGGATCTCCTTCGCGTATTCGATTCCGCCTTCGTTGATGTACTTCAGCGCGATAGCGCGCTGGTACGCTTCTTGAATGACGGAGTCGCGCTTTTCGATCGGAACCGTCGTGATCTTGGCGATCTCGAGGACGATGCGTTCGACTTCATCTTGACGCAAGAACTTGAAGATCGTCGCCGAGAGCTCCAGTCCAAGCGTGATTAGGAGAATCGCTGCTTTTTCGGGACCGGAAATCTCGATTTGCGGCGACTCCGGCAGCATGCCGAACGGCGGTTCGGGCATGCCCATGCCCAGTTCGCCGAACGAGGAAAGGTTTACGATAGGTGATTCCATGTCGCGCCTCTCCTATTCAGCGAGCCAAAGTTTGACGAGTTTTGCGATGCTGTCCGGATTCTCTTGAGCGACGGTCGTTACGTATTCGATCATCTGCTCGCGCGTCAGATCGGCTGCGGAACGAATCGGCGCGGCGATTCCCGGAGCCCCATCGAGAATTGGATGTTCTTCGAAGGGCGGAAGCTCTTCCGCGAGCGACGTGTCGAACGACGGCAGGTCGCTGGTTGGCGCGAACCGCGAACGGCGGGTGCGCATCGCCAGGAAGCCGACGCCGGCGAGTAAGCCGATGCCACCGAGCGCGATCAGTGCCCAAAGCGGAACGCCCAGGACGGTCGTCGTGTTCGACGACGTTGCGCTTACCGGCAGAACCGCGGGATTGAAGGGCACGGCTTCGACGGAAACTTGGTCGCCCTGCGCCAGATTCAAGCCGGCAGCGGCAATCACGACGTTCCGGATCTGCTGCACGTTTGCCGGCGTTAACTGATATGCGGCCGCGGCCGGGGCATTGGTGCCTGCCGGCGTGCCGGGCGGTGCAGTCCACGAGCACGGCGACGCTGGTTTGCAACACTTTGCCCGGCGCGTCGATGTGCTTGATGTTCTGCTCGGAGATATCGTAGTTCGTCGTCGATTTCGACTTGTTGTAGCGGCCGTTCGCCGTTTGCTGCTGCGCCGCTTGATACGTGCCGATGTTGCTTGTCGTTCCGGGCACACCGATTGCCGGCTGGCGCACGGGCTGCGTTCCGTTATACGACTCGCGTTCGGATTGCGACGAAAGCACGGTGCCTTGCGGCGCGTAAACTTTGCTCTCCGTCGAGTTCGCGTCGAAATCCATTTTCGTGGAAACGCGCGCAACGGCACGCCTCTTCCCGAGCGTGTCATCGAGCATCGACTGGATGCTTTGCTGTAGCGTTGATTCGTAACGCTGCTTCGCAAGGAGCTGTTCTTGCGTCATCTTCAGCGCGTCGGGCTGCAAGGGATCGTTGCCGTCGCCCGTTGCGCCGGCGCCGGGAAGAAGAATCTGGCCGTCTTGATTGACGATCGTGACGTTTTCCGGTTTGAGGCCGTCGACCGCGTTAGCGACGAGCGCGGTGATGCCTTTGACCTGCGAGGGCGAAAGCGCTTGGCCGACTTTCGTTTTGACCGCGACCGAAGCGGTGGTCGGTTCTTGCGTGGACGAGTAGAGCGCCTGTTCCGGCGTCGCAATTGCAACGCGGGAACTTTCGACCGGATCGAGTCCGTCGATGGTGCGTTGCAGCTCGCCTTCGATGGCCCGCGTCTTATCGAGTTTCTCTTGGAACTCCGTCATGCCGAAGTTCGTCTTGTCGAAAAGCTCGAAGCCCGTGCTGCCGCCTTTGAGCAAATTCGAACCGGCGATTGCTACGCGTTCATCGCTGACGTTCGCCGCCGGCACGTACACCGTTTTTCCGTCAGTTGAAAGCTTGTACGGAACCTTGTCGTCTTTGAGGCGCTGCGTTACGGACGCCGCATCCTCCGACGAGAGATTTGAAAACAGCGTTGCGTAGCTGGGTTGACGGCCGAAGTAAAGCCACGCCATCGCCAGAAGACCCAGGAGAACAGCAGAAATTCCCGCCATCGCTAAGATGCGACTTTGACGGTTCTGCGATTCCCACATCGCCTGAAGGCGGCCAGCAAGACCGGACCAGATCGATTGAAGACGATCCACGCCTATGTTTATCCAATTCTCTCCACGCCGGCCATGGCTGCAACGTTGGACTTCCTTGCCCAACGCGGGAGTGGTCCCGTTCTTAGAACGACAGACTACTTATCCCGAATATCGGTCGCGTTTCAGTTGGCTTTAATATGGCTAGCTTGGGTTAAGAAAAAGTTCACGCAAGCTGCTTGCTTAGCGAGCCAATTGCGAACGCTCCCGTCCTACGCTCACCAATTCGACCGGGACGCTTAGTAACTCTTCTAGGCGGGCGACATAACGCTGGGCCGCTTCAGGCAACGCTTCAATGGTGCGCACGTCACCGATCGGCTCGCTCCAGCCTTCCATTTCTTCCACGACCACTTCCAGATCGGGCGCCCCCGCCGCCGAAAAATCGACGTCCGCGCCGCGCAATTTATATCCCGTGACGATACCGATTCGCTCGAACCCCGAAAGCACGTCTAACTTCGTGATGGCGAGGCCCGTGAGCCCGTTGACGCGCACCGCATACCGCCCGGCGACGGCGTCGAACCATCCGCAGCGGCGCGGACGGCCGGTAACGGTGCCGAACTCGCCCCCGCTGCGCCGCAGCGCTTCGCCACGCTCGTCATGCAATTCCGACGGGAACGGACCTGCGCCGACGCGCGTACAGTACGCTTTCACGACGCCCGTCACGCGGTCCACTTGCGTGGGCCCAATGCCAAGGCCGATGCATGCGCCGCCGGCTATCGTGTGCGAGCTGGTTACATACGGATACGTTCCGAAACCGACGTCGAGCAGCGATCCTTGCGCGCCCTCGACGAGGATCCTTTTGCCGCCCTCGAGCCGTTCGTGAATCCAGTCCACTCCATCAACGATGTGCGGACGAAGGCGTTCCGCCGCATCGAGCGTCGCGCCAATGACGTCGGCTTCGCTCGGAACGGACTCGCCGTCGAGCGCGCGCACGCGCGTTAAATTCATACGGACGCGCTCGGCAAGCGCTTCACGCCGTGCAAGATCGCCGAACGTGATGCCGCTGCGGGCAACTTTGTCCACGTAGGCCGGTCCGATTCCACGTCCCGTCGTACCGATCGCCTGCGAACCGCGGGCGCGTTCGTTCGCGCGATCCTGCGCCGCATGGTAGGGAAAAACGATGTGAGCCCGGTCAGAAATCTTCACGCGCGATGTGTCGACGCCGATTTGGCTCAAGCGGTCGAGTTCATCGAGCAGTCCCTGCAAGCTGACGACGGTGCCCCCGCCGATGAACAGCTCGACGTGCGGATTGAGCACGCCCGACGGAACGATGCGCAACGCTACGTCCGTTTCGCCGACTTTGATCTGATGGCCGGCGTTGTCACCGCCGCCGAAACGCGCAACGACGTCGTAGTCGGCAGCATACAGATCGACGATGCGTCCTTTGCCTTCATCGCCCCACTGAATGCCTACGATGATATCCGCTTTACTGCTCACGACGGGGGTGGTTTGGCGGCGATGTTCTCCCAGCCTCTCGAAGGGCGGGGCGTCGAACCTTGCGGGCGACAAACCGAAACCTCGGGGTCCGTCCGGCGTACCTGGCAATATGATGGGCTTCGTTCTCGCCGGCGTTGTTGCTGCAGCGGCTACTGCTTCCTCGCCGGCACCGGCAGACCGTTTAGCCGCCGCCCGCACAAATATCACGGTTAATTCGACACTCGGGGGACCGGGAGCAGCGCTTCTTACTCGAGCCGCGCGAACCGCGCGCTACGTGATGCTTGGGGAAGAACACGGGACCCGTGAAATCGCGCGTTTAGCCGACGCAATGGACGCGATTCTTCAGCCGTTGGGCTACGATACCGTCGCGGTCGAAACGGGACCGCTTGCGACCTCACACCTCCAGCGCTTCGTCTCAGAACCTAATGGCGCAAACGATCTGGCTGCGTTCGAACGACGTTTTCCGGGAACGACCGCATTCTATACGTGGCAAGATGAGTTCACGTTTCTCCAACATGCGGCAGCGCGCTCCGGCTCACACTTCGCGCTTTGGGGCCTCGATCAAGAGTTGATGGGTTCGCCGGGCTTCATTCTCAATTCCATTCTCCAAACGCATCCCGGCCCAAATTCGACGGCACTCGTTCGTTCGATGCTTGGCGAGAACGAACGCGACTGGAAGAGAGCCGCGCAAACAGGAGCGCCGCCCGATACGTATTTGATGCAAGCACAAGAGTCGACGTTTGCGGGGTTGCTCGCGAGCCTTAGGCATGACGGAAACCCGAAGGCGATCGCGATGGCGCAAGCGCTGCTCGATACGTACCGGATCTACGTGAACTGCTGCAACGAGAACGCTCGCACGTCGAATCGCGATCGTGCAATTCTCATGAAGCAAACTTACGTGTCGTACGCCCGAAGCCAAGGGGACGCGAACCGGCACATTTTTTTCAAGTTCGGCGAAGAGCACCTATACCGCGGAATCAACCCGCTCGATAATAACGATCTCGGCAACTTCATGACGGAGACGGCCGATGCGCTGGGCACGACCGACCTGCACGTGCTTGCGCTGGGAATCTCGGGCCGGCAAACGGCATTCGCCGGCATCGGCAAACCATGGATGGAGCGCACGTACTCGCTCATGGACGAAGATCATGCCCGCTTTCACTTCCTCAAACCATTCATCGATGCGGCGTATCCCACCGGATACACGCTCTACGATTTGCGGCCGTTCCGCTCCCATTTCAAAGCCATGGGCGTCTCGGACATTGGATTTCGCCAACTCGTCTACGGCTACGACTTCTTAATCCTGGTCCAAAGCACGACGCCCGATCCTGGAATCGCACCGGACATCTTTTGAACGTAAGCAGGAAGCCTTACTCGGAAGGTTTTTGCGCCTGGTCACCCTGAGCCCGCCGAAGGGCCGGCGCATATCAGCAATGTTCTATATGCGCCTATAGTTCGACAGGCTGATCGTGACGGGCGTCACTCGGAGCGGAACTCTAAATCCGAGGTGTCACCCATCGGGATTTCGTTGACGCCCTGGAGTTGCGTCATGACGAATTCGGAGAATAGCGCGTTGGGCCAACCGAAGTCCTGGCGCGTGAACCGCTTGGGATCGTTTGGATCGAACGATTCGTGCAGCAGATGATCGCCGGGATCGCTCGCCAGAATTTGCTTGAGCACGTCTTGCTTCTCGGTATCTGCAGTAGCGGTAAGGCCCTGCATGATCAGCGCGAGCGGCCAGATCCAATGATCGGGCGTGTGCAAGCTGCCGATGCCGCGGGCGACTTGGCCCTGATAGAACAACGGGTTGTCTTGCGAGAGCAAGAAGCGGCGGGTGTTCTGATAGTAGCGGTCGTCGGGCGTGGTGTAGCCCATGTACGGCGCTGAGAGTAAGCTCGGAACGTTCGCATCGTCGGTGAGGATGGCGTGGCCGAGTCCGTCCACTTCGTAAGCGTAGATGTAGCCGTACTTTGGAACGAGCACGAGGCCGTACGTCTGAATGCCGCGCTGCACTTCGTCGCGCAACGCCTTGGCTTCGTTGGCCTTCACGACGTTGTGATACACGTCGCGTTCGATCTCGGCCATATCCCCGAGCGCCACGACGGCGAACATTTCCGACGGGATCAAGAAATTGTAGTAACACGCATCATCGGACGGACGGAATCCGGTCCAGATCATGCCCGTATAACCCACGTCGCGTCCCTTGCCGTTGTTCGTGAGCTCTTTGTGCGAATAGCGCGAGTTGCGCGGATGATCTTGCTCGCGCTGAAGCGTCGCGAGAATCGAGTCCAACGCCTTTTGGTAGTCGCTGTTGAAGATTGACGTGTCGCCCGTCGTCTTCCAATAGCTCCACGCCAGCGTTACCGGGTAAGCGAGCGAGTCGAGTTCGAACTTCTGCTCCCACACGCGATAGTCGATGGTAAAGGCGTTGGCATACGGGTCGACGGTCAAGTACTTCGTCATGCGGCCGATGATGGCGCGAAGTAGCGAACGTACGTCTGGATCGTCCTTCGCGAAGAACAAATATGGGCGTGCCTGCGCGCTGGCATCGCGAAGCCACTCGGCCGGGATGTCGCCGGTCTTGATGTAAGCCGTCCCGTCAGGCGCGTACTGCGCGAGCTTCCCTGTGTCCAGCAACGCCGAGCGGAACATCTGTTGAAGGTGTTCGTTCGGATTATTGTAATTGGCGGCTGCCCGCTCGATCGATTGGAGTTCGAGCGAGGAGCCGGTAAGCGGCGAAACGGCGACGAGCAGCGCGCTGATAAGCGCCAAAACGTTCGTCAGTTTATTCAAGGCCACGTCCCATGTGCATATAAGGCGTCGAGTTCCCGGTAGCGGCCCTCGTAATCGAGTCCATAGCCCACGACGTAGACTTCCGGAATCTCGAATCCGCGGTACCTGATATTAATATCGGCAGTTCTTCTGCCGGGTCTATCCAGCAAGGCGCAGACAGCAAACGAAGCGGGTGCTCGAGAAGCGAGCGTCCTAGCGACATACTGGAGCGTTTGTCCGGTGTCGACCGAGTCGTCCACTAGAATAACGTGGCGACCCTCAACAGATGCTGAGGTGTCCTTATTAAAACGAATGCCCTCGGCATCGCTAAACTTCGTGACGGAGATGACGTCGTATTCGCACGGAATATCGATCGCGCGCGTGAGGTCGGCTAAAAAAGGAGCGGCGCCGTTTAAGACGCCGACTAAAAGCGGAGTTTTTCCAGCGTAGTCTCGCGAGATCTCTAGCGCGAGTTCGCCGACGCGATGCGAGATCGTCGAAGCGTCGTATAAAACGCTCCCGATTTGTCCTTGAGTCCGTGACGATGCCACGGGCTAATTTCTACGACATTCCCTACACGGATTCCGCCTTCGACGCGCGCGTCGCGGCGAAAATTTGGAATGTGAATCTCGCTCCGCCGAGCGGCGACTTTTCCGCCCACACCCGGCCGCCGGCGCGTTCCGCAATCGTCTGCACGATTGCAAGCCCGAGCCCCCGGCCCGAGCGGCTCGCTACCGACGTACCTCTCGCGCGCAACGCAAAAATCGCCGCTGCATCTTCTTCGGCAACGCCGGGACCGTCGTCGTCGACGTTCAGGAAGATATGCGGGTCGGAGCGTTCCGCGCTCACGCGCACCAGGCCGCCGCGCTCGCCGTACTTCACCGCGTTCTCAACGAGGTTTAGGACAGCGTGCATGCACGCGTCCGAATCGATTCTGCCGAAAAGCCGTTGCGGTACGCACTGTTCGAGGCGAATTCCATTGGTTTGCGCGACCGGCGCCAGTGCATCGAGCGCCTCCCGCACAATCGTTGACACGTCGCTCGCGCGACGCGAGTCGGCGACCGAGGAAAGATCCAGCAACGAAAAGTCGAGCATTCCGTCGACAAGGCGTCCCAAGCGCAACGCTTCGTTCCTCGCCGTTTGCAAGAAGCGCCGGCTTTGCGGACCGTCAACGCCCTCGTCAAGCAACGTTTCGATGTAGCCGCGAATCGATGTGAGAGGCGTCCTCAGCTCATGCCCGATCGTCGCGAGGAATTCGTATCGTTCGCGTTCTCGCGCGCCGCGCTCCAACGCGCTCTCCACGCTGCGGCTGAATTCTACGAGTTCGCTGCGCAACCGTAGGGGATGCCACCCGGTCTCCATGCGCCTTCCGGTAACGAGCCGAACGCCCGCGGCAATGCGTTCGAGCGCCGCGCGAGCATCGAGCGTCATGAAGCTCGCACCATCGCGCGCCGGCGCCAACATCGCGATTGCGAACCAATCGCTTCCGGGATCGTGCGCGAGCAAATCTTCCTGCCGGACCACTTCGCGCGCGCTGGCTCGAAACGCGGCGCTCGTGGCACGTTCCAATCGCCGCGCGGCCGCTTTACCATCCCTCCAGGCCGCCTCGGAGAACTCGGGAAGCCGAAAGACCAGAAGCGGGACCGTTCTTCCGTCATCGAGCAGCGGCGCCACGAGCGATGAAAGCTGCTGCGAGGAGAGCAGCGCGCGCTCGAGCATCCGCTTCATGCGCGCGCGAATTTATAGCCGAAGCCGTGAATGGTCTGCACGTAGTCGGGGAGGTTGGCGTACTCTTCCATCTTTGCGCGCAAACGCCGCACATGCACGTCGACCGTCCGTTCGTCTCCGTCGAAATCGAAGCCCCAAACCCGCTCGAGCAGTCGTTCCCGGGATAACGCAACGCCCGCATTCACGCCAAGCTCGAGGAGTAACGCGAATTCGCGCGGCTTTAGATGGAGGTCGGTGCCGTCGATGCGTGCTTCTCGGGCCGCCTCGTCGATTTCGAGCCGTCCGAATTGCAACACTGCGCCGGCCGGCTCGATATTGCGGCCGCTGCGCCGGAGAATGGCGCGGACGCGCGCCAGTAATTCGCGTGGTGAAAAAGGCTTCGTTACATAGTCGTCTGCGCCAAGTTCAAAGCCGACAACGCGGTCGACTTCGTCGGCGCGCGCGGTGAGCATCACGATTGGAATTTCTCGTTCTTCGCGACGAAGCGTGCGCGCGACGTCGAATCCGTCGATGCCCGGCAAGCCGACGTCGAGAATAAGCAGATCGGCAGCGTGCCGGGCGCACCGTAGCGCGGCATGACCGTCCGGCACAGCGACAACGCTGAATCCGTCGCCCTCCAAATGGTGCTTCAGCAAGTCACGGATTGCCGCATCGTCTTCCGCGACTACGATGGTAGGAGACGCCATACTACGTGGAGTGCCCCTCGCATACCGCGCTCGGACATTTGCGTAAGGCCGCCGGCCTCGGGGTACGATTCGCGCGTGGACGAAAAGACCGCCGCCAAAGAAACAACTACAAGCGAAGAGCGCGAGGAATCCGACAAATCCTCAGAAGGCACAACCGCATCGCAACTTAGCCAACGAGAAGTACGTGAGGCGGTCAGCCGCGTCAGTCCCCGGGCCGCGGTCGTCTTTGAAACGGTACGCCGCGAAGGCCAACAAGAACTCGAACGTTCTAACGCTGCGCTGGCATTTTCAGGACTCGCCGCCGGGCTCTCCATGGGGTTCTCTCTTATAGCCACCGGGCTGCTGCGATCGGTCTTACCGCCGAATGCTCCATGGTCTGCCGTTGTCTCGCAGGCCGGCTACACGCTGGGATTTCTCATCGTCGTCCTTGGACGCCAGCAACTGTTCACGGAGAACACCGTTACCGCCATCATTCCGCTTCTCGATAACAGAGATCGATTGAAGACTTTCGGAAACGTCGTGCGCTTGTGGGCGATCGTGCTTGTAACAAATTTGATTGGAGCGCTGATTTTTGCGTTGCTCGTCTATCACAGCGGCGCGTTCGATTCGAATGTAAAGCGCGCGTTCTTCGAGCTCGGCACCACCACGCTTTCGTACGATTTCGGCACGACGCTCATCAAAGGAATCTTTGCCGGCTGGCTAATCGCGCTGATGGTTTGGCTTCTTCCGGCCGCACAGTATCAGCGGCTGTGGGTGATTATGATCATCACGTTCGTCGTTGGCGCCGCCGGTTTATCGCATATTATCGCCGGTTCCGTCGAAGCGCTCTACGCCGTGGTCGCCGGCGGTGCGTCTTGGTCGCGATACTTCATTGACTTCTTGATTCCGGTCTTCATCGGCAACTCGATCGGCGGCGTGTTGCTGGTATCCATCCTCAATTACGGTCAGGTCGCGCCCGAGAACGAGCAGTCATCGTGAGCGCGCTCGTCGGCTAAAGGGCCGTGCAAAGCGGCGTGGTCGCGCAGAATGGAGTAGATCGTCGAAGCGGGGAAACCCAGGCGTTCCAAGCCGCGAGCGGCAGAGGGATAGCTCAGCGTAGGTTTTTTGCGCAATAGCATGTCCAGTGCGCGCATGCAGCGCGACCGTTCGTCGTCTTCGAGGACGGCAACGGCCGCATGAGCAGCGTCTCGATCGATGCCCTTGCGAACCAATTCGCCGATAAGCCGCGAGTTGCCGATGGCCTTGCGTTTGCTTTCGACGTAGAGCTGCGCGAAGAGTTTATCGTCTAAAAAGTGCTCTTCCCGACAACGAACGACGACGCCACGAATGGCGTCGTCGTCGTAGCCTCGCCGCTCCAGCTTCTGCCAGAGCTGTGCTTCGGTCAATCGTTGTCGGGCGAGCAACCCCAATGCCGCGGCATAGGCGCTCTTCGCCACGACTACTCTTCCGCGGCCGCCGCCGCCGCGTGCGCGGCGCCGTTCGTGGCTTTGGCAGCAGTTTTTGCCAGCGCTTCGCGGATCTTCGTTTCGATTTCGCTCGCGATATCGCTGTGCTCCTCGAGGAACACCTTCGCGTTCTCCCGGCCTTGGCCGACGCGTTGGTCGCCGTACGTGTACCAGGAACCGCTCTTACCGACGATGTTCTGCTCGAGCGCGACGTCGAGAATCGAGCCCATCTTCGAGATGCCGTGTCCGTAAGTGATATCGAATTCCGCTTGGCGGAACGGCGGAGCGACCTTGTTCTTGACGACCTTCACGCGGGTGCGCGAGCCGACGACGTCGGTGCCAACTTTGATCTGCTCGAGCTTGCGCACGTCCAAACGAACCGACGCGTAGAACTTCAAAGCGCGTCCGCCCGACGTCGTTTCGGGATTTCCGAACATGACGCCGACCTTTTCACGGAGCTGGTTGATGAAGATCATCACCGCTTTGCTTCGCGAAATCGCGGCCGTCAGCTTACGCAGTGCTTGCGACATCAGGCGTGCCTGCAACCCGACATGCGCGTCGCCCATGTCGCCTTCGAGTTCCGCCTTCGTTACGAGCGCGGCGACCGAGTCGACGACGATGACGTCCACCGCGTTACTGCGTGTAAGCATTTCCGCAATCTCGAGCGCTTGTTCGCCGGTGTCCGGCTGCGACACGAGCAGATTGTCGAGATCGACGCCGAGCGCGGCAGCATAATTCGGATCGAGTGCGTGCTCCACGTCGATGAATGCTGCGGTACCGCCGCCCTTTTGCGCTTCGGCGATCGCGTGAAGCGCGAGGGTCGTTTTACCGCTGGACTCCGGACCGTAAATTTCGACGATGCGCCCGCGCGGAAAGCCGCCGACGCCGAGGGCCAAGTCGAGCGCGATCGAGCCGCTGGGCACGACCTCGAACGACATCTTCTCTTGGAAGTCGCCCATCTTCATGATCGAGCCCTTACCGAATTGCCGTTCGATCTGGGCCAGGGCATTGCTTAGGGCTACTTGCCGTTCATCTTGCGCTGCCATTGTTTCTCCTCGTTGCTTTGCGTTTCGCTTTTCCAATACGTTTGCAGTCATCCCGATCACGCTCTCACGGGCAAATGCCAAGTGTATGGCACTTTGGATTTACACGCTGAGAGAATCGGGAGCATCCTCGAATAGGGCTTGAGTGAACTCGGTTGCGACGAACGGACGAAGCGCGTCCGCGCTTTCGCCGAGTCCGACGAACTTGATGGGAATTTCCAACTCATCGACGATTGCGACCAGCACGCCGCCCTTTGCGCTCGAGTCGAGCTTCGTTACGACCACGCCGGTGAGTTGAGCGGTTTCATTGAAGAGCTTCGCCTGCGAGATCGCGTTCTGTCCCGTCGTCCCGTCGACGACGAGCAGCGTCTCTTCCGGCGGACGGCCGAGTTCGCGCTCGATGATGCGCCGGATCTTCTTTAACTCTTCCATGAGATTTGTTTTGGTTTGAAGGCGGCCGGCGGTATCGATCAAGATCACGTCGGCATTGCGCGCCACGCCGGCTTTCACGCCGTCGAACACGACCGACGCCGGATCGGCGCCCTCGGCGCCACGAATGATTTCGCTTCCGCTGCGCTCGGCCCAGATTTGTAACTGTTCGGCGGCGGCCGCGCGGAACGTGTCGCCTGCTACGAGCATCACGCGTTTGCCTTCCTTACGAAAGCGTGTCGCGAGTTTGCCGATTGTCGTGGTCTTCCCGCTACCGTTCACGCCGACGACGAGAATCACCGACGGCCGGTTCGAAAGCGGCATCGCCGAGGGCAGATCCAAGAACCGTTCGACGTCTTTGTGGAACCGCGCGACGGGCTGATCGCTGGTTTTCCAGGCCTCTTGTTTGGCAACGGTTCGAAGACCGTCGACGATCTTCGTGGTCGTCGGCACGCCGAAGTCCGCAAGGATCAGCAACTCTTCGAGATCGTCCCAAAATTCGGGCGTAAGCGGCTTCTTCTCGCGGCCCAAGGTTTGGACGGCCGCCAGCGATTCTCGCGCCTTGCCCAGGGAACTCCGGAGTCTTTGGAACCAGCTCACGGGAGTCTCTCTTTGGCTTGCTTTTATCGAACTCCTGTTCGATTTCGCAACGGCTGCGCCTCTGCGAAATCCGGCACGTGACGCCGCCCGGGGGGCGGCTCCGTTGCCGGTCGGGCGGAATGTGAGGGGGGCGGGGGGGCGGCTCCGTTGCCGGTCGGGCGGAATGTGAGGGGCGGCGGAGGGTGACGAGGGTGTCGAAGGAGAGGCGCATACGGGGTAGTGCGGATATGGGTGAGCTAGCCAAAAGAGTATGCGTGCCGTGTAGAGGCGGCGTTCCGCCGATGGAGGCGGATGAGATTGAACGGATGCGCGAACAGCTCGGTGAGGGGTGGGAAGTGGTAGAGAATCACCACCTGCGCAAAAAGTACAAGTTCAAGAACTTTAGAGAAGCGCTCGCGTTTACGAATAGAGTCGGCGCGTTAGCGGAAGAGATCGGACATCATCCGGATATCGAGCTTGGATGGGGCCGGGTTGCGCTCGAGATTTGGACGCACAAAATCAACGGCTTAGCGGAGAGCGACTTCATCTTTGCGGCGAAGTGCGACGAGTTGGAGAAAACGGCTTAGCGGCGATCGCCTGCGGCGGAATCGACGCGATAAACGTACGCCAATACTTCGGCGACGACGGCGTAAAGTTCGCGCGGAATGTAATCCGCCACGTCCAAGCGCGCGAGCGCCTCGACCAATCCCGGATCTTCGTAAAGCGGAATGTTGCGCTCTTTTGCAATGCGCACGATTTCATCCGCGCTCACGCCGCGTCCAACGGCAAGTACCTGTGGCGGATCGTTCTTTTGCGGGTCGTACTGCAGCGCCGCGGCTGCCGGCCGGCGGGCGTTTTTGCGAAAATCGAAGAAGTTCATGCGCGCATATCTACGTTATTTTTGGAGGCGTCTCGTTTTGCGGATGGCGGCGTAATCGCGGCCGACGCTTGATTTGCGGGCGCGGTTGCTACGCCCGCGGCCATGGAGGCGACGCGATAGCGCAAACCTTCCAAACGTCCGCGCAAATCCGAAAGCGAATTGCGAAAGCGCGAAGCCGACGATTGCCGCTCGGTTTTTACGTTTAAGCTTACGCTGCGGCCAACGGTTTGCAAATCGATGGCGACGGTTCCCATCGTCTTCGTGTCCAGCACAAACGACACGTGGAAGTTGTCGCCGTCCATCTTTTTGCGGCCGTCGGGCGCATCGCGCGAAATCGAGAGTTGCGCGGGCTTCCCGCCGTCGTAAAAATAGGCGGGCAATGGGATGGCGATCGAGCTGGGGTCGTTGGACTGCGCGGAAAGCACGTTCAACTGAAGCGCCGTTGTGGAACCGAGCGCGCTGCTCAAGGCCTGCGTTACTTGCGGCGTCGTCTCGCGCGGCGGGTTCTGCACCAAGGCCATGATTGCCGATTTTACGTCGTGATCTAAGGCTACCGTTCGTTCAGCGACGCGCGCTGCTACCGACGGCGGCAAATCCGCGGCCTTTGACGTAAGCGCGGTTTGGGCCGGCGCGGATAGAGCCGTTTGTTCGGCTTCTTCCGCGACCGTGGTGAGCGCGCGTACGATTTGCGCCACTTTATTTTCGGCACCGTCGACGACATGCGAAACGAACGCGGCGATTTGTTCGGGAAGCGCGTGAGCATTTCGTAGATCGAGCTTCCCGACGAATGCGAGCAACGAGCGCAACGATCCGACGCGTTGATCGTTTGTTTGGAGCTTGCCCAACGCTTGATCGAGACGCTGATACGAAGACGTAACGTGGCGCGCCGCGTCGTCGGCAAGGCGCACGGCCACGAGCGTTGATGCGGAAATCGGAACGCGCAGACGCCCGAGCAACGAAGCTTGCGGTGTTTGGGGCGCCGGGCCCGGAACGCCGCGCGAAATTACCGGCGGGACGTTTCGCAAGGTTGCCGATGCGGAAGCCGGACCGGGACGAGCCGGCTGAGCGGGCAACGGTTGCGGCGCGCGCGGCGTGGTCGCCGTGCGATTGACCGCAAGTCGCACTTCCACTTCGCCGTCTTGTTTCGAGACAGCGACGCGCGGTTGAACCGGAGCGCCGCCGTTGGGGTTGGGCCGGACCGACGCAGCTACAAACACTTCACGGGGCGGCGCAATCGTCGGCGGCGGCGCAACGGCCGCCGGCGCCGCCGGCGGCGCCATAGCGCCCTGTGGCGTTGGATCGTTCGTCAGAATTGCGGAGACCACCGCGCCTTCGGGCGGCGGTTCGAACTCCACGTTCACCACCGCCGGCGGGTTTTCGGGATCGATCGTGCCGAGATTGCGAACGAAAATCTGCTGACCTTGAAATCCCGTGACCTGCAACAGCATCGATTCGCCCGGGTCGATCCCGGGCGGCAACTGCGCCGCGATAGTCTGACCCAGCAGCGAAATGCGGTCGACGCCGTTTTGCGGAGGCAACACAAGCGCATCGAGAAGGTCGCCGACGTTGATCTGCGCCTGCAGAACCTCTGCCGATACACCAAGATCGACGGCCGTATCCGCCGTAAAATTCTGTGCCGCAAGCGCCGCGCGGGCTGCAATGGCGGTTAGCGGATCGAGATTCGACACGCGGCTAAGGCTCTAAACGGTGACGTCGATGAAGTGCTCGCCGTCGCCGGCCAGCCCGAGGGCGTTGCCTTCATCTTCGTAAGGGCCGCGACGCTGCCGTTGCTGCGGGGTATATCCCTGTCCGCCCTGATGGCCGTCGGCGTTCGTCTGAATCAGCGAACCGTGCGCAGACTGCGTCTGTTCGACAGTCTCTTCGCGCTTTTCGAGTTCGGCGGCGAAGGTTGCCTGGGCCGCCTGTTGAGCCGCTTGCGGAGCGTTCTGGGCGCTGTTAACCTGGGCCGCGCTCTGTGGAGCGGCCATATAAGCCAGTTGAAGATCCACTGGGCGAATCGCCATTGCCCGTTACTTCCCCCCGCAACGTGCGTTCTACTTTACTATCGGCCTCTTCGGCCGGCGGCTGAGGCTTCCGGAGGTACTTTTGCTTGATGTTCGGGTCGCCTTCGCGATAGCCCAGGTCCTCGCGCAGCTCACGCAACCGTTGACGCAGATGGATAACGGCTTGGGCGTGGATTTGCGAAACGCGTGACTCCGACACCCCGAGTGCGCCCTTGATCTCTTTGAGCGTCTGCCCCTCGAAGTAATAGAGTCTGATAACGGTGCGCTCTTGCGGCGGCAGATTTTCGACCGCTTGCACGAGTTCGGTGCGGACTTCACGAGATTCGACTTCGCTTGTGACGTCGTTGCCCTCGTCGCGCAGCGTATCGACGAGCGGGATTTCGTAGCCCTTTTCGTTCGGCAGAAACTCTTCAAGCGAAAGCACGGCGGTGCCGCGCACGCGCTGGACAACTTGATCGAACTCCTTGCGCGTCAGGTTCATCCGAGCCGCAACTTCGTCGTCGGTTGGAACCCGGCCGAGTTCGGTCTCCAATTCATGATGCGTCCGCTCCAGTTCGCGGGCCCGCTGGCGAACGGCACGCGGCACCCAGTCGAGCGAACGAAGCGCGTCGAGAATAGCCCCGTTGATACGGGTGATCGCGTAGGTTTCGAACTTCACCCCGCGCGCGTCATCGTACTTTTCGATCGCGTCGATCAAACCCAAAATGCCGTCGTTTATGAGATCGTTGATCTCAACGTTCGGCGGAAGATTGACGGAGATTCGACCGGCCACGTACTTCACCAAGTGCAAGTACTTGTGAACGATCTCTTCTCTCGAAAGCTCGATGCCGCCGATGACGTAGCGACGGGGACTACGGCTCAGCTTCATGCAACCCCGAGTGCCATGCGTCCGCGCATGACCGAGCAGATATTCACAGATTCCACAAAGCCTCCTACCCTACGAAACATGTCCATGACGCCTGGGCGTTAAGTCTTTGCTACGGAAGTCAGATCCGTGATGATGGCAGCGATTTCGTTCAAAGGTGCAACGCGATCTACGAGGCCTTCTTTGGCGACTGCGCGGGGCATACCGTACACGACGCACGTTGCTTCATCTTGTCCGATGACGTAACCGCCGCGCTCCTTAAGCCTGCGCAAACCTCTAACCCCATCTTGCCCCATTCCAGTCAAGATAACGCCGAGCGCCGCGGGGCCAAAAACGTCCGCGACTTCTTCGGTCATCGAATCGACGCTCGGGACATGCAGCGACGAACCGTCGTCGTCTACTAGCCGCACCTCGGTTTCGCCGGGCGACCGCCGGCGAAGCGATACTTGCTTGCCTGAAGGGACGACGAGCGCGGTACCGGCTTCCAGAACCATGCCGTTGGCAGCTTCATGCACCGTTATTTTGCTTTGCGAGTTCAAACGGTCTGCAAGCGGACGCGTGAAGCCGAGCGGCATGTGTTGCACGATGAGGATGGGCACGGGAAAGTTTGCCGGGAGTCGCGGGATGACGTGAGAGAGTGCGACCGGGCCGCCGGTCGAAGTGCCGATGGCGACACATTGGAATCGCGCATCGCTCGGCACGCGCGGAACCGACAGGCGTAGCGGCGGAACGAAGCCGCGTTCGGCAACCGGCGCCGGTTGCGGCCGCGGTGAGGCACCGCGGCGCACGACTGCGCGAATTTTACTGATGAGGTCGCGCGCAACGTCGGTGATGTTCACGTAGGCCGCGTCGGGTTTCGGGATAAAATCGACGGCGCCCAGCTCGAGCGCGCGGAACGTCGTTTCGGCGCCCTCTCGCGTGAGCGAGCTGCACATGATGATCGGAATGCGGTGATCGGCGACGATCTGCCGGACCGCTTCGAGGCCGCCCATGCCGGGCATCTCAACGTCCATCGTAATGACGTCCGGGCCGAACTGCTGCACCTTGCCGATCGCCTCTTCGCCGCTGCGCGCGGTCGCGACGACGCGAATGTCGGCTTCGTTTTCCAACATTTTCGTAATGGCGCGGCGCATGAACGCGGAGTCGTCGGTTACAAGAACGTTGATCGAATCCATGTCGTCATTTCCGTTGGTAGTAAATCGCCTTAGGCGAGATGACCGGTTCGTAGAGATCCGTTAAGCGCATTATCGATTCGGCATGACCCAGAAACAAATACCCACCGGGTCGCAGCGCGTTGGCAAACGCCTCAACGACGCGTTTTTGCGTCGGTTTATCAAAATAGATAAGCACGTTGCGGCAAAAGATCGCGTCGAAGGTTCCCATGCTTGCCACCGCCCGGGATTCGAGCAGGTTCAAACGCGAGAACTCGACCATTCGCTTGATGTCGTCATTGATGAAGAAACCGCCTTCAAAAGGGCGGAAGTACTTCTGGACCATCTCGGGCGCGGTCGCCCGGAAAGAGAGCTCGCGATAGAACCCGGTGTTGGCTTTCTCCAGGGCGCGGGGCGAGAGGTCTGTCGCACGAATCGTCAGGGCGCTCGAGGCAAGCTTTCGCGTTTGCGCGAGCATCATCGCAATCGTGAAGGGTTCTTCGCCGGTCGAGCATGCCGAAGACCAGATGCGAAGCCTCCCGCCCGTTTTCGCCGCTTCGTCGACGACTTGAGTCGCCAGCACGTCGAGCTGCGCGCGTTCGCGGAAGAAATACGTTTCGTTGTTGCTCAGGACCGATGCCAGCTCAGCCCACTCTTTCTCGCGCTCGAGCGACGTCGTGAGATAAGTAAAGTACGCGCCGAAATCGTTCAGACGGCATTTCAACAACCGCGTCTGCAAGCGGCTCTGCAACAAGAACTGCTTCGTATCGTCGTAATAAATGCCGAACCGTTCGCGAATGATATCGCGAAGCGCTTGGAACTCCGTTTCCGTAATAGCTATCGTCGACACGCGTCAGTTGATCCGGTGGCGCAGGGTTCTTGCCTCTGAGCCCTTTAGCCTATGCCAGCAGGGAACGCGCGCCGAAACGCAGCGCCTGCACGTATAAGCAAAGCCG
Source organism: Vulcanimicrobiia bacterium (assembly GCA_963758295.1). GTDB lineage: Bacteria > Vulcanimicrobiota > Vulcanimicrobiia > Vulcanimicrobiales > Vulcanimicrobiaceae > JALYTY01. Next base: position 749,464 of record CAVWUU010000004.1, read on the forward strand.
GTCGAACGGTGTCCGCTCGTGGTCTTCGCGCTGCAAAGCGTCTGCAAAACGCGGCGAGGCCGCGAGCTGCTCGAACAGGAAGCCGTAACGCACGGGCCGCTCTTCCAGGAACCGCATCAGCTTCACCCGGTGCGCAAGCCGTCGCGCAAAACGCTTGGTCAGCCGGGCGGCATAGCGTTCGGCGCTCTTTGCCGCGTCATTGCGATGTTCCCCAACCGCGTCGCTCGCAAATCGCCCGCTCATCGCGGCTTCGAAAATCCCTTCGCCGTTCGTCGCGTCCACCAGCCCGGCGGCCGTGCCGCCGATCATTACACCGTCCGATCCGACCTCCGCTCGCGGCAAACCGCCGTACAGCAAATGACCCTCTTCTTTGACCCGCATCACCCTCGCGTCGGGATAAAGCCGCGTTCGCACACGCTCGGTAAATTCATCGAGTTCCTCGCGCAGGACGCTGCCTTCCAATTTCCCTATCAAACCGAGACCTATCGCGAGATGATCGCGTTTGGGAAACATCCATGCTACGATTTGGCGTCCGTCGCGCGCCGGGTAGTAATGCAGTTCCAGCGTTTGGTAAGCAATGGCAGCGGCCGGACGATCGAGGTACACGCGGTACTGCAAGGTCGTCATCAAACCGTCGCGCCAACGCTCGTCGACGAAATGGCGAGCTGCGCTCAGCGATTCGAAACGAGCGGTTGCGCCTTGCGCCAGGAAGACATGACGCGCACGAATGCGCTGGCGCGTACCGCGTTGCAAGTCCGCGTATTCGACGATCGTCGAGCCGGCGTCACGTTCGAACGAGCGAAGCAACGATTGCGTTCGTATTTCTGCGCCCGCGGCACTCGCAAGCCGCGCCATCGTTCCGTCGAGCTCCTCGCGCGTTGACGTGTGTCCGGGACCGAAGAACACTTCGTGCTCGCGGGCATTCGTGTCGAAGAGCGCTAAGCGCGGCGTATCACAGTGCACGATTTCGCGCGGCAAGTCGAACGTCTCGCAAAAGCGCGGGCGCAATCCCGCGGCGCAAACGCGTTTCGCACCGACCACGGCGTCTTTTTCCAGCACGACGGTATGAATGCCGCGGGAAGCCGCCTCACGCGCGGCCTGCGCACCGGCCGGCCCGCATCCCGCCACTAGAAACTCGACGTTTTCCATTGCTTCCTCTGTTGCGACTTAAAGCGTCGAGGTCCCGTCTAAAAGCGGCGCGAAATGCAAATCCCCGTAATGAAAGAGCATAGTCCCCGCAACTACTTGAATCTTCCGCTGGGCGAGAATCAACCCGACGAAATCAACGTCATCGTTGAAATCCCGGAGAAGTCGCGGAACAAGTATGAATACGACAAAACGCTTGATATCTTCCGTTTGGACCGCGCACTCCATTCGGCAATTCACTATCCGGGCGACTATGGTTTTGCGCCGCAAACGCTGGCATTGGACGACGATCCGCTCGACGTCCTCGTCCTCGTAATCGAACCGACGTTCCCAGGCTGCCTCGAAGCCGCGCGCCCGATCGGCTTGCTGGAAATGATCGACGGCGGCAAAGAAGACGACAAGATTCTCGCGGTTCCGGTCGGTGAACCGGCATTCGAAGAGATTTACAACTACACGCAGATTTTTCCGCACCTTTTGCGCAAAGTCTCGCACTTCTTCGAAACCTACAAAGCGCTCGAAGGCAAGAAGACGCAAGTGGGCGAGTGGCGTGACGCCGCACACGCGCGCCGCGTGATCGCTGAATCGCACGAACGTTTCCGCCAGCAAGGAAAGTAGGCGGCAGCTCAAACGCTTCCGCTAAAAGTCGCATCGCGGAAAAAGTCGCATAAGCGACAAAGGACTCACTACTCCTATCGCAGTACGCACGGCGTGAAGCGGCGCTCTTAGGGCGCCTCTATGCTGCTACTACTATAAGGAAAATACGTGACGTCTCAATCCGCGATATTGGCCGGGTTGGTCGGTGGCGCGCTCGCCGTAATTTACGGAATTGTCTTGACCTTCTGGGTCTTGAGACAACCGGACGGCAACGAGCGCATGAAGCAGATCGCCGCGGCTATCCAAGAAGGCGCGATGGCCTTCCTCCAACGTCAGTACACCACGATCGGGATCGTAGCCATTGTGCTCGCGATCCTGATTTTTATCGCGCCCGGCCTTGGCTGGCAAGCGGCGCTCGGGTTCCTGGTCGGCGCGATCTTGTCGGGAGCCGCCGGCTTCATCGGCATGATCGTTTCGGTTCGGGCCAACGTGCGCACCGCCGAGGCGGCGCGCGGCGGCCTCGGGCCGGCGCTCAATGTAGCCTTCCGCGGTGGTACGGTGACGGGCATGCTAGTCGTTGGCCTGGGCTTACTGGCGGTGTCGGGCTACTATGCCTTCCTGCTTCAGGTGAATCATGGCGACGCGACGCGATCGCTCGCGGCGATGGTCGGATTGGCCTTCGGCTGCTCGCTGATCTCGGTCTTCGCTCGTCTCGGCGGCGGCATTTATACGAAGGCGGCGGACGTCGGTGCGGATTTGGTCGGCAAAGTGGAGGCCGGCATTCCCGAAGACGACCCGCGCAATCCGGCCGTAATCGCGGATAACGTCGGTGACAACGTAGGCGACTGCGCCGGCATGGCGGCCGATCTCTTCGAGACGTATTGCGTAACGACGGTCGCGGCAATGCTGCTTGGAAATCTCGTCTTCGGCGATAAATGGCCGAACGCGACGACATTTCCGCTACTGCTCGGCGCTTTCTCGATCGTGGCGTCGATTATCGGTTCTTGGCTCGTCGGAATCGGCAAGGTCGACCGTGCGCGGATCATGAGTTCGCTGTACACCGGCATGATCGTCGCCGGCATCCTCGCGCTTATCGCATTCTTCTTCCTCTCCAAAGCCGTATTCACCGACGCTTCGGGAGTCAGCGGCACTTCGATCTTTATCTGCGCGCTCGTCGGCGTTTTAATCACCGGTGCTATTACGTACATCACGGAGTATTACACCGGCACGCAGTTCTCGCCGGTGCAACGCATCGCGAAAGCTTCGATCACGGGACACGCAACGAACATGATCGCGGGACTTGCCGTTTCCATGCAAGGAACGGCGTTGCCGGCCATCGTCATCGTCATCGGCATTCTCGTCAGCTATACGCTCGACGGAACGTACGGCGTCGGCATCGCCGTCATGGCAATGCTTTCCCTTGCCGGCATCGTTGTCGCGATCGACTCGTTCGGCCCGATCACCGATAACGCGGGCGGCATCGCGGAAATGGCCGAAATGCCGGAGGACGTTCGCAACGTCACCGATCCGCTCGACGCCGTCGGCAATACAACGAAGGCGGTAACCAAAGGTTATGCGATTGGTTCGGCTGCTCTCGCCGCCGTCGTCTTGTTTGCATCGTTCTTACAAGAGCTGATCAAAGCCAAATGCGGCGGAGGGGCTTCAAATCCGACCGCGTGCGCGGCAAGCGTTACGAATCTTTTCGCGATCGGCAATCCCTATGTGCTTGCCGGACTCTTCATCGGCGGCTTGCTGCCGTATCTGTTCGCCTCGCTTGCAATGGAAGCCGTGGGACGCGCGGCGGGATCCGTCGTCGAGGAAGTGCGCCGTCAGTTCCGCGAGATTCCGGGCATCATGGAGGGCACCGCGAAACCCAACTACGGGACCACCGTAGGTATCGTTACGTCGGCTGCGCTCAAAGAAATGATCGTTCCAGCGCTGATTCCGGTCGGCGTTCCCGTCGTCGTGGTGCTCTTGAGCGTTTTCAACATCCTCAAAGGCGACACGGCTGCACAAATGATGGGCGGCATTCTCGTAGGCTCCATCGTCACCGGCCTTTTCGTCGCCATCTCGATGACAACGGGCGGCGGTGCGTGGGACAACGCCAAGAAGTACATCGAAGACGGCCACTACGGCGGCAAGGGTTCTACCGCCCATCAGGCGGCCGTCACCGGCGACACGGTCGGCGATCCGTACAAAGACACGGCGGGTCCGGCCATCAACCCGATGATCAAGGTCTTGAACATCGTAGCGCTGCTGCTGGTGGGCTTCTTAGTCCATTAGAGGATTAGGCCGAGGGCCTGATCCACGGTTGGTGTGAAAACAAAAGCGGGCTTCCCATGCGAGGCCCGCTTCGTTTTTGGAACGAGATCGGCCGGGCGACACGTTTAGTAGAATGTGGGAAGAAATCAATTGATGCGTACGATTGCTCGGCTAGGTCTCGGGACTGCCGTTTCTCTGAGTCTGCTTCTTAGCGCCATGGCGCCGGCTTCGGCGCTAAACGACCAGCAGCAATGGGAGATGCAGATCGGTCAGCAAGAGTATCAGCAACTGCAGCAGCAGGGCGTGATCGTCCAATCCTCGCCGTACTACAAGGTTTTGGAGCCGATTGCCAAGCGAATTTCCGCCGTTGCAGATCAAAAATACTTCACACCGTTCCATTTCATCTTGGTCAAAGACAGCCAGCCCAACGCTTTTGCGGTTCCCGGCGGCAACGTGTACGTGACGACCGCCATGATGACGTTCGCGCAAAATCAGGAAGAGCTGGCCGGCGTTCTGTGTCACGAAACGTCGCACGACATTCACCACGACGTTTACAACCTGGCGCAAAAAGACCAAAACTTGCAGATCGGAGCAACGCTCATCGGGCTGCTGGTGGGTCGCAGCCAGATGGGCAATCTGGCGGTGAACTTCCTCGCAAACGCGCAGGCGATGAACTTCTCCCGCGCCGTAGAAAGTAACGCAGATCATCTCGGCGCGTACACGTGCGCCCAGGCCGGCTACAACCCGTGGGGCATGGTGTGGCTGTTCAAACGCTTTGAAACAAAGCCGAGCGGCGTGCCGCTGGAGATGCTTTCCGACCACCCGCGCGATGACCACCGCGTAAGCGACCTCCAGAACGAGTTCCACGACAACCCGGGAACGTTCGGACGCTTTAGTTCCAACGAGAATACGGCGCACAAACTCTAGCGGGAGTGCGGGAGCAGCTCGCGTACTTACTCGCATGCACTTTACGAAATCGACCGCGCTGCGTTTTGCAGCCGTGGTCGCTGCCGTTACGTTGCTCTTTACTGACGGTACCGTTCGTGCCGCGGTCAGTAAAGCGACGAGCGGCATCGACCTCAGTTCCTTCGATCGCACGTGTAAACCGTGCACGGACTTCTATCAATTCGCCAACGGCGGATGGCTCAAGAAAACCCCGATTCCAAGCGCGTACCCCTCGTGGGGCTCGTTCAACATCCTCGCGGACCACAACAACGACGTCCTTCATTCGTTATTGAATCAAGCATCGGAAGCTAACGCCGCTGCAGGCAGCAACGAACAGAAGATCGGCGACTACTATTCCAGCTGCATGGATACCGCGCAAATCGAGAAAGCGGGAACTGCTCCGCTCGATCCGCTCATGCAGTCGATCGACAAACTCTCCAGCACCAAAGATCTCGCACCGCTCGTTGCGTCGCTGCAGATGGACGGCGTCGACGCGTTCTTCGGTTTCGGCTCGGGCGCCGATTTCAAGAACAGCTCGCTGAACATCGCGCAACTCGGACAATCCGGTCTGGGCATGCCGGATCGCGACTACTATCTGAAGACAGACGCGAAGAGCAAGGCGATCCAACAAGCCTACGTCGGACACGTGACGCAGATGTTCACGCTGCTCGGCGAGTCGCAACCTCAAGCGGCCGCGGATGCGCAAACCGTCATGGACATGGAAACGACGATGGCGAAAGCGCAAAAATCGCGAGTTGAAGATCGCGACCCGCAAGCGGTGTACAACAAGACCGATCTCGCCGGCGTACAAAAGATGACGCCGAACTTCGACTGGGCATCGTTCATGCAAACCTCCGGCGTCCAGCCGGCGGCTATCAATGTTGCGCAGCCGACGTACTTTGCGGCGTTGAACACGGATTTCGCAACGTGGACGCCCACGCAAATCAAGACGTACTTGCGCTGGCAGACGATCCACGCGTTCGCGCGCACGCTTCCCCAGCGTTTCGTAGACGCGAACTTCGATTTCTACTCCAAGACGCTTTCCGGAACGACGACCCAACTCGATCGCTGGAAGCGTTGCGTTCGCGCAACGGACGGCGCTCTCGGCGAAGCGCTCGGTCAAGCCTACGTGCAAAAAGAGTTCCCAGCCGCCGCCAAAGCGCGCGCGCTCGAACTCGTGAAGTACGTAAAGGGAACGCTACGTGAAGACATCCCGACGCTCTCGTGGATGTCGCCGGCCACAAAATCGAAGGCGGTTGAAAAACTCGACGCGTTCGGCATCAAAATCGGCTACCCGGACAAGTGGCGCGACTACAGCTCGCTTGCGGTTAGCAAAGGCCCGTACGTTTCGAACGTTATGGCCGCGAATGTCTACGCGACGAAGTACGATTTCGCAAAGATCGGCAAGCCCGTCGATCTCTCGGAGTGGGAAATGACGCCGCCGACGGTCAACGCCTACTACGACCCAACGCAGAATAACATCAACTTCCCCGCAGGCATCCTGCAGCCGCCGTTCTTTGACGCAAAAGCCGATATGGCGGTGAACTTCGGCGCCATCGGCGCCGTTATCGGACACGAATCGACGCACGGCTTCGACGATCAAGGCCGTCAGTTCGACAAGGCCGGAAACCTGACCGATTGGTGGACGGCAAGCGATGCAGCAAACTTCACGAAGCGCTCTAACTGCATCGTGAACCAGTTCGACGCCTTGCAGCCGGTGCCGGGCGTGCACGAGCAAGGCAAACTCGTCGAAGGCGAAGCGATCGCCGATCTCGGCGGTTTGACGATCGCCTACAAAGCGTTCGAAAAATGGCAGGCTTCACATCCGCGTCAGGTACTCGACGGCTTCACGCCGGAACAGCGCTTCTTCATCGGTTGGGCGCGCGTTTGGGCCAGCAACGAACGTCCGCAGTACGCATCGATGCTTGCAACCGTCGATCCGCATCCGTACGACAAGTTCCGCGTGAATGCGACGCTGTCGAACATGCCGGAATTCGCCAAGGCATGGGGCTGCAAACTTCCCGACGCAATGGTTCGCACGGCGAAAGATCGCTGCCAGATTTGGTAACGATCGCGATCGAGCGATAAAAAAGGCTCCGCATATGCGGAGCCTTTTCTTTTGTTATTCCGGGACCGGCGCTACGTCGCCTAGCTGGGCTTCTTCGAGGACTTCACCGGTGGGCACACGTTCGTGAACGTCGTCGGCACGATTCGTAACTCGGACAGCTACGATCATCGATGCGCCCAGTAACACGGCGCCGATGATCCAGGCGGCACTCGGCATCCTCCACCCATGCGTATTGGCGATCGAGTAAGCGAAGGCGCCCGTAAAAATCGGTGGTCCGACGATCATGCCGATGCTGCGCAGCATCTGAATTGCGCCCTGCAGCTCGCCTTGCTCGTTCTTTCCCACCCGGCGCGTCATTAGCGCTTGCGATGCCGATGAGGCAATCATCCACAACATGCTGACCGGGATAGCGATCCAGAACAGCAGCTGGTTTCCACCGTACAACAAAAAGCCCACCGTTCCGGCTGCGAGCCCGATTAGCAACGCCCGCCGCTCGCCGACCCGGTCCACCACCGGTTGGATGACGAAGGCTGAAACAAGAATCGTGGCGACTCCCACGATAGCAAGCGAAATGCCGATCGTACGCATAGTCCAGGCGTACGCGAACATCGTGTAGAGCACGAAGAGTTGTGGCAACGCTTCATGTGCGATGTATCCGAGCGCGTTGACTGTTGCAAGTCCGGAAAGCTCGGGGTGGCGGCGCAGCATTCTCACCGAGCCGAGCGGGTTCGCGCGCTTCCAGGAAAACGCGTTGCGATGATCCCGGCCGAGCGACTCCGGAAGAACTAGCAAACCGTAGAAGAAGTTTGCCAAGCTCAATCCGCCGGCGACCCAGAAAGGCAACCGCGGATCGTGCGCGCCCAAAAAACCGCCGAGGGCCGGTCCAAGCACGAAACCAATGCCGAACGCCGCGCTGATCATGCCGATAGCGCCGGCGCGTTTGTCTTCCGGGGTTACATCGGCAACATACGCGCTTGCGACGATGATGCTTGCGGTGGTCGCGCCGGAAAGCACGCGCCCGATGAAAAGCCACTGGAGATTCGGCGCAAGGGCGAGAATTGCGTAATCGATGCTTGTGCCGATGTTTGACAACAGGACCACCGGACGGCGTCCCACCTTGTCCGACCACGTGCCGAGTACGGGCGCGGCAAAGAATTGCACGATGGCAAAGATCGTTGCGAAAACGCCGCTGTAAAGCGATGCGTTGGCGTAATTGCCGTGCGCAAAGCTCAAGATCAGGGGCTGGAAAACCGGAATGATGATGCCCAAGGCGAGCATGTCGAGCAACACGGTTATAAAGATGAACGACATGGCCGCATTTCGCTTATTGAGCATTACGTGGCTCCTATTTACGTTTGCTAAAAATCCGTGGAGCGAATCCAGATCTCAAAGGCACGATCGATGCGCTCCCGCTCGCGCGTCGCGCACAAATCCATCACTAATCCGCGAAAGCCGGCAAGAATCACGGTAGCATACGCATATGCGTCTTCTTGCGTGACGCCCGCTTCTAGGTAGGGATGGGCCAGGAAATCGAGCCAGTCCTTAACGGCCCCCTGCAAAAAGTTTCCGAAGCGTTTGCGATCCTGAAGCGCCATGCCGAAGACTTCGAAGAAAAACCGGAACAACGCTTCGTTTTTCGGATCCCGAACGATGTGCCACACCGCGCGGCACGCCTCGGCCGGCGTTTCGAAATTCGCTTCGCGCAATCGTGCAAAACCGGCGAATTGCCGCGACCGCACGCCGGCGAGAATCTCTTCGATTAACGCCTCTTTCGATTTGAAGTAATACAGCAAAACGCGCGGGCTTATACCGACCGCCGCGCCCAACGGGCGTAACGACAAATCGGCAAGGCCATTGGCGAAGGCATAGTCCACGATCGAATCGAGGAGCTCGGCCCGCCGCTGCGCGTCAGCGGTACGGGTCATGCCTGCAGTCTACCAAATTGAAACAGTCGTTTCAAGTATGTTTTAGCGACTTGAGCTTTCCCAGCCGGTCCCGAAGCGACTCATCGAAAAACGCTACGTTTGCGACACGGGCAGGGGAGCGCGATCTAAAGCTTCATACTTTCGGTACACCGTGTAATAGGTCGTCGCGACGATCGCAATAGCGAAGACCAGCACGCCGTCTCCGACTACCGTCCCCAGTGGACTGTTCGCAGGAACGATGAAACGAATCAAGGCGCGCACGGCGAATGCACCGAGATAAATTGCCGCCGTCGCCCACGAAGGGCCGAGTTGCATCACCCCATGACGGTCCGTTGCGCTGACCTGCATGTGATGGCCGCGTAACGTTCCGACGGGGATGCCGGCCGCAATTCCGAGCATGACGGCGATTGCAATTTGCCATACCGGTGCCGGGAAGAGCCTCTCGGCCGAATAAATCGCGAAAGCGGCGACCAGCATAAGAATGCCGGCCATCACCCACATGCGCGTTACACTAATACGCTGCGCCCGCGAAGAGCGAATTAATACCAAACCAACGATGACGATCCAAACAAGAAGCGTTCCGATAACATCCGATCCCGGTTGATTCACGCATCCCTCCGCAGAAAAGTCCGTTCGATTTGCTCGTCACTTCTGTTGCGAGCGCGCCGGCGCCCGCAAGAAAACGGAAGCTCGCTCGAGTGGTTCGCAGCGATTACTACTCCGTGTACGCAAATAAAAACGGGAGCGTTTTCACGCTCCCATTCATTTCGTCGAAACGAAGGATTACTTGATCTCGACCTTGGCGCCGGCTTCTTCGAGCTTCTTTTTGACGCTCTCGGCTTCGTCTTTGGTGACGCCTTCTTTGACGGCCTTGGGCGCGCTTTCAACGAACGCCTTGGCTTCGGTGAGGCCCAGGCTCGTGAGTTCGCGCACGGCCTTGATGACCTTGATCTTCTCCGCGCCCGCTTCCGCGAGGATCACGTCGAATTCGGTCTTCTCGGCAGCCGGAGCGGCTGCGCCGGCGGCCGGGCCGGCCATCATCGCAACCGGAGCGGCCGCGCTGACGCCGTACTTCTCTTCGAGCTGCTTGACGAGGTCCGCGAGCTCGAGAACGGTGAGTTTATCGATCTGGTCGATGAGTTCGGCAACTGCCATGATAATTCAGGATCTCCCTTAAGCGTTCGAACCCGCGGCATCTTTTTGCTCGCGGATCTGGTTGAGCACACGGACAAGGCCGCTCTGATTCCCCGAGAGCACGGTAACGAGACCGCGCAGGGGGCTTGCGAGCGAACCAACGAGTTTTGCAACGAGCTCGGATTTCGACGGCAACGACGCGAGGACGTTGACTTGCGCTGCATCGACGTACTTGCCGTCGACGTAGGCTGCCTTGATGCCGAGTTTCTTGCTGTCATCTGCGAACTTCTTAATCGCCTTCGCGGGAGCGACCGGATCGTTTCCAGCGAAAACGACACCGGTAGGACCGTGCAAATGCGATTCGAGCAACGCGGCGATGTCTTCGCCCGCTGCGCGTTTGAAAAGCGTGTTCTTGACGACTGCATACGTGCTGCCGTCTTTACGAAGCTCGCCGCGAAGTTTAGTAATCTCTTCGACGGAGAGGCCCGCAAAGTCGGTCAGGAACAAGTTTTGCGAACCGGCGAGCCGGTTGCGCAGTTCTTGTACCGCGGCTTCTTTACGTGCGGTTGGCATGACGTTTAGTGTCGCTTTCGTTTACGAGTCCCTCAAGGGGACTAAAAAAGCGCTCCATCCGTCCGGAGGGCGCTTAAGAAGATCCAAACGTCGTTTGCCACTTGCGGGCAATGACGAAAATCTCTTATTTACGCACCTCGGTAGAGTTTATGCTGACGCTCCAACTCGTGCGGCTGCTGACGCGCTCGCACAAACGGTGGCGAAGCTTAAGATTAAGTCCTGGCGGACCTCTACGGTCTTCGGAGCCGTCGCAGAGAATACCATAAGAGCGGGGTTCGACGCAAGGCCGAAAAGGGCCGAGGGCCTCGTTCTGCTGATGGCCAAGCGGGCATCATGAGCTACGATCGCCGCACTTTCCTCGCTGGGGCAGGTCTCAGCCTCGCAACCTTAACCGCCGCCGGCTTTCCCGTTGCCGGGGCGGCCGCCGAACCAAAAGGTCCCCTCGCGACGCTTCTTGACGGGAACGCCCGGTTCGTCGCCGACAAGGCCGCCTGTCCGCCCCTCACGGCCCGCCGCCTGGAGCTGGCGGAAGGCCAAAGCCCGTTCGCGATTATTCTCAGCTGCTCGGATTCGCGAGTCCCTGTCGAGACGGTCTTCGATCAGATTCCCGGAAACATATTCGGCGTTCGACTCGCCGGAAATTTCGTCGACGACGCCGGCATGGGGTCGATCGAGTACTCAATCGCCGTTTTGAAATCGTCGCTAATCCTCGTGCTCGGTCATTCGCAATGCGGAGCCATAAAGGCCGCTCTCGAGTACGTAAAAAACGGAACGTCCCAACCCGGCAGCATCCAAACGTTGGTGAAGGCTCTCGCTCCCGCAGCCAAGGCCACAAAGGGTTCACCAGGAGATTGGGCCACCAACGCCATCGAGCGCAACGTGCACGACAATATGGCAGCGCTGACCGCGCGCTCGTCCATCGTTGCCGACGCAGTCAAAGCCGGATCGCTCAAGATCGCGGGCGGCGTCTACGATCTGCACTCCGGGAAGGTTTCGATCGTTCGTTAACCTGAATGTGTGCGGGTGCCCATCGAAACCAATTCCGACATGCAACGCCTGCTCGACGGCAATCAGCGGTTCGTCGAAGGCCGCTCGCTCCTTCATGAAATGACCGCTTTCGGCGTGGAAGTTGCTGCCGGGCAAAAGCCGTTCGCCGTCGTGCTCGGGTGTTCCGATTCACGCGTTCCGATCGAAACAATCTTCGATCAGGAGCCCGGGAACGTGTTCGTCGTGCGCGTCGCGGGCAATCTTGTCAACGACGACGGCTTGGGGTCGATGGAATATTCCTTTGAAATGCTCAAGTCGACGCTGATCTTGGTGTTGGGACATTCGGGTTGCGGCGCAGTCGCTGCGGCGATGCAGCAGGTCAACGACGGCTCGGAATTTCGAGGGCACATCGCGCGCCTCGTTTCTTCTATCGCTCCCGCAGCCGTAGCGACGCGCGGAGCCGCGGATCACTATCGCGCGGCGGTGGAAGAGAATGTGCGGCGCAACGCATCGGCAATCACGGAACGCTCTCCGATGTTGGCAAAGGCCGTTCGTGAAGGCTGCCTCGCGATTGCGGGGGCCGTTTACGATTTAAGTACCGGCAGAGTTACGCCGGTCTAAGAGCACGTTACGGTCGAGGCAGCGTTGCGCCCATCGCCGTAGCGGCGCTGTCGGTGTCCTCAACGATCTGAAGGATTTTCTCGAGCCCGACAATTCTTAAAATGCGTCGGATCGGGCTATTCTGCGGGACGACGAGCGTGAAACGCGGTCCGAGCTCTTTAGAAGCGCGCACGAATACCGTGAGAATCGTCGAATCCAGATAGTTGCATGCGGTCAAATTGGCAGCGACCGCCGGTTCATGCTCCTGCGACGAAAGCTCGACAAGCATAGATTCGAGTTCTTGCGCGCACGCCAGATCCAAATCGCCGAAAACGTGGAGCACTTCCAAATCGTCGGAGTAGTCGCGCACGAAAACGTGCGTGGTTCCGCGATTCAAACGGGACAACGTTTGTAAGGGGATGACCTTCGCTTCGTTCATGATGCGAGCTGCCTCCGGCTTTCAACGGTACCCTTCAACGCGATGACGTACAAGTTGTGATCCGCCTAAGGAATTGGCGCGTACAAAGCGGCATTCAGCCTTCCGTCATTGCGCGAGCGCTCGGGTTTCGAGGCGGGATTACCGCGCCGCGAACGATCGCGCGGCGGCCATCAGCGCCGGCTGAATTTCAGCGAGCGGCTCAGTCCGCAACATAATGGCCGGAACCCGATCACCCAAATGCGGATTGCTCCCCTGGAACCAAGCGCGCGCAACGTTCGGATCCGCTGCGTTTGCGACCATCTGCGCTAACTGCAGCGTGAAACGCAGCACGTGAGGCCGTTGGGGCTCGCGCCCGGCCATCCATTGCGCCACGGCGCGCGTTTCGCTTACATTGCCTATGGCAGCGACGGTGCCGGCACCTAGAATGTCGACCAGTTCCTGGACGACCCGATCCATCGGAATCGACATTGCGTGATCGTGGGCCTCAAAATCACCCCGCTCGCCGCGTGGGCCGAGCGGACGGTCGCCGTTGCTTTCGTTAACTTCTTTCTTGAACATATCCCAGCCTAAATCACAGGTTAAATCCCTGATCATAATAAGGCTACAGCCGAAAAATCGCAAGCCTCCCGGGCCGTAAAGTTTATTCAGATCACTAAAGGCCAAGGCCCGGTCTCTTCTCTGAGACCGGGCCTTCGCCTTGCTAGCTAGCTGGGTGAGTGGGTCTTAAGCCGTCGTGCGGATCCGGTTCGGGTCGACCTTGACGCCCCCGGCACCTTTCGCATATCTTGTCCTGCTCTTGGTCGTAGTGGCCGCCGCCGCAATCAGCGGCTACATTACATCGTTCGCGCTCCGCCGAGACACCGGGGACGCCGGCGATTGCGTCGCCCTGACGTGCGCATCCCACTGCGACCGTTCGAATAGATAGTCCGGCTCCTGCTGCGCCCAGGCGACATTAGAGAATGTGCCATCGGATACGGCCGCAAAGGTTCCGATCAGGAAATGAAGCTGCACGAACGAGTGCCATGACGTGATCAAACCGCGTTCATCGAGCGATGCGGTGTCGATCGTCGGATACGGCGTTCCCTGACCGTCGTCCTGATAGAGCCGCGATGCAAAGGTCGCCTTGCAAAGACGATTGTCGGTGCGCCGCACCCACATCTCGCGCACGTTGTAACGCTGCGGATCGTGCAGAGGCCGCAAGCGCAGGTGCGCAACGTCCCCGCAGCCCTCGAGTGATTCATTTGCCACGAGGCTGACGTCGTAGCTGATGGCGGACCGGACGGTCGCGATCGTTTTGATGCCCTGCGGATCCGGAGTGTCGAACGTAGGTAGCACGCCCTGCGGCGCACTTTCATTGCGATACGGCAGAAAGGCGTCCGGAATGAGGTAATGCCGTCCGATCTTCACGTCGCGCAGCGAAAACATCGTTCCGGCGGTCACGCGATTCCACGAACGCCGGTCCGCGCGGCGCTCCACGACGTCTTCCGTCAGCGTTCCGAGAACGCGTCCCCTTCGAGAACCGGTCTGATCCATCACGTAGGCGATGTAGGGCCTCTGCGGCAGCGATGAAAGCCACGCGGCCGCCGCGCGATACCGGTCGGCGGCCGCGAGATCCGTCGGCTGCGCTCGCACCACGCTCGGCAGACAGGACGCAGCGGCAAGCAGAACCACGGCAATTGTTTTCACGACACTCATACGATGCCGGACTACTCGGTGTTTCGGCTTCGGAAACGAAAGCGGCCGGCTGCCATCAATGGCGCCGGCCGCTTTCAGTTCTGCCGATTTCGCGGCTGCCCGCTCTAGGCGGTGGTTTTCACGCGGTTCGGGTCGACCTTGACGCCAGGGCCCATCGTACTCGTGAAAGTTACGCTCTTGAGGTACGTTCCCTTCGCGGCCGCGGGCTTCGCGCGCACAATGGCGTCGAGCAGGGCGTTGACGTTCTCGAGCAGCTGATTCTCATCGAAGCCGGCCTTGCCGACGATCGTGTGAATGATGCCGGTCTTGTCGAGGCGATATTCGACCTTACCGGCTTTGATGTCGCGGATCGCGCCCGCGATATTCGCCGAAACGGTGCCGGCCTTCGGGTTCGGCATCTTCTGCGCGAGGATACGGCCGAGTTCCTTACCGACTTGCGCCATCATGTCCGGCGTTGCAACGGCAACGTCGAAGTCGGCGAAGCCGCCCTTGAGGCGGTCGATCAGATCTTGGTCGCCGACGATATCGGCGCCCGCTTCTTGCGCGGCCTTGGCGTTGTCGCCCTTGGCGAACGCAATGACGCGGACCGTACGTCCCGTGCCGTTCGGCAGCAGAACCGTACCGCGAACGTTCTGATCGCTCTTCTTCGGATCGACGCCGAGGCGCACGTGCACTTCGACGGTTTCGTTGAACTTCGCCGTGGCGTTCTTCTTGACGATCGAGATGGCTTCGGACGCCGAGTACAGCGTCTTCTTGTCGAAATTCGAAACGAGGTTGCGGAAACGCTTACCGTGATGTTGCGGCATTAGGCTTCCACCTCCACACCCATCGAACGCGCGGTGCCGGCGATGATTTTTTTCGCGGCATCGATGTCGTTGGCGTTGATGTCGGGCATCTTCACCTTCGCGATCTCTTCGAGTTGCGAGTTCGTGAGTTTGCCGACTTTGTTGCGATTCGGTTCTTTGGAACCCGAGTCGAGTTTCAAAGCCTGCTTGATCAGGAAAGACGCCGGCGGCGTCTTCGTGATGAACGTGAACGTGCGGTCTTCGAAAACGGTGATCTCGACCGGAATGATCATGCCGGCCTGCGAGGCAGTACGTTCGTTGTACTGCTTGCAGAAATCCATGATATTCAGGGAGTACGGTCCGAGAGCCGGACCGATCGGCGGCGCAGGCGTTGCCTTGCCGGCCGGAATTTGCAGGCCGATTTTGCCTACAACTTTCTTAGCCATGGTTACTCCTTATTGAGGCGTCGCCGCGGGCGGCCAGCCTCTGCCCCTCAGCAATCTCGCACCCCGGGGTCACTGGTACGAGAATCTTGATTTACCGCCGCCGCAACTCGTCTTTGAAACGTCTGCAAGCGTGCAGCATTTTCGTTCGTAGTTAGGCGCCGTCGGGTGAAGTGGACTATGGTCCACGAGCCCCGCGGCAACGACACTACGGACGAAAAGGCAAACGCTAGACCTTCTCCACCTGAAAGAACTCCAGCTCAACGGGCGTTTCGCGCCCGAAGATGGAGATGAGCGCGCGAAGGCGTTCTTTCTCGGGTTGGATTTCGTCGACGACACCGGTGAAGTCGAAGAACGGGCCCGACGTGACCTTGATGCGGTCGCCCTTCTTGAAGTCGATCTTGAGCTTCGGAGCTTCGATGCCCATCTGCTTGAGGATCGTCTTCACTTCTTTGTCTTGAAGCGGAACCGGTTTTTCACCCGGGCCCGGACTTCCGACGAATCCGGTGACGCCTTGCGTGTTGCGCACGACGTACCACGATTGATCGTCCATGATCATCTCGACCAGGACGTAACCCGGGAAAACTTTCTTCGGCGTGATTTTGCGCTTGCCGTCTTTGAATTCTACTTCGTCTTCCATCGGGACAAGCACGCGGAAGATCTTGTCCTGCATGCCCATCGAATGGATGCGGCGTTCGAGATTCGCCTTCACTTTGTTCTCGTAACCCGAGTACGTGTGAATGACGAACCAATTGCGGTTGTCTTTCTTGCCCTGGCGCGCAGCGCGCTCTTCCGGCTGCTCCGCCGTTTCCTCGGAAACCTCAGCAGCGTCGGAAACATCGAAGGCGCTCGCGAACGGTCCGCCGGACTGCGTCGAATCACCCGTGTCGATTTCACTCGTCGCAGGATCAACTTCGGTGTGCACGGCGCCGCCGTCGTACTCGCGTTCGGATTCAGACATAGATATCGTTAAACGTTCAACAAGTGGATCTGGCTGAAGAGCCAGCCGAAGAGTTGGTCGGCAGCGTACGTGAACAGGCCGATTCCAACCACGAGCACCACGGTAAGCACGGTCGCGCTAACCCACTCGTCGCGAGTCGGCCACGTAACGCGCTTGAGCTCGGTGATTACACCTTGCGCGAAGTTGTTGCCGCGCATGGACTGAGTCTGGCGCTGCGCCGTCGAGGCGCCTCGCGTCACCGCACTCTTCTTTTGCTCGTTCACTTTGAAACGTGTCTCCCGGGAAATATGACTTGGCAGGGCGGACAGGACTCGAACCTGCAACCGGCGATTTTGGAGACCGCTACTCTACCAATTGAGCTACCGCCCTACGCGTTCGGAGCGCCCTGCGGCGCCCCTAATTATTTGGTCTCGCGGTGGGAACGGTGACACCGGCAGAAGCGGCAATACTTGCTAAGCTCCAACCGATCCGTCGTCTTCTGTTTATTTTTTTGAGTATTGTAGTTGCGTCGCTTGCACTCCGTGCACGCCATCACAACCATCACACGATTTTCTTTTTTTGCCACTTTTCAGTCTACCACGAACATGAAATAAACGGACTCGGAGGTCCGTTCAGCAACCCATGCTACCACGGCCGCCCGCCTACATGCAACCCGCCCCGACAATTTCTCTCTCGCGACCTTTGTCGCCACTCTGCCCGGCCCGCTTGCACCCCAAAGCACACATAGTCACGACTGGAGCGAAAGTGCGCCCGGGGGAGGCTCGGCCGCCCGCGGCCTACGCCTGGCCGGGCGCAAACAGTTGCGGCGCTTTCGCTCGGCAAATTCTTGCGCCCGGCCAGAATCGAACTGGCAACCTCGGCCTTAGGAGTGCCTTGCTCTATCCAAATTGAGCTACGGGCGCATGCCTGCAAGTGACCGCTTAGGCCAGGGGAGGCGGGGAACCCTCCTCGCGCCAGAGCACGAATCGCTCGACCAGATCCGGGTCGAACTGCGTTCCCGAGTTCCGAAGCAGCTCCGCCAAGGCCGCCGTCTCGCTGATGCCTCGGTGGTATGGGCGATCCGAAACCATCGCGGAGAACGCGTCGAGGATGGCGACCGCCCGAGCCAATGGATGAATTTGGTCGCCTTTCAAGCCCAACGGGTAACCGAAGCCGTCCCACCGCTCGTGATGTTGTCCGACGATCTCCGCGACTTCTTGATACCCCGGTTGATGCTCCAGAATGTGCTTGCCGAATGCGGAGTGCTGCTGCATCGCTTCGTACTCGTCTCGAGTCAGGCGGCCGGGCTTGATCAGAATCCGGTCGGAAACCAAAAGCTTCCCGACGTCGTGCAATAAGCTGGCTTGCAGTAATTGCGCGAGCATGTCGCCATCCAGCTCCAGGTTGTATTCGGACCACAGCTTCGCCATCGCGTTGACTTGTAACAGATGAACGCGCGTGTAAGGATCCCGATCCAGCAGTCCTTCGACGATCGTTTCGACGCCGGTAAAATTTCCGTGCGTCGTGTAGGCGTCGAGGTCGTCGGGACCGACCGGTACACCGCCCTGTTTGCGGCTTAAACGCGTACGGTGAACGCACAAAGCCGTTACGTCGCCACGCGTTCCGGCTTCCAGTGGAGCGATCACGTAACCGCATGCAACGGAGATCGGCAGCGTTTGATCGGGCGATACGTACGCAAGGCCGGCCAAGCGCGTCGCGAGACGCTCCACCAAATGGTCTATCAGGTCGGGCGACGCGTCGCTGACCAACGCCATGAAGACATCACCGCCAAACCGCCCGACCGTTAGATGATCGTGCGCTTCTTCGAATTCGCGCAACTCACGAGCAACACGACGCAACACTTCGTCGCCCTCGGCATACCCGTAAATTTCGTTGAACATGCCGAAATTGACGAGGTTTAGCATCACTGCTACGCACGGACGCGTCGACGTTGAACCCGCGAGCGCACGATCGAGATCGCGCGAGAGCTTCGAATGGTTTGCGAGCGTCGTTAGCGGATCGAACTCAGCCGTGCGTTGCAACGCTTGATACATGCGTTGGTTTTGCACGGCAATCGCGAGATAATGGCCGATGGCGGCAATCATGTCTACGTCATTCGTGTCGTACGCATTCGCTCGGGGGCTCTGCACGGAAAGCGCGCCGATGACTTCGCCCGCGGCGCGCATCGGCACAAAAATCGCCGAAACGCTGTCGTTAGTCCAAGGACGGTCCTGATTGATTGCGTGCGAACCGCCGGGAGCCCATTCATCCGGCGCATTTCCCCAAATGATGCCGCCCGATTCAATGGCCGCCCGAGCGCGCGACTTTGGTGACAGTTCGATGTGGGGATAGCGGCGAATTTCACCGTGATCGTAAAAGTATTCGATCGCGTGATTGCCGCTTGCGTTTGCGAGCGCTATAAACACCACCGACGAGTCGATGTGTTCGGCCAGCATTCGGGTGAGACGATCGAAGAGATCACCAAGGGAAAGGTCGGCGGCAAGCAATGTTGCGGCTTGCTTTAAAAGCAGCCGTTCCTTGGTATGAGGCCGGTCGAACGCGGTAATCCGATCCTTCATAAGAGATACCCTGACACCCGGCCTTCGTTTCCCTCGGGTAAAGGCCCGCCTCGAGATGGTAAGTTTTCTGCAAAAGAAGGCCGCCTTCGCAGGCGGCCTTGCAGTTTTAGCGGCGCTTACGCCCTTTTGAAGATGACTTCTTTCGCGGAACTTTCGCTCCGCCGCGGCGGGCTTCGGAGAGCCCGATCGCAATCGCCTGCTTGCGATTCTTCACTTTCGGTCCCTTGCGGCCGGAACGAAGCTTGCCTTCTTTCATCTCGTGCATCGCGCGCTCGACCTTGCGGCCGGCCTTCGGGCCGTATTTGCGTCCCGAGCTCTTTTTTGCGGAAGAACTCTTCTTGCGCGAGGAGCTTCCCTTACGCGAAGAACTCTTCTTGGCCGCGCTCTTCTTTCGGCTTGAGGTCTTCTTGCGCGTTGACGTTGATTTACGGGCAGAAGTCTTACGCGTGCCGGCTTTCTTGCGGCCGGTGGCTTTCTTTCTCGACGTGCCGGATTTCGCGGACGTCTTCTTCCGGCCATTCGATGCTTTCTTCCGAGTGCCAGTCGATTTTTTGCGTGCGCCGGTCGACTTTTTGCGTGCGCCGGTTGACTTTTTGCGTCCGCCGGTCGACTTCTTCCGAGCGCCGGTCGACTTCTTCCGAGCGCTGGTCGACTTCTTGCGGCCGCTGGAACTCTTCTTACGGGTCGACGTCGATTTCTTGCCTCCGCCGCGCCCAGCTGTTTTAACTTCATCCGGATCGGTCTTGCCGATTCCGGTTTCGTCGTGCCCCGCTTGCACGAACTTGTTGAAGCGGCCATTGGGATCGTAAAGAAAACCAAGACCGCTCACATCGAATATCTCAAAGAAGTGGTCCCAGGTAATCGGCTCGAGACGCTCGTCGCGGTCACCGAAGTCGATACGCAGCATTCCGCCCGTCCCTTCTACTTGAGCGGGACGGCCACCATTGCGCTCTACCCACTCTTGGATTTCGTCGTGATCGGTCGTTTGGCGTGCACTTGCCAAATCAAACCTCCTCTAGAGGAATAGTACTTCGTGTAGGTACCCAACGCTCGACCGTCCTCCAACCTATCCTTGACTCTTCTGTCCGCTCTCGAACAAATCAAGGCGATACGTCGCTGCCTCGTGATGCGCGCAAAGCCGAAGACCCGACGCATAGAAACTTTCGTGGACTTCTTCTGCGGTCGTCGCATGCCCGTGCACCGGCGGAGTCCAATGCACGAGTAAAACTTGTCCACCCGGATTCAAGGAGCTTACGATCGCGTTCCGCGTTGCAAGCAAATCCCGGCGGTCCAAATAAAAGCCGACTTCGCAAAACGTCACGAGATCGAAGCACCGGCCACTTGGGAAGTCGCGGGGAACGGCTCCTACTGCAAACTGAACGTTTGCTAAAGCCTTGCAACGATCACGCGCGCGCTCTACCGCGTCCGGCGAAACGTCCATCGCATAAAGTGAACCGCACCGCGCGGCAAGCATCTTCGTGAACACGCCGATGGAGCATGCGATCTCAATCGCACAAGCGTACGACCCGCGAAGCACACCGATCGATCGATTGTATTTCTCCCGCTCGTACTCGCTGTTCTCGAAGTTCCAGGGATCCCGCTCTCGGCGGTAGAGGTCGATGAAGTACTGGGGATCGACACTGCGCGCACACATGGTAACTATTTTCCTTGAGCCGCCTCTCGTTCGGCTTCGTCCGGGCCGCCGCAAATGAGAAAATGCACGACGACTGCCGCCAGCGCGCCGACGACCGGGCCGACGGCATAGATTGGGACGAGGTCCCAACGGCCGCCGAGGATCTGCGGCGCAATGGAGCGTGCGGGATTCATCGATGCGCCGCTAATCGGGCCACCAAAGAATCCGCACGCCGCGACCACGAACCCGACGGCTAAAGCGGAATCTTTGCCGACAACCGCTTTTTCCGTCGCCGTCATGAGGATCGTAAGTACGACAATGAACGTTAAAACGATTTCCACGATCGCCGCTTGGAAGAACGTAAATGAGACGCCCGGATGGCTCGCGCCGAGAACCATATTCTGTCCGTAACACCATAGGACCGCATATGCGGCGAGGAACGCACCGACAAACTCCGCTACGAGGTACGCGAGCGCCATTCGCCCCGGAAAGACGCGCGCCAACCAAAAACCGATGGTCACGGCGGGATTCACGTGCGCGCCGGACGTTTCGGCAAAAGCGTAGATAACGACGGCAGTGATGAGTCCACGCGCGAGCCATCGCGAAACGTAGTCGACGTCATGGGTGGTGTAATACGGGATGTCGACGGACGTCGCCGTCAACGTCACCATAAAGGTTCCTACGATTTCCGCAAACAGCTTTTGATAGATGCCCGGATTGTGTTTCTTGTCTTTATTCCTTCGCATTTAACCTGCGCGTGACGTTTCTAAGACCGATTCCAGTTCTTGTAGTACTTCGTGGACCGAAATTTCAGCAAGACCCGGATCGACGGCGGCTGCATGAGGATCGCCGGTGCGTCCGTGCCAGATCGCTCGATGATGCCGGCGCTCGCGCGGCGGCCCCCAGCGCGCCGGGCTCATAGGTCCGAACAGCACGACCGACGGTGTTCCCACCGCCGTGGCGACATGGGCCATTCCCGTATCCCCGCATACCACCGCTTGCGAGCCCGCTACGATGGATGCAAGGTCTTCTAATGACGTATGCCCAGCAAGCACCACATTCATATCAAGGCCGGCGTTTCGCGCGATGATGCGGCACCGGCGGAACTCGTTGCGATTGCCGGTGAACGCCAGACGATAGCCGCGTTTGCGCAGTTGCGTAGCGAGATCGATCCAAGATTTCACGGGCCAACGCCGGGACTCACTCGAAGCGCCGGGATGCAACAAGATGGCGTTGTAAGCGCGCGCGGATCGGGCCGGCACCCGGAGATCTAAATCGTGGGCGTTCGCGGGAATGCCGCTCTCTTCGAGCATCCTGCACCAGCGGTTTACTTCATGTTCGTCGTCACGCCAAACCGGGCCGCCGGCGGGTATTCCAACCTCGTCGTTCTTGAAGGCGATGAACCGGCGCGGTTCGGTTTCCAAAATCACGCGATGGCTTTGCGGCCCGCTCCCGTGCAAGTTCACCGCTACGTCGGCGCAGTGAAGCGCCGGATCGAGCGACGCAAGGGGCGCCGTATCTACGACTTCGTCAATGCAGTCGCCGCACAGTTTCGCGAGCGGTGCAAGGGCAATCGGCGCCGCGAGGATGCGATGGTGGCTTGGAAAAGCACGCGCAAGTGCCCGATAGGCGGGGACGCCGGTCAAGAAGTCGCCGAGTCCGAGAGGACGTACCAGCACGAGGCGCGGTCGTTGCGTCGTGATAGCGGCAATCATGATGCTTGCGCTGAAAACGCCTGTTGAACGATGACGCGCTGATAAACTTCCTGCGTTTCCGCGGCGATGCGCGTCCAACCGTAACGCTCGTTCGCGCGGCGCGCTCCGGCTATGCCGAGCGAGATGCGCAGACGTTCGTTCTGTAAAAGTTTTCGAATGGCTTCAGCCAGCGCGATAGGTGAGCGGGGCTCAACGTGAATGCCCGTGACGCCGTCGACGACGCTATCTACAAGTCCGCCGACCGACGCAACAACGACCGGCACGCCGCACGCCATCGCTTCCAACGGGACGATGCCGAACGGCTCGTACCACGGGTAGCACACCACGATGTCAGCCGAGCGCAACAGCCGCGGCATCGACGTGCGTTCGACCCGCCCGCGGAATTCGATCCGTTCTTCCACGCCAAGCGAACGCGCAATATCGCGAAGGCGGCACGCTTCGGGATCGTTCCAAAGGTGGTCGCGATCGGGACCACCCGCAATGACCAACTCCGCATTCGGCAACATCCGTAGAGCGGTGATGGCATCCGCAATGCCCTTACGTTCCACCAAACGGCTCACCGATAAAATGCGCTGTGTTTTGCGATTGCGCGACTCCGTCGGCCCGAGCGCCGAGAAGTGGGACAGATCGACACCGCACGGAACGACGGTGATGTCGTTACGATTCGTCCCCATGCGCACGAGTTCGAAGGCTTCCGCGCTCGCGGTCGCAACGATGTGCGACGCTTCACGTGCGATCCGTTCTTCTTCGAGTAAACGGCCCTCCGGGCTCGTGTCCTTGTTGCCTTGATGCCGCTTCTTCTCGATTCCGAGTGCGTGGAACGTGTGCACGACCGGAATGCCCATCGGCCCCGCGGCGTCTAGCGATGCTTTGCCGGACATCCAGAAGTGCGAGTGCACGACGTCGGGACGCCAATCGGTCCAGCGCTGCGTCAATTGTTCGGCGAATGCCGGCATGTACTGAAGCAGGTGATCTTTTTCGATGTTGCGCGGCGGACCGGCGTCGATGTGATCGACCTGCACGCCCGTACAAAAAGGTACCGTCGCCGGAAAACGTTTATCGTCGCGACGGGTGTAGACGCGCACTTCGGCGCCTTGACGCGCCATCGCTTCGGCCAACGCTGCTACGTGAACGTTTTGGCCGCCCGCGTCGACGCCGCCTAGCACGGCCAACGGGCTTGCATGTTCTGATACAAACGCAACTTTCATCATACCATCTCCCCAATTAGCCGGTCCCAGTCAGCGAGAAACCGTTCTACCCCGAAACGCTCGCGCGCGTATTCACGCGCACGCATTCCCATGTCCATGCAGCGGTCCAGATCGTTAAGTAAGTCGCGGCTTGCATCCACCAGCTCCGCGACATTTGTAGAGATGACACCGGCGCCGGCCGGAACCGCGTACGGGACTTCCGTAGTGGCAAGCGCGACTACGGGCATGCCGATTTGCATTGCTTCGATCAGCGAAAGGCCCAGCGACGTCCACCGAATCGGATGAACGTAGATCCGGCGGCGTCCCAATTCTTCGTGCAGGCGATCTTGCGGTAGATTCTCGATGCCGCCCATGGGCGCCGCATCCATTCCAAAAACGTCAACGGGTGCGACCGCATCGAAGCGCGCAAGCAAATCCGTCCCGGTAACGCGGGCGCGCCGGCGGGCTTCGTTGATCACCACGGCGCAGCGCGCCAGTTCACCGGTATAACGGTGGCCCGGGTCCACGATTCCGTGCTCGATAACGTACGTGCGCGCATCGCCGCAATCCCAGAACAACTCATTGAAATGAGTTACGTGCAGGACCGGCACGTTTTCCACCTCGGCCATCGGGTGACGCATCTCGTTGATGCGTCCCTGCGGCGCATTGTGTTCCAGGTACACCGCGGGAATATCGACACCCGGTGTCTTCCCAAGCCACTGCTTTACGAGTTCGTATTCAGTGGGACGCTGCAAGATCACGAGATCGAGGTGTTGATCTGCGAGCGCATCGGGAGATAGTTCGACGACGCTCTCCGGCCAAGCCCAGGTTTCGGCTCTCCCACGTCCATCCGCACTGCGGTCGGGCAGCACGGGAACGAAATATTTATGCGAGCCTTGGACGAACGCCGTCATCCAGGAACCGTGGATATGCCACGCGAGGATGTTCATCAGGCGGCTACCATCCTAGGGACCAGCGAACGTACTGCATCAAGCACGGCTTCCGGCGTCACGTCGCGCAAACACGGTTGACCCGGAATAGGACAACTGTGCGCGCGGCATCCCGCGCACGAGATTTCCTGATCGCCGAGCAATACGTAAGGAACCATCCAGGGGCGGAAACGGGCCGCCGGAATCGTCGGCGGAAATATTTCTACGACGGGGGTGCCCGCTGCGGATGATACGTGGGTCGCAGCAGTATTGCCGCACACCACTACCGCGGCTTCGCGAACGATTGCGGCAAATTCCGCAAAAGTGGTCGATCCGGCGGCGTTGCGAACGCGAGGGTTCGTTCCGGCGACAGCCTTCGCCAATTCGCGTTCATCGGCACTGCCCGTAACGACGACGTCAAAACCGCTTTCCGTCAGCAGCTCGACGAGGGCGCGATTTCCTTCCAATGACCAGGCACGCGCCGGCACCGTGCAACCGGGATGAACGACGACATAGCCGTTTCCGAACGAAACGTTTGGTAGCGGCCGCATCGCAAGGCGAGCGTCGTCGCCGGGCGGTAGCTGATAACCCATCGCGTTCGCGAGCGACAATGCGCGTTGAACCTCGTGAATGTCGTCTTCGACGTGATGCCGCACGTCCAGTAACGACCCCGGATAATCGACGCTGATCGCGCCGATCCGTTCGACGCCTGCCATACGCAAGAGCAGCGCCATCGGCAATGGGCTTTGGTGGAACGACGTGAAGATGACGGCTTCATCGAAGCCGCGGCGCATAGAGCACACGAACGAATCGACATCGTCGGCTTGCACCGGTCGCGGATCGGCGTCGATCCATGCCGCCTCCCAAACGACTACTTCGTCGACGCACGGAAGCATTTTCGCAGCAGCTTCGCCACGCGGGCCGCAAACCAGCGTCAGGCGGTCGCACCCGGCGCGCAAAGCGCGCAACGCCGGACCGGCAAGCAAAACGTCGCCGTTGTTATCCTGCCGTGTCGCGATTACGCTCTTCACGTTAAACGCGTCCTTTGACGACGCGGCGCACGGCATCGAGAATATCGTCGGCGACGACGGGCGCGTTCTCGATTTCCGCTTGCCTCGTTACGGCCGTAGGCACGAGGACGCCACGTGCGCCCGCCGCTTCCGCCGCTTCCACGTCGGCGCCTATATCGCCGATCACGACGCAACGTTCCGTAGGAATTCCGAATCGCTGGGATGCGGCGACGATCAACCCAGGTTCCGGCTTGCGGCAATCGCAGCCGTCGCCCACGCCGTGCACGCAGACGAACCATCCGTCGATGGGTCCGGCGAGTTCCTCGATTCGCGCGTGCATGCGGAACAGGTCGTCTTCATCCAGACCGCCTGCTGCTACAGCCGGTTGATTCGTAACGACGCCGACCGCATAGCCCCATTCGCGCGCGAGTGCGAGCGCGTCTCCGGCATGCGGCATTAATTCGATTGCTTGGGGGTCGAAGTTCTGCGGACGATCCACGATGAGCGTTCCGTCACGGTCAAAGAGAATCGCGCGATCTTTCACGCCGCGTCCTCCCGCAGCAACGAAGGCAGCTTGGCAAAGCCTCGAACTTTGTGATAAACGGCGGCGAACGGAATCGCCGCGCTCGTCGCAGCCATCGTCGCGATTTCATCGACGGTCCGGGGTCCCGGGGCTATGCGGCGCCATGCAAAATCCGCCGTCAGTCCAAGCCAAATCGCAGCCGCGCTTAGCGCAAGCGGTCTGCGCCGTTCGAGTGCCGCCGCCAACGCAATGCCGGCGCTCAAAACGGTTGCGGCATGAAGTGGGAATCGCCCGCGAGGCGAGCGCGCTAACGTCCGCCATTGCGGACCATGAAGTGCGCGCATCAGCACGTCGTCGGCATTTCCGCGTTGCAGTTTCACGCTGATCCAACGGCTTGCCGGCTGCACGGGATGGTATGCGTGCCGGCGGCCGGTCTCTAGCGTGTAACCGGCGCGCTGCGCTCGAATCGCTAAATCCGCGTCTTCGCGATACGCGCGCTTAAAACGTTCGTCGAAGCCTTGAAGCTGTTCTAAAACGGTGCGACGGTACGCCATATCCGCCGTAATCCAACTGGAGGTAGCCAAACCGCCGACGTTGCGCTCCCAATCGGTAGCACTGCGATCGACGGGAAGCGGCACATCGATTTGCGCCTGAATTCCGCCGGCGTCTTTACCCGCGTCAGCGAGATCACCGCGCAGATCGGCCGCCCAATTGGCGTCCACCACCACGTCGTCGTCGAGAAAGCAAATCCACTCGCTCGTCGACGCCCGCCATCCGGCGTTTCGCGCCGCTGCCGGGCCACGGCCGCCGCTGCATACTATCTTGATGCGTGTTGCGAACTCGGCAACACGCTCGCCGACGTTCAGCGGGGCACCCTGCTTGCGATCGTCAACCAAAATTATTTCTTCGGCGTCACGCGCATTGGCTCGCTCAAGGGAATCGAGAAGCGAACATAGCGAGGCGCGCCCGATGGTCGGGACGACAATACTGTACGTCACGGTGCTACGGCAAAGGCTCCATTCGTCTTGGCTCGAGAAAACGCGCGATCGCGGCGAATCGCGAAGGGCCCGATGGCAAGTAAGTCGACCGGCGCCGACCCGAAACATTCCAGTGCGTCGCGAGGATCGTCGACCATGGGACGGCCGGCGGTATTCAAACTCGTATTAATGACGACGGGCGTGCCGGTAAGCCGCTCGACCTCATCGAGCATGCGCGCGACGAGGGGCTCTTGTTTACGATCGACACTCTGGACGCGAGCGCTGCCGTCTACGTGCACCGCTGCTGCAATTTTGTCTTTCCAGCCCTCGCGTACGCTGTGCGTGAACAACATGTACGGAGACGGAAACTGCCCGACGAACAGCTCCTCCGCGCGCTCCGCCAAAACCATCGGCGCGACGGGGCGGAATTGCTCGCGGCCTTTCACGTCGTTCAAGCGTTCGAGATTTCGCGCGTAACGGGGGTTTGCAAGAAGGCTTCGGTGTCCGAGCGCGCGCGGGCCAAATTCGCTTCTTCCTTGAAACCATGCAACGATGCCGTCCTCGGCGATCGTCCGCGCAACTTCGGCCGCAATGTCGTCGCAGCGTTCGTAAGGAATTTTCGCTGCCTGCAACAACTGCTCGAGTGCAGCATCGTCCCACTCACGCCCAAGCGCCGCTGAATGCATGGGTTGAACGGGGTCGCCGTACCGCTCCGCGATGAATAACGCAGCGCCGAGCGACGTTCCCGCGTCGCCGGCGGCGGGCTGGACCCACACTTCTTCGTAAGGGCCCTCGGCCGCAATTCGCCCGTTCGCAACGCAATTCAGCGCAACGCCGCCCGCCATTGCCAGATAACGCTCGCCGGTTTGCGCGTGCAGCCATCGCACTAAGTCAAGCATGACTTCCTCGACACGCAATTGCACGCTCGCCGCAAGATCGGCATGTTCGGGAAGAAATGCCTCGCCGTCTTTACGGAACGGGGCAAACTCGTTGTAGTTCAGCTGGACGACGGTGAAGCTTCCGCCGTGCACCTGGACGAGCTCGCGCAAGCGCTCGATGAAACGCGGTTTCCCGTACGCCGCGAGGCCCATTACCTTATACTCATCGGACGACCGGTGAAATCCGAGGTGCGCGGTCAGCTCTTCATAAAGCAAACCGATCGAATGGGGCAGCTCTTGCGTCGAAAGGATGGAGAGCTTTCCATTGCGCGCTACGCCAAGCAAGGCCGAAGAACGTTCGCCCCGGCCGTCGAGTACAAGCACCGCGCACGATTCGAATCCGGCCGCAAGATAAGCAGATGCCGCGTGTGCGACGTGATGAGGAACGAACTCTACTTTGGCACGCTCGATCCCCGGCAAAGCCGTTGCGAGAAATTTCGGGAATCGCCGCGCGTAGAGCGTACGCAATCCTTCCCATTCGTCGCTGGTGAGATCTTCGGCGAGTGGCGGAGCCAAATCGGGATCGTAGGAGTAGGCCACGACGTCGACGTCGGAGGGCTTGAGGCCCGCGTACGACAGCGCCCAGCTTGCCGACGCGACCGGCAGTTCCCATGTGCTGAACGGCACGCACGGCTTGCCATGTTTGCGCCTGCTGAATCGCTCCTCTTCTGCCGCCGCGACGATGCGTCCGTCGGATATTAGAGACGCCGACGTATCGTGAAACACGGCATTGATTCCGAGAACGTTCACTACTCGCTTACTCGTCCTTCGTAAAAGGGGGTACTTCTAGAGCGTCGTTTCCCATAAATATTATGATTAACGCCTCCCGGTGTCCGAAACATAACAATGTTGTCGTATGCGCGATTAAAGCGTCTGAGCGAGACGTGAGATGGCAACGAGCCATGCATGCACACCGTCGCCGTCTGCGGAACCGGGTACGTCGGACTTGTCACCGCCGCATGTCTGGCATATATCGGGAACGACGTCGTCGCCTACGACACGGACCATACGAAAATT
Source organism: Vulcanimicrobiia bacterium (assembly GCA_963758295.1). Classification (GTDB taxonomy): domain Bacteria; phylum Vulcanimicrobiota; class Vulcanimicrobiia; order Vulcanimicrobiales; family Vulcanimicrobiaceae; genus JALYTY01. Next base: position 778,508 of record CAVWUU010000004.1, read on the forward strand.
GCGACGCTACGCCGGGGCGAGATTCCGTTTCACGAGCCGAATCTGGAATCGATCCTGCGCGCAGCAACGGCGAACGGACACCTACGTTTCACCGCCTCGCCGAAGGAAGCGCTCGAAGCGCGCGAGATCGTCTTCATCGCAGTGGGCACTCCAGTCGGACCGCTCGGTGACGCTGATCTAACGTACGTGCGGCAAGCCGCCCGCGACATCGCGCGCTATGCCACCGGACCGATGCTCGTAGTCAACAAATCGACCGTTCCGGTAGAGACCGCAGATCTCGTCGCACGTCTGCTTGAGCGCGATGGCGAAGGCCGGCTCTTCACGGTTGCTTCCAACCCTGAGTTCCTGCGCGAAGGAACGGCTATCGAAGACTTCATGCGTCCCGACCGCATCGTGATCGGAACGCACGACGAGTCGGCCGCTGCGTTGCTTCGCGACCTCTATTCAAAGTTCGACGCGCCGGTGCTCGTGGTAGATCCGCACACCGCGGAAATGATCAAATATGCCGCAAACGCGTTCTTGGCGGCGAAAATCTCTTTCGTGAACGAGCTTTCGACGCTCTGCGACGCCGTCGGCGCCGATATCGATGACGTGCTCCGCGGCATTGCTTACGATCACCGCATCGGCCGACAGTACATGCAGCCCGGAATTGGGTTCGGCGGCTCCTGCTTGCCTAAAGACGTAAGCGCGCTTACGCACGTAGCCCGTGCACACGGCATTGAACCGACAATGCTGGATGCAATTGCGGATGTGAACCGCCGCCAGGTAGCTCGGGCTATCCGGCGCGTCAGCGCCGAATGCGGCGAACTCGACGGATCGACGGCGGCCGTCTGGGGACTTTCCTTTAAAGCCGAGACGGACGACATTCGCGACTCACCCGCGGTTGCGCTCGTGCAAGCCTTACTCTCGCAAGGCGTCGAGGTGCGCGCACACGACCCGGCCGCAATGAAAAACGCACGGCGCATTTTCCAGGATCGCATCACGTACGCTTCATCGCCGTACGACGCGGCCGAAAGCGCCGATTACCTCATCGTGGCGACCGTATGGCCTTCCTATAAAACGGTTGACTGGCGCTACGTCGGGGAATTGTTGCGCACACCCCGGGTCTTTGACGTGCGAAACGGCCTGGATGCCGCTATGTTGCGGGCGATGGCTTTCCAATATTTCGGTATAGCACGTCCGGACCGCACGAGGATTCCAAAATGAACGCACTCGTAACCGGCGGTGCCGGGTTCCTGGGCTCCCATCTGTGCGAGGCGCTCTTGCGGGAAGGCCACAACGTCGTAGCGGTAGACAGCTTACTGACCGGCGATCTTTCCAATATCGCGCCGCTGCTCGAGGACGACCGGTTCCGGTTCGTGCATGCAGACGTTAGCGAGACGCTGCCTAAGCCCGACCGGCTCGACGCGATCTTCCATTTTGCATCGCCCGCAAGTCCAATCGACTATGCCGAACGTCCGTTAGAAACGTTGCGCGTCAATTCGCTTGGGACGGAAAGATGCTGCGCGCTTGCCGCAGAGCGAGGCGCCCGGCTTCTATTTGCGTCAACTTCGGAAGTCTACGGCGACCCTATGGAACATCCGCAACGCGAAACGTACTTCGGCAACGTGAACCCCAACGGCCCCCGCTCTTGTTACGACGAAGCCAAGCGTTACGGCGAAGCGATGATTGCCGCTTTCCAAAGAACGCAGGGGCTCGACGCTCGCATCGTTCGAATCTTTAACACGTATGGACCGCGCATGCGGCGCAATGACGGCCGCGTCGTTCCGGCGTTCGTTTCCCAAGCCCTTGCGGGCGCGCCGTTCACCATCTTCGGGAACGGATTGCAGACCCGCTCGCTCTGCTATGTCGACGATCTGGTCGAAGCGATCGTTCGTTTCGCGACGATCGACGAGCCGAAGTATCGAGTGATCAATATCGGCAACGAGCACGAAGTAACCGTCTTGGATATCGCGGCCCTTGTGGCGGAGCTCTGCAACGTTCCCTTACGGCTTGACACCCGGCCACTTCCCGAGAACGATCCGCTCCAACGCCGGCCCGATTTGACCCGCGCACGTGAAGCATTACGATGGTCCCCAAGCACGCCGCTGCAAGCCGGCATGCTAGCGACGGTAGATTGGTTCAAAACCGCCGTACCGGCATGAATGCAAGCGCTCAAACTACCCTAGTTATCGCAACACGCAACCGCGTAGGCCGCCTGCTACAGACACTCGCATCGCTAGAACCGCTCGAAGAATTAACCAGCATCATTGTTGCCGACAACGGTTCCACCGACGGAACCGCCGAAGTCGTCCGCTCGCAATTCCCAGCCGTAAACATATTGCGACTTCCCGTCAACGTGGGCGCATTCGCTCGAACGATTGCCGCGCGGTTTGTGCGAAGCCCGTACATCGCGTTTTGCGACGATGACACGTGGTGGCTTCCGGGGTCCATTGCTACGGGAACCGACGTTCTCAACCGGCACCCGCAAATCGGCGTGCTAAACGCCTGCGTAAAGATCGGTCCGACCGAACGCGTCGATGAAGCTTGTAAGGCGATGGCAAGCGGAGCCGGCAGCGATGACTTGCCCGGCGCGCCGATTCTCTTCTTCCTTGCCGGTGCATCGCTCATGCGGTCGCAGGCTTTCCTTGCGTGCGGCGGCTACGAACGCCGGTTCCTTATTGGCGCCGAAGAGACTCTGCTTTCGCTCGACATTCAGCGGCGAGGCTGGCTCGTAAGGTACGTTCCATCGATGATCGTTCGCCACGATCCCTCACCGATCGAACGAAACGATGCAATGCGACGCCGCTTAGTAGTGAGGAATCGCTTATGGGTAGCGTGGATGCGTTACGCGCGCGCAAGCGCTTGGCGCGCGACGCTTGAAACGGCGCGTTGCGCGCGCACGGACCGCCACGTTCGCGCTGCGTTTCTTCGTGCTTTGGCCGGCTTGCCTTGGGCAATGCTTCATCGACATCCCATCGATCGAGCCTTACAGCAGCGCGTTGATGCCATTTGGAGTCTGGAAGCGCAATGATTGCGGCGTTCGCGGGGCATCCGAGCGTTAGCGCGGGCGATCGCCTCGCCTTGCACGTTTCTACGGACCGCCCGTGCACGGTGCGTTTCGTGCGTGCCGGGCGGCTGGCCGAAACGATGCGCGAATACCGCGGCTCGCCCGTGCCTGCTGCGAACGCAACCACCAACGAGCCCGGAACTCCATACGATTGGCCGGCGCTTTCATACGAGATTCCGGATACCTGGCGATCGGGCGTCTATACGGCGATTCTTGAAGAAGGGACGTATCCGCCGCTCAATCGTCTTGATGCGCGGGAGGGACGGGCGCTCTTTATCGTCCGGCCCCGTTCCCCGCAAGCGTCGATCCTTTATAACGTTCCGCTTTTCACGTATCACGCATATAATGTTGCGCACGATCTGAGCGACGACCACACGTGTCTCTACAACCACTGCAAATCGGTAACGCTGGCGCGCCCTGGGGGAGGCAACGGCGGACACCTATGGGATGAAGGCAACGTCGACGTTTACGATCCGGAGTCGCCGCGTCAAACCTTCGCTCACTGGGATCAACCGGCGATTCGGTGGCTCGAATCGCACTTCGCCGAAATAGACTACGCTTGCGATCTCGACTTGCACGAAGACCGCGCAGCGCTCGGAGCGTACCGCTTGCTTTTATCGTTCGGCCACCATGAGTATTGGACGAAAGAAATGCGAGCCGCACTTCGCGAGCATATCTCCGGCGGCGGCAATGCGGCGTTCTTCACCGGCAATACGTGCTATTTTCGCGTCACGTATGACGGAGCAAAGAAAAGCATTGCGCGTGACGGCCGCTGGGAGGATGACCCCGAGGAACGCACGTTCGGAGTGAGCTACCGTTTCGGCGGAGGCAAGTGGCGCGGCGGGCGGCCGCCGACGGGATTCAACGTGCACTCGGCATCGCATTGGATTTACGAAGCTTGCGGAGTGCAAGGCGGCGACGTCTTCGGTGACGATGAGCGATTGATTGGGTATGAGTTCGATGGCGTCCCAGACGAACCGTCGAGCGATTTTTCGTTACTCGCTCAACGCCGCATAACCGACTGGCCCGTCAATGACGGCAGCGGCGAACTTAACGGTGGCCGTGCGAGCCTCGGGATTGTCGAGAGCGGTTCCGGAACGCTTTTTTCCGGTGGAACGGTCGACTGGGCACGTGTGCTCGCTGCAGGCGAACCTATCGTCGACCGGATCACGCAAAACGTAATACGGCGACTTTCTTCTTCCTAAGGAGCAACACGATGGAAATGATGACGCGCGAAACCGGCACAATCGGCGGCGCGCCAGCAACTTTGAGCGGCGCATACGTCGTGACCGGCGGCGCTGCGGGGCTCGGAGCGGCAGTCGCCGCAGCGATCGCACGAGCCGGCGGTACCCCGGTGGTTTTCGACGTGCGAAACCCCGGTGGTGAAGGCGCCAACTTCCATGAAGTCGACGTCTCGAATGCAAACGCCGTGGCACAGGCGGTGAACGAAGCGGCAAAAAAGCACGGCGGCCTCTCCGGAATCGTCGCAAATGCCGGCATCGACGCGTGCGGCCCGTTCGACAAAGTACCGTTCGAAGATTGGCAGCGTGTCATCAATGTAAATCTGATAGGCGTTGCAGCGTTGGCACGCGCCGCTCTGCCGCATCTTTTGGAAGCACCCAATGGACGAATCGTCAACGTCGCCTCGACGCTCGGCTTGCGCGCGCTCTCCGATGCGTCTGCTTATTGTGCTTCGAAATTCGGCGTCGTTGGATTTACTCGCGCGCTCTCAGCGGAGCTAGCCGGCAAGATCGGCGTTACTCTGCTGCTTCCCGGCGGAATGTCGACTACGTTCTTCGACGGACGTGAAGAGAAATATAAGCCGGGCCCCGACGCAAAGCTGAACAAGCCGGAATATGTCGCGAATGCCGTGGTTTTCGCGCTTTCACAGCCTCGCGGATGCGACGTCAAAGAGTTGCTGATCACCCCGAATACGGAGACGTCTTGGCCATGATCGACCGGCAAAGCTCGTTTGAGACCGCGTTGAACGAACACCTTTCGGCGATCTCCTCGCGCGACATCGAGCGCTTTGCGAAAACGCTGCATCCCGACGTCCGGCTCGTTGGACCGACCGGATCGATCATCCAAGGGTATGACGACGCCGTTGCGGCGCATCGTGGCTGGTTCGCGGAAGGCGGCTGGAGCTTCGAGCCGAGTGTGCTCTGGAGCGGAGAACGCGGCGATACGGCATGGGCGCTAACGTCGGTGCGCTACACTGTGCCGAATAAGCTCGACCGGTTCCTTTTGTTCTTGCTGTTCGTTCGCGCAGGCGATACGTGGAAACTGATCTACGATCAGAACACCTCGTTTACGAATACGCACTTATGACGGCTCGGACGCCTCCGTTATGGCGTTGAAGCTAGATTGTCAACGGCGTTTCGATTCCGCCTTCGGAAGCAAGCGCCGTTTCGACAATCTCATCGATTGCTTCATAGCATGGACAAGCTTCTCGCTCCAACCGTTCGCGATCGAGAATCTGGACAAGCCCGTGATGCACGCGCACGATTCCTCGTCGCTGCAAATCGGAGAAGGCAAGCGAAACCGACGGACGGCGGATCGCCGCTACGTCCGCAAGCTGTTGGTGCGTTAAAGAGACCTCGGGCTTCCCGGTTTCGTCCATGATCCAAAGCAGCCAACGCGCAAGGCGCTTGTCCACGTTATGTTCGGCGTTGCACGCGAGCCGGCAACAACTGATCGTGAAGGCCGCATACGTGGAGCGAAGCAGCATGCGACGAAGCGGATTGCGCATTGAATCGCTAATTGCATCGAATGCGGCGATACTCAAGCGCCAGGCGCTCCCCGGGGAGAGCACGATCGTGCGCAAGCTGTTGTTCGACAACTCGAGAACGCGATATAAGCCGACTACGCCTCGGCGCCCGACCGTGAGCACCGACGTAGGCCGCTCCGTATGCGTCGTGTCGCTCCAAGACCACAGCAAGGCGTCGACCGGAAAGTATAAGAACTCCCCGCGCTCCTCCGGCGAAGCCAGCTCCTGGCCCCGATGAAGGAACAGGCGCCGAAGAAAGGGCGAGAGTTTCGCAATTTCTTCGCGCGGCAAGCCATCAAGTAGCCGATTGCCGAAGACCGGTTGTACTTGCGGGTTGTACGAAACTATTCCACGGGTCGATCCTCGCAGATCGTACATCTTGGCCCTCCGTGACATGTATTTACCGCGAACGGGGTCGATAGCAAACATTCAGGTCGGTAAGCGGACGCGCGGATGCGCTTGACGAATCGCTTTTTCCCATGACGGACTATGAGTTGCTGGCGCAGCAAGCGGAACACTTGCTTGCGGGCGAATCCAACTTTCTCGCTAATGCCGCCAACTTTGCGTCGTTCGTCTATCACGAAATACCGCAGCTCAATTGGGCCGGGTTCTACTTCGTTGAAGAGAATGGCGACCTCGTGCTCGGTCCCTTCAACGGCAGGCCTGCCTGCACGCGCTTACCTAGCGGCCGCGGCGTATGCGGCGCGTCATTCGTGCGCAACGAAACCGTCGTAGTCCACGACGTTCATGCCTTTTCCGATCACATCGTTTGCGACAGCGCGTCCAAAGCCGAAATCGTCGTGCCTCTGCGAGACGGAGAATGCGTCTACGGCGTTTTTGACATTGACAGTCCGCTCGCCGGCCGTTTCAACCACGCCGATCGTGCCGGGATAGAGCGGCTAGTTGGAGTGTTTCTTAAGACCGCGCAAAATCGCCGAGCAGTTGTCGCACATCACAGCCGGTAAGCGCGTCCACGTACTCCCAACTCGTCAGCACGCCGAACCATTCACGCCAGACCGCGAAAACCGCTTTCGGATCGCGCCCAGGGAGGGCGCGCAGTAAGCCGTCACTCGGTTCGGATGCACACTGTTGCCGGTTCCAGAGCCAGTTGCGCCAGTAAACGTCTGCCTTTTCGCAGACGTCTTGCAGAACGGCCAACTGGAAATCCATGTCGCTTCGGCTATGCGGATGAGGAGACCGAAGAGTCTCATGGATCATCATGCGGATCACCTCGTCCTGCTATTTTACTCCATTGCCTGCTTGGCGCGAGAAGTCCATTGAATCGAAACGCAGCATCCACTTTAGTCTCGCGCTTCTTCCGGGTACGAGCAACCTAATGGCACAGGACTATACGAAAATTCCACCGTTCGTAGCGGGCAAGCGGCGAATCTACGCGGTGATCGAAACGCCCGCATTCACCCGGCACAAGTACGCGTACGATTCGCAGTTCGAAGTGATGAAACTCCATCTCACGCTCCCCGAAGGACTTGAATGGCCTTATGACTATGGGTTCGTGCCCGGAACGCTCGCCGAGGACGGCGATCCCATTGATGTTCTGCTATTGAACGACGCGTCCACGTTTACTGGATGCCTGGTCGAGGCGCGTTTGCTCGGCGTTATCAAGATAAAGAAAAACGGCGTAGAAAACGACCGGCTTATCGCCCGGCCGCCGCGTCGTAAAGGCGTTGCGCTCTCGACAGACGACTACAAAGATATCGACGACGTCCCAAAAGCGACGTTGCGCGGGATCGAGCGGTTCCTCGTAGAGTACTCCGAAGAAGCGGGAAACAAAATTGATTACGGCGGTACGGGAAATCGCGAGCAAGCCTTTGCGATGCTAGAGAAAGGCGTTAAAGCTTTCGAAAAGCGCGAGTGATGCGGGTATAGTGCGAGCATGCAAAGCTCGTGCCCTCGTGGCGATACGTTTGGATGCTTTCGCGCACGCCTCTGCTAAAGGATCACATTTTTCAAACGCTCTGCGGCCGGTTGCTCGTGCATCGGTATCCGGCACGCCTCCAACGAACGTAAGATTAGGGGAACGATGGCCAACGAACACCACAGCCTCGCAACGTACGTTAGCGATATGCTCGCGTTGGAGCGGCATATACGCATCCCGTTCGACACGCAGCGCAACGATCATGATTTCAAGGAGTTCAACGACAGTTATCAGCTCGTAACGCGTCTTTCGGCGCTATCAGATACTCATATCGACGGCCTGAAAGCCATGCTCGACGCCCTCGGCGGCCAGGAGGCCTCTCCGATCAAGAGTGCCGTGAGCGAGATCGAAGGCGCGGTTGCCGGCGCTATCGATAAGGTTCGGAAAACCAAAGTATCGAAGGCGCTTCGCGACGACTACACGGCGCTCTCGCTTTGCAGCGTCAGCTATTCAGCGCTGCTCTCCACCGCGAACGCGTTAGGGAACAGCGAGGTCGCCGCTCTGGCGCAGCGGTTCCTTCAAGACTACGCGCAGAGCGTGATGGATATCGGCGAAGCGATGCCGTCGATCGTCGTACAAGAATTGCGCGCGATCGATCTCGACGTCGACAGCAGCACCGTTGAAGCGAGCCGCCAACAAGTCACCGCAGCTTGGCTCGCATCCCGCCAGGGCCGCGATGAAACGACGACGTCTCGCGGCACGGTCGGTTCGACGCCGTTGCGAACGGACGTCGACGTTCCGCTCTAGTGCGTATCTCGTGCGAAGTTCAGCGAGAGCGAGTTGATGCAATACCGGGTGCCTAACGGACCCGGACCGTCATCGAAAACGTGGCCGAGGTGCGAGTCGCAACGCTTGCAGCGCACCTCGGTGCGTACCATTCCGTGGGCTCGGTCTTCCAAGAGGCGCACGTTCTGTTGTTCGCTCGGTTGCGTGAAACTGGGCCACCCGCAGTGCGAGTCGAACTTCGAGTCGGATTTGAACAGTTCGGCGCCACACGCGCCGCACAAATACGTTCCGTCATCGCGCATCTCCAGCAACTCACCGGTAAACGGCCGTTCCGTTCCCGCTTCGCGCAAGACATAGTAGCGCTCCGGCCCAAGTTCGGAGCGCCACTCGGCGTTGCTTTTTACAACCTGCGGTTCAGTATCGTGTTTCATCTCACTCTTTGAACGCCGCTCAGCGCCAACCGGATGCATTCCGGCAAACGAGCGCAGGCTTCGAAGTTTAGAGCGTGGCTGCTTGCGGATAAGGTGCAAACATCGTACGACCAACGGAGGATGGCGAGCATCTTGAAAATTCAACGGTTTTTCGCAGCGGCCGTGTTTGCGGCCCTGACCGTAACGCTGCCGAGCTATGCCCTCGCGCAGACGGCAACCGACACGTCGAACCCAACCGATACATCGAGCCCGATGACGACCGCAACTCCCGCGCCGGTGGATACCAGCGGCGCAACCGCGTCCGCGGTGCCGGCGGATCAAACCGGAACGACGACCGGAACCGGAACGACCAGCACAACGACGACGGACAACTCGGGCGGCGGCCGCTGGGGCTGGCTGGGATTGATCGGCCTGCTCGGACTTTTCGGCCTGCGCGGGGGTTCTTCGTCGAGCACGACGACGTACAACCGATAAAAAAATAATGAAGAACTCCCCGCGTTTTGCGCGGGGAGTTCTTCATTTTATCTATGTGTGCGTTCGCGCTCTCAATGTTGTTCGTAGAAGTGCACGTTAGGGAGAGTAACCGGATACACCGGTCCCACTTCGACGAAGACTACTTCGTACGAGTAGATCGGAATGTTGTTTGCATCGGTGCCGTAAAACGTCAAGTCTTTTGCGGGTACCGTGCCGTGTCCGGAATCGCCTCGATACAGCTGGCCCGTGGTGAAGATGCGGACCGGTCCGCTGAAGGGTCCGAACTGGTTCGCATTTACCGTAACGCCCCAGATATCGAACATCGTCTTGAGGGTGTACATCGTGGCGGTAATAGGAAGGTTCTGCGGGTTAGGATCTTCGACGTGAATGAGTCCGCTCGCGTCGTGGCTGTGAATGTGATAGAAGCACGTCGCGTAGTTGACGAATCCGCGGCTATCTGCCGCATGCGGGTCCTTCATGCCGATCGCCGCCGGCGTCGCGACTTGCTTTCCGTTTACGAAAATGCCCAGGTAGAAATGAACGTGGTAGTTATTCGACATGGTGGGATCGCAGGAAACGCCGTCGACGGTCTGCCCTTGACCGCCGTTGCTCGAATCGCCGCGATTTGGATTGAATTGATCGGCCTCGCCGATCACTCCACCGGGCGTTGTAACCAAGGTTTGAGATGAAGCCCCGGGTGGAGCGGGTGTTGGAGTGGGAGGCGCAGCAGTGCCCGGAGTCGCAGGGCCGCCGGGTTGGTTGGGAACGACGCCGGGAGACGAATTTCCGGCTCCGCCGCCGCCTCCGCAACCCGAAAGCAACGCGACTGCCGCGAATACTGCCAGCGCGAACTGCGGCAAGTATCGCTTCATGCCCCGTATCGTGACGAATCGTTCGAGAGCGCCGAAAGGCCCGCGCGGGCAGCTTCGTTGGGGCTTTAGTCGCAAAGCTCGGGCTTTTAGGCTCGAAGAAAAACCGTGCGGCCGCCCTGGACTTCAAAACATAAACCGCACGGCTAATCGCCATGCGGCCTTTCAAACTGGAGCCGTTGACGGGGATTGAACCCGTGACCTCATCATTACCAATGATGTGCTCTACCACTGAGCTACAACGGCAATTTCCGGCGCTTTACGTACTCCAGAGCACAGAACTCCCCCTACCGGCCGGGGTGCTTTTGTTTAGTCGAAACCGCTGCGCAAAACGAGTGCCGCGATTGACCGTTGCGGTGGACGTGCACACGCCACGCAGCAATCAGATCGTAACCGTGATTTTCGCCATTAAGCCGGCGTACGAAACGGAATTGCCAACTGGGTGGCACAATGGAGCGGGCGGCGGGAATCGAACCCGCGCTGTCTGCTTGGAAGGCAGAAGCACTACCACTATGCAACGCCCGCATAGAAACTGGTGGGCAGGGCTGGATTCGAACCAGCGTAGCGCGTTAGCGCGCCAGATTTACAGTCTGGTGCCATTAACCACTCGGCCACCTACCCACGCGTCACGGCACCACGGTACGATACCACGGGCCCGGAGTCCTCGCAAGGCCTTAAGCCGTGAGCGGCGCGTTGTATTTGTAGAAGTGTCCTTCACGCGTCCAGCCGGCCTTTTCGTAGACCGCTTGCGCCGTGAAATTGTCAATCGCCGTTTCGAGAAACATGCCGGTCGCATGAGTTTCGCGCGCCAATGCAATTGCCGCGTTCAGCAGCATTGTCGCCGCTCCGGTTCGCCTCGCAGACGGTGCAACGAAAAGGTCTTCGAGAATCAAGGCCTTGCCGAGATGCACCAAACTGTACGTCGGAAAGAGCTGCATGAAGGCAATGGGGTTTGCGTCCTGTGTCGCAACGTAGACGACGCTGCTCCCATTCTGAAGGTGCTCCTGCATAAATTGCCGCTCCGCTTCAGGATCGGAGTCCTGTTTGTAAAATCGGCGATAACCCCACACGAGGGGCAATAAGCCCTCGAGATCGTCCAGGTCCGCTTTGCGAATCTCCATATTGCGTAAGTACTTCTTCAAACCTTAAAAATACTACGCCCCGCCGTTCGAACGAAGCGGCGGGGCGCATGACGTTCGTTCCGGAAACCTTACATCCGAATCTTCACGTTGAAATAGACCGAGAATGGGTTAAGCGTTGAACTCGTGGCGTCGTTGTACGTGCCGAAAACCGGTTCGTACGGATACTGAAGGAAGGTCTGCACGTTGTCGCCGGGGTTGTACACGTTGCCCGTCGGGTTCACCAGCTCCTGACCCACCGGTCCGTAACTGCACACGTTCTTGCTCCAGTAATACGTGAATCTGGTTTGCTGGCCGCCAAAGCACGTGCTCAGCAGATTTGCGAACGTGACATTCGCCGACACGCGCGGGCTGAAGTCGTACGAGATACGCAAGTGTCCGAGCAGTTGAGCCGGCTGCCGGAAGGCCCCGATGGCATCGAATTGCCCCGTGTACGGATCGGGGATAGAGGAGAGTTGTGCGGTGCACGAAGTCGCATCATACGGCGAGCCTCCGGCCGCACCGTATGGATAGCGCGGGTCGGCGGTCGTCGAACTTGCCAACCCGGCGGTGCACGACGTCGGATCGATGCCGGGCGTGGTTTCCGGTGCGCCGTAGCGATTGCCGGCCACGTATTGGAAGGACGGCGAGATTGCGAGCTTGTGTCGTTTGTACTGCAAAATCAACGTCGCAACATACGGATACGTGTACGCATTAACACCGCTCCCTACGCCGCCGGGGATTGTCGAATAAGGAAGATAGCTGGCGTTCGGATCGAGCAAGTACTGCCCGGTTCCCTTCCAGTATGGATTTGCAATCGAGCCGGCAGCGCAGGTTGCATCGGCGGTGCCGCTTGTCGTATAGCACGGTGAAGCCGGCTGGCCGTTTGCCGTCGCTCCGCACATTGCTTGCCCGAACTGCGTCTTTCCAGCTAACGCGCCTCCCGGCGCGCAGTCCTTCGTAAACGCATTATAGTTCGCGATATCGGCGTTGATGGGGCTTAAGATCGTCGTACCGTTCCCGAGATTGCTGAACTTCAGATCAGCGTAGGTATACGCAAAGCCGACTTGTGCAGCGAACCCGTCGCGATCGAAGCTACCCTTCGTGAAGGCGAATTCGAATCCGCGCGACGTTTGCTGTCCGGCGTTCAGACCGGAGACGAAGCCCTGTTTGATGTTCAGATAGAAGTTTTCGATTTGATCGTGGGTCTGCCGGAAGAACGGCGTAAGCTTCATCGACATGTCGGTGCCTTTGAAGTGATGCTCGAGCGAAAGATCGGCGTTATACGAAACCGGAGGTCGCACTTCATGGCCCGGGGTACGGAAGTTCAGCGAATAGAACTGTGCCAGCTGATCGGGCAGATTTTGATTGAGCGCATCGTATTGCTCGTAAGCGGCCGACGGCTGCTCGATGTACTTGCCGAAGCTCGCACGTACCACGGTATCCGGGCTCACCGTATAAGTCGTTCCGATGCGAGGCTGGAAGATATTGTACGTAAACGTCTGGCTCGCAATGTTATTCAGCTGCGCGTTAACGTATTGCGGCCCCGCGGACGCACAAGGATTGGTAATCGGAATCGAAGACCCGTCCGCAAGCAGCGTCTTATCGTACAGCGTCAGATTCTGCGAGTCGTAACACGTGTCGTTATTGAACGCGTTGAACCAGAAGGCACGCGCGGGAGATCCCGTCGTATTATCGCCAATGTATTTATACTGATCTAACCGAACGCCGAGGTTGATCAAAAACTTTTCACTTGGACGCCATTCGTCCGTAAGCGAATAGCCGGTAAACACCGGCTTCACGGTATTGTACTTACCGGAAAGCCCATTCTCCACCGTGTAGAGCGCGCACGGACCCGAGCCGCACGTATAGGTAGATAGCACCGACGACGTAAGCGGATTGCCGTTGGCATCCGCAATCGTCGGCGTCCCGGCCGTCTGCGTTGCCGCATACGTGCCGGCGAGCGACGCGAAAGTTGCGGCGGTTCCAATGCCAACGGTGTTTCCGGTACCGCAGGTAGTTGCTGCGGCCGGGCCGCCGGCGCCACCGAGCGCATAGCACGTGCCGCTCGTGAGATCGTTCGGGTTGACGACGACGGCAAAGCTATCCGCCGTATCGTAGACTTGATCGCTGTTCATACGCAGCGACGTCGCCGTGACGTACGAGGCTGCGGCTTGTACGAGATGCTTGGAACCAAACTGCTTCGTGAAGTTGGCGCTAACGCCGCGAGTGTGCGAGTTCAACTCATAGTCACCGGAATCGTAGCCGGTGATGGGTTGCCATGAAGAAACGGCGCCGGCAGCATTATAATCGGAGTAGTACGTGTAGCCGTATACTCGAAGGAACGAGTCGCTGCTGAAGGCGTGCTGGTATTGGAGCTTCGCTATCGCCTGATTGTTATATTGTAAATCGCGCGTATTCAACGGCAACGACGCCCCGAAGTCGCGATTCTGCGGCGATGACGGGAAGAAATACGGCACGACTTGCGACGCGCTCGCATCGGTCATGAAGGCTCCGAGTGCGCCGTTGTACTGGTAGCTATCGACGTACGACGGCGTCCCGTATTGTAAATTGTAGAGGCCTTCGTCCAGGGCCGAAATGTACAGCGGCGTCTGGATGGAGTCGTTGTCGTAGAGCAGTTGGACGTCATCGTGCAGGCCGCTGTTCTTATGCGGGATGGCAATGTGAAAATTGAAGACCGCAGTCCGCTCGAGAATGCTCTTCGGATTGTTGCCGAAGGCCGGCGGCCCAAGGACGTATCCGGCCGCGCCGGCTTGGCTCACGTTCGGAACGCCGTTGGTAAAGCACGATGGCGGAGCGGGCGTCCCAAGGGGCTGTGCGCAGTAGTCTACGGGCGGCCCAAACTCGTTTGCAAGACCGGCACCGTCGAATTGATCGATGTAGCGATGTTCTTGATTGAAGCCACCGATGCCGACGTAGTAGCTGAAGCGCCGGTCCGGCGTCGCGCCGCCGGCTTCGAATTGGAGACTGTGATAGTACGTCGGCGCGCCGACCGTTCCATCGAACGAAGCGTACCCCGGCGAGGTGCCGGTCTTAATGACTTGGTTGATGAAGCCGGCGAGACCCTGCGCTTCCGCGTCGGCCGGCGCAGCGCCGGTATAGACTTGCAATTCCACTTGGCCGAGCGACGATGCCGAACCCGACGGATAATTGTCGAACGCGCGGTTGACCGGAATACCGTCGAACTCGTATCCGACTTCGCTCGAATCACCGCCGCGAACGTGAACGGCCTGATTGTATCCGTTCTGATTCGACGGCACGTAAGCGCCGGGAACCGAGGCGATAGCGGAATACGCGCTATTTAGATTTCCGCCGCCGCCCAGGACGTTCGTGCGTTCTTGTTGCGCGGCGTTCACGGAGTAAAGATCCGCCGTCGTGCCCGAGCGCACCAGATCGCCGGCGCTGTGCGAGGTGACCGTTGCAATCGTCTTAAGCGATTTGCGCATGGTTATCGGAACGATTTGCGAAGCGTCCGCAAATACGGCAATGCCCGAAAGCGCAAGGTTGTCGAAGCCGTTCTTTTGGACAGCAATAGTGTACTCGTCGGGCGGGAGCGAGACGAAGGCGTAATGTCCGCCCGCATCCGTCGTTACCGTAACCGTTTCCGAGGGACTTGTCGCCGTGACCGCGGCGCCCGCAATCGGCGCACGCGACTCGTCGGTAACGACGCCACTTATGGTTCCCGTCGTTCCCGCTAGAGTCAATGCCGGGACGGCAGTTAGGACAAACGCACAGGTCAGGACCGTGGTGAGGATCTTCCGAAGGGATCGCCAGGATAACATTAGCGGTGCTCCTCTAGGAATGCATTGTACATCGCCAGCGCTCGTTCGAACTCCGTTCGCACGGCTTCGGCTTCACGGTAGTGTGGCGGCAGAGGCGGCCCCTGCGAAAGCCCAACGGTTCCGGCGAGAATCGTAAGCCTTTCGCGCAGGCGGTCGGGCACGAGTTGATCGTCTTCCGAGTTTCGAATGCCCGAGGTAAATGCGTGACGGACGCGCTCCACGGCGGCAAGTTTTTCGCCGGTTGCGTGCACGCGAAGCGCATCGAGATGGTTGAGCGCGATGTCGATTTGATTCAGTTCGCCGTAGAGCTCCCGGATAAACTCATAGCGGGAGACGTACTGCGCTTGCGTCCAATGCGCTCGCGGGTCCGGATGAATTTCGAGCGGCTGCGTCAGCACGTCCGGACCCGCTCGTAAACGCACGCTGTATTTTCCAGGCACGGCGGCCGGTCCGTCCGAGGGCCCCTGATTCCAATCGCCGGTATCGTGCCATGGGACCGGCGGCGCATAAGCTAGATTCCAGGTGACCCGATTGAGACCGGGGTCGTTCGGTCCCGTGAAATGGCGCACGACCGACCCTTTTTCGTCTAGAATCTCGATGACCGGCGCAATCGTGGCTTTTGACGGAAGATAGTACGAAATAGCCGCCCCGTACGGTGGATCGAATGCGGCAAATTCGCCCGCGGGTGCGCAGCATTCGGTATCCCACGTTCCGTAAGAACTCTTCCACCAGTAATACCACGCGTAGGTAGCCGGTGGCTGGAATAACATGGGCGCACGCGACTGCTCGGCCGCGGCAAGCTCTTCGATGGGCGTCAAATCGTCGAAGACGTAAACGCCGCGTCCATGCGTGCCGGCGACGAGCGCCCGCGCTTGCGGTTGAACGCGCAGGTCGTGGACCGAAACGGCCGGCATATTGAGCTGCATCGGCCGCCAATGCGTGCCGCGATCGATACTGTACCACACTCCGCGTTCCAAGCCGGCATAAAGGACGTCGGCATTTTGCGGATCCTCGCGCACGGTGCGCGCGATGTCGCGTTTCGGTAATCCGTTCACGATGGCATACCAGCTTCTTCCCGCGTCGTTCGTCTCGATCACGTATGGCCGGCGATCTCCCATTAAGTGCCGGTCGACGACCGCATAGGCACGATCGACGGAAACGCGCGAAGGTTCGACTGTTTCGACGCGTCCCCACGGCGCTATCCACGACGGCGTAACGTTCGACCAGTGTACGCCGTGATCGACCGTTCGCTGAATCAATCCGTCATCGGTTCCCACCCACAGCACGTTTGCATCGACCGGCGAGGGAGCGATATCCAAAAGCGTATCGTAGAATTCGGCGCCCGAAATATCGGTGTTTATCGCCCCGCCCGAGAGCTGCTGCTTACTCGGGTCGTTGCGCGTGAGGTCGGGGCTTATCTCGGTCCACGTGCGGCCGCGATCCCGGGTTTCGAAAACGACGTTTCCGCCGAAGTATGCGACGCCCGGTTCCTTTGGCGAGAACGCAACCGGAGCTTCCCAATTGAAGCGGTGCTTGAGCCCGGCAAGCGCGCGTCCGTTCGTATCGGTAACCTCGGGTGAAATATCGAGATTCTGCCGCGATGCGTAATCGTAAATGCCAAGCTGCCCGTTGAGCTCGTTGACGCCGACGTTCCAAACCGCTTGCGGATTGCCCGGTTCGGGCACGGCCCACACGCCGTCGGAGTCATTCGCTACGTCGCGCCAATCGGCGTTAAGCAATCCGAGCGGGCTCAAGCTCAGGTTCGGGGCGCAAAACGAATCGTCGTCCTGCATTGCAGCGCACACGTGAAACGGATTTTGCTCGTCGTAACCCACGTGATAAACCTGTGCGAGCGTTACGTTGAATCGCCAATCCCACGTTCGTCCGCCGTCGTTGGAGATCGGCGCCCCGCCGTCGTCCGCCTCGATGACTCGCCGGCCGTCGCGCGAGATCCACAAGCCGTGATGATCTTGATGCACGGCGTCGGTGATGTCGTGAAACGTCTTGCCGCCGTCGCGCGTCTCAATCAAGTTTTCGGATGAAAGAAAAACGTGATCGCGATTGGCGGGATCGACTTCCAAGCGGCTCATGTAGAACGGGCGCTGGTCGATCAACGTGTCGCGCGACATCAGCCGCCAGCGTTGGCCGCCATCGTCGGAACGCCAGAGCAGGCCGGCTTTCGACTGTATCAACGCGTAGACGCGATTCGGGTCGCCCGGCGCAACTGCAACACCGATTCTTCCCATAAGGCCTTGCGGTAAGCCGCGTCCTGAAAGGTGCTTCCATGTGGCTCCGCCGTCGTTAGATTTATAAAGGCCGTCTTCGGGGCCGCCGCTCGCGAACGTCCAAGGCTTACGCCGGAATTGCCATGCGCCGGCGAATACCGTCCGGCCGTCGCGCGTCGCAGCAAGATCGGAAATGCCGCTTTGGGGTCCAACGTACAGCGTCCGTTTCCAATGCGCGCCGCCATCGGTCGTGCGATAGACGCCCCGATCGCTCGAATCGGCGAACGGATCGCCGAGCGCGCCTACAAGCGCGACGTTTGGGTTCTGCGGATCGACCGTAATGCGCGAGATGGCGTAGGTGTTTTCGAGCCCGGCATTCCGCCAGTGCGCGCCGCCGTCGCGCGAAATCCAAACGCCGTCACCGTAAGAAGCGTCGTTTCGCGGATTCGATTCACCGGTTCCCACCCACACGACGTTTCGATTCGACTTTGAGACCGCGAGCGCACCGATGGCGCCCACAGATGACTGCGGCCACACGTCATTCCACGTGAGGCCGCCATTGGTCGTTTTGAACACTCCGCCACCGGCGGAGCCGAAATAATAGAGGAGCGAATCGCCGTCGCTGCCGCCCACCGCCGTGACGCGTCCTCCAGCCCCGGCGGGTCCAATCGCCCGCCAAGGTGGTGTCGCCGCGGATCCTCGCGCGCTGCAGGCGGCTCCAACGATCGCCGCCACCGCGACCCATCGTTTTAAGATGATCGCGTCATTGCTCCGTCATCATCGCACGATAATGTCTATCGAAAGCGGCAAGCAATCCTTCCGCGTTCGCATACGGTCCCGGCGCGTACGCCTTCGATCTCACGCCGGCTTGCGTCAATTCGCTCACGTGCCAATCTTGACGGTTCGTCAGATCCCAAAAGTCGACCGCGTCGCTGGGATCGAACTCGGGCGCTTCCATCGTTTTCGGATCGAAGAGCCACAAGCAATCAATCTCCGTTCGACTAACGCTCCGCGGGTTGACGTAGTGCACCATTACATAGTCGGGATGCAAGCTCAATAACATCGACGGGAAGATCGTGTAGTAATAGATGCGATCCAGCTCCGCGCCGCTCACGTCGCCGACCGGCGGCCGCGATGTTGCGCCCGACGTCGTCAAGCTTGACCCATGCTTGCGCAATTCCGAGTATCCGCCGAGGAAGGGACCATCCTCGAGATCGTTGCGGCCGCTCTCCGAAGGCGAAAGCTTGTCGAGTTGCGGGTGGACGAGCGGGCAGTGATAGCACTCGGAATAATTTTGGAAGATGAGTTTCCAGTTCACGCCCAAGTCGTAATGAACCCTCCGCGCCGTGCGCAGCTCGCCGATGTGCCAACGCGCAAACCGGTTTAGCAGCGGCGCGAAAGCAACTTCAAACGGCCCCGGGTCGTCACTTATGTTGACGAAAACAAAGCCTTCCCAAAGTGCAACGGCGGCATGCTGCAAAGGATAATCGCCGGTAGAGAATCCCGGAACGTCGTTCATGTTGCGCGCAACTTTCAACGCACCGTCGAGGCCATACGTCCATGCGTGGTACGGACACTGAATCGAACCGCTGAAGTGCCCGCTCGGGACTTCGCACATCTTCGTGCCGCGGTGACGGCAGACGTTGTACAACGCGCGTACAGTATTGGACGCGTCGCGCGTCACAATGAGATTTTCGCCGGCGACGTCGGCTAAAAAGTAGTCGCCCGCCTTGGGAATCTGCTCCTCGCGTCCGGCGCATAGCCAGTCGCGCGCAAATATGCGCTCGCGTTCCTGCACGAACACTTCGGGCGAGACGTACCAGCGCGCGTCGAGCGTATGCGCGCCGGCTCCGACGGTAGGTTTGACGAAGGTGGCCATGATTCGCTCCCTAGCCGAATATTGTTCGGAAATTCGTGCGAAGGGACCGCTATCCTTCGGGGCGTAAGTCCGTTTCACCGAATGTCATTCGGAGAACCTGTGCCTCGCGGCGTACAATTGTGAGGGAGGCGCCTATGGCGGCCGGCGGCCGGCAGTCCTTCACTGCCGGGCTTTTTGCAACCGCAAACCTCGAGATGCTCCGCTCACTTGGAGAGCGGCGCATCTTACGACGCGCCCTGGGCGGACTCGACGTCTTGTCCATCGGCCTTGGCGCAATGATCGGCGGCGGCATCTTCACCACCATCGGCCCGGGCGTGAAGATGGCCGGCCCGGCAATTCTCCTCGCTTACGTCTTGGCAGCCGCGGCGTGTTTCTTTGCTGCTCTTGCCTACGCGGAACTCGGTTCGATGGTACCGATTGCCGGGAGCGCCTATACCTACGCCTACGTCACGCTCGGCAAACTCATCGCGTGGCTCATCGGCTTTTCGCTCGTCTTCGAATACGGGATCAGCGGCGCGCCGATCGCGCAGCAGTTTTCCGGCGGCATTCAAGATTTACTACGTCAAGCTTTTGGATGGCACACTCCCTACTGGATGCAGCGCTCGCACCTCCTCATCAGCGGACCGTGGTGGCAACCCTCGAGTTGGGATCTAGTGCATTCGCAATACGACGTCGTCGGCGCGGCCTTCATCATCGTGCTGGCGACTCTTTTGACGATCGGCATTCGAGAAACCGCGATCGCCAATCACCTGCTCAACGTATTGAAGCTCGTCGCGCTCGCGGTCTTCATTGTCGCCGGAGTTACGCTGATTCATCCGCAGCTCTGGCACCCGTTTTTTCCACTGGGATGGGGCTCGCTCAAACCGTTTTCCGGCGGCGCAGGCGTCGGAATCATCCCGGCCGCGGCGCTCGTATTCTTCAACTACATCGGCTTCGACAGCACGACGACCGTGGCCGAGGAGTGCCGGAATCCCGCTCGAGACTTACCGTTCGGCGTGATGGGCTCGCTCGTGATCGGCACGGTGCTCTACTGCGCTGTCGCGGCCGTGCTCGTTGGTATCGTCCCGTGGCAACAGGTCGACGAAACCCATGCGCTGGCGCGCGCATTGGAACCGCTGCACAATCCGTTCGTCAACTGGGCGATCATCATCGGCGTGCTGGCGGCGACGGCGAGCGTGGCTATTTCCGCCGTACTCGGGCAAACGCGTATCTTCTACGTAATGGCACGTGACAAGATGCTGCCGCCCGCTTTTGCGACCGTCAACCGCCGCTTCAAGACGCCGGCTCGCATGACGGTATTCGTGGGGCTTTCCATCGCAATTCTGACGCTGATCGTTCCGCTCGATAATCTTTTGACGCTGGTGAACATCGGGACGCTCTTTGCGTTTGCCGTCGTTTGCGGCGGAGTTATTTACCTTCGATATAAGCGCCCCGATATTCCGCGCGGCTTTACCTCGCCGTTCGTGCCTTGGTTTCCGCTGCTCGGAATTTTGCTTTGCGCCGCGCTCGCGGTTTACGGCCTCGACCTGACAACGTGGGCCTGGTTCATCGGCGCGCTGCTCCTGGGTCTCGTTATTTTCTTCAGTTACGGATATCGCAAGTCGAATCCGGACGAAATCGTGCCGGTCGAAGAACCGGAAGCACTCCTGGACTAGAAAGGTCTCCTTACGGAAATGGCAAGCAAATACGACGCGATCATCATCGGCGGCGGGCACAACGGCCTCGTGACCGCGTGTTACTTGGCAAAAGCGAAGTGGAAAGTGCTCGTGCTGGAACGCCGCTACATTGTCGGCGGAGCTTGCGTCACCGAGGAAACGTTCCCCGGTTTCAAAGTTTCGACTGCAGCGTACGTAAACAGCCTCTTCCGCCCGGAGATCATTCGCGATCTCAACTTGAAGTCGTACGGTTTTGAAGCCATCGAACGCAATCCGGCGTCGTTTTCTCCGTTCCTCGATGGCCGGTACTTGATGCTCGGTCGCGATCGCACGAGCGACGTCGCGGAAATCGCGAAATTCAGCACACGCGATGCAGAAGCATATCCACAATACGAGGCAATGCTCGAACGCGTCGCGGCCGTCATCGAGCCGACATTGACGCAGATTCCGCCGAACGTACTCAAGCCGGGCCTCGGTGATCTCCTGAACATGGGGAAGATGGGCCGCGCGATGCAAAAGATGGGCCCGGCGATGAACGAGGCGATCGAAATGCTCAGCGGTGCGGCACGCCCAATCCTCGACCGCTGGTTTGAATCCGAAGAGTTGAAAGGCACGATTGCTACGGATGCGATCATCGGCGCGTTCATGGCGCCTTCCATGCCCGGCACCGCTTACGTCCTTTTCCATCACGTTATGGGTGAAACCAACGGCAAGAAAGGCGTGTGGGCCTACATGCGCGGAGGCATGGGCGGCTTGACGCAATCGCTCGCGAAGGCGGCGAAAGATTTAGGCGTGGAGATTCGGACCGAAGCCGAAGTCGCTAAGATCCTTACGAAGAACGGCGCCGTAACCGGCGTTGCACTGACCAATGGCGACGAGTTTCATGCCAAGAAAGTGGCCAGCGGCGTCGACATGCATCTGACGTTCGAGAAGTTTCTCGATCCGGCGACGTTGCCGGCAGACTTCAGCGCCGCCGTCGGTCGCATAACGTACGATAGCGCCTCCGTTAAAATCAATGTTGCGCTCGATCGCCTGCCGAGTTTCACCGCGTTGCCGGGTAACGATCCGGGGCCGCAACATCACGGAACGGTGCATCTGTGCCCGGACCAAGACTTCATCGAACGCGCGTACGACGACGCAAAGTATGGCTATCCTTCGAAAGAGCCCGTCGTGGAATGTACGATGCCGTCGTCTCTCGATTCGACCGTAGCGCCCGCGGGCAAACACCTGATGTCGATGTTCGTTCAATATGCGCCGTACAAACTTAAAGACGGCCCGTGGACGAACGAGATCAAAGAAGATTTTGCGAATCGCTGCTTCAACATCGTCGAACAGTACGCGCCGGGATTCAAAGATTCGATAGTGGACAAGCAGATTCTGAGTCCGGTTGACATCGAGTCGACGTTTGGACTCACCGGAGGAAACATTTTCCAGGGAACGATGCCGCTGCACAATCTCTATATGTTCCGGCCGGTTCCCGGTTATGCAAATTACAAGACGCCGGTCAAGAATTTGTACATGTGCGGGGCGGCGGCGCATCCCGGCGGCGGCGTAATGGGCGCGCCTGGATGGAACGCTGCGCGTGAGATGCTGAAAGGATAAGGAAGGTGGATTCGCGGCTGTCTACCGTCGTTCTCGACGACGGAACTGCAACGACGGTCGAACGCTGGGGCAGCTCCGGTCCGGTGATGCTGTGCGTGCACGGCATGACGAGCTCACGAAAATCGTGGATGCGCTTAGCTGCCCGCTACTGCGATCGCTTTCAAGTCTTCGCGTACGATCAACGCGGGCACGGCGACAGCGCCGCAGTTTTTGGTCCGATGACCCTTGACCGCGGCGTGCGCGACCTGGAAAATGTCGCGGCCGCCGTGGGCGGCGCCGACGTGCTGGCCGGACACTCGTGGGGCGGGGCAGTCGTCATCCGTGGCGGCTTACGCGTCGACGCAATGGCTATCGCGGCCATCGATCCGATGATCGTACAGGTCGATAGCTCGTGGTACGACGAGTACGTGCAAGAATTACGCGAGAGCTTTGCGCTGGGCGGCTCCGAACGCGACACGGCAACGCGCGTGGAATACGCCGGCTGGCACCCTGAGGACGTCGAGGGCAAAGTTCACGCCGTACACTCCATGACGGTCGATCCGATCGCAAGGCTTTATAGCGAAAACGTCGGCGGCAATTGGGATCTTCGCGAGGAGATCGCGACGTACGGCAAACCGTTACTTCTCGCAATGGCCGGCTCCGAGGGAAGCATCGTTCCCGCGGAAGTCGTTGAGGAAGTGCAGAGCAACCATTCATCAAACGTCCGCATCGAAACATTTCACGAACAAGGCCACAACCTTTATCGAACGGATTTCGAAGCTTTCGCCTTAACGCTGGATCGCTTTTTAGCGGACGTCCTTTAAATCCGTATCCGGCTCGCGAAGCATCGAATCGGCGCCGTAGCTTGGCAACAGCAGCCGCGCGTTTGAATCCGGCGTAGGCTCGAAGCTGATCGTCAAATCGTAAAACGTGCGGTCGCGTTCCATCGCAATGGGCTTTAGCGCCGACTCGGTCAAGATATACAGCGCCCCGTCGCGCTTGACGAAATCGACGCTCCACGGAATTCGGTCGAACGGCGCCACGGTGAAGTTTCCGGACACGATCGCTTTGACCGGCGTGAAGTCGCCGGTCCCAACCCACAGTTCGCGCAAACGATTGCTTTCCGGGTCCCGGCGCGGCTTCAATAGCAGATGGTACGCATCTCCGCCGTCAATGGAATCGGTTCCGGCGACGGTGATGTCGTAACGTTGATCGCGCGTGGTAACGGCCGCGATGACCGGAAGTTTGGTAGAAAGATCGGATTGTTGCGGCTGCGCCGCGGGCGGCTCGACCAAACCAAAGGAATACGCCGGCGCGAGCAGCGGCACACCGATCAAATCCGGGTCGGGGTCTTTCCGCCCGAATGGGATGCTTCTTCCGCCGCTTCCGCCTCGCGCGATAGAGATGGTGATGTCGAAATGGAAGTTAACGCCCTTCGGAACGTGCGGCGTTTGCGCTTCTTCTTCGCTCAGGGCATCGACGCGGACGTCGTTGTCGCTTGGAATCCACTGCCCGCGATAGTGACGTGCTACGGGCTTGCCCGCTTCCGTGGCGTTCATCACGATGCCGTAGCGAACGATCTCCGGATACTGCTGTGCCGCGCAAACGTCACGCGCGCGCTCGTAGATCGCGTAGCCGTCTAACGGCGCGGCGGCGCTCGGCTCACTCCAGCCTGCGGCAATGAGCAGCCCCGTAGCGAGTGCAAGTCTACCGCGCATGTATCACACCTTCTTCGATATTTAGCACCTTACTTTCTTAATAGGGCGGAATACCCAGCGCGGGCCATGTCGCTCAAAAAAAGCACCAAGGCCTGCCAGCTTAGGAAGGCGCCTTGTCCGCTCAATCCGTAGCACTCCTTAGACCTTTTTGCCTCACCGAAGTCGTGCCCGGAGAACGTAGTCGTCGTTGACTCGACCGCGCGGCTATTGCTCTCCAATCGACTTCCTCGATCGTATGGCGCTCAGGAGAGGAATCCGCAGTGAGAATCAAGGCATCTTTATTAGCGGCGCTCGTGGTTGTGCCGCAGATCGTCGCACCGGCTCACGCGCTCGCGCAGATGAATAACAGCCGCAACGGCTGCATGAATCAATGGCTCTTCAACGGAGTTTGGCGCGCGCAGGTAACCAAAGTCGAGCCGGTCCTCAATAACGGCAAACAAGTCGGCTGGCAAGTTACGCAATCGTGGCGTAACGGCACCGGCCGTGAACTGGCGCCGGCAGATTCTTCTTTACTTCCGGAGCAGCTGGTGCTCGGCAGCGGCGCAAAACTAGAGGCCGAGGGCCACAATCAGGAAGGCCTCGCATTCAATACGTTAGCGCCCTCAGGGCAATTTGCGTACACCCAGGTATTCTACGGCAACAATATGACGGTGGATCCGAACGATAAGCCGAAGGCGGTCGAAGTCGCGTTTGATAACAAAATCGTTTCCACGTCGAACAAACCGCACTTCACATCGAATCAGTATAACTTCGATTACAATCTAACGTGCGTCGCGAGCGGCGCGGTCGCAGCTGCGCAAGGCGGCTCGACGCAATTGGCGGCCCAGAGCGGCTGCATGAATCAATGGATGTCCAACGGCGTCTGGAAGATGCGCGTAACGAAACTCACGCCGTATCCCGCCGGCGGAAAACCTGAAGATCAAAACGGCTGGCTCGTAACGCAGACCTGGGTCAATGTCACGAATATGAAAGTCTATCCGGGCGGTTTACCCGACGTCCCGAACCGCGTGGCGCCGACCAACGTAAGCGATGAATTTCTCGCGACGAAGAACGGCAATAACGCTTCGTCGTTTAATACCGTTGGCGGCTTTCATATCGGGCAGCGTAACGTTCCATTCGCACCCAACACTGCTTACACGTTCGATCAGCTCATCGCATGGAACCCGTTCGACCGGACCGATATGCCGATTCGCTTACTCGTGACGTTCGATAGTGCGACACAGAGGAAAGTAAAGCTCGCTATTCCGGTGCCGCAATATCACAGCCCCGCGAATTTCCGCATAGACCTAACTTGCGGAGACGGCGCCGTCGCCGTGGAGCCGCAGCAAAATGAAGCGGCGCAACGGCCGAATACGCAGCAGCAGCCAACGCCATCCGTTGCAGCGGCGCAAACGCCGTCGAGCAACAAGAACGGACTGACAGTCGATCCCTGCGCGATGCTGAGCCAGTCCGACGTGGCGTCGGCGCTTGGAGTGGGCGCGGCGACGGTTGGCAAGCCACAACATACGTCGCCGAACGAGTGTGCGTGGGCGGTGGCCTCGCATGCCGGCGCACCGGCACAAGACGTCGTTCTGGTCGCACAATCCGTTCCCACTACGGCCGCCTGTCATGGTTTGTCTTGCCTTAACGCGGTGGCCTCGGCGTTGGGATCGCATGTCGTGCCGCAATTGCCCGGCGCGTTCGCCGAGGCGTTCAACGATGCACAGATGATCTCCGGACTCGGAGACAAGGCGTCTTGGAAAGACGGAAAGCTTACGGTTCTCCGAGCGGACATGGCTTTCCAACTTCTCGTTCATGGAACGTCGTCGCGGGGGCTCGCTACATCCGAAACACTGGCACGCGACGTTCTGCTTCACGTGACGCCCTAAGGCAACAGTGACGTGTTGCCGGCTTGGCCGCCTGAATCGCGTTCATCACTATGCGCAACGCACGATCGCAGCGAATCTCGCATGACTCCAACGTATCGCGGATTAAATCGCGGGAACGCCGGGGCGGCCGATAGCGCCCTTTGCGCTGCCCAGGAGCCTCGTGGAGCTTGTTGAAGCGATGGAGCCGTCCCCAGACACGCCGACGTGGCTGAGTGGTTGAAGGCACGACACTTGTAATGTCGCTCGAAAGACACCGCCGGTTCGAATCCGGCCGTCGGCTACGATACTTTTCTAGGCGTAACCCCAGTTCGCATGAACCCTATAGGAGGCTTTATGCGCATCGGTTCGCAGGAACATAGAGAGCTCTTCTGCCGTTCGTTTATCCATACGCATGAGCCGTGCCGGCCCAAAGATCTCCCTGGCCTAAACTCGATAAAGCGTCCATCGAAGTTCTTCAATCGATTCACGGGCCTCTAGAGTGAAATTGCGCGGAAAGGTTGCAATTCTTACCGGTGCCGCCGGCGGAATCGGATCGGCCGCTGCACGCGCCTTCGCCCGCGAAGGCGTCATTACGATCCTCACCGATCTGCCCGCCGCAGCTCCGGTGCTCGATGCGCTGGTAGAAGACATCGCGTCAAACGGCGCAACGGCGCTCGCTATCCCTGCGGATATTACGAGCCGCCCGCAAATCGACCGCCTCGTTGCGGAAGCGATAAGCCGCTTCGGCCGCATCGACATTCTGGTGAACGTCGCCGGAATCGGATCTGCGCCTTCGCTTTCCGAGAGCACCGACGAAGAACTGGAACGCGTCGTTCTCGTCAATCTGCTCGGAAGCGCGCGAACCATTCATGCGGTGCTGCCCATTATGAGAGCGCATCGCAGCGGCGCGATCATCAACATCGGTTCGATCGCCAGTCAAAGCGGGGTGATGGGCATTTATTCCGCATCGAAATTCGGGTTGCGTGGACTCAGCGATAGCGTGCGCCGTGAGGTGCGCAGTTGCGGCATCGGCGTCACGCTGATCGATCCGGGGTTCGTCGCGACGCCGATGAACCCGGCGATGCAAAACCTTCCGAAGCCGGAGATCGTGGCCAACGCCATCGTCAAAGCCGTCATTTCGCCGCGGCGTCATGTCATCGTGCCGGCCTCGTATCGTCTTCCGGTTTTTCTTGCCAAGGCTTTCCCAGCGTTCACCGACCTTGTCTTTGGTAACGCCAGAATCCAAGACCGCCTTAATAGAGACGCCAGGGCAGCGAGAGCCACGGCAAAAACTCCGCAGCCATGACAGGCCGCGTCCTAATCACGGGAGCGTCCACGGGCATCGGCGCGGCGGCGACCACGGCGCTTGCCAAGGACGGTTGGCGAGTTTACGCGGGAGTGCGAAACGCGCATGACGCAAACGCTCTGGCGGCTGCGTCGGCCAATATCACGCCCGTGTCACTGGACGTCACGAGCGAGCAACAGATCAACGACGCGTTCGAGACGGTAGCGTCCGTCGAAACGAATGTAGATGCGGTAATCAACAACGCCGGCATTGCGCTTGGCGGTCCGCTCGAATACTTTCCAATTGAAGAATTCAAGCGGCTATTCGAAACGAACCTCTTTGGCGCACTTGCGGTAACGCAGAAATTTCTGCCGATGCTTCGCCAGGCACCATCGCCGCGTTTGATCTTCGTCGGTTCCATTCAAGGCCGGCTGGCTATGCCGTACATTGCGCCGTATAGTGCCTCCAAGTTTGCGCTGCGCGCTATGGCGGACGCGCTGCGCGTCGAGCTCGCGCCGAAAATCGTCGTGTCGCTGATCGAGCCCGCGTCGGTCAAGACGCCGATTTGGCGCAAAGGCCGGGAAACGAGCGAAGCGATGAGAGGGCGCATTCCGCCCGATGCGCCGGAGCATTATTTCGGCGCAATAGAGGCCGTTTTGCAAGAGACGGAATATCAAGAGCGCAACGGGATGCCGGTCGAGCGCGTAACAGCCGCGATCCGGCACGCGCTTTCCGATCGGCCGCGCGCTACGTATCTCGTCGGTGCATCGGCACGCGCGGGCAGCATTGTTGCCTTGCTTCCCACAGCGTGGCGAGACTGGTTGCTGCGACGTTCTTTCCGATAAAGGGTCAACGAAAACATTTCATGCAAGAAGTCCATCCGAAGTGGCTAAAAAGCGGCCTCGTCCTTGTTTGCGAGCGCTGTTCCAAAGAACGCATTCCCGAAGAAACGCCCCTCATCGCCGAAAAAATGGGCGACTTCAATTTGCGTGACTGGCTGAAGAAAGAACTCAAGCAAAACGACGAGTGGGGGCCGGTTCGCGTTATCTCGACGAGCTGCATGGACGTCTGCGCAAAAGGCAAAGTCACCGTTTGTCTAGA
Source organism: Vulcanimicrobiia bacterium (assembly GCA_963758295.1). Taxonomy (GTDB): domain Bacteria; phylum Vulcanimicrobiota; class Vulcanimicrobiia; order Vulcanimicrobiales; family Vulcanimicrobiaceae; genus JALYTY01. The sequence continues at coordinate 806,972 of CAVWUU010000004.1, forward strand.
TCCGAAAAACGGTGACTCGCCCGAAGTAGTGATCGTTGATCCGGTCGCGGAAAAGCATGAACTATACGGAAGAATCGTCGACCGGCTCGGCCGCAAAGACGGCCGGTAGGTTACACCCCGGCAGGTTGGCGGGAAACGTTCCCGCGAGCTTTCGCCGCTTTGTTCAATCCGATTTTTAGATCTTCGACGTTCATGACCGGGAAGAATTCGATCCTGGCTCCGGCGTGCAAGAACCAAGGTTCGGCAATGACAGGAATTTCGGACTGGTCTATCAGATCGAAGACAAAAAGCGCCGTTCTCTTTCCGTCCTCGGGATAGAAATATGCAGCTTCGGGCTTAACGCGTTCCATGAACCCTTGAATCAACTCCGGAAGTAATCCGCTCGAAACCGCGCCGTTGCTCCGGTCCGTGTCCATCGAGATTCTTAGTAGCGTCCGCATAATGCACCTCGTAAAGAGAAGCACACCTCGCGCATACAATCGTAGCATAGGAGAGTGGGGTAATGCGTGACTTCGCGGGACGCGCGCATCATTAAAGGAGAAATTGGCAAGACTGCGTCGCTAGCCGGAAATCGATTCGGCACGGAGGTGGGTCTCTTCGGTGTGAGGTGAAGGCTGTTCGGATTTGAGGGTGGACATGTCGATGGTGAAGCGGTATTTGACGTCGGATTTGAGAAGGCGTTCGTAAGCGGCGTTGGCGTTTTGTATGGGAATGACTTCGACGTCGGCGGTGATGTTGTTGGCGCCGCAAAAGTCCAGCATTTCTTGCGTTTCGCGAAGGCCCCCGATGTTGGAGCCGGAGAGACTGCGACGTCCGGTGATGAGTGCGAAGGCGGTAACGCTTAGCGGTTTTGGCGGAGCGCCTACGAGGGTCAGGTTGCCGTCGCGGCCGAGGAGTTCTAAGTAAGCATCGATGTCGTGGTCGGCGGAAACGGTGTCGAGAATAAAGTCGAAGGTTCCGACGTACGCGTCCATCTCACCGGCGTTGCGAGAAACGACGACTTCATCGGCGCCAAGGCGGAATGCGTCGGCCTTTTTGTTTTCGGAAGTCGTAAAAACGACGGTATGGGCGCCGAACGCTCGCGCGAATTTAACGGCCATGTGGCCAAGGCCGCCGAGGCCAACGACGCCGACTTTTTTGCCTTTTGTGACGCCCCAGTGACGCATCGGCGAATAGGTCGTGATGCCGGCGCATAGCAGCGGTGCTGCCCCGGCGGGATCGAGATTTTTCGGCACGCGCAACACGAAGCTCTCGTCGACGACTATGGAGCCGGAATATCCGCCGTACGTTACGCCGCCCAGGTGCTTGTCGGAACCGTTGAACGTTAGCACCATATTCGGACAGAAATTTTCGTAATCGTCTTTGCACTGATCGCACGTTTTGTCGGAATCGACGGGGCAACCGACGCCCACCATTTCACCCGGTCCGAATTTGGTGACCGCCGATCTCGTTCCCGGCAAAACAAAAAAACCGCTCTTTCGAACGGTTTTTTCGCAGATTGTTGCAGCTGTTTCCTACTGAAACTCGAACTCCGCGAGGTTCTTTTCGATCTTCCGCTTCACGCGCTGCAGAGCGTTGTCGATCGACTTCACGTGACGGCCGAGGTCACGAGCCATCTCCTGGTAGCTCTTGCCCTCGAGGTAGGACTCAAGCACCTGCGATTCCAGCTCGGAAAGATTTTGGCGAATGCGCTGCCGGATGTCGTCGGAGACTTCCTGCGTTACGACCAGTTCCTCGGGATCCGAGGTTTTCTGCGACGCCATAACGTCGAGCAGCGTACGTTCGCTGTCCTCGTCGTAAATCGGCTTGTTCAGCGAGATGTACTGGTTGAGCGGAATGTGCTTCTGACGCGTCGCGGTCTTGATGGCCGTGATGATCTGGCGCGTGATACATAACTCCGCGAACGCGCGAAAACTCGAAAGCTTGTCCGCTTTGAAGTCGCGCACGGCTTTATAGAGGCCGATCATACCTTCTTGGATGATGTCCTCGCGGTCCGCACCGATCAGGAAGTAACTCTTGGCTTTGATCCGGACGAAATTTTTGTATTTGTTCAGGAGATACTCCATCGCCAGGTTGTCGCCCGATTTCGCGATGGCAACGAGATCTTCGTCCGCCCGCTCGTTGTACTCCAAACCATCCGAAACGGGATGGGTCATAGCCATAGTATTTTGTAAGCCTCGTGGTGTCGATACGCCGAAAAAACGCAGGCCGTAGCCCGTCGAACGCGGCACATCCACGCAATTATAGGAGGGGGTCCTCCTCCCGTCAAGCGTATTCCGCGGAGGCTTTTTGCTAAGCTAGCAGTTCGAATTTGGGCCAAGCTGCTGAGGAAGCAGTGCCCTGCTTAGCCGGAGACCCGGGCGGCCTCACGTTGCCGGAGCACTTCATACAGTAGGACGCCGGCAGCCACGGAAGCGTTGAGCGATTCGGTCTTGCCCCGCATTGGGACGCTGACCAGGTAATCGCACTCGCGACGGACCAGCTGCGCCAGCCCTTCGCCTTCAGCGCCAATAACCAAAGCCAGATCCCGGTCGAAATCGGCTTCGCCCATGGGCACGGACCCTTCTCCGGCATCGGCGCCCGCGATCCAGATTCCGGCCTTCTTTAGGGTTCGGATCGTTTCGTTAATGTTGGACACCCGCACGACCGGGAGGTACGTTGCCGCGCCCGCGGCGGCTTTCCGGACGGTGGCATTCACGCCGGCGGAGCGCCGCTCAGGAAGGACGACTGCCGTGGCGCCCGAGCACTCAGCCGTGCGGATGATTGCACCTACGTTGTGCGGATCGGTGAGGTGGTCAAGGAGCACGAAGAGCGCCGGAGAGGTCCCGCGTTCCCTCAGGACCTCGTTTAGGTCGGCGTATTGGAACGGCGGCGCCATGGCGACGACGCCCTGATGCGTTTTGAACGGAAGCTGCGTGAAGAATCCACGATCCTCGAAACGCACGGGGATGTTGCGTTCTTTCGCATCGGCGATGATCTTGCGCAGCAGCGGATCGCGTTTGCGTTCGTCGGATACGTGAATGCCGCGCAACGGTTCGTCCGCATTGAGCGCTTCTTCCACGACGTGAATGCCGTACATCACGTCATCGAAATCGAGTTTTGGTTTCGGCCGGCGCGGCGCACCGCCGCCGAACTTCGGCTTCGGTCTGCCGCCTTTCGGCTGATCGCTCGACCGATCTACGCGACGACGGTCCAAGTGGTCCCCTTTCCCCAAAGTGCTTTGCACTTCGGGGACCCCAGAGCTTTAACAGCACTGCGCGCTTCGCGCTGCGCGCCCCCACGGGCAAAGCCCGCGGGTCCCCACTTCACGACAAGACGGTCCAAGTGGTCCCCTTTCCCCAAAGTGCTTTGCACTTCGGGGACCCCAGAGCTTTAACAGCACTGCGCGCTTCGCGCTGCGCGCCCCCACGGGCAAAGCCCGCGGGTCCCCACTTCACGACAAGACGGTCCAAGTGGTCCCCCTTTCCCCAAAGTGCTTTGCACTTCGGGGACCCCAGAGCTTTAACAGCACTGCGCGCTTCGCGCTGCGCGCCCCCACGGGCAAAGCCCGCGGGTCCCCACTTCACGACAAGACGGTCCAAGAGGTCCCTTCCTTTGAGTCTTTGATGGCGATGCCGCAGCGCATGAGGGCGTCGCGGAGGCGGTCGGAGGCGGCGAAATCTTTGCGCTCGCGCGCTTCACGCCGCACGTTGATGACGTTTTCGAGGGCTTGTTCGGGCGTTTCGCCGTTGAACGGAATTTCCGTGCCGAGTTCGGCGCGTAAGCGCTCCAGCAAATCGACCGGCAACAGGGCTTCGGCTTCTTTAAGCCACTCTTCGTTCGGTTCGAGTCCGAGCAGCCACAGCGCGCGTTCGAATTCGCAACGGCCGCCGGCGTTCTCCACAACCGCCCATTGAAGCAGTTCAGCGAGCGCAACCGACGTATTCATATCGTCGCTCAACGCAGCTTCCATCTTTGGCAGCAGTGTTTGCTCGTCGCGCTTCGGCAGCACCGGATCGAACGGAACGAGACGCCGGTACGTCTTCTTCAACCGATCCAGCGTCATCATCGATGCCGCAAGCGACTCGTCGGTAAAGTTCATTACCTTGCTGTAGCCCGTCGATAAAAACGTCAAGCGAATCGCCTGCGGGTCGTGCCGCGCAACCAAGTCCGAAAGCGGCTCGAAATTGCCCAGCGATTTGGACATCTTGCGTCCGTCGAAATTTAGCAAACCGCCGTGAACCCAGAAGTTCGCCATTGGCGGATGACCCATGAGCGGCTCGCTTTGCGCGATTTCATTTTCATGGTGCGGAAAGATCAAATCCGCGCCGCCGCCGTGGATATCGAATCCCATGCCGTCGGGGTCGAGCAATGTTTTAGACATTGCCGAGCACTCGATATGCCAGCCGGGGCGTCCTTCGCCATATCCCTCAAACGTCCAGAACGGCTCACCGGGTTTGGCAAATTTCCACAGGGCAAAATCGAGGGGGTTTTCTTTATGCTCGTCGACTTCGATGCGCGCGCCCGCTTCGAGCTCTTCGATGTTGCGATTGCTCAGCTTCCCGTAAGCCGGAAACGTGCTGACGCGATAATAGATGCCGTCTTGCGAAACGTAGGCGTGTCCGCACTTTAGCAGCTCGAGGATCATCGCTTGAATCTGTGCGATGTACTTTGTTGCGTACGGTTCGACGTCGGGGTCGCGAACGCTGAGTTTCTTCATCGAAGCTTTGAAGCTGCGATAAAAACCCATGACTATTTCGTGCCAGTCTTCGCCGGTTTCGCGCGCGCGGTTGATGCTGCGATCGTCGATGTCGGTAACATTCTGAACGTAGGTTACGTCGTAACCGCTATGTTCCAGAAACCGGCGCAGCAGGTCGAAAAACAAGAACGAACGCGCGTGGCCCAAATGCGCTTCAGCCGACGGCGTGAGCCCGCAAACGTAAATACGAACGTCCCGGCCGCGCAGCGGCTTGAACGTCTCGGTCTTCCGGGTGCGAGTGTTGTAGAGTCTTAAATCACCCACGACCACGCTTCTTCGCTCTGGTCGGGTTCAATTTCAGCAAGGCGGTTTTCCATGTCATCTAAGCGGCGCTGCAATTGCCGGATCGCGTCGGCATTGGGATCTGGCAGATCGACCTGCGGACGGTCGGGCACGACCCGTACCGGCTTCCCGTCTTGCGCGACAACGTGCGCCGGAATTCCGACGACGGTTGCGTTGGGCGGCACGTCGCGAACGACCACCGAACCGCCGCCGACCTTCGCGGAATCACCCACGTAGATTGCGCCGAGTACCGCGGCGTTCACGCCCACGGTCACATTCTTCCCCAGAGTCGGATGACGTTTGCCGTGCGACAGACTCGTGCCGCCTAGGGTGACGCCCTGGTAAATCGTGCAGCCGTCGCCGACTTCGGCCGTCTCACCGATGACAACCCCCATGCCATGATCGATGAAGACGTTTTGTCCGATCTTTGCGCCCGGATGGATTTCGATGCCGGTCAAAAAACGCGCGATGTGCGAAAACCACCGCGGCAAGATCGGCACGCCCATGCCGTGCAATGCATGGTTGAACCGGTAGGCGGTAATCGCGTGAAAACCCGGATACGACAAGACGACGTCGAGCCAGCCGCGTACGGCGGGATCCCGCTGAAGCGGGACCCGCAGGTCGTTCATAAACGTCTGCAGCGGCGTGGGCATGTCGTTTAGTTTAACCGTTAAAGTCAAGGCTTGGTTGAGTCAGGTGGTGTCGATTTGATGGGCTCGAAGGGCTTGCCGTCGGGACCGTACCGGATCGGTTCGAGCCCACGTCCATGCAAAAGCCGCGAATTTACGGCCCCAATTCGCATCAGCATGCGGTCGTGCCCGAGCAAGGGGAAAAGCAACTCCAAGGGCGGTCCCTCTTTCTGCCCCGTCAACGCCATGCGGGCGGCCGCCTTTGCATCGGCCGGGTCGATGCCAAATTCTGCGCCGATGACCGGGATATCATGCTCTAGGGGCAGCCCGCGCAACTCTGGCTGCGAATCGACGTATTGACCGACGGCATCCAAGAAAAACAAGACCTGCCGCGTTCGCAGCCGCTCGAGTTCAAGCGCCGGAATAACGCACGCTTCGGCGCGTAACGCTGCAACCGGCGCGAACGCGTCGTCGGTCGTTTGCAATTCCTTGCCGTACGCTTCGAGAAACGTGTCGATCCAGCGAAGTGCGGCGTTCGGAGCGGGATCCTCGAGAAATCCCCATCGTTGCATCGCCGTCATGAGTTGCGCGTTGCTGACTTGTGCCATGGCCCCTACCGTTCGATGGCGGCAACCGCGTAGGCCGCAATGCCGCTCCCATCGCCCGTATACCCCATGCCTTCGCTGGTCTTCGCTTTGACGCTCACATCTTCGAGCCCGAGCCCAAGGCGGCGCGCCACGTTCTCGCGCATCGCCGCGATAAAGGGTGCGAGTTTCGGACGGTCCACAACAATCGTCGCATCGATGTTGCCGATGCGATATCCCGCTTCACGAAGTTTGAATGCGCACGCTTCCAAGAGCCCCATGGAATCGGCGTCTTTCCACTGCGGGTCGTTATCGGGAAAATGCGCGCCTAAATCGCCGAGCGCCGCCGCTCCGAGCAACGCGTCGGAAATCGCGTGCGCCACAACGTCGGCATCCGAGTGTCCCAGTGCGCCGCGTTCGAAGGGAATTTCGATGCCGCCGAGCACCAGCCGCCGCCCTTGGACAAGACGGTGCGCATCAAAACCGTGCCCGAATCGCGTCATTCGCGCACGCCCGCGTTTTCATCCCGGCCGGCATAGTGTGAAAATCGCGTTGCGAAAGTTGCGGTGCCGTCGGCGAACGCCTCGAACCGCGCCGTGAAACCGCGCAGCCGTTCCGACGGAATAAATGCGCGCACCCCAACGCCTTGCGGAAGATCGCGTTCGACGCCGTCGATTCGCGCACCGCGCGATTCGAGTTCCGTTCGAATGGCTTCCACCAATGCGTCGTCGGCGAAGACTTCGATAAAGAGCACTTCTTCTTCCGACGGCGAGTGCTCCATCCGTTCGCGTAAGAGCGCTTCGGCGCGCGCGACGTCTTCGGGATTCGTCACCTTGAAGTTCTCCGCTCCCGCGGGCACGACAACGACCTCGATTCCAAGTTGCTCGAGAAGCGCTGCGTCGTCGGTTGCGTCGACGCCGTTCTTCTGCGCTTGCGCGTGCGCGCGCACCAGATCGTTACGCATTGCAAACTGTGGCGTTTGCGCCGCCCAGAGCTCCCCGCGCGCGAGCGTTTGGCGCACCGTCATCGTTGCGGCATCGACGCGTTTGATCGTGTCGACGACCGGCGCGGCGAGCACGGCGGCGCGATTGCGCGAAACCGCATTCATGCCGGAACGCACGTCATGCGCACGAACGAGCGGACGCGCCCCGTCATGCACGAACACCGCATTACAACGCGACGAAAGGCCCAACAGCGCTTTGTGCGCGCTCTGCTGCCGCGTCTCGCCGCCCGCAACTACTCTCACGGGCTGATGCGGCGCGAGTTGTGCTGCGAGCATTTGCATCGGCTCGATCCACTCGTCTTCGGTCGCGATCGCGATTTCTTCGACTTCCGGCATCGCGCCGAAGGTGCGTAACGACCAACCGACGAGTGGCAAGCCCGCTACTTCGACGAATTGCTTCGGCCGGCCGAAACGCGTTCCACGGCCCGCTGCAACGATAAGAGCACCCCAGATCATCCGGCTTTATAACTTCCTTTGGGTTTGGCGAAGATCAAGCGTCCCGCGACGGTTTGCAGCACGCTCGTGACGATGACGTCGGTTGCTTCGCCGATGAGGCGGCGTCCTTGCTCGACGACAATCATCGTTCCGTCCTCGAGATAGCCCACGCCTTGGTGCGGTTCTTTGCCTTCGCGAATGACCTGCACGTGCAGTTCTTCTCCGGGAAGGACGACGGGCTTCACCGCATTTGCGAGCTCGTTAATATTCAGCACGGCCACACCTTCGACGTGCGCCACCCGATTGAGGTTATAGTCGTTCGTAACCAACCGGCCTTCGAGCTCCTGCGCCAGGCGCACGAGTTTCTGATCGACGCTTCCGGCCGGCAAATCGTCGTAATCGCGTTCGTTGATGTCCAACGATGCGAGTTCTTGGAGGCGAGCCAACACGTCCAAGCCGCGGCGGCCGCGCGTGCGCTTGATCGGATCCAGCGAATCCGCAATCGCGTGCAGTTCGCGCAACACGAAGCGCGGCACCACTAGCGGGCCCTCGAGAAAGCCGCTTTGCACGATCTCTACGATGCGACCGTCCACAATTACGGAAGTGTCGACGATCTTGTGCGATCCGCTTGCCACGCCGTTGCGGCTCTTCGAAAACGGCAGGACCTGCGTCTTTGCGCCGACGCGCGCCCCAAGGTACGCGAAGAAAACGGCGACGATGAAGTAGAGCACGATCGCGACGTAACTTCCTGTGCGTCCGGCAATGGCACTGAACTCGAAGAGAATCGATTTGATGAGCAGCGCGATGCCGAGGCCCAAAATCAGGCCGATGGCGCCGCCGGCTATCTCCGCGGGCGCAAGCCGTTCGATCGCCCCTTCGGCGAGATTGAGCTCGTCTTCAAAAAAGCTCTGCGCGAGCGGCGCGACCAGCACGCCGATCACCGCGCCGATTACGGGAGCGAGAATCAGGAATGCCAACTGCAGGCCTTCGCTGGAAAAGTGCAGCGAGAGCACGTTCAAGTACATCTCGCGGCCCAGCAAAAAACCCGTGATGGCAAAGACGACGGCGAAAACGGCGCGCAGCACTGCGCCCGACAAACCCGTTACTCGAATGTTACAAACGCTCCGCAGACATCGTTGGCGACGTATCGTCCCCGTTCGGTGAGGCGCAAGTGATCGCCGCTCACTTCCAGCAGGCCCGCTTCATTATAGGTGCGGACTACCGGCGCATAGCGCTCGAGCACGTCGATGCCGTACCGCTCTTTAAAGCTTGGCAGGCCGACCCCTTGCGCGGTGCGCAGGGCGAGCATGATCGCTTCACCGGTGCGCCGCAGCCCTTCGAGCTGCTCGCTTTCCGAGGGGATTGCCATCCCAGCTTCCGCCGCGCTCACGTACTCCTCAAAATCTCGTGAATGCACCGAGCGCACGCCTTTCCGGTACGACGCCGCTCCGACGCCTAAGCCGATATACTCGCCGTTCGCCCAATAGTTGGCATTGTGAGCGCTTTCGTGTCCGGGCCGCGCGAAGTTGCTGATCTCGTACTGAGCGTAGCCGCCTTCACGCAAGGCGGAAATGGCAATCTCATAAAGGTCGGCCTCACGATCCTGATCCATGAACGCACGCGGCTCGCGATCGTGCCACGCCGCATAGGGCGTGCCTTCTTCGATGGTCAGGCCGTACGTAGAAATGTGGTCGACGCCAAGGGCGATGGCGGAGTCGAGCGTCCGGCGCCAAGATTCCGCCGTCTGCCCCGGGACGGCAAAAATGAGATCGATCGAAACCGACCGCATCGAAGCAAGGCGCGCCAGTTCCACAGCATCCCGCACTTGCTGCAGCGTATGTTTGCGCCCGAGGGTCGCGATTTCGGCCGGTTCGAAGGATTGCACGCCGATCGAAACGCGGTCGATGCCGGCCGCGCGGTACGTTCCAAAATCGTCCGGCCGTACCAGCTCGGGGTTGACTTCTATCGAGATTTCCCGCATCGGACGTCCGCCGGAAAAGCGCTCGCGCAATCGCGTGACGAGCGAGGCAATCTCCGAGGAGTCATACGAATTCGGCGTGCCGCCGCCTAAGAAGATCGTTTCCGCGGCTTCGGGCGCTTCGCGCTCGAGTTCGCGCAGCAGTGCTTCGAAGTAGCGCGTAGCCGAACTGCGCCGCATCGGCCACTTTGCGAAATCGCAATACGGACAGATGTACGGACAGAACGGGAGATGGACGTAAATGCCGAGGCTCACGATTTCCTCGGGTCTAGTCGTCTTGAGCTACGAAGATCCCGACCGCGCCTGGTCCTCCATGCGTGGCAATCACCGGGCCGGCTTCCAATATATCCAGCATCAAAGGCTGCACGCCGCCGAGTCTTGCACGCAGTTTTTCGAGTGCCGCAGCCGCAAGCTCCGGCGCGTTGGTGTGCATTACCAAGAACCGTGCCTTCGCAACGTTGGTGGCAGCTTTGAGCGCGAGATCGAGCATGGTTTCTTGCGCGCGCGAAAACGTGCGAACTTGCGCTTCGGCGGCAACTTGGCCGTCTTTAAGGGCCAGCACCGGAACGATCTTCATCAACGTACCCACAACCGCTTGGGCCTTGCCGATGCGTCCAGTGCGCTGCAAGTGCGAAAGATCCGACAGACACGCATAAAGCCGCTGCGTCTGCCGCTCCTTTTCGAGCGCCGCTAGGATCTGCGTCATCGTAGCGCGTTGACTAACCAGCTCCGCCGCGCGCATGACCATCATGCCGAGGCCGCCGGCCGCGCTCTCCGAATCGTAAATTTCGATTTTCGCATCCGGGAAACGCTGCGCTGCCGCGCGCGCCGCATTGATCGTTCCCGACAGACGCGACGAAATGGTAATGCAAAGAATTTCATCGCCCGCTTCGACAAGCGGACGGAACGCATCTTCGAACATCTGCGCGGTCGGCTGCGAGGTGATCGGCAGCGTCTTCTCGCTCTGCAACATCTCGTAGAATTGCGGGCGCGAAAGATCGACGTAATCGCGGTAACTGCGGTCGCCGAAAACAACGAAGAGCGGAACGACCGTTACGCCGAGCTGCTCCGCACGTTGCGGCTCGATGTCGGACGTGCTGTCGGTTACGATGGCAATCGACAAACGTTAGGCTTCCTTGACGGCCAGGTGCGGCGCAACGAGTTCGGAGATCTTGCCGACGACGTCGTGATCGACTTCCGCAATGGCTGCACCGATCGCGTGCTTGATGGCCCGCCGGCTCGCGCGTCCATGCGTGACGATACAGTTGCCGCGCAAGCCCAAAAGCGGCGCGCCGCCGTAGGTTTCGTAGTCGAACTTGCTGCGCAGTCCGCGAAGCGCCGGCGCGAGCAGTGCGGCGCCCAATTTTGTGATGATGTTTCCTTGCAGTAACGTGCCTTTGATGACCGAACCCAGGTCTTGAATCAGGCCTTCGCCGGTCTTCAACACGATGTTTCCAACGAACCCGTCGGCCACGATTACGTCTGCAACGTTGTGAAACATGTCTTTGCCTTCGATGTTGCCGGTGAAATGCACGGGCGCTTTCTCGAGCAACTGCGAAGCTTCGAGCGTTTGCGCATTTCCTTTAGTGCGCTCTTCTCCAACGGAAAGCACGGCAACGCGAGGCCGTTCGATGCCGAGCACCGCCATTGCGTACGCGGAACCCATCAACCCGAACTGCACCAGCCACTCCGGCCGGCAGTCGACGTTAGCACCGGAATCGAGCAGAACCGTCGGTCCGTTCAGTGCCGGCCAAACGGTCGCAATCGCGGGACGCGCGATACCTTCGATGGTACGCAATTTGATTAGAGCGATCGCCAGAAACGCACCGCTATTACCCGCTGAAACCACCGCATCGGCTTCGCCCGTCTTCACCAGGTTCACGGCGATGCCGAGCGAAGTGCGATCGGCGCCCCGCAATGCTTGGGACGCGTGCTGGTCCATCGGGACCGCTTCGGGGGCGTGGACGATGCGAACTCGCTGCGCCGCTTCGCCCGTTACGAGTGGCCGGACCGCCGACTCGTCGCCGACCAGCGTCAATTCGGCATTGGGATACTCTCGTGCGGCGAGCAGAACGCCCGCGACGATTTCTTGCGGCGCATGATCGCCGCCCATGGCGTCGATGGCGATGCGTGGGTTACTCATCGAGTGAAATCCAATACTCCGCGTTTTTCATGCCGCCGTAATAATACTCGACGTCGGCTGCGTGCAAAGCGCTCCGAAAGCTCTTCGCTCAAGCGTTGGGCATCCTTTTCTTTCTGCGCTCCGCCGTAGTAAAGCGTGATCAGGCCGCCGTCGTTGGCACCCATGGCTCCGGCGACCGACGCAACGGTCTCGGCAACGCCGTCGCCGGTGTAAAGGGAACCGTCATACGTCCCTGCCGGCTTGCCTCGCGCAACGTTGACGCCGCCGAAGCCGGCGTCTTTGCCGGCAAAAAAGACTTGCGCGCTGCGAACGCGCTTCGATGCTTCGAGGATCACGCCGTCGTCGGCCGCGCCGTCCGTCGTCCCTCGCAAGGCAAAAAGTGCGGCGATACCGCCGACGATGTCGACCGTCGGGATGACGTGCAATTGCTTGTCGGTCAACTTGCGCACTTCGCTCGCCGCGAGAGCGACGTTCTTGTCGTTCACGAGCAGATAGACTTCGTTACCGAGCGTCTTGTTGATCGCCAGCAGCAAATCGCGGACGCTCGGATTCCTTTCGGCGCCGACCACGACTTCGGCGCCCAGCTCGCGCACGATTCGCTCGAATCCCGTTCCCGGAACGACCGCTATAATGGACCGGGGAACATCGGGCTTGTCGACGACCAGCACGTTGTGCTGCTGCTCCATGTTGTCGACTTTCACCCGGGTGAGCGTCCCGCACCGTGACGCGAGGTCTTGAACCTTCTCCGGATTATCCGTATGAATGTGCACCTTGATCGTCGGCGGCGCCCCAATCACCAGCAACGACTCCCCGCGCGACTCTAACTGATGGCGCAGGTCTCCTACGCTGCACGTAGCGGACTCCAACACGAACTCGGTGCAGTACTTATTCTCGCCGACCACTTGCTGTGTCGTAAAGACGTTCTGCCGCACCGGCCGCCGCGGGAAAGCGGTAGCACGGATCTTCGTGTCGGGCAGAAACCGCAGAATGCCCTCGAGGAAATAAACGAAGCCTGCGCCGCCCGAATCAACGACGCCCGCTTCTTTTAATACGGGCAGCTGCTCGGGCGTCCGATCGAGAGCCTCATTTGCCGCACGAAGCACGCCATTAGCGAGCCGGTAGAAATCCCGCTCGTGTAAGGCCAAATGATACGCCGCATCGGCGGCCGCCTGAGCCACGGAGATAATCGTGCCTTCGACCGGCCGCAGCAACGCATGCCGGGCCGCGCTCACCGCCTCACGCATGCCGGTCGCCAGCATAAACGTATCGATCTCGGAACGACGGCGCACGTGGTGCGCGAATCCCCGAAGCATCTGCGAGATGATCACTCCCGAGTTGCCTCGGGCGCCCATCAAGCTCCCATGCGCTGCAGCTGCCGCCACTTCGCTCAGCGGCGCATCGTGAAACTTGGCAGCTTCCAGCATGGCCGAGCGGACCGTAAGGTACATATTGGTCCCAGTGTCCCCATCGGGAACCGGAAAAACGTTCAAGTCATTCAAGACCGAGCGGTACTTCCGAAGAAAATACGTGCCGGCCGCGAGGAACTTGGCGTAGGCTCGACCATCGAGCGCGGTGATGTCCACGGCCCCCCGTCTGCTATGAGCCACGATTGGAATCCTTGTCAACGCTCGTGGCTCGTGCTATTATCCGGGGGTTGTCCTCACCGGCCCAACCGGTGAAGTGCGACTTTTGTCCAATTTAAGCTTATTTTAGAGGGATCCATTCGATGGCGAAGCGCTGTGAAGTGTGTGGCAAGGGCCCGAAGGCCGGCAACAATGTAAGCCACGCCATGAATAAGACGAAGCGCCGCTGGCTGCCGAACCTTCAAGCCGTGAAGGTGAACGAGCGCGGTACCCACCGCACCGCCAAAGTCTGCACCCAGTGCCTGCGGTCCAAGCGCGTAACCCGCGCCGTCTAGTTTCGTCCTGAGCTGGCTCGCCGGTCAGCATCATCAGCAAAGCAACCGCCGCGCCTATCGCGCGGCGGTTTTCTTTGCTTCTGTGGCGGCGCTCTTATTGTTCGTCTCTTGAGGGGCGGGATATCACGCTCCGGTCGCCGCCCGAAAATGCCCCTCGTGGGCATTTTCTGCTTGCGCCACTTTTGCGGCCCTCGCGCATCCTGCGCGCCGCAAAAGCTGGAGCACGCCCGGAGCGTGATAGCCCACCCCTCAAGAGGCAACAATAAACGCTATGCCGGCAACGCTCGTGCGCCGCGGAGGTATCGCGGGTGGAAGCGGGCCCAGAAAGGATGCGGCTCGACGGAATTGAGCGATTAGCGCAGAGAAGCCGGCTTTTCACCGCGAGGTGAGTGGCTGATGGACAGGTGCTGAGCGCAGAATCTGACGTGATGCACGGGTGAGAGTCCACCGCTACTCAGCCGCAGCGCGCTCGAGAAGCGCCAAATCGGCTAAGGAGCGCGTGATCGATTCCGGTTCTAAAGTGACCAAATACTCGAGACGCACGTGCGAGGCGTCGATGGACTTGAGGAAGACAGCGCAGAGGACCGGCCCCCGGCGGCTGGGAGCAAAGGAAAGGCTAAGCAAGCCGCCGGCCATGGAGAATGAGGCCGGGGGGCCGTTTCCTGAGTTGATTTGGGATAGGTACGTTCGCATGTCTAGCAGTTCGGCTACGCTTACCGTCACGTCGAAGGTTGCGGAGACTGGGGCGGCTTGGGCGTGGACCCGGCACAGCAAGAGGTCTAGACCGTCGGGCTCGACGACTTCCGGGTGCTTGAACCCGAGGACTTCTAGGCGGACGTGCGGTTTTCGCTCGTCGCTTCCTAGGCGGACGGTGACCGGAACCATTTCTCAGTTCTACCCGTATTGCGTTTTGTGTTTCGGCGGCGCCATTTTCAAGCGGACGCTCTGGTCCGCGGGTGCCCGCAGTGTTTCAACTTCGACGCTGGACTTTTCGGCGAAACGAATGGCGCGCTCGTCTTCGACATGGTAGCCGAGCGGATTCCATTTCGCTAACGCAGCTACCGGATCGGCGCAGGCGCCGCCGTAGTTTGTCGTGTTGGCAACGGCGCGCGACGTTAGAGCGGTCGCAAGCACGGCGGCTGCGAACGGGGAACCGCCGAGTCCTGCGAACGTTGCGACGCTGCCCGCGAAGATGTCGCCGGCGCCGTGTGCCGGATAGACCGGGAAGTAGGCGCCGTGAATCCGGTTGTAGCTGTAGCCGTTAGTGAACAGCGACGTCATACGGTGTTTTTCGGGCTGGCGGTCGAACGACGTGATGATTACGGCTTGCGGGCCCAAATCGAAGACGCCATTGAGATACTGGAATTCTGAAACGTGGTCTCCGCCGGCGCCCATCAAGACTTCGGCTTCGAAGCGATTGGGCGTGACGATTTGCGCCAGTGGAATAAGCCAGTCGCGAATAGCGCGCGCGGTTTCTTCGCTGACGTAGAGGCCTTTTTTGAAGTCGCCGATCACCGGATCGACCAGTACGACGCCTTTATAGTCGCGTAACGCCGTGGCTACGACGTCGACGTGTTCGGGCTTCGGCAGATAGCCGACGTGGATGATGCCGGGATGCTGAGCGACGAGAAAATTGACGTCGCGGCGAAGCTGCGCGGGATCGGAAGTGGTCGTGGTACGGCCGGGAATCGCGCCATGCGCGTTCGCGAATTGCGATTGCGCGAATACGACGCGCGCGCCAAGCGCGTTGGCAATCGCCGTCGTGGCTTGGTTTCCGAAAAAGCCCATACCGACGCTGTTCTGAATGCTTCCGATTAGTGGAAGAGGTTGCGCTTCGTCTACTGCCGTCAAATCCAGAACTTCCTCAGCTAAAGTGATCCCAGCCCGCTTGCGCGAGCGCTTCTTCGCGGCCGTCCTTCACCAAGATAAGCCTCTCGTCCGCTTCGACGGTGCCGACCCGTTCCAATGGCCGGCTGAAACGCGCGGCGAAACGGCGCGACAGATGATCGAACGCTCGCGCCGCGACGGCTACGAGCAGTTCGAAGTCCTCGCCCCCGGCCAGCGCAAACGCCTCGGGATCTTCTTGCAGACGTTTTGCCGCCGCAACCGCCGAATCTGCGACCGGAACGCGGTCTACGCGCGCACCGACGCGGCTCGCGGCGCACAAACGCGCGAGATCGGTCGAGAGTCCGTCGGAGCAATCCATCATTGCACGAACGTTGCGGCTTGCGCCAAGCCAACGGCCTTCTTCGACGCGAGGAGCGGGCGCACGATGCGCCGCGAGAGCCTGCATTGCATTTGCCTCGTCGAGCGTCAGCTCGCCGCGCAATAACGCGAGACCGGCTCGGCTCGCCCCGAGCGGTCCGGTAACTGCGAGCACGTCGCCGGGCAACGCACCGGTGCGCGTTTTGAGATTGCTCGGACGCACTTCGCCCACGACCGTGATCGCAAGCGTCAGTACGGGCGCGCGGGTCAGATCTCCACCCACGATCGTGCAGCGGCTTTCATCCGCGCAGGAGACCAATCCGCGATACAGATCGCGAACGTTGGGCGCGTCGTGCGCCGGAATGCCAAGCGCAATCGTCGCCAGGACGGGACGCGCGCCCATCGCCGCTACGTCGCTGATGTTTGCGGCCATCGCGCGGCGGCCGATCTCTTCCATCGACATCGATGCTCGGGTAAAGTGCACGTCTTCGACGAGCGCATCGGTGGTGATGACGCTGCGTGCCGACCGCGACGGCTGCCAAACCGCTGCGTCGTCGCCGATCCCGACGATAATGCGGCCGCGCTCCCTGCCGGCAATGGCAGCGATCGCCGCGACGATCTCGTCTTCGTTTAGCGGGGGTGCGGCGTTCACGCGGGAACGGCAGTGTGGCGCATCGTTTGCACCGCTGCACCGGGATTGCGCGTGCCAAAGACGCTGGAGCCCATAACGATGACCCGGGCGCCCGCGTCGACCACCGCGCGGATGTTATCCTGGCCGACGCCCCCGTCAACCTCGAGTTCGCACGACGGATTGCGCTCGTCGATCAGCGCGCGGGCTTCCCGTAGTTTGACGATCGACCGCGGAATGAACTTCTGGCCGCCGAAGCCGGGATTCACGCTCATCACCAAAACGAAGTCGCAATCCTCGATGACGTCTTGCAACATCGCAACGGGCGTCTGCGGGCAGATCGAAATACCGGCTTTCACGCCGCGCGAACGAATATGTGTGAGCAGGCGCTGTGCGTGCGGCGTCGCTTCGTAATGGAACGTTACGATATTTGCGCCCGCATGGATGAACTCGTCGACGTAGCGCTCGGGCTCGACGATCATCAGGTGCGCGTCGAACGGAAGGCCGCTGAGTTTTCGCAAATCACCGATGATTTTCGGGCCCCACGTGATGTTCGGCACGAACTGTCCGTCCATCACGTCGAGATGCAAGTAATCCGCACCGCCCGCTTCAACTTCGGCAATCTGCTCCGCGATGCGCGCGAAATCGGCCGAGAGCAGCGACGGCGCGATCTTGATCTCCATTACTTCCCTTTCGGCGACGGAGACGGCGAGGGCTGGCCTTCGTCATAGATTTTCACCGGCTCGCTTCCCAAGCGTGATTCGCCGGCCAGCTTGTCATCTACGTAGAAGTCCACGACCGACGTGCCGACGGCAGTCACGACGAAATCGAGCTTTTGCCCCGGCTGTGCGTAGGCGGTATACGCGTCGTACTGTCCCGTTGCGTCGCGAACGCGTAAAACGACCTTCACCGAATCGCTCGAGTTTGCATTGTCGTTAACCGGCACCGAAGCCAGTACGCGCACTTGACGGATGATATATCCCGATTCGTTCGGACCTGCGCTCACGTCGAGCGAAACGGGCTCGTACGCGCCGATGCGCGCCCCTGCAGGCGTCGTTTGCTTCGCTACGATTCCGTGTTTCGGTCCGCTTTTTCCGAGCGGCGTCCACACGACTTGACCGAGCTTGATGTTGCTGCGCTCGGCAAGGTTGCGCGCGTCGTCGATTTTCATGCCGACAAAGTTCGGCACTTTCGCCGTGGGTGCACCGCCACGGCTCACGACGAGATTCACTTTGTCGCCTTCGAGCACGTTCGCGAGCGGCGCCGGATCCTGATTGATCACGTGGCCGTCAGGAACGATGTCGCTTTTTTGGTACGTAATTTTTCCGACTTGCAATTTGTTGCGCGCAAAATCCAGGTTCACTTCGCGCATCGACTGATATCGTACGTCCGGCATCAAACGCGTGATGATGCCGTCGCTCACCACGAACGAAACTTGGCGTCCTTCGCGGACTTCCGTCCCCGGATCGGGACGCTGGCTGATAATGACGCCCTTCGGATACCGGTCGCTTGTGGCGTGATCGATCACCGAAGCCGCAAGCTTCATACGGGTCGCCGCATTCGTTCCGTCCGTTGCGGTTTGGCCGACGAACGAAGGAACGGTAACCGTGTCGGCGGGCGGCAGCAGAAAGTCGTGGATCTCCCGTCCGAACCAAAC
Organism: Vulcanimicrobiia bacterium; assembly: GCA_963758295.1. Lineage (GTDB taxonomy): Bacteria > Vulcanimicrobiota > Vulcanimicrobiia > Vulcanimicrobiales > Vulcanimicrobiaceae > JALYTY01. The sequence goes on from CAVWUU010000004.1 coordinate 825,172, forward strand.
GACGACCGCTACGAACAGCGCGAGGACAACCGGGAATACCCAGTCGCGCGGCACGTAAGTGTGGACGATATTACGCCATTCGCGCGACGAGTTCAGGCGAGTGCCTCCATAGCGGCTTCCGAAACTTCCAGATTGCTAAAGCTGTGTTGCACGTCTTCGTTGTCCTCGAGCGCCTGAAGAAACGCGAGCGCCGCCGAAAGCTCGTTGCCTTCGGGGGACACTTTTTGCTTGGGCCGCATGCCCATGTAGGCGTCGGAAACTTTCACGCCGGCGTCGCGCAGCGCATCGCGCGCGCTTGCGAGCATCGCCACCTCTGCGTAGATGAAACTGACCGGATCGTCGTATTCGAGATCGATTACGCCTTCCACGAGCGCCGCTTCCGTAAGCGCGTCCTCGGATTTGCCTTGCGTTTCCACTTCGATAATTCCAACCGGATCGAACATCCACCCGACGGACCCCGTCTCGCCGAGATTCCCGCCGTGCTTCGTGAAGATGAATCGAAGCTCGCCCGCCGTCCGATTGCGATTGTCGGTAGCCGCGTCAACAACAACGGCGAGGCCGTGCGGGCCGTAGCCTTCATACCGCAGCTCTTCGATCTCTTTCTCGCCGGTGCCGCCGGAGCCGCGTGCGATCGCCCGCTTGATATTATCTTGCGGCATGTTGTTTTCGCGCGCTTTTTCGACCGCGAGCTTGAGGCGATGGTTCGATTCGGGGTCGGGCGAGCCGCCTTTGGCCGCAAGCGCGATCTCTTTACTCAATTTCGTGAAGAGCGCGCTGCGCTGCGAATCGGTCTTGCCCTTATCGAGCTTGATGTTTTGCCATTTACGACCCATAGAAATTCCTTCGCTACCCTGGTCCGACGACCCACTTGTCGATCCACATCCGCTCGTGCCAGGCCTGCCACGGCAACGGCATAGCGGAGAGGATCGGATAGAAAAATACGAACGCGACGCCGATGGCGACGACGGTCGCGGCCACCGCCGCGATGCCCCACTTCCTGCCGGTTTCGCCCCGGCTCGTCGACCATCGGTACAAGCGTTGCAACACGATGGCGTTGCACAAGCAGATTAGCGGAATGTCGACATAGAAATGATACGCGAACGTGATGCGGGGCGACTTCATCCACGGCAGCCACTGCAGCAAGTACGTTAGTACGATCAACGCGTAAGCCTTGCGCCGCTCTTTCCACGCCAAGAAGCCGACGAGCGGAACGGCTATCAAGCCGAACCACAGCAAGAGCGGGTTGGGCATCGACGTTACTTCCTGGACGCAGCACCCGTGCGGATCGCTTTGATTCGCGCGGTGGTCCTGGTAGAAGTACGCAATCGGCACGTAGTCGAGCGGCCACTCCCACCACTTCGACGAGTACGGATGCGTAGCCGTTAGCGTATCGTGGTACTCGAACATCGAGTACTGGCGATAGACCACGTCGTTGACGTTGTGAATTTCGCTCGGGTCGGGCGAATGCCGCACGAGGTCCGGAACCCACACGAGCCCGTAAACCGTCGCCGCAACAAACACGATTGTAGCCAGCGCGCCGTCCAAACGGAAGCCGCGCGGATTCCCCCACAGCGCCGGCCGTCCTTCCGAAAAGAGGCGCTGCAGCCACACGAAGATCAGCACGATAAAGCTTACGCCGAAGCCCATTACGCCGTACCACTTCGCGCTAACGAGCAAACCGAGCGCGACGGTGAACAGGATGAGCCACAGCGTCGCGGAGCTGCCGTTCTCTTTCCCGTCGGCCGTGCGAATCTCGTTCTCCGCATAGGTGGCGTCGCCGTCCGGCGACTCGTACGTCACCGACGCATCTTTCCGATAACGAATCGTAACGTCGCCATCTTGGGAAACGAATTCGCCTCCGCGGATTTGCGAAAGCGCGCCGCGGCGCGAATTGACGATTTTGCCGGCGGGATTTGTTTCGAATCCGCCGCCGTCCGGCGTGTAGAATGCGATCCCGTCGGCGTCGCTAAGCGCGTATGATCCTTCGGCAAACGTGAGTTCGCGCTGACCGTCAGCCGCGAAAAGCCGGATGTACAAGACGTACCGGACGAGCAGATAACATCCCAGCGCAACGTAAAGCGCCGCGATGATGCTCGTGGCGCGGTCGAGCGGAGACCACGCCAACCTGATGAGCGCGGAGACGATCGCACCGGCCAGAATCGAGGCGACGGCGCCGCCAACATAGGCCCACGTCGGAACGTTTACGTGGCGGCGCACTTCGACTTGTGAAGAGATCCAGAAGCGATAGAACGCGTAGACTGCGAGCAGCGAGAAGAATACGACGAACCCTTCGGGCGTCGCAATACGCGACTGCACGAAGTGCATGCCGTCGAAAATGAGGAACAGCGCCGCGATTCCCGCGAAAATCGTCGAACCGGTTACGCGCTTGGCGAAAACGTAGAGCAGCATCACGACAAGCGCGCCGAACACGACGTCGAGGAAACGCCAGCCATAGGCGTTGTCGCCGCTGGACATGTGGCCGAGGATGGCGTTCATGAACGTCCATCCACCGGCGCCGTGCCCCGCCGGCATTCCGCCGAAGAGCATCACGGAAAACGTTACGAGCAGCTTCGAAAGCGGCGGGTGGGTGTTTTCGTAAATCCGCAGATTCTGCAGATACTCTTCGGCGGCGCGCGCGAAATAAATTTCGTCGAAAATCTTATCCGCGGGATACCAATAGTTGACGAACGACAGCACGAAGCTGAAGATGCCGAGCGCCCACATCACGACGTAATCGAGCGGCTTGCGCATTCGCGCCAACCCCTCGAGTGGATCGAACCAGTTCTGGGCCTTGCTCCACCAAGATTGCTCGACGGCCTGCGGCGTCGACGATTCCGGCTTTCGCTCCGTCTCGGCGTCGGCTGCAGAGAGTTCGGCCGTCGGAGCCGATCCCAAGAATGCGTAGCCGAGCGCGAAGAACGTGCCGACGGCAACAAGCGAGTAGAACGAGGTGAGCGGGCCCCACAGATTGCGCGGATCGACACCGGGCGTCTGAACGGTCATCACTTGGAGGTACTGTAGCGAGTACACCAAGTTCGCGTAGAGCACGATCGAGAGCGCAATCGCTCCCCAAAGATAGCGCCGCGCCAACGGAACGCAAGCGATCGCAAAGGTCAGTCCGTCGAAAGATATAGCGCTCGTGCATGCGCGTGGAAAGCACGAAGAACGCGATCAGGGCCACCGCGCTCGATTCCAGCAGCGCACCGGGGCTGCGCTCTTGGGCGTAGCGCCAGACGATTAATGCAAGCGCGGCCACTACCAGGCCGATTCCCCAATAGTACATTGGGAACGTGACGATGAATCCTATCGGGCTGTTATCCGCCTTCCAGAAAGCACCGTCGGTCGACCACGTGTTCAATGACCAAAGATTGAACGCATTGACGCTGTTGTACGAGTAGACACTCGAGCCGAATTCGTAGCGTTGCAAAAGCCAATGGACGAGCGCAATGGGATTCGTTGTGGGATGGAACGGAACGGCCAGCAGCAATCCAAGCACGATCGCCGAGACGATACCGATTGCCGTCGCGCGCACGCGCAAAGCGCGCCGCCCCGGATCGACGAACGCGAACGTGATAAATATGCGGAATCAACACCGCCGCTTGCGGCTTGATCAAAAGCGAATATGAAAAGACCAGCCATGCGGCAACGATCGACCACGTCGCCTTGCCTTCGGCGTCGTCGTCCGAGCGCAACAACAGGTAGGCCGCTAGCAAGGCGAGGCCTCCGGCGATGGAATCGACCTGCCCCCATTTGGCCGAAATGAAGATCGTCGCCGGATTCAAGACGTAAAGTGCCGCAGCGCCGAACGCGATGGCGGGACGCGCGAAGCGGCAGCCGATGCGGTAGATAATCCAGCCGACGCCGAGGTCTGCCAGCACGGCGGGCAGTTTCACCAGCACCTTCAGCAGGCCGAGGTTGGTATCTTGGGGCCGGAAGAACTGCCAAATATGGCCAACGACGGCGAGGACATAGAAGTAGCCCGGCGGGTAATCCGCAAACCGCGTCTTGGCATAGAAGTTCGCAAGCCCGTTGTCGACGAGCGACATGGTCCATGCTTCGAACGTCTGGACGTCGTTTTTGAAGCCTTCGTCGCCAAGGAACAGCGCGCGCAGCAAAAAGCCCACGACGAGCAGCGCCGGCAGAGCCCAGGGGAGCGTACGCTCCCAGACGGACGTTTGGACGTTCGCCCTAGCGTTCACGCGCGTGTTGTCCTCCGGTATCGACGAAACTAAGCGACGGGTTCGACGAGCGTTCCCATCAGAAACTCGCGCAGCGTCGGAATCTGAATGGGCCTCGACAACCGCCATAGGTTCTGCGGCGGCACGCCGGGCGGCCTCTCTCGCGCCGAGTTCATCCAATGCCGACGACGACTCGCTCCACCTGCCCGGACGTCAGCTCGCCGCCGCCCGCGTACGCCTCGCCGATGGCTGCGGTGGCCGCCGACGGCGTCTGTGCGAGCGCCCAAACAACGGGATACGTCCATTTGCGCCGGGCGATGTCGTTGGCCACAACCTTGCCCGTCGCGTCGCTCGAGGCCCAAATGCCCAGAACATCGTCACGGATTTGGAATGCGACGCCGTAAGCGTGTCCGAGTTTGCCGTACTGGGCGAGCAGCGTTGCGTCGCGTTTCGGCGCATTGCGCGCCCAAGAAGCACGACGGCTTCGAAAAGCGCCGCCGTCTTGCACGCGATCATGTGGTAATAGTCGTTCAGCGCCACGTGCGTGGCCGTTTCAAACTGCAGATCGAGCGACTGCCCATCGCACATGATGCGGTGCGCCTCGTGCAGCATTTCGACCATCCGCATCACGCGTTCGGCCGTAAGCTGTTTGCGCGCGCGCAGCAACGTGAGGAAACTCACCGCGCACATCGCGTCGCCGGCATTGATCGCGCTGCGGCACGCTGTAGAGATTCCACAGCGTCCGTTTGCCGTGACGCATTTCGTCTCGATCCTCGATGTCGTCGTGGACGAGCGAGTAATTGTGCAAGATTTCGACGGCTGCCGCGGCGTCAAGACAATGTTCGAGCGGCGCTCCGAGAGCGAGACCGGTGCGCATAACGATTTGGGGACGCAAGCGTTTGCCGCGGCGAGCCGGTCCGTACGGTCCGTAACCGAAGTGATACAAAAGCATATCGGAGATCGTGCTCGATCCCCGATAGGCCGTTATTCGTTCTTCGAGGTAGGCTTCGAACCGGTCAGACGGGTTGACGGCTGAGCTCCTCCATGCGGCGCTCGACCTGGTCGACGAGCCACCCGGGCGTTGAAGCGCCGGACATCAAGCCGGCGACCTTCACGCCTTCGAACCAATCCGCTTGTAATTCATCGGGGCCTTCGATGTGATGCGATTTCGCACCGTGAATTTCCGCAAGCTCCGCGAGATGCTTCGTATTCGCCGAGGTCTTACCGCCGACGACAACCATGACTTCAACTTCTTCCGACAAGCGAAGCGCTTCGCTCTGGCGGTTGTTCGTGTCGGTGCAGATCGTATTGACCGCGCGCACTTCATAGTATTTCGCCGTCAGGGCTTTCACGATGTCCGTGAAACGTTCGCGCGAGTAGGTCGACTGCACGACGACGCCGATGCGGCTGCCGCGCGGAAGCTTCTCGACATCTTCGACGGTCTCGATGCACCACGCGCTGGGAACGTGGCTGAGCGTCCCTTTGACTTCCGGGTGGTTCGGATCGCCGATAACGACGATCTTATAACCGTCGCCCTTTAACCGCTCCGCCTGCACGTGAATCTTCGTTACCATGGGGCACGTGGCATCGATGACTTCGAGGCCCTTGGCCTTGGCCTTATCGAAGACTTCGACGGGCAAACCGTGCGCACGAACGAAAAGCGCGCCGCTATCAACGTCGTCGACGGAGCCGGCGTTTTTCAGGCCCTTCGATTCCAGAGACGCAACCATTTGAGGATTGTGCACTACGTGGCCGAGCGTCGTAACGTCGTCGCGGCTGCCGATGGCCTCTTCGGCCTTCTTCACCGTGATGGCGACGCCGAAGCAAAACCCTTGCGTCTTAGACTTCCGAATTTCCACCGATGCTCTTCTCCAGCGCGCGGATAGCGCCCATGACTTCATCGGTGAACTTCGCCAAATCTTCGCGAGTTGCTTTCCGTCCCGGCGGAAGCGACATCGGCTTTCCGAAAGCGACTTTGATCTTACCGAGCTGCTTGGCCTTTTCGGACCCGATGATGGCCGCCGGCACGACGGGCGCCTTGGCGAGCGAGGCGAGCAGTGCAACGCCTTGGCGCGCCTCCTTCTCGCCGCCGACGTTCCGGCCGCCTTCCGGAAAAATGCCGATGCACCCGCCTTCGCGCAGCACTTCGACGGAGCGCTTGATGGCTGCGGCGGCGCTTCCTTCCCGGTCCACGGGATACGCGCCCACGGCGCGAATCGCCGGCCCGAGCACGGGAATTTCGAAAAGCTCTTTCTTCGCCATGTAACTGATCCGCCGAGGTGCGAACGAACCCATCACCGGCGGATCGAGAAATGAGACGTGATTGCAGGCAATAATGAGCGGTCCGGTCCGCGGAATATTCTCCGCGCCGGCCACCTTCGTACGCCAGACGACGAGCGAAACGCCATGAATGATGTTGCGCGCTGTCCAGTAGAGCAAATTCATCGCGGAAGCTCCACGATTTTCACGATTTCATCTATGACCTCGGCGGCCTTGAGCGAGCTTGAGTCCACGACGTGTGAATCCGGTGCCGGAACGAGCGGCGAAACGGCGCGATCGCGGTCGAGGCGGTCGCGTTCCTCGATTTCTTCCGCCAAACGGTGCGCGCTGACGTCGACTCCAGCGGCAAGTAACTGAGCGCGACGGCGCTCCACGCGTGCCTGCACCGAGGCAGTGAGAAAAATTTTAACTTGTGCGAACGGCAGCACGACGGTTCCGATGTCGCGTCCGCACATCACAACGGCGGCGTCCGCCGCAATGCGTCTTTGGCTTTCCACCATAGCTTCGCGAACGCGCGGATGCGCCGCAATCGTCGAGACGATGGCCGTTACTTCATTAGACTGGAGCGTGCGTTCGTCGAGTTCCAGTTCTCCCGCGAAAATGCGAAAGCCCAGCGGCGCAGCGGCATCGAGCACGATACGAACGTGATGCGACTCCCAAAGCCGGACGAGTGCGCCTTCATTGTCGGCTTCGGTGCGCGTTTGCAATGCGAGAAACGCAAGCGTGCGATACATGGCGCCGGTATCCAAATACACGATGCCAAGGCGGCGTGCCAGCGCGTGCGCGACCGTCGTCTTTCCCGACGCGGCCGGTCCATCGATTGCGATCTGCAGGTGCGCCGGGATGCTCATGTCCGTGCCGCGGTTTCGCACCGGACACAGGCTTGCACCTGCATGCCCTCTAAAGGAAGGGCGTGGCTAAAGCGCGCTCCGTCTTTTACTGCAATGCATGCGGTTTCGAGTCCGCGCGATGGCTCGGCCGCTGCCCGCAATGCGAGTCGTGGAACTCCTTCGACGAGCGGCCATTCGCCGTAGCGACACGCGGCGCGAAAACGTCTCCCGCCCGCGGCTCAACGCTTGCGCCCGTGCCCCTACGCGAAATCGACGGCCGAAAAATCGCGCGCATAAAAACCGGCATGGCGGAGTTCGACTCGGTGCTGGGCGGCGGCATCGTGCCCGGAAGCCTGACGCTTGTCGGCGGTCCGCCGGGCGCCGGCAAATCGACGTTGTTGCTGCAGATTGCCGCGCAACTTTCCGAGATCGGTCCGACCGTTTACGTTTGCGGCGAAGAATCTGCAGCGCAAGTGAAGCTTCGCGCGCAACGCCTTGCGCTCGCGAGCGGCGGCGAAGACGATCTGTTGATTTTCCCGGAGACGAATCTGCGCGCGGTGCTCGAAGCGCTCGAACGCATGGCGCCCGTGGCGCTGATCGTCGACTCCATTCAGACCGTATGGTTGCCCGAAGCCGAAACCTATGCCGGCAGCGTCACGCAAGTTCGCGACTGCACGCAGGCGTTGATGGAGTACGCCAAGCGCACCGGCTGCGCCACATTCATCGTCGGCCACGTAACTAAAGACGGCACCATCGCGGGGCCGCGATTACTCGAACATCTCGTGGATACGGTGCTCTATTTCGAAGGCGAAGCGAACGGCGAATACCGGATCCTGCGCGCTTACAAGAACCGCTTCGGTTCGATCGACGAAATTTGCGTCTTTGCAATGCACGATACCGGCCTGCAAGAAGTAGCGAATCCGTCGGAACTCTTCCTCGCCGGTCGCGACGCGCGTCCCAGCGGGTCGTGCGTCGTCGCGTCCATCGTCGGCTCTCGGCCCGTGCTTATCGAAGTGCAGGCGCTCGTTGGAGAAAGCAGCTACGGGACGCCGCGGCGATTGGCGAACAATCTCGATCAGGCGCGCCTCGCGATGATTCTCGCCGTACTCGAACGCCGCGTCGGCCTGCAGCTGGGATCGCACGACGTCTATGCGTCGGTCGCAGGCGGATTGCGCGTGAACGAACCGGCGGCCGATCTCGGCATCGCGCTCGCGATTGCTTCGTCGTTTAGAAACGTGCCTTTGCCGGCACATTGCGTCGCTTTCGGAGAACTCGGGCTCTCGGGAGAACTGCGCGGCGTCAATGCGGCGCAGCGCCGCGAAGCCGAAGCAAATAAACTCGGCTACCGAACAGTTTTTTCACCCGGCGAATATCGAGACATCGCGTCGGCAATCCGCGCGGCGCTCGGATAACGGCCCAATGGCCCTCTTCGAGATCGTTCCGAATCTCTCCGAAGGCCGCGATCTCAGCACAATCGACGCGGCCGTAGCCGCGATCGAAGAACAAGGCGCGCGCGTAGTACATCGCACGAGCGACCCGGTTCACAATCGCAGCGTCATAACCGCCGCCGGCGGCGCGCGGGCGATTTTGGCGGCTGCGGTAGCGCTGGCGGGCGTCGCCGCCGAACGAATCGATCTCCGTTCGCACAGTGGCGTCCACCCGCGCATTGGTGCGCTCGACGTGCTGCCGTTCGTGCCGCTTGAGGGCGCCGGTATGCCGGAAGCGGTCGCACTGGCGCACGAAGCGGGTGCGAGAATCTGGGCGCGCCATTCAATCCCCTCGTTTTTCTACGGTGCGGCCGCCCGGCGGCCGGAACGCGAATTGCTCGCCTCGGTTCGCGCGGGGCAGTTCGAAGGGCTCGACGCCCGTTTCACGGATCCCGCGTGGGCGCCCGATACCGGCGACGTCGCGAAACACGAACGAGCCGGCGCAGTAGCAATAGGCGCGCGCCCGATCCTGATCGCTTTCAACGTCGAACTGGCAACCGGCGATCTCGCCGTCGCGCGCAAGATCGCGCGGGTGTTGCGCGAGCGCACCGGCGGTCTCAAGACGCTTCGCGCGCTTGGGTTGCGCCTCAGCGACGACGTCGTTCAGGTGTCGCTCAACGTCACGAGGTACGATGCTACGCCGCTCTATCGCATCGTAGAGCTGGTGCGCCGTCTTGCAGCCGAGGACGGCGTCGCCATCGGCAAGAGCGAACTCATCGGTTGTCTTCCGCGCGCCGCCGTCGAAACGGCCGCGCGGTATTACTTAGGAGACTGCGGGGATATCTGTGAAACGGCTCGTTCTTCTTCTTAGCTGCGCGTTTGCGCTAATTGCAGCAACGCCGGCCTCTACCGATGTGGGAGGCCCCGGCGATCGCGGCATTTTCACCACGCAGCTCGCGAACGGCCTTAAAGTCGTCGTTGTCGAGGACCATGCGGCGCCGGTCGTGCAAACCGCGATCTGGTACCATTTCGGTTCGCTCGACGAGACGCCGGGGAAGACGGGACTCGCCCACGCGCTAGAGCACATGATGTTTCGCGGCAGCGAGCACATCTCGGCCGGCGGTCTCGACGACATCGTTGCGAGACTCGGCGCGCAGATGAATGCCGAAACGTCGTACGACGCCACACATTTCTACTTCGTCATGCCCGCCGATAAGTTAAACGTCGGGCTGGCTATCGAATCGGATCGCCTGCAGCATTTGCTTCTCCAGCAGTCGCAGTGGCAAATCGAACGCGGTGCGGTATTGAACGAACTGGAAGGCGACGAAAGTTCCCCGTTCTACAGCCTGCTTTCCGCCGTGCGTGCCGCCGCCTACCCGGGCGAGCCCAACGGACGCACGCCGATCGGCAAACGCGCCGACATCGAAAGAGCGACCGCAGCCGACATCGGCACGTACTATCACGAGTGGTATGCACCGAACAACGCGACCCTCGTCGTGGCGGGCGACGTGGACCATTCCACGGTATTTTCCTCGGCGAAGCGCTACTTCGGCAGTATCCCCTCGAAGACGTTGCCCGCGCATCGAGAAACGCATCCCACTCCGGCTTCGCGCGGCGCCGTCGTTGAATCCAGCATGCCGTTCCCGTTCGAAGTGCTCGATTTGGCCTACGCGGTTCCCGGCGATACGGAACCGGGCGAACCGGCGGTCAGCACGCTCGCGACGTTGATTCCCGACCAGCTTTCACCGTTCTATCAAGCGCTCGTGCAAAGCAACGTCGCGCTCGCGATCGAAGCGGATTCAGATACGCAACTCAAAGGCGGATTGCTGAACGTCTTCATCGTGCTCAATCCCGGACATACGAGTGCGGAAGCGCAAACGATCTTCCAATCGACGCTCGATCACCTTCTCCAGTCCGGTTTTTCGGACGATCTGGTGACCGCCGCAAAGCGTCTCACGATTTCGGAACGGCTGTATGCTGCCGACTCGATTAGCGGAATAGGCGATCTGGCGGGATATACGTACGGCATCGTCGGCGAAAAAGTGAACGACGAAGATACGCGCCTTGCCGCGTTGACCTCCGCCGATCTGCTTGCGACGGCGAAAAAGTACTTAAGCACTCCGACGGTCGTCGGGCATTTGCGTTCCAACGCTTCGCAACCGCAAGGCTCGTCGCAAAAGAGCGATGCGGCTGCAAGCGACGACTTTTCCAAACGCGTGCCGAACGGGCCGATCGTCGAACCGGCCGAAATTCGTGAAGCGTTGCGCACGCCGACGACCGAACGCAGTAAACTGAATCCAACGCAATTCACGCTGCCGAACGGCATTCGCGTGATCGTGCAAGAGAAGCACGATCGCCCAACTTTTGTCTTGCGCGGCGATATCGATTCCTCGCCGGCGTTTGCGCCGCCCGGAAAAGAGGGCATCATCCGGCTGGCATCAAGCGTGGCAGACTACGGCAGCGCCAATTATCCCTTCGCACAGCGCCGCAAAGCGATCGACGACCTCGGCGCCATGGTCAACAGCGGTCAAGAATTCAGCGCGCGCGGTCTTGCGAAAGACTTCTCTACGATCGTCGGAATCGTCGCCGACGCGCAGGAGCATCCGACCTTCGCCGACCCGTGGTTTTCGCTGGAACGCGACCAACTGGCGAACAGCCTGCAATCGGAAGATACAATCTCCGGCGTCATCGTAGAACGCGCGTATCTCGGATTGCTCGCATCGACCGGCGATCCGTCGTTGCGGCACGCAAGCTCCGGCAGCGTATCATCGATCACCCGTGAGGATCTCGCGTCGTTCGCGAAAATCGTATTGGCGCCCGGATCTCACGACGATCGCCGTCGTGGGTGACGTCACCCCGGACCAAGTGCGGTCGGCGCTGACGTCGGCCTTCAGCGGCTGGACGGCGCAGGGCGCAAAACCCGATCCGCACAGCTTGCCGTTTCCCGCCGCGCATCACGGTCACGATTACGTCGGAACGGGCGCCTCGCAAGTCTACATTCGTTTGGGACAGCCCGCCGTGGCGCGTACGAATCCCGACTACGACACGTTCCTGGTCTTGAACCAGATTCTCGGCGCAAGCGGCAGCTTCGAATCGCGCCTGTGGCAAGAACTGCGGCAGAAACGGGGTCTGGTTTACACCGTAGGAAGCAGCGTCAGCGCCGACGGCGACCGCGGCGACTTCCGAATCGAAATCAACGCGTCACCCAGCCGCGTTGTCGAGGCGGTGAAGTTCGTGCGCTCGGAATTGGCGCGCTTCCAAACGCAACCCGTCTCGGCCACCGAATTGCAAGAAGCAAAACTCCGGCTCGTCAGCAACGCATTGCTCGACGAAGCCTCGGCGGACGGTCAGGTCGGCCAGCTGCTCGACATTGCGTCGAACGGCCTGCCCGGTGATTATTACCGCAGCCTAAACGAGCGTTTCGGCCGCATCACCGCCGCCGATGTGGAACGGGTCGCGAAAAAATACCTCGCACCCGACCAATTGGTGCAGATTTACGCGGGGCCGCCCGGAGTTTGGGCACAACGCTCGATATGACGGCCACGACGACGGCGAAAGCTTTCTCGACAATCGACCCGGCGAGCGGCGAACCGCTCGAACGGTTTGAACGCTGGAGCGCGCAGCAGTTCGACGCAAAGCTAACACAAGCGCACGAAAGCGCGGCGCAGTGGGCCGCGACGCGCATGGAAGAACGCACCGCGCTGCTTCTCAGCGTCGCAAAAGGGCTGCGATCGCAACGCGATCACCTTGCGCGCACGGCGGTCCATGAAATGGGGAAGCCGTTCGCGCAAGCGCGATCGGAGGTCGAAAAGTGTGCGTGGTGCTGCGAGTACTTCGCGCACAACGGTCCCGCGATGCTGGCCGACCAACGCATTCAAACCGAAGCGTCCGAGAGCTTCGCCGCATTCCGCCCGCTCGGCGTGATCCTCGCCGTGATGCCGTGGAATTTCCCGTACTGGCAAGTCGTACGAGCCGCCGCACCAGCCATTATGGCGGGCAACGGGATCGCGCTCAAACACGCCGAGAGCACGACTCGTTGCGGCTTGGAATTGGAACGCGTTTTCAATGAAGCCGGTGCTCCGAGAGGATTGTTCACGGCGTTGCTCGTGACGAATGACGAAGCCGACGAAAAAATTGCCGATCCGCGGATCGCCGCCGTAACGTTGACCGGAAGCGAGCGCGCCGGCGTTGCCGTCGCGACGGCAGCCGGCAAAGCGCTCAAGAAATGCGTGCTTGAACTCGGCGGTTCCGACGCGTTCGTCGTTTTCCGCGACGCGGATTTAGACAAAGCCGCCAAGACCGCCGTCACCGCGCGCTTTCAAAACAACGGGCAAAGCTGCATCGCCTCGAAACGCTTTATCGTGGACTCCGCGGTTCACGAAGAATTTGCCAAACGTTTCGTGGAAGCCGCGCGAGCGCAGCAGATCGGCGATCCGATGGACGACGCGACCCAGATCGGTCCCGTCGCGCGCGCCGACTTACGAGACACGCTGCACGAACAAGTTTCAGATACGGTCAAGGCCGGCGGAAAGCTGCTGCTTGGCGGAAAGCCGTTAAGTCGCGAGGGTTTCTTCTACGAGCCGACGATCGTAGACGACGTCCGGCCCGGCATGCGAATGTTCGACGAAGAGACGTTCGGGCCGGCTGCGGCAATCGTTATCGCGAGAGATGAAAATCACGCGATCGAGCTTGCGAACCAATCGAGTTACGGGCTTGGTTTTTCGCTGTGGACAGCAGACAAGGCCCGCGCGAAAGAGTTGGCCGCGAAGGTCGAAGCGGGCATGGTCTTTGTGAACGCCATCGTTGCCAGCGATCCGCGTTTACCGTTCGGCGGCGTAAAGAAAAGCGGCTATGGCCGCGAGCTTTCGCCGTTCGGAATCCACGAATTCGTAAACGTCCAAACGGTTTCCATCGCTTAAACCAAGTCGCGGTTCTCCGCGACGAGCTTCAGCAACGCCGGCGACCCGGTTTCTTTCGCGAACGGTTCCAGCACTCCGAGAAAGCGGCGCCAACGCATCGCCCGGCCGGCCTCGCTTCGGCGACCATTGAGCGCGTCGAGACAGAGGAGGGAAATGAGTCGTGCGCGGCGCCAGACGACGGGCGTCTGAGGCGGAAACGCTTCCAACAGCTGCATCGAGATGCGGCGGGAAAGCGCAAACGCTTCGGGTTCGAGCGCTAAAGCCAAGCGGCTTGGTAAAGCGGAATCCTCGCGGGGAGTTTCTACGACAAGCGATCTGACGGGTGTCATGCGCGAACCTTTCCTTGAAGCAGCGCGACGAGCGGCACGGCAACGAATCCAAGCGCGCCGATGAGCGCAAAGGCATCGGCATACGAAAGTGTCCTGGCTTGCGACGTAACCAGTTGGTAAAGCGTTGCGAGCGGATGCGTTTGCAAGAACGCGACCACCGGCGGGTTGTGCAACGTGACGTTGCTTGCAAGCACGTTTTGATGAAACTCTTCCCGGCGATCCATCAACGTTACGAGCGAGGCCGCCGCGACGGAGCCGCCGAGTTGCGTCCACAGCGTTACAAAAGCCGACGCTTTAGGGGCGTCTTTCGGCGACACCGCGCGAAGCGCGCAGACCAGCAACGGCGTGAAGATAAAGGCGATTCCGAAGCCCGTCACGAGCAGCGGCGGGGCCAGCGTCCCGAGCGTTGCCCCGGTCACGGTAACGCGCGAAAGCCAAATCGACCCCGCAGCCGCAACGATAAGTCCGCCGGCGATGAGCAACCGCAAATCGATCCATTTTTGGTTCGCCAGCCGGCCGACCGGAATCGTGAGCAGGGCAATCGGCAGAGCACGAACGCCGATCAGCATGCCGGCGAGCGTCGAAGTAAAGCCCAGTTCACTGACGGTGAACTGCGGAAGCAAAAGCAGAACGCCGTAAATGCTCGTCGCAATGCCGGCCGCTACAAGTGAAGCCGCGGCGACGCCGCGCGTCGCCAACACACGCAAGTCGACGATGGGCACGGGCGTGCGCAGCTCCCACCAAACGAAAAGAGCGCCGGTCGCAATCGCGACCATTGTTGCCAAAGAGATACCGGAGCTCGAGAACCAATCGTCGTGCTGGCCTTGATCGAGCACGTACTGCATCGAGGCAACGGCCACCGTTAGCAGCGCGATGCCCGTAACGTCGACCGCGCCGTCACGCTTGGGACTCTCACGCAACAACAATGCAAGCATCACGAACGCGATGATGCCCGGCACGATATTGACGTCGAAAACCCACTGCCAAGACAGAGCATCGGTGATTATTCCGCCGAGTGTCGGCCCGATGGATGGTCCCAAGATCGCGCCCATCGCAAATATAGATTGACTCGTGCCGAGCTGCTCCGTGGGAAACGTTTCGCGTAGAATCACTTGCGCCATCGGCAGCAGGCCGCCGCCAAACGCGCCTTGGATGATTCGAAAAAGAATCAGCGCATCGAGCGACGTCGCCATTGCGCACAAGACCGATGCAACGGTGAATCCGGCAATGGAGATGAGGAAGTAGTTGCGGCGGCCGAACCGCGCCTGGAGCCACGGCGTCAACGGAATCACGACGACGTTTGCGATAACGTACGCGGTTACGACCCACGTCGCTTCGTCGACCGTCGCGCCGAGGTTGCCCTGAATCGTAGGAAGCGCAACGTTGACGATGGTCGCGTCGACCGTTTGCAGCAGTGCGGCGAGCATGACGCCCGCGACGATCAGCGCACGACGCGCACCGTACTCGACGTACGACGGCGGAGCGCCGACGTGCAGGCACGTCGGGCGCGGAACAATAGGCAACAAGGCGCGCACGGGTGTGCGCACTGCGGCTTGCATCGGGGACCTTTCTGAAAATTCTGCGCGCGTCGTAGACGCCGCTTCTCTGCAATGCTAGGATAATGGCTGCGGCGTCCTATGACGAGACCGCCGTTATCCTAGCACTGGAAGTGTAAGCCTCTTGCTTCAACCACATATCGATGAGCGGCGTGCCGAGCTGAGCGATTTTCTCCGCTCGCGTCGCGCCCGGCTCTCGCCGGCGGACGTCGGTCTTCTAGATGGACCGCGCCGGCGCACGCCAGGGTTGCGCCGCGAAGAAGTTGCGTTGCTCGCCAACATCGGCGCGACGTGGTATACGCGGCTCGAACAGGGCCTGCCCATCAACGTCTCTACCGACGTCATCGAAGCCATCGCGCGTGCATTGCGGCTGTCGCGTTCTGAACGCCGTCACTTGTTCACGCTTGCAGGCCACTCGATTCCCGAGTCGGAGGAAGCACCGGACGAAGTCGTGGGCGATTTGCTTTTGCGCACGCTCGCGGCGCTAGAACCGAGCCCGGCATACATTCGCGGCCGGCATTGGGATTTGCTTGCATCCAATCGCGCTTGGCGCGCCGCTCTCTGCTACGACCCGAGCGACCCCGCCGATCGCCCGAACATGCTATGGAACTTCTTCACCAAGCCGGAGTCGCGTGTTCGTCATCCGCAATGGGAGACGATAGGACCGAAAATCGTCGCCCAATTCCGCTCGGTCGCCGCGCGCTATCCGGAAGATCCGTCGTTCCGTTCGCTCATCGAGCGCCTTCAGGATCGCAGCGAACACTTCCGCCGCTGGTGGGCGCAGCACGATGTGTGCGAAGTGACGGAAGGCCTGAAGCACTTCTTCCATCCGCTTGTCGGCGAGTTGAAACTCGATCACACCGCCTTGTTGGTGCCGGATTTTCCGGACATGCGGCTTGTCGTGTACACAGCTGAACCCGGATCGGAATCCGAGCGCAAGCTTCAACTGCTGACGACACAACTTACTTGACGTGAGCGGATATCCGTTCGATTCCCTCGCGAACTTTTTCGAGCGGAGCAACCCAACTCAAGCGCAGCCAGCCCTCGAAGCACTCGCCGAACGCCGAACCGGGAATCGTAAGCACGTCCCGCTTGTCCAGAATATCCAGCGCGCCGTCGAGCGATTTCGTCTCGTCCGGTAAACGCACGCACGCGTAAAAGCTTCCTTCGGGTTTGATGTAACGCAAGCGGCTCGCCTCTAAGGCGTCGACAACGCCTTTCCACTGGTCGCGATACCAGCCCGCGTGTTCTTGCAGACCGCCCGGAGTCGTAAAGATACTAAGCGCAACTTGCTGCGCGAACGTATCCGCGCAGGACGTAACCCATGCGTGCGTCTTCACCGCTTGTTCGATGAACGCGTGCGGCGCAACGATCCACCCAAGGCGCAAGCCGGTGAGCGCGTTGCTTTTGCTCAACGAGTTCGTAACGATCGCATAGGGATAGAGCTTAGCGAGAAACGCTTCATCTTCGACGAAGGTTTGTTCGCGGTAGATCTCATCGTGGATCAGCCAAACCGGATCGCCGCCTCGCGACTCCAACGCGCGCACGAGCTTCTCCGCCTCACCGCGATTGATGACGCGCCCGGTAGGGTTATTCGGCGAACAAATCACGATCGCGCGCGTTCGGCCGGTAAGACCGGCGAGAATACGATCCGCATCGATGCCGAAATCGTCGTCTTCGCTCATCTGCACCGCGCGCACCGCAACGCCTTCGAGCTTGGCCATCTTCGCGTACGCCGGAAAGGCCGGTTCTACGATCAGCAGTTCGTCCTTTGACGGATCCAGCAGCGTCTTGAGTGTTACGTACATCGCTTCTTGCGAACCGGTCGTGATGCAAACATTAGCGGCACGGTGCATTTCGGGATAGTTATAGTGCCCGGCGATCGCTTCACGAAGGTGATGGTCGCCGGCGTTGAGCGTGTACTTCATACCGTGCTCGCGCACGTACGCCATAGCTCGCTCGAGATGCGCGGCATTCGGCATCAACGACGGTTCGCCGAGTCCGAGATCGATCGAAGTCGCCCGTTTCTTTGCGGCGACTTCGCGAATGAGCGATCCTTTGATGTCGAGGACTTTGGGATTCACGTTAAACGGCCACCTCGTACTCGCGAAGCACGGCGTTGAGCGACGTTTTTCGATCTGTGGCCTCGCTGCGGGTTCCGATGATGAGCGCGCACGGAACGCCGTACTCTCCGGCGGGGAAATGTTTCGGGATAGTCCCCGGAATCACGACGGCGCGAGCCGGGATCACGCCTTTTGTCGTAACGGCTTCGCTCTGGCGAACGTCGACGACCGGCGTACTCGCCGTCAAAACGACGCCCGCGCCAAGCACGGCTTCACGTTCCACACGCACGCCTTCCACGACGATGCAACGCGAGCCGACGAACGCGCCGTCTTCTACGATCACCGGTGAAGCTTGCGGCGGTTCCAAAACGCCGCCGATGCCCACGCCGCCGGAAAGATGCACGCCTTTGCCGATCTGCGCGCATGACCCGACGGTCGCCCACGTGTCGATCATGCTTCCTTCGTCTACGTAAGCGCCGATATTCACGTAGCCCGGCATCAGGATCACGCCGCGTCCGAGAAAGCTGCCGTAACGAGCGACACCGGGAGGCACGGCTCGCACGCCAAGCGCGTCGTAATTCCGTTTGACGGCAAGCTTATCGTAGAAAGCGAGCGCATCGCGCGACGGATCGCCGACCCATTGGAGATTGCAACGTTGAAAATAGAGTAAGATCGCCTGCTTCACCCAGGCGTTTGTTTTCCAGGTACCGTCCGCACCAGGCTCCGCGACGCGGACGCGTCCTTCGTCCAATGCCGCAATAACTTCGTCGACTGCGCGTCCTTCAGAACCGCGAACGTCGCCGTTGCCGGCTGCAAGCGCTTCGATCTGCGCGCGAACTTCACCGATGTCCATGCCGGGCGTACCGTTACGCTTCAACGAAGCCGCAATCATCCTCACGCGTGCTTATCAGCCCTAATCCATTGATAATGCATCCTCGGGCATATTGCGGGGGTAAGAGTTACTAGAACGAAGGCGAATACCGCTTGTCCCCACCGGGGAAGCATAGTCGCCTCCGACACCGTAATTGCGCGCCATTCGTAAGGAGCTGCCGTGCCGAATTCGCCGGTCGACGAGAAACGCATCAATGCTATTCGATTTCTTGCCGTTGACGCCGTACAAAAAGCCAACTCCGGTCACCCCGGAATGCCGCTCGGCGCAGCCGCCATGGCGTACACGCTCTGGAGCCGCCACTTAAAATTCAACGCCGCCGACCCGCACTGGTTCGATCGCGACCGGTTCGTGCTTTCGGCCGGTCACGGGTCCATGCTTTTGTACGCGCTGCTGTATCTCACGGGCTACGGCCTAACGCTCGATGACTTGAAGAATTTCCGGCAGCTTGGCAGCAAGACTCCCGGACACCCGGAAGTCGGCCATGCGCCCGGCGTCGAGGCAACCACCGGCCCGCTTGGCCAGGGCATCGGCAACGCCCTCGGCATGGCGATCGCCGAGGCTCACCTGCGCGCCACCTACGGCGAGGAAATTTGCGACCACTTCACCTACGCGGTTTGCGGCGACGGTGACTTAATGGAAGGCATCAGCCAGGAAGCCGTCTCGCTCGCCGGCCATTTGAAGCTTGGCAAGCTCATCGTGCTTTACGACGACAACCTTGTCTCGCTCGCGGGGCCGACCGACGTAACGCTTACCGACGACGCGTGCGCCCGGTTCGAAGCCAGCGGCTGGCACACACAGCTTGTAGACGTCACGCATGCGAACGACGTCGACGCGCTCGACCAGGCAATCCAAGTTGCAAAGAACGTTACCGACCGCCCGTCGATGATCGCCGTGCGAACGCATATCGGCTTCGGGTCGCCGCTGCAAGACTCGTTCAAGGCGCACGGTGAACCGCTCGGACCGGACAACGTCAAGAAGACGAAAGAAGAACTGGGCTGGCCCTCGGAACCCGACTTCTACGTTCCCGACGACGTCTTGAAATTCTATCGCGAGTTGGGGCGCAAAGGTGCCGAAGCGCAGAAGCAGTGGCAGCAAGGGTTCGAAAAATGGCAAAGCGCCAACGGCGACCTTGCGAAGCGACTCTTGCGCGCGTTAGACGGAAAGCTTCCCGCGAGTTTGCCGTGGCCCGAGTTTACCGCGGAAAACGGGAACGTAGCGACACGCGATGCCGGCGGCACGGTGATGAACGCCATCGCGGCCGCGCTTCCCGAGCTAGTCGGCGGTTCGGCGGATCTCGATCCGTCGACGAAGACGTACTTGAAAGGCCAGGGCGACTTCGAACCCAACAATTACGCCGGCCGCAACGTTCATTACGGCGTTCGCGAGCACGGCATGGCCGCGGCGACCAACGGCATCGCGCTTCACGGCGGCTTGATGCCTTTCTGCGCAACCTTTTTCAACTTCGTCGATTACATGAAGCCGTCGGTGCGTTTAGCGGCGCTCAGCGAATTACACGCGATCTTCGTCTTTACCCACGACTCGGTTTTCCTCGGCGAGGACGGACCGACGCACGAACCAATCGAACAACTCGCGATGCTCCGCGCAACGCCGCGCGTGAACGTCATGCGTCCGGCGGACGCGCTTGAAACACTCGAGGCGTGGAAGGTCGCGATAGATCCGCACAGCGGCTGTCCCTGGGCGCTGGTGTTGACGCGACAGAAGGTTCCGTTCCTCGGGAAACGTGAGGCGCGCGTGGACAAAGGCGCGTACGTTATCGCCGATTGCGAAGGCACACCCGATCTGTTGTTGCTTGCAACCGGCTCGGAAGTCGCGCTCGCGATCGATGCAAAGAAGATTCTCGACGGGCAAGGAGTGCGCACGCGGGTCGTATCGATGCCATGTTGGGAACTCTTCGAGCAACAAGATCAACAGTATAAGGACGAAGTGCTTCCGCCGAACGTCACCGCTCGCATGTCCATAGAAGCCGCCGCAACCTTCGGTTGGGAAAAATGGGTAGGCGATCGCGGGTACGCATTCGGCATCGACCATTTCGGCCGTTCCGCGCCGGCGGCGAAAATCGCCGAAGCCTTGGGCTTTACGGCTGACAATATCGCCAAACTGGCGCTCGAAAAGTTTGCTCTCATCAGTCGCTAGGAGATAGTAGTGGAAAACCAGCTCAAACAACTGCTCGACGACGGCCAAAGCGTATGGCTGGACAATTTGCGCCGTAGCATGTTCGCCTCCGGCGAGTTAAAGCGGCTGATCGATCAAGGCTTGCGCGGAATGACAAGCAACCCGTCGATATTCGAAAAAGCGATCGGTACGGGCGACGATTACGACGAACAGCTCCGGTCCCTGATCGACGAAGGCATGGGCGCAGATGACCTGTTCTGGGAGCTCGCCGTTCGCGACATCCAAAGTGCTTGCGACGCCTTCAAAGGAGTCTATGACTCCTCGGGCGGCAACGACGGGTTCGTCAGTTTAGAAGTTTCGCCGCTGCTCGCAAACGACACCGATGGAACGATCGCGATGGCGAAAGAGCTGTGGCAGCGCGTCGATCGTCCAAACTTGATGGTGAAAATCCCCGGTACGAACGCCGGCGTCCCCGCCATCGAAGAATGCATCTACGCGGGCCTCAACATCAACGTTACGCTCGTCTTTTCCATCGAAATGTACGAAAAAACGGCGCGTGCGTACACGAAGGGCTTGGAGCGGCGCATCGCCGAGGGCAAACCCGTCGATCGCATTCGTTCCGTCAATTCCGTGTTCGTGAGCCGTATCGACAGCGCGGTCGACAAGCTAATCCAAGCGCGCATCGATAAAGGCGAAACGCTGGAGCAGTTGCTGGGCAAAGCCGGCGTTGCGAATCTGAAGCTGACGTATCAGAAATTCCGCGAGCTCTTCCAGGGCGGTGAATTCTCGAAGGCTCGCAACGCGGGCGCTTCGGTTCAGCGCCCCCTATGGGCCAGCACGTCGACGAAAAATCCGGCGTATCCCGATCTGATGTACGTGGAGACCGTCGTCGGCCGCGACACCGTAAATACCATGCCGCCCGCGACGCTGGACGCGCTGATGGATCACGGCAAAGTAGTGCCCGACACCGTGGAGCAAGGCGTGGACGAGGCGCGCGATCTCATGAAGGCGCTCCAGGACGCCGGCATCTCTTTCTTCGAGATAACGCATCAGCTGCAACTTGAGGGCGTCAAACTTTTCGCCGATTCGTGGGGCGCGCTGCTTGGGGCGATCGTCTACAAACAGAAACAGCTCGCATCGGGCGCGGAGCGAATCGCGATGCACCTCGGCAAACATCAGGACGCGTACGAGCAGGCACTGGACAAACTTGCCAAAGCCGATTTCTTGAAGAAGCTCTGGGCTAAGGATCCATCGCCGTGGTCCAGCGATCCGCAGGCCGCCGACATCATCAAACACGCGTTGGGCTGGCTGACGATTCCGCAGCAGATGCTCGAAGAAGTGAACGACCTGAACGCTTGCGCGCTGGAAATTGCGCGGGAGTTCGAGCATGTCGTTGTCCTCGGCATGGGCGGAAGTTCCCTCGCACCCGACATACTGGCCGAGACGTTCGGGCAGGTCGACGATTTCCCGAAACTCCACGTTCTCGATTCTACCGACCCGCAACAGATTCAGGAACTCGACGAAGCAATCGACATCGATCGGACGCTCTTCATCGTTGCGAGCAAGAGCGGCACGACGACCGAACCCAACGCGTACTTTGCGTACTACTACGAGAAAGTCGCGAAACGAGTCGGCTCGGTGAAAGCGGGTTCCCAATTCGTCGCCATCACCGACCCGGGGACGAAAATGGTTGACGTAGCGACGGAACACAAATTCCGGCGCATTTATAAAAACGATCCGAATATCGGCGGCAGATACTCGGCGCTCTCGTTTTTCGGAATGGTCCCGGCGGCGTTTGCGGGCCTTGACGTGAACCTGCTGCTCGACCGCGGGCTGGGCGCGATGCATGCCGACGACAAAATCGTCGATCCACACATCGCCCCGGGCGTGCGCTTCGGTGCAGCGATCGGCGGGTTAGCCGTGAACGGCCGCGACAAACTCACGATTCTTACGCATACGGACGTGGCTGCATTCGGCGCGTGGGCCGAACAGCTGATTGCGGAATCCACCGGCAAACAAGGCCGCGGCATCATCCCGATCGAGGGCGAAGAACTCGGAAAGCCCGAGGACTACGGCGACGATCGCGTGTTCGTTTACGTCGGAGCGAATCTGCCCGATCCCGCGCCGGGCGTCGAAGAGAAACTCGCTGCACTGGAAGCGGCGGGGCATCCCGTTATCCGCCTTGCGATGAACGATCAATACGATCTCGGCGAACAATTCTATCTTTGGGAGATCGCAACGTCGGCGGCCGGATCGATCCTCGGCATCAACGCGTTTGATCAGCCGAATGTCCAAGAATCTAAGGACAACACGAAAGCGCTGATGGAACAGTACCAGCAAACCGGGCGCATGGACGAACCGCAGGCAAACGTCGAAGGGCCGTTGTTCGACATCACGTTCCTTGCCGGAAGCAAGTCGATTCAGGCAAAGGACACCACCCAGGCGCTGGCGTCTTTGTTCGGTCAAGTGAAGCAGGGCGACTACGTCGCGATCTGCGCGTACATCGCACGCAACGCCGAACACGTAAAAATCCTCGACGACTTGCGTCTGCGCATTCGCAATGCGGACGACGTGGCTACGACCGTTGGATTCGGGCCACGCTTCCTCCACTCGACGGGACAGTTGCATAAAGGCGGTCCCGACAAAGCCGTGATGGTTCAAATAACCGGCGACGAGCCCAACGATCCAGCAGTCCCGGGCATGAACGCCGGCTTCCGAACGCTTCTTGCGGCACAGGCACTCGGCGACTGGCAGTCGCTCGAGAAGCGCAACCGGCGCGGCGTGCGCATTCACCTCAAAGGAGACATCGACACTGCGTTACGCGCGCTCATCGGCGCCGTTGACGACGCGCTGACGGCGGGCGTCTAAAATGCAGTTAGGCATGGTCGGGCTCGGAAAAATGGGTGCGAACATGACGACGCGCCTGCTGCAAGGCGGGCACAGCGTCGTCGTTTACGACCGCAGCGCGGACGCGATTCAAGCCTCCGCGGCGGGCGGCGCTTCGCCGTCGAAAAGCCTTAGCGATCTCGTTGGGCAGCTCAGCTCACCGAAGGTCGTGTGGATCATGGTTCCGTCGGGACGGCCAACCGATGACACCATCGACGAACTGCTCGGAGTTTTGAAAAACGGCGACGTCATCATCGATGGCGGAAACACCAATTGGCGCGATGGCCTCGCCGCGTACGATCGCTGCAAAGCCAAGGGTGTGCATTTAATCGACGCCGGCACGTCGGGCGGCGTTTGGGGACTGAAAGAAGGCTACTGTTTGATGGTCGGCGGGGACGACGGCGCCGTGAAACGGTGTGAACCGATCTTTAAAACGCTCGCTCCGGAAGACGGATACGCGCACGTTGGTCCGGCCGGCGCAGGACACTTTTCGAAGATGGTCCACAATGGAGTCGAGTACGGACTCATGCAAGCCTACGGCGAGGGCTTCGAAATTCTGGAGAAGTCGCAATTCGATTTCGACTTGACGCAGATTGCCAATCTTTGGCGTCACGGCAGCGTCGTCCGTTCGTGGCTGCTGGATCTCGCCGCGCTTGCCTTCGAAGCCGACCCGGGATTGAAGAGCATCCGTGGCTACGTGGAAGATACCGGCGAAGGGCGATGGACGGTGCAGGCGGCGATCGACGAAAACGTTCCCGCTCCCGTTATCACGCTTTCGCTTCTCGCGCGCTTCACTTCGCGGCAAGACGAATCGTTTAGCGCCAAAGTTACCGCCGCGCTGCGAAACCAATTCGGCGGTCACGCCGTAAAATCGGAGCCTCATGGCTGAAAGTACCGCTACCATCGGCGTAGACGGCAAACAAAGCAATCCCCTTCGCGCTGGGCTGCAATCCGACCGCGTCACCGATCCATGCAGCGTCGTGTTTTTCGGCGCCAGCGGCGATTTGTTCAAGCGAATGCTTCTGCCGGCAATGTACGCGTTGCGGCTGGACGGAATTCTTCCGAACGACTTCGCGATCGTCGGCTTCTCCCGGTCGGCTTATACCGACGAAGAATTTCGCGAGTACTGCAAGCAGCAGCTCGACGAATTTTCACCGGACGAGCGCAACCCGCAAGGCGCCATTTGGGACGATTTCGCAAAACGCATCAGCTACATCAGCGCGGATTTCAACGACACGAACTCCTACCTCGCGTTGAAGAAACGGCTGGAAGAAAATGACGACCAGTTGGGGACGAAGGCCAACCGGCTCTTCTACCTCTCGACGCCCCCGTCCGTCTTTCCGATCATCATCGATCACCTGAAGGCCGCGGACCTCGATCCGCGGACCAACGACCGGGGCTGGTCTCGGGTTATCGTCGAGAAGCCGTTCGGCACCGATTTGCAATCGGCACGCGCGCTACAGCAAACCGTCGACCGCGTGTTCCGTGAAACGGAAGTCTATCGCATCGACCACTACCTTGGCAAAGAGCCGGTCCAGGACATCATGGCTCTTCGCTTCGCGAACACGATCTTCGAGCCGGTATGGAATCGCAACTACGTTCAGTCGATTCAAATTACCGCATCAGAGCAGCTTGGCGTCGAATTGCGCGGCGGCTACTACGATAATGCCGGCGCACTGCGCGACATGATCCAGAACCACGTTATGAATCTGCTTGCACTCGTTGCGATGGAACCGCCGGCCAACGCCGATGCCGACGCCATCCGCAGCGAGAAGTACAAAGTTTTTTCCTCCATCGTCCCACCGATGCATGCCGATGTTGCGAACATGGCGGTCCGCGGCCAGTATGGCGCCGGGAGCATCAACGGAAAACCCGTGCCTGCATATCGCGACGAACCCGACGTTGCGAAGAACTCGAACACCGAAACGTACGCCGCCGTTCGCTTGTACGTCGAGAGTTGGCGATGGGCCGGCGTGCCGTTCTACCTTCGCTCCGGCAAACGGCTTGCTCGCAAGATGTCGGAAATAGCCGTCACGTTCAAACCGATCCCGCACCGCTTCTACGGCGATGCGAGCGACAAGATCGAACCGAACGCGCTGGTTATCAAAATTCAACCCGACGAAGGCGTGGCGATGCGCTTCTCCGCAAAAGTTCCGGGACCGAAGAGCCACATCCGAAGCGTTTTCATGGACTTCAACTACGGCAGCGGCTTCGGCGTGCAGTCGCCGCCCGCGTACGAACGGCTCATCGCCGATGCGATGCGCGGCGATCAAACGCTGTTTACGCGTTGGGACGCGGTCGAACGCGCCTGGGAAGTCGTAACGCCGATTCTCGACGTGTGGCAAAACACGAAAGACTTCACCTTTCCGAACTATGCCGCCGGGACTCAAGGCCCCGAACTCGCAAACCGGCTCTTCCCGGATTGGCGGCCGCTGTGAGCCTGGACGTTCACCCGTTGCTCGACGAGCTGCAGCAAGCGCGTCAGGCCAACGAGCCCAATGCGGCGACGATGACGTTCCTCGTTTACTTCGACGAGCCGTCGATCGCATCGTGGATTCGGGAACGCACGCGGCTTATCGTCGACAAACATCCCTCCCGCGTTGTTGTCTTCGACGGCTCGCAAGGCTCCGGCGCGGGGCACATCGAGACCGGCGTTCCACGCGGAGAATGGATCGAGCTGGGTGTTCGCGGCGCAAATTCCGCCGAACTTTCCGCCGCGCTTTCCGAGCTTTCGCTTTCGGAAGCGCCGATCGTCATGGCCTGGATCGCCTCACGCATCGCTCACGACGACCGTTTCGCTACGTTAGCGCGCCGGGTTCAGGCGGCTATCTGCAACAGCTCGGTGCTTGAAACGGGATCGCAGCCGCAGCGCGACCTCATTCGCTTCGTGGAAGCTCATCCGGAGATCCGGGTGCAAGACCTCGCGTATCTTCGCCTTTCCGGCTGGCAAGATATCATTGCCGATTTCTTCGACAAACGCGAAGCGATGGACGAACTTTTCCAACTTCGCAGCGTCGAAATCACCGCCGGCTCCGAAGCTGAAGCCTATTACCTTTTGGGATGGCTTGCCAGCCGTCTCGAGTGGAAGCCCTGCGGCCGCAACGAAATGTGCAATCGCGATGGAGCGGTCATTTCGTTCAAGATCAATCGCGAAGGACCGCCGCGCCGGCTTCAGCGCGTAGTGTTGCGCAGCGAACACACCACCTTCTCGGGTGAAGTTTTCGAAGAAGACCCGAACGCCGTTTGCCTAGAGGCAACGGGCGCGGCGCCGCAAGAGCGCCGGTGTGCTCCGGTCTTTGGTCTGGAGGTCGCTTCGCTCGTGGAACGCGCGATTCTGCAGAACTCGCCCGACCTTGTGTTTTTGGAAACGATCGAGATGACTAGGCAGATCATCGATTTACAGGAAGAGTAACATGTCTTCCGAGGTTCGCGTATATCCCGACGCCGCCGCGGTCGCTCACGCGCTGGCTGAGCTTTTCGTGGAAAGCGCCAAAGACGCAGTCGCCAAACGCGGGATGTTTTCGGTTGCGCTGGCGGGCGGTACGACGCCGAAAGCGGCATATCAACTTCTTGGAGCGCCACCGCTCTCCAATGCGCTCGACTGGAGCAAAGTTCAAGTCTTTTTCGGCGACGAACGGTGCGTGCCGCCCGAAGACGACCGCTCCAATTACAAGATGGCGCACGGAGCGTTTCTGGAACCGGCCGGCATTCCGGCGGCAAACGTTCATCGCATGCGCGGCGAGGAAGATCCGGAAACGGCCGCGGCCCAGTATCGGCAAGAGCTTCTTGACGTCTTGGGCGAGCGTCCTCGCTTCGATTTGGTCATGCTGGGGATGGGCAACGACGGGCACACCGCATCGCTCTTTCCCGGTGCCGATCCGCTTACGGCCGACGACAAGCTCGTACGCGCGGTCTATTCCGAATCGCAGAAGCAATGGCGCGTGACGCTTACACCGAGGGCGATCAACGCGGCGCGGCGCGTCGTCTTTGCCGTCGAAGGCGCGGCCAAGGCGCAAACGCTTGCGCTTGTCCGTGAAGGACCGCGCAATCCTACGCAGTTCCCGTCGCAAATCGTTTCGCCCGACCAGGGCGCGCTTATTTGGCTTGTCGATCGAGCCGCAGCCGGCGGTTCGGATAGTCTATCGTAACGACGCAGTCCGCATACGCGTTCGCACCGAGTTTTCCGCCCGCAGTTCCGCCTGCGAAGACGTCGTCACCAGGACGCGTTGTGAACGCTACGGCGCCGGTCTCATAGGCGCCGATTCGCACCTGCGGCACGACGATGCGATCGCAGCCGGCTGTCGACGACACTTCACGACTGACTTTCCACGAGGGGTGCAGCCTGCGCCAACGTTCTAACGTGGCGCGGGGGACGAAGCTCGTAGCTTGCACTTCGGGACCGCCCGCGGTCCACTGCGGGGCGTATGCAACCGACGCCGCGATATCGAACTCCATCGTCACCGGGTCGTCGCCCACGACAGCCAATACTTGCGGAACACCGTCCTGGCTCATCGTCAATTCGATGCTTGCAGCGTTAGAATCGAGGCCCACGGCACGCATACGCACGGCTTTGCCCGGATAGTCGAGACGCCAGACGCGGTCGGAGAACCACGTCGTGCCTAACTGCGCGTCGAGCCCGCGCAGGATTGGATCGCGCTTATCCTGATCGCTGCGCTCGAACACGGCCAGTTCGCCGCGTTCCGCGCGCACGGGCGGGATGTTGTGTCCGGCTCGAAACGGCGGCAACACGGCGCGCCGCTTGCCGTTGTCACGTCTGAACGGCAGCCCGAACTTCTCAATTGCCGAATCCAAGATGAAGCCGTCGCCGCTGGTATCGAGCCAGCACGAAAACACGTTGCCGTCCAGCGCTTGAGGCACGGCAAAGAAGCGGCCGCCTCTCAGCTCGACCGGGATGTCCACGTCGCCGGTTGCGGCACCTATAAGCGGCGCCGCCCCGAGCAAAAGCAAGAAGGTCTGCCGGTTCACCCATTCATCATAGCGCCGGCTTTGCGACAAAAAAAGAGCCGCCCGTTTTGGGCGGCTCGAGAACACTATGCGGGCAACGAAGGCCGGCGGTTCCAGCGTTCGAGTTCCCGGCGATAGAGCATCGCACTGCGTTGCTGAAGTTTGCGGTACGTCGACTCGCTTAATTTTAATCGCTTGTTATTCGAGGTGATCGTCATGGTTTGACGGCTCCTTGGCCGAGTGTATTCAGAGTAACGTTATTTGCACTCAGAATAGTTCCGTCGACGCGCTGCAATTCGACGACGGCCTTATTGAGATCGGTCTGCGCTTGCAATTCGCGCCCTTCATCTTGAACGAGTTCTACCTGCCGTTGCGTGACAAGGAACGTCGTCGATTCGCCGTTACGGAACTTGCGCTGTTCGCTTGCGAAAACTTGCTGTGCCGCCTCACGCGCTTTCCGCGCCGCATAAAGACGCGACGATGCAGCCTGATAGGTTTGAATCGCGTTGCGCACTTCAAACACGATCCGCTGATCGACGCTCGAGCTTTGAATAGCGGCGATGCGTTGCTGTTCTTGAGCCACGGCCAGATTGGCTTTGGCGGTGTTATTTCCGAGCGGTGCGGTGATTTTAACGCCGGCCTGGTAGGTCGGAAAGCGTCCGATGTTGCCGTAGGCCTGATTGTACGTGCCGCCCAAGTACGGCGGCGGCGTTGCGGTGCCGAAGATTCCGCCCAGCGGCGGCAATGCGTTTCCGGCAAAGCCGTTCCCCTGGTAGTTCAGTTGCAGATCGACTTGCGGTTTCAGCTGATTCTGCGCGTAGGCGGCATTGAGGTCGGCTTGCTGCCGTTGCGCCGCTGCTTGACGAAGTTCCGGACGATTCGCCATCGCATTCGTCAGCACGGTCGCGAGCGGCGGAACGTTCGGCACTTGCTGCACCGAAGATGTCGGAACGAGATTAGCCTCCCAAACCGGATCGGCCGGATCGCCGACAACTAAACTCTTCAGCTGATTTTGCAGCGACGACACGCTCTGCAGGCCCGAGTATACGGCATCTTGATAGGTGGCAACCTGCGTCGACGATTCCACTGCGTCGATCGGGGCCGCGGCGCCGCGCTTCGCAAGCCGAACGTTACTTTGCTGCTGGAGGATTGCCTGATGCAGCGCATCCTCTTGAATGGCTACGTTGCGCCACGCGGCAACGAGATCCCAGTACGTATTGGAAACGGCAGCGATCGTCGACGACGCGGTCACGAAGGTTTGTGCCGAAGAGCCGGCGGCATTGATCGATGCGAGCCGCAATTGCCGCAGCACCTCGTTCCCCGGTCCGAAGCCCTTGAGCAACGGCTGCGTTACCGCGACATTTAGCGTTGCGGCGTAGTACGGATTAAATGCGTTAATGGCCGTATTGTTGTCGGTACGCGACTGTAAGATGCTTACTTGATACTGGCCGCCGCTGTGCGTCACTCCGGTTACGCCAACCTGAAGCGATTGCTGGTTTTGGACGATTGGCCCGAAGTGCGGTCCTGAGAAGAACGCGTTCTCCGGCGCCGTGCTGCTATGTTCGAGCGACGGTTCGATGAGAAAGTTCACGTCGTACGCACCCTTGGCGGCGCGGATTTGATACGCCGCGATGCGCGTGTTGCCGGCGGCAACGGCGAGATCCGGGTTTTTCGCCAGCGCCATACCGATCGCGTCGTTCAGCGATATGCCGACAAACGGCTGTTGCGTGACGCCGACGACGTTGGCGGAAGTCGGCGCAACATTCGGCGCGGAGTAGCCGGGTGCGACGGTCGGCGTTACCGGAACGACCGGAGAGGGTTCGGGCGTGGGAATCGATGCGGCGGCCTTCGGCGACGGCCGCGGCGCCGGAGCGGCCGGCGCGGCGAGCGGCACCGCCGTAACGAACGTCGCCAGCACGGCTAGCGATGAGAGCGTATTTTTCTTCACCTGTTCTCCTATTCGGCCGGTATTGGACCGCCCAAACGCGGTTTGTTCAGTAAAAGCACGAGCGGCGCGAGCGCGATCGAGATGATCGCGACCCAGCGCGAAGTATCCGCATACGACTGCACGATGGCTTGCGACTCGACGATGTTTTCGAGTTGCACGAGCGCGTTCGTGTCGCGTTCGCCGCCGTTCTGCCGCAGATAGTTCGCCGTCGGCTGGTCGTGCAAAGTGATCGCAGAGGCAAGCTGCGTCTGGTGAGACGTCGTGCCGCGCACAAGGAGCGTTACGAGTATCGCGGTTGCGATGCTTCCGCCAACTTGTCTCGACAGATTGAAGAATGCCGACGTCGCGGGGACTTCTTTATCGGGCACGCCGCCGAGCACGGCAATGGATAGCGGCACGAATATCTGCGAGAGCCCGATCCCGCTGATGATTAACGAAAGAATGAACGTTCCGAACTGCGACTGCGGCGTCGTGACGCCGGCGAGAATCCAATTCGACACGCCGAGCAAAACGAACCCGAGCGCGGTGGAAATCCGCACGTCGATAATGCCCCGGCCCGCAAGAGCCGCCGTAAGGGGCGTGAAAACCATCACCGCCGCAGCGCGAACGAGAATCGTCAGTCCCGAAAGCGTCGCGGTAAATCCTAGCGAATTCTGCAGATATTGCGGAAGCACTAAGATCGATCCGTACAAGCTCACGCCTAGCACGGCTCCGAGCAGACTTCCAGCGGCGACTTGACGCAGCCGAAGCACGTGCAGGTCCACAACCGGAATACCGCTGCGAAGCGTCCACCAGACGAAGCCGGCAATACCGGCAATAGCCATCGCCGCGAACAGCCTGATGTTCGGATCGCTGAACCAGTCGTATTGCTGTCCTTGATCCAGCACGTACTGCATTGAACCGAGGCCCGCGGCCAGCAAGGCCAATCCGACCCAGTCGAGTTTCTTGCGCTCGGGCTCCGACGGATTCCGAAGATACATCCAGATCAACGCGCCCGCGAGAATTCCGACCGGCAGATTGATGTAGAACGCCCAACGCCACGTGAGATTGTCGGTGATCCAGCCCCCAAGCACCGGCCCAAGCGCCGGTCCGACGATCACGCCCATCGCGAAGATACCTTGCGCTTTGCCTTGCTCTTCCAGCCTGTACGTGTCGCGAAGGATCGCCTGCGACGTCGAGATAAGACCGCCTCCGCCGATGCCCTGAATGATTCGCCAGAACACGAGCTGGCCGAAGCTCCCGGCGAATCCGCACATAAGCGAAGCAATCGTGAACAGGACGATCGAAGCGAAGAAGTATTGCCGTCGTCCGAATCGCGCGGCGAGCCACGGCGTGATCGGGATTACCACCACGTTCGCGATGATGTATCCCGTCACGACCCAGGCGCCCTGATCTACCGAGACGCCGAAATTGCCCTGAATATTGGGAAGCGCGACGTTAACGATCGTGGTATCGATGATTTCGAGGAGGGTCGCGGCGATCACCGCGACGCTCACGATGACCCTACGCAGGCCGTATTCGACCACGTTTACCGGTTGTTTCATCGGACCAAAGTTCGCTTTGCTCTAACGAACCTTCACGTACGTTTCAACGCTCATGCCGGGACGAAGCGGCATGTCCGATGGCATTTCGTCGATCGATATGCGTACCGGAATGCGCTGCGTGACCTTCACGAAGTTGCCCGTCGCGTTTTGCGAGGGAACGAGCGCGTACGTGTTTTGCGACGCCGGATTGATTGAAATCACGTGGCCCTGAAACGTGTGGCCCTTATAGGCGTCGACTTTGATATCCGCAGGCTGGCCGACTCGCATGTCGCCCATCTGTGTTTCTTTGTAGTTCGCCGTTATGTAGATCTTGTGCGGGCCCGTTGGAATCAGCGTAAGCAGCGTTATACCGGCTTGCACCGTTTGTCCGACTTCCGCACTCTTTTCGCCGACATAGCCGTCGATGGGCGAGTAGATGCGTGTGTATCCGAGATTTTGCTTCGCAATGGCCAGCTGCGCTTTCGCGGCTTCCACTTGGCTCGGATCCGAGGCTTGCTGCAGCTTGCCTTGCGCTGTCGTCACGCCGCCCTGCGCTGCGGCTACCGCCGCTTGAGCGGCGCCGACTTTCTGCTGCGACGCGTTCAGATTCGCGGCAGCGACGTTCACGTTGTCTTGCGCGCTGCGGAGCTGCGCTGAAGCCGCGGCTTCGTTCGCGCGTGCTGCATCGAGTTGCTGGCGCGGCACGTCGCCGGTCGATACGAGCGAAGCCGTGCGGCCGTAATCCGCTGCGGCGCGATCGTACGCGGCCTGCGCGGCCGGAAGCTGCGCCTGCGCAGAGCGAAGCTGCGCATCGGCTTGAGACACCCCTGATTGCGCGACCGGCACCTGCGCCGCCGCATTAACCGTGTTGGCCTGCGCTTGCGTTACGCCGCCCTGGCCTTGCGTCGTCGATGTGCGCTGGTTCGCGACCGCGAGATCGTACTGCGCTTGCGCTTGCCGCACTTGCGCCTGTTCCACTTCGTTGTCCAGAACGACGAGCAGTTGGCCCTTCTTCACGGGCTGGTTCGTATCGACGAGAATCTGGTCGATGCGCTCGTTGATCTTGCTCGTAGTGGCAACGGCATCGGCGTCAACGCGGGCGTCGTCGGTTCCTTCGTGTACGCGAGCATACGCGAACCACTTGATGCCCCAGACGATCAAAAAAATCGCGACGATCGCGCCGATGACACCAAAGATTATGCGCTTGCGGGGACCCGTGCGCTCTTCTTCTACGATGACCGGTTCGGTACGACCGTTCTTATGCGTGGGCGCTGACGTCTTTTGTTCAGCCTCGCGCGTATCCATTTACTTGCTCCTTACGCCGTTGAGAAATACGTCGATGAAATAGTGAAGCGCATACTCCGAATCTACGAAGATGCGGCTTTCCGGAAATTTCTCTTTCGCAATGATCCGCGAGAAAATCATCCCCATAAAAATTGATGCAAGCTCATCGGGCTCACCCTTGAGCGATCCCGACGCCACTTGGGCTGCCATGTACTCGGTAATGATCGAGCGAATGGCTGTTTGCGGGCGCCACGCTTCTTGCGCGAAAACACTTTGTTCGTAGTCGCTTTCCACGAGCGACCAGCGGATCATGTCGATCATCGATTCCATGCGATCGGTCATTGCACGCGCGATTTGGTACAAATCGCCTTCGATGGGACCATGCAACGTCGAAACGACGTCGCGCAACGCGCCATCTCCGCACGAATGCTTGGCAACCGCGATGATGAGCGATTCTTTGGTTCCGAAGTGCCGGAAGAGGGTTGCCTCGTTGACGCCGGCGACGTCGGCAATCTCACGGGTCGTTGCGCCGCGTTTGCCTTTGCGGGCAATCACCTCGCGAGCTGCGTTGATGATGCGCAGACGTGTGTCTTCGGGGCTTGCGGTTTTAGCTACGTCGGGCTTTGGATCGATCATTTTTTCGTGAACACCGAGTCGTCGACCGCTACGTTTGTTTGATAGGCTCCGTACTGCGAATCCGCGACTGCATGAATGTGAGGAATATCTATGTCGGCATGTTGCTGCGAGAGCACGCTGAACGGACCTTCGCTGCGATACCATTGGCGCATCACGATAGTGCCGCCGCTCGTGTAGTGCCATTCCATCCGCCACAGCTCGAAACTCTGGGGATCTACGTATGCGACGGTGTGGTCCAGAATCGTGCTGTGAATCTTCTTCGTCATCGTGAGCACGAGCATGGGACGGCCGTCGAGCTGCTGAGTTCCGTTGAACGTGACGTTCTCGTCCTTTTCCCACGAAAGCGGGTCGCCCACGTCGTTGAACAGCTTTTCGAAGCCCTTCGCGTAGCTCGGCACTTTCGTGAAGACCACTTCGTAATTACTCGGACGCTTGAAGTACGACGTGCCCTCGAGCTTCGGCGAGAGGAACGGGAAGTTCAGCATGTGCACGTCGACGTGAACCGAGGCGCGATAGGACGAAAGCGACGGGTTGCGGTCGGCCATTTTCACGATAATGGAATGCGAGTCGAGGGCGGTCGACTCGGCATGCGCCGGGACGAACGAGATCGCCGCCGCAGCAAAAAGAGCAACCAGGACTTGCCTCATCAGGCAGCCACCTCCGTTTTTACAAGCGGAAAGAGCCGGTCAAGCGCCATGACCTGCAACGACCGGATGATATCCGGGCGGGTGACTTGCAACGCGAGCTCGCCGCCGATTTCGCGGGAGCGCCGCAGCAAAAGAATAAGTCCGCGAACGCCTTCACTATCGAGGCGCTCGAGCGGGTCAAGGTTCAGGACGACGCGCGGTGCGCCGGCCTCGAAGGCCGACATCACGGCCGCCTGGACGGCGGGCAACCGGTCGGGCCGG
This sequence comes from Vulcanimicrobiia bacterium, assembly GCA_963758295.1. Lineage (GTDB taxonomy): Bacteria > Vulcanimicrobiota > Vulcanimicrobiia > Vulcanimicrobiales > Vulcanimicrobiaceae > JALYTY01. Next base: position 859,929 of record CAVWUU010000004.1, read on the forward strand.
TATTCAAACAAAAGTGATTTCATTGGAGATGCGATCCCTTGGCATTGCGCAAGTGTGTACTTGCATGCACCACTATAGCACTGGAGTCAGGCGCGTGCAAGTACATACTTGCAGGAATACGATAGGCAAAACCGCACCGGTCGCGCGATGGATTCAATGCCTGGAAATGGCCGGCTGGCCGCGCTCGCGCAAGGAGCGGGCCTCGAGCCGGCGGCGATACTGGTGGAAGGGTTCCACGAGGACGGGGCCCCCATGCCGGAAGCGGCCGTGAACGCGGATCGCGATCTTTATCCGGCATCGATGATAAAGACGCCGCTGGTCGTGGCTGCCCTCACCGATGTGGCCGACGGCCGCCTCCAGCTCGACGGCCGCCATGAAGTCACCGCGGCGAACATGACGTTCAACGATGCGCCCTCGCCCCTTCATCCCGGCGTGAAGGCGCGGCTGGATGAGTTGTGCGATCTGGCGATCTCGCGCTCGGACAACGTCGCGACCAACATGCTCTTCGACATCGTGGGGCGCGAGCGTGCAACCGCGATCGTTCGCGGGCGGTACGGGCTCACGAAAACCTCTTTTCATCGAAAGCTCTCGGGCAGCGACCCGCTCATCGCCGACGCCGGCTGGGACGGAACGTCGCGGAACTCGCACCCCGCTTCCGATGCGGCAAAGCTCTTCGCGTTAATCGCGCTCGACCGCGTTGCGCGCAGCGAGGTCGTTCGCGGCGCTCTCGTGCGGCAGTATTGGAACGACAAGCTGAGCAAAGGCTTGCGCGATGGCGACCGCTTCGCCCACAAAACGGGCGATACGAACGACGTTACGCATGACGGCGGCATTCTTACCACACGCGAAGGACGCACGTACGTCGTCGTCGTTTACACCGGGCTTGCCAGCACGGATGCAAACAATGCCCGGTTCGGCCCGTTCATGGAAGCGTTGAGAGCTTCGCTGTGAGGATGAATGTTGTGGAAACCGTAGCAACTTTTCGCGCACTGCATGCCGGATCGCGCCTTCTGCTTTTACCGAACGCATGGGACGGCGCAACTGCAGCGCTTTTTCGCGCGGCCGGTGCGCCCGCAATCGCAACGACCAGCGCTGGCTTGGCGTGGGCGTGCGGATACGGTGACGGCGATAAACTGCCGCGAGAAAGCCTGTTGTTTGCCGTGCGATCCATTTGCCGCGTTGCCGGCGACGTTCCCGTAACGGCCGACATCGAAGACGGCTACTCCGGCGACCCGGAAGAAGTAGCGCGCCTTGCGGCCGATTTGCGAGCTGCCGGCGTGTCCGGAATTAATTTGGAAGACGGCACGGCGCTGCCGGAATTGCACGTGGCAAAAATCGAGGCCATCAAGCGCGCGTTGCGCGAACGTGGCGAAGACCTTTTCATCAACGCGCGCACGGACGTCTACTTGCGCGAACTGGCGGAGGGCGACGACGCCGTTCGAGAAACGATCGCGCGCGGAAAACAGTATATGGCAGCCGGGGCCGACGGCTTCTTCGTGCCCGAGTTGGATGGGAGCAAAGCAATTCGCGAAATTGCCTCAGCGGTATCGCTGCCCCTAAATCTTATGGCCGTTCCCGATTTGCCGTCCGTTGACGAACTTTACTCACTTGGCGTCCGGCGCCTCAGCGCGGGCGCGGCCATCTCCAAGGTAGCATACGCAACCGCCGAAGGATTGGCGGAGGCGTTCATGCGCGAAGGCAGCAACGTGCTGTTCTCGGAACCGTCGGTCGACTACCGGCGCATGAACGCTCTGCTCGACGTCTAGCTACGTACCGCTTCCGTTTTCATCGGAAGATTTCATAGCGTGCGCGCCGGCGCGATGGAACCCTTGCGCCTTGGCGGTCGATGGACACATGTACGCGCCGTGTTTGGTGCGGCCGTAATAGGGATCGCTCGGGAGGTGGTACACGTGAGTCTTTTCGTTTACCCACACGGGCTGTACGGCTCCGCATTGGACGGCCGGCGGAATCGTTGCGAACGTCCCGGGGGCCATGGCATTGCCGCGCTTATCATGCCCGCCCATGGGAACGGCTGCGCCGCTATTGTCCAGTGGGCCGGCCGAGGCGTTCGTCATAACGCCGCTGGTCTGCGAGTTCGCCTTCGAACTGTCGCCGCTGCTGTGGCCGCAAGCCGCTAGAGCCGCGACGAGGAGTCCCGCGAGCAGAGTCTTACCGAATGACACGATTCGCAATCTCCTTTAGTTTTACGTTTGCGTGGTTGGCGAGAGCCGACCGTTCGCCGGTGTAAACCCGGGAGCCGCCCACAAACGCCGCTTGAACCCAAGAGTTTTCCCCGCGATACACGACTCCATTCACGGCCGGCGTCCACGGGTCGATTTCCGAGGCATCGAGCACGAGGTAATCGGCCGCAAGCCCCGGCGCAAAATCGCCGGCCGCAACGTTCAGAGCGCGCGCGCCTTGCGCCGTGCCGAGATCGAAGGCGGCGCGAGCGCCAAGCGCGCTGCCGTCGAGCGTACGGATCTTCTGCAGAAGCGTCGCAGCGCGCATCTCTTCGATCAACGACGGCTTAACGTCGGCGTCCGTTCCTAAACCCATCGTCACGCCGAGAGCCTGCAATCCCGTAACATCGCAAATTCCGTCGCCCAAGTATTGATTGGTCATCGGATTGTGCACGACACGCCCGCCGCGCCTCGCCAGCAGCTGTTTCTCTTCGTCTGTGATATAGATCGCATGAATGGCTATCGTGCGTTCGTTCAGGGCACCGAGACGCTCGAGCAGCTCGATGGGCGTTGCGCCAAACCGTTCGAGCGTTTCGCGGCCTTCGTACTGCGCTTCGGCTACGTGCACGTGCATCATGCAATCGTTCGCTTTCGCATACTGCGCGGCGGCACGAATCATATCGTGCGACGCGGCGTGAAGGGAATGCGGCGCAACGCAAACATTCGCCCAGGGATATTTGCTGCGAAGCTCGCTGGTTCGCGCGGCCGCCTCATCGATCGGTTCGCGAAACGCGCTCGGCGCATAATCCGCGTCCATCCACGTGCGCGCGAAGACAAGCCGGATTCCCGTTTCCGCCGCGGCTGCAATTGCCGCTTCAGCGTGTTCGTTGCCGGCGCCGTTTAGATAGAAGAACTCGGCAACAGTCGTGATACCGGCATGAAGCATCTCCGAAAATGCCGCGATGAATATCCAGCGGATATCGTCAGGCGTGAGCTGCGGAATGACTTTATATAACGCCTCGCTGCGCCACTGCGCAAACGTCAGATCGTCCGCCCACCCGCGCAAGAGGATTTGATAGGCGTGGCTATGTCCGTTGATAAGTCCGGGGACGACAAGCCGGTCTTCCGGGAACGAACGAGCTTGGAGCTGCGGATGCTTCGATTGAATTTCTTTGAAGTCGCCCGCTTCGACAACGATCCCGCCGCGGATCGCAAAAGCGAAATCCCGTCGTTCTTCACCGCCGGCGATCGCTCGGGCGCAACGGACCAGCTCATTTACCATAGCGCACTCCCCTGTGCACGACGGCGGCTGCTAGATTTCCGCCGTGCTGCCATCCAAATTCGTCGGGCGCTTCGATTTGCAAAACGACGAAGTCGGCCGTCGCTCCGGCGCGAAGTGTGCCGGCGTCGACACGCAGCGAATGCGCGGCGGCGCGCGTAACGCCGTACAGCGACTCCGCCGCGTTCAAGCCAAAGAGCTTGCGTCCGAAATATGCCACCGTTTGCAGATTGAAGCACGGCGACGTACCTGGATTAAAATCGCTTGCGAGCGCGACCTGGCCGCCGCGTTCGAGCAACGAGCGAACGGGAGCGCGCTGCGGCAAGTCGAGATAAGCAATCGTCGCCGGACAGGCGACGGTAACAATGCCGGCGCCGGCCACCGCCGCGACGTCTTCTTCGCGAATGTAGTTGCAGTGGTCGACGGCATCGACGCCTAAACCGGCCGCCATCCCGGCCGCGCCGCCGAATTGCATTTCATCGCAGTGGACGCGCAGCCGCATGCCGGCGGCGCGAGCGGCTTTCAAATACCGCTGCGTTTCTTGCGGCGAAAAGAATCCGGGTTCGCAGAACGCGTCGGCGTACTTCGCGCCGTGCGCGTGCGCTACCGGAATCAGCTGATCGATCAAATAGTCGATGAAGGCTTCCTCTCGCGGAAACTCCGGCGGCAACGCGTGCGCTCCTAAGAACGTGGCTACGAGCGACGGCACGCCCGGATCGTCGCGATGCCGTTGGATGATGTCCAGCAACTGCGTTTCGCCCGGAGCATGAAGGGCATAGCCGGTCTTGGTTTCGAGCGTAGTGGTGCCGTGCGACAGAATCAAACTCAAGCGCGGGCGAACCGTTCGTTCGTAGAACGCTTCGGGCTCCAACAACGCATCGCGCGTTCGTTCCACGGTATAGAGCATGCCGAGCGGCGCTTTTTCTCCGCGCTGCCTCGCGGCGAAATCCGGCTCACGGTTTCCCGCGAAGAGCGGATGCGCGTGCGCGTCCACAAAACCCGGCACGATCGTGGAATCGGGGAAATCTAGTTCGTTCGCTTCCCGTCGCTTCAGGCTTTTCTCGACTTCGCGACGGCTGCCGATTGCCGCGACGCGACTGCCTTCGACGATTAACGCCGCGTCGTCGATGCGACCCAAATCGTCGAAAGTGACGCCGTTTTGTACGGCGTCACCATTGCACGGGACGATCGTTTTTGCTCGAACGAGCAGCGGAACTACAGGCGCCAATCGATGTCTTTTTCGTCGGCGGTTTCGATGGCGATTTCGTATCCCGCATCCGCGTGCCGGACGACGCCCATTCCGCAATCCGTCGTCAAGACCGCCTGCAAACGCTCTTGCGCGTCTTGCGAGCCATCGGCAACGACGACCATACCGGCGTGTAAGCTGTAGCCGATGCCGACGCCGCCGCCGTGGTGGAAGCTCACCCAGTGCGCTCCCGCCGCGGTGTTCAAGAGCGCATTCAAAATAGGCCAATCGGCGATGGCGTCGGACCCGTCTTTCATCGCTTCGGTTTCGCGATACGGCGAGGCGACGCTGCCGGTGTCCAAGTGGTCTCGGCCGATCACGATCGGCGCACTGACTTCGCCGCTGCGTACGAGCTCGTTGAAGCGAAGGCCGGCTTTGGCACGATCGCCGTAACCGAGCCAGCAAATACGAGCCGGAAGGCCCTGGTACGATATGCGTTCGCGCGCGAGTTTAATCCACCGCTGCAATCCCGCATCATTCGGGAAGAGCTCCAGCAGCTCACGATCCAGACGCGCGATGTCCTTCGGATCGCCGGAAAGGGCGGCGAAGCGGAACGGTCCCGAACCCTTGCAAAATAGCGGCCGGATAAATGCCGGAACGAATCCCGGAAAATCAAACGCACGGGCATATCCGGCGCGTTTCGCTTGCGCGCGCAAATTGTTTCCGTAATCGAAAACGACGGAGCCCGCATCTAAGAAACGCACCATCGCTTCCACGTGCTTTCCGCAGCTCTCCATGGCGCGGCGCTCGTACTCTTCCGGCGAACGCTCGCGCAGAGCCGCCGCTTCTTCGAGCGAGACGCCTTCGGGGACATACCCGTTGAGCAGATCGTGCGCCGACGTTTGATCGGTTACGGCATCGGGGCGTAAGCCGAGATCGTAGAGCTCCCAGAATTCAGTTGCGGCATTGCCTTCATAGCCAATGGAAATTGCCGTCCCCGCAACCTTCGCGCGTTCGACTTCCCGCAAGGCTTCTTCGCGCGACTCAACCACTTTGTCGAGATAGCGCAAATCGCGTCGCCGCTCGAGCCGCGCACGGTCGACGTCGACGACCAGGGCAATGCCTTCGTTCATCGTAACGGCAAGCGGCTGGGCGCCGCCCATTCCGCCGATGCCCGCCGTCAAGCAAACACGCCCTTTAAGCGTGCCGCCGTAATGCTGCCGTGCAAGCTCGGCGAACGTCTCGTAGGTTCCTTGCACGATTCCTTGCGTTCCGATGTAGATCCACGAGCCGGCCGTCATTTGACCGTACATCGTAAGACCTTGCCCTTCGAGCTCGCGGAAAGTCTTCCAATCGGCCCACTGCGGAACGAGATTCGAGTTCGCAATCAGGACGCGCGGCGCCCGCGCGTGAGTTTTCCAAACGGCGACGGGCTTGCCGCTCTGCACGACCATCGTTTCATCGGCCTTAAGGCGTCGCAGCGTGCGAACCAAAGCGTCGAACGCCGGCCAAGACCGGGCGGCCCGGCCGTTTCCGCCGTACACGACCAAATCGTCGGGGCGTTCGGCGACCTCCGGGTCGAGGTTGTTCATTAGCATGCGAAGCGCCGCTTCTTGCGGCCAACCCTGACAAGTCAAGCCGGTGCCGCGGGGCGCGCGCACCGTGCGTGGTCCGGAGATCGTCGTAGTCATAACGGGCCACCACTTTGCCACGATTAATGCCATAGCCTTGACCGTTCTTGGGTAGTTTGAAGAGACGGGTGGCGCGTTTTTTGTTCGGAGGAACCGGACGATCGAAGCCATCACGGGCAGCATACCTTCCACAGAAACGCCGGCGCAGTCGCTCGACCTTATTCTGCAGAGCCTGCCCGCGTTTGTGTTTGCGACGGACCAGGAGCTGCGTTTCACGACGATTCGAGGCGCGACGCTGCGCCATTTGGGTCTCGATCAGGCCAAGATCAAAGAAATGATCGGTCAATCGGTCGAGAGCTACTTCGTCGGTCCGGAAGGCGAGACAACGCTGGGCCATTTGCGCGCCGCTGCAAAGGGTGCGGTTTCGACGTTCGATCACGAGTGGCAAGGCCGCTTTTACGTTTGCCACTGCGCGCCGCTTATGAACGGCGAAATCACCGGCACCGTCGCGGTCGGCATCGACATTACGGCGCGCAAACGGTTGGAACGCGAACTAGAAAACGAGCGTCGCGCGTTGGCCGAGGCGCAGCGCCTGGCCGGCTTGGGAAGCTGGGTTGCCGACGTTACGAACGACCGCATTTCCATCTCGCCCGAGCTCGCGCGTTTGCTGGGAACGGAGCCGGTAACGGAGCCGTTGCCCTTCGCGCAAATCGCGCCGTTTTTGCATCCAGACGAGTTGCCGACGCTCATGCGCGAAAAAGACCGTTTACTGCGCGAGGGCGGTTCGTACGATATCGATCATCGCATAGTTCGCCCCGACGGGACGTTGCGGTACGTAAAATCGCGCGGCCGCGTGGAGCGTGACGCGCAAAATCGCGCGGTTCGGTGCATTGGGACGATGTGGGACGTTACGGCTCGCGTGGAAGCGCAGCAAGCCGCGGAAGTTTTAGCTTATCACGACTCGTTGACCGGTCTTCCGAATCGTTCGCTGCTGAGCGACCGCATTCGTCAAGCGATCGCGCGGTCGGAACGGGATCTCTCGAGTTTTCTCATTCTTTTCATCGACTTGGACAATTTCAAGCGGATCAACGACTCGCTTGGACACGCCGAAGGCGACGTGCTCCTTACGGAAATCGGCCAACGACTGCGCAACGCTATTCGCCATACCGACACGGTGGCGCGCGCCGGCGGCGACGAATTCGTAGTCCTCATTTCAAATTCGAACGATACCGAGGAGCAAACGGCGATTCGCAAGATCCAGGCGGTCTTTCACGCGCCGTTCCGCCTTCGCGGTAACGAGTATTTCGTGCGCGCGAGCATCGGTGTTGCCGCTTATCCCGACGATGCCAAAGGCGAACGGGAGCTGCTGCAGTGCGCCGACGCGGCGATGTACGAAGTCAAACAAGCCGGACGTAACGCGATTCGAAAGTACAAAGGCTCCGGCAACTCCGCGTTAGAGCGGCGGATGCAGCTCGAAGTCGATCTTCCCAAAGCGCTGCGCGAGAAGCAATTACGGCTCTTCTATCAATTGCTGGTCGACGCGAAGACGTTGAAAATTTCCGGTGTGGAAGCGTTGCTGCGCTGGGACCATCCGACGCGCGGCATGCTGTTGCCTATGGCCTTTATGGACATCATGGAAAACAGCGAATTCATTGCGTCGATCGGCGATTGGACGGTACGCGAAGCGGCCACGCAGGTTGTCGACTGGCGTAAGCGTTTCAAACTTCCGCTCCGCTTGAACGTGAATTTCTCAGCGAAGCAATTGGCTTACGGCGATCATCTCGCGGAGCGCATCGCGCAAACGCTCGCCATTTCCGGATTAGAGCCTTCCGGCCTGGAGCTGGAAATTACGGAGACCGCCATAGTACAAGACCTGGAGCGCGTCATTACGATTCTTACGCAACTGCGCCAACTGGGCGTGGGCATCGCGATCGACGACTTCGGCACCGGCTATAACTCGCTGAGCTACCTTAAGCACTTCCCCGTGACCGCCTTGAAGATCGACCGGTCTTTCGTGGCGGAGCTCGGCGTGGACGCGTTCGACGAGGCCATTTCATATGCGGTAGCCGCACTCGGCAAAGCGCTGAACATCCGCGTCGTCGCCGAAGGGGTCGAGACCGAACATCAGGCTTCGGCGTTGCTGAATCTCGGCTGCGACGAACTCCAGGGCTACTACTTCGCACCTCCGCTCAGCGCGGCCGAAACGGAGGTCCGCCTAGAAGGCGCCTGGGCGTAACGGTCTTGACATTATTCGATATATCGAATAAGTTACTCGTAAGCACGGAGTTCTTGGAAAGGATCGTTCTTGCTTTACGAGATTCTGGCCGTTTTATGGAGCGGGCCGGCAGAGCAAGCTGATATAGCGCTTGGCATCGCCGGCCGCACGAAAAACCTGCCCGCACTCGAAGTGGTCGACGGCCACCTGTGGTTTCTCACGCGCTTCGGGTTCACCGAAGAGCTTTCGGGCGGCCGGGACCTGCTCTACCGTATTACGCCTTCAGGCTCGGCGCTTCTCGCGCTCGCAGCCGAAGAGCAGCAGCCCAAAGGAGTTGTAATTTAAGATGTTCGGTCATCACGCGCGCCGGCACGGTTTCGGCGCACCCTTCGGTCAAGCGTTCGCGCATGGGCGCGGACGCCGCGGCGGCGGCCGCGGACGCGGCGAAATGAAATACGAGGTCCTCGAAGTCTTACTCGAGGGGCCGCGCCACGGCTACGAGATCATGCTTGCAATCGAGAACAAGCGCGGCCTGCGCCCGAGCCCGGGTTCCATCTATCCCGCGCTGCAAATGCTCGAAGACGGCGACTTTGTCAGCGGACGCGATCGCGACGGAAAACGCACGTACGAAATTACCGATAAGGGCCGCCAGCTTTTGCAAGAGCGCCAGCCCGAAGACCGCGAGTACGACGAAAATAACCTTTACGGCATCATCGGTGAAGCGATGCGCCAAGTTCACGGCATCAAAGACGCCGTGAAAGGCATCGCGAAAACGGGCGACATCGAATCGTTCCGCAAAGCGGTCGAAGTGCTCGACCGCGCGCGCCGGGAGCTCTTCGCGATTTTAGCGGATCACGTTTAAGCCACAGCGCCCTGCGCGGCCGCAACCAGCGTGCCGGTTCGAATAAGGTCGCGCGCCGTTTCGATATCCGGAGCAGGCACGCGATCTTCCGTCCAGGGGGCAATTCGCTCGCGCGCAATTTCGTACGCCGCTTGCGTTCCGATTCCCGATTGGAGCGGCCGGCGGAAGTCGGTTGCGGCGAGCGCGCCGATGAGTTCGCACGCAAGCGCGCCTTCGACGTTCTCCAGCACGCGTGCAAGGTTGTTCGCCGAAGTCATGCCCATGCTGACATGATCTTCTTGCCCGGCCGACGTGGGAATCGAATCCACGCTCGAGGGCCAGCACAAACCCTTGTTGTCGTTGACGAGCGCTGCCGCCGCATACTGAACGATCATCAAGCCCGATTGCAAGCCCGAACGGCCCGTGAGGAAAAGCGGCAACCCGCGGTCTTCCGCGTTCAGCAAGAGATACAGCCGGCGTTCGCCGATTGACGCGAGTTCGCTCACGGCAATTTTCAAGAAGTCCATCGCAAGCGCGATAGGCTCGCCGTGAAAGTTTCCGCCCGAGAGGAACTCGCCGTCATCCGGGAAGACCAATGGATTGTCCGTTACCGAATTCGCTTCGATTTCCGTAACGCGGCGAACGTGAGCCAGCGAATCGCGCACCGCGCCGTGGACCACGGGAATGCAACGATAGGAGTACGGATCTTGCACGCGGCCGCATTCACGGTGCGAAAGCATGATTTCCGAGCCTGCAAGCAACGCGCGCAGATTGTTTGCGACAAGCGTTTGTCCCGCGTGCGGACGCAAATCGTTGATGCGGCGATCGAACACGCGATCCGTGCCGAGAAACGCTTCGAGCGACATCGCGCCGATTACGTCGGCCGCCTGGGCGAGCCGTTCGGCACGGAGCAGTCCGAGCGAACCAATTCCCGTCATGACTTGCGTGCCGTTGATCAGCGCCAAGCCTTCTTTCGGCCCGAGCGTCACGGGCATCAATCCGGCACGTTGCAAGGCGACCGCGCTCGGCAGCCGCTCGCCGTTGTAAACCGCTTCCCCTTCGCCGATGAGCGTGAGCGTCATATGCGCGAGCGGCGCAAGATCGCCGCTTGCGCCAACGGAGCCTTGGCACGGAACTACGGGCGTCACGCCGCGATTGAGCAGCTCTGCAAGCAGTTCCAGCGTCTCGAGCTTGACGCCCGAATGCCCTGCGGCCAAAGAGTTTACGCGCAATACGCCCGCAGCGCGAACGAAACGCTCGCAAAGCGGCGTTCCGGTTCCCGATGCATGGCTTCGAACCAAATTCAGCTGCAGCTGCGCCGCGTCCGCCGGATGGATCTGCACGTTGGCAAGGCGTCCGAAGCCCGTCGTCACGCCGTAGATGGCCTCGCCGCTGGCGAAGCGCTCGTCTACGAAGGCACGCGCCTTTGCGACGCGTTCGCGCGCGGCCGGAGCAATCGTTACGGAGGCGCCCCCCGCGATCGCTTCGATGGATTCAAGCGTGAGGTGACGGCCGTCCAATTCGACGGCGGAAGGAGTGGACAAGGTGGAGGCCATGGCGCCAGATACTTCCGGCCGTCTTTTAGGGCGCCTGCTATAAACCGTTCCATTGGAAGGGCGGCGGCGACGCATACGGCGGCCCGTTTTGAATCACGATCGATTCGTGGTCGCGCAACGGGACGGAACGCAGGTCGCGCGTCCATCGCTTGCCGTCGACCCACACGGCGGGATGCTTCCATGTGATGTCATGATCCCAGACGTCCAAGAATTCGCCAAGCGTGAACACGCGGCGAACCGGCGACTCAATGTGAATCACTCCGTCCGGCGTGTGCGTGTGCAACCAATACAAGCAGCTCGACGCCGGCACGATCCCGATGCCCTGAGGAATCTCGACCGCCTTCCCGCGATCGTAGATCGCCAAATGCGCGTGGATGTGCTGAACGACGCCTTCGGAACGGTCGCACGTGATGCCGTCCACGGGAAGGCCAAGAAACGCCTGCGCCACGAGAATCGTCAGAAAGTAGCCCATCAGCGGGGCTTTTCGACCGGAGGCGCCGGTGAGTCATGTTTTCTTTTGATGCTTTCTTGAGTGACCGGCCGGGACGGCCGTGCCATTATGGGAGTGAGAATTAATTTCTTAGTTACACAAGAGGGGACCTCATGACGGTGGCCGAGGTTGGCGAAGCCCTTCGAGCGCTTCGCTACCGGCGGGGCGACTTCGCGAACGAAGCCGCGAGGCTGCGGTTCATCGCCGGGGTTCACGGCGTGCTTCGCCCGGGAACGGTTTCCCGGTTGATCTTCACCGCCACGGTGGTCGAGCGCGTCCCTTACAAGATGATCGCCCGCGAACTCGCCATTTCGCTGCGGCAATTCTTCCGCTTGCGCAACCAGATGATCCAGGAAATTCGGTCGGGCTTGAGCGCGCAGCGGCTGCATGTCGGCGAAACGATGAACACCGACCGTCTCCAGCTGGAGATCGCGCGCCGCGCCCTCGAACACGGACACACTGAAACGGCGGTGAGTACGCTAAACAGCGTCATGAATCGCTCGCTGCGGGTGCAGGATTTGGTGGAAGCGCTCGTGCTGCAGGCCCGTGCCTCATGCGATGGCGGCACACTTGCCGGCACGCAGTCGTCCCTGGAAGAGGCATGCCGCATCGCTTCGCGCTTCGACTCCGAACAGCGCGTCGAATGGCAAAGAGACGTCGCGCTCACGCGAGCGTATGCGTTCTACCGCGACGGCGCGTACGACGCGGCCATGGAGGCTTCGCAACACGCGCTTCCGCTTCACGAAGTCGTTCCTACGGCGGACCCCTACGTCGCCCGCAAGCTCGCGCGTCACGCACTCTTTCTTGCGCTTCAGCATGAAGAGGCCGGCTCCCCGGAACAGGCGTTGGAGTATTTGCGCGCGGCGCATGACGTCCTAACATCGCTGGAGCGTCCGCCGGGACCGGAGCTCGCGCAAGTTTACGTGCATCGTGCGTTCGTTCGGGCGGGCATGCCAACCGACGCTACGGCGGCGCCGAACGATGCGGCGGAAGCCGTTCGCATTGCGGAGTGGCATGGGTTGACGGCGGAGCTGGTATGGGCAAATCTGGCGCTCGCAATGTCGACGTACGGGTCTAACCCGCAAGAAGGCGCTTCCGTTTGGGCTTCGCGTGCCATGCAACTTGGTGGGGAACACTTATCCGGCGATCCGCTTGCACGCACCCTTTTCATCGGGTCGCGATTCGAATGCGCTGCGGGCCGTCCGGACGACGCGCTCGTCCATGTCTTACGAGCCAAACCGCACGTCCGGGGAAACAATCTGCTTCAGGCCATCTTCCACCTGGCGCTGGCGCGAGCATATCAAGCCGGCGGCGATCACGAACACAGCATCGACGCCGCAACACAGGCTATCGGAATGATGGAAGGCCGCAGCCATTCGCACTACATCGGGCTGGCCTATTTGAAGCGAGGCTCTTCCCGCGCCATGCGAAAGTTGCCGGATGCGCGCGACGACGTGGAATCGGCGATTCACTACCTGGAACGCGGCGCGCCGCTCAGCGATCGGATGGAAGCCTTGACGCTGTCCGCGTCCGTAACGCGCAATCGCGTTCACCGGCGCGAGGCCGAGGAGTTACGCCACTTACTGGCCGCTGCGTCCGGCCAATAACGCGACGCGATCGTCCGGCAATCGTACGCCGGCGGAAGCCAGCTCTTTGCCCAGCAGCTCGAAACCGCGTTGCCCATGCAGCGGCTTCAAGAACGGATCCACGTGCAAAAACGCAAGGTCCGGTTCCCGTTCGGCAAGGGCTGACGAAAGCACGCGCAGCGCCTCGTTCGCAAGGCCCATCGCGGCGAAAATTCCGGCCTGCAAGGTGCGCGAGCGCACGCGGCCGAGCGCGGCGCGGGAATTCACGGCGTCGCCGGCGACTGCATCGGCAACGCCTTGCGCCGCTTCCAGCCGGTCGCAATACGCGCCGCCGTTAAAACGGGTGCGCAGGGCACGCACTTCTTCGGCCGCGCCCAGCAGTGCCAGACACGTCGCTAAGAATGCGGCCGCGGGTTCGAACGACTCGTCGATTTGAAGGACGTCTTCCAAGCGCGCGCGCGCCTTTTGGCGGTCGCCGGCGTAAAAATCGACGGCACCGTACATCGTCAACAGTTCGAGTGAAACAGGATCGAGCTGAACGGCGCGCTCCACTTCTTGACGTGCCTGTTCCGTCGCGGAAGACGACGCATAGGTAAGACCCTTTGCGACAAGCGCCCGGGGCCCATGGGGCGCGTAGAAAAGCGAACGATCGTAGTACTCGCGAGCTCGTTGCGCGTCATATCCGTAGAGAAACGCGACGTCGCCCAGCGAACGGTATGCCTCGGCATGCTCCGGATCGAGCGTCAACGCTTTGGTTGCCGCCTGAGCCGCGCGGGGAAATTCCGATGAGGCTGCGGATTCATAACTAACCGCAAGCGCAACGCGGGCTTCCGCGATGCCGGCGTAGGCGTCGGCGAGGGACGGATCTTCGGAAACGGCGCGTTGAAACGACTCCAGCGCTTCGCGGAACGATTTCGGGCAGCGTTTCGAAAGCAAGAACTTTCCACGCGCGTACCATCGCCAAGCCGGGCTCCTGAGCAAGTTCACCGAGGAAAAAATTTCGACCGGTACGGAAACGCGGTAGCCCGAACCGCTTATGGTAAGCAGCACCGTCAAGGCCGGCGTATGATGCGCAAACGCCTGGCGCAGCAGAAAGATATGCTGGGTAAGGTTATTTTCATGAACCGGATCGTCCGGCCAAAGCGCATGCAGCAACTGCTCGCGCGTTACGATGCCTCCGGGACGGTCCAGGAGATACTGCAAAACTTGCAACGATTTCGGCTGGAGTTTGACGCGTGTCTCACCGCAGGTCAAATCGCGAGTTTGCGGATTAAAGGCGTACGGACCGAAATGGTAGATCATCTACTTCGCTACTATGCGAGCGTTGAAGCCGTCTCCGGCGCGTTTTATGCCAGCTTTGTGACGGAGCGCATCGATGGGTACAATTGGCTCATACCAGTTCCGCGCACAACGCGAACGTGTATAATTGACCTAACAGACTCGAGGAACATCAGGTATCCGTTCAGGCGTAATCTCAGCTCAGCATCAAACCTCAAACGCTTCGAACCGGAGAAGGAAACGGGTGCAGCCTAAAGCCGCGCCCGTTTTTCCGTTGCCTCGAAAGCCGCCGCTTTTCGTCTCCCGCACGAGCCTATAGGCGATTTGCACCCGCGAAAAGTCGCATAGTGTATAACCAAGCGCTCGGAGTGGGTAAGTCGGAAAATCTTGTGGATAGGGTGTGAATCCTCAAAATGGTGTATTGAAGCGCCGTTTTTCATCTGTTACGATGCGGTCACTTCGTCAACGAAGTGCGACGCACGTATCGATCGCAACCGCAAACGCCGTGACAAGTTGCGCTGGCAGCTTTCCGAAACGCCGGTTGAACCGCCGGATCAACGCAGGTAGGGTCTCCCACCCGGGGCCAAACCGGCGAGTCCGGTGAGCGAATACGTCAAAACCCGCCGGCTTACCCCGGCGGGTTTTTGCGTGTAACGCTGGTTGCGGGGTACGCGCGTTGGGAGTGGGGCGAGCATCCTCCTTCGGGGGACACCCGAAAACCCGCATCGTGCGGATTTTCTGCTCGCACATTTTTTCGTGCTAAGACGGGCGGTGTCTGCAGAACAAGCACAGCGCTCGATGAAAGCGCGCATCCTGCCCAGCACGAAAAAACTGTGACGCCCCCGAAGGAGGACGCTCGCCCCACTCCCAACGCGCTCGCCTACACATCGGTTTTGAGTGAACTGCAGAGATGCTGGCGGGCGTTTTTTGCTCAATACGGGCGGCCGCGCCTTTCGAATTTATGTGTATTTTTTCACTATGTCGGCGACGAGGACGCTGATGCGTGTGCGGATTTCTGTTGGGTGCACGATTTCGGCTTGGGCGCCCCAGCCGAGGACCCAGCGTACGAGTTCGTCGACGTCGCCAACTTGGTAGTCGATTTCGGCTGAACCGTCGGTATTGCGGGTGATTTGGCGTTCTGCTACCACGCGTGCGGCGATTGCGGCTTTTGAGACGCGGGGCGCGAACTTTACGCGCACGCTCGTGGTGTCGGCACCGTGCATTACGCCGCTGATCGATGCGGCTGCGTAGGCTTCGACGTCGAAGTCTGCGGGTCTGGTGAAGGTGCGGGCAAGGAGTTCCGGTGAGGACACGTTGTCGACGGCGAACACCCGTTTATCGCGGCGCGAGTGATCGTAAGCAACGCAGTAGATGCGTCCCGAACTCACGATGAAACCGTAGGGGTCCACGGTGCGGGCGCTTTGTTTTCCCTCTTTGTCGGAATAGCTGAATTGCACGCTGCGCGACGTACGTTCCGCCGCCGCGAAAACCGAAAAAGCCTTTTCGCCGGCTTCGTCCATGCGAATTTCCGCAAGCCGGAATGCCATGGGCGACGGCGCTTCGGCGCGCGCTTTGGCCGAACGTCCCGACGAGCCTAGGAGTTTGTCGGTAATCTCGTCGATCGACTGCCCGATCGCGCCGCCGATCGATGCACCGAACGAACGAAGCGCGACGAGTCCGAAAAGCTCGCCGCCGCTGAGGTCCAAACGTTTGAGACTGTAACCTTCGGCGAACTTGTACGTCGCCGTGATGCGGTCGAAAAACCACGGAAAGCCCGCCTCGGATAGCACGGCGAGATAGCGGCGCAAGCTACGCGTGCTCGGCCGTTTTCCGCCTTCGGCGATACGGTCTTTCAAATCCTCGAAAGAATGGCGGCCTTCGTCGATGGCATTGAGCAGCCGGACGAGCAGGACGATCTTCGGTTCTGTGGTGCGTTCTATGCGCGTGGTCTCCCGGGCGACGGTTCTATCGTTGGTATCGGACTTGGCGACGCCGACGGTGAGGCGGACGAGGGCACGGACGGCACCGCGATGGGCGACGGCGGCGGCTGCGGTTTCGGGAAGCACCCGTCGGGCGCCGAAATCGGCGGCGGTGTAGGCTGTGGCGGCGTCTGCGTGATTCCTACCTCCAGCGGATAGTTCGACCCGCCGTCCGTCATCGTTTGAAGGTTCAACCGATACGTTTGATTCGGCTGCAACGTGTACGCGCTCACCTCATATGGTTGCGGAACGCGAACGCATCCCATGTCGACCAGCGAATTGCCTAGCAAGAAGCTCGAACGAACGACGCCGCCGATCGGCCGTTCGTAGAGAAAGACCGTTGCCGGCGCCGACGTTGGATTAGCGAGCGAGAAGCCGATATTCCAAAGCACGCCGTAGTCACCGTAGTCGTGGCCCGGCGAGTTCGCCGCAACATTCGGCGGCGTGGGCTCGCGATCGCCGTAGACGAACTTTGCGTCCGGACCGCCGACGGCATAGGAAACATTCGCGCTGCCGTAATTGGCTAGCGAGAAGATGCCCGTGCGATGATGGCCGTCGTCGGGCAGTTGCGGACGGCTCAGCAACGTCCGCGGATCGATGCCGGGCGAAACGGCTACAACGGTAACATTCACCGGTCCGCCGGCCAGAACGCGCAATCCGACGGTGCCGGCGACGCCCTGCCGGTACTGCATCGGCAAGTCGTGCAAGACGTATGGAGTTGAATCGAGATCGACGATCGTTCCTTGATTGCGGGGCTGGAACAGCAAGAAGTTTTTGCTCGTAGCGTGGCCTACGCTCATTACGTCGATGTTCGGCCCGGCCGTCGAATCGATGATTTGCACTGACGACGGATCCTGCGATTGGGACGATAGGATGACCGCCACGCGGCGCGCTTGCGGGCCGTTGTCGTGATAAAAATAAAGCCGCACCGGCCGCGCGGCATCGAACGTTCCGCGGTAAAGCACGCCGTCGGCGTTTACGCGTTCGGGATCGTCGTCGTAAAAAAGCAACGAAGGCAGAAACGTTCCCGCATCGACGTTTTGCACCGTAACCGTCGTACTGTCGTTCACGTCGAGATACGTGTCGCCGCCGGCGATTTGCACCGGGACGGTAAACTGCGTCTGCGCACCCGGCACAAGCGGCGAAGGTGCCGGCGTCACGGGCGCGATGGCGACTTGCGCGCCCGGCTGGCTCAGCGTGAGACGTGCGACGAGCGAGGCGACCTGCTGTGCGAGCCACGCGGGATCGACTGGGGATCCGGTGACTTTCAGCGTCGCTGTTTTTTCAACGGTGCCGGCCGCAAACGCGACGCGCACCGGTACGTCGATCCGGCTGGCGCCGCTGATAACGTGAATCGTATCGTTGCCGGTTGCTTGCGTCGCCGTGACCGTCACCGTCAAAGCGCTTTGGTCGACGGCGAGGATTACGAGCTTCCGGTCGGTCGTCGCCTGAAGCGGCGCGTTTGCGCCGGTGACGGTGATAATTTGCTGCTGCGCGGGAGAAAGAGAGACGGACGCCGGTTGAACGCCGAGCGTTCCGGAGGCAGGCGTGAACGCCGGCGATGGTGATGTTTGCGGGAACGGCGATGCGGCCGGTGACGCCGGCGCGGCGGGCGTGACAAGCACCGGCGGCGGTGGAGGCGGGGTCACCTGGGCTACGACGGCGACAATCGCGGCAAACATACCGGTGTGGTATGGTGATGCGGATGACGCTCCACCTTCCGGCGATTCCTACGGAGGTCGCCCGCGATATTGCCGCGATCGGCCGCTTCGCCTCGCATCGCGGCTGGCTGCCGGCAACCAGCGGAAACATCTCCCGGAGGATCGACACGCGTCATGCCGCCATCACGCGCTCGGGTATCGATAAAGGTGCCGTCGGCGAAAATGACCTGATCGTCGTCGACCTCGACGGCTCGCTGCCGGCCGGCGTTTCGGCCGAGACGCCGCTGCACGTTGCGCGATACCGCCGCGATCCGGCCGTCGGCGCCGTGATCCACGTCCATTCGGTGGCGGCGACCGTGCTGTCGCGAGCAGATGCCCCTGGGGGCTTCGTGCAGTTGGACGGATTCGAAATGCACAAGGCACTGGCCGGAATCACCACGCACGAAAGCGTCGTTAGGCTGCCGATTTTCGCGAACGACCAGGACACCGAGCTTCTGGCGCAACGCGTGGAGGCGCGCTTGGGCGAAGCCGCAACGGTGCCCGGCTACCTGCTCGCCGGCCACGGCCTTTACGTCTGGGGTGCGAGCATGGCGGAAGCACAACGCCACCTGGAGGGCATAGAATTTTTACTTCAGTGTGCACTCGAGGAACGGAGACTGCAGCGATGACCACGACGCTTACGACGATGCTTCGCGTCTACGAAGACACGGCGCCCGAAACGGTCGCGATTGAGACGACCGACGGCGACCGGATCGCAGAAGAGCTTGCAAAAATCGGCGTGCGCTTCGAACGCTGGGCCGCCGATGCGGAACTGCCGGCGGGCGCCGATCAGGAAACGGTCATCGCGGCGTATCGTTCTTCCGTCGATCGCTTGATTTCCGAATGCGGCTACCGATCGGTGGACGTTCTTCGCCTCGAGCGCGGAACGCCGAACACCGGACCGGTCCGCCAGAAGTTTCTGAACGAGCACCAGCATTCCGAAGACGAAGTGCGGTTCTTCGTCGCGGGCCGCGGGGCGTTCTACCTGCACGCCGGGGGACGCGTTTATCAAACGGTGTGCGTGCAAGGCGACCTCATATCGGTACCCGCCGGAACAAAGCACTGGTTCGACATGGGACCGGATCCCGAATTTACGGCCATCCGCCTCTTCATCAATGCCGATGGATGGATTGCTAATTTTACCGGCGATCCGATTGCAGGCGCGTTTCCGAAGCTCGACTCTTAACGCAATGGAATTTCGCGCGTCGGCCGCCCTTATCGATATCGAAGGCACGGTCGGATCGATCGCTTTCGTGCGCGACGTGCTTTTCCCGTACGCGCGGGACCGCATGGACCAGTACGTCGACCGGCACAAGGAAGATCCACGCGTGCGCGCGTTGTTGGACGAAGCAGCTCGCGAAGCAGGCGTCGACGTTCATGACCTTCGCGCGATCCTGGCGAGTTTGCATGCGTGGGCGGCAGCCGATCTGAAAGTTACGGTCTTAAAAGAACTTCAGGGCCTCATCTGGGTCGAAGGCTTCGAATCGAGCGGGCTTCAAGGGCATCTGTATCAGGACGCGATCGACGCCTTGGAGCGGTACAGCGATGCCGGCGTCGCGCTTTACATATATTCTTCGGGCTCCGTTGCGGCGCAGAAATTGCTTTTCGGCCACAGCGTTGCCGGTGATTTGCTTCCGCTCTTTCGCGGTTTTTACGACACGACGACCGGCGGAAAGCGCGAAGCGACATCCTACGAACGCATCGTGCGTGACGTCGGGGCGCCGCCGAACGAAACGATCTTCTTCTCCGACAACGAAGCTGAGTTGGATGCCGCCCGCGAAGCCGGGCTGCAAACCGTGCAGCTGGCGCGCCCTGAAGACGGGACGGTTCCAACAACGCGTCACACTTGCGTAGAGTCTTTCAATGAGGTCGAATTAACGCGATGAAAACCGCCGCCCGATACTTCGAAGATTTTCACATCGGCGAGACGCTTCAAAGCGCGGAATTCCACCTCAGTGAAAAAGAATGCATCGCATTTGCCCATCTCTACGACCCGCAGCCGTTTCATTTATCGAACGAAGACGCGGAAGCCAGTGTCTTTCGGGAGCTTACCGCAAGCGGCTGGCAAACCGCAGCTATCACGATGCGGCTGATGGTTGAGAGCGGGGTCTTTCGCGCGACGGGTATCATCGGCACCGGCATCGACGACCTGCGTTGGCTTGCGCCCGTGCATCCCGGCGATAGCCTATACGTACGCGCCGAAATCGTCGAAAAGACGCCGTGGCCGGGAAATAAGGGACGAGGCACGGTTCGCGTAAGGCTGCACACGATCAATCAGCACGGCGTCGTCGTGATGTCGCAGATTGCAAATCTGATGGTCGCCGCGCGGCCGAACGGCGCTGCTCAATGAGCGCGACGCTTCACGCGTCAGCGGAGTTCGACGGCGAAATCGATCTAGCGAAGCTACGCGCGCGCACAAGCGAAAAGTGGCGGCGTTATCCCGAAAGCGTGTTGCCGCTTTTTGTAGCGGAGACGGATTTTCCGGTTGCGCCCAACGTTGCTCGCACATTGCACGAAGCCGTCGACCGCGGGGACTTGGGATACGCGATCGAGCAAAGAACCGTAGGCGAAGCCTATGCCCGATTCGCGATCGACCGTTACGGTTTGGCGATCGATCCGGCAAACGTGCTTGTCGTTCCTGAAGTGATGATCGGCGTCGCGGAAATTCTGCGGACGATTGCGTCCAGCGATGAAGCAATCGTCATTAACCCGCCCGTTTACCGGCCGTTTTTCTTGACGATACGCGAAGTCCATCGCCCGATCGTCGAGGCTCCGCTCACAACAAGCGGCGGCCGGTACGAGCTGGATTTCCCCGCGCTCGAAGCAGCGTTTCAGGGCGGGGCGCGCGTTCTTCTTTTTTGCAATCCGCACAATCCCGTCGGACGCGTCTATTCTGCCGAGGACGTGGAACGTGTCGCAACGCTTGCAGAGCAATACGGCGTTGCCGTGCTCGCCGATGAGATACATGCGCCGCTCGTTCTGCCCGGCGTAAAGCACACGCCGTTCGAAAGCGTAGTGGAACGCACCGGCGTAAAAGCTATCACCCTAACGTCCGCATCCAAAGGCTGGAACATCGCGGGACTGAAGTGCGCGCTCGCGATTACGTCGAGTGAGTGGGGTCGTTCGGTGTTCGCGCGTCTTCCGCGCGAGATCACCGAACGCAGCGGCATTCTTGGCACCGTCGCGACAATCGCCGCATTTCGCGACGACGTCGCGTATCTGGATCGCGTGCTTGCGCATCTCGACCGCCAACGCGTTGCATTGCGCGAACTGCTCGATGCCAACGGTTTCGAATCCGTCGGTTACACACCGCCCGAAGCAAGCTTCCTCGCGTGGCTCGATTGCCGCCCGCTCGAGCTTGGGAACGATCCCGCCGCCGTATTCCTCAAAAAAGGACGCGTTGCTCTAAATCCCGGACGCCATTTCGGCAAGGAAGGCAACGGCTTCGTCCGCGTCAACTTCGCTACTTCCACTCCCATCCTCGAAGACGCCGTCGCGCGAATGCGCTCCGCGCTCCTATCGTGTTGACCCGCGCGTCATCGCGCGCTTGTCGAACGAACAAAAAGCCCCGAGAGTGAATCTCGAGGCTTTCGTTTTGGCGGTGCGCGCTCTTAGCCGGCGTGGGCCGGTGCGGGCGGGGCGGCCGGCGGTTCTACGGAGGGAATCTTCGAGAACGCGAGTTTCTCGGGATCGTCCGGTGAGACGTCGGCGAGGATGTGATCGCCCGCAGTGAAGGTGCCGCGCAGCATCTCTTCGGCGATTTCGTCTTCGACGTTGCGCTGGATTGCGCGACGCAGCGGACGCGCGCCGAACTGCGGATCCCAACCCTTCTTCGCGAGCAGCGACTTCGCTGCGTCGGTGACCTTGAGAGTCATCTCTTGCCCCTTGACTTCGCGCATGACTTTTTCGAGTTCCAGGCTGACGATCTGTTCGATCTGTTCGCGCGTGAGCTGATGGAAGACCACCACTTCGTCGACGCGGTTCAAGAACTCGGGACGGAACGTGTGCTTGACTTCATCGAGCACCTTGTTCTTCATGCGTTCGTAGGCCTTGGCTTCGTCTTCTTCGGTCTGCTTCTGCGGACGGAAACCGATGTCGGTCGTCGTCTGCATGCCCGTTGCGCCGACATTCGAGGTCATGATGATGACGCAGTTTTTGAAGTCGACCTGGCGCCCTTGCGAATCGGTCAGGCGGCCGTCATCGAGCACCTGCAATAGCAGGTTGAAGACGTCCGGATGCGCTTTCTCGATTTCGTCGAGAAGAACCACGGAGTACGGACGGCGGCGCACCGCTTCGGTGAGCTGACCGCCTTCTTCGTAGCCGACGTATCCCGGAGGCGCGCCGACGAGACGGCTCACCGAGTACTTCTCCATGTACTCCGACATGTCGATGCGGATCATCGACTCGTCGTCGTCGAACAAGAACTCCGCGACGCTGCGCGCGACTTCGGTTTTACCTACGCCGGTCGGGCCGAAGAACAGGAACGATCCGATCGGACGGTTCGGGCTCTTCAATCCTGCGCGCGAACGGCGAATCGCTCGTGTGATGACTTCGATGGCTTCGTTCTGGCCGATGACGCGATTGTGCAGCGATTCTTGCATGTTGAGCAGCTTCTCGGTCTCGGCTTGCGCGAGGCGGCTCACCGGAATCTTCGTCCACGAGGAAACGATCTCGGCAATGTCGTCCGGCGTTACGCGCAACGGCTTGTCGGATTGCGCGGCCTTCTTGTCTTGCCACTCTTGCTCCAGGCGCGCTTTCTCTAAACGCAGTTTCTCCTCGCGATCGCGCACCGAAGAAGCCTTCTCGAACTCTTGGTTCTTGACGACCGATTCTTTCTCGGCGATCACTTTACGCAACTGCGCGTCGACGTCGCGAATCGCGGCCGGCGGCAACGTTGCACGCAGGCGGACGCGTGAACTGGCTTCATCGATGAGATCGACGGCTTTGTCGGGCAAGAAACGATCGGTGATGTAACGATCCGACAGCTTAACGGCGGCCGCGAGCGCTTCATCGGTGATTTGCACTTTGTGGTGCGCTTCGTACCGGTCGCGAAGACCCATCAGAATTTCAACGGCTTCTTCTGCCGACGGCTCGCCCACCATGACCGGCTGGAAGCGGCGTTCCAGGGCCGAGTCTTTTTCGATGTGCTTGCGGAATTCGTTGAGCGTTGTCGCGCCGATGCACTGCAGCTCGCCGCGCGCGAGCGCCGGCTTGATGATGTTGCTAGCGTCGATCGCGCCTTCGGCGGCACCTGCGCCGACGAGCGTGTGCAACTCGTCGATGAACAAAATGATCTCGCCGGCCGCGCCGCGGATCTCGTCCATCACCCGCTTCATGCGCTCTTCGAACTCGCCGCGATACTTCGTACCGGCAACAAGGCCCGCAAGATCGAGCGTGATAACGCGCTTGTCGCGCAGCGGCTCGGGAATGTCGCCCTTGATGACGCGCTGCGCCAGCCCTTCGGCAATGGCCGTCTTACCGACGCCGGGTTCACCGATGAGCGCGGGATTATTCTTCGTGCGGCGGGAGAGAATTTGGATCACGCGCTCGATTTCGTTGTTGCGCCCGATCACCGGATCGAGTTTGTTCTCGCGAGCGAGGGTCGTGAGATCGCGGCCGTAGGCGTCGAGCGTCGGCGTCTTGCTCTTTCCTTTAGGTGCCGGCGGCTGGCCTTCTGCACCAAGCAGCGACGTCGTCTGCACGCGAACCTTCGCCGGGTCGACGCCAAGGTTCGTCAGGACACGCGCCGCCACGCCTTCACCCTCGCGGATGAGACCCAGCAGCAGATGCTCCGTGCCGATGTAATTGTGATTGAGTTGCCGCGCTTCTTCGAAAGCAAGCTCGATGACCCGCTTGGCGCGCGGCGTAAAGACCATCTCTTGCTGAACCGTCTGCCCGCCGCGGCCAACGATCGCTTCGACTTCTTGGCGAACTTTTGCCAAGTTAACGCCGAGCGACTCGAGCACTTTGGCTGCGAGGCTCTCGCCTTCCGAGATGATGCCGAGCAGAATGTGCTCGGTACCGATGTAGTTGTTCCCCAAGCGCTGGGCTTCTTCTTGAGCCAGCACGATGCTGCGCCTCGCGCGCTCGGTGAACGGTTCCCACATTGACATGGTCTGCTTGTTTCCTCCGGTACTACTCGCGGTGCGAGCAGTGTCTGTCTATAAACTCTACCCGTCGAACTCCGGTTTCGTGACGCTTCTTATTGCGAGTTTTCGGCTTTTACCGATTAGAAAGTGAAGCGGAGTCCGAGGAACCCGGCCGTCGTCCCGTTCGTTCGCGTTCCTTTATAGGCTCGCAACTCGACGGTCGTGTAGGCTGCTACGGGTTTGCCCACAAAAATCGTTAGCACCGGGCCGTTTTCGCGATCGGACGATAACGTACCGATTCCCAGCCCGCCGCCCACGTATGCGCCGCCGAAGCCGCCGCCCGAGAGGCCCCGAACCTCCGCGGTAACTGCGTACCCTCCTTGCTTGGTAACCGGAACGAGTACTGTGCCCTGTATTTCTATAGGAAGACTGGGCACCGAGGCGGCCGAGCTCAGGAGCACCGCGCCGCCGGCTTGCGACGGACTGCTGGTGACGAAACCGCCGCCTGCGACGGAAAGCTCTGCGGCCGTGGATCGGATCGAGGAAGCGAGCACGCATGCCAGCATCAGCAATCCGGGGCAGAGCCATCTCTTCATGCGGTTTGAGGGTACGTCGAACAACTGACGTACGCCTCGCTCGTATTAAAGAAAGCGGTGGATAATGTTTTGTGAGGTCCACCTAAAGACACTGGGCGCTCCGGCGTGGTTGCAGAGCGCACCGCGCTTGCCACCCTAGTGGAACGCAGAACCGGCCGCGCGGGTTAGAATACCCGTATGCCAACCTCCGAACAAGTTCGCGAAGCCCTCACCGAAGTCAAAGACCCCGAGCTGAATCTGGGAATCCTAGAGCTCGGTCTCGTCTACGACGTCGTCGCCGAAGGGGAATCCGGCGAACACGTTACTGTCACCATGACGCTCACGTCGCCGATGTGCCCCGTCGGGCCAATGTTCAAGAAATCGGTCGAGGATCACGTGCTTGCGATCGACGGCGTCAAAACCGCGAACGTCGAGATCACCTTCACCCCGCCATGGGATCCGCGCACCATGGCTTCTGAGGACGTGAAAGCCGCCCTCGGCATTTGGTAATCCGCTAACGGTGAAGTTTATCGGCGTCCACGATCGCTAACGACGCCGTGCCGTGAGCGATTAAGCGGCCCTTTTCGTCGTGAAGCCGTCCTTCGGCCGTGCCAACCGTCGTGCCGATATGGACGGCAACGCCGTCGGCAACGAGCTTCACGCCGTTTGGAAAGAGCGGCCTCACGAAATGGACGTTCAAATCGAGCGTCGTGCAGAGTTTCTGCGCGGGAAGTTTCGACATCACGGCGAGCGTTACGACCGAATCGAGCAACGTCGCCGCTAACCCGCCATGGATAATGCCGGCGGGATTGCACATCCACGGCGCCGCGGTTGCCGCAAACGTGATACGTCCCGGTTCGACGCTTTGCATCGCTAAACCGAGCGTCTGGGCGAACGGGGGCGCCGAGATTTCGCCGGCAAGCATTGCACGCATCCAATCGAGATGCTCGCGCCCGAGCACGCCGCGCACAACGTCGGTGGGATCGCTCCATTCATAGACGCGCGTGTTGCTCATCAGCGGCGCTCCAGGGAAACGAGCCATTCACGCAGGGTAGCGGTAGCGCGCCGCGCATTCGTTCGGCTGCGCAAACCGCGAGCCAAGATCAGCGCGCCTTCCAGCGTCGCCATAATGAAGTCCGCGACAGCATTTGGATCGACGCTGTCCCGAAACTGCCCTTTCTCCGATGCTTGCACGGCGTTGCGATGGAGCGCGCCGCGCATTTCCGCAAACGCCGCTTTCACGCGATCGCGCAGAAACGGCAACGCGTCATCGGCTTCGAACGCAGAATTCGCGAGCGGGCATCCGCCGTCGACTACCGGGCATTCCACGTAACGCGCGAATGCGTCGACATACTCCAGAAGATATGGCGCACCGGGGTCGACGCCGGCGAGAGCTTCGGCAAAATACGCTTTCACCCGCGCGAAGGCATAGTCGAACGCAGCAATGGCAAGCTCTTCCTTGCTCGAAAAATGGTTGTATAGCCCGCCCTTTTCCAAATGGGTCGCCACGAGAATGTCGTTGATGGAGGTTCCGGCGAAGCCGTTGCGATTGAAGATCGGCGCGGCCGAAGCAAGGATCGACTCACGACGGTGCGAAGCTTTCACGAAACCGACCGTTCGGTCTGTGAGGAAGACAATCCTTGAACTCACCAGGACAAATGCCACCGCAAGACAGTGTCGTCGAATACGGGCTCAGGCGATGGCTTATAGTCATCGGCGTCATGTCTGCGACGCTGCTTCAAGTGCTCGACGCGACGATCGTCAACGTCGCGCTTCCCACGATTCAGGGCAACTTGGGCGCGAATTTCGACCAAGGCGCGTGGATCGTCACCGGTTACATCATCGCGGCCGTTATCGTCATTCCGCTCACGCCGTGGCTGCAGCTGCTGATCGGGCGGCGGAATTACTACGTGGCCGCAATTATCGGCTTTACGGTAACCTCCGCGCTTTGCGGATTCTCGACTTCACTCAGCGAGCTTGTCTTCTTCCGTATTCTCCAAGGTTTGTGCGGCGGCGGTCTCATTTCCACCGGTCAAGCGATCATGCGCGACACGTTTCCGGCGAAGCAGCTAGGATTGAGCCAAGCATTGACGTCGATCGGTGCCGTGATCGGACCGTCCATCGGGCCGACGCTCGGCGGCGTGTTGACCGACGCACTCTCGTGGAACTGGGTCTTTTACATCAACATCGTCCCGGGAATTCTCTCCGCGCTGCTTTGCTTTATGCTACTGCGCGATCCGCGTACGCGCGGCCGCGCGTCGCTCGACGGCGTCGGCTTAGCGCTCATGGCTACCGGCCTCGGTTCGCTGCAATACGTGTTGGACGAAGGCGAACGCTACGATTGGTTCAACGACCAGAACATCGTAGCCACCGCGTTCTTAGCAGTCGCTTCACTCGCAACGTTTGTTTACTGGGAACTGAAAGTCGTCAAGATCCCGATCGTAGACATCCGGATTCTCTTACGAAACCGAACCGTTGCCGCCGGCTGTTTGCTGGCCATGACGCTTGCATTCGGGCTCTTCGGCGGCGTCATTCTGGCGCCGCAGTTCCAGCAAAGCCTTTTGAATTTCACCGCAACGCTTTCGGGCGAATCGATTCTCGTTCGCGCGATCGGCATTATGATTATGACGCCGGTAACGTTGATGCTGTTGAGCCGGTTCAAAGTCAAGCCGCAGGTGCTGCTAGGCATAGGCTTCGTTATCGTGGCATTCGCCAACGTGAACACGGCGCAAGTCCTAACGACGCAAAGCGCCTTTGGCACGTTCGTTTTTCCGCTGTTCTTCGGCGGAATCGGCTTCGGCATGCTGTTTGTACCTCTTTCCGTCAGCGTATTGAGTTCGGTGCAAGGCATCGAGACGCAAAAGGCAACGTCGCTTTTGAGCCTTTTCCAGCAACTTGGCGGGTCAATCTCAACCGCAACGCTGGTCACGCTGCTCGATAGGCGAGGCGCGATTCATCAAGACGCGCTCGCCGCGAACGTGACTCTTGCACGCCCGGCAGTGCAGCACGTCATTCAAATGCACGGTTCATTCTCGAATGTGGCAGGCGCCGTCGCTCAACAAGCGAGTACTATGGCGTTTGCCGACGCATTTTACGTCTTGGGCATCGTTACGCTTGTGCTCACGCCACTTGTGCTTTTACTGCGCGCGCCGAAGGCGGCGGCATCGGCCGCCCACGCGGTTGCGATGGAGTAACACATGGGTAATAAAGAGGCCATGGAACGCAAAAATAACGACTCCGTAGAGCGTCTTTTTGAAGAAGACGATCAGGACAAGGCCGTAACGGCTGCTGACGACACCGGGATGGTTTCCGCCGAACGCGTCGCGGTTGAAGCGGAGATCGAGCGGGGGCTGGAAGGCGGCGACGAGCCGGGAGCCTAACGGATGCGTTCGTGAGAACGCACCACGAAAAGTATCGAGAACTCGAACGCAAACGCGCGCTGGCCGACGCACCGGCCGGCGAAGCTGCCGTCGAAAAGCAACACGCTCGCGGCAAGCGCACCGCCCGCGAACGCATCGCCGCGCTGGTCGATCCGGATTCTTTTACCGAGCTCGACCAGTTCGTCGTTCACCGCGCCAATGCGTTCGGCTTAGACGAAAAAGAATTTCTCGGCGACGGCGTGGTCACCGGACGCGCTACAATCGACGGACGCCAAGTCTTTCTGTTCTCGCAGGACTTCACCGTGCTCGGCGGTTCGCTCGGCGAAGCGTTTGCCGAAAAGATCTGCAAGGTCATGGACCTCGCGGTTCGCACCGGCTCGCCGATGATCGGCATCAACGACTCCGGCGGCGCGCGCATCCAAGAAGGCGTGGTTTCGCTCGGCGGTTACGCGGAAATCTTCTGGCGCAACGTGCAAGCCAGCGGCGTGGTTCCACAGCTTAGTTTAATCGCCGGACCGTGCGCCGGCGGCGCGGTTTACTCGCCGGCCATCACCGACTTTATTCTCATGACCGAAGAGATCTCGCAGATGTTCATCACCGGACCGGAGATCATTAAAACGGTTACCGGCGAAGATGTGACGTTCGAGCAGCTCGGCGGCGCCATGACGCACGCCACCAAGAGCGGCGTTGCCCATTTGGTTGCCTCCGACGAGGACGATCTCGTCGAGCAAACCAAGACGCTGTTCTCATACATCCCGCAAAATAACTTGGAAGAAACTCCGCGCTTCGCTTGCGACGACGATCCGCAGCGCCAAACTCCCGAACTGGACGAAGTCGTTCCCGACTCGCCGAACAAACCGTACGACATGCATCAGGTGATCGAAGGCGTGCTCGACTACGGCGACTTCTTTGAAATCCAGCCTCTCTACGCGCAGAACCTCATTTGCGGCTTCGGCCGCGTGAACGGCCGCAGCGTCGGCGTCGTCGCAAATCAGCCGAACGTGCTCGCCGGCGTGCTCGACATCAAATCCTCGATCAAGGCGGCGCGCTTCGTGCGCTTTTGCGACGCATTCAATATTCCGCTTGTGACGTTCGTAGACGTTCCCGGCTTTTTGCCCGGAACCGATCAGGAGTACGGCGGGATCATTCTGCACGGAGCAAAGCTGCTCTACGCCTTCGCGGAAGCAACCGTTCCGAAAATCACCGTGATCACGCGCAAAGCCTACGGCGGCGCCTATGACGTTATGGCGTCCAAACACATTCGCGCCGACGTAAACCTCGCGTGGCCCACCGCCGAAATTGCCGTAATGGGTGCCGAAGGCGCCGTCAAGGTCATCCAACGCCGTGAACTCGCCGCGGCAAAAGACAGCGAAGCGAAGATGAAAGAACTCATCGACGAGTACACGGAGCGTTTTGCAAATCCGTACATCGCCGCCCAATACGGCTACGTCGACGACGTCATCGAAGCGCACCGCACTCGAGGCGCCATTGCAACCGCGCTCGAGATGCTCGAGAACAAACGCGTAGAGCGCCCGAAGCGCAAACACGGCAACATTCCGCTGTAAGGAGGACCGATGACGACACGCAAGGACTTCCTCGCTGCCGGCGCTTTCGCCGCGGTGGCGCCGGTTGCAGTTGGCGCTGCGCCGCTACCGGCCGCTTCTCCGAAAGCTACACCGTCGCCCAAAAGCTTCGAAAAGTTAAACTTCGATCTCCAGGCGTTCAACGCGCTTCTTGACCGCGAAGCATCACACAAGCATCTATTCGCTTCGATAAATATCGACTCCGGCGAAGTCCTCTCGGCAATGCGGAACACGGTAAAAGCCTACGGCGACATAGGCACTCCCCTCGCCGACGTGTTTCCCGTAGCCGTCCTTTATCACGGAGCCTCGATAGCCATCGGCTTTGACGACGCAATGTGGAATCAATACTTTCTTCCGCTCGCGCGCAAGTCAAAAAAGAGGCACTGGCCCGCCATAAAAGATTTTCAAGCCGCGATCGACCCAAAAACCAAGGGCAATCCATTCCTCAAAAAACAAGGCGGCGAGTGGGACTACTCAATTCCCTCTCTCATCGCCGACGCCGGCGCCCACTTCTTCGTCTGCAACAATGCCGCCCACGGCTTCGCCGGCGTCATCGCCGATGAACTCGCACTGAAGGCGGACGACGTTTATCGGAATTTGAGCTTTCATCTAGTGGCAAATGCGATGCTTGTACCAGCGGGCGTTTGGGCGGTGCATGCGGTTCAAGAGCATCGATTTTCTTTGTTGCAGACGTCGCTGTAGTAAGTGAATGGCGCTGCTCCGGCACAGCGCCGACGGAGAGATTTGCAAGCATGAATGACTGGTGAGGAAAGTGGATGATCTGAAACTTCAGGCACCATCGCTGGAGCTTGCAACGTCTTTTGAAAACATGCGCGATGCATGTTTGACCAACGGAGAGAATGCGTGGACGGGACGAACGGCGCTTGCACTCACCGGCGTTCCGGAATTCATTGCGTTACTGAACCGTCGCGCCGCAGGCGCAGACATCCCGGCAGGCTGGGTACCGGAAACCACTTTTTGGGTCGTTCGATCGAATACCGAAGTCGTCGGCGAGCTTGAACTCCGCCATCCGCTCAACGACTGGCTACGCCAAGTCGGCGGAAACATCGGCTACATGACTCATCCCGCTCGCCGCAGTCAGGGCATCGCAACCTTCGCTTTACGTGCAGGCTTGCAAACCCTGAAACAATGGGGCCTTTCGCAGGCTCTAATCACTTGCCGCGACGACAACGTTGCTTCTATCCGAGTGATCGAAAAATGCGGCGGAATTCGCATGGAGGATGCAACTATCGCCGGGTCCACACGCCGGCGCTATCTCATCACTCTGCTTAGCCCGAACGACGCCGCCCCGCCTCCAACGCCGCAATAAACGCCTCAGCCCGCTTAGTAGCGGAAAACTCCACAATCGTATACTCACTCACGCCCTCGCGGGCGAACGGATCGTCCTTCAGAATCTCGTCGATCTGTGGACGCGGCATGTCGACCGTAACGATGACTCCGCCGTCGCGAGGTTCCATCGGGCCGGAGACGATGAAGTGTCCGGCGGCGTACTGGCGGTCCAGAAATTCCCGGTGCTCCGGAAGCCAGCGGTCGACCTCATCGAGGGGCTTTACGTAGCGTGATAGGAGCAGAAACATGGCTGCGCGGTTCGTAGAAAAGGACGCCGCCCCTTGCGCTTGTATCTATGGAACCGTGAAACTGCTTGAAGGAAAGCGCGCGCTCGTTACGGGCGTTGCCAATCGCTGGTCGATTGCCACCGGGATCGCAAAGAAGCTGCACGAGCATGGCGCTCGAGTTGCCCTGACGTATCAGGGCGAACGCGTCAAGGATGAAGTAGAAAAACTTGCGGCGGAGTTGGGTGGCGGTCCCGTTATCGAGTGCGATGTTTCCAACGACGAGTCTCTTGCGGCGGCCGCTAAAGCCCTACAGCCTTTCGGAAACTTGGACGTACTCGTTCACTCGATCGCTTTTGTGAAGAAGGAAGATCTTTCGGGAACCGTTTACGAGACTTCTCGCGACGGATTCAATATGGCGCTCGATATCTCGTCGTACTCGCTCATCGGTCTCGTGAAGCACCTTGACAAGCAGTTGAACGATGGCAGTTCTATCATGGCTCTGTCGTATCTTGGCGGAACGGCGATCGTGCCGAACTATAACATCGCCGGCATTGCGAAGGCAGCGCTGGAGTCGATCGTCCGTTACCTCGCGTACGATTTGGGTGCACGCGGCATTCGCGTGAACGCGATTTCCGCCGGGCCGATCAAGACCGCGAGCTCGCGGCAGGTCGGCGGCTTTTCGAAGATTCTCGACGTCGTGCCGAAAGTGGCGCCGCTCAAACGGAACATCACGGCGGAAGATGTCGGTAACACGGCCGTCTATCTCGCGTCGGATCTCGCGAAATCG
The DNA here is from genome assembly GCA_963758295.1 of Vulcanimicrobiia bacterium. Classification (GTDB taxonomy): domain Bacteria; phylum Vulcanimicrobiota; class Vulcanimicrobiia; order Vulcanimicrobiales; family Vulcanimicrobiaceae; genus JALYTY01. Next base: position 891,841 of record CAVWUU010000004.1, read on the forward strand.
ATTACGGCCGACGTGCATTTCGTCGATGCGGGCTACCACGCGATGGGCATGTATCCGCCGGAATTCGGTTCGTGATTCAGATTCGCGGCGAGGCGACGCCGGAAGAGAGCGCGGCGATCGTTGCCGCGCTTTGCGCGCTGAGATCCTCCGCGGAAAAGCCGGCCGAACGCGCGCCTTCGCCTTGGAAATTCGCTGCGTTTCATCCCGAATTAGCTATCGATACGCTTCGTCACGCGCAAGGGAAACGAATTGTTTTCTAAGATCCTCATTGCCAACCGCGGCGAAATCGCGGTCCGCATCATTCGCACCGCGCGCGAGATGGGGATTGCAACGGTAGCCGTTTACTCCGAGCCCGACCGCGATGCCATGCACGTGCGCATGGCGGAGGAAGCGTATCTGCTCGGTCCGGCTGCGCCCTCGCAAAGCTACTTGAATATCGACAAGCTAATAGAAGTCGCGAAGCGCGCCGGCGCCGATGCCGTTCATCCCGGCTACGGGTTTCTTGCAGAAAATGCCGGCTTCGCGCGACGCGTGCAACAGGAAGGCCTCACGTGGATCGGCCCGCATCCCGATGCGATCGACGCGATGGGCGACAAACTTCGCGCACGGCAAGCGATGAAGAAAGCGAACGTGCCGTTCGTGCCGGGCGGCATCGAGCCGATCGAGGACGTTGCCGGCGCGCGCAAAGCCGCGGAAGCGTACGGTCTGCCGCTGGCATTGAAAGCCTCCGGCGGCGGCGGCGGAAAAGGCCTGAAAGTTGCTCGCACGTTCGAAGAACTCGAGTCCGCCTTCACGACGGCGACGCGCGAAGCCGAAGCGTATTTTAAAAACGGAACGGTTTACGCCGAACGGTATCTCGAAAACCCCAAGCATATCGAGCTGCAGATCCTGGCCGACAAGCACGGCAACGTCGTGCACGTAGGCGAACGCGATTGCTCGCTGCAACGGCGGCACCAGAAATTGTGGGAGGAAGCGCCCGCCATTATTCCCGAGAACGTGCGCCTAGGTCTGCGCGATGCCGGCATTCGCGCCGCACAAGCCATCGGGTACGATTCCGTCGGCACCATCGAGTGTCTGGTAAGCGGCAACGAGTTCTTCTTCCTCGAAATGAACACGCGCATCCAAGTCGAGCACACCGTAAGCGAAATGATTTCGGGGCTCGACTTGATTCGCGAACAGATTCGCGTTGCGGCGGGGGAGCCGCTGGGCTACACGCAAGACGACGTGGTTTTCCGTGGCGCTTCAATCGAAGGGCGCGTGAACGCCGAAGATCCCGCTGCCGGATTCCGGCCTGCGCCGGGCACCGTCACCGCGTATCGCGAGCCGGCCGGACTCGGCGTGCGCATCGATTCGGCAGCATTTCCCGGTTTCGTTATCTCCCCCGATTACGATTCGATGATCGCGAAGCTCGTCGTTTGGGCGCCGACTCGCGCCGAAGCGATTGCCCGGCTCGCGCGCGCTATCGGCGAATACACGATTGAAGGCGTGCCTACGACGTTGCCGCTGCTGCGCGCCCTATGCGATGCACCGGCCGTCCGCGACGACACCTATGGAACGGCCACGCTCGAACCGTTCGCCGCTGCACACTTCGCTTCGGTGCAACCTAGCGCAGCGAGCACGAACGGCGCCATACCGGCGGCAGAGTCGAACGTTCCCGCGATCCGCATCGAGGTGAACGACAAGCTATTCCACGTTCGTCTTATCGACGTGCCGGAGGGCTTGCAATCCGGCGCAAGGGCAAAGGCGGCGCAGCGCGCTCCGCGTGCCGAACGCAAAAAAGCCAAAGGCGGCGCGCACGGAAACGACATCGTTTCACCCATGCATGGCGTCGTCGTTGAAATGAAAGTGGCTCAAGGTGACGAGGTCGCCGAGAACCAAGTCGTTGCCGTCATCGAAGCTATGAAGATGATGAACGAAATTCGCGCTCACAAAACCGGTAAGGCCGCGGCGATTCATGCGGCAGCCGGAGCAACCGTGGAAGCGAACGAGCCGCTCGTAACGATCGAGTAAGGAGCTGGAATGCGCGCTGTCCAGCTTACCGTTTTTGGAGAACCCCGCGACGCGCGCGTAAGCGACGTCCCCATGCAAGAAGTGCGGCCCGGTGAGGCTCTGGTGAAGGTGCTCGCGGCCGGGATCAATCCTAGTGATTTAGTAAACATTCGCGGCGGTTTCAAGCAAACGAAATTGCCTCGAATTATCGGGCGCGATTTCTCGGGAACCGTCGTCGAAGGTCCGCCAGAGTTGAAAGGCCGCAACGTATGGGGCTCCGGCGGCGACATCGGCTTCACTCGCGACGGCTCTCACGCGGAGTATCTCGCGGTTCCGCAGTCCGCGCTTAGTCTTCAGCCGTCGAAGCTTTCCGCCGAGAGCGCGGCGGCGTGCGGCATTCCGTTTATTACCGCTTACGCGGCGCTCGTGGAGCGCGCACACGTAAAAGCCGGCGACTTCGTCGCTGTTTCGGGCGCTGCGGGATCGGTTGGAACGGCGGCCATCGAAATCGCGCACGCTCGCGGCGCACATACCATCGCGCTCGTAAAGGACGAGAGCGAAGCCAGTCGTGTCAATTCCGGGAAAGTGCTTGCGATCGCGCAGTTCGATCGCAACGATCTGGAAGGCGTCGTCGCGAAGCACACGAACGGCCACGGCATCGACACGGCGTTCAATACCGTTGGGGCGTCGGTCTTCGGGGCGCTCTACCAATCGCTGGCGATCGGCGGCACCATGGTCATCATCTCGCGGATCGGCGGCGCTGAAGTAAAGCTCGATCTCTTCGACTTCTATCGTCGCGATCTATCGCTGCAGGGTCTGGATACGGCGAAGTACGACGGCCAGAGATGCGCGAGAATTTTGGACGAGTTGCGCCCGGGTTTTGAAAAGGGGACGATCCGTCCGATACTCGTCACAAAGGCGTTCCGCTTAGACGACGCTACGGAAGCCTATGAAACCGTCGCGCTTGGAACGCCGGGAAAATTCGTTCTCGCTCCCTAGTGTAACTTCGGATACGTAATCTCTATCCCGTTCTGGCTGATCGTGAGGCTTGTTACCGTGCCTTGCGCGTCGCGCGCAAAATGGACTTGCGCGTCGACGTCCTTGACGTAGAACTCGTCTTTCGCGGAGGGGTAAAGTTCTATCGCGCTCTGCGAGCCGATTTTCGAGAATACGTGGCCGTTCTCGACGGAAACCACGTTGCGCACACCCTGCGTCGCATACGTTCCGGCATAGCTCTCCAGCGTTGCGGTATCCAGGCTTGCGACCGGAGGATAAGCCGGTTGGATTTCGGTCGCCAGCTGTTTGCCTTCAGCATCTACTTTATAAAACGGCAGATGCTGTCCGTTCTGCGTTAGAATGACGCCGACCACTTTGCCGCCTTGGCGGACGAATTCCAAATATGCCTGAACGACTTTGTAGTAAAAATGGTCGGGACGCGAGGCGTAAACGGCAACGCTTTGCTGGCCGGAGAGTTGCGCTTTCAAAACCGCTCCGGATCGCTCGACGTGGTACTCCAATCCGGCGGACGTATTGACGTATTTTCCGGCGTACTCATCGAGCGTCGCTTCGCTCAGCGTGACGAGTCTCGGTTCGGGCGCGAGGGCGTAAGCTGTATTCAAAACGTGTGCCGCGATGTCCACGACTTGCGGACCGTTGCTTAGCATGACGACGCCCATGCGGCGGTCGCCGCTCATCAAGACCACGGAATGATATCCAGCCGTGTCGCCGCCGTGATCGATGAAGTGGCTCACGTCGTTGATCCACCAGGCGAGTCCGATGTGATGGCCCTCGAACGTCGCGCGCGGCTGCTCCGCGAAGAGCAGCGTCTTTCCGAGCGGACCTTCTCCCATGGCCGCTCGCAGGTACTTCAACATGTCGGTCAAGTCGGAGCGGATGGCGCCGGCGCCGGCGAGGGCGTCGGTAAATTCCCAGGAATGAACGGTTGCGCCGCTGTCATCGTGGCCTTGAGCGAAGCGCGCGCGTTGCGCCGCATTCAACGCGATCGTTGTTTCGTTCATTCCAAGCGGACGCCACACGCGTTCACGGACCATCGATTCATAATCCGCATGCTGTTCTCGCGAAAGCGCGAAGCCGAGCAGCCCCATCCCCAAATTCGAGTACTCGAATTCAGCTCCGGGGTCGCGCGTAAGTTTGTACGACCGTAAAAACGCCAGCAGCTTTTCCGGCGTGTAATCGGCATAGGGGTCGTCGCTTGTTGCATTGAGGTCGTCCGGGACCCGCGGCAGGCCCGAATGCTGCGTCGCAAGAGTCAGCAGCGTGATTCGCTTTCCGTCTTTCGACGGAACGGAGGCAGAGGGCGGAAGATAGCGCGACACCGGGTCGTCCAGATGGACCTTGCCTTGCATGACCAGTTCCGCGAGCACCGTCGTCGTGAAGGTCTTCGTCACGGAGCCGATTTCGAAGAGCGTATGCTCGTCCAACGGGCGCGCCGTGCCGCTGGAGCCGGCCTTATAAACGGTAACCTTTCCGTTATCGATGACGCCGAGGATGATGCCCGTTTGCGGCTGCGCCGCAACGCGCGCTTGGAGGATCTGCTGGATTTCCTCCGGCGTTGCGCTCGCCGCCGAAGCAGCGGCCGCGGTAGCGGCACCCCAAAGAAAAGCGGCAGCAATGCCAAGGCAAGCTATCTTCATAAATGGAGAATGCGGGCCGGGTGAAGGCAATCCTTCCACGAAATCGTGGTCGTTATGGCACGGGATCTCAACGCCAGCGGCGTTCCGCTGAAGCCGCACTACGATCGCCCCGGTGGCACGCCGCACGAATCAGGCGAACCCGGGACGTTTCCGTACACTCGCGGTATTCGCAAAGACATGTATCGCGGGCGCTTGTGGACGATGCGGCAGTATGCCGGCTTTGCAACCGCCGCGGAATCGAACGCGCGGTACCGGTACCTGCTCGATAGGGGACAAACCGGTCTTTCCGTCGCGTTCGACCTGCCGACGCAACTCGGCTATGACTCTGATGCGCCCCAAGCGCGCGGCGAGGTCGGCAAAGTTGGCGTTGCCATCGATTCGGTCGACGACATGGCGACGCTCTTCGATGATATTCCACTCGATCGAGTCACCGTCTCGATGACCATTAATGCGCCGGCGTCGATTCTTTTAGCAATGGTGCTCGCTGTTGCCCGGCGGCGCGGCATCCCGTTCGAGAAGCTCGGCGGCACGATTCAAAACGACGTGCTCAAAGAGTATGTCGCTCGCGGGACCTACATTTTTCCCCCGTCCCCGTCGATGCGCCTGGTGACCGACGTCATGGCTTACTGCGCGCGCGAAGTTCCGCAATGGAACACAATCTCGATCTCGGGCTATCACATCCGTGAGGCCGGCTCAACCGCGGTAGAAGAAATTGCGTTCACGCTTTCAAACGCGAAAGCATACCTCCGTGCCGCTAAAGCAACCGGCATTGACCTCGATACGGTGGCGCCAAGAATCTCGTTCTTTTGGAACGCGCACAACGACTTTTTCGAAGAGATCGCGAAGTTCCGCGCCGCGCGCTTCCTTTGGGCTCATATCACGCGCGACGAGTTCGGCTGCAAAGATCCTCGTTCGCAGATGCTGCGCTTCCACACGCAAACCGGCGGATCTACCCTCACTGCGCAGGAGCCCGATAATAACGTCGTCCGGGTAACGCTTCAGGCGCTTGCAGCCGTTCTCGGCGGTACGCAATCGCTCCATACGAACGGCAAAGACGAAGCGCTCGCGCTACCTACCGCGGAGAGCGCAAAGCTGGCGCTGCGGACCCAACAAATCATCGGTTACGAATCGGGCGCCGCGGACGTCGTCGATCCGCTTGCGGGGTCGTACTACGTCGAAACCCTTACGAACGAGCTGATCGAACGGGCAACGAGCCTCATCCGCGAAGTCGACGAAATGGGCGGCAGCATTGCGGCTATCGAAACCGGATGGATGCAAACGCGCGTCGCCGATTCAGCATACCTGGCGCAGCAGGCGATCGAACGCGGCGAAGCCGCGGTCGTCGGCGTAAATAAATTTGCCGAAGCCGGACGCGACGGCGTCTCAATCCCCTTGCAACGCATCGACGAGCGCGTGGAACGGGAACAGGCGCAACGGCTCGCGGCCTTCCGCGCCTCGCGGAACGGCTCGCTCGTGAAAGCACGGTTGGAAGACGTGCGAATCGCGGCTGCAGGCATCGACAACCTGATGCCGCACTTCGTCGAAGCGGTCGACGCAGGCGCGACGCTTGGCGAAATCTGCAACGTGTTACGCGACGTCTTCGGCGTCTATCGCGCAAAGGAAATCGTAGCTTGAAAATCGACCACGTCGCGATCGTCGTCAAAGATCTGGACGCGACCATTGCACTCTATACCGAAACGCTCGGGTTCCGCCAAGTTTACCGTGAGATCGTCGCCGACCAGGGCGTCGAAGCCGTGGGATTAGAAGCCGGCGATTCGATTATCGAACTGCTGCGTCCGCTCGATGAAGCTTCATCGATTGCGAAATATCGAGGCGACGCCGCGACGAAACTGCACCATACCGCCTATCGAGTCGACGACATCACCGCAAAACTTGCCGAATTGAAAAGCAAAGGCGTGAGGCTTATCGACGAGGTTCCCCGGAAAGGCGCGCACGGCAATCTGATCGCGTTCCTTCACCCTAAATCGTCCGCCGGCGTGCTCGTCGAGCTATGCCAGCGCGAAAATAAATAAGTCGCAAATAGCGGCGCGAGCGCGCAGAGCGCTCGAAGTATCAGGACGAACGCCTCACCCGTAGGTACGTGTGAGCCGTTCACCACTTGGGTAGCGTCAATTTCATGAAGGCTTCCGCGTTAATTTTCGATTTGGACGGCACCCTTGTCGATTCAGTTTACGAGCATGTCGCGGCATGGCACAAGGCGTTTTCCGATGCAGGCGTTGCGATCCCCGCGTGCGAGATGCATAAGCGTGTCGGCATGACGGGCGCTCTGATGATGGAAGCGCTTGACGATGCTTTTTCCCTCGGCTTAAGTGCGGATACACGAGCGCGGATCCGCGAAGAACACGGCCGCATCTACCGCGACAAACATCCATTGCGCGCAAGCGCTTCCCGGGGCCGTCGATCTTTGGCAGATTCTCGAAGCGCGAAAAATCCCGTGGGCCATCGCGACAAGCGCCGAACCGCAAGACGCAAACGTTTTGCTCGAAAAACTCCATCTTCCAGAAAACGCGGTAGTCGTTACTCAGGCGGAAGCAACGGCCTCCAAGCCGGCGCCGCAGCCGTTCGAAGCAGCAGCTAAAAAGCTGCGAGTGGACATCGAAGACTCGCTCGTCGTAGGCGATGCCGTGTGGGACGTTCTTGCGTCGCGTCGTGCGGGCGCGTTCGGGATCGGCGTGCTGACCGGCGGATACGGACGCGAAGAACTGACCGCCGCGGGCGCGTATCGCGTGTACAACGACGTCGGCGAAATGGGGCGAAGGCTCAGCGAACTGGGACTTGGCGGTTAAAGATTCGGCGCGAGCCGCACGTCGAGACCGGTTTCGAACGTGCGGTTCCACGGCAGCGTGATTTGCATCGCCGCGATATGCAGTTCGGGATAGAGTTGCGAAAGCGTCGCTTGCGCTTCGTTCCACAAGAGAGTGCGGTTTCTATCCGCCGTAGCGCTCGCAAGATCCGGCAACAGGTACGTGTGATCCGCAACGCCCTGCGCGTCCAGCCAACGATTCAAATCCGGCCGGACGTCGACGTGGAAGTCGACGTCATCGACGAATCGCATGAACGTAAATGTTTGATGCGCAAGTTGGCTGTAACTGTGCGTGCGGCGGCCCGCGCCCGCAGCAATCGCTTCGGCAAGCGCCGTTCCAACCGTGTTGGCATCGGTATTCCATGCCGCGTAGGCGTCCAGGTGCGAGGCGATACCGCTGCTCAAGAGCCGTTGCGCAAAGGCGCCTTGCACCGCGTAGCTTTGTTCGTAACTGAGATCGGCGAGCGCGACGGGACGATTTGCCTCAACGTCATTGGAAAGACTTTGCAGGAATGCATCATCGAGCGGGCCGGTTCGTGGAACGTGAACGGCCAGAACGATATCGGGATTCGCCTCGTCCTCGACACCCCCGCAGAGCGCGATTAAACTTTGAATCGTCGAGGCGATCGGCGCAAACTCGAGCGGGTCCTGATACCGGGCACCGCTTGGTGTTGAGTAGTGGACCGCAATTCGCGGCGTCCACCGCGCGTCGCGGGCCAACGCATTAGCCACGAGAGCCATGCCTAATTCATCCGCGCCCGGTTCGATAGAAGCGCGATCGCCGCTGATGCCGCCGAGGAACGACTGCAACGAATGGACCTCCGGAACGTGCAAGCCCACGGGCCCCGCATCGTCTTGTCCAAGCACGAGCCGGTCGATGCTTCCGCTCCGGGTGAGATCGAGCAACAACCGGTCGACGCCGTAATTACGGGCGCGTGTTTGCAAATACGCATCCAGGAGCGGCTCGCCCATCAACCCGCGCAAATGTGCGGCAGTCGCTTCTTCTTCAGGGAGCACCGGGTCGTGCAAGTTTGCGTACCGCTGAAGATACGACCATTGCGGATACGCCGCGAAGAACTTGGCCGCGTCGCCGATCGCCGGAACGCCGGTGGGTGCAAGCCGCATAATGGTTCCAAACACGCCGATCCATGCGTTGGGCCGGGTCGCGCGCAACATCGAGACCTGACGGAGGCGAAAATAGGCGTCGGCATAGGTTGTGCCCGGAACCCGCGAGCCCACAAGCCCGCCATAGGCAAGCATGTCGCTGGAAAGAACGTAGGCCCGCGCGTCCCGCGGGGCCTGCGCGTTTAGCCAGAAGCTGATGGCATCCGGCTGACCGAATTGTAAGTAGCGCCCGATCACGCCGGCGGGCGGCGTTGCAATGCGGCGCCCGGCAATATCGCCGAGCATTACCGGAAGTTGCAACGTTACGGGACGATCGTCCAACGGAACAAGCACGATCGGGGCAGACTGCGCGTACGACATCGCGGTCATCAAACAAAAGACCGTCACCGCCGCAACGAAGCAACGCATCATAAACGGCAACGGGGCGACGCGCGGCGTCATGGCGGTGGTGTGGAACCCCGGTTGCGTCACAACAGCTCGCGCAATCTTCCTTGCTGCGCGTCGAGTAACGTGCGCGCCGCGCCGGCATCGACGTTTCGTTTCTCCATGACCGCTGCAACTTTCACGCTTCCCGCGGCTGCGGCAAGCAACTCGAACGCGCGCTCTTCATCGACACCGGCAAGCATTCGCACGAGGCGCACCGCGCGCCGGCGCAATTTCTCGTTCGTGGCGACTACGTCGACCATAAGGTTGTCGTAGACTTTTCCGAGCCGAACCATAACCGCGGTCGAGAAGGTATTCAACGCAATCTTCTGCGCCGTGCCGGCTTTCATTCGCGTCGAACCCGCAATGGGTTCGCGCCCGGTTGCCAACACGATCGTCAGACGGGCCACATTGGCAAGCGGTGAATCGGCGGCATTCACGATCGCCGCGGTAAACGCGCCGGCTGCTTTGGCCGTGGCTATTGCTGCGACGACGAACGGCGCACCGCCGCTTGCCGAAATCCCGATGACGACGTCTTTTTCTCCGGCATGCGAACGCATTTCGGACGCGCCGGCTTCCGCATCGTCTTCGGCGCCTTCCACGGCGGAGCGAAAGGCTCGCTCGCCGCCGGCAATGTGTGCGCACACGAGATCGGGCGGCGTGCCGAAGGTCGGCGGCATCTCCGCCGCATCGAGCACCGCTAGCCGTCCGCTCGTTCCCGCGCCGACGTAGTGCAAGCGGCCTCCGCTCAGCAGCCGCGCTACCGTTTCGTCCACGGCTTGCGCAAGCGCCGCGCTTTCGGCAATAACCGCGTCCACCGCTTGGCGTTGCGCAACCGCGAGCGTCGTGACGACTTGCTCTACCGGCAGCAGGTCCAGTCCGGCGGTCGCAGCGTCGGCGAGTTCGGTTACCGGCAGCGAATCTTTCATACCGCCGAAAGGAGGTTGCGCGCCATGGCGAGCGCCCCGAAGTGCGGAGCCGGCGCGCCTTTCACGATATGCACGAACGGCATCTCATTGCTGATGCGCGTTTCCAATAAGTACGTCAGCAGCGAGTTCTGCGCCAAGAGGCCGCCGCCAAAAACCAGCGGCACTTCCCGGTCTTGCAAGCCGGCCGACTTGACGAGCGACTTCAGCAGATCGAAGAGTTCCAGTGCCGCGTTCTGCACGATCTTCGCGGCGCCGCGTTCGCCCGCACCCGCCAAACGGAGAACGTCCGGAGCGAGGGCGGCAATTCGCCGAGTCGGATGCGGCATCTCGTACACTTCGTTCAGAACGGCCTGCGCCGACGTGGCGCCAAGCCGCGCTTCGACGGCTTCGATCAACTCATCGCGCGGCGAGCGGCCGTCATACGAACGCAAGGTCATACGCAAGGCCGCGGCGCCGATTGAGAAAGCCGAACCTTCGTCGCCGAGCAAATACCCGTAGCCACCGGTGCGAAAACGTCGGCCGTCGCATTCGGCATACGCAATCGATCCGGTTCCCGCAACTAAAACCATTGCGTCACCGGACGGGACGCCGGCGCGCAACGCAATAAACGCATCGTCGGAAACACCCAGTGCTACGCCGGGAAGGCGCACCGACAGCGCGCGCTGCAACGACTGCGCGAGATCGTCGCGACCGGCGCCTGCCGCGCCGACGAAGACGGCGGCTGGGGCCACTCCTTCAAGCGCGCTGCCGACGGCGCGGGCGATGACGTCCGCCGCGTCGTCCACTCCGGCGATGCGCACGTTGGCGGGATCGCCGACGAATTCGCCGATCGTCGCGTCGCCCTTCACGGCAATTACATTCGTCGCCGTTCCACCAGCATCGACGCCTACGACGATCGACATTCCCGTTCTACCTCCGAAAGCAGTTCTGCAAGCCGCACCGGCGCAATGGCGCCGAGCGGCACGGCACGCGAAGCGCCGGTCACGCGCGGCACATTTGCGGCTCGCTCGCGAAGCGTTTCGTATCCCAGCATCGCGAAGGCAATCGCCTCTTTTGCTTCGGCCGGAATTCCGTGCGCATCGCTCGTTTCGACGGCGACGTCTGGAAGCCGTTTCTGAAGTCGCCGCATCAGCTCGTGGTTATACACGCCTCCGCCGCTCACGATCAGACGCCGCGGTAGCGCGGACGCCTGCGAAAGCGCAGCGGCGACCGACGCCGCGGTTAACTCGGTCAAAGTCGCCGCCCCGTCTTCCAACGAGAGCGCGGCCAGTGCGGGGTACGCGCGTAAAAATTGCGCGCCGAAACGTTCCCGCCCGGTGCTCTTCGGCGGATGCCTATCGAAGTACGGCTCTTCAAGCATGCGGCTCAACAGGGATTCGTCGACGGCGCCGGCGGCCGCAAACGCTCCCTCGCGATCGATTGTCATGGCGCCGTTCGTTCTTTCACGTACGAACGCGTCGATCAACATGTTCCCGGGGCCTGTATCGAAGGCCATTACGTCGTGCGTTCTCACGCTTGCCGGCAAAAACGTGACGTTTGCGATGCCGCCGATATTCAGCGATGCGCGGTCTTCATGCCGATCCGAAAAAAGCAGTCCGTCAATGTAGGGCACGAGCGGCGCTCCGTGTCCGCCGACCGCGCAGTCGGCGCTGCGAAAATCGAAGCACACGGTTGCATTCAAAGCTTCGCGAATAACGAACGGATCACCGATTTGCAACGTGATCTGCGCTTCGCCGTCGTGCCAGATGGTTTGTCCATGCGAAGCGACGTAATCGACACGCAAAGCGCCGGCAACTTGCCTCGCTGCGCGCGCAAGAGCGCTTCCGACGCTGCGGTGCAATCGTGCAAGGTCGGGTACCGTTGCGGTATTTGGCGGCAACGCTGCGCGTAGCGCCGCGTGCAGCTCTTCGTCGAACGGCACGGTGAGAAACTTCAGGAGTTCCACGCCGTAAGTTACTCCGCGCGGCGACATTTTAACGAGTGCGGCATCGATTCCGTCGAGCGACGTTCCGCTCATCAAGCCGACGGCGATCATGATGCGATAGCCTCGACGATGCCTTCGTAGAACGCCGCACGCAGCGGCCGCGAGTCGCGCCGGCCGTAGTAGACGGAGTTGGTCAAAAGCACCGCCTGAAGATCGCGGTCAGGATCGGCCCACACGCAAGTTCCGGTAAAACCGGTGTGACCGAAGCTGCGCGGTGAGAAGTACCGCCCGCACGAGTTGTCGTCGTTGGTTTTCAAAGCCCACCCGAGCCCGCGCCGCAACACCGGATCGTACGCAGCTTCCTCGATGGCCGCGCACGCGAGCGAAGACGGCAGCAACATCTGCTCTCGACCCGCGGCGGCATCCAAATACGGCTTCGTCAGCCAGGCAACGTCGGCCGCAGTCCCAAAAAGGCCGGCGTGGCCGGACACGCCGTTCATTAACGCCGCCTTTTCGTCATGAACGCGTCCCTGCACGCGTCCGCGCCAACCATCCTTTTCGGTTGCGGGAATCTCGGTCCGTTCGCGCTCAGCGGGCATGAATTCCACGGACGAGCGATTCGTGCGTTGCGCGACGACGGCGCCGAGCGACTTGCCTTCGATGCGCGCGACGAGCGTTCCGAGCGCAATCATCCCGAGGTCGCTATAAATCACACGTTCGCCCGGCGACGCGAGAAGCTCGCGCGTGAGGGCAAAATGCTCGACGTTGCGATCGAAGAGCGTGCGATAATCGGCACCCGAGTACATCCCGCCGGTGTGCGCGAGAAGCATCCGCGCCGTAACTGCTGCATGCGGCCGGTTTTGCCATTCGGGAATCCACCGAACCGCCGGCTCGTCGAGGTCCAGCCTCTGTTCCGCGGCCAGCTGCAATGCACACGTTGAAACGAAGAGTTTCGTAATGGACGCGAGATCGAATCGCGTGTCGACGTAAACCGGACGTGCGCCGCCATCGTCGCGCGTCGCTCCGTAGGCGCGTTCGAAGAGCACGCGATCGCCGGTTTGGACGCGCGCAACGATGGCGGTCGCCCACGAACCGATCGCCTCGTTCAACGCGCGATCGACGCAGCCGAATCGTTTATCCATCGAGTCGCACCGGTAGCGTCCCGCCCGCTGCCGCATTGCCGAAGAGCACGTCTGCGACGGCACCAATCGATGATTCGTCGTCACCGTACGCCGCAATCAGGTGACGCGCTTGCGGGACCAGCGCGCAATCGTAGGGTTCGCGGAGTGAAACGACGAGCGCATCCGGAAATCGCTCCACAACCCTCCGGACCGCCTCGAGCTGTTTGCGATAAACATGCGCGCGGCGCATCAACACGACCGGCCGCCGTCCCGTCGCCGCCACCGCGTTGACGAGAGTTCGAACCTCTTCCGCTTCGGGTTCCAAAGCGGCAACGAGAATTTCCAGCGCCGGCGCTTCGCGCTGCAGCGAAGCATGCTGTTCGTGGCGTCCTTGTACGCCTTCGCTTGTAGCGCCTTGAAACGAAATCGCGAGCGCTGCCGTCGGATCGACGTGCGGTGTTCCCCGAATGACGGTCACCCCTGTGCGCGCGAGTTCCCGGCCGATGCCGGGATGCGGAGGGGCGGCCTCAAGCGGAATGGGATCGTGCGCGCGCACGCGCAAACGGTGAACGCGTTCGTAGGCTTGCTGCAAGCGCGTCAAAGGCAGTCGCCCTTCGTGCACCTCGTCCATCAAACGCTGCGCGGCCTGATACGCGAGATAGGGATCGTGGCTGACCAGCGCGCAGTCGGCGCCTGCGAAAATCGCCTGCGCGACACCTTCGACGGTTCCAATATCGCGAGCAATGGCGTCCATCTGCATGCAATCCGTGAAGCAGACACCGTCAAAATGCCATTCGTCGCGCAACACTCCGGTCAACAATGCGGGTGAAAGCGTCGCCGGACGCTCCGCATCAAAAGCCCGCATCACGACATGAGCGGTCATGATCGCTGAAGCGCGGGCCGCATTGCACTGGAACGGAACGAGGTCGCGCGCTCTGATGGTTTGCGCATCCGTGTTGACGACGGGCAGCTGCAAATGAGAATCGAACGCGGTTGCTCCATGGCCCGGAAAGTGCTTGAACGTTGCCGCGACGCCGCCGCTTTCCAACCCTTCCGCAAGCGCGGCGCCGAGATTCGTGACATGCTCGACGTCACTGCCGAACGAGCGGGTTCCGATTACCGTATTTCGCCCATCCAACGCCAAGTCGACATCGGGAGCGAAGTCGATGGTGAATCCGGCGCGCCGTAAATCGAAGGCCATTTGCTCGCCGGCATGGCGCACGAGCCGCGCGCGCCCTGCCGCGCCTGCCGCCATCATCGGTGGGATGGTTTCCACCCCATCGACAAGTCGCGCGACGCGGCCGCCTTCTTGATCCACCGCGAGCACCGGCGTCACGGAATGCAATGCGCGTAAGTCGTCGGTCAACGCGCGCACTTGGACAAGACTTTCCACGTTGCGCGCAAAGAGCACGTATCCCGCGAACTGCCTTTCCTTCAAAAACGCCCCAAGGCTGCCGTCCAGCGACGTTCCGCCGAAGCCTGTGACGATTACCCCGCAGGCCAGACGCTCCAACTCGTTCACGTGATCGCTCTTCCGCTCTCGGCGTCAAATCTCCGCACGTACGCGGCGTCGTACGAGAAGCTCACCGTTTCACCGGCTGACGCCGCTTGCGCCGCGGGGACGCGCGCCACCACAACGCCCTCGCGGCTTTCGATATAGACGTAGGCGTCCGCGCCGGTGCTTTCCCGACGGATCACCCGTCCCTCGAATGGCCCGCCCGGACCGATGCGAACGTGTTCGGGCCGGATGCCGATCGCGCCGCCCGAAGCGCGCGGCAGCACGTTCATCGGCCGGTCGCCGAGAAACGCCGCAGCCCGAATCGTAGCCGGGGCATCGTACACGCGCTGCGGCTCGCCGGCGTCTTCCACGGCTCCGTCGATAAGCACGACGAGCTCGTCGCCAATGGCGAGTGCTTCGGCATGATCGTGCGTCACGTATACGATGGGCCCTTCAAAGCGTTGACGAACGCCAAGCAATTCGTTGCGCACTCGAGCGCGTAGTTCGGGATCCAAATGCGCAAGCGGCTCATCGAGCACAAGCACGGCCGGATCGGAAAGCATCGCCCGTGCAATCGAAACACGCTGGCGTTCGCCGCCGGAGAGCATTCCCGGGCGCCGGTTCAAATGCGCGGAAATATCGAGCGCGCGCGCAAGCTCGTCGACCCGCGCATGCGACGGCCGCGTGCGAAGCGCAAACTCGAGGTTTGCGCGCACGGAAAGATGTTCGAACAGTGCGTCGGTTTGGAACACCATAGCGATGCGGCGCTCTTGAGCATTGAATTTCTCGAGCGAACAACCGCCAAGCGCAACCGTTCCCGCTTGGACGCGCAGAAGGCCCGCAATCCCCCGAAGCAGCGTGGTCTTTCCCGCGCCCGACGGTCCGACAATCGCCAACGTGCGTCCTGGCGATACGGAGAACGAAACGTCGCGAACGGCGCTTCGAGTCGATCCGGGATACTGAATGGAGAGATTATTGACGTGCAGCGTCTCAGGCGACGTCGTCACGTGCTATTTAAGGCGAATCATCTGCGCGACGAGGCCGCCGCCCACTTCGAAAACCGAGATCTCCACGTTCTCGCCGCGCCGCAAGTCGCCGACCGAGGCGAACTCGCCGCCGCGATAGATCGCCGTGCTCGGCACTACCGCCACCACGATGTCACCGCCGCGGCTGCGGACGACCAGTGTGCCGCTGGAATAATCGATATTTTCGATCTTGCCGTGAATCACGCCGGCGTCGTGCGCCGCTTTTCCGGATTCCAGCGACCGGTAGACGTGATTGGGATAGGGCGGGGGATCAGCGGGCGCAACAAGGGGAGCCGCGATTAGAGCGGCGAGGGTCAAAGCGAACGCTGAAAACTTCCCCATGGTCATTTCATGAACGTGAAGCGACGGCTTTCCGTTTCCCAAGCACGGTTTCCTTATCCGGCACAGCAGCGAGCCCAGCTTAGGCAAGGGCTTGCCGGTAGGCGCTTCGAGCCTCCTCGGCGTCCGGGCCGCCGGCCCGAGCTCGTTCCACGGCGTCTCGGAGTTGCACGACAGCGGCATCCTCGGCTTTCCTTCCGCTTAAAACCAAGCGCAGCGCGATAAGCGTGAGGTCCGGCGTGCGCGCTCCCAGGAGCTTCATTCCCTCGTAGAACGGCCGCGCGGCGGCGACGTCGGACGGCGAGGCGAGCAGTGCGGTGACTACATCACCTTTTGCAGGCGAACCGTCGAGAAGATACCGGTCGATCAACTCGAAATCCATGGCATGCCATTCGCCGCTCGCCTCGCGCTGCTCTGCGCCGTCGCGGTGATTACTTTCGGAGCCGCGCGGCCCGAGCCGGTTTCCCAATTGTTGGACCGCATGCGTTCCCACGGCGGTCCCGTTTGGCGCGCGCATCTGTCGTCGCGCTCGTTGATCGCGGTCGGAGACCGTAGTGCCAACGTCGAAAGCGAATCTCAGGGCGTCCGGTTCTCGACGTACCAATGCGCGCAGACGCTGTGCACCGGCACCTATTTCGACGGTGAGCGGACTTACGCGATCGACATCAACGGCACCATTCTTCCGCAGTCGGATCTGCCCGATACCTTTTTGCGCGCTGAGCGCACCGTCGCGTCTCACGCATTTCTGGATCCGGCGTTCCAAGATGACGGCGGGAAAATCACCGACGGCGGCGCGTCGACGATAGACGGAACGAAATACCGTATGCTCCTCGTCTCGCAGCCGGACACCGTCGCAATGCAAGTTTACGTCGATCCGGCAACGGGTTTCGTTCGGTATCTGCGCGACGTGAACGGCGATGCGACGCTTGAGTACCGGGATTACCGGAAGATCGAGAGCGGGTTGTGGCTGCCGTTTCTCGTTCTGCGCAACGGGAGCGTCCTCGAACGGTACGACGACCGCAGCATTCGCCCGGGAGACTTCGAAGAACCGCACGGTCCCGTACCGGCTTTCAACGGCCCCGCGGTCGCGATCGATACCGATCCTAACCGCTCGATTCCACTCTTTCCATGCACGCTTGGCGGCATTGAGACGACGTGTTTGCTCGACACAGGAAATTCCGGCCTTGCCATTAGCACCGAGCTCTCCCATCGCCTTCACGCGCCCGTCGTAGGTGAAATGCAGGTCGCCGGTCTCGGAAGCTACGCAACGCAGGTCGTACACGCCGGGCCGATGGCTGCCGGCAATGCGACGTTCCCGAACGCGAATTACGTCGTGTTGAACGACATTCACCGGTTCGGTTACGACGTCGTGCTTGGAGCGGACGTGCTCGCGGCGACGCGAGTGCGTCTCGACGCAAGCAAACACACCGTTGCCTTCGACGCGCCGGAACCGGCCGAAAGCGTAAGCGTCCCCGTGCACTTCCAGAACTTCGTGCCGACCGTCGCGGTGCAACTCGGGAATCTGGGCGCGCAGCTAGCGGTCGACACGGGCGACGAATCGGTCATCAATCTTTCGTACGATTTCTATAACGAACACCGGGACTTGTTTTCAGCGACCGAACAGCGAACGGTCACCGGAATAGGCGGCTCGAGCGTGGAGCTCATCGGCGTCATTCCAAACGTGCGCATCGGCAGTCTTGTCGTGCGCGATCAACGAATCGGAACGACGACGACGTTGCACAGCACCGCATACGGGCATCTTGGCGCGGGCTTCTTGCAACAATTCACGGTGCTGCTTGACTATGCGCGCGGACGCGTCGATTTCGTTTCTCCTTCACCTGCTCCGTAAGCGCCCGCCCCACGGCGCGCGCGGCCGGCAGAAACTTTTCGAGATCGACGGCATAAACGGCGCCGAACTCCTCGAGCTGCTCGAGAACGAAAGGTAAGCGCGGCCCGGCGCGCCAACGCGAAGCGATAATGAAAGCCGGCGCCTTTGCGTTGCTCCTTGCTTGCGTCGCGATGCTTCCTGCAAAAACCGCGGCGGCATCCGAATCCGTCGACGAGTGCACCGTCGTCGCCGTCGAAATGGTGGACAAGGTTGATTCGTCCGAGGCCCGCGCGGGTGATTTCTTCCGCTTTCAAACGATCAACGCGGTAACGCACGGCGACCAGATCGTCATTCCGGCTCGGACGATGGGTTATGGGATCGTGGCGATTGCTTCGGCCGCGGGAAGAAGCGGCCACGCCGGCTCGCTCGTTTTGGAGCCGCGCTACCTAATAATGCCCGATGGAAGGCACTTGGGCGTGGTGCTCAATCACAATACCGCGAATTTGGAACGCAGCGGAGCCAGCGGAAACATGCCGGGCTATCTTGGAGCCATCCCGGTTCCGGGCGTCGGCGCCGCAGTCGGCGTCTTCAATTACTTCCATAAAGGCAAGAACATCGTCGTTACGCGCGGCAGCGTTTTTACGGTGTTTCCGAGTGACTCGCCGTCGGTCGAGCACTGCCAGGACCACCCGACGTACTAGCGATCCACTCGGCCGCAGCGCTTTCTACGTAATCCGCGCGATCGCGATGAGGCGAATGTCCGCATCCGGATAAAACGAGGCGGTCCACCGGGCCGCCGCTTTCTTTGGCAATCATGTCGATTTGCGCGAGAGTCCCGTACTCGTCATCGGAACCTTGAATGCAAAGCGCGGGCGCCTTGATTGCGGGCAGCATTGCGGTGATGTCCCATTCCAAGAATGCCGGCGCGAGCCAGATGTCGTTCCAGCCGAAAAATGTCCGGTCGACGTCGCGATGATAACGCGCCATGCGTTCGCGCAGCGAACTGTTCCGAAAGCGCTCGCCGATAGCGGCGATACTCTGCACCGACAACGCCTCCACGAAGACATGCGGCGCTTCAAGAACAAGAGCGGAGACTTGCTCAGGATATGCAGCTGCAAATATCGCGGCGATGGAAGCGCCGTCGCTGTGGCCGAAGAAAATCGGGCGGTGCAGCGCCAGTTTCTCAACGAGTTCCGGCAGAGCGTCAAGCGCCTCGCGGTGCATGTACTCGATCGCACGATGCTCTTCGAGCGTTTCCGAGAAGCCGTTGCCGTACCGGGAATACACGACGCCCGGAAATCCGCTTTTTGCGCAAAGCCGATCGGGGAAATCGCGCCATAGCGCGATCGATCCTAAGCCTTCGTGCAGAAAGACGATCGCGGGCGCTTGCGAACGTTTGCCCGCGATGCGACGGATCTCCAAATTTCTGCCGGCGATGCGGATCGTTCCGTTCTCCACCCGCGGCGAATTCGGAGCTAGTGCGGCTTGCTCTTCTCGATCTTGTAGTACTTTTGCGCCAGCGCCAGATGCGATTCTAACACCGGCAACGTCTTTTCCGCGAAAGCCTTCACTTTCACGTTGTCACCGGAAGCCGCTTCTTTCTTGAAAAGCGCGATGGCCTGCTCGTGGTCGAGTATCTCTTTCTTGAAGTAGGCCGCGGGTGCCATCTTGGCCGCCC
The DNA here is from genome assembly GCA_963758295.1 of Vulcanimicrobiia bacterium. Taxonomy (GTDB): domain Bacteria; phylum Vulcanimicrobiota; class Vulcanimicrobiia; order Vulcanimicrobiales; family Vulcanimicrobiaceae; genus JALYTY01. The sequence goes on from CAVWUU010000004.1 coordinate 911,198, forward strand.
GCTCGGGCTGCGCGTTCATCGGTGCGGGCGAGTAGGTCGGCGGCACTTGCCCGGCAACGCCGTTAGGCACGGAAACTTTCAGTTCGTTGGCGAGCGCAAGCAATTCGCGATTTGCCGTCGAGTGATCGGTGACCATCTTGTTGGCGAAATCGTGCACGTACGAATCGGAAACGTCGGCCTGAACCGATGCTTCTTTGATTTCAGCGGTTCCGGACTTCAACGCCGCTTGGATGAACGTGGCGTCGTTTGCCGCCGCTAAAACGGGCACGGCTGTGGAAAAAATGGCGGCAGTCGCGAGAATCGTGCGAATCTTCATGGGTACAAGTGTTCCCATGAACGCAGGTCTCCCACCTCAACATCAGAACCGGCAGCCCGGAATTCAGGGCGAACTTCGGCCGCAGCCGAAGGAAGACGACGCGCGCTTGCATTCGTCGCGGCGCTTTGAAGACAAAATCTTCGTGATAACCGGGGGCGACAGCGGTATCGGTCGCGCCGTAGGTCTCGGCGCGGCACGCGAAGGCGCAAACGTTGCAATCGTCTACCTCAACGAAGACGAAGATGCCAAGGCCTCGCAAAAGCAAATGGAAGAGCTCGGAGCGCAGACGCTTTCATTCCGCGGCGACGTCGGAGACGAGGCCTTCTGCAAATCCGTAATCGACGAAGTCGTCAAGCGCTTTGGAAAACTTGACGTGCTGATCAACGATGCGGGCGAACAGCATCCGCAGGAACGAATCGGCGATATCTCGGCGGAACAGCTCGAACGCACGTTTCGCACGAACATGTTCGGCTATTTCTTCATGGCGAAAGCCGCGATCGCGCACATGTCCGAAGGCAGTGCCATCGTAAACGTCGCGTCGGTAACGGCGTACGAGGGCAATGCGACCCTCATCGACTACTCGAGCACGAAAGGCGCCATCGTTTCGTTCACGCGCGCGCTTTCGAACTCTATCGTCGGAAAACAGAAGATCCGCGTGAATGCCGTAGCGCCTGGACCGATTTGGACACCGTTGATTCCGGCAAGCTATCCGGCAGACCGAGTGAAAGACTTCGGCAAAGACACGCCGATGGGCCGGCCCGGCCAGCCGGAAGAAGTCGCCGCCGCGATTCTCTTCCTTGCGTCGGATCAAGCGTCGTACGTCAGCGGACAAACGCTGCACGTCAACGGGGGAACGGTCGTCAACGGCTAGAGCCGTTGGATGCCCGCGCCCTCTTCTCCGGGAATCGGCTGTTCTTGCGTAGCCTTTTCGACGGGTAGGCCATGCTCTTTCCACTCGTCGATTCCCCCGCGCAACAGCAGCACTCGGCCGTAGCCTTGCTGTTCCAAACGGTTCGCCACTTCTTCGGCCTCTTTTTCGTTGTCGGCGCAGAGCGCGATCGTTCCGTCTTTCGCAAGAGGAAGCACGAGTTTATCGGCTTCCAAAAGCTTCTTCGGGTCGTAGCGCACCGCGCCGCGAATCTGTTCGTTGTGCGTGTGCTTGCGAATGTCGAGCACCGGCGTTGCGGCGTCGAACTCGTGCGGTTCTATCGTTGTCACTTCGCCGTCACTTGGTTGGGATAGTTTGGCTCGTGACGCGCCGCCAAAGCGGGATCGAGCGCCGTTTTCGGATCGTTGTCACCCGGAACGGACGACTCTTCAACGTAAGGTTTCTTGCTGGACACGTCGCGGTCGGGATGCGGACGGTCATCATGCTTGTCCATACGCGATTCATACCTGGACGCGCCGCATGCGAAACGCCACGCTGATTCTCGCGTCACTCGGGCGCGGCGACTTAGCGACGGTATGTTCCCAAAATTCTTGCGCGCGGCCGCTCATCACGAATAGGCTGCCTGCCTCGAGGTCCACGGAGTGCATTCGGCGCGGCTGCGCCTTGGTGCGGACCTGCATGCGACGCGTTGCACCCAAACTCAGGAGCGCAATTGTCGGACGGTGGACCAACTCGTCGAGATGGTCGTTGTGCCACGCCACACTGTCGCGTTCGCTTCGATAGTAGTTCAAACCGACCGAATTAAACCGTTCGCCTAGGGCCGCTTCGACGTCGGTTTTGACGGCTGCCACCTGGTGGGGAAGTGCGTCGCCGGGACGATACGCGTAGACGAGGCGCGGCACGTCGACCTCCCGATCGTACATCCACATGGTTTCCGTCTTCCAAGGCGTGTTCTCGAGCAAATACCGGAACAGGCCGTCGGCCTCGGACGGGTCGATGAGTGAAGGGTAGTAGCGGATTGTCCCGGTCTCGGCGTCCTCGAGCGTACGTGGGCCGGCGTCAAAAAGCGGTAGTTGGGCACCCATCTCTTAAAGTCTTAGTTGACAATCCCGGCGGCGGGAAGTACCCTTCTCTTAACGAATTAGTATTAACGAATTAGGAGTTGCGTCGTATGTCGATGAAGACGGCCCTGGCTCTTCTCGCGTTCTTCGTTGCGGCCGCGCATTGTGCCGGCCACGCGTTGGCCGAGCAGCGACTCTCCATACGCGCCGTTTCGGCCGCTGCGCGCATTGACGGGAAGCTTCGCACCGCGTTCCTTATGACAGACGAAAGGCTCGCTACGTTGCATTCGGCGCCGGTAAAGGAAGTGAATTGACGGTGCTTTCCCCCATGCAAATCGAGCGGATCGTGAAAGCCTTCTTTTCAGACAATCGCAAACCGGGTCGGCTTCTTGCGCCGTCGCAATACACGGCAACGACACGGCAGACTGGTCCGCTTCGCGGCTGGAGCTAGATGGTTCCTCGAACAAAAGATTCGAATTTCGGCAGCGCCTCCGGAGAAAAGGCCGCGAAATTCGAGTATTCGTAGTATTCCTCGTACAGCGCATAGTTGAGGTCGTATAAGCCCTCCCGCTTGAGCAAGAAAACCCGGTATCCCGCCGCTTCGAGCATGCGATAACAACCGCGAAGTGTTTCCCCCGCCATTTGCCAAGCGCGATTGTACTCGAACTGCACTACGCCGATCCGGCGATCTTGCAAAGCGTCGAGCGCGCCGCGAATGACGCGCGCATCGTAGCCTTCGGCATCGATTTTCAAGAAATCCGCGTTCGCCCAACCGAGACGCGCCAATTCCGCATCCACCGTGGTAACGCGAACCGAGCGCTGCACGCCTTTGATGCGGCCAAGCCCGGGAACGAGCGTGCTGCCTTTGCCGGCGTCGCGTTCTTCCACGAAGATAAGCTCCCCCGGTGCATCGCCGGCGGCCGCTTCAATCAGCGCAATGCGCGCGTCGGCCTTGAAACGAGCGCGCAGCCGCTGTAGGGCGCTATGCGAAGGCTCGAAAGCGACGGCTTGGAACGGCGCTCCATTCTTTAGCGCAACAACGCCCGCCAGCCAATCCCCGACGTTGGCGCCGACGTCGATGAAATGCGTACCGTGTGACGCCACCGCGTCTCGCAGCCAGCCTTCGCCGGTATCCGCGACGTTCGGGCCTTCAGCGAGGTGGTATTTGATCACACAGCGTGCCTGATTCCGGACCAAAATCGCCAAGCGAACCATGATGCGAGAACGCCCCAGCGTTTGCTGAGCGCGATCGGCGACCGTACGTATCCAGGAATGCGGCATTCGCCCCATTTTAGGCAACCCACTGAAAACGCGCAAACGCCATGGCATCTACGACCAGCGCGACGCAGGAAAAAACCGCGGCTGCATAGCCAAGTGCCGGGGCGCGGCCGAATGTCAACGCCAGTACGAAAGAAACCGGAAGCACCGCGTACAGGCTTCGGTCTGCCGACAGCGGCGTTCCCCCGAATACGAGTGCCGCGAGCGTCCCAAAAATAAACACCGTAGCGGCCGTGCCTAGCCTTTCGCGATAGATCGTTACGCCGGCAATCGCCGCCCCCAGCAGAGCGATAGCGATCCAGTCGTGGACCCTTCCGCCGGCTGCGCCACGAAGCAGGCCGAGCCAGGCATTCGGATCGATCCATGTCGCGCGGCGCCAAGCCGCCTGCGCATGAACGAAAGCTAGCGCGTCGCCGAAACGCCGTTCGCAAAAGATCGAAAACAGCGCAACGCCGGTGAAACCAATAGCGGATTGCGCTGCGGCGGACGCGCTTCTTTTGTCGACGAGCGCCCCGGCTACGAGCCCGAGCGCAAGAGCAACTCCGAGGGGGCTCGTCGCCGATGCCGCGGCGCACGCAAGCCCGGCCACCCAAAATCGATCGCTCGAGTACGCCCAAAACGCGACCGCGACGAAGAGCAAAAATAGTCCCTCAGAATAGGCCACGCTGCAGAACAGGGACAGCGGAGAAAGACAGAGCGCGACGGTGCACCATCGAGCGATCCGTTCGTCGAAGCGTTTCTTTGTGTAGGCGTACGCGACCAAGACCGCGCCGAGAAATGCGCCATTCGCAACGATCGCTCCGGCGAGCGGCCACAAAATGCCGGCGCGAAGAAGCACCGATGCGAACATCGGGAACAGCGGAAAAAAAGCGACGTTGTGCTGATTTCCGTCTCGCGCGAACTCGTAGCCATGCGCCGCGATCGATCCGTACCATGCGCCGTCCCAATTGCCGAATGCGGCGAGTCGATGTGGCGCCGCTGCGAGGACTGCACAAACGACCGCAACTCGAGAAAAGAACCAAACAGTGAGCGGGAAGCGCATCGGCCGTTCCTAGGCTAGAAAGCAAGCGAAATCTTCCTAAGCAACATTGGCGTAGGTCGAACGCCCCTGGTCCAACGAACCTGGTTGGCCGTTGTGGCGACGAGGCTGGCGCCGTAGTGTGATGGAGCATGTTTTTGCGCGACAGACGGCCATCCCGTTCAGTTGACTACTTGCTTTCGGCACTGAGTCCGCAAGAGGTCGCGACGTCCACGGCCTCGTTCGTTCGCTCACGCGATGCGGTTTTGATGGTGCCGGAGATTCGGCGCAGTATCACGCGAATGCAAGGCAGCGAGCGGGCGCAGTACGCTTTGGCGCTGGGGCACGAGCTGGCGATCCGGGACGATTTTCCGATCGCTGAGCCCACAATGGAGGCGCCCGATCTCATTGCGATCGTAGATGCCGACCGCGACGGCGCAATCGACCGCTTTGCAACGTTCCTCGGACGCAATCCGCGCGTCATCCGCACGCTGGATCCCGAATCGATTCGTTCGATCCTTCTGCCCGTTATCCGGTCGCGTGAAGCCGACGTTCAGGGCACGGACCTTCCGGACGATGCACCGTATTCCCACGAACTGGCGACGGCGCTGCAAAGCCTGGTGCCGGCCATTTCGTTTAAAGCCCTTGGCCGGACCGCTGCGGCACCGTTCGTCGCGAGCGGGCGCGGCGTTGCGTCCGCATCGATGTTTTTGTTCTCGCTTCCACGGCGGCTGTGGAGCGCGTTTATACGTTTCGCGAAGTCGCTTGGAAACGTGACGATCGCCATAGCGCGGATCCTCGGAAAAGCGATTGCCGCGCCGTTCGTCGGGCTTTATAAAGTTCTGGTTTGGACGCTCGCCGCGATCGGACGCGGCGTAACGGCGCTCGGCAACGGAACGATCGCGCTGATCATGGCCATCGCGCGTGCAATTGCCGCGAGCGCGCGTTTCTTTGCGAACGCGATTACGAACGGCACACGCGCGGTAGGTCGCGCAATGGGAAGCGCAGCTCGCTTTACCGGAAAGACTACTGTCGTAGGAGCGCGCTTCGCTCGGACAACGACGGCTGCCGGCGTCCGTTTCGCCGGCAGAAAAACAGCCGCCGGGGCGCGTTTCGCGGGGAGTACAACCCTTGCAGGCGCGCGTTTCGCGGGGAGTACAATCCTTGCAGGCGCGCGTTTCGCGGGGAGCGGCATTGCAACGGGATCGCGGTACGGGCGCAATGGCTTCGCTACCGCAGCACGCCTTGCGCTGCGTATTCCGGCGGCGCTTTGGAAGGCCCTTAGCGTTGCGGCGCTCGCACTTTGGCGTCCACTTGTTGCATTTGGATCGTTCGCGGCGACAGTGCCTGCGCGCATCGCGTCCTCAACGCGGCGCGCGGTGTCGGGGCCGGTCGCATCGGCGGGACGGAAGACCGCTGCGGCTTCCAAAGGCGTTGTTGCTGCCGCAAGCGGCGCAGCCGTTGTGGCAACGGCATCTTCTGCGCGAGCCTTAAGCGCAACGCGCAATGGGCTGGCGATAGCGAGCCATTCAGCCGGCGACGCCGCGAAGAAGGGTTTGCCCTGGGCGCCGGTTTTTGGAACGCCGCTTGCCGTCGTTACGAGCGGCGCTCTAGCCGCCGTGTTGTTCGCTGCAATCGTCTTACCGTTTGCGCGTTCGTTCCATGTCGCTCCGTCGAGCGCTCCGGTGGCAGCCGCGACGGCGCCCGTTGTAGCGCACGTGCCACATCGCATACACGGACGAGTCGCCCTTAAACCGCAACCGAAACGTATCGCGCGGGTGAAGATCCATCGCGCCCAACCGCGTCCGGTTCGCGTAGCGGCAGCGCCGCATAGACCCCGCGCAAGCCATAAGGCTGACGGTGTCGCGTGGAAGTTCGATCCGTTGGCGAATCCGTTCACGTCGAAACACCGCATCGTCGCTCGAGCACCGCGGCCGCGCAACGTTCGCGTAGCGCAGGTTGCGACGGCGCGCGTTGAGCCGCAGATCGTGCAACGCGCACGCTTGATCGTTACGTCGTACCTCGCATCGCTGATGCGGGGCGATGCCAGCACGGCGCTCGGTCATCTGGGCCTGAGTGCAAACGCGCCGATCAGTAACTTAAGCGAGGGCCCGGTCCTCCAGCGCGCAGCCGGTTTCCGGATCGTGCACGCGACGGCGCCTAACGGGGGCACGGCAAAGATCGACGTGGAGATTACCGGACCGCAAGGCCGCTACTTTGGCGTCTATACCGTCCAAGCGAATGGCCCGGCCGCCTGGATTACGGACCACACGGTTATTCCGACAAACGCCGCCGTGGCCGTCCACCGTTAGGAAGTCGTAAGGATCTAATAAAGGAGGCCGGTTTCGGCTGCACAACGAGGTGTGGCGGCCGGCTCCCGACTTATCGCCCGGCTGCCTCGTACCGATTACTTTTAGTAGATGCTGAACGACCTCATCACGTTTTTCACGGGAGCGCCTCAGAACCGCCGGAAGTATCCGCGCCGTTCGGGCCCGTTTCAGGCGTGGGTTGCGCAGGGCACCGGTTGGACCGCCATTACGTGCTTGGACGTTTCAGGCAGCGGCGTCGGCGTCGTTTCAAGCGTCGAAATGAATTCCGAAGTCAACATGCGCCTCGCGATAGAGAATCGCAACATTCTCATCCGGGCGAAGCGCGTCTGGCAGCAGCCCGGAATGGTGAAAGGCAAGCCCGCGTGGCGTTACGGTTTGACCTTCATCGGGATCAGCGCCGACGATTGGGATGCCGTCATTCGTTTCTGCAATAACGATACGGTGGTCCAAGAAAATAAAGCACAGCAAGAGCTCGAGCTCGTACGCATGCAAGCCGACGACGTCGCTCGGCTTATCCCGAAAAAGCTGCAGGATCAATTGCTCGCCATGCTGGTTCAGCGTGGACGGCTTGCGCCGCTCAGCGAAAAGAATCCGCTAGTGCAATACTCCTACGGCGGCGTGCTAAAAAGCAGCGGCCGCGCTTTGCATCGTTTGACGATTCATTCGCGGGTTCGTGACGAAGTAACCGGTGACGTGAACTCGTACAACACGCGCTTTCTCTTCGACGACGCCGGCGGAAGCGTCAACATCGACGAGTAGGGGCGCCTCACTCATAACGCAGCGCGTTCGCGGGTTCGACCCGCGTCGCGCGCATCGCCGGAACAAGCCCCGCTAAGATTCCAAACGCCACGATTGCCACTGCGACGCCTACGAACGTCGACGGATCGCCCGCACTCACCGCAAACAGCATGCTTTGCAGCAGGCGGCTCACCCCCGCAGCCGCAATCGTCCCGGCCGCGACGCCTATGCCGATAAGCACGATCGTTCGCCGTAATACGAGCGCTACGATTTCGCGCCGGCGCGCCCCCAAGGCAATACGAATGCCGAGTTCTTGCGTGCGTTGAGCGACGCTGTAGGCCATCACGCCATAGACGCCGGCGAGCGCCAGAAATAGCGCAACCGCTGCCAGCGTTCCCAGGACCATGGAGGCGATTCTCCATTGCGCGAAGAGGGCAGAGACTTTCTCGCGATACGGAGTCAAGACCACGTCCGGCATTTCGGGATCGACGGTTCGCCACGCTCGCGTGACGCGCTTGGATAAAAGCGCAGCCGGAACCGGCGATCTCAACAACAGATGAACTCCGGAAACCGCCGGATCTTGCAAGAGCGGCTCGAAAAATTGCAACGGTGCTGCGGCTGCCGGATCGTCGGTTTTGAAGTCCGAGACTATGCCGACTATGCGCAGCGGCGTTTGAACCGTGTGATACGGCGCGAATTGCGAAATGGATGAGTAGACGAACCGTCCGACCGCGTCGGAGCCGGGGAAAGTTTCACGCGCGAATCGCTCGCTCACGAGCGCGACGCGTTCGTGCGTAACGTCATCCGCGGCCGTAAAAAACCGCCCCCTCATAAGGCGCACGCCAAGCATCTGCAAAGCGCCCGGTGTCACGAGATTGAAATGGGCGTCGACTTGATTCGCCGTGCGGCGGTGCATGGGGATCGCGAAAACCGTTATGTCGGACCCTTCCCCGCTCAGCGGCGCTTCCGTCATGAGTTCGGCCCGGCGCAACTCCGGCACCGCGTGGAACGCAGTCAGGAGATTGCGAACGTAAGCCGCTCTTTGAGCTTGGCCTTTCATCTCATTCGGAAATTGCTGGGATTCGGAAAGCGCGATACCGTCGTACCGAAGGCCAGTGTCGACGTGCACAAGGCCGATCAAGCTGCGCACGATTAGCGTGGAAGCAACCACGAGCGTCAGCGCCAGCGCGATCTGCGCTATCACAAAAATACTTCGCAGGCGCGCAGTCGCCACCGCAGCGGACCCTCGCGTTCCGCTCTTTAAAACCTCAACCAAGTTCGTCCGCGAAAGGACGATGGCCGGCGCGGTTGCGCAACCCACGGCAGCGGCCGCAGCTGCCGCAAAACAAAAGGCGAACACCCAGCCGTCCAGCCGGATGTAAACCTCGTACGGCAACGACCGGCTCACAAGCGCGCCGAACCGGTTCATCAGAAGCGCCGTAGCGCAAAGTGCAACGGCGCCGGCAAGCACCGCATAAAGCGCCGACTCGACGAACAACTGGGAGGCGACGCGCGTCTTCGAACTACCGACCGCAAGACGCACGGCAACTTCGCGTGCACGCGAGGCGGCGCGCGCAAGCAGCAGATTCGCCGCATTCGCGCAGCAAACCAGAAGCACGCCCGCCATGGCGATCGCGATCATGATAAGCAAAACGGCGTCATCGCCGGCGATTGCTTCTTGGTACGTGAGGACGGCAATCTTCGCGTCCTTATCGTTTTGCGGAAAATCCCGCGCCATCGATTCAGCGACACGGTTCATGTCCGACCGCGCCGCACTCAAAGGTACGCTGGATTTTAGGCGCGCGATCGTAGTGAAATCGGCCAGGCCACGGTCGAAAGCGTCGGCTGTATGTGGAGCGACCCAGACGTCCGCGGACCCTCGAGTGAAGAAATCAGCCGGGACGTCGGGCATAACGCCGATGATGTGATATTCGCGATCGTCAAGCACGATCGTGGCGCCAAGAGCGCTTGTCGTCGCCTGAAATTGCGAGCGCCAAATCGATTCGGAAATCACGGCGTTCGCGCTTCCGGCCCGCATATCGCGTGCGTCGAGAAGCCGTCCGAGCAGCGGCCGCACGCCCAAGACGGCAAAATACTGCGCCGTCACCTGCGCTTCCGCGAGGCGCTTCGGGACTCCGCGACGCGTCTGGACCGCGGCGATGTGATTGAAAGCTGCGAGCGCGCTGAACGAGCGGTTGCGCCGCGCCCAATCCAAGGCGTCGGGAATGGAGTTACTGTCACCGTCCTTGATGACCGTGACGATTCGTCCGGCGTCCGGATACGCCATCGGGTGGAGCACCAGCGCGTTCAACACGGCGAACACCGACGTATTCGCTGCGATGCCGATGCCGAGGGTCAACACGACGATCGCCGTGGACAACGGGGATTTCACGATCATGCGCCACGCATACGAGACGTCGCGTGAAACCGATGCGCCACGCTCGGCGAACGCGACCGCCAAGATATCGCAATAGGCTCGCAAGAGCGTTTGGAATACAGCCGGTTCGCCGCGACCTTTGGCTTCTTCCAAGGAGTCGCGCAGATCGCGCACCATATCGCGCCCGTACTGCCGGCGGAACTCCGCAGGCGCGAGCATCATAAGCAGCCGGTAGAGCGCGATCACAACGCACCGGCCGGCAATAGTTTGCGCGATTGTGCCGCACGCACTACGACGGCAAGACGCGCCGCCTCGGCGCGAGCGACGTCGCGGCCGCGCGCGGTAAGCCGGTACGAGCGGCGACGTTGCGCGTCGTCACCGGGCGCGTCGATTTCTTTGATCCAGCCGTCCGCCAAGAGCTGCTTCATCATGCGGTAGAGCGTCGCCGGCGGCAACGCCACCTCGCCGCCGGTTAACTCGGCGACTTCTTTGCTGATGGCGTACCCGTGCCGGTCCGCATCCGCGAGGGACAGCAGGATGTAAAATGTCGTACTGCTGAGCGGCAGTACTTCCCGGGCGCCGGCCGATACTCTCATTTTGAGACTATATCCAAAATGAGACTATCCCGTCAAATCATCCTTCGTAGAGTGTGGAAAGCGCGAGCGTGGTGGCGGTGGCAGCGGCCTTGGGCAAATTGCGAATCTGAGCGACCAGCTCTTCGAGGTCGGACGAGCTGCGCGCACGCACTTTCACGAGGAGGCACCATTTGCCGGTGATTCGATGGCACGTGTCGACGGCCGCGGAGTCGCTCGAGAGCTCCATTACCTGTTCGGCAAAAACGCGGCAGTCGCCCGACTTCGTGCGAACGCGAATGAAGGCGAGGAGAGGATAGCCCAAGTGTTCCCAATTCACGTCGACGGTGTAGCGAGTAAGCACACCGGCCGCTTCTAAGCGGCGCATGCGCTCGCGAATGGCCGGCCGCGAGAGCGAGAGCAGCTCCGAAAGCTCTTCTTGGCTTCGCCGTCCGTTGTGCCGCAAAGCCTGGAGCAGTTGGAGGTCGATCTCGTCGACCTTAGGGCCGGCCGTTACGGGCTTTCGATTCGAAGATTTGGGTGCTTCGGCCAGCATGGCGAAAGGTGCCTCGACTTTCCAAAACGTAGGATTTCGACAACTTGCATTGACGTTATGCAATGTGCTTTCGTAGTATAGCACTCATTATGGAAAGCGCACTCCCTTCGGCTTCGCCCCGTTTTCGGACTCGGGCGCTCCCGTGGGTAGCGCTGGTGACCGTCTGGATTCTCTGGGGATCCACGTATATCGGGATCCGCGTTGCGGTGGAAACCATTCCACCCTTCTTGATGGCCGGGATCCGGTACATCATCGCGGGACTCTTACTTTCCGGGGCGCTAATCGTTTGGAAGCGTTCCCTCCTGACGCAGATTACCGCTTCGCAGTGGAAGTCGCTCGCCATCATGGGCTTCTTGCTGCTGGTCTGCGGCAACGGCGCACTGTGCTTCGCCGAACAAAGACTCGCCTCGGGCGTCGCGGCGCTCATCGTGGCCACCGTCCCGATCTGGATGCTCGCGATCGACGCGGTGCTCGAGCGGCGAATGCCTGCTCCTCTTGCGAGTGCCGGATTGATCCTCGGGACGCTCGGAATCGCGCTGCTTGTTGGATTGCACTCCGCGTCGATTCCGCTCGCGCCCACCCTGATCGTCTTAGCCGGCTCCTTTGCGTGGGCGGCAGGCTCCGTCTACGCGCGACGGGATACGTCGGGACACGGCAACCCGCTCTTTCCGGCCCTGGAAATGCTGCTCGGCGGCATCATGCTCACGATCGCGGGTCTCGCGACCGGCGAAGGCGCGCACTTTCACTTTAACGCCATTTCGCACGCATCGATTCTGGGATGGTTATGGCTCGTAGGCCCGGGCGCAATTGTGGGTTATACCGCGTATGGGTACGTCGTGCGCACGCTTCCGACGCACGTTACGGCTACGTATGCTTACGTCAATCCGGTTGTTGCGGTGCTGCTTGGAACCTTGATCCTCAGCGAGCCCATCACGGCCAACATCTTGGCCGGCGGCGGCGCCGTAATTTTATCGGTGGTTGCGATTCTCTTCAGCCGTCGCGCTTAGCGACATTTTTCGACTGCATTCCGCGCTGTTTCATCAACGTGTGAATGGCGGAATGCGATCCCTTGTGTTCTTCGCAGTGAAGCTGGTTGCAATTGAATTGTTTGCAACGCTCGCGGGCCAAGTTTTCGCAACCCGGCGTCTCGCAACCGCGGCGTTCCGCAGACGTGACGCGCGACCATTTTCTTTTACGTTGATGCACCCTTGATCTAAGCTCCTCGCGACAGGCTTCCAGCCGGCTTCGACGACTCCCCTCCAGGACTTCTACGCGGCGCTTCGCGCATCAGCCGCGCGACTGACGATCGATAGCCTCAAAGTCTTCGTCGGAAAGCCGAATCTCGGCGGCCGCCACGTTCTCGACTAAATGTTTCGGGTTCGAGGTTCCCGGAATGGGCAGCATGACCTTGGACCGCTTTAATATCCACGCCAGCGCCAATTGCGACGGGGAGATATTCAATCGCCGCGCGATGTGCGAGAAATCAGATCCTTCGTTCGCAAGGTCTCCGGCCGCCAGCGGAAACCACGGGATGAATCCGATGCCGTTCGCTTCGCAAAAATCCAGCACGTCTTCATGCTTGCGGTCAGCCAGGTTAAACAGATTTTGTACGGTCACGACTTCGAAATACTTTTGCGCAGCTTCGACCTCTTCAACCGAGACCTCACTCAAGCCGACGTAACGGATCAAGCCTTCTTGCTGCATTGCGGCAATGGCTTCGAACTGCGCTTCGCGCGGAATGTCGGGATCGATGCGATGCAGCTGCCAAAGATCGATACGTTCGACGTGCAGACGCCGCAAGCTCATGTGCACGGCTTGCCGCAGATACTCCGGCTTGCCGTCGGGCGTCCATTCATCGGGACCGGTGCGAAGCAAACCGCCCTTGGTAGCGATCAGAAAGCCCTCGTACGGATACAAAACCTCGTGAATGAGGTTCTCGCTAACGAAGGGGCCGTAGCTATCGGCGGTATCGACAAAGTTAACGCCCAGCGAACGCAGCCGGCTCAGTGTTTCACGCGCCGCATTTGCGTCGTCGGGTTCTCCCCAGATGCCTTTTCCGGTAACGCGCATAGCGCCGAAACCCAAGCGATTTATGCTCGCGTCGCCAATGCGAAATTCTCCGGCCGCAGCGGCCGATGGTGTGCCGATCATAACTACCTCTATCAGCGACGGTGCCCTGGCATTATAACCCGTTCACGGTTGATTCATGTTTTCGGAAAAAAATCAGGTGCAGAGGTGGCCATGAAAACGGTTGCATACTCGCCGGCCGGAGTAACGGCAAACGCCGGGCTGCTAAAGCTTGGAACTGCGCTTGCCGCGCTGTTCGGCCTGCGTTCGTCGCTTCCGGCGTTCACACGATGCGCACGGAACTCGCAACAATGAATGCGCCACTGGATTGCGTCAGTGGAACACTCGTTCAAAAGAACGTTCTTGCTCGTACCAACCAGGGGCTTGGAATGATGACCAAAGCTTTGCGTTTGACGAACGTCCAACTTGCACAAATGTCGGCGGAGCTTACGGTAATGAGAAAGAACCTCGATGCCATGACGCACCGCATCGCCCATGCGAAGCTCCGCTTTTGAGGACTTCCCTTGCGTCGATCTGGACGCTGCAGGCACGCTCGTTACAATCCGAACTGATCGACGGCGACGTCGACTCCCGGGAAGAGCTCTACAAGAGTTTTCATGACATTGCGTTTGCCAATCGGTGGTTCGGTGGAATCGCGGCCGCACGGAGCGCCTTGCGCGGCGTGCCCGCCGGAACGGTGCTTGACGTGGGCTGCGGCATCGGTGACATCGTGCGCACGTTGCGCTGTGAAAGCCGCACCCGCTCGGAGGACGTGCGCTACACGGGCCTCGATTCGAATCGCGAATTGATCGATGAGGCAACGGCGCGAGCAGGCGGCGATGCCGGCCTGGCCTTTGTGCACGGCGACGGAACCGTCTTGCCGTTTCAAGACGCATCGTTCGACGCCGTTACGTGCAATCTCGCGCTCCATCATTTTGCCCCGAGCGCGGCGGTTGCGCTCTTGCGAGAAATGCGACGGGTCGCTCGTCTTGCGCCGATCGTTACGGATCTGCAACGCAGCGCGCTCAGCTGGGCGGCTTCCTATGCATTCAGCCGCGTTTTCTCACGCAATCGTCTTACAAGACACGATGCGCCGCTTTCCGCTCGGCGCGCTTATACGCCCGGCGAAGCTCTTGACCTCGCGCGGCGCGCGGGATGGAAGAATCCGCAGGTGCGAACGTTCGGCTTGATCCGGATGGTGTTGATCGATGCCCCAGCTCTTTGACGTTGCCGTCGTCGGAGCCGGACCGGCCGGCGCGGCATGCGCGCTGCGTCTTGCGCGCGCGGGCTTTTCCGTCGCCCTCGTTGACGAACGGGAATTTCCCCGCCATAAGCTCTGCGGCGAGTATCTGAATCTGGGAGCGGTGCGCGAGCTTCGCGACCTTGGCGTCGGGGAAAGCCTCGCATCACGCGCGACGCCGTTGCGAGGGATGCGGCTCTTCGCGCACGATGAGTCGGCCGAGTTCGTCTTTTCTTCTTCAGCCTGGTCGATGCCGCGAACGATGCTCGACGAGGCACTACGGTGTCGTGCGATCGATGCCGGCGCGCACGCGATCTGCGCGCGGGTTCAAGGCGTGCGCATTGGCAGCGACACTGTTTCCCTCACGTTGGCTCACGACGGCGAACCTGAGATCCAAGCGTCCTTTGCAGTCGGCGCCGACGGCATGCGATCGAAAATCGCACATATCCTCGGTTTGAGCGCGCTGACCAACGGCAAACGTTTTGCTACGGGCGGCCACTACGCCGCTCCTGTGACGGGCGAATGGATCGAAATGTTTGCCGGCACAGAGGGATATTTGGCGATAAATCCGTTGTCCGAGGCATCCGCAAACGTAATGTTCGTCTTCGATGAGCAGCATTTGCGCCGTCATCGCGGCACGCTGCCTGCCGAGCTTCTGCGTTTTTCCAAAGGTGTCAGCAACGGCCGGTACATTCTAGACGACACCAAACTGTTGGAACGGCGGCGCGCGGTAGGTCCGCTTTCGCACGTTACGCGCAGCCTCGTGCAAGACCGGGTATTGCTCGTGGGTGACGCAGCGCGTTTTGTGGACCCGTTTACGGGCCAGGGCGTGTTCTTAGCGCTCGCCGGCGCGCGTTTAGCAGCTGCAGCGATCGCCCGGGCATTCACCGATTGCCGCTACGCTCCGGCCTTTTCGTGGTACCGTGGCGAGCTCGCGGGCGTGTATCGCGAGCGGGAACGAGTCGCGATGTTGATGCGAACCATGCTGCGGAGCCGGTTTCTTTCCCGCCGGGCAGCAGCCGCTTTACGGAGACACCCGTTGGATTTTTCACCGCTCGTCGACGCGGTTTGCGGGGCGAATCAAATCCCTGCATTGCAGCTTGCTCGCGCCGCCGGCAACGCACTAAGATGAGATCCGTCACGAGCATCACCATCGATGCCCCGGCTTCGCGCATCTATGAATTCGCGCATGCCACCGATCGTTGGCCGCAGATTCTTCCGCACTATCGATACGTGCACGTTCTTTCGGAGAATGGGAACGAGCGTACCGTGGAAATGGCGGCGCGGCGTTCGATCTTCCCCGTTAATTGGACTGCCGTTCAAACGGACGACCCGCAGACGCCCGCAATTTATTTCCGTCACGTTCGAGGCTGGACGCGCGGAATGGACGTCGTTTGGAGTTTCGAAGAGCGCGGGTCGCAAACGCACGTTTCGATCGTCCACGATGTGGCTTTTCATTTTCCGGTTGCAGCGAGCCTCATCGAACGGCTGATCGTTACGCCGTTCTTCATCGAAGGCATCGCGCGGCGCACGCTCTCGCGCATGAAGTCCCTGGCGGAGGGCCGTGCGTGATGGAGCCGCATCGCGTAGCCATAACCGGACTGGGAGCGATCACGCCGATCGGTACCGGCAAAGAAGCCTTCTGGAATTCATTACTGGACGGCACGGTTGCCGTCGACCGGCTGACGCGTTTTGACGCTACCGAATATCCGTCAAAGATCGCCGCGCAGATCGACGATTTCGACGCCTCGACATATCTGGACAAGCGGCGGCTGCAGTGGACGGACCGTTTTTCGCAACTTGCTGTTGCCGGTGCAAAACTTGCGTGCGAGGACGCGGCCTTCACTTTACGCAACCGCGCAGACGTTGGCGTATACACCGGGTCGGCGTTGGGCGGCCTAACCTTCGCCGAAGAGCAAATCGAGCGCTTTCATCGTGAAGGGTTGCGCAGCGTGCGGCCCCTCTTATCGCTCTCCGTTTTCGGAGGCGCTGCTGCATCCAATATTGCCATCGAGTTCGCATTTCACGGGCCCACGATTGCCAACGCCGATTCATGCGCGGCGGGCGCAATCGCGGTCGGCGAGGCCTTTCGGGCAATTCGCAACGGCGACATCGCTGCGGCCATCGCGGGAGGCGTGGAAGCGCCGCTCGCCCCTTTGACGTTCGGCGCGTTTACGGTTGCACGCGCGATGTCGACAAGAAACGACGATCCCAAGCGCGCCAGCCGCCCCTTCGACCGCGACCGGGACGGGTTCGTAATGGCCGAAGGCGCCGGCTTCGTGGTGCTGGAGCGTTACGAAGATGCGCTAGAGCGAGGCGCACACATCTATGCCGAAATCACGGGCTTTGGAACATCGAACGACGCGCATCACATGGCGGCGCCTTTACCGGACGGGTCGCAAGTCGCGCATGCTATCGGCGCCGCATTGAGCGATGCACGCCTTACACCCGACGAAGTCGAAGCCATCAACGCTCATGGGTCTTCTACGCCGGCGGGAGATCGCGCCGAAATCCGCGCGTATCAAAAGGTGTTCGGTGAACGGACGGGCCGGATTCCGGTCTGCGCCACCAAAGGTCAACACGGGCATGCGCTTGGAGCAACGGGCGCATGGGAAATCGTTATTTCAGCGCTGTCGCTCGAACGTCAACGGATCCCAGGTAACGTAAACTTCGTAGCGACGGACGACGGCTATCAGATCGGCTGCAGCTCCTCGCACGTCGAATCGACGGCGCGCACGCTGGTGAGCAACTCCTCTGGGTTTGGCGGCATCAACGCCGCTTTGGTTTTACAGGCCGTGGAGTAGCGGCTACTGCGGCTGCAAGAGCGCGATGACGTTATTTTCGCAGTCCATCGCGTAGCCGAAGCGCCCGATGCCGGGAATGTCTTGCACGCGGGCCTGGCGACCGCCCTTCGTCGCAATGTCCAACATCGCTTGGTCGATGTCCGCGACTTCGATCGTTGGAACCGGTGCTTTTACGACGTCTTGGCGCTTGGTGATCGCCGCCGGAATGCCGGCGCCGTCTTCACCGGCGCCGCCATGCGTCATGTACGCGGCCGGCGCCTCCGGGTGCGGTACGAATTCCCAGCCGAAAACCTCGCGATAGAACTTCGCCGCTCGCTCGACGTCGTCGGCCGGCAGATGGAAATTGACGATCTTTGGCACGATGGCGTTAGCCTTCGCGTTGCGCGATGAGGGCGGCCTGCTCCGGTGTGATAGTGCTCGTCACCAAAAACATTGCGGCTTCGCGCTGAGCATTCACGTGCGTCGCCGGAACCCAAGCGTTGGAAAACGACTGCCTCAGGCGATCGTTGATCGCGAGAACCGATGAAGCTTCAGAGACGCTGAGTTGCTGCGCGATCTCTGCAACGGCTTCGTGGACGGTCACTCGTCCCGCAACCGCAGCTGCGACCGCGCTATGAAGCACCCCGGTGGAACGGCTGCCGATTGCTTGCAGCGCGGAATCGCGTGCCGTACTTTGCGCCCCCGCGATAGCGTCCGCAAGAGAGGCGCTAACATCAACCGGCGATGCGCTTCGCACGTGCGCGGAATTCGCAAGGAGGCCGCGCGCCTCCAGCGTTGCGGGTGCGGGCGCACTCGGCGGTTTGGGCGAAGCGGGTCGCGCGCCCGGGCCAAGCGACGCCTGGTAGCTGGTTCTCCGCAGTTGCGCAAGCGCTCGCGGGTTCGAAGGCACGGTGCCTTTCGCCGCGATTATTACGCCGTTGCTCAAGTTGGGCAGCGTGAAGGTTTTGGCATCCTTGTCGCCCGGCGCATGACCGAGGACCGAGAAAAGTTGCGGATTGTCGGCGATCGAAAGCTTTTGGCCTTGCAAAAAGAACCAGTTCGCCGGCGCGAGGCTTCCAACGAAGCGGTGCGCTTCACCAACGATGGGGTTCGCAAGAACGCTCGCCGGAATGGCGTCGGGAATCTCCGGAACGAACTTGAACGCGCTCGACGCCACAGGATGTTGTGCGCTCGCAGGGGTCATTCCCGGGAGCACGTGCTTTCCGCATCCGGCAAGTACCGCCGCGCTCGCGGCGCTCAAGAAGTATAGACGCTTCATAGAATTGCCTCTAGCTCTGGGTCGGGAATATGCCGGTAAGCGCAATGCAGAAGGCAAGCGCCATGAACGGCTGCTGGTTTGCGTGAGGCTGACCTCCGCCGAGCGACGTAACCATTTGCGGCGACATCGCGACCATGTTACTGCTCCCGGTTGAATAGGCAAGCATCGGCGCCGCGTTGGCCGGATACGCATTTGCCGAATTAAAAGAGTTGTTGTTTCCGGACTTTGCATCGGCTTGCGCGGGATGAACGTGTGCGGGCATCTCTGATGACGTCAGCGTATGGGTGATCTCGCCTCCGAGTTGGCCGAGCGTGTACCCGCTCCCCATGTGCATCGGCACGCGGCCTTGCAGGTTCGGAAGCGCGAACGTCGTTTGACCGTTCCCGCCGTACGTCGTCCCAAGCAACGCAAACAGCGGTTGATTCTGATTGATCGGCAAAAGCTGGCCGTTGCAAAATGCCCAGTTCTTGGGAGCGAAATTAAAGGTGTATATCTGGATCTCGCCCAGAAACGGACTTAAGCTCATCAGGTCCTCGGCGGATACACGCCTTGCAGCGCGATGCAGTAGTTAATAGTGAGATAGGGCATTAGATTGTTGTGCGGCTGGCTGCCGCCGGCAACGCTGACCATCGCCGGGTTCATCATCGCCATCGTGCTCGACGAATTGCCGTTCGAATACGTGAGATTCGGCGCGTCGTTGCCCAACATGGAACCGCTGGGGGACGTTTGCGTCGCGTGGAAGTGATTGCCGTCGGCCTGCACCGTGTGGGTGTGCGCGGGCATTTCAGCCGTGAGCAGCGAGACGGAAGCCGTTCCGCCGGTTTCGCCAAGATCGTAGAGCGACAAGCCCGGCCCTTGTCCGCAATGCATGGGCACCGCGCCTTGGAGGTTTGGTAACGCAAAATTGCTCCTGCCATCGCCGCCGTACGTCGTTCCGAGCAGTGAAAAGAGCGCGGTATTTTGCGTGATCGACATGATCTGCCCGTCGCAAAACGCCCAGCCTTGAGGCGCAAAGTTGAACGGAAAGAGGCAAATCTCGGCTACGAAGGGTTGATAAGACACGAACGGCTCCTTACGTTGCGCTCGGAAACGTTCCGAACAACGAGATGCAGAACGTCACGGCGAGAAACGGCTGCAAGTTTGAGTGCGGTTGTGAACCGCCCTGCGACGGCAGCATCGCAGGATTCATCACGCGTAACAAAGGAGCACCCGAACTGCTGTAAAGCTTGTCCGGTGTAGTCGCGGCGTAATACGCGTTCGTGGGATCGCTTTGCGTGCCGCTATTGCCGTCGCCGACGACCGTGTGCGTGTGCGACGGAATTTGCGATTGCACTAACGTTACGCTTTCGACGCCGCCTGTCTGGCCTAACGCGTACGAACTTCCGCCGCCGCTGCCCAGGTGAAGCGGAATGCGCCCGCGCAGATCCGGCAGCGCAAACGTCGAGCTTCCGTCTCCCCCGAATGTCGTGCCGATCAACTGGTAGAGCGTGTCGTACGTGGCTATGTCGAGCAGCTGCCCGTCACACGTGAGCCACCCGGCCGGCGCAAAGTTCCCGGCGAAGAGCATGATTTCACCAACGAATGGATCGCTAGCCATCGTCCTTTGTGCCTCTACGGTTTGTACGCCGCAGCCTGCGGCGGGTTTGTGGTGAAGTTGAGGAAGCCGGTTTGCTTCGGGCTGGCCGGCTCTTGCGCCGATTGCACGGGATCGTAACAGGTGCACGGCGACGTCAATTGCGTAACGTCGAAAATGTAAACGCCTTGCTTCGCTACCATGTTGCTATCGCTTAACGTCACGAGCAGCTTAGTGCCGGAGAGGAACTTCAGGCTCGTTACGACCGGATTCGTTCCGTACACGAACGTGGCGCAAGTCGGATCGGCGCAAGCATCGAACGGGATTACTCCGCCCACAAGCCCGCGCGCGGCAGTTCCGTCGTACACCTGAACTGCGGGCAGACCGTTGAAGTCTAGGCCCGCTACAGCGACGTATCCGCTGGAACTCGCAGCAACTTTGTCGCCTTCGAAATCCGAATACCCGCCGTCGGAACCGATGAGCACGGACTTCACCTTTACTCCCGCAGCCGTATAGAAGTCCAGATACGCGGTGCTCGTCGCATTATTGTATCCGCTCGCGATCACCAACTGAGAATTGAATGAATCCCACGCCAGTGCATGCGGTGAAAAGATCGTCGAATCGGTCAGCGCCGTCTGCGCACCGTTGGGCGCGACCATGACGACCTTCGACGTGCTCGTACCGTCGGTAACGGCCGCGGCATAAGTTCCGCTTTGCGCTGCGCCCGGAACTGCAACGACGTCGAAGGTTCCCAACGTACCGCTTGCGTTAGAAATGTCACGCGATATGGGTGCGGCCGCATACGTATTGCCGAGCGTATAGGCAACGGTGTTATAGGCGGCGCTCGCCGGAACGTTGCCGACCACGACGCTGGTGTCCGTGTTCAAAGCAATCGATTCCGGATCTTTAGCATTTGTCGACGTAGTGGTAGAGACGCTGGCGCCCGTGCTGATCGCGCCGGCCGGAACGCAGGCGAAGTCGCCATAGTCGCTCGGGATGCCGTCTCCGCCATTGGCGATGAGCAGATCGCCGCTTCCGTCGAAGACCATAGCGCGCGGATTATCGACGTCGGGCTTGCCTTCGTTGAGGGAACTCGTAGTCGCCAGCGACTGAACGGCGTATGGCGAGAACGTATCCGAACCGCCGAGGGTCACGGTATAGAGATCGATTTTTCCGCTGTTCGCGCCGGTCTGTTCAACGACGGCGAGGAAGCTCGGCGGCGGTGCTGCGCCGGTAGAGAATGAGAACGATTTCGTTTGCGCAAAGGTGAGGCCGTCGCCGCCGTTCGCTGGGACGCCTTTAACGGAGACCGTAGCGCTGGTCACCGCAGAATTGCTCGGCGTGAGCGTGATGGTTTGCGCCGACTGGTTGATGGTGAACGAAACGTTACCCCCGGTGCCGTTGATCGTGCCCGCGGCGCTTTGGTACGTGCTCGTATTATCGAGAATTTGAATTAGCGGCAGGCCGGGCGCCGTAATCGTTTTTCCGGCCGGATCGGTGAACGTTACGCTCATCGTTACCGGCGTGGTGCCTACCGATCCGAACGAAGCGCCGACGGGGCCGTTGGTGCATGCCGCCGTTCCGCTAATGGTCATCGCCGAAGCATTGGCATCAAGCGAGATGGCATACGCATTCGCGGCGCCCTGACTCGTCGTGACCGTGGAAATTTGTTGCGAAAGCTTATTGCCGGTACCGCCGGCGGCATCCCATGCGGTGATCGTAATGGTGTTTATGCCGATCGGAAGCTGGAACGTTGCCGTGCATTTATAGTTGCCGCCGTTGGAGGGGTCGGTGCCGCATTGACCGGCGATCGATCCGTTTCCCGTCATGTTCGCGAAGTTTGCGACCTGCACGGCTTTTAGCGCTGCCGCGACGTTTGCGTAAATGTCGGCAATTGTGCCGGCATTTTTCGTATCCGTCACCTGCACGCTGACCGACTTCGTGGCAGACGAGACGTACTTGCGGCGAGCGCACTCCTTTTGCGAAAGCCGTAGCTTTCTTTGCGGAACGTGAAACTGAACGTCGCAGGTGCCGAAGCAGCCTTCGATTGTGCGGACCCCGGCCCGCTTACGGCCGGGAGAGCAGAGGAACCGTGTCCGCCGCCGCACGCGCTAACGAGCGAAGCGGCCGACACAAACGCAACCGTGCGTACGAGCCGGGATCCAAACATCGAGGTACTTTCCTAGTGGGTGTGCGGTTTCGAGTTAACGGTGATCGTCGCGGAGGTTACGGAGATCCAGAACGTTCCGTCATGGGTCTCGCTGCCTGCCGTGTTCGCCGTATGCTGGGTGATCGGATAGCCTGTGCCGTGCTCTTTAAGGCGCGCTTTACAGACGCCGACGCCCGTCGCCGTGATCGTGAACGCCGTTGCCGGGCTCGCGCTCGCGGTCGCAATTCCGCTACAGCCCGGGTCGAGCTGGAGGTCGAACTGCTGGCTGTACGGCGCATTCGTGAAGCCCGCTTCGGAACCGGTTACTACTTGCGATCCGCTCGCCTGCGAGAAGAACAGCGTTTGCTGACCCCAGTTGGAATCGCCGGCGACTCCGCCGTGCGCGGCAGTGTCGTCGGTCGTCCCGCTGAATGCGACATCGCTTACGGTCGATGTGAGCGTGCCGCCACCGGAAATTCCGGTTCCGGACGCCGTAATAGTCGGATTGTTCACGGCTTGGCCGGTGTAATCGAGAGTCACCGCGTCGCCCGGGCTGGTTACCGTGACGCTCGTTGCGGCCGAGCCGCCGTTGAGGTGCAGCTTCGTTTGACCGGCCGCATCGTTGAGCGTAAGGGTGATGGGGTTATTGTAGTCAGCGCTGCCGACGATCTCGGCGCCCGACGCATCGAACGCAGCAACGGTCACCGCCGCCGCCGTCTGGGAGGTATTGGCAGCCAATGCCGGACCGGTAACGGTAACGCTTTGAACGACGCCGCCAAGCGTGACGGCCAACGGGTTGTTCGAACCTTGCGTAATCGTAAAGTTCGCCGTGAAGGTTGCCAACACGTCGTTGCTGCTATCGAGCACGGAAAACGTATAGTTTACGTTTCCGGGGGGCGCGGCTACTTGAATGTTACACGTCGCCGTCCCGCTCGACACGCTGCAGTTCGCATTTGCGCCGCTGAAGACCAGTTGCGTGGTCGCATCGGCCGTAACCCAACTCGGCGCAGCGCCGCCGTTTACCGAGTTGACTTTGACTTCCACTTGCGTCGCGTTCGGCGAAACGTATTGCGGACGGTTGCCGGTCGGCGCGGTAACGGTGGTGCCGGCCGGTGCAACTTTCCACGTGAGCGACATCTTGGCGTATTGCGGCTGGCTCACTGGGCCCGTCGTGGGATGCGGCGTCGGCGTAGACGATCCGTAAGGGACCGTGCCGCCGCCTCCGCACGCCGTGAGTGCGAGCGCCGTTGCCAGCGCCAAGAAACGAGTTTTCATTAGTATTGAGGCCTTTCGTAACGAGGCGGCTCTAGCGACATAAAGCACCGCATAAAAGAAAATGCGCCGCTTGAAACCGCTCGCCACGTTACGGACATGATTAGCCCGGTCCTTTCAAACCGGAGCTAAGTGAACCCTAATACCCATGGTTTGTAAATTATCAGCAAACTCTCAACAAGGAACCTAATTTTACAACCTCGCGTTGCCCGGGTAGAAAGCGATTGTATCGCCTTCATCTCAATCGCAACACAGAGGTACACAATGGTTCGACTCTTCACCGTCCTCTCGCTCGCACTCAGCCTCGGCGCTGCTTCCGTGGTATCGGCTAGCGCGCAAGTGTACGGCCAGTACGGCGCTCCTTCGGGCTCGTATCAACAAAGCTGCAACAACATCCAGATGCACGGCTCGACGCTCTCGGCCTCATGCCCGAGAACCAACGGGCAGCGTGTCAACACTTCGCTTAACCTCGGACGCTGCAACGGCGGAGACATTTCGAATCAAAATGGCAATCTGACGTGCAACGGCAACGGCAACGGTTACGGCTACAACAACGACGGCTACAACAATAACGGCCAGGGCCATCACCATCACCACCACAACGATAACAACGGCAGCTACAACGGCAATTATAACGGCAACTACAATAACAACGGATACAATGGGGGCTACAACAACGGCTATGGCTCCTTGCCGCCGGGGTCGTACCAGCAAAGCTGCAATAACGTGCAGATGCGCGGCTCGATGCTTTCCGGTTCTTGTACGGCCGCGAACGGCAACCGCGTCTATTCGACGATCGACGTGAGCCGCTGCAGCAACAACGCCGTTAAGAACGACAACGGCCATCTTCGCTGCGGATACTAGGCCCATCGCAACAAAATCCGCCGAGGCACCGGGAATTCCGGTGCCTCTTCTTTTCTGTCCGGGCGGCTGATTGCGTCTTAGGAGGCACCAGCGGTATTCTAAGCACACCCGCGACTGGAAGCCCGAGGTAAAGCGTGCTCGATATAGTCATCGCTGCTCCGCCATTGCCCACGTACTCGCTTCTCGAGTCGGACCTCGGAATGGGAGCGAGCTACGGAAATAGCGCCGTTTGGATCCACACGAAGGGCACCGGCGCCCTCGAACGGGTCTTCCTCAATTCCATAGGGCGACCGCTGCTCGGGGGAATGTCGTTACGGTACGGCGCTCGTTCGCGATGGATTTCCGAAGTCGGACCGTCCAGGAATGGGCGTGATTCCGAAGAGAATTATTGCGGCCTTTTTGCCACGGTCGGCGCCCGCCGCTTCGAGCTTCATCCGGCATACCAGCGCGTTTCTTTTCAGCTAGCCGGTGTCGTGGATGTGGAAGAGACGACGTTTCTTCCCTTGTCCGACGCTCGTCCCGGCCACGACGATCCGCCGATCGTGTATGTAACGGTGAGCCTTCGCAACCGCGATGACGTCGCGCATCACGTGCGCATCGTCGGATCGGCGATGTTCCGCGGATCAACGCCGCCCGACGTTCAGGCCTACTACGAAGAAAACGCGCGCGCCCTCGTCGCGTTCAATGCAAGTCACCCGGAGTGGGTGCGACTTTTCAGCGTGTCGGAAGAGCCGACCGGCTATGCGGCCGACCTCGACTACGGCTCAACCTACGATCCAACGACTCTGCGTCCCGTCACAAACTCGGTTCACGCCCAGGGCGACTTGATCGGGCATTTGCAAGTTGACGTTTTACTCGAGCCCGGAGAGCGCCGGCAAGTGACTTTCACCATTGCGGTGGGCGCTTCGGGACCGGAGCAAGCGATACATCAATGCAATCTCGCGGAACCCGCCGACGTCGTGCTGGAGCGCTCCATCCGCAACCTGCAGGAGCAATTGCGTTACGGGCGGGTGCTCACCCCCGACGCGATGATCAACGAGGGCGCGCTGTGGAGCAAAGTCAACATGCGCCGCGTGATGGCGCCGCTACCCGCAGGGCCCCGCCTTCACCAACGAACCGGGAGGTTCGTCCAACGTCGTCGGGCGCGACTGCGCCTGGTTTGTCTACGGCAACGACCACTTCTGCCCGAGTTCTCGCGCGTCTTCTCGATACATTCGCCGCTTCGCAATACCCGAACGGCAAGATCCCCGAATACTACAACGCGCTCGACGGCCACGTGGAAGACTACGGCCTTAACATCAACGACGACACCCCGCTGTTCATCCTGGCGGTAAACCACCATTTTCGCGCCAGCGGCGAACCGAGTGGCTGCGCGAGCATCTACCCCGCCGTCGCGCAAGCCGGCGCGCTACATCATCTCGCAGGAGGACGAGCGGGCGCTGGTCTTCTGCTCGGCCAACGATCCGCGCGGCAACGTCTGGGCGATCGCCGGTTGGCGCAACGTCATCCCCGAGTACAGCATCAACGGCGCGGTGACGGAGTTCAACGCCGAGTGCGTCGCCGCGCTGCGCGCGGCGGCCACCTCGCCGAGAACCTCGGCCTCCGGACGACGAGGCGCAGGAGTTCTTCGCGGGCCGCCGCAGCAGCTGCGAGCCGCGATGAATACGCATCTGCTCAACCCGGACAACGGCCTGTACTACCTCAACATCGACGTCGACGGCAATATTCACACCGACGTCACCGGCGACGAGGTTTTCCCGGTCATCTTCCGGGTCTGCGACGAGGACACCGGCTTCCGCATCATCAGCCGCCTGAACTCGCCGAAGACTTCTGGACCTCCGCCGGCCTGCGCACGGCCTCGCGCGGCGACCCGCTCTACGACCCGCCGCTGATGGCGGGACTGATCGGCGGCGTCTGGCCGGGCTTAACGTGGTGGTACGCTTTCGCGCGCCGCGCGCTACCACCCGAAGTGTCATGGTCGCGCGCGTTGCGCTCCTCGTTCGCAGCATTACGCCGCCGACCCAAGCGCAACAACACCGTGCCGGGGCAGTTCAGCGAATGGTTCGACGGCGAGAGCCTGGTGAATCGCGGCATGCGGTTGTCGCCCTGGGAGCCGCCGCGTTTCTTGTGGGCCGCGGTGGAAGGCGTCTGCGGCTTGGTGTTACAGCCCGGCTTGCCGCGGATCAGCCCGCTCATCCCAGCCGATTGGACGTGGGTTGCGATCCGCGACCTGCCTTATCACGGTGAACTGCTGTCATATTTCGTCGTTCGGGAAGGCAGCACAGGATTCCGGATCTTCTCCACCGCGCCCGTCGAGAGCGAATGGGACGTCGCCGTGTATCAACGAGACGTATCGGACGAGGTCCGGCTCTACTCCGATAGCGCCGTTGCAATAGCGCTAGCCCGCGAAGGGGGCGCGGTTATAATCATCGGAAACACCGGTGCGCAAACGCTGCACACCCCGGTAACGTTCAACGTTCCAAAACCGCTCGCACCACACTTCCAGGTGCGTATCTACGACAGCGAACGTTGCGCCTGGGAAGAACACGGCGTACTCTCGCTCGAGGATTTGCACAGCAATTCTCTCGCGATCGGCGCCAACGGTTTCCGCCTGATCGAATTGTCGGTGGTAGAGTCGTAACCAAGCCCCTTCGAGACTCGGTCGTCCATGCATCTTGTCATCTTCTCCGGAATCGAAGCGTGGTTATCCTTAGTTTGAGGCCGCCGCGTATTGCACGTCGGCTTCGACTGCATTGGTTCGCGGATCCGGCGCCTGAAGCGTGTAAGTGATGGTCATCGTTTGATGTTCCCAGCTGGCGCTATACGGAGCGGGTGACGGCGCCGAGAACGTCCACGTGCCGTCCGGCGCCGGCTTGCCGCTGGAGAAAACGATGCCCGTGCCTTGCAGCGTAACGCGATCGATGTATTTCAACCCCGTCCCTTGCAGCACGAGCGTTCCTTTCGGCAGATACGCTATTGCATGCGCGATCGACGGCATAGCGGGAAATATCTTGAAGGGAATTGGAGCGCTTGCGATACCGCCCGATTCCATCACGACCGCTGAACCGCCCGCGCCGCCGGCACTAGAGGCATCCAGCGTCGCCGTGATGCCGTCGGCAGTTCGCGCGAGATCCGTTACCGGAATCGCATGACCTAAGCCGTCTTGCACCGCGATTGACGCGACGCAGCTGCCCATCCCGCTCTTCCCGTCCGAGAACGTAAGCTTCGACGCTTTGCTCGATTCGACGACCGACACGGCCGCCGCGTCATTCAAGCTCCACGTCGTTGGTCGCGGCATCACGATGTTCATTGGCGCGGACGTAAAGGCATCAAAGCCCCACACGCTTCCAATCGTTGCCGTCGCGCCATCAGCGATCGCCGCCGTCTGCTCCGGCGAAAGGCCGGCGTGATACCCCTTGAGCGGGTCGTACGAGGCGGGAACGGTGAAGGATTGCGCCGGCGTCGTAAATTTTACGTTGTGTTCGCGGAAATAAATCGGGAGGCCGGTGAACGGCACGTTTGCGTCAAACGAGCCGCCGCCGACGCATACCGGCAGTTGCGCCACAGGCCCGTACGCCGGTTCTTGCGGATGCGTTGCTTGCGACCCGATTTGGAAATAAACGATCGTTGACGGCTTTGCCGCGCTTGGATCGTACGCCAAGTGTTCGTTCACATAGACGTCCGTCGAAGACGACCCGGGCTTCAACGCACCTGGGATGAAGACATAGTGTGCTTCGACACGACGCTTTGCCAACAACTGATAGAGTCCACCGATGAGCATGCCATACGTTGCCGCGTTAATCGAGAGCTGATTTCCGAGCATCGACGTCACGTTAGCCGTTGTCGGCGCTTGATAGCTCGACGAAATCGCTTGGGCGGCGCAGGCATACTGCGTGCTCTGTGCGACCGAGTCGTTGAAACAGGCAGCATCGGCGAGGTCGTAGCCGAAGAGCGACTGCGTTGCCGAAGCAACGCGGCTGCGGCCGTCGTTCACCTGACCGGGCTGCAGCGACGAAAGAGAGTGCAGAAACGCGTCGAGCGTTGAGCGTTTGGCCATTGCACTAGCCGTGATCATCGCAGAATTGAGCAGCAGAGACCGATTGCTCAGCTCCGAGATCGCGCCGCGCGCGTCGCCGATGCCGAGGCCGCGCCGGTTCCCGTTCTCAGGCACCAGGAAAATGATCGGGGTTGCCGTTCCATCGTACGGAACTTTCCACACGTAGCCCGGTTTTGCGCGGCTCAGATCTTGATCGGCAATCGGAAATGACGGCCCGTGCTGCAGATAATTCTCATACATATCCGCGACAATGAGATGCCACCGAGGCGATTTGCTGTATTGAACGCCTTTGGAAAAAGAAAGCTCTATGACGTCCCCTGACTTCAAAAAGGGAACCAGCGTCGCCGGCAATACGGTGCCGTTACGCGCGACACTTACGTTCATGCTTGCGCCGAGGATGTTGAAAGCATTCGACGGCTTTTCCGGCGGCGACTGAGAAACCCCGAGCAGAACGACACAGGCTAGAAGCAGGCACAGTGCGCGCGATCGCATCCGGGCGTTTTATGCGTTGGGCCTCCGGCGGCCTACAAGTTGGGTGCTACGCTCGTCCCGAGCGTACGCCAATGGCCCCTCCTCGGGGCATCCGTAGCGATAAGACCGCACAGCGTAGCAATGATGACGGTTTGAATGAATGCGGACGTAGTTAGACGCGTATTCTAATCAAACGCAGCGATACACGTCATGACCATCGCGCCACGCGCAGACGCTTCGAACATTGATGCGGCAATCACGTGGCGGAAAGTGCGGGAGTGGTAAGCCTCGTCACGTGCCGGCGTTCGCCGCTTCAGTGATGACGGTAATGAGAATGCGCGCGTCATCTTTGTTCAAACCGTTCATCATGATGAACCCTTGCAACTGTGCCATGCTGACGCTTAGAACGGCACCGCGACGTGCCGCCACGGTTACGTAGCCTTGAACGGCGGGTTCGACTTCGTCCATCGTACCGTTACCGGCGATAGTCCCAATATTGATAGTGCGTCCGGCCACGTCGTTGATTCGTACGTCGGAGAGCAGATGATAACTCATGTCGCCGGTGTTCGGGCGTCGATGCGACCCCGCCCTCTTGCTCTTGAAAGGCTGCCTAAACCGCTCCGAGTCGCGAGCGCGCGACTTCTTGTGCGCGGCGCAGGCGAGAGGGAAGTCGTCCCCGCCGCCATGGTTTCGAAGGAACGGTACAGCCTTGATTTTAGGCTAAGGCACGATCGCAATGCCAGTTGGGGAACTCATAAAGGGAAATGAGCCGCTCGGCATCACAACGTTGCCATTCTGGTCATACACTGATATAGATCCATTGAAGTTGCTACCAGCGCTGTCCGTCATGTAGTACTCCAGATTAGACGGATCAAATGCAATGCTAGTGTGAAGACGGCCATTCGGGTTGGGAAAACCGCCCGCTGTACTGACCTGGTTTCCATCTTCGTCGTAGACGGTCACAGTTGTATCGGCGTTCGTTACGTACAATCGCTTATTTGATGCGTCGAAGGCGATGCCAAGTGGTTGCACCAGGCCGGGAAAATCACCAGTTGTACTGACTTGATTGCCATCTTGGTCGTAAGCGGTTACCGTGTCGGTAAGCCGGTTTGCAACGTACAAGCGCTGATTCGATGCATCAAAAGCCACGGCACGAGGATCAGCAAGGCCCGGGAACGTCCCGCTCGGGACAATCGAGTTCCCTTGTTCATCGTAGACAAGTATGACCTTCGCCGATTCGAAGGCGACGTAGAGATGGCGGTTTATTGGATCGAATGCGATCCCAGTGGCTCCGCCAGCTGGCTCACCAGCAAATGGCGCGCTCGTTAAGACCGGCTTTCCGTTTAAATCGTAAACTACGACGGCGTTTCCATTGGCCGATGAAAAGTATAAGAACTGATTGAATGAGTCGAATGCGACAGCGGTTGGCACGCGCGCTGTTATATTTGGAAAAGTGCCCGCTACCGGCAGCAAATTGCCGTTTTCATCGTAACGTGCAACATAGGCTGGCACGTTCACGCATCCGTTGATCACATACACTTTCGTGCCGGGAGGCGTGGGCCCCGGGGTTGCGACCGGGGGTGTCGCGCAAGCGATTGGGCTTGGCGAGGGAGTTGGTGTTGGAGGCGGCGTGGGGCATGCAGCCCCTAGAGTGCCCGTAAACGGGATTACGACGTACGTGACGCCGTGGCGCATGGTGACACCATTAGCTCCTCCGCCAAAAGAAATCGTGGATCCGGAGACAGTGACGGCTCCGAGAATCCGTCCAGATCGACGCCGTAGAGTCGTACATCCAGACGTAAAACTTTCCTTGACTCTTAGGAGTCGATGGCAACGTCATTCTGATCTTCGGAAAGGCGCTAAACGTAACGTCTGCCGACGTATTCATCGCGAAATATTCGAATGCCGTGCTGTTGCTAGCTGGAATGGCCGGCGTACCTTTCGGCGGCGAAATTGACACGCTGACGTTTAATTGCGTACCCGGCGGCGCATTGTTTTTTGGAACTGCGATGATGCTAGTGATATTGCTCGCTGTTGGGAGCGCGTTCGAACCAGCTTGCGAGAGAGCAATCGAAACACTTAGGGGTTGCGTTACCGGTCCCGGATTGTTCGGCTGTGTTGGCGTCGTAGAAACACCCGGTCCATTTCCACTGCACGATACGAGAACTACGAGTAAACCGACTATCCCTCCACCGGACACCGTGGCGTGGATTTTATGACGGATCATCGTATCGTCCTCTCTGGGGACTTCACAGCAAAAACGAACCGGCTTTGCTATGAATGACAGTTAAGGAGCACAGCGAGGAATTTCTTCAGTAGATGTATGGTATCACCCGAATCATTGGGCTATATACAAGCGACCACTCCTGTATGACAGTGCGCTCCCTCTCGCTATCAGACCAATGCCAAGCTGAATCGACCGAACATTGCGTCGGCGCATATAGCGGCGTGATGAGTTTTCGGCGCAAAGTTTAATCGCCCGCAAACCGAGCAATGATTATCCCGGCGTGCGAGATTGTGCGTGTTTCTATTGTCTCTATTTGCTATATAAACTTCGTGAACAGTGAATTTGCGCTAGAAGGTGATACCGTGCGCCTCGAACCGCTCTCGCGCCATCATCGCAAGGGCCTGGCGGCGGCAGCTAATATTGACCGTTCCATCTATCAATATAGCCTTGTTCCTCAATCGAACGAAGAACTCGATGAGTACATCGATACGGCGATCTCCTGGCGCAATGCCGGTAGCGCGGTTCCATTCGCTACTATCCGCAAGTGCGACGATGTGATTCTTGGTTCGACGCGGTTTTGCAACATCGAGAGATGGCGATGGCCCCAGAAACATGAACGCCACGGACGCCAATTTCCGGACGCATGTGAAATCGGCTATTCGTGGTTGCGCGCCGATGCGCTGCGCAGCGGCGCGAACGCGGAAGCAAAGCTGCTAATGCTAACGTACGCATTCGAGCATTGGGGCGTCCTGCGCGTGTGCATCCACACGGACGTTCGGAACGAGCGCTCGCGTAGGGCCATCGAACGTCTCGGTGCACGATTCGAAGGAGTGCTTCGTTATAATAGCGTGGCGGCTGACGCTACGCCGCGCAACTCGTGCCGCTATTCGATTGTACGCGAAGAATGGCCGACGGTGAAACGGCGCCTTAGTGATTAAGTGCGCAGTCTTCGCAAGCACTATGCTGTAAAACGTTCCCATGCGATAGAGGCAACCAGCGCAGTACGCCCCGAGCCGCTCCACGTAAAACCGCCGCCCTCATAGGCGTGACAGTTGTCCGTGTTGAGTACCACGCCGTGGCAGTGGCCCGTGCAGACTCCCTTGGTGGATCCCTCGATGTAGAATCCGGATGGCCAAGGCATGCTGCACGGCTCCGTCCCGCTCGTGCACACGTACGCACCCGACGTCACGATCGGGCTATCGCCCAGTATGTATCGGGCACTCGAAAGGTTTCACCGATCGCGATGCGCGACGGCCCTTATTGCCCCGCGTGCAGCCGGACACAAACACGGAATCGTCACGTCGTATCAGCAATTGAACTGCGAAAGCTTCCAGTGCGACGCCGCGCCGAAATGCCGCGCGAACAACAGAACCGTGTTCATGGCCGATTACAACTCGGAGGCGGCGGCTTTGACGCGCCGATCGCGTGCGACCTTGCGGACGGCATGGTCTTTTACGTAACTCACCTGGGCGGCCGTCGATCCTAAACCTTAAAGAGACAAAAGGGATCAGCGAGCTATACTCGCTGCGCGAACACTCTGGCCTGGCTCCGATCATGCAAAAACGCCCGCATTACGCACGGGCGCTTTCATTTTTTGATATCGAGCCTCGTTACGTGAGCTTCAACAATGCCGCGATGCGCGCGACGACTTCATCGACGAGAGACTCCGGCGCGATCTCTTCGAAAACGGCGTTTCTAGATCTCCAATCGACGCTTCGAACGTGATCCGAAAGCACGACGCCATGCGTCGCCAGATCGCTCGGCAGCGGAACCTCGAACCGGAAGCCTTTGACCTTGCTCGTGATCGGGACGACCAACGCAAGCCCTACGACTCCGTTATAAGCGCTGGGACTCAACACGAGACCCGGGCGCCGATTCGCCTGCTCCGAACCCGACTGCGGCGAAAAGTCGATATAGACGATGTCCCCCCGGTCGGGCGTATACGGCATACCTTACCAGACGTTCTCGGCGCCTACGTCGCCACCAAAATCAGTTTCTTCGTGGAGCGTTTCCGGCGTCACGCCCTCAAGCAATTCATCGAGAGTATATCGAGGCCGGACCGGATGGATGATGACGTATCCCTTTTCGACTTGGATGGAGACGCGATCGCCCTCTTGGAGCCCGGCAGTTTCGACAACACTTTTGGACAGGCGAACAGCCAAGCTGTTGCCCCAGCGATCAAGTACCGTAGAAGTCATGCGTGCATACTTTCTGCGCCGTCCGTTGCGCCGAAACATCGAAGTATATACAAAGTATATCCGAACCCCTGTTCGCTTTAACACCGAACAGCAAATTAATTTACGCCCTTGGCTTTCGCCGCAGAGCCGCCGCTGGGTTGACGGTGATGATTTCGCGCTTGACCGCAGCCTCCAGCACGCGCCCAATGAGGGAATAGAGCCGCTGCTTCGCGACGTCGCCCCGGGGGCAGCGCTTGATCTTATGCGACTATTGGTATGGCAGCGCTCTCCGAGAGGCTCAAGAGGGCGGCAAAGCTGACGGGGCTCAAATCAGGAATAGCGACACCGCAAGCCGATCTCGATCGCATCGAGCAACGATTGAAACAGGCTCGTGCCCTCGCCGCAGAGGCTAAGAGAAGCACTCATGAGCAATAAGACTGAAAAAATCAAGGTAACCGAAAGTAGTCGCAACGTGTTTGCCGATCTTGGACTGCCAAACGCCGACGAACGTCTGGCGAAAGCGAACCTTGCCATCGTGATCAAACGCGAACTCGACGATCGCAAATGGACGCAAGCTCAGGCAGCGGAGTATCTCTTCCTCACCCAGCCGCAAGTCTCCAAAATTCGTAACGGACGACTCGAAGATTTTTCGCGCGACATGCTACAGAAAATCTTGCGCAACTTAGGGATCGACGTCGAGATTTCACTGCACAAGCGCGCAGACGGTGGGGATCGGAACGCTCCGCGTCCTCCAAGCCGGTTAGCGCATGAGTATCGAACCTGACGGTGAAGCGGACATTCTACCTCCTACCATGTGCTCCGACGACTGACGGTCGAGCGTAAACCCGATTCCTCGGAAATGCGGCCGGCCATTGAGCAATTCGACACATAATCATCTCGACGCAAGAAGCGGATAACCTGAACGGTGTGCCGGTTTTACAATCACGATCGCCCGAAAATCAAAAGCCCCGCGAAATGTTTCATTTCGCGGGGCTTCGACATGGCTCCGGATGCTGGACTCGAACCAGCGACCCGCTGATTAACAGTCAGCTGCTCTACCAACTGAGCTAATCCGGAACGTTGACTGCGGGATTGTATCGGATTTAGAAACGTTCCGCAACCGTTTCGGGCCCTATTGCGGCAACTCCGTACCGAGCGGGCCGGGAGCCTCGTTCTGCGACCCGACCCGTACCCCTCCCGGCTTACCAACGGCTTACAATCGTCCGACCAAAGTCGAGGGCAGCGATCGGCCAGGGGCCAAGCAGCGTCAGGCAGCGTTGTGAAAGATTATCCCCAGAGCATATCGCAAGCCGCCGTCGATGCTGCTCACTCCGTGTCGCATCTTCACGCGGTAGTATCCGGTTCGTCCGCGCACGGGGCGTTCGTTGGTACAGAATACGATCGCTTCCCCTTGCTTGGCGCGGATTACCATGGGCTTCGACTGCATGCGCGGGCGCTGTTCGACCAGCACGAATTCGCCGCCGGAATAATCGCGCTCCGGTTCGCTCAGCATGACGACCATTTGAAGCGGAAACGCGAGGTCCCCGTAAAGATCTTGGTGCAAGCAGTTATAGCCGCCGCTTTCGTACCGTAAAATCAGCGGCGTCGGCCGGCATTGTCCCGCCTCAGCGCATCGCTCCAGAAACGCATCAAGCGTCGCCGGATAGGAAACGCCGGAGCGCATTCGATCCATCCAACGGTTTGCCACGGGCGCAAGTTGCGCATAGACTTCGTGTCGCACCGAATCAATTAGCGCCGGCAGCGGATTCGCGAAATACTTGTATTCGCCCAAGCCGAAGTTGTGGCGTTCCATAACTACGCGGCTGCGAAAGCGCGCATCGTCGTCATAGAACGAAATCAGCTCCCGGCATTGCGTTTCGTCCAGCACGCGGCCGGCGCGGAAGTAGCCCTTCTCATCCAATTCACGCGTGAGCGCTTCTTCGTCGAACATCGCTCAATAATAACAAAAGCGGCCGGATTGCTCCGACCGCTTTCTTGCGGGACGAGGGAGCCTACCGTTGACCGCCGCCGGATTGACGGCGAATGGTCACGGTATTGTTCAGCGTGATCTGCACGTTCGAGCCGTGCGGCAGATCGAAGTTGGTCTTCTTGTTGACGCCGTAGAGCAGGCCGCCCGCCGCGCCCAGCGACGCCGCCGCCGCCCGTGTGGAAGATCGTCTTGCCGAGCACGTTGCCGAGCAGCATGCCGCCGAGCGTCGTCAGCGCGACGTGGCCGCCGTTGGCTTGTTCGGTCTTCCGCTGGTCTTGCGTCATCGTTGCCGAGATATCGACGGTGCTGCCGTCGGCCAAGCCGCAGGTAATCAAACTGCAGGCCGAGTGCGGGCTTCTTGCCCTGTCCGGCTGCCGTGACGCTCGTCACTTCACCGGCGATGATCGCGCCTTGAAACGCGGGGTCGCCGCTCGGATACGGCGGCACGACGTCCATCACGAAGCGATCGCCGACATGCGCGTTGCCGGTGTTGATGTCGTGCGCAGGCGTCCGTTGATTTGCGCTCCCTGGTAGAGCGTCAGCGTGCTCTGCGCCGACGCCGCGAACGTCGTTCCGACGAAGGCCGCGAGCGCTGCGAGCGCCATCAAGCCGTTGCGAAAT
Source organism: Vulcanimicrobiia bacterium (assembly GCA_963758295.1). Taxonomy (GTDB): domain Bacteria; phylum Vulcanimicrobiota; class Vulcanimicrobiia; order Vulcanimicrobiales; family Vulcanimicrobiaceae; genus JALYTY01. Next base: position 947,103 of record CAVWUU010000004.1, read on the forward strand.
TTCATTCTGTTCTCCTTTGTATGCGCGATGCATACTCGTCCTACAAACGCGAAGACCCCGCGGGTGCGTTCCGCAGGGCCTTGAAGTTTTCTGGCCGATGCCAGCTAACTATTTTGCGAAGTTCGGTACGCGCAGCGCCTCGCCGGTAAACCCGGTCGCTTCGCGCAGCGCGTCGACTTTATCGAGGCGCTCCCACGGCAGATCGAGGTCCGGACGTCCGAAGTGGCCGTACGCCGCCGTCTGCTTGTAGATCGGACGGCGCAGGTCCAGGTAGTGAATGATCGCGGCCGGACGCAGATCGAAGACTTTCTTAACGGCTTCAGCGATCTGTTCTTCCGCGATCTTCGCGGTGCCGAACGTTTCGACGAGCACGCTCATCGGTTCGGCGACGCCGATCGCATACGCGACTTGCACTTCGCAGCGATCCGCAAGGCCCGCCGCGACGACGTTTTTCGCGACCCAACGCGCCGCGTACGCTGCCGAACGGTCCACCTTCGTCGGGTCTTTGCCCGAGAACGCGCCGCCGCCGTGACGCGCCATGCCGCCGTAGGTGTCGGCAATGATTTTGCGTCCGGTCAATCCGGCGTCGCCCATCGGGCCGCCGATGACGAAACGGCCCGTCGGATTCACGTAGATGCGCGTGTTCTCGTCCATCATCGCCGCCGGAATGACGTGCTTTGATGACGTGTTCCGTCACGTCTTTGCGGATCTGCTCGAGCGTCGCATCCGGATCGTGCTGCGTCGAAATGACGACGGCATCCACGCGCACCGGCTTGTCGCCTTCGTACTCGACCGTGACTTGCGACTTGCCGTCGGGGCGCAGATACGGCAGCGTGCCGTCTCTTGCGAACGTGCGTCAAGACGGCGCGTGAGGTTGTGCGCCAGCACGATCGGCAGCGGCATCAGCTCCGGCGTTTCGCGGCACGCGTAACCGAACATCATGCCTTGATCGCCGGCGCCGGTCGATTCGAACTCGTCGCTTCTTGCCGGTGCGCGCTTCGAGCGACTTATCGACGCCCATCGCGATGTCCGGCGACTGTTCGTCGATCGACACGTTCACGCCGCACGTGTTCGCATCGAAGCCGACGACGGAATGGTTGTAACCGATCTCGCGGATCGTTTCGCGCACGAGACGCGGAATATCGACGTAGCTCTTCGTCGTGACTTCGCCCGCGATGTGTACCTGTCCGGTGATCGCGAACGTTTCAACGGCGACGCGCGACATCGGATCGTCGCGCAGCATCGCGTCGAGAATCGCGTCGGAAATTGCATCGGCGACTTTGTCGGGGTGCCCTTCGGTGACCGATTCAGAGGTAAAGAGACGGCGGTACTGATTCACGCTTACGTTCCCTCCGACCACGACGCCATGTACTTCACCTGCGCCGGCGTCAGCGTATCGATCTCGACGCCCATCGACGAAAGCTTCAGCGTCGCCACTTCTTCGTCGATCTCGAGCGGCACGTCGTACACGTGCTTCTCCATCGTCTGATAGTTTTGCGCGATGTGTCCCGCGGCCATCGCCTGGTTCGCAAACGACATATCCATCACGGCCGCCGGGTGGCCTTCGCCCGCGGCGAGGTTCACTAGACGTCCGTCGGCGAGAATGCAGACCTTGCGGCCGTCGTGCATTTCGTACTGTTCGACGAACTGACGCGGCACCGTCATGCTCTTGCTGATGCGCTTGATGCCGTCGAGATCCAGCTCGTCGTTGAAGTGGCCCGAGTTGCAGACGATCGCGCCGTCCTTCATCAACTTGAAGTGCTCTTCGCGGATGACGTGATAGTTGCCGGTAACCGTCACGAAGACGTCGCCGATTTTGGCCGCGTCGTTCATCGGCATCACGCGGTAGCCGTCCATCACCGCTTCGATCGCCTTGCGCGGATCGACTTCGGTCACGACCACGTGCGCGCCCATGCCGGCCGCGCGCGATGCAACGCCGCGTCCGCACCAGCCGTAGCCGACGACCACAACGGTGCGTCCGGCGAGCAGCACGTTCGTCGCGCGGATGATGCCGTCGAGCGTCGATTGTCCCGTGCCGTAGCGGTTGTCGAACATGTGCTTCGTCAGCGCGTTGTTCACGGCGATCACCGGATACGGCAGCACGCCGTCCTTCTCCATCGCCTTGAGGCGAATCACGCCGGTCGTCGTCTCTTCGCAGCCGCCGATCATGTCGGCGAGCAAATGATTGTGTTTCGTGTAGATCGTCGTGACGAGATCGCAGCCGTCGTCCATCGACATGTGCGGCTTGGTCGCGATCACGGATTCGATATGCGAGTAGTACGTCGCGTTGTCTTCGCCTTTGATCGCGTAGGTCGGAATGCCGTATTCGCAGAGCGCCGCCGCGACGTCGTCCTGCGTCGAGAGCGGGTTGGACGCGCACAGCGCGATTTCCGCGCCGCCGGCCTGCAGCGCAAGCATCAGGTTCGCGGTTTCGGTCGTTACGTGAAGACACGCGCCGATGCGCACGCCCTTGAGCGGTTTTTCCGCTTCGAAACGATCGCGAATTTGCGCGAAGCACCGGCATATAGGCACCGGCCCACGCGATGCGTGAGCGGCCAGTCTCTGCCAGGCTGCGGTCTTTGACATCACCAGCAAGCTTTTCCGTGACGGGCACGACGAAACTCCTCGAATGGTAAGGAAACTATTGGGAACGCCCTTGCGTTCTTCGCAAGAGCAGCGTCCTCCGCTGCGGAACTGCCACAAGCGTGGAAACGCTCCCCGAATATTTAACACAGCTTGCCTCCGAATGGCCTACTCCCGGAGGCGGCAGCGCTGCGACCATCGTCGCAGCGGCCGGCGCGGCACTCGTCGCCATGGTCGGCGCGCATCTGCTCCACCAACCCAAAGTTCGCTTCCGCACCAACGCCTTGCTCGTGAAATCGTTGCACGAGCCGACGAGTTGCGGCTCGGAGTTTCTAGGGCACGAGAACGGGACGAGGCCGCCTTCGACCGGGTCGTTTCCGCGTCGGCCATGCCTAAAGCAGACCGACGCTGAAAAAGCGGCTGCGCCGCAGGACGCTGGAAACGGCGCTGCACCACGCCGCCGCCGAGCCGCTCGCTTGCGCGGAGCTCTCACTGGAAGTCCTCCGCTTGGCCGCGCGACGCTCGAAATTCCGAATCGCAACTTGGCAAGCGATCTAGGATGCGCAGGCGAGTTTGGACTCTCGGCCCTCAACGCGTGCGCGCTACAACGTACGCATCAATCACCGCTTCATGCACGACTCGAGGCGATCGAGGCGCAGAACAATGTGCTTGTGCGCTACGAACGCGACGGAAATGCGCTAGCCGCAACCATCCGGCGCGGTGTAACGGCGTTACTCGAGAAGTAAGATCAGCGGCAGTTTCTCGCCCGACATATATGCGGTAATCTCTGCGTGCGCAATTGCATCGGCGGCAAACGTAAACGTTCCGTTCTCGTGCACTTCACGCGCCGCGCGAACGAATGCGCCAAATGCCGCCCGAGCAAACGCGCCGCCGACACTGATGCGTTTTACGCCCGCCGCGGCAAGCTCTTCCACGGTGAACGTCGCACCCTTAAGGCCCATCACCACGTTTACCGGCCTATCGACCGCGGCGCAGACCTCACGAATCGCGTCTAAGCTAGGCAGCGCGGGAGCGTATACGACATCGGCACCCGCTGCTGCGTACGCCTGCAGCCGGCGAATCGTATCATCGAGATCCGCACGCCCGTGTAAAAAGTTCTCGGCGCGTGCCGTCAGGACGAACGGCAAGGACCGTGCGGCCTCGCAGGCCGCGGCTACTCGTGCCACGGCTTCTTCGAATCCGTAGATCGGATCGGCGGCATTGCCGGTCGCATCTTCGATCGAACCACCGGCTAAGCCGATTGCGACAGCGCGGCGGATCGTTTCCGCACAGGCCGGCGGCTCTGCGCCAAAGCCGTCCTCCAGATCGGCTGAAACGGGAAGATCCGTTGCCTCCACGATTTCGCGCGCATTCTCGAGCACTTCATCGCGCGAAAGACCGGCTGCCGAATCCCGGCGGCCGACTGAAAACGCGTACCCGGCACTCGTCGTCGCAATCGCTTCAAAGCCGAGGGCCGCCAGTATGCGAGCCGATCCCGCGTTCCACGCGTTGCCGACGACAAATGCACCTGGGCGCTCGTGCAAACGGCGAAAAGCCTCGCACTTTTCGGTTGCGGATACCGGCATCAGGCCAGCTCCTATTCGGGCGCCACGACCACACGACTCAAGTGCGCGGGATCGATCCAGCGCCGCATCGCGTCGCGCAAATTTTGCGGCGTAGTCGAAAGCAGGCGCGTGTAGTACTGATACGTGTCGTTGGCGTCGATGCCGCTCTCGGCCGAACTCAGCAAGTCGTCTGCGACGCCGTTATAGGTATCGAGTTCCACGATGTCGCGCGCGATCAGCAGCGCTTTGGCTTGCTGAAGCGTCTGCACCGGCAGCACGTCGTGCCGCATGCGTTCGATCTCGGCAAGCGCCGCCGTCTGCGCGTGCTGCACGTTCTTCGGGTCGGATGCGAAGTCGATCGAGAACGTTGCGCCGCTGCGGCTCACGTCAAAACTTGAATCAATCGAATAAACGTAGCCCTTTGCTTCACGCACGTTGCGGAAAAGTAACGAACCCGTTCCCTCGCCCGAAAGAATCGTATTCGCAAGCTCCAGCGCGACCACGTCGGGATCGCCGCGGTGAAGCGCGAGCGCCTGCGTGAGCGTAACGCTCGACTGCTTCGCGCTTGCGGATTTCACGGTAACGCTAGTCGCGCTCTTTCGATGTTCCAGGTTCGGGAATTTGAACGTTGGACGGGGTCCGGTGGCCTTCCAGCTGCCGAAGTACTGTTGCACGATGGCTCGCGCATGATTCGGATCCACGTCGCCGACGATCGAAATCGTCGTGAGGTCCGGGCGGTACGCGAAAGCATACCACCGCTTCACATCATCGAGTGTAATAGAGGAAAGAGTCTTTTCCGTCGCCCGGCGGCGGCGGGGATCGCCCTTGGCGTAAATGGCATTCAAACGTGCAATCAGCGCCTGCGTTTCCGGACGGCCGTCCATGGCCACTGTAGTTTGCAACGCGTTCTTCTGCACGAGCGCGAAGTAATTTGCAGCGAATGACGGATGCAACTCGCCGTCGGCAAGCAGCGCAACCGCCCGGTCGAAATCTTGCGCACGCGCTTTCATGGCGAAATCCGTGCCGAGCGAGACGCTCGCCGCAATCGCATCGAGTTGCGCTTGAAAATCCTTGTAGTCGTACGTCGTCGTTCCGAAATCGAGAAGGCTGGACGCGAGCGAAGCAACACCGTCCTTTCCTTTGGGTTCGTAGAGCTGCGGGCTCGTGTGAACATGCGCGCTGAGTACGATGGTCGGCAAGAGCTTCAGGCGCACCGTGAGCACCAAACCGTTGGAAGTTTCACGGTCTTAGTTTGTCGTCGACACGCGGCGCGTGGAGCGGCGCAGAAAAATACGGCGCCGTCCATTCGGGCAGCTTGGTGCTGCTCGTTGCGGTTACTTGGACGTGCTCTTTAGATGCATTGGGGTCGACGTGCGCGACCGTTGCGCCGGTGGTCGCAGAAAGATCCATCGTCACTTGCTGGCCACCCTCGACGTACTGTTTGAGCACGCGATTCACGTCCGCCACGGTGACGTTTGCATAGGCGTCGTACGACGCATCGGGCGACGGCATGCCTTCGGCCAATGCCAGCGACCAGTCAAACGCCTGGCCCGGAATGGATGCCGCAGCGTAAGCTTTAGATGCGAGCAAACGCGTACGCGCTGCCTCAACGAATTCCGGCGGCACCCCGCTTTTGGCATACTCGTCGATCACGGCGCGAAGATCGGCGATCGCGGTCTTCGTGTCGCCACCCGGCCGCGCAATACCGAGCAGCATGCCGAACCCAACTTCGGGATACGCGCTCGAAACTGCGAACGCACCGAGGACTTTGCCTTGCAGCGTAAGACCCGTTAAGTCGCTGCGCCCGTTGTTCAGCGACGCAAACAACACTTCGGAGGCGGCATAATCTTTGTCGGTTGCGCCGGGAAGTCGAAAACCGAGCGCCACGATCGGCACCGGGAAGTCAATCTTCTGCGCGATGGTCGTCGATTTGACCGGGGTAACGACAATCGGTTTGTGCGAAGGAACCGTCGCCGAAGGGACGGCTGTAAATGCGGTTTGCACCTGCGAGAGCGCCGCTTGGGGATCCACGTCGCCGGAAATCACCAGCGTCGCGTTGCCCGGGTGATACCACGTATGGTAGAACGCCGAGATGTCGGCCGCGGTCATCTTGTCGAAGCCGGCAATCGTCCCCACCGCGTCGCTTGCGTACGGCGTATCGCCGAAGAAAAACGCCTGCAACCGCTGCGAAACGCCGTATAGCGGGCTGCTCTCGTGCGCGCGCACTTCCTGTTCGATCGCGCCACGTTCGGTTTTCCAGTCAGAAGCGCGAATCGCGGCGTTGGCCATACGGTCGGCTTCGAGCCGAAAGCCACCGGCAGATATGCCGACGGCATGGTGAAGTAGTATCGCGTGTATTGGTTCGTCGTTTCGGCATTGTATTCGGCGCCCGTTCGCGTAGCGATGTCGGCGAACTGATTGGCCGTCACATCGGTCGTACCACGGAACATCATGTGTTCGGTCGCGTGAGCAATTCCGGGAATCGAGTCGTCGTCGGAGCCGACGTTATACGTCAACGAAGTCGTGACAACCGGAGCAAGTTTGTTGGGCACGACGACGACGCGAAGGCCGTTGGGAAGCGTCGCTTGCCTTACGGAGTCGGAAACCGCGGCCGGCGAAGGCGCCGGCGATGCGGTTTGGGCAGCCGCCGGAGAACACAAAAAGACGCCGATTGTAAGAACGGCGGTCGCGGAACGGAAAAATGGCAAGGGACCCTCCTGAATTTTACCCGGAAGCAACGCGTTCGAGGAACGGACGGATATCTTCCTCGTGTACCTCCATACCGACGCCCCGGGCGTGGTAGCGAATATCGTGAAAATCCGACCCGGCCGTCATGACCAGCTTGTAGCGCTCCGCCAGTTCACGGAATTCCCGGACGTCGCCGGTGTCGTGAAGCGGATAAAAGACCTCCAGCCCCGCGAGACCTTCTCGTGCGAGTTCGTGGATGAGCGAGCGGTCTTTTAGGCGGCCGGGGTGTGCAAGCACCGCGACGCCGCCTGCAGCGCCGATGATTCGAATCGCTTCTTGGGGTGTGATGTGCGCCGACGGAACGTAGCCCGGCTTCCCGCGGCGCAGCAAGTTGCGAAACGCTGAATCGACGTTTTCGACGAGCCCGGCGCGAATGAGCGCCTTGGCCACATGAGGGCGTCCGAGCGCCTTCGCCTTGGTGCCGCCTTCGCGCAGCACGTCGGCGACGCTGATCCCGTACCCGGCGCGGCGCAGCTGATCGACCATTTTCTCTACACGCGCCCGCCGCTCGGAACAATTGTTCTCGACCATCGCGACCAGTTCGTCGTTCGCAAGCGGCAAATTAAAGCCGAGAATATGGACTTCGTTCTCACGGTAAGTCGTGTTGATTTCTATCCCGGTCACGACGCGCGCTCCATTGCGCGCCTCGAAGTTTCCGTAGGCGGAAAGCGAGTCGTGATCGGTTATGGAAAAGGTTTCCACATTGCGCTCGCCCATGAAGTTGGCGAGCTCTTGAGGCGAAAGCGTTCCGTCACTCTCGTAGGTGTGACTGTGAAAGTCGACGATCAACGAGCGAGCTTCAATTTGGCGATAGGTGGCGGCGCTCCACTGCAAGTGAAATGCCGGTACGCTCGTTGTCGCTTATTTCAACCGTAATGAATGAAGGGACGACGATCACGTCGATCTCGCTCCCTTTAAGGTAGCTACGCGCGATCGCAACGGCCTTGATGGCCTGATTGATCGCGCCTGCACCGACCGCTTGAATTTCGGCATTATCCCGTTCGCGAATGACGGCAGCAAGTGCGCCGGCAACCGCATTAGGATTGCTGCGTGCCGAGACCTTAAGCGTACCCGGCGTGACCTGAATCATCTGGTCGCCGTTCATGCAATGCCTCGCAGAAAGATTCGTTTTATGTCTGCGGCTTTGCCCGACACCCGGTCGATCGAGACGATCGCCGCGCAAAACTGCTTCGTACCGGTCTTTTGTACGTTGAAGCGCTCCGACATGCCGGTTAAGAAGCGATCTAATACAGCTCCAACCTCCATGCCGATGACGCCTTCGGTCGGGCCGGTCATGCCCACGTCCGTGATGTAGGCAGTGCCGCCCGGCAGGACCTGTTCATCCGCCGTCTGCACGTGTGTATGCGTACCAAAGATAGCAGAGGCGCGGCCATCCAGGAAACGAGCGAGCGCTACTTTCTCCGATGTTGCCTCGGCATGCACGTCCACAATGACGATGGGCGTTGCAACGCGCAAGTCCTCGATCAATTGATCGGCGCAGCGGAACGGATCGTCGACGGTCGGCATAAACGTGCGGCCCATGACGTTCAGCACGCCGACGGTTACGCCGTCCACGCTAAACGTGCCGCTGCCGCGTCCCGGAACGGTCGGCGGATAGTTCGCCGGACGAATCACCCGGTCGGTGTTATCTAGATACGTCTTGAAGTCGCGCTTGTCCCAGATATGGTTGCCGCTGGTAATGAAGTCGACGCCCGTTGCGAACATCTCCTCGGCGGTCTGCGCGGTAAGCCCAAATCCGCCGGCGGCATTTTCGCCGTTGGCAATGCAAGCATGGACGTTGTATTGATCGCGGACAAGCGGCACACATCGTTTCAACGTGTCCCGCCCCGGCGAACCTACGACGTCCCCAATGAGCAGAAGATTTAGCGGGTCGTTCAGCGGCGCGACGATGCCTTCGCTTTCCGTTGAGATTTCAAGAAGTAGACAAGCACTCGGGCTTCTTCGCGAAAGCCCACCAAACTCTTCGATTGCGCCGGATCGCGCAACGCCTCGATCGCGTAAAGCGCCGCCTCGTCCTGCGCGACCGGATCTGAATCCAAGTGATCCTCGGGAAGCGGGTTGCGTACGAGTGTATCGCCGTACCGCTCTGCACAGAGCGTTACCAGCATCTCCAGTTCTTCTTTAGAGAACGTCTCCAGATCGCGCGTGACGTGAATGAATGTGGTCGTGCGATCGCTTTCGAACTCGACGCGAACCATCTGCGCTTCGTCTTTGGCCAGCAGCAGATACCCGCCGACGTGATCCTCGATGCCGTCGCGGAGCGCCGCCTGTGACTTCTTGTCGAGCCGGGACTTCACGGCAAACGTAAGCCGCACGGTGCGTTCGGCCGGCACCGACCGGATCGATGCGAGCTCAGGGAAGCGCACCAGCAACGCACATACGAGGCTGACGGTGTCGGCATTTTCGACGGGTAGACGGCTATTCATAATTTTTGGAGAGTTCTTACTTGAGGATATCCCGCAGAGTACGCCACCCGCCCAGGGCCGGGTGACTCATCTTTCGGGGGACGCCATGAATACGACGCGGGCTCAAGGCCACACCTGGCCCGTATACGAAAGCAAACCCGCATGAAGGTACGGGAGTTGCCCGGAGCCTTTGCCCTCGGCCTGCTAGCTTCGGTCCTCGGCCACTCGGCCGCGTATGGAAACGGGCACACCATGGGCGGCCCCTACCACAGTCTTTTGATCGCGCTGGTCGATGCCGGCGTGGGCGCATTCGTGCTGGCCGCGATTGCCTTAGCATGGTCCTGCGCAGGGCGATGCCTCGACGGAAGCGTCTTAGCAGCACGCCTTGCAACCTGCCTGCCGGGCATCCCCTTGTTAGGTCTAGCCACGACCGGCTGGTACTGCTTGTTCGAAAGCATCGAAGGTGCGCATGCCGACGACCCGCTGCTCTTAATCGCGCTCGCCCTCGGTCTTGCAGTAGTCGTCGTCCACGCCGCGGCAACCGCCGCCATCGCGGCCGTGGCAAAACTCGTCCTCGCCATCTTCAGGAACGCCTTCGTTCAGCGAACACGGGTCTGGCTATCGTGCTTCGAACTGCCGGTTTTCGTATCGCGAATCGCCACAAGCCGCAAGCTTTTCGTTCGCCCGCCTCCTTGCATGACGGTCTGCGCCTAAGGCGCTCCCCAGCTATCGTCACTAAAACTACATTTAATCGAGGAGAACATGCAACGATTGCTCGCGGCGTTCGTCGCCGTCTTGTTCTTTTGGTGCGCGCTGCCTGCGTCTGCTGCAACCAGCGGCGTCGTGCGAGGCACCGTGGTCTTCAAGAACAAACCCCAGGCCGGCGCAGCCGTTTCGCTTACCGGCGAAGGCTCGCGCTTCTCTACCACTACAAACGCGAACGGTGAGTTCGTCTTTCCGGAAGTGCCGTTCGGTCACTATCACGTAACGATTCACTCGAGCGGTGCGGCCGATCGCACGATCGACATCGACGTCAGCAGCGACTCGGTCGCGCGCGTCGACGTGTCGCTCGACCAGCTCAAAGAAATCGCCAACACCAATGTCACCGCGCATGCCGGAGTGGGCGGAACGCCGGTATCCGTGACCGCCGTTTCGCGCGCGCAAATCGCCACGTCGCCGAACCGGGACAGCCTCGACCGGTTGATTCAAACGGTTCCCGGGATCGTGCGTTTTTCGTACAACGAGCCGGTAGCGCACGGCTTTCACGGCTTGACCTATGAAATCGACGGGGCGCCGCTTCCGCAAGCGACGTCTTCCAACTTTGCTGAGTTGATCGATCCGAAGTCGATCGATTCACTCGAAATTTTCACGGGCGCCATGCCGGCGGAATACGGCGGCAGCCGCGCCGGCGCCATCGTCAACGTCGTGACCAGCCGCCTTTCCGACGTGCCACCGGGCGCATACGGGACGGTGAGCCTTGGCGGCGGCAACTACGCTTCCGCCGTCGGCAGCATGAACGAACTCGCGCGTTTCGGGAACACCGAAGTCTCCCTCAATCTGAACACGCAGCGCACCGCTCGCGGCATCGATGCGCCGACGTATCAACCGATTCACGACGACTCGTCGCAAAGCGATGGCTTTTTGCGAGTCATCACGCAGCTCAATCGCGCAATCGACGCTGGCGTTCGATCTGTCAAATCAGTTCGCGCAGTTTCAGATCCCCATCAACACGGATTCCAATAATCCGAACGACCCAATCTTTCAGGTTCCGGGCACGGACGACGTGCAGCGGGAGTACGACCGCTTCTTCAACCTGAATTACACGCGGAGTTCGAAGGACGGCAACAGCGTTTTCCAGCTGATTCCCTGGGTCCGGTACACCCGCGTTGCGTATGAAGGCGATCTGCCAAACGACGTACTTGCTCTTGCGCCCAATGGCTCTACCGATCCGAACGCTCCGGCGTTTGCCCAGCAGGTTGGCCTTGCGCAAGATAGGCGCGCGACGTACACCGGGTTGCGCATGTCCCAGCTGCACACCTCAGAACACCACAACGTGAAGGTGGGGCTCGACGCAAGCCGCGAGAACTTCGACGCGACGCAACTCTTCGGTTGCTACTCTGCAGATTGTAATCTGGCGCCGTCTACTCCGCCGCCCGCTCCGCCGTCGCCGCCTGGATACTTCGGCTTTTCGACTGCGCAGCAACGTGCCGGATCGCAAATCGGACTTGTACGCGCAAGATCAATGGGAGCCGTCGCGCAGCCTCGCAGTTAACTACGGCCTCCGGTACGATCATTCCACGGGATACACCGGCGGGTGGCAACTCAGCCCGCGCATCGGCTTCAATCTCTCCGATGGCGACCGCAACATCTCCACGCGTACTACGGCCGCTTCTACGCTGCACCGCAGTTGGAAGACGTGCGGCAAGATTGCGTTCTTTTTAGCGGATGCACGGGATCGCCGGCGTACGACTTAAAGCCCGAAGCGCGACTCTTACCTGGAAATGGGCGTCGCGCACACCTTCAACGCACACATGAAGGGTTACGTGAACGTTTTCAAGCGCACGGCCGTGAACGTATTGGATACGACGCAGTTCTTGAACACACCGCTCTTCGCGGTATTCAACAACGCAATCGGTGAAGACACCGGCGTGGAATTCCGGTTAGAGGACTCTTCGCACTCCGGCGACTCGTGGTTCCTCAGCGGCACCGTATCGGGATCGTATGCGGGCGGCATCTCCGGTTCGACGTTTCTGTTTCCGCCGGACGTGAACGGCGGATTGCCGCTCACGTCGCCCGCGCAGCTTGCCCCCGAAGACCACGATCAAACGGTCGCGCGATCGAGAGGATACACGCACCGCTTCGGCGCCGGTCACGCATGGTATGGGAGCCTGCAGGCAAACTACGGCACCGGCTATCCGGTCGAGTTTGAAAGCACGAACCAAGATCTAAGTGGGCGTTTGCCCTCGCACACGACCTTTGACCTCGGCTTCGGAAGGACGCTGCCGATCGACGCACGGCGCGGGCTCGGCGTGAGTCTCGACGTCGAAAACCTGTTGAACCATCAGTACGTCATCAAGATTGCCAACGGCTTCAACACGACGCAAATCGGGAGCGGCCGGCGGATTTTATTTCGCATAACCGCTCCCTTTTAGAGGCTACTTCAGGTTGACCTGAATCATGACGCTGCGGGGACGCGCATAGTGCGTTCCCTGCAGCGAGTTGTCCAGCGTCAACGCATAGCGGTCGTCGAACAAGTTCGCGATCGCGAGCGACATCGTGGCATGCGGCGAAAGCTGCACGCCTTTTTCCGCGTTGAAGATCAAATGCGGCGGAACTTTGCAGTTAATAACGTTCCCGTTGCAGTTTGCGGGGTCGGTCGAAAGACCGCTGCCGTACTCGCCGTTGAACGAGAACCAGCCGCCGTGCGTGTCGTTTAACAGCACGCCGCCATTGGCGTCCCAACGTTGATCGTGATCCGACTGCACGAACATGCCGCCCGGCAGAGCGCCGGCCGCGCAGTTCTGCAACAGCTGTGTTTCGCAGTTTTCGCTGTTTTGCGCCATGCTGTGCGTTAGCGAGAAGTACGCACGCCCGTCGCGTACAAGCGGATGCTGCAAATACGCGGTCATGATGTCGACACGTCCCTGCGGGAAGTTGATGTCCTGATGCAGGTTGGTAGCGCCGACCTGCGTGTCGTCGAGATAATCGGTCGAAACCTTATGGGAAATACGGATGCCCAGATCCGACGACCCGACGGCCGTGTGGCCGCCGATTTCGTATAGCGAATCACGCTGCGGCTTCAGGTCGAACACGGCCCCCGGACTGCTGCCGCTCACGTAGAGCGATGCGGCTGTTGCCGGCGAGACGTTCTCAAAGGAGAACGGAACGAAAAGCCGCCCGTAGTAGGCGTAGACGCTGGCTTTCTTTCCGAGGGTGCGCGTCAACTTGATACGCGGGCTAAACTGCGAGAAGCCGCTCTTAAAATCGGTCGAGCCCACCTGGAATGCGTCCATGCGCAGGCCGTAGTCGAGAAGATAATTGCCCATCGTCCAAGAGTCTTGCAGATACAGCTCCTGCTGGTGCGCGACGTTGGGCGACGTGTCGGTCGCGGTGAACGTGCCGCCGCTCGGATTAAGCGCGTTATCCGGTTGAAGCGTGATGACGTAGTCTTTGTCGACGACGGACGCGTCCATAGATCGCTCCGGCACGCACTTCGTGTTTCGATGAACGCAACGCGTAGTCTGTCGTCCAGCGATAGTCATGCGACGTACGGTTGGCGAAAACCGAATAGTAGTTGCAGTCACTGAAGTCCGTGCAGACTCGTGCCCGCCGCGGGAGCAAGGTCGTTTCCGGGATCGTTGGTGTCGAGCAATTCGAGCGGCGAAACGACGGACCAAAGGACAGCGCCCCGTGATCGCCGATCGAGTGACGGTACTGCAGCGAAACGAACGTATCGTTCTGATATTCGTTGTCGTCGGTTGCGAGCGGCGCGGAGTGCGAAGTATCGATCGGAATCTGATAGGTCTGCAGCGTGTGCATGACGTCGAGATTGACTAGATCCGCACCGTGCATCGGCAAGCTGTAGCGCAAGAATTGGCTTGCGTCGCTGGCGTCGTCGTGCATCGCATCGATCACGGGCGGATCGATACCGCGGGCGTTGCGCCCGAACGACGTTGAAAGGCTTAAGGCACCGCGTCCGGACGGCGCATGATAGCTGAAGGTTCCGTCCGACGTATCGAAGGAGCCGCCTTCGGCGGAGAATTGATAGCCGGCCGCACCGCTGTACGCGCGGGTTCCGATATTCAGGACGGCGGCAAATTTGTCGCCGTACTGCGCGGGATACGCGCCTTCGAGCGCGTCAAGGTAGCCGATATTCGCCGGATCGATTTCATTGCCGATCCACGGTTCAAGCTCGCCGGCATCTGCACGCCGTCGATGTAGTAATTGAGACCGTTGTGATCGCCGTTGATGTGCACTTGGCCGTTCGAGCCGGCTGCTGCCGACGGCAGCTGCGCGAGAATTGAGGGCATGTACTGTCCCGTCGGCAGATGCGCAAGCTGTCCGGAATCGATCGCGACGTCGGTCCCCGAGCGCTTGGAAACGGGGTTCGTAACGGTGACGGTGTGGCCGATGGTCTTCAGCGGCGTCAATGCAAGCGTAACGGTCTCGCCGGACGACGTAAGCGAGACGGGCTCGCTGATCTTCTCATCGCCCTTCACGACCGTAAGCTGGTATCGTCCGGCGTCCAGAGTCGGGAACGCGAAGTGCCCCGCGTTGTCCGTTTTGGTGGACAGCGTGAGGTTTTCGCCCGCGGCTTGCACGACCGCGCCCGAAACGGGGTGGCCCGTGTCGTCGAAGACGATGCCGTTCAAAAAGATCGGCGTTTGCGCCGGTGCGCTGAGCGGCGCAAGCGCTAAAAAGGCCCCAAGAAACAGGGCAGAAATCCGTGACATGATTCTCCTAGCAAAGGTAGACGAAAAGACGCCTGTGACGGCGCGGCCGGTTGACTACCTAGCGGAGAGGTGGAGGGCGGTTGCCCCGGACCGGAACGTACGCGAAGTACGGCCCGGCAAGGCACGCGGGGCGCGGAAGCGCAACGCGGCGTGCCGTGAACACGCGAGATTCGAAGCGGGCGAGAGTGGTGTGGTGCAGCCGCTCGCGTACGAACGCAAGCAATGCCGAGGTGATAAGACTCGCAATCGCCACCGCGACGAGTGCCACCAGCGCGTTCGCTGCGTCGAGAGAACCTTCTCCGAAAAGCGTCACGCCCGCAAATCCGAACTGGACGGCTGCGCTTACCCCGAAGAAGCGAAGGCCTTGGCCTTCGAAGGGCAGATCGTTGGCTAGCAACCCGCCGAGCCGCCGGAGCTCACAGCGGCCGGTCGCGAGGATGATGCCGCTAACGGCGAGGCAAAGCACCGCAATAACGCCCAAGTAGGCATGCAGCGGCGAAGCGGCTACGGAGAGCATGCTTTGGTGCAGCGCCAGCGCCTCGGCCGCGATGTGCGACACGATAGCGAGCGGTAAGGTGCAGGCCGGCATACAGCCCGGCAGCTCTAACCCTGGTCACGATTTGCGATTGATTCTCAAATATTTGTCTTTCGTCCTGGCGGCCGGACAGGACTCCCCGTTTTGCCAGGCGGAATAGGGGCCACTCGTCAGCCATGCATGAACTCTCACGCAGTACAACCGTCATAACAGGGGGCGCGGGCCTAATTGGCAGCGCCCTGATTTGGTTTTTGAACCAGCGCGGATACGAAGACATTATCGTCGTCGACCGCTTAGATAATTCTGAGAAATGGAAGCATCTGGTTCCATTACGCTTCTCGGAATACGTCGATGCCGATGATTTCGCCGATCTGACAGCCGACCATCCGGACGCATTCGGCGACATTTCCGCGGTGTATCACCTTGGCGCTTGCTCTTCAACGACGGAGACGAACGCCGATTACCTTATGCGCAACAACTACGAGTACACCAAGCAGTTGGCGCACTGGGCATTGGAAAAAGACGCGCGTTTCGTTTATGCCTCTTCTGCCGCGACGTACGGCGCGCTGGAAAGCGGCCTCTCCGATACGGCGGATCTGCGTTCGCTCCGCCCGCTGAACATGTATGCCTATTCGAAGCATCTTTTCGATCTGTACGCGCAGCGCACCGGACTCGGCGGCAGCATGGTCGGCTTAAAATACTTCAACGTTTTCGGCCCGAACGAAGACCATAAAGGCGACATGCGCAGCATCGTGCTCAAGGCGTTCGAGCAGATTCGCGATACGGGATCCGTTCGGCTCTTCAAGAGCTATCGCCCGCGAATTCCGGCACGGCGAACAAGCGCCGCGACTTCATCTACGTCAAAGACGCCGTCGCGATGACCGTTGACGTCGCGGAATCCGGTCTTACCGGCCTGGTCAATATCGGCTCCGGTGAGGCGCGCACTTGGCTCGATCTCGTGCGGCCGATCTTCGCTGCGTTAAACGTTCCCGAAAGCATCGAGTTCATCGAAATGCCGGAACAGCTTCGCAGCAAATACCAATATTCGACTTGCGCGCGACATGAAAAAGTTCCGCGCCACGGGCTACATGCGCGCGATGACGCCGCTCAGCGCCGCTGTGTCCGATTACGTTCGCAATTATCTTCGTGCCGGGACGCGTGCTCGATCCGTCCGATACGAGCGATCTCATCTCACTCACCATTTCGTAGGGGACCGATGCCAGACTCGAATTCGCGCGCCCGCCGCCGCCAGACGACTCGCGGTGGTCAAACGCCGCCGCCTCAACGGCGCGATCCGATGACTACCGTGTACATCTCGGTCGCCGTTATTCTCGTGTTGTTGATCGGCGGTCTTGCCTTTGCGCGTTGGCAACAAAACCGCGCGGTGGACGCCGCACTCGCAACGCCGTCTCCGGCACCGATTGCGTCGGGCGAAAAGACGCCGGCACCCGTCCAGCTGGCGGACGGCAGCGCACTCGGCGCCGCATGATCTTTAAGTCGTCGAACCAGGGCGCGAATACGGCTCAGGGCGGTCATGGACAGGCGGTCGACGGTATCACGTGCGCAGGCATGGAGTATATGACGCTGCACGTGCATTCGCACTTGGCGATTTTCAACAACGGCAAACAGGTTCAAGTTCCGAAACTCGTCGGCGGAACGCCGACGTCGGGCGGCGGATGTCTCTACTGGCTGCACACGCACGACGCGAGCGGCATCATTCACATCGAAGCGCCGCAGCTGGCGCCCCCGGGACAGAGCGGCTTCACGCTTGGGAAATTTTTCGACATCTGGGGCGAGCCGCTGACCGCCGATAACGTCGGAGGCATCAAAGGCCCGGTTACGGCCTACGTCAACGGAGTGAAGTACGACGGCGACTTGAAGGCCATTCCGCTCAGAGCACATCAGCAAATCGTGCTCGAAGTCGGCAAAGTGGTACCGCCGCCGAACTACACGTTTCCGCCGAACGATTAGCCTTTCAAGACCTTATCGATCTCGCGCTGCAATTCGCCGAACGAGATCTCACCGGAATTCAGATAAGAAACTTTCTTGTCTTTTCCGATCACAGCGATCGTCGGGAAGCCGCCCTGCAGATACAGGTTCGCAATCGAGAGCGTCGGATCGTAAGCGGCGATCGGATACTGGACGTGAAGCTTGTCCTTGAACGTAAGGACGTCGAGTTGCGAAGACGGTGACGTGCCGTCCATGCCGGTGTCGCTCCCGGGGATCGCGATGAAGTCGACGCGCGACTTGTACGCGCCGTAAAGCTTGTCGATGACGGCCGTTTCGCGTTGGCAATGCGGACACCACGTCGCAAAGACTTCCAAGAAGACCGGCTTGTTCGCCGTCGCAAGATCGAACAAGCCGTTCGTCGTTGCGGCGCGAAACTCGGGAGCCGGCCGGCCCATTTGGGCCGTTCCTACCGTCGGTGCTTGCGAGGCGTTCTGCAGTTGGTGCGACGGATGCAATTTCGTGTAAAGCACCCCGCCGATAACAAGAATCGCGACGACGACGATCGAGATGGTGGCGAGCAGGCGTTGATTCATTTCCTAACGAGTCTCCGGTCCAAGGCAAGCACTCCAGGTGCTCCGTAAGCAATGATGGCTGCGATTGCAGCGAGGATCAGATCGAAAGCGACGTGCGGCCAGTCCGCGGTTGCGGCGTCGGCCGGTCCAAAACATCCGCAGTTCGCCGGGATATGTCGAACGACCGCCGAGGCGATGGCTGCGGCATATAAAACAAACTGCGCCGCCGCCACCGCGCCGGCGACGCGCGTGAAGAGGCCGGCAACGAGATAGAGACCGAGCAACACTTCAAAGTATGGCAGCACCAAGGCGAGCGGCGCGGTGATCGCTGCCGGCAGAAGGCGAAAGCCGGCAATAGCCGCGGCGAGATCGGCTGCGTGTCCGATTTTCAGCGCCCCGGCAACGATCAACACCGCGCCTAAGAGCACGCGGAGGATCAGCACGGCGATCGATAGGGTCGGCATGTCAGCACGCTGCTTGCCAGGATGGCAACGATTTACCTGCGAGTGCCACAGGTGAGCGCCCAGAAATGAAAATGGTTTTCACGGATATTTCTCGGAGGGCCAAAGAGCCGAGTTAGGCTAACCTAACAACACATGGCCGCCGCAGAATCGCCCGCCGCTCCCGCCGCCCGCCGAACCGACTGGCGGCGCTGGCTTTTGCGGTTCCTGGCCGTCGCGGGGCCCGGTCTCGTCGTGGCCTTTGCCGACACGGAAGCCGGAAGCATCACGACTGCGGCAACCTCGGGAGCGCAGTACGGCTACAAACTGATTCTGCTGCAATTGCTCCTGATCGTACCGCTATTTGTAGTGCAAGAAATGACGGTTCGATTAGGCGTCGTTACGGGCAAAGGCCACGCGCGCCTCATTCGCGAGCACTACGGCATCGGCTGGACGTGGGTGTCGCTCGGGACGATGCTCGTTACAAATATTGCGGCGCTCGTCACCGAATTCGCCGGTATCGCCGGCGCAGCGATGATTTTTGGTCTGAATCCCGCACCGATCGTCATCGTTGCGGCGGTGCTGTTGATCGGCGTAATCTTTACCGCTTCGTACAAACGCGCGGAAACGTTTGCACTTGCGCTGTGCTTAGTGGAACTGCTGTTTATTCCGGCGGCTTTTGCGGCGCATCCGCCCGTGCACGAAGTCGTAATGAAAGGGTTGTTCGGAAGCCAGCCGCTCACCGATTACAACTACTTGCTGCTGATCGCTTCAAACATCGGCGCGGTTATTATGCCGTGGATGATCTTCTATCAGCAGAGCGCGACCGTCGATAAGGGACTGCGCTTGAACGATTTGAATTTCGCGCGCGTCGACACGGCGCTCGGTGCGGTCTTCACGCAAGCGATCATGTGCGCCGTCGTAATTACGACCGCCGCGACGCTCTTCGTCCGGCACATCCCGGTAAGCGACGCAGCGCATGCGGCCATTGCGCTCGAACCCCTCGTCGGACACCTGGCCGGCGTTACGTTCGGCGTTGCGCTGATCGGCGCGTCGATGCTCGGCGCGTTCGTCGTCTCCCTCGCAACCGCGTGGGCATTCGGCGAAGCGTTCGGCTGGCGTTGTTCGCTCAACGACGGATTGCGCGCAAAACGGTTCACGGGACTGTTCGTGGCGTGCGTCGTCGTAGCGGCCGGCGTAGTGCTTATTCCGAATTTGCCGCTCGTGAAGATCACGGTCTACGTCGAGGCGTTCAACGGCTTCGTCCTCCCGATTGTGCTCGGTTTCTTGCTAGTGCTCGTCAACGACAAACGCGTCATCGGCGAGCGGCACAACCGCCCGCTGGGGAACGCGATCACCTTTGCGCTTTCCGGTCTGTGCATCGCGCTCGGCGTGTGGATGGCGTTCATGACGATTATCCACCCGGGCGGCAGCTAAGTCATAGCCCGGCGCCCGCTATGGGCGTAAGCTACGCATGATGAACCGCGTCGGAACGCTCGTGCTTGCATCGCTGCTCGGCCTTACCGGCTGTGCCGGCATGGGGCGCGCCGATGCGCGTTTCCAAGGGACATCCCTTCACGCCGGTCCCGCACCGGCGATTACGCTGACCGATGACCTGGGTCAATCCTGGTCGCTTGCGGACCAGCACGGAACGACTGTCGCGGTCTTCTTCGGCTACACCCACTGCCCGGACACGTGTCCGCTCACGCTTGCGAAGTTAACGCGCGCGGTAGCGCAACAGGG
Source organism: Vulcanimicrobiia bacterium (assembly GCA_963758295.1). Lineage (GTDB taxonomy): Bacteria > Vulcanimicrobiota > Vulcanimicrobiia > Vulcanimicrobiales > Vulcanimicrobiaceae > JALYTY01. The sequence goes on from CAVWUU010000004.1 coordinate 967,118, forward strand.
CGCTAACTCCGCCAACGTCGAGATCGCGTTTGTCACTGTCGATCCGGAACGCGATACGCCGGCGGTGATGCACCGATACATCGCGCACTACTCCGGCGCGCATATCGTCGGCCTTACGGGAACGCGATCACAAGTCGAGCAAGTGGAACGCGCGTATCACGTGTGGGCGCAACGAATTCCCGGCAAGCACGCCGGTATCGACGATTATGACGACGCCCACAGTTCCGTCGTTTACTTGATCGATCGCGACGGCAATCAACGCGTGATGCACGACGACGACGATTCACTGCAGGCGTTTACCGCCGACATCCGCACGCTCGCCCGATGATCTTCGCGCTCGCTTTTGTCGCCGGCCTCATTCCCTTTCATGGGACGGTTTTGGCTGCGCCGAGCCCGCAAACGGCAATCGTTCGAAACGACGCAATTCCCGAAACGCTTCCGAGCACCACGCGCAATTACCGCATCGAACCCCAGGCGACGTTCGTTCCGGGCACCGGCATCGACGGATTCCTCGATAAGTCGACGACGCCGTGGACACTTCGCGACGCCGTCGCGGCGGCGCCGTTCTCTCCAGGCGCCCCGCAGCCTGACCGCGTCATTCCGGTAGACATCGGAAAGCCCTTACCGAGTGCCAAACTGGTCGACCAAAACGGAACGCGTTGTCGATCTTGCGAAGGCGTACGCCGGCAAGACGGTGCTCGTGACGTTCATCTTTACGCGCTGCCCCGACCGCACGTTGTGTCCCGCGATCAGCGGCAAATACGCCTACATGCAGTCGCATTTGGACCCGGCGCGGTTCGCATTGGTCGAGATCACGCTCGACCCGCCGTACGATTCGCCGGCCGTCCTGCGTGAATACGGGGCCGGTTACGGGGCCGATCCCAAGATTTGGCATCTGCTTACCGGGACCGGCTCGACGATCCAGCACATCCTGAACCAGTTCGGGATCGACTCGCTGCGCATCAGCTCGGCGAATTTCATCCAAAACGACAAGCCTCTTTATCGTCCAGCCGAACGGCAAGGTGGCCTATATCGCCGAGACGGGCGGCTGGGATCCCGACGGCGCGATCGCCGAGGCGCGCGCGATTTCAGGCATGTCGAGTAACCCGTTCGAGCGGCTTAAGCTCTCCCTCGTGGCGGGCGTGGTGGCCTTATGCGGCGGTTGTCAGTTTGCCGGCATCGTGCTTCTCGAAGTGTGCTTCTTCTTCGTTATCCTGGCGTTTGTTACGGCCGGGCTCTGGGTTGTCGGCCGCGTGCTCTGGAAGAATCAATAGAGCTTTCGAGCAGGCGCTGAGGAGGCCGGGGGCCTTCTTCGCGGGTAAGAGGCCTTCGAATCCATGGCAGCACCGCGAAAGCCTTTCGAACCGCCCTCCCCGGAGCAACGGGCGTTCCTCGAACGTGCGATCGAGCAGTACGGCAAGGCGACCTATAACTTTGCCCTGCGGCTCACGCACAACGAGGCCGACGCTCGCGACCTGACTCAGGACGCGTTTATCCGGGTGTATCGCGCCTGGCGCAGTTTCCAGCCCGGCACATCGTTTCTCTCGTGGATCTACCGAATCGTCACGAATTTGCATCGAGATGAACTTCGGAGGCGAAAAGGACGTTATCAAGAGGAGATCCCTGAGGATAATGCGCCCCAAGATTTCGGAGGAGAGCGCCCGCTTGCTGTTACGCCCATCGAGGAAATGGTCGAATCACAGTTTAGTGAGGCGGTGTCAAAAGCGCTTGAAGCACTTTCTCCGGATCAACGGCAAGTTGTAGTTCTCGCGGATATCGAGGAGTACAGCTACCAAGAGATAGCAGAGATCGTAGGCTGCTCCATCGGAACCGTTCGTTCTCGTCTCCATCGGGCGAGACACCAACTTCGAAAACTCGTTGAACACTACTCGGCAAAATCATGAAACAAGAACAACATCCTAGCACCGAAAAATTAATCGATTACATCCACCGCGAACTCTCGCCGGAAGACGATGCCGCAATTCTGATGCACGTCGAGTCGTGCGATGAATGCCGCGCGCGCTATCAACTCGAAGCACGCCTGTCGGAGTCGCTTCGGGTACACGCGCGCGAAACCGAACGCGAGCTGCCGCAGGGTGTAGTCAACGGTATTTGGGCCGCGATTGAATCGCCGCCCCAGCCCTCTCTCGCCGATCGCTTGCGCGCGCTCTTCCGGCCGGCGGTCGCCGTGCCCGTTACTGCGGTGGCGGCGTTGGCCATCTACTTCGGCGTTACGGCCACGCACCACGCCGGTTCCACGACGATGATCGACGCGGCGTACTACCTGGACGATCACGCGGCGTTGACCAGCACCGTTCCCTTCGGTGAAGGCAACGCGGTGCCCACGCAGCTAGAAAGCGATCAAACGAACAGCGATGTCGTCGCAGTCAGCAACACCACCGTCATGACGGCGGACGTTGCGCGCTAAGATCGCGCTGGCGGCGCTCGCAGCGATTTTCCTAGCGGCGCCGCATGCCGGCGCCGCGCCGGCGTCGCAGCCGGCCGAAGGGTTGTTGCGGGATGCGATGGGTGCACCGCAGCAGCTTTCATACGTCGGCGAAGTCCAGACGCTGCGTTTCGGCGCGCAGAAATCCGAAGCGGCAATCTACCGCATCGAACACAAGGCGCCCGATCTTACGCGCCGCTGGTATCTCGCACCCCAGGATCTTTACGGCGATTCCATCATCTCGCGCGGCGATACGTCCTATTCCATCGACGTCAAACGCGATCACGTGGTCGTTACGCAAGACGATCCGATCGACGATCAAGTGGCCGAAGACGATAACTTCGCGCTGCTGAACGCGAACTACAACGCCCTCTACGGGCCCGACGAAACATCCAACGGACGCGCGGTGAAGGTCGTGCTTCTGAATAATAAGCACACCGGTCAGACGACCATGCGCGTGCGCATCGATGCAGCGAGCAAGCTGGTTCTCGAGCGTGAAACGTACGGCGCGAACGGCTCGCTGCTTGCACAGACGCGCTTCGAACAGCTTCGGTATACGAACGACATTCCGGCCGCGGTCTTCGACGTGCCGGCAACGCTTCCAAGAATTCAGGGCCCCAGCCGCGGCATACCGTCCAACAATCTTCAGGAACTGCTGAAAACCGCCGGCTTTTCGGCGCACGGTCCGAAGTATCTGCCGCTCGGTTTTACGCCGGTCGAAGGCGACGTTGCCGACGTAAAAGGTATTCGGACGTTACACCTGCTGTATTCCGACGGCATTCGCACCGTTTCGCTTTTTCAAAATGCGAAAGGCGCGGCGGTCGACATGTCGCGATATCGCGTCAGCCAAGTCCATTTCGAGAATAAAGACGGCCAGTACGTTCAAGAAGGGCCGACAACGCTCTTGGCTTGGTCGGAACAGGGATTGCATTTCGCACTGGTCGGCGATCTGGATTTGAACGAACTGCAGCGCATTGCTGCGTCGGTGGTTCCGTAACGTGGCCGAGAAACGCCTTGAAGTGCTGCTCGCGTCAATGAAGCCTGAACTCGATGAGCAAGAGTGGTCGTTCGCTTCGGTCGACGCCACGTTTCCGGTAGCGCTCGCAAAACCGCTGATGGTTTTCCACGAACACGAAGGCGCCACGATTGTTGCGCCCGTCGCCGAACTTACGCGCTTTAAGATCCCGTACGAAGGCACATGGCGCCGCATTATCATTAACGCCTACTCGGCGCTGAACGCCGTTGGTTTTCTTGCGGAAATGGCGCGCGCGTTGACCGATGAGAGCATCCCCGCCAACGTCGTGAGTGCCTACCATCACGACCATCTCTTCGTTCCGGCTGACCGCGCTGAAGATGCTCTGCGCGCTCTTACGGCGCTGGCCGCGCGCGGCGCTTAATCAAGTAACTCGTCGAATCGGCTAAGATACGAGCGTGCCTCCGCGGGAATAGACGCGCCGGCGGCCTTTCCGAGCGGATCCCTTTCATTTTTCGCGCCGGTAACCAGAACGCGTTCGATCGACTCGGCAAGCGAATGAACGTCGTAGCCGCCTTCCAACACGTACGCCACGCGATTGTTGCAGTAGCGTTGCGCCACGGAACCGATGGCGCTTGCGAGTGCGGCGGCGACCTCTACGTCGACACCTAGGTCACCAACCGGATCGCCTTTGACGTAGTCAAATCCGGCGCTCACTACGATTGCATCGGGCTTAACGAATTCGCCCGCGCGCTCCAGCAGCCGTTCCCAGATCGCAGCGAACGCTTCCGTCGCGATGCCGGAGGCAGGTAACGGGACATTCACGATCAGGTCCCGGCCGATCGATGCGGTTTCAAAACCGGTTCCGGGATACGCCGGCGACGCATGCGTCGAGAGATAGGAAATGCCTTCGCCGGCGATATCTTGCGTGCCGTTGCCGTGGTGGTAATCGAAGTCCACGATCAGCACGCGGCCGCCGTGCTGCGCTTGAAACGATCGCGCCGCAATCGCCGCGTTGTTGAAAAGACAGAACCCCATGCCGCGTTGCGATTCGGCATGATGGCCCGGCGGCCGAACCAGGGCAAACACCGGCGCATTGGCCGACACGGACGCTTCCATCGCCGCTATCGCGCCGCCGGCGGCACGGCGCGCAACCGCGAGCGAATACCCGTCGACGACGACGTCGCCGGTCGAAAGATATCGCGCATCATGCAAACCATGCGTTTCGCGTTTGACGAGCTCGAGATAGCGCGCAAAGTGGACACGCTCGATTTCTTCATCGGTTGCATCGCGCGCCCGAACCGTTTCGCCGAGCAGTCCGCGTTCGCGTAAAAGCGCGGCGACCACCTCCACGCGATCGGGCGATTCTGGATGCCCGATGCCGCGGAGATGGTCGCCGTAGATTTCGTCGGTGACGACTTTCATTTTGCGCTTCTAGCGCGAACCTCTACTTCGAGTGTTTCTGCTTGTTCAGATCCGCGATCGCTTGCTGAATCTGGCCGTATTCTTTCGTGCCCTTGCGCATCTCGCCGAGGAGCCGTTTGTACGCCGAGAGCGCCTTCTGCTTCTGATTGGTCTGCTGGTACGACTTGCCGGCGATATACAGCAACTGCGGATTCTGATCGAGGAAACCGTGCGCAGCACGATCGAGCGCGTCGAAAATGGCCGAAGCTTCCTTGTAATTGCGCATCTCGAAATCGGCGCCTGCGATGCAGCCGAGCGTCGACGGCTGACGGTCGATCTGAAAGCTCTTGCTGCACGCGTCCTTTGAGGACGAGTAGTTATGCGTGTACGAGTACGCCTGGCCGAGCATCGCAAAACTTTGCGCGTCCGGCGCAACTTGCGTGAGGTGCTTCAGATAACCGACGGCGTCGGTCATCTTGCCGGCGCTCATTGCCACCTGCGCCATGCGGAGCAGGGCTTCGCGGTTGTCCTTATCGATGGTCAGCGCGGTTTGCCATTCTTGCTGCGCCTTTTGGATGTTCTTCTGCGAACCCCAGAAGTCGCCGTAGGAAACGTGCGCGGCGGCGACCTTCGGATACTGCGCGATCATTTGATCGAACGTGCTCTGCGCTTGGGCCGTTTTCTTTTCGTCGATGTAGTACGTTGCTTTGCGAACGAGGATCGCGACCTTTTGGTCGTCGCTCGTGGCGGCTACGACGGCGTCATCGTACGCCGAACTCGTCTTGGCGTCATCGTGCTGTTTCGCGAACAGATCGGCCTTGAAGACCAAGCCTTGGACATCTTTCGGATCGAGCGCAAGTTCACGATCGATCGTCTGAATCGCCATCGGAATGTTGTTCTGCTGCCCGTACGTCGTCGCGATCTGGAAGAGCGGCCGCGTGTCTTTGGGATCGAGCGTCGCCGCGTGTTCGAACTGCGCCCGCGCGTCGTCGTACTTTTGCTGCGCGGCGTAAACCGCACCGAGCGTGATGTACGATTGCGCGTCGTCCTTGTTCAAGGTCACGGCGCGCTTGGCGATGCGTTCTGCATCGGCGCCGCGATTCGTACGGAGATAGAGGTCGGCGAGGTTCGCGAGGACGCCGGCGTTGCTCGGATCGAGATTTTCGGCCTGCTCGAGATCGCCAATGGCGTTGTCCACGCGGCCAAGCTGTTCCATTGCGAATCCGTCGAGGTAGTAGACCTGCGCCGTCTTATCGCCCATCTGCAAGAGGTGCTGCGAAAGCTGCACCGCGTAGTCGGGACGATTGACGTTGAGGAATTGTCCCGCCAGTTCGACCATGGCTTGCTGGTCGTTCGGGTTGGCCTTCAGCTTTGCCTGAAGGCGCGGAATAGCAACGTCCGGCGGTTCCGGCGACGCCGTCGGCAAGGCCGACGCCGACGGCGAGGGGCTGGGCGATGCCGCGGCTTTGCCGCCGCCGAAGAGGCCGGCTTGAGCGCTCGGGGTCGTTGCAAGAGCGGCCGCTGCAAAAGCAACGACCATCGAGGCGATAAGAGCGAAACGTTTCACGAAATCCAGGTCCTTTACAAGAGACGAACGCGGGAAGGCCCACGTTCGTCACGCTACCGTCGAAAAAATTAGCCCTTCGCCGCCTGCACGAGCTTCGTGAGCTCGGGCACGATGGCGAAAGCGTCGCCGACGACCATCAGGTCGGAGAATTCGGCAATGGGCGACTGACCATCTTTATTGATCGAGACGATGGTTTGGGCCGAACGCATGCCGACCTTGTGCTGAATCGCCCCGGAGATACCAACGGCGATATAGAGATTTGGGCTGACCGTCTTTCCGGTCTGTCCGATCTGGAGGCTATAGGGCACCCAACCGGCATCCGCAGCGGCGCGCGATGCGCCGACGGCTCCGCCGAGCGCTTGCGCGAGAGGCTTCAGCATCGTATCGAACGGGTCCGGACCGCCGAGACCGCGGCCGCCGGCGACAACCACCGGCGCTTCCTCGAGCGCCAACTCTCCGGAACTCTCCTCGACATCGTTCTCGACCGTGAGCGCGTAGCTCTTGCCGGCCGGTTTATCGATTGCTTGCACCGTGGCGCCCGACCCGCCGGCCTGAACCGCGAAGGCGTTCGGGCGGACGGTGGCGACGCCGTAGTCACCCGGCTTGAGCCGGCACGTCGTAATCGCTGCGCCGCCCAGCTTCGGCATGATAGCGTCGACGGTACCGCCGTCGAATTTGAAATCGACGACATCGGCAACGATGCCCGCGTTGAGACGCGCAACCAGACGGCCGGCGACGTCTTTCCCGGTGAGCGTGTTCGGAATTAGCACGAGTGACGGCCCGATGGCGCGCGCGGCAGCTTCCAAATAATCGATGACCGGGTCGAGCAGATACTTCTCGACGTCGGGATCTTCGTTGAAGTGAACGGTATCGAGCGGATACGACGTAAGCGATTTCGCCAACTGCTCCGCGCCCGCGCCGACGACGAGGGCATGCGCTTTACCGCCGAGCGCGTCGGCGAGCTTACGCGCTTCCGTCGCCATCTCGAAGGTCACTTTCGGCGTTTGGCCGCCCTTGTGCTGAACATAGATAAGAACGTTTTGCATTAAACGAGTTTCTTCTCTTTAAGGAAGTCGAAGATCGCTTTGGCACCGCTTGCGGCGTCGGCCGCTTCGACGACTTGGCCTTTGCCGCGCACGGCGGGCGGCTTCACGTCGAGCAATTCGGTTTTTGCGCCACCCACGCCGACCGGTTGATCCAACCCGAGATCGCCGATCGTTAACGGCGCGATCGTCTTTTTCTTCGCGCCCATGATGCCTTTGAGCGAAGCGTAGCGCGGTTCACCGAACGTAAGCGCCGTCGTGAGGAGTGAACGCACCGGCCCACTGACGGTTTGATGACCCGTATCGGTTTCGCGTTGCACCGTGAGCTTGTCGCCCGCGATATCGACCTTCACCGCATTCGTAATCATCGGAAGCCCGAGGCGTTCCGCGATTGCGCCGGGCGTTGCGCCGGTGCTGCCGTCGTCGGAGAGTCCGCCGACAATTAGCAGATCGAAGCCGACTTTCTTCAACGCATTGGCCATTGCGTAGGACGTGGCCCACACGTCGCTGCCTTCAAGGCCTGCATCGCTGAGCAGTACGGCGTCGTCCGCCCCCATCGCGAGCGCTTTACGCAGCGTCTCTTTCAGCGATTCAGGCGCCATGGCAAAAACGGTAACGGTCGTGTCACCGCCGGCTTTTTCTTTGATTTGCAGCGCCGCTTCTAGCGCATATTCGTCGTAGGGATTCAGCACCGTTTCAACGCCGGTGCGAACCAAACGCTTCGAGCCTGAGTCGATACGCTTTTCAGCGTTCGGGTCCGGCACGAGCTTGACCGTAACCACGATCTTCACGTGGAGATATGACCTCCTGGTATCCGCGGGGAAGAACCCGGCCCTATTGGGGTTGAGCGGCGCTCAACCCTCTAAAGAGGGCCGGATTTCCGAAGGTTTTTAACGTTGATAATTTTATCAGACACCGGCTGCCCACGAGGGGCGCCCTACTTTCGGTGGGTCGTCCGGCCGCGTTGATACTGCTTGGGGACGAATGGCTCACCGTCGCCAAGCTCGTCGGCGGCATCCCACGGCCAGCTCGGGTCGCGGATGAAGCTGCGGGCCAGCATGATGAAGTCCGCGGCCCCCGCCTCGAGGATGTGCTCCGCTTGCCTGGGTTCAGTAATCATGCCGACGGCCATCGTCGGCATGTCGGCCAATTTTTTGATCTCCCCGGCAAACGGAACTTGGTAGCCCGGGCCGACGGCGATCTTCTGCTGTGGCACTAGGCCGCCGCTGGACACGTCGATGAAGTCGCACTCCCGCTTCTTCAGCTCACGGGCGAACTGCACGCATTGGACGACGTCCCAGCCGTCGTCGACCCAGTCGGTCGCCGAGACGCGGACGCCCAGCGGTTTGTTCTCGGGCCATACCGCTCGGACGGCATCGAAGAGTTCCAACGGAAAACGCATGCGATTCGGCAAGCTTCCGCCGTACTCGTCGGCCCGATGGTTCGTCAGCGGCGACAAAAACTGATGGCCGAGATATCCGTGCGCGAAGTGCAATTCGACGACGTCGACGCCAAGACGCTTGCACCGCTCGGCCGCCGCGACGAAATCATTGCGGATTTTTTCGAGCCCCGCTGCGTCGAGTTCGCGCGGCGTATGCCAGTCACCGTACGGAATTGCCGACGGCGCGACGGTTTCCCACGCGTCGTCGCCGCTCGCGGAACCTCCGCCATCCCACGGTGAGATCGTCGACGCTTTACGCCCGGCATGCGCGAGTTGCACGCCGATTTTGCTTTGGGTCCATCGTCTGATGAACGCGATGACTCGCGACGTCGCTTCTTCGTTCTCGTCGCTGTAGAGCCCAAGGTCTTTCGCGGTGATACGCGCTTCAGGATTGACCGCCGTCGCTTCAAAGAAGACCAATCCCGGACCCGATAACGCGAAGTGCCCGAGATTGACGACGTGCCAATCGTTCGCGTTGCCGTTCACCGACGAATATTGGCACATCGGCGAAACTACGATCCGGTTTTCGAATTGGACGTCCCGCAACTGAATCGGCGAAAAGAGTTTGCTCAATGCACTTCCTTATACGGCGGCGGCTTTGCTTGATAGGCCGTTATACCCGCGCGAAACCGCGAGGAACGCAGCAAGCAGCTATCCAAGCGCCTCTCATGAATCGTCGAATTTTCGGGCTGCTCGCGGCTCTCGCGCTTTTAGGCGTCATGCCGTCCGCACCATTCGATATCGAAACGCTTTCCGTGGGCAAAGCTGCGCCGAACTTGCCCGCAAGCGGCGGACACCCCACGGTGATCGTAGCTTTCGCCTCTTGGTGCATCGCCTGCATGAAAGAAATGCCCGAAGTGGTTGCGGATTACGCGAAGTTCAAGGACCGCGTCAGTTTCATCGGCGTCGACTATCTCGACAATCCGAAAGCCGGCGACGACATCGTGCGCAAATACGGAATACCATTTCCGGTGGTTCAAGCGCGCGCGGACGCCAACGCCCCCAAACCGGTCGATCCGAACGAGAAGGTCGAGAAGATCATGCTTCACGGCGTGACGCCGAAGATGCTTCCGGCGAGCGTCGAGGCTTTCGCGCGCCAAATGCCCGCCGATCTAGCGGTTACGCTTCGGACCGTTTCGGCTTATTGCGAGAAACACGACGATTCGGCATGCATGTCGTTTGCTAAGGATCACGGCGTGCAGTTGGATACCGAGCCCGGCGTCACAACTACTGAGAGGAGTCAATCGTCGACGAAAAATAATGTCCCGACGCTTTCATTGCCGCATCTGTTCGTAACGGACGGATCAGGGATCGTGCGTGAGAGCATCGAGGGCTATGAGACTGACCGTGACAGCATCCAAGCTGCATTAGGGAAGCTTGGAATCAAGTAGTCGTTACTTCATTTCCTCGGCGCGGAGCCTTGCAATGCGCTCGATCAGTTCGTCCGGGACGGGCTTGTCGATCGGAAAGCGGATAGTACGGTTGTCGATTTCATAAGCTTCGAGTTCTGCCTTGAATTTCGAGAGGATGGTGTCGCTCGCGGGATAGAGCGAAACATGATGCTTCCATGCGGCGAAGTGCAGAACGAGACGGGCTCCCATTTTGTACGTCGGCATCTTGTAGGAGATCAGCTCTTCCGCTAATGGCGCGCCTTTCCGAACGGCGGCACGAAGCTTTTTCAGAGCGGCTTGCGCGCCGGGTGGTTGCGCCGCGATGTACTCATCCACAGACGAGATGGCGCGATTTACTGCGGGCATCCCGGACTCACCCCCATTTTCTGATTCGACGTCTTCGATGCGATGGATCCGTTCTTCGATTCCGCGACGACTTCCGCATCGACCCCGTGAGCGCACAACGAAAGGGTGATTCCCGGGTTCGTGCTGCCGGTCAAAGAGCCGAAGACGGGGCGGCGCGGGTGCTGCCCCGTTCTTCTTCTGTCCCCGTTTTATGGAACGACGGTAATTTTGCCCGTCATTCTCGAGTTGTCGTGATAGAGGCAACCGTAGAGATAGGTACCGGCCTTAACGAATTTTACCGAGAATTTTTGGCCGAAGATGAACGTGCCCGAGTTAACCACTTTGCTGCCGTCGATCGGCGTTATCCCCGGTGGCGCGACAACGTTGACCGCGGGATCCGGCGGCATCCCCGGTAACTGGGTAGCACCGGCCTTTGCAAACGTTACCGTGTGCGGCTCGTTACTGCTTTGATTGACCCACGTTAATACCGTTCCAACTTTCACCGTCTTGCTGCCGGATGTCGCAACGTCGGCGTAATTGCCGTTGTTCAAAAACCGCAAAACCGTGGCTTGAGTCGGCGGCCCGTGTCCCAGTCCCGGCGCGATCCCGGCTGCGAACGTGTTGCCATTCGGCGTGAACGGGAAGAGTGCGACCGACTGGACACCGGAGCGGAAATCTGCCCACTCGTCCTGCGCGCCGGCGCTCAAATAATAACCCGGCGTGTGCGGATACTTCGATCCCCTTGGCTGAACGACCACGGTGCTTTCCATGGCCGGCGAGTGAAACAGACACAGAATTCTGTACGTCCCGGCCGTCGGGAAATGCAACGTGAAAAACTGACCGCCAGCAAGGATTCCTGAGTTAACGAATTTCGTTCCGTCGATGATGTTACCGCCGGCCGGAACGAGATTTTGCGGAGCCGGGGGCGGCGGAACCGGCTGTCCTTTTGGCACGAACGATACGGTGTGCGCATCGCCGCCCGAACCGCTAGCAATGCGATACGAAATCGAATCGCCTGCATTGATGGTTATCGTATTCGGATAGTAGTCGAGGTCCTGAATCGAATAGAAATTGAGCGAAGCACCCGTTTGAACGTTCCAGACGAGTGATGTATCGGGCTGCAACGTGGTATCCGCGCCAATCGACGCGCGATTGTCGGCACCGTAGACAGTTGGGAGGTCTGACTGTGACTGCATGCTGCTGCCACCCGCGCATGCTGATAATGCAACCACGAACAATAAGGAAAAGGCCTTTCGCATGAAAGTTCTCCTCTGCGGGGCAACGATAGAATTCAATGATACTGCTGCACTTCGCGATCGGAAATAACCGAGCAGTACGGAAGACATCGAAAGCGGCCGTTTGCCTTCTTCGTTCCCGCGACCTTAAAAAGCGCTGCCCCCGGTCCATGGTCCCTCATCATAGGACCAGTGCCGTTTGCGATCTGACACACGACGAGGTTGTGCACGATCGGCAAAAAATCGGAGTCCATGGGTGCATTCCGCGAACTCCTTCAAGTTTTAATGCTGTCTCGCATCATTGAAGCACCCAATGTGATGTCGAGGTCGAACGGAGGCATCCCGGCGGACGCTGAAACGCATCCTGAAGGGCCGGCAATCGGTTCGGACTAAAGCAGTGAAATGAAAAGTGCAGCGTATCTCTTCGTTGTGATTGCCATTCTCTGCAGCGTTTCAACGGTGCAGGCCGACGAGAAGCAAACGCCCGGGTCAGGCATTCACATTCAAACTTGCAGTGCACAAAAAGGCCGACCGGCCTATACCGATACGTACACCGACAGCGAAGGAAAGATCCGGACCCGTCGAGTCGAGGAAGAGGACTCTTACCTCAAGATCTTTTTCCGCAACACTGGGGCAGCCGTTGTTCGGGAAGTGGACTTCGGCTTAGTAGCACGCGACGAACTGGTCGACAAGGTCAAAGATGTCGGCACGTTCTCATCCGGAGTCTTAATCGAGCACAAGTTCAAAGTAAGCCGCGATATCTTCCCGTTGCGCACCGCTATTCCATATTGCGCCGTATTACGCGTCAAATATGAGGACGGCCACATCTGGGCCAATCCAACACCGCCTAGCGAATAGCAAAACTCCGTCAGACGCTTCGAATGGATCAAATTCGGCTCCTAAACCTGAAGCGCATACCGCGGCAGTGATGGTATGCCTACAGGCTCTTTCGCTTGTGTAGCGTTACCAGGTTGCCTTCCGTGTCTTGGATCATCGCCATGAAGCAAACAGCTGTCTCATGCTGCATAATCACGGGAATGCCGCGTTTCTGAACCTGACGGACGGCCTCGTCAAGGTCGTCTACGGCGAATAAGATGCCGTTGCTGGGTTGAAACGGCATCACCGCACCGCCTCCACCCCATAGACCGAAGGTACTGCCGTCAGGCAATTCGTATTCAGCGCCGCGATTGTCCGGATATACGACAACCGGTTCGAGCCCAAGCACGTCGCGATAGAACTCGACCGCACGCGATGCATCTTTCACCATATATCCGCTCAGGTCCATACCAGTAACATTGAACGCGCGTTCATTCATTCGCATGTCTCCTACAAAGACGGTACAACACGTGTTAAGCCGTGGTGGATTCAAGGCCAACTGCGCGATTGGGCGAAAATCCACAGTTATCCCTGGCTCAAGTTTTGGGCCTATCCCACCGTAGGCATAAAGCCTCTTCTGGCTAGCCTGCTTGCACTTCAATGATGTAAGCAGCGATATCCGCATTCGCCTGTGTCGTTCGGGAGCTTCAAAATGAAATTGCGCCGACTCATCGCTCTACCGATACTGTTCTGCTTGGCATCATCAGTGTCGGCTTGCAGCGGCCCTGACGGTGGCGGCTCACCGCATGCTCTGCCCGATGGAAGTATCGCATATCGTCTAGGATCGCAGAAGCTCGCGAATGACAGCCACCTTTCCAGGAATACGTGGACCGAGCGAGCCTCAGATCCGATTGGGAGTACCGATCTTTCAGTTGGCGTGTCCGGCCATATTCTTTACGCGGTAGGCGGTGGTGGAAATGCGCCGTGCTGCCAACCGACATCGTGGCTAAACACCTTGGAAGCCTACAATCCGACCACGAATAGCTGGCGCGTGCTAGCGCCGATGCCAACTCCTCGTTGTTGCGCAGCAATGGCCGTGGATCGCGATGTCTTATATGTCGTCGGCGGCCAAGGAAACCAAAATATTGTTGGGACGGTTGAGGCCTACAACTCATGGACAAATAAGTGGACTACGAAGGCTCCGATGCCGACACCGCGATACGCACTTGGCGTTGGATTCGTCCATGGCATCCTCTACGCCGTGGGTGGCGTACAACCGGGACCGGTAACTCCTGCGCTAGGGACGACCGTTGAAGCTTATGATCCAAAGGCTAATAGTTGGATGACAAAAGCGCCGTTGCCGGTAGGCCGGACCAATTTACAGGTAGCTGTAGTTCACGAAGTTCTTTACGTGTTCGGTGGCGTTGGCGGCCCCAACGGTACGGCAGGTGAAAACACCGTTGAAGCTTATGAGCCGCGCACGGACACGTGGACTGCGAAGGCGCAAATGCCGTATTCCATATCAAACGGCGCCGCGGCAGTAGTCGACGGAAAGATCTACGTCGCCGGAGGATGTACGGTCAGCAGCAGCACGCCGGCGCAGCAGTCTTGTTACAGCGACATGGTGGAATCGTACGATCCGAAGCTCGACAAATGGAGCACGTTGAAACCGATGCTTATTGGAGTTGATGGTCCAGCGGGCGGATCGGTTGATGGGATTTTTTACGTCGTAGGCGGCCAAAATGCTCGCTTTATGAACATTGGTACAGTCCAGGCCTTTCGACCTTAAGAACCGCTGCATTACGCATCGGCTTTTACCAAGGTGCACAGGAAGCCGTCACAAGGTATTGGGCGTTTTGATTATGGGATGACCGGGACTCGAACCCGGACGCCCTTACGGGCTGCAGATTTTCGCACCACTATAGCTTTCGCTACCGCAATCACGTTTGTGGTCCGGACTGTGCCATGACCATGCGGATTCAGTTCTAAGTGCTGAACCCGGTTAGGCCGCGCCCGTCCAGTCTCTACACTTTCTCGAGGTCGCTTTCACGAATCGAGCTTAGCTCGGCGTTGTCATGCGCGCGAAGCGCGCGAAGAGTTCACCGACTTTGAGCGCATCCCGCACGGCGTTTCCTATTCGTGCGGCTCAAGGAGTGTTACCTCAAGTCTGCTGTGTCTACCGATTCCACCATCATCCCACGTAGCTACTGTCGATAGTGTTCGACAGTATCTGCCGAGCGCATATGCGCAATGTTTGGATCTTGTCCTGCATCGCGGCGCGCGCGGCGTTGACGAAGCAGATCCCAAAAACGATCGAGCTGCACTTGAATGTCTTCTAAGCGCTTGCGGTCTTCTTCATTCAAATGTCCGCCGTCGCCGTGTTCGAGCAGGCGATGCTCTTCAGCCACGAGGCCCTCGATGTGGGTGTTGATCTGGTTGTCGTCCATGGGTCTACCTCCGGGAAGCTGTTACTGCCATCCTTCCCCTACCCACCGCACGGGCGGGTGGCGCTAGGCTGCTAAAAAATCGGCAGCGGTGGGTATCCAAGTCACCGTGCAACAAGAGGATACCCCTTCAAAACCTTTCATCGTCGGCTTGATGGGCCATGCGTATGCAAGTGACAACCCGCCGGCCTGGTGGAGAACCTTTGTATTCCGCGTTTTGACCGGTCGTCAGCTGAGCGTCTTCCTTTATCTCTTAACGTGTATGGCAGCTCACGACGAGTGCAGCCCGACGACCGAAGAGATTCGTTCCTTCGTGGGCCTGAACCGGCCGAACATGGTGTTCGAGGCACTCGACACGCTGGACGATTACGGCTTCATCGTGCGCCACCGCCGCGTGCTGCCTGGCTCGAGCGGCCGCCGGAACCTCTATCAACGCCCGCCCTGGGAGTACACGATTCTACGCTTGATGCAGTTGGGAATTCTGGACGAACGCCTGCGCGTGCGACACTTGGAATCAACGTACACGCCGGAGATCATGCACGAACTGGACGCAGCGGTGCGCGGCTTGTTGGGGGATCGTTACGAGAAGTATCTCTCGGACGACGACGCGGGGCGCCGCAAAGTGCTGATGGCGGCGCTCGCCGCAAAATCACAGGACCACCCGCACCTGCGGCCGGTCTAGATATCTTCCTGATCGCGTTGTTGCAACAAGTAGCCGAGAAGCAAATCGCTGCTCGTTGCAACGGCGCGATCTTTCGTTAAGATGTCGAGAATTGTTTCGATGATGATGATCCCCGCCGGCAAAATGTCCGCGCGCTGCGGATTCATGCCGGGGACGTCTTTTCGACGTTCGTAGACAAGCGCGCAGAGGATCGAGAGCGCGTGTTCGAGATCCTTGCGCGTTAGATCGAAGCGTTCGATGCCGCTGGTTCCACCGACGACCGACGCGGCCGTCATAGCGGAACCCCCAACGATCGCGAGTTTATCGACGGAACGGAAGTGCGCGACCGGTTCCAATGCTTCACGAGCGTATTCGCGCGCCCGGTCTACTACGACCGATGCAATGGCGCCGTCGTGACCGGCGAGTTCCGGTACGCGCTCCGTTAGACGCACCGCTCCAATCTCGCAAGACACCGTTCTCTCGGCATGAGCACCGCGGCCGATCGCATATTCTGTGCTGCCGCCGCCGGTGTCTACGACGCCGACTTCCCGCCCGTGAAGATGTCCGAATTCGCTGATCGCTCCACGATACGACGCTTGCGCTTCTTCGTGGCCGGAAAGGACCCGCAGCTTCGCTCCCGTGATGCGTTTGATGGCGTCCGCAAAGGCTTCGCCGTTCTCGGCGCGCCGGACGGCCGAGGTTGCAATTACCGAGAGGCGATCGTACTGTCCGCGAATCTTTTCAAAGTGCGACTCAACGGCGTCCAACGTCCGGCGCATCGGCTCTTCGCCCAACAGGCCGCTATCGTGCAGTCCCTCACCGACGCGCGTGCCGGTCGCGTTCGCAAGAACCGTACGCGGGCGATCCCCCGAAAGATCGGCGACTAACACGCGGGTGGAGTTGGTGCCGATGGAAATAACGGCATCCTGTCGACTCATCCGATGCCCTCACTGCTCGCTGTGTTTAGACTCGTATAGCGCGGCGCGTTTCTTCTTTTTTAGGAAATGGCGCTCAGCGGAAGGCACGCCGTCGGCATCGGCATCCCATGTTTCGGTGCTTCGCATATACTGCGCGATCTGTTCGTCGAGTACTTCGTCACGAATCTGCGGGGCGATCGTCACCATTGGTCGCCGCTCACCGGGATGCCGCACGAACATCAAGCGTTTATGGGCCGTAATGCCCCGTTCGTATTCCAGGCGATGCGCCTCAACGTCGCCGGCGGGGGCACTGGCGAGTTCGCCCGATTCCAGGCGCACCGTTGCGCCGTACGCGTTGACGTTGATAACGAAACCGTAGACGGGATCGTTCACGGAGCGATTGTTGGCGCAGCCGATGGGGCGGGACTAACGAAGATGATCGCTTCGTTCGGCGCAACTAGGCGCAGGCGGTCGTGAATTTCCGGGATGGTTCCATCGGGCGATTCCAACCGGCGCAATTCGCGCAACTGATGTTCGCGATGCGCATGCAGCGCGCTGATATCCGATTCGGTCGTGGAAAGCTCGCGTGCGAGCGCGACGTTTTGATTGACGACGCGCGCAAATTGCACGGTGACGAGCGTAAAAACGAGAAGCGCAACGAGAGCCGCAGTTATACGTCCGGCGAGGGATACAAACAGCGGAGCACGCGTGCGCTTTTTCACGTGCCTTTTAGATCGCTTCCCGGCGCTGGTTTTGCCATGCGCCTAGCCGCCGATACTTCGAATAGCGCGCCTCCTGCAACGCATCCGGCGTGAATGCCGAAAGCCGTTGCAATGAGGACCGGATTGCATCTAACACTTTTGCGATCGTGGCCGAACTTTCGCGATGCGCACCGCCGAGCGGTTCGGGAACGATTTCGTCGATAATTCCGAAGCGCTCCAGGTCCTCAGCGGTAAGTTTCAACCGCGCTGCCGCCTCTTCCGCCTTTGCCGCGTCACCCCACAGAATCGCGGCGCAGCCTTCGGGCGAAGCAACGGAGTACACCGAGTGCTCCAGCATGATGACGTGGTCGGCAATCCCAAGGGCAAGCGCGCCGCCGGAGCCGCCTTCACCGATGATCGTCGCGATGATCGGGACCCGCGCTTCCGTGAATTCGTAGAGGCAGCTTGCGATCGCCTCGGATTGCGCGTGCTCTTCCGACGTGATGCCGGGATCGGCGCCCTTGGTGTCCACGAACGTAATTATCGGCACGCCGAGGCGAGAAGCCATATGTGCCAGACGCTTTACTTTCCGATAACCCTCGGGCGTTACCATTCCGAAGTTGCGGCGCAGGTTTTCTTTCGTATCGCGGCCGCGCTGTTGCGCGATCGCCATCACCGGCCGCCCCGCCAGCAGGGCGAAGCCGCCGACAATCGCGGGATCGTCGCGCATGAACCGGTCGCCGTGGAGTTCGTCGAACCGGTCGAGCTGCGAGATGTAATCGAGCGAGGTCGGCCGGTTGGGATGGCGCGCCATGTGCACCTTCTCCCACGGCGTTAGCGATCCAAAGACCTCGCGAAGTATCTCTTGATACTTCTGCTCGAGGCCGGTAATTTCGACCGACATGTCCACCGGCTGGCTCGCGTTGACGGCGCGCAGTTCGGCGATGCGGCGCTCGAGTTCTAAGAGACCCTTCTCGCGTTCGACGATCACGTTCATGCGAGCACCTTCACGGATCCGCCGACGTATTCCAACAGGCGCACGATCGTAGCTTTGAGCTCGTGGCGGTCGACGACCATATCGATGTGTCCCTTCTCGAGCAGAAATTCCGCCGTTTGGAACTGATCGGGGAGTTTCTGACGGATGGTCTGCTCGATCACGCGGCGGCCCGCGAAGCCGATCATCGCGCGAGGTTCGGAAATGATGACGTCGGACTCGAAGGCGAAGGACGCCGAAACGCCGCCCGTCGTCGGATCGGTAAGGACGGTCACGAACATGTTCCCGTCGCGCATGAAGCGATTCACGGCGGCGGTGGTCTTGGCCATCTGCATGAGCGCGTACATGCCTTCTTCCATGCGGGCGCCGCCCGAAGCGGTGAAGATGATGCACGGGATGGCGCGTTTCTGCGCTTCTTCTAAGAGTAAGGTTATGCGCTCGCCCACGACGGTGCCCATCGTGCCGCCGCGGAAGTGGAAGTCCATCACGCCGAGCGCGACTTCATGGCCACCGATCTGTCCCAGGCCGCAGACCACGCCTTCGGACATGCCGCTCTTCTCTTTGTCGCCCGCAATCTTTACCGGATACGTCTTCTTGTCCACCCAGCCGAGCGGGTCTCCCGGCTGCACGTCTGCGCCGATCTCAACAAAATCGCCGTCGATCAACGAACTGATGCGGTCGTACGCCGCCATGCGGAAATGGTGGCCGCACTTCGTGCAGACGTAAAGATTTGCGGCGAGGTCGCGCCGGTACAGCACCTCGCTGCACTTGGGACACTTGCTCCAAAGTGCGGCATCGCGGGCGTCGGCGTTCTTGCTGCGACGGATGCGCAGCCATTCAGGAACGGCCACGGCGGCCTAACTCTTTCCCGGAAAGAGCCGCGCGCTGTAGAGCTTGCGCAGCTGCTTTAGATAGTTGAAGATTTCTTTTTGATTTAGCTTCGACTCGCCAACGATGCGGTCGGTGAACACGTATGGCACCTCGAGGGCACGGCCGTATTTGGCTTTCGCGACCACCTCCAGACCAATCTTAAATCCGATCGGGTCCAGTTCCACGCCATCGAGCGCTTCGCGTTTCACCAAGAAGTAGCCGCTGGTGATATCTTTTACGTTGGTCAGCGGGCGGGCCAGCCAGCAGGCCACTTTAGAGGTCACGATTCGCTTAGCCGGCCAATTGGTTATGCCGCCCCCTTTAACATAGCGACTGCCGATAGCCAGCCCATACTGCCCCGAGGCGAGCGCCTGCACCATTTGCGGCAAGATCTTGAGGTCGTGGCTGAAGTCGGCATCCATCGCGCCGAGCGCTTTCGATTCGGGACGCGCGTACTTCCAGCCGTCGATGACGCCGCTCGAAAGACCCAGCTTCCCGGGACGATGCAGGCACCGCACGGGTAGTTCCGGCGAAAGACGGTCTACGATAGCTCCCGTTCCGTCCGGCGAGTTGTCGTCAACGACGATAATTTCGCCGTCGAGGCCGTTCTTTTTGAAGAGTTCATCGAGCCCACGGAGCAGACGCTCGATACCGCCGGCTTCGTTATAGGTCGGAATGACGATGGAAAACGGGAAACTACTCATCTTCAATCGGCGCTATTACGACGGAAGGGAGCCGGTTTCCTGATACGTTGGAACGTTAAACCAAGCCGGTCCGCATCGCGCGAATCACGAGCTGCGTACGTGCGTTCACCCGCATCTTCGCGAAGATCTTCGAAACGTGGTTCTTCACGGTCTTATCCGAAAGGATGAGCCGCTGGCCGATTTCCTTGTTCGAAAGTCCCTCGACGATCAGGCGCACGATTTGGAGTTCACGCGGGGAGAGCTCGTTGACGTCGCCACGAGTCCGCGTAGCGCGCTGGCGCAACAGCGCTCCCGCGAGGCGGCCGTCGGCATGAAACCCGTCGCTCACGATCGTGCGGATCGCGCGGATGAGGTCGGCCGGCGACGTGTCCTTCACAACATAGCCGTCGGCGCCCGCCGCGATCGCGCGGAGCATCAGCTCGCTGCTCAGGTGCGAGGAGATCACACAGATCTTCGTGCGGCGGCTAGCCGTATGACACTGCGAAATGAGCAGCTCCAATTCGGCGAGGTGATCGTCCAAATCCAACACGGCGACGTCGGCGGCGGCATTCCGGAACTCCTCGGGATCGAACGTGCGCGAATCGGCGACTTGAAATTCGCCGTCTTGCGACAACACGGTGCTGATCGCTTTTGCAAGCAATACTTGCGGTTCGATGATATACACGGCCAGATTCCCGAGGCCGGTCGCCTGCGTATTCATAGGTTAACGGTATCCGAACGATGAGCCGTGCGCACTACCCACTTTGGTGGATATTTCGCGTTTCGATAGGCTGTGAGGGATAGGGCAGAGCAAATTGTCCGAGCGGTACTACCTCGAAGTTTTTCGCGAGCGTCCGGAGCGAACGTTCGACGATCGATAGTTTCAATCCGAGATCCAAGTTCATAGCGGGGAAAAACGCCAGCTCCGGGCACTCGTTTCCGCTCAGAAAATCCAGCGGATGCAAGAGAATCGAAGGCTCCGTGCGCGTGGCGCGGCAGAGCGCAATCGCGGTATTGAAATACGCCCTCGCAAGTCCCGGTGAAATCGTAGCGGCGTAGAGGACATAACTGATGTGAATCGGCAGCCGCGAAAGCGGCATCGTCGTCACCGGAATTTCCACTATCGAACTGCCGTTCGCGCGAACGCGATGCTGCCTGTTCGGTTGAAATCCGTCACTGAAGTGGCCGAAGAGGTCCTCACGGTCCCGCATCTCGTCCTTCGAGAGGTGCGTGCTCCGAAAATAGTACGCTCTCGCCAAGGGCCCAATGAACGTCGGAAGCGTCGAAGCATCGTATAAATAGCCGCGCCGCGCGAGAATGCTCAGAATCGCCGGCGAACAAGTAAATCCCGGTCCGCGAAATCCGTGCGGACGGCACCCCGTCGCCGCTTCGATACTTTCTTCGGCCCGCGCGAATTCTTCGTCGATCGACTCTTCGCTGTGGCGGTGCATCCACGGCTCGTGATGGAAGGAATGATTGCCGATTTCATGGCCGCGCCGCGATAGCTCATGCAGCATGTCGCGGTTGGACGCCAACGCGGCGTCTTGCCCAACCACGAAAAACGTGATGCGAAGATTCAGGCGATCCAGGAAATCCAACACCCGGGGAACGAGCACATCGAGATAGGACGGGAACGACTCCCACCCCGCGCCGCCGTGCGTCTTCATATAAGACCACTTGTTGTCGATATCGAGTGACAGCGCTGCCTTCATACGGTCGTCGCCTGCAGATGCGGGGCAACGCCGCGGGTCACCGTAGTGAACACCGCGTTCGCCAGTTTAACCGTTTCGTTCACGTTTAGCGTTCCATTGACGATGTGTGCGCTGTTGACGAGATAAAGACCGGGCATGCTCGTCGCAACGGGAGGCAGCCGATCGGAATAATTTAACGTCGGAACCGGGAAAACGTAGGGAACTCGGGAGACTCGAAACGCGCGAATCGAGCCTCGCGAAAATCCACGATGCATTCGCTCGAGCGCGGAAACGAACGTTTCTTCAACCTGCTCGTCGCTCGCGATGTACGCGGGGTCGTCCGGAGTGACGTACTTCGGCAAATACACGAGCGACTTTCCGCGAAACGCTTCGCGATCCACGATTGCCGTCATTTCGATCACCGCGGTAAAGGGAATCGATGCGTCGGCAATGTTCGTAATGTAGTAAGGCGTGATCGGCTCGTCGAGCAGCAGCGACGCGCAAACGATACCTTGATATTCGATCCCCGAAGCTAAGCCTAGTTCCGTTCGGTTTAACGTCGGACAAATGCGAGCGGCGAGGGGCGATGCCAGCGTCACGATCGCGCGGTCGAATCGCTCGAGACCCGAGGCGGCGGCTACGCGAAAGCCGCCTTGTGCCTCGGGCTCGATCGCCTCGATACGGGCGTTGAAGCGAACGTCAACACCAAGTTCGCTTAGTCGCCGTTCGAATCGGCGGAGAATGCGCGCATATCCTCCGCGGACGTAGCCGAACATCTCTTGCTTCATGCCGGTCCGCCGCGCCGCATACATGCGCGCAATGATCGCCCAGATAAACGCCGCAGAAGCCCGCTCTGCATAAGTGCCGAGTTTGGCTCGCAATAGCGGCAGCCACACCTTCTCAACGGTTTTACGCCCGCATTGCTGCGTAAGCCACTCGACCGCGGTAAGCCGTTCGAGCGGCTTCCAATCTTCAATGCGAGACGCGCGATAGATTGTCGCTGCAAGTCGCGCCTTTTGAACGGGCGACAACGCGGGAAACCGCGCATAGTCCAATACGGAAGAGAACGGGTGCATTTCTCCGTCGATGAAGAACCCCGTCTTCGTCGTTACCCATTGCAAAGCGTCGGAAAGTCCCAGCTCCGTCAACAGCTCGCGAAGCGCGAGATCGGAGGCAAGCGTGACGTGATAGTGGCGGTCCCAAACGACGTTGCCCAATTCCCATGGCGCTGCAAGTCCGCCGGAGTGCGATGCGGCTTCGAACACCGTCACCGAATGACCGGCCTTCGCCAGCTTCAGTGCAAGCGTCATGCCGAGCATGCCGGCGCCCACAATCGCAAAACGCATGTTAGTGCGCTACTGCGGCAAGTTGTTTTACCGTCAGCCGGTCGATCGAGTAACGCGCGTGGCATTCATGGCAAGAGACCTCTGCCGGTCCCTCGACGATGCCGGGCCCCGCACCCGTAAGCGGATATCCGCACGCGCAGACATAGCCGACCGCACGCGCCGGATTCCCGACGACGAGAACGTAATCCGGAACGTCGCGCGTGACGACCGAACCCATACCTACCATCGCAAAACGGCCGATCGTAAGATTGCAGCCGATCGTGGACTGCGCGCCGATCGTCGCGCCTTCGCGCACCCGCGTCGGCAAAGTCTTCTCGTCGGGATCCGACGGCAATAAATGCATCAGATCCGGAGTGGTCGCACGTGGGAAGCGGTCGTTCGTGAAGACGGTGCCTGCCGCAATCATTACGCCGCGTTCGATCGTCACGTCGGTGCAGATGTACACGAACGCATTGATTTTCACGCGGTCGGCGATCGACACGCCGTACGCGATGTAGGTTTTCTCGCCGATGATGCAGTCTTCGCCGATTCGGGTCGAACAGCGAATGTGGACGTTGTCCCACACGGCGGTGTTCCGGCCGATCGTCACGTCGGGCTCGATGAGGGCGGTTGGGTGAACGGCCATGTTAGGATGCCTCCACGGGCGCGGGCTCATCGAGTGGGACGATGTCGAAGTCGCTCAGCTGGCCTTCAATGCGCTGCCAGCGCGCGTCTTCGAGCGCGGCATACGCGGCTTGGATCACTTCGACCGAAGCAAGGGCATCGCGCGGGCTGATGATGAGTTCACCCTGGCCCGTAATCGCATCGCAGAAGTTTTCGATCTGAGCCGTGAAGGCTTGTACCTTGTCGTAACCGTTGCCGAACACGTGCCACTCCGGCTCGTCGCGCCGGCGGTACTTCGACTCGCGCCAGCCGACCAGAATTGTGCCTTCACTGCCGTAAATCCGGAGGAACGTTTCGAGTTCTTTGTCGATGCTCCAGGAGAGATCCGATGCTCCCATGATGCCTTCGTCGTTGTGGACGAAGAGGCGAACCGTATCTTCGACGGCGAGACCCTGCATGCGGCGGCCTTCAACGATTTGAATATCGCGCAGATTTCCTAGGAAATAGCGTAGGATGTCGACCGCGTGAGTGCCGTTGTCGATGAGCACGCCGCCGCCGCTGATGGCCGCGTCAGAATTCCAGCGGTTTTGCATTTCGACGTGCGAAGTAAACGCGTTCTCAACAAACACGACTTCACCGATGACGCCTTCCCCGATCAAGTCGCGCGCTTTGCGGACATCGGCGACGTAGCGGAACTTGGACGCCATCGTCAATAAGGCGTTGTTGCGCCGCGCCGTCGCAAGCATACGTCGCGCGGCGTCTTCACTGGTCGCCAGCGGCTTTTCACACAGGACATGGCGGCCGCTTTGCAACAAGCGGCACGCGATGTCTTCATGGTAGGCCGGCGGCGTACAGACGACGGCAGCGTGGAAGTGTTCGTTCGCGAGCAAACCCTCGAGCGATCGATAGGCCTCGCAGCCGATTCGGCCGGCAAACTCCCGCGCGGCGTTCTGCCGCACGTCGCAAACGGCCGTGATTTGGGCGCGTTCGGTGGCGGTAAAGGCCGCCTCATACGCGCGGGCAATCGCGCCCGTGCCGATCAGGGCAAACCGCAACGCACTCATGCGGGTACCGCTCCTTCGCGGAGCGCTTTCGCAGCCCACTTGAACGCGTCCGCAATATACTCGACGTCGTCTTCCGTATACCGGTCGTTCCACGGCACCACCAGAACGCGTTCGAGCGCTTCAACCGTTCCGGGATAGTGGTCGAGGTCGTAATCGAGTGCTTCGCGACGCGCGACGCTGAACGGAAATTCGCTCTTTCCGAACGTACGACGCTTCTGAAAGACTTCGCACATAAAGGCGGGCTTCTGAATGTACCGCGGAACCGTCAACACGTCGCGCTCGCGGAGCAATCGCGCCATTTCGACGACGGCGGATGCCGGAAGGCTCGGGCCGATCCGAATGCAGTATTTCCAGTAGCTGTGCTGGGCGTTCTCTGCGACGAAGGGCGTCACGATTTCTTCGATGCCTGAGAGACGCTCGGTGAGCAACGCGGCCAGGTCGCGGCGGCGCTGCACGATCGCTTCCAATTTCTCCAATTGCGCCGCGGCAACGCTGCCGCACAGCTCCGACATGCGGTAGTTGAGCGCGAGGAAATAGTGATCGGGCTGCGGATCGCCGTAGCCCCATGCCTTATTGATAAACAAATACATCCGGCGCGCCAGCGCGTCGTCGTTAGTAACGACGATTCCGCCCTCGCCGGTCGTGATATGTTTGCCCTGCTGCAGGCTGAAACAGCCGATTTCGCCGGCCGTGCCGACGTACCGGCCGTTGTACGCTGGCCAAAAACGCCTGCGCGCAATCTTCGATCACCGGAATTCCGCGTTCGTTCGCCAACGCGACGATCTCATCGACGGCGCACGGATTGCCGAACAAATGGGTGATGACGATCGCCTTGGTTCGGTCGCTGATTTTCGCAGCAACGGTTTCAGGCGTCACGTTGCACGTTACAGGGTCCACGTCGGCAAAAACCGGGACGGCGCCCTGATAGAGAATGGGCGCAAGCGCACCCATGTCGGTGATCGACGTGGTGATGATTTCGTCGCCCGGTTCGGGATCGATGGCGGCGATCGCGCAATGAACGGCCGCGCTGCCCGACGCGCACGCATACGCGTGCTTCACCCCAAGCATATGCGCAAAACGCTTCTCGAGCGCCGTAACGAAGGAGCCTTTCGTGCTCGTCAGCGTTCCGCTGCGAAGCGCTGCAGTTACGGCGGCGATCTCTTCATCACCAAGCGTTCTGCCGGAGGCATCTTGATCCGAGGGAAGGGAACGACGGGACACAAGCGGGGAAGTCGTGGTCATTGTGTGCTCTTTCATCCAATCTGGCTGTGACGGCGATGTTGCAGTCGACGAGTGAAAAAAGTGCCGGCTTGCCCCGCAAAAATCGCGAGACTGGTGTATTGAACGACGATGGTAGCTGCGGTGCCCGCTGCTAGAACCGCCGGGCTTACGCGAAGCAATAGCAATACGGCGACGACGATCGGTAAGAGTCCCGGGAAAAGCCCCGGCACTGCGAGCCAAAGCGATGGCCGGTACTCGAAGGCCATCCGCATGGTCGCCCACATTTGTTTGAACATGCGCCCTGGGCGTAGCCGCCCGGGAGCGGCACGCCGCTCCGAACTCCACTTCAATGTTGCCGGCACCTCGACAACGAGGAAATTCTTGCGCAAACCATCGAGGAGCATCTCAGCGATCGAGTCCATGCGGTTGCTCTCGAACTGAAGCTGCTTTAGCGCGCTCACACGGAACGCGCGTACCATACAGGTGAAGGTCGCGTATTTCCCAGCCGCCGCAAAGGATAGCAGCCGGTTTGCTTCGCGGCTCAATACGCGTCTTACCAGGGGAACGTTCTTGACCGAGCCGCCACGCATGTAGGCTGAGGCCAGTGCGATATCGGCCTGCTGGCGCTCCAGCGCTTCGAGCAATTCCATTCCGGTAGTCGGCGAATAGCTCATGTCGGCATCGAGCACGATGGCATACTCGGTGTCCACTTCGTGGAACGCCGTCCGCAGTGCCGCTCCCAAGCCTTGATTGCCATCGTGCCGAACGACGCGGACATTCTCGCGCCAACGCGCAAACGTTTGTGCGAGAGCGTACGTCTCGTCGGAACTGCCGTCGTCGACGATTAGATATTTGAACTCGTAATCGTGATGGACGGAGTAGTGATCGGCAAGCGTAACAAGGCTGCTTGCAAAGGTGGCGCCTTCGTTGTACGCCGGAATGATGACGGTAACGCCAGTCACACCCTACCCCCCGCCAGCGGCTGCGACGAAGTCGCGAAGTAATCTGAGTAGTCGTTGACACGCAACGTGTCTTTGTTGACCACCATTCCGAGCACGTTGTCGATGCCGAGCGAAGAAAGCTGCGAAACGGCGTAACGCGCTTCTTTCTCGTCCGTGTTGCTCGTGACGACGAAGATTGCGCCGTCCACTTGCGTAGCGATCAGCAAACCATCTGAAACGGCGCCAAGAGGCGGCGCGTCGACGATGACCATCGTGTAGTCGCCCTGCACCTTTGCAAGAAGCTCGGAAAGATGCGATTGCAGCAGGGTAACCGGATTCGTCACTTCGGCGCCCGCAGTCAGCACGTCGAGCGACGGGGATGCATGCTGCACCGCTTCTTGAACCGGCATCGTGCCCGAGAGCACGTCACCTAGCCCAATGGTGTTCGGACAATCGGTCTTTTCGTGCAGGCTCGGGCGGCGCAAATCGGCGTCGACCAGGAGGACGCGGGGCTCAAGCGTGGCCATCGCTTTCGCGAGGTGATATGCCACGGTGGATTTTCCGTCGCCTCGACATGCGCTCACGACGGCGAGCGTCTTCAACGGCCGCTTGTTCTTCAGCCGCAGCGTGATGCATAGATGCAAAAACGACTCTACGGTCATGGACTGCACCCATGGGAGCATCCGCCGATTCGGCGTGTTGAAGGCGGGAATGCGGCCAATTACCGGCAGACCGAGACGGCCTTCGAAGCTTTCACGATCGGTCCGTTGTTCGATCAGCTCGAGAACGAAGACCACGCCGAGTGAGAGCAACAAGCCCACAACGAGCGCAATTGCCAGATTCAATACGAGGCTCGGACGCCGGATCGCGCTATCAGCGCTGGCCGGCTGCACGACGAAGATATCGCTCAAGGCAGTGGTTTTGGCAATCAGCGCATCGCTATATTTCTGCGCGAGAGCGTCGTAGATGTTTTGGGCGCGCTTCGCTTCTTCGCTCAGGGTCGCGTATTGCATCACCTGGCCTGGCAGCGCGCGAACCGTTGGGCGATACGCCTTCTTCTCAGCCCGCAGCGCCTGCAAGTCACCGTTGTCGCCTTGAATGCGCGCTTGATAATTTGCCGCCTGCTGCTGCAACGATTGATAGATCGGATTCGGGCCGAGTGTCGTGCGGCTGATGACAGAGGACGGCAGCGCGGCAATTTGCGATAGCAGCGTCTTGCGCTGTTCTTTTAGTGAAATAACAGCCGGATGAGCCGGAGTGTAAACTTGCTCGGCTTCCGAGAGCTGCGTTTCGACTTCCGCAAGCTTCTCTTGTAAGTTTGCGGCAACCGGGTTGGCCGCAACTTCTTTTGAGTTATCAACCGTCGGGGACATGGAAGCCATTTGGGACTGCACGCTTACCAGTAGCGACCTGGCTTCGTTCGAATCGACGTTGAGCTGATCCGTCTTCTGATCGATGGCGGACATTCGCGAAACGATATCGGCTTCGTGCGCTTGAGCGTCGATATATCCATGATCTGACTGGAACTGTGCCAGGGCGTTGGACGTGTCACGCATGTGCTGCTCGGCACGCGGTATTTCTTTTGAAAGGTAAGCCAGCGCAGCCACGGCTTCCGATCGAACGAACTCGCGCTCTTGATCGACGAAAGTGTCGGCAAAGGTGTTTGCGATCCGTGCCGATTCGTCCGCCGTCTTCCATGAGATGCTCAAGTTCAGCAACGAGGTATTGACCGTAGGTTTCACGCTTACGCGCGAAAGCAGATCTTGCGGCGTCGTCTTCAGACCAAGGTTTGTGATCACTTTGGCAGCGAGGTCGCGCTGCTGCGCGAGCTGGGCAAACGTCTCGGCCGACTGCTCGCCATTCTGAAGTACCAATGCGTTTAGAATCGGAAGTGCCGTGTCGGGTCCGCCGGGCGCAGCATCCGTACCCGGGCGGCCGGCCATTAAGCGCACCGACGTCGTGTATGACTTCGGCGTAAGCATCGTCGCGATTCCCACGATCGCAACAAAGGCAAGCGTAACACCGGCGAACGTACGCCAACGCTTGCGAATCATCGTCCAGATTCGTATGATATCGCGAGCATCGCTTGATTGGCGATGCGGCGATTCGTCACGCGCCAGTGTTCCGTTGGCGAGCGGTGCTAAATTCGACATCTCTGTGCCGTCAATAGTACGTTACCGGCGCGGCCGAAATAAGGACTGCACTGCTCACAGGCCGGGACCTTTGAAGGAGGGACTTGAGCCCCGTAGTCCATGGTCACCGCTCGTGGGACTAACGCCTCTCCGGTGCCTGCCTACTGCAAGCGTATCATCATCAACACATGTCGACGCGCATCATAGAGCGACCGGCGCCGCATAAACCGACGATTGTCAAGAGCGCACCTAGAATGCACTCTCGGAGTTGGATTGCCGTGCTGTTCGTAAGCGACGTACTGTGCTTCCTAGTCGCTTCGGGCCTCGGCGCGCTCATTGGCTTTCACCATTGGGACTCGCAAAGGATCGTTGGGCACTTGCTCGTTGCCGAAGGCATTTTCGTAGCTCTGTGGGTAGTGGTGTTCGATCGGCTCGGCCTCTACCGCCGCACCTACGCGCTTTCGATGAAGGACGAGCTGTACTACACGACGGCTGCCCTGATTCTCGGGACGATTCCTCAGCTTGTCTTGTTCACGATTTATCCGGGAATCTCAACGTCGCGCGTCGCGCTGCTCTACGGGATGCTCTTCTCCATCCTTATGGTTGGCGCGTCACGAAGCGTGCTGCATCGCTTACGCAATAGTAAGGTGTTCAACCGGCATCGCCGCACGTGCGTCATAGGTACGGCTGCACGCGTATCGTCCGCCGTGCAAAGCCTCGACCTTCCCGACGATTCCGAGACGCTGTTGCTAGTCGTGGACGACATCGACGAGTCGGTCGCGCAGATCGACTTGACGCGCGACGCGGATCTCAGCACCATCGAATGGTTCAAGCAAGCACGCGACTGGGGTTGTGACGTCCTCATCCTCACCGAGATCGTACCACCGCACCTGGTCGCGCATCTGATTGAGGTCTCGGCGCGCGTTCATATTCGGCTTGCTTTCGCGCCTCCCCGAATTGCGCGCTACGCCTACGACCTGTCGCTGCAAATGGACGGCCGGCAAGCGCTTATCGTACCGATTCGGCTGCGCGCTTGTACGCCGCGCGCGCAACTCTTCAAGCGGTGGATGGACATAGCTTTCGCAAGCTTGGCTCTTTTACTCGCGGCGCCGGTGATGGCGATAGCCGCCATTGCCGTTTATCTGGATTCGGGATGGCCGGTAATTTTTTGCGCAAGAGCGCGTTGGAGCGGGCGGCCGGCTCTTCAATATTTATAAATTCCGATCCATGCGCCTGGGTGCTGAAGACGAAGGCGGGGCGGTGTGGGCGACTAAGGACGATCCGCGAAAAACACGCATAGGCACGTTTCTCCGCCGCTTCAGCATCGACGAACTGCCGCAGCTCTTCAATGTTCTGCGCGGGAATATGTCACTGGTCGGACCGAGGCCGGAGCGCCCCGTCTTCGTCGACTTGTTCCGCACGACGCTTGCGCGCTACGATGAGCGGCATTTGGTGGCACCGGGCATCACCGGCTGGTCCCAAGTACACATGAAGCGCGTTCTCGAGACGTCGGCTGCCGGCGAAAAACTCGAGTACGACCTGCAGTACGTTGAGAACTGGTCGCTCTTCCTCGACATCTCGGTCCTTTTTCAAACGCTCTGCGAATTTTTGTTTCACCGAGCCGCCTGAGATGTCTGCACGCGTTCGGGTTTTACACATTCTACCGTCGATCGAAGGGTACGGCGCCGAACGGCAGGTGGTTGAGTTGCTGCAGCGGCTGTCGTCACCCGACGTTGACGCTCGGCTAATGACGATCTACGAGCCGTCGAAGGACGCAGCGGCGAGGCTTCCGTTTCCAATAAATCACGCAGGGCGAAAAAACCGGCGAGACTACTTCTTTCTAGGGCGGCTCGTTCGCGGCATCCGTGAGACCAAGCCGGATATCGTTCACACGCACACGCACGTCGGAAAATACTGGGGCCGCTTTGCCGCGATTCTCGCCGGGGTCCCTTACATCGTCCACACCGAGCACATCCCGTGCAATCCGAAACATTCGAGCCTGGAACGAATCGCGGATCTAGCCTTACATCCCGCAACCGCACGAATCGTGACGTTCTTTCGCGAACAAGCAGAGTCACTAAGCCGCGTGGAACGGCTACCCCGCGAAAAGGTCGCCATCATCCCCAACGGTCTGACGCTGCCCGAATCTCCGCCTGCCGAACGCGTCGCCGGACGGAAACTGCTGGGCGTCGTGCGCGATCAGTTTGCGATCGTCGTTATCGGTCGTATGGAATTCCAGAAAAACCAAATTCTCGCGTTGCGGGCTTTGGCTGCAATGGGGCCGGAATTGCGCAAAACCGTAATGATGTACTTCATCGGCGCCGGCGAAGATGAAATTTTGTTGCGCGGGCTTTCCCGTGCGTTGCAGATCGACGAAAACGTCCGATTCTTGGGCTTCCGCAAAGACGTGCCCGAGCTGCTTGCCGGCGCGGACCTTGTTCTAATGACGTCCTGGTTCGAAGGCATGCCGCTTACACTTATCGAGGCGATGATCGCCGGCGTTCCAATCGTCAGCACCCCGTGGGTGGGCGCCCGCAATATGCTCGGCGACGGGCGCTTCGGGTTCATTACGCCCGATTATGAACCGGCTCGCGTTGCTTCCGAAATCGAACGCGCCCTTATGCGCCCGATCGTTCGTAAAGAAATCGCGCAACGTGCCCAGCAACATGTCTATGCCGAATACGGAATCGGCCGAATGGTTGATTCGCATCGCAAACTCTACCTGCAATTGCAAGGTGCGCGATGATTGCGCGGCGCCTTCTCGTCGTCGCGTCTCGATTTCCGTACGGAACCCAAGAGTCGTATCTGCTCACGGAATTGGGCGAGCTCGTAAAATATTTCGACCGCATCGCCGTTGTGCCGATGCGTCAGCCTGAGGGACCCGTACGCTTTCAAGCTCCCGACGGCGTGGAAGTGCTTCACTGGCCCCTTATCAATGCCGAACTGCTCCGACGCGCGGCGTCCGCATTCAAAACACATCCGTCGCTCGCATCGCTTGCCGTCTCGCAAGTTCTCCGTTCGCGCGATCCGGGCCGCGCAAAGAATTTTGCCGTTATCGTCAAAGGCTTAGCGCTCGCCGATTGGGCGATGGAGCACAAGTTCGATCA
This sequence comes from Vulcanimicrobiia bacterium, assembly GCA_963758295.1. Lineage (GTDB taxonomy): Bacteria > Vulcanimicrobiota > Vulcanimicrobiia > Vulcanimicrobiales > Vulcanimicrobiaceae > JALYTY01. The sequence goes on from CAVWUU010000004.1 coordinate 999,154, forward strand.
CATCCACGCGTATTGGCTCTCGACACCTGCAACGATGGCTTTCATCGCTGCGACAACGAGCGGCATTCCCTGGAGTTCCACGGCGCACCGCTGGGATATTTACGAACGCAATGCCTTCGATGTGAAAGAACGCACGGCCGCCTTCGTCAGAACTATCTCTTCGCGTGGAACCGCTGATATCGAAAAGCGCATGCCCGCGCTCGCCGACCGTGTCCTGCAACTGCGGCTCGGTACAAACGTGCCACCAAAGCTCGAAGCACCGGCCCCCCTCGATCGTACGTTCCGCATCGTTTGTCCGGCAGCGCTCGTGCCGGTTAAGGGACACGTCGATCTCTTTGCGGCCCTATGCCGTCTTCGAGCACGGGCGAATCACCGTACGCTGTACGGTTGCCGGAATGGGTCCTTTGCGGGAACAACTGGAGAAATTAGCGTGCGACCTCGGCATCGCCGATTCAATCGAGTTCGCCGGGTATGTTCCCCAAACGCAACTGCATCAGTGGTACCGCGAAGGGCGCTTCGCAGCGATGGTGCTTGCAAGCCGGTCGGCCGGCGAAAAATCGATGGAAGGCCTGCCGTCGGCGCTCATGGAGGCGATGGCGTTCGGAGTTCCGATTGTTGCAACCGATTCCGGAAGCGTCAGCGAGCTTATCGACAATGCCTGGGGCCGTCTCGTGCAAGCCGGGTCGCCCGCAGCGCTGGAAGAGGCGCTTTTCGAGGTCTATCGCGATCCTGAGGGCGCGCGCGCCCGCGCAAAACGCGCTTACGACGTAGTCGCAAGCCAACACGACGTTCGCATTCAAATGCGAACGTTCGCTGCCGTTCTTTGCGGCGAAAGGAGCATGACGTGAATATCGCCGTCATCGGTTTGGGATACATCGGTTTGCCGACCGCCGCACTGTTCGCGCAACATGGGCACCGCGTGTACGGTTATGATGTCAATCCGCACGTACGTCGCACGCTGCAAAGCGGGGACGTGCAGGCGGGCGAAGAGCCGGTGCGCCACGCCGTCGAGCAAGCGATAGCGAGCGGGCACTTCTTCGTCCTCGATCGCGTGCCCACAGCACAGGCTTATATCTTGTGCCTTCCCACGCCGACGCACGAAGGAAAGCCGGTGCTTGAGTACGTGGAAACGGCGGCCGCCGAAGTTGCTATCGTCGCGGAACCAGGCGCAATCGTCGTCTTGGAATCGACCGTTCCCCCGGGCACCACCGATAGGATCTTTGAGCGAGCGTTTGCGGAAGCCGGAAAAAACATCGACGACTATCACGTTGCGCATTGCCCCGAACGCGTCATTCCGGGAGCTATCATTCAGGAACTTGAGAACAACGCACGGGTCGTCGGCGGCCGCACGCCGGCCGACGCTGCCGTCGTCGCGGCGCTGTACGCATCGTTCTGTCACGGAGAAATTTCCTTAACGACGACGGCGGTTGCCGAGTTCGTAAAGGTGGTAGAAAACACGTTTCGCGACGTCAACATCGCATTCGCCAACGAACTCGCGGTCTTTGCTGAAGAGCTTGGCGTCGACGTTTGGGAAAGCATTGCGCTTGCGAACGCTCACCCGCGTGTGAATATTTTGAATCCTGGACCAGGCGTCGGCGGTCATTGCATCCCGGTGGATCCGCTGTTTCTTGCCGATGCGAATCCGCTCGTTACGGAGTTGATTCAATCGGCACGACGCGTGAACGAACGCATGCCCTATCGAATCGTCCGGCGGATCTCGGAACTCGTCGAGCCGGCTCAAGGGCGGAAGATTGCCATTTTGGGGGCTGCTTATAAGGCCGACGTCGACGATGCGCGTGAAAGTCCCGCGGTTCGCATCGACCATCTGCTTCGCGAACATCGCTACACGACGGCGATTTACGACCCGTTGGTACAGCACTTTGCACGCCCGCTTGCGCAAACGCTTGAAGAAGCTGTAACCGGCTCCGATGCGGTGGTTCTTGTAACGCCGCACTCCCAGTTCCGCGCAATTGACCCGGCGGAAGTGGCGTCACTAATGCGTGCGCCTCGCCTTGTTGACACGCGTAACTTCTTCGATGCGGCAACGTGGCAACACGCGGGCTTCGAAACCTACTTTCTGGGACGCCCGTTTAAGAAACGGTTGGCTAGGGCAGTGGCATGACGACGCTGCGCCGCTTTGCCTTAGGATTCCCTGTAACATCGTGGTCCCACCGGCGCGGCTACTCCCTTGAGAGTGTCGCGACGCCGGGCAAAGGTCCTTACTACGTTCAATGGGATCCCGGCAGCGGCGTTTATGGCGAAGATTGGACCGGAGCGCCGCGCGATCGCAACGGCGTTTTGCTGAGCGGCGGGAATCTTGGGCAGTACCATCCGATCCGAATAGCGCAGTTTGCACTGCATCGGTTCCAGATCTGGAATGTAACGAGAGATCCGCAAGCGCGAGCCGACGTACTGGCCCAAGCGGATTGGCTGCGAGACAAGCAGCAGCTCTCCGGTGTTCGGGGCATTTACAAGTTCGAGTTTCCGTGGCGCAAATATGGCGCCTTCGGCGAGTGGTCGTCGGCAATGGCTCAAGGCGAGGCGATTTCCGTGCTCCTGAGGGCCCACACCCTCGAACCGTACAGCGGTTACGACGAAGGCGCTTCACGCGCTGCATTACCCTTTCGACGCGATATACGCGAGGGTGGCGTCGTCTGGAAAGACGGCGACGACGTCTTTTTTGAAGAGATCGCCAACGAACATGCGCCGCATGTCCTGAACGGCTGCATCTTCGCGCTCTGGGGACTGTGGGAGCTTTGGAAAACCACTGGCGACTCATGGCAAGGTTCGCTCGTAGAGCGGTGCGTCGATACGCTGGAACGCCGGCTGCCGGCCTATGATACCGGGTGGTGGACGCTCTATAGTCTCATGCGATCCGCGTCCGGCATACCGCACGTGGCGACGCTGAAATACCATCAGTTTCACGTCGCACAGATGCACGTGCTTGCGCGGATGTTCGGTCGCGCGGCTTTCGAGGACGCGGCAAAACGTTGGACGCAATACGCAAACCAGCGGACGTGCCGGTCGCGCCTTGTCGCCGCAACGATGCGCAGCCTTCCCGACCGCTTTCTCGGGCGCGATACGGTGGTCGGGGGCGCGCACACGTGAATGTAGCCGTTCTCACGCATTTCTATCCGCCGGAACCCTGCGCCGCCGCAACTCGCGTTGCGTCGTTAGTTGAAGCCCTCGCCAACCGCGGCCACCATGTGACCGTTGTGACGAATTTTGCGTCCTTTCCTGGCGGGCGGTTTTCACCCAAGGATCGGTGGAAATTGGGGCGGGTCAAAGACGGAGGGCGCGTAAAGACGGTCCGTTTGTTCTCGCTCGTCCTGTCGCGCATGCCCGGCAGGCGGCTCGTGCATTGGCTTTCATCAGCCGTTGCATCGACAATATACCTGTTGACGACGCGGGCGCGCTTCGACACGATTGTTGTGAGTTCGCCGCCGGTCACACTTGGCGTTCCGGCACTCATCGGCAGTTGGCGCCATCGCGCCCGCCTTGTCGTCGATATCCGCGACGTCTTTCCGGACATTGCGATTGCTATGGGTGCATGGTCGAAAAACGGCTTCCCGGCGCGCGCTACGGAATGGCTCGTACGCCGCTTGTATCGCCGGGCCAATCTCGTAGTCGCCGTAACACCTACCGCCATAGAGCAAGTCGCATCTCGCGGCATCTCCCGTTCGAAGTTGCTCTTGGCGCGAAATGCTGCGCAAGAAACGCCGGAGGTCTTGGCGCACCGCAATGGCAACGGGTTCACCGCAATCTATGCCGGCAATCTGGGAATTGCGACCGATGTCGATCTAATCGTCGACGCCGCTGCCATGCTGGCAGCAGACGGGATAACATTCGAAGTTGTAGGTGATGGCGCCCAGCGCGCTCATCTCGACGAACGGATCGTTGCAGAGCGCCTGAGAAACATCGTCGTTCGCGGCAGCATGCCGCGATTGGAAGCGCTTCAACACGTAGCCGGCGCAGACGTTTCGATCGTTCCCCTGCGAAAAGGCATCGAAGAAAGTGTCCCGACCAAACTTTATGATTCGCTCGCACTCGGGTGCCCGGTCGTCGTTGCTGCGGGCGGAGAAGCGTCGTCCGAAGGAACGGAGCTTGGCGCGTTTTGTACGCCCGCAGGTGATGCAGGCGCATTAGCGACGACGCTTCGCCGATTGCGCGCGCTCGATCCGAAAGAGCTGCGCGACCTCGGGCTCGCGGGACGCGATCGCATTCGCAGCCGGACGGATCGCGCCGGCATAATGGCCGAGATGGCAGCGCGTATAGAAAGCTTGGCGTGACCGCTCACACAGTCCACGGCTTTTGGACATGGCAGCTCATCTTTGCAATGGCGCTGAACTGCGTGGTGCAGGCGCTAGCTGTTGCGGCTTATGCGGCTCGATTAGCTGGCGCGCGTTCCGGCCGGGTTGCTACTGCTATTTCGCTTTTCAATATGTTTGCAACGAGCAGTCGATTCGCGCAAATGTTCTACACGCCGATGCTCGGGTCTTTATCAGACCGCGCCTCAGTTGGCAACAATAGATGTTTTCCAATGGCAGCTGCGTTCGATCGTTTTCGCCGGGACGTTCGGAGTTATAGTGGGAACACTCGCGATTCCGACGTTCGTCATGCTGTACCTTCGCGCGATACACTCGCTCGAGCGCCACGGAAGCGTCCCAAAAGCAGCGATCCGGATCTTCCGGCCGCTCACGGCCTTCGCCGTACTGAAAGACATAAAGTTCGGCGTAGCGAGTAAAATCAGAGATTTATCGTTCCGGCATGTGCCCAAAGACGTGCTCGTGCTCAACACGTTAGTAACGTCGATCTACGGCATCGGCATCGTTGCCGCGGCGTATGCTAGCGTCTTATATCCTCAGGCTGCCCGAACTGCGGTATTGTCCAGCGGGCTCGTGAACGGCTTTGCCACGATTGCTTATAACATCGTCGTTGATCCGGCTTCCGCGCTGATCACCGACCGCACCGTGCGCGGCGAACGATCGGTGGACGACGTAAAGTCGCTCGTGACCGGCCTATCACTTACGGCGATTTTAGGATTTCTCTGTTCGCAGCTGCTGCTTATCCCGGGCGCGCTGCTTATCGAGTGGGCAGCGAGGCTGATCACAGCGCATTGAATCGCTGATATAGGCCGAGAGGCCTATGCGATGAGCCGTTCATCTCGAAGACGACCTTGAGACCTTCGCTTCTGGGAAGCACAACGGTCCTACCTTATACTGAACAGAACGCATGATAAACACAACGGTCCAACAGCTCGGCTTACGGGCGGCGCTTGTAGCGGCAACAGCAGCATTCTGCGTTCTCGCGGTCTTTCTGTTGATTTCGGGCACCTCGCTGGGCGCCGCCGGCATAGTTGCCATTGCCATTGCGCCATTCGGCCTGTATCTCGCATTGGTTCGCCCGGTCATGTTTCCTTTCGGCTTATACGTGCTACTGATTCCATTCGATAATTTGCTTGGTTTTGGGTCGTTCGGAACAATCACGAAGTTGCTTGGCGCAGTGGCGGGGGTTTTTTTACTTTTCTGGGGCGTTAGACGACACGCTCTTAACTTTGGTGGCCGCTCGGTCTTGCTGCTTTCCGTGCTGATGGTGTGGATGTTGATCAGTTCGCTTATGGGCGCTAGATCAACAAGACGCAATGCAGATCGTGCCGACCTACGCCGGTCTAATATTGCTTTACGGCGTTGTCAGCGCAATCCCAATCAACGGCGCCCAATTTCGCATGCTGCTGTTCTTACTGTGGCAGGCGGCGTCATTGCGTCGGCTTATGGTGCGAATGTGTTTTATCACGACCCAACACTCACTCAAAACATGCGGCCGCAAGACTGGTACTTACATTCCGGCGCGTTTACATCGACCCCAACCAGTTTGCCGATTCGTTATTGTTTCCGGCGGCGATTTTCGCGATGTGGGCCTCCATTTATCGAGGATCTTGGTTAGGCTTCTGTGCGTGGCGGACCTTGGGCTCGTTACGTTAGCGATTCTTTGGAGCGGTTCACGTGAAGCGTTAATCGGACTGGCTTTCATCGGCCGCATACTTTATCTTCCGCGCTCTCGCAGGCTATATGCTTGCACTCAATAGTGCTATCGTGCTCGCGGTCGCGGGAACCGTGCAGACATCGATTTGGATGCGGTTTCAACCGCGATCGACACCGGCGGTTCGGGCCGAACATCAATCTGGGCCGTCGGAATCGAGGCGGCGAAGCATCGCCTTCTTCAAGGATACGGGATGGGAAATTTGCCGGATGCATATGATTTATTTTATCTCGGCGTACATCAAACTTATCCATTCGGGTTCAGCAGTCCGGCGCACAACCTGGTTCTGCACTATTTAGTGGAGCTCGGTTCCATCGGGCTCTTGCTTGATGGTCTATTTTTTTTATCGGAATTCCGTTCGCTCAGGCACATCAGGCCGGGCAGCCGAGTACTACGATTACCGAATCATGCTCGAAGGCGCGTTCCTCGCATTGGCAGCGGTGTCGCTGACCATCGATCTCTTCACCTACAAATATGCGTGGCTCGTATTCTTCATGATTGCTTTTCTGCGAAACGTTGCGCCGGTCAACAAGAGCGCCGCGCAGTATCGCTATGGAAGCGAATACATGTTGAAATAATTAAACGTATTCTGCTGGCGAGTCAAGCGTTGAGAAATGCGGCACGCTCCAGTCCCACACGTAAAGCCCGATCCCGGTAATAACGTACTGCGATTGGCCGCCGGCTGGTTTCTGCAAGTTTGAGATTTTCGGAAGGACAAGACGGAATTCGGTCCGTTCCGGTTCAACGTGCACGAACCGTTGCCGTCGTAAGAGAGCGTGACTTTCAAATCCCACGTATCTGCTGTACCTTTGTGTATGGTCCGCTCCAAGCTAGATCATTGAGCTGCCCGTCATTGCTGCAGTGCAAGTAGTATTTATTGCCTGCGCCGCCGATGTTTTCTAAGCCGAAAGCGACCGGGGGCGGCGCTTCGATATTGTCATGAATCTGCAAAATTAAGCTCTGCGTCATGTTGGCATCGGGCGTCAGATCGCCCGCCGTTCGAAATCGGTACTCGACCGTGGATCCGTTTTGCGGTATAGTCGCTCGTGCTGTTTGAGCGCGGCACCCAGAATCGCCATACAACGAAACGGACTCGTCGCGTCTAAGTTTGGCACGCGCAATTGAAAACGTCGCGGCGAATTTGGCGAAAGTTTCATACAATTAGCCGCTTCGCCGCCTTCACCGGGGTTAGAAGGCTGGCCGATGTCCATCGAAGCGTACCGCCGTCTGGCGGCGCCGGGGTGATCCTGGGCGAGCACCGCCTGAGCTTGTGAAGTGAAGAAGCGCTACGTTTTGGGTGGATTGCTTCGACGTGCCACCCGCGCTGCAAGAACAAAGAAACACTAGGAACATTGCGGCGATAACTCTGATTCAAAGCGTCCTCCGGACATAATTTGCCTTTAGTAAAACTTGATGACCAAGCTTCCCAATAGGTACAAAGTTCGATTTTGACCGTACTCGGGCGAGAAAATTGAGCCGTCCGGCTCATCGTCCTCAAACTGTGGGCACCCACAATAAGGGTGTGCTTTACGCTGGTTTTTGACCCTTGTGCTCCTCGCACTTGCTCCAGTTCGCGGGTACCCCGCCATGCAACCATGTGGCAAACCGGCGACCCAAGTCTCGGCAAATGGGTGAAGGCCGATAACGATGACTATCAATGCGGCATGCCGCGAGTTCGCGGTACGCAGATGCTGTTCACGCTGATCGAAGACACCGAGCGGATATTCATGCGGCAGGAACGAAGCAAACCTTTTAATTCGAGCGGCGAGCTGCTCCGTCTTGAACAGGGACGCACATATACGTTTTCGTTCCACTACGTAGACGGCACGCCTGGCGGCTCGGCGCCGGGAATGGGCGGCGACGCTGACGCTCGCAGTCTCATATGGCAAATTCACGGCTATCCCGAATTTGGCACACCTTGTACGACGTTAAATTTCTTCAACGGCGGAAAAATCGGAGGGCCTCAGCAGTGGGCGCTCGGCACGTGCAACGCACGCGGAGAAAGCTTGATGGGCAAAGTTCAGCCGGTGTGGACCGGAACCTATACGCCCGGGCGAAACCGACGACTGGAAGATCATCGTAGTTGCCTCCAATGAAGCAACCGGCTCAGTAACCTTATACCGGAATAACGTGCTTCAAGGCAGCTGGCGAAACATCGTGACATACCACGGCATCAACCGACCGTGGGTTGGGATAGGCGCATATAAATGGATCTGGGAGCACCGCAATCTGTCGAGTATGACGCAGGTAAACCTCACCATTGAAAATTTTCTCGTTACCACACCATAACGATACGGTCGCACATGAAACGAAGACCGCCGGCACAAACCAGCGGTCTTCGTTTTGCGATAGTCAGACGATTACTACTGCGTAAGCGTCATGTTGTTGATGGTCGCATTGATTTTCGTCATAGTCGATCCGCCACCGCCGGACAATTCCCAGCGCCACTTGTACGGTCCAAAGTTCCACCACGGATTGCCGGAGCTGTTGTGGTAGTTCGCGCCGCTCACGGAAGCAACGAGCGAGCCGTTGCGGTAGAGCTGCGTAAGGCCGGTTGACCCTTCCGAGATGCGAGCCACGATCTTGAACGAATCCGTTTCACCCGGGGTGTACGTTCCCGTCCACACGATGCCGGCAGCACGTCATGAGTGCCCACATCTGGGGACCGCCCGTATCCTTCGTTCCGTTGACAAAGTTCAGGCTCGTGCAAGGCGTATCCGGCTCGTTGTAGCCGTGAATCTGCCAAATTAGCGAACGTGCGTCGTTATCTGAGCCCATGCCGGGGCCGCCGCCGCTCGGGGTACCATCAACGTAATTGAACGACCACGTGTACGTTCCGCCATCCGCCAGGCGGACCGTCGAACCGGAGCTCGTCAGCGGATTGGCTTGATTGCGTCCGCAAGACGTGCCGCTCAGTGAGAGCCCGAACGTGAACGTCGTGCCGCTGTTGACCGGATTTCCACACTGGTATGTATTCGCCGTCGTCCACTTGCCGAGAGTTGCATCGCCGGCTTTCCAGATCGTGGTTCCGCTTACAGGAGCGGCGGTCGGAGTCGCAACAGGCTTCGCGGTCGGCGCGGCGGTCGGGTTTGCCGTCGGAGCCGAGGTCGGCTTCGCTCCGGCAGTCGGCGCCGACGTTGGCGAAACGGTGCCGGCTGACGTTGACGCGCTGTAATGAGCGCTGACTTGCGACGCACTCAAGGCCTTGTTGTATACAGCAACGTTTCCGATGGTTCCACTGAATGCGGGGTTCGACGACGACGCATCGTCGCCGATTGACAGACCGTAACCGCTGACGTAGGTCAGGCTTCCGGTGGCAGCGCTCGATGCAACGAGCTTGCCGTTGAGGTACAGGCTTGCCGTCGTGCCGCTATACGTTGCGACAGCGTCATATGCGGTGTTCGCCTGAAGCGTCGGCGAGGTCAGTTCCGTTAATCCGCTCGAACGCGTGAACTGCGCAATGATCTGGCCGTTCTTGAAGAACAGCTCGTACGTCGCGTTACCGCTACGCTGCCCATACGCAGCCAGTACGGTGTAGTTCGCCGGCTCGGCGGCAAAACGGAAGAGTGATTCGATCGAAACGGCAGATGCGGGCTGCAGCATCGACGTTGCAGCAACGCGGATTGCACCGGCCGCTGACCGCGTGCCAGGGAACGCCATCGCGTTGGTAGACGGGACGATACCCGACGCGTCGAGTTGAACCGACGATCCGACCGTGCCGTCGAGGCCGTTGCCGGTCGCATCAACTGCAGTGCGCGTCGAATCGGAAAGGGGATAGTAAGCAACCGGTGTGTCGCTCGAAACAATAGAACTATAAGACGATTGGGCGGACGTCGATTCCAGAACCGTCTGGCCCGTGGAGCCGGAAGCGGGGAGCGCAGGCAACGTGCCTGATGATGCGGTTGTGCCTCCACCTGCACTTCCGCCGCACGCGGCCAAACTCAAGCTCAAAGCAATAGGAAACAGACGCTGTAAGGGTTTCAGCATTAGACCTCAGATTTAGGCGTAGTAAGCTGCGCGCAGAAACGCCGGCCTTGGCCTTGGCGCAAAACGGACAGCCCTAGTTAGCTCGCTTCCTTGCTTCTCCGCGTCTGTCTGTGTGGGGGAGTGGGTCGATAAACGCAGGTCCGAGATGGGCGCACGACGGCACCCGATATAGAAGTGGTCGGACCTTGCTGAGGGGGACTTTAGTGTTTACGGCCCTTGAAGAATTACAGCTCGGTTAGAGCGCCTAATGCTGCTCTACCGGCCGGATTAAGCGTACGCGAGATCCGAAGAAAGCCCTGTCACTTTCGACTTTATAATTAGAAGCAACGTAGCGCTCGACTGCTCCGCAGCCGAAGCTGATATTAGCTGCCACGCACTCTCCCGCGGTGATGAGCCAAAGGTGTTTGGCCTTCGGAAAAACAGCCTGCAGTTGTGCATTACTTTTGACGACGAATCGCGTTACGTCATATCGCGAGAAGTCGACGCCTTCCGGTACGGCGATCACGCGATTGGGCCCGTGATAGTAATAGGCGAACGGCAGTGCATTTTCGGCTTGAAAGATTAAAATCGGCTCGCCCGGCGCTTCTCGCGCGCTCAAGTACGAAGTGGAACGGATCCAGTCACCCGGCTTCGCTAGCGCGTAGTAGGTCTGAATAAGACTGGCTACCGAGACGATCATGGCAAGCGCAAACCAGATCGAAGCAGCTCGCCGATCCAGCGGGCTACGGAGAAACGTAAATGCGGCAAAGACGGCCAGCATGACTGGAACGAATAGCGAAGCAGCATGGCGGTTGAGGATATGAACGCCGCCGGCGTACGCGCCTGCCGCGAAGATCAGCACAGCAACCATCAACATCACGACCACCGGCGCACTACCCGATGCATGGAAGAAACGGCGCCCAGCGATGCCGGCGCCCACTGCCATAACGCTCAGAACGATGTAGAGCACCGTCGCGTGCGGGACGCCTAACGGCAGCACGTATCGCCACAAAATGCTCGCCAGAATCGCGGCCGAATGGAAAACCGACGGCGGCGGGGCAAAGGCGCCGCGAAAATTTGCCACTTGCGACGGGACGATGATGAGCATCGGCACAAAAAGAATCGCCGCGGCAAATGCCGATGCGAAGAATGGGCGCCACGCCGATCGCCGGTAGAGCAGCATCGCTGCTCCTTGCGCCGCTACTAGGAATGCCAAATAGTATTGGGTGTACAGTGCAACGGCTATGCACAGCGCGTATAACACGGCTGCGCGCGTAGAACGCCGATCCGCGAGAAAACCGTCGAAAAATAGCAGCATGAGCAATGCCGAGAGCAAGATCACGAGCGCGTAAACACGCAGCTCGACAGCCGCCCAAATCAGGAATGGATTCCATGCGACGGCGAGAGTAACGAAGCCGAGGTTCCCTTTGGGAATATAGCGCTTGACAAGAGCCGGAATGAGCGCAACCGTTGCGGCTCCGCATAGAATCGATGAGAGCCGCAGAAAGAACAGATTCTCGCTTAGATGGCGCCAGAAGACCATTAACACGAAGTAGAGCGGCGCGTTCTGTTCGAAGGCCAATGCTTCGTGAAACGCATAGCCCACGCCGTGAGCCGTAGACTGTAGCGTGTACGCCTCGTCTTGCCAAAGATTGAGAACCGCAGCGAGCGGCAGTGTAAGAAGCAAGTTCAGCGATACGGCAATAACCGCGACCGAAGGGCGGCGCACGCCTTCAAGAGCCAGTCTATCTACTGCAGCCATTTAAGCAATTGTACGACGGCATTCCCAGGTCGAGAGCGTGCAAATGGACTGGATGCGTACCCTGGAAGTCCCGGGCGGTTTTCTAGGCCCTAAGTCCGCAAAGGCGGTCTTCCGTCTCTCGTGTCGCAATCATTGCTACCGTACAGTTGCTGTATGCGCAAGCGTTCTTTGCCCATCGCCTTTCTTGGCGTGTCTTTCGCGCTTGTCTTAGTTGCGGTTTTCTTAGCGCTTCGCGGCGTTCCGGAACACCAAAGCTTTAAAGCCTTTTATTGCGCCGGGTCGACGATCTCAGAACGCCAGGATCCCTACCTCGTCGAGCCGCTCCGGACGTGCGAGCGCCGTGTGTCGAACAACGCGATGACGGCCAATTTGGTGGAACCCGCTCCGCTGCCGGGCTATGCAGTGCTGCCGTTTGTGGTTCTCGCAAAGCTGCCGCCCGTATCCGCGGCCATCGTTTTTTCCGCTGGATTGGCGGTTGCAGTAAGTCTCTGCGCGCTCATGCTCGGATCGATGCTGAGGCGATCCGCCGCAGCAATTCTTCTGGTTCTCTGCCCTTTAGCGATCCTAAATGCCGCTTACGGCGAAATCGCACCTTATGCGCTCCTAGCGCTATGTGCCGCGGCCTACTTCTTGATGAAAGAGCGCTGGGTTGCGGCAGCCATCGCGGTATGCTGCGCACTGCTTCAACCGAACGTCGCGTTGCCGTCCGTTCTCGCGGTCTTCGTTTTTGCGCCACGCACGCGCGTGCCTATCGCTATTTGCTGCGCCGTTCTCGCCGCAGTGAGCGTCGGTACGCTCGGATTTGCGCGCAACATCGAGTACGTTACGGCAGTCTTGCCGCTTCAGGCCTATTCTGAGCTGGTTGCGAACGACCAATACAGCTTGAGCCGGATTTTGTTCGTAGCCGGCGTTTCTTCGGAAGGCGCGATGCTGATCTCAAGGATCGCATACGCAGCGGCTGCTCTTATCAGCGTGGCGCTTTCCGGCATGCTTGCCGCTCGGTGGAAAAGCGCATCTCTCTTGGCGCTTCTCCCGGCGGCCCTTATCTTGACCGGCGGTATTTACGTTCACGATATTCAACTGCTCTTCGCCGTCCCGGCAGCGCTCTTGATTTGGTCGCGCGTGCGGGGGACGTCGTACGCGCCGCTCGCAATTGCATCGTTGCTGATGCTGGTCAACGTTTGGTCTCAGCGCGCCGGGCGCGCCTCGTTGGCCGTTGACGCCGTCGCAGCAGCCGCGGTCATCGCAATCGTGGTTCGCGGGCCGATCGTACGCCGCTTCGCGCTGATGACGACAGCGGCTATAGCGATGATCGGATGCATGGTGCTTCTCCAAAAGATAGAGCCGCCTGCAGCGGGCGAGATCGCGTCGGCGGCATTTTCTGCGCCGGCCACTGAACTCGCGCCCATTGCTTGGGCGGCCTACTTACGCGCTACGCCGGAGCTGATGCGTGTTGAGTTCGCACTCAAGACTCCAACGTATATTGCTCTATTATTTCTTTACGTTGTGGCGATCGGAGCTTCCGTTCGCGACAAAACGAATTTGCTTACGCTAGACCGTGACGAATCGCGTGCACCGCCGCTTGCGACCGGGTCGTGAAGTTCAACTTCGAAAAGATGTGACTGACATGGTTCTTCACGGTCTTCTCGGAGAGGATGAGTCGCGCTCCGATATCGCGATTCGACAATCCCTGCGCGATCAAACGAATGATTTCCGTCTCGCGCGGAGAGAGCTGATTCGCGCTGGGCTTGCTCGCCGAGATGCGGCGGCGGAAAAACGCCGCTGCCACGCGAGGATCGACGTAGTTCGCCCCTTCACCGACGGTTTTGATGGCCGTAATTAACTCTTGAAGCGATGAGTCCTTAACGATATACGCATCGGCACCTGCGGAGAGACAGTGTTGCAGAAACTCCGGCTGCGTATGCATCGATAGGGCGCAGATCCGGGCGGAGGGTGCCCGGGCCTTGAGGTGTTCCACGATGTCGTCGATGTCATCGTTGTCGATATCGATTACGACGACGTCGGGCTGCTCTTTCATCAGAGCCTGAGACTCAACGTCGGCGGTGATGCCGATGACGCGCACGCCCGGGTCCGATGAGAGCGCCTGGGCGACGGCTTTGCCAAAAAGCAGTTGCTTCTCGACGATGCATACGCTAAGCGGCCTATGTGTAACGTTCATTGCAGTGCCAACCCTTGTAAATATCAAGCGTAAAAGCACGCCTCGGCGCGTCCCAAAAAGGCACACCGAGCCGACCAGAAGCGCACGGCCCACTCGCGCTCGTAGGTTTTGGAACGCCCCTCACCCGGCGCGGTCATTTCCTAATTTAGATTTAACGATTGACACGGGTCTACAGACAAGGGGCTTAGGTACTGGGCCGAACGGCCGGGCACTTAGGACGAATGCCGCTCTTTTAATGAATCCAGGGCGCCCATGGGGTTCGGGGCGATGCTCGATGTGCCGGTCGGACGGAGTGGCTGGATTTTACGACGCGTTTTTGTATTGCAGTTGCTTGCGCCGGCAGCGCAAACGCGGTGATTGTGCCATCCGCCGCACCGACGAAGACCGTTCCGCTATCGATTACCGCACCTACATTTCCCCAACTCGAAAGAGCGAAGCTCCACAGCTGTGAGCCGGTTGCTGCGTTGAACGCGTACTGTGTATCGCCCGTGTAGTTCGCCACATAGACGACCCCGTTGGCTATTGAGATCGGCGAACGGGGAGCCTGCACCGAGGCAGTGCCGGCCGGTCCGAAGTTCGCACTCCATACCGGCGTAGGATTCAGCGTGCAATTCGCCTGCATGCTGAAGGCTGCAAGCCCCGGTTGATAGATGCCTTGCATCGACGGCAAACCGACATACATGTAATTTGTCGCCGGATCGTAGGCGGGCACGCCGGAGAAGCCCGCTTCGTCACTCGTAACGGACATCTGGATGTATTGCACGGGACCCGAACCGATCGAGGATCGGTCGTAAACCTCAAGCATCCCTGATTTGTTCATCGCTGCAAGCATCGCGGGACAACCGGCAGGCTCGAACAACAACGGCGTCGCGCCGAAATCGAAATCGTCATATCCCGCCGGCGCCGGGATATTTTCCGGGTAGTTGTTCGCAATAATGCCCAGCGTTGGCGACAGCTCCACGACCTGTTCGGCATACGTCGCGTTCTGCGCCGCGCCGCTGGTCGTGTCGGCATTACCTGTAGCAACGAATACGTCATTCGTCGCGGGATCGATCGATGCACCTCCCGGCCCCCAAATGCCACCACCGCTGGCGCCCTGTGTCGAAGTGCCGGTCATCGTGTAAAACGTACCGCTGATGCTCGGCCCGCTAGTGTTGATCGCCACGATCCGTCCGTACCAGGGCGAAATGTCGCACGTCGAACCGGTTACGGCATAGAGCATCCCGTTAGAAGGATTGTAGGTAAGGCCGCCGTGCATAAAATTATGGTCGGGCGTATAGTTTGCAATCGTGATCGGCCATCCGCCGGCCTCTTTCCCGGTGGCGAGATCGACGGCGTGGACTTGATTTATGCCGTCCGAAAAGTACAACCGGTTTTTGCCGCGGTCGATCGCCGGTGTTTCTCCAATTCCAAATGTGGACGCTGACGTTCCGCAATTATAGCTGGAAGTCGGCACCGCGTCTTGCCATACGATTGCGCTTGTCGCCGTGTTGATGGCGTACATCGTTGCGCCGTACTGCGAGCCGGCGTAGAGAATGTTGGTCAATTGGCCGCTCACGTTTACATTGTTCGCAAGGACAGGCTCGTGCACCATACTGGAACCGACGTTGAACGTCCAAGCCTGCTTCAGCGTGCTGACGTTAGATATTCCGACCGTCGACTCGACCGGATTGTAACCGGTCCGCTGCAAGTCAAAGCCGAACGATAGCCAGTCGGCCGCCGGCGGCGTTGGACTGCCTGCCGGCGTCGACGACACGCCTGAAGTTCCCGCAGTGTAGTGATTTTGAATTTGCGCCGCGCTCAGCGTTTTGCCGGCATACACGGCAACTTCGTCGATGGACCCCTTGAAAGCTGGATCGCTCAGACCCGCGTCATCGCCGATCGTAAGCCCGTACCCGGCCGTATAGTCCGCAAGCGTGCCGGTCTTCGCGCCGCTTGCAACCAGCACCCCGTTTACGTAAAGGCGGCCCGTCGTGCCATCGTACGTCGAGGCAACGTAGTAAACTTTGTTAGCCGCAAGCGCCGTTGGTGAAGGGACTTCCAAGACGCCGCTGGAGAGATAGAATTGTGCAACGAGCTGTCCGCCGGTGCGAAAGAACAGCGAATACGGCGCGTATGAAAAGTCGGTGCCATATGCGACGAGCGTCGTGTAGACCGGCGGAGTTGTTGCGAACTTTAGCCATGCTTCCAAAGAAACGGTTGTTGATGGTTGCAGCGCGCTGCTTTGTTTGACGGAGATAATACCTGCACTTGAAGCGGTGCCCGGGAACCCCATCGAGGATCCCGTGCTCGCAGGCAACAGCGATGCACCGCCTTTAGTAACGGACGACCCGATTGTGCCGTTGTATCCGTGCCCGGTCTTATCGGTTGCGAGCGTCCCGGTGTCGTCGAGTTCGTAAAAGGCGGACGGCGCGTCGGCGAGCACGATGCTTCCGTACTGGCCACTAACAATCGGGGTCGGCGTCGGTGCGGGACTGGGACTAGCGCTCGGGCTTGGAGTTGGCGTCGTTACACTGCCGCCCGTCCCGGCGTTGTAGTGATTCAGCACTTGCGCCGCCGTTAACACCGTCCCGGCGTAAATCGCGACTTCGTCCACCGTACCGGCGTACGTGGGATCCGTCAGCGCTGTATCGTCGCCGATACCAACGCCGAAGTTCGGCGTGTAGTTGGTAAGCGATCCGGTCTTGGCGCCCGTTGCAACTTGAACGCCGTTCACATACAAGCGTCCCGTCGTTCCATCGAACGTCGAGACGACGTGGTATGTGGTATTTACTGCGAGTTTTGAAGGGGCCGCAACTTCGAGCACGCCGGCGGTCGTATAAAATTGCGCGACGAGCGCACCGCCGGCTCGGAAGAATAAATCGTATGGTGCATAGAGTCCGTCGCTGCCATACGAAACGGCGGCGGCGTATGTCGTAGGCACAGACGCAAAGCGGATCCAGGCTTCTACGGAAACCGCCGAAGCCGGTTGCAGCTTAGTGTTCTTCGGCACCGTCACGATCGCTGCCGACGTCGCCGAACCTCCGGGAAACGCCATAGCCGTATCGGAAGTCGACGATAGCAAGCTCGGAGCGCTTTTCGTCACCGACGCGCCGATGGCGCCGTTGATGCCGTTGCCGCTGCTATCAGCAGCGGTGCTCCCGGTGTCGTCAAGGCGATAGTAGGCAGTTGGGCTGTCAGCGAGCACGATCGTCGCGTAATCCGCGCCGTTGGCCAGAGTGGACCGACGCTCTAGCGGCGGCAATCCGCTTCCGCCTCCGTGTCCTCCACAAGAAGAAACAGCAGCTGTCCCGGCAACTGCCAGAAGCAACGCACGCCATGTTGCTCGCATAATAAATTTAGCGTAGGAGTCGCTTCTACGCGTTGGCAGAGCATTGCGTCGCGTATTCTGGGACGAAGGACCTAGTTATGAATTGAACGGTGTGCCGAATGTTTATTCGCTTAGATACGTGAGCACCGAAACAACGAATAAGGCCGCGGTTTCGGTTCGAAGAATGCGCTCGCCGAGCGAGATCACGAACGCGCCGTCGTGCTGGGCCGACTCCGTTTCGTGATGCGAAAAGCCGCCTTCAGGGCCAATGACGACAAGCACGCGCTTGGCATTGTGCACCTTCGGTGGCAGCGCCTCGCGCAACGGCGTGCGATCCGCGACTTCCCACGGAAACAGTACTGCGTCGTACGAATCAAAGCGCTCGCGTAAGCGCGGGAACGAAAGCGTCGCTTCGATTCGTGCAACGTCTCGACGTCCGCTCTGCTGCGCCGCAGCCTCCGCAATGCGGCGCCAGCGCTCGAGCTTGCCGTCGTTGGCCCTCGCGATGCACCGTTCGCTTTCAAACGGCAAAATCGCCGAGACCCCGAGTTCGCTCAGCTTCTCAACGATAAAGTCCATCTTCTGGCCCTTGGGCACGGCCTGCGCGACATCGATTTGCAGACCGGTTTGCGGTTCGCCGGCGCGGCCGTCGTGCAGACGGGCGCAGACCTCAATGTCTTCAATTTCCAACACGCCTCGAAATACCGTTGCCGACGAGTCGACAATTTCAACGGCGTCGCCGCTTTTCAGGCGCAAGACGCGAAGGATCTTGCGAGCGTCTTTTCCCGCAACCGGGACGACGTCGCCGTCTACGTGGGTGCCCTCGACGAAGAAACGGCGGGCCGGCACTATTCGGGCCGGAACGCTTCTTTCACGCGATCGAAGAAGCTCTTCTCCTCAATGCTGTCGCCGCCGGCGCGTGCATATTCTTCGAGCAGTTCGCGTTGACGCTTCGTGAGCTTCGTGGGAATCGCGACATGGATCGTAACGTGGTGATCGCCGCGTTGCGTACCGCGTACGCTAGGCATTCCGTGTCCGCGTAAACGGAGTGTGGTACCCGACTGCGTTCCAGGCGGAACGGTCAACGCGATCTCGCCTTCGAGCGACGGCACGTTGAAGATTGCGCCGAGCGCCGCTTGCGGGAAACTGAGCGGAACGTCGATGTACGTGTCCAAGCCGTCGCGCCTGAAAAGCGGATGCGGCGCAATGGTGAGGTACACGTAGAGATCGCCCGCTGAACCACCGCGGATCCCGGCTTCGCCATTTCCGCCGATTCGAATGCGCGAGCCGTCGTCGACGCCTGCGGGAACCTTTACCGTGAGCTTCCGCTCGACTTCGTGACGCCCCCGGCCGTTACACGTAACACACGGTTGCGAAATGACGTGGCCTTCGCCGTTGCACTTGGAACACGTGGTTTGCGTGACGAACTGCCCGAGCGGCGTCTGGCGAACGGTGCGCATGATGCCCGAGCCGGCGCAACGATCGCAGGGAACGACAAGCGAACCGGGTTGCGCGCCCGAGCCTTTACACGTTTCACACTGCGCGAGATGCGAGAATTGAATCTCTTTCGTCGTGCCCGAAAACGCTTCGTCCAGCGTGATTTCGAGATCGTAGCGCAGATCGGATCCGCGTTGCGGGCCGTTGCGGCGAGGCTGCTGCGTTCGCATCTCGCCGAAAAACATGTCGAAGATGTCGCCGAATCCGGCGCCTCCAAAACCGTTGAATCCGAAATCGGCGCCTGCACCGGCCCCGTTTACCGAGCCGAAACGATCGTATTGCGCGCGTTTCTGCGGGTCGGAGAGCACCTCGTACGCTTCGTTGATTTCCTTGAAGCGATGCTCCGCCTCCACTTTGTCGGATGCAACGTCGGGATGATGCTTCCGTGCGAGCGTGCGGTACGCATGTTTAATGTCGTCAGCGGACGCTTCTCGCGCGACGCCGAGGACTTCGTAGTAATCCTTGGTGGGCATTTAGTACGTATCGAGCTTTCGTTATTTGATTTCGACGTCGGAGAGTCGTTCGGATAAGGTTTCGGCCGTTCCGGATGCGAGCGCCAGGAGCCTGGCGTACGGCATGCGGCGGGGGCCTAGGATTGAGAGCATGCCCATTGCATGCTCGCCGAAACGATACGGCACGGTGACGACGGAAAGGTCGGAAAGCTCGTCTACGCCGAGTTCCTGGCCGATTTTTACACTCGCCGCATCGACGTTGACCGCATCGGCAACCAAATCGTACAACGTCTTCTGCTCTTCGACGATGCGTAAGATCGAACGGACCTTCCGTAAATCGTGGAACTCCGGCTGATCGAGCAGGTTCTGCGCGCCTGCCGCGGCTACGGTGGGGGCTTCGTTCGATCGAGCGCTACGCAAGGCAGCAAGCACCGCATCACGCAACTCATCGGCAAGCTTCAACTCGCTGATGACCGCCGCGACTTCCGAGTCTGGAATTTCGCGGAGTAACTGATGCGATAACCGGGAGTTCAGGCCGTTCGAGAGCCGCGTTAGGGCATCGGCCTCGATGTCGTGTTGCAATTCAAAGAGGGTCTGAGCCGCGACACCGAGCGATGTGACGACGATCGCCACGCCGGTTCGCGGTGAGAGCCAAATCAACTGAATGTGTTTGAAGCTCTGCGTATCGGTCTGAGGTTTGGTTACGAAAGCCAAATTGTTCGAGAGGCGTCCAAGCAGGCGTGTGGCCTGCTCGATGATTTCATCAAGCTCCCGGCTCACGTCGCGCAGCTCCTCACGAATACGCCGCCGATCGTCGTGCGCTAGCTGTTCCGGCGCCATGAGCTGATCGACGTACGTACGATAGCCGGCGTCCGAGGGAATCCGCCCGGCGGACGTGTGCGGTTGAACCAAGTAGCCGCCGGCTTCGAGTTCCGCCATCTCGTTTCGCACGGTGGCCGAGCTGACGCCGAGGTTATACTTCTGCGTGAGGGTATTCGAGCCGACGGGCTCCGCCGTCGCAATGTACTCGTACACCACCGTCGCTAGGATGTAGGCCTTCCGCTTATCGAGACCGCCCTCGCCCCTCATAGCCTCCTATCTTAGCACTCCTGCCGCTGGACTGCCAATGGTCTCCTGTAAAGCGCCTGCCAACTCGGTCCAGCTGGTCTCGCCGACGGAGACATAACTCACGTTTCCGTCCCGGTCGACGAGGATCGTTACGGGGATCGGCGGCACGGAGTACGCGCCCGAGATCGCCGAGTTCAGATCTTCCACCAGCGGCAATTCGATGTTCCAAAGGCGCAGGTAGCTGGCGGCGACGTCGTGAGGCTCGGAAGAAACGGTAACCACCGTCAGGCGATCTCCGTACTCCTGGCGCGCGCGCACGAACAGACTCAATTCTTCGGTGCACGGATGACACCACGATGCCCAAAAATTGATCAACACCGCTTTGCCGTGGAGCGAAGAAAGCGGCTTGTATTTGTGGCCGATCGGCAAGTTGAAATCGGGCGGCGGCGCATGGTAATGAATCGTGGCAAGGCCCGTGTTTGCGGGAGTTGCATTAGCGGCGGCGATGGTGCCGGCTAAAACCAGTGCGCCAAGCATTGAGTGAGACGTTTTCGGCAGGCCTTGGAATCCATCCCCGTTAAACCGATTGCATGAGCACGCAAGCAATCGAAGCGCTCTTCGAAGAGAGCCGCCGTTTTCCGCCGTCGCCGGAGTTCGCTGCGCAAGCTAACGCGCAACCCGGGATCTACGAAGACGCGGAAAACGATTATGTCGCGTTCTGGGCTCATTGGGCGCGCAAGCTCGAATGGATGAAACCATTCACGCAAACGCTGGAATGGAATGAGCCGTTTGCGCGCTGGTTTTCCGATGGCACGCTCAATGCGTCGGTGAATTGCCTCGATCGCCACGTACGGGCCGGTAAAGGTGATAAGATCGCCTACTATTACGAAGGCGAGCCCGGCGACCGCTGGACGATCACGTATCAACAGCTGCTGGAAGACGTTTGCCGCTTTGCCAACGGCCTGCGCGCGCTCGGCGTAAAAAAAGGCGATCGCGTTGCGATCTACATGCCGATGGTTCCCGAATTGCCGGTGGCGATGCTTGCGTGCGCTCGAATCGGCGCCGCGCACTCGGTGATTTTCGGCGGCTTCTCACCGGATTCGATCATCGACCGCGTCAACGATGCGGAATGCGTGGCATTGATCACCGCGGACCAAGGCTGGCGGCGCGGAAACAAAGTTGCACTCAAGCGCAACTGCGATCTCGCAATGGAGCAGACACCGACGATCCGTCACTGCATCGTCGCCAAGCGCGTGGGCGACGACGTTTTTATGAAAGACGGCCGCGATCTGTGGTGGGACGAAGTCGTCGCCGGTCAAGCCGCAACGTGCGAACCCGAACCGATGAACGCGGAGGATCTGCTGTACTTGCTCTATACGAGCGGCACGACGGCGAAACCCAAAGGCATCAAACACACGACGGGCGGCTATCTCACGCACGTCAGCATGACGCATAAACTCGTCTTCGATTTAAAAGAAGATACCGACATCTACTGGTGCGCGGCCGACATCGGCTGGGTAACCGGGCATTCGTACATCGTGTACGGTCCGCTCGCGAACGGGGCCACGAGCGTAATTTACGAAGGCACGCCGGATTACCCGGCCAAGGACCGCTTGTGGGAAATCATCGAGCGCTATAAGGTTACGATTCTCTACACCGCGCCGACGGCGATTCGCACGTTCATGAAGTGGGGTTCGCAATATCCGGCGGCCCACGATCTCACGTCGCTGCGCGTTCTGGGCAGCGTCGGCGAGCCGATCAATCCCGAAGCGTGGATGTGGTATCGCGAATGGATCGGCGGCAATCGTACGCCGGTTGTCGATACGTGGTGGCAAACGGAAACGGGCGGCATCATGATTTCGCCGCTGCCGGGCGTCACCACGCTTCTGCCCGGATCCGCGACCCACCCGCTCCCCGGCGTTGAGGCCGATATCGTGAACGACAATGGCGAATCCGTACCACTCGGCGGCGGCGGGTTTATCGTCTTGAAACGTCCGTGGCCGGGAATGTTGCGCGGCATTTGGGGCGATGACGAGCGATACAAACAAACGTACTGGTCGAAGTTTCCCCACATGTACTTGGCGGGCGACGGTTGCCGGCGCGATCGGGACGGCAACTACTGGTTTATGGGGCGCATCGACGACGTGATGAACGTCAGCGGGCACCGCATCTCGACAACCGAGGTCGAAAGCGCGCTCGTCGATCATCCGAAGGTGGCGGAAGCAGCCGTGTGCGGGCGTACCGACGACGTTACGGGGCAGGCGATCTACGCGTTCGTTTCGCTGCGTGGCGCCGATGCCGGGTCGGCAGAACTCGCGGACGAACTACGCGATCACGTTGCGGAAAAACTCGGAAAGTTCACGCGCCCGAAATACATTACGTTCACGCAAGAACTGCCGAAAACGCGCAGCGGAAAGATCATGCGGCGCCTCCTTCGCGACATCGCCGAAGGGAGGCAATTGGGAGACACGACGACCCTCGCGGATTCCAGCGTCGTTCACGAGCTGCAAGAACGCGCGAAGGTCGAAGTGACGTCCGACGACTAGAGCGGAAAGAAGTTAGGGCTTCGCGGTCGGTTTCGGCGACGCCGTCATGTGACTGCTCTTCATGGAATTGGACTTCATCGAATTGGACTTCATCGAGTTCGTTCATATTGCTGCTTTTCGTGTGTGAATTCTTCATCGATGACTTCATCGAACTCGAATGCATCGCTCCGCCGCTCGGTTGGGGCGATGCTTTTGTCATCTCCTGAGCGCCCGCGGCGGCAGCGCTCGATGCGGCAAGAACTACGGCGAGAAAGACGCGGGGGAAGCGCATTTAAAATACCTCGGAAGAATGTAGGTGTATTTTGCATACGCCGGCCGGCCGGCATCGGATGAGTCTTAGTTTGGCGCCTCGCTGGGGGCGACTTTTCCGGAAAGAATATCCCGTACGGCCAGGGGCGGATAGCCGACCGTTTCGTTGAGGGAATCTTCCCACGCGAGCGTGATGAGATCGCGAAACTGCGCCGCGCCGCGCGCCAACTGGCGATCCGTAAAGGTGACGGCATCGCTCTTGCCGGCGTCGAAAGCGCCGGCGGCGTACAGACGATATAACGGGTCGACTTGCGCGGCCGTTTCTGCGATGTAGGCGCCGACCATTTTCCCAATCGCTTCCTGCGAAAGCGCGGCTTGCGGCGCTGCTACGTTGGACGGCTGCATCATTCGCTCGACGTCGGCCGCGCGCGCATACTTGTTCACGAAGTCCGTCTCGAAGAACGCGTGAATGTGGTTCTGCGTGAAATTATTCGGGTTCGGATAGTTGCCCCACCCGTTGAAGTGAATCGAGATGTGCAGCGGCTGGCTTGCGTCCCCTACGAAATGTCCCCAATCGCCGATATCGCGCAACGTGAGCGTTTCGCGAAAAGCCCGCTCACCGGCGAAATGCGCCTTCATCTCCGAAGTCGCGGCATGCGCCGCGAGGTAATCGTCGACGCGCCAGTACGCCAGGTCCTTACGCACGCGTTCGAAGCCGTCCATGATGGCATACGGGACAAAGCCTTGTTTGTACGGCGTCGTCCCCGCCTTCGCAAGTGCATCCGCGTAGTCCGCCATGTTCTTCGGCAGTCGATCCAGATGCACGACGCCGGCGATCGTTCCGTCATCGGCAAGGTCCAAGAAGTGGCCTTCGTCGTTGTCGCCGTCCCACGAATCGCCCGCGCCCTTGATACGATCTTCTTCCGGTCCGAGCGTCGCAAGTTCATCGACGGCGCTCGCGGATCGTAAAAACGCCGGCACGGATGCCGGCAGCGTTTGCGCTCCAAGACGGTTGATCATGGTATGGCCGGTACTTCCCCACGCCAGCGCTTGAGCCGGCAACAGCGCGACTAGCGCGAGGGTGGCTAAAAGCGGACGAGCCGTCACGAAAAAAACTCCGTTAATTCATCGAGATGCGTGATCCGCGTTGCCGGCGGCAAAGCCTTGAGAATCTTTGCCCCATAGCGCGTAGACGCGGCGCGCCCATCTAAGAGCGCGACGACACCTTTGTCGGCGGTGCTTCGAATCAAACGCCCGAAACCTTGTTTCAGTCGCACGATCGCGGCCGGAATCATGTAGTTCTCGAACCCGTCCGCGCCACGCGCCTCGAGCGAACGAATCCGTGCTGCTACGAGCGGATCGGCGGGCGATGGAAACGGCAGCCGGTCGATGATTACGCACGAGAGCGCCTCGCCCGCGACGTCGATGCCTTCCCAAAACGTTCCGGTTGCGAAAAGTACGGCATTCGGCGTGGTGCGAAACCATTGCAGCAAATGCGCGCGGGGCATCTCGCCTTGCAACTTAATGGGAAACGGCACGCGCTCGCGCACAAGCGCGTACACTTCGCGCAGTCGCGCGTACGAGGTAAACAGGACGAACGCCCTTCCGCGCGAGCGATCGAGGCACTCCTCGACGATTGGCGCGGCGCGACGCGAAAAATCGTCGGATTTCGGATTGAGTTGCGGCGGTGCAATGTAGAGCCGCGCCTGCCGGTGGTAATCGAACGGGGACGGCGCCACCAATTCTTGTGCGTCTTCGATTCCGAGCGAGCGTTTGAGAAACTCGAAGCTATCGCCCTGCGCGGAAATCGTGGCGCTCGTAAGAATGACGCTTTGGGTTTGCGTGAACAGCGTCGCGCGCAAGAACTCAGCCACGTCGTAGGGCGCGCAATTTACTTCGTAGCGGCCGTCCCCGTCGCTGCGCTCCACCCACGCGATCGCTTCGTCGGCCGGTGCCTGTGCGCGATCGATCGCCGCTTCGTGTGCCAGGATTCCGCGCATGGCGAGGTCGCGCCGGCGCTCCGCTTCCGCGTCGTTTTCCGGCCGGCGTTTTAATGCGGAATGCCAGTTCGCGAAGAGCCAGTTTTCCAGCTTGTAAATCGTCGACCGCAAACCTTCCAGCGCCGGCTGCGCGTCCTCATTGGCGGAGAGCAGATATCGGTCGCCGGGAACTCGCGCGAGCGTCGACTCAAGGCCGCGCATGCCGCCGTCGATTTCGCTATCGAACATCGCGGGGACGTTGTACGTACGATGCAGCTTGCGCATCATGCGTCCGAGCGTGGATCGCGATAACGTCGCGGTTAGCGCGTCGGTTGCCCAGCGTTCGGCTTGATGCGCTTCGTCGAGAATCGCAACGTCATACGGCGGCAGCAAGCCGCCACCCATAGAAAGGTCGAGGAAAAACAGCGCGTGGTTGACGACGACGATATCCGCGAACTTCGCCTCGTCGCGCTTCTTGAAAAAGAAACAATCGCGAAAACGCTCGCAGAATTCGCCGACGCAATCGTCGGCGTCGGCGTCGAGCTGTTCCCATTCGTCGCCGCTTGGAAGAAACGGCAACTCGGCGCGATCGCCCGTTTGGGTTCGCGCGCCCCACTCCCACATCTCTTGCATCGTGCGCGATCCGGCAACGAGCCGCTCGGAACGCATCCGCTCGTATTTCTGCCTGCACAGATAGTGGCCGCGGCCCTTGAGCAACGTAACGCGCAGCGGAATGCCGAGCGCGCGCTGCACGAGCGGCAAATCTTTTCGGACGAGCTGTTCTTGCAGCGCGATGGTGCCCGTGGAAAGCACGATCTTCTTCCCGCTGCGAATCGCGGGAATTAAATATGCGAGCGATTTGCCGACGCCCGTCCCGGCCTCGACGATCGTGTGCATGCCTTCAAGGATGCCGCGCTCGACAAGCTGCGCCATTTGCACCTGTCCGGGGCGCGCTTCAAATCCCGGAAGCGCACGCGCAATTGGCCCGTCGGTGGCGAAGACGTCCTCGATGGTGGTGCGGTTCATTGTTGGAGTGAAGACGGGGGAGCCTGATACTCCGTTTCAAATTCGTCGCCCGTCCTGGCATCGGTAACAACCGGCTGCACGCGCCGGGGCGGAAAATAAATCAAAAAGGTAACGACGAACCCCGCGATCAGTCCAGCGACGTGCGCCGATTTCGAAATCGCCGAAATCGTAAACGTCATGATCAAGTTGATGACCAGAATGCCCAGATTATCGCGCACCAGTTGCATGCCCGGCTTCCCGAGTTTGAACCCAATTGCAAAAAGCGCGCCAAAGAGTCCGAAAATGGCACCGCTCGCACCAAGCGTAGGCGTGCCGGGCGCGCTGAAATAGATGACGCCAAGACCCGACACGACGAGCGAGAGCATGTAGATAATGAACATGCGCACCGAGCCGGCCATCGTTTCGATGAACTGGCCGAGCACCCACAGCGAGAACATGTTCACCAAGATGTGAAGCAACCCGGCGTGCAAAAACGCACTCGTGAGGATGCGCCACCACTGATGGTATTGCAGCGCTGCGGCCGGCCAAAGGGCGCCGCTTTGCAGCACCGCGTCGAGGTTTCCGCCGCCGAACCCGCTGAGCATACCGGGCCCGGCAACGTAGATTTCCCACACGAACGCGATAACGTTAGCAAAGATGAGCAAGCGCGTGATCATGACGCGGTTACCGTCACCATCCCGGCGAGTTCGAGCGAAATCGGATGGCGCGCGCCGTTCAGTTCGATCGTGACCGGCCCGCCGAGCGGTGCCTTTTGCGCGACGGCCAGACGCGCACCCGGGCGCAGACCGATTTCGGCGAGATAGCGAAGAATTTCGGGCAGCTCTTCCGTAACGCTCACGACGCTGACGCGGCTGCCGACCGGCATCTGCGCAAGCGGTTCTCCACTGAGTACCGGATCGCTCAAGTCGGCAGGCGGAATCGGCTGTCCATGCGGACAGGTCGTGGGCCGTTCCAGGAGCGCGACGAGCCGTTCTTCGACTCGATCGGAAATGGCGTGTTCCAACATGCAAGCTTCGGCGTGTACTTCATCCCAGGGCATGCCGAGCACATCCGTTAGGAGCCGCTCGGCCAAACGATGACGGCGTAGCACGCGCACCGCAACTTCTAAGCCGGCGGTGGTCAATTTTACTTCGCCGCGCGCCACTTGTTGCACGTAACCGTCTTTCGCCAACTTCTTCAGCATGCCGGAAACGGAGGCGGGCGCCACGCCAAGAGAAGACGCGAGGCCCGAAGTCGTTACGCCCGGACCTTCTTTCTCCAAACGATAGACGGCCTCGAGATACTCCTCGATGGACTCGGCAAAATGGCTATGCCCCGACATCGGCCTTTTCGTTCGCGTTTGCGGCGCGCAGTTCCGCGCTCACCCGCTCGCGGAGCGCTTGCTTAGCGGGACGATCCAAGAACGACGCGTCCACCGCGTTTCGGATGAAGCGTTCGAGAGCCGCCGTCCCGGCGTGGCGGGCGACGTACAAGTACTCCTTGGTGATCGACGTTTCGAACAGCGTTGGATCGTCGGCATCGATCGTCACGGGAATGCCGGCCGCGTCAAGGGCGTGCAAAGGATGCGCTTCTTCGCGCCGCGCCGCGCCGGTTAGGAAATTCGACGTCGGGCAAACTTCGAGCGCAATTTTGCGCTGTGCCAGCGCGTGCATGAGCTCGGGATCTTCCAGCGCGCGCACGCCGTGGCCAATGCGTTCGGCCTTCAATACGTCGATCGCCGCACGAACGCTTTCTGCGCCCGCGGCTTCGCCGGCATGCGCAACGCCGTGCAAGCCGCGTGAACGTGCAAACGCAAAGACGTCTTCAAATAATTCAGCGGGAAAGCGCGTCTCATCGCCGCCGAGCCCGATGCCCACAACGCCACAGCCGGTGAGGTTCGCCGCGATTTGCGCGGTCCTCATCGCGGACTCCGCTCCAAAATTGCGCGTTACGTCCAGAATCAGTCGAAACGTGTCGCCGCATTCTTCATGCAAGGTGGCCGCGATCGCACGCACCGTTTCCGGTACGTCGAGGCCGGGATGGAAAAACGCCCAAACCGACGGCGAAACAAACAGTTCCCCATAGACGACGTTTTGGGCGACTGCATCGCGCGCAAACTCGCGAGCGAGACGCACGTAGTCCGCCGGCTGCGCCAGTGCGCGGCTCACCGCTGCGAACGTCAGTAAAAATTCACGAAAATCCGCGAAGTGATAGACGTGCTGCGGATCGCGCGGCCCGGCCACTTCCTCGCCGGGTCGGTATCGGGTGGAAATGCCGTAACGCTCCGTCAGTTCGAGAAAAGTCTCAGCACGAAGGGCGCCTTCCAGGTGGCAGTGCAGGTGGATTTTGGGTAAGCGCTCGACATGGCGCGCTAAATCGTCCATCATACGTGTTGTTCGGAAGGAAAGGCGCCAAGCCCGCCGTACTTACGTCACTCGCGTCGCGGGGTGGAGCAGTCCGGTAGCTCGTCGGGCTCATAACCCGAAGGTCGCAGGTTCAAATCCTGTCCCCGCAACCAAGGCAAGAAAGCCCCTTGAAAACGCTTGTTTACGAGGGGCTTTCTGTTTTTGGCCCTGGCTTCCAATCACGAACAAGATTGGACACTCATTCAATGTCGCGCTACCGCTCCGAACGATTTGCAGGTTCCCTTATGAACGGACTAATGTCGGTTCCCAACGTCGTTAAGGAGTTTCTACTTCACCATGAACGCGACGATGATAGTCCCCGTTACATCGTCGAGCTGCGATCATATCTGCATCGGCAGCCGACCTCGTAATTGGAAACCGCTCCTTCAATGGTGCGGAATCACTGTCGCCCTACAACGTCCACGAGCCAACCCGTGGCCTCCCAGCCCCCTCGGTGATCTCTCACCCAACAACTACGAGCGCCGGATCATTCATGCGGCGTCATGTCCGACGTGCAATCGTCCACGGAATCGAGCTTTATTTCTAGTCACATTTTGTTGGAGCACCGGCTGCAACGTTGGACCAATCTTCCCCGAGCTACATTTTCATATCGCAATGCTTGTGCGTGGAGCCGTGGTCGGTCGCTTGAGCGGCCAGCCACCGATGAATCGATCCGATTGCTACGGGGTCTGTCGATATGAATGTGATCTTGGCCCCCATTGGAGTCGTGGAGTAGCGGACAGCCACTAGATCGCCCTCCATTCCACGTAGTCCAGGCATCGCCGCACCATGGATGTAGGTCGGGTCAGAGTAATCACCCGTCGCAAAAAGCCGCGCCTCGCTACGCAGGTGCGCACGCACCAGCGCGATCTGCGCTGAATCCATATTGTGCACCATTACCTCCAGTGTTCCGCCCGATGCGTTTGGGGTGAACATGTGCATGGCCACGCTTTGATCGAACGGCATTACTTGGGCGCCATGGGACATCACCATCTTATGGTGGTCCATCGCTTGATCTGCGCGTGCCGGGATAGCTAGCGCGGTGGCGAGCATCATCGCAAGAGCAAACCTAGTCTTCATTCAACACCTCGGACAGAAGCGAAAGTGATTCTAATACGGCTGCACGGCGATTGGGCGGGATCGCGTCAAACACACGGCTGAACTTGGCCGCGCGCGATTTCGCGAGGTTGCCGGCGACTCGCGCGCCCAGTGCCGTAAGGCGTAGTCGCACGACGCGCGAATCATCCGGATCGCGCTTACGCTCTACCCATTCACGTTTTTCGAGAGCGGTTACGATACGGCTTATGGTGCTCTTTTCCAAACGCAGCTTGGACGCGAGACCGCTCTGAGAAATCAACGGTTCACGCGATAGTTCTTGAATCGCCTGCGCTTCCGCAACCGAAATCGGCTGGCCGCACGGCGTCTGATCCGGACGATGCAACCCAAGAGCTCGGATTAACGAAACGATCTCATCCTGGAACGAAATTGATTGCGCGAGCGGTGCTTTTTTAGTTGCTATCCTCAACAGTTGTATAGTACAACTATTTGGAAGGTCCGTCAATCCCGAAACGCGACTTCATGTTACAGCAGTCTACGACTTTACGGCCGGATGAAACCTTGCCGGAGTTCGCGTACGTCCTGCGATCCTATCGCGCCGTTACATCACGGCAAGACGTGAATCGACACGGCCACCACGTTGGGAACCGCCGGATCCGGAATGAATTGCAGTTGCAACTCGCCCGGCGACTCGGGAGTGAACGTAAAGTCGCGCGTCTCCCCTATCGTGATCGTTTTAACGGCGGATTCGGGTTTCTGGAGGTTTTCCGGGAGATCGGCGCCGTCCACCGCGAGCGGCGACCAGCGCACGATGGAGTTCGCTTGCACCAGCGACACCGTCGCATTGGTCCAAAACGTCGTCATGTTGATTAACCGCACGCGTTGAAGCACTCCCGCGCGAACCGTGATCGCCGGCGGCGACGCAGTTCCGTTGACGAAGATCTGGGTGAACGCGTTATCCAATGTGTGGGTTGTCGTAATCGTAAAGACGTGATCGGTGCTCGGATCGTACTTGGCACCGGGGTCCAACACGATGAGCGGTCCCGCGAGTCCCGCGCGCAGTTGCCAGATGTCGTCCATGTGCGTGTGGTAGATGAATGTTCCGGCGCGCACGGGCGTCACGCGTGCTTCGAATGTTTGCCCGGAATCGATCATTGGGGCAATGCGATTACCGGAACCGCTGTAGCCCGCGACACCGTCGTAATAGCTGTCGGCCAATTCCACGCCGTGCCAGTGCACCGCAGTCGGTTCGTTCAGGCGATTCGTCACGTCGATCGCATACGAAACGCCGCGCGTCAAAATCATCGGCGGCCCAATCGCCGTATCCGGAACTTCGGGATCATCTCCTTGGCTGACGACGTATCGAAATGAGGGCGCATCGGCGCGATCGTCCGAACCAGGTTCCACTGTTAGGTGGATGTGTTGCACCGGCGTACTCGTCGCGACTTGGGGCATCGTTCCACGGACGGTGAACCCGAGGATCAAACCGCCCATTCCGGCATGGCGAACGAACTTCGACTCATAAGCATCGTCACTCATCGGCGTCTTTGCGAGCATGGCGCTGACAGGCATGTGCCCCACGATGTGATACGCCAGATGACAGTGAAAGAGCCAGTTTCCCGGCCGATCGCCCTTCCACTTCATTGCAAAAGTGCCGCCTGGTTCAACCAGCTCAGTAACCTGCCGGTTCTGCTGTGCCTGCGGGTACAGCGTATCTGCGAGGCCGTCGCCGCGAGAAGTCACGGCAAAGTAGAAGCCGTGTAAGTGAAGCGGATGCCCGCCGAGCGCCGGATTTATCAGCGCCAGCGGACCGTTTCGTTTTTCGCATAGGAAAGGCGTTCCGTATACGGCCATGCGCGGCCGTTGATCACATCAAGCTCGTAATTGAAATTCGGGCTCCCGTCCTTATTGCGAACGTTGATCCATTGCCCAATCACAAATACGCGATCGGCGGGAGCTTTACGCTCGTTCGCCGGATCGACAATGAGCGCGCCGCTCAACTGTGAATCGTTACCAAAGCGGCTTGGCAACGGCTTACCGCTGGTATCCCCCCAGTAGTAGTACGTGCCGGCAGCGCCCGCGCGAAACCGTATCGTCGCCGACTTTCCGTATGGAATGCGCACCGGACGATCGAAGTCACCCGGCCGGTCTATCATGCCGTGCATCGTTAGAACGGATCGCGAAATCGAATTTCGTACGGTCGCGATGACGACGGTGCCAGACCGTACGCGGATCATCGGCCCAGGGATCTGCGGGCTTTTTCCGGCGATTCCAAAAGTTTCAATCGGGACGCCGGGATTGGAGTCGCCGTCGGGATGCCACACGGCCCATCGCGCATCAAGGGCGACGTGAAGCGATGAGCCGGTCAGCGCGCCGGACGGGACGCGATTGTCGTTACTCCGCGCGTTCGGCAGACTCGGCGCATTCGATGCGCGGGCGTGCATTCCGACAACGCACGCCAAAACCACGAAGAGAAATGCAAACCGGAGTAGGCGCATAGCTCACCTCAATAGGCGGCACACCCTCCCCTAGGACTTCCTCAGTGTAGCGCCGCGATTGGGTCGCGTCTATCGTAGCCAGCCGGATACTTGGTCATTATTCCGCGCCTTCGCGGCGGCATCGCTTAGCGATGATGCTTGAGCTCATGGAGTTCCGCCTTGGTGAGATACGCCTGTCCTTCGACAAGGCTCCGAATGACGCGCCGGCTGACCATGACGCGGTGTGGTGCGGGCTTACGATGACGGGGGATCGGTGCGCTCGTAGAAACACCTTGCGCACATTGGGTCGTAGTGGACGGCGCCTTCTATGGCAACCTGGTCGCCGGTGCGAATGCGGCGTCCATTCGCATCGAAACGTGGATTCATCGTCGCCTTGCGACCGCACGAACAGATGTTTTTTAACTCTTCGAGGCTGTCGGCGAGGGTCAGAAGATAGACCGATCCGGGGAAAGGATCGCCCAGAAAATCGCTCCGAATGCCGTAACAGATTACAGGAATCCCGAGAACGTGCGCACCGCGATGCAAATCGCGCACCTGCTCGGGCGTTAAGAACTGCGCCTCGTCGATCAACACGCACGAGACCTCCTCCATGCCGGCCATTTCATCGAAGAATTTTGTTGCTTCGGTGAATGTTTTCGCGTGGCGCTGCGGGCCGATGCGAGACGTGACGACGCCTTCGCCAAAACGGCGATCGATCGCCGCGGTGTATAACACGACGCGGCGACCGTTCTCCTCGTAGTTGTGCGCCACTTGAATGAGCGCCGTTGACTTCCCAGCGTTCATTGCCGAGTAGCGGAAGTATAGTTTGGCCATCCGCTACTTTAGCAGGCCGACTTCCTTGCCGACTTCGGCGAACGCTTCGAGCGCGCGGTCCATTTCGGCTTTGGTCAGTTTCGCCGAGAGCTGCGTGCGAATGCGTGCCGTGCCTTCCGGAACGACCGGGAAGCCAAAACCCGTTACGAATACGCCGTGCTTGAGCAGCTTGTCGCTCATTGCTATTGCGAACGAGGTTTCGCCAACGATGATCGGCACGATCGCGCTCGGTCCATCCAGCGGTTTGAAGCCAAGGCGCTTCAAGCCGTCGCGAAAATACGCGACGTTCTGACGGAGGGTCTCCACCAGTTCGGGATTCGCATCGAGATAATCGAGCGCGGCAAGGGAACTGCACGCCACCGTCGCGGGCAAGGCGTTGGAGAACAACTGCGGACGCGACTTCTGGATGAGCATTTCGATGAGCGCACGGCTTCCGGCGACGAAACCACCTGCGGCACCGCCTAGCGCTTTGCCCAGGGTCCCGGTGATGATGTCCACTTGTCCGGTCAGGCCGAAGTGTTCGATCGTTCCGCGGCCCGTCTCTCCCATGACACCGGTGCCGTGCGAATCGTCGACGACGCTTACCGCATTATATTTCTTGCAGAGCGCGACGATATCGGGGAGCTTCGCCAGCGATCCTTCCATCGAGAACACGCCGTCGGTCACCACAAGAATCGGTGAGAACTCTTGCATGTCTTTGAGTTTCTGCTCGAGGTCCGCCATGTCGCCGTGCTTGTATACCGCGCGCTTGGCTTTACTCGCGAGCCGCACGCCGTCGATGATCGACGCGTGATTGAGCTCGTCGGAGATAATGGCCGACCCTTCGCCGCAGATCGTCGCGAACAAGCCGGTATTGGCGTTCCAGCACGCAACATAGGTCAGCGAAGCTTCGGTGCCGAGGAACTGCGCGATGCGATCTTCGAGCACGCGATGAATATCAAACGTGCCGCAGATAAAGCGCACGGAGGCCGTCCCGGCTCCATATTTATCCAAGCCATGTTTACCGGCTTCGATAACTTCCGCCTGATCGGAAAGGCCGAGATAATTGTTGCTCGAGAGAACGATAACGTCGCCGGCTTCTTCCATGTGGACCTCGGCGGACATCGGCGTCGTCAGGTGACGCAAGTGCTTGTACGTTCCCGCCGCTTTCAGCGCGTCGAGTTCGGTTTGGAGCTGCTGTTCGAACGTCGCGTTCACTTGACGAGATCCCCTTTGAGGTCGAGTACAATTTTCGCCGCTTGGCCGTTGCGCATCAATTCGAACGCGCGGTCGTATTCGTTAAACGGTAGCACGTGCGTGATGATCGCCTTGAGATCGACGCGACCGCTCTTCACGAGTGCCTGCGT
This sequence comes from Vulcanimicrobiia bacterium, assembly GCA_963758295.1. Taxonomy (GTDB): domain Bacteria; phylum Vulcanimicrobiota; class Vulcanimicrobiia; order Vulcanimicrobiales; family Vulcanimicrobiaceae; genus JALYTY01. The sequence goes on from CAVWUU010000004.1 coordinate 1,033,324, forward strand.
CTGATACCATGTTTCGAACATCTTGCGCCCGTTGATTCCCAGAACCGTCAGACCTTTGAAAATGATGCGCTCGGCAAGGTTTATGTTAACAGTGTCGCTCGGAATGCCGAGCAGCGCGGCCGTTCCGCCGTTGCGAACCATTTGCAAGCCCATGTCGATCGCGCTCCCGCTTCCCGACATCTCGAGCAGCACTTCGACGCCGTCGCCGTTGGTGCGCGCCTTGATTTCGTCTACCAGCCCGGGCGTGCGGGCATCGAAGATTTCGTCCGCACCTAAGCTCTTCGCCAGCTCTAGTTTTGCGGGGTTCACATCGATCGCGTACACCGACGCCGCCCCCGCCGCGCGCGCTACCGGGATCGCCATCAAGCCGATGGAGCCGACGCCGGTAATCACGACACTCTTCGTACTCACCCCGGCCGCCATAACGGTATGCACGGCATTGCCAAGCGGGTCGAAAATGGCGGCAAACTCGTCGGGAATCGCGGGATCGAGTTTCCAGACGTTGTATTCCGGCATCGCGATGTATTCAGCGAATGCGCCGTCGCGGTCGACGCCGATGATTTCGACGTGCTCGCAGATGTGCGCTTGGCCGGTCCGGCATAATACGCACGTAAGGTCGGCGATATGCCCCTCCGCCGATACGCGATCGCCGACCGCAATCGAACGCACCGCGTTGCCCACCGCTTCCACGCGCCCCATGAACTCATGACCGACGACGACCGGCGGCTTGATGCGATTCTGGGCCCATTTGTCCCAGCTGTAAATGTGAAAATCCGTCCCGCAAACGCCGGCTTTTTCTACGCGGATCAGGACGTCGGTCGGTCCGATTTCCGGGACGGGCACTTCGGCCAGCGTAAAGCCCGGCTCCGGACGGAGCTTGGAGAGCGATTTCATCGTGGAAGACATTTCGGGCCGTTTTATTGCACAAAAAAGCCACACGCGCCTTTGGCGCGGGCGGCTCCTTGCGCGATTGCTCGGGAGATCTCAGACCAAAGCCGCAACCGCTTAGCGGTTGGCTTCGTGAACCTTCATCGAGGCGACTTGGATGTATCCGAGCTTGTCGAGTGCATCGCTGTTGGTCGCGATGAATTTGATGAAATGTTCGACCGCATCGTTCTTAGTCTTCGTGAAGATATGCTCGTACGACCAGATCGGATATTTGCCGGTGCGGATATTGTCGGTCGTCGCTTCAATCCCGTTGACTTTCACGACGGTGACCGGCTGCGATCTCGTGTAACCGAGCGAAACGTACGAAACCGAACCCGGCGTCGTACCGACGGTTTTGACAACCGTGCCCGAGCTGTCTTCGGTAAGACCGGTTTCAGCCATCTTCGACGCGCCCATGATCGTCGCGTTGAACACGAAACGAGTGCCCGAGGTGCGCGGACGATTGATCACGACGATGGCCTGATCGGCGCCACCGACTTGCTTCCAGTTCGTCACGCGCCCGGAAAAGATATCGCGGACCTGCGCCGCTTTTAAATTCGACACGTTTGCCGAAGGATTGACGATGATGCCGAAGCCGACGACCGCGACCCTATGGTCGATCAGGCCGCTAGCGCCCGGCGCGATCACGTCGGAGTCGCCCATGTCGGCGTTTCCGTTTTGCGCTTGCGCGATGCCCACGAAGGAGCCGCCGCCCGAGACCGAAATCTTGACGCCCGAGTGCTTCTCTTGATAGTCGGAAGCCGATTGCTTCACGAGCGGAAGCAGTGCGGTTGAACCAACTGCCGTGATATTGGTATCGGCAAGCGCCGCCACCGGAAGCGCGAGGGCCGCAATGATGGCCGACGCAATGAACTTATTACGCATTCTTTTTCCTTGAAGCAACGTGCGAAGTGAACCGGGAACTATCCCGGCGCAGCTTTTATGGTACTCCAGGGCGATAAAGGCGAATGTAAGCGAAGCTTAAGAAAAGATCATGAGAGAGACGAAGGAAGGCCGGCGTTGCTGCCGGCCCTCTTGCATAAGGCTTGCCGTAACGGCTAGAAGTCGTATTCGAGCTGCGTGCGATTGTACTTGAAGAGCGGGATTCCACCGTAGATCGTCGTGTTGTTGATCGTACGTTCCGCGTAGCGATGACGGATGAGGAAGCCTTTGTACGCACCTGATTTCGGTACTTGGCTGAAGTAGTACATACCGTCGATGTTCGTTTCTTGCGTGGGCGAGACGCCGACGGCGTTGTTACCGTACGAGTAGAGCGCGCGCGCAATCGTGAGCACGAAGCGTTTGTTATCAGAGGTGAACGTAGCCGCCAACTTGCCGCCGTCGCCGAAGCTGCGGCGATCCGCCATCCCTTGGCTGATTGTCGTCGAGAACAGCGGATCCGTCGCATAGCCGTCCGTGTACGGCGAAGCCCAGCCGCCGTAATAGACGGTCGCGGTGTTCAGACCGTTGACTGCCGGTCCGGGGATGCAGTTCGGCGTACCGCCGGTGCCCAGGAAGTAGTTCGCAAGACCTTTGTTCGCGGCGAGCACGTGATCCGCGGGGCAGCTTGCGCCGGCCGGAAGCGTGATCGTTGCCGTTTTATCCGGAATGTGGTTGTAGCCAAGCGTCACGGCGACATTCGGTCCGACCGAAACGCCGCCCTGAATTCCGTAGACCTGCGAATCGATTTGACCGACAAGCGCCGAGCCGGTGCTCTTTTCGTCACCGAGCTGAACTGCGACGAACGGCTTGGCCTGAGCATTGAACGCATACTTCGCATCGAACCACAGCGCGTTGGCGATGTTGTCGAAAGCGTAGTAGTGTAGGTTCGAGGTCAGATTCTTATCTGTATAGCCGACGCGTCCGTAGAAGAATCCATTGTTGGTGATTGACGCCGGCGATGCTGCCGATGATTTCACGTTCGTGTTGTACAGCGTCGAAACGCCGCTGCCGTCGTCGTACTGTCCGGTCAGTAGCGTGTTGTTGAAGAACTGCGAACTCACGCGCTCCTCAAATCGATCGTAGTACGAGCCCTCGACCGCCCAGTTCGGATTGATTTTATACGAAGCATCGACGCCCTGGAACGCAACCGGCTTAAGACGCGAATCCGAAGCGTTGGCCCACGGCGTGGTGATGACTTGATCGCCGGCTTTGGCGTACGCGTTCTTGTCCTGATACTGCAGGTACGCTTCGTAAAGCGTGCTAAGCGAAAAGCCGGGGAGCGTGTCGTCGGGGTTCAGTGACGGCGCCTTCACGCTACCGCAGGGCGGCGTGAAGTGCGATGCGGACGAAGCGCAACCGTTAAGTGGATTTGAGTAAAGGTACGACCCGCCAACGGTAAAGCCGGTGCCGGAGAACGTGTACTGGCCGTGCAGGCTGATCGCCGCCGAAAACGACTGCTGATTCACAGTGCCGGTTTTATTGTACGCACTTGCGTTCTGGCGCGTAAAATCGTAAGCGCGGACATAGCCCTTATAAGCGAACGGATTGGGCGTGGCTTTCGCCGCAGGCGATGCTTGCGCGATAACGCTGTGCGCCGGTGTGGCCGACGTTTCCGCCAGCGCAAACGTGGTGCCCGCCAAAACTAAGGCCGCTAGGCTGGTGCCGACCCTCGCGAGAGTGGTAAACACGTAAAAAGAGACTCCCGTATAAAAAGTGGACAGAGAATGTTCCGCACCCAGTGTATCGGGGTCGGGTTAAGGCCCACTTAAATGCATCTTAAGGTAAGCACAGCTATCCCCGAATGTGAACAACCAACCGTAAAATGCGCTTCCTTTATAACCGGAGAGCCAACCGCCCGCGAACGGGAAAGTCGCCAAAACGGCCTACAATTTGCGCTTAGCCGTAGCGACCGGTGATGTAATCTTCCGTGCGTTTGTCTCTGGGCTTCGTAAAGATTGAGTTTGTCGTTCCGGTTTCGATGAGTTCGCCCATCAAAAAGAACGACGTGAAATCGCTTATGCGTGCCGCTTGTTGCATTGAGTGCGTGACGATGACGACGGTGTAGTCCCGCTTCAACTGTTCGATGAGATCTTCGATTTTGCTCGTTGCGATCGGATCCAGCGCGGAAGCCGGTTCATCCATTAGAATGACTTCGGGATCGACGGCCATACAACGCGCGATGCAGAGACGTTGTTGCTGTCCCCCGGAAAGCTCCAGCGCCGACTTGTTCAGGCGGTCCTTGACCTCGTCCCATAGTGCTGCGTGCCGCAAGCTCTTCTCAACGATTTCCATCAATTTCCGGCGATTGCGCTCGCCGTGAATTTTCGGTCCGTATGCGACGTTTTCGAAAATCGTTTTCGGGAACGGGTTCGGACGTTGAAACACCATCCCGATGCGGTGGCGAATTGTAACCGGGTCGACGCCGCTTTCGTAAATATCCTCATTGTCGAGCAGCACGTGGCCTTCGACGCGAGCATCGGGCTGAAGATCGTGCATTCTATTGAGCGCGCGGATGAACGTCGATTTTCCGCAGCCTGACGGTCCGATCAACGCCATGACACAGTTCGCGGGAACGGTGAGCTGCGCGTTCTTGATAGCTTGAACGTTTCCGTAATAGACGTTAAGGTCGCGGACTTCGAGCTTGGTCGCAAGCTGCGAGTTTGTTGCGTCGTTGGACATGCTTAACATCAATTTACTTCCCGGTGAGCCGTTTGGAGAGCGCGCGCCCGGCGAAGCGGGCCGTGATATTGAAAATTAGGACCATCACAAGCAGCACGAGCGCCGAGCCGCCGCCGATCGCGTTGGCATCCGGCACCAAACTTTCGGAGTGCGTGTACCACAAGTGGACGGAAAGCGTTTCGGCTTCGTGGAACGGGCTCAAATCGAACGCCGACTTACCGGCCGATACGCTCAAGCCTGCAGTATAAATCAACGCCGCGGTTTCGCCGAAGATGCGGCCGGCGATGAGCACGATCCCGGTCGTCAATTGCGGGATTGCGCTTGGCAATACCACGCGCCGGATAGTCTGCCACTTCGTCGCGCCGAGCGCCATCGACCCTTCGCGATACGAATTCGGAATATTGTGCAGCGCCTCTTGCGTCACGCGCATTAGGGCCGGCAGGTTCAACAGTGTCAGCGTCAATGCGCCGCCGAGTGCCGTAAATTTCCAGCCTAAGACGTTTACGAAAATGATGAGCCCGAAGAGGCCCATCACGATCGACGGAATCGTAGCCAGCGACTCCGCGCAGAACTGCACGATTGACGTGAAGAGGCCCGGCCGCGCATATTCCTGGAGATACATGCCTGCTGCCGTTGCGATCGGGGTCGTAAAGAGCAGCGTTAAAAACAGAATGTAGAACGAATTGTAAATCTCGGGGCCAATGCCGCCTCCGGCGGTGGTTTCGCTCGGCGGCGCCGTGAGGAAATGCCATGAAATGGCGCTCCAGCCCAGGTAGAACATATAGCCGATGAAAAATGCGAGCGCGACGACGATCGCAATCGCTGCCGCCCAGAGCACAATCGTTGCGACCTGGTTCATGATGCGGCGCTGAGCAGCGTTACTGGGCCGCTCTTGAGCCCCCGGAGCCGTTGCAGTTATCACGGCCACTACGCTCTCCGTCGCAGTGCGAGCCGAACGCCAAGGATCAACGCCATCGCGATAAGCAAAAGCAGGAACGCCATCGAAAACAGGGCGTGGTACAACACCGAGCCGGTGGGGGCGCTTCCCATATCGGTGACGATTTCGGTCGTAAGCGCGGCGGTAGGAGCGAGGAGCCCTTTGGGCAGAGCCGCCGCATTTCCGATCACCATCTGTACCGCGAGCGTCTCGCCAATTGCGCGCGCGATTCCGAGGATCACGGCAACCGTAATACCGCTGCGTGCCGCGGGCAGCAAGACGTGATAAATCGTTTGCCAGCGCGTTGCACCAAGGGCCATTGATCCTTCACGCAATTGTCCGGAAACCGCGAGCAACGCGTCCTCCGAAAGCGTGATGACGGTCGGCAGAATCATGATGGAAAGCACGATGCCGGCGGTCAGCAGACCGAACCCTGTGAGGCTGCCTAAGTGTTGCCGGATCAGCGGCGCAAGCAGCGTGAGACCAAGCCATCCGTAAACGACCGATGGGATGCCCACTAGAATCTCGATAGCCGGCTTTACCACGGATGCGACGGGCTTGGGTGCTAATTGCGACAGAAAAATGCCGACCGCCACACCGAACGGGCCGCCGACGAAAACTGCAAAAAGTGTGATCGCGAGCGAGCCGATGATAAAAACGAGCGCACCCGGATGGCGCGCGTCGGGCGAAAAGTCCGGCGAGAATAAGAAGACGAACGGATTGATATGATCCGCGAAAAATAGCCGGGTGCCTTCGACGGCCAAATACCCGAGAATGAGCGCCATGGCAACGATAACAAAGCCGCTGGCGGCGAATAGAAACCCTTTGGCAACACTCTCTTGAGTGTGCGCACGTCCGGCCGACCGAGATATCAAAGCGAGTCTATCCTACGGGTGCCGGTGTAAGGGCTTATTAACCCAACATTAAGCCGGATTAAGAAGCGGCTTTCTTTACGCCAGTGTTTCAGGAACGTCGTCGCCGGCGAACGCATCGGCGTACCATTCGCGCGCATCCTGCAACGTCATGCCACGGCAGTACTCGTCGAGAAAAGCTAAGATCATGCCGCGCATTGACGGCTCGTCTGCTTCAGCCATCTTTTGTCGACCACATGCGGTAAGAGTGACAGAAGTAGCTTAGCGTGCCGTTATCTGTCGATTAAGGTTCTCGCTTGGCAATACGCATGATCGGCAAGCGAATCGTAAACGCGCTGCCGCTGCCGAGCATGGATTCGGCCGAAATCGACCCACCGTGCGCATCGACGATGCCCTTGACGATCGCAAGCCCGAGGCCGGCGCCCCCGCTCTCGCGCGTGCGCGAACGGTCGACGACGTAAAAGCGCTCGAAGATATGCGGTAAGTCCCGATACGGAATGCCGACGCCCGTATCGCGAACGCGTATGACGGCGTCGCCGCCCCTCGCGTCCGTCTCCACCATCACGGCGCCGCCCGAAGCGGTGTGGCGCAGTGCGTTGTCGATGAGGTTGACGAAGATTTGCGCGAGCCGGTCCGGATCGGCCTCGAGGCTCACCGGCCGTATTGCCTGCATTTCGAGGCGCACGCCTTTGTTTGCCGCTTGCGGCTCGAACGACGCGACGATCGGATGCGCTACTTGTTCGAGATCGATCTCCCGCAGATTCAAGCGCATTTGTCCCGACTCCGCGCGCGCATGTTCGAGGAGCTGCTGAACGAGCGCAGCCAATCGATCCACTTGCGCGAGCACTTGGGGCAAGAACAAATCGGCCGCCTCGTCGTCGGGCGATTCGACGACCGTTTCGAGCATGAGTTTGATGGAAGAAAGCGGGGTCCGTAATTCGTGCGAGACGTTCGACAAAAATTCTTTGCGCGCGCGGTCCAGGCGCACGACGTCAGTCCGGTCGTCGGCGAAGATCGCGACGCCGCCTACTTTCCCGTCGTCTTCGAGCGGGTAGACGGAAACACGATAGCTACGCGAAGTGGGGCCGGTCGAGCTTGCGACGTTGGCCACGGAAGCCTCGCCGCGAAGCGCATCGCCGATGCGGCGTTCCAGCTCGATGTTGGGAATCGAAGTTAAAAAGTGCGCGCCGGTGCCGCGCGCGGGATCGAAGTCGAAGATCGTGCCGGCGGCTTGATTCGCGAAACGAATGCGCGATGAAGGGTCGACGAAAATGACGCCGAGCGGTAACGCACGAACCAGTGGAATGAAATCGACGTCGGGGCGCGTTTGCGCAGGCACATGCACTTCTTCGCGAATCGTGCGAACCCGCCGGCGCAAGAGAATCCAGGCGAAAATTGCGCCCGCGGCGCAGCCCAGCGCGGCCGCGAGCACGAAGCTCTCGGTCGGCGTCATGACGCTGCTTTAGGCTTTGAACATGTAGCCACGGCTGCGCACCGTGATAATGTGCCGTGGATTGCGGGAATCTTCTTCAATCTTTTCGCGCAGCCACCGAATGTGAACGCTCACCGTCTGCTGTTCGCCTTCAAAGTCGTAGCCCCAGACTTTGTCCAACAGCGTCTGCCGCGTCACCACGCGACCGTTGTTCTCCATCAGCACGCGCAGCAGCGCGAACTCTTTGGGCGCAAGGGCAACGTCGCTGCCGCGAACGGTCAGCTGCTGACGCGACGGGTCGAGGATAATGTCGCCCAGCGAAATCGCTTCGTCGTGGCCGCCTTGCGGCGGCGCCTGCCGGCGCAAACGCGCTTTCACGCGAGCGAGAAATTCATGAAGAGCGAACGGCTTGGTTACGTAGTCGTCGGCGCCGAGCTCTAAAGCCAAGACCTTATCGATCTCTTGGTCCTTGGCGGTGAGCATTATGATCGGCACCGAGCTGAACTTGCGAATCTCTTTGCAGGCTTCGATTCCATCGAGCACCGGCAGCATGATATCGAGCACGACAAGGTCCGGCTGCTCGCGCTGCGCCATCGCGACGGCATTACGGCCATCGCTCGCGGTTACCACCGTGTAGCCGCTGCGCTCCAAATTGAAGCGTAACGTCTGCAAGATCGCGGACTCGTCGTCAACCACCAAGATTTTCTTATTGAAGTCTGGGCTTTTGACGAAAGCGCCCCGCGAAGGCTTAGTCTCGACCGATCCGTTCATACGATCTGACGATTGCACTATAATCTAGTGCGCCGTCCCCTTCTGCTGACCGAGCTGTATAAAGTTGATAGGCCAGTGCCGATGCAGGCATCGGGAAATCCATGGATCGCGCTGCGTCGAGCGCAGCAGCAACATCCTTACGTAAAAGATCGAGGGCGAAACCGCCTTCGAAGGTTCCCGCAAGCCATGTTTTCGGCAACCACTGGTCTAGAACGTAATTAGACCCGGTTGCCGTTGCAAGCACCTTTCGGACCGCATCCAGGTCGGCTCCCGCTTTTTTCGCAAAAACCAAAGCTTCGACGTTAGCCACCATCACGCCGGCGATGACGATCTGATTCACCAGCTTCACCGTCTCGCCCATGCCGACTCCGCCAAGGTGATAGGGCGTTCCCATCGCCTTGAGGATCGGCTCGGCTCGCGTAAACTCGGCGCTGCCCGCTCCAACCATGATCGTCAACGTGCCGGACGCCGCCCGGACCGGACCGCCGCTGACGGGCGCGTCGATGAACTGGACACCTTGCTTAGCCAGGCGTTCCGCGAATCGTTTGGAGGCGAGCGGTGAGATCGTCGACATGTCGATGACCATCGAACCGGGTCGCGCCCCGGCCGCGACACCTTTATCGCCGAAGAGCGCTTCTTCTACTTGGGGGGCGTCGGGAACGCAGAGGATCGTAACGTCGACGGCGGCAGCGACGGCGGCAAAGCCGGCAGCTTCCTCGACACCGTCCGCGCTAAGACGCTCGAGCGCCTCGCGGCGCCGGAAGGCGGCTGCGGTCACCGGGAAGCCGGCTTTTCGGAGGCTGCGCGCCATCGGTTCGCCCATGGCGCCGAGGCCGATAAATCCTAATCGAGGCTGGGTCACGCGTCGCCCATTTCCTACAGGCGCCATTGCGCTCCTGGCCGAAGCGGCTCATCCCATGACGACTGCAACCACCGCAATCCGACGACCCACGTTCGACGAAATGAACCTCTCGACGGGCAAACGCACGCGCCTTCACCGGCTGATGTACGAACACGGACCGGCCAATGGAACGCTGATGATTCTCCCGATCGATCAGGGTCTGGAACACGGACCGGTCGACTTCTTCGACAACCCGGAATCGATCGACACCGATTGGATTTACCGGTTAGCAGTCGAAGGAAATTTCTCGGGCATCGCCCTGCACGTGGGTCTTGCCGAGAAGTATCACAAGCACTACGCCGGCCGCGTGCCGCTCGTTTTGAAGATCAACGGCAAGACCAACGTTCCGCCGGACGACGAGGCGTTCAGCTCGCTTACGTCGTCTGTTGAAGACGCCGTTCGACTTGGTGCCGATGCTGTCGGGTACACGCTCTTTGTCGGCAGTCCGTCGCAAGACGTGGACATCGCGCAATGCAACGAAGTGCGCCGCGAATGCGAACGATACGGCATGCCGCTCATCATCTGGGCCTATCCGCGCGGATCGGCGATGAAAGCTAAAGGCGGCATCGACAGCCTTTACGCCGTCGACTATGCCGCGCGCGTTGCGTGCGAAATCGGCTGTGACATCGTCAAGCTCAACGAGCCGAAGTGGGATGCCGCTAACGCAGATAAACTGCCGAAACCGTACAATACTTTGCAATTTAACGATGTCGAAGGCTTGCAACGCGTGGTAAAGTCCGCCGGACGAACGCTTGTGCTCGTTTCCGGTGGAAGCAAGATGGGCGACGACGCGACGCTGCAGAAGGCGCGGGCGGCAATGGAAGCCGGCTGCGTCGGACTGATCTTCGGCCGAAACATGTGGCAGCGCAAGTGGGACGACGCAATCGCGATGTCTTCACGAATGCACGACCTCATGAAAGACTACGGCGCATAATAGAGGGAAAACAGCGAGCCCGCAACTGCGGGCTCGCTTCATGACGTTACGATAATAGATGAACACCATCGAGGAGCGGGTAAACGCCGCATTGGATAAAGTGCGGCCGGCCATCCAAGCCGACGGCGGCGAAGTTTGGCTCATAAAAGTCGAAGACGGAACGGCCTACGTCCAGATGCTCGGCGCTTGCGGCGGATGTCCGGCATCGACGATGACTCTCAAGGGAGCCATTGAAGCGGTCGTCGTCGCAGACGTTCCCGAGGTCCGCGAGGTCTTACAAGTCTAAAGAAAAAGCGCCGCGATTGCGGCGCCTTTTCGTCTCTACCGAGGAGCTAATGAGCTCCGGCGCATCTCGTGCAGAACCAGCTGACCGCACCCTCGTGAGCTTGCGGCAGCATGTGCTCGCGAGCTCCGCGACGGCCGCATCCGGCGCACGCGTACGTCGTTCCGACATTTACGGCCGTGGCATCGTGAACTTGTTCGTGGCGCTTGGCAGCCCATGCAACCACGAGGATGATAAGGCCCAGGGCGAGCGGCGCCCAAGCGAAGAACGAGGCCAAACCCTCAGCTGAAATCTGTGCATCCATATCGGGAGTAATTCATTCGCATAACCAAGCCGCGCGTCCTCGCCCGTCGAAGGGGGTTGGATGGAGAGCGACAAGGATCTGCGCCAGCGACTAGTTGTGTTGATGCAGCGTACCCGCGCCGTGCGTTCGCAGAACGTCGTTGAGGCTTTTCTCGCGGTTCCGCGCCACGAATTCGTGCCCGATCAGCCGCTGGAAATCGCATACGAAGACCGCGCGCTCGCGCTCAAGGAAGAAGGCGGGGCCGTGATTTCATCAATTTCGCAGCCGGGAATGATCGCGCAAATGCTCGAGATGTTGAACGTGCGCCGCGGGGATCGCGTCTTCGAAGTGGGCACCGGGAGCGGCTACAATGCAGCGCTGCTTTCCTCACTGGTTGGCGAAGCCGGCAGCGTTGTGACGATTGAGCTCGAGCGTGATCTCGCCGATTCGGCGCGCGAACGATTGACTGCGCTTGGCTACAACAACGTCGAAGTCCGAAACGGAGACGCGGAAACCGCTTCGATCGGACAAGCTTTCGACGGCATCATCGTCACCGCGCGCGCGGACGACATTGCCTCGGCATGGTGGGACGCTCTCAAAGACGGCGGAAGGCTCGTCGTGCCGCTGGATATCGCGTACGGCGGCGAGAGAGTCATCGCGTTCGTGCGCCAGGGCTCGCGTTTGCGCAGCATCGATACGCAAGCCTGTTCGTTCATCTGCTTGCGCAACCATCAGGATGCCGGAACGCGCGAAATCTTCTACCGCAAAGCCGGCATGCGGGATCAGCAGCCGCCTGACGCGCGCGCGCCGATACAGATCGTTGCGCGGCGGCGCGAAGACGTAAAGCCCGAGCTTTTGGAAACTTCCGACGTAGTTGTCGCACGGCCGCAGACGTTCTTCGGTATTACGAACGGCTCATAACCGAAGGGTCGAAGCGTAACCGGTGAGCTCGACGTATGCGGCGCCTACGATGTGCCCCGATTTAGCATCGCGAACTTCCGCGTCGCCTTCCCAGTACGTTATGCCGCCCGGATCAGCCAGTTCCTGATCGTCCAGCAAGGGCACGATCTCGAGTGATTGCGGAACGGCTCTGCCGCCAATTCGCCACGCGCTTGGATAAACGGCGCCCGTGTGAGGGCTTTTCCATTGCGCCGTGGAGTCGATCGAAAAATCGCTTAACGGGATATATGTCACTTTCCCGTCCGCGGCAATCCAGCTTCCCGATGATTGCGGCGTCGTCGTGCCGTCGCGCTGACGCAGCCGGTAGAGCATTAATTCCCGTCCGTCATGCAGCTGAATTGCAAACCAGTCCCATCCCGACTGGTTCGACTGCAGTTCATCCGAGCCGAACTCGTGGTCCATCCAAGACTCTCCGTCGACCGAATACCGCGTACCGCCTTTGCTCAACGTCCCACGCGTCTGCAAGCGTGTGAACGAGTAGTAATGCGACGCACATGAATCGCAAGAGCCCTTGCGCGAAATTCCGCCGGCGCCATGAATCGCCGGCGGTTTGCGCGATTGCAAGAATAGATCTAGCTCGTCGCCGCCGCTCGTCGCTTTCAAATGCATCCGTGGGCGCACTTGCGCGGTCCCGCTGAGCGTCCATCCGTTGGCTCGAACGTCCAGGGTGCCGGCAGATGCGAATCCTTGGCCAAGCGCGTCGCGCGCGAGCGTCTCATGATAGGCGAATGACTTCCCGTCAACGTCGCTGATTGCGAAGTGCGCCGGATAGAGCTGATAAGCGTACCACTTGCTCTGCCCCGCGGCCCACTGGGGCGCATGCGGCTCCAACGCTACGCGGAAGAACGTCAACTCGAAGCCGAAGCGGTGTCCCTTAGGATCTTTGAGATGCCCCGTGAAGTACCACCACTCGGTCCGATACGTATCGTGCGCCGCATGGTCGCGTGGAAATGCGTAAGTGTAAGGCGCCGTTGCAATGCTGAATCGCTTCGCGGGCGCCGTCGCCACGAGCAACAAGGCGGCGCAAAGAAACATGCCCGCGCATCGCTGCGTTTTACTCCACACGCAACACTTCGCTGGTTCGAATTTGCGAAGCGACGCGCGCTGGATAAAGAGCGGCTAGCAAGGCGGCCACAACTACCAGCCCCATCGCTTCAGCATAAAACGCGCCCGGCGAATGCCACTCGATGAGCCATCCGAAGCTCTGACGATTGATTACATAGATCAAGTCCGCCGCTAATGCCGTTCCCAGAATCACGCCGAGCACTCCGGCCAGCACGCCCACCACGAGCGCTTGCGCGATCACCATTCGCGCAACACCGTTGCGCGACAGGCCTACGTAGCGCAGTAAGCCGATTTCGAGCCGCCGTTCGAGGACCAGCGCGAACAACGTGCTGATCACACCCAGAACCGCGATGGCCATGCTAACGACGTACAAGGCGCTTGTGATGGCGAACGTCCGATCGAAAATCGAAATGGCGTAAGCGCGAAGTTCGCGGTTCGTTGAAATGTCTATACGAAGCGGCCGCAACGCCCGCTCGATGTTGCTTCTAACGTTTGCAATGTCCGCTCCCGGCCGCACGTACACGGCAATCGAGTCGATGGTGTCATCGCGCCAAAGTTTCCGGTACGTTGTGCGATCGATGAAAAACGTTCCGCCGCTCGTCGAGTAATCGTTGTAAACCGCCGAGAATTTTGAAATGCGCCGCGCCCGAGGGGGTATCCAGCATAAAGTCGTCGCCGGCCTTCAAACCAAAATGCGTGCTGAAAGGTTCGCTTATGACGGCCGCCTGGCGTCCGCTCATTTCACCGGCGATAGCGGCGGGATCGGCATGTCCGATGAACCGCAGTTTGTTGCGCGCATAAAACGAGTCGACGTTGGTCGAACCAAGCTCGGCAAAACCGCCGCGAAACGCCACGTTGAATCCTCGATACGTATCCACGGCCGCAACGCCCGGAACGCGGGTAATTCGCTCGACCTCATTCGGCGTAAAACTTGCTCGAAAACTGGCATCTACCGCCCCGGGCGTTTTGACGTATAGATCCGCGGAAAGCGTATCCGAGGTCCACGCGACGACCGTCGAGCGGAACGAACCGACGAGAATCGCAATCGCGACCATCATCGAAACTGCTACGGCGAGCGAGGCAATCGCGACGGAAAAGCGCTGCGGTGACGCTCGCAAGAAGCCGGCCGCAATGGTCGCCGACGGCCGGGTCGTGCGGAACGATCGAAGCACGTGGACCGCACCGGCTAGAACGATCGGCGTACAAAGCGACGCTCCGGCGATCAACAGCACGCCGGCGGCGTAGCCGAAGAACGGAACCCCATGAATAGCAGGCAGCCGCATTAGCAGCACCGCGACCGCAATCGCCACTACGCCGGCCGCCGCACTTCGCCCTGAAAGGCCCGGAACGGCACGTTCCGAGCCGGGACCTGCGCGCATGGTGCGCGCAGCCGGCGTCCAGGCGGCTTCGGCGGCCGGTGCAAGTGCGGAGAGCATGGCGAGAACGATGCCGGTAAAGAAAGCGCGCACCGTAGCCGGCCAGGAAACGACCACTCTATCCGCGTGCGACCCCACGTAGAGCGACGACACCGTTTGCTCAACGGCGTCCACCGAGAAATGCGCCAGCGCAAATCCGATCGCGATGCCAAGCAACGCGCCCACGGCCCCGTAAATTGCGCCTTCACTCAAGAATGTCACAAAAATCTGCGCGCGCGTCACGCCGAGCGCGCGCAGCGTTCCAATCTCGCTTTTCCGCTGCACCACCGAGATTGCCACGGCATTGTAGATCAGGTACATGCCGACAAGGAGAGCAACGTCAGCCAGCACTGAAAGATTCATTTGAAAACTCGAAAGCATCCGTTGAATCTCATTGAGCCGCGTATGCGGTTCCAACACGCGGACACCGGCCGGAACGGCGCGCGTTACCGCGCTTTCAACGGCGACAAGGTTCGCCGGCGGCACGATGAGATCGATGCGATCGAGCTTTCCGATGCTCTCGAACAGCGTTTGCGCCGTAGCGATATCGACAAACGCTACGCTCGAATCGACGCCTGCCGTTCCGGGCGCAATGACGGCTAGCACGGGCAAATGCACGCGCCGGGTTCCCGCATAAGCGTCGAGAAAGCCGCCTCGAACGTAGCGGTCGGCGATGCGTTTGCTCGTAATGATCCCTCGCTCGTCGATGAAACGATGCAGGTCAAACGCCCGATCGCCGTTGCGCGAACGCGCGGCATCCGGGACCGCCGCACGCGTTAGATCTATGCCGAGCACGCGAACGATTTCGCCGGACTCCGGCTGCTTGGGACGGACGCCGGCGACCAATTGTCCCTCGACTACGGGGCTGGCGCTCGTAACATGCGGTACGGCCTGCACGCGCAACAACGCGCGTTCGTCGAATCCCGTTCCGCCGGCGAAGACTTGAAGATTCACGTGGTTGGCAATAACGTCGATGCTTCGCGCAAAGGAATCGACTGCGGTAGCATTCGCGAGATCGATGGAATACGACGCCGAGACGCCGAGCGCCACGGCAAACAGCGTGACCAGCGCTCGCAACGCATTAGCTCGCGCGTAGCCGACAACGAGCGCGCGCACCAGCAGCGCGCGTTCGCTCATGTCTGCGCTTCGATGCGGCCGTCTCGCATTTGCACGCGCCGGTCGGCGCGTGCAGCCGCGTCCCCGCTATGGGTCGCCATCAGAATCGCCTGGCCCCGATCGGCCAGATCGCGAAGGATTTCCAGCACGTTTTCGCCGTTTCGCGTGTCTAAATTACCCGTCGGTTCGTCGGCAAGCAGAATCGCCGGCTCGTGCACGATGGCGCGAGCGATTGCGGCGCGTTGCAACTGGCCGCCGGAAATTTGCGATGGGAGCGCGTCCGCTTTGTCCGCGATTCCAACGGCTTCGAGCACCGACTCGACGCGCGTTTGTATTTCGCGGACCGGCCGGCGCTGTAACACCAGCGGCAGCGCAACGTTTTCGCGCACGCAAAGGGTTGGAAGCAAATTGAAAAACTGAAAGATCGTGCCGATACGGTTGCGCCGCAATGCCGTTAGATCGTTGTCGTTCAACGCCGACGTTGCAACGCCGTCGATTTCAACGGAGCCCGCATCGGGCAGATCGATGCAGCCAATGAGATTGAGCAAGGTACTCTTTCCGCAGCCGCTCGGGCCAAGCAGCGCCACGAGTTCGCCCATGCCGACCTCCAGGTCGATCCCGTCCAGGGCGCGCACGCCGTTTTGGTACGTTTTTACGACCGCCGAACAAAAAACGGGCCGTCGCGTTCCGGCGACAACCCGTTTTGAATTTTCGGTTGCGTTGATGCGCGTCGAACTCAGGCCGACGCCTTCTTGAAATACTCCGCGTTGATTTCGATGAAGTTCGTCCACTTTTCCGGAATATCCGAGTCCGCAAAAATTGCCTCTACCGGACAAGCCGATACGCAGGCTCCGCAGTCGATGCAGACTTCAGGGTCAATGTAAAGCTGGTCGTCTTCATCTTTCCCGTGAATGCAATCGACGGGACAAACGTCAACGCAAGACTTGTCCTTCGTTCCGACGCACGGTTCGGTGATGATATAGGCCATGAGCTTTGAGACCCCTTAGACGGTGTTGAGTGTCGTAAACTTCGAGCGTGCTATTAGCAATGCTCCAAGCCTACGCCTTCCCGCCGAAGGGGTCTCCGACTATTGTCTAGCCAGTCGTCGGGTCGTTAAGCTACTGTACGACGTCCCGCTACAGCGCGGACGATCCATAGCAATACGACCGCGCCGATCACTGCGCAGATAAAGCTGCCGATGTTGAATCCGGTTACACCAACGTGACCGAACATGCCATACAGCCAGCCACCGAGCACTGCGCCGATGATGCCGACGATTAGGTCGCCCAAAACTCCCCCAGGCCCCTCGCCCGGAACGATCCACCGAGCGATCGCGCCGACGATGATACCGAAGATTATCCAGAGTAAAATGCCCATCGCTATCCTCCTGGCCTCAACATTGCCCCAGGAGTTCCCTCCTTAAACGGAAGTCGCCGGGAGAGGCGTCCAGGCAGGGCACGAACGCTGGACGGCGGACGTTTACCGCTATATGAAACGATTGCTGGCCCTGCTCGGCATGCTCGTTCTTGCGACAGGCGTGCCCTCTGCCGCTTTGGCGGCAACCACGCAAATTGCCGTAAGCGGCACGGGCACGGTGACTTTGATGCCCGACGAAGCGACGGTCAACGGCGCAATAACGACTACCGATCCGAACGCCGAAACGGCAACGTCGCGAAACAACGCGTTGTACGAGAAAGCCGTGAACGCCGTTACAGCGCGCGGCATCGCCCGCAGCGATATCACGCTCTCGTACTACAACATGAACTATCAGCCGAAGCCTGATTTTAGTCCGGGACCAATACCACCGGGAATCCCAGCGCCTTCCTATGGCTACACGGTCACTCGTTCTTTTGCCGTGAAAGTGCGCAATGTTGCGAAGGCCGGCTCGATCGTCGACGCATTAGCGCCCACAGCCGGCATCGACATCAACGGCGTTTCCTTTGGCCTGGCAGATCCGTCTGCTGCACGCAAGACGGCTACGGCCAAAGCGGTCGCCGATGCCCGCGAAAAGGCCATGGCGGTGGCCGCCGCGGCCGGATTGCATGTTACGGCCGTTCAACGAATCGATCTAGAAGGCGCTTTCGCGCCTGGACCGGCCCCCCTTATGCGCATGAACGCCGAGGCGGCAACCGCAAAGGTCCCGACGACGTTCGATACGGGCAACGTGAACGTAACCGTCAGCGTGAACGTCGTCTACTCGGCAATTCCATAAAGGACGAAACTGCTGCGGCCCTCGACGGGTAGAGAAACCACATGACGACGACTTGTGAGGTCTGCCGGATCCGCGACGCTACGGTCTTCAACGGCCGCACCTCGCTTTGCACCGCATGCGCGCAGCGCCGCTCGGCAACGAGCGCTCTTCCGTTCCTTGGCGCGGCACTCGCCGCGGCGGGACTGATTGCGGGCGGCGCCCTGATCTACGAGAACCGCGATGAACTTTCACGCAAACTAGGCGCGACTGGAACGCCTACATTGCAGAACTTCTCGCGCGACCTCACCGATCTCGCGAGGAACGGCAAACTCGATCCCGTCGTCGGCCGCGACGAAGAAATCGAACGCGTCGTTTCAATTCTCGCGCGGCGCAGCAAGAACAATCCGGTTCTTGTGGGCGAACCCGGCGTCGGAAAAACCGCCATCGTAGAAGGCCTCGCGCAACGCATCATCGCCGGCAACGTGCCTGCAACGCTTCGGAACAAACGTGTGCTTTCGCTTACCCTTGGGCCGCTCGTGGCCGGCACCAAATATCGCGGCGAATTCGAAAGCCGCGTCAAACGCATTCTCGACGAAGTTAAGCGCAGTGCGCGCGACGTAGTGCTGTTCATCGACGAGTTACACACGCTCGTCGGTGCCGGTGCGGCTGAAGGATCGCTCGATTTGAGCTCTATGATCAAGCCGGAACTTGCGCGCGGCGAGCTGCAGTGCATCGGCGCAACGACGTTCGACGAATACCGAAAGTACATCGAGTCCGATGCGGCGTTGGAACGCCGCTTCCAACCGGTGATGGTCGACGAGCCGTCGATCGAACAAACCATCGCCATTTTACGCGGCCTCAAAGACGGCTACGCACGCCACCATCAGGTGATAATCGAAGATTCGGCGCTTGAAGCGGCTGCATCGCTGTCCGCGCGATACATCGCGGATCGTTTCTTGCCCGACAAAGCCATCGACCTGATGGATGAAGCCGCCGCTTCGGTCGCGTTGCTCGGAAAGGGCATTTCGTCGTATCCCGCCGTGCGCGCTCAAGACGTGGCGGCCGTAGTCACCAAATGGACCGGCATTCCGCAATCGACGCTCTCCGAATCGCAAGCCAATCAATTGCTTTCGCTTGATGACACCCTTTCGAAACGCGTCATCGGCCAGCGTCGCGCGATCGAATCGGTAGCGCAGGCCATTCGGCGCGCGCGCGCCGGATTGCACGACCCGCGCAAACCGCTTGGAAGTTTTCTTTTTGCCGGTCCAAGCGGCGTCGGAAAGACCGAACTAGCCAAAGCGCTCGCAGAATCGCTGTTCGGCAGTGAAACCGCGCTCGTACGGATCGACCTTTCTGAATTTACCGAAGCGCACACGGTTTCGCGCCTGCTCGGCGCACCTCCGGGATATCAGGGTCACGACGAACCCGGACAGTTAACGGAACCCGTGCGCCGGCGTCCGTACTGCGTAGTGCTTTTCGACGAACTGGAAAAGGCGCATCCCGACGTCGCAGCGATCTTACTGCAAATCTTGGACGACGGCCGCGTTACCGATGCCAAAGGTCGAACCGTCGACTTCCGCCATGCACTGATCGTCCTCACGACGAATCTTCCCGAGGACGAAATTGCGCTCGAATTGCGTCCCGAGCTCATCAACCGCATCGACGACACCGTGCATTTCAACACGCTGCAGTTGCCGCAGATCGAGGCGATCGTCGAAATCCACGTCGATGCGCTAGCCGAACGGCTCGGCGCCCGCAACGTGCAACTCCGCCTATCGGACGAGGCGAAGCAATACCTCGCAAAGGTCTCAATGGGCGCGGGCAGCGGCGCGCGCTACGTCGGCCGCACCGTTTCCCACTACGTCAGCACGCCGCTTTCCACCGCAATTCTGCGCGGCGAGCTCAAAGACGGCGGCACCGCCGACGTCACCCTCCAGGGCGACTCTCTCGTCATCAACGCCGCTTAACGCGCGATAAAGCCGCGTTGCCACGTCACAAACCAGCGCTACGAGCGCCTCTAACGGTTAAGTACGAAAGGGGTGAGGCGATGTTTGCAACGTTGGTGCTGGCGGCTGCCGTGGCTTCGGAGACGCAGTTCTTCGATGATTTGCATGGGTCGTGGAACTGCGGCGGGGTAACGTGGACGATCGCGAAAGCTCCCGGCGATAGCGCTTGGACGACGGTGACATACGGTAAGGGTGATTCCATCGGTGGCACTGCGTACGTCGGCTGGATTCCACAACTGGAGCGCTACGTCTACCGCGACTTCCACAACGACGGCCCAATCGCCGAGCTCTCTTCTCCCGCTCCTACAAATGCCATGTGGACTTGGACCGGCAGTTACTATCCGTCCGACGGGCCCGTCGATACTTCCGCGCACATCACATGGACGTACCAATCGCCGAACACGCTCGTGCGTCACTTCGGCAAAGTCACCGACGGCAAATACACTGAGATGGGCTCCGACCGGTGCACTCGGTCTTCTTCAAGCTGACGCTCAGCGATTGCTATGGATGGCCCGTCAACCTCAGATTATCGAAGGACGGGCGCATGGCAACACCGCTCGATACAAGCTTTTGCCTATTATGACGACGACGATTGCATGCGCCTGTCCTTCGACAAGCTCAGGATGACGATCGCTGGGGCTTTCGTCAGATGACGATCGCTGCGGCTTTCGTCAGATGACGATCGCTGGGGCTTTCGTCAGATGACGATCGCTGCGCGGCTTTCGTCAGATGACGATCGCTGGGGCTTTCGTCAGATGGCGATCGTTAAAGAATAGCCTTGACGTCGGCTTCCATGTCCGAGCGGGAGAGTTCGCCGATGGCGATTTTACGTACGATGCCCTTGCGGTCGATGAAGACGTGGACGGGTAAGCCGTTGATGTTGTAAGCGTCGCGCAACGTGCCCTCGTCGACGACGGCGGGATAGCTTAAGTGATGTTGAGACATAAAGGAGGCCGCTTTGGCGGAGTTTTCCAAAACATCAACGCCGACGACTTGCAAACCGCGAGACCCGTATTTTTGTTGAAGCTTGTCTACGTCGGGCGCTTCTTCGTTGCACGGCGGACACCAGGAAGCGAAGAAGTTTAGATACACGGCCTTGCCGTGCAACGACTCCATTGATAACGTCGTGCCGGTCGCGGTAGGCTCCTGGAAATTCGGCGCCGGTTCACCAACGGCAGCGACCTTTGGGGCCGGCGCGTCGGTCGAGCTAGCGGAGCTATTGCCGCCGCCGCTATGGCAGGCAGCCAGCCCAAGCGCGGCAAGAAGAAACGCCGTATTTCGTGCGATCATGCGTAACTGGGATACGCCACGGCGTGGAGATCGGTTTGCATTTGAGAAACGAATTCGTCCAAAGAAGCAAAGACCCGCTGTTCGCGCACGTAGCGAAGGTCGCGCAAGGCGATTTCATGCCCGTAGATCGTGGAATGGAAATCGCGAATCCAAGCCTCTAAGGTGCGTTTCTCCCCGTTGAATTGCGGATTCGTTCCGATGGAGAGCAATGCGGCGTAGTCGCGGCCGTCGTAGCGCGCAACGGCGGAGTACACGCCGTCTTTCGGAAGCAATTTTTCTTCCACGCGAAGATTAGCCGTCGGAAACCCGAGATCGTGACCGCGCCCAAAGCCGAGTTCGACGCGACCGCGCAATTCGTAGCTGTGCCCGAGCAGATGATCCGCAAGCTCGAGATTTCCGTCGCCAACGAGCGTGCGGATTCGCGTGCTCGAGATGCGCTCGTCGCCGTCAGTAACGTTCTCGACTGCCGTGAATGCAATGTCACGGCCTTCAAAGTACTCACGCATCATCGCCGTATCTCCGGCGCGCTTATGCCCAAAGCGGAACGTACTTCCCACGGCAACGCCGCGCACGCCCAGACCGCCCACAAGCCGCTCGAGAAATGCCTCGGGCGAGAGCGTAGAAATCGATTCGTCGAACGGAACGAAGAAGCACTCTTCAATGCCCGCTTTGGCAATGAGATCGATGCGTTCTTCCGCCGTCGTAAGCATTGGCGGTTCGGAACCTGGGCGCAAGAACGCGGCAGGGTGATTCGCGAAGGTCAGCACGCCGCTACGCCAGCCGGGTTTGCGAAGGCGTTGCGCGGCGCGTACGATTTCGCGATGGCCGCGATGCATGCCGTCGAAAAAGCCGATCGCGAGGACCAGCGGCCGGTTATTTTCGCGAAAGAGCTCGTGATAGATCTTCACGTTACCCTAAACCCTACACGAAGACTTTTCGAGGCGCCAGCATGGCGCCGTGCGCTTCCCCGACACCGACCAGCGTTCGGGATTCGTCACGAACGAAAACGTGTTGCGCCGGCGCGCCTTCGGGCAGCGCTACCACGCGTCCGGCGCGAAAATCGGCCGAGCCGCGCAGATCGAGAACGATCGTTGGGAACGGTATGATATGTTCGGGAGCGATGAGCGAGCTTTGCGGATCTTCGGAAATAGCGTCCATGGTTCGGGCTTCGCCCAGTATGAACGGGCCCGACGCCTCGCGCACGAGCGCGCCCATATGCGCGGGTACGCCCATCGACGCGCCGATATCCTCGCACAACGTTCTGATGTACGTGCCTTCGCTGCACGCAATACGCACGCGAGCAACTGCCGTCGTCGCCCGGCTCCGCGCGTCGTAGCCAAGGATCGAAATGCCGTAGATCGTTACACTACGGCTCTTGCGTTCGACGGTTTTCCCTTCGCGAGCGAGTTCGTAAAGACGCTTGCCATCGTGATGAACCGCGGAGAACATCGGCGGCGTTTGCGCAATGCGACCGATGAATTGCTGCACTGCCTGCGTGAGCGCGCTTTGCCATCCTTCGGGAACGTTTCCGGTCGCAACCGTTTCGCCAAGCGCATCTTGCGTCGTCGTCGACCGGCCGAAGACGATGGTCGCGGCGTACGCCTTGCGCTGATCGGTAAGCAAGGGAATGAGCCGCGTGGCTTTGCCGATCGCGATCGGTAACACGCCCGCAGCCTGTGGATCGAGCGTGCCAAGATGCCCCGCGGCGATGTGCCTGTCGCGTGAGTAGACACCGTAAATGCGTCGCAGCCGCGCGACGATTTGCGCCGACGTCGGACCAGCGGGCTTAAAGACGTTGACGAAGCCGAGCATCAATTTATGAGGGCGGTACCATGCGGACTTCTTTGCGCACCGCGCCGATGATGCCGAGCGTTCCGCCCGCTACGAGCAAAACGATCGCCGCTATGCCGGCGCCAAGAAGATGCGAAAAGATCCACGCCAAGAACGCCAGTCCGCCAAGCGCCATGAAAATGTACGCGGCACGCGTGAAGTGCGCGTTCGGGAAACGAACGTAAAGCAGCCACGCTCCGAGAGCTCCGAAGACAAAGAGAAAGAGCGCGGCTACAAGGGTCACAAGTTTTGCGCTACGAGCGCGGCTTCAACCGCGACGAACGCATCCTTCAGCGTTCCGTGAAAGGTGAGCCCCGACGCGCGAAAATGTCCGCCGCCGCCGAGCGAAGAGGCGGCAGCCTGAACGTTGACGCGGCCATTCGAACGCAGGCTAACGCGAATTTCGCCTTCGTACGCTTTGAACAACGCCGCAACCTCAACGCCTTCTTGGCCGCGCAGGGTGTTCACCACATCTTCGGTGTCTTCGCCGTCGCCGCCGGTTTCTGCGAACATCGCGTCATCGACGTACGAGTAGCAGTACCGGCCGTCGCGAGCAAATTGCATTTCGTCGATAATGCGTCCCAGCAGTCGCGTTGCCGCGATCCGCTTATTGGCAAAGATTTCTTCGGTGATCAATTCCTTGTCGGCCCCGGCGCGCATCAATTCGGCCGACATCTCGAGCACTTCAGGCGACGTGTTTGAATGCATGAACCCGCCCGTGTCCGTCATGATCGTCGTGAGAATGCACGTCGCAATCTTCTCATCGATTTCAATATCGAGACCGCGGAGGAGATGCATGAGCGTCGTGCCGGTCGAGCATTCAGTTGGAATGACATAGTTCAGCGCGCCGAAATGCGAGTTCCCCAGATGATGGTCGATGTCGAGCATGTTCGGACGCTCGACGCGCGGCAAGAATTCTCCGGCGCGAGTGAAGTCGCTCATGTCGCAAAAAACATAGAGCGTGTCGGGCGGCAAATCCGCCGGAAGCTCACGCGAAACGAATTCCGCGTCCGGCAAAAAGCGCAGATTGCGCGGCACCGGATCCTGTTGGAAGTAGGCGACGCGTTTCCCAAGGCGCTTGAGCGCGATACCGAGAGCCAGGCCGGCACCGAGCGTGTCGCCGTCGGGCTTTACGTGGCTGACCATGACGAACGCGGGGCGGCGCCGGAGTTCGGCGACGACTTCTTCCGTCGTGGAACTCGTGGGCGTGCGGCTTTCGATCATGCTCCCTCCTCTTCGGTCGCGCGACGCCGTTCGGCGTCTTCGCGGAGCGTCTTTGCGAGCGCAATAGCGCGCTCGGTGGAGCGATCTTCTATGAAAATCAATTCCGGCGTGTGACGCAAGTCGATACGGTGTCCCAGCTCTCCGCGAAGAAACTTCGCCGCGCTTCCCAGCGCATCGAGCGACTGCCGCGCCACGTGACGGTCGCCGATGATCGACACGAATACCTTGCAGTGCTGCAGATCGTCGGAGACTTCCGCGCGCGTCACCGTGACGAATCCCAGTCGCGGATCCTTCAACTCTTGCGTTATCAACGTCCCGAGAATCCGCTGGATCTCGTGATCGATTCTAGCTAATCTTTGCGATTTCATAATTTATGGAAATTAGGGCAGCGCCGCCGAACCGAGGCACATACCGGCATATCCGATATGCGCCTGTGGTTCGACAAGCTCACCATGACGTTTAGGCGCGTGCCAGTTCGGGCGCGACCTTCTCCGTTGTGTAGGCTTCGATGATGTCGCCATTTTTGAGGTCCTGGAACTTGGCGATTTGGATACCGCACTCGAAGCCCTCGGCGACTTCCTTGACGTCGTCTTTGAAGCGGCGGAGCGATTCGAGTTCGCCGGTGAAGACCACCGCGGCGTCGCGGACGACACGCACGTTTGCGTTGCGCAAGATCTTGCCGTCTTTGACGTAACAGCCGACGATCGTGCCGACCTTCGAGACTTTGAAGACTTCACGGACTTCCGCGTGACCGAGCGTGACTTCACGTTCGATCGGCGCAAGCATACCGGTCATAGCCTTCTTCAGATCTTCTTCGATTTCGTAGATGACCTGATAGAACCGTAAATCGACGCCTTCGTTGTCGGCTAAACGTTTCGCCGTTTCGTCCGGACGAATGTTGAAGCCGATGAGCACGGCATTCGACGCGCTCGAAAGGTTGACGTCGTTCGGCGAGATCGCGCCGACGCCGCCGTGAATGACGCGCACGTCGACTTCTTCGGTCGAGAGCGACTCCATTCGCGAGCGCAACGCTTCGAGCGAGCCTTGGCCGTCGGCCTTGATGATGATGTTGAGCGACTTCTTGCCTTCGGTTGGCATCGACATAAACGTCTCGAGCGAAACCCGTTGGTTGCCCGGTCCGGCGATGCGAACGTCGCGGCGGCGAACGGCGCGCTTTTCGGCCGTTTCGCGTGCAACGCGTTCGTCGCTGACAACCATTAGCGTGTCGCCTGCGGAGGGCACGTCTTGCAAGCCCATGATCTCGACCGGAATAGAGGGACCGGCCTTCTTCACTTGCTTGCCCTTGTCGTCGAGCAGCGCGCGGACTTTACCGAACGTTCCGCCCACAACGATGATGTCGCCGACGCGCAGCGTTCCGTTTTGTACGAGCACCGTAGCCACCGCGCCGCGACCCTTGGAGAGCTGCGATTCGATGACGACGCCCGATGCACGGCGTTGTTTATTTGCGCGAAGTTCCTTGATGTCGGCTTCGAGCAGCACCGTGTCAAGCAACGATTCGATGCCCTCGCCGTTTCGTGCCGAAACGGGAACCATTTCGATCGTGCCGCCCCAGTCGACCGGCTGCAAACCATTTTCGACCAGCTGTTGCTTCACGCGATCGGGCTGTGCGTCTGCTTTATCCATCTTGTTGATGGCAACCACGATTGGCACGTTTGCTGCTTTGACGTGAGCGATGGCTTCCTTCGTTTGCGGCATGACGCCGTCGTCGGCTGCGACGACGAGGATCGCGACGTCGGTAACCTTCGCACCACGTGCACGCATTGCCGTGAACGCTTCGTGACCCGGCGTATCGATGAACGTGATCTTGCGATCGTTCCGCTCGACGGTGTACGCGCCAATCTTCTGCGTGATGCCGCCCGCTTCGCCGGCCGCGACGTTCGCGCGACGAATCTTGTCGAGCAACGACGTCTTACCGTGGTCGACGTGGCCAAGCACGGTAACAACCGGCGGACGCGCCGTGAGCATTTCGGGTTTGTCTTCCTCTTGCTCGACGGTAACTTCTTCGCCCGCTTCTTTGACGACCGCGTTGAAGCCGAACTTCTTCGCAACGTTAATCGCAATGTCGCTCGAAATGTTCTGATTGATCGTTGCCATCGTACCGGTCTTGATGAGCTCGGTGATGACGTCTTTGACCGGAACGATCATCGAGGTTGCAAGTTCTTGCACCGTCAAAAGATCGGGGATCTCGATCGTTTCGAGCTGACGGACAGGCGCGATGTGCGCCGCGTCGGTCTTTTTCTTACGCTGCCGCTCTTTGTCGAGCAGCAGTTCTTTCTCGCGATCTTTTTTCGCCGCCGCTTTATCCTCGTGCGAACGCGCGCGGTCGCCGGGACGGCCGCCGCCCGAAGACGGAGCCGGACCATCGGTTACGGACGGCGCAACGCCCGGGCGAGCCGGCATCGGACGCTGGCCCGGAGCGAGCGGACGGAAAGGACCATTACCGGCGGGACGGCGTTGTCCGGGCGGGGTGAGCGGACCGTTGCCGCGCTGAGCCGGTGCCACGGGGCCTTTGCCGCCCTGGCCGGGCAACGCTTGGCCCGGGCGCGGCGCAACGCCCGGACGGCCCGGAACGCCGGTCGCAGGACCGGGCGACGCTGAGACGGCCGTCGTGGGAGGCGGCGGGCGGCGCACGATGGACGATTGTCCGTGCGGGACCGGTTGAAGACGCGGAATAGGTACTTCGGGCGCGGCAGCGCGCGGGTGCCGGAGGCGCAGCGACAGGGCGCGCCGGAGCAGCCGGCCGTACGGCTTCCGGCTGACGGATAGGCGGGGCAGCAGGAGCAGGCGCCGATGCCGTCTCCAGCTCGGCCGTCGGCGGCGGCGGCGTCACAACATCAGCTACCGGTTCGGTCGCAACGGCGGGTTTCGCCGGCGCCTTCGGGGCAGGGCGCGGCGGAGCCGCCGGGCGCGACGAGCTCGCAACCGGCTTCAAACGTTGAACGGGTTCGGCCGGCTTCGGGGCTTCCGGCGCGAGGGCAGCCTCTTCGGGGGCCGCGGGAGCGGCAGCAACCGGCGCAGCCGGCCTCTTCACCGCCGGTTTGACCTCGCCGTTGGCCGGTGGCGCAGCCGCAGCGGCAGCCTTCGGCACCGCAGCTTTCGGCGCCGCGGGCTTGAGCAGAACGCCACGAACCAGATCCGCGATCGGATCCGGCACGACGCTCAATTGATTTTTTGCTTCGAAAACGTCGCTCAGCCGCTCGTTGAAGAGGGTGATCAACTCTTTAGACGTTAGCCCGACTTCTTTTGCGAGCTCAAAAACACGAACCTTACTGGTACTCGTAGCCATTCATTCCCCGAAGTGCAGGGCAGGTGCTAGCCCCACACAGATTAGAGAGGCACTTCGCTCGTTTCGTCGAGCCGCGCGCCCCTCGCGCATTCAAGTCTTGCGCGAGGCCCCTAACCGTCGGAGAGTTGCCTCGCTACTTCGTCAATTTGCTGCCCTCTTAGAGAGCATGTGTATTATGCATTTTCATCGCATTTTGGTTCTCACGAACTACTTATTAAACCATATTTAGCCGCATTGGATGCAAGCCCCGGGTATCGGCGATTGCCGGCGGCCCGGGCCGCACATTCTGCGGAACACAGGTAAGCGCCTCGCCCGGGAAGTTTTTCACGGCTGCCCGGCTCATCGGCCAGCCAGCCGGCCTCCTGCCGAACGAACCGCCGCAACCGGCACTGTTCGAACTTTTTCCGGCAGCCGACACACGTGCGAAGCGGAACGTGCTTACTCTTCGCCACCCAGCCGCTCGCGGCGGAACTCCTCGAGACGCCGGATCAGCTCCGGATCGATTCCGCCCGCGCCTTCTGCGGGTTCGGCCTCGCCTTCCTCGATTTCGACTTCTTCGGTTTCAACCGCGGCCGGAACTTCTGCCATGGTGCGTTCGGCGCGCTCGGCCAAATAACGTTCGCGCGCTTCATCGGCTTCGCTCTCGCTCGCAATGTCCAAGCGCCACTCCGTGAGACGCGCGGCAAGGCGCACGTTCTGGCCTTCGCGGCCGATCGCCAGCGAAAGCTGGTAATCCGGAACGACGACAAGCGCAACGCCGTCGTCGGCGAAGAGCTCGACCGAAATCACCTTCGCCGGTGCGAGCGCGTTCATGATGAATGTCTCGGGCTCGGCGTCGTAACGAATAACGTCGATCTTCTCGCCGCGCAGATTATCACTGACGTTGGCGATGCGGCTCGACTTCGGGCCAAGACATGCGCCGATCGGATCGACTTCGGCGCGCAGGCTGCGCACGGCAACTTTCGAGCGGCTTCCGCCTTCGCGAGCGATTGCCATGATCTCGACGATGCCGTCGGAGATTTCCGGCACTTCCAACTCGAGCAGCCGCTGAACGAGGCCTTCGGCCGCGCGCGAGAGCACGACTTGCGGGCCCTTGGGCGACTTGCGCACGTCGAGCACGTACGCGCGAATGAAGTCGTTGATGCGGAAGACTTCGCCGGGGACCTGTTCCGAAAGCGGAAGAATCGCTTCGTCGCGGCCTTCGAGCAGCACGTACATGTTGCGCTGTTCGTACCGCTGTACGCTGCCGGTAACGAGGTCGTTCATCTTGCGCGCGTACTTGTTGAAAACCGTATCGCGTTCTGCTTCACGAATGCGTTGAACGATGACTTGTTTCGCGGTCTGGGCGGCGATGCGTCCGAACTCTTTCGGCGTGACTTCTTCGTCGAAGAAATCGCCGGGCTGGTACGGCTCTCCGGCCTGCTTCGTTGAGATTTCGAGTTTCGAATCCTCGACAGTCTCCACCACGTTGCGGCGATGGAAAACGCGGTACTCGCCCGTAACGCGATCGACGATCACGATGGCGTTGGCTTCACTGCCATAGTGGCGTTTATACGCCGTAAGCAATGCCGCTTCCAACGCTTCCAACAGCATCTCGAATGGAATGTTGCGTTCCTTCGAAATGAACTGCAGGACGTCTA
This sequence comes from Vulcanimicrobiia bacterium, assembly GCA_963758295.1. Classification (GTDB taxonomy): domain Bacteria; phylum Vulcanimicrobiota; class Vulcanimicrobiia; order Vulcanimicrobiales; family Vulcanimicrobiaceae; genus JALYTY01. The sequence continues at coordinate 1,062,329 of CAVWUU010000004.1, forward strand.
AAAGTTTTTCATCAGCTGCGGGTTCTGCCATGTGTCTTCCGTTCACGTTTATTGCGTTGTAAGTCGGCGCGCGGATCGTACTCCAGATTCGCCGATTTTATGGTTGCAATCGGGAGGGGCAGTTCGCCCGCATCCGTTTTGAGTACCACGTTTTCGCCGCGCAGTCCGACAAGCGTTCCGCGATGCGTTTTATTCCCGTTGATGGTTAGGGTCGTAATGACGCGCGCCGGTTTTCCGGCGAAGCGGTCGTAATCCGCGGGACGTACGAGCGGCCGTTCGAGTCCGGCCGATTCGACTTCCAATGAATAGTTGTCTTCGAAGCTGCCGAGCCGGTCGTTCAGCCGCTGTGCGATTCGCTCGCACAGTGTCAAGTCGACTCCGCCTTCTTTATCTAGCGTAACTGAAAACACGGTCATCGTGCGACGCGTTCTTGCCGCGTGCTGCACGATTTCAACGCCGGCGAACGCGCGGTCGTGCGCGATTGCGTCGAGCTCCCGCTCGAACGCCTCCACCAACTCAGACAGCGCGATCACCCCCTTAAAGCAAGTTCTAGGCCCCTAACAACACAGAAGCGCGGGACCTGCCCACGCTCATCACGACTAACCTGAATCAAGAATACACGAAAACGACGAGAAGCCGCAACCCTTACGTGGGTGCGGCCCCTTGTCTTGAATTATCCATACTGTAGCGACTACGCGCCCCCGGAATACGTCCGGCAGCCGTCGGGCTCGAATATGCGCCCGTTATGCGCGTTCTTCGCTGGCTGTGTAGCCCGGTGGATCTTGCAGGTCCAACCGCCCTCCTTTGACTCAACTCGTTTGATGAGTCCGCAGCTATCGGGGTTTCTCCCGAACCCGGAACGTATCGTTCTGGTGACTTAATCCTACTCGGACAAATGTCGCACTTCAAGCGGGAATCACTTATATCACGGCGACGGGGCAGGCGACACGGCGAAAGGTACGAGTTGTTTTTCACTGCACGGCGCGGATGCGCGCGTTTCAACCACCGGCGGTAATGTACCACCGGGTACGCCGCCGATTTGCGCGCCGTTATTATCGCCGATGTGCGTTCCGTACGGATGCATGAATCCGCCGGAATTCGTCTCGGGATAGCGTAGCATCCATCCGTCGCACATCGTCACCGGACCGTTGCGGTGCACGTTCGTCACCCACATTTTGATGCGCGCTTCGTGTCCGGTTCCGGTTTCTTCGAAAGTGTATTTCGTTGCAGCAACGATCTCCGGCGGAGGTGTCGGTTCCATGCTTGCGCCGAGAGCGATGTGCTGCGGATACTGTTTGTACGACGGCGTCACGGGATTGCTCGGTAACATCGCGCGCAGTTTTGCGTTGATGTCAATCGCCTTGCTTTGCGTTTTGGTTTGTGCTTTTGCCGGCGCCGGCAACGGCGTCGGTCGAACGTTCACCGGACGTGCGGGACCCGGCTTTGCTGTGGATGCGGCGGTGCCCGGACGCGGCCCCGGGGAAGACGCGCCGCTCGGCCCCGGGCTAGGCGCCGTCCCCGCGGTCTTTGCCACAGCGGCGGTTTGCGTCGGACTTGGGCTCGGCACGCCAGGATGGGTTATCGGAGACGGGCTGGCGCTTGAGGCGGGCACGGGCAAGGCCGACGGAATCGCGGACGCTTTCACCGCCACCACAACGGCCGTCGGTTTCGGACTTGGGCTGGTCGCCGCAGGAGCCGGGGTCTGAGGCCGCGCGGTCGGCGCCGCCGTCGGCGCCGCCGGTCTCGGCGTTGGGCTCGCGGTCGGAGGTGAGGTCGGGGCGGGAGTCGGTGCAGCCGTCGGCGGCACTTTCAACGTAACGGCGGAGATTTGGGCCGGCACCGGCGTCGGCACGGCCGGCAGCTCGTTCTGCGGCTTCGTTTCGTACGGAGCCTGTGTAGGCTGGACGTTGGGTTCGGGCGAGGCCTGCGGCAGCGGCGTCGGATTCGGCGGCGCGCTAGGCACGATCTTCGAAAGCTCCGGATGGGCCGGCGGCCGTTGCTGATGCGCGGGTCGCGCAAGCGGGCCATGTTGTACCGGCGCAATGCGCGGCGCGTTAGGAATTGGAACGGCCTGCGGCCCCTGGACCGGAACTTGCGCGACAGCCGGCGCGCGCTGCTCCAAGGTCACCAGTTCCGCACCGTTCACACTCTCGTTCGCTCCCTCTTGCGACGAGTTCACAACGACGGAAAACAGCAACGTGGCAAGAACCGCGTGAAAAATAAGCGACACGAGATAACTTCCCGCAAGTCGCTCACGGTAGCGCCGGTCCTTTGGATCGCGCTCGGCCATTACGACGCTTTAATGCTGTTAACTATGCGCAGGAGCCTGCCGCCGGAGACGCGCATGGCAGAGGCGATCATGGAAACGGTATTGCAAAAACGCACGAAAATCGTCGCGACGATTGGACCCGCATCGAGAGATCCCGCGATCATGCGGTCGTTGTTCATTTCGGGCGCAAACGTTCTTCGATTGAACTTCTCCCACGGCACGCCCGAAGAGCACGCGGAAGTCATCCGCAACGCGCGCTCGATTTCGGACGAGCTCGGAATCCATACCGCGATTTTGCAAGATCTTCCCGGGCCCAAGGTGCGCACCGGCAAGCTGGAAGACGGCCTCAATTCCGTGCGGCTCGAACGCGGAGAGCCATTCGTGCTCACGACGCAAGATGTTCCCGGCACCGCACAGCGCGTGAGCGTTCAATATAAAGATCTCCCGAACGACGTGAAGGTCGGAAATCGCATCTACCTTCAAGACGGCTCGATCACGCTGCGCATCATGGACAAAAACGCAACGGACATCGAGACAACGGTTGAGTTCGGCGGCGATCTGCGTTCTTCACAAGGCATCAACTATCCCGACGGGTCGCTGAACATTACGTCGGTCACCGAACGCGACTTCGAATATCTCGCGTTCGGGCTGGAACACAAGGTGGACTACGTTGCGGTTTCGTTCGTCCGTTCCGCCGAAGACATCAATCGCGTCAAAGCATTCATGCACGAGCGGGGACGCGTCGTTCCGGTTCTCGCCAAGATCGAGAAGCATGAAGCGCTAGAAGATTTGGACAACATCGTTCAAGCAGCAGACGGCATCATGGTGGCGCGCGGCGATCTCGGAATCGAAATTCCGATCGAACAAGTGCCGCTCGTGCAAAAGGCCATTATCGCGAAATGCAACCGAGCCAGCAAACCGGTCGTTACGGCAACGCAGATGCTGGAGTCAATGACGTTCAGCTCACGCCCAACGCGCGCCGAAGTGACCGACGTCGCGAACGCCATTCTCGACGGCACCGATGCGGTTATGCTCTCAGGCGAAAGCGCCCGCGGCACGTACCCAACTGAAGCGGTTCGCACGATGGCCGAAATTGCGCGGGAAGTGGAAAAGAGCTACCCGCACGCCATGTTACGCGATCGCCGCTTAGCGGGCGTTCACGCGACGATTGCAACCTCTATCGCCGAAGCGGCGACGCGTGCGAGCGAAGAATTGTCGCTTCCGTTCATCGTCACCGGAACGACGACCGGAAACACGGCGCATCATATCACCGCATTTCGACCGCGCGCGCGAATCGTGGCGCTTACGCCGAACGTGGAAGTCGCACGGCGTCTCGCGCTCCTCTGGGGAACCGAATCGCTGCTGATCGATCGCTATTCGTCGATCGACGTACTCCTGTACATGACCGAGCAACGCATGATGCAAGCCGGATTAGTAACCAGCGGCGACTGCATTGCCTTTACCACCGGAATGCCCGTCGGCGCCGGCGGCACCAACGTCCTCAAGATCCACCAAATCCCATAACCGGATGCCTGCAACGCTTGATCCGAGAGCGTTACTGGGATAAGAGCTCGAGTGGAGAGGCGGCCTCCGAGACGTAGAGCTGATTCATGGTGCATTGGCGCGGCGCTTTATCCGGGCGCCAGCGCAGGAGCTTCGTACCGTGCCGGAATCTATTGCCGGTGACGTGATCGTACTGCACTTCGACAACGAGTTTGGGAGCGACGGGAAACCACGGCTCCTCGGTCGCTTTCCAGCGGCTCGGACCGCCCGGCGCCGAACCGGTAAAGCCCGGCGGTTTTTCGATCTCGCGCAACTGCTTTAGCAGCGGGCTCCGTTCGCGCGTCGTGAATCCCGACGTGAAACCGACGTGATTTAGTAATCCCTCGTCGTCGTACATGCCAAGAAGCAACGATCCGACGCCGGTTTTATCTTTATTGAGGCGATAGCCGCCGATTACGCAATCCGCGCTTCGCAAATGCTTGATCTTCATTGCCGCGCTGCGAATGCCGGCGGCATAAGGCAAGTCCATTCGCTTTGCGACGACGCCGTCGAGCGCGTTGCCGACGTGCGCGAACCAACGATCGACGACGGCCCGCTCGGCGCTTGCCGGTGAAAGCCGGATCGCTTCGCCTTTGAACTGCTTTTGCGCGAAGGCTTCGAGTAACGGACGGCGGTCGCGAAGCGGCGTTCCCGTTATGTCGCCGGCGTCTTCGTCAACCAGCAGATCGAAGACCACGTACGTTGCGGGCGTTTCGACGGCGAGCCGCTTTACGCGGCTCTCCGCCGGATGAATTCGCTGCAAGAGCGCGTCGAAATCGAGTTCACCACCGCGATCGATCATCAGCTCGCCGTCAAGCACGAAACGCTTCGCTTTGAGCTTCTTCAGCTTCTCGACGACTTCGGGAAAGTACCGCGCGAGCGGCTGCGCCGATTTCGATTGCAAGAAGACCTCGCCGCCGTCGCGGAAGGCCAAGCATCTGAAGCCATCCCACTTCGGTTCGTATTGCCATTGCGGGCCGTCCGGAATGTGCTCCGTCTGAGTACATTCCATGGGCGCGAACGGCGGCTCGATCGGAAGCGCCATCTATCTATCTATTGACAGCCGGTACCGCCGCCAGTGAGCAGCACGTACGAACCGCCCGAGGCGACCGGCAACGGATTGGTTACCGCTTGTCCTTCGATGTCGTTGTAGGTGTGGTTGCTCGGGAGCTTTGCGGACTCGGTTTGTGCGGAGCCGGAGTTAATGATCGCCATGCCGTTCTGATAGCGGCGATAGTAGATCTGCGGATTGGCCGGGTCGTAGCTCGGTCCGCCGTATGCCGCGGCGCACGGTTTGCCCAGGTTCGTTCCGTACTCGGCGTGGTATTGTTCGGCGCCGTATCCGTAGCCGGCGCTGTTGTGTCCGACCACGAACAGATCCAAGTTCCCTTCGTTCGTGAGCAAGTACGTGGCGAGCGAGTACTCGACGTGCGAGTTCGGGATGACGCCGTTACGGTCTTGATCGTACTTGTCGATCACGATCATCGCTTTGCCTTGCTGCTGGACCCACTCAGCGTACCGGTACGTCGTCCCGTAGTACGAAGCCGGAACGCTTCCATAATCGGTGAAGCCCGCTTCGCTCATCGTTACGTCCACGTTCGAGAGAAGCCGTTGTTCGTTCGCGTCGGTCGTGCTGCCGGCCGGGTGATTGACGATGATCGAGAGGTTGTTGCCGTTTGCCACGGCGCGTGCTTGCGCGACCCAATTCAAGATGTCGCTCGTGAACGTCGGGTCTTTCGTTCCTGTGTAGACGCGGTTGAAACTGCCGTCTGTGTTGTACGTGCCGCAACCGTATTCGCCGGCGACCTTCGTTTGACCGAGTTCCGGATTACCGCCGAGCATGAAGTTGTTGAAGATCACTTCATCGAGCGCCATCGCGTTATAATTGTTCGCTTTTACGTACGCCAGAAGCGTTCCCAACTGATACTGCACGACTTGTGGATTGTGAATGTTCAACGGCACGTCTTGGAAGCCGTCGCCCGGTGTATACGCGTAGTCTTTCGTCGGGTTCCCGTTCGAATCGCAGGCGTACATGATCCAATCCGGATGGTTCTGCTGGAAGTATTGGAGGTTGTTTCCGGACACGAGCAGGTTGTCTTCAGTGACGATGTAGTATCGCGAGACGAGCGCCTGCTGATTTGCCGCGCGCCACGGCGCCGGATTGAACGATCCCCAGACCGCGTCGTAACGATTCGCATCTTGCGAAATCTGCGAACTGCTCATTTGCGTGTTCAGGCCGGGGAAGAAGTCGAACACCTGCGCGAGTCCTACGCGTCCATACGTGCTCCGAATGCGCGAGGCGGGCGCGGGTGTTGAGACCGTGCCGCCGGGCGTCGCCGTCGGCGCGGGTGTCGGCGTGTGCGGCGGAGGCGTAGGCGTAGACACCGGCGTCGCGCTAGGCGTTGGTTTCGGCGTCGGTGTTTGGCCGACAGGCGTGGGCGTTGGTTTGGGCGTTGGTGTCGAGCCGACCGGTGTCGCCGTTGGCTTAGGCGTCGGCGTCGAGCCGACAGGCGTAGAGGTCGGCTTGGGCGTCGGTGTCGATCCCACAGGCGTCGGCGTCGGAGCCGGCGTTGCCGTCGCTCCTTGAGTCGGCGTGGCCGTCGGTGGGGCTCCCGACGGCACCGGAGTGCCGCCGGGACCGTTTGGAATAACGCCGCCGGAAGATCCGCCGCCGCCTCCACCGCATGCTGCGAGAGCGAGAGTGAGTGCAGCGAAGACCGCGAGCAGCGACGCTTTCATCTTTTGTTATGATCCCATTAGAACAGAGTGCAACGGAGCTTGAGTGTATCAAGCACCATGCACGCGCATGCACAGACGAATAGGGTGTATGCGGGGGGCTAAACGTCCTAATGAGTCACAAGGAAGCGCACGTCAAACAACAACGCGCCCGCTTCTTCTTTTCGATCATGAACAACCGTTTGCGCTCGTTGTAAGCACGTACGCGTCGTTTGAATTAACGGCAAGCGGGTTAGCAACCGGACGCCCTTCAATGTCGGTGTAAGCATGCGACAAAAGGGTCGCTCGTTCGCTAGGTTTCGGCAGCGATCCCGAATTTACAATCGCTATTCCATGTGCGAAGCGGCGATAGTAGATATGCGGATTGGTCGCGTCGTAGCCGGCTCCTCCATACATGGCGCCGCACGCCGCACCAAGCGGAACTTTGTATTCCGAAAAATACTGCTCCGCGCCGTAGCCGTCACGCCCGTTGTGGCCGCCGACAAAAAGGTCTGCCGAGCCTTCGTTACCGAGCAAATACGTAGCGATGGAGTACTCCACTTGATTCGAAGTCGCGCGTCCGGAATCGTCGGCAAATTTATCGATATCCACGAACGCAACGCCGAGCGACTGGACGTACTTCATGTACGAAATCGTTCCGCTAAATAGACTCTGATACGCGGGCTGATTGTAGTTGCCGTAATCGGAGAATCCCGCTTCGTCCATCGTCGCATCGACGTTCGAAAGCAACACGCGTTCGTTCGGATCTCTGGTACTCCCGGCGGGATGATTGACGACAAGACGGAGATGGTACGGCGAGAAGCCTGGATCCGTGTTCAGAATGCGCCGTGCCGCGACAATCCAATTTACGATGTCGCTGTTCCACGCGGGATCGCTTGGCGACGTATACCGTTTCGTGAACGTGCCGCCGGCGTTCCAAATGCCGCAGCCGAATTCACCCGGCTTTTTCGTTTCGCCAAGGAACGGATTTCCGCCGAGCATGACGTCGTGGAAAATCACTTCATCGATGCCGACGGCGTTGTAACCGTTTCTGATTACGTAAGGCGCAAGGCTCTGACGGATTTGATAGTCGACAACGCTAGGATTATGAATGTCCAGCGGAACGTCGGCGAAACCGTCTCCGGGCGTGTAGGCGATATCATGCGTCGGATTACCGCTCGCATCGCACGCGTACATAATCCAGTCGGGATGATTCTGCTGCCACCAGGAGAGCTTGCGGCCGGAAATGATCGTGTTGTCTTCTTCCAGGATGTAATAGCGGGAAGCGATCGTCGCCGAGTGAGCGCTTCGCCAAAGGTTGGGACGCGACGTTGCCCAGACCAGATCGTAGCGCGAAGCGTTGCTCGCTATTTCCGATGCGCCGAGCATGGAATCGAAAATCTGCGCCAGTCCGATACGGCCGGCGGTGTTTGGAATTCCTGAGGGCGGATAAGAGGCGGCAGACGGCGTGGGCGTCGGCTTGGGCGTTGAGGTTGGAGCTTGAGTCGGCGAGGGCGTACTACTATGTTGCGGAGCCGGTGACTCCGAAGGCGGCACTCCATTGCCCTGGCCGCCTCCGGGAATGACGCCGTCAGGCGCACCGGAACCGCCGCCGCCGCCGCCTCCGCAAGAAGCAAGCGCAAAAATCAACGCGGGTACAAAGAGTCGTGATGCCGTCATGAAAAGCCCCACCTCTACACCTTAAAAGATGGCGGCAGCGGCTCACCGGATCAAGAGCCAAAGATGCGCTTGCTTCTCGTTATGAGGGGACGCTTTCGATGAACGGCCCTAGATCAAAGCGGCCTTTCTTCGAGGCAAGCGGCGCCCATAAATCGCCCGCTTCTGCGATTCGTTCCATCATGTTGTCGATGCGAAAATCTTCGATCCGGACGCCGTCTTCGATTTCGTCCCACGTAATCGGCGCGGAGACGCTCGCCACCGGCGTCGGACGCACGGAATAGACCGACGCAAGCGTCGAGCCCCACCGGTTTTGATTGTAATCGACCAACACGCGTCCGGGTGGCCGCTTTTCCTTTTTGTATTCCGCGGTGCTGAGAGTAGGATCGTGACGCGCGACGCCTTGCGCGAAAGCCTTTGCAAAGGTCCACACTTGTTTTTGCAACGGCCCGCGAACGATCGGAACGTAAACGTGAATGCCCTTGGAACCCGACGTTTTTGCGTAGCTTGGCATGCCCAAGCCGGCCAAGCCGTCCCGAACGAGCAGCGCGACTTCGCGCACCCGTTCGAACGGCGCACTGCCCGGGTCTAAATCGAAATGCACGTAATCGGGACGGTCGATGTCGTCGCACGTCGCGTACCATTGATTCAAATCAATGCACCCCAGATTGACGATCCACAGCAGCGAAGCAAGATCGTTTGCCATGGGGAAATCGATCACGTTGCCGGAGCGGTGTTCGATGCGACACGTTTCGATCCAATCCGGATGCGGCGACGGCGTGCGCTTCATGAAAAAGAAGTCGCCATCGGCACCATTCGGATATCGCTTCATCACCATCGCGCGCGCTTCCACGTGCGGCAGCAAGTAGGGCGAGACGTCGGCGTAGTATTGCAACAGATCGCGCTTCGCGGCACCGGTTTTCGGAAAGAAGACCTTGTTCAAATTCGTTACCGCAACGCTCTTTGCGGCCTATTTTCAAGGTCGCGGAGTCAACGCCGGCAGGTATTTGAAGCGATGCCATGCTTCACGCTTGTACCCGAGTTGCCTGGCGTAACAACGTTCGTGCGTGCTCGAGCGCAATGTCGTGGGATTCACCCGAAAGCATGCGCGCGAGTTCGGCGGCACGTTTCTCCTCGCCGGTGATCTCCCTCACCGCGATCGTCGTATTGCCCTTAGCCTCGCGCTTCTCGAGAATGTAATGCCGGTCTGCCCACGTTGCCAGCTGCGCGAGATGCGTTACGCAAACGACTTGCCCGTCGCGCGCCAGCTTTCCGAGCCGCGTTCCAACGGCCGTTGCCGTGGCGCCCCCGATCCCGGCGTCGATCTCGTCGAAAATCAATGCGCTCCGTTCGCGGGCGGATGCCAGCACGACGACAAGAGCGAGCAGTACGCGCGAAAGTTCTCCCCCGGAAGCCACGCGCGCGAGCGGACGCGGCTGTTCGCCGGCGTTTGCAGCAAAGGTGAATTCGACGTTTTCGGCGCCTTCGGCGCCGATCGGTTCGAGGGAAGTAAAGGCGCAATCGAATTGCGCCGACGGCAGTGCCAGCTCTTTGAGTTCCGCGACCACACCACGCGACAAACGCTGCGCGGTTTTCATGCGAATCGCCGTAAGCTTCCCCGCCTCGGCTCCTAAGTGCGCTTGCGCGCGAAGAAGCGCTTCGTGCAGTTCGGCGTGCCGCTCGTCGCGCGACTCGTGCGCGGAAACGATCGCACGCGCTTCTTCGGCACGCTCGAGGACGCGCTCTAGCGTCGCCCCGTACTTGCGCTTTAGCTTGTCAAGCACGTCCAGGCGCGTATTGATCGTTTCCAATTCGCCTGCGTCGAATTCGCCGGAATCGGCTTCGCGCGCAATGCGAACGGCAAGTTCCGTCGCCTCGCTTTGCAACGCGCGCGCCTGGGACGCCATTTCGGAAAGCTCCCCGGCAATATCCGCGATCCCGTCGAGCGCGGAACTTGCCGCACCGAACGCGGAGCTGGCCGAACCCTCATCGCCGGCAAGCGCTTCGTGAGCGGCACGCAGCGACGCCAAGATCCTTTCGGCGTTGTCTAGGTAACGCCGCCGCTCCGTCAGCCGTCTGTCTTCGCCGGCCTGCGGTGCCCCGTCTTCGATTTCTTCCAGCGCGAACCGTTCATCGGCATAGCGTTCTTCCGCTTTACGTTCGTTAGATTGCAGCTCGTGCAGTTCGCGAGCACGCGTTGAGACCGTGGCGTGGGCGGCAGCGACCGCTTCACGCGCGAGCGCAGCGTTGCTGCCTCCGAAGCGGTCCAGCAAATGAAGATGAAACGACGGCACGAGCAATCGCTGCGCTTCGTGCTGCCCCACGATCTCCGCAAGACGCCCGGCAATCTCACGAACGTACGAGGCCGTCGCCGAACGTCCGTTCACGCGGACGCTGGATTTGCCCGCGTCATTCATCTCGCGCACGATCGTCGCTTCCTCGCCGGGATCGACTTCAAAGCCGGCAGCGGTAAGAAATGCCGCAAAACCCTCATCGGGGTCGAACGCCAAAGTAACGGCGGCTTTGGCAGCGCCGCGACGTACTACGTCGGCGCTCGCACGCGAGCCGAGCGCGAAGGCGAGCGCGCCGAGAATCATGGTCTTGCCCGAACCGGTCTCGCCGGTAAAGATAGTCGCGCCCTCGGGCAAACGCAATTTCTGCGCGTTCGATCAGGCCGTAGTTTTCGATCGCCAGTGTTCGGAGCATAGCGTCGCTAGAGTCTCTTTACCGCGGCGGCGCTTTGATGGAAACACCCCAACGCATCTTTCCTTCAGCCGCTCGAAGAAGCGAAGCGGACAAAGACGCGCGAAGCGCACTGTTTTCGGATGGCGCCGGACGGCTACGCACGTGATCGGGGCCGATATCCGCGAGCACGTCGCCGTCACATTCCAAATGCGCTTGCGCAATTTCCGAATCGCACGTGATCTCGATGTCGCGAGCTGGCCGGAACGATGAGCGGACGAGAAAATAGCGTGTGCGGCAGCAGCGGCACGATTCCGAACGCGTCGACGCGCGGCGAAATGATCGAGCCGCCGGCGGAAAGAAAATACGCCGTCGATCCGGTCGGCGTCGCGACGCAGATGCCGTCGGCCGGAATATCGGCGATATGTTCGTCGTCCAAGCTCAGGCCAAACGGAACGATTCGCGACACGTCGCCTTTGCGCACGACGACGTCGTTGAGCGCAAAGAACGTGCGGCCATCGTACTCGGCTTCGAGTGCGACGCGTTCTTCGACGACAAGCCCGCGCTCGACGAGCTCGGGAAGGTCGTCGATGCGCGGATCGCCCGCATCGAGTTCGGTGAGAAATCCGAGGCGTCCGGTGTTGATGCCGAGCAACGGGGCATCGTTTTCCGTTGCGACGCGCGCGGCGCGCAACAACGTCCCGTCGCCGCCGACCGTGATGAACAAGCGCGGCATCGTCGGCGCCGCGCTCACCGTCGTGAGGAATACCGAGCCGCTCGTGCTGACCTTTCCACACCGCAACTGCCGAAGCCGCGTTCGCGAAACGATTCGGCGATGCGCGCCGCGAGCGGCGGGCCGTCTTCGCGTTCGACGTCGACGTAGAGCGTGATGAGCTTCGTTCCGATGCGCAGCTTCGTCATGTACGGGGCTCCTTCGCCAACGACTTCGTCGATTCGTGCGTCGTCGACCGGCGTGCCGTCGCGGCGAAACTCCATGAGGAATTCGCGGTTGCCGGCGGGGCCAAGCAACGGCGAGGCGACCAGCCGCCGCGGCGATCAAGTCCCAAAGCTGCGGCCGCGTCGCGTACTTCTTGCAAGCACCGCGCGATGGACGGCCGGGTCGCGTACCACGCCGCCGCGCGCCCAACCGTTCCCGCCCGGCCTCGAATTGCGGCTTCACCAGGGCCACGATGACGCCGTCGTCGCGCAAATAGGCGACGGCGCGCGCGAGAATCGGTACGCAGCGAAATGAACGACGTATCGATCACGATCGACATCGAACCGTCCGGGAACGCTTCGTCGGCAGCATGGCGGAAGTTCGTGCGTTCGATCACGGTGACGCGCGCATCGTTTCGCAGCTTCCAATCGAGTTGTCCGTAGCCAACGTCGATGGCGGTAACGTGCGCGGCGCCGCGTTGCAACAGACAGTCGGTGAAGCCGCCGGTCGAAGCACCGACGTCGAGCGCATGCGAGCCCGGTAACGTCGATGTTGAACGCTTCAAGCGCGCTTCGAGTTTTTCGCCGCCGCGGCTGACAAAGCGGCGCGGGCGCTTCGATCTCGATCTTCGGCACCGTCGCGAACGTGTTGCCCGGCCTTCGTAGCCGGTGCGCCGTTGATGCGAACGCGGCCTTCCATGATCAGGCTGCGCGCTTGCGAGCGCGTCATTCCGGTTCTTTCCGCTACGGCCTCGTCGAGTCGCCGGGCCACGGCGCTATTGAGCCGGCGCCTGTCGTTCATGGCGTGATCGACTTGCTCTTGCGCGCTGTCGCAGCAACATCTCGCATTCGCGCGCGAACGTTTTACCTTCTTTGAAAAGCTCGATTGCGCGATCCAGATCGACGCGCCCGCTTTCGAGCTCTTTGACGATCGCATCGATGCGCTCGAGCTTTTCTTCGAATGTTCTTCGGGACGCGTCATTCATCAGGATGCACCGTTTCGACGCGCGCATCGAGCGTTCCGTGCTGCGACTCGTGCCGAGATCGCGTCGCCCGGCTGCACGTCGCGCCGCGCTGCGCACGACCTGGCCTTCCGCGCAGGATGATTGCGTAGCCGCGCGCCGAGCGGCGCGTTCGGATCGAGCGGCATCGAGCGCGCGTCGAGCGTCAACTCGACGGCATTCGACCGGCGGACCTGAGGCGCTCCCAGGCGCGGAACGAGACGCGATTCGCGGGTTGTTCCGCGTCGACGCCACGTTCTCGAATGCGCGCGCCGGCCACGTTTCCAACCTCGCGCGTAAACCCGCGAGGCGCTGCATGCGATTCGATAGCCGTTGCGCCGGACTTTGTGCGTTCAGACGACGCTCTAACGCGATGAGCGCTCTCGACGCTTCGCGCCGTCCGACCGTTCCCACGCGCGCTCGAGACTGTCGTGTACTTGATCGCCGCGTTGAAGCGCGCGCACCAGGACGTCGCGCATCTCGCGATCGAGCTGTGATCGCAGACGCTCCAAGACGTTCGTCGCCGCGCTGCCAGAGATTCGCAATGTATTGCGCGGCATTCGACGGCGTTTCGCACGCAAGATCGGCCACGTCGTCGGCGAGATGGTGGTCGCCGGTATGGCCGATCCCGGTGATCACCGGCGCGCACGTGCGTAGGATCGCGCGAACGACCGGCTCCAGATTGAACGCGAAAAAGTCTTCGTAAGAACCGCCGCCGCGCGCGAGCACGATCGCGTCGGCGCTGCAAGCGGCTCGCCCGGTCGAGCGCGGCCGCAATTTCGACTTCGGCGCCGATACCTTGCACGCGCGTTTCGACGAACTCGACGCTCGACGTGCGGCGCGCGATCGCGAAGGACCGTTTCGAAATCTTCTGCGCCTTTGCCCTCGCGCGGAGACCAGCGCCACTCGGCGAGGGAATCGCGGAATACGGCGCTTGCGCTCCTGCGCGAAAAGGCCTTCGCGGCGGAAGCGCTCTTTGAGCGCTTCGTATTGCGCGTAGAGTTCGCCGATCCCGGTGAGCCGCAACATCGTCCACGAGCATCTCGTAGCGGCTGCGGCGTTCTTGCACGCGAATCGAGCCGTAGCGCGATCACCGCAGTGCCTAACGGCACGTTCGGAAAGTTTCGCGCGCGATTGTGGTAAGCAAAGCATTCCAGCACCGCTTGCGCGATCTTTTATCGTAAAGTACACGCCGTTTTGGCGGGGATTCCACTGCGAAATTTCGCCGCTGATTCCGATGTATTCGAATGGGCGAACGCGCCGGAAAACCTCGCGCAGGCGCGCAGCGAACTCTCCAACGCTAACGAACGACCGATAGGGGCTTCCACGCTGCCTGTTTACGCTTCGGTCTCGGCGTAGAAGCAGGCTGTGCGCTATCGAGCGGCACGTAATTCTTCCCATCGCCGACCGTATTCGGCGGCTGCGTCGCGTCGGGCGCGAGCGTGTCCCCGGCTCCCGAAGTATCGACGGCCGCAGGCGTATCGAGCGTTGCGGGTGGCGTCGCCATCGAACGATCCACCGGCTGCGGCGTTCCCTGGGCCGCCTGGTCGTAGCCGCGATAACCGCACGAAACCGGCTCGGTGCCGTTCAAATAATATTCCGGCCGCCACCGCCGCAAGCGAGCTTTGACGACTTCATCGATCGGGAACGAGAAGTCGTGCTTGGGCGTCATCGCGAGCGCCGCTTTCATGAAGCGCGCCCAAATGCGCGCGGGAATGTTGCCGCCGTACGACTCGTTCATGCGCGAGTAATCGTCGTTGCCGAGCCACACCGCCGTGACGAGATCCGGCGTGAAGCCCACGAACCAGGCGTCGCGGAAATCCGACGTCGTTCCGGTTTTGCCGGCGGCCGGACGGCCGATGATCGCATTGGGATAGCCGGTGCCCTTGATTGATCACGTCTTCCAGCATCGTCGTCATGATGTAGGCGGTCGCCGGCGCTGACGACTTCGTTGGCTTGCGGGTACTGATTGTCGAGCACGATGTTTCCGAGCGAATCTTTGACGAGCGCGGAACGGCGTAGGATCGACGTGAATGCCTTGGTTCGCAATCGTTGAGTATCCGCTGGCCTGATCCAGACGGCGAAACGACGGAGGAACCCAGCGCGAGCGAAAGGTTCGCTTCGAGCGGCGACGTGACGCCCATGCGATGCGCGTATTCGATGACGCGATCGAAGCCGATGCGATCGGCTAGCTTCACCGCGACGACGTTGCGCGACTGCGCGAGCGCGTGCGCAGCGAAATGGCGCCCATGTAGCTGTTGTCGTCGTCGTTCGGATGACCACGTGCGTGCCGTCGCCCATCGGATAGCCGACCGGCGTATCGTCGATAATCGTCGTTGCCGGCATGCCGCCGAATCGATGGCCGCGGTATACACGTAGGTTTTAAACGACGAACCGGGCTGGCGATGCGCTTGCCATGCGCGGTTGAACTGATTGTCCAGCGAAAAATGCGTGCCGCCGACCATCGCGACGATCTCGCCCGTCGACGGACGAATCGCAACGAGCGCTGCTTGATGCGCGTTGATGCCTTCGCTGCGCGGCCTGCACCGACGCCCCAGTCACGGCTTCTTGCGCGATTTGTTGCATGCGCGGATCGAGCGCGTGTAGACTTGCAGGCCGCCTTCTTCGACGGCTTGTTTGCCGAACGAGCTTCTCCAGCTGAGCGATCACGTACGTCGTAAAGTACGGATGCGACATAGCCTTGCAATCCCGCGGCGCGTTCGCTCGCGAGTTCGATCGGGGCAGCTTAGGCATCAGTCGGCTTGCTGCTGCGTGATATAGCCGCTTTCGGCCATGCGATCGAGCACGTGGCGCTGGCGTTCGCGCGCGAGCTTCAAGATTGGCGAACGGCGAGTAGTCCGACGGCGCTGCGATGACGCCGGCCAGCATCGCCGCTTGCGCGCAGGGTGAGCTTGTGAACGCTACGCGCCGAAGTACGTGTGTGCAGCCGCGTCGACGCCATATGCGCCGGCAGCCGAGATAGATCATGTTGAGATAGCGCTCGAGGATTTCGTCTTTGGTGTAATAGCGCTCGATTTCCATCGCGAGCAGCGCTTCTTGAATCTTGCGCGACATCGAAACTTCGTCGTTCAAGAAACAAGCTTGCGTGCCAGCTGCTGCGTGATCGTCGAGGCGCCTTGGAATTGCTGATGCGTGAGATCGGCGAACGCAGCGCGCACGATGCCGCCGAAGTCGACGCCGTGATGCTGGTAGAAGTTGTGGTCTTCGTTCGCGATAACCGCCTCCCGCACGACCTGAGGAATTTCGCGAGCGGCACCCACACGCGATTCTCGCGATACACCGACGCGAGCTGCGTGCCGTCGCGCGCGAAGATTCGCGTCGAACTGCGCCGGCTGATAGTCCGCCATGCGGCTGATGTCGGGAAGATTGCGCGCGTAGGCCGCAACGATGCCGGCAATCGTGCCGGCGGCGAACAGCACGATCAGCAGCAGCGCCACGAGCAACGCCGCGCACGAAGCGCGGCGCACCGGCTGCGCCGCTTAGCCTGGCATCGCGTGCGCTCTTGCGCGACCGCATTAAGTACACCATTGACGAAACGACCGGAATCTTCGGTCGAAAATTTCTTGGCGAGCTCGACCGCCTCGTTGATGACGACGGCGGGCGGCGTGTCGGGACGGCAGCGCAACTCGAAGGTGCCCATCTCGCAGCAACAAACGATCGATCGTCGGCAAACGTTCGATCGTCCACCCTTCAAGAGCGGCCGCACCGTCGCGGTCCGCCTCCGGCGCGATACTCGAGCGTTCCAAGCACGAGATCTCGCACGAACTGCGCGGTGCTCGGCGTCTCCGCGTTCGCCGACGACTTCGGTCAGCGCATCGCCGGCTCGCGATGCCCGACTCGAAATGGAATACAGCGCTTGCAGCGCCTGTTCGCGGCCGACGCGGCGGGACGGCACTCAGTGGACCGCCTCGCAGCCAGAAGCGCCGGCAGGAATCCGATGTCGTAGCGGCCTTCGCGGAATTGCGGCGTGCCAGAATTTCCAGACACATGCGCGATCGTGGTGTTGCACGCCTTCGATCACCGTTTCGCGCAGCGCGCGTTCCATCCGCGCGATCGCCGCGTCGCGCGACTTCGCCGAAGGCGACGATCTTGGCGAGCATCGAATCGTAGTACGGCGGGACATCGCGCCGCCGTACACGTGCGTGTCGACGCGAATGCCGGGGCCGCCCGGGAATACGACCTTCGTCGAGCGTGCCGGCTTGCGGCGCGAAGTTGATTGCGCGGGTCTTCGGCATTGATGCGGCATTCGATCGCGTGTCCGCGCGCGACGAGATCGCTGCTGCGCGTAGCCGAGCGGCTCGCCGGCCGCGATGCGGATCTGCTCCTTGACCAAATCGATGCCGTACACCATTTCGGTCACCGGATGCTCGACTTGAATGCGCGTGTTCATCTCCATGAAGTACACGTTGTCGCCGCTGCGCAAGAAACTCCAGCGTTCCGGCGTTCGTGTAACCGCACGTGTTCGCACGCGCGCACGGCCATGTCGTGCAGCGATGTCGCGCGCGTCGGCCGACAAGATTGCGGCGCCGGCGCTTCTTCGATGAGCTTTTGATGCGACGGCTTCTGCACCGAACAATCGCGCTCGCCCAGATGCACCACGTTGCCGAACTCGTCGGCGAGAACTTGGACTTCGATGTGGCGCGGATTGCGGATCAGCTTTTCCATGTAGACGCGGCCGTCTTTGAAACTCGCTTCCGCTTCGGCGGTCGCGCTTGCAAAGGCGCGTTCGAGATCTTCGGGCGCTCGACGACGCGCATGCCTTTTCCGCCGCCGCCCGCCGTCGCTTTGAGCAGCACGGGATAACCGATCTCCTCGGCGGCAGCGCGCGCAGCATCGACGGAATCGAAGGATGTCCGTGCCCGGCGTCGTTGCGACGCCGGCTTCTTTCATCACGCGTTTCGCGGTCGCCTTATCGCCCATCGCGGCGATAACCTCGGGACGCGGCCCGATGAAGACTAAGCCGTGGTCGGCGCAGATCTCGGCGAAGCGCGCGTTTTCCGCCAAGAAACCCGTAGCCGGGATGAATGGCGTCGCAACCGGTGATGAGCGCCGTCGAGATGATGTTCGGAATGTTGAGGTACGAACGAGGCACGGGACCCGGGTCCGACGCAAAACGCTTCGTCCGCCTGACGCACGTGCAGCGACTCGCGATCCGCCTCGGAGAACACCGCGACGGTGCGAACGCCGAGCTCTTGGCACGCGCGATTGATCCGTAGCGCAATCTCGCCACGGTTGGCGATAAGAACCTTTTTAAAAATGATTGCCTACCTCTTGATGCGCGCTAACCGCGATCGATTTCGAAAAGCACTTGCCCGTATTCGACGGGGTCGCCGTCGCTTCGTTTCACCGAAACCATGCGGCCGGCGCCGAGGCTGCGAACGGGATTGCGGATCCCGAGCGCTTCGATATAGGCGAGTTCCCGATCGCCCTCCAACAGGTCGCCTTCGGCAACCGCCGGACGGCTGAAATGAAAGACTCCGACTAGATCGGCCTTGATCGTGTCGAACCGCAGCGGAGCAGCCTCGACGATCGATTCGAGATCGGTTGGGATCTCCGGCACGAAGTCGGGGTGCATCGCTCGGCGGCCGAGTTCAATGCGCTCGCCTGCACGGTCAACGCTCAGGCGCATCAAATCGGTCGTGACGAAGAGGTCGGCGAGCTGTCTTACGCGCTCGGCAACCCCGGTCTGAAGTTGGTCGTCGGACATGAGCGCTACCGATTCGCTATCCACGACGAGGGCTCCGGCCGACAAGCCTAAGCCGGCTTGACCTCGGCCGCCCGGCCCTTAGAGCCTTACGACCTCGCGCAGCTCCCGGGCGGAAAGAGCGTCGCGGGAGTCCCCGAACCGCTCGGCGATTTCGGCCAGAGGCACTAGCACGAACGCCCGCTGGAGCATGCGCGGATGTGGAATCGTGAGATGGGGCTCTTCCAGCTCAAGATCGTCGTAGGTGAGGATATCCAGGTCGAGGACACGTGGTCCCCAGCGTGCGCCTCCCGGATCGCGCCCGAAGTCTTGTTCCATCAGTTTCAACGCGTGCAGCAGTTCGTGCGGGCCGAGCGGCGTCTCCAGCTCGGCGACGGCGTTCACGAACGCCGGCTGATCTCGCTTGCCCCAGGGCTCCGTCCGGTACAGCGAGGAGCGAGCGCGTACTGCACCGAGCGTCGTCAGGCGCTGGATGGCCCGTTCCACCTGCGCTTGCGGACCGTCGAGGTTGGAACCGATGCCGATGAAGGCCTGAGGCATCAGCGAAACGCGCGGTACTTCGGATTATCGCGAACGAGCGTAATCGACGGCGTCGCGCCATCGAGTAAACGCGGCTTGCCGATTTGCAGCCGCCCGTTCATCACGCGTTCGTCTTCGAAGACCGCGTCGAGCAACGTTCCGGCAAGCTTTTCCAACAGCTCGAACGATTCGCGTTCGACGATGCTTACGATCTCGCGGTGCAGCCGTGCGTAGTCGATGGTATCTTCGAGCCGGTCGCTTTTTTGCGCGGCACTCAAATCGACTTCGAAATCGAGATCGATTTCGAAGGGCTGCGCGCGGTCGCGCTCGCCCGGATTCGCCCCGTGCCGGCCCTTTGCCAGGATCTTGCGGAGGCTTATTCGATCCACCCTCGTGGCCTCCAATCGCGCACGATCGCATCGGAAACGCTGATAACGTCGCGATTTTGCGCGACGTCGTGAACCCGAACCATGTCGATGCCGGCGGCAATTCCGAGTGCCGTCGTGGCGGCTGTCCCATAGATCCGCTCGTGCGGTTCCCGTTGGGTCAGCTTGCCGATGGTGGATTTGCGCGACGTACCAAGCAACGTTGGAAAGCCGATGTCGCGGATTCTTGAAAGCTTGCGCAAAATGCGGATATTGTGGTTCGGCGTTTTTCCAAAGCCGATGCCGGGATCGAGGACGATCGCTTCGCGCGGCAAGCCGCGGCGCAAGGCCCGGTCGGCGCAATCTCGCAAGAAGTCGACGACGGCTTCGACCACGTCGCCCCAGTATTGCGTTCCAACTTGATTGTGCATGGCACATAGGGGCATTTCCAGCTCGACGGCGACATCGATGAGATCGTCCGGAGCGCCCCACACCGAATTGATGATATCCGCGCCCGCGACGCGAGCCGCTCGCGCGACTTCGGGCTTGTAGGTATCGACGGAGATAATTGCTTGCGGCAAACGCGCCCGGACTTCGGAGATTACCGGAATAACGCGGTCCATTTCGGTCTTGGGATCGATGGGCTGATGGCCGGGCCGAGTGGATTCGCCACCGACGTCTAAGATATCCGCGCCCTGTTGCCACTGCCGTACCGCGTGTTCGATTGCGATCTCAACGTCGCTGCGCCCGTCACCCGAGAACGAATCCGGAGTAACGTTGACGATGGCCATTAAAAAGGTCCGCTCGCCCCACGTAATATTGCGTCCACGCACCTGCAGCGCGCCGCGATCAGGCAAGCTTCGCTCTCGCATCGCCCACGTTTTCGAGCCACCACGAACGCAGCTCTGCAACGATGAACGTCGAGCCGGTTACGACGATGACGCCGTCCGACGAAGCGTTACGGCGCGCCACGGCGAGAGCCTCGACGGGATCCGCAATGACGCGGCCCCAACTTCCCTGCGATTCGGCGATGCTCGCCAACCGTTGGGGTTTCGTTGGTTCGCGTCCGGCAGTCGAAAACGAAGTGAATATAAAGTTGCTCGGAAGTTTTCCGAGTGCGCGCAAGATTTGCGATGCATCTTTGCTTTCGCCGATTGCAACGACGAACGTGCAATGCCGTCCGGGGAACCGTTCCGCGAGCGATGCAACCAGATGTTGCGCTTTTTCCGTATTGTGCGCGATGTCGAAAACGACGGACGGATGCCCCGGAAAGACTTCCATGCGTCCGGGAATCGCCACTTGCGACAAGCCGCGTTCGACGTCGGAGATCGACGGCCGCAGATCGCTCGGTAATTGCTCGAGCGTAACAATCGCCGTCGCAGCATTCTGTCGCTGAAAGATGCCCAAGACCGGCATCGATAAATTGTAGGTGCCGCATGCGGTGGTCACCGAAAACGATTGGCCGTAGCGTTCGCCGGGGGCGCCGTCAATCTGCGCCGCTTCGGAGACGCGAACTACGGACGTGCCGATTCGATCTGCTTCTTCTTCGACGATCGCGCGCGCGACCGGATCCTCGACTCCACTTACAAGCGGCACGCCTGGTTTGATGATCCCAGCCTTTTCCGTCGCGATACTTTGGATGGTGTCGCCCAAAACGTCCATGTGATCGAATCCGACCGACGTGATCGCCGCCACTTTAGGAACGATGACGTTCGTGCCGTCAAGACGTCCGCCCAGACCGACTTCGATTACCGCAATGTCGACGTGCTCTTTTGCGAAATAGAAAAATGCGAGCGCAAGCAGCGTTTCGTAATACGTCGGACGGCCATGTTCCGAAGCGGTGCGTTCGATGGCCGGCATCATTTCGTTCAGTAACGCGGCGAAACGTTGTTCTTGGACCGGCGCGCCATCGATTCGGGCGCGTTCCGTCATCGACCGCAAGTGCGGCTTCGTGTGCAACCCAACGCGTAATCCCGAAGCTTGGAGCGCAACGGCCGCCATGGTGCAGGTCGAGCCTTTACCGCTCGTCCCGCCAATGTGCACGGTCGGATATGCATCCTGCGGATTGCCGAGTTCGCGCAAGAATGCGCGCATGCGTTCCAGCCGGTACGGCATGCGCCGGGAGATCGTTTCGTTGATCGTTCCAAGCAGATAGCTTTCAGCCGCGGGGAAATCGAAGTGCGTCATCCGTCGCTCACGCGATCGCCGAGAAGATCCAGTGCATGTGGCAGTACATTCAATACTACATCGAGAGATTCGGCAACGGCTTTCGGGCTGCCGGGCAGATTGATAATGAGCGTCCGGTGGCGCACGCCCGCGATTGCCCGCGACAACATCGCCGTCGGAACCCGCGGCAACGCTGCGGCGCGAATCGCCTCCGAAATGCCCGGCACTTCGTAGTCGAGAACCGCGGCGGTTGCCTGGGGCGTGCGATCCCGCGGCGCCAAGCCCGTTCCGCCACTGGTAAGGATAAGGGACGCCGTTTCCGCATCGGCAATTTCGATGAGTTCTGCCTGAAGCGCACCGGGGTCATCCGGCAGCACTAATTCCCGTACGATCTCGTACGGCCCGGCAAGGCGCTCTTTCATGACCGGCAGGCAGCCGTCTGCGCGCGTTCCCGAGGCGGCGCGATCGGAAAGTACGATCAGGGCAACGGTGTAGCTCACTGCCGAGCGGCCCAACGCCCGCTTTTTCCGCCCGTTTTTTCGAGCAGGCGAACTTCCTCGATCGCGATCCCTTTGTCGACGGCCTTGACCATGTCGTACACCGTTAGTGCGGCCACACTCGCGGCAACCATTGCCTCCATCTCGACCCCGGTTTGCGCGCTTGTGCGGGCCGACGCCTCGATTCGCAATGCGCCGTCCTGGTCCCACGCGATAGTCACGTCGACTTGCGCCAACGGCAGCGGGTGCGCGAGCGGGATCAAGTTTGCCGTCTGCTTTGCGGCCATAATGCCGGCAAGTTGCGCGGCTACGAATGCGTCGCCCTTCGGAAGCATTGCCTCCTTCAGCGCGCTCTGAGCTGCTTGGCTCATGCGAACCCGCGCCTGCGCGCGGGCGGTACGAACCGTAACGGCTTTTTCGGAGACGTCCACCATCGAAATGGTGCCGTCGGATGCAATATGTGAGGGTTTCTGCACGGCAATATGTAAACGGCGTAAGCAATGACGCTATTCCAGCACACGGGCGGCGATCCTCGGGTCGCCTCGGCACAATTGGCCGACGTACTCGCGTGGTATGGCGCTGTAGGCGATGCCGCTTTCGGTAATGCGCCCGGTTTTGCATTGCGCAAAGCGTCAGTTGCCGTTGCACTTGCATCGACCCAACGCGAACCGCTTGGCGACGAGTGCGACGCGATGTTCTTCGCGGGTTTGCTTCATGCCGTCGGTGCGATCAAGAATCCCGCGTTCCGAAAGAACGGCGAGCTGGACGAACGCACCGCCAGAACGCATCGTTGGGACGTTCCGGCGCAAGGTGCGCGGGAATGCGATGCGATCGGGACGTTGCCACCGCAAACCGCCGATCTCATTCGCTGGCAAAGTGAATGCTGGGACGGAACGGGCTTCCCCGATCAATTGCGCTGGTACGGCATTCCGAAAAGCGCGCAATATTTGGCGCTCGCCGATGCGCTTGCGCGATGCGACGACCCCGAAGAGGCGCTGGGTGCCATCGCGATGCAGAGCGGCCGCGCATTTGGTCCGGAATACGTCCGCTCGTTCGTCACGTGGTTTCACGCTAACCGGGGAGAGGCGCGCCTTACGAGCATTCCGCTCGACGCCCTGGACGCCGAAAAAACTTCGCCGGCAATGCTGTTAGATCGCCTTGCCGACGACGTTGACGAACATAACGCGGTCCCGGGCCGCTGGCGTCGTATCGAAAAATTGACCAGCGCCGCTGCGCAATCTTTGCAATTCGACCAGACGTCCACGCGCGCATTAGCGCTCGCGGTGCGGCTCTTCGGCAGCGGCGAGATTGCGCCGAACGCCTCGCGCACCACCGCGTTTCATCCCCTCTCTCGACTAGGAATTGATGCACGCGCTCGAAACGCCGCACGCGCCGCGGCGCTCGCGGAAAAAGTGCCGGCGTTTCATGAAGCCGCCAAAGTTCTTGCGGCGCGCGCCGAGTGGTTCGATGGAACCGGGAAGCCGAAGGGCCGGCGCGGTGCGGAGATTTCCCAGGCGACCGCGTTGCTGGCGGCGGCGATCGCGTACGATAAACTCGACCGGAGCGAGCGGCTTGACACCGCAGCCGGAACGCAGTTCGATCCCGCCGTCATCCGAGCCGTGCTCGAGGTTGCAAAAACGCGAGCGTGATCGAACTTCAGGAAAGAACGCGGCGCATTTCACCGTCACGCCTGCACGAGATCCTGCTTCGTAACGATTGCAAGAGCGTCGTGGACCCGTTCATGGGACTGCCGACGCATCTCAACTATTTGAAGCGTCACGGCATTGCGGTCCATGGCGGCGATCTACTCGAATGGTTCGTTCGCGTCGGCGAAGGGATCGTCGTGAACGATCTGACGATTCTGCGCGACCACGAGGTGGCCGAGATCGTCGAAATGCTGCCCGGGCGCATATACGCCCTCGACACGTTCAAAGCGTGGGAAGGCGTGTTCTTCACTGAAGAGCAGTGCGCTTATCTTGGGGTTTGGCACGACAACGTCCGTAATCTGCGCAGCGATCAGCAGACCGGCCTTGCGATCCTCGGTTTGTGGCGCGTTTTTTGCTATTGGCTTCAGAAGACGCAGTTCGCCGACGACATGCAAGATATTCCGCCGAGCGAAATCGCGTGGAACTACATTCGCGAGACGGAAAAATGGGTGGCGAGCAATCTCCGGCGCAACACCGTGCGTCAAGGCGACGTGCTGGCGACGATTGGGGCTCAAAGCGCCGACGCGCTGTTCCTTTCCCCGCCTGCGCGTAACTCGTTCCGGAGCGCCGACGCTCGCATTTGGATGTGGGAAGCGTGGTGGCAAGGCAATCCGTACTTCACCATCGAGCACGCGTATCGCGATTCACTTCTTGGTGCACGGGCGGCCGATGCACCGGCGTACGCGCGCGCAATCGCAACGATTCTTTCGAACGCCGAAGCGTATCCGGTGGTCGTCGTTCAGACTACCGAACAACGTTTACCCGACCTCGAACCCATTGTCCGCAACGCGCGGCCGAACGTCGAAATCGTAGCGCCGCACCCTTACGAGATCTATCTCATCGCGAAAAGGTAGCCCCAGACTGTCGAAGCGCAGAGGCATATCAGCAACGCCGTATGCGCCGATGTCCTACAAGGTCATCATGACGAGAAAAGAGACGCTCGAACGAGCGCCTCTTTTCGCAACAGCCCTCCGACGCTACTTAGTATTCTTCGTAGAAGTGGATGTTTGGGAGCGTCGGCGGCGGCGTGCCGATGAAGAACCAAATCACTTCGTGTGAGTAGAGCGGGATTTGATTCGGGTCGCCGAGCCACGGCGTGAGCGTCCTGGTGCTTATCGTGCTGCCGCTCTGATCGCCGCGGTACTGCTGTCCCGACGTGTACACCGTAAGCGGTCCGCCGAACTGTCCGAAGTTCGAACCGGTGACCGTGATGCCCCACACATCGAATATCGTCTTGGATATGTAGAGCGAGTTCATCGGGGGCGTATCGAGCACTCCGCCGTTAAAATCTTCTACGTGCAAGACGCCGGTCGAGTCGTGCGTATGCGTAAAGTAGAAGCAGTTGGTGGCGTAGTTGATCGCCGTGTCATTGGGATTCACCGGGTCGGCGACGCCAATGCCTCTCGGCAGCGCGTATTCGGTGCCATTCACGTAGATGCCGATGAAGACGTGAATGTGATAGTTATCCGACATCGAGACTTGGCACTGGGCATTGTCGATCTGCGTGCCGACCGGGCCGTGTCCGCCGGAGGGCGTATCGCCGACCGCAGGTGTGAACATTCCGTCCTGACCGTTGATGACGGGGTTATGGTACACACCGTTTGCATCCGTATAACCCGGCGTCGTCGATAACGTCGTACCGTTCCACGGATAGCCGGCGGCCGCCGGAGTAGGCGTTGGCTTAGGTCGGAGTAGGCGTCGGAGTCGGAGTGGGTGTAGGCGTCGGCGTCGGCGTTGGCGTCGGAGTGGGTGCCGGAGTCGCGGTAGGAGTCGGCGACGCTGAAGCAGTCGGCGACGCTGAAGCAGTCGGCGAACTTGACGGCTTCGACGTCGGGCTGCCCGACGGCGACGGCTTCGGCGAACCGGTAGGCGCGCTGCTAGGACTGGGCGATGCCGTAACCGGAGGCGGCGAGCCCGACGGCTGCGCGCTGGGACCGGAAGGAACGACTCCACCGTTGGAGCCTCCTCCTCCACCACCGCCGCAACCCGCTGCGAGCGCGATTGCGAAAATCAGAATCGAAGTAGCCGGTCTTACAAGTAGTCGCCTTTGCATCCCTTACCACCGTAGAAGCGCGTCTTACGATAGTCTCCAAGGTAGGCGCTTATGCGGCGGTGCGAACGGCCGTGTCGGATGGGGGCTTTCGCCCCCATGGACCTAACGCGAGGTCTGAGGCGAGCTCTGGAACCGGAACCAAATCAGGCAGAGCAGCGCGATAACCCAGCACAGGACGAGGTGGGAAATATGGTGGCTGTGCGCCTCACCGGACTTCGTGAGGAAATTGATCGTGCCGAGCCCATAGAGCAGGCCGACGACGAAAAAGAAGACGGCTAGAACGATCGCTAGAGCTTTCATGAAAGCACTCCCATTCGACTAAGGATGAAGCAGACGATGCCCATCAGCAAGCAATACCAGCCGAATGGGCGCAAATCGTTGTCTTTGAAATACCGCGTCAGAAACGCGACGGAGAAGTACGCCGCAATGCCGGCGATGACCGCTCCGATGAAGGCCTGCAGCGCCACAACATGCGACCCCGGCGCGGCTAGCTTCGGAATTTCGAGCAGCGACGCTGCCAGAATGACGGGCGTGGCCAGCAAGAACGAGTAGCGCGCGGCGTCTTCGTGATTCAAATCGCACAGTAACGCAGCGACCATGGACGAGCCAGAGCGCGAGATGCCCGGAAGCAATGCAAGGCCCTGAGCGACGCCCACGAAGACGCTTTGGCCCCAAGAAAGCGTTTCGATCGGGCGGTCTTTGCGATGCAAATTTTCGTGCTGGCGGCGCCTAAGCGCCTCGCCCGCAAACATTACGAGACCGTTGATTGCAAGAAACGCCGCCGCCGGAGTGGGCGATCCGAAAAGCGCGCGCACCGGTTCCTGAAACAGCACGCCCAGGATGCCGACCGGGATCGTCCCGATAACGAGCAGCCACCCCAGCCGTTCGTCGCGATCGTCGGAGAGTTTTCCGCGCATGACGCTGCCGATGAGTGCGCGCGCGATCGCAACCCATTGCTTGCGGTAGAAGATCACGAGTGCGATTGCGGTGCCCAAATGCAACACGACGACGAAAGCCAAAAACGTTGGATCGTCGCGCTTGATGTTATTCCAGTGCAAAAGAGCCGGAATGAGGATCGTATGCCCAAGGCTCGAGACGGGAAATAATTCGCTCACACCTTGGAGCAAAGCGAGAACGACGGCTTGGAAAACGGTCACGGTGGCCAGACTTACGCCTCATAACCGCACGCAGCCTCCCCTTTTTGGAGGATTGCATCCGAACCTAGACTAAGGCCGAAACGGTGGAAAGGCACGAAACCGCGCAATCGGAACCGCAAGAGCGCAAATTTCAGCGCCTCGGCGACTCGCTGCTAGTTTCGTACAGCATCAGCGACGATTTCGCGCCTGAATTCACCGAAACGTACGATATCGCACTCGGCGGTCTAGCAATGCTGACCAATGCCGAACTCAAAATCGACAATCCCGTGGCAATTCAACTCGAGCTTAGGGGTGATACCCAACCGGTGCTTCGACTTAGAGGCATCATCCGGTGGTCACGGTACGATCCTCTGATGCAGCGCTATCGCACCGGAATCGCGTTCCTCGAAGTTGACGATGTAACACGCGGACATCTCCAACGCTACATCGATACGTTGCGGCTCCTACGCGACATGGGGATGATGTAGCTCGACGCTACGTGTCAGCCTCAGCTTTCGGCTTTGGATCATGCGGTGTCATCCTGAGGCTGTCGAAGGACGCGCGCATGGATTCGTTGCCGGCAAGATTTACAAGACGCCGGTTGGGCGCGGGCAGATGTTCAGAAGTGAGGAGTGCGCTTCGGCCGATTCCGGCGTGTTGGCTAGCGCAAATAAGTTGCCGCGTAGATGATTTTGTTGTCGGAGAGGAAGACTTCTTCGCCGTTTAGTTCTTCGGCCGCCCGTCGGCGCGCTTTGGTTTGCTGCAGGTGGAGCGGTCGGCGCATGACGCTCGGGCGGTACTTCAGCCTTTATCCACGTCAACGCCGGGCTTGGCGCGATTCGCCGCAACAACAAGCGTCCTCGCGTTCCGTGAATTTTAGCTACCAGCTGACGAATTTGACGGAGTACGTGTAGTCTGAAGCGATAGCTTTGCAATCATGGCGCGCCGGATTGTATTGCGCCGCGCGCGCCATCGACACGGCAACGAGATCGAGCGATGAGTTGCCGCTGCTCGAACTCACGGCAGCACTTTGAACGGCGCCCTTGTCGTCAAGCGTAACGCGGACGCGCGCCGTGCCGCTAACGTTTGCTGCGCGCGCTTCGGGTGAGATCTCCGACGGCGGCGGGGACGCGGCGATGGTCGCCGGCAGATCGTTGTTTGCGCACGGGACCGACGGTGCAGGCGAGGGCGCGCGTGCAGGGCTGGGCACGGCGGTCGCTGCGGTTCCACCCGTTCCAGTTGCGGCCGGGAGGACACCCGCTGGATTACGCGAGGGGCGGCGTGGCGCGGCAGAACGAACGGGTGCCGGTGAAGCGGTCGGCGCAGGCGTTGCCGTTTGCGGAGGCGGCGTGTGCGGCGCAGGTGTGGGGACGCGCGCAATACGCGTCACGCGAAGGTGCTGAACGTGCACGACTTCGGTTTCGTCGCTCGTCTTGGTAAACGGCCAGTGAACTCCCGAAGCGATGATGAGATGAATGATCAGCGAAAGCGCAAAGGCGGCGATCAGCAGTCGTCGTGTGCGTCGGACATCCATTGATAGTGCTGCCTTCGGGAAAAGAAACGGGCGCTCCCATTGGGAGCGCCCTTCTTATCGTTTCCCTTGCGTAGACCACCCGTTAGTCGGGCTGGAAGTCTGCGCGGAAGATGTAATCGCCGGTCGTCGGCGCGCAGTTCACGAGTTTCGGAGCATACTGCGACTGACGAGCGGCACGGAGTGCAGCTTGGTCGATCGCCATGTTTCCCGAAGACTTGTTGATTGCAGCGTTGACTAGGCTTCCAGTCGGACCGACCGTGACTTGAACCAGAACCGTAACCGGTCCAAGGCCCATATCTTGCGCCGATTGCGGATATTCAGGCTGCATCGGGTTGGTTACCGTAGCTTCCTGATTCGGATTGGCGCAAGCCGGTTTTGCCGTCGGTGCCGGCGTTCCGGGTACCGGAGTACCCTTGTCGGCCGTTCCGGCCGGCACGCCGTTTTCGTTGCCCTTCGGCGGCGGCACGTACTGGTTTTCCGTCGTTGACGTGTTCGAATTCGTCCTCGTCTTAGGAACGTTCACCTTGAGCTTCGGCTGTACGACTTGCTTCTGCTGCGGAGGCGGGGTCCGTTGCGGCGGGGGCGTCGGCGTCGGAGGCGGCGTCGGCGTCGGAGGCGGCGGGGTCGGGATCTTGACCTGCACCTTCTTGGTTACGCTGACCTTTTCGACTTCGTCGCTCGAGTGATGTTGCGCCAAGTTCGGGAAGAACGGCGAAACGATAAGGTGGAAGAGCAGCGAAATTACGAACGCGATCCCAACGTAATTCCGGAGTCGCTCTCCCGTAGTAATGAACGATGTATCTTTAGTCGCCATCAGTTACGAATTCGTTCCCTCCGGCGTGCCTTCGACGTGATTTGCAAGTCCGAAGTCCACCAAATCGTGCGATTTGGCGGCGTCCATGATTTGCAGAATCAGGCCGTAGTTCGCCCGCGGGTCGGCCTTAATGATGACGCTTTTGAACTTATGGTCCGTTTGATCTTGAAGCGTCGCAAAGGCGTCGCTCAATTGTGCAACCGGAACATCTTGAGTAGATCCGATTTGGATGTTGTTTTTGTCGTCAACGATGACGATGAGCTGAGATGCCTGCACCTTGTCCCGGTTATGGGCTTCGGGCAGCTTCGGCTCTTTCGTTACGGCGGCGAGAATAATGAAGATAATGAGGAGGACCAGCAATACGTCCGTGAACGGCGTAATGTTGATTGTCGACATTACCTCATCTTCGCCACCACCTGTCGAAACGGCCACGAGTTGTCTTAAACCTCCACCTAGGACGTGACGAAACCGACGTCTTCGAGTCCGGCTTCCTTAGCAGCATCCAGGATGCGAATGATGACGCCGTACGGCGCCTTCGCATCGGCGATAATCGAAACGTGCTTGTGCGGCTTCTTCTTGGAAGCGTCGTACATCACGCGGTAGATGCTATTCACATCCGCTTTCGTGCCGTCAACAAAAATTATGCCTTTGTTGTTGACATCGACTTCGATATCGTTGTGCTGGTTTGGCTGCGCACTTGCTGGGTTGTTATTGTGATTCGGAAGCTCTTTTTCGAATCCGGGCGGCGTCACGATAGCAGCCAGAATCATGAAGATGATGAGCAGCACCAACAGCACGTCCGTGAACGGCGTGATGTTGATTTCCGCCATCACTTCAGAGTCTTGTTGTGCTGAGAGCAGTCCCACGGTTACCTTCTTCCGCTATTACTTAGCGGCCGACTTCGGCTGGTACAGCTCCGTCGGGATCGGTGCTCCCGTGTTGTGGAAGTGCAACATCTCGGCGAGTTGGTTAGCCGCGACGATCATCTCTTGGTTGTACGCTTTGATTCGCGACTTGAAGTAGTTGAAGAAGATGACGGCGACGATAGCGACGACAAGACCGGAGAAGGTCGTGATCAACGCTTCAGAAACACCGGCTGCAACGACGGCGGGCGTCGAGTTGCCTTTGAGGGCAATATCTTGGAACGCCTTGATGATACCGAGAACCGTACCGGCCAAGCCGACGAACGGTGCGATAACGGCAACGGTACCGATGACGCCGAGGTTACGCTCGAGCGCATTGAGATGCTCCATCAGCGCGATGGAAAGTGCATCGGTGATATCGGCGCGATTCTTCTCGCCGCGGCGAAGACCGAACTCAAGAATACGCGGAAGCATACCTTTGTTCGATTGGCAAATCTTAATTGCGCCGTCAAGATCATCAGTTGCGATCTTCTGGCCGATCGCGCGCAGCAGGCCCTTCGTATCGCCGTGTTGCGATGCAAAGAACACCAAACGCTCGATGACAATGGCGACGGTGATGATCGAGAGCGCCAACAGGATCCACATATCCAGGCCGCCCTGATGCATGACGCTCATAAATCCGTCAAACACGTATTTTCCGACCCCTCCCGGGTTAAGTTATCTTAGAGTGCATTGACAATGAGAAACGAAAGCGGTTGCCCGCCCCCGTGCGGGCGGACCATTGGCCTACCCGCAAAGAAAGTCCTGGTATCGCCGCCACCCCGGGAGACGACGATATTTTTCCCTTTATTGCGGAATGTTTTTCAACGTCGCTTCAATGTTTGAAGCGAGTTCCGTGTTGCCGGCTGCCTTAGCTAGCGAATCGGCTTTGTTGAGATAGCTCAGCGCCTGCTTCTTATCTGCATCGCTGTGGCTGGTTGCGTACACGCCTGCATAAGCGATACCTTCCGCAAAGTTCGCTTGTGCATCGTTCGGGTTACCGGCCACGGCCTTGTCCGCATAGGTTTTGGCCTTGGCGTAGTCCGGTTTATCCATTCTAAAAATCGCAAACGCGGCAAGCGTGCTGCCCGTGACCGCGACTTGCGGATCGTTCAACGATGAAGCCTGATCGAAATCTTTCAGCGCTTCAGGGTAGTTCTTTGCAGTCATTGCGTCGCTGCCGGCCTTCAGGAGGTGGTTGCCCATGACGCGGGCGCCGGCGTTCATGCTCGGATCGAGCTGCTTCATTTCAGCAGAGATCGCGTTCGCGTCCGTGGTGTCGTTCGTATCAACGTACGCTTCGAGCAGTTGGCGATCGACCGCAGCTTTGACCTTCGAATCGGTCACCTTGTCGTGCACGGCCTTCAGTGTCGTGATTGCAGCACTATACTGCTTGTTGGCGATCTGCGCAACGCCCAGCGCGAAGCGCGAGTTGGTGCTGCCGTCGAGCTCGACTGCCTTCTGTGCGTAAGCGAGCGAAGTCGTCGCGTCGTTCGGCGCGATCTTCACTGCGGCCGAAGCAAACGAGCCCGCTGCAACCGGAACGAACGCCTTCGAAATCGTGCCCGCCTTGGTGAACGCGGTGGCGGCAGCGACTTGGTCGCCCGAATAGTACTGCGCCAGACCGAGCAGCGCGTTGAGCTGCGGGTCCGACGGATTGCTTTGAAGTGCGGCCTGCGCCTTGGAAACGGCTTCTGAGTATTGGCGCTTGCGAATCAGGCTATCGATTTGCGTGGCCGGGCCGGACGCCGAACTCGTTCCGCCTTGGCTTTGCGAAACCGACGCGGATGAGCCGTTGAACTTCAACGTGAAATCGTAAAACGTCTGAATCGTCGCCGAGCCTTTTTTGCCCGGGCGGTACGTCGAGTTCTGTGCGATTTCCATCGCCGCGTCATTGTCGCCGGCGTTCGTCGACTTCAGAATGCGGGTTACCTTATGCGAACCGTCGGGGTTTACTTGAACTTGCACGATGACCGTGCCGTTGCCGGCAATGGCCTTACTCGTGCTTCCTTTATGAACGAGTTTCGGCGGCGTGTATTCGTTCGCGTACTGCGCGAGCGCCGGCGAGGCGGCCGCTGCAATCGCAATCGCCGAAGCCCCTGCGACGATCCGGGAGAAGCTTTTCATCTGTACCTCTAGTGGTCGTATGTATCGTTGCTGAAGAAGGAAGCGACAATCGCCTCGTTCTTCCATCAATGAACGAAACTTAAACGCGGAATGATGCGAAATTTCAGGCAGCCAAAGTGGCCGCAGGCAATCGTCGGCCGACTGCGGTTGCAACCGCACCCAACCGCCCGACCAGCGCTGCAAAGTCGTCCGGTGTGAGTGATTGCTGACCGTCCGAGACTGCGCTTGCTGGGTTGGGGTGCACTTCAACCAAGAGCCCGTCGGCGCCCGCTGCTATCGCGGCTAGCGCCATCGGCTCGACCAACCGGGCCACGCCGGTCCCGTGTGACGGATCGACAATGACCGGAAGGTGCGTCATTTCTGCCAGCAACGGTACTACCGAGAGGTCTAGCAGATTGCGCGTGGCCGGATCGAACGAACGCACGCCGCGTTCGCAAAGGACGATGTTGGGATTACCAGCGACGAGGAGATACTCCGCCGCCATCAGCCACTCTTCGACCGTAGCCGAAAGCCCGCGCTTGAGCAGAACCGGTTTGCCGGATTCGCCGGCCTCGCGCAAGAGGGCAAAATTTTGCATGTTCCGCGCGCCGATCTGAAGCATGTCGGCGTAACGCGAGACCGCGAGGACGTCTCGCGGATCGAGAACTTCGGTTACGACGCCCAGCCGATGGCGATCTGCGGCCTCGCGCAAGAGCTGGAGTCCTTCGATGCCAAGCCCCTGAAAGGCGTAGGGCGAGGTCCGCGGCTTAAAGGCGCCGCCCCGGAGGATGTTCGCTCCGCCGCGCGCCACGCCCGCGGCTGTCGCCTCGATCTGCTCCGCTGACTCTACCGAACACGGGCCCGCACAGAGTGCGAGCTTGTCGCCTCCGAAAGTGGCTCCTCCGGCAAGCCGGACAATGGTGCGTTCTACGCGTGCGTCGCGCCGAGCCAGCTTGAGCTCGCGCATGGGAGGTAAGTACCGATCCACGTTAGCCCGGATTCTACCACGAACGCCGGATTACGTCGTGCGACTATTCTTGGCTGCTTTCCATGCCGACGCGCTTGAGCGCGGAGAGTTCACGCGGGGTCAACGAACGGGTCCGCCCCACGCCGAGATCGCCAAGCGAAATCGGGCCAAAGCGAAGCCGCACCAGCGTTTGCACGGGATGACCGAGCGCTTCGAACATCTTGCGAACCTGCCGATTGCGGCCCTCATGGATCGTGATGTCGACGACCGAGTAGCCCGCACGCACCGAAACCACGCGCACCTTTGCGCCGCCGGCCGTATAGCCGTCGACTTCGATTCCGTCGTGCAGCGCCTTTACCCCTTCGGGCGAAAGCCGTCCGCCGATCGTGGCGCGATACGTTTTATCCACGCCGAACCGCGGATGGAGCAGCCGGTTCGCGAGTTCGCCGTCGTTAGTCAGGAGCAACACGCCCGCGGTGTCGTAATCGAGGCGTCCCACCGGAACGACGCGCGGCAGCTTTTTCGGAATCAGCTCGACGATCGTGCGGCGCCCTTGCGGATCCCGCATCGTTGTCATTACGCCGATCGGCTTGTGCATCACGATATACGTCGCTTCATTTTTTAATGCGGAAATCGGCGTTCCGCTAACGTCCACCTTATCGCCCGGCTGAACCATCGTTCCGAGTTCGCGGCAGACCTTTCCGTTGACACGGACCTTGCCGTATGCAATCAACTGATCCGCGCGGCGACGCGAGGCCAGCCCCGCCTGCGCGATATACTTGTTCAGCCGGACGCCGTCACCGGCGTCGTTTGCCTTCTTCGCCGTGGTTTGCCCCGGACGGCGAGGCACATTTCTTCCTATAGCCATAATGATTCACCGCGCAGTTTATCAAAAAGAAGCGCCTCGCGCTATTACGAACGCCATCAAGCACTCTCCGCGCCGGCGGGCGTCGCGTTAGGTCTAACGGGAAATCCGCGAAACGCCGATGGCCGGGCGAGGGCAGCTTGCACAGATCTGGCAACTCGTTCCGCGTGTCGCAGACCCGTCAGTTTGGCCGGATTCGCCTTAGCCTACGTCTTCGCTGCGAAGCAATCCGAAAAGATGCATGTCGCGTACTTCGCCGCCTTTGATAACCGCGCGGCGTAGAATGCCTTCGCGCCGGAATCCGCTTTTCTCGAGGACGCGTTGTGAAGCAAGGTTTCCACCGTGCGCGTGCGCTTCGATGCGGCGCAAATCATAACGATCGAATAGATACTTCACGAGTGCAGTACACGCGGCTGTCGCATGACCTTTGCCCCAGAATGATTTGGCGAGCCAATATCCGAGTTCAGCGCAGCCGCGGCGCTCCGCCTCTAATAACTGAAATCCGGCGCCGCCTGCTAATTGGCCGGCAACTTCGATTGCGAAGTTTTCAGGTTCTGATTTGCTCAGATTGAAACGCACCCATACCTCGGCGTCTTTACGTTCGTACGGATGAGGAAACGTATCCCGCATGTTTGCCGCGATATCCCAATCGTTCGCAAGCGCGGCGAGCGTTGAGACATCTTCTTCCCTCCACTCACGCAACGTACAGTTACCGCAGTCTATGGCCATCTAGCGTTCGAGTAGAAATCGTTGCGCTAGTAGTCGCGCGGCTTTTCAAAAGGTGCGTTGACGATCCGGGCAGCCGCGCGGGCCGACATGCGCCGGCCTCGGTCGGTCGATGATTCCGCACCGCTCCGAAATGCGCGCAAGAAAAACGGCAAAAGCCACAACCCTAAGAGCAACACGATGACGCCGGCGAACACATAATGACTCCAGAGCATCCACGCGCCGTACGCAATGAGCGCAATTGACACGACGGTGCCGGGGATTGCGCGAATGGAGCGCCTCTTTTCTTCCATGATGCCCATTGATTCGTCCAGCTCGCATGCTTGTCTTATGGCGGCAACGTGAGCCGTTGAGACTATGACGGGGGCAGTGATGAGATGCGCCTGTCCTTCGACGGGCTCAGGATGACGAGCGGAAGATGAAACGCGCCTGTCCTTCGACCAGCTCAGATGACGAGGGCAGTGATGAGATGCGCCTGTCCCTCGACGGGCTCAGGATGACGAGGGCAGTGATGAGATGCGCCTGTCCTTCGACCAGCTCAGATGACGAGGGCAGTGATGAGATGCGCCTGTCCTTCGACCAGCTCAGATGACGAGGGCAGTGATGAGATGCGCCTGTCCTTCGACGGGCTCAGGATGACGAGCGGAAGATGAAACGCGCCTGTCCTTCGACCAGCTCACATGGCGAGGGAACAAAGAAAAAGAGCCACCGAGAAAACGGTGGCCCTTTTTTGTGTCCGGTGGAGCTAGTAGCGGCCGTTGGAGCTTTCTTCGTAGCCACGTGACATCGAAAGCGCTTCTTTGGTGACGGCTTGCAGAAACTCTTCGTTGTTTCGCGTTTGTGCCATCTTCTCGAGAATCATCTCGGTGATGTCGCCGCTGTTAAGCGCAGCGCTGACGCGGCGAAGCATCCATACCTTGCGCATCTCTTCCGCAGTGAGGAGCAACTCCTCGCGACGCGTGCCCGACCGCTTGATGTCGACGGCGGGGAAAACACGCGATTCGGCGAGTTTGCGGGTGAGGTTGAGTTCCATGTTGCCGGTGCCTTTGAACTCTTCGAAAATCACGTCGTCCATCTTCGAGCCGGTCTCCACGAGAGCGGTGCCGATGATGGTGAGCGATCCGCCGCCTTCGATCTTGCGTGCCGCGCCGAAGAAACGCTTCGGTTTGTGCAGCGACGCCGTATCAAGACCGCCGGAGAGCGTGCGTCCGGAAGTCGGAACGACTTGGTTGTACGCACGGGCGAGACGGGTGATGGAGTCGAGAAGAATCACGACGTCCTTGCCCATTTCGACGAGGCGCTTTGCGCGCTCCATCGTGAGTTCGGCTACGGCCGTGTGATTCTCGGGATGCTCGTCGAACGTCGAGGCGACGACTTCACCGTCGATCGTGCGTTGCATATCCGTTACTTCTTCCGGACGCTCGTCGACGAGCAACGCGATAATGTGCGCTTCCGGATGATTGATCGAGATGCCCTGCGCGATATTTTTCAGCAGGGTCGTCTTGCCGGCTTTCGGCGGTGAAACGATTAGCGCGCGCTGACCTTTGCCGATGGGGCAGAACAGGTCGATGACACGGGTGGAGAGCTGCGTCGAACGATTTTCGAGGCGAAAACGCTCCTCGGGGAAAATCGGCGTGCCTTTTTCGAAAACCGCGCGGCCCCGAATCGCTTCGGGATCGTAGCCGTTGACTTTGTCGACGCGAATGAGACCGTAGTACTTTTCGCTCTCTTTGGGGCGGCGAACTTGACCTTCCACCATGTCGGCGCGGCGCAATTCGAAGCGACGAATTTGCGACTGGCTTACATAGATGTCATCGTTTCCGATAACGTAGCCGCCGCGACGTAGAAAGCCGTAGCCTTCCGGAAGAATGTCGAGGATGCCGCTCGCCATCTCCAGACCCGAGCGCTGTTGCTGCCCGGCCAGAATTGCGGCGACGATCTCATCTTTCTTCATCGTCGTCGGGTTGCCGAGAACGATTTCATGTTCTTGGGCAATCTCGACCAGTTCGGCTTTTTTCTTGCCTTCCAGATCGGCTGCCGTCAACATCGGCGGACCAGTTTCTACAGTAGGAAACTGATCGTGCTGTTGATACTGATTGTTGAAATGATGACGGCGGCGTGGACGGCGGCGACGACCACCGCTTCCTTGCGGCCCACCATTGGGGTTTGGGCGATGTTCCGTTTGCAGAGGACTTGTCTCTCTCGTAGAGCCGCACATATGAAACGAGCGATCTCATCACGGGCGAGGCTGCCACGCGCGGATCGATTCATATGAACGAGGGGATTGAACGCAGTCACTATATCACACGCAATCTGCACACGACAAGACGCGTTGTAAGCCGACTTACGGTGAAAGCGCCTTCGGACCGCTAACGAGCGGATTGCCGCGTTCGTAGAAACGAAGCCGGCGCGTTGCAGCGCGCGTGATGCCGATCCGCCGACTGCTGCCGACCGGCGAACCGAGGCTTGCCGGTTCCGCCACCCATAACCCGCGATCGGCCGGAAGATATGCGCCGTCTAGCGAGCGGTCGATGTCGAGCGCCTGGCACAGGCGGCCCGGGCCGCGGCAGAGATCGCGGATGACCAACGTGCGGCGACGCATTTGCATGAGCTTGAGGCCCTCGACCGGCTCCAATGCTCGCACAAGGACGCCGGCTCCGATGCCCGCCGCTTCGCTCCCGACGTTAAAGCAGAAGTTGGCCCCGTAGATGAGGTAAATGTAGGCGTGGAAGGGCTCGCGGAACATTGACTGATTCCTCGGCCGTTCGCCGATGTAGGAATGCGATGCCGGGTCGTTCGGGGGATAAGCTTCCGTCTCGATTATTCGGCCGGCGGCCAAGCCATCTGCGCTTTCCCGAACGAGCACATAGCCGATGAGCCGCCGCGCAAGTTCGACCGTTTCAATCGGCAATTTGCTGAAGTCGGCGCGCCGGAGATCCACGGATGCCGCATTATGCGGCAGAATGCATCGCGACCTCTGCACGCGCACGTTCAGTAAGGTCGATTTCCGCACACGGCTCGACGGCGTACTTGCGGAAGCGATTGAGCTTGCAGCGCAGGCGGACATACGGAAGCACGAGTGGCGGAGGGACGTCACGGTGGTTCGTCAGATCCTCGACGAGCGCCGCATCGGGTAGAGAGAACGCCACATTTTCGACGTTTCTCTCGCACAACAAGCCGGCGACCGATTCCATTGCGGCGTACGCCACTTCGCGTTCCGCCAGGCCGGTGTAGCGTTTTACGCGGAAGGCGGCTCGCACAAGCCGCTCTCCCGCGCTCGACATAAGGCGCGCATAGACGATGCCGTCGCCGCTAGGGGCGGCTGCATAACCGAGTTGGACTCCGATTGTCTCTCGCGTAGTGGAACGCATCATCATCAAGCCTCGTGGCTTTATGATATGCGAACGTATGTTCGTATGTCAAGCCGGGCGGGATTCGCGCTTGTGCCCCGCCGGCTCGGGCTGCAAGAGGCTCCAGTACAATTCCAGCATTCGGTCCGATTGATCGTCGATTGCGAACCGTCCGGCGGCAATTTTGGCGCGTCGCTGCGCCGCTTCGTCGGGTTCATGCGGAATCGCACGTAAGGCCGCAGCAAAAGCCTCCGGCGTCGGTACCACGACGCTCCCCACGTCTCTGAGGACGTCGCGGTTCGGGGCGCAGTCCGCGGCAATGACGTACGCGCCGGCGGCGAGCGCTTCGGCCTGAACGAGCCCCTGGGTTTCGGTCGTGCTCGGAAAAACGAAGGCGTCGGCGCTTGCATAGAGATTCGGCAACTGTTCCCGCTGCACGACGCCGAGGAATCGCGTTTGCCGGGCAACACCTATTTGTTGCGCCAGTTCCTGTAACTCTTCACGCTGCGGACCGTCGCCCGCAATGATGAGGCACAACGAAGGGTCTCCCGCTTTCGCCAGAGCTTGTAGAAGCATTTCGACGTTCTTCTCGCGCGCGAGTCGCGAAACGAAAAGAATCAATCGTTGATCGTCGCGCACACCGAGCGCCTTGCGCAGCTTTTTATCGCGTTTCCCGTTTCCGAAATGGCCCACGTCGATTCCGCTTGGCATGATCTCGAGGCGCACTTCCACGCCGATCTCGCGTAAATGATTCGCCATTGCTTGCGTCGGCACGACAACCGCATCAACGAGGTTGCCGAACGTCCGGGTTAATTGAGAAGCAGCGAATCGCGTTGCATTTGGTTCGAAGGGTACGTAATGCGCGTACATTTCGAGATGCGTATGATACGTATACACGACCGGCATTCCGAAACGGCGCGCGTAACGCAATCCGAGCCATCCCGTAACGAACGGCGAATGCACATGAATCAGCGACAAGCGCTTCACGATGTTGTTGATGTTTTTGCGGCTTACGAGCGGCAACGTCAGCCGGTACGGCGTGCGCGTCGGCAACGGAAGCGAAGGCATCCGCAACACCGGACCATCGTTCTCGTCCGCGCCCGGCATGCTGGGGGCGAAGCAATAGACTTCATGGCCGCGCGTGCGCAAACCGGCGGCGAGCGCATCGACGGCTTCGACGACGCCGTTGACTGCCGGCCGATAAATTTCGGTGAAGAACCCGACTCGCAGGTGGTCCACAGGCGGGCTCTTTAGGCGTTAGGTTAGGTCGGCCTGCGACTTGGGAAAACCGTTGTCTATATCCGGGAATCCCGGCCCAACACGGCAGGGGACCCCTGCCTCAATTGTGACTTTCAGCATATCCCGGCGTTTCGACGCCCATGATATAGTGCCCGAGTTACCAACGGTCGCTCGCCCTAAGAGCGGCCAGCAGGCGATCACCCGTCCCACTTGAGGACAAGCCTGCGATCGTTTTGGCGTTTCCACTGGATCCGTCAACCACTACCTCCGTAACTGTTGGTTCAGCTTACCGGTCATCGTTCGCCCTGCGGGTTTGGCGCGGGCCTTGATGGGAGCTGGGACAGGAAAGGACTACCAGGTTGATAGGACGCGGCCCCCTTCGGATCAGCCACTTGCTGTCCGTAAGCGTCTTGACCGCCGGTCTAGTCTTAGCCGGCTTTATAACCCACCCGTCGCCCGCGTATGCGGGGAGCGGAGACCTCCCACAACAACAGACGGTGACACACGTCGTCACGTTCGACTCGCAAGGGACCGTTACGCAACACGTGACGGGCGCCGCTACGGTAGGCGATTTTTTGCGCGAACGCGGCATCGTGGTCGGTGACCGCGATTATGTCGCGCCCGCACCGGACGTTCCGCTTTCGGACAAACTGACGGTAACGTATCGTCCCGCCGTTCACGTAAAAATTGCGCTCGCACACTCCGTTGAGGATGTCGTTAGCAACGCCGAAGATGTCGGCGCATTACTCGAAGAACAAAACATTCGCATCGGTCCACACGATCAAGTCGAGCCTTCGCTCGCTGACGAAGTACCTTCCAACGGCACGGTTCGCGTAACGCGGATCGTCACGTGGAATCGCACCGAAAAGCGCGCGATCGATGCAGCAACCGAACACCGTCTCGATTTTTCGCTTTCCCCTGGGACGACGAAGGTCGTTTCCAAAGGTGCGGTGGGCGAACGCGACGTGATGGTTCGATTCACGCAGCGCGACGACGGCGCAGTACAGAAATCCGTCGTTTCCGCACACGTTGTGAAACGACCGCGCCCGCGCATTATCGCTGAAGGTGTCGGCGAGTACGCAGCGTTTGCACGCTTCGCGAAACACGGTATTCAACAGACGGCTTATATTGCGGCGTCGGCTCTTGATATGATCGCGACCGCATATACGGCAAACTGTTCCGGCTGCAGTGGAGTCACCGCAATCGGACGTCCCGCGGGACACGGAATCGTCGCCGTCGATCCGAGCCTCATACCGCTTGGCACGAGACTCTATATTCCAGGCTACGGCTTGGCGATCGCCGGCGATACCGGCGGTGCAATTCACGGACACCGCATCGATTTGGGATTCAATTCAGCGCACGACGCGCTCATGTTCGGACGTCGCGAGGTAGTCGTCTACCGCTTGAAGTAGCTGTCCTCGTCGTGACGCCCGAAGAACCGAAAGAACACCCACGCGCGCTCCTGCAAACGTGGGGTTTGCGCCCCAAGAAGAGATACGGCCAAAACTTTCTCATGGACGCAGGAGCCGCGCATCGGATCGCGCGACTTTCGCTTAACGGTGCGTCCGCCAATGCGCGCGTCATAGAGATTGGCGCGGGCACCGGTGCGCTCACGCTCGCGCTGCTCGAAGAGGGCGCCGACGTTACCGCCGTCGAGATCGACCCGGAGCTCGTCGCGCTTTTACGCGACCGTCCGGACTTGCACGCCGCACATATCGTTCAAGACGACGCACTCGCCTTCGATTTCGCCGCCTTTTCCGCAATCGGTGAATGGCGCGTCGCCGGGAATCTGCCGTACAACATCGCGACGCCGCTCATCGTCGGATTATGCGAAATGAACCGGCAGCCTGAAACGATTACGGTCATGATACAAAAAGACGTCGCCGACCGGCTCGCGGCCCGTCCGGGCACGCCCGCATACGGAAGCCTTTCGATCGCCGTGCAATATGCAATGACGGTCGAAAAAGCGTTCACGCTTGGCCCGCGCGCGTTCTTTCCGCCGCCAAAAGTGGATTCGACCGTCATTCAATTAACGCGCCGTCCCGAGCCGGCCGTGCTGCCCAAAGACGTCGAACTTTTTCGCAAAGTGGTGCGCGCCTCATTTGCGTATAGAAGAAAAACCCTGGCAAACAGCCTGATGCTGGCGCTCGGATACGATCGCGAGGGCATTGGACGCGCGCTCGAGCGGGCCGGTCTTGCGGCACAGGTTCGCGGGGAGCAACTCTCCATGGCGGATTTCGCCCGCTTGGCCGATACCTTGTAAGATGTACTCCGACGCGCAAGCGGACATGTTTCTGTCGCTCCCGTATCCCGCCTGGGTTTACGATGCGGACACCCTTCGCTATCTCGCCGTCAACGAAGCCGCGATCGCGCTTTATGGATACACGCGCGAACAATTCGTGCGCATGACTCTAAAGGATATCCGGCCGCCCGAAGATATTCCGTCCCTGCTGGCAACCGTGCAGAGCTTAGAGAATGAGCCCTCGTTCGACGGCCCGTGGCGCCACATAACGGCGTCGCGCGAAACGATTTTCGTAGAGACGCTCTCTTCGAGCGTCACCTTCGAAGGCCGTCATGCCCGAGTCGTGCTGCTTATCGATGTAACGCAACGCGTCCATGGCGAGCGGCGGCTGGAGTACCTGGCGCTGCACGACGGCCTCACGGGATTACCGAACCGCCTGTCGCTCACAGAAACGCTGGCTGCGATGGTTGCCACGAAACCGCACAGCATCGGCGTCTTCTTTCTCGAGTTTTCAGGGCTCAGCACGATCAACGAAACATTGGGCCACGTGATTGGCGATGAAGTGCTGCGTCGCGCGGCGCACCGTTTGCAAGAAGCCTCTGAAGACGGGCACGTTATCGGACGCTGGGGCGATCATGAGTTTGTGATGTTCGCCCAAAACGTCGAAGACGACGATCTGCACCGCCTTTCTTCCCATCTGTTGCGCGCGTTCAAGCGGCCTTTCAATTTTCACGGGCGCACATTACACGTATCGCCGAGCATCGGCATCAGCGGATACCCGCTCGATTCCGAAAACGCCGATCAGCTAATCCGTCGGGCGAAGACGGCGATGTACGCGGCGGTTTCG
The DNA here is from genome assembly GCA_963758295.1 of Vulcanimicrobiia bacterium. GTDB lineage: Bacteria > Vulcanimicrobiota > Vulcanimicrobiia > Vulcanimicrobiales > Vulcanimicrobiaceae > JALYTY01. The sequence continues at coordinate 1,104,910 of CAVWUU010000004.1, forward strand.
CTCCAAACGGGGTGCGAGCTTTTCACGCCGGAGATGGAGCACGCGGTCGAAAGACGGCTGCAAGTCGAAAACGATTTGCGAGCAGCGCTGGAGACTAACGCCTTTGTCTTACATGTACAACCGATTTTCAACGCCCGCCTAGACCGCATTATCGCGGCCGAAGCGCTCTTGCGCTGGAAACATCCGAAATACGGCGATCTTTTTCCGGGCGACTTTGTCGACGTGGCGGAGGAGACGGGTCTGATCGTCCCGATCGGCACGTTCGTCATTAAGGAAGCGTGCCGCATGGCGCGCGCATGGAAAGATCGCGGCATCAATGTGCCGATTGCGGTAAATATTTCAGGCCGCCAGCTCTATGACGACACGCTTCTTTCCGACATCAGCACGGCGCTGTTGCGCAACGCGCTGCCGCCGGAATATCTGGAAATCGAAATCACCGAAAGCAGCGTCGTCACGGATATGGAGTATGCGCTCGATATCATCCTCGAGTTACGCGAGATCGGAGTGCGAGTGGCGATCGACGACTTCGGAACCGGATACAACTCCATGGTGCACTTGAAGCGCCTGCCGGTTCACACGCTGAAGATCGACCGAACGTTCATCAAGGAAATGCTCGAGAATCAATTTGATTACGCAATGGTCGAGGCGATGATCGGACTTGGGCGGCGCTTGGGACTGCACATTGTTGCCGAAGGCATAGAAAACGCCGCACAAGCGAGCGCGGCCGTTCAATTGGGGGCGACTGCAATGCAAGGGTACCTGATGGCGCGGCCGATGCCCTCCGATGCGTTTGTCAGCTTCTACGGTAGCGACTGGAAGGTTAGCGCCCGCACGCTCTCGTAGGCGGCACCATGGTAGCCGAAGACGTCGTCGAAGAGCCGGTAAGCGCATGGCCTGACCGGTGGCCCCGCGATAGCTTCCGGGCCGGCCCCACAGCGCTCTTGATTTTTGCCATCGTCGGCGCGACAGCTATTATCCTCATAGCGGCCGCCGTTTGGTTCGTGCTTTCGAATCCCGCGGCAGCGCGCAAGGGCGCGCTGGATCTGTCCACGGGCATGGCTATCCAGCTGGTTCTGGAGGCGATAATCGTCGCCATGATTCTCTGGGCGCTCCCTCGCGTGTCGGGCATGTCGTTAAGAAGTCTCGGCTTCCGGGCGCTGCAGCCCAAACAACTCGCGTTTGCAGCCGTTGCTGCGCTCGTGATGGCGCTGGTCGTCAACGGCGGCGCTTCGCTGATCGAAACGCTGACACATCACCAGCACGAGCAGCAGGTCGTGCAGATGTTCAAAGCCGTGAAAAACCCCGGCGTCATGGTGTTTTTTGCCATTTTCGCCGTTCTTCTGGCGCCGATCGCGGAGGAAATCGTCTTCCGCGTTTTTCTCTTCAACATCGGCCTGCGCTACGGCGGCTTTTGGCTTGGCGCAATCATCAGCGCGGTGCTGTTCGGCTTCGCGCACGGCGACGTGTTCGTGGTCGCACCGCTGGCGCTCGGCGGCCTTGTTCTCTGTTACGTCTACTATCGCACGCGTAACGCGTACGCATCGATGATCACGCACGGGCTGTTCAACTCGTTCACGGTGATCGCGTTGATTTTTGCGCCGAATCTAGCGAAGTAGTTTCAGCGCTTCCAACGCGTCCGGAGCTGAGGGAACTTCGCGCGGAAACGGAATGACCCGCGCGCGAAATTCCGCGGGTTTCGTGAGCGTTGCTTTGCGGCGATCCAGCTTTTTCGCATATACAGACGGTCCCGCAAGATGAATGGAGCCCTCGCGTGGTTCATCGTACCAGTCCGGGAAGTGCGCGAGCCAAATCCCGACGATCGGGCGTCCGCCCATGGCGAGCGCCGCGTGCAATGGTCCCGACGCGACGCCGATGAAGGCGGCGCTTGCCCGAAGCAAGCTTAACAGTACGTGGGCGAACGGCACGTCCAAATCGCCGAAGAGATCCTGCGTCGTCGGCGCCAATCCGCGCTCGCGTCCAATGCTCTCGGACCGGCGCTCGTCGATGGTCACCACGCGCATCAGTGGATCGTGCGTGCGCAACAAACGCGCAAAGCGTTGTACTTCTTCTTCCGGCCAAATCTTCTTGAGGTTCGTGTGGCCGCCGGCCGCAACCACCACGAGCCGTTCGTTTCTTCCAACGCACTCACGAAGGCGTTCCTCGATTCGAGCTGCGCTTTGCGCCGGCGCGGTGAAACGCAGCGAAGACGGCAGCGGGGCGCGCAAATCGAACGAAGCCAGCCGCTCGGGTGTAACGAGATCGCGAGCGAGCGCACGTGCCTTGGTGTGAAACGGAAACGCCAGTTGGCCCTCGTACTCGGGATAATCAGTGTAAAGCACCGCATCGATGCCTACCGCTTCCATTCGGCTGCGAAGCGGTTCGGGCACGTTAAGCCGCATCTCGCGATTGCGGATCTTCTTAAAGTTGACGCCAAGATGACGTGCATCGCGGGAGCTGCCGTCGTCTACGGCGCGCTGACCGCTGTAAAGCGGGTTGACGATAGCATCTTCGTCGTACAAGTGCACGAAGTCGTCGCCGAAGCGCGTAAGGTAATACGTGTTGCTCGGCTCGAGCAGCGGCGCGACATAGCTCAAATGCACGAAGTCGCCCAGGCCGTGCGGCCAATAGATGAGAACACGTCGGTCTCGCAAACGCGCGAACGCGCCGCCGCGTTCGTCGTAAACCGGCAGCTCCATCAGCGTTTTTCCGAAGCCACCCGTTCGACGATGGCGCGGAATCGCTCGATGAAGCGTTCGGGCGAAAACGTTTCGGCATGCGCCCGCAAAAGAGACGGTTGGAAGCGCGCATCGTCGAACGAACGTAGAACCCCTGCGAGCGATTGCGGAGTCGCTTCATCGAAAAACGAGCCTGTAAGGCCCTCGATCACCGTTTCGCGCGCGCCGCCGCCGCGGTACGCAATGGTCGGTCGTCCCGCAGCCGCCGCTTCGATCGGAACGAGTCCCAGATCTTCTTCACCAGGTAGAATCGCCGCGCGTGCGTCACCGATCAGCCGGTTCACCTCTTCATCCGAAACATACCCGAGCATCGTCGTCGTACTGCCCCTAGCGCGTTCCCGAAGGGCGCGTTCGGCGGGACCGGTCCCTGCAACGAACAATTTCACGCCGGCGAGCTGCGCCGCGTCGATCGCCAGATCGATGCGCTTGTACGGCAGCAGACGCGACGCAATGAAAAAGTAGTCACCGGAGCCGCGTCCGACGGTAAAGCGGCCAACGTCTGCGGGTGAATGCAAGACTTCGGAAGGCCGATGGTAATAGTCGCGCACGCGTTCGGCCACGGTGTGCGAGTTCGCCACGTAATGCGTAGGCCGTTGCGCCGCCTCCAGGTCCCACGCGGCGAGCCGGTTTACAACGGGCCGCGCAATCGCGGCCACGCCGAACCCGCCCAGATACCGGTCGTAGTCGAAGAGAAAGCGGCTGACCGTGTGAATGAAGCACACATGCACCGCATCGGCGTTAAAACGGACGCCTTTCGCCCACGACGCCGTCGAACTGACGATGACGTCGTACTGTGAAAGATCGAACGCTTCAAAGGCGCGCGGATAAAAGGGAGCAAGATAACGGAAGCGGCGGTTTGCGCCGGGCACCTTCGCGAGCGCCGACGTGCGAACGCGCGAGCGCGGCACGAGATCGCCGACGGCGGCTTCGTCATAAAGCGCGGTATAGACCGGTGCCTCCGGCCACGCGCGTGTAAAATGCGCGAAGACGCGTTCTGCGCCTCCGCGTTGATTCAAGTAATCGTGGACTAGTGCGACTCTCAGGGACTCTGCTGCTTGTCGCGCGGCAATACAAGAGCGATCGCGGGATTGCCCATGTACGTGCGTGCGACGCGTTGCAGATCCGCTGCCGTCGTGCCTTGGATCGCCTGAAGCGTACGGTTCAAGTAGTCGGGCGACGATCCGTTCTGCGCAAAGAGTACCGCAAGCCACGCACGCGACTGCAACGACGTCGCATCGTTCACGAAATCACCGGCGGCCATCGCCTTGAACTCGTCGATCGACCCTTGCAACTTCGTGGCCGCGAGGATGCTCGCGATCGAAAGCGCCGTCGCAAAGGCGCGATTCGGATTGCCGATGTTTCCATCAACGTAGAGCGTCAGATTCGCCGGCGCGCGATCGTACTGGTAAAGCGCACCGACGGCGCGCGAGGCAAACGTCGGGGAAACGACGCCCGGTACTTCGGCAATGTCGGCGAGCGTGCGCTGCAAAAATGCGCTGAGCACGAGCATCGGCCCGAAGTCTTTGCTGTCGATCGGCGGAGCGGAGTACTGAGCAACGAGCCACGGCGCTTGAATGTCACGGTGGGCGATCAACTCACGCGTCGTGCCTTCAAGTTTCGGCAGCTTGATGTTGACGGCCGGCGTGTCGCCCGCGGGAAGCGCTTGCGCGAGGCTCTGGATGGCGTTGGGCGCCAGTACGTCCGAGCGTCCGACCGCACTTACGTAAGCGCCGCCCTGATGGTAATACTTATTGAAGAACGCGCGCACGTCTTCGGGACCGAACTGCGCAAGCGACGCAGGCATGCCAAGTGGCGGCAACCCGACGTTAGCCGACGGCGCCGACATGCCGCTGAGCATATCGAGACCTACTTGCAACGCCTCTTGTTGATTGGCCGCAATCTGCTTCATCAGCGCTCCGCGCGCCGCATTTACCGTAGACGGGTTGATCGCCGGCGATGCAAAGGCACGTTGAACGAGCGCCATGACCGCGGGCGCATCGGTCGGTAATGACTCGATGGCGAATCGAACTCCGCTCGGGTCGACGCCCGGCTTAATGGATCCGCCGTGCGCGGCAATAGCGTCTTCCAACGGCGTACCGTCGACCGGCGTACGAAGGATCGTCTGCGCGGTCAATGCTGCCAAGCCGTTTTGTTGCAGCGTCTGGCGATCCAAACCGGCGCGTACGAGGAATTCGATATGCAGCAACGGTGCAGATGAATCTTGCTGCTCGATGATCGTAACGCCGCCGGCGCGTTGGATAACGGGAGCGGCCGCCTGCGCGGCAACCGGCATGGCGAGGAACGCGATCAACGCGGCGGCCGTGAGCGAGCGCAACTTCAAGAGGAAGACTCCTTAGATTCGGTCGCCTGCAATTGCACGACGACAGGGTGCGCGAGATACTGCCGCACTACCGATGCGACGAAGCCCGGATCGAGCGAACGCGCGAGATTCCAATACGTGCTTTGCGGATCGCTTGGCGCATAGGCGGCGTTGCCTTCGGATGCATACCAGCCGAGATTGTCGGCCTGCTGCTCCGGCAATTGCGTATCGGAAGCAAGATGATAGAGAAACGCTTCCCGCGCCGCCCCGAAGGTGTTGGCATCGAGGGGCTGCTGAAGCTTTGCGAGCGTGTCCATTACGCGGCGTTGCAGATCGGCGGTCTTCTTTCCGCCGACCGTGACAAGCATTACGCCCGGGTGATGAAGCGTGATGAATTGCCCGTTGACGAAATCGTCGCTCGTAGGATCGAGCCCTTTACTCAAAAGCCCCGTGTCCTCACGAAAAAGATAGTCCGCAATAAAATCCATTGCCGTCGCCGAGCGTTCGTCGGCGATCGCCGGTCCAACCCACGCCATGCCGACGCCGGGAACAGTCGCGGGAACGACGGACTGCGCGGGCGGCGAGGATGCAACGACCGAGTCGATCGGCGCGTCGCTGTTGCCGCCGCTGCCGGCCGTCACCGCGGCGACGAAGACCGGATCCACGTTGCCGGTGAGCGTAAGCGTCGCATTTCCCGAACGGAACGCGCGGTGGGCGAACCCGGTCACTTGCGCGAGCGAAATCTTCGTGATGTCCGGAACGGCGTTTGGAATCGGCGGATAGTGCGCCGCGCCGCCGGTAAAAATTCGTTCGAAGAGTTGATCGTGCAACAGCTGGTCGAACGAGTAGCGCTTCTGGACGCCCAATACCGCGACGTCGCGCTGCGCCGCCTTCAACGCATTGTCGTCGACCGTGGGCGAAAAGTACGCCGACGTGATGGCGGCAATTGCGCGCCGCGCCGCATCGGCCGGGACGACGACGCTAACGCCGACGATGTCCGGATACACGTTGATCGTGAGTCGTCCGCCCAGTCCGCGCACGAACGTCACCAACGACTTTCCGCTTTCGAGCGGCGCCGCGGCGACGGCCGTAGCCGCTAAACGTGAAATGCCGGGCGACGCGTTGTCGTACCCGGCACCCGGCGCGCGAAACCACAAATCTATCGCAGCATTTCCAAGCGCGGTATCGCGATAGATAATGTAGGACCCGCCATGTGGCAGGGTCCCACTTTGTCCGGACTGTTCGGCAGCAGGCGCCGCAAGCGGCGCCAACGAGACCGTCAGCGCCAGCGCTGCAACGAGCGCGCGTCGCTTCATGCGGGTTCCGGCGATATTTTCGGCGGAATGCGCGACGGCTTTTCGCGCTGCGGCTCCTCTGCCGGTTTCTCCGGTTCCGGAGCGCTTGCGACGGCGCTACCGCCGGAGTTGCGGTCGAACGGCTTGTTTTCCAGAATCGAACGAACTTCTTCCGCTTCGACGGTCTCATATTCGAGCAGCGATTTGACCATCCGCTCGACCTTCTGCCAGTTATCGGTCAGAATCTTGCGGCCGTGCTGGTAGCAGTCCTCGATGATGCGCCGCACCTCGCCGTCGATCTTGCTCGCAACTTCTTCGGAGTAGTTGCGCTCTTCGCCGAAATCGCGGCCCAAGAACACCTGATGGCTGCCGCGGCCGAATTGAATCGGTCCGAGGTCGCTCATGCCGTATTGCGTCACCATGCGGCGCGCAAGTTCGGTAGCTTTTTGGAAGTCGTTGCTTGCGCCGGTCGTTACGTCGCCGAACTGAATTTCTTCGGCGAGCCGTCCGCCGAGCGCCATCGTGATCTGCGCGATGATTTCTTCGCGCGTCATCGAGTGGCGGTCGTCTTCGGGCAGCGACCACGTGAGCCCAAGCGCCATACCGCGCGGAATGATCGTGACCTTGTGCACCGGATCCGCCTTATCGAGCAGCCCGCCGACGATGGCGTGGCCCGATTCGTGATACGCGGTGAGCTGTTTCTCTTTTGAAGACATCACCGTAGACTTGCGTTCCGGACCGACCATGACGCGGTCGATCGCTTCGTCGCAGTCGTTCATCTCGATGATGTTCTTGTTCTTACGCGCCGCGAGCAACGCCGCTTCGTTCAGCAAATTCTCGAGATCCGCACCCGAGAAGCCCGGCGTGCGTTTAGCAAGCGTTTCGAGAGAGACTTCTTTCGAAAGCGGTTTGTTGCGCGCGTGCACTTCGAGGATCTTCTGGCGGCCGCGGAAGTCCGCGCGATCGACGACGATCTGCCGGTCGAAGCGTCCCGGACGCAACAGCGCCGGGTCGAGAACGTCCGGGCGGTTCGTCGCCGCGATCAAAATCACGCCGGTATTCTGGTCGAAGCCGTCCATTTCAACGAGCAATTGGTTGAGCGTTTGTTCGCGCTCGTCGTGTCCACCGCCGAGGCCCGCACCGCGTTGGCGGCCGACCGCGTCGATTTCGTCGATGAACACAATACAAGGCGCCGATTTCTTTGCTTGATCGAAGAGGTCGCGAACGCGCGACGCACCGACACCAACGAACATCTCCACGAAGTCGGAGCCGGAGATCGAGAAGAACGGCACGCCGGCTTCGCCTGCAATCGCGCGAGCGAGAAGCGTCTTACCGGAGCCCGGAGGGCCAAGCAGCAGCACGCCCTTCGGAATGCGCGCGCCGAGCGCTTGATACTTCTTCGGATACTTGAGGAAATCGACGATTTCGCCGAGCTCCTCTTTGGCTTCGTCTACGCCCGCAACGTCGGCGAACGTCACCTTAGGACGATTCTCCGACATCATCTTCGCCCGGGAGCGTCCGAACGAAAGCGCCTGGCTGCCTCCGCTCTGCGCCTGCCTCAGGATAAAGAACAGGAAGAGTGCCATCAATAGGAGCGGGGCGAGCGTAACGAGACTCGAGAGCAAACCGCTGTTGGTCTGCTGTTCGAAGTTCACTTGACCGCTCTTGACGTGCGCTTGGACGTCCTTGACGAACTCTTGGTCGGTGTTCGGAAGTGAAACGGTGTACTTGCCGCCGCCCGAGAGATCGCCCGACGCCTGTTGTCCAACGGCGTGGAACGACTGAATCTGCCCTGCTTCAAGCTTCTGGTAGAAAACGCCGTAGTCTAGACGGGTCGCCCCTTCGCCGGGCTGTACGACGCGCTCGACGATGAGAAACACCGCCACTACGGCGAGGACGATCAAGAGGATCGATCGGAGATGTTTTGTCACTTTAAAATAATTGCTTTCGGTTGAAATGACGGTGCACGCTGCGCACCGTCCGGCACTCCGGCCAGCTTCCGGCAGAGGGCGGCATCTGTGTGTGGCATTCGTTCGGGGCTCTGGTCCACTAGTAGGATACTAGTCTTCCTTAAAAATCGCTGATCGCAACTGGGCAAGGTAGGGCAGGTTCCGGAACAATTCCTGATAGTCCAAACCGTAACCTACGACGAATTCGTCGGGGGCCTGGAGGCCGACGTACTCGACCGGTACCTCCACCCGCCGGTGGTAGGGCTTGTCGAAGAGCACGCAAGACCGGAGGCTCGCGGGCTTTCGCTCCGCGAGTAACGTCCGAAGATACTGCAGCGTGAGGCCGTTGTCCACGATATCCTCGACGATCACGACTGCCCGTCCCCTTACCGGCCGGCTGGTATCCTGGAGCATCCGCACTTCGCCGCTCGGACCGCGTCGAATTGCCGTAGCTCGATACACAAATGTAGTCCACCACGATTTCGCTCGGGCCGTCCGGCACGGCTGCGATGGCACGTGCGAGATCGGAAACGACGTACAGCGCTCCTTTCAACACACCGAGCAACGTGAGAGGTTGCCCCCGGTAGTCCTCGGCAATTTGACGCGCCAGACGCTCGATCGCTTGCCGAATGTCTTCACGAGTGTGTAAGCACCCGCTCGATTGTCCCATCGTAAGTATCGGTAACGTTCATCGCTTTTCTTTCGACGGCTGCAATGGCGCCGCGTTCGATGCAAAGATCGACGCCCGCTTTCATATGGAAGCGGCCCGAACCGCCCGTTTCGAGCGCCCGAACGGCTGCTTCGACATGCGCGAAGTCGACGTCGCGAAGCCCCTCTTGCTCGCTAAGCACTCGACGGACTTCACGGCGAAGAAAAGCGCACGCTCGGAAGGTTTGCGCTCCTCTCTAACGAGTTCCGCGGTACGGGCGACGGCGGCGTCGAGTCCGGGAAATAGCGGCCTGAGCGCGTCGAGCGCTGCCCGAACGGCGTTGCGGCGATAGCCCGCATCGGCGTTCGTCGGGTCCACGGCATACGGCAAACTGTGCACGTGACAGTAGTATCGCAAATCTTCTGCCGGGATACGCAGCAATGGTCGCACCAGCTCGATGTTTTCTTCGAGCGGGCGGCGGGGCGCAATGCCCGCTAATCCGTCCGGTCCCGCTCCGCGAAAGAGCGCAAGCAATACCGTTTCGCTTTGGTCTTCACAGTGATGGCCGGTCGCAACGGCGCCGGCTTTCCGCTCGCGCGCGATGCGGGCAAGCGCGGCATATCGCGCATCGCGCAACGCTTCTTCACTCGCGTCTAAGCCATCGAGCGAAACGACGTCGACGGGCAAGCCGAACGTCGCGCCGCACCGCAACACCACGCACTCGTCTTGCCACGCGGATTCGCGCGTTCCATGATGCACGTACGCCAAGCTCAAGCGCAGATCCATCGGTTTTCCTACAGCCGCGAGCGCCGCCGCCAAAGCGATCGAATCAGCTCCGCCGCTGCATGCGACAACGACGCGTTCGCCGCGGCGAATGACGCCGTCGCGTTCGATGGACTGCTCGAGGGCTGTTTCCGGTTTAGCGCCGCGCATGTCGATTAGGACTAATGAACGTGACGTGCCATCTCACGTTCGACGTCGCGCTTGGCGACGGACTCACGCTTGTCCCACATCTTCTTGCCGCGCGCCAATCCGAGTTCGACCTTCACCATGCCGCGCGTAAAATACATCCGCAGCGGAACGATGGTGAGGCCCTTCTCTTTCACGCGGGCCTGCAAGTCGGCAATTTGCGCTTTATGAAGCAGCAGTTTACGGGGACGGTTCGGCTCGACGTTCGAAAAACTGCCTTCTTTATACGGGGGAACGTGCATGCTCATGAGCCACGCTTCGCCGTCGCGAAAACGCGCGTAGGCCTCGTTCAAGCTCACGCCGCCCATCCGAATCGACTTGACCTCCGTGCCGGTCAGCGCAAGCCCGGCTTCGAGCGATTCGAGAATGTGGTATTCGTGACGCGCTCGACGGTTGTCGATTGCGGGCGTGTTATGACGGCGCTTTTCCTCGGCCGCTTTTGCGCGCTGCTGTTTCATTTTAGCCATGATAAAGATTCTTTATCGCGTAGCCGGATTGCGGCGGTCCATCGCCGCGTCAAGCGGGCCCATGGAAACGAAATTTCCGTCGCCCTGCACGAGCGTCGTACCCGATGCATCAAGCACCGTTGCTTCTAACCCGAGGACGTTGCGCCGCTGCCATGCGATGCGGCCGCGCACCTGAAGCGGCTCGCCCAACGGAACGGGCTTTCGAAAACGCACGTTCATACTTCCCGTCACGCCGCGGTGTCCGGCATGACCGGCTGCGTGCGCCATCGCTTCATCGAGAAGCGCCATCGCGATTCCGCCGTGGGCAATGTTTTGCCAGCCTTGAAAATCAGAACCGAGCGTAACACGCGCGAGCACGCCTTCACCGTCGCCGTCGAAATGTAAATGTAAACCAATGGGGTTGTCGGGGCCGCATGCAAAACACTTCCCGTCGTCGATCGGCACGCTCACCTACCGCCCGGCCTCCAGACGCTGTGCCAGATAATCCGGCAAATGCGCCTCGTGGATCTTTTCTTGCACCATTTCAATGGGATAGTCGTAACGCACCCATTCGACGCGGCGACTCTCCGAATCGAACCGCACGAACGACGCGTCCGGATTTAAGTCGCGCGGTTGCCCAACGCTTCCCACATCGACGATGTACCGCTTTCCGGGCTCCAGTTCAAGCTCTCCGCCTTTTTGCATGTGCTTGTGGCTCACGGTCCCGTCGAGTTCCAGCGCCCAATATTCCGCGATGTGCGTGTGGCCGACGAAAACCAGCGGGGCGTCCGTAGCATTGAACGCTCTTAATGCGGTGCGCTTGTCGAGAATGTACTCGAAGTAGTTTACCGGAGCGCCGTGTACCAGCAGAAACTCCGGAAAGCGCAGCTCGTACGATAGCGCGTTCAGCCACGTGCGGTTGTCGTCGTCCAACACGTCTTGCGTCCACGCAATCGCGGCGCGCGCCACGTCGTTGAAGTACTCCACGCCGAAGTTTTCCAGCGCCGCCAGATCGTGGTTGCCCAGCACCGCATGCTTTGCGCGTTCGCGCACCATCCGGACGCATTCGTTCGGATTCGGACCGTAACCGACGACATCGCCAAGACACATCACGATGTCTTCGTCATCGATCATCGCGAAGGCGCGTTGGAGCGATTCCAGATTGCCGTGCACGTCTGAAACGATCGAGTACTTCAAGCGGAAACCTCGTCAAGCACTTCGTTAAACGCTGATTCGAACGCCCGGCGCATCGGTTCCGTGCCGGCGCTTACCCGAACGAACCGGTCGAGAGGCGGAGCTCCCGGCTTGCGGATCCAAACGCCGCGAAGCAGCAGCTCGTTCATTACGCGAACCGCGCGAGAAGCGCTTCCGCAGTCGATGCAAACGAAGTTCGTAAACGATTCGATCGCATGCAAGCCCACCTCGCGCGCGATGCGGTAGTAGTCCTGCCGCGCCCGCGCGGTTTCTTCCACGACGTAGGTATGGAAAGCGGGGTCCCCAAGCGACGCAAGCGCGCCGATTTGCGCGTTGCGATTCACTCCATATTGCAAACGAATTTTTTGCAACGTCTGAATCACCGTCTCGGAGGCGATGGCGTAGCCGATTCGCGCGCCGGCCATGCCGTAGGCCTTCGAGAACGTCCGCGCCCGGACGATTCGGTCTTCGATGCGCGCCGGCAGCAACGTCTCGGCGCCGACGAAGTCCGCATACGCCTCGTCCAATAGCACCAAGACGTCGCCCGGAAGCTCGTCGAGAAATCGCTCGAGGTCCGCGCGCGCCGTGAACGTTCCGCTCGGGTTGTCCGGATTTGCAAGATAGATCAACGACGGCTTTTCACGTTTCGCCGCGGCGATCATCGCCTCGAGATCCAGCGTACCGTCTTCGCGGTAGTCGACGGTAACGAGCCGTCCGCCGTAGCCGATCACGTGATAGTTCAAGGTCGGATACGAGCCGCGCGTTGTAAGGGCCGCGCTTCCCGGAGCGACGTAAGCGCGGACGACCAGGCCCATCAAATCGTCGATGCCGGCGCCGACGACCAGCTCTTGCGGCAGGCACGAGTGCTTCGCGGCCAGAGCGTCGCGCAAATCCAGTGACTCAGGGTCGCCGTACCACGAAAGATGCGGCATCTCCGCAACCATGGCTTCCACGGCGCGCGGCGACGGTCCGAACGCGCTTTCGTTTGCACCGAGGCGCACGAGCTGCGTGCGGCCGCTTTCGCGCATCAATTGCTCGGGGCCGATGAACGGCGTGGTGGGCGGAATCGCTTCGACTGAAGGTGCGGGTCGGATCACCAGATGCTTTCTATTTCGAACGAGCTACCGGAAACTGCGGATTCTAACCGACGTACCCGCGGGCACTTCTTCAAGTTGCGGAGCGATCTCTAAATAGCCGTCCGCGCGGGCCGTCAAACTGACCATCGATGAGCGCAAGGGTAGGGGATGCGCCACGAAGGCCGCTCCCTCATGCCGGAGCGATACGGGAACGTACCAGGTCCACCCGAGACGGCTCCTCGCGGGAGCATCCAAAACTGCATCCACTTCAAACGGGACCTCGGATTGGACACCGGTCATCGCCGCGACGATAGGCGCGGCGATGGCTTCGAGAATCATTAGTGCCGACGCCGGATTACCCGGCAGGCCGATGACCGGCTTGCCGCCGGCCGCCGCCAGGACCGTTGGTTTTCCCGGCTTTACCTTCAGGCCATGAACGACGACGCCTGGCGTGCCGAGCGCCGCGATGGCGCCGGGCGTCCGGTCTCGCTCTCCCACCGAAGAGCCGCCGGTGACGACGACGGCATCGCAGCGGTCGAGCCCGGCGCGTAAGCCCGCTTCCAGCGCCCCGGGTTCGTCGTTCACCGTCGGCAAGTGGACCGCGGCAGCGCCCATGGCGAGCAGCGTTCCGGCGACGGCATAACGGTTTGAATCGCGGATTTGCCCCAGACGCGGATAAGCTGCGACCGCGATCAATTCGTCGCCGCTCGACAGCACGCCGATCGACGGCCTCCGGAAGACGGACACTTCAGCCAAACCGAGCGTTGCGAGTACGCCGAGCTCCGGACCGCGTATGCGCCGGCCCGGCTGCAGTACCGGCTCCCCGCCGCGCATGTCGTGCGCGCGCCGATTCACATTTTCACCCGGCTCCGTCGGCCCGACCGAAACCACTCCGTTGCGTAACTGCGCTTCCTCGATGGGCACCACGGTATCGGCACCCTCGGGAACGACGGCGCCGGTTGGAATGGCGAGCGCCGTTCCGGAAACGAGCGCCGCAGGCCACGCGCTGCCCATTGCAATCTCGCCGGCGACACGCAAGCTTTGCGCTTCTTTGCGCGCTGCCAGCGCAAAGCCGTCCATGGCGGAACGCGGCGCATCGGGATAGTCGCGGTCGGCGTGGACACGTCGCGCCAGGACGCGCCCGTGCGCCGCATCAATGGAGACCGTTTCAATACCGGGTGCGGCGAGCGTGACGCGCTGAAAAAATGCCGCTATCGCATCTGCGGGCGACAAAAGATTTTCTTCTAAGAAGCCGAAGCCGCGCTGTTCCATGCTCGATATCGTTGCTTTACGTCGCGATCCCGATCGTTTTAGGCACTCCGCCCAACGTCGGGGAATCGACCCGTCTTTTGTCGATGAAGTTCTGCGTCTCGATACGGAGTACCGCTCGGCGCTAAACGCGGTTGAAACGGCGAAAGCCGAAAAGAACCGGCTCTCGGCAGAAATCGGCAAAGCGCCGGATAAAGCCGCCGCTGCGCGCGAGTTGAAACCGCAACTCGACGCATTCGCCGCGAAGATCGCCGAACACGAAACGCGCGCAAAAGAGCTGGCGCCGGATGCACCCGGATCCCCTCTGCGCGGGCTGCTGGAGAATACGCCGAACGTGCTGGACGATTCGGTCCCCGACGGCAATGATTCCGAGGACAACGTTCAGGTACGCGCGTGGGGAGAACCCCGCCGTTTCGATTTCGAGCCGAAACCGCACTGGGAATTGGGCGAAGCGCTCGACATCTTAGATTTCGAGCGCGCGGCCAAACTTTCGGGTAGCCGTTTCGCGGTCCTGAAAGGGAAAGGCGCGCGCTTGTCGCGTGCAATCGCGCAATTTTTTCTCGACCGCGCCGTCGATCGCGGCTACACGGAAATCGACCCGCCGTATCTCGTTACGCGCGATACCATGTGGCGCACGGGACAACTTACCAAGTTTTCCGACGCGATGTTCCAAGATCAAGACGCCGATCTTTTCATGATTCCAACGGCTGAAGTGCCGCTGACCGCGCTGCATGGCGAAGAAATTCTCAGCGCCGCCGAACTGCCGCGGCGATACACGGCGTACTCTCCGTGTTTTCGTAAAGAAGCCGGCGCGGCCGGAAAAGATACGCGCGGACTCGTGCGCCAGCATCAGTTCGAAAAAGTCGAACTCGTATGGCTCTCGTCGCCCGAGTCGTCGTTTGACAACTTGGAAACGCTCGCCGGGAATGCCGGGAGTTTACTCGAGGAGTTGGGACTGGCGCATCGCGTGATGCTGCTGTGCGCGGGCGACACCGGTTTCAACGCCGCGAAAACTTACGATTTAGAAGTGTGGCTGCCGACGGCGCAAACGTATCGCGAAATCAGTTCCTGTTCCGACTGCACCGACTTTCAAGCGCGTCGCGCGAACCTGCGATTCCGGCGCGACGCGAAAGCCAAACCGGAGTTCGTGCACACGCTAAACGGCTCGGGGCTCGCGGTGGGGCGAACGCTCCTCGCAATCATGGAGAATTACCAAGAAGTCGACGGGAGCATTACCGTTCCCCAGGCGCTGCGCCCTTATACCGGCTTCCACCGGATCACTCGGTCTTAAGGCGTCCCAACGCGGTGGAAAGCGCGTCGACGGCGTTCGACCGTTCCGGGATCACTTTGCCGGCCGGAAAGAACGCTTCGACGCGAATCACCGTGTGTGTTTCGTCCACCGGCTCGAACGAACAGCGAATGCGCTCGTTATTGATGAGCCCGAAACCCGCTTCGATCAGCCTGCCGGTCCGGTCGTCAACGTAAACGTTCGCCCCGAGCGTCCCGTCGATTTCTTTCAGGCATAGCTCGTAGGCGGCGCCGAAGCCGAGCGGAACTTCCACGTTCCGGTGCGGCCGCAGGCCCACGCGCGACGAGGTTTCCGGACGAAGCCACTTCAGCAAAAACGACATTATTTTAGAATCCACCGTCTTGCATCACGAATTCCTTCATGCTATAGTCGCCTCTAACATGTTCGCCCAGCACGCCACCGTTTCGTATTATTACGGCCGCTTCAATCGGAGCCGGCCCGGTGCGCCATTGCCTTAAGCGAACTCCATCGCCAAATGCAAAAGCCGCCTCGCCGACGCGAGGCGGTTTTTTTCTTCCCTCAGCTCCAAGAAATCGAGGACTCCAATGCAAAGCGCCCACGCCGTTCAGCCCAGTTCGGATCTCGAAGCCTTTAGGCTCGAGGTTGCGCAAACGATCGAAAAGCACCCGATCGTGCGCGAAAACCGCTACACGCGCTGGTTTGCAAACGGAGAAGCGACGATCGAACAGCTTCGAGCTTTCACGGTTCAGTTTTCCGTGTTCAGCCATCTCTTCATCGAAGCGCAGCTGCGCAAATGCATTAACGCCGCGAGCATGGAGAGTTACCGCGCCGGCAAAGAGATTCTCATGAATGAGCTAGGCGTGGTTTTTACGCCGAACGGCAGCATCGAAGGCGGCACGTTCCGATTTCGCGCCGGCCACTTTGAATGGCTCGCCGAGTTTGCGGCGACGCTCGGCTTATCGTGGAGCGAGATCGGGAAACGGCGCCACGGCTGGGCGACGACCGTCGGATTCTGCGACGCGCTCATGGAGTGGTACGGCTCCGACGACGAGTCCGTCGCGGCCGGCGCATCCTTCGCCATCGAGCACTGGGCCGCAGCCGGATTTTGGAAAGAGCTCATAGCCGGCTTGAAACACCTCAAGCACACGCGCATGCCGGACATGCCGCTTGGCTTCTGGACCTGGCACGACGCGCTCGAAGATCAACACGCCGCGCATACGGACGATGAATTGGCGGCGGCGTTCGCACGTGAGGACTTTTCCGCCGATCGATTTATCGCCGCCGGGACGGCCATCTTAGACGCCGTCGCGGCTTTCTGGGACGGCCTTGAGGGTCAGCGCCAGATTTCGCGCACCGTGGTGCTGCGCTCGGCCGCGTCGACGCCGCGATAGGATTGCATGACGCGATCCATCGCCGGATTGGTGACGCCGAACCAAAGATGTTCATTCTTGAAGTGATGCCAGAGGTGGTACTTCTTCATGTACCGGCCCATGGCGGTCTTCGGAACGAACGGCACGTGCGCAACGTAGTGAACCCACTCGTAAAATGCGAGGCCAAGGAACGTCCCGAAAATCAACGAGAGCGCAATCCCGACGTCGCGTGCGATCGCGAAGTACAACGCGAAATACGCGAGCCCGGTCGGAATAACGAACCACCAAGGCAAAAACAGCAGTTCGAGTTTCGGGGGGTCGATGTGATGGTCGTAATGCAGACGATGCTGCAGCTTGAGAATCCAGTTCGCCTTCGAGGGCCGGGCGTGGAAGAGAAAGCGATGTGTCGAGTACTCCGACGTGAAGAATACGAGCGCCCCGACGAGCGCAGCGAACGGCGCAAACGGAAAAGCGTGCTCCGCAAAGCTTGCGGCCAGAACTGCGAGCGCGCCGAAAAGCAGCGCGTTGCTGCCATGTCTGAAGAACGCCGCTATCACGCCGGCGTCCGGATCAAATCGAGGAGTCCCTGACGGTCTAAGTAGCGGATGTGTCCACGTTCGCGTTTGAGAAGACCGCGAAGCTCGAGCTCCGCGATCGCGCGTGCGGCAACTTCTTTCACCGTGCCTGCCGCGGCCGCGATTTGCGACTGCGTGAGGTTCGGCAACGGCGCTGTTGCCGGCGCAAGACCCTTCTCGGCAACGGCGTATTGGACAAGCACGCCGGCAATTCTAGAGAGGATCGGCTGCGTCGATTGCGATGACAGCATTTCGACCAGCAGGCGCGCGCGCTGCGCACCAATCCGAGCCAGGGAGACGAAGACGTCCGGATGCATTGCTGCCGCGTTCCGAACGGCTTCGTACGGGATGCGAAAGAAACGAGCCGTTTTGCTGAGCACGATAGTGCGCCCAAGCGTCCGCCCGTTATCGAAAAACTCCGTTTCACCGAAGATCTCACCCGCGGCGATTTCGTAGAAAATCCGATTGCGCGAGGCGGATCCGGATGCGAGTGCGAGCGTTCCTTCGACGACCATGCCGATCGCGGGCGATTCGGAATTTTCCGGCGCGATCGTATTTCCACGGCGGACCGTGTGCACCGTCGCCGCGTTCGCCAGCGCGTGCAACGCCAGCTCCGGAAGGTCGCAGAAGACCGGCGACCGGCCTAGCAACGCGGATTGCGAGGTATCGACGCCCCCTTTCGGGCGCCGCAGAGTTACGTGCCACTCTTCTGCGCCGACGCGATGCGGTGCGAGCAACAACTCACCCTGGCGGCTCTGCTGCAAGCTGGCAGTCAGTCCACGGGGTTCATTCTCGGTTACGACAGTGAGCATTTCACCGTCGGTGAGGCGATCGAACGCCTCGAAGACGGCGCTCGGGCGATCCCAAACCGGCAGTCCGCGCAAATCGATACGAGCCATTTGAAGCATTACGACGATTTCTCGGCCTAATTCTTCCTCTACTGCCGCTGTTTCATGGGCGGCGGCAGCTTATCGGGCGGAACGAGTTCGGCCGGATTTTTCATGGCTTTCCACTTCTTGTCGGGGCCCGGCGGTAGTTTGTCCATGTGCTTGAGGAACAGGGACACTTCCCACAACTGCGTGTCACTTAGCGAGTTGCTGAAACTGGGCATGCCGGTAAGACGAATGCCGTGCCTAACCTTCCAATACGTTTCCCCTTCCGGGTCGTCTTCGACACCATGTTTCGGAAGCAACGGCGCTTTCTGGTAAAGCCCGAAGCCGATATTGGAAGGCCGGGCGTCCGAGGCGCCGTGACAAACGATGCAGTTGTCGCCGTAAATTTTGATGCCGTCTTCAAGCGTCGCATCGTTCAATGCTACGGGAGGCTGCGTTTTCGGCGCTTCACGATCGATCGTTGCGCGCAGCGAGGAGCCCGCGGCCCAACGTTCGAGTTTTCCGGGCCGGGCGTCGGCGTTTGCCGGGATCAACGTGCCGGTTGTTACGCCGATGTAGGCACCGGCTGCTAGAACCAGCAATGTAACGACGATTCCGAGGATAAATCCCTTCACGATTGCTTCCTCCGTGGGCGAGGCAAGATTCACTTTCCGCACAATTGTTCCCGCGCAAACATTTTTCGAGGCCAGCACTATGACTACCGCAAAAGCGCAGTTTCCCGACGAACAGTCCGCGGACGGCGCGTTCGAGCGCCAGGGCGATGCCTTTCGCGACTGGGTAACGGCGGATGGCAGTTCAGGGTTCCCCGCCGAGCCGAACCGTTACCGGCTCTACGTTTCTTACGCGTGTCCGTGGGCGCATCGCACCCTTATCGTTCGGGCGCTCAAAGGCTTGCAAAAAGCCATCGACGTAGCGGTCATGGATCCGGTTCGCGACGAACGCGGATGGCATCACGGCGATTTTTTCTTGAGCGAGCTTTATACTGCGAGTGATCCGGCCTATGATGCGCGCGTTACGGTTCCCGTTCTCTGGGACACCAAAACCAATAAAATCGTGAGCAACTCCGACGACGACATCATGCGGATGTTCGAAACGCAGTTTAACGCAGTTGGCAACGATCTCGATCTTTATCCTCTCGAGCATCGCGCCGAGATAGACGCGCTCAACGCGCGGATCTATGATAAGGTCAATGACGGCGTTTATAAGGCCGGTTTCGCAACGGAACAGCGGCCTTACGAGCGCGCCGCCTATGCGGTTTTCGAAATGCTCGACGAACTGGACGAACGTCTTACCACGCGGCGCTTCCTTTTCGGCGCGCGGCCGCTCGAAACTGATTGGCGTCTCTTCGTAACCTTGATTCGGTTTGACGCGGTTTACGCGGGCCATTTCAAGTGTAACTTGCGGCGAATCGCCGATTATCTGAATCTTTCCGGCTATTTACGCGACTTGTATCAAATTCCGGGAGTCGCCGAAACGGTCAACTTCGATCACATCAAACGCCACTATTACTACACGCACGACGACATCAATCCAACGCGCATCGTGCCGATTGGACCGGAACTCGATTTGATTTCGCCGCCCAACCGCGAACATCTGTGCGCCTAAGGCCTTTGCAAACGTCATGAAAAAGGCGTCCGCTTGACGGACGCCTTTTCTTTTCGACGAGATGCGCGTTATTGACGCGGCGGACGGGCAACCCAGTTCGTCTTCTTATGATGGCGATTGCTGGCGACAACCCCCGGACGGTTAAATTTATTGAGCCAGTCCGAGCCGTTCGGATTCGAACGGAGCATGTCTTGATTCTGCATCGCAGGCGCCGGAGCGCTGTTGTATTGGGTGTTAGTGGACGGCGCAGGCGCGGTCATCGTACCGGTCGCCGGAGCAGTCGTCGTATTCGTCGTGTTCGTCGTCGTGGTGCTGTTGCTCGACGGAGTCGTCGTCGTGCCGGTCGCGTTGTTTTGGGTGTCGACGCCGTTCGGGCTCGCATTCGCGCTTCCGTTCGATCCGGGCTTCGGCAACTCGTGCACGGTGGTGCCGGTGACGGAGGTGCCGGTCCCGGGTTTAGTAACGGTTTGCGTGCTTTGGCTCGCACCCGCTCCTTCAGTGGTCACAGTTCCGCAATTGCTGTTGGTCCCGGTGCTGCTCGTGGTCGAGCTAGTATCGGTCGAGCCGCTGGAGGTTTGCGTGCTGGGATTGGTCGCTTGACCGGTACTCGTGGTTCCCTGCGGACACGTTGTTTGCGTGTTCGTGTTTGGCGTCGATTGCTGCGCCAGTCCCGGTGCCGCCGTCGAAAGCAAGGCGGCAAATCCCAGAAGGGCCATTCCGGACATGACTTTGCTTGATCTCATGCTGTGCTGCGCTCCTGATGTGGTGAATGAATATGCTCATCACCCGTTACCCGGTTTCGCAAGAAACGCATGAGTAAAGCGTAAGCTTACTGACGCTTTGGGTAGAGTTCGCGCATGAAATCATACGATGCCGTCATTGCCGGCGGAGGCGCTGCGGGATTGAGCGCCGCGTTGGTTTTGGGGCGCGCGCGCAGACGCGTGCTTGTAGTTGACGGCGGTGCACCAAGAAACCGCACGGCGAGGGAGTTGCACGGGTACTTGTCGTGCGATGGAATGTCGCCCGACGCGTTGCTCACGAGCGCCCGCGAGCAACTGCAGATTTACGGCGTCGAATTTCACCACGGCGTCGTTCACGAGATACGCGCAAACGGATCCGCCTTTGCCGTGACTGCCGGCGGCACGGAGGAGTTCATCGCGCGCAGCGTCATTTTGGCGACGGGCGTATACGACGTGCTCCCAGAGGTCGAAGGTCTGAACGAGGCGTGGGGCAAGAGCGTTTTTACGTGTCCGTACTGCGACGGATGGGAAGTGCGCGATCGCAAGCTCGCCGCGTGGGGAACCACTCGCAGCGGCGTCGAGCTGGCACGAGAACTCTATCAATGGAGCAAGAACCTTCTCGTGTGCAGTGATCTTCGCACCCCCCTGAGCGATGACGAGCGCTCCTGGATGAACGAGTGCACGGTGCGGGTCAAAGAGTCGCCGATCCGCCGCTTGGTAAGCCGTGATGGCGTACTATCGCATATAGAGTTCGAAGACGGGGAAACAATCGAACGCGATGCGCTGTTCTTGTGTGTGCCCCTTGCTCAGAATTCCGATCTTGCGGAGAAGCTTGGTTGTAATATGACGATTCAGGGGCGCATCGACGTAGACAACGAGTACCGGACGAGCGTTCCGAAATGCTATGCCGCCGGCGACGCGGTGACGCACTTACATCAAATCGTTTTTGCCGCCGCGAGCGGTGCTCGCGCAGCAATTTCGCTGAACGAAGACCTAATGGGAGAGAGGTAACTTTTATGGCCAATGCGACTGCGGCCCTCGATCTGAACAAGACGCCTCCGCGCAGCGGACGAGAAATGGTGGGCCGCTACGCCTGGCTCGGACGTCTTGCCGACAAAGCACGGGCCGAATTCGCCGGCACGGGCGGTGATTACGTAGCGTACTGCCCGCTTTCCATGGGATTTTTAGAGCGGGCGGGCGTTTCGCAAAACGTGTTCGAGCAAATGATCGAGCAAAACGCGACGGACGAACAGTTCGTATCGTATTTCGACAAACACGTTTCCGATACGAACCGTGAAGCTGCAAATCGCTACGTGCTCGACGAGTCGCGCTCGCATTTGGACGAGCAAGACGCCGAAGAAGGCCGCGCTTAGCCGCCGACGCCCACGGGCGCATGACCGAAGAACGGCGGAATGAAGTGTCCGGCTAGATACGATAGCGCGAAAACGACGCAGCCGAAGAGCACGATTTCAAAACCCTTGCCGACCGGGCTGCGATGACTGAGCGTACCCGCGTAGTAGCCGACGCTGAAGAGTCCGATGACCGCCAAAATCAAGGCCATCACGGTCGACACACCCATGGAAAGCGGCAAGAGAAAAGCGACGATCGGAATCAGCGATCCGCCCGCAAACGACAGACCCATCGCGATCGGGCCGCGCAATCCGGTTTCCTCGGCGTCGCGCGGGTCGATGCCGAATTCGTCGCGTACCATTTCGTAGAGGTAGATGTCCGGGTGTTGCGTGAGGCGTGAAACAATCATCTGTGCCTCTTCCGCGCTGAAGCCTTTGAGCTTGTAGTAAGCCACTTGCTCGGCGAACTCGCCTTGCGGGTCGGTGGCCATCTCTTGCTTTTCTTTGCTAATTGCCGCCTGAACGACCTCACGCTCGGATTTGCCGCCGAGATACTCGCCGACACCCATCGAGAGGGCGCCGGCCAACAGCGCCAGGAACCCGCTGATAAAGACGGCGGAGCGCGCGCCTTCGGCGACGCCGACGCCGGTGATGATGCCGAGGGTCGTGAGAATGCCGTCTTGCACGCCGAACACGACTTCGCGAACGCTGCGCTGCTTCTCTAAATTGCGCCGCTCGATGGTGTCCGGAATGCGCGGCTTGACGCGCTCCCAGCCGGGCACGTCGACGACGACGTCGCGAATGGGCGGCGTAAGATTGTCGTTCACGGACTCGTCCATGGTCGCGCAATTCCGCAGTGCCCATCCCCACTCCGGCTGCGCTGCCTATTTAGGCGTGCCTAGATCGGGATGCGCACGCCGAAACGCATCACGCGTTCCGTCGGAAGCCCAAGCCGGTCGGTGCGCGACCTCGCATTGCGCGAGAGCAGGACGAAGAGCGAGCGCTGCCACGCGGGAAGCCCGTTCGACGAGGTGTCCGCGACGATACTCGGTGACGGCAGATAATACGTCACGGTTTCCGGTTCGACGCTTGGGATTTCTTTGTGCAGCGCTTGCACGATGTCGTCGATGCACGATTCTTCCATAAAGCCGTACACGGCACGCACGCGTACGAGCTGAGCCGAGAGGGGTTCGATCTCTATTCTGTCGGCATTCGGAACGTAGGGGCGGCTGACGTTCTTGATCGTCAATAGGACGACGGTGCGCAAAGGCATATGTTCGGTGGTCCACCAATTGCGGAGCGTTTCCGGAATGCCGCGACCGTCCTCGGTGAAGAGCACCGCAGTTCCCTCCGATTGGCCCGGCCGAACGAGATGCGCAAATTCCGTTAGCGGCAAGCTGTGATCGCGCAAGAAGGCCATCAACCGGCGGCGTCCGCGGTTCCACGTAACGAACAGCGTGAAGAGCACGAGCGCAATTGCGAGCGGCAGCCATCCGCCGCTCAAGACTTTCGAAAAATTCCCGACTAGGAAGGGCAGGTCGAACGACGCGAAAAGCGCCGTCAGTAAAACCGTCTCCCATAGCGGGTCGTGCCGCTTTCGCGAAAGGGCCGCGTAGGCGATGGTCGTGCAGGCCATCGTTACCGAGACGGCAAGACCATACGCACCGGCGAGCGCCGCAGACGACCGGAATGCAAGAACGATGGCGATGCAGCCGATGCCGAGCGCAAGGTTCACGCTCGGAATAAAGATTTGTCCGCCCTCGCGCCGCGAGGTGTGGATCGTGCGGAATCGCGGCACGAAACCGAGCTGTGTCTGCTTGATGCGTGAGCGAGAAGACGCCGGAGATCAGGGCCTGTGAGGCGATCACGGTTGCGACGGTCGAAAGAACTACCATTGGAACGATCAGCTGCTGCGGATAGAGCGCAAAAAAGGCGTTTTGCAGCGAGCGCGGCGATTCGAGCGCGTTGGCGCCTTGGCCAAAGTAGTTCAACAGCAGCGATGGAAACACAATCGCATACCACGCCAAGGTGATTGGCCGCCGGCCGAAATGCGCGAGATCGGCATAGAGCGCTTCCGCCCCGGTGACGCACAAAACAACCGCCGCAAAAATCACAACCGACGAAAGACCGTTGTGCAGGAAGAATTCCACGGCGAAGTACGGGCTAAGCGCGCGAATGACGCCCGGATGTCGAAACACCGCTGCCGCGCCGGCTACGGCAATCGCTGCGAACCATACCACCATCACGGGGCCAAACAGTTTGCCGATTTTGCCCGTGCCACGGCTCTGTAATGCAAACAATAGGATCAGAACCGCGACCGCAAGCGGAACGACGAAGCGGTGTGCCTCACTCGTCCACACTTCGAGTCCTTCGATCGCCGATACAACCGAAATGGCCGGCGTAATAGCGCCGTCACCGTAAAGCGCTGCGCCTCCGAAGAGGGCGATCATCGTAATTCCCGTGAGCGCGACGCTGCCGCCCGGACGGCTCGCCGCGACTTTAGCCAGCAGCGCGAGAATGCCACCTTCGCCGTCGTAATCGGCTCGTAACATAACGGTTACGTACTTGATGCAAACGACCACGATCAGCGCCCACGTGATAAGCGATAAAATACCAAGCACGTTGCGCGTATTCGGTAAGAACGAATGCGAAAAACATTGCGAGAAGGCGTAGAGCGGGCTCGTTCCGATATCGCCAAAGACAACGCCCAGCGCACCGAGCGCCAATGCGGCCATGCGACGATTGCTTTGGAGCGCCATGCAAACGTCGCTTACCCAGAAGAGCGGCTCGTACCACCCGGGACAGGACCCGGGTCCGCGTTTAAGAAAACTCGCGTTCGTCCGTCCCGGGATGGGTGGCAGAGCGGTTTAATGCAGAAGTCTTGAAAACTTCCGAACGTGATGAGCGTTCCGTCGGTTCGAATCCGACCCCATCCTTATTTTCCGCCGGAGGGCCGATGAGCGAGCGCGACATTCCTCACGAGATCAATCGAGAACTCTTTCTCGATCCAGCGGTCGACGTAGATGACAGCGAGGCGTACGAAACGCTCAAAGAGTTCCACGAGAAAGAACTTTCGCGTGACGAGGACGAGAAAAAGAGCTCGGGACCGCGTTGAAACGGCCGCATTTTGTTCGCCTGGCAGCCGCGGCAGCAGCCGTTCCATTTTTAGGCGCGAGCGGACCGGCGGACCCCAAGACTGTTGCGAAAGCCGTTCGCGAAGAGTTCTTCCACGCGTGGACCGGCTACAAGCGCTTCGCGTGGGGACTCGATGAAGTCCATCCGATCGCCGGTACCGGTTCCAACTTCTTCATTTCTACGCACCCCTTCGGACTCTCGATGATCGAAGCGCTCGATACGCTTTACGTAATGGAGTTCGACGACGAAGTGGACGCCTGCGTGAAGTGGTTGAAGTCGCATCTCGACTTCAACGTTGACGGCAACGTGCAAATGTTCGAAGCCGTAATTCGCATGGTGGGCGGTTTACTCGCCGGGTACTATGCGACCAACGACCGCTTCTTCTTGGACGGCGCCAAGGATTTGGCGGACCGGCTGCTGCCGTGCTTCACAAAATCTCCAAGCGGCGCACCATACCGGTATGCCAACTTACGCACGGGCGCCGTCAGCGATCCCAAAACGAACCTCGCGGAAATCGGCACGAACGTGCTCGAGTTCGGCGATTTGTCTCGCTTGACCGGCGATCAAAAATACCTCCGCGCTTCGATGCGAGCGTTCGAAACCGTCATCGCCAAGCGTTCGCCGCTAGGTCTGCTCGGCACGTACTTCGATGTCGAAAAAGGCGATTTCTTTGACACCGACGACACGGGGCCCGATGAGCCGTCGGATTCGTTCTACGAATACTTGTGGGGCGGTTGGCAGATGCTGCACCTCGAGCAATGCCGCGAGTGGTATGAACTCGTAACTCCGCCGCTCCTGAAGTATTGCAGCGCGCATGCGAACGGCCATTTATGGTTTCAAACCGTCAACTATAAGACCGGTGCGCCGGCGGGCGACGGTACTCTCAGCGAACTTTCGTCCTTTTATGCTGAGCTTGTTTCGAAGAGCGGACACCGTGACGTTGGCGAGGCTTTCTATGACTCGTGGACGTCCGTGCTCGATCGTTACACACTTTTCCCGGAAACGATCGACTGGCGCACCGGGGCAATCGCCGACGCAGCATATGCGTTCCGTCCCGAATACGCGAACAGCGCCTTCGATCTCTGGTTCTTGACTCACGATGAAAAGTATCGTCGCACCGCTTCCCAATATTTCACGGCCGTCCGCGACAATTGCCGCGTCGCCAACGGCTACACGTCGCTCAAGGATATCCGCACGCGCCCCATGACGCCGTCCGATCACTTCCCGGCGTACAGCTTCTCGGAAAACTTCAAGTATCTGTACTTGATGTTCGCCGATTCCCCACGCTTCGACGGCTCGAATTACTACCTCAACACCGAAGCCAAAATCCTCCGCGGCCTCCGCCCCCCGTCATCCTGAGCTTGTCGAAGGACGGGCGCATCAATCGTCCTGCCGCATTGACGACGCAAAGCTGGTGCTGATATGCGCCTGTCCTTCGACGAGCTCAGGATGACGAGGTTTGCCGATAGCACGCGCTTCGGCGGCTCGCTATTTGAGCACCAACGTCCACCTCGGTCATCCTGAGCTTGTCGAAGGACGGGCGCATCAATCGTCCTGCCGCATTGACGACGCAAAGCTGGTGCTGATATGCGCCTGTCCTTCGACGGGCTCAGGATGACCGAGGTTTGCCGATAGCACGCGCTTCGACGGCTCGCTATTTGAGCACCAACGTCCACCTCGGTCATCCTGAGCTTGTCGAAGGACGGGCGCATCAATCGTCCTGCGCATTGACGACGCAAAGCTGGTGCTGATATGCGCCTGTCCTTCGACGGGCTCAGGATGACGAGGTTTGCCGATAGCACGCGCTTCGGCGGCTCGCTATTTGAGCACCAACGTCCACCTCGGTCATCCTGAGCTTGTCGAAGGACGGGCGCATCAATCGTCCTGCGCATTGACGACGCAAAGCTTGTGCTGATATGCGCCTGTCCTTCGACGAGCTCAGGATGACGGGGTTTGCCGATAGCACGCGCTTCGACGGCTCGCTATTTGAGCACCAACGTCCACCTCGGTCATCCTGAGCTTGTCGAAGGACGGGCGCATCAATCGTCCTGCGCATTGACGATGCAAAGCTCGTGCTGATATGCGCCTGTCCTTCGACGGGCTCAGGATGACGGGGTTTGCCGATAGCACGCGCTTCGATGGCTCGCTACTGAGCACCGACGTCCACCTCGGTCATCCTGAGCTTGTCGAAGGACAGGCGCATCAATCGTCCTGCGTGTTGACCATGCAAAGCTTGTGCTGATATACGCCTGTCCTTCGACGGGCTCAGGATGACGAGGTTTGCCGATAGCACGCGCTTCGAGGCTCGCTATTTGAGCAGCAACGTCCACCTCGGTCATCCTGAGCTTGTCGAAGGACGGGCGCATCAATCGTCCTGCGTGTTGACCATGCAAAGCTCGTGCTGATATACGCCTGTCCTTCGACGGGCTCAGGATGACCGGGGTTTGCCGATAGCACGCGCTTCGGCGGCTCGCTATTTGAGCACCGAGTGCACCTCGGTCATCCTGAGCTTGTCGAAGGACGGGCGCATCAATCGTCCTGCGCATTGACGACGCAAAGCTCGTGCTGACATGCGCCGGTCCTTCGACGAGCTCAGGATGACGAGGTTTGCTGATAGCACGCGCTTCGATGGCTCGCTCGTCCACCTCGTCATGCCGACAGCACGCGCTTCGGCGGCTCGCTATTGAGCACCGAGTCCACCTCGGTCATCCTGAGCTTGTCGAAGGACGGGCGCATCAATCGTCCTGCGCGTGGACGCGGAAAAGCTTGTGCTGATATGCGCCTGTCCTTCGACGGGCTCAGGATGACGAAGGGAGGCGCTACGTCAGGTGCGTTGCATGAAGTTCATGAGGGCGGAGCGGGCTTCGTCGGATTGGAGGGCGGCGGCGAAAGCGTGAGTTTCTTCACGCATGGCGCGGTCGACGAGGTCGGAGAAGCGGGCCTTCATCAAACGTTTCGTTGTAGCGAGCGCATTTGGCGGAAGCTCGGCGAGCGCGCCGCACATCATGGCGACGCCGCCATCCACGTCGCAGTCTTCCATAACGCGCGTTGCGAGGCCCATATCGCAAGCTTCGTCGGCGCCGAACTGTTCGCCCGACAAGAGATACCAGCTTGCACGGTTGCGGCCGGCAATCAGCGGAAACAACACGCTTGATCCGGCTTCGGGAACGAGGCCCAACTTCACGAACGGCAGCATAAAACGAGCGCTTTTACCGCATGCCACTGCGTCGCAATGCATGAGCATGGTCGTGCCTATCCCTATTGCTACGCCTTTGACGCCGGCAAGTACGGGTTTGGGAAACTCACTCAGAGCGCGCAAGAACTGCAACACCGGCATATCTTCGCTAAAGCCGCCGGCCGCCACGAAGTCGGCAATGTCGTTGCCGGCGGTGAAGTCGTTTCCGCCGAAGATTCCAATCGCGCGAACGTGAGGATCTTGAGCCGCATCGCGCAATGCTTCTGCCATCGCGGAATACATCGCTACCGTGATTGCGTTCTTCTTCTGGGGGCGGTTCATGCGCAGCGACGCGATTGCGCCGTCTTTAGTGTAGAGAATTTCGTCGGACATCTAGCGGCTCGATTCTAGTACGGCATCTTGTGCAGCGGCGTCGTCGTTTTGGCGATCGCTTCATCGGGAACGAAGAAATCCGGCATCAGCGGGGTGTCCGGGACGATGGCGTATTTCGAGAAATCGGTGACGCCGGCGCTTCGCAGAACCTCCTCGTCGATAAAGAAGTTCCCGGTGCACTCGGTGGACGGCCGTTTGAGAATTTCGACCGCGGCATCCGCGACGATCTGGGGCGTACGCGAGACCTTCGCCATTGCGTCGCCGCCCAACACGTTACGAACCGCCGCCGTATCGATGGTCGTGAGCGGCCACAAGGAGTTCACGGCGATGCGCTGCGCCTTAAGTTCTTCCGACATACCCAAAGTACACATCGACATTCCGAATTTCGCCATCGTGTACGCAACGTGATTGGCGAACCACCGCGCGATCATATCCAGCGGGGGCGCGAGATTGAGAATGTGGGGGTTTTCCGCCTTGGCGAGATACGGAATCGTCGCCTTAGAGCAGACGAACGTTCCGCGCGCGTTTACCTGATTCATCAAGTCGTACCGCTTCATGTCCGTGTCGACGGTAGGCGTAAGAGAAATGGCGCTCGCATTATTGATGCATGCATCGATTCCGCCGAATCGCTCAACCGTTTGCCGCACCGCCCCTACGACTTGTTCTTCGAAACGAATGTCGCACACCACGGGCAACGCGCGGCCACCCGCCGCTTCTATTTCCTCGGCCGCGGAATAGATCGTTCCGGGCAACTTTGGGTGAGGCTCCGTCGTTTTTGCAACGATCGCGACGTTAGCGCCTTCGCGCGCTGCGCGTAAAGCAATCGCCAAGCCGATCCCGCGGCTCGCGCCGCTGATGAAGAGCGTCTTACCTTGAAGCGACATCTACTCGGTTGCCTCCGGCGACGCAGAGCCTTCGCTGCTCGTTTCATGCATGATCACGATGTCGGTACGGCCCGGTTTGCCCGATATGGTCACCGTCGTTCTTTCTGTTGCTGAGACGTCGCCGAGTTCGAACGCGGCGACGGGTGCGGTTCCGGTCAAGACCTTCGCTGCTTGGGAACTGGCCGGCAGATGAGTTTTATAGTATGCGTAGACCGCAGCGAAGGGATCGCTCGTCATGAAAGCCGCCATCGTCCCGTGCGGCGTCGTTGCGATGGACCCGTTAGCCTTTGCTGACGGATAGACGGGCGCACCGAGCGAGATTTCAGGCGTCTCGGGCGCAGCAAGGGTCGGCTGCGCGGCAACGCTCGTCGAAGCTGAACCGGACTCGGCGTTCTTGTGCGCGCCGCATGCGGCGGCTGACAGCGCGAGCGCCGTGAAAGCTGCGATCCGAAAGAAGTACATCGCCGCCCTCCATCGTAGATTCGGAAGGGTTGCTTGCTACTATATGAACGACGAGTCCTTTGCAGCAGCGACGCCGGTCGGCGCGCTCTGGATCACCGCAAACGGCGACGCCATCGTCGCTGCCGATTTTCGCCTCGCAGTGCGGCCGTCGACCAAGGCGCCGCACCACCCGGTGCTTCGCGAAGCGCACGAGCAACTGCGAGCATATGCGCGCAAGCGGCTGCGCCGATTTGACTTACCGCTCGCTTTTGCCGGAACGCCGTTTCAAGTCGCAATTTGGCGCGCCGTCTCCGAACTTGAAATCGGCGAACTGGTTTCGTACGCGGACGTCGCACGTGCGGTCGGCGCTCCGCGCGCGCATCGCGGCGTCGCGATGGCCATGGGAAAAACGCCGATCGATCTTTTCGTTCCGGCGCACCGCGTCATCGGCGCCGATGGAAAAATCAAAGGCGCCGGCCCCAATTCTTTGCGACGGCGCCTATTGAGATTCGAAGGGATCGTTATCGGCGGATAAGGTGCCGCCACTCGAGCATGAGCCCGACACCCACGTTACGATCGGCAGCGTCGCCCGCTTGAACGAACTTCGCACTGAAGTTTAGCGTTCGAAGGCCGACAAGCCATTCGCTGGCGTTGCGATCCCAGCCATAGGCAACCGACGCATCGATTTCCGACGCGCGCTCTTCCTTATTCACGGCCGGCGTTACGCCGTCGCTGTATTCATACCGGTCGGATCCGGTGAGTGAAGGCGCGACGCCCGCGAGTCCTTCGATGAAGCGTGAGGTGCCGAGCGGAGTGCGATATCGCACCGTATATCGCGCGCCGGCGAGTCGCGACGATACTTGCTGGTCGAGATTGGGGAGCGGCGTTCGTTGATTGTAAATCGTCGTGCCCATACCGAGCCACAACCGCGCATCGGCCATCGGCGCAAACTCCACTTGCCCGTTGAAGATGCCGAGTTTCGGCGTTGCCTGCCCATAATGCGCCGACGGCCGCGTTGGAACGCTTACAACCGGAATGCCTTCGAGGTGCAGCGCGAAACGCGGCGATCCGACGTGGATCTGCGCGAGCGGGCCGGCGCCGACGCCGTACTGGCTTCCGGCAATGTCGCGATGGACGCCGACGATCGACAATAGCTGCACGCCCGCGTAGGAACGAGGCACGAGCGAAGCCGGGGCGGCTTCATCGGCGTGCGCAAAGATGGGGAATGCGGTCATCGCGAGTGCGACGAGCGCAATAAGGCTACTCTTTCGTTGCATCAATGACGACGACGCCCCGGTCGCCGGACGAACGAAGTCCGTCAAGCGCGCCCAACGCGGCGCCGAGCGGGGTATCCTGACTTAGGGCTTCGCTTATCGAGAATCCCGTGCGTTCTTTGGCTTGCGCGTCGATCGGATCGCGCAGACTCTGAGGCAGCATTTGATATTTCGAAATGAAGCCTAGCATCGGTCCGGCCTTCTTCTGTAACAAATCCGGATCGATCGCGACGACGATAATGCCGTGACGTTTGCCGCCGACCGTTTTCTGGAATGCGTCGAAGTCCAGGCCCGCCGCCTGCGCGCGGTTACGCGCTTCTTGGACGCCGCTTCCCGTTGCCGCAGGTTGATAACCCGAAGGCGGCGTCTTCTCGAGTCCGTCCAGCCACTGGCGCAGGTCTTGCATGGAAGCGGTTGTGTGGGCAATCACTTCGTGGCCGGAATACGTCCCCGCGCCTTGACGGAAAACGCTTTTATCCGCCGATGCCAGCGACGGACTAATGGCCTGTTTCCAATCGCGCGACGTAACGATGGAACTTCCGTTATAAAGCGGGAAATCCGTGGAGTTCGTCGCGACCGCGCCGGGCGATGCCGATGCCGACGAAGACGAACTGCCGCCGCTCGAGCACGCGGCCAGCAAGGCGACCGTGATGAGCGCTAAGCAACGTTTCATGTTCTTCCTCCGATGAAAGCCAGAGCGCCGTTTCGAGGAGAAGCCCGCCAAGCCCCGTAAGGCATAACGGCCATGAGCTTCGACGAATTCTGGCCGCGCTATCTGCGCGCCCATAGCGATCCGCGGACGCGCGCCCTTCACGTCGGCGGGACGCTGGCAGCGACGGCCATCGTACTAGCCGGTCTTGCCATGCGTAAACCGTGGCTCGCGGCCGCCGGTCTCGCAGCCGGCTACGGACCCGCATGGTTTTCGCACGCTTTCATCGAGCACAATAAGCCCGAGACGTTCCGGGCGCCTTTGGCTTCTTTGCGTGGAGATTACCTGATGGCGTGGCACGTGTTGCGCGGCAGCATCAACGAAGAATATGAGAGAGTAGGAGGACCGGTCGCGTGAAGCATCCGTTCGTTTCGGCGATCGTTGCCTCGATCGTCATCGCGTGCGCATCCCCGCTCCTCGCCTTCACGCCGCACTCGCCGGTGTTCGTACAAGACGATGCGGCCCAAACGCAAACCGTAAAAGCCGACGAAGACTTCTTCATCGCCTTGCCGTCGAACCGGACTACCGGCTTTGCGTGGACGGCGAGTATTGCGGATTCGAAGCTCGTCGCGTACGAAGGCAACGTCTACCAGCGTCCATCGCACGGCATGCCCGGCGCCGGCGGCCAGCAGCTTTTCATCTTCCATGCGAATCGCAGCGGGTCTACAACGATCATCTTCAGTTACGCGCGGCCCTTTGACACCAATGCTGCGCCGGCGCGCAGCCTTACTTTCAATCTAACGGTGGAGTAGTGAGCGAACGTCTTTCTTACGGCAGCTATCTCAAAGTCGAGGAGTTGCTCAATCTGCAACGGCCTCTTTCGCGACCGGAGCACCACGATGAACTCCTGTTCATCATCATCCATCAAGTATACGAACTGTGGTTCAAGCAGCTGCTGCACGAGTTGGAAGCCGTCATGGCGGCGCTTGACAACGACGACCTGCTGCGCGTTGCAAAATATTTCCGGCGTATCCATACGATTCAACGGCTGCTAGAGCAGCAAATCGACGTCTTGGAAACGATGACGCCGCAAGAGTTCAATCAGTTTCGCGATAACTTGAATCCCGCCAGCGGTTTTCAATCGATCCAATTCCGGGAGATCGAGTTTCTTTGCGGCGTGCGCCGGACGGAAACACTCCAGTACATCGAGATGAGCGACGCGCAACGCGGCCGGCTGGAACGCCGCCTTGGTGAGCCTTCCTTGTACGACGCCGTGAAAGGGCTGCTTGCACGCCGGGGCTTCAAGGTTGGAACCAACGACGAAGTGGTCGAATCGTTTCGCCAGATTTATACCGGCGAAGACGAATACTACGATCTCTACTTACTGCTGGAAGACCTCATCGAACTTGACGAACGGTTGTTACTGTGGCGCGGCCGTCACGTTCGTATGGTGGAACGCATGATCGGCAGTAAGAAAGGAACCGGCGGCAGTCTCGGCGCCGAATATCTTGGCGCGGACGTTGAGTTTCAAATTATTCCCTGAGCTCTGGGAAGTCCGCACGCACTTGGGTGAGGGAAGCTACGCATGAACGCGCCCGCGACAATAACGCAACCGCTGCACCGCGACCGCTTTCCGATTCTGGAAAATTCGACGTATCTTGTCAGCCATTCGATGGGTGCGGCACCGGTTGGTGCGCGAGACGCGCTCCAGACGTATTGGAACGAGTGGGCGACCGAAGGCCCCGAGGCCTGGGAACACTGGCTTCCGCGCATCGGCGAAATTTCCGATGGCATCGGCAAAATCATCGGCGCTCCGGCCGGTACGGTCTTTCTCGGACCGAACGTTTCCGTGCTGCAAGCCGCGGTTGCAACCTCGATCGAGTTCCGCGGCTCGCGCAACGAAGTCGTGTATGAAGCGCTCCAGTTTCCGTCGCTAACGTACGTGTGGGCCGAATGGGAACGGTACGGTGCGAAAACCGTCGTGATTCCGTCTGCCGACGGCATGACGATCCCTACGGAACAAATCATCGCCTCGATTTCCGAACATACGGCGATCGCCGTGCTCTCGCACGCCTATTACGTCTCAGGAGCCGTCGCGGACATTCGCGCCATTCAAAAGCATTGCCGCGAAGTCGGGGCGCTGCTTTGCGTCGACGCCTATCAAACGACCGGCGTGTATCCGTACGACGTCACCGAATGGGATATCGACATGGTGACGGGCGGATCGCACAAGTGGCTAATGGGTGGTCCCGGCTGCGGATGGATTTACGTGAAGCCGTCGCTGCTCGAGCGTTTCCGTCCAGCGGTTACCGGTTGGATGGCGCACGCGAAGCCGTTCGATTTTGAAGAAGCGCCGATTCGCTATGCGGCGTCAATGTACCGTTTGGGCACGGGAACGCCGACGATTCCGGGCTATCTAGTCGCGAGCCCGGGTCACGAATTGATTCGCGCGGTGGGCGTAACGCGCATTCGCGAGCATAACGTCCGCCTAACAACGAAAATTGCGCAGGCCGCGCTCGATCGAAAATTGCGCGTGAACACGCCGCTGGACCCGCAGAAGCGAACCGGCTGGATCGGCATCGACTTCGATAATTCCGGTCGCGTGTGCAAACAACTTATCGAAAACCGGGTCTTCGTAGACTACCGGCCCGGATGCGGCATTCGCGTAAGCCCGCATTTCTATACGTCGGACGAAGAAATCGATCGCTTTTTCTCAACGTTGGATGGCTTGCGGAAGCAAACATGAACGGCCCAGCCTCGATGGTAGTGGATCACACCCGTGTAGGCGCCGCATTCCGGCGCCTTTCTCTTCCGCTCGCCGTGCAGATGCTTGGCGACCAGATCTTGGGCATCGTGGACACCATCGTGGTCGGATATCTTGGCACCGTCGCGCTCGCGGGCGTTACGGCCGCAACGATCGTCTTCTTCACGCTCATCATGACCGTGGGCGGTCTCTGGAGCGGCCTTAGCATTATTGCAGCGCAACGCATTGGTGCGCACGACGTCGAGGGATACGGGCGAACGGTGCGCGCGGGGTTCATTATCCCGTTCATTGTTTCGCTGGCCATTGCAATTGTGAGTATTCCGCTCAGCGTGCCGATGGTAACGCGCATGATCGGCGGCTTGCCGTCGTCGCATGCTGCCGGTCTTTATTTGATGCTGCGATGCTTTTCGCTCGTGCCGATCGCCGTGTCGGCTCCGCTAATCGTTGGACTTGGCGCAGCGGGAAACCGCAAGCTAGGGATCTATTTGCTGGCCATCATCAACCTGATTCACATCCCGCTGCTCGTCGTACTCGCGCTTGGCGCAGTGACGCATCATGCATTCGGGATCGTCGGCGCCGGCGTTTCAACATTCTTATCGGAAGCGATTGCCGCGGTGTTCGCCGTGATTTACGTCGCTCGTAAGCCGCTGTATCGCGTCTTCTCGGAATTGACGGTTGACTGGAATTTGGCCGTGCGGTGCGCGTGGCTAGGTCTTCCGGAGAGCGTCTTCGGTTTGGCGCTGGTCGGCCCGGACATCGCGATCGTCTCGATGCTCGCTGCGGTCGGACCAACGGCAATCGCGGCATTTCGCGCGCTGAACGTCGTTTCGGACCTAACGTTCGTCGTGCCGAGCCCGCTGCAAAGCGCCACTCAAACCGTCATCGGACAACGGCTTGGTGCGCGAGACATCGAGGGCGCGCGTTGGTTTTTGCGACGCGCTTTGCGAACGACGTTGCTCGTTTCCACGGTCACCGGTGCGCTCGTCGCCATCCTCGCGTGGCCGCTCTCCTACCTCTTTACGTTGAACGCGTCGGTCGCCACCGCAGCGGCGCTGCCGTTGGCGTTGCATATGGCGACGCTGCCGATCAAAGGCCTCGCGATGGTCGGCCTTTCGCCGATTCGCGCCGCGGGCGATACCCGATTTTCAATGGTGCTCGGCGTAGTGTGCAGCGTCTGCGTACTTCCACTGACGTGGTACGGCATCGAGCGTTTGCACATCGGTTTATACAGCGTCCCCATCGCATGGATCATCGCCTGGACGGCACGCGGGCTCGTTACGGCGTGGAAGGTCCGGCGCGGTACGTGGACCGAACGCGCTCCGCTGGCGGCTTAAATTACGCGGGCTGCAGTTCCGGCCGCGAAGCGCGGCCGTGCCCGCCGTACAGCGTCACAAATGCGATCAACGCGTTGAGCCACAAGTCGTGCCCGTACAACGGCGCGATACCGAAGAACGTGTTAGTCACCGGAATCAAGCCGAAAAACGCGAGAATGAGCGACCACCAGCCGGCGACGCGGCACCAGGCAATCGCTCCGGCAAAAGAACGCGCGGCGAAAATAGCAACGAGCCCCAGCAGTATGTCGAGGATACTGTGCGCCGCGTTCGTGGCGAACATGCCGAAGGCAAGCCGGTAGAAAACCCCGAGCGCAAGCACCGGTGCGTCAAACGGCGCCGGCGGCGAAATCCAGGGAGCAAATCCCCCAACGCCAAGCACGAATAGAAAACCGCCGGTAATACGGGCGATCAACGGTGCGCTCATGAAGGTTTCTTACCGGGTGCCCGGGCGCAGCACCTCTTGAAATTCATCATGAATTCGTGCATTCGTTGCAAGAATCGACCGCGCTTCGAGCGCCGGAAGCACCGCCGTCGATGCGCGTGACCGCTCCGCCGGCTTCGGACACCAAGAGCATGCCGGCCGCAACGTCCCACGGATGCAGATCGAACTCCCAGAATCCGTCAAACCGCCCCGCGGCAACGTACGCGAGATCGAGCGCCGCCGACCCATCCCGCCGTACGGCCTGCGCGCGGTGTGAAGCCGCGGCGAAGCATTCAGCGTTGCGTTCAAAATCGGCGGGGTGAAAGCCGGTGCAGACCATGGCGTCCCCGACGCGATCGACGCCGGAAACGCGTAGCGGTTTCCCATTTCGCTGCGCTCCCGACCCGCGCTCCGCGACAAAAAGCTCGTTCATGAACGGCGCGAACACCACACCGGCGAGCAGCTCGCCGGCGCGTTCGTACGCGATCGAAACGCAACACAGGGGATAGCCGTGCGCGTAGTTCGTGGTTCCGTCTAGGGGGTCGACGATCCACCGCTCGTCGTTCGTGCCGTGCGTCGTACCGGTCTCTTCACCCAAAATCGTTGCGTTCGGAAAGGCTGCGCGCAACCGTTGCGCGATCAACGCTTCGCTGGCCTTATCGGCCGCCGTCACAAGATCGGCACGACGGCCCTTTTCTTCGATTTCCAGCGGTAGCGCAGCATACTCGAGCAGCATCGCGCCGGCTTCCCGGGCTACGTCGACGGCGACGCTTAACGGATCGGGACGTCCGGCGGGTAAGAGGGTCATGTATGTGGTTTTCTTTGCGGATCGTGTTGCTTGGACTTTGGGTAGGTGCGATGGCGGGATTTGCGTTCCTCTTCGCTCCGATCGCCTTCTCGCACGTCGGTCCGGTGCCGGCATTCGCGGGTACCATCGCCGCCTCGGTCACGGCGATTACGAAAACTGGAGACTGGCTAGGCATCGCCGCGGTCGCAATTACCGTCTTCACGGCATTGGAGTCGCGGCGCCGCGCCGCCGTGATCGTGGCATGCGTCGCAGCCGCGATTGCGTTCGGATTCGTCGAAACGCAGATCATCGTCCCGGAAATGCAAACGACGCCGCTGCTAACTCCGGCGTACGATGCGCTTCACCGGAAAAGCAGCGGCGTCTATTCGATTGTGTTACTGGCAGCGCTCGCGGCCTTTGTCGCAAGCGCACAGCGTTCTAGTTATGCGTCATCCGGTAACTGAACGTCGCCTGATAGTCGCCCGCCGGGATATTGCTCGGGACGGTTAGCGAGAGATCGATGCAGACGGTCTTCGCGGCACCCGCCGCGCCGGTGAAGGTTGTTTCGCCCGGCTGACCGGAATTGGCGAACGGTTTGAACGTCGTCGTGATCGTTTCCGCGAGCCACGAAAGGTCGCTCTTCGTTGGATAATTGTACATAGGAAATCCGTTAAGCCCGGCCGTTCCACCCGTGGTATTGCTGCCGTAGGCGTAATCGGTGACAGTCCATGCCGTCGCGTATTTTGCGAAGATTTGGAAAACGCACGGAAAGCTATTTGCGCCGTATCCCGCCGAAAGCGGAGAAGACATACTCGCCCCTGGGACGACGTGGAAATACTGGTACGACGGGTCCGCTTTTACCGTAAATTGGACTTTCACGCTTCCTTGCGGCGTGGCTTGCGCCACCATGTCGCTCGTACTGAGTGGATCGTAGGCGACTTCGTTAGACGCGTCCGCCCGCGAAAGAACACTGGCGAATGCAATCGTTCCCTGTTGCGACACCGGAACGTACGCGACGGGCGTAGGCGACGGCGAAGGCGTGACGGTAAAATTGACGGTGATTTGCTTCGTTCCCAGCGTTCCTTGAAGCGCCTGCGCATGACGCGTGAATACTAGGACGGTAACGACGGCTAAAAACGCAATCGCAAATTTCTTCAATTTCCCACCGCCGTATAAACGATATAAACGCTGAAGCTGTCCGCCGGCGGGCTATTATACAAACGGAGTTCGTAGTCAAAGCCCTCCGTTACGGCGTTACCCGGCTGCGACATCGTCGTAGTCGGATACGACCACACCGCCGTGTTGGCCGGGGGCGGCGATCCGCCGTAGTTGATGCACGCCACGCCGCACGTCCCCGCGTGAGTCGGCTGGAAAGCCGTTGCACTGCTGAACGGCGTGTTTGAGGTGCCCGAAGGCAGCCAGAACAGCGTCTGATTCAGCGGGATCGTCGATCCGGGGCTGGTGCTGTCCTGAATGTCCGTCATGCCTTCGGCGTACAGCGTGAAACCGTTGTCGTCATTCGTTTGCACCGCCGCCTTCACCGCGTATTTATAAAGGTATGCATATCCCTGAACCACCTGGTTGCCGAAATCCACGACACCGCCGTTGAGCGATGCGCCGGCTCCCGGTGCAGGCGTTGAACCGGAACCCGATCCGCCTTGCGGACCAAAGCCCGTTTGATAGTTCGGCGTAATCGTCAGGTTGACGATCGGAACGATTTTCCACTGAAGTTTAACCGAACCGACTTCAGCGCAAGCGTTTCCGCTTCCAAACGCCACCAGCGCGGCGATCGCGAGAAGTCCTAGGGTGAGTGTGCGCGTTACCTTGCCCATTAGTTGAACACCAAAGTATAGGTGAGAGTAACCGTTTGAGGTGACGTGTTACCACCCGTCGCTACTGAGAAGTTCATCACAGAGTCGAGCGGACCATGATACGCGTTGCCTGAGTAGTTTGCGAGTTGAAGACCCGGCGTTGTGGTAAGCACCGGCGTCATCGTCGTTTGATTGAGCGTAAATCCCGCGTGCGAGCTGGACCGGCCGGCGCCGTTGTCGATGTCGGCGGAGAGCATGTTCGAGGGATTCGTGCCCGGTGACGTGGTCACGTAGAGCACCCACGAATTGGGATTGTTCGCGTCGGAACGAACGCTCGCGTCCAAAACGTCCGCGGCGTTGAACGTGCCGTTGAAGACGCCGAAGTCGACCGTTGTCGGAGAACCCGCCAGAACACGGCAACTGACGCAATTCGTTTGCGGCGTTAACGTGGCGTCAGCCGGCACAACCGAGTTGGGCTGCGTCGGGAAGACCCATCCCGCATTGGGCGTGAGTAGGGTCAGGGTCCCGTTCAAAATTACGGACAGAACGTTTGCTGCACTGTACGTTGGTTGCGTTGCGTAGTTCGTTCCGCCGCTCGTGATCGTCGACGGGAACGTGAATTCGTTTCCGACGAGGTACGGGCTCTGCGCGACAAACACGATATTGACCGTGCCGCCGTTCTTCGGGATATTGCACCCCGTAAGGGTGATGGAGCCGTCTACCGGGCCCGCAGGCTTGACGTTGGTATATGCGACGGTACACCCGGATGCACCGCCGGAATACGTGAGTGTGGGCGCTGCCGTGATATTAAAGTAGCCGGCGTTTCCGGTTGCGTTGTCCGTCCCGTTGGTTCCCGACCGCGTAGCCGACGGAATCGTCAAGGTAACGCCCTGGATCGCTGTCGATCCCGTGTTTACAACCGTGTAGACGAACGTGCTCCCGCCGTTTGACACGTCGGCGCCGACTTGGGGCTCCGTTCCGTTTGGAACAATGGCTCCGTTGATCTGGGTAAACGCCGCGGAGGCCGTCGTATTACTGAACGTAATCGGGGTCGTTTGCGCCATCGCGCTGGTATCCACGCCGCCGTTCGCGCCGGTGACATACCAGCCGACGTTGTAGTTTCCCGCCGCGGGGCCCGCACTCCAATTCACGGTCATGTTAAGCTGGCCGCCGGGAGCAATAGCGTTCGCCGTTTCGTTTGTCGAGCAGGGGTTGGCGTTCGTCGGTCCCGGCTTAGGACAAAGTGCGATAACCCACTGGCGGCTGCCCGCTGCCGTTTCCCACGAATACCAGCCGGCCGGCACGGTAATCGACGCCGGATCCGTTCCGGCCGGGAACGTGAGGTTCACTTCATCGACCCAGTCCGGATTCGGATCGTGCGATGCCGGCGTGTTCGTAAATACGAGATTGCCGGAAGTCGCGCCGCCGCCCGTTCCAACCGTGCCCGGCTGGAATTGCATCGTCATCAGCGTCGGATTCAGCGAGTATGCGGAAAGCATCGAGGAGTCGACGTTCGTCGCTCCGGCGATCGCGTTCACGGTCGTAGACGTCGGGCTCAGCGTGTAAGCCGCATCGGCGCAGCTGCCGCAGTTTCCGTAGGCATTGCCCTTATCGAAGTTTGCGACGGCCGCAATATCGGTCTCGGTGAACGACGTCTTGAACAGCGGAAAGCGGATCACGAACGTTCCGGAGGCGCCCTTTGCGATACCGCAGCCATCGACCGTGGTTTGCTTGCACGCGATAGCGATAACGTTTTGGTTTGCACCGGCAACGGGCGAAACGCCGGCCGCATTTGCGGTCGTATTCGAGTACAGTTTCCACGTGTAGCCTGCCGGCCCGCTCACGAGCGTCGGAACAACCGCGTTCAAGTCGACAGCCGAGGGGAACGTCAGTCTAACTTCGCTTAACCGGTGATTCCCGGCTGACACGACGTTGTTTAGCGTCAGATTGACCGTATAGTAATCCGAGGTTGGCGAATTTGCCGTACCGTAGATGTAGGTCAGCTGTCCGTACTTGCTTGCGCGCGCCGCCATATTCGCAGTTGCGCTCTCGCTTTGCACCGACCACGCAATGGTCGGCACGACGGTGTTCGGATTGACACCCGACGCCAGCACCTGCAGATTCGGCGATGCCGAACCCGCCGCGCTGTAGGCGATTCCGTGCTCCGGCAAGACCTGTGTCGGAAGATCGCACGGAGTAGTGCACTTACCGGCCGGCACCGTCACCGTCACATTGAACGAGAGCGTTCCGCCGACGGGGATGCCGACATTGCGTTGGTTCGGCGTTGCCGTGATAACGGTGTTCACACCGACGCCTGAAGAAGTAATCGTCCAGCTATTGCCGGCCGAATCGACCGCGGTAGTGGACGAGAGGCCAAGACTCTCGCCGTCGGTTGTAATGGAGGCAATCTGCAGGCCGCTGATAGCATCGCCGTTCCACGATCCGAAGTTCGTGCCGCCGGTGTTCGTAATCGTAACGTTCCCGATTGTGGGGGTCGTACCGGCTTGTAAGATAGAGTTGGTCGACCACGCGGCATTGGCGTAGTACCCGAGCAGCTGGAACGATTTGCTGCCGAGAACGATGCCCTTCGTTTGATCGTAAAGCTGCGCCGTTAGAACGTTGGGCGCAAAGGGATTTTGCGTCGGCCCGAAAGCTTCTTCAAAAACGGCGTTAAGCGGGAATGCAACTTGCTTCGTGAATGCCCCACCGGCTTGTACGGCCGTCGGCACGTTTTGCAGAATTGGCAATGCGCCGCTGCCATAATTATAGCTTTGCAGTTGCGTCAATACGACGCCGTTCGGATCGCTGACGGTGACGGCAATCGTATCGCCGTTAGAAGTCGCCGGAAGATTGGTTGCGTTATACGTCAGTCCCTGAACCGATTGGTCCAAGATGCCGTCAGTCGCATAAGTGCTGTTATAGAAGGCCGTTGGCTGCACCGTGCCGCCCGATGCATTATACGGCGTGAGCGTCCACGAGAGGTTCGACGGCTCGATTGAAATCTGCTGATGGGAGACCAGACTACTGTCCGTGGTGTCGTACAACTGGACGTCGTAGGCTCCGGTCGGCGCCGTATTGGTAGATGGGCTGCTGAGGGGTCCCCAATACTGGGTCAAATTGCCGCCGAAGGCTTGGAGGCCGGCGACGGCGCCCGTAAAGCACACGGCATTATTGGTGTTTTTCGACGCGGTTGGAACCGTATATTCGCACGGAAGGCTGCTGCCGGCGGTATACACCCAGCCGATCGCGTAACTGTGCGCCGGATTCAAGCCGCTCGCGCCGACGACGACCGTATTGCCCGGCGTAAAGTCGTTCGTTACCGCCGTCAAACCGAGATTCGCGTACGTCGAAAAATTGATCGCGGAGTTCGCGACGATTTCGGTTTCCGTAATCGGCGTGGCCGCATCGTAAAGGGCAAGGACCCAGACGCCCGGGTAAGCCGGATCCGAGTTGATCGTAGCACCGGCGTTGTAGCCGCCCCACGGCGTAGACAGGTTGAAGTTCGTGTAGGCGTTACAGTTGCCGTTCGCATCCGTATTGACGTTCTGCTTGTACGGGCCGCTGCCATCGGGCGGATAGATCCAATACGTATACGCATGGCTCGCCTTTGGCATGTTTTGGCAGTTGGCGTAAACGTCGGCGCCGTATGCGAGCGTGATGTCGTTCGTAAAGTAGTTCGACTGGTCGCCCGTGAGAATGATGGTGCTGCCGTCGGCGGAGA
This sequence comes from Vulcanimicrobiia bacterium, assembly GCA_963758295.1. GTDB lineage: Bacteria > Vulcanimicrobiota > Vulcanimicrobiia > Vulcanimicrobiales > Vulcanimicrobiaceae > JALYTY01. Next base: position 1,147,403 of record CAVWUU010000004.1, read on the forward strand.
ACGGACGAACCGGGCGGCCATGCAGACTCATCGTCGTAACGGGCCGCACGTTGCGAACGCCCCACGTATGCAAGCCGGTCTTCACTAAGAACTCGGAGAGCTTCTTGCGAACCGGCGGTTTTGGACCGTTTTTGTCGAGGATCCAGCGGCTGTTTACCGGACCCGCGGGCGCCTGAACATGGTCGGGAGCATTCGACGCGCCGGGTGAGGGCGAGGCCGAGGCACTCAGCGGCAGCGACGGCGTCCGCAGCGGCAGAGGATGCGCCGTGGGTCGATCGACGGGAGAAGCATCGATGGGATGAGGCGTGAAAGGCGTTGCGCCTGCGATACGCGCACCGCCGAGCAGTCCGGCAACCGTAAAGGCGATTGCGGATAGCGTCAAACCGTATCGTGCGTATCTAGACATCCTGTCTTTCACCCACTCTTCCTAGATGGTGGCGGTTCGCAAAGCGAGCCGCATAAAAATTTTACTTAACCGAGAACGACGTCTGGCCGCCGGCCAAGTTCGCGCCGCCGAAATCGATAAGCGCGAGGGCGGTGTAATTTCCGGCGGGCAGATTATCGCTGTACGCCTGAATCACGCGTCGGCCGCCGCGCTCCACGAGCACTTGCGATTGCAGCGGCACTCGAGCGACGACGTCGTTGCCTTTGCGGATTTCGATCCGGCCGTTCAAATAAACGTGGGCGGTCCCCGTGTTCTTGAAACCGATCAGGAACCGTTCGCCGATCGACGTTTGCTTAACGGCGACGTCGTCAACCCGGCCGTCGATGCGAATCGAGTTGCCCGTATAAAGGTAAATCTTCGAGGCTACGCGCTCCGAGAACGAAATGCCGCCGCCTTCGTGGCGTAACGGACGCGTTTGGAAGAACGCGATGCCGGAGTACTCGCCGGTGATGCCTTGCGGCACGTTCACCGTCAAGCGAATCAGTTGAAACGAATTCGGCGGAACGTCGAACTCTCGCGGGTTCACCTGCGCCCATGCGGCAAGTGAGTAGCGGCTGGAACCGGCCTTCGTGAACGTGTAGTCCCCGCCCGGAGTTACTCCGAAGTCGACCATCGACGTTTGAATGTGCATCGGTGCGCTGCCGCTATTCCGAACCGTAATCGGAATCGTCTGCGTGGTGCCCGGCGCGACTTGCATTTCGATCTTCGCCGGAGCCACATCAAGGGAGAGATCCGCCGTTGCCGGATACGCCGAGGCAATGACGATGAGGACGGTCGCTATAGCAGCGATCAAATTCCTTTTCATACCACCCGTCATATTCGGCTAGACGTCTCTCTCCTATTAGATGCTTGGCAGCCCTAGTTCGCGATGAACTGCAGGGTCATGACGGCGGAAATGTTGTTTCCCGACGCAGCCGTGCTCGCGACGTTGAGCTGGAGGTCCTCGCCGCCGATCAGCGGTGCGCCCGCTGCGGTAGCGTTGCTGATGAACACCGAGCCCGCCGGCGCTGCCGACGAGGCATATTCACCGGTGTAGGCTGCCGCCGGCTGAGCCGGCGCCGCGCCGGGGTTCGTGATGGCACCGGCGTTGGTGAGGTTGGCACCGCCAGCGGCGCAAGCACCGGCGTAAGCAGCCGGAGCGGCGGCCCACGCAGTGGTCGTGATGGCTGCCGCCGGGGTTACCGGGAACGTCTTCGCCGCGTTGTTAGGGAACGCGCAAAGGTTCGTGCCGGCCGGAAGCGCGGCGTCGAGGTACTGGTTGACCGCGAAGCCGTTGCTGTCGTTCGTTTGAACCGACACGCCGACGGCGTTCTGGTAGTCGCAGCTCTGCGTGGAGCCAAAGGTCGGGGTAACCGTGCCGAACTGGAGGTTCAGGTCGGTGTTCGTGGTGGAGGTGCCGCAGCCGCCGGCGGGGTTAGCGCCGAGGGTCGCGTTGGCGCCGCCGAAGGCGAAAGCCGCCGTGTAATTCGTGTGGACGACGGCATTCATGGCCACCGCAACGTTCCATTGCAGCTTGACCGAGCCGTACTGATTGACAGTCGCTGCCGCGAAGGCCTGGCTGCTCATTGCCGCCACGCTCGCCAGCATCGCTGCTAGGGTGAGAGCTCGCTTCACTCGTGAAATCCTTTCTCGTGCAATTGCTTGAGGCTGGCGTCAACCGAGCCACGCAAAGGCGAACTATCCGTAGCTTGCCTCCGCTACTTTAGCTTCGGCAGTCACCACCAAGGTTGTGAGGCGCTTAAGCGAGCCCGCGGCTATTCTTTACTACCGGTTTACTGCGCCCTCACGGACCGATTACAAATGGCAGCCGCTCGCCGCGTTTTGTGAAGATTAGCCCATGGTAAGGCAGCGGGTGCTTGGCGCGAATCGTCAGCACGTAGATGTGGCCCTTGGGCGCAGGAAGCTCGATACTCTGGCCGTCCTCGAGGGCGATCTTGTCGCCGGGTTCCACATTAGCCAGGATCTTCGCCAGCACGTGAACGACCTCGCCGGGCTTCGGGTTGGCCGGCGTGCCGCGAGCGTAGATCAGGGGCAGCGCGTTGCTGACGGTCAGCGACGTATCGGTTGAACCGCTCTTCTCGCCCTGAACCTCGATATGAACGGGATAATCGCCGTTGGTCACGGCAGAAGACACGACGATGCGAGCTACCCAGCCGTGTTTGGCGGGGTTGTACTTCAGCGGAATCGTTCCAAAGAGGTCCGCTTGGGCGGTCACCGAGCGTGGGTGCGCTTCATTAGTAGTAACGAAAAGATCGACGATGCTGTTCGGGGGCGCTTTGTCCGGAATGAAAGACGCTTGAACGGCCGCGCTGCTGCCGCCGCCGAAGCTCATGACCACCTGTTTTGCCTGCGGTCCAATCTTGAAAGTCACGCCCGCCGACGCGCTTCCGCCGTTCACCGTGACCGGCCCATCGGGACCTTGAATAATGCCCTGGCCGTCGGGCAGCGTGTCCTGATCGACGCTCAGGGTGTACTGTCCGGGTGAGAGGTTATCGATAATGAAGTGCCCGTCGGCGTCCGTGATAGCAGCGTGCTGCCCAGGGTCGGCTACCACGTAGACGTTGGTAGCTCCCACGAGATCGCCGAAGCCGGCGTCGGACGTGTACAGCACAACGCCCTCGATCGATCCCAGTCCGGTGAGCAGGAAATTCGCGGGACTGACGCCCCCCTGACCGACGACGACTTCACGCGACGCGTCACCGCTTACCGCCATCGTCGCCGGAAGCGAATCGGCCGCGACCGCGATTGTGTGCTTGCCGTTTGTGAGATGGCCGATCTGGTACGTACCGTCGGCGCCGGTATATCCGCGTTCGTTGTTGTCGACGACGAGCAGAACGTTTGGCGCCGGCACCGGTTTGCCCGCGATCATCTCGGTTACAACGCCGCCGATTCCGCCGAACTGGCCCGCCGAGAAATCGACGTTGGCGATCTGGCCGCCCTGGACCATGATGCTCTGCGAACTGGCGTCCGGAATTACGCCCACCGGCAGCGTGCCGGGTGATATCGTCACCAAATGCGGACCGGGTTTCACGAAGCGGAATTCGTACGATCCGCTCGCGTCGGTACGCTGCGTAAGTCCGCCGTCGAGCGTAACCAAAACGTTGGGAAAGCCGCGCTGCCCGGTAAGCCCGTACGACGTCGCCTCCGTTTGCAGGTAGACGTGACCCTGAATTACCGCCGGCAGATTGGGATTTGCACGTCCGCTGTACCGGGCGGCATTACCGATCGCGAGCGGGCCGACCACGTCGAAATTCAAATAAGAAGCTCCGCCGCCGTAAAGGCCGCTCTGCCGAGTCTTTCCGTACGTCGCCCGAATGCCGACGACCGGTGAAATTCGCCGCAGCAAACTGTAGGTCGTCGTAAACTGATTGCTCGATGCGAGCCCTTCGCCAAGAACGCCGTTATGAACGGCCTCGGCCGAAAACGAGAACTCCGCCTTTGCGCCGATCGGGCGGGTGTATTGCGCCATGGCGTCGGTCACGCGGCCGGCCGCTCCACCACTCTTCGTGGTTAACAAGTTCGTTTCGAACGTGGCGTAGCCGCCTAAGAGATCGTGCGAGAGCTGCGCCATGAATTGGGTTTGCGTGGCCGAACCGGCAAGCAAATCGTTCACGACGCTGCTCTGCGCGGACTCTTGTAAATTGAACCCGTGCGCCTGTTCGCTCAGTGTCAGCGCCATGTCATGTTCTTTAGCGACGTCGCCCTGCGCAGCGGTCGACGAAAAGTTCACAAGCCACTGCGAAGAGATATTCTTCGCAAGCGGCACGTTCGCGTTCAGCGTCTCATGCGTCGACCGGTTAGCAACGCCGCCGGTAACCGCGTAAAGATCGCCGTAGTCGAACGTCAGGACGCCCTGATGGAAGATCGGATTACGCCGCGTGAATTGGAACTGCGATTGCTCGTACTGCACCTGTCCCAAGGCGACATAGGCATCCGGAATGTGAGTGTAGTTAATGCTGGTAGATGACGGACCGCTGTTAAAATTCAGGTTCGCTCCGTAGGCCAAGCGCAAACCGTCGGCAATGCCGGGAATTCCGCGAACTGAAGAGATGGCTGTTTCCAGCCGCAACGTCTTCGCGCTCGTAAATCGGGTGTACGCAAGGTCGAGCGTGCCGGCCGTACCGTGAGATTGATCGCCCATCGCGTCGTAAAGCGTTTGCGAAAAGAGCGCGCCGCGCCGTGACGTCTTCGAATGGCGAATAGCGCCGACGCGGTAGCCTTCGCCGTTCACGCCTTGCGTGTGCGCTCCGATGAAGTCCCATTCATCCGCTCCGCGGGGTACGCCGAAGGTTATCCCTTGGTTGAAAGCGCCGCTGGAAAGCTGCGTGTCCGAGGGTCCGTTAACCGGGCCATAGTTGACCAGGTACTGCGGCGTGCTGTAGCCGACGCTGATCTGCGCGGCGTTGTACGCGCCGTTGAAGTCGCCCAGTGCCTGCGAGACGACGAACGACGATTGATCGGTGCGGCGCGAGACCGAGAAGTTCATCGCCAAACCGACCTGGTTTTGCGAGCTTACCAAGTTGCTGTTTTGAACGTGATGCGCGCCCACGTCGACAGCCCCCGTGCCGGAAAACTCAACGGGGCCGCTTCCGAAAAGGCGATGGTGTTCGGACGGGCAGGGCGCGAGACTGGGAGCAGCTGAGGGCGTCTCGACGGGAGCCGGTGTGGGGGTCGGCTCCGGAGTCGACAGATTTTCGCTCGGAGCGAAGACGGGATAGGTTTGAAGCTGCTGCGGGGCGCGCGCAGTCGAGCTTGGCACAGGCGTGGGACTTTGCGGGGGAAGCGTCGCGATCGGGACGTTTGCAGCTACATCGGTTGGACCCGGGACCGGACGAGGACGGTCGTTTCCGGGCGGGATGGACGTCTGGGGAGCCGGTTCCGGGCTTGCGCCGGGCGACGGCGAGGCGTTCGGCGCAGCAGCGGGCGGCGGCGACGGAGCTGCATCGAATGAAGGAACGCACGGGTCGGCAAGCGCGACCATAGCCGGGTTCCCACTAGAAACCAGCCCAAGCCCACTCAAAGATAAAGCCATAACCAGCAGGCCTAGAGCCTGCAGTACGCGCGCCATGCTCCTAAAGGGTTCGGCGGGCGGGCCGAACATTTACACTCGGCGGCCCATCGGCGGGTTGAATGTTTACGATGTTTGGCCGATAGTTAATCCAAGGGAAACCGGCACATGGAGCGTGCAGGGAAGCCCTATTAAAGAAACTCCAAGGATGGAGGAATACTTGCTGGACATGGATGTGCTGTTCAAAGCGCATCGCGTAAGGCGGAAATCGTGGGGAGGATCGGTTTCGATCACCTCTGTTTCGCCTTGTCCGAAGGCTGAGGTGCAATAATGCAGCTCGGTCCTCTAGACTATTCCGGCAACGTGCTCCTCAACTTCGATACAAATGAATCGAAGTTAGGCGACCTTTCCAAGCAGCTCTCGTCGGGACTCCGCATCAATTCAGCGGCCGACGATCCGAGCGGCTACACGATGGCCACGCACATGCAAACCGTGAGCGAAGGATTAGACCAGGGCCAGCAGTCGGTTCAAAACGCAAAGAATCTCTTGACCGTCGCTGATAGCGCGATGGGAACGATTACCGAGATCCTCCAGCGGATGCGGTCGCTTGTCGTCGAGGCGAACTCGGACTTGAACTCGCCGCAAGATCAGAAGAATCTTCAAACGGAGATCGATCAGCTTACTCTCGAGATCAATCGCATTTCGCAAAATACGAACTTCAACGGCAAGCCGCTGCTCGACGGAAGCCTGTCGAACGCGCAGACGCAGCCCGCGAAGCTTCTGTATCCGTCTAACCCGGCCGTCGGGTCCAGCGGCAAAACGTTGATCGATCTCCCGAGCACCTTCGTGAGCGCGACGGCCGAAGAGGCGCAGTTCAGCTTCTCGGTCGATTCCTACGATGCGACGACGAATCAGCTGCAGGTAACGTTCACCGTTTCCAGCCCGGATCCGAGCTTCGGGCCGACGCAGCAAAACGTCGTTCACGTGACGCCCGGTAACAACTACTTCGATGAGTTCGGCGCGGGCTCGAACCCGTATTACGTCTACGACAACAATGGGAACCCGGTATTCGACTTCAACTTCAACGCGCTTAGCGCGACCGACGTCGGCAAGACCGCCGTCGGCGTAACGGTGCCGCAGCAGATGGGCACCAACGGGCATGCGCTTGAAGTGAACACGGGAACCGGCGAGGGATCCATCGTCGCGGTTTCGATCGGCGCAATGGATACGTTGCATTTGGGCGTCAACCAAATCCAGGTCGGCGACCTTCTGATGAATCAAGGTTCGGAAGCGCGTATCGATAACGCGCTCGACACCATCACCTCCACGCAGGCCGACCTGGGCGCGCAAGAAGTGTCGCTCGGTTACGCCGCGGACAACGCGGCGACGCAAGAAGTAAATCAAACCGCAAGCGAAAGCTCGATCCGTGACGCGGATATCGGCGCAACCGTTACGGCGTTCACGAAAGAACAGATTCTCGTCAGTGTCGGCACCAGCGTTCTGTCGCAAATGCAAGTCAGCACGCTGTCGCTCGCCAAAATGATGATCAGCGCCTTCGGCGGCTAATCCGCCGGGGTTGACCCCCGCCTCTATACTTAATATGGATACCTCGCTAGGTGAGGCGTCCACGCGATACACAGGCCGCTGCCCAGAAACGTCGAGAGACGCCAAGTGGGTAGACCAGACTCCGCCGAGCTAAGGCGATGTCTAACGCGGCTGACGGGTTCCAACGGGCTCGTCTACGATGCGTGGTGCCAAAGCTCGACGATGGGGTACGAACGCTACGCCGTTCTTCTCTATTCGTGCCGGCCGCCAGCGAGGCGGACGGCTTTTTTGTTTGCGGTTTTCGAAGGGGGTGACAGCGATGGGTTTTACCGAGGGCTTCATTTCCGAACTCGTCGGCCGCGAGGCGACCGTCAACGATTTTCCGATCGGCAAAGTCAGCGATTTTCTCGTGCAACAAGCCCGACGACGTGTTTCCGCGCATCGACGGACTCGTCATTAAAACCGCGCAAGGGCTCGCGTTTCGCTCCGATCGATACCGTCGCCGAGCGTCGACGACGCACGGCACCATCGCGCTCACGCGTCGCGCCCGCCGAGCCCGCCCCGCCCGAGCGACGAGTCGCTGTATCTCGTCGCCGATTTGCTCGACAAGCAGATCGTCGACGTCGACGGCCGCAAAGTCGTGCGCATCAACGACCTCGAGATCGCGCGCACCGGCGACGCACTTCGCGTCGTCGCCGCCGACGTCGGCGTGGCCGGCCTGCTGCGCCGGCTGGGCCTGAAATCGTTCGGTAAACGTTTCACGCCGGCAATCTACCGCGCGCGTTCCGCGCTCGATGATCGCCTGGGACTCCGTCTCGCCGATCCGCGACGCCAATCCGTCGCAAGTGCAGCTCTCGGTGACCGAGAGCAAGCTCTCGCGGCTGCATCCCTCGGAACTCGCCGAAATCATCAGCGATCTTTCGGCGCGCGAAGCGGCGGCGGTCGTGAAGCAGCTCGACGACGAGACGGCGGCCGACGCCTTCGAACATCTCGACGCCGAAACGCAGCGCTCGCTCATCGAAGACATCGGAACCGAGCGCGCCGCCGACATCATCGAGGAGATGGACTCCGACGACGCGGCCGATTTGCTCGCCGAGCTTGACGAAGACCGGCAATCCGAACTGCTCGCCGAAATGAACGAGTACACCGCAAGCGAACTTCGCGAACTCGTCAAGTACGACGAAGATACGGCCGGCGGCATGATGACGACGGACTACTTCGTGGATTTACCCGCACCGCACCACCGAAGCGACGATTCGCAAGATCCGCGAGATCGCCCCGGAGTCCGAGTTCATCTACTACTTCTACGTCGTCGACAAGCAGGATACGTTGCTCGGGCGTTCTCGCTTCGCACGCTGCTGCTCGCGCTTCCCGACTGCCTTCATCGACCGCATCATGGAGACCGATATCGTGACCGTGCGTCCGGATGCCGAGGCCGAAGAAGTCGCGGCAACGATCGCGCGCTACGACTTGCTCGCGGTCCCGGTCGTCGACGAGCACGGAAAGATGCTCGGCATCGTCACCGTCGACGACGCGATCGACGCCATCATGCCGGAGGACTTCGCCGGAAGCTGCCGCACTTCACGGCTAAGCGCCGAGCACCGGTCGCGGCTCGATGCCGTAACGGTGGCTAAGGCGTGATCGGCGCGCCACCGCGCAAGCGATCGCTCTGGCGATCGCTCCTGCTGATCTTCTGCCGTGCTCGGGCCGGGTTTCGTTACGGCTTCGGCGGGCAACGACGTCGGCGGCATCGCCACGTATTCGGCGGCGGGAGCGCAATTCGGCTACAGCATCATTTGGGTGCTCGTTCCGCTTGCCGTTGCGCTGATCGTCGTGCAAGAGATGTCGACGCGCATGGGGTGCGTTACCGGCAAGGGCCTCGCGGCACTTTTCCGCGAGAACTTCGGCGTCAAGCATTTCGTTCCTCGCGATGCTCGTGCTGTTCCTCATCAATACGTTGATCACGTCGACGGAGTTCGCCGGCATCGCGGCGGCGTCGGAGATCTTTCATGTCTCCGCGCTACATCGCGGTCCCGCTTGCATTGCTCTTGCGTTTTCTTCTTCGTCCTGCGTTTCAACAACAAGATCGTCGAGCGCACGTTCGTCGTGCTTTCGCTCATCTATCTCACGTACATCGTTTCCGCGGTCCTGGCACACCCCGACTGGCACGCGGTGCGCACGGCACGTTCGTTCCCAGTTTCAGTTGCGCACGGCCGGATGGCTCACCATGGTGGTCGGCGATCATCGGCACGACGATCTCGCCGTACATGCAATTCTTTCTTCAGTCCGCCGTCGTCGAAAAAGGTTCGCGCGCCGAAGATCTGACGCTCGCGCGCATCGACGTCATCAACGGATCGCTTCTGGCGATCGCGCTCGCGGGCTTCATGATCATCGCCAACGCCGCGACGATTACGTCGCAAACAAACACGGCGCCCATCTGCATCCGCAACAGGCCGCCGATTTCGCGGTCGCGCTCAAGCCGCTCGCCGGACCGCTTGCCGAGGTCATCTTCGCATTAGGTATTCTCAACGCCGGGCTATTTACCGCGACGGTGCTGCCGCTTTCGACGAGCTACATCATTTGCGAAGCGCTCGGATTCGAAGCCGCCATCGACCGCAAGTTCTCGCGAAGCGCCGGTCTTCTTCACGCTCTTCGCAGCGGGTCTGGTCATCGGCGCGGCGTTCGTGCTGATTCCGGGCATCTCCGTTGCTGCAGCTGATTCTTTTCGCGCAGGTGCTGCAAGGGCATTCTGCTTCCATGCCGAACTCGTGCTGATGCTGATCATCATCAACCGCAAGAGCGTGATGGGCGAGCACACAAATTCGCCGCTCGCCAACGCCATCGCCTGGGCGACGGTCGTGATCGTCGGCGGTGCTCTCGCTGCTCTACGTCGCGGGACAGTTCATTCCGCGGCTGCTCGGCGGCTAGCGCTTCTTCGTTAGACTGCTTTCGCGCCGATTCTTGGTTGGCAAAGCACCAGCGATTGCGGCCTCCGCGCTTCGCGCGATAAAGCGCGCGATCCGCCGCTTCCATCAGCGCTTCGATGGTGTGAGCCGTCGCGAGGGATACAGCGCGATGCCGATGCTGGTGCGTACGTCGTGCGGCGCGCCGTTCTACGACGACCGGCTCCTGCATGGCGACGTTCAGTTTACGCGCGAGATCGGCTGCATCGCTCGGCCCGTCGACGACCGGTTGCAAGATGACGAACTCGTCGCCGCCGAAACGCGCGACCGTGTCGCTTTCGCGCAGCGTGGACGCAAGCGGCGCGCGACTTCCTTTGAGACGGCGTCGCCACGGTGTGGCCGTAGCGGTCGTTGACGCTCTTGAAGTCGTCGATGTCGAGGTACATCACGCGCGAAATCCGCGCTGGTAGCGTCGCGCCGTCGCCAGCGTGTGCTCGATGCGATCGTTGAAGAGCACGCGGTTCGGCAAGCCGGTCAGCGCGTCGTTGAAGGCCAGCTGCTCGATGCGCTCGCGCTGATCGGCGCGCTCGAGCGCCGCCGCGACGAAAAGCGCCATCAGTTGAAGCAGGTCGCGCTCGCGCGAATCCATGCCCCGCTCGCGGCATGACGCCCGACAAAGACCAGCGCACCGAATGGCGAATCGCCGACCGACAGCCTGACTGCAAAGTACGAGCGCCACGGCGCGGTGCGCGCGCGCGGGATCGTGCCGCCACGTCCGGCGCGTCGAGATCGGGGATGAAGAGCGTAATCCGCTTCGCCGCGCAACATGCCGCGACAACGAGATTGCATCGGGTAGAGCATGCCCTGCGCTGTACCGGCGTTTCGCCCGACGCCGTTGCGGATGTGCAAGTGGCTCGCCTTGAAACTGCGTGACATAGCCTGCATCGAAACCGAACAGCTCTAGGCCCAAGCGCAAGCGTCGCACCGATCTGTTCGTCGACGGATTCGCCGCGCGAGGCGGCAACCAGGTACAGGCGGCGGATTTGGTCGCCGCTGCGTCGCGATCGCGCGCTCCGCGGCTTTCTGCGCCGCCACGTTTTTGAAGATCGCGTAGGCGCCGCTGACTTCATCGCCGCACGTGAAGCGGCACGAGTTTCATCTGCACGTCGATGCGGTTGCCGAGGCGGTCGAGCAGCAGCGAGTCGTGTTCGGCCGCTTCGCCGCGCATCGCGCCGCGCAGCGCTTCGTCGGCGTCGAGCGCGGAATTCCGGCGCAACGAGTTCGGTCCACGCGTTTGCCGACGAGCTGCTCGCCGTAAAAACCCGGTTTCGCTTTCCAAGCGCCACGTTGACGCGCGAGATCGCGCCGCTGCTCTTCAGCTCCATGATCGCCGTCGGGATGGTACTCGAAGAGCGAGCGGAATTTCTCTTGATTGATCGTGAGCGACTCTTCGGCCGACCGCAGCGCCACGATGTCGCGCGCTTGCGCGAAAACGCCGACGAGTTCGACCGCCGAAGCGCGCCGGAAACACATAGCATTCGATCGGAATCGATCGATGCCGTCTTTATGACTGAGCGCTGCTCTCGAAGTGATCTGTTCCGCCGGCGAGCGCCGTCTGAACGGCGCAGTTCGACCCGATCTAGATCACTCGGCGATCGAGGTGATCGCGAAATGACGTTCCGCGCGAATTCTTCAGCCGACATAGCCGGCGAGCAGCCGCGCCGCATCGTTGGCGGAAATGACGGTACCGCGCGCGTCGTACAGACAGACCGCGTCGGGCGTATCCTTAAAAAGCGAGGCAACGGCCTCGCGCAATCAGTTCGTTGTCCATCGCTCGAAGAACCGATGGACTCCTTCGCCGAAAGCAGCCGCATGACTCCCGACGCGGATCGTCGAGTTCGCCGAAGGACTTGGCGCGCGTCGCCGCTGCCGGAGGCGGATGCACAGCGCTGGCCGCGCATTTGGCGCAAGCGGCGAGCGGCGGAGTATTGCTCGAAGACGCGCAGTGGCGGCATATCACGCGGCCGGCAACGGCTTCGACGCCTCCGAGCGCCCGGGATCTATCGCGGCCGTGAGCGTCGAAGAGCGGCGGCCGCGGGCGCATGGAAACGGCCGGCACGGCGAAAGCTTTCCGGTCCTCGCCGGGGCGCTGCGCTCGGATGGCTTTCGTTCTTTCCGGAACATGGGCCGCGACCCGGCGATTCCCCGCTCGCTGCGCCTGACCGCTGCGGCAGTCGCGGTAGAACTCTCGCGAAGCGATCGCCGGACGGCCCGGGCCGTCGCCAAAACTTTTGGGAACGGCTCGCTCGGCGGCGCTTACGCGACACGCATGCCGTTCGAGACGACGCGGCCGCACGAGGCATAGCGTTCGCGCCGCACTACGTGGTCGTGGCCCTGGAACCGGAGTCCCCGAGAGCGGAAGCGATACCGGCCTCGCACGCTGCGCGCGCTCGCAGCCGAATCGTTCCTGCGACCGACACCGAGATCGGCGTCGTCGAACGCGGCACGCGCGCTGTTGATTCTTCGTACCCGCAGCGCGGGAGATCGACGCCGACAACGCGCGTACGGCCGCGACGCTTCTGCCGAAAACGCCGCGAAGCGAAAGCTGGCGTTGCGTGTTTCCGGCGGCGTCGGTTCAACGGTTCCAACGCTCGACGTTCCACGCGGCGTCGCCGCCGCGGAAGCGGCCCTCGCGATCACCCGCCGCATCTACGGACCGAGCACGCGTCGCGGCGTACGAGGACCTCGGCGTCTATCCGCTGCTGTTCGAAGGCGCGTCCGTAGCGGCGCTGGACGAGTTCGCACGCGCGATGCTCGCGCCGCTGCGCGCATACGACGACAAACACCAAACCGAACTCGAACGGACTCTGCGGCTGTACTTCGCCGAGTCGGGCAGAACGTCAAGACAGCTTCGAACGACTCAACGTCCACCGGCACACCGTCTTCTACCGTCTGCGCCAGATCGCGCGAAATCGCGGGCCGCGCGCTCGAAAGCCCCACGATCAACTCACTCTTCGCCTAGCGATTGCGATCGATGCACTCCACTACCCATGAACCGCGACGCGCCGCAGAACAAGCGCGACGCCTCAAATTCGCCAAGGAGCGCAACGTGCGTTTCGTGCGCTTGGTGTTCGCCGACATCTTCGGCGTCAGCAAGAACGTCTCCATTCCGGTCAACGGAACTCGAAGCGGCGTTCGACGGACGCGTGACGTTCGACGGCGGCTCCATCGACGGATTCGTGCGCGGCGAAGAACTAGACATGGTGTTGCGGCCGGATCCCGCCACTTTCGCGCTCTATCCCTGGTCGCGCGATGATGCCGGCGAAGCGCGCCTGATCTGCAACATCGCGATGCCGGACGGATCGCCGTTCGAAGGCTGCCCCCGCACGACGCTGCAGCGTGCCGATCGAAGGCATCGCGCCAGCGATTGCCGCGATTTGCGAATCGGCCTGGAATCGGAGTTTTATCTCTTCGAACGGCGTGAAACGGCGTTCGGTTCGACGGAGACGTCCGACGTCGGCTCGTACTTCGATTTCTCCGCGAACGATAGGGGTGAGGACGGCGCGCAACGCGATCGTCGCGGCACTGCAGTCGATGGGAATTCGCGTCGCTTCGGCGCACCACGAGCACGGCGCGGGGCAACACGAGATCGATCTTCGCGTACGAAGATCCGCTCGCGGCAGCCGACAACGTGTTGACGCTTCGCACGATCGCGAAGCACGTCGCCGCGCAGATTCGGACTCGAAGCGACCTTCATGCCGAAGCCGCTTGAAGACGAGCGCCGGCAGCGGACTGCACGTGGAATTCGTGCTCGGCGAAGGCGCCGACGAAGAGACGATGCTCTACGTCGTCGGCGGACTGCTCGCCCACGCGCCAGCGGCCACCGCCATCTGCAATCCGACAGTGAACTCCTATAAACGCCTGGTCGCCGCTTGGGATGCGCCGATTTACACGGTTTGGTCGCGAACGCAGCGCGAACGCGTTCGTGCGCGTACCGCCTGCCGAGCGACCGCGACACATCGAGATGCGCAGCCCCGATCCCGCCTGCAATCCGTATCTCGCGCTTTCGGTGCTCATCGGTTCGGCGCTCGACGGCGTGGATCGCGCGCACGCTGCCGGGACACGCGTTTGCCGGTTCGACGTACGACCTTACCGAACGCGACCGCCACGAGCGCGGCATCGGCACGTTGCCGAAGTCGTTACGGCAAGCCATCACCGAATTCGACGGCGACGCGGTCGTGCGCGCGACGCTCGGCGATCATCTCTATCACGCGTTCCGCGATGCCAAGCTCGCCGAATACGAACAATACCGCCGCGCCGTCCACTTGTGGGAGCACCGCGCGTACCTGCGTCTGTACTAAGGAGAAACGCCTCCCGTCTCGCGTTTAACCGCCGCGAGCAGATCCGAGAGTAAAAACGGACGCGGCAGTGTCGCATCCCAATCGCCGTCCACGGCGCCGACACCGACGAGGCGGATCGCGGCGCTTCCCGCAAGGCGGCGCACTGCCGCCGGTTCCACCGAATCCGAATCGGCTACTACGACGTCGCCATCGTGAAAATCGCCGCAAGCGTTCACTTCGTCCAACGTATCGACTTCGCGAACGCGATAGCCGTGCAAACGCAATTCGTAAGCCGCAAAGCGGCTTACGTGGCGATATGTCGATAAAATCGTAACGCGCCCTGGCCGCGTTTCGCCCGCTGCTTCGATCGTCGGCAGGACCACCGTAAAGGTGCTGCCTTCGCCGGCTGTGCTCGCGGCGTCGATCGTTCCGCCATGCCGGTCGACGATGCGCTTGACGATGAAGAGCCCGATGCCGGTTCCCGCGAGTTTCGCTCTGCGCGCGTTCGAAGCACGCGAGAAACGTTGGAAAAGCTTCGGCATCTCTTCCTCGGGAACGCCGATGCCGCTATCGCGAATCGAAAGCGCATACGTCCCTTCGTCGGCACGCAGAGCGATCGCTACAGGCTCACCGCCCGGTGAGTACTTGATCGCGTTGCCGATGAGGTTGTCGAAGACTTGACGCAAACGCGCGGAATCGCCGCGCACAATCGCTTCGCCGGAACCGCGCTCGAACGTTATAGGCCGTTCCGCGACACGCGACTGAATCGCGTCTTCCAGAATTTCAACGAGATTGACTCGATCGTCGGCAATCTCGAGATCGCCGTATTCAACGCGGGAGAGCGCAACCACGTCGTTTGCCAGCGTTGCGAGCCGCTGGGCGTTGGTTTTAATGGTCTTTGCTGCGTCGGTCGCGCCATCGCCCTCGAGATAGCCCTCTTCAAGCAATTCGGCGAAGCCGACGATGGACGTCAACGGTCCCTTGATGTCGTGAGCCAAGGCGGCGATCAGGTCATTCTTAGACTGCACAAGCTCGACGATCGCAGCACGCCGGCGTTCGAGTTCTTCAAGGGCGCCGGTGAGCCGGCGCTCCAGGCGCCGGCTCTCCAAGGCGTGCCGTAATGCGGGGGTGAGCTTCACCTTGAGCATGCGGGGGGCGCCTTCGACTTTAGATTGCTTTACACTTGCCCAACACGCCCTTAAGGAGAAAGTCGACCGCCCGTTGGGCATCTGCGGGGGCTGAGTAGTGCCTGCTCGCCGAAGCGAGCGCTGAAGGCGTCACGGATGATGAAGGTGCGAAGTAAGCCCGGAGGTCTCGCGGCGCAGAATACGCCACGCGGCTTCCACGTCGCCCCGCTCGGTGCGCAGATTTCCGATCGCCAGGCGCAGTACGTACTTCCCGTCGATTTTCGTGTGCGAGATAAACATTTCGCCGGTCGCGTTGACGGCTTCCAGCAATCTCGCGTTCAAACGACTCCAAGCCGCTTCATCGGTCATGTCCGCTTGGGCGATAGCGGAAGCACACAACCGAAAGGGGATGCGGCGCTGCCACTTCCCAATCGGGTGCTGCTTCAATCCACGACGCAAATTCTTGCGCAAGCGCGATGTGTTTCCGCAACTTTTCGCGGAAGCCGTTTGCGCCGAAATGCCGGAGCACGAACCACAACTTGAGTGCGCGGAAACGGCGCCCCAACTGCAAGCCGTAGTCCATGTAGTTGCGCACGTCGCCATCGGCGGTCTGAGATATTCCGGCACGAAACTGAACGCGCGCCGTACGCTAGCCTCGTCGCGCAAGAACAGCACCGAAGAGATCCATCGGCACGAAAAGCCACTTGTGCGGATTCACGACGAGCGAATGCGCGCGATCGACGCCGTCCATCAAGTTGCGGTGCTCCGGCAAGATCGCCGCGACGCCGGCATAGGCGGCATCGACGTGCAGCCACACGCTGAAACGTTCCGCGACGTCGGCAATTTCGCGGCACCGGATCGATCGATGTCGTCGAAGTGGTGCCGACGGTCGCGACGATCGCCGGCGGCCGCATGCCGGCGGCAAGATCCCGCTCGATGGCGCGCCGCGAGTGCGTGCGGGACCATCCGAAATTGGCGTCGCAGGCAACGCGAACGACGTTGCTGCTGGCCGATGCCAAGTGCAATCGCGGCCTTCTCGATGTGCGAATGCGTGTGCTCGGTGATGTAGATGCGCAAGCGCGGGAGGTCGCGGCCGCTCATGCCGTGTTCGCGAATGCCAAATCCGAGCGCCTTCGCGCGCCGCCGCCAAGCGCCGTAAACCCGCGATCGAAGCGGTATCGTAAATGATGCCGGTCCACGAATCCGGCATGCCGAACAGGCGCGCGAGCCAGCGCATCACGACGGATTCGAGTTCGGTCGCGGCCGGCGACGTGCGCCACAGCATGGCTTTCACGTCTAGCGTCGCAGCGAGCGCCTCGGCAGCGACGGCGACCGGCGCCGCGCTCGTCGCAAAGTAGGCGAAAAACCGCGGATGGTTCCAGTGCGTGATGCCGGGAACGAATGACTCGTTCGAAATCGGCGAAGATTCGCTCGAACGGCTCGCCTTCTTCCGGCGCCTCGAGCGGGAAGCTTGGCGGCGATCTCGCCCGGCCGGACGTCGGGCAGGACGCGATAGCGTTCGGGGTGGGCGAAATAGGCGTCGATCCAGCGGCCGACCCGCGCAAAGTCTTCTTCAAAGCCGGCTCGACTGTTCCACAATAGATGGGTGTTTGCGCCGGACGCGAAGAAGCCCGCCTCGGCCGCCAAGTTGCTCCAGGAGAAGATCGACCATGAAATACCGCACGTATCCGAATTCCGACGTAACCGTCAGCGAAGTCGGCTTCGGCCTGTGGACCACCTCGACCGGCTGGTGGGGCAGCATGTCCGACGACGAAGCCGTGGCGATGCTGCGTGAAGCCCACGATCTGGGCATAACGCTTTTCGACGCCGCCGATACGTACGGAAACGGCCGCAGCGAGGAGCAACTCGCAAGCGCGTTCGACGGCGGCGCGAAAAGTCGTCTACGCGACGAAGTTCGGCTACGATTTCACACGCAACGCCGAGCGAGCGCCGCGGCCAATTCGAATTGCCGCACGATTTCTCGCCGGCGTTCGTTCGCAAGGCGCTGGAAGAGTCGCTGCGCCGCCTGAAAACCGACTACATCGACATCTATCAAATTCACAACGCGCGAATGGCGCAAGTCGACGACGACGCGCTGTGGGAGTTGCTGGAGTCGTTCAAGCGCGAAGGCAAAATTCGCATGTACGGCGTCGCGCTCGGCCCCGCGATCGGTTGGCTCTACGAAGGCGTCGATGCGGTGAAGCAGCGCAACGTTTCGTCGCTGCAAATCATCTGGAACATGCTCGAACAGTATCCCGGCAACGAACAGATCCGGGCGCGCATACGATTCTGCGCCGATACCGGATACATGATCCGCGTTCCGCATTCCAGCGGAATGCTCGAGGGCCACTACACCGAGGACACCGTTTTCCCGGAGAACGACCATCGCCGCCATCGTCCGCGCTCGTGGCTGGTCAACGGCGTCAAAAAAGTCGAGCAACTGCGCTTCCTCGAACGTCCGAACCGCACGCTCGGCCAAGCCGCGATTCAATGGCTGCTCGCGGAGCCGAAAGTGATGACGGTGCTTCCGAACATTTACGACCGCGAGCAACTCGTGGAATTTGCCGAGGCCGCCTGACTGCGCCGGCGCTCACGCCGCGAAGAAATGCAGCGAAGTCGCCGACGCTCTACGCAGCGAATTTCGGGATCGAAGAACCGCCCATGAATTTCAAAGGCACGATGACGCGCGACGCGGTGACACGCGTAATGGGCAGCACGCAATCCGTTACGCACGGAAGCGCCCGCGCCGATCGGCCCGTACAGCCAAGCCGTGCAAAGCGGCAACGAACTGTTTTGCAGCGGCCAGATTCCGATCGATCCGTGCAACCGGCGAACTCGTCGACGGCGATATCTCGGCGCAGGCCGAGCAGTGCTGAAAAATCTGGCTGCCGTTTTGCAAGCGGCGGGCTACGATTACGGCGACGTCGTGAAGACGACGATCTTCTTGCATCGACATGGGCGACTTTGGCGCCGTCAACGCGGTATACGAAGCATATTTCGGCGATTCGAAACCCGCGCGATCCACCGTCGCGGTCGCCGGCCTGCCGAGGGGCGCCCGCGTCGAAATCGACGCAATCGCAAAACGCTAACCGCGCTATCCGAGCCTCTTTTTGTTTTTCGCCGTGCTGCCTTTGGTATGCCCTGTGCTTCGACGGGCTGGAGGATGACGAAGGCGCTAGATAGGTTTGTCGGGGGGAGCGCCGTTTTTGATGTGGGCGAAGAACTCTTGCGAGAGGCGAACGATGTCGGGATCGGGAGAGAGTTCGGCGGCGCGGTATTGGCGATTGCCTTATCCCGATTGCCTTGCGCTTCGTACGCTTCACCCAAAAGCACGTGTAAACGGCCGTCGTCCGGAGCGGCGGCGATGCCTTTGATCAAGGCGGCTTGCGCCAGCGGATAAAGTCCGTGCTTTTCGTACGCGATGCCGATGTCGATGTACGCTTCTCTCGAGTACGGCCACATTGCGATCGCTTGCGCGTAATAGGCGACGGCCTTCTTCCAGTCGCCGTTTGCGTCGGCCAGATACCGAAGTTTACGAGCGGTTCCGGGCGTTCCGGAGCGACCTGATGCGCTTTTGTGAGCGTTACTTGCGCGACGGAGTCGTGTCCCGCCTCGAGTTGCGCGGCGCCGAGATTATCCAAACATTGAAAGCTTTGCGCTTCGATCCCTAAACACTTTTGGAATTCCTGAATCGCCGTGGAATAGTCGTGCATGTCCATCATAGACAACCCAAGGCCGTTAATGCGGTAAGCGAGTTCGGATCCGAATCGAGCCCGCGACGGAAATAGCGTTGCGGCCT
The DNA here is from genome assembly GCA_963758295.1 of Vulcanimicrobiia bacterium. Classification (GTDB taxonomy): domain Bacteria; phylum Vulcanimicrobiota; class Vulcanimicrobiia; order Vulcanimicrobiales; family Vulcanimicrobiaceae; genus JALYTY01. The sequence continues at coordinate 1,166,570 of CAVWUU010000004.1, forward strand.
GATACGGCTGATGCATCGCTTCGTAAACTTGTCCGAGTTCGGCCTGCAAATCGGCATCGTTGGGGTACTCTGCGGCCGCGCGTTCGACTTGTGCGCGATAGACCGCCAGATCGCCGCGACGCTGATGCAATTGCACCAGGTCTCCTACGGAATCCGTTCCCGGCAGACTGGCTTCGAATTGTTTGATCGCCGCGTCGATGCGATTCTCGGTGGCATACACCGTGCCCAAACGATTGTGCGTTTCGCGATCGCCCGGAAGGTCGTTCAGGATCTCTTGGTAGAGCTGCTCGGCGCGCGCCGTATCGCCGGTGCGGAAGTAAAGGTCACCAAGGAAGCGCTTCGGATCGACGTCGTCGCGGATGGTTGAAGACGTATGCCGACAAACTGCGAATCGCGCCGGTCATATCGCCTGCCGCGATCTTCTGACGCGTAGCCCGAATGGCGCCCGCCGGATCGTCGGGCAGTTCGTCGCCGGGGCGATGCTCCGGATTCACCATCAACGGAACGGCGCCGGGAACTCGGGTAACGGGATCGCTCATGGCACTGGCCGTGCTAAGCGCGATGAAGACGGTGAATAGAGAAAGCGCGCGACGCCCCATGGATGCCCCTCCCTGCAATTCCATTCTACTGCGGGACAGCGTCCAAAGGCACGCGTTCGTGACGGCTAGCGCGTGTTGGTTAGCATGCGTTCTAAAAGGTTCACCAACTGCAGGCGTTCTTCTTCGGTGAACCCTTCGAGCATGCGCCCCGTCTCGTGATCGAGCAGGCGGCGAATCATTGGGCGCAGCCCGTTCCCCTTCTCGGTGAGGCGGATATACACCGAACGCGCGTCGCTCGGATGATCTTCGCGCTGGACCAGGCCGTCGCGCAGCATCCGCTGGACCGTTCGCGTGACCGTCGGCATTTCGACCGAGAGGCGATTGGAAAGTTCCCGCGGCGTCAAGCCGTCGTCTTCCCACAAGATCGAACAGGACCTGATACTGCCCAAACGCAGGCCTTCGACGCGCAAGTTCGCGGTCCAAGCGCGCCCGCAGGCGTGCGAACCGTCGCGCCGAGCGCGGACAAGCACATCAACGTTCATAAATTACCGTAGCAGCGGCAAAACGTTGCTCGGAGTAAGCGGATAGAACGTCATTACGAGAACGCGAACGACACATGCTGCGGCGCTGGTCCAGGCGAGCGGCACGACCGGGTGAGGGTCCGCCGTCCGGGTGTGCGCCTTCGTCCCGCTGGTACATCGCACGAATAACCTTCGCATAGGCGTAGAGCGAGATCGCCGTGCCGGCGATCAGCAGCGCCGCCCAGCCACGCGTAGCCGCGGTCACGCTCGACGAAAGAATGAGAATCTTCCGAGAAAGCCCGCCGTCGGCGGCAAGCCCGCCAGCGCGAGCAAGAAGAACGTCATCGCCGCGGCCAGCCAACGGACGGCGGTGCCCCAGGCCGCGATAGTTGCGCAAGCGCGAACCTTCTTCGCCGTCGTCCGAAAGCGTCGCCGCAACCGCAAACGCGCCCAAGTTCATGAACGTGTACGCCGCGAGGTAGTAGATCGCATAGCGCATGCCGAGCGGCGTTCCGCCGGCGAGCGCGGTGAGGATGTAGCCGACTTGCGCGATGCCGGAGTACGCGAGCAATCGTTTGAGATCGTGCTGCGCGAGCATGCCGACGTTGCCGGCGATCATCGAGATGCCGGCGACGATCCAGATCGGCAGCAACAGTTCGTCCGCAGCGCCCGACGGCAGCGCCGCATAGATGAAGCGCGCGAAGACGGCGAGCGTTCCGGCTTTAGTCGCGACGCTCATGAACGCGGTGACCGGCAGCGGCGCGCCTTCGTAGACGTCCGGCGACCACGCGTGGAACGGCACGAGACTCAGCTTGAACGCGATGCCGACGAAGAAAAATGCCGGTGCCGATCCAAAAGAGCGGATTGGCGGCCAACGCGGGATTGGCGAACGCGGCGAACTGCACGCTGCCGCTCGCGCCGAAGAGCAGCGCCATGCCGAAGAGCAAAAATCCCGAAGCGGTCGAGCTGAGAATCAGATACTTCAGCGCCGATTCGCGCGCGGTCGCGCGATCGGCCAGGCCGCACAAACAGTACAGTGCGAGCGAAAGCAACTCGAGTCCCAGGAAAATCGTCATCAGGTTCGCCGCGCCGGCCATCAGCATCGCGCCGCACGTCGACCACAACATCAGTGCAACCGCGCCGGCGATGCGTCTGCGTTGGCCGATCGCACCGTAGAGCATGACCGAGCCCGCCAGCGCGATCAGGATGATCTCCTGAAACACGACGCTGAATCCGCCGAGATGAAGCCGCCGACGAAGGCGCGTAGTCGTGGCCGTACTGCCGCGCGGCGCAACACGCCGCGACGCGCCAGCCGACGAGCGCCGAGGACGATCGCGAGGATATCGCGCAGCGTGCGTGCGCGCGAGCAAATCGGCAAGCAGCACGACGAGCGCCGGTGACGGCAACGATTGCGATCGGTGCGAGCGCCGTCCAATCGGCGTTCGTAACGATAATGGTCATCGGATCGACTCCTTGCGCGATGCGACGCTGTACGCGCCGGATTGAACACGGTAAGCGCATGCGGATTGACGCCGAGAAGACCAGAGCGCGAGCAAGAGCGGCGCGACGGCGAGACCTTCGATCCAGGTCAAGATCGCGCGCGCACCGGCAGATCGTCGACTTCGGGGCCGTTCATGATGCCTTGGAAAAGCCGCAGCATGTATGCGGACGCGAGCACGATCGGGATCGAGCGCGAGAATAGTCGGCCAGACGAGCCCGCTTGAAACATGCCGGTCAGAATCACGATCTCGCCGACGAATCCCGCCAGCCCGGGAAGCCCGAGCGCCGCAAGCGCCGCGATGCAGAGCGCGCCGGCAAGACGCGGATTGGCGCGCCCAAACCGCCCAGCCGCACGAGCGAACGCGTATCTTCGCGCTCTTCGACGTAGCCCAGTATCAGGAACAGCGCCGCCGAGAAAAGCCCATGCGCGACGATATAGACGAGCGCGCCCTGCAGCGCGATTGCGATTGAACGAGGCAATCGCGATCACGATCAATCCCAGATGCGAGAGCGACGAATACGCTACGATGCGCTTCGCGTCGTTCTGCATGAGCGCGGTGAACGCGCCGTAGAGCAACGAAATCACGCCGAGCACGATCAGGACTGCCGCGTACGCCTTGAGGTAATCGGGCATGAACGCCATGCGCGATCGCGATAAATCCGTAAAGGCCCGCTTTCGATTGCACCGCGCATACGACGGCAACCATCGGCGGCGGCGTATCGCTGTAGGTCAGCGGCATCCACGTGTGCAGCGGCCAGACCGGCGTCTTCACCAAGAACGCAAACGCGAAACCCGCGAAGATCCACGGGCACCCACGCGCCGACGAGGTGCACGTCGCGCCGGCCGATCACGTCGGTCGAGCCGTAGAGGACGCCGAACGCCGCAGTCGCAAGCAACAGCGCGAGACCGCCGGCGAAATTGTAGATGAAGTAGCGCCACGCGGTGCCGGTGTGCTCGCCCCAGCCGACGAGCGCGAAGAAGACCGGCAGCAGCATGAGATCCCAGAAGAGCGCGAACGCCAGCAGGTCGCGGGCGAGAAACACGCCCATCATCGTGCCTTCGAGCAACAGCATCAGCGCGATGAAGTTGCGCTGGCGCGGAACGTTCGTCGCGAGAATCGCGCAGAGCGTGCAAAGCGCAAGCAGCAACACAATCCAGTAACGAAATGCCGCGTTGCGCCAAAATGGAACGATGACGTAAACGGACGCGAGAGCCAGCGCAGGCTCCACTCGGTCCTTGCGCCGCGAATGCGCCATCACGAACGTCGCCGCGGCAACTACCGTGCCGCACCTTGACTTGCGCGACCGTTCGTCATCGCCGGAAGCGCGAACAAGCACGCGGCCCGCGATCAGCGGCAATACGATGAGCGCAAGCGCGAGCATTAGTGCGCACCTCCGGCCACGAGGCGTAGTAGACGACGAAACACGCGACGCCGAAGACCAAGATGAACGCATACGCGCGCAGCAATCCGGTCTGGAACGACCGCACGAGCGCGCCGAGCCACTGCGCGGCGAGGGCCGTTTCGCGTACGGCGCCGTCGATGATCTGCGGATCGACGAAGCGCGCCGAACGACGTCCCGAGCAGTTGCGCCGGACGCACGAAGAGCGCATCGAGCGCCGCATCGAAATAAAACGCGTTCGCAAGCACGCCCGGCATGCGCACCGATTCTTCGCGCAAGCGCTCGACGGCATTTTCGCATTGCGTTTGCCGTGGCGTAGCGGCATCCATGCGATGCCGATGCCGGCGAGCACGACGATAAGCACGATAATGCCGGTGAGCCACTTCGCTGACGGCGCGGCGACGCAAGGTGCTCGCGCCGGAAATTGTGTGCGAAGAAGCGCGACCACGGCGAGTTTTCGCCGCCGAACATGAGCCAGCCGATCAGAACCGACGGCACGATCAGAATCGCCGACGGGGACGTTCATGAGCCACGCCGGCGCGTGAACTTCGTGCGCGTCTTCGTGTCCCGCGGTCGTTGCAGTGCGGTGCGCCGCGATGCTTCTGCCGGGCTCATGCCGAGATCCGACGGATCGACGCTCGCCGCGGTAGTCGCCGAGAAACGTGACGAAAAGCATGCGGCACATGTAGTACGCCGTGATTCCCGCTGTAGCGATGCCGACGGCGTAGAGCCACGGATGGCCGTGCTCGAGCGTGCCGTAGATCACTTGATCTTTACTGAAGAATCCGCTGAAGCCCGGGATGCCGCAAATCGCGAGCACGCCCGTGAGCATCGCGAGGAACGCAAACGGCATCGCTTGCGCAATCCGCCCATGCGGCGCACGTCTTGCTCGTTCGCGAGCGCGTGAATGATGATGCCGGAACCAAGGAACAATTGCGCTTTGAAAAACGCGTGCGTGAAAAAGTGCGCGACGCCGCCTTCGTATGCGCCGACGCCGACGCCCATGATCATGTAGCCGATCTGCGACATCGTCGAGTAGGCGAGAATCCGTTTGATGTCCCATTGCGACGTGCCGAGAATGGCGCCCGCGATCGCGGTGAGACCGCCGATAGTGCCGACAAGCATCTGCGCGTCGGCGTTTGGCTCCAGAGCGGCGCGCAGCGCGCGACAAGATAGACGCCGGCCGTGACCATCGTCGCGGCGTGGATAAGCGCCGAGACCGGCGTCGGACCTTCCATCGCGTCGGGAAGCCACGTATGCAGCGGAACTTGCGCCGATTTCGCCGCCGCACCGATGAACAGCGCGACGCAAATCGCGAAGAGCCAGCCGGTTGACCAGGACGCCCGAGGCCGCAAACGCGTCGCCGAAGGCCGTCGAATGCACCGACGCGACGATCATGAAGACCGCGAACATGATGCCGACGTCGCCCACGACGTTGATGACGAAGGCCTTGCGCGCTGCCGCGACCGCGGATCGGTTTAAAGAACCAGAAGCCGATAAGAAAGTACGAAGCTAGGCCGACGAGGCCCCAGCCGACGAGCAGTCCGACGAAGTTGTCCGAGAGCACGAGCGTGAGCATCGCAAAGACGAAAAAGTTCAGTAGGCGAAGAATCGCGCGAACGCTTTGTCGCCGTCCATGTATCCGATCGAGTACACATGGATCAAAAATCCGACGCCCGTAATGATGCAGCGCCCACAACAGCGAGAGCGGATCGAGCAGCAGGCCGAAATCGAATCCCGGGATCCAACTGAACAGCGCTTGATGCGCGCCCGACGTAGCGCCCGCCTTGCGTGCCATCGTGCCAGGACAAGCAGCGTTGCCACGAACGCGGCGCCGACGGCCGCCGAACCGAGCGGACCGGCGAGCCGTTTGAGCTGCGGACCGAACGCGAAATTGAGAATCGCGCCCAGCAGCGGCAAGAGCCACAGCGCGAGCAGATACGGATAGTATCCGTCGACGCCCATCACGTGATGTACCATCGCGTGCAGTTACCCTTTCAACGCCGCCACTTCGTCGACATCGACGTATTTGGCGGTACGGAAGACGGTCACGACGATTGCGAGCCGATAGCCGCTTCGGCGGCGGCGACGGTGATCACGAGAAACGCAAAGATGTGGCCCGCATTGTTGATCCACGCCCGCGAAAACGCCATGAACAACAAATTGGCGGAGTTGAACATCAGCTCGATCGACATCAGCATGATCAGCGGATTACGGCGGAGGATCACGCCCGCCGACACCGATGAAAAAGATCACCGCCGAAAGCGCAACGTAGTTCGCCAAAGGCAACGGCGCATGGCGTTCATCTACTCGCCTCCCCGCAGAATCGCCTCGCGCATTTCGCGCCGGACTTCCGCAGCCTGCTTCGGCGAGGGCGCGTTGGCTCGTTGATCGCCGGCGAGCAGAATGACGCCGATGACCGCGACCATCAGAATCAGCGCCGTGACTTCGAACGGCAGCAAATGCGTCGTGAAGAGCGAGCGTCCAAAGTCCGCGACGGAGCCGAACACGTTCGCGTCGCCGACGGGTCCGAACGTCGAACCGCTCGCCGACGTCTGCGGCGTAACGACGTTGATGCGCGCGAGCGCATAGGTAAGGAAGCCGAGCGCAACGAGCAACAGCACGATCGCCGGCGCGCCGATCTTCGGCAGCCGGTCCGGCCCCGTCGCAAACGGAGCGACGCCGCTGCTAAGCAGCGCGATGACGAACACGAAAAGAATCATGATGGCGCCCGAGTACACGATGATTTGCATCGCAGCGATAAACTCGGCGTTCAGCGTGAGATACATGGCCGCGAGCGCAGCGAAGTGGCCGAGCAGGGCAACGACGCTGTACACCGGCTTTTTAGCCGTGACGCACCAGATCGCCGTCGCAACCATGATGATGGCCAAAATCCAGAATCCAACCATCAGTTAGGACCGCCTTCCCGCCACGCGTCGTCCTTCGCTTGCTTCAGGATAGCCAGTCCGCTGCGTTGGGTCTTCAAAATCTCGCCACGAGCGGTCGCCGAATAGCCCTCATCGACGTCGGTCGTGGATTTGATTTCCGCTACGCGGCCCAGATCGGCGGGAATGCCGTTCGGGCGCTCGTCCGGGGCCGAGCCCACGCCGGCTTCCGGCGGCACGAGCAGCCGGTCTTTAGCGTAGATGAAAGAGCCGCGGCGATAGTCCGCCATCTCGAAGCGCGGCGTGAGCACGATCGCGTCGGTCGGACACGCCTCTTCGCACATGCCGCAGAAAATGCAGCGCAATTCGTCGATCTCGTAGCGGGCAGCATAGCGTTCGCCCGGCGACTTCCGATCGTCGGGCGTATTTTCCGCGCCGATGACCGTGATCGCATTTGCCGGGCACGCGCTCGAGCAAAGTTCGCAGCCGATGCAGCGTTCTTTCCCGTCGGCGTACCGGCGCAGTTCGTGCAGCCCGTGGAAGCGCGGAGCATGCTGCTTCTTTACCGTCGGATATTCGATCGTCGGGCGTTTCGCGAACATGAATTTGAAGGTGATCGAGAGTCCCTTGAGGATCGCGCCCACGTTGTAGAGCTGTTTTCTCATGCTAGCCTTTGAGTGCGACGATGATCGCCGTCACGATGAGATTGAGCGTTGCTACCGGCAGCAGCACCTTCCAGCCAAACGCCATGAGGCGGTCATACCGGAAACGCGGCAGCGTTGCACGCAGCCAGATGTAAAAGAACATAAAGAAGCCGACTTTGATGATGAACCAGATGATGCCCGGAACCATCGTCAAGCCGAACATCGCGTTCCAGCCGCCGAAAAACAGCAGCGTCGCGATGCACGAGACCGTCAGCATGTTGACGTATTCGGCGATGAAAAACAAGCCGAAGCGCAAGCCGGAATACTCGGTGTGAAAACCGGCAACGAGCTCGGTCTCCGCTTCGACCAAGTCGAACGGCGCGCGATTGGTTTCCGCGACGGCCGTAATAATGTAGACGAGGAATCCGACGATCTGCGGAACGAAAAACCACCACTTGCTTGCGCGTTCACGATTCCGTCGAGCGACGTCGTGCCCGCAATGATCAACACGCCGACGAACGAAAGCGACATGCCCAGTTCGTAGCTGATCATTTGCGCGGTCGCGCGCACGCTGCCGAGCAGCGGATACTTCGAACCCGAAGCCCAGCCGCCGAGCGAGATGCCATACACGCCGATCGACGTAATGGCAAGCAAGAACAAAATGCCGGCGTTGACGTTGCCGATCGCCCACGTGCCGGACGAACTTGCGCCGAACGGAATGATCGCGTACACCGAAAACGCGGTCAACAGCGAAATGAACGGCGCCAGCCGGTAGATCAGCGGGTCGGCCGATTTCGGCGTGAGATCTTCTTTTAGAATGAGTTTCGCTGCGTCGGCCGCCGGCTGCATGAGGCCCCACGGACCCACGCGATTGGGCCCTGGACGAAGCTGCATCCACCCAAGCACCTTGCGCTCGCCAAGCATCGCGTAGGCGAACGTCGTCACGACGACCAGCAACAGAATCGCCGACTTGACGAGCATGACGAGCCACGCGGGCGTAGCGTTGAGCGTATTTACAAGTCCTTGCATTACGCGTTCACCAAATCGATCGTCACGACACCGTTCATTTCACGTACGCCGTGTGCGATGCGGACGGGATCGATGCGCTCGTCGTGCGCGCTCGTGCCCCCGCCGTCCCAGATCGAGCGTTTCACGTTTTCGCTTCCGGCTGCGTTCGTTTGCAGCGGCGCACCGTAGTCTTTGTCACCGAAACTTCCGTCGAACGGCTTCGCCGCCGCCGCGAAAACGGCGGTCTCGAGCTCTTCGAGCGCCGGCAACGTGAGATCGAACTGCTGCGCCAGCCCGACGAGCATTTCCAGATCCGAAAGCGCGCCGTCCGGAGCTTCGAGCGATTTATTCACCGGCAACAGATCGCCCGCCAAATTCGTGGTCGTGCCGCTCTTCTCGAATGCGCCCTTCGCAGGAAGCACGAGCGTTGCAAGCTGCGCCGTCTCGGTCATGAACAGCTCGCTGACGACGACGAACGGCGTGTTTTGAAGCGCTTCACGCACCGCGTCGGCTCCCGCTGCGCTGTTGCGAACCGGATTGACGCCGAAGAGCGAGAGCACGTGCATCTTGCCTTCGCGTGCATCTTGGAGCATTTGGAAACCGTCTTTGCCGCCGTCGCGCGGCAACACGCCCATTGCTTCGGCGCCGCGCGCGTTGGGCTGTTCGCCCGTAACGTACGTCAGACAATCGACTGAGCTCGCCGCATTCACGAGTTCGAGCCCGAGCGCAGGGTCGTTGCCGTCCCAAATCAACGCAACGGTGCCGTCCTTCGGCAGTTGCGCGATCGCCTCGGAGACGTTCGCGACGTCGGTGTGCGCGAAGTTCGGACGCGGATCCGTGCTCGCGATGCGAATCAGCTTGGCCTCGTTCTTCGTAACCGCTTTGATGACGCGCAGCCACATAACGGGAGCGCGTTCTTCCGGCGACTCGCCGGCAATCACGATCGCCGACGCTTTTTCCAGCGCCGCAAGCGAGCCGCTCTTCGCGCCGGGCGATGCCTGGCGTTGAACGCCGGCGCGCCAATCGACGTTCTTCACCCCGATCGCTCGAAACACGTGTTGCAGCAAGTACGCTTCTTCGTTCAAAAGACGTCCGCCGCCGATCGTTCCGGCCGACGAAGGATCGGTCGCGAGCGCTTCTCTAACGGCTTTCGCCCAGAGCGAGAGCGCATCGTCCCAAGCGATCTGCACGAACTGGCCGTCGTGCTTGTAGAGCGGCTGAGTAATGCGCTCTTTCGAGGCGTAGAAGCCGATGTTGTAGCGGCCGCGGTCGCAGAGCCAGCCGTCCGAAATCGCATCGTCGTGCTCGACCGACATCGTGCGCAGCACGTTACCGAGACGAACGTCGGAGAATTGCTGGCAGCCGACGGAGCACTGCGTGCAGCTCGTCTGCGTCCGATTCAGATCCCACGGGCGGGATTTGAAGCGGTACGTCTTCGAGGTGAGCGCGCCGACCGGGCACAGTTCCGTGACGTTGCCGGTAAAGTTGTGCGTATACGCATCCCCGGTCGAGGTGGCGATGATGTCGTTGTGCCCGCGATCTTTGACGATGAGCTGGCTTTCCGCCGCGATGATGTCGTCGAACCGCACGCAGCGCTGGCAAACCACGCAGCGCTCTTCGTCCAAAACGATCGTCGGGCCAAGCTCGACGCCCTTCGGCTTGCTAAGCTTCCCCTCGGCGTTGTCGGAGCTTCCGCGTCCATATGCCATCGCGTAGTCTTGCAAATCGCATTCGCCGCCCTTGTCGCAAATGGGACAATCCAGCGGGTGATTCACGAGCAAGAGTTCGAGGATCATCGAACGCCCGGCGTCGACTTTCTCGTTTTGCGTCTTGACGACCATGCCGTCCGCAACCGGCGTATTGCACGCGATCTGCAGCTTGGGCATGCCTTCGATCTCGACCAGACACACGCGGCATAGACCGGCCGGTCCAAGCTTTGTGTGATAGCAGTAGACGGGAATCTCTTGCTTGATCTTCTTCGCAGCTTCCACCAGCAGCGTGCCTTTCGGTACCGAAACCTGCACGCCGTCGATGTGAAGCGAAACCATGTGTTCGTCAGCCATTTACACTTTTTCCAAATCCATGCAGCGAGCTTCGAACTGCTCGGGGAAGCGAGTCAACACCGATTTCAAGAACGGCTCGATCGAGTCGCCGAGCGCGCACAGGTTCAAGCCCGTGATCGTACCGCTCACGCGAGAGATCATCTCCAGGTCGCTGCCTAGGCCTCGACCTTCTACGAACCGATGCAGCACGCGTTCGAGCCAATAGCCGCCCTCGCGGCAGGGCGTACATTGCCCGCACGACTCGTGCGCGTAGAAACGCACCATGTTGAACGCGGCTTTGACGAAGTCGGTCGAATCGTCGAACACCGTGAAGGCGCCCGAACCGAGCATCGAGCCGGCCTTTGCGATATTTTCGTAATCGTACGGCCAGTCGAGGTGTTCTTCAAAAATGCACGCCGATGAACCGCCGCCCGGCTGCACCGCCATAAAATTGCGTCCGGGGCGCAAACCGCCGGCGATTTCGATAATCTCGCGCACCGTTGTACCGAGCGGCACTTCGTAATTCCCGGGCTTTTGCACGTGTCCGGAGACCGAAACGATCTTGAAGCCTTTGCTGCGTTCCGTGCCCACCGATGCGAACCACTCCCAGCCTTTTTCGAGGATAGGCACGAGATACGCAAGCGTTTCGACGTTGTTGACGACAGTCGGCATGCCGTAGAGCCCCGCGACGGCGGGGAACGGCGGCTTCAAACGCGGTTCGCCGCGTTTGCCTTCGAGCGAATTCAGCAGCGCGGTTTCTTCGCCGCAGATATAGGCGCCGGCGCCGCGATGCACGGTTACTTCCAGATCGTAGCCCGAGCCGAAAAGATTTTTTCCGACGAACCCGGCCGCTCGCGCTTCCGCGAGCGCGCGCATGAAGATTTCGTAGCCTTCTTTGAACTCGCCGCGGATGTAAATGAACGCGTGATGCGAGTTGATGCCGTACGCGCCGAGAAGAATGCCTTCCAGCACCAAGTGCGGCGTCTGCTCGAGGAGCATGTGATCTTTGAACGTGCCGGGTTCCGCCTCGTCGCAGTTGCAAACGAGGTAGCGCGGCGAGTCGTTCTTCGGCAAAAAACTCCACTTGCGGCCGGTCGGAAATCCGGCGCCGCCGCGCCCGCGCAGTTGCGATTTATCGCATGCTTCCAACACGTCGGCCGGCGTGAGCTCGCGCACGGCGCGCTCCCACTGCTTGTAGCCGCCGCGATCGCGATAGACGCCGATGTCGGTGAGATTCGCCTCCCCGATTCCGGCGGTTAAAACCTTAGTGACCGCCATTTTCGGAATTCCTTTTTAATCCGGAGCCTGTCGAAGGGCTTTCTTGAAGATCGAAAACGCCGTGGCGGTCGACGACGGCACGTTCGCGGGAACGGCCGGTGAACTCGATCGGCTTCGTGAGGAAACGATCCAGCATAATCACTCCGCTCTCGTCGCCTACGCCGCCGGCGTTGTTCGGCAGCGTCGAGCTGCGCGTGCCGGGTGCTTTTCTGCCCGTTCCGACTTGCGCATCTTGAGCGACGGTCCACGTACGGCCCGGCTGCTCGCTCTGCACGAGCGGCTTGGTACCATACGCACCGGTGCGCATCAACTCGATCATTTCATCGATCATCTGCGGCGTGAGATCGTACACGAACTCCAGGTTTACTTGCATGCACGTGGCGCGATCGCAAGCCGCAAGACACTCCACTTCTTCGTATGAGAAGAGACCGTCTTCCGTCGTTTGCAGGTGGCCGATGCCGAGCTTTTCGCGGAAATACGCCATAATGTCGTCGGCGCCGTTGATCTGACACATCAGCCCCCGGCACACTTGCAACATGTACTTGCCGACCGGCTTGCGGAAGAACAGCGTATAGAAAGACACGGTCGATTCGACGACGGCAGGCGAAAGACTCAACATCTCCGCGGCGGCGCGCATCGCGTCTGCCGTGACGAAACCCTGATGCGACTGGAACAGATGCATCATCGGCAATAGCGCGGAACGCGAGTTCTCGTACTGCGCGATGATTCGCTCGCACTCCGGGCGCAGCGTTTCAAGCAGCGCCTGAAACTCCGGCGAGTGCATGCTCTCGCGCTCGACCCGGCGCAAGCCCGAATGTTCCAAATGCGGCTCGTTCGCCGCTTCGATGTTTTGTGAAGCCAATTTTTGCTCGTTGCCGTCGCCCATAGGCGGATTCGGTGAACTGTGCATCAGCGATCGACCTCGCCGAAGACGGGATCCAGCGACCCGATGCAGACGACCAGGTCCGCGATCAAGTTGCCGGGCGCCATGCCTTTGAGCGCCTGCAAATTGTACATTGACGGTGGGCGCGTGCGGATGCGATAAGGACGGTTCTCGCCGTTGCTCACGATGTAGAAGCCGAGTTCGCCGCGCGGGCCCTCGACCGCCTGATAGATGTCACCCGGCGGAACGCGGAAGCCTTCGCTAACGATCTTGAAGTGGTGGATCAACGCTTCCATCGAAAGCGCGATCGTTTCTTTCGGCGGCTGGAAAATCTTCGGATCGTCGATGAGGACGGGCCCCGCAAAGTTCAACTCGTCGCGCACTTGGCGAATGATCTTATGCGACTCTTCCATCTCGTCGAGACGCACGAGGAAACGCGCGTAAGCGTCGCCTTCGGTGCGCGTCGGTACTTCGAAATCATACTTTTCGTAGCCGCAGTACGGGAACGCGCGACGAACGTCGTAGGCGATGCCGCTTGCCCGAAGCGACGGCCCCGTAACGTTCCACTGAATCGCTTCTTCGGGCGAGAGGTAGCCGACGTCGATCGTGCGGTCTTGGAAGATCGGATTCGCCTGCAGCAACCCTCGCAGCTCCCGCATGCGCCCCGGAAACTTCTCGATCAGCGCGTCGAGCTTAGCGAGGAAGCCTTCCGGCAAATCGCCGTTTACGCCGCCGACGCGAACGTAGTTCGGATGCATGCGCGCGCCGCCCGCGGCTTCTTGGAGATCCAGAATGTTCTCGCGTAAGTCGAAGGCATAGAAAAAGACCGAAATTGCGCCCAAATCGATGGCGTGAGTGCCGACCTGCACGCAGTGCGACGCAATGCGCGTCAGTTCCGCGATCAGCACGCGAATTTGTGTCGCACGCGCCGGAATGCGGCCGGTAATGCCGAGCAGCTTTTCTACGCCGAGCGCGTAGCAAAGCGCGTTGCTTTCGGGCGCCAGGTAGTCCATGCGTTCGACGTTGGTCTGCGCGGCCGACCAGAACTGATTTTCGCAATTCTTCTCGATGCCGGTGTGGAGGTAGCCGATTTCAGGCTCGGCCTTCACGACGGTTTCACCGTCGATCTCGAGCATGATCTGTAAAACGCCGTGCGTCGAAGGGTGCTGAGGACCCATCGAAAGCACCATCGCGTTGCCTTCTTGCGAAACGATCTCCGGCGTCAGCGGAGTAGTGCTCATGCTCACTTGGAATCTTCACCCTTCGTTTCGGTGAGCACGCCGTCGACGTTTTGCGCCTTGCGAATCTGCTCTTGCAGCGCTTCGAGCGTGCGGCCCGAAGGCGGCGTTCCCGCTTGCACGTTGCTCTTCAATGCGAATGAGGGACGCGGTGCGCGTTCGCGCGCCGGGCCGCGCAACGGATAATCTTTGCGAAGCGGATGACCTTCCCAATCGTTCGGCATTTGAATGCGGCGCAAATCGGGGTGGCCTTCGAACGCAATGCCGAAGAGGTCCCAAACTTCGCGTTCCGCCCAATCCGCGGACTTCCACAGATCGACGACGCTCGGCAGGCTCGGGTTCTCGCCGCTCACTCCGCACAGCAGGCGAAAACGCTGGGGCGTTCCGACTTCTTTGATGCTTGCGACGCGCACGGGCATCTTTAGAAGATGGTAAACGACATCGAAGCGCGGCTCGCGCGGCAGATAGTCCACCGCACCGAGATCGAGGAGCATGGTGTAGCCTTCGGCCTTGAGCGCCTGAAGGCGCGCGCGAAGAGCTTGCGGCTCTACCCGTTCGATGAGCGCGTCATCGATAGGCGGACGCACGCTGGTCGGATCGATGGCGGCACCCGCGATCGGCGGTGTTTGCGTACTCGGCATATTGAAAGAAGTCTCGCTAAAGAATGGTGTGGCTACGAGCGGGCTAAAATGCCGCCGCGGCCGCCTTCACGGATCTGCTGTTGAATCAGATTCACTGCGTAAAGCAAACCGTCGGGCGTCGGCGGACAGCCCGGAACGTAGACGTCGACGGGAACGATCGTGTCGATGCCCTGCACGATGGCATAATTATCGAAGACGCCGCCCGAACTCGCGCACGCGCCCATCGAAATGACCCACTTCGGGTCGGCCATCTGATCGTAGAGACGCTTCACGACCGGAGCCATTTTCTGCGCGACGCGGCCCGAGACGATCATGAGATCGGCTTGGCGCGGCGAGCTGCGGAAGACTTCGGATCCCAGACGCGCGATGTCGTACTCGGCAGACGTCACGGTCATCATCTCGATCGCGCAACAGGCAAGGCCCATCGTGAGGGGCCAGACAGACGAACTTTGCGCCCAGCGCGCTACGTCGTCCAAGCGCGCGAGCAGAAATTGCCCCGGACCTATCTCCACTGGAAGCCTCCCTTTTTCCACACGTAGGCGTAGCCGATTGCAAGGACGATCACGAACACGATCATCTCGATCAATCCGAAGACGCGAAGCGCGTGCATTTGGACGGCCCAAGGATAGAACGACGCTGCTTCAACGTCGAAGATCACGAAGAGCATTGCGATAAGGTAAAACCGCACCGGAAAGCGGCCGGCGACGGCAGACGTCGGCTCGACACCGCACTCGTACGCTTCTTCTTTTTGCGGATTCGGTTTGCTGCGTCCGAGCAAACCGGGCAAAAACGTAAACAGCAGCGCGGCAGCGAGCGCGACGCAGAGATAGATTGCGACGGGACCATACGGATTCATGGCTTGTGAAACTTTTCACAAGCCCTGGAATTTACCTGGGAAACTCACCGCACAGGCGCCGCTAAGTAGCGAAGCGTACTTCTATCGCATGCGCAACGGAATACTGGGATTGGTCCTGCTGCTCGCGATGGGCGACAGCTGTTCGAACGGAGTCGTCGGCGTTCAGGACTACGGCACCGTAACCGGACGCGTTCTAGACGCGACGACGAACAAACCGATCGCAAATGCAATCGTCTCGGTTGGTTCTCTTTATACCGCCACGGCCGACGCGCAGGGCGGGTTTACGATGCCGCACATTCCGATCGGTGACCAGGAAGTGACCGCGCGAGCCCCGGGCTTTACCACGGCGAGACAAGATGTTCGCATCCGAAAGGACCGCCCTGCTAACGCCGGATACCTGCGCATAGTTCCCCTTTCCAAGCCGGACAGCATCGCGACGCTTCCGCCTCCCCCGATGCCCGCAACGCCCGCGCCGACGCCGATCCCCACCTACGTACCGCCGTCGCCCTCGCCCTCGGCCGAAGCGAGCACGTCGCCCTAAGTCAAGCGCAGGTCGGCGAGATCGAGATCGTACTCGATGTCCCGGTAGACGGAGTCGGGAATCTCGCCCGCGCCCCGGAGGCGCCGGATCTCGCTACGCTCGGCCCTGAGCGCTTCGTTTTGAAGGCGATGGTCGATCGAGCTTTCGGGAGGCTCCTCGCCGCCGTCTTCTTCGCCTTTGAGATGCCCCTGCAAATGGTCGATGCGGTCTTCGTACTCGCGTAACAGGCGGCCGGCTACTTCCCATTCAACGGCCGAATCAAAGGGTTCTAGCTCGTGGAGGCGCTCCAAACCGGCTTTGAGCGCTTTGATGCGCACGCTCGTCCCTTGCCGCTGCGCGCTGCTTTCCTCGCTTACGCCAAGCCACTTGATCAGCGGCGAGAGCGTTAGCCCCTGGCCCACCAGGGTGACGAGGATGACGGCGACGGTGATCACGATGATTTCCGCGCGTCCTTGCAGCGGCGTCCCGGCCGAATTCGTGTATGGCAACGCCAGCGCGGCCGCCAGCGAAACGATGCCGCGCATGCCCGAATACCCAACGAGCAAAAGCGCTTGCCACGATGCGGAGCCGTTCTTTCTTACGCGCGGCAATAACAGACGGCTGAGGTGATACGCCGCAAATACCCAAACGATGCGGACGACGATGACGGCAACGCATACCACCGCCGCATCCCAGGCGAACGTTTTCCACGGCGCGTTCATCGAAGAAAGAATGGGGCGCAGCCGCATGCCGATGAGCAAAAAGACGAACGCGTTTAGCAAGAACGTCATCAAATCCCAAACCGACGCTCCTACGACGCGGCTTTCGGAACTCATGACGACCGGCGCGCGGCGCCCGAGAGTAATGCCGGCCGTCACGGCCGCTAAGACGCCCGATACGCCAAGGGCTTCGGCGGGCAGATACGCCGCGTACGGGACGATCAGCAGCACGACCGTAACCAGCATCGCGTCATCGAGGTCGTGATCTCGCAGAAAGCGCAGCGCCGCAACGAATACGTAAGAACAAAGGAAGCCGATGACGATCCCGCCGATGGCTACTACGACGAAATTTAGCGTGGCGGCGCGCAACGAAAACGTTCCGGCGACCGCGGCTGCGACGGCAAAGCGGTAAAGCACCAGCGCGGTGGCGTCGTTTACAAGGCTTTCGCCGGTCAAGATCGCCATGATGCGCCGTGGAATCGAAAATCGTTCGAAAATCGCTTCGGCGGCAACGGCATCGGGCGGCGCGACGATGGCGCCGAGCGCAAACGCGAGCGGCCACGAAAGGCCAAACGCGTGATGCGCCAGCATCGCCACGACGATCGCCGTTACTAAAACGAGTCCAACGGCGAGCAACGCAATGGTCCGAATATCTCGCTTGAACGCGAACCAGTCGGTAGTCCACCCGCCGAAGATCAAGAGCGGCGGAAGCACGATCAAAAAAATCAACTGCGGATCGAGCGAGAACGTCGGCAAATTGGGGAGAAACGCGAGCGCTACGCCGCCGACGACGAAGACAATGGGGTACGGGAGTCCGATGCGTTTGGCAATAACGCCGCCCGCCACGACTGCACTGAGGATGATCAGGAGAAAAAGCGCAAACGTCATTCGATGCGGACGCCGCCGGCCAACAGATCTATGGCGAAGCCCGACACGACAAGATACACGCGCGCAGCTCTTAGGGCGAGTCGCTGCTTAAGCCGTCCTAACACGTCGCGAAATAAGCGGCCGGAAGCCTCGATGGGAACGACGTCCCAGCCGGCTTCTTCCGCGACCACCAGCACGTCGGCTTCACTGCGTAACATCGCGTCGGCAAGTTCGGCGGCTTCGCGATCTAACGTGGCCTCGAAACCAACGTAGTCCCGGGCGAACGCATTGAGATCACGGCTCAACCGTGCCGCGAGCCACGTTCCGAGGGCGTCGACGATGAAGCAACGATCGGCGCCGGCGTTCATGAAGATCTTCAACAACTCGGTGTGCGAGAGCGTTGCGGTTTCTATCGTCTCCCATTGCGCGGGGCGTTCGTTGAGATGCCGGCGTAGCCGTTGGGTCCACTCTGGATCGTCCGGATCGCGCAAGGCGGTAGCAACGAACGTCACGGCACGGCCCGACTGCGCGGCGAGATTCGCGACGTGACGGCTCTTTCCGGACCGGACGGGGCCCGTAACGAGTGTCACCGGCACGCGTCAGAGCCCGTGCACGGCGTCCGTTTTGTGGAGAAAGCGCTTCGCGTCGTCGATCGGCAGCGCGAAGCCGATGGAACGTTCGTCATCGAAACGCGATTCAGCGACGCCAACGATTTCACCGTTGTCGGCCAGGAAAACCGGGCCGCCGCTTTCGCCGGGAACGATGGGCAACGTTACTTCGAGCGCGCCTTTGCGCACCGACGAAAGCCGGCCGATATTTAGCGAGGTCGCGAGCCCAAGATCGTCGTCGGCGAACTCGTCGGGAATCGGATAGCCGAGCAGCCCCACCTCCCGGCCTAAATCGTCTGCAAGATCCGAAGAGACGCCGAGTTTTGCGACGCGGAGTTTCGGCGTTTGTACGCGCACCAGCGCTACGTCTAAATCTTTGTCGCTCGCAATGAGTTTGCCGGGAACGCGTTGTTTGTTGTCGACGGTAACTTTCATGTCCCATGCGCCGTCAATGGCGTGTTGAACGGTCAGCACGTCGCTGCCCCACGTTCCGCTCGCAACAACGGTTCCGCTTGCGTACGCTTCGTCGTACGCATCGCTCTTATGTTCGGGCGGCACTTTCATGGTTAGCAAAACGACGGACGGACGCAACGCGCGCACGTTTCGAACGAATGAATCGTCCGGGTTGCGCGCGCAAGCACAAACGGTAAATAGGAGCGCTGTTATCAGCGCGAGGATGCGGAACGGCATGGGATGCGACGGCGCTCTTCGCTACGAGACGGACACGGTCCGCCCGGCGATTGCATCGCGCAAGCTATCTAGGCCACGCCCGGTTTTTGCGCTGACGAAAAGCGCGTCGCTGATCGCCGGCAGCTCCCCTTCGGCGGCGTCCGTCTTGTTGAAAACGAGCAGGCGCGGCGCGCTGTCGAGGTCGAGTTCGTGCAAGATCGCGTCTACCGCAGTCCGCTGGCGCGGCCAGTCAGGATTCGACGCATCGAGCACGTGCACCAAAAGATCTGCTTCGCGCAACTCTTCCAAGGTAGCACGAAACGCGTTCACGAGGTCCTTCGGCAGATCGGTAATGAACCCGACCGTATCGGCGAGACGGATGTACCGTTGCGGACCGAGGTAGACCCGGCGCACGGTGGGATCGAGCGTGGCAAAGGGCTGGTCGGCCACCAAGGCATCCGCGCGAGCAAGCGCATTCAACAGCGACGACTTCCCAACGTTTGTGTATCCGACGAGAGCAACCAGCGGCTCGCGATGCGGCGCCGCCCGCCGTGTTCCACGTTGGCGTTGCACCTCTTCGAGTTGCTTTCGCAGCAAGCTTACGCGGTGCTGAATTCGCCGCCGGTCTACTTCAAGTTTCGTTTCGCCGGGGCCACGCGTTCCGATGCCGCCTCCCAATCGCGACAGATCGACACCGACGCCGATGAGATTCGACTGGCGATAGCGCAATTGTGCGAGTTCGACCTGGAGCTTGCCTTCGCGGCTGCGCGCGTGACGCGCAAAAACGTCCAAGATCAGCATCGTGCGATCGACGATCGGCACGGATATCTGCCCTTCCAAATTTTTGCGCTGCCGCGGACGCAGATCGTTCAACACCAGCACTAAATCGGCGTCCAGGTCTTTCACGAGACGTCCGATCTCCGCGGCTTTACCGCTGCCCACGAGCATAGCAGGATCGACGCGATCGCGGCGTTGCACGACGGTCTCCACGATTTTCGCGCCCGCCGCTTCTGCGAGCGCTTGAAACTCGAGCAGCTCCGGTTCGAGCGGTCGCCGTTGATCTTCCGTATCGACGGCAACGACGATAGCGCGCTGATCCGCTACGTTCCCAGAGGTGTCAAACGTTCGATTAGCCAGCGTAGTCCCTCATTGTAACGCGGTCCCGGGCGGTACAGCGCGTCGATGATTTTTGGATCGGTTATGATGAAGACGTGCCCTTCGCGTACCGCCCGTAAGCTCCGCCATGGCTCGCTTTGCAGTGCACCGGTCAGGTGCACTTCGCTCGTGCTGACGACGGCATCGGGTTGCGCGCGCACGAGCGCTTCGTCGCTGTACTCGCCCCACGGACGGGCCATATGCGCCGCGTTGGTTCCACCGGCGAGTTCAATCAAGCGCCCGATGTACGATGACGTGCCCACGGTCCAGATCGGCCCCGTGCCGAGCGCGAAAAACACCGATGGCCGGTGCGCGGGCTTCGCGGATCGCTCGAGCTTCGCGGATCGCTCGAGCTTCGCCGTTTCCCTTTGGAGTTTGGCGATTTCCTCGCGCGCTTCGGCACCTCGTCCGGAAAGATCGCCGAGCGTGCGCACTCCCGTGAAAATGTCGTCGTAGGAATCGTCGCGCACGAGAACGACGTTGACTCCGGCGCGGCGCAACGGTTCAAGCATGCGGTCCTGCGCGGGAATCGCGACGACGACGTCGGGATGCAAGGCGACGATTTTCTCCGCATCGACGCTCTGAAAATCCGCAACTCGGGCGACGGAGGGCGGCGCAACATCCGTGAATTGCGACACGCCGACGACGCGACTGCCGGCGCCGATGGCATAAAGATCTTCTGCGAGCGAGGGAACCAGCGCAACGAAACGGCGTTCCGCCGGCGGCGCTTGATGTAACGCCGGGGACGCGCAGCCGGCGAGTACGGCGAGCAGTAAAACAAGCAGAAGGACGCGCATGGGCAGGTGCGTTTCGCCGCGTTTGCCAATCTGGCCCGTTCAGGTTTGCGTGCGGGAAGCCGGTGAAAAGCCGGCACGGTCGCGCCACTGTAAGCGGGGAGCCGCGTCGCCGCCACTGCGGAGTTGAATCCACGGGAAGGCACGACGCACGAGCATTGCTCGGGTGATGATCCGCGAGTCAGGATACCCTCGCAAGCCTCTAACGCATAGACCATTCCTCGCGCCAAGGAAAGGACGTTCAGATGGCTTCCCCGCTCGTTCTGCGCGCGCTCTGCGCCGCAGCGCTTTTCGCCGCACCCGCTCTTCCCGCTCTCGCGGATCCGCAAGCATCACCTTCCCCTTCACCGCTTCCCGAGATCATGCACGTCGTCACGTCCGATCGATCCGACGAAACGCTGCACAACACGATCCGCTCGACGTATGTCGTAACGCAAGAACAAATTGCACGCGAGGGCTATCGTACGATCGGCGACGCGCTAGCGACGATGCCCGGCGTCGAAATCACGCGCTACGGCGCCGTCGGGCAAAACGTTTCGTACGGCATTCGCGGCAGCAGCTCGGCGCAAGTGCTCGTGCTCGTCGACGGCCGGCCGGCGCCCGGCGAATTTACGAATTCGGTGCAACTCGGAACGTTGTCGACCGCCGGCGTGCGCCGGATCGAAGTGGTGGAAGGCGGCGGCTCTACGCTTTACGGAACAGGCGCTATCGGCGGCATCATCAACGTGATCACCGACGCGCAGGATGCGCCGCCGGCCGCTACGATTCGCTATGGGACGTTCGATGATCGCACAGTGCAGGCCCAAGCCTACGGATTGAGCTTTCAACGCATCGTAGCGAACAACGCCTATGCTTTACCGCCGAGCAACACCGCCGGCATGCCCAACACCGAAACGCGCGACAATAGCGACGACGAAACGACAAGCGTGCACTACGGCTTGGACCGTAAACTCGGTGCCGTCGAAGCAGCAGTACGCGGCGGTCTGGAAAGCGATCATTTGGGCGCTTCGGGCCTCTTCCCGTATTTATCACCGACAAGCCGCGAAGACGATGTCAATGCGACGGCTTCGCTTACGTTCACGCTGCATCGCGCGCAATCTTCGGCGACACTTCAGCTTGGGGGAGATCGCCAACAGCTGGCTTTCAGTTGCGAATCCCTAACCGATTCTAATTGCTACTTTCAGGTTCCGGCGCTGAGCACCGAGGCGCGCACCGATTTGAGTTTGCGCAATGCGGTTACTTCAACGGACAATCGCCTGCTCTACGGCATGGATGTCTCGCGCGGCGCGGTCCGGGAAGACGACGGAAATCCGCCGGACTCGATCACGGATGCGGCGCTCGCGCAAAGTGCAGCATACGTTCAAGAAACGCATGATTTCGCCGGAGGCGACTTTTACGCCGGCCTTCGCGGCGAACGCGACGGGGCGCTGGGCGGAGAATTCTCGCCCGCGGCCGGCATTCGCACGCGCGTAGCCCGCAATCTGGAGTTAAGGCTCAACGCGGCATCCGCATTTCGCGCAGCCAACGCGAGCGAATTATACTTCCCCGGTTACGGCAATTCGACGCTGCGCCCCGAAAGAGCGCAAGTCGGTGATCTCGCGCTGACCGATTCTCATGCCTTGGGCGGTGCAACGCTTGGGTGGTTCACGAATCGAACCAACGATTTGATCGTGCCCGTGCAGTGCGGCCTGAGCGCGTCCGGGTGCGTGCCGGACAACAACGGTGTTTACCACCCTGTCAACATCGATCACGCACTGATGCAAGGGTTCACGCTCGACGCCCGCACGGTGCCGATGAACGGCATGACGCTCGGCGTAACGGTGACCGACCTCTATCACGCAGAGGACCTCGACGCTGCGACTCGCTTGCCGAATGACCCGGTGTTTAGCCTCGCGTTTAATCTCGGCATACGCGGACGCAACACCGGCATCTTCAATGATGGCGGGGTAACCCTTCGAGCGGTTGGAGCGCGCGGTATCGTTGACGCGACCCAGCCGCTCTTCTTTCAACCGGCGGCGTACTCGACGCTCGACGCATTCGCGCGCTTTCGCATCGCGCGCGGGACGCTTCTGTCGCTGCGCGGCTATAACTTAGGCAACGAGCGGTACGCCGAAGTCGGCGGTTATCCAATGCCGGGCCGCACCTTCGCCGTAGAGCTTACCACCAAGTAGCGTGACCGCCCGCGTAGCCGCACTGGCCTTCGTCGCGATCTTCGCAGCGGCGCTAAGTTTGCTCGCGGGCGGTTCTTTCATTTCCGCGCACGACGTGTTCGCGACGCTGTTCCATCCGCGCGCCGACACCGGCGACGTTGCCACGATCGTTTGGCAGCTGCGCGTTCCCCGCGTTTGCATAGGCGCCGTCGTCGGCGCGGCGCTCGCTATTGCGGGCGCCTTGCTGCAAGGGATGTTGCGCAATCCGCTTGTGGATCCATATCTCACCGGCGTCAGCGCGGGCGCCGCCGCCGCCATTGCCATCGCAACGCTTGCCGGCACCGCGCCCGTTCTGCTGCCCGCGCTCGGGTTTGCGGCCGGATTGGGAACCGCGGTGCTCGTAGCCGCGCTTGCGCGTCGCGGCAGCGGCATCGATCCGAACCGGCTGATTCTCGCCGGCATCTCGCTTTCGGCGCTCTTCTCGGCCATCGTTGCTTTCGCAATCGCGCGAGCACAATCGGCCGACTACGCGCAGCAGATTCTGGCCTGGCTCGCCGGGTCGATGGCGGGCCGCTCCTGGCGCGATTTGTTCTTCACGTTGCCGTACCTGATCGCCGGATGCGCGCTAGCGATGTTTGCCGTTTCGGCGCTGAACGCTTTGCGCATCGGCGACATCCGCGCGCGCAGCGTCGGCCTAGACGTCGATCGAGCGCAATGGACGATTCTTGCCGCGGCAGCCTTACTGACCGCTGTAGCGGTCGCGCTTGCCGGGATCATCGGCTTTGTCGGGTTGATCGTGCCGCATGTGGCGCGGCGAATCGTCGGCTCGGACGCACGCCTCCTGTTGCCTTCCTCGGCGCTGTGCGGCGCTGCTTTAACGGTTCTTTCCGACGCCGTGGCGCGAACGATCGTCGCGCCCTCCGAATTGCCGATCGGCGTGCTTCTCGCATTCATCGGCGTTCCCGCGTTTCTATATCTCTACTTACATCGCGAGCGCGCAGCATGATCGAGTTGCGCAACCTCACGATCGCCGCAGGCGATCGCCTTCTCCTAACAGATTTGAACGCACAAATCGGTGGCGGCGAGTTTGTCGCCGTGCTCGGTCCGAACGGCGTCGGCAAAACGACGCTTCTTCGAACGATCTGCGGGCTGCATCCGCCGCGCGAAGGCAGCGTGACGATCGATGGTCATCCCATCGAGAGCGCGTCGGCCCTGGCGCGCGCGCAGCGAATCGCCCTCGTTACCAGCGACGACGCACTTATCGACGCCCTCACGGTTCACGAAGTCGTCGCAATCGGTCGTTTCGCGCATCACCGCTGGTGGCAGTGGAACGAACGCGTCGACGATGAAAGCGCCGTTGAGAAAGCGCTTCTCTCCGTCGGTATGAGCCAGTACTCCGGACGACTTTTCTCAACGCTCTCCAGCGGCGAGCGGCAACGTGTCTGGATAGCGATGGGCGTGGCGCAGAGCACGCCGGTGCTGATTCTGGACGAACCGACGAGCCATTTGGACGTGCACGTGGCGCATACAATCCTAGCGCTCTTGCGGCGACTCGCGCGCGACGGAAAAACCGTGGTGTGCGTGCTGCACGATCTCAACGACGCGGCAGCGTATGCCGATCGTTTGATGCTGCTTGGCTGCGGGAAACTTCTGGCGTTCGGTGCGCCGGCCGCGGTGTTGAAGCCCGGTCTCGTGGAAGAAGCCTACGGCATTGCGATGGAAACGATCGCGACGTCGCACGGCATTCGCATCTTTCCGGTGCCGTAGCTTCAGCGGTGCAGGTGCACCGTGCGATAGATTCCGCGAATGTCCGCGCCGAGCACCCAGCCGATTTTGCCTTTGAGCGGCCCGTTCATGATGACGATCCCTACCGCGTCGTCCGGCAGCGACGAATACTTCGACTGCACGAAGTTGCTCACACAACCTGACACGACGCCACGCGTGCCCGGAGGCGCGAGCAGTGCGTGCGGCAATAGCGCCTGCGCTTGGTCCCACGAACCGCCTTGATACTGGCGCATGCGGAAACGTGAATCCCAAACGAACACGTCGGGATCGTCGGTCGTGCCGTACAACACGACGTGATCGCCGTTGCGTAAGCGGCATTGCGCGTTCGCCGATGCCGTTGCAGCCGCTGCAAGAAGCAGCGCGAGCGCGACCTTAGCCCACTGCATCGCGGTTCTCCGGATCGCGGACGCGAATGGCGAGGACGGCAATGTCGTCCCGAGTACGGTTCCCGCCCAGCGCGCGCACTTGCGCTACGAGCTCGTCGGCAAGGAGCTGCGGCTGTTGCGAACTACGCTCGATCAGTTCCATCGCGCCGGCTTCATGCAACTGCTCGCCCGCCCGGTTTCGTGCCTCGGTCAAGCCGTCGGTCGCGAGGACCAGCGTGTCGCTGTCCTCGAGGTAGAGCGTCCGGGTTTCGAAGGGCTCTTCCATCACGCCGAGCACCGGTCCGGTGACCGACAATTGCGAAACACCTGAAGAGCGTCGAAGGAAGGCCGAATCGTGCCCCGCGCTGGCATAGCGCAACTGCAACGTCTCCGTGTCCAGTACGGCGACGAACATGGAAACGAAAAGGTACGGGTTTCCAACCGTCTGTGCGAACGCCGTGTTGAATTCCGCGAGCATTGCGCCGGGATCGCGACGGCGCAACCCGATGCCGCGAATCGTGAACTTAATAAATGCCGTTAGGACGGCCGCATCGACGCCCTTACCGCTGACGTCGGCAATCAAGATCAACGCGAGATTATCGGAAAGCCGGTAGACGTCGAAGACGTCGCCGCCCACGGCGAGATGGCTACTCGCCGAAAGATACGCGCTGCCTACTTCTGCGTTCGGCAAAGGGACGTGTTCGCTGCGGAACGCGCGCTGTAACGTTTCGGTGATGGTACGCTCTTCGGCAAGCTCGACGTCGGAGCGCGTTCTAAACGCGTTGAACAGAATCGCCAGCAAGCCGAAAATCAGCAGCCAGAACACGCGCCCGACGAGAGACCGATCGACTTGCTCTTGCGTAGAACGCGAAAGTCCGACGCCCGTTTCGGCAAGCGTCGTACGAATAGACGAGGTCGTCCGATCTTCGTAATCCGAGAAAAGTTTGTTTTCTTTGTCGATCTGCGCGACGTCTTTGCCCGGATGCGCGAGGAGCGGCTCGGCGATCTTTCGCCGCCAATTCGATTGCAACGCCGTGTAGTCGTCTAGAGCATTGGCGGACGCGGTCAACTTCTCGCGCCGGAGCGTCTCGTGCAGCGAACGTTCTTTGTCATCGAAACGCGCGGCGGCGTTCCGGTATTGGTCCAGGTAAAACGGGTCCCGCGTCAGCGTAAAACCGCGAACCGAGTTTTCTTCATCGATCTGCAGGCGCGAGAGTTCTTCGAGCGAGACCTGCGCCTGTTGGATGGTGGAAAGGCGCGCAAACGTTGCCACCGTTCCCGTTCGGGTTTGGAATGCGCCCTGAACCGCAATGGCCACCGCAATCGCTAGGAACGCCGTAATGACCAGCGCTCCGGGGATGCGGTAGAACGGGACGCGCGATCTCACCGGGTCGACATACGTCGTACCGGCGCGTGCGCAAGCGAAACCCACGAGAAGTGGGTATCAACGCTCCGTGTCAGTCGACTCCTAGGGGTCGCCATTTCCATCTCCGAACGTGAGTAAGCCATGCAGACGCAGATAGACCCAGGCCTTTTCAAGTCGTACGACGTTCGCGGAATATATCCGTCACAGCTCAACGACGACATCGCCTATGGCATCGGCCGATGCTTCGTGGCGCTGCTCGGCGCCAAGCGCGTCGTTGTGGGCCGCGACATGCGCCCATCGGGCGAAAAGCTCTACGAGGCTTTCGCGCGCGGGGTGACCGACGCCGGGGCCGACGTTACCTATATCGGAATGGTGTCGACCGACGCACTCTATTTCGCGGTCGGCAAATACGGCTTCGACGGCGGCGTGATGATCACGGCGTCACACAATCCGGCCCAGTACAACGGCATGAAGTTTACGCGCGAGAAAGCCGAGGCTATTTCGCTCGAAACGGGTCTCGCGCAGATTCGCGATCAACTGACCGGCGGCGAATTGCCGCCCAAGGGCGCCGCGCCCGGAAAGATTGAAGAGCGCGAAATTCTCGATGACTTCGCGCAGCATTGTTTGTCGTTCGTCGACGTCGAGAAGATCAAGCCGTTCAAGATCGCGATCGACGCAGGAAACGGCATGGCGGGAGAAACCGTTCCGCACGTTTTCAAAAACCTTCCATGTGAAGTCGTTCCGCTGTACTTCGAACTCGACGGCACCTTCCCGAACCACCCCGCGAGTCCGATCGAGCCGGAAAACATGGCCGACCTGCAAACGGCGGTTAGACGGCACGGTTGCGATTTAGGTGTCGCCTTCGACGGCGACGCCGACCGCATGTTCATCGTCGACGAAAAAGGCGATCTGATCGACGGCAGCACCGTCACCACTCTTGTGGCGCTGAACACGTTGAAGAAGCACCCGGGCGCGAAGATCCTTTATAATCTCATCTGCAGCCGTAGCGTTCCGGAGCTGGTGAAGAAAGCCGGAGGGGTTCCGGTTCGCTCGAAGGTCGGCCACTCGATCATCAAGGCCGTGATGCGCGAGGAAGACATCGAGTTCGGCGGCGAACACTCCGGCCACTTCTACTTCAAAGAGAACTGGTACGCGGATTCCGGCATGATCGCGCTAATGCAATGTCTCGAGCTCTTTAGCGAAGCCGGTAAACCGGTCAGCGAAGTCATCGCTCCGATCGATACGCGGTTTCGTTCCGGCGAAATCAACAGCACCGTCAAAGATATTCCGTCGAAGTTGCAAGAGCTGCAAGACCATTATAAGGACGCGCAGATAGACCACTTGGACGGCGTCACGATTCAGTACCCGAATTGGTGGATGAACGTCCGGCCGTCGAATACGGAACCGCTGCTTCGTTTGAACGTCGAAGGCGATACCAAAGAACTCATGGAGCAGCACCGCGACGAGGCCCTGGCGCTGATCCGCTCGTAGCGATCCACGATGAGCCGGGTAGACACCGATGCAATGCGGCGTTACGAACAAACGCGCGACGGTCTCGTCGCGCGTTTGCTCGCGATTGAGGAGCTCATCGGTGAGGACCGACGCAAGACCGTCGCGAGTACGCGCAGCCGTCTTGAGCGTGGAAAATTCGTGCTGGCCGTCGTCGGCGAATTTTCGAGCGGCAAATCATTTCTTCTCAACGCGCTGCTCGGAAAATTTCGTTACGAAGAAGCCGCCGGCGGACGCAAACAACTCGTTGGGCTCCTTGCCACGGACATCAATCCGTCGACGGCCACAATTACCGAACTCGAACATGGCGAAGGGAGCGACGTTGCTACGGCGGTGTACGAAGACGGCCGCAGGGAACGCATTCCGCTCGACCGGCTAAACCGCTTCATCGCCGTCGGTTCGGGCGATACCGGCACGATTCACGAAGCAACGAAAGACACGATCGCCACGGCGGGTCAAGTCAGCGATGCACCGCTTCGGGTGGTGGTGACTACGAATTCACCGTTCCTCGAACGCGGGTTCGTCGTAGCCGATACGCCGGGCTTGGCTTCGATCAATCCGGCGCATCGCAGGGCGACGTTACAGTTTCTTCCGACGGCCGACGCGGTGCTCTACCTCATCGACACGCAGCAGCCGTTCACCGAAGGCGACGCGTCGTTTCTCGGAATCGTGCGCCAGCACATCGACTCGATCTTCATCGTGCAAACGAAGATCGATCTGTGGCAGCAGCCTCAAGCAGACGGCAAACCGGCGTGGGAGCACGCCCACGAAAGAATTTCCTCGCTCGCTGCCGTGCACGCCCCCGGCACGTATGTCTATGCTCTCTCCGCACGCGAGTACGTCGAAGGCATGCTCGCCGATGATGACGCCCGGATTGAAGAGAGCCGGTTCCCCCGTTTCCTTTCAGCCCTCGATGCCTCTTTGATTCGCCGTACCGGCCGCGCGCGTTTGCGCCGCGCTGCCGAACGCATCGGCGTTGCCGTCGACGACGCGCTCACCCAGATAGAAGCCGATCTCGCAATGCTCGCGCTCGACGACACGGCGCTGGCGGCCAAGCGCGAAGAAGTCGTCCCGGCGTTGCAGCAGCTCGACGTGCGCGCCCGCGAAGAACGCAACGCTTTGCTCGCCGCCGGAAATTCCGTTCGCTCCAGAACGTACGAACGCGGTGCGCACTTAAGCGACGATCTGGAACGCGCACTCGGACAGGCGTTCGACACGGCGGACGTTGCAAAACTGCGCGATCGCGCGCGGCTGCACATTATCGTCGATCGCGTCATGGCTCACGTGGTGCAAGACTTTGCCGAACGCGAAGCTTCCGATTTGCGAGACGATCTCGATGCGTCATTGCAGCGGGTGCGTGCGGGAATTCCCCTGCGATTCTCACCGAACGATGCAGCCGCGACCGCCTTCGGGTCCGAGCCGGGGACCAGTCTCTGGAACGGCGATCTTTGCGAAGCCATTGCCGCGACGATCGTGCTTGACGCGATCGGAGGTCCGGCGATCGGTCTCGTGCACAGCATGTCGGCACGATTCACGAGCGCCCGCCGGGCCAGTACATGAAGCGCGAGATGGTTGCCGACTTGCGCACGGACATCTTTCCGCGCTTTGCCGTTGAGGTGCAAGCCTTCGCCGAACGCATCGGCGCGCGATTGCAACGCGTTTACGACGAGCTTGCGCAAGCAGTCGCCGCCGCTGCCGTGGAACGGCGCGACTCCGAGGCGGGCAGCATCGATCGGGCCCTCGAGGCTCAACGCAATAGTCGCACCGTCGAAGTGCGCGCGACGCTCGACGCGCGCCGTCAAGGATTGCGAACGGAGCTGGATGGGGCAAACGCCGTCGTGCAGTCGTTCATGGAACGCGAGGAAGAAATTGCGCCCTCCGACGCCGGGTCTGCGGTCGTACGCATGGCGCACGCCGATGCGTCGTTCGATCCGAACGCTTACGAAGGCGGCCTTCGTCCATCGCGCTGGCGCGTAGCGGTCCTTGGAGCCTTGCGGCGCGGAAAGAGCAGCCTGATCAACGCCTTTGCCGGGAGGACGGTGCTTACCGACGACATCGCCGGCAGCGTCCGCTTTCCGGTGCACGTTCGTTACGGCGAAAGAGAACAGGCTTTCGCACTTTCGGAAAGCGGGGAATGGCGGGAAATCGCATTCGAAAACGCGACCGCCGAGGCCGCGCAATCGCCCGTGCTTCTTCTGGTGCCGTGGTCCTTGCCACGCGAACTGGTGCTCGTACACGCGCCGGCTTTTGATTCCGGCGATTCCAACGCGGAAGACGTGAACGTAGTCGCGGCGTCGCACGCAAGCGAAATCTTGTGCCTCTTCTCGCGCCAGCTTTCCGATCGCGAGCTTTCTTTGTACGAGCGCATTGCTGAGTTCAACAAGCCGATGCTTTTCGCGCATACGATAGCTGACAACGAAGCTCCGAGCGAGCGGCGGAATGTCGTAGAACTGGCACAGCAGTATCTCAAGGAACGCAACATTCACGCGGAGCGCATCTTCGTCGTGTCATCGTACGAATTCGAACAAGCCAAGGGTGAGCAACGCGCGCCGGCGGGATGGAATGAAACCGAAGCGCTCCGTTGGACGCTTGAAGGGCATGCAGAGGCGCACATGGCGCGGCTCGAACGCCTTGCGCGTGCGAGCAGCGAACAAACGGCAACACAGAGCATGCAGGGCAGCGAACCCGTACCCGCAGCACAGGAGCGACCCAGCTTTCTCAGACGGCTTTTCGGCAAGGGGCGCTAACCTCGGGCGCGTCGAACCAAGGCAGCCGGATCACCAAAGGGAGGCTTCCCACGTCTACCACTACGACGCTTGGACCTGCGTTGATTGCCGTCGGTGACGGCAGCTCGACCTTCGGTCGCTTAGCAATCGATCACGGCCGAATCTCCGCCGT
Organism: Vulcanimicrobiia bacterium; assembly: GCA_963758295.1. Classification (GTDB taxonomy): domain Bacteria; phylum Vulcanimicrobiota; class Vulcanimicrobiia; order Vulcanimicrobiales; family Vulcanimicrobiaceae; genus JALYTY01. The sequence goes on from CAVWUU010000004.1 coordinate 1,197,411, forward strand.
ACTTCCCGCCGATGGCCCTTCCGATTTACCGTTACCGCCAAAGAGCAGCATCGCTCCCGGTTTAATCGACGTTCATACGAACGGCGCCGGCGAAGCCTTGTTCAATCGCGATCAGGGCAATGCGGTCTCGGTAGCGGCGACCGAGTACGCCCGCATGGGCGCGACGGGCTTTCTCGCGAGCATTATGACGGCGCCGTTCGAATCGATGTTGCACGCGGCGTCGGAAGTGGTCGACGCGGCACACGATTTGGAAGAGGACGGACCGCGCGGAGCGCGATGCTTGGGGGTCCACTTCGAAGGACCGTTTCTCAATCCGAAGTTCCGTCGTGTCCATCGCAACGAATGGCTGGTTCCTGCATCGGCTGCACGTGCAAAAGAGATGATCGACGCCTGCAAAGGCGGCTGCCTTATGGTGACGATGGCGCCCGAAGTTGACGGCGCTGCCGACGCAATGCGCGTATTCCTTGAACACGGCGTCGTCTGTTCGGCGGGACACACGTCCGCGCGCTACCGGGAAGGCATGCTTGCAATCGGGCTAGGCTTCCGTTCGCTCACCCACGCGTTCAACGGCATGCCGCCGCTGGATCATCGCGATCCCTCGATCCTCGCAGCCTTCATTCAAGATCGGCGCACCATGGTCCAAGTAATCGCCGACGGCATCCACGTCTCGCCGGTGATGGTCGACATTCTCTACCGCACGCTCGGCGATCGTATCGTGCTCGCCACCGACAATATGCCGCCGGCGGATCCTAGCTATTACATTGAAGGCGGCGTGATGCGCGCGTCGGACGGAACGATCGCCGGCAGCGCCCTTCGCATCGATCAAGCGGTGCGAAATTATATGTCGTACGCCGACATTTCGTTCCCGCAGGCCGTGGTCGCCGCGACGCACGCGCCGGCGCGCTTAATCGGCGCCGACAGCGAGATGGGGCGCATCGCTCCCGGCATGCGCGCGGACCTTTCGTTCTGGGACGACGATTTCGAGATTATGGGAACGATGGTCGCCGGCACGATGGTGCACGGATTCGTCGCCGGAGCGACGACGCTGGCGTCATGAGCGCCGTCGCCGATCGTATGCTCGGGCGCAACGAAGCGCTGCTTGAAGCGATCTTCGGCGACAAGTTCTTGAACGGGTTCGACGTGCGGTTTTGGGACGGAACGTTGCTTCCGAGCCGCACGTCGGAGCGCCGTTTCACCCTCCTCGTGAACGGTCCCGGCGCCTTGCGTGAAGCATTTTCGCCGCCCGCCGATTTGCACGCCGGACGCGCGTTTGTCGAAGGCTCCCTCGACGTTGAAGGCAGCGTCGAAGCGGCGATCGCCATGCTGAAGGTCGCGAACGATTCGCGCAGCAACGCGCAGACGCTACGAATTCTGTACTTGTTGAACCGGCTTCCACGCGCAAACGGCCGTCAAGCCAAGAACGGGCAAGCGCATCTGGCCGGTTCCGAACATTCCAAGGAGCGCGACCGCGCCGCAATTTCGCATCACTACGACCACCCGGTCGAATTTTACGCGGCGTTCTTGGATCCGCAGCTCGTCTATTCGTGCGCGTACTACGACGACGGGGCGGCGACGCTTGCCGAGGCCCAAGAGGCGAAGCTCCGGCATATCTTGCGCAAACTGCGCGTAGAACCGGGGATGTCTTTTCTCGACATCGGCTGCGGCTGGGGATCGCTCGTCATTGCGGCGGCTCGTGCCGGCGCAAACGCCTTCGGCATCACGCTAAGCCGCGTGCAATATGAAACGGCAAAGCGGCGAATCGAAGAACTGGGCTTGAGCGATCGTGCATCGGTGGAATTCCTCGATTACCGCGACCTCGGCGGCCGGCATTTCGATCGCATTGCAAGCATCGGCATGGTGGAACACGTCGGACTCGCCAATCTTCCGCTGTACTTCAAGATCGCATTCGATGCGCTGCGTCCCGGCGGGCTGTTTCTCAATCACGGCATTTCCGAACAGAGTCCCGGACGCAAAGGCGGCCGGCAAGATGGATTCATCGACCGCTACGTATTCCCCGACGGCGAGCTGGTCGCAATCGGAAGGAGTCTCGCAATTGCGGAGATCGCCGGTTTCGAAGTGCGCGACGTCGAGAACCTGCGAGAGCACTACGCGCGCACGCTTCGGGACTGGGTTGCCAATCTGGAAACCAACGCTGCGCATGCGCAATCGGTCGCCGGAATGGAAGCCTATCGTGTCTGGCGTTTATACATGTCGGCAAGCGCGACGGCATTTGCATCGGGAACGATCGGCATCTATCAGTCGCTGCTGGCGCGTCCCGACGCGCGAGGCTTTGTCGACATTCCGGCGACGCGCGCCGACGTCTACCGGTAAAATCTGCCTACGGTTTGCGCGAGCCGCTACAGGCGTGCTTCGACCAGTTCCGTGGAGTCCGCTAACCGGCCGTCGAGCAGGCCGATCGTTCGACGCGCATAGCGGGCGAAGCGGCGGTCGTGGGTGACCATGATGATCGTGGATCCCCCTTCGTGCAACTCGGCCAGCAATTCCATCACCGCTTCGCCGTGTTTGCTATCGAGATTGCCGGTGGGTTCGTCGGCCAACAGCACCGACGGGTTCCCCGCCAACGCGCGCGCAACGGCAACGCGTTGTTGCTGTCCGCCCGAAAGCTGCGCGGGATAGTGTCTGGCACGATGGTCGACGTTGACCCGCTCCAGGACTTCGGCCACGCGCCGCTTGCGTTCGCCTTTGGTGACGCCCCGGTAAATCAGCGGTAATTCGACGTTTTCCTCGACCGTGAGATCGCCGATCAAATTGAAGTTTTGGAAAATGAAGCCGATTTCGCGATTGCGGATTGCCGCGCGATCTCCGGCCGAAAGCTTTTCCACCGCATGGCCGTTAAGCACGTAGCTGCCCTGCGATGGCGTATCCAGCAGCCCGATGATCGAAAGCAATGTCGACTTTCCGCACCCGGACGGCCCTTCGATAGAAACGTACTCGCCACGCTCGATCGAGAACGAGACGTCGCGTAACGCGCGCGTTTCAACTTCGTCCGTGACGTAGGTTTTGCCGATTCCATCGAGACTCAAGAGCATGAGCGTGCCTTTCGATCAGTGTAGGCGCAAGACGGGCTGCCCGCCATACGCCGAGGTGTCGGAGACGATGACCGTATCGCCGGGGCTGATGCCGGATAAAACCTGAACGCGATCGGCCGAACCGCGGCCGAGATGGACGTCTACGAGCTGCGCGTGAATGCGATCGGGCGAGATTTTATATAAATTGACGGTCGTGTTATCGGCCGCGCCCGCCGGCCGGGCGATTGAAATCGCGTTGTCGATGCGTTCCAAATCGACAACTCCGTCGACGTTCAAGTCAGGACGCGATCCCGGCGGCAACGCGCGCGTGAAATCGACGTCGACCGCAACGCTTCCGTTTTGCGCCGCCGGCGCAATGCGGGCGACGCTACCCGTAACGGTTCCGTTCCCCGTGTCGATTCGAGCCGGCATGCCGACGGCGATGTCGTGCACCTGGCCTTCGGCGACTTGCAGTACCGCTTTGAGCGAACGCTGATCCGCAACGCGGGCAAGTTCCGTTCCCGCGCTCACCTGCGCGCCGGGATCGACGGCGACCGACTGCACCACTCCTCCCGAACGAGCTCGGACAATCAACGCGGAAACTTGCGCTTCTTTTGCCTGCAGCGTCGCGGCCGCTTCGTCGACTTGCGCTTGCGCCTGGGCGATTTTCGCGTCTTGGTTTGCAGAATCAACGGAAACTTGCGAGCGGGAAATTTCGACTTGGCGCTGGGACTGCTGGGCTTTGATCTGCGCGATGCGAAACGTGGTGTCGGCGACCCAGCCGCTGCGATGCAGCTCGCGAAGCGACGAGACGTTGGTGACGTCTTCCTGCATCTGCGCCTGTGCGCCGGCTAGCGACGACTGCTGCGTAAGGGACGCAGATTTAGCTTCTTGTTGCGCGCTTACGAGCTGCGCTTGGGCGACTTGCAGAGCGGAGCGGGCCGCGACGACCGATGCGTCGAGATCGGGGTTCGACAGCTGCGCGATCGCCGTGCCCGAAGCGACGGTAGCACCCGGCTTCACAAAGACTTGCTCCACCACGCCCGGCTGCTCGACGGAAACGACGCGGATCTCTTCGGAAACGAGCGTGCCCGCTGCCGAGATCGACCGCATCAGCGTCCCGCGCGTTGCAACGTCGGTTACGATAGTCGCGCGATCTACCGCTACGCCGCCGGGCCCCGCATGCGAAAGCGAATACGCCGAAAAACCGACAGCAACGAGCAGCACGATGACGACGATTGCAGCAAGTGCACCGCGCGGCACCGAGCGTTTCTTTTCGCGAACGACGTCCATGCCGCCCGGAGGCGCGACCGGCCGGGGGCCTAGCGTTTTCACTTAAGCGAACGATCCGAACGAAAGCAGTTTACGATCTTGCGCCTTGCGAACGGCGCTTGCCAGACGTTCGGCTTCGGCGCGCGCAATGCGGCGGCCCCATGGCGCCAGCTTGTAATAGCGCCGGCGCGGATCTTCGGGGTCCACTTTGTGGACTTCGGAAATCCATCCGTCGGCCACCATCTGCTTGATGATGCGATAAAGCGTGCCGGGTCCCAGGCGCACGGCGCCCCCGGTCTCTTCTTCCACCTCTTTGCTGATGCTGTAACCGTGGCGTTCGCCCTCGGCCAGCGCAAGCAAAATGTAGAACGAGCTCGCCCCGAGCGGAAGGAACTCCTCAACGCCTGCAGTCATGATGATGCCCGTCTCCCCATATATCCATTTCAGATATATCAATAGCGGATGGAGAAGTCAAGGCTACTCGTAGCGCAGGGCGACGGCCGGATCGACTCGAGTCGCGCGCATGGCGGGAACGAGCGCGGCGACGGCGGCACAGGCAAGCAACATCAGCAACACAGCGGCGAACGTAACGGGATCGAATGGCGAGGCGCTCGAGAGTTGAGGCGCAATCGCGAGGGCCGCGGCCGAGGCAATTGCAAGTCCGCATGCCAGCCCGATCGCTGTCGTGATCAGGGATCGCCGCACAACGTCCGCAAGCAAATCTTTCGCAGCCGCCCCGAGCGCCAGACGAACTCCGAATTCACGCGAACGCTGGGAAACGGCAAACGAAACGACGCCATAGATGCCGGAGAGCGCGAGGATCAGCGCGATGGCCGCCAGGGTAGAGAGCATCGTGGCCGCGGCGCGCGTCGTGGCGGTTGCGCGAGCAATGCGTTCGTCCACCGTCGTGATCTCCGGCGGCTCCGAGGTCGGATTCAAACTTGTAAAAACTCCCTGCATCTCGCGCGCGGCGCCGGCCGGGTCGAGCGTCGTACGATGGACTACGGCCGAAATGAATGCCGGCGGATTCTGCGCTACCGGCGCGTAGAATTTCGGTTCCATCGGCGCATTGATTCTAAACCGCTCGTTCGCGACGACGCCTACAATGGTGGCGTCGACCGGTTTTGTCCCGTTCCATCCCGGCAAATGCAGGCGGATGCCGAGTGGATTGGTGCCGTGAAGATACGCGCGAACGAATGCTTCGTTGACGATCGCCACAGGAGGCGCCGTCGCGCTGTCGTCACCGGTAAAGTCGCGACCTCGCAGCAGCGGAATACCGAGCGTGTGAAAATAGCCTGGGCTAACGTCGTTTGCTGCGGCTTCGGGCTCGTGCCCGAGGGCGTATTTTCGCCCGGCAATGCCGACGTCGAAATGTAACGAAACGTCGCCGAGCGGATACGTAACCGCGAGAGCGGCGGAATCGATTCCTGGAAGGGCCCGCAATCGCTCCAGCAAGGTGCGTTGCGCCTGGGCGCGCGATTGCAGCGTCGGGAAACGCTGCTCCGAAAGCGGATAAAAGCCGCTTTCCGAAATGCCGGCCGGCTGAATGCCGAGCGGCGTGTTCGTGACGTCGATAAAACTTCTAACGACGAGCGACGACACGATGACGAGCGCAAGCGCAAGCGCCACCTCGATCACGACAAGCGCCGAGCGAATTCTTCCGCTTGCCGACGCGTCGCCGCCGCGGCCCGCGGACTTCAACACCAGCTGCAAGTCGCTCTTTGCCAGCATCGCAATCGGCGACATGCCCGCGAGCAGCGTCGTTGCAACGACGACAAGAACCGCATACGCGAGCGCCGGTGCATCGATCGTTATGCCGGAACTGCGCGGAAGCGTGGAGAGCACCGGACCGCTCAACCAATGCAGCGCGCCATAAGCCAAGGCTAAACCCGCGATGCCGCCGATAATCGCCAGGAGCGCCGTTTCGGTGAGCAGTTGCGACGCCAATCGTCCGCCCGAAGCTCCGAGCGCGCGGCGCAATGCGAATTCACGATCGCGAACCGACCACCGCGCCGCGATCATGTTCGCAACATTGGCGCATGCGATGAGCAGAATCCCGATAACCGCAGCGAAGATCGTCCATAACTCCGGCGCAACAGCGCCGACAATCTGCGTCGCTAACGGTTGGACGCGAACGTCGAAGGCCGCATCGATGCTCGGGTAGGTGCGGCGCAAGTCCGCCGAAATGCCGCGCAGTTCTTCGGAGGCGGCCGGCACCGAGATGCCCTTTTTGAGCAAGCCGATCGCACCGAGATCGCGTGATCCCCGCTCGCGAGCGGGAACGTTCTCGGGGAGCGAAATTATATAGTCGTAGGGCTCCAGAAGGCGCCCGTCGGGAAGGAGCAGGTCCGGCGGCATCACGCCCACGATCTGATACGATTTTCCGTCGAGCACCAGCGACGAGCCGAGTGCATCGGGTGAGCCGCGGTAGTACGTGCGCCACAGACGATCGGAAATCACGACACTATGCACGCCCGGACGGCCGTCGCTCGCATCGAGATAGCGTCCCATTTCCGGAACGCTGCCCAGAATCGCAAAATATCGAGACGTGACGTCGAGACCTCCGAGATTGTGCGGGACACCCTTTACGAGCATCGTCCCGCTATCTTCTGCAATGCCGGCGGTTGCTTCGATCGTATGCGAACGGTCTTGCACGTCATGAACGTCTAGAACCGAAAAGGCCGGCATCGTGGCGCGCCGCTGATCCATCATTTTTAACGCGATCAAACGGCTCGCATTGGGATAAGGTAACGGCTTAAGCACGATGCCGTTTAGGATACTGAAGGTCGCGACGTTGGCGCCGATGCCGAGCGCAAACGCCGCAACGACGATTGCCACGAATAGCGGCGCATTTTTCAAACGGCGAACGGCATAGCTAAGGTCGCGGAGAAAAGTATCGATACGCATGCTCAATCCCGTCTCGATGATGTCGAAAATCGTCGTGATGAACCGGCTGGAATCCAGCTCCAAATCCGAGAGGATCGCGTCGCCGTAGTCCTTGCGGAAATCCGAGGGATACGCACCCAGCGCAAACGCCGCAATCGCCCGACGGAACGTCACGCCCGGGCACCGGCGGGCAGCAATCGGAACGAGCGGGCTATGCGAACAAGATCGTCGAGGCGCTGCGCTTCAGCCTGCGCGATGCGGCGGCCGAGGGACGACAAACGATAGGGGCGGCGGCGCGCGTCTTCATCGGTGGCTTCCAATTCGACGATCCAGCCATCGACGAGCATCTGCCGGATTAGCGGATAAAGCGTTCCGGGGGTAAGCCGTACGCTGCCGTTCGTAATCGTTTCAACGGCTTTCGCAATCGCATAGCCGTGGCGCTCTTCTTCAGCCAGGCACAGCAGCACGTAAAACGCGCGGGGATTGAGCGGAAGGACCGCCGAGAGATCGCCGGACATAACACCTCACCGGAAACGATGTGTTGCTCTACAATATATCGGTTTCCGATAGAGTGTCAATCCTCAGCCGCGGACCGCTATGCCCCGGGAACGGTGGCAGCTTCGGCGGCACGTCGTTCCGAGAGCGCCGAGCGCAACATCGAAAGGGCCGCATACACGACGACAAGCACGACGAGCCAGCGCACGTACTGCAGCGGAAGCGATTTCACGATAAACGCGGCGATGAGCACGCCGGGAATTCCGCCTATTGTCAAACCGAGCGCCGCCCTCAGTGAATACGCATCGAACTTGATGAAGCGCAGGCCCGCCGCCGGCATCAAAAAGGCGCATGAGCCCATCATGATCGGGAATGCGGCGCGCGGATTCATCCCGAGCAAACTGATCATGATCAGGCACGGCGCGTACAAACCGATACCGATGGTCATCAATGCGCCAAGACAAAAATTGATAACGATCGCAAGGGCCAGGGTCGTGCCCGTTAATCCGAGTGCGGTGCCGCCTGCCGGAATTATCTTCAAGTTGGCCATGATGAAAAGCACAGCTGCGACGGCAAGCGCACTGCCCATACCAATTTGAACGAAACGGCGCGGCCACCGCGCTACCAAACCCGCGCCAAGCCACGCTCCGACTACCGAAGCAACAATAAGCAAAATCATCGTGACGGGATCGACGCCGATCACGGTCGTGTAGATGAGGGCCTCCGCGATGGTCGGCAACGTGTGACCGACGTTGAGCGTCCCCGGGATCTTCTCGTCCGGTACCAGTTTGAAAAATTTGAACATCGACGTCGTCGGGGCGAACGAGCCGATTCCGAGCGTATCGAGGAAATCGGTTACGAAGCCGATTACGAGTTCCACCGGTGTCGGGAAGCCGCGATCGAAAGCCTTGCGCTCTTCGCGAAACCACAACACCGCAAAAGTAACGGCGACGAGCGCCAGGGCAACCAGGACGAGGGTGAGGATGCTCATGGCTCGCCTGGTTCGCGGTGCGCCTGGACTGCGACCTCTGCCGCAGCACTAGACAAACGCTTCTATGATGAGTAAGAATATATTCCATCAGAATATATTGGAGCATCACATGCCGCTGACTGCCCCCGCGTTCTACTTGCTGCTTGCGTTGGCCGACGGCGACCGGCACGGCTACGCGATCATCAAGGAGATCGAAGAACTTACCGCGGGCGAAGTGCAGTTGCTGCCCGGCACGCTTTATCGTCTGATCAAGCAGCTCGTGATGGATCAGTGGATCGCGGAAATCGCCGCCTCGGCGGATGACGATCCGCGCCGCCGGTACTACCGGCTTACGCGTCAGGGCAGAAAAGCGATCGAAGCCGAAGCCCGGCGTTTGGAAACGATGGTGCAGCTCGCGCGACGCCGCCGGCTCTTGCCGGCCGGAGCATAAACGATGTTTGAGACGCTTTATCGCAGGCTGCTCTGGTTATGTCCGCGTGATTTCACCCAGACGTACGGCGAGCAAATGCAAGGACTATTCTGCGAATCGATGGCGGCGCAGAGCGGCGCTCAAGCGTTGACGTTTGCCCTCCGGGCGTATGCCGATCTCATCGCGACGGCGTTTTCAGAGCGATTCAGCGCAGTCAGGCGCGACGTCGGCTTCGCGTTGCGGCTGGCGCTTCGTTCGCCCGTGCATTCGCTGATCATCGTGGCTACGCTCGGCATTGCGATAGGAGTGGGAACGGCCGTATTCAGTGCGGTCGACGCAGTTCTTGTTGCGCCGCTGCCATATGCGCGTCCCGATCGCATCGTGGCGATTCGCGAATACTCCCTCAAGAACCCCAACGCGGCCGGCGGCGAGACTTCCCTTCCAAATAGCGAGGATTGGCGGCATATGTCTCGCTCGTTCGCGGAGCTTGGATCGTTTGCAGCGTTCTTGACGACGCGAACCGACGTCGCAAATCCTGAAGCACTAGCGGGAGCGATCGTCACGGGCGGCTTCTTCGACACGTTGGGCGTTCACGCGCAAATCGGGCGCCTGCTGAACGATTCGGACACGAAAGCAAATGCGCCGCGAAATGTCGTGCTCGCCGACGAGTACTGGCGTCGCGCGTATAACGGTTCCCCGGCCATCGCCGGCAAGACCATCCGGCTCAACGGCGATCCGTATATTATCGTGGGCGTTCTGCCGGCCGGATTCATCATGCCTCGTGCTTCGAGTTTCTACGAATCAAGATTCGAGGTGTATCGCGCACGCACGCAAAACGCGACGACCCGGGACGCCAATTACTTAGATACATTCGCGCGGCTAGCGCGGGGAGCGACTATCGCGTCGGCGCAGAGCGATATGGACCGCATCGATGCGATACTTCGAAATCGCTATCCGGTAAGCAATTCCGGCAAAGCGGCACGCGTGATGGATTTGCGCGCGTTTCTTTTCGGCGACGCGAGCGCGACGCTCGCGATCGCAAGTGCCGCCGTTGCCGGCATTATCCTCATCGCTTGCCTGAACGTTGGGAACATGCTTCTCGCGCGCATGGCCCTTCGCGAACGAGAAGTTGCCGTTCGCATGGCGGTCGGCGCTTCGCGCGGCCGCGTGCTTCGACAACTGCTCTTTGAGACCTCAACCTACGCTCTGGCGGGAGGCCTCGCCGGTTTTGCGCTCTGTGTGGCGATCGTGCGCAGCATTGCCTCACTCGATCTTCCGATTCCCCGGCTTGAGAGCATCGCCGTGAACCCGCTGGTGATCTTAGCGGCGTTCGCCATCGTAGCATTTACGGCAATCGCGACGACGCTTGCGCCGGCGCTTCTACTTTCCGAAAAGCATCTTTCCGATACGTTGAAATCCGCCGGTCGCGGGGCCACCGACGCGCGCGGCAAGATCGCCCGCACCGTCGGCGTGGTCGTCGAAATAGGCCTCGCCATTGCGCTGGTTACTTCATCGGCGTTACTGGTTCGCAGTTTCGCGGCGCTCACGTCCGTAGACGTCGGCTTCTCCTATGCGGGAGTCGTTGCCAGCAATTCGGTCCGGCTGCCCGTAAACCGATATAAGACGCTTCAGGGACAAGTAGCCTTTGCATCGCAACTGATGGCGAAGATGAAAGCCATCCCCGGCTTCCAAGATGCCGGACTGATGGTTTCTACGCCGCTCTCGAACACGAACGATTTTTCGAATTCGTTCACGATTACGAGCCAGCCGCAGCCACCCAACGCGAAACCCGAGGCTGAATACAACGCCGTTACGCCCAGTGCATTTCGCCTGTTCGCGTTTCACGTCCGAAGCGGCCGCGGCCTATTGGAAAGCGACGGCCCGAATGCGCGAAAGATTGCGGTCGTCACCAAGACGTTCGTTACGAAGTTCTTTCACGGAACGAATCCGATCGGCAAAAGCATTGCGACGGGCTTCAATGAAGACAATCCGCGGGAGATCGTCGGCGTAATCGATGATTTCAAAGCTGAGGCGCTTACCGAGGCGCCGATGGCACAAATTCTCGTCCCGTTCTATCAGGACGTGTATCCGGAGTTCCAGATCGTCGGCCGCTCAAAGATTCCGCTTCAGGCGCTGTCCATGCAGGTTTCCGCAGCGATTCATTCGCTCGATCCATTAATGCCCGCGCGCAGTTTCGGCAGTTACCAGCGCTACATCCAAGCGCGCCGCGCGCAGACGCTCATCGCGGCGGAGCTGATGATCGTCATGGCCGGCATTGCGCTCGTCCTTGCCGCCGTCGGCACGTATGGCGTCGTCGCATACAATGTGGCACAACGGAGGCAAGAGTTCGGCATCCGGCGTTCGCTGGGCGCGCGCAGCGGCTCGATCGTTGCTGCGGTCTTGCGTCAGACGCTGCTCTTTGCCGCAGCCGGCATCGCGCTCGGGTTTTCGCTCTCCGTGCCGATGGCAAGAGCCGTGCAGTCACTCCTCTACAATGTACCGCCCGTGGACTTGCTGACCTTCGCCTTAGTAGCATTTGCCTTGCTGCTCGTCGCGATCGCGGCGTCGCTTCAACCGGCGCTCGCTGCAACACGCGTCGATCCCATCGTCGTCTTGCGCTATGAGTAGGTTTCGGCAATGCGGCGCTCATCGCAGCGTAAGATTTTAGCCGGCTAAGCGAGCCTTCGCGCTTCCGCTTGAGCGATGTTTCGCGCCCAACCCGTCAAGCGGTAATGCTCGCAACGGCCGTCGTCGTTCGATGCGACGGTCTCGGTGGTCCATCCGTCGGCAGCCGGAAGCTAACGAATTGCTGCTGCGTTAAAGTAAGCGGCGCGCGGATGGTGCATGACGATCGCCGCGGTCGATTGCTCCGGCACCATCTGGAACGCTTCGGTGAGCGTCACGCCGATGCGGTTTGTCGCGTCGAGAAGACGGAACACCGTTTCATGTTGCGAGAGATCGGGACACGCGCCGTAGCCCCACGAGTAGCGCTTGCCGCGTTCTTGATCGAGACGCAACTCCGTTCGAACACGGCGGTGCGTCCACTCCGCAAGCGCCTCCGCCGACTGCACGGTGAAGCCATGCAGAAAGTATGATTCGCTGTAATCGCCGCCATGATGCAGCGCTTCGGTGCGCCGGGCGGCGTCGGTCCCAATCGTGACGACCTGCAGCGCGATGGTATCGACGGCGCGGCCGTTCTCCGGCGCACGCACGTAATCTGCAAGGGAGAGGTGGTCGCCGCCAACTTGACGTGCAAACGGGAAGCGCGCGATTTCCCGCGTGCGATCTTCCGGATCGTACACAATAACGTCGTTGCCTACGCCGGCGGCCGGGAAGTAGCCGTACGCGACGCGCGGACGCAGCAAGCCGTCCGTCATCGCCTCCCGCTGATATGCCTCCAGCCGCGGCTCGAATTCCTGACGCACCAGGGAGTCGAACGCGTCGCCTTTCGTATTGCTCGCGCCCCACGAAAGCCGGTAGAGACTTTTCAAGTCAAAGCACGGCCACAGCTCGCGAACGTCGACGCTCGAGAGCGTGCGAGCGCCCCAGAAGGGCGGCTCGGGAATATCAGCGAGTTCCGATTTAACAAAAGAGATGACCGGCTCGGTCGAAACGTCCGCAGCGGGCACGCGCACCTTGTCGCGGTGTTTCACCGCTTCGTTACGCATGCGCTCGACGAAGGCGTCGCGTTCCTCGGGCTTGGCCGTAAGACGGTCCATGATTTCGAGGCCTTCGAACGCGTCCTTCGCATAGAACAGTCCCGGCGAAAAAAAGCGTTCGCCTTCGTCGAGCAGCGCGATGCGCCGCCCGAAATCGCGATTGATCGCCGCGCCGCCCACAATGACGGGAAACTTCAGCCCGCGCGCGTCTTGTTCTTGCACGCAGATCGGCATTTGTTTGCTGGTTGAAACGAGGAGCGCCGAGAGCCCAATGGCGTCGGCATGTACTTCCACGGCCTTTTGCAAGATGGTGTTCATCGGCACTTGTTTACCGAGATCGTGCACGGTGTAGCCGTTGTTCGTGAGGATCGTGTTGACGAGATTCTTCCCGATGTCGTGCACGTCGCCGAAGACGGTCGCGAGCACGACGGTACCCTTCGTTGCGCCCTCTTTCTTTTCGAGGAACTGTTCTAGATGCGCAACGGCCTTCTTCATCACTTCAGCCGACTGAAGAACGAAAGGCAGGATCAACTCGCCCGCGCCGAACTTATCGCCCACGTCTTTCATCGCGGGCAGCAGGATCTCGTTTAGCACCGCAACCGCTTCGCGAGTCTCGAGCGCCGTGTCGATCTTGGCCTCGATGCCGTCTTTGCGGCGGCGGAGAATCGCATTGTGAATCTGCTGCTCGATGGGAAGATCCGCTTCCGCATCAATCGCTTCGTTCGTTGCCTGCTGCGAGGCATCGTGCCCTTCGAAGCGGTCGATCAGGCGCGCCAGCGCGTCGGGACGGCGATTGAAAACGAGGTCGTCGCAGAGGTCCCGTACTTCCGTGTCGATCTCGGCGTACGGGGTGATTTCTTTAGCATGAACGAGCGCAGCATCGAGGCCCGCCTGCACGCAGTGATGGAGAAACACCGAGTTCAAAGCCGCGCGCGCTGCCGCTTTTAATCCAAACGAGACGTTCGATACGCCGAGCGAGGTAAGCACGCCCGGAAGCTCGCGCTTGATGAGGCGAATGCCTTCGATCGTTTCCACCGCGGAGTTTGCAAATTCCGCGTCGCCGGTCGCCAGCGTAAACGTGAGATCGTCGAAGATCAGCGCGCCTGCCGGGATTCCGTACTCGCCCACGACGATGTCGTAAATGCGGCGCGCTACTTCGACTTTTCGCTGCGCCGTCTTGGCCATGCCGCTCTCATCGATGGTCAGCGCGACCACGGCTGCGCCGTGCAACTTCGCCAACGGCAGAATTACGTCGACCTTCGTCCGTCCGGCTTCCAGGTGAACCGAATTCAAGATGGCGCGACCGGGATAGTTTTCCAGCGCCGTTTGCATGACGCGAGGTTCGGTCGAATCGATCATCAACGGCGCTTCGATAGACTGCGCTAAGCGCCGGACGATCTCGCGCATCTGGACGTCTTCGTCCGTGCGTTCGGTCAGCGCGCAGCAGATATCGAGCACGTGCGCACCGGCTTCGACCTGTTCGCGCGCCACAAGCACGATCTCGTCGTAGTTGTCCTCAAGGAGCAAGCGCTTCATTTTGCGCGACCCCTGGCTGTTTATGCGTTCGCCTACAAGCAACGGCCGCGGCTCTTGTTCGAGCGACGTTGCCGTCATCGCCGAGGCAGCAAATTGCACGGGCTTGGGCTGCGGCTGCCGTCCGGGACGTCCGATTTCGTCGACGGCGGCCCGCAGCAAGGCGATATGTTGCGGCGTCGTTCCGCAACAGCCGCCAATGACGTTGACGCCGAATTCGCGAACGAACTCCGCCAGTTCGCGCGCCAGTTCTTCCGGCGTTTCGGGATAGATCGTTTCGCCTTTGGGGCCCATCAGCGGCAGGCCGGCATTTGGAATTACGCTGATGAAGCACCGTGAGTTGTCGGCGAGGTAGCGAATCGAATCGCGCATTTGCGCAGGGCCCGTCGAGCAATTCAAGCCGATGACGTCGACCGGGAGCGCATCGAGCGTCGAGCAAATCGAGCGAATGTCGGTGCCAAGCAGCATACGCCCTTCGGTGATCAGGGTCGGTTGCGCTTGGATCGGCACGCGGCGCATTCCGCGATCGAATTCGCGCACTATGCCCGCGATGGAGGCTTTCAGCTCGAGCAGATCTTGCATCGTCTCGAGCAGCAGCACGTCCGCGCCGCCGTCGACCAACGCTCGTGATTGTTCGGCGTAAAGATCGACAAGCTGTTCGAACGTGATTTTCGAGAGCGACGGATCGGACGAAGAGATCAGCATGCCCGTCGGACCAATCGAGCCCGCGACGAAACGCGGCCGGTCTTTCGTCGAAGCAGCATCGCACGCGTCGCGGGCGATTTCGGCGGCCCGGCGGTTTATTTCGTACGTCTTTTCGCCGAGCTCGTATTCATCGAGTTTCAGACGCGACGCGGTAAACGAGTCGCTTTCCACGACGTCGGCGCCGGCTTCCAAATAGGCGGCATGAATGGAGCGGACGACGTCCGGCCGCGTGAGAACGAGCGCCTCGTTGCAACCCGCATAACGCTCGCCGCCGAAATCGGCAGCAGATAAGTCAAGCGCCATGAGCTGAGTGCCCATGGCGCCGTCGTAAATCAAGACCCGCTCGGTGAGCAGGCGCAGATAGTCACGCAATTAAGTTCGACTACTCGCTTCTAAGACGGCGAAGTTAGGGGTGACGTGGATCTCTCCGACGCGACGCCCAGCACGATTATACACGATGGGATGCGCGAAGGCACGGAGTTCTGTCGCCTGCTCCGCCGTCAAAGCGTCGAGCCGTTCCAACGCAGCCATGGTCACCGGCGCGCGGCCGCGGCTTGAACCATCTATCACTTTGCTTGCATAGCCCACGCCTCCCGGCACGAACGAAGCCCCGTGCACGCCTTCGGCACCGGCCTTACAAGCAACCGAACCGCCCGCAACTCGCATCAGCTCCGTATCGAATTCTTTCGTTCCGCTCACATATTCGGGATGAGAAATCATCGCGTCGCGCACCACCAGCAGCGCCATGGCGTCGCGTTTCTCCAAGCCCTGGAGCGAGGCGAAGCGTGCGAATGCGAGCGCGGCCTTTCGAAGGGTCGTCGCATAGACGGGAATCCCACACCCGTCAACCCCGAGCGGCCACGACGACGGATCGTCGTCCGACATGCGCGCGCAGAAGGCGAGAATCCGTTGCTGCACGGGATTTTCCAGATCCAGATACGTTGAGATATCGGCGCCGATGACTTTACACAAGGCCAGAATCCCCGCGTGTTTGCCGGAGCAATTGTTGTGGACGCGGCTGGGTTCTTCGCCCGCGCGTAAGAGCGCGTGCGATGCTGCTTCGTTGTAGGGAAGATGCGCGCCGCACTGAAGCGCCGACTCATCGAGCCCGATCTTTTTCAAAATCGAACGAACGGCTTTCACATGGAACGGTTCGCCGGAATGCGACGCCGCCATAACGGCGATTTCGCGCATATCGAGCCCGAAGGCTTCACGCACTCCCGCTTCGATGGCGGCCGCCGCAATGAACGGTTTAGCCGTGGAGCGCAGGAACACCGGCGTATCGATTTCGCCGGCGGAGAAAAGGATATCGCCGCGCGCATTGGACGCGCACGCGGCGACATGATGAATCGACTCGACGAGGCCGCCTCGCGTAACCTCGACGATGGGTTGTCCTTGGAGTTCGTGCAACGGCGGTGTTGGTTATCCTACAAGAGCTGGTTCGACGACGACTGCTTCCTGATCGGAGAAGACCGGATTGCTCAGATACCGTTCGCCGGTATCACAGCCAATCGTCACAATAGTCTTGCCTTTCGACTCCGGGCGCGCAGCTACTTGCAGCGCCGCCCAGATGTTCGCGCCGGCCGAAATTCCGACCAGCATCCCTTCTTCGCGCGCCGCCCGCCGTGCCGTTGCTATCGCATCGGCATCCGTGACTCTGATGACTTCGTCGTAGACGCTTGTGTCCAGCACCTTCGGAACGAACCCGGTTCCCGTGCCCTGAATCTTGTGCGGACCGGGGCTCCCGCCCGAAAGCACCGGCGACCCGTCGGGCTCACCGGCGATGATCTTGATTCCGGGCTTCCGCTCTTTGAGCACCTCACCGACGCCGCTGATCGTGCCGCCGGTGCCGACCATCGCCACAAAGACGTCGATGGCGCCGTCCGTGTCGCGCCAGATCTCCTCGGCAGTCGTCCGGCGGTGCACTTCCGGATTCGCCGGATTTTCGAACTGCTGCGGGATGAAGAATTTCGCAGGGTCGGTTGCTTGAATCTCGGTCGCCTTGGCGATGGCGGCTTTCATGCCGTCGGCCCCCGGCGTGAGAACGACTTGCGCGCCATAGGCCTTCAATAGATTCCGCCGTTCGACGGTCATTGTGTCCGGCATAACGAGAATGCATTGGTAGCCCTTCGCGGCGGCCACAAAGGCCAGCGCGATGCCGGTGTTGCCGCTCGTCGGCTCCAGGATCTTCATCCCGGGAAGCAGGCGCCCGTCACGCTCGGCGGCTTCGATCATCGAAACGCCGATACGGTCCTTTACGGAACCGGCGGGATTGAACGACTCCATTTTGACCAGGACAGTTCCCGGCAGTCCCTTATTGAGACGCGGGATCTTTACGAGGGGCGTATTGCCGAACGTATCGGCAAGGTTTTCGTAAATTCGTGCCATTGTGTTTTCTACAAACCCCTCGTTCGGCTCAGAGTTTTCGCATCATAACAAGCACCCTGCTCGCCTTGCAAAGGTCGGATTGCCCGGTGCCGAACAATCGTTCGCACCGTGTTCTCCCTCGCCGAAAAATCGCTGTATGTCGACGCGCTCGACCTGTGGATCGACAGCATGCGCTCGCGCACGCGCTGTTACGTTTCGCACGGCCATAGCGACCATGCACGCGAACACGACGTCGTCATAGCCACCCCGAACACGGCGCGCATTTGTCATTCGCGATTCGCGCGGCGGCGCGAGGCCTCGCCGCAGCTATCGCTAATCGCCCGCTTCGAGCGTCCGCCCGTCGCCGTGCAGTTCGAGGAGCACCATTTCAACGAGCCGTGGCTGGAAGGCGGCCACCGCCTGACGCTCTTCTCCGCGGGGCACGTGCTGGGCAGCTCTCAGTTGCTCATCGAAGGCGAACGCGGCCGGTTCGTTTACACCGGCGACTTCAAACTGACGCCGTCGCTCACCGTTGAGCCGCCCGAAGTCAAAGAATGCGACGTCGTCTTGATGGAGTGCACCTATGGACGCCCGCAGTACGTCTTTCCGGCGCGCGAAGAAGTCGCTGGAGAAATGATCGTCTTTGCGCGCAGCGCGCTCGAGTCGGGAGCCGTCCCGGTCTTTTTCGCGTATTCGCTCGGTAAAGCGCAAGAAGCCATGGCGATTTTAGGCAAGGCCGGCATTCCGCTAACCGTGCACGGCGCCGTCGATACGCTGGCGCGCGTTTATCGCGACTGCGGCGTCGAGCTTCCGCCCTTCGAACGCTATGACGCGCTGCGTTTCAACACGGATTCTGCTTTGATTTGGCCGCCGGGCGGCAAGGCCTTACCGAAAGCGCTGCGAGGAAAAGAGGTTCGCACGGCCGTTCTTACCGGCTGGTCGCTCGATCGCGGAGCGCTTTTTCGGTACGGCACGCAACGCGGGTTCGCACTCTCGGATCATGCCGACTATCCGTCGCTTCTTCGTTACATCGAACTAGCGAAGCCGAAGAAAGTGTTATTGGTGCACGGGTGGCGAGACTTCGTGCACCGATTGCGCGCACAAGGCATCGACGCCGAGTACCTCGAGCACAACCCCCAGCTCTCGCTCTTCTAAGAGTCGGGTTTTTTCTTTCCGGCCCTTCGCGCAGCGCGTGCATCGCCGATGTGCGTCACTTTTTCGGAAACGGCCTCGGGTTGCGATCCCTTGAGCGCCTCTAATTCGTCTTCGCAAAACTCTTTGAAGTAGGAGTCGCGAAGATTATCCAGCCGCATGTCGCTTACCGTGCGCGTGCCGTCGCCGCGGAAGACCTCCAACGACCGAAGAAACGGGATGTAGCGCGCCATTCTCGACATGCGCCAGTCGGTCAATTTCCACTTGTTGGACGCCATGTATTCGTAGTCGTATGGCGGCAGCGTCGACGCCTTTGCGCCGAGCGGCGTTAGCTTCACCCGAAAGCCTTCGCGATTGAAGATTGCCTCTTCGACTTGTTTGATCGTCGCCATTGTTTATACGCCGCTAGTCGACGCCGATGTCCCACAACAGGCCAAGATCTTTTTTGGCGAACGTCTTAAACGCAATTAACGTCTCCGTGCTATCGATTCCGTCTAGTGCGGCAATTCGCTCGGTCACAAGATCGTTGAGTGCCTCGTGTTCCCTAACGCGCACAACCGCAATCATGTCGAACGGTCCCGCGACCGAGTAGACCTCGGCGATGCCCTCGATGGCCAGTAAATCGTCCGCGATCGATTTCAGCCGTGGGCGCTCCACGTTCATGAGTATGAATGCCGTAACCATGACAGCCGCTTCGATTTCCGAATCGCTGCCGCCCGCCTGGCGGAAGCCCTGGCGATTGGCGGTTCGGAAGAGTGGAAAAACTCTATAGAGCCGTGGGCTTTCGATGAGCGCTGGAATGTTCGTACTATCCGTAACGATGGCAGTAGGCATCGCCACCGCGCTGCCGGCCCGCGGCCTGCCGCCCCTCGCGCAGGTTCCGCTCTTCACGCGCCTCGCGCAAGATCAGGTACGGGGCTATGTGGCGCCGGTCACGCTCAATGTAGCGTTGCATCGATTCATTTTCACCTTTCACTTTCACCTGACCGGCACGGTCACCTATTCCGCTCCGGACAAAGTGACTTTCAAGATCCAGCGCGTTCCGCAACAGTATCAGCATTTGTTCAACGACCTCGGAACGCCGTTAACGTGGCCGCAACTCTACCGGCTTTCCGTCACCGGACGGGTAGAAGTCGACGGGAAGCCCGGGCTTTCTTTGGAGGGCGCCCCGAAGAAGAAAACGGAAGTCGAAATCATGGAGCTCCAAACCAGCGACGCCGTTTCTCCCATCCATGCTCAATGGACGCTGAACGACGGCTGGAGCGTTAAGTCGGTGATCACGGAAAAGGCCACCGGCGTATACCTTTTCCCCGCAACGGAGATTGCGGATATCGCCGGGCACGGCTATAAAATTCACACCGAAATGACGTATGGCGCCTATGCACTGAGCCCGCGATGATCGAGTTCGCCCGAACGTGTCAGGCCATCGCTGCTACCGGCAGCAAAATCACGAAGGTTGAAACGCTGGCAGCATATTTTCGCAATCGTAACGACGCTGATTTGGAAGCTTCGGCTCGCTTCTTCACGGGAAATCCGTTCGCCGCGCGGGATCAACGGTCGCTGAATCTTGGCGGGCGCGGCATCATAGCCGTCGCGGCGCGGGTATGGGGAATCACCTCTTCCGAACTTTCCTCCGGCTATCGCGAAACGGGCGATTTAGGAAGCGCGCTCGGGCCGCTCGTGCGTCCGTCCGGCGAATTGCAGCTTTTCGAGGAAGATTCTCTAACGCCGGCCGTGCTGAAAAGACGCTTTGATGAAATCTCCGCTGCCTCTGGAAAAAACGCCGGTAAACGACGCGAAACAATCCTTGAATCCATCCTTCGCAGCTGTACCGACCCGTTCGAAGCGACGTACGTCATAAAAATCGTGACGGGCGATCTGCGCATCGGGCTTCGCGAAGGGCTCGTGCACGACGCCGTTGCCGCAGCATTCGAAACCACGTACCGCGACGTGCACCGCGCGGTAATGGCAAGCGGCGACATCGGTGAAGTCGCGGTTGCGGCGAAGCATCGTCGTCTCGATCGGATTCATGTGGCATACGGCTCACCGGTCGGGATCATGCTTGCATCACCGGTTCCCTACGGCGACGCCTACAAGGACCTCGCGGGCTACGAGTGGGTCGTGGAAGATAAGTACGACGGGATTCGCGCGCAGGCTCACGTGCACGACGGCCGCGTGCAACTCTTCACGCGCGCGCTCAATGACGTTACGCATTCGTATCCTGAGATCGTGCGCGCACTGGAAACGCAATCGCGGCGGATGATCCTCGATGGAGAAATAGTCGCATCGCGAGACGGCAAACTCTTGCCCTTCCGGATTCTTCAAGCCAGACTGCAGCGCAAAGAAATCGATCCGTCGCTGCTCGAGGGCGTCCCGCTAAGCTACGTCATCTTCGACGCGCTTGCCATCGACGACGAATTCCTGATCGACGAACCGCTGCTCGGTCGCCGCGAACGATTGGCCGCAGCTCTTCAGCCCCATGAAAACGTCATCCTCGCTCCCTTTGAGGCGCTGGAAAAAACGGCTCCGGCAGAAGCCGTCAACGAACGTTTCGAAGCGGCGCGGGCTCGCGGAAACGAAGGCCTGATCTTCAAACGCACCGACGCTCCTTACGTGCCCGGGCGCCGGGGCAAGTGGTGGCTCAAGCTTAAACGCGAGCTGACGACGCTTGACGTTGTTGTCGTTGCCGTGGAATGGGGGCATGGCAGGCGCGCGAAGGTGCTATCGGATTACACCTTCGCGGTGCAAGACGATGAAGGCAACCTCCTGACGATCGGCAAGGCCTATTCCGGTTTAACCGACGTGGAAATCGCCGAGATGACGCAGTGGTTTCTCGCGCACCAGCGGGGAAAACGCGGCTACGCCATTTCCGTCGATCCGGAGGTCGTGCTGGAAGTCGCCTTCGATATCGTCCAGCGCAGCGAACTCCACGAAAGCGGCTACGCGCTACGCTTTCCACGCATCGTGCGCATCCGCGACGACAAACCCGTTTCGCAAATCAACACGGTGGCCGACGTCGATGAAATCTACCGCGAGATGCTGGCCCGCGAAGGGATCGACGACACGAGCGCTTAGGGCACGGCTTTTAAACTCCGAGCTTGCCGAGAATTCCTTGGGCAAATTGCGGTGCGAAATGTTGAATGATTTGCGGATTGTTCTTGATCAACTCCACGACGGCGCCTTTTGCAGCATCGGGATTGCTCTGGGCCTGCGTGATGACTCCCTGAATTTGCGAGGCAAGATCGCCTTGTCCGTTTTGCTGCGCGTTTTGCGCCGCGGTTTGCAGATGATCGGTGAGCTGGCCGGAATCCATGGAGTTCACATGCTCGCTTGCGGCGTCACCGAGTGCCTGTCGATCTACGTTGCCGCTCGTAACTTGTCCGATTAGATTCTTAAGGTCGTTCATGTCGCACCGCTCCTCACTTTCGGTCCCTAACGGCTATACCCAGCGCTTCTCGCAAAGCGGGCAGTTCTCAAGGGAGCCCTAGCGAGGTTTCTCGCGGCCACGTCCTTCACGGATTCGCCGTGCGCGCGCGGCCGCATCGAATCCACTCACCGGGCGACGCTGCGTGAGTGCCGCTCGTAACCGTGAAACGCCGACCACCAAGATCAATAGAATCGCGGCAAGTGCGAAGAACAACCGCGATCTCGTGGGCAGCGCTGCTGCGCTCGCGAGAATGACCGCGAGCAGCGCTGCAAGCGTCTCCCAGCGACGCACGAAGTCTTAGAGCGGCTTCCCGTCGTCCTGCGCGCCGAGCAGCAGCGGACGAATGTACGGAATCGGCGGATCTCCGTGGGCGAGAAACGCATCGTGAAACTTCTGAATCGTGAATGCGGGGCCAAGCTTTTTCTTGTAGTCTTCGCGCAGCTTCAGGATCATGAGCTTGCCGAGGGTGTAGTATCCGTACATCGGGTCCTGCGTTCCGCGCAACGATTCGCCCACCGCGATTTGCGGCGTTTGGAAGCATTCATCGGTGAACGCCTTCTCTGCTTGTTGGATCGTCATGCCTTGCGTATGAAGTTTGACGCCGACCACGTAACGGCAATTGCGAAGGAGCGCTTCATCCAACTGCGCCAGTCGTACTTTGGGGTCGCCGTTGCCCCAGCCTTCGTCCACCATCATCTGCTCGTCATAGTGCGCCCAGCCTTCGGCAAATTCCGAAGTCTGCGAAAGCATGCGAGTGAGGCTTAGTTTGAGATGCCGGTCGATCGCAAAATTCGTGAAGTGACCGGGATAGACTTCGTGCAGCGAAATGATCGGAAATTCGTAGTCGTTGAATTCCGCCAGAAAATCTTCTTTCTGCTTGGCGGTCCACGCCGGATCAACGGGGGTAACGTAGTAGTACGCTTGCGTGGCGACCGTCTCGAGCGGTCCGGGAGAGTCTTCGGCAGCTTCCGTCGTCGCGCGTTCGAACGGCGGCGTATCGATGACCCTGATGTTTGCGTCGGCCGGAAGAGTCACCAAGTGTTTCGCTTCTACGAAAGCGCGAAGTTGCACCAGATCGCTCTGCGCCTTCGCGCGCAGGTTTTCCGGCGTGGGATGTTTCTTCGTGATCGAGAGGTAGACGTCGAGCGGCTTGGCCTTCGGATCGATTTGCTTCGCGACGGCGATGAACCGCGCGCGTGTTTCGTCGAGCGCCCGCTGGCCGATTGCAAGATATTGGGAGACGGGCATGTTCAAGCCGTCTTCGTACTGCAGCCGCTTCTCGTACGCCGCCGTGCCGATTGCGAACGTGCCGGAAGGCTTCAGTGTCTTGATCCACGCCGCATAAGAACCCACCGCCTTAGCCGCGGCCGCGTTCGCGCTCTTGAGCTGCGCTTGAAGATTCGCATCCTTCACATCGGAGAACGCTTCCGGCACGCTCTCCGTGAAGAAGCTCACCGAACCGGCCGCGTCTTCTGCCGCAATGCGTAGCGTTACAGCATCGACCGATGTAATGTTTTGCTTCGCTTGCGCGAGCATCGGCGGAATCTGCCGCTCCCGCGATACGGCATACTTGAGGCGCGTAGCCGCCGGCGCGTACTCGCGCTCCATTATGGTGAATATCGCGCCGCTTGCGATCTGCACGTAGAGGTCGGGATTGTGCCGCCACGACGCGAGCGTTTGCGTTTGCAATAAGTCGTCGCGAAGCTGATTTTCCAGCAACTGCGCGTCGATCTTGACTTCGGGCGACAGAGCCGCCCGGTCGATCCCCTTTAATTTCGCGAGATACGCGTTGTCGCGCGCGATGCCGGCCGCGAACGCTTTCGATGAATAGTCGCCGAGCTCGGCGTCGTACGCGTGATATCCGCGCGACGTGGCGTCGATCGGATCCAGTTTGAAACCGCTGTACCAATAGTTATGCGCGAGCGCGTTGAACTGCGCGTCGGCAGAGCCGCCCGGCGCGGGCGCAGCCGCGCCTAGCAAAACAGCCGTCAGCGCGGCGCTAAACAAACGAAGCCTCAGCATACGCCGAGGCTTCGCTCTAATGGTCTTATGCCCTCGCTATTTATTTTTGAAGCGGGCGACGCGCTTTTCGTTGTAAGCGGCGATGCCTTCTTTTGCGTCCTCGCTCTTGAAGAGCAGCGACTGCAGTTCGCGTTCCAGCGCGAGCGCGTCTTGCAGCGGAAGCTCCGCGCCGGTCTGAACGCTGCGCTTGATGTGCCCCACGGCCATCGGCGCCTTGTTCGGCGAACAGAATTGACGTGCATAGTCGGTGATCTGCTCGCGGAACTCGTCGGCCGAGCCTTCGAAAATGTCGCTGATTACGCCCCAGTCCATCGCCTGCTCGTAGCTGAACGTTTTGCCGCTAACCATCAGTTCGAGCGCGCGCGATTTACCGACGAGGCGCGCGAGGCGTTGCGTTCCGCCCGTTCCCGGCAAAACGCCGAGCGCTACTTCCGGCAAACCCATCTTGCCCGCGTCTTTGCGCGCGATGCGAATGTCCGCCGCCATCGCAATTTCCATGCCGCCGCCTACGCAGTGGCCGTTGAGCGCTGCGATAACAAGCTTCGGCGTCTGCTCGAGACGGCTCAGCGTCTCGTTCGCATGCAGGCAGAACATGTACTTAAATTCAGGCGTGACCGAGTTGAGCATGTTGATGTTCGCGCCCGCGGAGAAAAATTTTTCCCCTGCGCCCGTGAGCACGATGACTTCCACTTCGCCGTCGAAACGAGCGTCGAGAATCGCTTCGTCGAGCTGGCGCATCATTTCGTGCGTGTACGTGTTCGCCGGCGGATCGTTCATTTCGATGAAGCCGATGTGGCCGTCTTTCCAGTAATTGATAACGCGCTTGCCGTCCAAGGGCCGCGCTTCGCGCCCGAAAGGCGTCTGTTGAACCGTAGTTCCGTTCGCAGTCGTGGTCATTACAAATCCCCTAGCTTGAGTGGCGCTTAGCTTCGCATAGCGAGCCTTAGTTCGCGGACAAGTTCCCTTTTGGCGAAATCCAATCCGGATTCTTGAAGTGAGCGGAAAGTACCGAGTCGTCGGCAGGCGTCGGCAGCACGGACGGCATGTATGCATTCCACTCGTCTTCGGTTAGCTTGCGGCCGTCGACCGTCCAATACTGGCCCGAATATTGACCGATCTTGCGATTGAATCGCATGTCAGGGACGTAGAGCTTCGTTTCGCTCGCGTTGACTTCGTTGACGCGATTGACCGTTTGCTCGACTTCCGCGTAGAACTGATCGCGGGCGCGTTCATTCAAGTGTTCTTTGTCGACGCTATCGCCGGTCTTATCTTCGTCGACGCGGCCTTTGATGCCCCAGGTATACGCCCACTGTGCCGAACCCGAGTGATCGGTCCCAAAAAGATCGAGCGAGCCGGAGATCCATTTGTTGTAGTACTTCTGCTGTAACTCTACCGGAATGATGCCGGCTTTCGCGATGCGACGAAGGCCCGTGATCCCGGTGCCCATGTGGAACGATTCTTCCCGCAGCATCGGCCCCATGGACGAGGCCAGCGGCGCGAAACTCGAGTGCGAAAGCATCGTCAATTGGAACTTGCCGTCGCGATCCATGAAGTTCGTGTACGCGAAGAAGTCCAGCCAATGCGTAACGTCGTCGTTGAATGCATTGAGCAGCCGATTCTTCTTGCCGAACGCGCGGCGTTCAAGCATTTTCTGCGCTTCGATTTTGCCTTCACTGCCGAAATGATTGACGAGCAGATGGCACATCTGAAAGCCGTGCCGCGTCTCTTCGACCATGATGCGAACGAGCGCGGCAAGGTCGTATTCCGAGGGCGCATTATTCACGAGAAAGCGTTGCTGCTCGTTCGAAGCAAATTCCGTGTCGCCCTGATACACGATCATGTTGAGCACTGCATCGCGCATTCGCTGGTCCGGAATCTCGCGCACCTTCTCCCAGCGCCGCTCACCCTTGAAATCGCCGAAGAAGATCTCGGGAGTGCGCAACTCGCCGTACTTGGCTTCGAAGGTGTAACCGGGGACGAACCGGTCGATCAGCTCCCGATCGAGTCCGATGTCGTGTTGCCAGTCCTTGAGCAGGTCGAGCCAATCGTCAAAGGTGGAAATTCGCGCCATGGATTAAGGCCTCCGAAAGCCGGCTCGTCGTTATGACGGATTTAATCATTTCCGTGAGAATACCGTCATACTACCTCATCGCCTTGGGAGAGTGTCAACCTGGACAGGCAAATCACGCGGCCGAACTCGTTCATCTTCACGCTCTACGGAGACTTAGTACATCGCCATGTGACGGACGGTTCGCTATGGATCGGCAGCTTGATCGCGCTCATGGCGCCGTTCGGCCTCTCGGAAGCCGCCGTCCGTCAGGCCGTTTCGCGAATGTCCCGCCAGGGCTGGCTAGTCGCCCGGAAGACGGGCAACCGTGCATTCTACGCCGTGACGGAACGCGGCCGCCGCCGCATCTTGGGTTTGAGCCCGCGCATCTACGGCCCGGTCGTCGAGTGGGACGGCCGGTGGCGTATGCTCACCTACAGCATCGCTGAAGCGCAGCGCGACCGCCGGGACCGATTACGGAAAGAACTAACCGTTCTGGGCTGGGCGCCGCTCTCCGCATCGACCTGGATTTCGCCTTCCGATGCGATCGACGACATTAGGGAAATCGCCGGCGCGTCGGATCTGCTGCCGAACGTCGACTTCTTCGTTGCCGAGTATGCCGGGCCGGCGTCCGACCGCGAGTTGCTTACAAAATGCTGGGATTTAGATGCGATCGCGCGCGCTTACGGCGATTTCATTCGCGCCTATGAACCGCGCCTGGGGCGCGAACGCACCGAAGGATCGCTCAGCGATGAAGAGGCTTTTGTCGAACGGCTTTGGCTGGTTCACAACTATCGAAAGTTTACGTACGTCGATCCGGGACTTCCGAGCGCGCTGCTGCCCGCTCATTGGCCCGGCACGACCGCCGCGTCGCTCTTTCGCGAATACTATGCCGCCATTGACGCGAAATCGCTGCGGTTTTTCACAGAAGCAACGGGGCAGGCGGTAACGGCCTAACTGAGGAAGTGCGGGCGCCATGCCCAAACGGTTTTTCTTTGCGTGCGCCATGGCGTCGGCCGCGCTCGCTGCATGCAGCGGCTATAACTCGAACAACATTTACGGACCGCCGTCCACGCCGACGCCGC
The DNA here is from genome assembly GCA_963758295.1 of Vulcanimicrobiia bacterium. Lineage (GTDB taxonomy): Bacteria > Vulcanimicrobiota > Vulcanimicrobiia > Vulcanimicrobiales > Vulcanimicrobiaceae > JALYTY01. Next base: position 1,224,490 of record CAVWUU010000004.1, read on the forward strand.
TTCCGTCTTACTCGCCGAATCCGGCGATTACGACGGCGAACGTCACGTTTAGCGTCGCCGGAAACACGATTGCGAATCAGCCGATCGCCATGTCAACTCCGGACGCGGCAGGACAACCCGGCACGACGATTACGACGATTAACACCAACAGCACCGGCGTCGCCGCGTTCAGCGGACTTACCGACACGACGACGTACTGCTGGACGACGATGTACACGCCCGCATCCGCGCAACCCCAAGAATACAGCGCCTGCGTTCCGCAGCAGTTCTGGGGAAGCGGCGTTCATCTCGGAAATCCGTAAGCTTCGTTTCGCGTGAATCGCAAAAAAAGAGCGCCTCGCATCTGCGAGGCGCTCTTTCTTCATCGCCCGGAGGCTGTTAGTGGGCGTGCCACTCGAGCTGGAGGCGAATCGTACGCGGCAACGCCGGAATGATCGACGTGGGGTACGGCACGTACTGGCCCTTGTTGTTCTCTCCCGTCAGCGGAATGCCGACGTTCGGGAGCACGAGATTGTTGTACGCGTTGCTGTTGAACAGGTTGTCAGCCGAGACTTGCAGGTTGAGCACCTTGTTCACGGGGTGACGGTACGTCGCGTTGAAGAGCACGAGCGGCGCCTGGTTGTAGGAGTTGTTCTTGCCCTCGAAGTCTGCACCGAGCGCGAAGTACGTACGGTCGCGGAACGTGTACTGGAGTTGACCGTAAGCCTTCAGGTACGGAATGCAAACCGCTGCAGCGGTACCGCACTGTTGCACGCCGTTCGCGGGCACCGAGCCCGCCGGCGAGAACGCCGCGACCGGAATGCCGTTGATGATCGAGCGCTGGAGCGAACCCGTTACGTAGTAGCCCAGACCGAAGTTCGGCTGGAACGCGTACTTGAGGGTCGCGACTTGCGCCGCCAGGTTCGCCGCGTTGATCGGCATGTTGGTGTAGACGTAGTTCGGATTGTCGACTTCCGCCGTAAGCGTCTCGAAGACGTTACTCACGTTCATGTTGAGGTAGTCGAAGCTCAGAACGCTGCCGTCGTGCAGGCGCTTGTCGACGCCGAGGCCCCACGAGTGGGCGACTTCCGGCGATAAGAACGGGTTCTTCTCCACGAGCGTGGTGCCGAGGGGCGCCGTGGCCGTCGGCTGCTGGATGTAGGCAGAACCGCTGACGTTACCGGCGTACGGGAAGTTTACCGACGAACCGAACGACGCGCGGTACGAGAGCCCGCCCGACGGCGAGAACGTGAGTGCAACGTGCGGGTCGAGGTGGTTAACGCTTCGGCCGAGTTTCACCGTGTTTACGGTGGACGAGCCGGGAGCCGAAACGACCGACTGCCAGCCGTCGAGCTGCCAGTTGGTGTCGTAAAGACCGGCGGCGAGCGTCGTCTTCGGATTGAGCGCGAAGTTGCCCGTAAGCGAGAACGTATTGGTACGCGCGATGGTGTCGGGAACGACGACCGGAAGCGCGCCGCCCGCAACGATGGAACCGGCTTGCGCGTACGTTCCGTCGCTGTGGTAGTCGTACGTTGCCGTCACGTCGTTGTCGCCGAAGGGATGCACGAACGACACGGTCGTTCCATGCAGTTTGTCGAGTTCGAACGTGGTGTACGGCGACTGCATCACTGCCGCGCCGGCCGCCGTGTAGTGATCCGGGTAGAGCGATTCGCCGCCGCCGTCGACGTCACGGAGAACCGATCCGGCGTACGGACGTACAAGCAACGTGTTGTTGCCGATCGCCGTACGGAACTGGCCTTCCCAAATCGGCTGGTCGTTGAAGACGTTGGATCCTGGATAGAAGATGTATCCGTTGATCGTCTTGCCGACGTATTGGCCGAAGTTCGGGTTGGTGCACTGCATGGAACCGCTGATGGTCGCGCAAGGCACGATCGTCATGTTTCCCGCGTACTGCCCGTACGACGTCGCCTGCGGGTAGAAACCCGACTGCGAACCGACGTAGGCGAGTTCGAACGACGTGGCGTTCGAGAAGTCGTACTTAGCTTTCAGCACTTCGCCTTTTTGGAAAAGCGGGGCGCTGAGATTGCCGCACGATTGAATGATGCCGGTGCTTCCCGGGAGGTTCGTCAGCGCGGACTTGACCGGCTTGACGATACAGCCTTGCGACCCTTGATACGGACCGTTTTCGCTGTTGTAACCGAGCGCCATCACGTACGAGAACTTCTGGCCCAGTTTACCGGTCGTCAAGAAATCCGAGTACTGTGCTGCGTAGTTGTCCATACCGACGACGAAACGCGTTTCCGGACGGCCGTTGTAAGACGGCGTGACGAAGTTCGCGGTACCGCCGATGGCGCTGCCCGCAAACGGCGTCGTGTTGCCCGGACCGATTTCCGTTTCGATGCCCGAGAGCATGAACGAGTTGAAATACTGCGTGATCCACGAACCGTAGCGGCCGGTCGAGAGCGGATGTCCGTCGAGGAGCACCTGCGTCTCGTACGGCTGCGCGCCGGCGAGCGAGATCGACGTGTTGGGCGCACTGCTCGTGCGCTGAATGTTCAGGCCCGGAACCTGCTGCAGCGCTTCGTTGATCTGCGGCGAGCCGAGATCTTGAAGGTGCTGCGCGCTCACGATCGTTTCTGCGGTCGGGCTCGTGTTGATCGAGCTATGCATAGACGTGTGAACTGTTGCAATCGTGCGCAACGACGTAAGGTCGGGCTGTTGCAGCACGACGTTTTCGGCAAGGCTGCCGCCGCTCGTCAGAGCGATGTCGTGCGCTTCGGCGGAAAGATATCCGCCTTTATTGACCTGGAGTTCGTAGATCCCCGGGGCGAGATTCGTGAAACCGAACGCGCCGTTGGCATCCGAGGTCGTGACTTGACGGTTTGCACCGGTCAGCACGATCCGCGCGCCCACGACGGGCGCTCCCGAGGCCGAATGAACTATGCCGGTAATTGCAGCGTTCTTCGCAACCGTGACCGCCTCGTCCGAACGAGCGGCGGCCGGGGATACGGCAAGAAGCACGGCAAGCACCAGAGCGATTCGAGAAAACACTCGAAACCTTCTCCGTTCTTATCGTAAATAGCAAAAGCGTGCGCCATACGGCACAACGCCCTTACGCTACCACGCGCGGGTTAATTGGCCTTTAAGAACGTGCAAAAACGCCATATTTCGTGCGATTTATGTCGCAACCACCTCCGCCGTGCAGAGATCAGTCCTCGTCTTCGTGTAGATGAAGGTGGCAGCCGTCTTCGGCATCCGAAAGGACGTCGCGGGCTTCGCTGAGGACGTGTTGCGACAAAGGCTGCTCGGGCGGCGTAATGCTTCCCTCAGATGCAAGGAACGCGGATTCGCTCCAATCTTCCCATGTCTCGAGCGGTTCGCCGTCCATTTCGGCGGGAAACCGGACGCAAAAGCCCTGGTCTACGTGAACGCCGACGACCATGACGCGCGTGCCGCGCGGAAAGTACGTTCCGTCCTTCCACAGCGTGCCGTACGTAGTGTCGTAGTGCTGGCCGATGCGTAGCGCTTCTATGGTTGCCTGTCTCTCTAGACGCCGAACGGGTTCATCGATTTTTCCCCGATGTAGGTCAGAACGCTCTTCGTCTCGCTATAGAGCCGCATCGTTTCCATGCCGAGCTCGCGGCCGTATCCCGATTGTTTATACCCGCCGAACGGCACTCCAGGAAACACCGAGTATGGCGTGTTGATCGCAACGGTGCCGCTTCGGATAGCACGCGCGGTGCGGTTGGCTCGTCCGATGTTCTGCGACCACACGCTCGCGGAAAGACCGTAGTCGCTGGCGTTTGCGAGGGTAATCGCTTCGGCTTCGTCCTCGAAGCGCACGAGCGAAACGACCGGTCCGAAAATTTCTTCGGTCGCCACACGATGGTGCGGCTCGGCTTCGAACGCGCTGACGGTCCAGAACATTCCTTCGGCGTTCATGCCGTCCATCGGCGCGGCCATTCCGCCGATAAGGACGCGAGCACCTTCGTCGCGTCCAATGTCGCAGTACGATTGAATCTTCTCGTACTGTTCGCGCATCGTGATCGCGCCTACGTGCGTCTGTGGATCTTCAGGATTTCCAACGCGCACGTTTTTCGCGCGCTCCACGAAAGCTTCCGCGAACTTGTCGTAGATCGAGCTTTGAACGAGCACGCGCGAACGCGCTTCACATGTTTGCCCCGCGTTGTAGTAAATTCCGTACAGCGCTCCCGCAACCGCCGCATCGATATCCGCATCGTCGAAGACGACCGAGGGCGACTTGCCGCCAAGCTCGAGCGTCACGCGCTTGAGCGTCTGCGCGGCCGTCTGCGCAACGATTTTTCCTGTCGCGGTACTGCCGGTGAAGGCAATCTTATCGATCGCCGGATGCTCGACGATCCATTGCCCCAGTTCGCGTCCCGAACCCGTGACCACGTTCAGCACGCCTTCGGGCAATCCGGCTTCGAGCGCGATTTTTCCAAGCTCGATCGCGCTAAGCGGCGTCGACGGCGCAGGCTTTAGAATGACCGTGCAGCCGGCCGCGAGCGCCGGCGCAACTTTCCACGAGGCCAGCAGCAACGGAAAGTTCCAAGGGATGATGGCGCCCACGACGCCGACGGGTTCACGAACCGTATTCGCAAGATATGTTGCGAGCGGCGGAGGCATCGTTTCGCCGTAGTTCTTCGTTGCGGCGCCGGCATAGAACTCAAAGCAGTCGACGATGGCGCTGATCTCGCCTTTTGCCGTCGCGATAGGTTTACCGTTGTCGCGGACTTCCAGCATCGCGAGATCGTTCGCGCGCTCACTGATGAGTTGCGCGATTTTGTACAAGACCTTCGCTTTGCGCGAGGCAGGCGTCGAGGCCCACTTTCCGGCATCGAACGCGCGGCGCGCGCTTTGCACGGCCGCGTCGACATCCTCGCGGCTTGCTTCCGCAACACCGGCAAGCGTCGCGCCCGTCGCGGGATTGCGATTTTCGTACGTGGCGCCCGATGATGCGTCGCGCCATTGTCCGCCGATGAGCAGTTGCGTTGTGGCCGTCGCCGTGGTAGTCATGTTATTCCATCCGTTCGAAAATCGTTGCGATACCTTGTCCGACACCGATGCACATGGTTGCGAGCCCGTAGCGGCCGCCGCGGCGGCGTAGTGCGTGCAGCAGGGTCGTTGCGATGCGGGCGCCGCTCGCACCGAGCGGATGGCCAAGCGCGATCGCTCCTCCGTTTACGTTCGTCTTCGCCGGGTCTAACCCCAGTTCTCGCACGCACGCGAGCGACTGCGACGCAAAGGCTTCGTTGAGTTCGACGAGGTCCAAATCGCCCACGCGCAGTCCGGCTCGCTCCAACGCCTTACGCGTGGCCGGAATCGGCCCGATTCCCATGAGGTCGGGCCGAACGCCGGCGGTGGCGCTCGCAATGACGCGCGCCATCGGCTTCAGCTTCAACTCGCGCGCCGTTTGCGCTTCCACCAAGACGAGCGCGGCCGCGCCGTCATTGATTCCCGAGGAGTTTCCCGCTGTCACCGTGCCGTTCTTCATAAACGCCGGCTTGAGCGCGGCTAAAGCTTCGAGGCGTCGTATCCGGCCGCGGATGTTCGTCGGCCGCAACCTCTTCAACCGCGACGATTTCATCGGCGAACGCGCCGCGGTCGCGTCGCGGTTTTGGCTTTCTGTTGCGACTCGTAAGCAAAACGATCTTGGTCTTCGCGGCCGACGTTGTATTCGCGCGCAACGCGCTCGGCGGTTTCGCCAAGCGAAATCGTCCACTCCGCCGGCATCGCTTTATTCGTCATGCGCCAGCCGAGAACCGTGTCGTATAACTGCTGTCCGCGGCCAAACGCTTTCTCCGACTTCGGCAAGACGTAAGGCGCACGCGACATCGACTCGACGCCGCCCGCAATAAAGATTTCGCCCTCCCCTGCGGCGATGGCTCGCGCTGCGGAATTGACTGCTTCTAAACTGGAGCCGCAAAGGCGATTCATCGTTGCACCGGGCACCTCGACCGGAAGTCCCGCAAGCAGCAACGCCATGCGCGCTACATTGCGATTGTCTTCACCGCTTTGATTTGCCGCGCCGAAGTACACGTCGTCGACCCGGTCGTAGGGAATCGCTGCGCGGTCGGCGGCGGCGTGAATCCCCTCGCTGCGAGGTCGTCCGGCCGGTATTGCGCAAGCGCTCCATTGAACCGGCCGATCGGCGTGCGCACCGCGTCGATAACCCAAACTTCACGTCCCTGCATCAAACCCTTCTTCCGGCGTTTGCTCTACGTCCAGCACCCATAACGAGCGATCCGGAGCCCATTCGCGGCCTTCCGACTCCGCGAGGCGGTTTAGGATGCGCGCGACGCGTGCGCCGCCTATTTCCCGTCCCCACGCGATCGGACCGATTGGATAGTTCACGCCAAGGCGCATCGCTAGATCGATGTCGTCGGCAGTTGCGACGTTTTCATGCACAGCGATAACGGCTTCGTTGACGATAGACGCCACGACACGCCCTACGAAAAGGCCGGGAGAATCCTCGACGAGCACGACGCCCTTTCCGAGGGAGGCGAACAGTTCTTGCGCGAGCGCAAGGGCATCGTCCGAAACCTGTTCCGTGTCGACGATTTCAACCGCGCTTTGACTTTCTAGCGCGCCGAGCACACCGAATCCCACAAGCCGTTCGGGATGCTGCATCGCGTGCGCCGCAGCGTCCAAATCAGTAGCGTATGCGTCGGTGAAAATGACGGTTTCCGGCCCAAAGACGGAATCGAGTTGCGCTGCAACGCTTGCACGATCGGCGTGGCCGTCGCCGGCGTCGATAGCAATCGTCGCATCGACCGGAACTTGCTCCAGGAACTCGTCGTTTTCTATTCGCGTAACGCGGGCGTAATGTTGGTCAAGCAATTCCGCCAGCTCGTCGGCGATACCACCGAATCCGATGAGCACCACGTGTTCGTCTTCGTTTGGCTCACCCGGCTCTTCGGGCGCGGCATCCAGGCGCTGCGGCGGCCCGTCGGAGTAATCGTAAAACCCGGCGCCGGTCTTGCGTCCCAAGCGTCCGGATTCAACCATCCGCCGTTGAAGTTGAACGGGCGCTAGACGCTCGGCTTCGAGCCGTTGATACACCGATTCCGTCGTCGCAAGGTTGACGTCTAAGCCAATAAGATCCATCAGCTCGAACGGGCCCATGCGAAAGCCGGCACCACGCGCGAGCGCATCGAGTTCTTCGAGCGAGGCGACGCCGCGATCGAAAGCCCTCAGCGACTGCAAGTAAAAAGGCCGCGCAACGCGGTTTACGATGAACCCGGGCGTGTCGGCGGCAAGTACGCCGTGCTTTCCTATTCGTTCGACGAATCGTTGTGCGCGGGCGACCGAGTCGTCGGAAGTCTCCGGCGCGGCAACGATCTCTACTAGGTCCATTACCGAAGGCGGATTGAAAAAATGCAATCCTACCACACGTTCGGGATTGGGCAGGTGTCCGGCGAGATCTTCGACTGAAAGCGCCGACGTGTTGGTTGCAATGAGTGCTTTATCGTCGAGCGCTTGCGCAAGTTGTTTCAGCACCTCGCGCTTTAAGTCGAAGCTTTCGGGAACGGCTTCGATCGCGATCGCCGCTTCGCTGGTCGGCGGAATGCGGTCGCTCCAACGAATGCGGCTGAGCACCGCGGCGCCGCCTTCCGTGCGTTGCGCTTCTTTCTGAAGCCGGGCGAGGCCACGCTCGCGCGCCGCTGCATCGGGCTCCACGAGTGCGACGACGTAACCGCCGCGCGCGGCCACGAAGGCAATTCCGGCGCCCATCGTTCCGGCGCCGACGATAAGGATCATATCCTCCACGGCGCTGCTGTTCGCGACAGGAGCCGCAGACGCTTCCTCCGATTAGCACCGGAATGGAAAAGCCGCAGTGGCGAGTGCGTTCATCGAGCTACGTTATCGATTCACCCTTCCTTCGTCTCCGAAAGGACGAGTTAGAGCTGCCGAACGGAGCTATCGTTCCTGACTATTACGTGCGGGAATCACGCGGCTTCGTCATCGTGTTGGCCATTACGCCGGAGAATCAAGCGGTCCTCGTCGAGCAGTACCGCTACGGAAACGACTCCATGGTCATCGAGCTGCCTGCCGGATCGATCGACGAAAACGAAGGTGCGCTCGCGTGCGCGCGCCGCGAGCTCATCGAAGAAACCGGGTATTCTTCCGACGAGTGGGAGTTCGTTTCCGCCGTACCGGCCGAACCGGTGCGCTCCGATTCGGTGATGCACTGCTATGTCGCTCGAAACGCGAAAGCGTCCGCCGCCCAATCGCTCGACGTTACGGAACATATCGAGGTGCTGCTCGTGCCGCTCGACCGCCTTCGCGCGATGCTGCGCGACGCCGCCATCGGTTCCGTCGCCTCGGTCGCGGCAGCTTACGCGGCGTTAGACCGAATCGGAGCGTAGTCGCGAGCGCGGGTTCCGCGCACTCGTTGCGCCGCGAAGAAGCGCGCGCAGCTCGGCAAGGGAGCCGAACGGATAAACTTTCTCCTCGCCGCATGCGACTACGGCTATATCTTCCTTCGCCCGCACGAACGGACGCAAGGCCGCGGCGCACGCTTGCGAAAGCACGTTCAACCCGCGCGAGTACGGCGTCAGAGCCGGAACGATGATGGCATGCGGTGAGGCGAGGAACGCCGGCGCCGCATGATCGCCGCCGAGATGAATCGATGGATGCAGATGGCCGGCAATGATTCGTGCGGCCGCAACCGGCTCGTCGCCGTGCACGAGCATCCAGCCGTCGCGTTCAAGACTTTCAAACGTTTCGCCTAGAACCCCAGCGCCACGCGTGCGACCTTCGTGATTGCCGGCGATTATCGTGACTTCGCAATGCGCGCGTAGGAGTTGCAATGCTCCGGTGACCGTGCGCGCGGCGCCCTCGCTCATGCGGCTGCCGTGAATCACGTCGCCGAGGAACACGAGTTCGCGCGCCGCCATTTTTCGTGCCGCCTGCGAGAGAATGGTGACCGATTGCGCGGTGCTCCAAAGCGGCAGCGCCGCACCTATAACGTCTTCGTACGCGAAATGGACGTCGGCAGCGATTATGACTCGCGACTGCTCCAAAAAAAGCAGCCCGTGGGGCAACGCCACGGCGCCGGGGACAAGTTGAACCGTCGACGCAGCACGTTGAGGAACGATCACGAACCGAACCGTAACTGCAGTTGGAGTTCGCTCGCACCATGCGGTGCAAGGTCTTCACCTTCCGACGCGCGCTCGCCGAGCAACTCCAGAACCCGCTCGTGCAACGCTTCGACCATCGTGGCGCGATCGTCAAGCACGACTGAATCGCCGAACGACGAGGTAACGATGCCGAAGGTAAACGGCGTCGCCGCCGGCGGATGCGTAACGCGCAGTTCACCCACGATGCTTTCCAAATACGCAAGCGCGCCGGGCGCGTCCAGCAAATCGCGCGTGACCGTGCGCAGCGTTTCTCGCAGCAGCGGAAACTCCGGATCGCGGCGGTACACCGCTTCGAATATCCGCGTGCTGTTCCAACTTTGCGCACCACGCCGTAAACTTCTTCCGGCGGCCCGGCGCAGCACGAGCAGTCCGGTGTTCGCAACGTAACGGAAAAAGTTTCGCAAGAGATGCGAGCTGCGAAGCCCAGCCATCAAGTCCTTTTCGAAGTCCCCGGTATGCAGCATGCTCGCCCAGGTAGCGTCTGGAAGCGACTTGCGCACAGGTAAGGTGACGAGAAATCCGTTGTCGTCGGTCGTAATCTGCGTGTTTACTTGCGCGGCTTCGAAGATGCGGGCGCCGACGACCCGCGCAAGCGTTTCGTTGATGCGGCGTCCCGCGCAGGTGTGAAACACAGCCGTCTGCCGCCGGTCCATCCGGTAGATTTCAATGACCGGCCGGCCCTCTTCCGGGATAGCGGAAAGCGCCTGTTGTTGCGCGACATAGCGCAGCACAAGCGACGCTTCGTGGCCTTCAAGCCCGTAACGGTTCTTCAAAAACGCGAGCGCGCTTTGCGCTTCCCGCTCTCGTAAGAACCGCGCGACCCCGGTACGCAAGGTTGTGATTTCGCTCGCGAGCGACGGCGGAATGCCTTTGAGTTGCGAGCTCCACTGCGGTACCGTGGGACGGCCCGCGTACGGCTCGGCCGTGATGCCGGTCGTGCCGATTTCTTTTACCCGCATCGTGCGTCCGTTCAAAACGAACACGTCGCCCACGCGCAGCTCGTTGACGAAACTTTCTTCGACGCGTCCGACGTCCGCGCCGCCCGCCATTCGAACGAGCACGCGTTGTTCGTCCGGAATCGTGCCGACGTTTTCGAAAAACGCCGCGCACACTTCCCGTCCGAGCCCGTAGATCGCTTCACCGTCGAATCCCAACCGCCGTACGTGCGCTTCGTCGGGACCGACGCCACCGCCGGAAAGATACTGCGCGCAGCGAACGACGTCGCCGCGTTCCAGCGCTCGGTACGGATACGCGCGACGCGCCGTCTCCACCACTTCGTCGACCGTCAGTCGCTTGTCGTAACAAACGCTTCCGACCATCCACTGCGCGAGCACGTCGAGCGGCGCTTGCGGAATTGCCACTTCGTCGATGATTCCATCGGCGATGCAGCGTTTGGTGGCCGCCGCTTCGATTATGTCATCGCGGTCTTGCGCGATGATCGTGCCACGCGCAATCGCATCGGGCCGGTGGCCGGCTCGGCCGATACGCTGCAGCGTCGGCGTCACTCCGCGGGCACCGCCGATAATGAGCACACGATCGATGAAGCCGATGTCAACGCCAAGCTCGAGACTCGAACTACACACAACGGTGTGTAGCTTTCCGGCGCGTAATGCCGCTTCGACACGATGACGAACGCTGCGTTCAAGTGCGGAATGGTGGACGCCGATCCGGGGATCGTACCGCTTGGGCATTTCCTGGCCTTCGACTTCCTCGATCGAGTCGTCGTCGCCGGCAATGAGGGCCATCTCGTGCGCAACGCGTTCGGCTTGACTGCGGACATTGGTGAACACTAGCGAAGTTTGCACGTCTTCCGCAAGATCGCGGGCGGTTTGCGCGATTTTCGGCAGGGGCGCCATCGCGCCGGAGAACGGCGCGTGCACGTCGATGCGGATGCTTCGCAACCCGCGATGATCGATGACGTCGCATTCCCGGCCTTCGCCGGCAACAAAGCGTGCAACTCGCTCGAGCGGCGAAACGGTCGCCGAAAGGCCGACGCGATTGAAATCGTTTTCGGAAAGGCGCTCGAGCGATTCGAGCAAGAGCGAAAGCTGCGCGCCGCGCTTGTTGCCGGCGAGGGCGTGCACTTCGTCGATGACGACCGTTTCGAGCAATCGCAACCCGCGCCGATAGCTCTCCATGCCAAGCATCACGGCGAGCGACTCCGGCGTCGTCACCAAGATGTGGGGCGGGCGCGAAAGCATGAGCCGCCGTTCTTCTTTGGGCGTATCGCCCGTGCGTACGCCGGTGCGCACGAACTGCTCGCGAATTCTTCCGCGGCGCTTCTTGGCGCGCTCGGTGTTCGGGCGTTCCAGCAACTGCATTTCGCGCATCGGGCGGCGCAAGTTGTGCTCGACGTCGTAGCCCAGCGCCCGCAGCGGCGAAATGTAGAGCGCGTAGGTTCGCGCAAAGAGCTCGTCGCGGTCGCGCAGGTCTGCCAGGTGCGAGATTACCGGCAAGAAGGCGGCCAGCGTCTTTCCGGTGCCGGTCGGCGAGCAAATCAGAAGGTTCCGGCGCTCCAGCCCGCGCGGCACCGCGTCGCGTTGAGGCGGCGTCGGCTCACCAAGGTGTTCGGTGCACCAACGCGCCACGTCCGGGTGCAGCGCGGAAAAAGCGGACTCCATGGGAACGAACTGACGTTCGCCCCCATGGCGCGCGCTTCTTCTTTAATGAGGCTTGGTGAGACTGTCGGAGGAGAGCGAGGCGGTTACCTCGGTCTTCTGGGTCTGATACTGACCCATGCCCTGGGGAATTCTGGCGATGGTGTACTCGTCGATCGCGGTCGGGACGTTGCCGGCCAAGTCGTACGAGATCTTCTCGGACGTCGTGCTGGTGGCGCTGCCGCCGCTATGCTGGGACGACGAACTGTCGGAGTCGATCTTCAGAATTCCGTTGTCGTTACTGCGGACGCGGAAATCCATCTTGGCGCCGTTGTTTCCGTCGCCCACATCGATCGCCCAATGGTTGTTCTCGTCGAGCTTGCTGGGATCCACGAACCCCGGGGCGAGCAATCTGACGATGGAAAGTTCTTCGGGCAGTACCGTCAAGTTATGATCGCACGAAGCCGCGGTGCTCGCCCACACCACGCAAACCGCGGGTCCGGCGCGACGCCGTTCCTGACCCTGCTCGCTGACGCGAACGACAAGCGATTTATCCGACCGCTCGCCCAGCACTTCTACCGTAATCGTCCCCTTATCGCCGTCCGAAGCGGTGAAATCGCTAACGCCGCTGCCGCCGACCGCGCCCCCGCGCGGGTCGATGCCGGAGTTCAAAACTTCCAAATCGCTCGAAGTGCCGAACGTAAAGTTGAAGACCATCGTGCGCAGGGGCGGCGGGTCCGCTAAAGCCGTTTGGCCCGCAGCGATAAACGCTGCGAGCGCCAAGACGAATCTCTTCATTGCCCGGCGCCTACGCGGACGCGTCGACGTTGCCCCCCAAGCCGATCGATGCGGCGAGGAGCGCGGCTTGGCTTTGATCGAGGTTCTGCACGGCTTTGAGAACGCTAACGTTGAGCGAGCTGCTAACGCTCGCCGCAACCATGCCGGTCTCAATGCTTGAGATATCCATGGTTAGATGAAACCTCCAACCTTAGTATCGGTACGTTGAGTTAGGAAGTCCAGCCCCAGCTCAAACGAGGTCGAAGATGAATCCGCTGCTCCAAACGTTCCTGAAAATCACCGCCATCGTGGCAGTCGCCATCGTGGGACTCTTCATCCTCGCGTTCGTCTTGAAGATCGTCGTCGTGGCAGCGATCGTCGCGGCGGTCGTCGTCGGCGGCATCTTCCTTTACAACCTCATTCGGCGCCGCAACGGCGTTTCCGTGAGCCGCTAACGGCGTAACCACTCCTCGAGCGCACCGCTTACTCGCGCCGGCTCTTCCATCATCGGAAGATGTCCGCTCGATTCGCAGACGACGAGCTCCGCGTCGGGAAACGCCGCCGCCGTTGCGCGTGCGCCTTCTAACGAGATCAAAGGATCTTTTCCGCCGGCCATTACCAGGACGGGCAGCTCCAGTTCGGGCGCAATGTCAAAGCCTTCGTCGCGCACGGCCATGCCGCGCAGCATCGCGGCGGCGCCGCGGGGCGAAGTTGCCTCCATCAACGCTTTCGCGCGTTGCGCCACGCCGGCGTCCAGGTCTTCAACGAGCAATTTCGGCGCATACCACTGCGTAATCGGCGCGATGCTCTCTCCTGCTTCGGCCCGGTTTGCCAACTCGTAACGCGTCCGCGCCATCTCCGGCGAGTCGGCATTGAGCCTGCTGCAGATGAGCGCGAGATGCGAGAGCCGCTCGGAATACATCCGCGCAAACGCTACGGCGACGAATCCCCCGAGAGAATGTCCCGCAAGAGCGACGCGCTCGAGACCGAGCGCATCGAGCACCGCTGCGATGTCACCGGCGAGTGTTTCCATCAGATATGGGCCGTCCGGCACGCTGGATGCGCCGAGTCCGCGCAGATCCGGACGAATGACTCGATAGTTCGCGGAAAGCACTTCAACTTGCGCGTTCCAGACCGCGCGCGAGAGTGGAAAGCCGGAAAGCAACACAATCGCATCGCCATTTTTCCCGTCGATTTGCACATCGATCTGCGCGTTGTCATTGATTACGCGCATTCGCTCGACTCCGTGATATCACCAAAAACTTGCATTAACGTTCGTAATACTGTATAAGGTAGGCAACAACCCTGGCTGCTTGCTGGCCAGAGAAAGGATGACTCCACGCACATGGCAGTCAAACGTACGAAGAAAGCAGCGGCTCCTAAACGCGCTGCAAAGAAAGCCGCTCCGAAGCGGAAGACCGCAGCTCGCAAAGCAACGGGCGCGCGCAAGACCACCCGCAAAAAGACGACGCGTAAGAAATCAACGCGCAAAGCTGCGGGCGGACGCAAGAAGGCAACGCGCAAGGCGACGGGACGTAAAAAGACCGCGTCGCGCAAGAAGACGACCCGTAAAGCTGGAGCACGCAAGTCGACCCGTAAAGCGACAGCGCGCAAGACAACCCGCAAGGCGTCGACGCGTAAAGCCGCTCCTCGCCGCAAAGCTACCCGTAAGAAAGCCGCATAAGCTTCTTCCGGGTTTTTTAATGCCTGCGAGCCGCGACAGCGGCTCGCTTTTTTATTTGTGAGCGGAAAGCTCAGACGGTGCGGATGAGCGGGGTGAGGAGGTAGACGAGGGCGATGATGAACACGCAAGAGCCTCCCGCGAGAGCGAAAGCGAGATGGAGGCCGGTAATGGCAGCGAGAGAGCCGACGACGAGCGAGCCGAGAGGGACGACGCCGACGGCGATCATGGTGTAGACGGACATGGCGCGGCCGCGCAGATCATCGGGTGAGAGTGTTTGCACCAAAGTGTTGGAAGCGCCGAGGAATGCGAGCGTGCCCAGACCGATGGTGAAAAAAATCGGGATGGAGAGGGCGATCGACCAGATGAACGAGAGCGCGAAAACGCCTCCCGACATGACGACTCCCGCGATCACCCATTGAGTCGAGCGGCGTTCGTGGCCCGCGAAAATGGCCGTGACGAGTCCGCCGCCGAAACCGCCGATGCCGGCGGCGGCGACCGCCCAGCCGAGCGATCGCGCATCACCATGCAACGTGTTCACGACGAACGCGGGAATGAGTTGGCTGTAGGGCCGCACCAGAATAGCGCTTATGAAAAACACCACGAAGATCCAGCGTAAAATGGGGTGGTCGCGAACGAACCGCAAGCCGGACATGATTGAAGCGAACATCGGCTCGCGGCGCGCCGTTGACGGCGGTGAAGACGCCATCATCGCGACCGCGACGACGACGGCCAGCGTGGCGACGGCGTTGACGTAAAACGATCCGGCGACGCCGACCCATACGATGAGTAAGCCGGCAACGGCCGGACCGACGACGGCCGGCGCGTTGAATGCGATGGAATTCAAGCCGATTGCATTTCCCACGTAGGGACGGTCTACGAGCATCGGCACCCAGCTTTGACGCACCGGCGAATCGAAAGCGTTAGCCGCGGCGTTGATCGCCGAGATGATGATGACGCCGCTGAGATCGAGGCGTCCGAACGAAGAAAGCAGTGCCAGTGCGAGCGCCGCGAGCGACATCGTAACGTTTGTCACGAGCAATACGCGGCGGCGCGGGAAAACGTCGGCAACGACGCCCGCAATGGGCGAAAGCAAAAGCACCGGCACGGCTCGAGCTCCGCCGATGATGCCCAGATACAACGCCGCGCGATGCGGCGATCCCGCTAGTTGAGAAACGAAATAGCCCATCGCGGTGAACTGCATCCACGTTCCGAGGTTCGAAATCATCAGCCCGAACCACATCAAGCGGAAATCGCGGAAGCGCAGCGGCGCGAGAATCACGAGTGGCTGCGTACCGCGTCGACGATGAGCGACGCACTTCGTTCGGGCCCGAAGGTTGACGTGTCGACGGCAAGATCGTAGATGTCGAGCTTGCCGAAAGCGACGTTGTACCAATCGCGCAGATGGGCTTCCCGCGCGCGATCGATGCGGTCGATTTCGGCTGCCGCGGCCTTCGGGTCGATTTGCAGCTCGAAGGCGATACGCTCGATGCGCCACTCTCGCGGGGCGTACATGAAGACGCGCAACACGTCGGCGCGCCGGCCCAAAATCACGCCGGCAGCCCGGCCGGCGATAACGACGTTTCCGCGCGCCGCGTAGTCACGCACCGCCTGCTGAACGGCCCGCATGTATTCATCGTCGAACGTTTCGCCGAACGTCGTCGCCGAAATTTCGGGCGTCGAAAGCTCTAGACTCGAGAGCAGGCGCGCTCCAAGCGAACGGCCCGTTTCGTCGGCCGCGAGCGCTTCTTCGCGGCTGATCTTCATCCGCTTCGCAACCACGACGGGAAGCTGGCGGTCTACGAATTGATATCCGAGTTCGCGCGCGGCGCGCTCCGCGATAGCGACCGCTCCGCAACCGTACTGATTGGAGATCGTGACTATCACTCCGGCTACATACGCGAGTACGATGGGGCTCCCCCGTCGTGAACGCGAAGGGTTTCGCGGCGATGCCCATCATCCAGACTAAAAATCTCCGCAAGGTATTCCGCACGGTGCGCCGCCAGCCGGGCGCGCTCGGCGCGATTCGCACGTTATTTTCGCGTGCGTATGAAGACCGGGTGGCGGTCGACGGTGTAACAATGTCTCTGGAAGCGGGCGAATTGGTGGGGTACATCGGGCCCAACGGCGCCGGCAAATCGACGACAATCAAAATGCTTACCGGAATTCTCGTTCCGACCTCGGGCGAGATTCAGGTCGGCGGCATAGTGCCCTACGAGAAGCGCAAGGAGAACGGGCGCAATATCGGCGTCGTCTTCGGTCAGCGAAGCCAGCTGTATTGGGATTTACCGCTCATCGAGTCGTTCGAATTACTTCGAGCGATCTACGCCGTTCCCGAGTCAACGTACCGCCGCAATCTCGATGAATTCATTCAACTCCTGCAAATGGAAGAGTTCCTGCGTACACCGGTCCGGCAGCTTTCGCTCGGACAGCGCATGCGGGGTGATTTTGCGGCGGCGCTTTTACACGATCCGCAAATCGTTTATCTCGACGAACCGACGATCGGTCTTGACGTTGTCGCGAAGGAAGCGATTCGCGAGTTCATTGCCCGGATCAACACCGAGCGCGGCACCACGATTATTCTCACGACCCACGACCTCGCGGATGTGGAGCGGTTGTGCCGCCGCATCGTGCTCATCGACCGCGGCATCGTCATTTACGACGGCGACATCGAACGCATCAAGGGCGAGTACGGGCGCTTTCGAACGTTGGTCTTGCGCTTTGCGCAGCCTCCCGCGACGCCGGCGCTCGCAGGCGCGGAACTCGAAGGCTACGACGGGACGGTCGCCCGTTTCAAGTTCGACCGGAATCGCGAGCGTGCCGATCTGTTGATCCGTCAGGCGGGCGAGCGCTATAGCCTCGAGGACGTGACGCTCGAAGAACCCGATCTCGAATCGATTATCCGCCGCATCTACATCGAAGGATACGGCCGCCCCGCGGAGGAGACCGTCCCATGATTTGTTCGAGCGGTACGAAGAGTCCCAAGATTCACGCCAGCGCCTACGTGGCGCCGACCGCTACGGTCAGCGGCGACGTGACGATCGGCGGCGGCTGTGCCGTGCTTCATGGCGCCGTAATCTCAGCGGAAGGCGCGCCGATCGTCATTGGCCCCGAAACGGTCGTGATGGAGAACACCGTGATCAAATCCAGCGGCGGATCGGCGTTGCAGTTTCCCGTGACGATCGGCGAGCGCTGCATCGTGGGCGCGCACAGCCTGATCGTGGGAGCGGAGATCGGCGACGGGGCTTTCGTCGGCGCGGGCGCGCAAATCTACAACACCGTTTCGGTGAAACCACACGAGCACGTCGCTCCGGGCGCGACACTGTCGCCGCCGGGCGACTTCTTCGAGACGGTTTTCAATCTCGCGAAGAGCGGCGACGTTGCGGCCCGTGCCGCGCAAACGTACGCGCAATTTTTGCGCAAGACGCACGCGCAAGATACGGAACTCGCGCGGCACGCACATCAAGCGCCGAAACGGCGCGCAATCGACGAGCCGCCTCTAGCCGTGCCCGAAGTCGAAGGCGTGGTCGACGCGATGATGCTCGAGCTGCAAGAAATGGAACTGCGGCGCCGACAAGCGCTCAAGAAAAACCCGAAGAAGTAATGGTCGCCGAGCCGTACCTCGAGTTCGCGAAGAAAGCCTTCGCGCGCGAAGCGACCTATCGTCTCGAGGTCGCCACCGAAGTAGGCTCGCTCGTGCTCCGAGTGTATTTGCTGCGCTCGCTGTGGACGGCGCTCTACGCCCAAAACGCGGCGCCGCTCAATCTTCCGCTGCACAGCATGATCACCTATGCAACGGTGGCGATGCTGATGTCGCTGATTCTTGAAGTCGACGGCACCCGGCTCATTCGCGAAAAGATTCGCGAGGGAACCATCGCAACGGACCTGATGAAGCCGATCAGCGTGCCCATGTACTTCTTCAGCGATGGCGCCGGCCAGACGATGCTGCACGCGGTGCTTGTGGTTCCGTCGTTGCTCTTCGCACTGTTGCTCGTGCACATCGACGTGCCGCCGCCCGCAACGCTCGCGGCGTTTGCGTTCTCTTTTTTACTGGGCTACGGCGTTAACTTCTTCGTCAATTTCTTGATGAACTCGATCGCGTTCTGGACGCTCGAAACGTTTGCCATGCAGCTCATAGTCCGTTGGGCTTCGGATCTGCTCTCGGGGCAAATCATTCCGCTAACGTTTTTCCCGGGAGTTTTCGGCCGCATCGTCTTCGCGTTGCCCTTCGCGGCGATTTACTCCACGCCGCTGCTCATTTACGTCGGCGTGATCAAACCGGCACAGTGGCCGGCATATTTGGGAGCGCAAGCGTTATGGCTCGTGCTTTTCAGCGGGCTCGCGGCAGTCGTCTGGCGCGCGGCTTCGCGCCGGATCGTCATTCAAGGCGGCTAATTCTCGACGAAGATTTCGTCGACGTAACACCACCGCCAGTGCTCTCCCGGCTGGAAAGAGCGGATCACGGGATGATTGGTTTGGTGGAAATGCTTTGTTGCATGCTTGTTCTTCGAGTCGTCACAGCAGCCGACGTGGCCGCACTCGAGGCACAGTCGCAAGTGCAGCCACTCGTCGCCCATCTTCAGACACTCTTCGCAGCCGTCGGGCGTACGCGGTTGTGCGTCGCCCGCCAACTGCAAATGTTTACATTCCTCGTTTGCTCTCATGCCGCTACCCTTCGGCCGCCGGGACGTCCCACAGCAGCAACTCGCCGCTTCCGCGTACGGACAATTTCGAAACGCCGTGCATGCGGACCGCATCGCCCGCTTCAAGTCGCTCGCCGTTGGCTTCCACGTTGCCTTCGGCAACGAATAAGAACGCGTACCGCTCGGCGCCGAACTCGCGCTCGACGGTCGCGTTCTCCAATCGCGAGACGGAGAACGTTGCATCTTGCGTGATGCGGATCGGCGCTTCGATGCCGCTGCGTCCGCTTGCAACGAGCAGCCAACGATTACGCCGGGCCTCCTCGTCGAAAGCCTCCTGCCCGTACGAGGGCGGTTCGCCGCGTCTGCCGGGAAGCACCCACATCTGGACGAGGTGCAGCGGCAGGTCTTTGCGGTTGTTGAACTCGCTGTGACGCACGCCGGTGCCCGCGCTCATGAATTGCACGCCCCCGGGGCCGACGACGCCGTGATTCCCCATACTGTCCTCATGCGCAAGTTCGCCGGAGAGAACGTACGTGAGAATCTCCATGTCGCGATGCGGATGGGCCGGGAAGCCCGCGCCGGCGGCGACGTAGTCATCGTTGAAGCACGCGCAACGCGCCCCAATTTAGGTTCTTCGGATCGTAGTAATCGGCAAAGCTGAACGAGTGAGCCGTCTTGAGCCACCCGTGATCGAACCAAGCGCGCTCGGAAGAGCGCTGAATAGCAAAAATAGGGGCTGTCGAAGTCGATGCGTGCATGGTTACCGGCTCCTAATCCGCGCGCAACCGGAACAAGGTTGCGGATGCGGCCGAGCAAGAGATGATAGTACAGCATACCGCGCATCGGGCCGAGGGTCTCGAGAACCCGGTCGAGGTTTACCTCGGGATCCCCCGAGAGCAGTTTGATCGTACGCGCAACGCCGGAGTCATTCATCGGAAACGTGTCCAAACGGCCGAAGCCGCGCAATAGCACGACGGCGGCGCTCCAGCGGCCGATGCCTCGGATGTTTATCAGCCGGTCGGACGCTTCGGGGGTCGGCAACGCTTCGATCTCTTCTTCCGTCACTTCCCCCCGCACGATCGAGCCGGCGGCAGAACGGAGATGCTGCACTTTGTTCTGCGATAATCCCGCTGCGCGCAAGGCCGCTTCGGGCGTTTGAAGCACCGCTTCGGGCGTAGGAAATGCGAAAGCCCCGAGCCCTTTCGCCGGCGCACCCACCGTTTCGATAGTCCGCCGCATAATGGCGCCGGCGGCGTGAATGCTGATCTGCTGAAAGACGATGGCGTGCGCGCATGCCTCCCACAGCGACGCATAGCGCGGCGGCTTTACGCCGCGCACTTCGTGGGCGAGCAACGCCAGCCATGGAATCTTCGCGCTGCGCTCGTACCAATCGGCGAGATCGACGCGCGCTCCGAGCATCTTCTCGACGATCGGCACGACCCAGTCGTCGCGCTTTTGGCTCGCCTGGACCAAGAGCGTTCGCTCGTCCTGCTGCGTTACCCGAACCAGCGTGCGCTTTCCACGAACGTCGAAGTAGCGATGGTATGCACCATCCTGCGCAACGATGTCCACCACGTTGGCAGCTAGGCGGCGCAGCGCATCGACGGTGAGGTCGAGCCGGAAGGGCGGCGCAACGGGGAGTTCTGCGCGCATGTTGAAGCGCATCAAGAATGCTCGAGGCCTACAAGCAGTATTGGCGCGTCAATCTGCTCACGATGATTGAGTACCGCGCAAACTTCTTTATGTGGTTGGCGTTCACGATTGTCTATCACGGCGTAGCACTTGCGGCGCTCTTCGTAACGATGCGCACGTTCCCGTCCATGAACGGATGGGATTTTCGCCAGATGTTCTTTCTCTACGCGTTGTGGATGACGGGCCACGAGCTGCATAACACCTTATTCTTCAACGTGGTGAGCGTTCCGGAATTCGTCCGCGAAGGCCGCTTCGACCGCTTTCTCGTTCGTCCGCTCGATGCACTTTTTCAGGTCCTCACCGTTCCGCAGCAGATCTTTCCCGACGGCCTTATCCTCGCCATCATGACGCTCGCCGTCGCAACCCCCTTCGCAGGTGTCCGCGTCGACTGGGTCTTCGGGATTTTTATTCCGCTCACCGCAATCGGCGGCGCCTTGATCGACCTCGGGATTTCGCTTGCGATCGCAACCATGTCATTTTGGTTTGTGCGCGTGGATACGTTACGCTGGGCCGTGATGTCGCTGGAACAAGATTTCACGCGCTATCCCATCAGCATTTACCAGCGCGGCGTGCGCCTCGTGCTCACGTTCATCTTTCCGTTTGCGTTCATGAACTATTTCCCCGCAACGTTTTTCTTGCAGAAAGCGGAGACCGGATTGCACCTGAATCCCGCCGTCGGCTTGCTCACGCCCGCAATCGGCATTGCATGGCTTCTCGTTTCTTATGGATTCTGGCAGACCGGTCTGCGCCGGTACCAAGGAACCGGCTCGTGAATCGCCGCGTCTTTCTCGCAAGCGGTGCCGCGTTCGGCTTACTGCCGCATCACGCTTTCGCCGGCGCCCTCGAATCGCAGATTCCCGCAATCGCCCGCGCAGCGAGCGGCGTCGTGGGCGTATACTGCCGTACGCTCGGGGATCAGCCGCCCGTTATCGCCTACAACCACCACGAGCAGTTCCCGGCGGCATCCACCATCAAGGTGCTCATCATGACAACGGCGTTTCGTCTGGAAGAACGCCGCCGCGGGACGCTGGACGACCGCATAACCACGCGGCGCAGCGATTTGATCGGCGGCTCGCCGTTCATGGAAACCCTTGCCGACGGCGCACGCGTACGCGTCCGCGATCTTGTCGTTCCGATGATTCAGGTGAGCGACAACACGGCGAGCAATGCGTTGATGCGCCACTTCGGATTGGACACGATTAACGCCGTCGGTGCTCGAGCCGGGATGCATCACACGCGGCTGGCGCGCACGTTTTTGGACTACACGGCAATCGTCCACCATCACGACAACGTGACTACGCCAAGCGACATGGCTGGACTGCTTTTCCTCATTGCACGCGGCGCGCGAGAAGGTGAGAAGACGATCGCGTCGCCCGCGCACTGCCGCCGTATGATCGACATCATGCTGGGACAAACCGACCGCGACGCCATTCCCGCCGGTTTGCCGCCGCGAACGCAAGTCGCAAATAAAACCGGCGAGATCGACGGAACGCGCAACGATATTGCTATCGTCGAGCCGTTCCGCGACTCGCCGTACATTCTCACGATTTACAGTAAGTGGGTTGAGGACTACGGGGCCGTCTACGGTGCAATGCACCGCATCGCGCGCGCTTCATACGCGGCGTTGAACGGTACGCAAGCCTAGCCTTTCGGCTCGATCGTAACCTTCGTCATCTTGTCGCCACGGCGGATCTGGTCCAGCGCGTCGTAGCCGTCGCTCATTTGCCCGAACACCGTGTACTGATTATCGAGAAAACGCGCGTCGTCGAGACACACGTAGAACTGCGAACCGGCGGAGTTAGGGTCCGAGCTGCGCGCCATCGCAACCGTTCCGCGCAGGTGCGGCTTCGAGTTGAATTCCGCTTTCAAACGGTACCCTGGGCCGCCGGTCCCGTTGCCGTCGGGATCGCCGCCCTGGACGACGAAGCCGGGCTCGACCCGGTGGAACGACAGCCCGTCGTAAAACCCGGCGCCGGCCAGCTTGATGAAGGCGGCAGAGTGCGCCGGCGCATCATCCGGAAAAAACGTGAAGACGAGGTCGCCTTTATCGGTCGTTATACGAGCTTGTGAGGTCCGGGCGCGCTCGACCAAAGCTTCAAGTTCGTCCCCTTGGGGTGGTGAATAGGCCACGTTTGAGGCTCCTTATCCGAGGTAGTTCGTGCGGGACGGGTTTTAGCGGAGCCTCGAATCGGGCCTTCCGCACGCAAAAACCGGGTTTGATGCAGGCGAAATCTGAGTAGAATCTACGAGGTTCGTCATGTCCACTACATTCTACGGCCGCCCCGGAAACGAAGGCATCCCCAACATCCGGCTGCGCATCCCGCCCGACGCCCGCTACGCCCGCACGGTCCGAGACGCGCTGATCGGGTTCGGTTCGCTGCACGGCGTTGGAGAAACGGATCTCGAAGCGCTGCTCTTTGCGGTCGGAGAAGCTCTCGCGAATGCTATCGAGCACTCGATGACCATGGCTGATATTGAAGTCTGCGCGGAAGTGGAGAAGCATCAAGTCACCGCAACGGTAATCGATCGCGGGACCGGAATGCCGATGCTGCCCAGCGGTCGCGCGCCGCTGCCCGACGCGCTCTCGGAACGCGGACGCGGCATCCCGATCATGCAGCGCTGCGCCGACGTCTTCCAGGTGGCCCGCATGCCCGACGGCGGTACGGCGGTCACATTGGGACGTGTACGTCGTGAAAGAGCTCAGGAGTCGACGGTCGCGTCGTAAAAAGAGGGCGGCATGAAGAAACGTGCCGCCGCATTTTTTACTGCCGCGTTGATCTTCGCGCCGCTTGCCGCACCAGCGCAAACGGCTGCCGGGACCGCGGCCGATCCTGAAATTTCCGCTATCCTCGCGCAAGTCGACGCCGGGCATCTGCGCAGGACCGATACAGCGCTTGTAGGTTTCGGAACGCGGTCGCTTTTTTCCGAACGAACCTCCACCGCAACACACGGAGTCTTCGGGGCGCGCGACTGGATCGCGTCGCAATTCCGAGATATCGCCGCTACGAGCGGCGGCCGCATGACCGTGACCCTCGACACCTATACGACGCCGCAACTGCGCGGCATGTCGCGCGCGGCCGAGTGCTCGAGCGTCATCGCCGTCTTAAAAGGCGACGATCCCGACGGCCGCACGTACGTCATGTCCAGTCACTTCGATTCGCGCAACACCGATAACAACGACGGCGTCAATGCCGCGCCGGGCGCCGACGACAACGGTTCGGGCACCTCCGCCGTGATCGAAGCCGCACGCGTGCTCGCGCCGCATCGCTTTCACGCCACGATCGTCTTCGCAACGTTCGACGGCGAAGAGCAAGGCTTGCTCGGCTCCGACCACTACGCCAAATTGCTGCGCGCGCAAAGCGCTTACGTAGCCGGTGATTTGAACAACGACATCATCGGGAGCTCCCATGCCCCCGACGGCAGCGCGCACCCCGGCGAGGCGCGCTTGTTCAGCGAGGCGCTGCCGCTAGGCGCCGACCGGACGACGGTCAACGGCAACGGATCGGAAAACGACTCGCCGTCGCGGGAGCTTGCGCGGTTCGTCCGGAGCGCGGACGCCGCTTACGTTCCTGCGATGCAAGCCGAAATGATCTATCGCGTCGATCGTTTTCATCGCGGCGGCGATGAAGAATCGTTCACGGCAGTGGGCTTTCCGGCGACGCGTTTCGTTGAAGCAAGCGAGAATTACGATCATCAGCATCAGAACGTTCGCACTGAAGGCGGCAAGCAATACGGGGACCTTTTGCAGTACGTCGACTTCGACTACCTTGCGAACATGACCAAGATGAACGTTGCGGCTCTCGCGGCATTGGCGCTTGGGCCAGGCGCTCCGGAACACGCCGAAATCATCAACGCGAAACCTGTTTACGACTCGACGCTTCGTTGGTCTGCGGTGCCGCGTGCCGCGAGCTACGAAATCGTCTGGCGTTCCACCACGGCTCCGGATTGGGAACACGCTCAGAACGTCGGAGACGTCAAAGAAGCAACCGTGCCGGTGAACAAGGACGACTTCATTCTCGGCGTCCGCGCCGTTGATGCGCAGGGCCATCGAAGCGTCGTTAGTTACCCGCTTCCCGTACGCTCTTAGGCATCTCATGGGTATGGACCATGCATGTCCGGTGCATGGCCCGAAGAGTTCTTCCTAGTCCGCCACGGCGAAAGTGAAGGCAATGTCGCGCGAACGTGCGCGATGGCCGCAAACGCCGAAATCATCGACGTCGATGAAAACGATAAAGCCGTTCCGTTGAGCGCGCGCGGCGCGGAACAGGCCGCCGCGCTGGGAAAGTGGCTTACCGGCGATCCGCCGTCGATCGTCTGGACTTCGCCGTTCCGGCGCGCGCGCGAAACCGCACGGATCGCTGCCTCGGCATGGCCCGTACCGGCACAAATAGTCCTCGATGACCGCCTGCGCGAACGCTCCCTCGGTGTGCTCAATCGATTGACGGGCGCGGGGATTCGCGCGCGCTACCCGCAAGAGGCGCTCGCACGCATGCGCGTGGGGAAATTCGATTACCGGCCGCCGCTCGGCGAAAGCTGGGCCGATGTTGCGCATCGCCTGCGCGGCGTCGTGGATGCGTTGCATGCCTGTTCGTACAAGCGCGTGATGGTGGTCACGCATCAAGTGGTCGTGATGTGCATGCGGTATTTGCTCGAGCACCTCACCGTCGCACAGCTAATGGCGATCGATGCGAAAACGTCCATCGCCAATTGCGCGGTGACGCATTACCGGTCCACGCCCTCCGGAATCGAGCTTGTAAGCTTCAACGACGTTACGGCGCTCGCCGCGTTGAGCGCGCCCGTGACCAAGACGGACGATGCTGCAGACGCCCGCTAAGCGAATCGACAGCGCGCTGTTGCGCGACTGGCCTCTTCCCTTGCGGGAAGGCGATAAAGAAGCGCGCGGCCGAGTTCTGGTCGTCGCGGGCATGCGAACCGTTCCCGGCGCGGCGATTCTCGCCGCAACGGCCGCGCTTCGCGCCGGCGCCGGGAAACTGCAAGTGGCCGCGCCGGCAAGTGTTGCGACTGCGATCGGCGTCGAAATTCCGGAAGCGTTGGTGATGCCCTTCGAAGAAACGCCCGCCGGTGCGCCCTCGATGCAAAGCGTCCGCGTCGTGAGAGCCTACGCCGAGGATGCCGGAGCGGTCGTCCTGGGTCCCGGCATGGCGCCAAACGAGGAATGTACTTCGTTCGTCTGCGCGCTCGTGAAAGCGATTGAAGCGCCGGTCGTGCTCGATGCATCGGCGCTCTTTGCGTGTAAACGGGACGGGCACGTGCTCGAACACCTGGGAGCCGCCGCGGTGATGACGCCGCATGCAGCCGAACTCGCCGGCGTCTTGGACGAGCCGCGCGAATCGATCGAAGCAGAACCGCGGCGTTACGCGCTTGAAACGGCGCTTCGCTTTAAAGCAGTCGTCGCGCTCAAAGGCGTTACCACGTACATTGCGGGACCGGCCGGCGAGCTCTTCGTAAACGAAGCCGGCCACCCGGGACTGGGAACGTCCGGTTCCGGCGATGTGCTTGCCGGCATTATCGGAGGCTTACTCGCGCGCGGTGCCGCGCCGCTGCAGGCGGCCGTCTGGGGGGTTTCGCTTCACGCGCACGCAGGTCAAGCGCTCGGCCAGAACATGGGCATCGGATTTCTCGCGCGCGAGCTTCTGCCGCAAATTCCACTGCAATTGCGCGAATTGAGTTCCTAAGGAATGCAATGGGCGCGAGCTTTCGCTCGCGCCCATTTTCTTGGAAATCGCCGGAAGATCTAGATCTTGACGGTGAGTTGGAAGTACGCCTGGAACGGATATCCGGCGAGTACGGGCACATACGGGTAGTTGAACACGTTGGGATACCCTGCCGTGCCGTTCGCCGCATCTGCCGGTGACTGACCGTAGAAATAGCCTGCTCCGGCGGTATTGAACGCTTCGCCCGGCGTCCATCCTAAATATGTGCTGTTGCCGGTAAACGCGTTGTAGTTTTGCGAGTACGAGCAAACCGCTTGATTCGGCTTGTAGGCAGCGCTCCACGAGGTGGACGTACCGCCGAAGCAACGATTCAGAATGTTGGCCAGCGACACCGTGGCTGAAACCCGGGGCGAGAAGTCGTACGTTAACTGCGCGCCGAGATTGAAGATCCACGGGTTCGTGAATTGGGCGACGCCGTCGAACCGGCCCGTTGCCGGATCCGGAATCGGGACTTGCCCCGCGCAGGTCTGGTAATCGGCCAGCTGTCCGCCGCCCGCAACGCCCGCTGCCGTTTGATTCTGCAAACAGCTCGTTGGGTCGATGCCGGGGATGAGAGCCGGTGAGCCATAGCGCGTTCCTTGCTGCAACACCGCGTTGAACGAACCTTGGAACTTGTTGTGCTTGTAAGCCAAGAAGCCCGCGAACACGTTTTGCGGAATTGCGGTTCCGAGATCGTTTCCTACGCCGCCCAGATCCTGTGGGAAGTAGTTCGCGTAGGTCGGATACCATCCGTCGATCGGGAATTGCGCAAGGAATGTATTCAACGACGTATTCGGCAGCATGTTGTAGTAGGGATTGACGACTGCCGCCGGATCCGCCGCGCAATTGGTAACGGGCGCACCTGCGTCGTAACAGGGTGCCGCACCGGTTGGATTCGTTGTCGCGTTGTACGCGTTGTTCGACGTCAGATTCCAGAACGTCGAGAGATTGCCGCGAAGCCCGGTTATAGCGTTTTGCCCGTTGATCAGGCTGTATTTTAGACGCGCGTCCGTAAACGTGTACGAAAGCTGTCCGCTAACGCCGTTACGCGTCGGGTCGCCTTTTTGGACCTGGAATTCTACGCCTTCCGACCGCTGTGTGCCGGCGTTGAATCCGCCGGCCAAACCGCCCGGCAGAGAAACCGAGATCACCTGACTGGTCGTCCACCGGTAGAAAGGCGTGAGCTTCAGGCTCATGTCCGTTCCCTTGAAGTGGTGTTCCAGCGAGAGATCCCAGTTGTTCGAGTACTGAATCGGATTGTCGTGTATCGTCGACGTCAATCCGTTGTTGTAGTACTTCGAGTTGAAGACGTTCACCGCTTGACGGTAACCATCGACGTACGTCAATACTTGTTCCGCATACGTCGGGGTCGGTTGCGTGTACCGGCCGTACGTGAAACGAACTACCGTGTCTGGATTGGCGGTGTACGTAAACCCGACACGCGGCGAAAACGTAGACTTGGTCAACGTCGAGCCGCCCGCTACGAGGCTAATTTCCGGAATGCCGTTCTGGCCCGGATGGTAGGTTTGCTCGCCGCGAACCGGATCGAACGGACACGTTCCGCCCGGGGCCGTCGTGGTGAAGCTCGGATATCCGAAACCCGCTGCGAATGGGTCGACGGATTGTCCTGGTGCTTGATTCTTGTTCGGCACTTGGAGCAAACCGGTCGGCGCGACGCAGGCCGTCGAGTTCACTTGATTTTGCCAGAAGATGCCTTCGGCATCGGTTGCGTTCGGAATGACGTATTGATACGACTCATACCGAACGCCGGCGTTGAGATCTATCCGGTCGTTGGGCCGGAACTCGTCTTGCAGGGCAATGGTCGTGAATCGCGGCTGCACGCGGTTGATGTTGCTGAACGCACCGACGTTCTGAGCAATCGTCCAATCCGCGCCGGCTACCGGTGATGCGGGCAGTGCACCTGCACCAACGTTTAGCAGCGACGCCGCGGCGGTGCCGGTTGCCGAACTGTAGGCGCCTGCAAGCGCCGACAAGCAGGAAACCGGTGTTCCCGCCGGGGCACCCGGCGCGTACGAAGCATCTATCGGCTTACCGCTCGAGCCAAGGTTTGCGGCGCCGGAGAAACATGCGCCCGAACCGTTCATGAGGATGGCTGAAGGCGTGTTTGATGCGACCGTCGCCGCTTGACTGTTGTTCGCGCGTTGCCCGACCGACGCCGTGTAATTACCGGTGAACGTTATCAGGTTCTTCGCGTTGATTTGGTCGGCGGCTTGCAATTGCACGCCGCGCGTATGATAGGCAACCTCATAGTCCGGAGATGCGGGATTGAAGCCGTATCCGAAGACTGGGAAGTTCGAGTTGTCGTTGGGATTGTTTTGCAGCCAATCCGAATAGAACGTGTACCCGAAAAGCCGCACGTACGCGTTCGATCCGATATTTTTCGTGTACTGAATCTTCTCGATCGAGCCATTGTTGAACGCCGACGACTGCGTGTTGTTGCTTTGGCCGAAGCCGACGGGCCTGTTCAACGGCGAACTCGGGAAGTAGTACGGCAGCACGTGGCCGGCGGCGGTTGAAGCCGGAGCTCCGAAGCCGACACCGCTCAAGAACGCCGAATCGCCGTACGGTTCGGGACCTGGTGAGTTGGCGTAGATCGTGCAGCCGTTGCCGCTTCCGAACACAGACGCGAAGAAGTTCTCATACGCGCACAAGTTCGGCGTCGATCCGTTCCACTGGCCAAACGCGGGAGCCGCCGGATTGGTCACCGGTGCCGGAAGCGGTGCGCCGGTGAGCAACGTCGACCAGAAGTTCCCGTACCCGGTTGGGCCGGCCCATCCGGATAACGCACTTTCAACGTTGGTAGCACCCGTGCCGCCCGTGTTGAAGTTATCCCAACCGATCGAATGGTACGAGAAGTTGTCGAACAGGAGTTGAATGTCATCGCGACCCGCGTCTTTCTTGTGCGGAATTCCGACGTGGAAGTTGATGACATTTTCGCGATCCTGCGTTTGATAACCGTACGCACCAAAGCCGCCCGCGCCTACGAGCGACGGGATGGGACTATAGGAAATACAGTTCGGCAGCGTCGTGCCGGTAAGGCCAAGGCCCGAAAGGCTTAAGCCCGGTGCACCGGCAGGTGCCGTTCCGTTCGCGAGACAGGTTGCCCACGGACCCGTGCTCGGAACGCCGGTCAGGAAGTTGTTCACCAAGACGTTCGAGTCTTGGGCATAGCCTTGGAAACCGAACTCATTGCTACCGTCCGGGTTCAGACTGGCGCCGTTGTTCGACGTGATGAACGCCGGAACGTTATTGGCGCCGCGAAGGCCGACGTACCAGGAGAACAGACGGTCCGGAGTCGCACCGCCCGCTTCGAAGTCCAGCTTGTGGTAGAATGCCGGTGCTCCAACTGCGCCGGTTACGTCACCGTACCCCGGGAACGTACCGGTCTTAATAACCTGGTTAATATATCCGCCAAGGGTTGCCGAAGCGCCGCCGGCGGGCGAGCCGCCCGTGTAGACTTCGGTTTGCGCGGATCCTAAGTTCGAGAGCGAATTCGCGCTGTAGTTATCGAACGCGCGATTCACCGGAACGCCGTCGAACTCGTATCCTACCTGGCCGTACGACGAGCCGCGAATGTAGAATACTTGTCCGAAATTGTATGATCCGACGCCTTCGTAGACGCCGGGTTGATTTGCGATCGCGGAGTACGCACTATCGAGATTGTATCCGCCCGCTGAGGTGGCCGTTTGTTTCGACGTCGCTTCGTTTACCGAATAGACGTCGGACGTCGTGCCGGGCTTCACTAGATTTCCCGCCGCACGAGCTGAGACTTTCGCGATCGTTTTCAGAGCTTTCGTGAGCTTGAACGCGAGCGTCAGGGTTTGGTCTGCGAAGACCGTCACGCCGGAGTAGGAGATCGGATTGTATCCGTCTTTCTCTACCGCGAGCGTATACGTGTCCGGAGCAAGGTTTAGAAACGAAAAGGAACCGCGAGCATCCGTTGTTGCCTGAGAGGTCTCGGAGGCCGAGACCGCTTTGACTGCAACGCCGGATACCGGGGCTCCGCTTTCATCCGTAACCGTACCGCTGATATTTCCCGTCGTGCCTGCCAGTGCCCATGTTACCTGGCTTAGCGCAAACGTGAAAATCAACGATGCGGTCGCGAACGAACGCAAGGGTCGATATTTCCACATTGCATTAACTTTCTTCTTGCGAAGTACCGTGCAATTAGCGTGGCGCGCGAGGCGTCACAACATGAACATGCCACCCCGGTCGCTTACTCACCCGGCTAATGGCAGCACTTTGACACAGCGGTGCCTCAAGGAGTACTCAGAACGTGCGGAAGTGACAAGGAAGTGCCATGTACATCTGCGTCGCGTCACACTCGCGTACTATTGAGTTGCTCGTTGATTAGCCCTCAATAGAGTGTGGGGCGCTATAGCTTTTGCTACTATAACGCCCTACCGTTTTATCTTTTTCGGCTTATTGCCCGATCCAACCGCGTCGTTCAGCGATTGGGACGAGTACCGCGGCAGCTTGGCGCGACGCGAGTTCGTCGAACGACGCGCGTTCGAGTCCGACATCCGCAAATTCGAACACGCCTATTTCGCGCCAGCGCGCGTTAGGCGGGGTGAAAAGATCAAGGGCAATTGAGAAATCCTTTGCTTTGACGTACCACCGCCACGCGCGCAAGTATCGCTCGCGTTCTTCTTCTGAATGGCCTTCCAGGCCATGCACGGCCGCCGCGGTGCAGTGGTTATAGGCG
Source organism: Vulcanimicrobiia bacterium (assembly GCA_963758295.1). Taxonomy (GTDB): domain Bacteria; phylum Vulcanimicrobiota; class Vulcanimicrobiia; order Vulcanimicrobiales; family Vulcanimicrobiaceae; genus JALYTY01. The sequence goes on from CAVWUU010000004.1 coordinate 1,255,424, forward strand.
CTTACGGCGGCGTAGCCGCGCTCTTGGGCGACCGCCAGAGACTGCGCCACAAGATTCTTTGCTTCCATCAGCCGGTGTTGCGCCAAGAACTGTCTTGCCAGCACCGAGTCCATCATCGTCCGGTGCCATGAAGTTTCGGGCAGATCTCCGTAGGCGTCGCCCGCCGGCGCCGAAATGCCGGACACGAGCGCGATGCGGCGTTCCAAAATCGAAGCTTCCGCGCAAAGCCACACGTGATGCAGCGCGGCGATCCGAGCGGCGGCGGCGAGTTGCCGGGCTCGCCGTAAATCGCCTTCGTAACAGGCCGCAATTGCTGCCAACAGGCATAAATGCGCCGCGGCAACGGGATCGTGCCGCCGCTGCGCGCCCGCCATGTGTCTTTTGATTGCGCTTTCGAGATTCGCAAGACGGCCCGAATAACAGAGCACTTCGAGGGTGTGCACCGTCTCTTCGAGGTCTACGTCGGCGTTCGAACCGCTAACGTACGCGACGACGCGTTGAAGCGAATGTGCCGTACCGCTGCTGCGCGCGGCAAGGAAACGCGCTTGAGTAAGTTCGCGTTGAATCGCGCGGCGCATGGCGGGATCGCTCACGAAACGCGAAGCCGCGTCCGACTTTCGCAGATCTTCCTCCGCGCCGGAGATATCACCAAAAAGGCATCGCTGCTGCGACCGTAAGGCAAAGGCAACGGATACGGACTGTCGCTCCGCCGTCTCGAAGACCGACGCGGGAATTTGCCGCGCCGTTTCGACGTATGCCTTGAGAGCCCGAATCGATTCGAAGTCGGCCGACAGGTGCGGCGCGCTCGAAAACACTTCCAGCGCGCCTTCAGGATTCCAATCGACGAGTGTATCGAAAAGCGTTCCTAACGTATCGGTGGGCTCGGCCTGATAATTCAAGATTGCGCGAAGCTGCCCGGCGAGCATCTTGACGGCCCGTGCCCGATACCGGAAAAACTGCCGCAGCGAAAGGCCCATCCGTGAAGCGACCTCGTTGAACGAAAGCGCGCCGTCCAGATCGGACTTCACGACCAGTTCGCTCAAGCGCGCACCCATATGCCCGAGATCTTTAAAAGTGAGATCGACGAGTTTTTTGAGTGCTTCACCAAGATTCGCACTGCCCGTGAGACGCTGCAGCTCATCAGCTATGGGATCGTCTTCGACACGGTCTGCACGTCGCGCGGCACCCAGCAGGCGCCGAACGTGGTGCTCGTCGATTGCTGCGGCCGGTCCGGCCGCCGGAGCATTTGCGTTTGCCATCCAACTATGACCTTAGTTGAATGACATTCAAATGTCAGTAAATGTGACCGGGATAAACGTTTATTTAATTCATGAATGCTCGCCGGACTTAGACTTCGGGCAAGCTTTCTGCGATAATCACGAGTGTTTCGTCGATGTCGGCCGCGCAATGAGCCGTGGAGACGAACATCACTTCGTTTTGTGACGGTGGCAGTAAAATGCCACGTTCGAGCATGGCTGCATAGTAGGCGGAGTACTTCTTTTTGTCCGCCAGCAGCGCGTCGTCGTAATTCCGATTGGGTGGCCCCGGCCGGAACTTGAAATCGACGATGGATTCGTGTTGCACGACGGCGTACGGCAATCCGCGTTTTTCGAAAATCGCACGAATGCCGCCGGCCAAACGCTCCGCGAGCGCGCTCATTGTTTCGTAATACTCCGGATGTGCCTCAAGCAAGTCCAGCACGCGATGCGCCATCGCTACCGAGAACGGGTTCCCACCGTGCGTGCCGCCCGTAAAGGTTGCACCCTGTGGCGCGAGCACCGCCATGACGTCTTCGCGGCCGCCGAATGCGGCGATTGGTGCGCCGCCGCCCATAATTTTCCCAATCGTGGTCATGTCCGGGACGATGTTCGTACGCGCTTGGGCGCCACGCAATCCGAAACGTAGCCACGTGATGACTTCATCGAAAATCAGCAGCGCGCCGTAGCTGCTCGCGCGCTCACGCAAGCCTTCCAGAAATCCGTTTACAGGCGTCACGTATCCCATGTTGCCGACGATCGGTTCGACGACAATCGCCGCAACGTCGTCTCCACGGCAACGCAGCAATTCGTCCACGCTTTCGAGGTCGTTGTAGCGCGCCACGACGACGTCGTGCATCACGCCTTGCGGAATTCCGGAAAGCGCGGCGTTCGCCGTGTGCGCGGATGCGCCGGCATTGAGCAACGCAAGATCGAAGTGGCCGTGGTAGTTTCCCGCAAATTTCAAGATCAAGCTTCGGCGCGTAAATGCACGAGCCACGCGAATGGCGCTCATCACCGCTTCGGTGCCGGTGGAAACGAATCGCATGCGCTCCATCGAAGGAAGATAGGAACGAATGCGTTCTGCAAGACGCACTTCTTCCGGGTGCGTCGTTCCCCACACGAAGCCGTGTTTCGCGATTTCATCCAGGCCCGTGGTCAACGCGGGATGCGTGTGCCCGAAAAGCAACGGGCCGTACGCCATGATGTAATCGATGTAGCGGCGTCCATTTTCATCGAAGGCGTAGGCGCCTTCCGCCGAAGCCTGCACGAACATCGGCGCGTTAACGCCCCAGCCGGAGCGGACCGGTGAGTCGCAGCCGCCTGCGAGAACCGCTTTCGCGCGATCGATCGAAGGTGCGATTTCCATAAGAATGCCCGCACGTTCACGCCGCGAAATGAACCGCCCTGCGCCGGCAAGCGGTCCGTCAAAGGTCGCACGGGCTAGTGCGACGTGGGCTGCATAAGGTGGCGGCGGATTGCTGGTAAAGTATTAGCGTCATGCCCCATATCGAGATCGAGATCAATCCGCTAACCAACATCAGCGAACTGGTGAAGCAGCTTCCGATTGCCGCGGAAGTTCTTACGCAGTTCGGACTTGGGTGCTCCGGATGCGGCGTCAGCAAATACGAAACGATCGACCAGGGCGCAAAAGCGCACGGTCTGCGAACCGAGCCGATTATCGCCGCCTTGTCGCAGGCCCGGCTTTCCGGGTTCGTGCCGTTGATCTCGAATGAAGACCGTCGTCCCACGCGTCGCGCGCCCGGAACGTTCTCCGGACGCGCGCGCATCAAATACGTCGTTCCCGTCATGTCCGGCAAAGGCGGCGTAGGCAAGTCGCTTGTTACGGCGTTGTTTGCGCTCGGACTTCGCCGCAAACATCTTTCGGTCGGTATTCTGGACGGCGACATTACCGGTCCGTCGATTCCAAAGCTCTTCGGCCTAACGACGCCGCTCGCGATTGAAGCCGATCCTAACGCGCCGAAAACGCCGCAAGGCAATCCGCAACCCCTGATGGTGCCGGCCGTTTCGCGCAGCGCCATCGAAGTCGTTAGCGCGAACTTGCTCACCGACAAAGAAGACACGGCGATGATCTGGCGCGGTCCGATTCTTTCGGGCGTCATCCGCCAGTTCTACGAACAAGTGTTGTGGAGCGACCTCGACGTGTTGCTCATCGATCTTCCGCCGGGCACGTCGGACGCGCCGCTAACGGTATTGCAATCGCTAAGCGTTGACGGTGTCGTGCTCGTAACGATGCCGCAGGCGCTCGCGACGATGATCGTTCGCAAGGCCGCGAATCTCGTGCATCAACTCAAGAAGCCTATTCTCGGCGTCGTCGAAAACATGTCGTACTTCGTTGCGCCCGACACCGGCACGCGCTACGAAATCTTCGGCCCCTCCTACGCCGACCGCGTCGCCGAACTCGCGCAGGCGCCGGTGCTCGCCCGCATTCCGATCGATCCGAAAAAAGCCGCCCTCGCCGACGAAGGGCGCGTCGAAGAGATCGACGACCCCGTCTGCGACCAACTCGCTTCCGCCCTCTTAGCCCAACTCGAAGCCCGCCCCAAACCCAAGGAAATCATCTCTATCATCTAACGCCCCGTCATGCTAAGCAGCGGCGTATGCCGCGTAGTCGAAGCACGGGCGCATCGCATTTGTGCGGATATAGCAGCTAAAAGGCTTTTAAAAAAAGCAAAGCTGATATGCGCTTGTCGTTCGACAAGCTCAGGATGACGGGTTCGATCGCCCTCCTTAGTCCGGCGACGGAACGGCTTGGAGACTCGCGGCCTTCGCGCGGCGGCTTCCGGCCGCGAAAACGGCACAGCCGCTACCGACCATTATCGCGGTTAACAGTAACACCTTGCCCACCGCAAGCGGTTTGTTCGGTTCGTCGGCGGCGGGAACGAGTGCAAGCGCGATTGCGCCGCTCGTCGTCACGAGCCCAATGAGACCCGCAATCGTCACAGTGATTTTTCCGCCGGGAATGTGAATCGCGTCGAGTCCCGCCGCGGCGCGCAATTTTATCGCAGATGCGAACAGCAGCAAGAATGGCGCCAGCGTAATGACAACCGTCGAACTAACTAAAACTTCGTAAGCTCCGCGAACCGTAGTTCCGCCCTGGCCCAAGAAAATGAAGATCACCGAAATCCCGGCCTGCGTTAAAAGCGCGGTGACCGGCGACTTCCAACGCGGATGCATGTGCCCGAACGACGGCGGAAGATAGCGATCGATGCCCGCAACGAATGGAATGCGCGCTTCAGCGCCAAGCCAGGCGCCGACGCTGCCCAAACAACTGATCGTCACGAGAATTGCCGCAAACGGCACGAGGAACGGCAATCCGATGCGGCTCGCAACGTGCCCGATGCCCTGCATGACGCCGGACGACGGATCCACCGCATTCGGCGTTAGCACCGAGAGAAGCGCGAGCGTTCCAAGAATGTAAATTGCCCCAATCGCCGGCGCCGCAAGCGCAAGACCAAACGGAATCGTTCGCCGCGGGTTTTTCACCTCGCCGGCCATGAACGACATGCCTTCAGGGCCGGTCCATGCGAAAGCGATAACGGACCAGAAGATGAGGTCTTTGAGCGCGAAGCCCGGCTTAAGCGTTGCGGCATTAATCGTCGTTGCGGGCCCGAATTTCCACCATGCCGCGGCCCCAAGCGCAAGCAACAGCAGCGTAACCGTCCAGCGGCTTAGCGCGCCGGCGTTATTCAACCATTTGGCGGCGTCTAACCCATAAATATTGAGAGCCGTGGCAAGCGCGAGTCCGGCAATAGCGACGGCGATGAAGTACGGTGCGGATCCCGCAAGGCTGCCGCCGGCGTTCCCTGAGATCCATAGCGCGTTTCCAGCCGTGAAGTACAAAAGCGCCGGAAAGTAAGGCAAATTGGCGGTCCAGTACGTCCAGCCGGTAATAAATCCGGCGAACGGCCCAAAAGCCGTCTTGCTCCAGACATACATTCCGCCCTCGTCGGGAAAGCGCGAGGCTAGATGGATCACCGCAATCGAGAGCGGCACGAACATCGCGAGACACCCGATAACCCAAACGACGATGGAACTCGGGCCGGCTGCGGCAGCGGTCGCCACCCATTGCAAATTGGAGCCCGCAATTACGAAGAACAGCACGACGTCGATGAGGCGCATGCTGCGCTTCAATTCTTGTCCGCTCGCCGTCTCCTGGACGTCGGCCGCCATTGGCTAGGACGTATTAGGCGCGCGGCCGTAAGATCATTGCGGGAGGTGCCAATGTCGTCGAACAACCCCGGCCCGCTCCAACGTACCCTTCCCCGTGCCGCGTATTGGGACGCCTCGTTCTTTGCGCGCGAGCAACGCGCGATTTTTTGGGACCAATGGTTTTGCGCGGGACGCATAGGCTCACTCGACACAACGGGCGCGTATCGCGTCGTCGACGTTGCAGGTGAGAGCGTCATCGTCATTCGCGATGACGACGGCATCCTTCGCGCGCATGCGAACGTTTGCCGCCATCGCGGGAGCCGTTTACTGTGCGGCGAGGGCGTCTTACGCGGCGCAATCCGTTGTCCGTACCATGGGTGGGCGTATGCTGCGGACGGCCGCTTGATGGCGACCCCGTTCATCGAATCCGAATGCGTTCCGGCGGAGGCGAGACGCCTGTACGAGGTGCACGCGGATACTTGGGGCGGATTTCTGTTCCTTCGCGTTCATCCGCCGGCAACTCCGCGGGACGGCCTGGCCGAGCAATTGAACGGCGTACCGGAACGTCTCGCACGTTATCCATTGGAACAGCTTCGCACCGCAAAGTCGATTCACTATGAAGTAGCGGCGAATTGGAAAGTGATCCTGGAAAACTACAACGAGTGCTACCATTGCGCGGGCATTCATCCGGAGCTTTGCAAGATCGTTCCGGCGTTCAAGCGCCGCGGCGGCGCCGAGCTCAATTGGGACGACGGCATCCCGCATCGCGAAGGCGCGTTTACGTTCACGGCTTCGGGGACGACCGTGCGCGAGCCGTTTCCCGGATTGGACGAACACGAACGCACGCGCCACAAAGGCGAGCTGATTTATCCAAACGTGATGCTCAGTTTGGCGGCCGACCACGTCGCCGCATTTACCCTCTGGCCACAAGCGCCGGATCGAACGGAGATCGTTTGCGATTTTCTATTCTATCCAAGGGAAATCGAACGCGATTGCTTCGATCCGTCGGACGCCGTCGATTTCTGGGATCTCGTGAATCGACAGGACTGGGCGATTTGCGAAAGCGTGCAAGGCGGCATGCGTTCGGAGTTCTTCCGATACGGCTACTATGCGCCGATGGAAGATTACAGTCTGGATATCCGGCGTTATGTCGGCGAGCGCGTCGGCATCCAAGCCTTCGAGACGGAGGCGTAAATGCAGCAAGAATACGATGCAATCATCCTAGGGCTGGGCGGAATCGGAAGCGGCGCAGCTTATTGGCTTGCCAAACGCGGTTCGAGCGTCCTTGGCATCGAACGGTTTGAACTCGGCCATGCTCGCGGCGAATCGCACGACCATTCGAGAATCATCCGGCTCTCTTATCATACGCCGGCGTACGTTAAGCTTGCGAAAGAAGCCTACGAGGCTTGGGCGTCGGTCGAGAATGACGCGTCGGAGCGCATCGTGCATAGGACGGGAGGCCTGGACCTCGGCCCGCGCAACGGCGCAATCCCGTTGCAAGGGTATGCCGACGCGATGCGCGCCTGCGACGTCCCCTTTGAAACGCTCGACGCGGCCGAAATACGGCGGCGTTATCCCCCGTTCGAGATCGGTGAAGACGTTACGGGACTTTTTCAAAGTGAAAGCGGCATCGTCGCGGCCGAGCGCGGTACTGCGGCCCATCAGCGGCTCGCGCGCGAATTCGGTGCCGAGTTGGTCGCGGGAGCGGCGGTCGAGAACGTCGAGATCTCGTCCGGTGAGGCGATCGTGCAAACGGCGGCGGCGACCTATCGAGCGAAGGAGCTTATCGTCACCGCGGGACCGTGGACCAACGCCGCTCTAGCGCCATTGCGAATGCAGCTTCCGCTTGAAGTCACCAAGGAACAAGCGATGTACTTCATTCCGCAAGACATTACGCCGTTCGAATTCGGGCGCTTTCCGGTTTGGATCTGGATGGACGATCCTTCGTTCTACGGATTTCCCGTTTTCGGCGAAAGGGGAGCGGTGAAGGTAACGCAAGACGCCGGCGGTAAGCCGGTCGATGCAAACACCCGCGGCTTCGAGCCCGACGAGGAGATCACGTCTCGCGTAAGGACGTTCCTCGATCGGCACATTCCGCTCCTCAACGGCCGCGAGCATCTCGTGAAGACCTGTTTGTATACCTTGACGCCCGATCGTGATTTCGTCATCGATACGTTGCCTGGCTTTCCGAACGTACACGTAGCGATCGGCGCGGGACACGCGTTTAAGTTCGCGTCGGTTATCGGCCGGATCTTGAGCGATTTGGCACTTTATGCCTCAACGGATTCAGATATCTCGGCGTTCACCTTCCAGCGGCCGATTCTGCACATGACGGAGCCGCCGAAGACTTACATGGTTTGATGGTTCGCCGCGTCGTAGACGACCGATCCGTCTATCCACGTCTGCAACACGTTGATGTCGCTTAGGGCGTCACCATCGAACGGATCCCGATCGAGAATCGTCAAATCGGCCGCTAGGCCAGGCGTGCAATTTCCTGTTAGCGTTTCGCCGTAGCCGAAGCGCGCGGCATTGACGGTGTACATCGCTAATGCCTCGTGCACGTCCAAGCGTTCCAGCGGCTCGTGATGGTCGATGCACGCCTGCATGCCGGCAAGTGGATTGAGATCGCACACGGGGCTGTCGGCGCCGCCGCAAAGCACGGCGCCGGAACGCGCAATCTTCGCGAGGGCGTTCATTTTTCGAGCGCGCCCTTCGCCTAAGCGCGCGTCGTACATGCCTCCTCGCATTCCCCAGGCGGCGTCAAATTGCGGCTGCATCGAAAGATAGATATTCATTCCGGCACACGCCGCGATGTGATCTTCGCTCGCCATCTCGAAATGTTCGATAAAATGGCGCGTTCCGCGCGGCGAAGGTCTTCCGCCAAGCACCCTGCGCCACATTCGCACGCACTGATCGATTGCGGCGTCTCCTATCGCGTGTACGCCGGCAGCTATGCCGAGCGCTTCGGCACCGGCGAAATACTCGTACAATTCGTCGTCGCTGAAGCGCAACGAGCCCGTCGAATCGCTTTCCTCGTACGGATGCGAAAGCGCCGCGGTACAGCTGCCGATCGATCCATCCAAAAAAACGTCGCCGCCGATGGCTTTGAGCCCGAAGTCATGCGCGAGCGCTGCATCCGGTTCGCAAATCTTCGGATGGATCTTTGCCGGAAGCGTACGCAAGAATTCCACATCCTCCGCGTAGCCGGCGCGAGTGCGCCCTATCAGTTGCGCGTGCAGATGCGCCACACCGCGGCTGTGCGCGAGCCGGACGGCGCGAAGTTCCGCGTCGCGCACGATCGCATTCGAAAATCCCTCGAGAAACTTGGATTGCGCGAACCAATTGGCGTCGAGGAAGAGGCGGCCGGTCGGCTCGCCGTCTCGAGTTTCCATGCCTCTCATGCCGCCGGGCACTGCAAGCCAGGCAAGCGTCGCGCGATTCACGATGCATGAATGCGCGTCTACGCGAACGATCATCGCGCGAGTGTCGCCGTGCAAGCGCTCGAGCGGAGCGGCATCGGCGCGCTTTCCGTCAAGCCACAACGCGTCGTCGTAGCGTGACGCGTAGACGGTGCCGTCTTGACGCGGCACGGCGGCCACCGCGCGATCGAACTCTTCGTAAGAACGCACGCCTGAGAGGTCTCGTTCCCCGGCAGCGTACCCCGTGCCCGCGAGGTGCACATGGCAGTCGGCAAAAGCGGGAAGAACCGTAGCACCGTTGAGATCGCGGCGTTCCGCCGTTGCCGGTGCTTCACGGTCGAGCGCAACGATACGATTTTCGTCGACGATCATGCTGCGATGACGCCGAAAGCGTCCGCTCTCGAAGTCGTACCGGTAAACTCGTGCATTAAAGAAGTAGATCACGAACGTGGAGTACCAATGAAAGCTCGCCAACTCTTGCTGGGTGCCGCGGCCGGCATAGAAGCCGGATACACCATCGTGCGCGCCGTACAAGCCTATCGCGCGCTGCGCACGCCCGCGGTGCAGTCTTCACCTGATTCAGCAAGCTATGGCCGCATTCGGCGCGCTTTAGCGGCAAGCGGCGCCGCCAGATCGCTCGTGGGAACGCTCGCATTTGCCTACGGTCCTCTTGCGGCGCAATTCCAGCGCGCGATAAAGCTTCCGCCGTTCGTACGTCCGGCCGCATTCTTCGGTGCCGTCGCGCTGGCCGGAACAATTCTGGACCTGCCCGTCGCTTTCGTCGAAGAGCACGCGCTCGAACGTGCTTATGGACTGAGCGAACAAGATCTGCGCGGGTGGCTTTCGGATTCATTGAAGAGCGCGGCCATCGGTGCAACCCTTGCCGCGCTGCTCGGAACGCTGGGCGTGCTCGCAATTCGCCGGTTCCCACGATCGTGGCCCGTTGCGGCATCGGCCGGGCTTCTGCCGTTGCTGGTCCTTGCCAATATCGTCGTACCGCTTTACATTCTTCCGCTTTATAATACATTCGAGCCGCTCGAAGGACCGCTCGAGCGAAGACTTCGCGCCCTGGCTGCCAGGTTCAGCGTGGGCGATGCGGAGATTCTTCGGATGAATATGAGCCGTCAAACGAAAAAGGCGAACGCGTTTGTAACCGGGATCGGGCAAACGCATCGCATCGTGCTTGGCGACACGCTGGTCGATCGTTTTGAAGCCGAAGAGATCGAGTTCGTCGTCGCACACGAATTGGGCCACTACGTGAGCAAGGACACGTGGCGCATGATCGCGATCGCCGAATTATCTACGGCGGCGCTGCTCTTTGCCGCATCGCGAATCGCTAAAGACGACGAGGACCGGCCGGTCTTAGCCTTCCTTCGCGTCTATGCGCTGGTCGCGACGGGAATGCACGTGCTTCGGCCGGCACTGAACGCATTTTCGCGATCGCGCGAATGGGCGGCGGACCGGTTTGCGCTGGGCGCAACCGGCGACGCTAAAGGCGGTGCTGCGGCATTCCGGCGGCTGCGCGATCAGAATCTTGCCGAAGACGACGTACCGGTTTGGTACGAAACGATCTTCGGCTCGCACCCGAGTCTTGGAAAACGGATAAAAGAACTTGAACGTACGTGAACGCCTGCAAGGCGGAGATCGCCACCAGCTGGGAAACGCCGATGCCGTCGCGAGCGATATCTTACGCTATCCGGATCGATTCGCGGATCTATTCGATACGATCCTGGACGAAGATCCGGTCGTGCGTATGCGAGCTGCGGACGCAGCCGAAAAAGTGACGCGCGGACGTCCGGATCTTCTCGTTCCATTTCGTAAACGCCTCATCGATGAAGCGGGCGCCGTAGCTCAGCCCGAAGTGCGCCGGTCCGTCGCCAAAATGCTGCCGCGAATAAAATACGAGCCGAAAGAACGGCACAAGGCGGTGAAACTGCTCGAAAGCTTTTTGGAAGATCCGAACGACGGAGTCGTGGTTTCTGCCTTGCATGCGCTGACCGATTTCGCCAATGACGATGCGATTTTACGCGAGCGGATGCTGCCCCGCCTGGAGCGCATGGTTCGGCGCGGAAATCCGGCGGTGCAAAGTCAGGGTCGCAAGCTGCTTGCGAGACTGAGCTCGCAACACGCCAAGCGCCGCCCTCATTCCCCGTCGAAGTAATCCAATGCCGGCTCCGACCGGACGATCAGGCCGCGGCTGCTCAGCGCCACTTTTTTGGAATCCGGATAAAACGCGACGTCGTTTTCTTCGTCGTTTCCGACGAGGAGCAGCGTGACCGGCTCGTCGCTTTCGTTCAGGAGCTGATGTGAGCCGCGCTCCCCGGTCGGAAACGCAATGAAGTCGCCCCGTTCGAGCCGTAGCGTCTCGTTCGGCGTGCGAATCGACGGCGTACCGTCGAGCACGTAGAAAAACTCTTCTTCCAAGTCGTGCGAGTGCATTGGACAGTATTTGCCGCCGGGTTGCAGGCGCGCAAGGCGATATCCCAAACGACGCGCACCGATCATGAATCCAATCTCGGCATCCTCGCCCGTGAATCTTCCGTCGGGGCCGCTATCTTCGATCCACTTCAAGTCGCGAACGTTAACACGATTGACCGCGATGCCGCCATACCGGAATAAAAGTTCGTCGAGCGCCCAATGCGCGCCCGCGAAAAGCGGAGCGCCGTCACACAGCAACAAGCATTCAGGCCGCGCTGCCGCCACCACGCGCAACGATAGCGCTAACTGCGAAACGTCGCCGAGCTTGGCCGCCGGAAGAAAGTCCAGCGCACCAGCCGGCGTTCCAAGAATCGCATCACCGATGACGGCGAATCCACCGCTCCCCGAGACAAGCGCAATCTCGCCCGGCGTTTTGGCGCCGCCGAGCGCAACGATCTGAAAGCCGCCGTGAACGTCGCCATCCTCTAGCAGCACATCGGCTTGGAAGGGAAGCAACGGCGCTTCCGTTGCGCTGCAGGCCACCCGCGCGCCGCTCCACGCCTGCAAGTTCTCCGCGTCGCGAACGTGATCGCGGTTGGTAATGACGATCGTGTCGACGCCACCGAACCGCTCGACTTCATCACGATCTTCCGAAGTCAGCGGTAGCGGATCGACCGCAATGTTGCCGTCGGGCAACACGAAGAAGTAACTGTTGAAGGACATTGCGCGATCCGGCTGCCACACCGACCATGTATACGCCCCCGCAATCTTGAGCGGCTGCATCGTCTTACAGAAGGACCGGCGAGGGCCGCGTGCCGAGCCAACCGGCAAGGTCGGTCTTGGCCGTAACGTAGCGTCGGGAGGACAGCTCCTCACGGAATTCTCCGAAGAGACCGAACGCCTCCGCAAAAGCGTCGTGCTTGTGAATCGACTCGTAATTTACTTGGCTCGCGAAGATGAACGTGTCGTCGTCAAGATCGGAATACATGTCCAAAGCGCGCGCGAGAATCCCGCGTACCACGTCTTCAACGAACTTCGGATTGTGGTGCGCCTTGTTTACGATGAAGAACTCGTCGGGCCGTTTCAACAAGTCATACGTTTCGCTCGACATCGAGCTTTCCACGATCTCGACCAAGTCTTCCGCGCGAATTGCATCTGCGCGTTCCTCGGGAACGCCCAACATGATCGAGCCGCGGCCACGCTGATTGTGCGTCGCTCCGGGCAACGCATCCAGCGCGCGACGGGCGTCGTTTTCGGAAAATCCCGCTTCCATCAGCTCGCGCATCGAATGTTCGCGAACCATCAGCTGCGCGCACGGGCATGCGGTCATGCCTTCCGCCTCCACGCCCACCACGCGGCGCGTTCCCGCTTCGTCGGCATGCGCGATCCCTACCAGCGTGTACGTTTCTTCACCACGTTTGCCGCTGACCGGCGTCCAGCGTTCGAGGCCAAAGTCGGCCCGAAGACGGACGTCGGCGCGAATAGCCCGCTGGCTTTGCACGATCTCACGCGCAATCGATTCCACGAGACGCTCGATCGGCGCCGGCTTCGTATCGCGCGCCAACACGTCGAGAGTCGCCTCTTCCAAAATCTCGGAGAAGCGCGACATGTGGACGCCGGCTTTATCAGGCGCGAGATCGGCGACCATGGTAAACTCGCCGTTGAAGACGCGCGGCTGCCCGTCGATTTCAAGTTGCACGATGCGCCGCACGCTGGAGACGCCGACGCGATTGAGCGAAAGCCGGACATCGGGCTCTTCTTCTTGCCGGTTCGCGTCGAAATGCAAGCTGCGTTCGCGGCGACGCAATCCGCTTTGGCCGTTCTGCAACGCGAACGACGAAAACTGCGGTGCGATCTCAGCGAGCGGCACGGCATTGTACTGCCGCTGCGAAAGCTCCGGATGAAGGGCGCCGTCAAATGCAAGGATGTCAATGTCGATCGGGCGCGCCGCGAGACGGGCGACTTTCGTGCGCCCAACGGAAGCCTCGACTTCACGGATGAGCTTTTCGAAGTCGTCGCGCGAAACCGTGGACCATACTTCCGCCGCCACGTTCAGAAACGCAGGGCCGGCGGCGCCGCCGGCAGGCGCACTCTCGTAAAAAGCCGAGACGCGTTCGATCGCCGCGCGCGCTCTGAGGCGTTGGAGTGCGGCCAAAATATTCGCCTGGCGATCTCCGAGGTTAGAACCGATCCCGATGTAAACTCGATGCATTCCTATCGTTCCAAAAATAGGGCCTCCACGGTCGACCGGACGAGACGGTCTTGCGAATCGCCAACGATCGTTTTTCGCAACCGGCCGTGACGGTCGAAAATGAGCTGCGTCGGCCACGCTTCCACGCCATACGCCTTCCACAGCGAGAACTGGTTATCCACGGCTACCGGCCACACTATGCCCTGAGCACGAAGGTTCTCCGCTACATAGGCGGGTTGCTTCTCCTCCGGTGTCTCCGGAGAGTGTATTCCGATGATGGCCAGCCCGCGAGACCGCTCGCTGCTATAGAGTTCCCGCAATTCGGGGACGACGTTGCGACAATTGATGCAGTCGGCCGTGAAGACGTCCACAATGACGACTTTTCCGTTCAAGCTCGACTGCGGCGGGCGGCCGTTGAACCATTGCGTCGCCGCGAGGACCGGCTGTAAACCGGGCATGCTCGCACCGGTAACCGTAAAAAGCAAGATGGCGCCGATTAGCACCGTACTCCAACGCTTCATGATACTGCAAGTACGCCGGGACGCCGCGTGCGGATGAGCCTTCGCGTTCTCTGCGGGATCGAGGAGCCGCTGGAATTTGCTAACCCGCGCGTCGTCTATCGCCCAAAAACCGTTGACGACGCAATCGCTTCACTTCACGAATTAAACCGGGCACTCGCTGGCGGATCTTGGATCGCGGGCTATCTAACTTACGAATTTGGCGCAGCGCTGCATGGCGTCGATCGCGCCGGAAGTGGCCCGTTGCTATGCCTTGGAGTATTCGATGAACCGTCCAGGCCGGCGATGCGGACCGACGACGCCTTTTCGCTTTCGCCCCTGCTGAGCACCGCTACGTGGGCCGACTACGCAGCCGCCGTCGGCGACGTGCAGCGCGCGATTTACGACGGCGACGTTTATCAAGTGAATTACACGGTGCCGTTCTCGACGAACGGGCTTGGCGATTTCGAAAGCTTCTGGCGTTCCGTTGCATCTCGCACCGGCGCAAACTACCAAGCTTACGTCGAAGACGGCGAGCGACGAATTCTTTCCTGGTCGCCGGAGCTTTTTTTGCAATTCGACGGTACGAGCGTTCGTACTTGTCCGATGAAGGGCACCGCTCCGCTGGACGCTCCAAAAGACCTTGCGAACGAAAAGAACCGCGCCGAGCACGTGATGATCGTCGACCTCCTGCGCAATGATCTCCAGCGAATCGCACGCGATGTGACGGTGCAGCAGCTCTGTTCCGTGGAGCGATATCCGACGTTCCTCACGATGACAAGCACGATTACCGGAATCTTGCAAACGACGTCGCTCGAAGCCATCTTTCGCGCGACATTTCCGTGCGGCAGTATCACGGGTGCACCCAAGCGCTCCGCGATCGAACATATCGATCGCTTCGAGCAGCATCCGCGCGAGGTGTACTGCGGGACTATCGGTTATCTTTCACCGCAATGGAGAGGCGTATGGAACGTAGCGATTCGGACCGCGCAATTCCACGGCAACGCCGGCCGGTACGACGCAGGCGGTGGCATAGTGGCCGATTCGAACGCCGCCGGCGAATGGAACGAAGTCTTTCTGAAGACGGCCTTCCTGCGCGAAGACTCTGAGCCAATCGTTCTCCTTGAAACATTCGCGGCAGCGGCACGCAGCGCAACCATAGACGAGCATCTTTCCAGAATCGCGCGCTCCGCGCAGGCGTTTGGAATATCGTTTCACGAGAACGTTATTCGAGAAGCCGTTGAGCGCACTCGGCAGCGATACGGATCGGGAGTCCTGCGTTTGCGCTTGCATGCGAACGGGGAGATCGAAGTCCGGCACGATACCGTCTCGACGCCGCCGGAACCGGTTGCCGTTTGCATCTCACGCGAACGCGTGCAAAGTACCGACCCGTTTCTCCGGCACAAGACGGCGTGGCGTCCCGCTCAGGGTGCGGCCGGCGTATTTGCGACCGAATGCGGAACATTCGAGGCGCTGTTGCGCAACGAGCGGGGCGAATTGACGGAAGGCTCGCGCACGAATCTGTTTGCACTCATCGATGGAACCCTTTGGACGCCGCCCGTTTCTTGCGGTCTGCTGCCGGGGATTCTCCGGTCGAACCTCGTAAGCGAAGGTCGGGCCAGGGAACGATCTTTGCATGTGACGGATTTGCTAAAAGCGGAGCAGCTCTTCGTCGGAAATTCAGCCCGCGGACTGCTACGCGCACGATTGGTAATAACAAACGAAGATGAGTGACACTCTTTATCCTTACGTGATCGAGCCGAAAGAAACGGAAGCCATTTGGGGCGGCGATGCTCTCTGTAACCAAATTCGCGAAGAAAGGCGATCCCCAGCAAAAGATCGGCGAATCGTGGGAATGCTGGGACACTAACGCCGTTTTGAACGGTTCCCTAGCCGGCAAGACGATTGCGGGATTGCGTCAAGAATTAGGCTCCGCATTTCTGGGCGACATCGATCCGTCGCGGCCCTTTCCGGTCCTAACGAAGATTATCGATGCTCGCGATTGGCTTTCAGTGCAAGTCCATCCCGACGACAGCTACGCGCAACGCGTGGAGCATGAGCCCAACGGGAAGACGGAGTGCTGGTACGTTTTCTCCGCGCAAGAGGGCGCGGAACTGGTCCTTGGCTGGACCCGCGATACGTCGCGTGAAGAATACGAACGACGCGTCGCCGACGGCACGCTAGGCGACATCTTGCGGCGCGTTCCGGTAAACGCCGGCGATGCGTTTTACTTACCGGCGGGAACGCTGCACGCGATCGGGTCCGGAATCATCCTGTTCGAAACCCAACAGGCGAGCGACCTTACCTATCGCATTTTCGATTGGAATCGCACCGGCGCCGACGGAAAGCCCCGCGAGCTTCACGTGCGCAAGGCGGCGGACGTTCTCGATTACGGACGAGGAACCGCGGGAGCCGTCGAAACGCTCTCCTATTCTTTCGAGGGGCTGGAGCGAACGGCCATCATCGCCGATTCGCGCTTCATCGTCGAGCGGATCTTTGCCGGAACCGAACCCGCTTCATTCCCTACGCACAACCGTCCGCAAATCATCATGGCGCTCGAGCATCCGCTAAGCGTTTCCGCGGGCGACGTCGAAGTGAAACTGAACGCGTATCAAACGGCGCTCGTTCCGGCCGCGGTTGAGTGGACTACCGTTTCAGCGCCCGGCGGCAAAGCCGGGTTCATGTTCGTAACGCCGCCGGAGAACCGGCAGGCTTTCGCGGTTCAACTGCTAGCCGCCGGGCTCGAGCAAGAACGTATCGACCGGTTCATGGAACAATTTCAATGACGTCCACGCGCAGACGAAGCGACTAGCCTAAATACCGCCGGACGATCTCCCGCAGCTCGTCTCCGGTCGTTAAAGCGTCGCGGGAATCCAGCGGACGCCCATCAGGTGAGAGCCGCGCGATATCCCAGCGTTCGCCGTGACGTTCCCCGAAGTAGCCGTCTTCTGCGGCGGCCTCTGCATGGGTGAGCACGCTCGATCGGTCGAGCGGAATTCGATAAAAGCGCACGAGTTCGGCCGCCACGCGGCATAAGCCCTCGTAAAGAGGCCGAGTGATGGGATAAAGCCCAAAATCCGAGGGCGTCGCATCGTGCATTCCCATCAGCGCGATGCCCGCAGCGTAGGAGTTGCGTCCTTGGGTGTGCGCCGCGTACTCGCCCCCGGCCCGAACGTCTCGCATGTTCGCGCGCAGATCGTTGGTCTGCGAGACCAAAACTTGCCCCCGGCTCTGGGAGACGCAGAAATGGTAGGCGGGGAACACCGTCTCGTAGTCGCCGCCGGACCAGTGAAAGTACACGCGGTCGATGCGCCCATCGGGGAACTTCGGTTGCCACTCGGAGATGCTTATCACGGCGACGCTAGTTTTATGCCGCCGATGGCGAATCTTCCCGGCAATGCTGCTTCTGGCTGCTACACTCGGCATGAGCGCCGCATTGGCGGCCCCCACGCTCAACGGCGCGCACGTTTCGGCTTTGGTCGTAAACGCCCGCACCGGCGCCGTTGCTTTCGAGCGAAACTCCAACGATGCGTTTCAGCCTGCTTCGACGCTGAAGCTGCTCGTGGGTTCCGTGGCGCTGCAGCTCCTCGGTCCCGACTCAACGCTGCAGACCGAAGCCTTGACCGACGGAAGCATCCAACACGGAACGCTGTACGGGAATCTCTACGTTCGAGGCGGAGGCGATCCGGCGATCGATGCGGCCGCGTTTGAAGACGCAGCGCGAACGCTCGCCGCGCAGCATCTGAATCGCCTTTCCGGTTCGATCGTGATAGATAACAGCGCCTTCACGGCATCTCCCTATCCCGACGGCTGGACGGTGGACGATTTACCGAACGATTACGCCGCCCCAATTACGGCGCTGGCCTTCAACGAAAATGCCGTGGCGTTGCGTCTTACGCCATCGGCTTCGAATGCGCCGGCTCTTATCGCAATGTCGCCCCAAGACGGAACGCTTACGATCGACAATCGCACAATAACCGGTTCCCGCACCGCCGAAGATTCTACGCAGCTCGAATGGCCTTCCAACGCGCCCGGCGTCATTCGCGTCACGGGAACGGTTCCGGCGAATGTGAACGATCCTCTCGAGCTAGATGCTGCGGTTCCGGATCCCGTAGCCTTCGCGGGATCTCAGTTCGAACGCGCGCTCGCAACGGAGAAAATCGCGATAGACAGGGTAGCTGTTCGCGAAGGCACGACCCCGCCATCGGCGCGCGTCTTGTGGCAGCATCGCTCGCCCGCGATGCGCGATTTAATCGCTAAAATGTGGCTTCCGAGCGATGACTTCTTTGCCGAATCGCTCCTGGAAGATTTAGCCCAAGCGCCGGCAACGGCGGACACACGCGCCGCCGGGATCGCTCGGGAAATGCAATGGCTCCAAACCCTCGGCGTCGCACCGGCTGCTGCGGCGATTGCCGACGGTTCCGGCGTTTCGCAATACGATCGCCTGTCGGCAGCCACGCTGGTTAGCGTGCTGCGCGCAGATTGGAGGTCATCGAATCGCGAGGCGATAGTTGCGGCGCTGCCGGTCGCAGGCCAAAGCGGAACGCTCGAGCGCTCCTTCAAAAATTCGGCGCTCGACGGAATCGTTCACGCGAAGACGGGCTCGATGATGCACGTTCGTACGCTAGCCGGATACGTATTGCGGCCTAACGCCGATCCGTTAATCTTTGCCTTGCTGGTAAACGATTGGATGGACTCGTCGGCGGGCGCTTCTTCGGCGATCCGGCTGGTTCAAGAACGATTCCTCGAAGCGGCGCTTCAGCCGTGAACCACAAATCCAAAACAGTGCGGCCGGCGTTCTCTCTACGTATGAATCGAGCAAGATTTTTCGCCGCATCGGCCGCGGTGACTGCCGGCGCTATGTTGCCCGCTATCGCCTCTGCATCCGAATTTGCCGTTCAGCACTCCGAGGCGCAATGGCGTAAGATCCTGGGCGACGATCGTTTTGAAATACTCCGGCGCGACGGCACGGAACCGGCATTTTCCAGCCCATTGCTCGGCGAAAAGCGTAGCGGGACCTACCATTGCGCCGGCTGCAATCAAGCCCTCTTCTCTTCGTCCACGAAATACGACAGTGGTGACGGATGGCCGTCGTTTTGGACCGTTCTTCCGCACGTTACGGAAACTCGGTCGGACTACGCGCTTCTGGGTGAGCCTCGAACGGAAGTGCATTGTTCGCGATGTGGGAGTCATCTGGGCCACATTTTCGATGACGGCCCGGCGCCCACACACCTTCGTTACTGCATAGACGGGCTGGCGCTTCGCTTCGTCCCCCGATAGGCGGGGTATCTGCCGTGTATGGCGGCGCTCCCTGATTTCATCCAAATCGAACCCGTTGGGCAATGTAACCTGCGCTGTCAAATGTGCCCGATTCAATTTCGTCGCGACGGGCCGCCATTCGGCCCGCCCGCATTCATGAAGTTCGAGCTCTTCGCCCGCCTCATCGACCAGTTTCCAAATCTCCGCGAGCTCCAATTGCAAGGGCTCGGGGAGCCGTTGATGCACCCGCAATTTTTCGACATGGTTCACTATGCGTCGTCGCGAGGCATCACGGTCTCCGTGAACAC
The DNA here is from genome assembly GCA_963758295.1 of Vulcanimicrobiia bacterium. Taxonomy (GTDB): domain Bacteria; phylum Vulcanimicrobiota; class Vulcanimicrobiia; order Vulcanimicrobiales; family Vulcanimicrobiaceae; genus JALYTY01. The sequence continues at coordinate 1,274,945 of CAVWUU010000004.1, forward strand.
AAACCTTACGTTGCTTACGCCCAAGACCGCAGCGCGGTGCGTTACCAGCGGCCTCAAACGCCTTCATGCTTCTTTGGACGGTGCGACGGCGGCGACGTACGAACGCATTCGCGTGCAGGCGAATTATGACAAAGCCGTGCGCAACTTAGAGCGGGTTGTCGTTGCAAGAAAGGCTCTTGGCGCCACAACGCCGTCCATCGAACTCGTCGCCGTCGCCATGCGCCAAAATTTAGACGAGCTTCCTACGCTCGTGGAGCTCGCGAGCGACCTAGGCGTCGATGCGATGAGCGTGCAGCATCTGTGTCACTCGTTTGGTGAATCGACGTTGCCCGAGCAGTACCGTCCAATGCGCGATTTCGTGGAAGAACAGACGCTGCTCCATGTCGACCGCGAGCGAATCGCGGAGGTTTTCACACGCGCCGCCGCCATCGCACGGAACCGTGCGCTTCCGCTGCGCCTGCCGCGCGTCGAGGCGCGCGCGCATAAAGCCGCAACGCCCGGACGGCTGCGTTGCGACTGGCCGTGGACGGGTGCGTATTTCAGCTACGACGGCTGGAGCATGCCGTGTTGCATGGTTTCCACGCCGGACCGGATCAATTTCGGCAGCACCGCCGAACGCAGCGTTCACGAGATCTGGAACGGGGCACCGTACGAAGCCTTCCGCAAACGCCTAGCGTCGCCGGAGCCGCCGGAAGTCTGCCGCTCTTGCTCCCTTTATGCGGGAACGTTTTGAGCCGTTAACGCTTCCAACACCACGTCGACTTCCGAGCCCGTGTTATAGTGCGCGAGCCCGATTCGCACGACGCCGGCGCTTTCTTCCAGACCCAAGGCGCGGACGATTTCGAGCGCGTAATTATTGCCGGACCATACGAAAATATTGCGCCCGGCAAGGTCGCGAGCAATTTCATCGGTAGTTCTCGTCGCATGCGTGAATGAGACGGTCGGAACGCGCGATCCATAGCGCGATTGGTCGGTGATGCCGTAAATCGTCACTTCCGGAATCTGCTGCAGTCCCGCGATCAGCCGCGCGACGAGCTGCCGTTCGTAAACCGACGCAGCGGAGAATGCTGCGCAGATGCGCTCTCGTTCGCTCCCCGTTGCGCCGCACAGCGTTCCAAGCCAGGCGAGGTACTCAACCGTCGCTCCGAGCGCCGCTTGCAGTTCGATTTGCGGCGTGCCGGTTTCATACCGCCACGGCAGCTCATCGGTTGCCGGGCGAACTTTGTAGGCGATCAGCTCGTCAAGCAGCCCCTCCCGTCCGTACACGATGCCAAGATGCGGCCCGAAGAACTTGTACGACGAGCATGCTAGGAAGTCGCATCCCAGCGCCTGGACGTCGATGAAGTCGTGCGGCGCAAGTTGCACGGCGTCGACATAGCAAAGGGCGCCGGCGGCGTGAACCTTCGAAACGAGCGCGCGCACGTCGTTGATGGATCCCGTCAGGTTGCTCGCGTAATTCAGGGCGACGAGCTTCGTTCGCTCGCTCAGCACGGCGTCTAATGCTGCAGGCTCGATCGTCCACGAATCGCCATCGAAGTCGAGCCACCGAATCGTCGCGCCGCGTTCTTCGGCCATCATCAGCCACGGGGCGATATTCCCGTCGTGATCCATCCGTGTGACGACGATTTCGTCGCCCGGTCCGATCCTGCGCCCAATGCTCCGCGAGAGATGAAACGTCAGGTTCGTCATGCTTTGCGCGACGACGATTTCCCGTTCCGAAGCGGCGCCGAGCATCGTTGCCATCGCTTTATGCGCGCGCAGCACGCGTTCTTCGGCGAGCTCGCTGGTGCGAAAGTATCCGCCCAGATTCGCGTTGGTTTCCAGCAAGCAGCGGGCGGCTGCGTCGGCCACCCGCTGCGGCACCTGGGTGCCAGCCGGGTTATCTAGATACACGCGAGCTTGTCCGGCGTCGCGAAGCGCGAGCGCGGGAAACTGCGCGCGCACCGCGTCGATAGGGAATGCCGTCATGGGCCGTGGGTTAAGCCAAGGCACAAGCCGTTCCTATTTCTGAATCGAGCAACCGTTCGCACGTTGAACTGCGAGGCGACAATCGTGCTATAACAAAGTGACTCGCGTTTTCTTGAACAATGCGGAGGTGCCGCATGGCGGCGGACACTGCGATAGCTCAAAGCACGGTCAACGTCTGGGAAATGGCGCAACAACAACTCGACGACGTTGCGCGTCTAATCGGGCTCAACGAATCGATCCATGGGTACCTTCGGGAACCCAAGCGCGTCTTGGAAGTCTCGGTCCCGGTTCGCATGGATAAGGGGCAATTTCAAATGTTCCGGGGCTATCGCGTGCAACACAACATGGCGCGCGGCCCCTCAAAAGGCGGCATCCGCTTCCATCCCGACGTCTCGCTGGATGAGGTGAAGGCGCTCGCAATGTGGATGACCTGGAAATGCGCGCTCGTGAACATTCCGTTCGGCGGCGCCAAAGGCGGGGTCATCTGCGATCCCAAGAACATGTCGATGCAGGAACTGGAAAATCTCACGCGCCGGTTCACAAGCGAAATCTCCATCATCATCGGCCCCGATAAAGACATACCGGCTCCCGACGTCTATACCACGCCGCAGATCATGGCCTGGATCATGGACACCTACTCGATGCAGTGCGGATACTCGGTTCCGGGCGTCGTTACCGGGAAACCGGTCGCTATCGGCGGTTCGCTGGGCCGGGATAAGGCGACGGCGCGCGGCTGCGCGTACGTCGTCGATGAAGCGATGAAGGCGCTTGATATTCCGATCCAGGATGCGCGAGTGGCCATCCAAGGCTTCGGAAATGCCGGGATGCACGCCGCCGAGTTGATGCAACAGCGCGGGTATCGCGTCGTAGCGGCATCCGACTCGCAGGGCGGCGTCGCGAATCCCGATGGCCTGGACGTAAACGCGCTTATAGCGCATAAGAGCGAAACGGGATCGGTCGCGGGGTTCTCCGGCGGCGATCGCATCAGCAATGCGGAACTGCTCGAGTACGATTGCGACGTTCTCGTGCCGGCGGCGCTCGAAAAAGTCATCACGCCCGAGAACGCGCCGAAGATTCGCGCGATGGTCATAGCCGAAGCGGCGAACGGTCCAACGTTGCCGGCCGCCGACCGGATTCTGTTCGAACGCGGGATCATGGTGCTCCCCGACATCCTCGCCAACGCGGGCGGCGTGACCGTGTCGTATTTCGAGTGGGTGCAAGACCTTCAAGAGAATTTCTGGGAAGAAGACGAGATCAACGACCGGCTCAAACGAAAAATGACCCGCGCGTTCACCGAGACCTACGAACAATCGCAGCGGCTCGGGATAGACATGCGGCGCGGTGCCTATGTTGTGGCCGTCAGCCGTGTAGCGGAAGCGACGAAGCTGCGCGGCTTGTATCCGTAGCTTCGTCGACGGAATCGTGAATGGCGCCGACACGACTCCTTGTCGCTTACAAGAGGTGGATTAAAGACGCTTCATTTGACCCAACTTTGATTGCGCGCCGGTTTGCGCATGCAGCATAGTCGAACGCATGCGAATTTTTTCCCGATGGGCCTTGCTTCGAGGATCGCTTGCAATTCTCTGCGCTACCATCCTGCAGGCGCAAACCGCATCCGCCTTACCGGTTCCGGGCGTCTTTGCGGCGGGCGTAATCTCAGGGCCGGCAAACGACGGCGCGCCGGTCTTCACGCCCGACGGCAAAACGCTCTTCTTCACACGAAGCGGTACGGGGGCCGGCACCATTCTCCAATCGCATTTGGAGAATGGAACCTGGAGCCGTCCGGAAATTGCGCCGTTCTCCGGGCGCTGGAACGATCAGCACGCCGCGATCGCCCCCGACGGTTCGTTTCTGGTCTTTACGTCGACGCGGCCCGTAGCCGGAACCGCGACGCGCGTTGCGCATCTGTGGCGCGCCGATCGCAGCGCGAGCGGTTGGGGCACGCCATACCATCTTCCGTCTGCGGTCAACATCGGGCCACGCATCTTCAAGGCCAGCATCGCGCGCAACGGCACGATTTATTTCTTGAGCATCGGCGATCGTCGCATGTTTCGCCTGTATCGCTCGAAGTTCGTGAACGGCGCTTACCAGAAAGCCGAACCACTCTCGTTTAGCACCGATTCAACGGCCGACGTGGACCCCGAAATTGCGCCCGATGAATCGTTTCTCGTTTTCGCCAGTTCCGGCCGATCTACTAAGGACGACTCGAAAGAACACCTCTACATCGCATTCCGGCGCTCCAACGGCTGGAGTGCTCCACAGCGTCTGCGGTACCAGGGCGACGACGATAACGGCTCGAGCAACGACAACGAGCCGGATCTCGCGCCCGACGGCGTCACCCTTTACTTCAGCAGCGATCGCACGCTGGCGCTACACTTTCCGCGGACGAAAAAGACGGCAGCCGAAGACCTGCAGCGGATCGAGTCCTGGGATAACGGTAACGCGAACGTATGGAAACTCTCGTTGGAGGGGCAGCTTGAAAGCCGCCCCTGAACCCGCGTACGAGCGCGACGGACCGTTTAGTGGTTGCGCGAGAGGATGTCGTTCAAAACTTTCTCCGGAACGGCATCGGGCTTCGAGAAGTTTAGCGTTGCGCTTACCTTCGCGCCGTACGATGAAGGGGTGTTTCGTTTGCGGACGTCGATCTGCGGCGCCATGACGGCGTATGAACGAAAATCCGGAGCGCCGAAGGCCGCGAACATCGGCACCGCCATGGAATCATACGTTGAGAGCGGGCGCATTCCGAGCAGCACTTCCATCGTGCGAAGAAGACTGACCGTGGCATAGTGCTCGTGTCTCACGCCGCCGCGCGCATAGGGCGACACGACAAACATAGTCGTCCGCTGGTCGCTCACGTGATCCGGGCCGTCCTGCGCGTCGTCTTCGATGACAAACATTGCGGACGAACGCCAGATCTTCGAATGCGAAAGCGTATCGATCATTTGTCCGAGCGCGTAGTCGTTAAGTGCTACATAGGACGACGGCGTAAGCTTTCCGGGCTTACTTCCATAGGTGTGATCGTTCGGCAGCCAAATGAACTCCAGCTGAGGCACGGCGTTGCGGCTCGCGAGCTGCGCGAAATCGTGCTTCCATTCTTTCACGCGATCCAGGTCGCTGTAGTCGAGATCCCATCCGGCATACAGCGGATCGATCTTGCCGTTCAAACTCGGCACGTCGGCCGTCCAGCGATTCGAGTTCTTTACGGGATCGACGAGCTCACCATAATCTCGAAATGATACGTGCGCGCGCCTTGCCGCATCCCACAGATAGCCGGCCGAAGGCACGCGAGCTCCGTCGCCGCCGTCCAGATCGTCCGTCTCGCGGCGGCCACCGTACATCGGCGGCCAGAAGCGCTCGACGTAGTCGTTCGCAAATGCCGTCTCCGCCCACATATGTCCGGCCGAGCTTACTTCACCGCTCGTATAAGCGTTGTCGAAAAGCCCGAAGCGTTTCGCGACGGCGTGCTCGTTCGGTGTAACTTTTGTACCGAACCACGCAAGCGACGCATCTCCGTTGCCTTGCGGTACATCTCCAAGCACCTGGTCGTACGAGCGGTTTTCTTTTAAGACGAAAAACACGTGCCGGATTGGGCCGTTCGGACGAACGACCGAGGTGCTTGCGGACTTACTCCAGCCGTCGGAGCCTTGCGGGTTGCCTTCACCCGGGGGATCGCTTTTCAGATCGTAAGTGCGCAAAGAGCCGACCTCGAGCGAGCCGATGTAGTCGCTATCGTCCTTGCTGTGGCTTCGGTAGCCCGGATTAGGTGTCGCGCCTTCCCCTTTACCGTTCAAGACGAACAGCCGGTCTTGCGAAACGAATGCGTCGGTCGGATACCAACCCGCTTCGAGTCTTCCAACGACCCGATCGCCGCGCAATACGGCAACGGAATTCGCGGCGCCAAGCGTCACGTAAACGGTATCGCCTGCAACAGCGACGGCGTTGGGCGAGACGCCCACGGCATCGAACGGCGCCGAACCATCGCCGAGCCGCACGTCGGTGATAACATGCAAATCTCGACGGTCCATTACCGCAACACTGTCGGCATCGCTCTCGGCTACGTAGAGTTTGTCTCCGTCCACGGCAATTGCCGACGGATGCAATCCGACTTGCTTCTTATCGACGGCCCGAGACGCTACGTCGACGATGAAGAGATTTCGGTCCGCGCGATCGGTGACGTAGAGCTTTGTACCGTCGGGACCGAAAGCGATGCCGCCGGGATGAGCGCGCAGTTTAACGGGCGGTTCGTTAGCGACGGAAGCTGATGGGCCGATATGCACCGTGCCGTCGCCGTCGCATGCAACCGCGAAGGTCTTTCCATCGGGAGAGACCGCAACAAATGCCGGATACGACCCCTTCGGAAACGCCCACGTTGCGACGGCCTTGCTCGCGGTGTTCACGTCGAAGAGCGCATCGGCATTCGCACCGGCAACCAAAACGTGCTCGCCGTCACGCCAGTATGGACGTCCGAAAGCACCCTTTAACGGAATCGATGCAACGCGCGTTAGATCCGCTGCGCGATAAAGCCCAAGCGATGCGGGGCGGTATCCCGATTCCACTACGGCAATCGTCGCGCCGTCCGGTGATAACGCCATACCCTGCGGCATGGTGCCGGTCGAGGCTTCCAACCCGCGAGGCGGCTCGATGACCCACCCGTTCGGCAACGTAACCGGCGCATTGCCTGCAAACGACGCGCCGGCCCGAATCGCTGCGGCGATCCCGAGCAACGCTAAAACCGCAATGGTGACTTTTCGCAACTGAACCCCCATAGCATCACAAGCTCCGTTTTACTTTGGACTTTCGGGCAGAACCCTCCGGCCGGCTACGGCACGAGTAACAGACGCGATCGAGCCGACCGTTCAACGGCACGATCCGAAAACGGGAGCCTCTCGAGGTCGCCGCGGATCCACCTCTCGCGAAGATCGTCGTAATGTACCGATCCGATTCGCCCCGACTCGCCGGCGGGAATGCTTAGGCCGCCTTCGTCCCAGTCGGGGATTTGCCATATGGCGCGGAAACTTTGTGAAAGTTCGTCATCTTGCACGTGAATCGTGTACTCGTCGCCGCTACCCGGGAGCGTTCCGCCATTCAAGAACGGAAACCCGATGGGACCGAACGGATGCAGGATTTGCACGGCTCCCGCTTCGCCCCACGGAAGCTCGCCCTGCGAGCTCCGTCCGGCGATTTGCCGCCAGTCGTCGAGCACTTCCGCCGCAACGCGATCCGCGCGCATCGCTTCGAAAATCCAATACGGTGACGGCGCCGATCCGTCGGCGTCCGCTCGTAGCGCATGTACCAGCGTGGCCGTCTCCGATGGCGCAGCGAATTCTCCGTTCCAGCGGGCAAGCCGTGCGAGCGTCACGTTCGAGAATAAACCGGTGTGGCGGCGGCCATACGCCGCAAGCCGGTGCGCGAATTCGACGTCAGCAGGCGATCCCACGTCCAATTGCATGCGCGCAAACTCTTCAACAGTATACGAGCGTTTCTCGCGCAAGAGCTGCGCAACGCGAAAAGCGCGATACGGCGGCGCGAACATCGGACTCAAGCGAAAGCGGTAATCGCTCCCGTACATTTTATTATTCGCGCTTACGATTATCTGCTCTCTCGAAGAGCGCGTCGATGGCAGTTGCGCGAACGGAACCGGCGCGAAGCGTTTACGCATGTCGCCGGCCGGATGAACGTACCGCTCCCAGGCGGGATCGTTCGGAATTGGTCCGGCGAGGTGATACGCGACTTTTCCGCTATCGTCGGCAAAGACGAAGTTTTGCGCCGGGCCTGCATAATGCGCGAGCGCCGCGGTTGCCTGCGCGATGTCCCGCGCTCGATCGAGCGCGAATACGGTATCGATCGCCGAAGCGTTGGAAACGTATGGCGTCCACCGCACCAGCACCATGCCGCGCCCCGCTTGTGACGCGACGGCGAATTCCGACGGGGTGCGATAATACGCCTTCATCACGTTGCGGCCGAATCGCACTCGGAATCGCTCCGGATACAAATGCCCGTGCCGCAGGCGATCCGCTTGGAACACGCTGAAACACGCGGCCATGGCGTTAGTCGTTCCCCAGGCGAAGTGCTCGTTGTGTCCGAGCATTACGCCCGGTACGCCCGGCACCGTGACGCCGGCAACGTGAAATCCCGGCGCTCGCATTTCGACGACGTACCAGACGCCGGGGACGCTCAGCGTCAAGTGCGGATCGTTCGCCAATAGCGCGCGCCGCGTTTTAGTATAAGCTGCGCCTGCTGCCCAAGCATTGCTTCCAAAACGCTCTACGCCTGAGAGTCGCGTCGCATTCAACGCGAGCGCCGGCGGCAAGATCCGTGCGCGATGCATTGGATCGCGCACACCGTTAGTCGAAACGTCGTACGACGGATCGGAGAGCGGTAAGAGCGCCGCGTACTGCTCTGGCGTGTGTTCTCGCCAAAGAGCATCGCGCTGCAGCACGTTCTCGATCGTATCGCCAAGCGACACCGAAACTGCCAGCGTTACGGCCAGCGAATCTTTCGGTCTCCACGGTCTAGGCGAATAGAGCAGCAACCGGAACTCGAGCGGAAGCGGCAACGTCGCACGCGCGGCATTTACGCCGTCGCTGAATGCCTGCAAGTCTTCGCGATCGCGCGACGGCAGATGAACCCATTCCCGCTCAACGATATCGCGCGCGTCGAAAGCGCGCATCGCTTCGTCTCGTGTAAGTTGGATTGGTCCGAGCATCTCGCTCAGCTCGCCGTAAATATAGCGACGATACAAGTCCATTTGGAAGAGCCGGTCCGCACCTTGAACGTAACCCTCGGCGAAGAAAGCATCCCGTTCGCGGCGCGCTCGAATGTGCGGGATGCCGCGTTCGTCGCGAACGATGGCGACCGGGGCGGAGATTTTGAAGCCCCCAATCGTGCCGTAGGACGAAGCGGTTCGTAAGCCGGCTGATACGTAGACCGCATAGGCTAGCAATGCCAGCGCCAAGGCGACGGCGAGGCTCTTGAATTGATCCAGAATGCGGCCGCCCGCGGAACGGGTCAGCGATCGCATGGAGCGCTCTCGCTCCATTGCGGCGAGCTGCCGCAGCGCGGTGCCGGCCTCCGCCTCAGGAACGTTCATGCTGCGTTTTCCCGCCTGAGCAACGCCCCACGTGGTCTTTGGGTGACGCATCCGATAACTCCAAGGACAGCGTAGCACCCCGGGGACCCGAAAAGCATGGAGATTCCGCGGTGGAGAGCCGGATTTCGATACGGCCCGAAAAAGCCGGAATTTCTCGTGTACCGAAAGGCAGCTTAAGAAAACGCGATAATTCGTAGTATACTTGGAATGCCTCTCGCGGAGGAGACTCGTTATGGCGCTTTCACGACGTCTTTCTGCTGAATTTTTCGGGACGTTTTGGCTCGTTTTTGGAGGTTGCGGCAGCGCAGTTATCGCTGCTGCGTTTCCAAAACTCGGCATCGGCTTCGCCGGCGTCGCCTTGGCTTTCGGGCTCACCTTATTGACGATGGCTTACACCATCGGGCCGATTTCCGGTTGTCACATCAATCCGGCCGTGACCGTGGGCCTGTGGGTTGCGAAGCGATTTCCAACGCGCGACGTGATCCCGTACATCATCGCACAAGTGCTCGGTGCAATCGTCGCAGCAGGTGTGCTATTTGTTGTTGCAAGCGGGAAACCCGGATTCACCGCCGGTCAGTTCGCAAGCAACGGCTATGGCGCGCTTTCACCCGGCGGATACGCAATGGGATCGGCTCTCCTGATTGAAGTTGTGCTGACCTTCGGTTTCCTGATGGTGATTCTCGGCGCAACCGATCGCCGCGCACCCGTAGGCTTTGCCGGTCTTGCAATCGGTCTCGCGCTTACACTGATCCATCTAATCGGCATTCCGGTCGACAACACGTCGGTCAATCCGGCGCGCAGCACGGGGCCCGCAATCTTTGCCGGAAGCGCAGAACTCGCGCAACTCTGGCTCTTCTGGCTTGCGCCACTCGTCGGCGGCGCCATTGCCGGGCTGCTTTATCCGCTCCTATTCGGTGAAGAAGTGAGCAAAGAGCCCGTCGTCGGAAAAGCGGTACCCGCGCAATCGTAGACCGGCATTATGCCGTTGTGTTGCGGCTCACGCGGCACATCGGCAATTCGCGAGACACAACGAATCCCAATGCTTCGTATAGCGTTCGCGCACGGTCGTTCGTAAGATCCTGGTGAAGTATCGGCGTGTCGCGTTCGGCGAGAACGCCGGCGGCTAAATGGTGAACGAGCGCGCCGGCGTAACCGCGTCCTGCGAAACGCGGATCGGTACAGACGCCGCTTATTTCGCGATAGCCGGCGGGTGCGAGACGCAGCCCCGCCATGGCCACGAGTTCGCAGTCTTGGAAAATCACGGCGTATCGCCCCATTTCAATCGTGCGGCGGCGAAAATAGGCGGGATAGACGCGCGCAATAAGGTCGAGCATCGCGTCGACGTCCGGTTCGCCGAGCGTCCGGATATCGACGTCAGTTACGACCGGCGACGGACGTAAGGCGTAGCAAACCATTTGCAGAATGTTGTCGCGCGGCGTAACGCTATACCGGTTCGGTTCTATCTGCGGAAGGGTCCCGACAAAGTAAGCGAACTCGCGCGAGCCGAGTGTTTCGTCGAGAACGCTCTCACTGAGAGGTCTGCGAGCCGGCACGGCTGCGAAGGGCGCCATGTCGGGCGGATACAGTTTTAGCGCGGGTCCGCCTTCGCTGAAAACCGCATGCCGTCCGATCAAGCTTGACCATACCGGATTTTCTAGCGCATCCTGCGCCATTTGCTTACTCCGTCCCTTACAATGCCGCCGTTCCCAGTACTCGAATACGCAACGATGGCGTGAAGAGTCCGTATGGTTGCGTCACCGCATTAAAAATCCCCACCAGCCGGCCGTCGTTAGACCACACGCCTGCGCCGCTATCTCCTTCGTTACAGAGCCGGCATTCGAGCATTGACGTATACGCCCAGTCGTCGATGAGCGATGCTTGCGTTCCGTCGACGCTGTCGGCGTCTTTCCAACCCCAATTTAAATTCGCGAAATTTCCCAACACGTGCAACTGTTCGCCGGGATTGATGGAAAATTCGGGATGCGCGACGCTGCGGTGCGGGCGGCGAGCTTGGACGTGAATGGACACGATGTCATACGATTGGACGACGTCCTGAATGACGCCGTCGAATCGTCCGGTGTCGCCGTCACGAAACCGTACCTGAATGGTGCTTTGATCCGGGATTACATACATTGCCGCGCCGTCAAAAGTGCGGCGGCTCGGTTCGATGCAATGACGCGCGGTTAGCACTTCTATCCCCCGGCCCTGCGCGTCGCGAATGCCTTCGGCGACTCCGGCACAACGATACCAGGACCGATTGACGGAGGCATCTCGTTGCTTCGCACACGCGGCGGCATCCGGCTCCGGGGAATTGCTCTCGCCCCAACAGCCCGATACCGTATCGACGTATCCGCTAATTAGCACGGTAGCATTCTCAGCGTCCCTCATGGCCTTTGAGGAGAGCTGCTGCACTGGCTGGGCGCCGGCGGAAATGGTTGCGTAAAAAAACAGTGCCGCTAAGGCGAACGACATCTTTGGGGCGGAGACCATTTCGCCTACTATACCCTTGCGCTTGCGGCTGCTATGCACGCGGCCCCAATTATTGTGAATAGCTAGGGCATCTTAAACGCAACGATCTCGTTGTTGTCCCGGTGACTGGTCCAGAACCTCGTTCCGTCATACGTCAAGCCTCGCGCATCGAACGGAATGTCGGCGAGGGTCGTAATCTTCGGCGTCTTATCGCGCGCGTCAACTTTTGTCAACTGCATGTTTTCGAACTCAGCGTCGCTTGTGGCCAGATAGAAGCATCCCTCGACGACCGTCATGCCGAGCGGAACGCGTTCGAGCGGGATTTCATGCAAAATGGCGCCCTGATTGTCGAGCGCTACGATCCGCCCATTGCCCGCTTGCGACAGGAATAGCGTATCTCCGTCGAACGCGAGATGTGAACCGGTAAAATCCGGGCACTCGAGGCGTTCACTTTTAAAACCGCGTCCCGGAAGAAAGCGGTAAATGTAGCGATCGTCTTCTTCCCCCTGGCCGATAACGACGCGTAACTCATCGCCCACAATCGTCATGCCGAAGGGTCCGCCCGGAGCTTCCGTTTCTTCGCGAACCGTCCAGGTCGCCGTGTCTATTGCATAGAGGCGATGAGTCTCGCGACTCGCCATCCAAAGGACGCCGCCGTCGAAAGCAAGACCTAGCGGTTTCGGCGCAGGCGAAAGCAAGCGCAGATCTTCCGTAATCTCCATAATGAGGCCGTCCGTTCGTCGCAACGTGAAGGTTTTACTTGGCGCTTAAGCCCGGGTGTTTTCGAAGACCATGATGTCGACGCCGGCTTGCGCGAAATTCTCCAAGTCCGCGACGACGGCTTGTCCTTGCGGTGATGCAAGCGCATTGTCCACCGCATCGGCCGATGGAAAGCGAAGGGTCGCAACCAGGTAATACGGGTCTTTGTCCGTCAGACCGCGGCTGAGCGAGTACGACTGCAGGCCGGGCAATTGTTTTGCCAGCGGTACGTGCGTATCAGCATAGTACGCGTCGAAGCGCGCCGGATCGGCAGGACGCTTGTAGAGCGCGAGGACCGTCGCGCCGGATGAATCGATCGTCATAGTTTTCATGCAAACGGTTCGCGCGCGTGCGAGCAACAGTCAAGGTCTAGCTTGGTGACGGAATCAAATGGCGGCCCGTTTTCGTTTACCCGCTACAGAGCGGCGTTTGGAATGCTTGACCGCAAGGAAGGTATCCACTCAAGCGACGTTCCGACCGGCGGCAAGCGGCCGCCAAGCATACGGAGTGCGAAAATTCATGTCTTTATTTCAAAAATTCGCAGCCCTCGCGGCGACAAGCGCAACGACAGCCCTGCTACTCCACGCGTCTCCCGCAAACGCGCAAGCTTATAACGGCGGCGTCGCAGAGGTAAGCGTTGCCAATGGTAACGTTTCAATCGTTCGCGGCGACAGCGGCGCGCAGGCAGCCGCAACCGTCAATGCGCCGCTGGTGCCCGGCGATTACCTCTCGACAGGTCCGGGATCGACCGCAGAAGTCCAGTTCGACGGCGCATCGATGCTTCGCGTCGGCTCTAACTCGCAGGTGCGGTTGATCGATCTAAGCCCGGGGTCGCGGGAAGCGCAAATTGGCGTCGGCACCGTGGACCTAGCCGAATTGCAAGGCGGGGGCGGCGCACAAATCGACACGCCGTCCGTGGCAGTTCGTCCGAATCAAAACGGCGACGTTCGTGTTTCGGTGAATGGCAACGGGCAAACGGCGGTTACCGTTCGCAGCGGCTCGGCGACGGTATCAAGCGGATCCGGTTCGCAAACTTTGACTCCCGGAAGCACCCTCGTCGCGTCCGGACCGTATTCGAATCCGTCGATTAATATGCAGGGCGCAATCGGGTTCGATTCATTCGATCAATACAATATGTCACGCGATCAGGCGATCGCATCGGCGTATAACTCCAATCCGTATTTGTCCCCGCAACTCGCGGGATACTCGAATCTCTCGAACTATGGCACGTGGCAAAACGTGCCCGGCTACGGCGAGGCATGGGCGCCAAGCAATCAAAGCCAAAACAACTTCGCGCCCTATCAGAACGGCCAATGGGTTTGGGAACCGGGTTCCGGTTACACCTGGGTCGACAACGCACCGTACGGCTACGCCGTAACGCACTACGGGTCGTGGTTCAACAATCAAAACTACGGCGGATGGTTGTGGCAACCGCCCGCCTATCAGGATCAGAGCACGTCGAATGCTCTTGCGTCGGCATGGCTTCCGGCTGTCGTGTCGTTCTTCTTGAACGGCGGTTCGGGCGTCGATCTAGGCTCGCTTCTGAGTGGCGGATTCTCCGCGCTCAACGGCGGCAACTATGGCAACAACACCGACATCGGTTGGATTCCGCTCGCGCCGGGCGAACAGTATCAGCCCTGGTATGGAACGAATTACTCGTATCCCGCGACCCAACTGACGAGCGTCCCGACGGTAACCAACATTAACAACTACTACACCAATGCGCGCTACTATCGCGGCGTCACAATGGTTCCGGTGAACTCATGGCGCACCGGCGACTTCCGTCACTACACCTCTACTCGCGCGCAAGAGCTGAGGCACGTCTATCTAATCCGCGGATCGGTCCCGGTGGTGCCGACCACGGCGAACCTGCATTACACTGCAACGCGCGTTAGCCGCCCCGTGACGCTCTCGCACGTCTTCACGGCACCGCGTTTCGCCGCTAAAGCACCCGCGGCGCACGTGTCGTTCGCGACGCAACAAGCGCACATCAGAGCGATCTCGGTCGCAAAACCAAAAGTCGTTCCGATTTCGGAACTGCACCGCGTTACCGCGCATCCGGTGTACCACCCCGTGAAACGGGCGGAAGTGCACGTTACCGCGATGAAGCCCGTTGCGCCGAAGACCACAGCGCCTAAAGCGCCCGCGCCCAAGCATGAAACGGCGCCGAAGGCTCCGGCACACTCTTCGACCACGACGACATCCGTAACGCATCCCGCGCCGGCGCCCAAACCTTTCGAACACACCAAGCCGGCACCTAAACCAGAAGCGAAGCCCGCAGCTAAGCCTGAGGCGAAACCGGTCCAACATCCGAAACCGGTCACGAACGAAAACCCGGTTACGCATACCGCACCGGCGGCAAAGCCGGTGATGCATCATGAAACCGCTCCGCTAGCGCGCCCCGAACCTGCGGCCAAACCCATAACACACACCGCTCCCGCCGCGAAACCGGTCGTTCACCAGGCGCCGCCTGCGCCCGCCGTACACCCGGCGGCGGAAGCCAAGCCCGTGCCGCATGAAGCTCCGGTTGCTAGACCGGTAACGCATCCGGCACCCGCGGTAAAGCCCGCGTCGCATCCGGAGCCGGCAAAAACAGCTCCGAAAACGACTGAGGAAAAACCCGCAGTTCATCCGACGGCGCGACCGGTTTAGCAGCCGCGCTCGCCTCAAAGAAAAGAGCCCCCGCAACCGCGGAGGCTCTATTTTTTGCCTCGAGGCTTTTATCTCAATGGTTCGTGCATTCCGGAACGAGCTTTGAAGATCGGCGCAAACAAACCGCGATAAGGCAGTGCAATGATCAACCAAAGCACGGTCGCGAAGAACCAGAACGGCAGCAGCATCGGCGACGTGATCAGATGGTACGCGAAGCTATTGTACAAAAAGGCGGCGAGCATGATGAGCGCAACCGGAACGAACCGGTTCGTCAAAAATGACAATCCTATCAGGAGTTGCACGAAGGCGATAAACCATATCCAATGACTGCTGAACAACGCGTTGTTAACTACTCCGGCGATCCCCGGTTGAGGCGGAGGTGAGCCGAGAAATCCCGTGATGCCCGCGAACGCGAAAAGAATACCGAGAACGATGCGGGCGACGATCGATACGATGCGCATAACCTAAACCTTTGTCGACGCGGTGGTCGGTTCCTCATTTTGGCTCCGCCATCTGTTTCGACGCGTGAATGGGAGTTTTGACCTCGCTTAGTTTACCGCCGTCGCGGCGATGGGCTTGCGATGCGCGGCTTCCGGGTAAACCGATGAAACGCGAAGGCAACTCAGTGCGCACGCGAGAGCCGGGATATCGATCTTCGGATCGTGCGAAAGCATCACGGGCGCCGCCGCCCGTTGCAATCAGCGTCGCTAGAGCGCACGCATCACCGCGCTCCAACAATCTCGCCGCCGTTCCGAAGACGTTACGGGCCAATTTCCCCTCCGCAACACTCGTCGCTGCCAACTTGAGCCGGCATAGCGCTTCTGCAGCACAAGCCGCCGGCAAACAGTAACGCAAGCCGTCTGAAACCTTCGTCATTTCTCCGGCGGAACGGGCGCATCGGCTTCAATCAAGCCTGCCGTGCGAAGATCCGACCAGAACGCTTGTGGAATTTTGGTCTTAAGCGAGGTATAGTCGGCGAGAACTTGCTGTTCGTTGGCGCAGCCGACGACGAGCGACACGGCGACATCCGGTTGGCTTGAAAACTGCAATGCCGCCGTCCGGAGATCTACACCGTGGCGTGCCGCAACTTCGCGAAGCTTCTGGCGCTTTTCGATCACGTCTGAAGGAATCTTGTAGTTCTCTTTGCCGTAATTGAAGCGCGCGCTGCCGCTGATAAAGCCGGCGTTAAGTGACGACCCGACTACGAACTTCATTCCATTCTGGCGCGCCTTCGGAAAGACGTGATGCAAGGCGTTTCCGTGATCGATCAACGAATATTGACGCGCCAGGAGACACACGTCGGCGTCGGCTACGTCCATGAGTTTGAGGATCGGTTCCGGAGAGTTAACGCCAAGCCCCCACGCGTGGATAATGCCTTCGTCCCGCATCCTGCTCAGCGCCGGAAACGCGCCCTTGCGTGCAATTTCGAATTGTTCTTCCCACGGCCCGGGCAGCCACACGTTATCCGGTGAAAGATCGTGAACGAACACTACGTCGAGCGCATCCACTCCTAAGCGCTGAAGGCTGTCTTCAATCGATCGCTTCACGCCCTCAGCGGTGTAATCATAGCGCAGATTGTTGGGCGAGGGTGTGAACGGATAGTATTCCTTCGCGTTGTTATGCCGCGACGCCGTTAGCAATTTCCCGACCTTCGAAGAGAGGACATATTCGCCCCGCGTTTGTTTATGCAGAAAGCTGCCGAGACGCCGTTCAGCGAGACCCAATCCGTACCACGGGGAGGTGTCGAAGTAACGAACCCCCGCATTCCACGCTGCTTCGATCGTCGCGTACGCGTCTTCGTCCGTCACATAGGCGAACTCGTTTCCAAATGGGACACCTCCAAGACCAAACGGCTTTCCCGAAAAAATTTCAGCTGCGTTCATGCCGCCCGTTGTTCCCACTAGGCCACAACATGAAAATCGCCCGGGCATGACCAAATCGGCGGCCGCGGAGACGTGCATACCGAGCGGTAGTCTGCCGGCAGATGCATTATAGACGGTCTTGAGCTAGGGAACCGCGCGTCCCAGGCACGCCAAAACTCGAAAGCGCCATCGCGCGGAGGAATACGGTTGCGAGCGGGTTCAGGTATCGTGGTCTCACGTTAGCGCACCAAATTGGAGCTTTAGCGCCGAGAGCTTGCGCAATACCATTTGAAGATGAAGTATCGTGCCAATTACCGCAGCACTACTTGGCTCTCTCTGTTGCTCCTTTGCGGTGCTGCCGCAGCAGTTGCCGCTCCAGCGAACGCCTCTGCGTGTCTTGACAAAGTGCTACACAAGGCGGATCGAACAACCTCCACGGCAAGAGCCTTCGATTTCTATGAGGGCACCTGGACGGTTCAAATGAAGCAACGTAACGTCGATGCGGCACTCCGGCCGGCTTCGGCTTGGACTTCATTCAGCGCAAGCGTCTCCGTCCGCCGGATCTTTCAAGGTGCCGGCTTTGTTGAAGAATACCGGCTAAATAAGCCGCGCGGAACAAAGTACGCGCTCGGCACGCGATTGTACGATCCAAAAACGAATCAGTGGGCGATCTACTGGGCGAATAAGGACGCCGGCGAGTGGGAACCACCGGCTCGTGGCGGCTCCTTGACAAAAGATGGCATAGAAATCATCTACGATGACACGTGGGGCGGGCGCGCGATTCTTACTCGATACAAATGGACGACAGTGAACCGCGACCAGCCGGTTTGGGAGCAGTCGCTCTCGGGCGATTGCGGCGTAACATGGATCCCGAACTGGACCATGAGCTTTGCTCGCATAACGACACACTAGCCCCGACTCACACGGACTAACATCGACAACCATGGTGCATTGCGCCATGGTTCTCGTCTTTTTAATAACACGACATCACATGCGACGAAATCTGCCGTCTTCGTGACGCTAGCAGCCGTAAGTCAAGGTGTTTTAATGGCTATTTAAACAACTTCTTTAGATGCAGCAGTTCATGCTGCATTCATTTCACTAACAACGACCATAAGGACATCAACGCATGAAACGACATTCGTTCAGGCGTCTGATCACCGGACTCGTAATGAGCGCGCTGTGCGCAGGCCAGGTAACATGGGCACTGGCCGGTACGACGGGCTCTATTTCGGGCACGGTTACAGACGATTCTGGCGCAGCCGTTGTGGATGCATCCATAACAGCCCTTTCATCGTCCCAAAACGCATCGGCAAAAACCGACTCGCATGGAAGCTTCACCTTTCTCAACCTCGCACCGGACACGTATACGGTCTCGATTGAGAAGAGCGGATACAATTCTATCTCCTATGCCGGCGTTACGATCTTTGCAGATCAGAACCAGACGCTCGCGTTTAAGCTGTCGAAAGCGCTAAAAGAGATTGCAAAGGTCTCGGCGCGCGCTGCCGGCAACCTGGTAAAGTCCGGAACCACGTCTGACGTTTACTCCGTTAATCAGGCTACGGCAAAGCAAGTTGCGACGTCTGCCGGCGGATACAACCTGGACAATGCCTACTCGGCAATCGCCAATCAACCCGGCGTTTACGAGCAAGTCGGAAATTACAATTTCGGCCAGGTCTTCTATATCCGCGGGTCCAGTTATTCGCAAACCGGCTACGAGTTCGACGGCGTTCCCGTTAACCGGGCGTTTGACAATTACCAGTCAAACTCGCTCTCGAACCTCGGCGCTGCGCAAACGGAAGTCTACACGGGCGGATCGCCGGCCGGTGCTTCTTCCGCAACGCTCGGCGGATACATCAATCAAGTTATCAAGACCGGAACCTACCCCGGATACGGTGACGTAACAGGAGCCGTCGGCATTCCGGCCTTCTATCATAAGCTGGATCTCGAAGCCGGCGGCGCGACGCCGGACCGGTTGTTTTCCTGGTACGTCGGCTTGCGCGGCGCAAACAATACGCCCAACTTCATCGACAACCAGAACGGAAACGAGCTCAACCCCGATGGCAGCAATAAGTACGGGTTTCAGGGCTTCTCGAATAACAACGTTTACAATACTTACGAGAACTTCGTAGGTAGCGCGAGCTCAGCGGGGCCATGGCCGACATGCCAAAACGGCGTCGCACCCGCGGGCTCGCCGAAGCTAGTCTATGACGGCGGCTTGGGTTTGGCCGGCGATCCGATCTGCGCGTCGTATGCGCCGCTTGGCTCCCTCGTCTCGGGTGCCGGTTTCGGCGCTTACGGTTACCAAACAGAAGACCGTGAAAACGTCGTAAACTTCCACTTCGGCATCCCGCATCACAAAGATGCCGGCCGCGACGACGTTCAGGTCCTATTCGACAACTACTATTACCACTCGATTGGCTGGGATAACGCAAATACCAACGGCGGCTATTCTCTGATGGAACAGGGATTGACCGGTTGGGCAGCTCCCGGCGGTTATCTCGATCAAATCTTCGGTGGGGGCACATCGGCAACGGTTCCTCAATATCCCGCGGCAAACACACCGAACATCTGCGCCTTTGAATATGCCTACATGCTCGTTGGCGTAGGAACGGGTTGCGCCCAAAGCGGAGAATCGCCATTTGCTTGGGGCGACGGCTTGTTGCTCCAAGGCGTTGGGTTCGGGACGGCGGCGACGTCGGCAAAAGGTGCCGCCAAACCGTACTTCTTCCCGAGTTCGCCTCAGAATCGCGCCGTTGCGGCGGGCTTGAGCCCGAACCAGGTATCGGGAACGAATAACAACGGCTCGATTTTCAAGCTGCAGTACACGAAGAATATCGGTTCCAACGCGTACGTGAAGCTCTTCGGGTACTCGTTCTATTCGGATTGGCTGCAAAACAACCCGAACGACGGCGGCTTCTGGCCGATCTACGGCTATGGCTTTAACGCTTCATCGCCGGATTACGAAGTCGCCTACCATACACGAGGCGTCCAAATGCAAGCCGCGGACCAAATCAGTTCGCAGCACCTGATTACGTTCACGGGCAACTACACCGCATCGACCGGTGCCCGCAGTAATAACAGTCAGGCCGGCGTTGTAGCCTCACAATCGCCCACCGCCATTCTGATGAATTCGGCGGGGCAATGCTACAGCGGCGTTACGAACGGCACCGCTACGCGACCGCTCGACGGATCGTACGCCGCCGCGGCGGCAGCCGGTACACCCGTCTCCTGCTTATCACCGCTCGCCGGCATCGGCGGACCGACGGGTGCTTATTCGTCGGCGACTGCCGTGACCGGAACGCTCGATAACGTTAACAACGGCACTCTAGCCGCGGCTCCGGCGAATGCTCTCGCCGCGGGTGCCGACTGGACCGTTGCGCAAGACATTCTGCCGAAGACGAACCGAAACTCGGTAGCGCCGCACTTTAGCTCGCTTGCGTTGCAAGACGAATGGCGCCCGAGCGACAAGATCGACGTGAACCTAGGCGTGCGGTTCGAACAATACCAGTATCAGATTCCGATCTCGAGCGATCCGGAGTCCGTATTCTGGCTCAACACGATCAATGAAACCGCCTGCGTCGCGCCGACCGGGCTCATACAAGCAGGGAGCCGCGATAATTCTCCGAGTGGAAGCGTTCAATCCATTGCGGGACTTTCCGGCTATCCAAATTATCTGACCACCCTACCCGGACAGGCATGTCCGTTTGATAACACCCTGCGCCAGCAGACGTATCACCCGGGACAAAACGGCATTCCGTTGCTCAGCCTTGGTGCTACGCCGACGCTGACTCACTCGACGTTCTCGCCGCGTATTGGCGCAACGTACACGCTGAATCCGGATACGGTGCTGCGCTTCACCTACGGGCGCTACACGCAGCCGACTCCTACGTATGCCGAGCAAGTGCTCACGTACGAAGATGGATATCAGCAAGCACGGAACCTTTACGGCTCGAAATACTACAACAACGGTCTCGCGTCGACGATTCATGACAACCCGATCCAGTTCTCAAACAACTGGGACTTGTCGCTTGAAAAACACTTCAAAGGTACGGACATCAGTTTCAAGGTGTCGCCGTTCTATCGGTGGACGACGGACCAAGTTATTAGTGTCTCCCTGCCGGGCGGCCTTAACGGCGGCTTCAATGCGGGAACGCAGAAGTCGCAAGGCGTCGAGCTCCAAATCCAAAAGGGCGACCCGACGCGAAACGGCCTTTCGGGACAGATCTCGTACACGTACACCGACGCGAAGCTCAAGTACGCGATGATCAACGGCAACAACTCCGTTACCGGATTGCTTGCCAACCTCGATCAATTCTGGGCGTTGACTTCGAATAACAAGTACAATGCGACGACGAATCCGACGGGCTCGGCTCCGTGTTACGACGCCGGCGCTCCGGTAATGAACTGTGCGAGCGACCCTCATGCAGTCGTTAACCCGTATTACAACCTGCTACCGAACACCACAAAGACTCAGATGAACTCGCAGTATCCGGTGGACGGTTGGTACGAAACGTACGCGAACTTCTTCCCGTCCGACGTCGGCGGCGGCTTCGGCCTCGACGACTATGCGACGGCGATTCCGCGAAACGTGTTCTCGGGCTTCCTCGCGTACAAGCACAACAAACTGCAAGCATCACTGAACGCGACGCTGCAACAAGGTACTCGATACGGCGCTCCGACGCAAATTGTCGGGTTGGACCCAACGACGTGCGCCGAGAACCAAGGCGATGCCGGCGTCGTTACGGGATCCCAGCTTGCGGACTACCAGAGCTGCGGTAACTCCGTCGTCATCCCAAATCCCACAACCGGTAAATTCGACGGAATTGCACAGTATACGAATCCGTGGATCTTCAACCTCGGCGGCCAACTGTCGTATGACATCTCGCCTCGAGTGTCGGCCACGCTTTCGATGGCAAACCTACTGAACCGATGCTTCGGCGGTTCAAAGACCGCGTGGAGCACGGCGTTTGCACCGAACGGCGGCATCTGTGGATACGCTTACAATTCGAGCGCGTATCTTGGATGGTCGCCGGGCGAAGCATATAACACCGCCGGCGCTGGATTCTTCTACGGACAAAGTCCGCACGATCCGGCAAACGGCACGGCGGGCTACCCGAACCTGTTCAACCAGGCTTACACACCGCTTCTGGGCGGCTATCCGTTCCAAGCATACTTCCAACTAACGGTGAAGATCTAGCTAGAGCTCTCACCCGTAACGAACGAGGGATCTCCGCTCTGCGGAGATCCCTTTTTTTCTCATCGCTTGACGCCTTGGAAGGCGACGCTGATGCCGCTAGCGCCTAGCGGCGAAGGTTTGCATCGACGTCTCGCATTACGGCTTGTACGAAAGGCACAGCGGAGCTCGGTACGATGAGCACTTCCAGATCGGACGCGGCTGCCACGCGAAGCAACGTTGAGGTTTTCAAGTCGGCGCCAAGTTCGATGTGCGAGATTGAAGTAGGCGACATCCCTACTGAGGCGGCGACCTCTTCTTGCGAGCGACCAACTTTTTCGCGGGCCTTTCGAAGCGCCTCCCCGATTCCGGCGTCCGCCAAAATGCGAGCTTTTGAATACGGCACCCTAAGATACGATTGTCAACGCGCGCAAGCGCTGGTATCCGGCCGATCGAATTATCGCCCGTACCGTTATCCCCGCCGCCGAGGCGAAACGCCGGACGAATGATGCCTGCTCTTCTAACGGGATAAGTACGCTCAGGAATCGGCCGAATTCGCTTAGATGCGAAATTTCGCGAGCGAGGACCCCGGTTACGGTGCGGTGCTCGAGCGAGACGGCGTTGATCTTGTCCATAATATCTTCAGATACGGAAGCGGCAGCAGCATCGCGGCCGTGGACGCGCAACAATACCGCATTGAGCAGCGCCGGGAGAACGTCAATCAGCTCGCTTGAGGCACCACACTCGCTATCCGGTACCAGCGTTAGATAGATCGAGCCTAGCTCCGGGTAAGTTCGCTCGCAAAACCATTGCGTAGTCGCGGTCAGCAGGGAACCGAACTGAAATAGGTCTCGAGAGATATATGCGTTCGCTCCACATGCAGCGAGTACGCTAAGAGCCCGAAGTGCCCAAACGTCTCGTTCTGCGCCGTTAGACCCGCTGTAAGAAGCTGCGACGATCGCTGCAGCGTGCGTGGCAACCGGCAAAGATTTTTCCTGGATGCTGGCGGCATATAATTCAAGCGCGCCGGCGCGGGCGGACTGCATTTGTGCGACCCGAATATCCTGGCGAGCTTCAACCAGGTGAAGCCACTCGGCCGGTGCGGCATTGACCACGGAAGCCGGGCACGGTATGCCTCGCACGCTGCAGATACGAGCACGTATGACAGCCGCAGCCGCATTCATTTCATCCGGCTTCGGAACCGCATTTTCGATGATATCGCAGATGCGGTCCGCGTCGTTCCATTGCCCAACGGAAAATGCGAGGCAGGCCTTTACCAATAGAGCCTTTCGCCAAAGTTCAGCATAGGGCAGGGGCAGCGTTTCAAAGACTGCTTCTAGCGCTTTAGATGCCTCTTGAGACCTGCCGGCATAGACGTCGGCCTCCGCAAGCATGATACGAAGCTCGACGCGGGCTTGGTATGGCAGAAAATGTTGAAAGCCCGCAATTCGGGACAGATCGTTTTCCATTGCCGGCCCATCCCCAAGCCGGCGGTTCAACTGAAATGATTCTTTTACGGAGTTGAAGAGTTCGTTATACCAAGACCCTCTCGAGTGCGCCGGTGCTAGATCCGCCGGCTCACGGCGGTCGATCTTGTAACGAGGCTGCACGCCGTCGAGTAGCGAGTTCAAATACGAGGCAATCACCATGATTGCGCGTTGGCGCTTACGGAAGTAACTTCGCACGCTAAGACCAAGCGCTTCAGCAGCATTTCCGTGCGAGTCGGGGCGCTCGACACTGCCCGCGAATACGACGCTCCGCAACTCATCTACGGCGGCAGACGGCTGCAGCGCGCGAAACGCGCCGTCTGCCGCCAAAATGACGGCATCCCGCCGAGTTTTCGTCGAAAAAAACTTCTGCAGGTGTCCGGCCAGCTCGCTTCTCGCGAGTATGCGGTCGTCTTCCAAGTAGCGCAATGCGAACCGGACGTTTTCTTCGCTTACGACCATGTATCACCCCAATGAAGCGCCGTCGCGCGTTAGTTGCCGGTATGGCTTTACGCAACAACGATTTCATGAGCGCCATGCGCCAAAACATCCTCCCGTTATGACACTAACGTGGCAATTTCGTTAAGCGCCATTGCAAGAAATGAACTGCAACGTCGCTCGAACATGCTCCTAGTTGACGCATTAACACGTCATAACATACCGCTGCTGCGTGCGTTGTATCTTCGCCGCTCCGAATAACAAAGCGCCTCGCTCAAGCGATATAAAGACTATGCCCCTTAACGATACGGAACACTGCGTCGATGAGGTCTCGCAGACTACCGTCATTCAGTCGAGCGCCGCACGCAACTGGCGCGGATTTCACGCGACCCTGTACGAAGCCACAGGCGGGTTGAGCGACACAAAGAGCGCTCAGCATAGGGTAATCATGCACCTTAGCGCGCCAACGTACAAAATGATTCAATGCGGCGATCGCGTGGTTCGCGGGGTTCACCGCCGTGGAGACCTTACGATCGTTCCCGCCGACGTTACCGTCACTTGCCGAGCTGCCGCCCCGTCGTGCGCGCTCTCCGTATCCATAACGCCCGGCCTGCTTTGGGAAATCGCCGAAGGCGTCGGCCTGAATCCCCGGCGGCTCGTTTTCACACCGCAAATTCAGATCTCCGATAAGCTATTGGAACACGTTTGTTGGGCTCTAGCCGAGGAGCTGCAAAGTCTTCGGCGATACAGCCCGCTTTACGGCGAAAGCCTCGGCATGGCACTCGCATCGCAACTGGTCCGCGGTTATGCAATAGGCGAAGCTTCGCAGGCGCACAGTTTGCCTTCCCAGCGGCTGCAAGCAGTTTTCGACTACGTGCAGGAACATTTGGGCCACGATCTATCGCTAAGTGAATTGAGCGCGGTCGCGGGTCTGAGCGGCTCCTATCTGCAAATCTTGTTCAAAGAATTCACAGGCGTATCCGTTCACCGGTACGTGATGCGCGCGCGCCTTCAGCGGGCTTTCGGGCTGGTAACACGCACCACGTTACCGCTTTGTGACGTCGCTTCGCAGTGCGGCTTTACGGATCAAAGCCATTTTACAAGAACCTTCCGGCGGTTTTACGAGATAACCCCCGCCCAATTGCGTCAAAACGGCTCGAACTAAGAGAGTCGCTCCTAAGTGCAAGAGGCTCTCGCGTATTGCGAGAGCCTCTTGCGTTTTACGCTAGCGAACCTTAGAGCTTTATCCTCGCTTCAAGGAAGAAGTTGAAAGGAAG
Organism: Vulcanimicrobiia bacterium; assembly: GCA_963758295.1. Taxonomy (GTDB): domain Bacteria; phylum Vulcanimicrobiota; class Vulcanimicrobiia; order Vulcanimicrobiales; family Vulcanimicrobiaceae; genus JALYTY01. The sequence continues at coordinate 1,300,123 of CAVWUU010000004.1, forward strand.
CGTTGTCTGGTTGAAGTTTCCAGCGGCAGTATTCGTGTTGGCAGCGCCAAAGTACGCGCCGTACGGATACTGAATTACCCGTTGGAAGTCGGCTACCGTTGCCGGTGGATTGTACAGGTTTCCGACCGGAAGCGCCTGTCCGCCGGTATTCAGGATGTTATACGAGCAGACCCGATGGTCATCAACAGTCCAGGCAGCTTTCGTCCCTCCCCAGCAGGTGTCTAAAATATTCGCGAAAGTTCCCACGATGGTCACTTTGGGCGAAACTTGGTAACTCAGTTGGAGATTCGCAGCAAGCTGATTGGGCTGAACGAATGCGCCGATGCCATCGAACACGCGCGAGTACGGATTGGGAATCGGAATGGTTCCGCACTTGGTAGCGTCATATGCGCTGCCCCCGGCTGCGCCGTACGGATACCGTGGATCGTTTGTCGGAGCGGTGCCTAAAGCAGCACAGGTTGATGGATTGACGCCGAGCGTCGTCTCCGGTTCGCCATAGCGTGCGCCGCCCTGGAACTGAAGCGACGGCGTTATTGCGAAACGATCGGCCTTATAGTTAAGGACGATTGTCGCGACGTAGGGAGCGCCGTAGGCAATAGCCGACGATTGCGGAGGTCCGGGGAAGATCGTAAGGGTCGGAAAGTCCTGATTCGGATCGACTAATGCTTGCAATGGCGCGTTATAGTACGGGTTCGCAACGGCTCCCGCCGCCGAACAAGCCGAAGCCGCTCCGTTCAGGTAGCACGGTGACCCACCGCCGGCTTTCGTGAATGCATTGTAGTTTTGGATGTCGCTATTGACGCCAGTAACGACCGTCGATCCGTTACTTAGCGTATCGTACTTGATTCTGGAATACGTATACGCAAAGGACAGCAACCCCGAAAAGCCGTTTCGGCTAAAGTCGCCCTTGTTGAGCTGGAACTCAAAGCCTTTGCTTGTTTGTCTGCCGACATTGATGCCGGAAACGAACGCCGTCTTCTGATCGAGGAAGAACTGTTGAACTTGGTCTTTGGTTTGGCGAAGGAACGGCGTGAGCTTAAATGAGGTGTCCGAACCGTGAAACCGGTGCTCGAGAGAAATATCGAAGTTCTGAGATGTCGGCGGACGGATCGCGTGCTGTGCGGGCGACGTGAACCCGAACGAGTAGAACACTGCCGATCCGCCTAGCGTGAACGGCGTATCTTCTTGCGCAGTGTTGTATTGTTCGAAGGCTGCGTTCGGCGGCTCTGCATACCGGCCGGCTGAGGCCCGCAATACCGTGTCCGGGGTAAGCGTGTATGTTGCGCCGAATCGCGGCTGCAAAATCTGGTAGGTGCTAACGCCAAAGACGTTCTGCATATTGGCGTTCGTGTAGCCGCTGGGACATGGGTTGCTTGGCAGCAAGCCAAGAGCCGCTTTATCCACCGGTGCGCCAACAGCGTTAACGCAATTGTCGAGGTTCCATGCGCGATACCAGAAAGACCGCGCGGGATCGTTCGTGCCCGTGTCTTGTCCTAGGAATTGGAACTCGTCGAAGCGCAGACCAAGGTTAAAGAGCAGCTTATCGCTGAGGTGCATTTCATCCGTCAGCGAGCCGGCCGTAAATCTCGGCGTAACCGCGTTGTAGGTTGCCCAGTGAGAATTCTCTGCGATGAGCCATGTACATGGGCCCGATGCACCGCCGGGAATATTGCAAGAAGGCGCGAGCGCGGGAACGGTTCCCCCTGAGATGCCTCCCCACGTAGCAAAGTTTGCTCTATTGCCGTTCGCGTCACCGCTTGGGTTACACGACACTTCCGCGCCGGCAGCCGTGAAGCAATAGCCGCTTAAGGGGTCATTGGCGTTCACCATCACGACGCCCCGCGACCGGGCCCCTCCGGCATTCAACATTTGCGTGTTGTTATCGCGAGTTGAGTTAGATGTCGTGTACGAGCCCTGCAACGATAGCAGGTTGTGCTCGTTTAACTGCTTGCTAAACTGCGCGCTAACGCCGCGCGTGTGCGACACAACGTCGTAGTCGGCGGGGCAGCACGCTATATAGCCTTGATCGAGACTGTTTGCGCCATTCTGGTCCCAATCACTGAAGTAGGAATATCCGTAGATTCGCAGATATGCGTCGCTTCCAAAGTTCTTCTGATACTGAAGCTTTACGATCTCTTGCTGATTTTGCAAACGATCTTCGAGACTTCCGGGGATCTGGCCGCCGAATTGATGGGCCGGCACCCCGGGGAAGAAGTATGGACTAACGCATGAGGAGCTCAGGGCCGTCGTCGTCGTTCCAACGCCGCCGCATGTCCACTGATAGCCGTCGGCAAATGTCGGCAGGTTTGCCGCACCGCCGTACGCCGCAGCGCCGCCGGCGTCATCAGGTGACGTATACGTAGGATTATTTAGGTATCCACTATCCCAGAGCAATTGAATATCGTCGCGGCCGCCGTCGTGGTGATGAGGAATGCCGAAGTGGACATTCATGACCACGTCGCGATCCATGATGCGGTTTTCAAATCCGTACTGGTACGGCAGCATCGAGAAGCACCCCGTAGGTGCTAGCGTAGCGGGGCAATTTCCGGTTCCCGCCGGGATAGCGGCAAGCGGACCGGCGAATTCGGATACGTCGGCGCCATTACTTCCATTGATATAGCGCATACCCTGATCGTAGCCGCCGATGCCGACGTAGTACGAAAAGAGGCGATCCGGCGCAGCGCCGCCGGCCTCTATGGAGGCCTTGTGATAATAAACGGGTGTGCCGATTCCGAGAGCACCGGTTGCAAAACCGGGACTCGTTCCGGTCTTGATGACTTGATTGATGAATCCCGCGAGCCCCTGGCCTTCGGAATTCGCCGGAGACGCGCCGGTGTAGACTTGCAGTTCTTGCTGTCCAAGCGACGATGCGGCGCCGGAGGGATAATTGTCGAAGGACCGGTTTACGGGAACACCGTCGACTTCATAGCCGACTTGGTCGTAGTCGCCGCCGCGAATGTGCACCGTTTGAAAATAGCCGGTTTGATTCAGCGGGACGAACGCGCCCGGTACCGTGGCAATTGCCGAATACGCGCTGTTTAACCCACCACCGCCGCCGACCGCCGAGACTTTGTCTTGAACGGTAGAGTTGATGGAATAGACATCAGCCGTTGTTCCGCTTTTCACCAAACTTCCCGCGGCCGTCGAAGTGACCTTCGCGATAGTTTTCAACGCGCTGGTCATTCGTAAAGCGATCGTCTGGGTGGCGTCGGCAAATACTGCTACGCCCGGCTCACTAATCGGCTGTAAGCCTTCTTTTTCAACGGAAACGGTATACGTGTCCGGAGAGAGTGAGATGAACGTGAAATGTCCCGCCGCGTCCGTCGCCGTTGTGGCGGATTGCGCGGGGCTTGTCGCGGTAACCTTTGCGTTTGCAATAGGAGTTCCGGATTCAGATTGAACGACCGTACCGCTCATGCGACCGGTAGTGCCAGCCAGTGCCCATGTTACCTGACTTAGCAAACTTCCCGATAGCAGAAGCGCCGCGATCGCAATCTTTATGCGATATCGTGGCATCTATCTGTGCCTCCTTGTAATGTAAGCGCATAATGCGCCACTTAAAACATTACAAGGCTAGCGAGCTGCTGTCGTGAACAATCAACCACTCTTCTTAGTACGAAACGCTAATATAACTTGGTAAACCGGGGCGATGATTCAATTGCATTTAAAACTGCCATTCATCTGCCATCGACGGCGCGTCACTTTTACGCCGCAGCCGGCGTGCAATCGACATTAAACCGGTTCTCAAAATCGCGGAGGGCTAAGCGACGCGACTCTTTCGAAGAGCGAGTACAGCAAGGCCATGAACTACCGCGCCGTTTACCGCAGTAGACGGTTCATCGATCGCATCAAAGCATAAGGCATCATCACAGAGCGAAAGAATAGCCCGGGCACGGCTTAGCTCGCCAAGGAGAGCGAGGCACCACATTTGAGGTATCCGATAGCCGCGTTCTTCGGCGGTCGGCAGGATGCGTCGCGCTTCCGCGCGCGCGCGCTCTATATCGCCCCGCGTAAAGAGGTTCCGTGCCCACGTGACTGCGAGCATTGTCTCGCCATAGGACCGCAGCGGCCCCTCGTACGAAACGACGCCAAGATTTGCACCGCGAAAGGCTAGCCGGTTCTTGAGAGCAATAACGTCCGCGTTGATCCGCGGAACGAAGGCCGTACAAAGTTCCAGGCTCTTTACGAGTTGCGCCGCTTCGTTGGCGTTACCGGCGCAGAAGAGCGCTTCCGCCAACGCCAGCATCGCGCTGCATTGCAAGCTGATATCGCTTAGCCGGCATGCCAGCGTTGCAGCGGCTCGCAATTTCCCAAGGCCGTCCGTTGCATGAAAGAACCGAAAAGACGCTTCGGCTTCGCACAAAGCGGAGAGCGCCTCCGCCCTCCGGCTAGCCGTTGCATTGTTCCGAAGCTGCTTTAGCGCTTCGCCGCACGCGTCGGAATCCGAACGATAGCGGGCTATCAAATAATCGTGGTAAGCCAGCTCTGCGAGGACATCCGAGCGATGTTCGTTATCGTGAAAGTGCACCCGGCGCCGGATGGACTCAGCCAACTCGGTTGCGTCCGCGCTCTTCCCAGCATTTTCCAGTACGCCGGTTAGTCGCGCGCGAAGCCGTTCCACCTCGCCGCTTTTTGCGGCATTTGGCCGAAGATTAAGCGCGTGCAATTCGAGCGCTATTCCCGGATCGATCGATTCCATGGATCGAGCCAGCACCTGGGTCAGCGGTTCGTCCTTTGATTGAGCGAGCAGATCGCGCACTCCGCGCACGATGATGTGCACGGCGTTCGATCGGTATCGGTAAAACTGTCGCGTCGAGAGGTTCATTGAAGCCGCAATTGCAGCGTGCGTCTCCATCCCTTCCATGTCGGTCCGGCGCAAAAGATCGAAGAGGCGCCGCCCTTCCCGGCCATACTCGCTAAAGATGCGTCGCAAAAACAACATCACCGCGTCATGGCAATTTGCTGCGCCAAAGTGATCCTTTATCAGCAAGGCAAGCGCCTGACTTTCCAAGGACTTCGGCCTGCTGAGCGATCGGAGCAGCCGGCGAACTTCCCGATCGGGAACGGCGAGCGGCTGTGCGTCTTGCGTTTGAGTGTGCGCGTCCATGGGAGTAACCTACGTAGTCAACAAACGTTTGGCACGAATACTGGAAGTCGAACGCTTAGGCGGGCTGCAACGTGACGCCGCGCTCATCTGTGAGCTGGTGTTAGGCATCATGCCGTGAAAGCTCCATGATCCAATTGACTTCCCATGAAACACCATCGTCGTTGGAAAATGCTTGTTCCCAACGGCGCGAGGAATCGCCGGTCTTCGTCCACGTGAACCGAACGACAATCGGTTGCCCATTGTAGAATTCGCGATCGTAGAACGTGCCTATGCCGTCCTTGAAACGCCCTACTGTTGGAATCGCAAATTCGCCGGAGCCGCGAGTGCTCCAATAGATGCTCCACTCGCCGGTTTTCTCGTTGAATAACCGCATAGCAACGGCATGGATCGGGCCGCTTGCCGTTACCGGCGCATCAAATTGCTCGAGGTTTCCCAGGCCGCCGAGTATCGGCGTTTCGACCGAAGTTGCCTCAAATTCGTACCAGTCATCGGATCCGGTAAGCGGCCGCTGACGCCGCCGATTGCGAACGTGCCAACGCCCGAAGAGAAAATCGAAATCGCCGCTTCCATCGGCGCACAGGGGTTGCGAAAAAGTCTCCGGCAAGATTGGTCCCTCACAGCCACGGAATGAGTGCAGCACCGATCCTATGGTAGAACAGTCCGTGGAACCAGGACAGCTCCACAAATATACTAAATGATGGGTCCACCATGGAACGAGGAATTCTCATCGACCGCAGCTCGCCGATTCCGTTGCAAAAGCAGCTAGAAGATGCGCTGCGCTCCGCAATCCTGAGCGGGCGCCTCGAGCCCGGTGAACGTCTTCTTGCAAGCCGGGAATTCCAAAAGCACCTGGGGCTTTCACGAAATACGGTTGTAAACGCGCTCGGACAACTCCACGCCGAAGGGTATCTCGTGACGCGCCGCGGGATCGGCACATTCGTCGCCGCGCACGTACAAGTCCGTAACAACGATGTGCGTAGGGAATACGATCCCGTAGTACCGTCAAATCGGGCGCAGCGTTATTTAGATGTTGAGTCCTTGGCGGCGAATCTCGAGTACACGGCGCCCTTTCGCCCTGGAATGCCGGCGCTGGATATGTTCCCCGGCGACCAATTTCGCCGCGCGTTACGGACTGCGACGATCGACGATCGGGACCTTCTCGACTACGCGAGCCCTTACGGCCATTCATCGTTAAGAGAAGCGATAGCAAAGCGACTCGGACAGACCCGGGGCATCGTGTGCTCCTCCGATGATATTCTTATTACGAATGGAGCGCAGGCAGCATTCAGTTTGATTGCACGCGTTATGCTGAGCCCGAGAGATCTGGTGATTGTCGAAGATCCGGGTTATGCCAACGTCCGGGCCGTCATGATCGGCGAGGGCGCCAAGGTTCTCGGCGTGCCGATAGACGGCGACGGCATTATCGTGCGCTCGTTCGAATCGCGGCGGGCACGCCTCGTCTGCGTCACCCCTTCTCATCAGTATCCGACCGGAGCGGTTCTTTCGTTAGACCGCCGGTTTCGACTGCTGGATTGGGCCTCAAAACAGGATGCTTGGATCGTTGAAGATGACTACGACTCTGAATTCAATTTTACGAATCATCCGCAACCGGCCTTGCAAGGGTTGAGCGGCGGCGGCCGCGTCATCTATGTGGGCACGTTCAGCAAAGTTTTGTCGCCGAGCCTGCGCGTGGCGTACATGGTCGTGCCGCGATCTTTACGGGCATCTTTTCAAGCCGTACATGTAACCACCGGCGGCCCGCCAAGCAGTCATATGCAGAAGGCTCTTGCAACCTTCATCGAAGCCGGCTGGCTCGGCCGCCATGTTTCGAAAATGCGCTCGATTTACGATGAGCGTCGTCGATTCGTGCACGAACGGCTCAAGCAGCGCGCGAACGGACGACTGGAGATTCACGACTCGCGCGCCGGGTTGCACTTCATCGCCGCATTGCCGGAACACATTTCCGACGTCGCAGTGTCTCGCCGCGCGTCTAAACGAGGACTAACCGTCCCGGCTCTCTCAGAATACCACTATACTTCTCCGAAGCGTAACGGACTCGTAATCGGATATGCAGCAACTCCCGTCAGCGCCGCAGATGCGGCGATTCAAAATCTGGTAGACTGCCTGTAATCGCTTTGGCTAACAACGCAGACGCGAACGCCGGGTCGGCTTCAGCCGCCACACTTCAGGCGGGGAATAATTTTTCAGCTCTGCAAAGCGCCGGCGAACCGCCGGCCAATCCGGATCGGCTGCCACGGACCGCTCGTAAGCGTTAAACGCTTCTTCATTGGGAAAGCATGCGAACCAGGCGAACGTTTCGACGTTCCGGATAGGCAATGCCGTGAAATTATTTTCACTTCTTTCCGTTACGTAAGAACCGATAATACGAGCCCCGGCGCGAGTTACAAGGGGACGAATTTGCTGTTCGAACAAACTGACGAAATCGTCGGTGACCGCTTTTTCCGGATGATAAATCGTCGCGATCAGCAGCCCGTTTTCTACCGATTGCATTGCGTCGGGGCCCGGATCGGGCATTATCGGAAGCCCGGAATCTTTTGCTGCCGGACGAACCATGAGGACGTTGTCCGAATCGACCATCGTTGCGTTTGCTTCAGCGCGGTGCGCTTTCCATAACGGCCCGTAATAGAAGGACGGTAGCGCTTTTCCTCGCTCCTCCATGCTGGAGAACCCGCGGATCCAGAAAAACCTGTTAGGGTCGTCTAGCGTTCGAAATGAGCCAATAACCGTCATCCCGCTCTCCGTTAACCCATCGGTGAAATACCGGTCAAACAGATCGACTAGAACGTCGCGTTTCTCCGGGAATAGCGTATATTGGCGAATCTCTACGACAGCGCAGCATTGTTTCGCATCAGAACGCGAGGCAGCGAGCAAAGTATCCCTCCGATGAACGCGATGAGGCTCCAGTCGCTGGAACATACACCATAGTTGCGGCGAATGGTGGGCCCGGTAAAGGCCCACGTTCGAACAATTGTTTGGAGCCACCGGGTTTGGACTGGCCTACTCGGAGCGCGATGCGTGACTTGTCGTTTATGACAGTGGCCTTACAGCGATACTCGGAACTGGCTCTTTACTGGGGCCACCATACGGGTTCAGGATCATAACATGGACTCACATGGCAGCCTTTCCGGCGTGGTCGAGGCGTCGTTCGGGCGATTTACGTTCGACATGAAGCAGCGCAGGCTCTTATATGCCGGCCGGCATGTTGCGTTGCGGCCGAAAGAATCGGAATTGCTTGCCGTTCTGTGTGAACGCCGGCCGGGAGTCGTCTCACGCGAGCACATGCTGCGAGCCCTTTGGGGAACCGTTGGCAACGAAGCAGCGCTGAATCAAACCATTTACCGGCTTCGCCTGGCCTTAGCGAAGCATGATGACGTCGACTTCCTTGAAACGGTACCAAAACGCGGATTGCGCCTTACTGGTCCGCCACCGGTTCAACGCAAGGCATCCCCTGATGCGCTTCACCCCTCGTTTTTGCTATTTCAGAAGGCCGTCGCGCTGTACAGGCAGCGGCACGAGCACGCGGTGTTGGGCGCAATCGACATTCTCGAGCGCGTTTGTGCGCAAGATCCGGACTACGTGCCGGCGCTCGAAACGCTCGCGAGCGCTTACTGCATCGCCGGAACGCGCCTCTTCTTCTCGCCGGACCAAGCGTATCAGCGCGCACGCACCTTAGTGGAGCGCGCCATAACGCTCAACCCGTCGTCATCGCGAGCGCATGCAACGCTCGCGACGCTCTTACTGTTCTACAATGTCGATCGCGCATTCGTACGTGACGCAACCGAAACGGCGCTTCTCCTTGGTTCGACGTGCTCCGCGGCTCGCTCCGCGGCCGTCTGGGAAGCTATCTCACGGCACGATTTTCCGGCAGCACTCGGTCATGCCGATATTGCGGTCATGCACGAACCCGCATCGCCGTTCTCCACCACGATGTTGGGAATCGCTTTATATTTTGCGGAGCGACAGACGGAGGCGCACCAAGCCTTCGACATGGCGTGCTCGCTCGATCCGGGAAATGCTATAGCGCTTTTCTATAACGCCTGCAGTTACGCCGTTGAAGCGGAATACGGCAAAGCGCAAGAGACGCTATCGTGTATTGAGGGACGTGACATGGCGAACCGGGTTGTCGCCATGAATGGCTATCTCTCTGCCAAGCTCGGAGATTCAACGGGCGTCAGACGCGCGATGGCAGCGCTCCGATGCGCCGCCATCCCATCACACGTATCCCAATGCGCCGTTGAAATCGCCATGGGCTATTACGCGCGGGCAGCCGCAACGCTGGGAGTCGCTTTGAGAACGGGAGAACCGGGACTCTTCCTTGCCGCAGCGGATCCTCTCTACCAGCCTCTTAAGAGCCGTTTCCCTGATTTAATGTTCTCGATCGAGCGAGGACAACCGGGACAATCGGATGGATATAGCGCGGAAGTTGCTGAGCGACGCTTGTGAGTTATAACGCGAGGTAACACGGCGCCCACGCAGCAGCGGTGGATTTTCGTGCTTTCGTCACGCGCGCGCAATCGAATCGTTTGCAAGTATTGTGGACGGACGTATTTCGTTGATTGTGTATCCCACGAAAGACCTGCAAAAGGCGAAGATGTTGTACACTCGCGTACTCGGCGTTGAACCATATGCCGACCAACCTTATTACGTGGGTTATAGGCTTGGCGACATGGAGATTGGGTTAGACCCTAATGCCCAGACTAAGGGTGTCTGGGGACCGGTCAGCTACGTGAGCGTTAAAGATATCAGCGCGGCAGCCACGGCTGCCGTGGACGCCGGAGCAAGCATCGTGCAGGGCATCACCGATCTTGGTTACGGAAAGCAGATTGCCATCTTACAAGATGACGACGGCAATCTGATCGGATTGCTTGAGGCTACGCAATAAGGCTTCGGCAGCCCAGGGCCCTTAAATCCATTCAGGAGCCGCCGTTCTTTCGCCGCCTGATGCGCCGGTATTAACGGTGGACTTTGGTTCCAGCAGCAAAATCTTCGTGTCCGCCAACGCGACCGGCTTATGTTCCACGCCGTGCGGGACAATAAGAAACTCATTTGGGCCAAAGCGCTCAATGCAGTCCACGCCGCCATGCCGATAATGCATCGTGATTTCGCCTTCGATCACGAGAAATAATTCGTCTTCCGATTCATGGCGGTGCCACACAAATTCGCCGTCCAGCTTGACAAGCTTCACGTGGAAGTCGTTTAGTTCGCCGACAATCTTTGGGCTCCACGTATCAGCAAAGGCGCCGAATTTCTCATGTAAATTGACCTTCGAGAGCATCCTCTATCTCCAATGTTCGGGCTACTTCAAAGATGGCCCAACGGCCACCTGAGGGTAACGCAGAAACGATTCACGTGCACGTGAAGTATTTATGCCCGATAATACCACTATGGAATATGCATGGATCGTTTTTAATGACAGCGAGGTAGAGGAAGTCCTCCAGCACCCGGACCTCCATGTACGCCCGCCTGACGAACGCATTCCGTTAGCGATGCAAGGGACGGTGCTGGCAGACATCTTCGAGCGCCTCGTGCGTATGAACGAAGGCGAGCGGCATAGCGCCTTGCGCCGAAGCGTCGACGGAATCATCGGAAACTGGAATGTCGAGAGTCTAATCGCTGTCGCCCACAATGCGATGAACGAAGTCGATGCCCGAGATGTGGCAGCTTACGTCGTTGCGGTGATGATTGGTTTGGACAAGCCGGCGGCGGCAATGCCGTTGATTCGAGATTTCGCCGGCGCAATTGCCGGCGGGGCTTCCGACGACGCGATTGCGCGAGGCGTAGCCGCCGCGCCTGAGCTCCTTGAACGGCTTCCGCCTCACGGTAACGCGGACGAGCGGGCAAATTTGCTGGGCTTCTTATTCCAGACCTACGCCGCGACCGGAACCATGATCGAGAATCGTTTGCAGGCGCGAGAAGCCCCGCCCGTCACTATGACAAGGCGCTGGGCAGACCGAGACCTCGAACTATTCGGTGCGAACATCCGGCGTGGCGACCAGCTCACAATCCTCTTATCGTCGCCCAAATTCTATTTCGGAGCGGGTCGCCATGGGTGTCCGGGCCGGCACATCGCCGATATAATCGTGAATGCCGTCACCACTTAGCCGTTATGCGTGTGCCAAGACGGCGCCGCGCATTTTCTTCCATTCAAAATAGGAAACGGACATGCTCACCAGCATGATCAGCGGGAACGATGCCTGCGCTCCGTCGCCTGACGAATCATGCCAATACGTTGCCCCGAGAGGCACTACAAGCAGGAGCGAAAATATCCAATAGGTCGTTTTATTTCCGGCAACTCCGCGCGTCACGAGAACTCCTCATACAGCCTCTTTACGGAGAAAGTGTGACAGCACGTCGAAATTCATTTACGTTAAGGACCATGGCGATGTCCGTGGCGTTCTAGGGGGTTGAATTGTAAATGCAAGACGAGTCGGCCAAACCGGCAGTGCTCACCTTAAATCCGGTATTTCAGACGGTGGACTGGTCAACCGTCGAAGAAGAGCGACACGGCGGCCTAGGCGGCGTGGCTTACTGGCGCATTCGCATGTTTAATGGCGTGCGCATTCGGATGGTGCGATACACTGCCGGTATCTTATCAGCCGCTTTCCCTCCTCCTCCCCCCATTGAAGCATCAGCCATTCGAGCGCGAAAACCTCCTCCCCGCCCCCCCCACCCCCCCCCCCCCCCCCCCCACCGGCCATTCCAAGCTGTTGACAGGTGGCCGCCCGAGTTTGAAAAATCTAGCATCGTCAGGCTTTCGGGGTTCTTCCGGCCGCGATGTGAATTCGATTTCCGCCGGCACGCTTGGCGAGATAGCACGCTTGATCCGCGCGCGCGATAGTGGCCACCATGCTCGCGCTTACTACGCTTACCCCGAAACTTGCACCGACGCGTATTCCGGCGTTCTTCATGGCGGCCAAAAGCGAGCTCAATAAATGCTCCGCCGTACGCTGAGCATTTTCAAGGCTGCTTTGAACGAGCAGCACCGCAAATTCGTCGCCGCCCCACCTTGCAGCCACGTCTTCTTCGCGTGAGTTACGGCGCAACGTCGTCCCAGTGAGTTTCAGAACGCGATCGCCGGCCGCATGGCCGAACGCATCGTTAATGGCTTTGAATCCGTCTAGGTCGATGAAGATTAGGGCAGCATTCGGTGAACGTTCGGCCGCCGCACAAGCCTGGGACAGGCGGCTTTCCAAAAACCGGCGATTGCGCAAGCCTGTTAGACTGTCGTGATCGGCGTTATATTGCAGATCGGCTTCCCGTCGCTTCCGCAGCGTGACGTCGCGGTATATGACCACGGTATAGAGTGACTGCTGATCCGGCTGCATCAACAGCGGGCGCGAATTCGCTTCGAACTCGAAGACGGACCCGTTCTTGGCTCGTAGATGAATCTCTTCGTACATCGGCTGTCCGGCCTTTAGCCGCGTGCGCAAGCGCTCCAGTCGCTCGCGATCCATGCTTTCCGCCATAATACGGTCGCTCGTCTTCCCAAGCAAATCTTCGCTGGCATAGCCCAAGACGGCATTAAACGCTTTGTTAACGAAACTGAAACGCCAAGAGTCGTCCTGTAATTCGAAAATCGCTATAGGATCGCGAGCTTGATCGATCGCGGACGTCATTAGGGCGACTTGCTCGTGAAGGGCGCGCGTTTCCGTTACGTCGCGACAAATCACGATCCAGCGCTCCGGGGCGCCGCTTTCGCGTGGAACCGGACCAAAACTGATTTCAAGCCACACGACGCCGCCGTCGCTGCGATGATGCTGGCGGCTCACGCGAAACGCTTCGCCGGATGCAAGCGCCTCGCGCGTCCTAAGGAGATCGTTGTCGTCGGGGCGATCGCTAAATACGTCCACCGCTCGCTTGCCGACCACATCTTCCCGCGCTAATTGGTACAGATTCAGGAACGCAGAGTTGCAGTAGCGGATCACGCGCTCATCAGGAGCGCCGACATCCATCTCCACGAGGAAAATGGCGTCGGGAGACGCTTCGCAGGCTTCTTCGAAGGTGATCAAACGTTAGCGCCAGCCTCTACACCGCAGCCCGGCTGCTAAAAAGCCGCCGTCGCGCCCGCCCCCGTAGGAATCGATACGCCGCCATACCGGGTCGGCTCCTCGCACTATGGGCCAAAATAACGCATGCCGGAAGAAACGCGCGCCTGGAGCCGGCCAATACCCGGAGGTTCGTCGTTAGCGTTCGTCCCGAACCCGGTTGCGTTGCCGTCATGATGCGCCTCCCCCGCCGTCACAAGGCTGCGGATAACGAGGTTGTAAGCCATATGCGAATTCTGACTGTATGCCCGGCGCTTGCGGCGGCATGGGCATTGCTAGTGTTTGCCCCGGCGGCCCAGGCTGCTCCGGCGCACATTGCTCCAGCATGCGCGAGCAAACATCACCGTGAGTTCGATTACTTCATTGGTAACTACAACGTGTTCGATGCATCCGGTAAACAAATCGGCACTGATGAAGTTACCGCCGAGATGAACGGATGTGCGTTGCTGGAGCGCTGGCATGGCCGCAGAGTCGAAGGCAGAGGCTATTCAGCTTACGATGACAGCCGGCGGCAATGGGTTCAAACGTTCTTTCAGAACGACGGAACGGTTTTGATTTTCCGCGGCAACATGACGCCGCAGGGCATTCTCCTTTCAGGCACCGACTACGCGAAACCAGGGGTACTGGAAAATAATCGGGTCCTATTTCGCCCGCGCTCCGATGGATTTGAGGAATATTGGACCACATCGACCGATGGGGGACACACTTGGCGCGCCGTTTTCGACGGGTTCTTCCGGCGTCGCTAGACGCTCGAATGATCGGCGAACAGGCCACGCCAATGTCGTCGCTTACATCGGTGCATGAAGATGGCGCACGCAAGCGCCATGACGGTAGAGCGCGGCGTTCCAGCGGTCCGCCATCGCTGCGAAAATATCGCGTTGCGTCACGGCCGAGGCCATAGTACGACCACGCGTCAGCATCGTAAAACGGCAGCCAGCGCTTGAAGGTGCCAACCGGCGGCCGGTTGCACAGCGACCTCTTCGAAAAAGACGTCGCTGCCATCGACCGTCGACGCGCCGCCGCATGAACTGTCCATTTCTTGCTGAAACGCTAATTGGCCGTATGTATTACGGGCTGCCTTCGCCTTGCGTCGGCGTCAAGGTCCGGGCCGCGACGATTATCGGCCGGCATTGCAATTGATGCGCCCCCAGACAGTTTTGGCGGATATGGCGTTTTCGGAACGGGTGCTCCGGCCAACCCGTCATCGTCATCGTCGGTAACACGCGACGGCCTACGCGGACCCTCGCGAGTGCGCCATGACGGTAAGAGCGTAGGGTCCTTTTTTCGTCGCCGGCTCATGCAGCTCGACTATAGCAGCTTGCGGCCGCGGACGTGCGCTGAATTTGATTCGAAAATTAAGTAATTTTTCAAGGCACACGAGCGACCTCCGGCCGACGAGTCGGCCATGCGCCTCAGCATGTTGCCGAAGCGAAGCTTGGGACGTCCGGACGGGGCGTGTATTTTAGGAGCTTCATTGACAACGGTTCGGAAGTCGGGTAAGGTTCAGATAAGTCTGAATTATAGACTCGTCTATGCCGCGGAGGCTCCAGTGAATTTGTCCGAAGCTCTAAGGCCCATGGCGCTCAATCTTCGAGGCGATACGCTCGACGAGCTGAGCATCGTTTTTGACGACGTCTACAAATGCTATGGCGAGACGGAAGCGTTGAAGGGCGTCTCGTTTTCCGTTAGACGAGGCGAATGCGTCGCGCTCTTAGGGCCCAACGGCGCTGGAAAGACGACGGCGCTTGAAATTCTTCTCGGGCTTCGGCGCGCGGACCGTGGCAGTGCGGGCATGCGAGGCACGATCGCGTGCACTCCCCAGGCCACCGGTTTCCCGGACGCGTTACGCGTGGGCGAACTGGTCGCGTTCGCGGTCGCGCACTATCCCAGCGCGTTCTCACCTGACGCGATCCTTGAAGCGTTCGACCTAAAAAGCGTCG
Organism: Vulcanimicrobiia bacterium; assembly: GCA_963758295.1. Classification (GTDB taxonomy): domain Bacteria; phylum Vulcanimicrobiota; class Vulcanimicrobiia; order Vulcanimicrobiales; family Vulcanimicrobiaceae; genus JALYTY01. The sequence continues at coordinate 1,315,236 of CAVWUU010000004.1, forward strand.
CACGCTCGCGCGTCGGCACGCTTTCGGGCGGCGTTCAGCGCCGGGTCGCCCTCGCGCTTGCGTGCGGCATGAACGCCGATGTCGTCGTTCTCGACGAGCCAACGACAGGTCTCGATGCGGAATCGCGACGCCGGCTATGGTCGCAGCTAAATGCCGGCATCGCGAATCGCACAACTTTGTTTACGACGCACTATATGGAAGAGGCCGAAGCACTTGCAACGCGCATCATCCTGATCGATAGGGGGCGGGTTCTCTTCGATGGCACACCGGCCGCGTTTCGCGAGCGCTTCGGACGCCGGCACATTCAATACACGGGCGATCCCATTGCACTGCCGGACGCATCAGTCGTGCACGCCGGACCGCGTACAATCGTAGCGACGGATGACACCGACGCCTACATCCGCGCACTCGTAACCTCAAACGTGCCGTTCTCAGACCTTTGTATCACGCAATCATCGTTTGAAGAAATCTTCCTTCAACTCACGGAAGCAGGTAAATAATGCGTTTGTTATCGGCGCACGTCGCTGCCCTTTTGCGTGATCTGATGCGCACGCCGTCGTTTCTTATTCCTACCGTAATATTTCCGGCGATGTTTTACACCATATTCGGCGTACCATATGCGCGCGTCGGAGCTGACGCAGCGAATCAAACGCTTGCGTCGTTCATGGGCTTTGCAGTTGTAGGCGTTGCGCTATTTCAATTTGGCGTCGGCATTGCCGCCGAGCGAGGGCGCCCCTGGGAACGCTACCTTCGCACGCTTCCTGTTTCCGTGGAGACGCGCTTCGCTGCGCGAATCATCGTCGCCGTAGTGATTGCAACAATGGCGTCTTTTCTCGTCGCCGCCATCGGAAAGGCGTTCACTCCCATTGCCCTCGATGCCACGCAGTGGGCGACGTTGGCGCTCTATGCGATTGCGGGCGCAGTGCCGTTCGTGATGGCCGGGATCGCGATCGCGTATCTGGTTCCGCCACGCGGCGCGCTCCCGGTTACGAACATTATTTATCTGCTCTGCTCGTTTGCGGGCGGATTCTGGATTCCGCCAAAGTATCTGCCCGCCATCGCGGCTGCGATTTCACCGTACCTCCCTACGCGCCAATACGGTGAGCTGCTGTGGAGCGTCGCCGGCACAGGACATAATGCCGCGCATGCAGTGGTTGCCCTCGCGTCCTTTTCGTTGATCTTCTCTATCGTCGCCCTCATCGGCTATCGCCGCGACGAGCGTACGCGATATGCGTGAGAAGCGCGAAGCATACGTCGGCCTCGCAAAAGACGTATACTGCAAGCTCAAGGCGGGGCTCTCAGCGGGAGTCGAGCGCCTTTTGCAATGCGCGGCGATACCTTCGGCTTACGCGGTGCGTCGTGCCGTCCCGCAATCGAACGTCGTACTCGCCGCTTTCGTTTAGGACAAGGGCGTAACGCGCTCCAGATTGACAATGCTTGAACGGTGAATGCGGGTGAAGGCCGCGTTCCGAAGGTCTCGCTCTAGGTCGGTCATGCTTCGACGGATTAGGTGCGACGTACCGCTCACATGCAGTCGTGAATAGTAGTTCTCAGCTTCGATCCAATCGATCTCGGCGACCTTCACGAATGAGACGCCACCAATGCTTCGCACCGCCAGCCGCTGCGTCGCTCGTACAGCGAGACGATGCGCAGCTATATATTCTTTTGCGCGATCGAGCACGCGCGCAAAACGTTCGCTATTGAAGGGCTTTAGCAAATAGCCAAAGGCGCCGACCTCAAAAGCCTGAATCGCATACTGATCGTAAGCGGTCACAAAAACAATTGCCGGCGGTACGGCCGTGCCCAACATTTCCAAGACTTCGAAACCGTCGCACTCCGGCATCTCTACGTCAAGGAAAACGAGCTCGGGACGCAAGCGCCGGATCGCCTCGACGCTTTCGGCACCCGAGATGCACTCACCGACGAGCTGGATCATTCCATCACGGCATAGTTCGGCAATGACGCTTCTGCGCGCGAGCGGTTCATCGTCGACGACAAGCGTGCTAATGAGAGGGCCGCAGTTCACGCGCGCGCCGGGCTGCCGCCCCCAAATGCGCGCAGCGGAATGCTAATTGAGGCTTCTACGCCCCCGTCGATTGCCAATAGCGAACGCAGAAGCGGCACCGTAGAGAGTGTGCAGCCGATTACGGACATTGGCAATACCGATGCTACGTCCGTGCACGTTCCAATCGTCGGACAGGCTCGGCCCGTCGTTACTTGCGGAGATATCGAGGGTGTTTCCGGCGGCCGCGGCGACAACGCGCACTACGCCGCCCTCTTTGCGCTTAGCGATCCCGTGCTTGACTGCGTTTTCGACCAGTGGTTACAGGATCAGGTTCGGCACGGCGGCGTCCCGGAGATCGGTTGGAAGATCGATGTCGAGAAACAATCGATCATGAAACCGAGCCTGCTGAATCCGCAGTGCCTCGGCGGTGTGGCGGCGCGGAGCAAACCCAGCACGACCGGCACACTCACGGGATTGCTCAGCGGCCTGGTCGGCGCGTTGCAGCAACTGCTGGGCTCGCTGACCGGTGCGGCGGGCGGCAGCGGACTCGGCGCGGGCGGCTTCGGCGGCCTCGGCGGCTACGGTTCAGGCGGCTACGGGAACGGCTACGGGAACGGCTACGGGAACGGCTACGGGAACGGCTACGGAAATGGAGTCGGCGGCTGGGGCCCGACGCCGTGGGGGCCGCCGGCCGGGAGTCTCGCCGCAGCAGCAGGTCGGCGACATGAAGATCAGCTCCACCGGCGATCCGCACATCGCCGAGAACGGAACGGTCGTCGGACCGAACGGCACGACGACGCAGGTTTCCAAGAAGTACGACGACATGCACGCGCAGGGCGATCTGGTCGACTCGTCGTCGATCGCCGGCGGCTACAGGGTTTCGACGACCGTCACGCAGCCGAACGCCGACGGCAAGGCGTACAACCAGTCGGCGACCGTCAGTCTGAACAACGGCCTCGATTCGGTGACGATGCACCGTGACGGAACGTACAGCATCATCGACGGCGGCAACCCGGTGCAGCTCGCGAAGGGCAAGAGCACCACGCTCGCCGGCGGCGAAACGGTGACGGCGAACGCCGACGGCTCTCTCCTCGTCTCCGCGACGAACGGCCAAGGCGGCTCGATCACGACGCAGCTGATCGGCACCGGCACCGAAGTGGGCGTCGCCACCCACGCGCACGACATCGGACTCGGCGGCGAAGTGATGCGCCACCACGTCGATCCGACCACCACGGCCTAAAACCGGCCTCATCGCAGAGGCGGACCGCTGAATCCTCTCAATGGGTGTGGGTGAAGTTGCCGAGCGCGATCCCGAGTTGCTCGATGCGGTGCAGCGCCTCACGCATCCCGAGCGGATCGGCCGGCCGGCCGACCTGCGCGAAATAGCGCTCGGGATCGATGTTCAGCGTCCGCGTCTGCACCATCGCGACGGGATGCGCGCGGAGGAACCATTCGAGTGCGTCGACTTCGGCGCGCTCGTCGGTGACGCCGGGATGCGTCAGGTAGTTCAACGAGACCCGCATCCCCGCGGCAGACGCTAGCGCGATCGACTCAAGGACGTCGTCGAGATCGTAGCCGGATGGGACGGTAGTACGCGGCGTACACGTCCGGCCGAAACGAGTTGAGACTGATCCGGACGGCTTGCAATCCGACATCGATCAGCCGCTTCAGGCTCTTCGGCAGCGAACCGTTCGTGTTCAGGTTGATCGTGCCGTTCGCGCGCGCGTCGCGGATTCGCGCGATCGCACGCTCGATCGTCGTGACGCGCAGCAGCGGCTCGCCTTCGCAGCCCTGACCGAACGAGACGATCCCGTCGGGGACGCGCTCGAGATGCCGGACGGCGATCCGGACGACGTCTTCGACGTCGGCCTCGAACGCGACGCGCGTCTGCGGCGAGGGCATCCCCGCATCGGCCGCGAGCTCGGAGATGCAGCCCACGCACGCAGCATTGCACTTCGGTGACACGGGAAGCGCCGCTTCGCCGCGTTCGAGAAAGACGTTCTGCGCCGTGAAGCAGCCGTAGTCGCGCGAGCAGACCGCGAGCTGCGCGAGCGTGCGGTTCCGCGGATCCTCCGCTTGGCGCGCGCGCAGCAGCGCGTCGAGCTCTCCCTCGCCGAAGTAGCGCGGCGTCCAGTCCTCGCTCTCGTCCGTGCGCATGGCGGCGACGTGCAGCGCGTCGTCGACGACGCACGCGAACGTGTACCCGAACAGCGGGAGCGGCGGAGCGCCGTCGGTGCGCCGATAGGCGGGAAGCAGGAGCCGCGTGTACCCCGCCGGGAGCAGCGCGGCGAGCGCGGTGCGCCGCGCGGCGATCCGTCCGCCCGCGAGCCGCGGCGCGCGGCCGGGCAGCATCGTCGTCACCGTCCCCGTCGGAGCGGGGATCAGCTCCTCGGCGCGCGGCGCGCGCTCGATCCCTCCGTCGGCGAGCGGCGAGCGCGTCTCGTCGAAATAGATGCGGCCGCGCGCGTCCGTGTACGCGAGGCCGGTCATTCCAGGACTCGCTCGAACTCCCGCACGGCGTCGCCCACGAGCGTCGCGCGCTCTCCGGGCGTCCAAAGTACGTCGAGCACGCCGCCTGGAACGTCGAGCGCGACCGGTGAGGTTGCGTCGCCGCCGGCAATCAGCACCGCGGCCGTCGCGACCGCGCCGGTCCCGCAGGCCTGCGTCGCGCCGGCGCCGCGCTCCCAGTGGCGAACGCGCCAGCGCTCGCCCCGGCGAGCGACGAAGTGGACGTTCGTTCCCTGCGGATAACGCGCGTCGCGCTCGATGCGCGGGCCGAGCGTTGGGAGGTCGAGCGCATCGACGTCGTCGACGCGGATGACCACGTGCGGGTTGCCGAGATTCACCGGCGTCGCCTCGAATCCGGCGACGGCGTGCGGCGGCCCGATCCGCGGCTCGCCCATCTCGACCGCAACGCGGTACGGCGCGCGCGAGACGATCCGCGTCGCGATGGGGCCGGCGAGCGTCTCGACGGTTGCCGTGGCGCGACCGTCGTGCTCGTCGAGATAGCGGCCGACGCAGCGCATCCCGTTGCCGCACATCTCGGCCTCGCTGCCGTCAGCGTTGACGATGCGCACCTTCACGTCGAAGCGCTCGGAGGGTTCGATGAACAGCACGCCGTCGGCGCCGATGCCGCCGTCGCGCGCGCACACGCGGCGCGCGAACGCGATTTTTTCGGCGACCGGCGCGATCCGCTCGTCGACGACCACGAAATCGTTGCCCGTTCCGTTCGTCTTGACGATCGGAACGCCGGTCGTCACGGCGCCGCGGACCTCCGCTTCGTCGGGGACCAGCGAACCCGCGACCGCGCCTTGCGGTGAGATCGTCGACACGGCGTGCTTGTAGATGAGGTGCGCCTTCTTCTCGTACTCGAGGACGATCGTGAACGGATCGAATCCCTTCACCACCCCCCGCAGCTGAAACCCGTTGACGAGATAGATCGTGACCGGCACGGCCTGCCGCTTGACCTCGGCGAGATAGACGTCTTGGAGCGGCTGGGATCGCGGAGGCGCCATGCGTGAAAGGTTAGGCCCGGCGCGCGGATATCCCGCCAGGGCGGTCCGGACGGCGCGCAAAAGAGCGAGCACGATGAACACCACGTACGATGCGATCGTGATCGGCGGCGGACACAACGGCCTCGTCACGGCGTGTTACCTCGCCCGCGCGAAATGGAAGGTGCTGGTGCTGGAGCGCCGCTCCGTCGTCGGCGGCGCGTGCGTCACGGAAGAGACGTTTCCGGGCTTCAAAGTCTCGACGGCGGCGTACGTCAACAGCCTGTTCCGCCCCGAGATCGTGCGCGATCTGCGACTGCGCGACTACGGCTTCGAGCTCGTCGAGCGCAACCCGTCGTCGTTCTCGCCGTTCCGCCGACGGCCGGTACCTGATGCTCGGCGCCGACGAAGCCGCGAACCGCGCCGAGATCGCGAAGTTCAGCGCGCGCGACGCCGATCGCTATCCGCGCATACATCGCGATGCTCGAACGCGTCGCGACGGTGATCGAGCCGACGCTCGTGCAGATCCCGCCGAACGTCGTCAAGCCCGGGACTCGGCGATCTGCTCGCGATGGCGCAAGCTCGGGCTCGACGCGAAGAAGCTCGACGGCGCGCTCGGCGAAGCGCTCGAAGTGCTCACCGGCGCCGCGCGGCCGATCCTCGATCGCTGGTTCGAATCCGAGGAGCTCAAAGCGACGCTCGCGACGGACGCGATCATCGGCGCGTTCGCCGCGCCGTCGATGCCCGGCACCGCGTACGTGCTCTTCCATCACGTCATGGGCGAGACGAACGGCGCGCGCGGCGTGTGGAGCTACGTCAAAGGCGGGATGGGCGGGCTCACGCAGGCGCTCGCGCGCGCGGCCGGCGACCTCGGCGTCGAGATTCGCACCGAGGCCGAGGTGAGCCGCATCCTCGTCGAGGGCCGGCGCGCGGCCGGCGTCGTGCTGGCGAACGGCGACGAGCTGCGCGCGCGCACCGTCGCGAGCAACGTCGACTGCCGGCTGACGTTCGAGACGTTCCTCTCACCCGACGTGCTGCCGCCGGACTTCCTGGCGGAGATCGGCCGCATCGACTACAGCAGCGCATCGGCGAAGATCAACGTCGCGCTCTCCGCGCTGCCGGACTTCGCCGCCTGCCCCGGTTCGGCGCCCGGACCGCAGCACCGCGGGACGATCCATCTCTGCCCCGATCAGGATTTCATCGAGCGCGGCTACGACGATGCAAAGTACGGCCGCGCTTCGGCGGAACCGATCGTCGAATGCACGATCCCCTCATCGGTCGATCCGACGGTCGCGCCGCCCGGGATGCATCTGATGTCGATGTTCTGCCAGTACGCGCCGTACACGCTGAAGGACGGCGCATGGGACGACGCCGCGAAGAATGCGTTCGCCGACCGCTGCTTCGCGATGGTCGAGCGGTACGCACCGGGCTTCACGGCATCGGTGGTCGACCGCCAGGTACTCACGCCGGTCGATCTGGAGCGCACGTTCAACTTGACCGGCGGCAACATCTTCCAAGGCGCGATGAGCCTGAACAAGCTCTTCATGTTCCGGCCGGCGCCCGGATACGCGAACTATCGCACGCCGGTCGAGCATCTCTACCTGTGCGGCGCGGCCGCGCATCCGGGCGGCGGCGTGATGGGCGCGGCCGGCTGGAATGCGGCGCGCGAGATGCTCAAGCACCGCTGACCCCTCCTCCGCACGCTGACAACTTACCGCGCAGCGCTGACCACCTCGCTTTCGGAGCACCGTTATGGCCACGTTCGTCCCACCGCAGATCGCCGCCGGCGCGAAGACGATGGACGCGCGCTGGTACGTTTCGCCGGACGTGTTCGCGGCCGAGCGCGAGCGCGATCTTCGCGCGCTCGTGGATCGCCGTCGCGCGCGAGGAGGACGTGCCGCATCCCGGCGACTACGCCGTCGTCGACGTCGCCGGCGAAAGCCTCATCCTCGTGCGCGACGCGGCCGGCGTGCTGCGCGCGCACTACAACGTCTGCCGCCACCGCGGGACGCGGCTCTGCGAGAACGGCGCGGGAACGCTCAGCTCGATCCAGTGCCCGTATCACGCCTGGACGTACGGGCTCGACGGCACGCTGCTGGCGGCGCGCAACATGGCCGGACGTCCCGGGCTTTGCACGCGCCGACTATCCGCTGCGCTCGGCAGCGACCGCGCTGTTCGAGGGGTTCGTCTTCGTCAACCTCGCCGACGAGGCGGAGCCGTTCGCGATCGCGTTCGCGCCGCTGCTCGGGCGCTTCGCGCGCTGGCGGATCGGCACGCTGCGCGTCGCGCGCACGATCGACTACGAGCTCGCCTGCAACTGGAAGCTCGTCTTTCAGAACTACTCCGAGTGCTATCATTGCCCGCTACTGCACCCACAGCTCGACCGGCTCTCGCCCTCCGACAGCGGACGCAACGATCTCACCGAAGGACCGTTCCTCGGCGGCTACTCGGAGATGCGTCATCCGGGCGGCAGCTTGACGACGAGCGGCTCGACGACGCGTCCGTCCGTCGGCGGCGTCGACGGCGCGGATATCTCACGCGTCTACTACTATACGATCTTCCCGTCGATGCTGCTGAGCCTGCATCCCGACTACGTGATGGTGCACTTCGTCCGGCCGGTTGACGCGGGGCACACATGGATCGGCTGCATGTGGCTCTTCGATGCGGAGACGATGGCGCGACCGGATTTCGATCCGAGCGACGCGGTGAACTTCTGGGACCTGACGAATCGCCAGGACTGGCACATCAACGAACGCTCGCAGCTCGGCATCGCTTCCCGCGCGTACACGCCCGGTCCGTACGCGAATGCCGAAGGACTCCTCGCGGCGTTCGACCGCCACTACCTCGCCGCGATGTCCGGCTGACTGCGAGTACCAAATGAAGCACCGCCACGACGAGGGGTCGAGCGGGTGGATGAAGGTCCGCTTCGATCTCGACAAGGACCGCACGTCTGACGATTGGCCGCCGGTCAACGTGGAAGGCATCTGGGTGACGACTGAGTCCGACGGTACGTTTCGGCTCGACAACATCCCGTGGTACGCGCGAGGCGTGAGCTGCAACGATGTGGTATCGGCCTTTCGGGGCGCCGACGACGCGCTTTGGTTCGAGCGCGTGCTCCGGCGTGGCGGGCATTCCACCTATCGCGTCCGCGCCGCGCCCGAGGTCCGTGAGGCGGATCGCCCCTTCGCCCGCGATATTCTCACGACGCTTTGGGACTTCGGCTGCACAGCCGAACACGACGACGACGGAACGTTGGCGCTGGACGTTCCGCCGGGCGTGCCGGTCGCTGCCGTGTATGACCTGCTGCAGCTCGGCGAGGACGAAGGTATCTGGGTCTTCGAAGAAGGCTACGCGTACCGCGAAGGCGACGACCCGTCGCCACGCGAGAGCACCGGCCCGTCACCGAACGACAGCAGCGAGTCTTCCTAATCGTTCGTCGGCGATGTCCAGCCGAGGGACGTCGCCGCCGCGGAGAGGGATGCCGCCGCGTCGTCCGATGCCGCGATGCGCTCGAGGTCGGCTTCGGTTCGAAACCACGTCGCTTGGCGCTTCGCGTAGCGGCGTGTGTTGCGGATTAGGTGCGTCCTGGAGCTCCTGAAAGGTCGACCAGCCGTTGAGATAGGCCGACGCCTCGCGGTAACCGACGGCGTCGGCGGCGACGGCGTCGGCGCCGATGCGTTCCGCTTCATCGACGAATCCGGCCGCGAGCATCGCATCGACACGTGCGGCGACTCGACGCTCCAGGACGGCGACGGAGACATCCAACGCGACCTTTCGATACGGGATGTTCCGCAGGCGGAGCGAGGCGCGCGAAGCGGGATCGCGGCGCGCGCCCGCCTTCCCGGCTAGCGCGGTTGCCGCGGGCCCTCGTCGCGTCCGTGTCGCGCGGCGCGCGGTCGCCCAGCGCGATCTCGAGCGCGCGCGTTACCCGGTACGGATCGTTCGGCGCGATCGCGCTTGCGCGCTGCGGGTCGAGCGCGCGCAGCCATCCGGCGAGCGCTTCGGGCGGGTGGATCCGCGCCTCACGCGCAAGGCGTTCGCGCAGCGCGTCGTCGCGCACCGGCGAGAGCCCGACGTCTCCGGCGAGCGCACGGATGTAGAATCCCGTTCCGCCGACGACGATCGCGCGTTTGGCGCGCGCGTGGATGTCGTCGATCGCGGCGAGGGCGTCGGCGACGAAGCGCGCCGCGGAGTAGCGCTCGTGCGGGTCGAGAAAGCCGATGAGATGGTGCCGCACGCGCGCGAGGTCGCCCTCGCTCGGCGCCGCGGTGCCGATCGGCATCCCGCGGTAGATCTGGCGCGAGTCCGCGCCGACGATCTCGGCGTCGAAGCGCTCCGCGAGCGCGAGCGCGAGCGCACTCTTTCCCGACGCGGTCGGACCGGTGAGGATCAGGACGCCGGACGTCACATCCGTTTGAAGAGGCGCGCGATGCGGTCGGGGTCGAGCCGGACGATCGTCGGGCGGCCGTGCGGGCAGTGCATCGGGTTCTCGCAACGCTGCAGGCGCTCGACGAGCGCCGTCATCTCGGGATATTCGAGGCGTTCGCCGGCGACCACGACCGAGTGGCACGCGAGCGAGGCCCACACGCGCTGGTCGGCGTCGAGCCCGCGCACCTCGTCGCCGAGACATTCGACGAAGTCCGCGACGTCGAACGGTCGCGTGCGGCCGGCGTGCACCAGCCGTGCCGGCGTCGCCGTCACGCGATACGCACGCTCGCCGAAGTGCTCGACGTGCAGCCCGCTCGCCGCGAGCGCCTCGAGCGAGGCGTCGAGCCGCTCCGCCTCCTCGGGTCGGATCTCGAACGTGTACGGGATCAGCAGAGCCTCGGCGGTCGCCTGCGCGTGCGCGTTCGCCGCGAGCTGTTCGAAGACGATCCGTTCGTGCGCGGCGTGCTGATCGACGAGCACGACGGCCTCTCCGTCCGTTGCGAGGATGTACGTGCGGTCGATCTGCGCGAGCACCCGCAGCACCGGCTTCGCCGGGGTCCCCGAACCGGCCGCACCACCGCCATCAGCGGCGTCGACGTCGGCGCTCTCCGCGCCGCCCGCGAGCCATGCACCACCGGACACCAGCGTGTCGGTCCAGTCGATCGCGCTGGCGAGCGAGGTGGATTCGCGTATCGGCGGCGCGAACGAGATCGAGCGCTCGAGCCGTTCGATCGCACCGCGGCGCAGCGCCGAGGCGATCGCGTCCTTGACGACCCCGACGACCCGTTCGCCGTGCCGCAGCCGGACGTCGGTCTTCGTCGGATGGACGTTCGGGTCGACCTCGTTCGCCGGAACGGTCACGTAGAGCACGCCGTACGGATGTCGCCCGACCATCGCGAACGTCCGGTACGCGGCGTGCCACGCCGCGCTCACCAGCGTGCTGCGCAGCAGCCGGCCGTTCACGAACAGGACTTGATTCCGCCGGTCCGGGCGGTCGTCGCCGGGTGAAGAGACCCAGCCGCGAACCCCGGCGTAGCGCTCCTCGCCGTGCACCGGAACCATCGCCGTCGACGATGCGCCGAAGATGTGGCGCAGCCTCGGCGCGAGATCGTCGCCCGGCGGAAACGCGAACGCGCTCTTCCCGTCGTGCTCCAGCGTGAAGCCGACCTGCGGGTAGGCGAGCGCGAGCGTCGCGAGCCACGTCGCGATGCGCCCGAACTCCGCGGAGGGCGAACGTAGGTATTCGCGGCGGACCGGGACGTTGCCGAACAGATCGCGCACGACGACGCGCGTCCCCGGCGGTCCCGCGACCGGCCGCGGCTCGCCGATCGTCTCGCCGCGCGCAACGATCGCCGTCGCGATCTCGGCGTGCGCGGTTCGCGAGACGATCGTCACGTCGGCCACCGCTGCGATCGAGGCGAGACCTTCGCCGCGGAAGCCGAGCGTGTCGACTCGCGTGAGCCCCGAGGCGTCGGCGAGCTTCGAGGTCGCGTGACGCGTTACGGCGAGCGAGAGGTCCTCCGGCACGATGCCGATGCCGTCGTCGGCCACCTCGATCTCCGCGAGCCCGCCGCCGCGCACGCGCACCGCGATCCGCATCGCGTCGGCGTCGAGCGCGTTCTCGACGAGCTCCTTCACCACCGAAAGAGGACGCTCGATCACTTCGCCGGCGGCGATCTGCCCGATCGTCGCGGAATCGAGCAGCCGGATCACGTCGCGATGAGCTCGAGCCGGTTCCCGAACGGATCCGCGACGAACGCGCGACGGGTCTCCGGAAGGTCGTCGTCTTCGCGAACGTCGTAACCGGCATTGCGCAGCCGGGCGATCAGCCCCTCGTAGTCGGCACACCGCAGGGCAGGATGCGCCTTCGCCGACGCGCGGAACTCCGGTTCGACGCCGAGATGCAGCTGCAGCTCGCCGCTCGCGAACCACGCGCCGCCGCGCTTCGCGAGCGGCTGCGGCTTCGGCAGCTCGCGCATCCCGCACGTCTCGACGTAGAATGTGCGTGCCTCATCCTCGCGCCCGGGCGGCATCGCGAGCTGGACGTGGTCGAACGCGAGGAACGGACCGGCCATCGGTCGAGGCTTCGACGCCCTCGCCGTCGTTACCGTGCCGGTACGGGGCTTGGGCTACGTGCCCGCGGCAGCCACGAAATCGGCGACGGGCAGCGAGACGTTCGGGAATGCCTGGGGGCTGAGCCGATCGCCGAGCGCAACGCGCGTGATGTCGTCGTATCCGCCGGCGCGCGGCGCGCGGTGCACGACGACCGATGCGCTCGGAACCTCGACGACCCACAGCTCCCGAATCCCCGCCGAACCGTAGGCACGCGCCTTCGGTCCGAGATCGTAGGCGATCGACGAGTCGGCGACCTCGACGGCCGAAGTCACGGAGCTCGCCGCAGCGGTCGAGCGGCCCGCGCAAACGAACTCAGCGCAGCTCGAAGAGAAGCGGCTGCTCGACGACCGCCGGCTTCGCCAACCGTCCGCGCAACGGCACCGCCGCTTCCAACGTAGGGCGGCCTTCGAGCACGGCCGCGACTTCGCGCGCGCGCTCCACGACGGCGGGCGGCAGCCCCGCCATCCGCGCGACTTCGATGCCGAACGAGCGCGACGACGAGCCGGCGAGGACGCGATGCGAGAACACCGGCGCGCCGCCGCGCGTGCTCTCGACCGCGGTGATGTGGAAATTCGCGACCATCGCCCAGCGGTCGCCGAGCGCGACGAGCTCGTGGAAGTGCGTCGCGAAGAGCGTGATCGGCGCGTGCGTCTCGCGCTCGAGCAGGTACTCGCAGATCGCCTGCGCGATCGCCAGCCCGTCGACCGTCCCCGTTCCGCGGCCGATCTCGTCGATCAGCAGCAAGCTGCGGTCGGTCGCGCGGCGCAGGATGTTCGCCGCTTCGGCCATCTCGATGTAGAACGTCGACTGGCCCGAGGCGAGATCGTCGCCCGCGCCGATTCGGGTGAACACGCGGTCGACGATGCCGAGCTTCGCCGCGCGCGCCGGGACGAACGAGCCGATCTGCGCGAGGACGACGAGCAGCGCGGTCTGCCGCAAGAACGTCGACTTCCCGCCCATGTTCGGCCCGGTGAGCAGGATGAATCGCGAGCGGTCGGCGCCGACGCGCACATCGTTGGGGACGAACGCGGAACCGAGCAGCACGTCCATCACCGGATGCCGGCCGTCGACGATCTCGATGCTGCTCTCGTCCACGAACGCCGGCCGCACGTAGCCGCGCTCGCCGGCGACCTGCGCGAGCGAGCAGTACGCGTCGAGCTCGGCGAGCGCGTCGGCCGTGGCGAGCAGCTCGTCGACGCGCGCCGCGACGCGCTCGACGAGCGCCTCGTACAGCGCTTGCTCGAGACGGAGCTGGCGCGACTCGGCGGAGCCGATCGCGACGTCGAGCTCGCGCAATTCCGGCGTCACGTAGCGCTCGCCGTTCGCCAGCGTCTGGCGGCGCGTGTAGTCGCCGGGGACGTGTGCGGTCTGCGCCTTCGGAACTTCGATCGCGTAGCCGAACGCTGAGGCGTACTTGACCTTCAGCGACTTGATCCCGCTGCGCTCGCGCTCGCGCTCTTCGAGCGCGGCGATGCGGGTGCGCGCGTCGGCGCGCAGCGCGACGCACTCGGCGAGCTCGGCGCTCGCGCCGGGCCGCACCACGCCGCCGTCGGCGAGCGTCGCCGGCAGCTCGTCGAGCAGCGTGCGCTCGAGATCGCGCGCGCATCTCGGTGAAGTCGGCGAGCGTCGCGGCGATGCGGTGCATCCCCGCCGGGAGCGCCGTTTCGCGCAGCGCGTCGGCGATCGGGTCCAGCAGCTTCAGGGTGCGGCGCAGCGACGCCGAGATCGCGCGGCAGCGCGCGGCGGAAGCGCACTTTCTGCGCGATCCGTTCGAGATCGAAGCAGCCGTACAGCACGTCCTGCAGCGCGATCCGCCTCGTCGCATCTGCCACCAGCGCTCCGACGCAATCCGCGCGCGCGCCGATCGCGTCCGATGCTGATCAGCGGCGCCTGCAGCCAGCGTCCCAGCAGCCGGCAGCCCATCGCGGTGCGCGTGCGGTCGATCGTCGCCAGCAGCGTCGCCTTGCGGGTTGGCGCCGAGCGCCTTCGTCAGCTCGAGATGCTTGCGCGTGTTCGGGTCGAGCGCGAGAAACGTCGCCTGCCGGTAGTACTGCACCGCGCGCAGCGCGGGTCCGCCGGCTTGCTGCACGCTGACCCGGCGGACGAACGCGCCGAGCGCGTCGAGCGCGCGGTGCATCGCCAGCGACGCGTCGAGCGAGAAGCCGTCGATCGGCTCGCGCACGCGCTGGTCGACCGACGCCAGGACCGGAACGGCGATGCGCGTGCGCGCCGTTCTCGAGCGCGGCGTCGAGCGCCGGCCGGACGTCGGGCGCGACGTCGGCGACGAGCTCGGCCGGGTCGAGCCGGGCGATCTCGGCGAGCGCGTCCTCGAGCGCGCTCTCGCCTTCGAACGCCGTCGCGGAGATGTGGCCGGTGGAGATGTCGGCGTGCGCGAGCGCGATTACGTCGTCGAAGGCGGTGATCGCCGCCAGGTAGTTGTGCGCCGAGCGCTCGAGGATGTGCTCTTCGATCAGCGTCCCCGGCGTCACCACGCGCACGACGTCGCGGCGCACGAGCTTGTTCGGCACCGGCGCTTCGAGCTGCTCGGCGAGCGCGACGACGCAGCGCTGGTGAACCAGCTTCGCGAGGTAGCCGTCGAGCGCGTGATACGGGACGCCCGCCATCGCGACGCGCCGCCCGCTGCCGGCTTCCTTCGAGGTCAGCGTGATCGAGAGCGCGCGCGCGATCGTCTCGGCATCGTCACCGTACGCCTCGTAGAAATCTCCGACGCGCGAAAGCAAGATCGCTTCGGGATAGCGATGCTTCATCCCGAAATACTGCTCGAGCATCGGCGACCACGTCGTGGTCGTCGTCACTCGCGCCCTGACCGCATCTGCCGCCGATTCCCGGCGCGCGGCGTTCGCTCCCTGTGGATGGCGATCGATCTCTGTGGATTCGGTGGAGAGATCAGTTCCAGCCGAGCGGCCAGATCTGCGGCTGGGCATCATCGTCCGACGGGATGCGGACGAGCGTGAACGGCCGGACCGGCTCGGGCGGAGCGACCTCGGTGTCGGGCGTGAGCCCACCCGTTCCGAGCAAGGTCAGGAACGCCGCCGCCAACACGCCGATGATGAGATCGAGCCCCACGCACTGATTGTGCACCCTTCGCAGCAGGGCCGCAAGCATCCGAGCACGGAGGGGACGCCGGTGCGCCGTTTGATCGTCACGGTCGACGACTTTGGACTTTCGATTCCGGTCAACGAGGCGATCGAGCGCGGCCACCGCGAGGGCATCGTGAGCGCGGCGAGCTTGATGGTCGCCGAGCCGGCCGCCGCCGACGCGGCGGCGCGCGCACGGGCGAACCCGGCGCTCGCGGTCGGCCTGCACGTCGTCGTCGTCGCCGGACGCCCGCTGCTCCCGCCCGAACGCATCCCGGCGCTGGTCGGCGAGGACGGCATGCTCTCGAGCGACCTCACTCGGATCGGCGTGCGGTACTTCTTCAGCCGCGCCGTGCAGCGCCAGCTCGAAGCGGAGATCCGCGCGCAGTTCGAGGCGTTCGCCGCGACGAATCTTCCGTTCGATCACGTCAACGCCCAGTGCCACTACCATCTCCACCCCACCGTCCTGCGGCTGATCCTGAAGGTCGCGCGCGAGTTCGGCTCGCCGCCGATGCGGATCCCCGACGAGCCGTTTCTCCCCGGCTGGCGCGCCTCTCACGAGCATTTCGGTGCCCGCGTCGCCCAAGCGCTATTCTTCTCGCCGTTCCTGCGCATCATGAAGGCGCGGATGCGCGCGCGCGGCGTCGCGCACAACGACCACGTCTTCGGCTTCAACGACACCGGCCGGATGACCGAGCCGCGCGTCCTCGGCTATTTGGCGCAGCTTCCCGAGGGCGCGACGGAGATGTACTTCCACGCCGCGACGGAACGCTGGCCGGGGATGGCTGCGGACCTCACGCCGTACCGCCTCGAGGACGAGTTCGCCGCGCTCGTCAGCCCGCGCGTCGTCGAGGCAGTGCGCGCGAACGGGATCGAACGGATCGCCTTCCGCGACCTCGCCCGTGCGCGCTGACGCGCGCGCGATCGCCGCGACGCTCGCGCTCGGCGCGACGGTCGCGAGCATCGGCTACACCGTCTTCGCCCTGACGCGGCTGCGCGCGTTCGAGCGCCGCATCCGCGAGCGCCCGCGCGCGCGATCGCACCCGCACGTGACCGTGCTGAAGCCGCTGCACGGTGACGAGCCGCAGCTCGCGGAGAACCTGCGCTCGTTCTGCGCACAGGACTATCCCGCGTTCGACGTGATCTTCACCGTCCGCGACGCGGACGACGGCGCGCTCGCGACCGCCAGGACGATCGCGGCGGAGTACCCGGAACGCGACGCGCGTCGTGATCGGCGACGTGCGGCACGGCGCTGGCCGGCGCGGGCGACGCACCACCAGACGCGCCGTATGTCAACCCGAAGATCGCGAACCTCGCGCCGGCGTTTCCGCTCGTCCGCGGCGAGATTCTGGCGATCGCCGACAGCGACATGCGCGTCGGGCCGGACTGGCTCGAAGCGGTCGCCGCGGCGTTCGACGACGAGGCCGTCGGCGCCGCGACGTGCCTGTACCGCGGCGAACCGGCCACGGGAAGCGTCGCCGACGCGCTCGGCGCGATGTGGATCACCGAGCAGTTCACCCCGTCGGCGCTCGCCGCGCACGCGCTCGAGCCGCTGCGCTACTGCTTCGGCGCGACGATGGCGGTGCGCCGCGACGTCTTCGCGGCGATCGGCGGGAGGCGCCGCGCTCGGCGCGCACATCGCCGACGACCACGTCCTCGGCCGGCTCGTCGCCGAGCACGGACGGCGCGTCGCGCTCGTGCCGTACGTCGTCGACGAACCTCGTCCACGAAGCGCGGCCTGCGTGCGCTCGTCGCTGCACGAGCTGCGCTGGGCGCGCACCATCCGCAGCGTCCGCCCGGCGAGCTATCCGGGGATCGCGCTGACGTATCCGCTGCCGCTCGCGGCGGCGGCCGTGCTGCTCGCCCGCGACAAACGCGTCGCGCTGCCGCTCCTCCTCGTCGCGGCGAGGCTGCGCCTCGGGCTGCACGTGCGTGCCCGCGCGGCGCTCGGCGGCCACGACGGGCGACACGCCGCCTTGATCCCGCTGCGCGACCTGCTCGGCGCAGCCGTGTGGCTGTGCGGCTTTCTCGGCGGCGCGGTGCTGTGGCGCGGCGCCGCTATCGCGATCGCGCGCGACGGCTCGCTGCCTCGGGCGAAACGCTGAATGCGATCGCGCGTCAGGCGCCGATGAGGTCGATCAGCGCCGGGACGAGCGGTTCGGCCGCACCGTCGTAGCGCGCGGCACGGGCGACGCACGTTCCACGGACGCCCCACACCGAGGCGCTCTCGACCCGCACGTCGGCCCACGGACGTTCCAGATCGGGCGTCGTCTCGATCAGCGGAAAGTTCACCGTGACGTTGTCCGTCGTCTTGGCGCTGAGCTTCGCCTTGTCTTTGCGCGACGGGCCATGGATCAGCGCGCGCACCGTCGTGCCGACTTTTCGCTGGTGATACGCCGTCACCGCGGCGTCTTGCACCGCGACGAGGCGTTTGAAGCGCTCCGCCGCGACGTCGGACGCTATGGGCTCCTTCGCGTGCCACACCGCCGCCGGCGTTCCGCGGCGCGGTGAGTAGACGAACATGTACGCCTGCGCGAAGATCCCCGTCGCGCACAGATCGAGCGTGCGCTGGTGGTCCGCCTCCGTTTCGCCGGGGAAGCCGACGAGCAGGTCGGTGGTGATCGCCCACGCGGGATTGTGCGCTTTGAACGTGCCGACGCGGTCGAGGAACTCTTCGATCGTGTACTTGCGGTTCATCCGCCGCAGCAGCGGGTTCGACGCCGACTGCAGCGCGAGGTGGAAGCGCGGGTTCATCTTCGGCAGCCGCGCGCAGACCCGAGCCAGCTTCTCGTTCAGATCCTTCGGGTGCGAGCTGATGAACCCGACGCGCTCGACCGCGTCGATCGCGCAGATCGCTTCGAGCAGGTCTGCGAAGTCCGCGCCGGTCGCCGGCTCCTTGTAGGCGTTCACCGTCTGACCGACCAGCATGATCTCACGCGCACCGGCCGTCGATTTGAGGCGAACGTCGTCGAGGATGTCGCGCATCGGGCGGTGGTCGAAGCGACCGCGGACGTGCGGGACGATGCAGAACGTGCAGTAGTACGAACAGCCTCGCTGCACGGTGACGAAGCCGCGCAGCGCGTCGTACGGTCCGGCGATCCCTTCACCGGCCCCGCCGAGCAGCGTGTCGATCTCGCGGTCGACGCGTCAGATCGTCGTCAGGATACTCATCTCGCCACGAGGCGAGCGCATCGCCGAGCGCGCCCAGCTCGCGCGTGCCGAAGACGCCGTCGACGTGCGGCACGACGGTCCGCATACGGTCTTTGTCCTGTTCCGCCAGACAGCCGGTCACCACGACCTTCACCGACGGATCGGCGTCCTTGACGGCCTTCCAGTGCGCGATGCGCCCGTACGCGCGCCGCTCCGCGTTGTCGCGCACCGTGCACGTGTTGAGCACCAGCACCGAGGCGTCTTCGGGCCGTTCCGCCAGCGTGAAGCCGGCCGACAGCGCGCGGCGCGCGATGTCCTGCGAGTCGGCGTCGTTCATCTGACACCCGTGCGTCTCGATGTAAATCTGCGGCACGGTCAAGCGGTCTCGATGGAGATCTGCGGCACTTACGGCGTTCCTGCGGTGAGCGTGGTGAGCAGGTCGAGCGGTAGGTAGAGGCGGTTCCCGATCTGGGTCGGGGCTTCCGCGTAGTCGACGTTCTTGCCGTCGACGCGATAGACCGTTTCGCCGAACCGCGCGACGATCTCGTGGCTGCGGAAGCGCACGACGATCTTCGGTCCGTCGATGCGGATCGCGCTCGCCGGCACGTAGCCGTCGGCCGGGGCGAGGACGCTCGGGCGCTGGGGCTCGCCTCCGGCGTCAGCACGACGTCGGTGCGCGTCTGCGGCCACACGGTGACGTCCGCGTGATCCGGCCCTGCCGCGTACGGACGGCGAGCTCGTGGGTGCCGGCCGGCGCGGCGAACGCGCCGTCCTTCGCGGCACGGACCGGCACGCCGTCGAGCGTGACGCCGCGCGAGGGGACGCCGCGCACCGCGATCGAGCCCGCGCGCGCGGCCGGCCTGCCTGCGGCGCGATCGAGCTGCGTCGAGCTGAGCGTCGTCTGCCCGCCGGCGACGTTGACGTCGACCTGCTGCGGCGTCCAGCCCGCCATCGCGAGGCCACGCTGTGGCGGCCGGTCCCGAGCGCGTCGAGGACGAGCGGGCTGCGGCCCACGTAGGTCCCGTCGATCCAGACGTCGGCACCGCTTGGTAGCGTCGTCACGTAGAGCGAACCGGTCGACGACGGCGGCGAGGAGCAGAGCGCACGCGGCCAGCGCCGCGAGGCGACGGAGCATATCGATGGAAGCTTGGGCGGTCATGGCCGAAGCCCTCGCACCTTCCCTCCGCGTCCGGCCGGCGACCGTCGCGGTCGTCGGCCGCCCCAACGTCGGGAAGAGCGCCCTGTTCAACCGGCTCCTCGGCCAGCGCCTGGCGATCGTCGAGGATACCCCCGGCGTCACGCGCGACCGCCTCTACGGGCTGACCGAGTGGCGCGGGCGAGGTTCACCCTGGTCGACACCGGCGGGATCGAGACCGAGATCGACCCGGCCGACGCGATCGCGCAGGGGACGCAGGCGCAGGCAGAGTCCGCCGCGCGCGACGCCGACCTCATCGTGTTCGTCGTCGACGCGCAGGACGGGATGACGGCCGTCGATCACGACGTCGCGCAGATTCTGCGCCGCACGCGCCGCCCGGTGCTGCTCGCCGCGAACAAGATCGAGTCGCCGCGTGCCGCCGCGTCGATCCACGCGGAGTTCAGCGGCCTCGGATTCGGCGAGCCGTACGGCGTCTCGGCGCTGCACGGCGAAGGCACCGGCGATCTGCTCGACGCGATCGTCGAACGGCTCCCGCCGGAGGATCCGGAGAACGTCGGCGAAGCGGAGCTCTCGCTCGCGCTGATCGGGCAGCCGAACGTCGGCAAGTCGTCGCTGCTCAACGCGCTGCTGAACGAAGAGCGCGCGATCGTCTCCGACGTCCCGGGAACGACGCGCGACGCGATCGATACGCTCTTCCTCTGGAGAGGCCGGACGTTCCGGCTGATCGACACCGCCGGCGTGCGCAAGAAGGCGACGCATCACGGCGCGATCGAGTACTACTCCTCGCTGCGCTCGCTCAAAGCGATCTCGCGCGCCGACATCGTGATCTTGCTCGTCGACGCGCTGAAAGGGCCGACGAATCAGGATCGCCGGCTCGCCGGCATCGCGCTCGAGGAGCGCAAAGGCCTGGTGATCGTCGGCAACAAGTACGATCTCGTGCGCGAGCTCGGCGAGTTCAGCCAGAACGAGCTGGCGAACGAGATCCACGCGCAGATGCCGTTCGCGTCGTTCGCGCCGGTGACGTTCCTCTCGGCGAAAACGAAACGCCGGCTGCAGAGCCTGATGCCGCTCGTCGAGAAGGTCGCGGAGAACCTCGACCGCCGCATCCCGACCGCGACGGCTGAACACCGTCGTGCGCGACGCGGTGCTCGCGCACCCGCCGCCGATCACTCCGGGAAGCCGCTCAAGATCCTCTACGTCTCGCAGCCGCAGACGCATCCGCCGCTGTTCGTCTTCCACGTCAACGATCCGGAGCTCGTCCCCGCGTCGTACCGGCGCTTCATCGAGAACACGCTGCGCGCGGAGTTCGATTTCGAGGGCGTTCCGCTGACGCTTCGAGTTCCGCTCGCGGCGCGACGAGCCGCACGAGGAAGCGCCGTGAACGCGCGGTGCTGCTGCTCGCGTGCGTCGCCGTGGTCGCGTTCGCCGTCGGCGCGATCCCGTTCGGCGTCCTCGTCTCGCGCACGTTCTACGGGACGGACATCCGCAGCGCGGGCAGCGGAAACATCGGTGCGGCCAACGCACTGCGCACGCTCGGGCGGCGCGGCGCCGCGGCGGTGCTCGTCCTCGACGCGCTGAAGGGCTTTGCCCCGACGCTCGCCGCCGGCGCGCTCGGCGGCCCGCTCGCCGGCGCCGTCGCCGCACTCGCCTCGGTCGCAGGGCACTGCTGGTCGCCCTTCCTCGGCGGCAAGGGCGGGAAGGGCGTCGCGACGCACTTCGGCGCGCTGTTCGCGCTGTGGTGGCCGGCCGGGTTCGCCTTCGCGCTGGTCTGGCTGGCCGTGGTGCTGGCGAGCGGCTTCGCCTCACTGGGCTCGATGCTCGCGTCGATCGCGATGGCGGCCGTGCTGTGGTTCGGGCTCGGAACGGTCGGGCTGGTCTACGGGATCGTCTCGGCGCTCTTGATCGTCGTGCGCCACCGCGAGAACCTCGAACGCTTGCGTCGCGGGACGGAGAACCGGCTCTCGCTCTTGAAAGCCGGCCGGTCGTCGTGACGGCCGTGCCTGCGGAGTTGGTGCGGCGTTTTTTGGAGAAGAGCCTCAACCATCAATGATCTCATCGAACGATTTCAGAAACGGCGTCACGATCGTCATCGACGGTCAGTTGTGGACCGTCATCGAGTTCCTGCACGTCAAACCCGGCAAGGGTTCGGCGTTCGTGCGCACGCGCCTGAAGAACGTGAAGTCCGGCGCGACCGTCGAACGCACGTTCCGGGCCGGTGAAAAGCTCGAGCGCGCGACGGTCGACAACCGCGAGATGCAGATGCTCTACAACGACGCCGACGGCTACCATTTCATGGACAACGAGACCTACGAGAACGTCACGCTGCAGCGCGACGTCCTCGGCGAACCGGCCGACTTCCTGAAAGACGGGATGCGCATCGACGTGCAGTTTCACGACGGCACCGCGATCGGCGCGAACCTGCCGGCGCACGTCGAGCTGCGCGTGGAGGAGACGGATCCCGGGATTCAAAGGCGACACCGCGACCGGGACGACGAAGCCGGCGAAGCTCGAGACCGGCGCGAGCGTGCAGGTCCCGCTGTTCGTGAATCCGGGCGACGTCATCCGCATCGACACGCGCGACCGGCGCTACATCGGGCGCGTCCAGAGCTGAGGCCGGCGCGCTGAGCGCGCGATGCGCGGCGGGATGACGACGGGCGAAGCGCTGGTGCTGTTCGCGGTCGGCACCGCGGCGAGCGTCTTCGGCTCGCTGGTCGGGCTCGGCGGCGGCTTCGTCGTCGTGCCGGTCCTGCGCATCGCGTTCGGCGTTGCGCCGGCGACCGCCGCGGCGACCTCGCTGGTGATGGTGTTCGCGAATACCGCGAGCGCGACGTTCGGGTACTTGCGCGACCGGCGCGTCGATCTGCGCGTCGCGCTTCCGTTCACCGCCGGTGCGGTCCCGGGCGGGATCGCCGGCGCGCTCGCGGTGCGCGGCGCCTCGCCGCAAGCGTTCGACGTCGCGTACGGGATCGTGATGGTCGTGCTCGCGATCCTCGTCCTGCGCCGCCGGGCGCTGACCTCGCGCGCCGAGCACGAGCGAACCTTCGCGCACGACCCGCGGTTCGGCGTCCTCGCCGGCCTCCCGCTGGGATTCTTCTCCTCGTTTTTCGGGATCGGCGGCGGCGTCATCTCGATCCCGGTGCTGCTGATCGGGGCGCGGATGGCGCCGCACGTCGTCACCGCGACGACGGCGTTCGTCGTGACGACGACCTCGCCGATCGGAATCGCGACGCACGCGCTGCGCGGCGACGTCGACTGGGCCGCCGCGGTCCCGCTCGCGCTAGGCGGGCTCGTCGGCGGCGCGATCGGACCGCGGCTCGCCCGGCGCGTCTCTTCGCCGCTGCTGATCACGCTCGTCGCCTACGCGTTCATCCTCGCCGCGCTCGGGCTGGTGATCCGGCACCTGCGCTGAGCCGCCGCCGCCGTGATCACGGCGGGAGGCCGTCCGTGACGCGGGGTACGGTTCGGGCATGAAGACGAGGAAGGGCTTTCTCGCGACCGGCGCCGCGGCCGCATGGGCGGCGGGTGCGGGCGCGACGGTCGGCGCCGGCGTGCCGTCGGAAGCGTTCGCGCAGGGCGGCGGGATCGTCGACTTGGCGGCATTCGTCGCGCGGATCCGCACCGGCGCCCGTCATCGTCAGGCGATCGGCGCCGTGCGCATCGCCGACGGCGCGGTGCTGCAGTTCGCAGTCAACTCGCTGAACGGTTTCGAGAACGGCTGGGGCGTCCCGCCGAGCGACGTGCACCTCGCGATCGTGCTCGCCGGATCGGCCGTGACGATCGCGCTGGACGACACGGTGTGGCACGTGCATCACCTTCCGGAGATCGGTGCACAACGTGGCGAGCGAGTTTCTGACGCTGAACGCGCAAGGGAACCCGTTTGCGCACCGTTCCACGACGCTCGGAGCCAACGCCGACCGGTCCGTACCGGCGTTGCAGGAACGCGGGGTGGCGTTCTTCGCCTGCAACACCGCGCTCGGCGACGTGGCGAACCGCATCATGGCCGGCGGCTTCGGCGGCGACGCGCCGAACGCGTCGACGCTGCAAGGCCACCTGCGCGAGCACGTCCTCCCGGGCATCACCGTCGTCCCCGCCGGGATCAGCGCGCTCGCCGTCCTCCAAGAGAACGGCTACAGCTACTACAGCGCCGCTCTCTAGCGTGTCGGGCGTTCAGGCGCGGTGGAGGAGCGTGTCGAGCTTGTCGAGGCTCTGGGTCCAGCCCTCGTGCATCCCGCCGAGCGCGAACGCGGCTTCCGGCGTCGCGCGCGTGACGAACGCGAGCAGCGTCACTTCGGTCTTGCCGTCGCGCTCGGCAAACGTGATCACCTGGTGGATGTCGAACGCGACGTTGCCGGGATGCTCGACCGACGTGTTCCAGACGATTCGCTCGGGCTCGACGACCTCTTCGTACACCGCTTCCATCGGGTACAGCGCGCCGTCCGGACCTCGCATCGTGATGCGCAGCGTCCCGCCCGGCGCGAACGTCGGCGTCGCACACCGGATTGCTGAAGCCCTTCGGGCCGAACCACTGCCGCAGATGATCGGTCTGCGTGAACGCCGCCCACACGAGCGCGCGCGGTGCGTCGAACACGCGCACGATCGTCATGTCGGGGCTAGTCGTGTCGGGCACGTTTCGTCTCCTTCGCTTTGAGCTCGGTGAGGTAGTCGTCGAGTCGATCGAAGCGCTCGTCCCAGAACCGGCGGTAGTCGTCGAGCCACGCCGCGACCTCGCGCATCGGGCCGGCGTCGAGCCGGCACGGCCGCCACTGGGCCGACCGCCCGCGCACGATCAGGCCGGCCCGCTCGAGCACCTTCAAATGCTTCGAGACGGCGGGAAGGGTCATCCGGAACGGCTTTGCCAGCTCGCCCACCGAGGTTTCGCCGTCGGCGAGGCGGGCGAGAATCGCTCGCCGGGTCGGATCGGCCAGCGCCGAGAGCGTCGCGCTCAGCGCGTCGGATGCTGCTTGCTGAACCATGTCGTTAAATAACCTATAGGTATAGTACGCCGCGCGCGCGCCGGCGTCAAGGGGGCGCGCGCCGGTTCAGCGGCCGGCGCGCGCCGCGCGGCCGAGCTCGACTTCGCGCATCTCGACGACTTCGAACGCGATCAGCGGCTTGCGGCAGCGCGCGCACACGAGATTCGGCGAGGGCTTCTTGCGGCGCAGTACTTCCATCGTGCACTTCGTGCAGCGCACGATGTAGCGCTTCGTGGACTCGTTGAGCGGCGTGGCTGTGCCGAGGTCATGATAGATCGAGCGCAGCCCGAGCTCGCGCATCTTCTTCTTGAACGTCGCGGTGTGTCCGGGGTTCTGCCCGCGCGCGTGCAGCCACGCGTGGATCATCTCGTGCAGCAGCGTCTCGCGCAGCTCGTCCTCTTTCCCCTTGAGATGCTTCGGCGAGAGCTCGATCAGCGGCGGCTTGTAGGTGATGCGGCCGGCGAGATTCGAGAAGCGCGCGTTGTACGCGATGCGATACGACGGGATCTCGCCGTCGAAATACATGAAGTTGTACTGCGCGAACACGAGCTGGAGCTCGGCGACGTCGGGGAGACCCGGGAGCATGAACGCCGATTCGCCAAGTCTGCCGGCGTGGGACTTCCTCCTCGGATCGCCGTGCCGATCCTCGTCGCGTTCGCCGTCGTGTTCCTCGGGGTGATGGGATATTTGCTGCGGGTCGGCTTCGGCACGACCGGTTCGGCGTTCGGACCGAGCGGAACGGTCGCCGAGCAAGGCGACGCGCGCATCGCGGCGACGCCGGCGCCGATCGCGACCGATCCGCCCGGAACGTTCACCGTCCCGCAGACCGGTACGGGGCCGATCGGCGGCGGCTCGAACGCGCTCCCGGGCGCCTCGACCGGCGGGGGCACCGCGGCCGGCGGACCGCCCGCCGCGTGATGCAGGAGCTGACGGCGCTGCGCGCGCGGCTCGCGCGCAATCCGAACGATCTCGCCGCGCTCGTCCAGTTCGGCGACATGGAGTTCGACGCGCAGAAGTTCGACAAGGCCGAGGAGTACTTCGCGCGCGCGCTCGCGCTCGATCCCGGCAATCCGGACGTCCGCACGGACTACGCGACCGCGCTGCACGAAAGCGGCCGCGATCTTCCCGCGCTCGCGCAGCTCGACCGCGTGCTGAAAGAACGCCCCGGCTTCCGCGCCGCGCTGTTCAACCGCGGCGTCGTGCTGCAGGCGATCGGGCGGCGCACCGACGCGACCGCCGATTTTCGCGCCTATCTCAAACACGCCGGCCCCGACGACGAGCGCGCGGCGAACGCGCGCGCAGCATTGCAGCAGCTGCGAAGCTAGCGCGGGTTCGTTTCCCGCCCGCTCCAGCCGCAGCGTTCTCGCACCACCGCGGGCATCGCATGCAACGGATGCGGTGACCCGTGGTCTTTCGTCAGGCGTCGAGCGCCGCTGCGAGTCCGCTCAGGTCTTGCACGTGCGGGAAGCGACGGCCGCCGCACGGTGCATGTCGCCACGCGGTGGCGAAGCGCTTCGCGCGCGAACGTTTCGCGGACGCGGGCGATCCACGGATCGCCGAGATACGTCGCGAGGCTACCCAGCACGATCGTGTCGACGACGAGCAGATCGGCGAGCATCGCGCACGCTCGCGCCGACCGCATCTGCGTTGTCCTGGACCGCGCGCTGCGCGGCGGCGTCGCCGCGTGCGGCGCGTCGCGCGACCTCTTCGCCGGTCGTCGCATCGAACGACGGATCGTGGCGGCGTGCCAGCGCGGGCAGCGCGCTCGCCGAGCCGTACGACTCGAAGCAGCCGGGTTTTCCGAACACGTCGGGGCCGTCGTCGCGGTACCGGACGTGGCCGATCTCGGACGAGCTTCCGTCGGCGCCGTAGCGCGCGCGTGCCGTCGATCACGAGCCCCGCGCCGAAGCCGGTGCCGCAGGTCAGATAAACGAGACCGGTCACCTCGCGGTCGATGCCCCAGCGGTATTCGGCGAGCGCGCAGGCCGCCGCGTCGTGATGCACGACGACCGGGCGCTCGAGGTCCTCACGCAACCGCTCCCGCAACGGGAAACCGTGCAGCCCTGGAAGATGCGGCGCCGCGACGACGACGCCCGAACGCGCGTTCATCGGACCGCCGACGGCGACGCCGATCGCGCGCACATCGGGCGCGATCGATCGAAGGGTGTCGCGGATGCTCGCGTACAGCGCTTCGCCGTCGCGCGCCTGCGTCGGCCACGACCGTCGTTCGCGAATCGTTCCGCCGGCCGTGCCGGCGAGAACGCTCGTCGTCGTCCCGCCGATGTTGACGCCCGCGATCGCATCGCGCTCGGGATACGCGCTCATCGGACGATCACGTCGGCGTCAGGCTCGCTGGCGTTGAGCCGCGCGACGAGCGCGGCGCGCCGCGACAGCACCGTCGCGCGATCCGGCGTCCCATCGGGGCCGTACTCGTCGGGATCGAGCGGCGTGCCGACGACGAGCGCGCGCGCCGGCTCGCGCGCCGCATCGTGCGCGGCCGTACGACGCATCGCATCGGCGATCGCGCCCTGGAGCTCGGCGCGGTCGAGCAGCGTGTCCGCGCGCGGCCAGACCAGCAGTCCGGCGTGCGCGCGGCCGTCGCCGGTCACGACGACGTCGGCTGCGTCGGGGCACGCCGCGAGAAAATGCGCCCGAAGCTCGCCGGCGCGCACCCACGTGCCCGAGGCGAGCTTGAACCGATCGTCGAGCCGTCCGGCGAAAGCGAGTCCGGTCTGCGGTGCGCGCGCGTCCACCGGCCGAAGCAGATCGCCGCTCCGGTAGAATCCTTCGTCATCGAACGCCGCGGCGGTCAGGTCGGCGCGCCACCAGTAGCCCGTCGTCACCTGCGCTCCCCGCACGCGCGCTTCGAATGCGGTTCCGGCGGGGACGAGCTTCAGCTCGATTCCCGGCACCGGCATGCCGACCGCATCCGCCGGCGCCTCGGGATCGCCGGTGACGGTCGCCGTCATCGTCGTTTCGGTCGCACCCCAGGTTCCGGCGAGCGGAACGCCAAGCGCGCGCAGCGCATCGCGCGTCGTGCGCGCGAGCGGCGCACCCGTCCAGCACGCGAGCCGCAGCCGCGCGAGCCATCGACGGCGTAACGCATCGTCGGCGCGCACGCGCTCGACCCACGCCGCCCATCCGAGCGGGACGTCGAACGCGAGCGTCGGCGCGATCGACGCGCGCAGCTCTGCGCTGCGCTCTGCATCCCGCCGTCCCGTGCTCCGGGCCGAATCCTGCCGCACCCCTCCGCCCGGATCCACGTACAGCGTTCCCGCGTGACGCAGCACGATGCCGAGCACCGTGTTCCCGCCGAAGGAGCGGTGCCACGGGAGCCGGTCGACGACGACCGGCGGCTCCTCGTCGAGGAACGGCCACGTCTGCGCGAGCGCCTCGAGCATCGCGCACAGCATCGCATGCGTGTGCACGACGCCTTTCGTCTCGCCCGAGGAACGCGCGGTGAACAGCACCTTGGCGACGGTCTCGCCGGTCAGCTCGATGTCGCCGTCGCCGAGCGGCGGATGCTCCGCGAGCGCAGCGATGTCGACGGCTCGGACCATCGCGCGGAGGCGCGCCGGCGCACACGAAACGCACCCCGTCGCCGAGCGCGCGAAACGCCGCGGCGTATGCAACGCCGTCGCCGGCGAATGCGACCGCCGGCCGCACGTCGGCTCCGATCGCCCGTAACCGCGCGAAGTCATCGCCGGACGAAAGCCCCGCCGCCGGCGCGAGCGGCACGACGGGCACGCCGGCGCGCAGCGCGCCGAACGTCATGAGCGCGTGGTCGATGCCGTTCCCGCTGAGGATCAGCAGCGGGCGCGACGCCGAGGCGCCGAGCGCGCGCAAGCCGGCGCCGATGCTCCGCGACAGCTCGGCGGCGCGCGCGTAGCTCAGCTCGCGCCACACATCGCGCGCGTCCCGCTCGATCAGAAAGGCACGGCTCGGGGCGCGCCTCGCCGCCGCGTCGAGCAGCTGAGTCAACGTCGCCGCATGCGCGCGCAACGGCTCGCCGCGCAGCAGCAGCGAGCCGTCTGACGCACGCGACGTTTCGATCAGATCGTCGTACCCCCGAGCACCGTGCCGCGGATCCGGTAGCACACCCCGCGAAAGAGCGCGACCGGTTCGCCGTCGCGCGTCACGACGATGTCGTACACGCCGGTCCGGCCCTTCGACGAGCGTTCTTCGGCTTCGGCGACGAGGTGGTCGCCGAGCTTCACCGAGGCGAGGTACGAGATCGAGCACTGCAGCGCCACGTTCGGCTCGTCGCGCGAGTTGCACGCGAACGCGAACGTCGAGTCGGCCAGCGTATACGTCACGCCGCCGTGCGCGATCGCGTGGCCGTTGACCATCGTCTCCCGAATCGTCAGCGAAGCGCGCGCCCGGCCGGGACCCGCGTCCTCGAGCACGATCCCCAGCGCTTGCGAGGCGTGGTCGCGCTCCAGCATCGCCTCGGCGCACTTCCACGCCAAAACGTCGGGGGTCAGCTCCGTGGTGCTCACGCGACCGGCGTGCGCGTCTCGATGATGCGGAAACGGTTCGCGACGAACGCCGCGTCGGTCAGCGACGCATTGCCGGCAGGGTTCCCCCCGCTCACGTGATAGTCGCTGAACGCCGCCGACTGGTTCACCAGCAACCCGCCGGTCAGGTTTGCGGCGAGGTTCACCTGGCCGTCGCGGGCCCAGCGCTGCGCCTGCTCGAGGACCTGCGGATCGGTCGAGTGCACGATCGCCGTGATCGCGCCTTTGTGCTTCGACTCCTCGGTCGCGAGCCGCAGCGACTCCGCGGTGCTCGCGGTGCGCACGACGAACGCGATCGGGCCGAAGGCTTCGCGGTCGTAGCGTTCCCGGTCGGCGGCGTCGACCACCGCGATCAGCGGCGAGCGCAACCGCGCGTCCGGATATTCGGGGTTCTCCAGCGCGGCGCTGCGGCGCACGACGCCCGGTTTTCCGTTCTCCTCATCGATGCGCGCCAGCGTCGCATCGGTCGCGATCGCGCCCAGCACGCCCGCGGCGCGTGCGGGATCGCCGAGCAGTCCGTCGATCCCCTTCACGAGCGCTGCCACCAGGTCGTCGAAGCTCAGCCGCTCGCCGCCGGCCGTGATCCCGTCGCGCGGGACGAAGAGATTCTGCGGCGTCGTGCACATCTGGCCCGAGTACAGCGAGAGCGACATCGCGAGATTGCGCACCATGCCGGGCAGGTCGGCGGTCGAGTCGATGACGACGCTGTTCACGCCGGCCTTTTCGGTGTAGACCTGCGCGTGCGCGTTCTGCTCGAGCCAGTCACCGAACTGCGTCGAGCCGGTGTAGTCGACGATCCCGACTTCGTCGCGCTGCGCGAGCACCTTCGCCAGCGGCTGCTCCGGCGTGTCGACGGCGAGCGTCACGACGTGCGGATCGAAGCCCGCGTCGCGCAGCACGCCCTGCAGGATCTCGACCGTGATCGCCAGCGGCAGCACCGCCTGCGGATGCGGCTTCACGACGACCGCATTCCCCGTCACGAGACTCGCGAACAGACCCGGATATGCGTTCCAGGTCGGAAACGTCGAGCAGCCGATGGTGAGCGCAATGCCGCGCGGGACGACGGTGAAGGTCTTCTCGATGCGCAGCGGTTCGGGCTTGCCGGGCTTCTCCCACAGCACGCGCTCCGGAACGCGCGCCATCTCCTCGTACGCGTAGGCGATCGCTTCGAGGGCGCGGTCCTGCGCGTGCGGTCCGCCGGCCTGGAAGGCCATGCCGTAGGCCTGACCGCTGGTGTGCATGACGGCGTTCGCCATCTCGAATGAGGCTTTGTTCAGCCGCGCCAGCGCTTCCAGCGCAACGCCGGTGCGCGCGTCGTACGACGCGGCGGCCCAGCCCTCGGCGGCGCGCTGCGCGGCGGCGAGCAGCTCGTCGACGTTCGCCACCGGGTACTGCACGTCCAGCGCCAAGCCGTACGGCGAGCGCTCCGTCGCGACCGTCTCGCCCGTCGCGGGCTGATCGAGCGCGAACGGCTTGCCGAGCCGCGCTTCGAACGCGGCCTTGCCGTCGGGGTGCGCGGTCTCGCCGTAGACTTTCGGGCTCGCGCTCTCGGGATACGCGCTGTAGTAGGCGCGGCTGCGGATCGCTTCGCGCGCCTTCTCGAGCGTCTCGCGATGGCGAGCGAACAGGTCGGCGCCGGGGGCCAGGGTCGTGGTCATGTCCAGCCGTTCGGCGGCGCTCGAAGAGCCTCCGGCCCGCGGCAGCGAACGCAAGGCGGGTGATCCGCACCGTCGTCACGCTCACCGGCCGTGTCCAGGGAGTCGGGTTCCGCACGACCGTCCTCGACCTCGCCGCCCGCTACCCCGTCGCGGGGACCGTCCGGAACCTGCGCGACGGCGCGCGGCTCGAGATCGACGTGGAGGGCGAGCCGGCGGCGGTCGAGCGCTTCTTGGACGAGGTGCTCGAGCGCCGGCCCCGCTTCGCGCGCGTCGACCGGGTCGAACGGACCGCCGCCGACCCGCGCGGGCTCCACCGCTTCGCGCATGCGCCCACGGCGTAACGCCGCGTGAGCCCGGCGGTAGAGAAAGGCGCGCTGCTTCCGATCGCATTCGGGATCGCGCTCGCGAGCGTCGTGCTGCTGGCGTTCTACCTCGCGCGGCGGTACCCCAACGCGCCCAAGCGCGTGCCGATGCACGTCGGCTACGACGGCCGGCCGGGGAAGTACGCGCCGCGCGCGGTCCTGTGGCTCGGTCCGGCGATTCTCGGCGTGGCGGTGGTCGTCGTCGGCGCGGCGCTGCTGCTGGAACGCCCGCACCCGGAACAGATCGTCGCGCTGTCGCTCGTCTTCGTCGCGATGGCGGAGGTCGCATGGCTCCTCGGCTGGCTCGCGGACCGCCAAATCGAGCTCGCACGCAAGATGACGTTCCGGATCGCGCCGTCGCGGCTCGTGCTCGTGCTGTTGCCGCTGCTCGGCACCATCGTCGCCACGCTCGTGGCCGCGGAGCTGAGCACATGACGCCGGTCTGGAACTCGCCGCCCAGCGCGAGCGGGGGGCACGCCCGCACGCCGACGAATTCTCCGCCGATGAGCACGACGACGGATACGGGTTCGATCCATGTGACCGGGATCGATCTCAGCGCCTACATGACGAACGATCTCGAGCGATCCTTGGCCTTCTACCGCACGATCGGCCTCGAGCCGACGACGGTCTATCCCGAACAAGCCGGGGCGGAGTTCACCTTCGCCGACGGCTCGACGTTCGGTCTATGGAACCCGCGCGGGATGATGCCGTTCCAGCCCGCGAGCGGCGTGATGCTCGCGGTCGAAGACTTCCCCGCCACGCTGCAGGTGCTCGAAGCAGCGCGGCATCCCGATCGAGATGCAGAACGAAAGTCCGGTCTGCTTCATGGCGATGGTGGCGGATCCGGACGGCAACCGCGTGATCCTCCACAAACGCAAGCCCGGCAACGACTGACGTCCGCAGGCGCCCCGACGGTGCAGCTCATTCGTACGTTATTGCACGCTAGCCGTTTGACACTCTGAGCCGCACTCGGTTACGCTGCGGGGACCGATCACAGGCGCACTCGTATACACGAGTCTTCTTTTGATCGCGTCCCGTCGCGACGCAGGCAGCGCGTCGGCTGAAGAACCGAAAGGTCGACGTTTGAAACGACGCTCTCTTGTTCCATCGTGCTGCCTCCGGGGAACGACTCGCTCACAGTCACGACCGACGATGCGTCGGGCAACGTGCTCTCGCAGCAGACGACGACGTTTCCCATCATGGCCGGCCAGGCGAACACGCCCAGCATCGTGCTCGATGCGAACACCGGCTCGATCACCGTGACGCCGCCCGCGACCGGAGTGACCCTTTCGGGTTCCGGCTGTCCGGGCAGCACGATCAGCGGTTCGAGCGATCTGTCCGCGAGCTGCACGGCGGAGTTCGCCGACACGGCTGCAAAGAGCTTCACCGGCAACCTGTGGTTCACCGAGAACTTCGCGAACAAGATCGGCCGCATCACGCCGTAATCGTGACGCCCGACGCGACCCGCGCCGTGTTTTGAGGCGTATCGTCGTCGGGCGCGAGAAGCGAGGAAGCGAAGCGGTCTAAGGACCGTGAGCGCCCGAGCGACGAAGCCGCCCGGCGACGAGACGCCTCAAAACACCGGGATGATGTCTTCGGGTCCGATGTGCCCGACGTCGACGCCGTCGAGATCAAGCTCCGGGATCGCCGGAAACTCGATTCCCCATTCACCGACGATCGCGCGGACCCGTGCCAGCGCGGTCTTCCAGTTCTCCGCCTGCTCGTCGTAGGTCAGCACGCCGAGCCCCGCATCGCGCGCGTGCTGCACGAGTACCCGATGGTTCGGCAAGAAGTACTCGGGGATGTCCCAGAACTGGTTCGGCGGCTCCCACAGGATCATGCTGAGGAAGACGAAGCCCGCGCGAAGCTGCTTCGTGATCATCGTCTTGTACTCGTCGCTCAGCCCCGGCCAATCGCGCTCGAGCACGGTCAGGCAGATCGCGAGGTGACGCGCTTCGTCCTGACCGACCTTCTTGAAGATCTCTTTGAAGAGCGGATGCGTCGCCTTCTTCGACATCCCGAAGAACAGCGTCGACGAAGCGACCTCGCCCATCATGAACGACGTGAAGAGCACGCTGAGCGGATACTTCTCGAGCGAGGCGCTGTAGCCGGTCCAGTACCGTCCGCCGTTGTGATACAGCCAGCCGATGTTGTTCTGGGCGGCTTTCGCCAGATCGCTCGTCGCTTCGAAGTCCATCGGCGCGCCGGGCACGAGCTTCTGAATCGCGCGCTGGCAGACTTCTTCGTGATTCATCTCGTCGTGCGTGATCGAGAAGAAACATTTGCGGATCGGATCTTCCTGATGCGTCTCGAACGCGTGGATCGTCGCCTTCGCGAAGACCGCGGGGCCGGAGCCGTCGAAGTTCGCGAGGACGGCATACCAGTACATGATTCCGAGCCGCTGCTCTTCGGTGAAGTCTTCAGGGCGCAGCGTGTCCCACGGAAAATCAGACGGGTTCCAGACGTGCCGCTTCGCGCGCTCGTAGAGCTCCGCGAGCTTCGGCGTCTCGACGCGCCACTCCATCGGGAAGATGTTCGGCTGCGGCACCTCCGGGTACGGCACGAAGCCGTCGGCCGGGACGACCAGCTGGTTCTTGTCGGGGACGGTGGTGGACATCGGTCGCGCGCCAATTCCTTTCCCTACCGAATGGTAGGTTAGGCGAGTATACCCGCTCGCGCTGCGAGAATCAACCGGCGGATCGGAGGCGGTCGTCAGCAGAGCCGCTCGGCGACCCGGGCCAGCAGCTCGCTCATGGTCGGGTGGAGATGCGGCATCGCGGCGACCTCGCGCGCCGTCGCGCCGCGGTCGATGAGCGCCATCGCCTCGCCGCACAGGTCGATCGCATCGTCGAGGACCAGCGTCACGCCGGCGATGCGGCCGTCGTCGCGGCGCGCGAGCATCTTGACGAAGCCGTCGGCCTGCTCGGCGACGAGCGCCTTCCCGACCTCGGCCGCCGGGAGCGTCGCCACGTCGACCTCGATTCCGGCGGCGCGGCACGCCCGCTCGGTGAGCCCCGCGACGGCGACCTGCGGCTGGGTGTACAGCGCATGCGACTCCCACCGGGCCCATTCCATCGCGTCCGGCGTTTCGGCGAACGCGTTGCGCGCCGCGAGCGCGCCGGCGTGCAGCGCGACGTGGACGAGGTGGCGGCGGCCGAGCACGTCTCCCGCGGCATAGACGCGCGGGTTCGAGACGCTCCGCAAGTGCTCGTCGACGACGATCCCGCGTGCCGAGTCGCCCTCGATCTCCCCGGCCGGGAGATCGAGCGCGGCGATGCGCGGGCGGCGATTCGTCGCGAGCAGCACGACTCTCGCGCGCGCGCCGTGCGCGCCGCGCGGCGTGTCGGCGATCAGTACGGCGTATTCGCCGTCGCGCCGAACCTCGCGCAGATCCGCATCGACGACGACGTCGACGCCGTCGTTCTGCAGCACGGCGCGGACCGCCGTGCCGACGTCGGGATCTTCGTGGCGCAGCAGCTCCGGCGCATCTTGAAAGAGCGTGACGCGCGTCCCGAGGCGCGCGAAGAACTGCGCGAAGGCGCAGCCGATCGGGCCTCCGCCGACGATCGCGATCGATTCCGGGACGCGCGACATCTCGAGGACGCCGGTGCTCGTCATCGTCGGCACGGCATCGAGGCCGCGGATCGGCGGCGGCACGTTCGCGGCGCCGGTCGCGATGACGAAGCGCTCCGCCACGATGCGCCGGTCGCCGACCGCGACCGCATTCGGCGCGACGAAGCGCGCATCGCCGCGCACGAGTGGATACGCGGAGAGCTCGTGGATCCGGTCTTCGGCGAAATAGTCGACCAGCGCGCGTTTGCGCCTGATGATCGCCGGCAAATCGAGATGAAAGCCCGACGTCCGGACGCCGACGTCGTTTGCTTTTGCGACGTCGCCTTCGTATTGAGCCGCGGCGAGTACGGCCTTCGCCGGCATGCAGCCGCGGAGGATGCACGTTCCGCCGAGCTCGTCGTCGCCCGTCACGACGACGACGTCTCGTCCACCCTCGCGCGCGGCCTCGGCCGCGGCGAACCCCGCGCTCCCCGCCCCGATCACGCAGAGATCGTGTCGTTCTTCGAGCGCCATCGCGCCTCTCCGTACCCCGGAATCGCCGCACGCTCGTACAGCATGATCCGTGCGAGTCGAACAGGTGTTCGATAGCCGTACCCGAAATGGCGACCGGCCATGGATCAGCGCGAACGGCTCCGCCCCGTCCCCGACCTCGCCCCGGCGACGCTGCCCGAGGTGCAGCGCGCGATCGAGCGGCTGCCGCGCGACGAGCGCGCGATGCTGCGCCCCTGGCTGCTGGCGCACTTCGACGTACGCGGCTACCGGCGCCCATGATGTGACGCGCCGTGGAGTGCTTCGGAGACCGGCTGCGCCGGCTGCGACTCGCGCAAGGCTTGAGCTGTTCGGAGCTGGCCCTGCGCGTCGGCGTCACCGAAGGCGCCGTGCGCCAGATGGAGAGCGGACAGACCAAGATCGCGAGCTTCGTCGTGGGCTTGCGCCTCGCGCGCGAGCTCGGCGCCGACGCGTGGTATCTCGCGAACGGCGTGCCGGGCGACGGGCCGAACGCGGAGGCAACCGCCGGGACGCTCGCGCTGCGCGTGACCGCGCTCGAGCGCCGCTTCTCGCACCTCGTGCGCGGCGATCGCACCGACGATCGCGCGCGCGACGACACCGATGCATCGGAGCTCCGCTCAGGGCACGACGACGATCGGGATCTTCAGCGTCGCCGACGCGCCGTCGAGTCGTGAGGCGGTCACGGTGAGCTGCGCCGGTCCGCCGCCCGGCCCGAGGCCGCTCGCCGTGAAGTTGTAGGACGAGCTCCATTGGCCGGGTGCCGTCTGCGCGATCTGCGTCTCGAAGCCGGGATACGCCACGCTCACGCGCACGACGTTCGTCGTGGTCACGGCGGTGAAGTGGACGGGCGTGCCGTTGCGGAGCGTCGTCGGCGCAAACGTCGCGGCGAAGATCTGCGCCGGATCGGTCGCGCCGGCGAACGTGCTGGGCGGCGCGTGTCCATAGGTGAAGACGTTCGCCGTCGCCGCCGGCGAAGCGCTCGGCACCGGCGATCCGGCGTCCGGCGGCAGGGACGGCAGTGACGAGCCGCCGCTGGCGCCGGCCGCGGTCGGCGCTCCGGGCACTGGCGTCGTGCGCGGCTGCGCGCTGCGATGCCGCTCCGGCGGAAGCGCCGCGTTCGGGGGAAGCGTCGGCAGCGGTTCGGGTGTCGGCATCGCCGGAAGCGGCGGCCCGGGCGATGTGCCGGCGCTCCCCGGCGTGACGATATGCGGCGTCACCGTGATGATGAGCTCGTTGCGCTCTCGGTTGACGTTCTCGTTGCGGAACGCCTTGCCGATCAGCGGCAGATCGCCGAGCAGCGGGATCTTCTGCGTCGTGCTCGTCGCCGTGTCCTGAATGAGGCCGCCGATCACCAGCGTCTCGTCCTCACGCATCGCCACCGTCGTCTGCGTGTCGCGCGTGGAGATCTGCGGGATACCGTTCGAGATCCCTGACAATGAGTTCACCGTGGGGTGGAGCGCGACGGTGATGAAGTTGCCGGCGTTGACGACCGGCGTGATGTCCAGCGTCACGCCGGTCTGAAACGTCTGCAGCTGCGTCGTCGCGACGGTGCCGGTTCCGCCGCCGGTCGTCGTCAGGATCGCGATGTTGTCGCCCGCACGAATGGTCGCGGTCCGGCCGGAGATCGTCGTGATCCGCGGGTCCGCGAGAACGCGGCCTTTCCCGGTTTGGATCAGCAGGTTGAGGTTGAGCCCGAGCGAGAGCGGCGTCCGACCCACCGCCTGAAACGAGAGGAACGGCGGCGGCGTCCCCCCGTTCGCGGCATACGGCGTCGTTTCGGAGAACGTGCTGCTCACCACGGGGCTCGTGAGACTGAGCCCGAGATTCTTTGCCACGGTCTCGTCGATCTCGAGAATCTCGGTGTCGAGTACGACGAGCTTCTGCTCGACGTCGAGCTGATCGATGAGCCCTTTCGCGAGCCGGATCGCGTAGGGGCTGCCGCTCAAGACGAGCTGCGTTCCGTTCGGCGGAACCGTGATGTGCAGATCGGGCGCTTCCGACTGCAGCGCTTGCGTGACGGTCGTCGCGATGTCGGTCGCCGACGACGACGGCGCGCCGTTGAGTCCCGGCGAAGCGGCTTTCAGCGAAACGACTTCGATCGGACCGCCTCCGCCGGCGCTGCTGCCCGGCTGCTGCACGGGCGGGCCGCCGCCGCCGGCCGCGGTGACGTCGAGCTGCGCGATCGCATCGGCGATCCGCTGGTGCTCCGCGGCGGTCGCGAAGACGGAGAGCGCGTTCAGGTCTGCATCAGTCTCGAGCTGAACGTCGCGGAACGAGCGCGCGAGCAGAGCGCCGACGGAGCGCGCGTCGACGTAGCGCATGCGGTAGACCTGCGTGTATCGCACGCCGGCCTGCGGCTGGTCGACGAGTGCGATCAGCGCCTTGGCCTTCGCGACGTCGTCCGGCGGACCGCCGAGCAGCACCGAGCCGCCGGCGACGCTCGCGCGCACGTCGCGAAACTGGTTCGCGACCGCGCGTGCGACGTCGCGCGGCGAGGCTTTCGTGACGCGCACCGCTTCCACCGGGGCGGCGCTCGGCGACGGCGAGACCGGCGGGGTGTCGATCGTGGCGAGCAGCGTCTTGATCTGTGCGAGGTCGGCCGGCGCCGCGTCGATCAGCAGCGTCCGGTTCGGCGCGAGCGTCACGCGCGCGTCGCGGTAGAGCGCACGAATGCGGTCGGCGACCGTGCGCGGATCCGCGTTGCGCAGCTGCACCGCTTCGGGCATGGGACGCGTCGGATCCCGCACGTCGATCCCTTGCACGACGGCGCGCATCCCGGCCACGTCGTCGGGCGCCGCCATCACGACGAGCGCGTTCGCCGCGCCGTCGACGGCGATCCGCGCATGCGGATAGAGCCCGCGCA
The DNA here is from genome assembly GCA_963758295.1 of Vulcanimicrobiia bacterium. Lineage (GTDB taxonomy): Bacteria > Vulcanimicrobiota > Vulcanimicrobiia > Vulcanimicrobiales > Vulcanimicrobiaceae > JALYTY01. The sequence continues at coordinate 1,353,135 of CAVWUU010000004.1, forward strand.
AGACGGCCGCCGCGCGCGCCGCCCGCACGACCTGCAGCGAAAGGACCGCCGGCGGAAACGGCGAGGGCGTCGGACTCGGCCGCGGGCGCGCACCCGCCGGCATCACGACGACGACGCGATGCGAGCGCGTCCAGACCGCGCCGAGCGGCCCGAGCACCGCGCCCAACGCCTCGTCCAGCGTCAAACCGGCGAAGGCGACGCTGACGCGCCCGCGCACGTCCGGCGAGACGGCGATCGCGACGCCGTACACCTTCGCGAGACGCGCGAGGACTTCGCCGACCGGCGCGCCGCGGACGTGCAGTGAGGCGCGCACGCCGTCGCCGCCGCGTTCGCGATCCGTCCTGCCGAGCTTCCGCGACGCGCGAGCGAGCCCAGGGCACGCGCGGAACCGGGACCCGCCGCCGCGAAGGCCAGCGTCGCCGCGGCTGCCAGCGCGCCGCTTGCGGCCGTGTCATCGCCGGCCACACCCGAGCTGCAACTCGCTCGCCGACTCTGCTGGTCAGAGAAGGTGGATATGGGGCCCCTTGGTGTGGAGGGTGATGATGGAAGAACAACGTGCGGCATCGCCGCTCGATCCCGCGGAACGGCGCTTCTGCAAGCGACGCTGGCCGATCCGGAGACGCCGGGGTACGCCGCGATCCGGGCGGTGATCGCGCTGGAAGACGGCGACGTCCGCCGCATGGGCCGGCTCACCGCGATGGGACGGCCGTTCGTGATCGATGCTCGCAAGAAACTCGCCGCGTGCGGCGCCCGCGCGCTGCTCGACGAGCCGCCGAGCCCGCAAGAGCGGCTGCTCGAGATCGGGACGCGCTACGTGCGCACCGGGTCGTCGCGCTTCGCGATGAGGCAGGTCGAGGCGGAGGCCGCGATGCCGCACCGCACGGTGTACAACACCTACAAGAAGCCCGCGCTCATCGAAGCATGCCGCCGCCGCGCGCAGACGATCTGGCGCGCACGCTTCGCACGGCGCGTCGTGGAGATCGAGCCTGACCCGCGCCGCCGCCCGGTGACCGCAATCGATCTGATCCTCGCGTGGGTCGGGTCGCCGGAGTTCGCGGGCGATCAGGCGTTGCGCATTCGACCGGCGTCGTTCGGCGCCGAGCGCCGCGACGACGACTTGCGCGAACACCTCGACGCGCTGGTGCGATTCGGCACGAAGCTCGCCGACGAGGCGGAGCTGTTCCTTCCCGAACAGTACGGCGCATACATCGCGACGACGATCGAAGGCGCGAGCGTCTGGTTCGACCGCCGCTCCGCGGCCTACGCCGCGAGCCTGTCGTTCGTCGAGATGCTGCTGGCCAAATCCGCGTCGATCTGACCACACCCTATCGACTTGGCACATTTGTGCTAAGACAATTCTGGTTATGTCTTGCTATTCCTGCCGGTTCGCGCGATGATGGTCGCGCTCGACACGTCCGACATGGGACGATGCGAGCGACGTTCGGAGTGGTGTGGATTGTTCGAACGCGCGATGATCCGGCGCTCGGCGTTTGCGATCGCCGTCTCGACGGCGACCGCAGCGCCGGCGCCGGTGAGTCCTGTCGTCTCGATCCGCGTCGTGAACGCGTCGCCCGGATCCGACCTGACGTACGTCGCGAGCGCGTCGACCCTCGGGGGCTACGTCGTCTCGGACAACGATCCGGCGCCGACCGTCGCCCACGGGGCCACCGACGCGTACACCGTCAAGTCCGCGAGCGTTCGAACGATCGCGGGCGAGCTGATCTATCGCGCCGCCGCCGACACGGCCCACGAGTGCACGTTCGACTACACGCTCGTGTACGCCGGAAAGCGGTACGCGGTCACGACCCGGGCTCGCGCCAGTTGGATCGGAACGGCGTCCTGCACCTGCGCCGCCTCGGGCCTCGACCAGAGCACCGGTAACTTCAGCGTGACCTTCACGATGCAGTGACGTGTCGAGCACTCTCCTCCTTCTCTGAAAGGGAATGCTCAATGTTCCGATTCACCAAGGCCCTCGCGCTCGCCGCCGTGGCAGCGTCCGCGATGCTCTTCACCAACCTCACGCCGGCGCTCGCGGCGAACACGACGGTCTACTTCCGGGTGAAAAACGTCGATCCCAGCGAGTCGATGAAGCTCGCCGCGACGCCACCGTCGACGATCAGCGGCTACCTGCCCGTCGGCACGCAGAATCCTCCCGGCCGGGTTCGACCCATCGTCGACGGGACACATCACGTTCTCGGCGGCGTTGCCTCCAGTCCGCGGATCCGTCTCCGGCCCAGGTGCAGTACGTCGACTATTCGACCGGCGGAAGCGAGTGCACGTTTACGGTGAAGGTGTCGAATCCGACTGGGTCCGGATACCAGCTCGCGTTCTCGAGCGACAACGCCCGATGCGGCGTTCCGTCGGGGGCGTCTTCGATGAGCGGTGACTTCACCGCGACGACGTACGAACTGGACTGGAAGGCCTCCTAGACCGTTTGTGGGAGGCGGCCTCGCGCCGCCTCCCACAAAGGTTCTCAGTACTCGTACGGCTGAACCGAGAGGTATTGCAGAAAGAAGCTGCTTTCGTCCTCGTCCGATGGTGCAGCGCCTCGACGCAGAGCGTAGCTGAGCGCGGGCTCGCCGGGCTGGAACGGGCCGTCTGAGAAAAGGCCTCGGCTCGTCTTCACGAGTCGGCCCGACTCGTCGTATACATTCAAGCACGGCCGGGCATGATCGTCCATCACGTCGATTTTGGCCGGGCATGATATCGACTCCTGAAGCACGAGGCCGCGCTGCCGATCGACGGCGATCGTTGCCGCATCGCCGGTGATGGCCGCGAATCCGTGCGCAGCGATTTCGGCTTGCGTGTACACGCGATGCAAAATTCGTTGAATGGCGCCTGATCGCAAGTCCAGCATCGCGAGGTCGGTAAATACCGAAAAGTCGGCTTGTCGCTGGCATGTGGTGGCGACGATTGCCGCGTGCGTCGTGGAGTCCGCGTCCAGCGCGTAGCTCGTCAGGCCGCCGTACGCGGCGACGATGCCATTCAAGGTACGTCGCGTCACCGAACCGGTTGCGAAGTCGACCGTCACAAGTGCAGGCGATGCACCATAGCAGGCGTTCCCTGCGGGCGTCGTCAGGAAGTACGCGCGATCGAGGACCGGGTCGTATGTCAGGGTATTCGTCCAGGCGAAATCATCGGTCGGCTCAATAGCGGAGCTGATATTCACCGGAGCCGAAAACTGTGTTCCGCTCTCGAAATCGCCTCGGATGACGTACGGCGCAAACGTCGGCAGTTGGTAGTAGAGGTACGCGGCGCGCGTTGCGGACGATTGCGGCGCGATCGCCCATGGCAAGTTCCCGGCTGGACCCGACGGTACCGGATATGCCGTTTGACTGAACGCGCCGGCTGTGGCAAACGGATAGTCGGCGTACAATGTTCCGACACTGGGCAAAGCCGGGTCGATGATCGCAAGGTCCAGATCGTTCTGGACGATAGGCGAGAACCAGAGCACCGGCGTCCCCTCCAGCGGTACGCCGGTGACGGTCGCCGAGGTGATGTCGAACTGCTGCAGCAAGAGTGTAGCAGCTGTCGTCCCGCTTATCTGCGCCTGTGCGACAATACCGCCGTCGGCTCCTTGAGGATTCAAGATCGTCGTGTCGACTGGCACGGGCACGACCGGGTCGATTCCGTGATAGTAAAATGTGCTGAAGTCACTCGCTTCGCCGACGACCGACGCGCCGCGCATCGGGAAGACGCGAACGTTGTCGTAATTCGTCGGCGGCACTCCCGCTTTGCTCAAGTCGATGGTCGCGGCGCCGCGCGTGCCGCTCATGACGACGTGATAGACCGAACCCGTGTCGACGCCGTCGTCGTCTATCCGGTCTCCATTCGGATTGTCGAACATGTTCCAGCCCGTCCAGGTAAGAACGAAAGCGGAACCGGGCGGTGGCGCTGAAAGTTCGAGGAGCGCCCCAGTCGCGCCGGCGACGCTCGAGACATCGTACGTCACGGCCAGATGCGCGCCATACGGGACGTCGATCGTATGACCCGGCGCGCTCGATGATCCCGAGGCCGCGAGGATGGGGGCCGGCGGACGAACCGCGCCGCCCGCATTTGCGACTCGGATAAACGCCGCGTCGCTGCGATCTCCAGCGAGTGTTGGATCGTCCGGCCGCATCGCGATCCAGACGGTGTACACGCCGCCGCCCGCGAGTGCGGACGTCGGAATCGTCACAGTACCTGTTGCGCCGGTAAGCGGCACCGAGTAGAGCGGATAGATGCCGCCGACCTGGTGGATGAGGGTCGTTTCGCCCGGAAGAGAAACGTTCAGCCGGGGACCTGCGAGGAGCGACGTTGGATAGCCGGTGAGATCGTATGAGACCTGAAAAGACGGCCCCGTGACGACGGCGGGCGCGCGGGGTGCGAAGACGACGCGCGACGACGGCGCAGGCGGTCCGAATGTGAGCTGGAATGTCGTTCGCGCGAGGCTTCGTAGTCCCGACGTGGCCTCATAGGTTAGCCTGATGCTGCGCGAGATGCCGGCCGCTGTCGAGAGCCCTGCGGCGGCAAGGAGCTGCGTCGGAAGGATGCGGACGTAGGGCGTCGTGGCGATGAGCTGACCCGGGTGTCCGGCGACGTAGAGCCGGTATTGGGCGTTTGCCGGCAGGCCTTCCCAATCGGGCGCAATCGTGATGTACGCCCGCAAAGACGCGCCGGTGTCGCTGCCACGATACATTGGATCAGGTGCGTTCGTCTGCCAAGGTCCGTCGAGCTTGATGAACGCCGGATCGACACCCGTCTGGAATATCGAGTCAAAGAGTGGTACGCCGTACGCGCTGAATGTCACGGCATTGTTGCGGCTTTGGATCGCGACCCGGGCGACGCCCGGCACCACCGGCTTCCCCGCGTTTGCGAGCAATTGCTCCACGGCGCGGCGAACGCTCACCTGAGGGCCGACGTTCAACGGTACGTCGGAGTTCGGCGGCGTTGCGACGGGCGTTCCGGTCGATTGCAACAATGCCCGAACATCCGTCGCGTGCGAGAAGGGCCGGCCCGTCAGGCGCGCGACCTGCAGTGCTACGGCCGCCGACGCGGCGATCTCCGGTGCCGCCGCGGACGTGCCGCCGGTGATGAACGCGCCGATCGCGTCGTACGCGGTTCCGTTCTTCATATATGCCGCGACGTTGTCTCCCGGTGCAGCGATCGAAACGCGACTGCCGAAGCCGCTGGAATATGCGAGCATCCCGTCGTACCGAGTCTCCGCGAACGTCTTCGTGTTCGCCAAGCCGGCGTTGCGAGGATCGGCGGGGTTCGCGGCGATGATATCGTCGAGCGTCGATGCGCCGGCGTCGATCGCGCCGCTGTCGAGGTCGACGGACGGTGCCGTCGAATACGCCATGTCGTCCGCAGTGGTCGTCGTGCCCGCCGGACCGACGTTCGTCGCAGCGCTTCCGCCGGAGGGTCCGATCGGCGCAACCGTATACTCACGCGTCCCGTCGTTGGCGCTGATGCAGACGACGACGTTCGAAGCGTTCACGATCGCCGCGATGACGCTCTCGGCAAGCGGGTCGTCTTCAAGGTACCGGGACGGAAAGCCGAGCGAATCGAGGCCGAAACCAATGCTCGCCGTAATGACGTTCGGCACGGGAGCCTGTGTTGCGGCGCCCATGAACGCGCCCAAAATATCCGACTCACCGATCGCACCCGTTCCCGAACCTTGCGGCATCACGAGCCGGTACGATGCGCCGGGTGCGATCCCGAGAAGGTCGCCACCCGCCGGTGCAGGCTCGGCGGCACGTTGCTCGGCGTCCGGCAACGCTGCCATCATCGAGAAATCGAGTCCGACCTCGCCCAAGAGCGGGTCGACGTTGCACACCTCGGCGGTTCCGGAGAGGCGTCCGTCGGGATCCGCGACCCAGACCGGAATCAGCGGCATTCCGGGCCAATCCAGATATCGCTGGCCGCCGATCCGGTGCGTCGTCCCGCCGTACGAGGAGACTGTTTGATTGCACGGGTCGTTCGGGTTGTTCGCGGCCGAAGCATCGTCGGCGTCACCGAGAGACACGTTCGTGATGATCTCGCCGGCGCCCGGGAGTTGCCCGAAAGCTCGCGCGATCTCGTCGAAGGCCGCCGCGGCATCGACGCCCGGCGCGTTGAGCAACGCCTGCTGGCTCACCGCTAAGCTCGTGTTCGTCGGAAGCGTCGGACGGGCGCTGGTTGCAGCGATGGCGCGGCCGAACGGCGTCGAACCGCGATGGTAGCTCGCGAACGCCTTCAGGTCATCCGACGGATAGTCGACTTGCGATGCGATCATCGAGCCCACGGTTCGATCCGGCGCGGCGTACGCGACGGAGCCGAGGCTGCGAAGCTGCTGCACGGCGCTGCGGACCGAGGCGCCGCCGACGTGAACGACGTAGGCATTTTCGAGCGGTAGGAGCTGACGATGCAAGGCGGCCTCCGCGCGGGCGCGGAGCGACTGGACCGTACCCGTTCCAACGCCCGTGAAGAGACGCTGCATGCGATCGGCGCCGACACGGAACAACGTCGCATTCGTGCGTGCGTCCGTCGTGAACGCGTGTGGGACCACACCGCGCGTCCGACGTATCGCGGCAAGGCGCAGGGCCGAGGCGCTCGCCGCATCGAGCCGGTCGTCGTTCCGCAGCGAGGAGATGCCCTGCTTGAGGACGACGATAACCCGGTTCGGAACATATGCGACGGGTGGGTGCTCGAGATCGAAGACGATGCGGTTTCGCGTAAAAGCCGACACGTTCCCGGCGCCGAGCCCGTATCGCAGCGGCTCGATCCGCATCTGCATGGGGTGCATGCGTCGCATGCGCTGCTCGATCGCGGCAGCGGGCACGGAACGCGATGCCTTCATCGTCGGCGGCGGCGCGATGAGAACGCGCCCGTCCGTGTAGACGGTTGCCACACGGCCGTCGTGGAGCGTCGCCATGAACGACACCGTCCGCGACATGCGTACCGGTACGGTCGGCGCGCGTCTGCTGCGCGAGCGCGGGGAGCTGGACGATCAGCGTGATCGCCGTGAAAGTGCAGATCGGGATGGCGCGAGCGATCGTCCGTCGCGACGCGCAGGCGATCAGACGCGCTGCCGCGCCGCCGGCGCTCACCGCGAACGTTGATTTAGAAGACACTGCAGACTCCCTGGGGCTGCGTCACGCTGAGGGCGGACGGCGTGGTGAACGAATGGGCGGCGTCGGCCGCGCTGAGGTCGCCGACATACGCGGCGACGCGATTTGCGGTGCGTGCCGGCGACGAACGGTTCGGAGAGATTTGGGTCGACGACGATTCCGAACGGCGTGCCGCCGTCGGCGATCGTCGAGACCGGCTCGCCGGTGAAGCTCAGAGCGCTGATCGCGTTCGGCTGCGTGACGTAGACTTGGGCCGCGCTTTGCACGGGCTGCGTCGTCGCGGTGAGCGGCGCCCCGAACGCCACGGCGAGCGGCACCGCGGGAAGCGCGTGCGAGCCGCGGCCGTTCCCGGACTCGTCCGTGAACGTCACGGCGGGCGACCCGCCGCCTTGCGCGATCACGAGCTCGTTCAGCGCTCCGTACGGACCGCTCGCCGCGAAGGCGACGCCGACGGCGTTCGCCATGGCGAACGTAGCGGACACGCCGCCGTTCGGCGTGCCGCCGTTCGGGGCGAACGCGGTGATCCCTGACGGGCTCGAGGCGTAGACGTTCTTCAGGTTGCCGTCGTACGTCACGCCGTTCACGCCCGCGACGGCGGGCGATGCGTAACCCTTCAGCGGCGCGCCGCTTTCGTCGAACGCCAGGACCCTGCCGAGGGAACTCGTCCGCGACGAAGATCGCCCGATCGTCGCGATCGTACGCGAGCGCGACCGGGTTCCGCATGCCGCCGAACGAGCCGGTGGGGAGCGGCAACGAGCGTTCCATGCGGGTCGTAGCGCTCCATCGCCGCGTTCCCGCCGTTCGCATAGGCGACGTAGAGCGCGCTCGTCACGTCGACGATCGCCGACGACGTCGCGACGTTGCCGTTCGCGTCGGTCGCGGTCGCGTCGACGCTCGTCGGATACGTCGTCGTGTTCGGCGCGACGGCCTGCAGCGGTGACCTCGTTCACGGCGCCGCTCAGCGGCGTGACGGCGAGGATCCCGCCGGCGCGGGGGCTGGGCGCAACGACGACGGACGGCGGCGCGTCGGGCTGCACGATCGCGTTGCCGTCGGCGTCGAGCGCGGTCGCGACGAACGTCGCGGCGTCGCGCCCGACCAGCTCGAATCCCGCGACCCCCGCGAAGGAGCGTGCGACGACGTTGCGTCTGGTTCGGCAACGGGCCGAGCCGGACCGATGCAACGGTGCCGATCACCGTCGCGTTCAGCGTGTTGACCGCGTCGGCGGCGATCGTCTGCGACACCTCGACGCTACCGAGCAGGTTTCCCTGCGCCGTCGTCTCGCCGCCGGTCTGCGGCGCGTCGTACAGCGCGATGTCGAAGACGTCGGCGCCGACCGGCGCCTCGATCGCGATCGTCGTCGTGCCGCCCGCGACGACCGGCGCGTTCGCAAAAGTCACGGGCCCGGGTGTAGGTGCGCTCGCATTCACGAGAACGATGACGCTCATCGTTCGACGGCGACACGAACGCCGCCCGGCGCTTCGACCGCACGCGGTGCGCCGGCCAGTGCATCGTAAAGGTCGCGCGTCGCCGCGCGCGGCAGGATGGGCGGCGCCCCCGAGAGCCGCGGGAACGACGGCTCGGCCGCCGGCGCCGCAACCGCTTGCAGCGAGCGCGAGACCGCCGACCGCGGCAGCATGCGTGACGCGCCGCACGACACCCTGCAGCATCGAATCGCGCATCACCGGATCGCTCCCTGGGTCAGCGTCACGCCGACGGCGACGCTCGCCGTCTGCCCGAACGCGTCGGTGAACGTCAGGGTGCACGACCCGGCGGCCTGCGCGGTGACGGTGAACGTCGCCGGCGCGGTAGCCGTCGCAGGCGTCACCGTCGCGACGCCGTTGCACGCCCCCGCGGACGCGCTGACCGTCCCGGCGTATCCGGTCTCGCTCGCCGCGAGCTGCGCCGACTGCGACGCCGCATCGAACGCGAGCGTCGTCTTCGACACGTCGAGCGGTCCCGCCGGCGGCGTCGTCGCAACGGCGAGCCGTGCCGGCGACGCGGAGGACGATCCGCCCCCGCACGCCTCGAGACCGATCGGCATGGCGACGAGCGCGATGAATGGTACGGCGAGCGCGAGCGCCGGCGCGATGAGCGAGAGCGGACGACGGCGGCATGACTGCATACGGTACGCGTACGCATCCGCCGCCGCGTGCTACTGCACGGACCGTCTTCGCGGACGGTAGAGTTGGCCGAAAGGGAGACGCCGGCCTCAGTTCAGGCCGAGCTTGCGCGCGATCGACCTTCGCTTCGGCCAGGGCGAACTGCGTGCCGAAGCGCTCCAGCAGCGAGAGGGCCTCACCGGCGTGACGAATCGCTTCGTGCCGCGCGCCGCGCGCCGCCGCGACGCGCGCGAGGTAGCGGTGCGCGCTCCCGCGCACGCGGGCGTTTCCGGTCAGTTCGGCGTCGGCCAGCACGTCCTGCGCGAGGATCGCCGCGTCGTCGTACGCCGCCAGCTCGACGCGCCGAGCGGACGCGGGCGCAGCGCGCCAGCAGCGCGTTCGCGCTGCGCGAGGGGCTGAGCGTCTCGGTGAGCTGCGCGGCCTCGGCGACGCGCTCGCCGAGCGTTTCGGCCTGCGCCGCGATCCGCGCCGCGCCGGCGAATGCCAGCGGCATGTCGCGCCGCTCGCGCGGACCGAACGCGGTGAGGATGTCGTCGACCGGGCGAACCGGTCGCTGCGCCGGCTCCCCGGCGCTGCCGATGCGCTCCGCGCGCGCGCGCAGCGCGGTGCGCACGCGCCCGCTCGACGCGGCGCGGCGCTCCAGCTCCTCGAAGGCCGGCGCATCGGTCCCCGGCGGCCGGTCGAGGCCGATCGCCCGCGCCTCGGCGAAGGCGACGGCGAGCCGTTCCTTGACGCGCGCCGCATCGAGGGTCGGCACGAGTGCGACCGCGCGCTGCAGCGCCGCATGCATCGAGGCGCGGTCGCCGCATTCCCAGCGCTGCTCGGCGTACTCCGAGAGCGCGCGCGCGAGCAGCGCGCGGTGGCGCTCGCCGCCGAAGGCGTGGACGGCCTCGGCGTGCGCGACGATCAGCGGCGGCCGCGCCGCGACGCCGGCGCCGCACTGCGTCCGCCAGCGGATGCACCACTCGGCCAGCTCGACGTGCTGCTCGGCGACGGCGCGCGCACGTTCGTCGAGCTCGTCGCCGCGCGCGGCGAGCAGCGCCTTGGCTTCGGCGATGCGCTCGAGCGCCGTGGCAAACCGGCCGCGCTCGATTTCGATCTCGGCGCCGACGCAGGCCGCCTCCACGCGCCGCTCGGCCGCGGGCGCGCCGGTTTCGACGCCGAGCAACACGCGCACGGCGAGATCCGACTCGCCCAACTCGTGCAGCTCGGCCCCTTCGCTGACGCGCACCGCCGCGGTGTCGGCGGTCACGCTCGCGCGCGGCGCGTCGTGATGCGCGGCGCCGTGACCGTCGAACGCCCGCAGGAACAGCGCGTGCGCCGTCTGCCGCTCGCGGCGCAGCTGGCGCTCTGAGAGGCCGAGCTCCGCCGCGACGACCGCCAGCGGCTGGCTGTCGATCTCGCAGCGCAGCAGCGCCGCGTGCACGCGCCCCAGGCGGATGCCGCGCGCGCCCCGGGTGTGATGGTGCAGCCCCGCCAGCGAGACGGTGACGCGGCGGCGGATCCGCGCGACGGCACGGCGCTCGTGATCGCCGTCGCGCGCCCCGCGCTCCGGGCCGAACAGGCTGCGCACGAGCGGGTTGCGGCGCAGCTCGCGCACGTCGTCGAGATGGCGCAACAGGTGGCGCGACGCGCAGTACGGCGAGCGGCCCGGATCAGCGCGCGGCATCGGTGAGCACCCGCGGCGAGACAACGAGGAACACAGGCGTGCGAAGCCTCCGAAAGGACGTCGATCGTGTTCCTACACCCCTTGACGCGTCCGGCGTACCGGTCGCGCACGTAGTCGAGCCTCCGTCGGGCGGCGTCAATACGCGTCCGGCCGCGCGCCTCCTCTCACCGCGCGGAGGCGGCGATCCCCTCGAACGCGATCGTCACGACGGCGCGCGCGACGCCCTCGCGGGTCAGGCTCCCGCTGCGGAACCATTCGACGACGGAGTTCGACATCCCGAACATCAGTCGCGCGACCAGCCGCGCATCGAGATCGGCCCGCACGTCGCCCTCGCGCTGCGCCTCGACGATGATCGCGGTGACCACGCGGTCGAAGCTCCGCCGGCGCTCGACGGCGTCGCGCTCGCTCTTCGAACCGCCGTGCACGCGAAACAGCACCGTGAGCTCCGGCAGGAGGCGGAGCGTCGTCTCGGCGACGCGCTCGGCGATGTGCCGCAGCCGCGCGACGGCGCGGCCCTCGCGCGCCGCCGGCTCGTCGAGGATGGCGAAGAGCGCGTCGAGCGCGCGGCCGAGCCCGCGCTCGAGGAGCGCTTCCTTTCCGCTGACGTGGTGATAGATGGACGCCTTGGTGATCCCGGCCGCGCGCGCGACGTCGTCCATCGAGGCGCCGTCGTAGCCGCGTTCCGCGAAGACGCGCAGCGCGACGTCGGTCAGCGAGTCGATGTCGTACGGTTTGCGCGGCTCCGCGTTCACGGCGCCGGGATCGAGAACGACGGGCCGAGCACCGCCGCGATGTCGCGGTAGGCCGCTGCGACCGCCGGACGCAGCGCGTCGAGCGCCTCCTGGTGCTGCGCGAACGGCGGCTGCAGCGCGCCGCCGATTTGAAAGGCCAGCGCACCCACCTGCTCGCGAATGCGATCCGGGTTCGCCACCGAGTCCTCGTCGTGCAGATCGTTCGCCGTCAGCCGGTCGCGTAGGCCGGCGAGCCGCGCGCGCTCCGCCGGCGCCGCGTGCTTCATGCGGCGGTCGATCTCGTTCAGCGCGCGGTCGATCGTGTCGAACCAGCCGAACGCCGTCGCGAGGTAGGCATGCCGCGCTTGGCGGTCGGCGGCGGTCCACGGGCTCAACGGGATCGTCGACGAGCGTGAAGCGCTGCTCGAACGCCGCGCCGTCGACGTGCAGACGCGCGGTGTACGTCCCCGGCAGCGCCTCCGCACCGCTGAGCGGGCCCATGTTCTGCAGGCTCGTCGCCATCCAGCGCGTCGGGCCGTTCTCCGTTCCGTCCCAGGTGAGCCGGTTCATTCCGCGCTCGTTGGTGACGAAATACTTCTTTCCGTCGTCGCTCGGGAACGAGCCGCGCAGCGTGCGGACGACGTGTCCGTTCGCATCGACGATCTCGACCCACGGACGCTCCTTCGCTTTCGTGCGCTGGTAGAACGTCAGCACGGCGCCCGTCGGCGAATTGGGCCCGACGAAAAAGTTCGAGGGCATCGAGCCGCCGTCGCCCGGCTCGAGCGAGGGGAACGACGCCCACAGCGTCGCCTCGCGGACCGGGAAGAACGTCACCGGCCGCGAGCGTGCCGCGCCCAGCTGGGCGAGCGGCGTCACGTCGTCGAGCACGTAGAATCCGCGCCCGTGGGTGGCGAGGAGCAGATCGTTCGTCGCCGGCTGGACGTGCAGATCGTACACCGGGACCGGCGGAAGACCGCGCTTCACGCGCTCCCACCGCCCGCCCCGATCGTACGAGACGAACAGGCCGTTCTCGGTTCCGGCATAGAGCACCGCGGGATCGTGCAGGTCCTGGCGCACGACGCGGACCGGCGCGTCGGACGGAAGGTTGCCGGCGATCGCGCGCCAGGTCGCGCCGTAGTCGTCGGTCACGTATGCGTACGGACGGTTGTCGCCGACGATCGTGACGGTCGAGCTGCAGGAACGCGGTGCCTGCGGCGAACGGGCTGGCGTCGATCTCCTCGACGCGGCCGTACCGCGGCCAGTCGCGGGGCGTGACGTTCGTCCAGTGCGCGCCGCCGTCGCGGGTGAGCTGCACCAGCCCGTCATCGGTCCCCGCCCACATCACGCCCGCGTCCTTCGGCGAGGGCGCGAGCGCGAGCAGCGTGTCGTAGTACTCCGCGCCGGAGACGTCGAGCGTGATCGGCGCCGCCCGACGCGAGCTGATGGTTCTTCTCGTTGCGCGTGAGGTCGGGGCTGACCGGCGTCCAATGCCGCCCGCGATCGGTGGTCTTGAAGACGACGTTGCCGCCGAAGTATGCGACGTGCGGATCCTGCGGCGAGAACGCCAGCGGCGCGTTCCAGTTGAAGCGGTACGGCGACGCGGCGTACGACGTCGTCGAGGTGAAGACGTCGCGCGGGTACGGGGAGATGTCGATCGCCTGACGCGCCTTCTCGTCGTAGATCCCGAGGACGCCGTCCTGCGTGTTCGTCCAGATCAGCGAAGGATCGAGCGGATCGGGGATCGCGAACATCCCGTCACCGCCGGAGATCGCGAACCAGTCGCGATTCAGGAGCCCCGTCCCGTTGCGCGAGGTCGTCGGCGCGCACCAGGCACTATTGTCCTGGAATCCGCCGCAGAGCGTGTACAGCTTGCCCAGCATCGAACCCGACGTGGTAGATCTGCCCGAGCGGGATGCGCGCGAGGAAGCTCCACGTCTGGCCGCCGCTGCGGCTCAGCACGACGCCGCCGTCGTTCCCTTCGATGATGCGGTGGCCGTCGCTCGACCACCAGATCGCGTGGTTGTCGGGGTGCAGGTAGCCCTCGAGATGCTTCCACGTCTTCGCACCGTCTTTCGAGACGGTGAGGTACATCGAGAGCGAGATGATGCGGTTGGCGTTCGTCGGATCGACCGCGAGGTGGCTGAAGTAGAACGGCCGCTGCTCCGGCGTCGTGTCCTTCGAGGTCATGCGCCAGCTGTCGCCGCCGTCGTCGGAGCGCCAGACCGTCCCGAGCTTCGACTGCACCACCGCGTAGACGCGGCGCGGATCGCTCGGCGCGACCGCGACCCCGATCCGTCCGACCGCGCCGCCCGGGAAGCCGTGGCCGGCGATCTTCGTCCAGCTGCGGCCGCCGTCGCGCGAGCGGTAGAGGCCGTCGGCCGGGCCGCCGCTGGTGAGGGACCACGGCTGCCGGCGGAACTGCCACATCGCCGCGAAGATCGTTCGCGGCTGCTTCGGATTCCACGCGCAGATCCGCGGCGCCGCTCGAGGGGCCGAGATACAGCGTCTTCGACCAGGTCCGCCCGCCGTCAGGGGTCACGTACACGCCGCGCGCGTCGCTGTCTTTCCACGGGCTGCCGAGCGCCGCGACGATCGCGTGGTTCGGATTCTTCGGATCGACGAGGATCTTCGCGATCTGCGAGGTCGCGTCGAGCCCGGCGTGGATCCAATGCTTCGCGCCGTCACGCGAGAGCCATACGCCGTCGCCGAACGAGACGTCGTTGCGCGGGTTCGCTTCGCCGGTCCCCGCCCATACGACGTTCTCGTTGGAAGGCGCGACGGCGAGCGCGCCGATCGCGCCGAAGTGCGGTCCGGTCCAGGCCGGCGCGAACGACGTGCCGGCGTCGGTCGACTTGAACACGCCGCCGCCGGCCCCGCCGACGTAGTACAGCCGCGGATCGCGGTCCGAACCGGCGACCGCCGCGACGCGTCCGCCCGATGCGGCCGGCCCGATCGCGCGGAAGGTGAACGTCTCCGGCGGCGGCGTCGCCTTCGCCGGCGGCGGAGGCGCGGGCTTGCGCGGCCGTTCGGGCGCCGTCGCGGCGGGGAAGTGCGCGCCGGCGGGCGAGGACGCGCAGGGAACGAGCGCCGCGAGGAGCGCGCCGGCGGCGAGGAACGGGGCAAGACGCATCGCCGGAGGTTCCAAGCCGGACGCCGCCGTCCCCGCCCGACCGCTCGGTAGGGGCGCGCGATTCGCCGCGGAAGCTCGCCGCGATGGCCACCACGACGACCGCTCCCGAGCTCGGACGCGAGCAGCTTCTCAAGCTGCTCCGCGACATGCTCACGCAGCGCGCGGTCGACACGCGCGGCTTCCAGCTCAACCGCCAAGGAAAGATCGGGATCGCGATGGGCTCGGAGGGGCACGAAGCGGTCCAGGCAGGGACGGGTCTCGCCTTCCAGCGCGGCAAGGATCTGCTCTACCCGTACTATCGCAACACCGGGCTGATCTTGGCGTGCGGCTTTCCGCTGGACGATCTGTTCCGCTCGCAGCTCGCGCGCGCGAACGATCGCACGGGCGGACGGTCGATCATCAATCACGTCACCGCGAAGGATCTCGGGATCGCTTCGATCTCCTCGATCATCGCGGCGCAGTGCACGCACGCGGCCGGCGCCGCCTGGACGCTGAAGTATCGCGGCGAACGAGACCGCGTCGTGTTCTGCCAGTTCGGCGAAGGCGCGACCAGCCAGGGCGAATGGCACGAATCGGTCAACTTTGCCGCGGTCCACGCGCTGCCGGTCGTGTTCGTCTGCGAGAACAACCAGTGGGCGATCTCGACGCACATCAGCAAGCAGATGAAAGTCTCGAGCGTCGCGACGCGCGCCGCCGGATACGGGATCCGCGGCGTGACCTGCGACGGGTTCGATCCGGTCGCCGTGTACGCGACGGTGCGCGACGCACGGGACCACGCCGCCGCGGGGAACGGCCCGGTGCTCGTCGAGGCGCACTGCTACCGCTTCCTCTCGCACACGACCGACGACGACGACCGCACCTACCGCACGCGCGACGAGGTCGCAGAGCACCGCCCGAACGATCCGGTGCCGAGCTTCGAGCGCCGGCTGATCGAGCGCGGCGTCCTGCGCGACGAGGAGCTCGCCGCGCTCAAGCGCGAGATCACCGAGCTGGTGAACCGCACGACCGACGAGGTCGAATCCGAGCCGTACCCCGCCGCCGAAACGCTGTACGGCAATACCTATGCGGGCCCGGACGATCCGTGGGCGGGTTCAGCCGAAGGCTGAAATGTCGCGGTCCCCGCTGCGCTTCAGCAGCGTCCGCGTAACAGTGCTTCGGTCAGCGACGCAGCACGATGGAGCCGTTGAGGCTTTCCAGGCGCAGCGTGCGCGCGCCGTCGCCGATGGTACCCTTCACGCTCGCGCCGGGGCCGTATTGCGGGCGGCTCACCGGTAAGCCGACGCGGATGTCGCCGTTCAGCGTCTTGGCGGTGATCTGCGCGCCGGCGTTGTCGGGAAGCGCGACGGTGATCTCGCCGTTGATCGTCTTCGCGTCGAGCTGGCCACGTCCGGAACCGAGCACCCGCACGTCGATGCGACCGTTGACCGTCTGCACCCGGCCCACGTCGGTCCCTTCGGCCTTGACGTAGCCGTTCACCGTTCCGATGTCCGGGATCGGGCCGTCGTTCTGCGCGTCGACCCACCCGTTCACCGAATGTGCGTCGAGCACCACGCCGTGCGGCACGGTCACGTCGAAGTCGACCTCGACGTCGTTGTCGTGGATCTCCTGATGCACGTCGCAGCCGGTCTTCGCGTCGGGCGGATAGCGCACGCAGACGACGGTGCGATCCGGGCCGTTCTCGACGCGAATCGCGACCTGCGCCGGATCGTCCCGGTCGCCGTGCTTCGTCGCGCGGACCGAGAACCGGTCGCCGGTATGCACGCGGACGTTTCCGTTGACGTCGCGAATCTCGAGCGTCCCGCCGCGGTGCATCGTCCCGTCGTAGAGGAACGGCACGGTCGCGAAGGCGAAAACTAAAAACATAGTTATAAACTACCTCACGAACGGCGCGGCGTCAACCCCGCATCGATCTCCGCCTGCAGCCGCCCTCGCTCGGTGTAGAGCCGCAGCTCGGCGATGTCGCGCGGGAACAGCAGCCCCAGCGTCCAGTCGACGGCGACCCGGAAGCGGCGGTCGAGCCCCGGCAGCCGCGCGAGATAGTACGTCCGCCACAGCACCCACGCGAAAAAGCCGGTCAGCACGATCCCGCCGGGGAGCGCGGCGACGCCGCGGCGGGCGCCGAGCGACGCCATCGTGCCGAGCGCGGTGAACCGGAACGGCTTCGTCGGCAGGCCGCGCAGCGCCGCGATCACGTTGTCGGCGAGCGCCGGCCCTTCGCGGATCGCGTGCTGCGCGGTCGCGGGATACCACGCGCTCTTGTCGCTCTGCTCCGCATCGGCGTGGGTCGGGATCCACGCGCAGTCGCCGAGCGCCCAGACGCCCGGACGGCCGAGCGCCGACATGTCCTCGCGCACGACGATCCCGCCGTTGCGCGCGTGGACGAGCCCGGGCAGATCGCGCAGCACCGGCGCGGGCCGCACGCCGGCGCTCCACACCACGTTCGCGGTCGCGATCGTCGCGCCGGACTGCAGCGCGATCCCGTGCTCGTCGACGCGCGTCACGCCGTCGCCGACGATCAGCTCGACCTTTCGCCGCTTCAAGTTGCGGGCCGTGTACCGGCCCATCGCCTCGGGCAGATCGGCGAGCAGCGCCTTTCCGGCTTCGATGAGGATCATCCGCACGTCCGCCAACCGCAAGGCCGGATAATAGCGCATGACCGACCTGAAGAAGTCGACGAGCTCGCCGGCGCACTCGCAGCCGGTGTAGCCGCCGCCGACGACGACGAAGGTCAGCAGGCGCTCGCGATCGGCGCCGGCAGGCGTCACGACGGCCTGCTCGAGCGCGGCGACGATCCGGTTGCGCAGCGTCTCCGCATCCTCGAGCGTCTTCAGCGGCAGCGTGTACCGCGCGACGCCCTCGATCCCGAACGTCGACGTGACGGAACCGAGCGCGAGGACGAGATGATCGTAGTCGAGCACGGTAAGATCGCCGGTGATCGGGTGCTGCGCCTGGACGTGGCGCGCGTCGAGGTCGATCGCCGCGATCTCGCCGAGCACGAACGTGGTGCGGTGCAGCTGCGCGCGCACCGGCGTCACGACGTGGCGCGGCTCGATCCCGCCCGAGCTGACTTCGGGGAGCATCGGCGTGAACAGCGTGAAGTTGTCACGGCTGACCAGCGCGATCTCGGCCTCCTCGCGCCGCAGCTTCTTTTCGAGCCGCCGCGCCACGGCGACCCGGCGAACCCGCCGCCCAGGACGACGATCTTCTTCATCGACGGACTCGCCGTTTCGCGGAGCGGCGCGGGTCGAGCGCGAAGAGGGCGGCGATGCAGGATCACGACCCGCTGCTGCAGCCAAGGCAACCGAAGCCCTCGAACGGCCGCCGCGGCATGCGCACGGCCGGCGGAATTCTCGCCGCGCTCGCGGTCGCCGCTACGAAGATCAAGGTCGCTCTCGCCGGACTGTTCGCGCTCAAATGGCTCTTCCTCGGTTCGAAGCTGCTGCTCAGCTTCGGCTCGATCTTCCTCTCGCTCGGCTTCTACGCGCTGTTGTTCGGCGGCTGGAAGATCGCGATCGTCTTCGTGCTGATGATCCTCGTGCACGAGCTCGGGCATCTGCTCACCTTCCGCAACTTCGGGATTCCGGCGAGCCTGCCGGTGTTCATCCCGGGGCTCGGCGCGTTCGTCAGCTCGCCGATGAGCGCCGATCCGGCGAAGAACGCGATCGCGGCGCTGATGGGCCCCGTCTTCGGCGTCCTCGCCGCCGCAGCGTGCTGGGCGTACGGTCTCGCCACCCACGAGCAGTTCTGGATCGCCTGCGCGTACATCGGGTTCTTTTTGAACGTGTTCAACCTGTTGCCGGTCTTCCCGTTCGACGGCGGGCGCGTCGCGGGCGCGATCGACGGCCGCGCTCTGGCTGATCGGCATCGTCCTGCTGCTGGCGTTCGTGGTGTTCTTTCACGCATTCAGCATCTTCACGATGGTGATCCTCATCTTCGTGCTGGTGAACTCGATCCCGCGGATCATGGCGACGCTGCGCGGTCAGATCGACACGACGATCCACATCGCCGACGGTTCGAGTCGCGCCGCGCTCGCGCTGTTCTACTTCGCGTTGATCGCGCTCGCCGTCGCAGGCGGCGCGGCCACGGCGCCGCACGCCTCCGCGGTCCGCTATACGTAAGCTTGCGCTCGCGGACGGCGGCGATCGCGCTGGCGCTCGCGCTGACCGTGCTGCGGCCGCCGCCGACGCAGGGTCCGTTCGGCCGTGACTTCGAGGCGTACGACGCCGCGGGCGCGACGTGGAACGCGGGCGGCGATCCGTGGTCGCGCGACGTTTGGCGGACGGAACGGACCATCGGCGGCGTCGACTCCTCGCGCGACGAGCTCCTGCCGTATGCGGGGCCGGCGGCGCTGCTCCCGCTGTTCGGCGCGTTCGCGCGTCTGCCGTACCGCGATCGCGGTGGTCGTCTGGACGACGCTGCTGCTCGCAGCGTTCGCGGCGCTCGTCCTCGCGGCGTTCGCGCTCGCCGGCCTCGCGCCGCGCGTCGCGGGGATCGCCGCGTTCGCCCTCACGCTGGCGAGCGGGCCGGGGACGAGCGACGTCGCGCTGGGGCAGATCGCGGTCGTCTCGGCGGCGGGGATCGCCGCTCGCGCTCGCTGGCGTACGAGCGCGCCGCGGGCGCACGCGACGGTCGCGTGGCGACGCTCGCGACGGTGGGCGGCGCCGCTGCGACGCTGCTCGCCGCGGCACAGCCGAACCTCGCGCTGCCGCTGCTCGCGCGCTTGCGCGATCGCCGCGCGATCGCCGGCGTCGCCGCGGCCGTCACGGCGTTCGGGGCGCTCACGTTGGCCGGCGGCGGCGGTATCGACGGCGTTCGCGCGTACGCCGGCGTGTTGCGCGCGCACGGCGCGGCGGAGCGTTTCGATGCGATCCAGCACACGCCGGCCGCGATCGCCTACGCATTCGGCGCCTCGCCCGAGGCGGCGCTCGCCGCCGGCGCGCTCTGCGCGCTCGCCGCGATCGCCGTGACGATCGTCGCGATCGTTCGCCTGCGGCTCGGCGCGCGCGACGGGACGCTGGCCGCGCTCGCCGCGCTTCCGCTCGCCGCGCCGTTCTTCCACGAGCACGATCTCGTCATCGCGCTGCTCCCGCTGTTGCTGCTCGCGACACGCGCGCGCGCCGCCGCGCGCGCCTGGGCCGGCGCCGCCGCGGCGCTCGTGCTGGTCGACTGGTTCGGGCTCGCGCAGCGTCCCGGCGCGCAGGCGCAGATTCTGATCGCCGGGTTCGCCTGCGCCGCCCTGTTCGCGGCGCTGCGCAGCGAGCGGATGGGCCGCGCCGACGTCGCGCCGTTCGCCGTCCTCGCGCTCGGCGCGTGCATCGCGCTGCCGCTCGCGCGCAGCGCGCCGGCGCCGGTCTGGCCCGATGCGCTCCCCGCCGGCTACCGCGCGCCGGCGAACGCGAGCGCCAGCGACGTCTGGCGCGACGAGCAGCACGTCGCCGGCCTCGACCGCCGCGTCCCCGCCTGGGGCATGCTGCGCGCGCTCCCGCTCGCCGGCTGCGCCTGCCTCTTCGTCGCCGTCACCCTCCACGGCCGCCGCCCGCTCAAGACAAACCTGCATCGTAGCCGCCGGCGGAGCGCAGCGAAGCGAGGACCGCGAAGGGTTCGCGGAACGCGAACCCACGACCGGAGCGCAGCGAGGACCGCGAAGGGTTCGGCGCTCGTCAAGAGCGCCGAGCCCTCTAGATCATGTCGACGTTCATGAAGTCGTCGAACGGCGTCGTGTTGTTCGGGTGCCACCCTTTCAGATCGCTGTTGTACGCGTGGACGTCCTCACTGATGAAGAGCACTTCGTACGCGTCGT
Organism: Vulcanimicrobiia bacterium; assembly: GCA_963758295.1. Lineage (GTDB taxonomy): Bacteria > Vulcanimicrobiota > Vulcanimicrobiia > Vulcanimicrobiales > Vulcanimicrobiaceae > JALYTY01. The sequence goes on from CAVWUU010000004.1 coordinate 1,373,677, forward strand.
CCTCGTCGATACGCTTCAGCGCCTTCGCGATGATCGCTTTGCGCTGCGTCTCGTCGTAGGTCGCCTTCTCCGCACGCAGCAGCGGCTCGAGCTTCGGGTCGCACAGCCGCGTCACGTTCTGGCCGTTGGGCGGGATCGTGTCGCACGAGTTCTCCGGATTGAGATCGGCGTCGGGCGTGACTTGCCAGAGGAACGCGGTCACGTCCCATTTTCCGCCGTACATGATCCCGCCGGTGAGCTGGAAGAAGAGGGCGGACGAGTAGTGGTGGACCGTGATCGCGACGCCGATCTGCTGCCACGTGCTGCGGACCAGCTCGATCCGCGAGTCGGCGTCCGGGCTGCCGGCGACCGAGCCCAATCGAGGTTGAGCTTGACGCCGTTCTTCGCGCGGATCCCGTCGGGTCCGCGTTTCCATCCCGCCGCGTCGAGGATCCGATTCGCCTGGGCGAGGTCGAACGGCACCATCGGAACCGTCGAGAAGAAGGGGCTCGCCGGCGTGAGCGAGCGTCTCTTGCAGGATCCCGACGCCGTGGCTGATCTTCTTAGCATCGTCGGCCGATCCGTCGCGAGCCGCAGCGCGCGCCGGACCGCGATGTCGCGCAGCGCCGGATGGCTCGTGTTGAAGTCGAGATGGCTGTATAAATAGCTCGGCCCTCGGAAGTGCGTGGATCCGCGGCAGCGAGCGGCGGCGCGCCCGACGAACGCCGGCGGGACATAGGTCCACATGTCGATCTCGCCGGTCCGCAGCTCCGTCAGCACGCGTGTTGCGGTCCGGAATGATCTTGTAGACGACCTTCTTGATCTTCGGCTGCCCGCGCCAGTAGTAGGGGTTTGCCTCGAGCGTCACGTGATCGCCGCGCGCCCACTCGGTGTAGCGGAACGGGTCCGATCCCGATCGGCATCGCGTTGTACGGCGCGTGGTTGATGTCGGGCAGATCGCCGAGGATGTGCTTCGGCAAAATGCACGGGTTGGCGCCGGCCGAGCCGAAGAACGACGGGAGATATCCCGAGTACGGCTTCTTCAGGTGGAAGACGACGGTGTACTTGTCGGGCTCGTCGATCTTCGTGATCAGATCCCAGCCGTCGCGTCCCGCCTCGTTGTTCTTTTGGTTGTTGACCGCGTTCGTCGAGAAGACGACGTCGTCGGCGTCGAACGGCGCACCGTCGGACCACCGTACGCCATGGCGCAGGTGCCAGGTGATCGTCAACCCGTCCTTGCTGATGCCGCCGTTCCTCTGCGTCGGAACGATCGTCGCCAGCTCGGGGATCGGGCGGTTGTCGTGGCCGTAGCGCACGAGATACGCCATCGTCAGCTGGCTCAGGTTGCCGAGGATGAGCGAGGTCGTGAGATGCGGGTTCAGGTTGTCGAAGTCCTGAATGTCGCCGATCCGCAGCTCGTGCGGCACCGTGCCGCGATTCCCCGCGCCGGCGCGGAGATCCGCCGGCGCCGCCCGACTGACCGCCGCCGGTCTTCGTGCAGGCGCACAGCAGCAGTGCGGCGATCGCCGCGGCGAGCATTCTCTTCACGTCCATCTCCTCAGATGTCGGCACGACCGCGCGGAACGGTTAGAAATGATACGCCCACGGGTTCCAGAACGGCGTGGTGATCACCGGCGTCGAGGTGAAGTCGGCCAGCGTCGCCGGATACGTGATCGGATACTTGCGGAACCAGAGGATGATCGACGGGTCGTCCTTGGCGAACTCCTGCTGCACGATCTTGTAGTCGGCGACTTGCCGCTTCGTATCGATCGTGCCGTTCGCGTCGTCCATCGCCGCGGTCGCGCGCGCATTGTTCCAGCGCGGATAGTTCTGGCCGTGCGGCGGCATGAAATGGGCGGAGTAGATCGCGCGTCTGATCGAGCTCCGCGGCGCCCGACCACGCGTAGAGTCCGACGTCGTAGCGACCGGTCGCGAGCGGCCCCTTCACCTGATCGAAGAACAGGTTCGACGGATAGTTCTTGATCTCGGCGACCGCGCCGATCGCGTGCCAGTACGACTGAGCCTGCGCCTCGATCAGATGCGCGGTCACGCCTTCGGTCGTGGCGGAGACCTGGAAGGCGAGCCGGACGCCGTTCTTCTGCCGAATCCCGCCGGGGCCGGCCTTCCATCCCGCCGCGTCGAGCAGCGCTCGCGCGCGGGCGACGTCGTACGGATACTTCATCACCGTCGAATCGTAGGCGTCGCGATAGAGCGTCGGGTCGATCGGCGTATCGCTCAGCTCGCCCAAATTGTGCTGCACCTTGTCGAGCATCGCGCGGCGGTCGAGCGCATCGGTGAGCGCGCGGCGGACGCGGACGTCCTGGAACAGCGGACGGGAGTTGTTGAAGTCGATGTGGTCGTAGATGTAGACGACCGGTGCGATCGCTCGTACCCCCGCCATGTGGCGCAGGCGGTCCCACGCGCCGGTCGGATCGTTCCACGAGATGTCGACCTCGTGCGTCTGCACTTCGGTGACCAGCGTGTTGCCGTCGGGGACGATCTTGTAGACGATCTCGGCGATCTTCGGCTTGCCGAGGAAGTAGTCGGGGAACGCTTCGAAGCGGAGCTCGTTGCCGCGCTGCCACGAGACGAAGCGATACGGTCCGCTGCCGACCGGCGCGGAGTTGAAGGGCGCGTTGTTCATGCTCCCCTTCGCGTCGTCGTACTTGTCGATGATGTGCGCCGGGAGGATCGGCGAGTTGCCGTTCACGCCCCACAGCTGCTGCAGGAACCATGCGTAGACGTGCTTCATGTGGACGACCGCGACGTAGGGATCGCGGCAGTCGACGTCCTTGATCGCGTCCCAGCCGACCGTCGTGTCGATGTTGTTCTTGGGATTGACCATCATCTTCCAGGTCGAGCGCATGTCCGCGCACGTCAGCTCGCCCTGGCCGTCCTGCCACTTGATGCCGTGGCGCAGCTTGTACGTGAGCGTCAGCCCGTCTTTCGAGACGTCACCGTTCGCGACGGTGGGGATCTCGCTGACGGCGTCGGGGACCGGCCGCGCGTGGTCGTCGTAGCGCACCGCGTACGAGAAGAGCAGCGAGGAGATCTCGAGGGTCGGCGTCGCGCTCGCGAAGGCGGGGTTCAGCCCGTTCGGATCGGCGATCGTCGAGATCACCAGCCGGTTGGCGTGTGCGGCGCCGGCGTTGCCGCCGGCGCCGCCTTCACCGACCTTCGTGCAGGCGCAGAGTCCCAGCGCCAGCGCGGCGCCGGCGGCGCAGAGCGCGCGCGCGCGGCGGCCTCGGTCGATTCGTCCGATGCGTCATCCAGCCGGGGTGTTCACCCGGCGGCGTTCGCACCCTCCGCGTACAGCATCGTCTGCTCGGCCTGGCGCACCGCGTACGCGGCGGTCACCTCGTCGGTGAGCGCCTGGGTCAAGCCGACTTGCGCGTTGAGCAGCAGCGGCAGCGTCGTGACGCCGGCGCGGTATTGCGCCTGCGTCGAGCGGAGCACCGTCTGCGCCTGCGCGAGCTCGGCGTTCGTCTCGGTCAGCGCCGCGTATGCGGAGACGAGGTTCACCACCGCCTGCTGCACGTTGAGCTGCACGCCCTGGTACGTGCTCTGGTAGTTCGCGACGGACTGATCGAGCTGGCCCTGGGCCTGCGCCGTCTGCGCGCGCGTGACGCCGCGGTCGTAGAACGGGATCGAGAGCGTCAGCCCGATCGAGCCGCTGTTGCGGAACGACGCCGCCGCCGGCGTCGCTCGAGTTCGTCCCGTAGTCTCCGGCGAGGTTCACCGTCGGGAAGTTGCCGAGCTTCGCGGCGCGCAGGTTCTCCTGGTTGGAGACGATCGTCTGCTTCGAGGAGGCGATGTCGGGACGGAGCAGGTCGGCGCGCGCCATCGCCTGATCGTACGACGGCGTCGGGAACGAGGGCGCGATGAGGATCGTGCCGTTGGTCGCGCTTAGCGGCGGGACGTCGTCCTTCGGCTGCACGTTGACCGCCGCCTCGAGCCCCAGCGCGTTGGCGAACGTCGCGAGCGCGGTGAGCTGCGCGGCCTGCGCTCTGATCACCGCGACGCGCGCCTGCGCCGTCGGGAGCTGCGCCGTCGCGAGGTCGGCGCGCGCCTCGGTACCGGCGCGGATCTGCGCGGCGACGAGATTCTCTTGGACTTCGTCGAGCTGGACGGTCGCGAGGTCGACCTGCGTCGTGCGCTGCGTCGAAAGCGTGTTGTAGTAGGCCGTCGCGACGTTGTACGCGACGGTCTGCAGCTGCCGCTGGTACGTCGCGATCGAGGCGTTCTCGGTCGCGCGCGCGCTGCGGATCTGCGCCGCGACGCGGCCGCCGTCGAAGATCAATTGCTGCAGCGAGATCGAGAGTCCGTTGTCGGTGCGGTTCGGCGAGAAGTTCGTCGTCGAGGAGTTCGTCGTCGTGGTCGTCGCGCCCGTCCCGCGTCCCGGTGGTCCCGGTCGTCGTTCCGGTCGTGGACGAGGTCCCGCCGCCGCCGGCCTGGCTGTGGCTGCGCGTCGTCGAGATGTTGCCGCTGACCGCCGGGAAGATCGCGCTCTCCGCGAGCTCGACCGGGGCCGCCGAGATCGCGACCGCGGCGCGCGCCGCGGCGAGGGCCGGCGAGCGCGCGTACGCGATCAGGACCGCCTGCTGCAGCGTGACGACTTGCGGAACGCCGCGGCGCGATGTGCGGCGGAGACACGGGCGCGGGCGTCCCGTAGGCCGGATACGGCAGCGGCGCCGCCTGATCGGCCGGCGCGAGCGTCGGGATCGCGGCGGCGTTCACCGCGGTCGATCCGCCGGAGATCGCCGGCGAGGCGGGCGCGCCCGGCGCCAGCGGTGCGGCGGTACCGGCCGCGCCGGGCAGCGCGCTGGAGCTCTGATTGCGATTGCTCGACGAGGTTCCGCCGGACGGCCGCGCGGACGTCGCGGGCCGGGGCGTCAGAACCGGCAGCGGCGTGACCTGCGCGACGACCTGCGGGGCGGGGCCTTGCGCGACGGCCGGCCGGCTCGTCGCCGCGAGCGCCAGCAGCGCGACGCCCGCGAGCGCGCGCGCCATGGGGTTCCGATGGTTCACTGAGCCTTGCCTCCGGCAGGGGATGAGGACGGCCCGATCGCCACCAGGCTCTTGTCCTGCAAAGCGTCGGGGCGCGTCGTGATAACGGTCGTTCCCGGTTGGATCTGCGCGCTCCGAACCTCGCTCAGCGTGTCCGTCTGCAATCCGAGCCGCACCGGCACGATCTTGGCTTGCATCAGCCGAATCGGCGGTCCTTGCGGGGCGGCGCCCTTCGCGGCGGCGCCGGGCGGCGGCGGCATCGGCGTGACGGTGAAGACGTTCGCGCCGCTTTCGGTCTGGAACACGGCGGTGCGCGGCACGACGATCGCGCCCGGCTGGAACTGCTTGCGGACGTTGACGCTGACGAGCATCCCGCCGCGCAGCAGATCGCCGGGGTTGTTCACGCGGATCTGCGCGCGGTACGACAGCGTGCCTTGGCGTCGGCGTCGCGTTCACGGCCATCACCGTCGCGCCGAACGGTGCGTCCCGGCGCGCTCGAGGTCGTGAAGCTGACCGGCGTCCCGGTGTGGACGTACGCGAGGTCTTCGTCGGGGACGTTGACGTTCACGTAGACCGTGTCGATCTGCGAGACCTGGACGACGGGCGCGTTCGAGCTGGCGAACGCGCCGGGGTCGAGCAGCCGCTGCGTGACGACGCCGTCGAACGGCGCGACGATGCTGGTCTGCGCGATCTCGGTCTGCAGCAGGCGCACCTGCGCGCGCACGGCGTCGAGCGCGCCGCGGTTCTGCGCGATCGTCTGCTGCTGGATCGGCAGCGCGTTCGTGCCCTGCGATTGCGCGGCGCGCAGACCGACGACCGCCTGGCGTTCGGTCTCGCGCGCCGTGTTCAGCGCCTGCAGCGCCTGCACGTACGCCGCGCGCGCCTGATCGAACGACGTCTGGGCGACGTACCCTTGCGTCGAGCAGCTGCTTGTCGGCGTTGTACGTCGAGAGCGCGCTGTCGTACGCCGCTTGCGCCGTCGTCAGCGCGTTGCGCGCGGAGGTGAGCTGCTGCTGCGCGGTGACGATCGTGTTCGAGGCCTGCGCCGACGTCACCGGCGCCTGCAGCGTCGAGCCGCCGAGCGTCGCCGTGCTCTGCGCGACGAGCGCCTGCTGTTGCTCGAGCTGCGCGCGCAGCGCGGAGTCGTCGAGCTTCGCGAGGACCTGCCCGCGCGTGACGTGCTGACCCTGGTTGACGTAGACCGCGACGACGTTTCCCGACTGCGGTGTGCTCAGCGTCGACTGCTGGAGCGGGGCGATCTGCCCGTCGAGCGAGACGTACGTCGCGAGATCGCGGCGCTGCGCCTGGGCCACGTCGACGGCCAACGGCGGCGGACCTTGGTTCTTGGCGGCGCCTCCGCCGCTTCCGCACGCGCTCAGGGCCACGGCCGAAATCGCCGCGGCCAACAGCGTACGCTGACTGCCTCTCATGTGCTCGTTCTCTCCGAAGTGCGTGGGACAGGGCTCGGCGACTCCTCGCCGGGTGTTCCGCCCGGTACTACGGCTGGAACGCGAAAATGATTCGCCCGGTTGCCTCTCGTAAGCTCCGAGCGGGATGCGTGGCAAGATCGAGGTGGGGAGGACCTATCAGAGCCAAACCCGGGTCGAGGAGTGGATGACCGCCGAAAAGGCGGGCAACAAGGGTGTCACCGTCCTGTCGACGCCGAACCTCCTTCAGCTTGTCGAAGAGGCCGCGATGCAATGCATCGCGCCGTTGCTCGACCCCGAGGAGATCACGCTGGGGACGCACGTCGACCTGAGCCACGTCGCTCCGACGCCGGTCGGCCTCATCGTGCGCACCGAGGTCGAGGTGCTGAAGGTCGACGGCCGGCGCGTCGAGTTCGCGTTCACCGCCTTCGACGAGCGGGAGAAGATCGCCGACGGAACGCACGAGCGGTACGTCACCTCACGCGAAAAATTCCGCGAACGGCTCGATGAAAAGCTGGGATGACCCGTCGCAGGCGACAGCGAATGGGTCCTGCAACCGGCCCGGGATCGCACCGGGACTTCGCTTCAGGGGAGAGAGTATTTTGAAACGACTGAGCACCGGGCTCCTCGCCGCGCTGGTCGCGGCGGGCATCGGTACGACGTCGGCGGCGGCACAAGCTCCGTCGAACCAGCTCGCGCAAGCGAGTACGACGATGGCCGCACCGGCCGACTTCGGGACGCCGCCGTCGGGCGAAGTGCCGATTCTGTTCAACGACCACCACGTCTATTCGAAACCCGACACGCTGCGCTCGAACCGCGTGCTGGCCGCCCTCGTGCGCGGCACGACGGTGCTGATTCCGCTGCGTTCGATGTTCGAGCAAATGGGCGCGACGGTCTCGTACAATCCCGCCACCCGCACCGCCGACGTCTCGAAGCCGGGCTCCGACGTAAAGGTCACGGTCGGCCGGCCCGAGGTGATCATCAACGGCGAATCGCGTCCGCTCGACGTGCCGCCGATGATGTACAAGGGTTCGGTGGTCGTCCCGGTTCGCGTCATCTCGGAAGGGATGGGCGCGTACGTCCAGTGGGTCCCCGACCGCCGCGTCGTCGTGGTTCGCTACGTCGCAGCACCCGCTCCGACGCCTCCGCCTCCGCCCCCGACGACCCCGGCCCCTCCGCCGCCGGACCGCTCCGGCGCCGCCGCCGCCGACCCCCGCGCCGACGCCGACGCCGGTCCCGCAGAAGCACTACGAATCGTTCGTGGTCGGCGACTACATCTTCTCGCCGAAGGTCTACAACGAGTTCTCACCCGGGAACTCGCACATGGGGCCGTCGTTCTCCGGACGCGCCGGGATCGAGTTCCCGCTCTTCAACTTGCCGTGGATGGTCGAAGCCGATGCGCGGCAGTACGCCTACCCGCACATCGGTGCGTACGACAACGTCGCGCCGGCGAACACGCCCTGCGCCGTCGGCAGCACGGTGCCGCCCGGCGGCGTCGGCTGCGTGACGACGATCGGCGCGGGGACCTCCGTCTACGTGCCGTCGTTCCGCGCGATCGACCGTGACGTCGACGTGCGGTTGGCGCTGCGCATCGCCGAGCCGCGGATCTACCTCGGCGTCGGCTACCTGTTCCGGACGACGAACTACGGCTATCCGCAGCAGCACGGCTGGGGCTTCGGCGCCGAGAAGCTGCCGGATCTCGACAAGACGCTCTCGCTCTTCGGCAGCTATTGGTACTATCCGAGCGTCGAGGGCAACTACACGAACCCGCTCGGGATCGGCTACGAGCTCGAGTACCGCGTCGCGAAATACCAGCTCGGCGCGACCTATAGCGTCGGCAAGAGCGGCGTGTTCATCGAAGGCGGCTTCCAGGGCGACCAGGGCCGCAACAAGCAGTTCGCGCCGGGCGACTTCATCCACAACGGCTGGTTCGCGGGGATCGGGCTGCACTTCTGAGCCCGACCCGGCGTCTCGCCGACACGACCCCGGCCGCCGGCCGGGGTCTTTTTTTGCCGGACGCGCAGCATAATGCGCCGCCATTCGGGGGATCACGCGAGCATCGAGGTTTGGTACGACCGGATGCGAAACGGCCGATGCGAACGCCCGAACGTCCGAGCGGAACCCCGCGCGACCGAGCCGCGTTCCTGGATCACGGAAGCGGGAAAAAATCCCGCCCCTGATTGACGGCTCCGTCGCATGGGTAGGTCCCGAACGGCTGAGCAAGCGAGTCCTGCTCGCGTGCTCATGCTCGGCCGGCCCGGCCGGCGCCCGAAACGCCCTTCTACGCCACAACACCTTAGCTAGGGAGTACTACGTGAAACGACTGAGCACCGGGCTCCTGGCCGCGCTTGTCGCGGCGGGAATCGGTACGACGTCGGTCTCGGCTCAGAGCACCGCGCAGGCGAAAGGCAACATCGGCCCCTTCGCGCCTACGCAGATCGCTCAGTCGGACCAGTCGATGCCACCCGCTGACTTCGGCACGCCGCCTTCCGGCGAGGTCCCGATCCTCTTCAACGATCACCACGTCTATACAAAGCCTGATCGACTGAAGGCGAACCGCGTCCTCGCCGCGCTCGTCCGCGGTAACACCATCCTCATCCCGCTCCGCTCGATGTTCGAGCAGATGGGCGCGACGGTCTCATACGATCCCGCTTCGAAGACGGTCGACGTCTCGAAGCCCGGCTCCGACGTGAAGGTCACGGTCGGTCGTCCGGAGGTCGTCATCAACGGCGAGACTCGTCCGCTCGACGTTCCTCCCGAGATCTATCGTGGTTCGGTCGTCGTACCGGTTCGCGTGATCTCCGAAGGGATGGGCGCCTACGTCCAATGGGTCCCGGATCGTCGCATCGTCGTGGTGCGCTACGTCCCGGCCGCGACCCCGCCGCCTCCGCCGCCGCCGACCCCGGCGCCGCCGGTCGCGACCCCGGTCCCGACCCCGGTCCCGACCCCGGTTCCCACGCCGACCCCGGTCGCGCGGAATCCGTACGAGCACTTCATCGTCGGTGACTACATCTTCTCGCCGAAGGTGTACAACGAGTTCTCGCCCGGCAACACCGGGAAGGGCGGCTCGTTCGACGCTCGCGGTGCGATCGAGTTCCCGCTCTTCGGCCTCCCCTGGATGCTCGAAGGCGACTATCGGCAGTGGTCCTATCCGCACAACAGCACGATCCCGGCCTCGGCCTTCGGCGCCGGCAACCCCTGCGAAGACGGTCTCGGTCTACGGCACCGATCAGGGTTGCGTTCGCGTCCTCGGCGGTTACGGCTCCGTGCCGGTCCCGACGTTCACCGCGCGTGACTCGGACTTCGACGGCCGCCTCGCGATCAAGATCGCGAACCCGCGCATCTACATCGGCGTCGGTTACCTGACCCGCAGCGAGAACTACGGCTATCCGCGGCAGAACGGCTTCGGTTTCGGCGCCGAGAAGCTGCCGGATCTCGACCAGGCGTTCTCGCTCTACGGAAGCGTGTGGTACTACCCGAGCATCTCGGGCGACTACTCCTTCCCGAACACCCTCGACGTCCCGATCGCCCTGCGCGGTACGACGCAATCGGTGCAGGCGCGGTTCCTCAAGTACCAGATCGGCGGAACGGCCAGCCTCGGTAACTCCGGACTGTTCCTCGACCTCGGCTTCCTGGGCGACCAGATCCGCAACAAGAACCTCATGCCTTCCGATGCGCTGCACTACGGCGGCTACGTCGGCCTCGGGGTTCACTTCTAGACCCGGTCTCGACCGGATCGACAACGAAAGGCCCCCGGCGTTCGCCGGGGGCCTTTTCGTTGCGTCGTTGTCGTGCGTCGCGCGCCGCAGGGCGCGTGCGCTCAGTGCCGGCCGGGCCCGCGGGCTCGGCGCGGGCGAGGCCCGGGCGATGCGATTTCGGGGACGCCGGGCCGTTGCCGGTACCGGCGGTGACCGGCGCGATCGGCGGAGCGTCCGTCGCGTCGCCGTTTTCTTTCAGCGCGACGGCGACGAGCCGGTTGTGCGGGAAGTCGTGACGGAGCCATGCGAACGTCGCGTGCACATGTTTGACGCCTTCCGGCGTGTGGATCTTCGCGTAGAAGTGCTCGAGCGCGTAGATCGTGCCCGGGATCCAGGAATCGCACGGATATTTGCGCTGCCAGTCGTGCATCGCGTCTTCGGTCAGCGCCATCGATCCGAGCGTCGAGGGCGCCTTGTCGGGATCGACGTCGACCCGCAATCCCTGATCCTTGATCGTGTTGCGAATGCCGAGGATCGACAACTTCAGCTTCCCGAAATACTCGTCGGCCGGCGCGACCTTGCAGATCTGCTTGTGCGCGACCGTTTTGGGCGACGCGACTTGTGCGGCGCCGGTTTCGCGGCGCGGGGTGCGTTCCGGCTTGGCGGGCGGAAACGGGAACCACCGTCGCAGTGGTAGCGACGGCGGCGAGCGAAGCGCACGCGAGCAAACGTTTCACGGGAATCCTCTGGTTGCCTCGAGGGGACGCGGAACGACGGGGACGGTTGGACCGGCCTCGCGGGGGGATTGATTCGTGAGCGCTCGTCCAACACCCGTCGCATTGCTGCAGCCGCGTGCGCACGATCGCCCGGACTTCGTACGGCGGTGGCCCGAGCTCTTGAAGCAGGTGGCCGCCGCCGCGGAGTCCGGCGCGAAACTCGTCGTCGTCCCCGAAGGGACCGTCCCCGCTTACGTTATCGGCACCGAACCCGTCGATTTTCGTGAGCTTGGAGGCTGCCGCCGAGAGCGTGATGCGCATCGCAGCCGCGACGGGCGCGACGATCGTCTACGGCGCCGCGCGCGCCGGCGCGTCCGGCCTGGCGAACAGCGCCTACGTCGTCACCCCCGGCGGCATCGCCGGCTACGCCGACAAGTGCTTCCTCTGGCACTTCGACCGCCGTTGGTTCACCGCGGGTTCCGGCCTCGAGCCGGTCGCGACCCCGCTCGGAAAGCTCGGCGTCTTCATCTGCGCCGACGGCCGGATCCCGACGATCGCCGCCGGGCTGGTCGACAAGGGCGCGGAGATCCTCGTCGTGCCGACCGCCTGGGTGACGAGCGGACGCGACCCGCACCGGCTCGAGAACGTGCAAGCCGACCTGATGGCGCCCGTCCGCGCGCGTGAGAACGGCGTCCCCCTCGTCGCGGCCAACAAATGCGGGATCGAGGCGCGCAGCGTCGCCTACTGCGGCAAGAGCCAGATCGTCGCGGCCGACGGCAGCGTCGTCGCGCTGGCGCCGGAAGACCGCGAGACGGTCCTGCACGGGACGGTCGCGATCGGGCCGCCGATCGTCAGCCGGACGCCGGCGCCGCCGCCGGTGCGCCGCCTCGCCGGCCCCCCGCTTCCCGCCTCGCTGCGGATCGCGATCGCCGACCGGCTGGACGAAGAGCTGCGCCGGCTCGCGGCGACCGCCGACGCCGAGCTGCTCGTGGACCCGCGCGCGCTGCCGGGGAGCGCCGACGTCGCGGTGGTCGATGACGAGGCGGTGCTCGACCCGCGCGCGCTCGTCGGGCCACGGCTCGAAGGGGTCCGGCTGTTCGTCTGGCACGCCTCGATCGAGGCCGCGTGGGTAGTTCCGTTCGCGCGTACACGCGCCGCCGAGCTGCGCGCGTACGTCATCGCGTTCGACTCGCCGCGCCGCCGCGCGTTCGCCGTCGATCCCGACGGAACGATCGTCTGCGGCACCTTCGAGACGTTCGAGCTCGCGGCATTCGCATTCGACCGAAACCGCACGGACGGCTGGAGGGTCGCGCCGGGAACCGACGTACGAGAGGGGCTGATGCGCGCCGCCGACCTCCTCGCGACCCCCGCCGCCTCGTGAGCGACGCGGCGACAAGCTTTCAGGAAGCGCGCGAGCGGAGCGAGGGACGCGGGGAGCGATGGGTCCCCGTCGCGGCGGCCGTCCTCGCGGTGCTCTCGGCGGTCAGCGGCTTTCTCTCGAACGTCCGCTCGACGGCGGCGCTGGTCGCGAAGAACGACGCGATCGTCTCGACCGCGCACGCCTCGGACACCTACGCGCAGTACGAGGCCGAGCGGCAGAAGTTTTACGCGTACCAGTCGCTGATCGACGCGGGGATCGCGCGGAACATCGCCAAGGTGCGCGCGACGACGACCCGCGAGGCCAAGAAAGGCCCGCCGCTCCTCGCCAAGGCGAGGACGTTCGACGACGAATCGCACCGGCAGAACGAGCGCTCCGAGTCGCTGCTCGCCTCGCACGAGCGGATCGAGGTCGCCGCGACGCTGTTCGAGGTCGCGATCGTGCTCGATCTCGATCTCCGCGCTGGTCGGCTCCCGGCTTCTGCCGATCACGGCAGGCGTCGCGACCGCGATCGGTCTCGTCGTGTTCGTCGTCGGCCTGGCGACGTGAGCCGCGCGGCTCGGCCGCTCGCCGTCCTCTTGGCCGTCTTCGCCCCGGTCGTGGCCGCCGCGGGCGGGCCGCTGCGGCGGCGGCGGCCGCGCCGCTGCCGCCGACGCTGACCCCGCCGTCGCCCTTCCCGGTCGTGCTGGCGGCGAGCACGGACATCGAGCCGGTCGCCCCGGGCGTCACCCGCGCGACCTACCGGCTCGCCACCTCCGCCGGACCGCTGGTCGTCGAGGCCGTCGCGGTCGATCCGCGCGTTCCGAACGTCCGGCTCGGCGCGGTCCTCGCGCACGACACGATCCTCTCGAAGGACGAGACGGTCTCCTCGATGGCGCGGCGGACCGGCGCCGTCGCGGGGATCAACGGCGACTACTTCGACATCGGCGGGAGCGGCGCGCCGCTCGGGCTGCTGATCGCCGGCGGCGCGATCGAGCGGGCGCCGAGCGCGCGGGTCGCGCTCGTCGTGGGCCGCGATCGCGCCGTTCGCTTCGAGAGCTTGCGTTTCCGCGGCGACGGTGATGCCGCCGTTCGAAAACCGGATCACCGGCGTCAACGTGTGGCCGCCGCAGGGCGGGGTCTCGCTGCTCACCGCCGCCTTCGGGACGCCGCCGGCCGCCGCCGGCGTCGTGGTCGACGAGCTGCAGCCGTTCAGCCAGACCCCAGCGGGCTTCCGCGCTACCGCGTCTCGGCGGTCGCGACCGAAGCGCCGTACCCCGCCGGACCGGCGGTGCGGCTCGCCTTCGGCCCCGCCGCCCGCGCCGCCGGGCCGATCCCGGACGTCGGCGACGTCGTCTCGCTGAACGCCGACACCGACCCTGCCCTCGGCGGCGATCGGCGGCCGCCGTCGGCGGCGGTCCGCTCCTGGTCCACGATGGAGCCGCCGTCGACGATCCGTTCGCGCCGAACCCCGGCGAGCGCGCCCGGCGGATCCCGGCCTCCGCCGCCGCGCTGCTTCCGGACGGAACGCTCGCTGCTGGTCGTCGTGGACGGACGGCGTCCCTCGGTCTCGATCGGCGTCGACCGCGACGAGCTCGCCGCGCTGCTGCGCGGCTTCGGCGCGACCTCCGGGATGGCGTTCGACGGCGGCGGATCGGCGACGCTCGTCGCGCGCGTGCTCGGCGACGAGACGCCGAGCGTCGTCAACGATCCGTCGGACGGCATCGAACGGCCCGTCGCCGACGGCCTCTTCGTGTACAGCGACGCTCCCCTCGGACCGCCCGTGCGGCTCGTCGTGCGGCCGGCGCCACTCGTCGCGCTCGCCGGCGCGCGGGTTCGGCTTCACGCCCGGCTCGTCGATGCGGCCGACCACGGCCTTGGGGATGCGCGCGGCCCGTGGCAGCTCGAGGCGCCCCGCCGGGCTCGCCGCGATCGGCGATGACGACGTGTTGGTCGCCGGGGCGCATCCGGCGAGCGCGACGCTTCGGCTGCAGCGAGAGGGGCGTGGCCGGCGAACTGCCGCTGCGCATCGTCGGCCGGGTCGCCCGGATCGTCGTCGGGCCGGCGCGGCTCAACCCGAACCCGGGCGCGACCGTCACGCTCGAGGCGACGGCGTTCGACGAGCGCGACCACCCGATCGCCGTCGGCGGGCTCGTCCGCTGGACCGCGCGCGACGCCTCCGTCGATTCCGCGAGCGGCCGGCTCACGGTCGGCGACCGCGACGCCGTCGTGACGGCGAGCGCGGGTGGCGCGACGGCGACGGCGACGATCCCGGTCGGGCGCCATGTCGTTGCGCTGCCGCCCTTCGACGAGGCGCATCGCGCCGGCTGGCGCTTCGCCACCGCGCCGCCCGGACGGCTCCGGCTCGCTCGCCTTCGACGGCGGAGCGCTGCGGCTCGGCTACGACTTCACCGGCGGCGGTCGTGCAGCATACGCCGACGCCGACGTTCCCCTCGGCGAGCCGCTGACGCTCAGCTGCGCGGTCGACGGTGACGGGAACGGCGCGGCGCTGCGGGCCGTCGTCTCCGACCGCTTCGGCGATCGCGCGACGGTCACGCTCGCCCGGGCCCTCGACTTCACCGGTATGCGCCGCGTGACGGCCGCGATCCCGGCCTCGCTCGCACCGCCGATCGCGTTGCGCTCGCTCTACGTGGTCGGGACGCTCGCCTCGCCGCCGGTCGCCGCCTCGGGCGTCGTCGAGATCAGGGACTGCTCGGCATCGATCGCCGGTGCGCCGCCGCGCAGTCCCGACGCCGTCCACGCGATCCCGGCGAGCAGCAGCGCGATGCCGCTGCCGACCAGCCACATCGAGGGCGCCGCGGCGAGCTCGAGCGCGGGGTAGGTCCCGATCGTCGCCCGGACGCGGACCCCGCCGAGCGTGAGGGATTCCCCGGACTGGGCCAGCCCGATTCCGAGCGGACGGCCGCGATCGTCCGCCACGCTGAGGACGAGCGCCGGCGCGCTGGCGGTGAGCCCGGCGTGGCCGAACGAGGCGAGCTGGCTCGGCGTGAAATAGAGGGCGTGGACGACGCGGTGCTGGGCGGGCACGCCGAAGGTGTCGAACGGCACGTCGAGCGCGCCGATCCGCTGGCGGTCGCGGAACAGCAGCACCGGCGAGAGGAACGCGGTCCCGGTCGGCTGGGTGACGGTCAGGTGCGCGCCGTGCGCGTCCCAGGCTTCGACGTACGCGGCCGGCCGGTCCGCCAGGAAGAGCACCGACTCGCCGGCGACCGGATGCCGCGCGCGGCCGACCGTCACATCGTCGCGCCCCCGCCGGCGGACGAGGACGTCGAGCCCGCCGTGCGCGATCGCGACGGCGTCGGCCGGCGGGAAGAAGGCGGCCACGCGCGCGCTCGGGATCGGGACGACGGTCCCGGGCGGGCCGACGATCTCGGCGGTGTCGGGGCCGAGCAGGCCGGAGCCGAGCCCGGCGAGGCCGACGAGCCCGGCGCCCGTGACGGCGAGCGCGAGGCGCCGGCCGAGGCGGCCGTCGCGGCCGCGCAGGGCCTGCACCGCGTACACCGAGGCCGCGGTCAGCACGAGAGCGAGCGCGAGGGCGTACTGCCACGTATGGTAGAGCGCAAGCCCCGGGACGGTGGGCTGGGCGAAGGTCGAGACGAGGGCGAGCGCCCCGGATCCGACGCCGGTCGCGCGCAGGGTCACTTCAGCGCGGGAGCGACGGCGGCGCGCATCTGGGCCAGCGTCATCGGACCGTCGACGCCCTTGATCACACGGCCGGCCCGCGAGACGACGACGCTGGTCGGAAGTCCGAGCGCCTTGTACGCGCCCCCGTACTGCTCGGCGTCGTCGACCAGGATCGGGAACGTCACCCCGTGCGCGCGAGCGAAAGCCGCGGCGACTGCGGCCGATTCGCCTTGGTCGACCCCGAGCACGACGACCTTCCCCGCGCTCTCGCGCGCGAAGCGCTCCAGCGCGGGCATCTCCTGCGCGCACGGCGTGCACCACGACGCCCAGAGGTTCATCAGCACCACGCGTCCGCGGTATCGCGCGAGCGCGTCGAGCCGCCCGTCCGTCCGGCGAACCTCGAAGGATTGTTCCGGAGCACCGGCGAGCGCGCTGGGGCCGCCCCCCGCCGCGCCTGCCGCGTCCGGCGTGTTGTAGCACGCGGTGGGGACGAGCAGGAGCCCGAGAAGGACCAAGAGCCGGCGCACCGGGATGACTTCGTGACGACCCCGGGCGTTCCGTCCCGCTGGCGCACCGGAAGCATCGTCGCCGGCGGCGTGCGGTTGGCGACGTTCGAGACATCCGCGCCGGCGGACGCGCCGGCGGTGCTGCTGCTGCACGGCCTCGGCCACTGGAGCGAGGGCGCCTGGGACCGGCTGGTCGCGCGGCTCGATCCCGCGCTCCGGTACGTCGCGTTGGACCTGCCCGGATTCGGCGCGAGCGAGAAGCCGGCGGCGCGCTACGACCGCGCGTACTTCCGCCGCGTCCTCGAGGAGGCCGTCGAGGCGCTCGGCCTGCGGTGCTTCGCCGTGGTCGGACATTCGCTGGGCGGCTTCCTCGCGGCCGACTACGCGGCGCGTCATCCGGAGCGGGTCACGAAGCTCGCGCTGATCGCGCCGGGCGGCTTCGCCCGCTCGCTGCGGACGGCGGCGTTCGGGATCGCCGGGATCGTCGCGCCGGCGTTCTTCGCGCGCGTCCCGTCGCGCCGTTTCGTGACGCGCGTCCTCGAACGCAGCGTCGCCGATCCGCGCGCGCTCGACGCGGCGACGCTCGAGCGGGCCGTCGCGCTCGCGCGCGGCGAGCGCACGCTCCGGCTCGCCTTCGCCGCCGTCTACCGCGACGCGCTCCGCGGCCTGCTGCGCACCGAGAAGACGCGCGCCGAGCTCGCGCGCTACCGCGGGCCCGTGTTCTGCGCGTGGGGCGCGCGCGACCGCTTCATCGCGCCGCGCACGATGCGCGCGGTCGTGCGCGTCTATCCCGGCGCGCGCACGCTGCTGCTCGCCGCGAGCGCGCACCTGCCGATGCTCGACGAGCCCGACGCGCTCGCGCGCCGCGTTGCGCGCGTTTCTGGCCTGACGCCTTACCAGTCGCCCATCCGTTCTTCGTCGACCTCGCCTTCGAAGACGATCGTCCCCGGCGCGAGGATCGCCGACGCGATCGGCATCCCGGCGTAGCGCAGCTCGCGGTGCAGCGCGTCGTCGGCGGAGCGCCCGACGACGGCCGAGAGCCGGCCCAGCACGTCGGGCGCGCACAGCACGCGCACCGGCGCGACGTTGTAGAGCCGGCGGAAAACGAGCACCGCCGCTTCGACGGCGGTCTCGTCGAACGCGGTGCCGACCGCGACGGTCCAGCGGACGCGTTCCAGGGCCACCGCGTTACGCGCCCGAACCGGCGCGGCGATGGCTGCCACGATTCTCGACGGACGCGCGCTCGCCGCGGAGCTGCGCGGCGGGCTCGCCGAGCGCGCGGCGCGGCTGCGCGAGCGCGGCGTCGTCCCGCGACTCGTCGTCGTGCTGGCCGGCGACGACGGGCCGAGCCACGCGTACGCGCGCGCGATCGCCGCAGCCGGTGCGAAAGCCGGCGTCGACGTCGCGACGGAGACGCTTGCGACCGATGCGAGCGAGAACGATCTTCGCGCGCTGCTGCGCGCGCTCGGCGACGATCCGCTCGTTCACGGGATCATCCTGCAACAGCCGCTCCCGCCGCACCTGGCCGTGCGCACGATCGTCGAAGCGATCCCGGCGCACAAGGACGTCGACGGCGCGAACCCGCTGAATCTCGGACGTCTCGCGGCGAACGCGAAAAGCTCGCTCGTGCCTGCGACGCCGGCCGCCGTGATGCTGCTGCTCGAGCGCAGCCGCCGCAGCGAGCTGCGCGGCGTGCGCGCGTGCGTCGTGGGACGCTCGAGCGTCGTCGGCCTGCCGGTCGCGCTGCTGCTGATCGCGCGCGACGCGACCGTGACGATCGCGCACAGCAAGACGCGCGATCTCGCGCAGCGTACGCGCGAAGCCGAGGTCCTCGTCGTCGCGATCGGACGGCCCGGTGCGATCGGCGCCGAGCACGTCATGCCCGGCGCGACCGTGATCGACGTGGGAACGACCTACGTCGGCAGCACGATGCGCGGCGACGTCGACGCCGACGCCGTCATCCCGATCGCCGGCGAGCTCACCCCCGTCCCCGGCGGCGTCGGCCCCATCACCAACATCGCCCTCCTCCGCAACGTCATCACCGTCGCCGAATCGTCCCATTAAACCATCTCCGCCTGGCGGACCGCAGCGCAGCGAGGACCGCGAAGGCTTCGCGAAGCGAAGCCGCTAGTTCATGGAGAAATGTTTGCCGAAGAACTGCTCTTGGTGGCTGCGGAACTCGCCGCCGGGGGCGTCGTCGCGCACGACGCGCTCGCGCGCGCTGCCGGCGTTCGAGCAGCTGGCGCAGCTGCGGCAGCAGGCGGCGCAGGAAGCCCAGCTCGGCGGCGAGGCGCGCCTCGGCCGTTGCGATCTCGAGCAGGCGCTGCTTGAGGCCGTCGGCGACCTGCAGCGCATCGCCGACGACATAGCTCGCATCGACGGGATCGTCGCGGGAGATCGACGTCCGCGGTCTTCCCGGAGAACGCGACGAGCAGCCGCACGTACTCGCGAAACTCGCCGGCGACGCGTTCGCTCAGCTCTTGCGCGCGCGCGCCGGCATCGCCGCGCGTCGTCGAGAAACTCGACTTCGGCGAGCAGATACGGTTCGCGGCTCACGATGCGCTCGATGCGAAAGCGCCGTTCGCCGGTCGCGCCGAATCGCGTAGCGGCCGGCGGGCAGCGGCGTCACCTCCGCGATCTCGGCGGTCGTCCCGAACTCGTGCGGCTCGACGTCCGGATCGCCGGCTTCGCGCCCGTCGCGGATGAGGACGACGCCGAACGCCTCGCCCGTGTCGAGACATTCGGCGATCATCGTGCGGTAACGCTCCTCGAAGACGTGGAGGTGCACGACCGCGCCCGGAAACAGCACCGCGTTGAGCGGAAAGAGGCGCAGCGTCGCCGGTCTCCGCCATCGACCTTAGCCGCGTGGCTTCGCGGAACGAGAAGCCACTGAGCGGACGGCCTGCTTTCGCCCCGTCGAGGCGTTGCTGCACGACGTTCCAGTCGACGTTCGCGAAGAACGACTCGATGTACTTCGAGCGTTCGGCGGGCTTGTAGTCGAGCAGGAAGGCGTGCTCCCACACGTCCATCACGAGCAGCGGAACGAATCCCGCGACGTTGCCGTCTTCGTGCAGCGTGATCCAGTGGTTCGAGACGCGCTGCGTGTGCGGATCGAAGTAGGCGATCGCCCAGCCGACGCCGCGCATCCCGCCGACGGCGGAGAAGTCCTTCTTCCACGTCTCGAAATCGCCGAACGTACCGCCCACTGCGTCGGAGACGCTCGAGCCGGGCTGTGCGCCGGCGTTCTTGGTCATGTTTCCGAAGTAGTACTCGTGCAGCACCATCCCGTTGTACTCGAAGCCGAGACGGCGCGTGAGCTCGGCGAAGTGCGGATTGGCGCCTTGCGCCTGACCGCCTTTGACGATCTCCGAGAGCTGCTCGTTGAGCAGGTTCGTGTTCTTGACGTAGCCTTCGTACAGACCGAAGTGGACCTGCAGCGTGTTGTCCGAGATGCCTTGCAGCCCGGCGAGATCGAACTTCTTCGCAGTGTACGATTGTTGGACGAGCGTTGCCAACGGAAGCCTCCTACGGTGTTGTTCTTGGGGTCCTCCGGGAGCTTCGGCGTCGCGCGCGATGCCCCCGTATTCCGTAGACCGGAGTGCCCCGTGCTCCAGGCAGGTTCCCGCTTGCGGCGAGCGGCAAACATGAGGGATCGTGCGCGACTTGGCCTACCTTACACGATTGCACCGCGAGCCGCCGGCGCTGCTGCTCGAGCTGGAGCAGCACGGGATTCGCGACGGGATTCCGATCGTCGACCGTGCGGCCGGACGTTTTCTCTCGGTGCTCGTGCACGCCATGCAGGCCAACCGTATCCTGGAGATCGGGACGGCCTACGGTTACTCGACTCTCTGGATGGCGTTGGCGCTTCCGCCCGCGGGCCGGATCTGGACGATCGATCCCGACATCGACCGCACCGAGATCGCGGCGTCGTATTTCGCGCGCGCCGGCGTCGACGAGCGTATCGCGATCATCAACCAGCAAGCGCTCGAGATGCTCGACACCTTTCAGCAGCGCAATCTGGACATCGTGTTCATCGACGCGGTAAAGACCGAGTACGAAGACTATCTCGACAAGGTGGTCCCGATGCTGAAGCGGTCCGGCATCGTCGTCGTCGACAACCTGCTGTGGTCGGGCCGCACCGCGGCGTCACCCAGCGGCGCCGACGACGCCGAGACGAAAGCGCTGCGTGCGTTCAACAAGGCGTTTCTGAATCACCCGCAGCTCGATGCGACGATCGTCCCCATCGGCGACGGGATCGGCCTCGGTGCCCGCGTCGACTGAGGACTTCCTGGCCGCGATGCGCCGCTTCGCGACGGGCGTCGCGATCGTCACTACCGCGCACGACGGCCGGGTGCACGGCTTCACCGCGAACGCGTTCGCCAGCGTCTCCGCGGAGCCGCCGACGGTGCTGATCTGCGTGAACCGCAGCGGCAGCGCCCACCCGCTGATCGCGTCCTCGCAGCGCTTCTGCGTCAACGTGCTCGCGTTCGAGCAACGCGAGCTCGCGCAGCGCTTCGCCGGCGGTGAGCCGCGCTCGCGCTTCGACGGCGTCGGCTATCGCGCCGGCGAGACCGGCGCGCCGATTCTCGCGGGCACGCTCGCGCATCTCGATTGCGTCATCGAAGAGGAGCTCACGGCCTCGACGCACACGATCTTCATCGGCCGCGTCGTCGACGCCGGCTGGCGCGAAGGCGCGCCGCTCGGGTACTTCGACCGCGCCTACCGCGACTTCGGGGTGGCGACGTGATCGCCGAGACGTTTCCGGTCGGGATGTTGCAGTGCAACTGCACGATCCTCGGCGATCCCGCGAGCGGCGAAGCGATCGTGATCGACGGCGGCGACGACGTCGACGAGATCGCGCGACGGCTGGCGGCGCACGGGTTGCGCGCGCGCTACCTCGTGCACACGCACGCCCATATCGACCACATCGGCGCGCTGGGCCCGCTGCGCGAACGCGTCGGCGGTGACGGGCTGCTGCACCACGCGGACCGCCCGCTGTACGCGACGCTCGCGCAGCAGGCGCTCTGGCTCGGGCTCGTCACGCCGCCCGAGGTCGTCGCGCTCGACGGCGACCTCGTCGACGGCGAGGTGCTGCACGCCGGCGCGCTGGCCCTGCGCTGCGTCCACACGCCGGGGCACACGCCCGGCTCGACCTCGTTCGCGTTCGAGCGCGACGGGCGGACGGTGCTCTTCACCGGCGACACGCTGTTCGCGGGCTCCGTCGGCCGTTGGGACCTCGGCGGAACCTCGCTCGAGGACATCGTTCGCTCGATCCGCCGCAAGCTGCTCGACCACGACGACGCCAGCGTGGTCGTCCCCGGGCACGGCCCCGCGACGACGATTGGAACCGAGCGGCGCACGAATCCCTATCTGATCGCGTAGCGCACCGGGACGTTCGTCCCTGATCCGAGACGTAAGACGCCGCAGGCAAGGGCGCGGCGGCGGGTAACTCCTCGGTAATCCGAACGAGGCTTCAGGAGGAACCCGCTCGCCCATGCCATTGTCGTCGCGACCGATTCTGGGCGTCCTCGCCCTTGCTCTCACCGTCTCGCTGGCCGCTTGCGGCGGCGGAGGCGGCTCCGCGCCCGCGCCCGTCACGGGACCGACGAGCACGCCGACCAGCGTGCCGCCGTCCGGCGCCGGGATCAATGCCTATCCGGCCTCGCTGACCTTCGCCGGCGCGACCTCGGCCTCGCAGGCGTTCATCGTGCGGCTCACCGGCCAGAACGCGGCGACGCCGGCCCTTTCGACACAGTGCGGCAGCGTGGCGACCGTCACGACGACCTCGACGACGTTCCCGGCGACCTACACGGTCACGCCGCACGCCGTCGGCGGATGCACGGTCGTGTTCACCGCCGGCAACTCCTCGGCGGCGGTCTCGATCATCGTCGGCGCGACGCCGGGCGGCACCCTGACCCCGAGCAACACGACGCTCGCGCTCACCGTCGGGACGTCGGGGACGTTCAGCGTCAGCACGTCGACCGGAACGATCGCGATCGACCAGACCGCGTGCAACGGGATCGCAACGTCACCCTCGCCTCCGGCGGCGGGACGACGTCGCAGACGTACAACGTCGCGGCGACCGGCGCCGGGAACTGCGCGGTCACCGTCTACGACGGACCGTTCTCGTTCCAGGAAGACATCGTCGTCTCGGGTGCGGCGGCGACCAACGCCGTCACCGTGACGCCGGCCGCGTTGAGCTTCACCTCACCGGCGGCGGCCGCGCAAACGGTCCACATCGCCTTCACCGGCTCGGTCGGTGCGGTCAGCATCGACGAAAGCTCGTGCGACTCCACCGTCCAGGGCGGCCCGCGGATCGCCTACCTGACCCTCGTCGGCACGAGCGCGGGAACGTCCGTCTCGCTGCCGGTCGACGCGACGGTGACGCCGTTCGGCGCCGCGCAGGGCGGCGGCACGTGCCAGATCGTCTTCACCCCCGCGAAGGGGAACGCGGCGACACTGCTGGTCAGCGTCGCGCCGTAACACCTCACTGATCATCGTCGGCGGCGGGGTGTCGCCGAACGTACGGCTCGTTGGAGGATTTTCCCGGCATGACGTTTTCGGCCCGTGACCTCGCGCACTGTTCGGTCGTCGTGTCTGCTCTGGCGCTCGCCGCGTGCAGCGGCGGTGGATCGATGTCCGCACCCTTCGGCGCACCGACGACGGCCGCGCCCGTGGCGGTCGCCGGCGCCGGGATCAGCATCAGCCCCGCGTATGCGTTTTTTCAGAACCCAACGGCGTCCGCGCAGACGGTCACCCTGCGTCTCACCGGCAGCAACACCGCTCCGCCGACGTCGAGTCTCACCTGCGGGATCGCGACGATCGTGCAGACCGGCAACCCGTCGCCGGGCGCGTACACCTACTCGGTCACGCCGACCGCGCAGTCCGGCTGCGACGTCATCTTCACCTCTGGAACGCAGCAAGCCGCGCTCGCGATCGGCATCGGCACGTCCGGCGGCTGGGGCGGCCTTCAGAAGCCGGCGAATCCCACGGTAGCGCTCACGACCGGGCAAACGTCATCGTTCACGATCGCCATGTCGGCGTCGGCCGGAAATCCGAACGATTTCGGCGTCAACAGCGCCGCCTGCAACGGCATCGCCACCGTGACACCGCCCGGCTCGTCCGGAAATTCGCAAACGTACACCGTCACCGGCGTCGCGCCCGGCGTTTGCTCCGTGAGCGTCGTCCAGCAAGCGGCGGTTTATGAAGAAGACATCGTCGTCAGCGCGCCGGGATCGGCGCCCGCCGTCGCCTTCTCGCCGCCGGCAGTGAGCTTCACGACGACGACGGCCACTTCACAAACGGTCGCCATCACGGTCGGGCCGTCGGCCGGCCCGGTGACGGTGGACCAGAGCGCGTGTACTACATCGGGCGCGACGATTGCGACGATGTCGCTCAACGGCAGCACGGCGGCGACGTCGATGATCGCGCAATCGGCTACGGCTACGATCAGCGCGTATGGCTCCAGCACCGCCGGCGGTAGCTGTCAGATCGTATTCACGCCCGCGCACGGCAGCGCGGCGATCCTGCTCGTCACCGTGGCGCCGGGCGTCTTCGTCTCCTGACGCTCACATCGGCGGCAGGATCTCGCCGTCGTCGTCCGCTCCGAGGAGGAGCGGACGGAGCAGCGGGATCGCCGGGTCGCCGTACTGCAGCAAATCGTGGTGGAAGCGCGCTAAGCTGAACGCGCTTCGCCACTCTTCTTGTAGTCCGCGCGCAGCTTGAGGATCTGAGTTTCCCGAGCGTGTGTAGCCATACGTCGCGTCCTGCGTCCCGCGCTTCGCCTCGGCGCGCGCGTTCGCGGGATCGAGGAACGCCTGCGTCCGGAAGAATACCTCGCCTGCCCTTCGGTCATCCCCTCCGTGTGCAGCTTCACGCCGGCGACGTAGCGCGCGTTGCGCCAGATCGCTTCGCGCAGCTGCATCAAACGCACGCGTGGATCGCCGTTTCCCCAGCCTTCGTCGACGACCATCTGCTCGTCGTAGTGCGCCCAGCCTTCGACGAACGACGTCGCACTCAGGAGCTTCTCGCTGAGCGTCAGCGGCAGATGCTTGTCGATCACGAAGTTGGTGAAGTGCCCCGGATAGACTTCGTGCGCCGACACGATCGGCCGCTCGAAGTCGTTGAACGACTCCAGATACTGGTTCTGGATCTTCGGCGAATCGTGCGGATCGGGCGGCGTGACGAAGTGGTAGGCCTGCGTGGCGACGGTCTCGAGCGGTCCCGGCAGTCTTCGGCGGCTTCGGTGGTCGAGCGCATGAATTGCGGCGTCGGCGTCACGCGGATGCGCGCGTCGGGCGGCAGATCGATGATGTGGTGCGCGATGACGAACGTGCGCAGCTTCACCGATCGGCTTGCGCGGCCGGCAGGAGGCCGCTCGCGGTCGGGTGGTCGCGGTACAGTCGTTCGAGGACCTGTTCGGTCGTCGCGTGCGGATCGATCCGCTTCGCGGTGGCGATCAACGCGGCGCGCGTCTGCGCGAGCGCCTTCTGCCCGACGGCAAGGTACTGTCGAGCGGGATGTCGACGCCCTCTTCGTAGCGCAGCCGCGCACTGTAGTTCGCCGCGCCGATCGCGAACGTGCCGACCGGATAGCAACCCAGCGCGCGCGCAGGTAGCTGGCGAAGTCGCGCGTCGCCCTGACCGCACGCGCCGTCGCGCTACGGAAACGCGCCGCGGCCGTCGGATCGCCGGTGCCGGCGAAGTACTGCGGGATGGTCGTGCGCAGGAGGTCGACGGTGCCGTCGGCGTCCTCGGCGGCGATCGACGCCGTCTCCTTGTCGACGCCGGTCAAGTTCGCCCGCGCCTGCGCGAACAGGTGCGGGATCTCTTCTTCACGCGCGACCGCCTCGCGCAGCCGCACCGGTCGCGGCGCGAAGTCGCGCGCGATCAGCGTGAAGACCCCGCCGGCGGCGGTCTGGACGTAGAAGTCCGGCTTGTGACGCCACTGCGTCATCGTGTCGTTAAGCAGCAGGTCATCGCGCAAGGCCATCTCAGCATCCGCCGATCGAGCCCGACCGCGGCGTCATCGCGATCGGATCGAGCGGTGCGAGCTCGGCCAGGTAGCGGCGGTCGCGCGCGAGTCTGCGCCGCCCAATCGGCGGCGCCGAACGAGCCGAGCTCAGCGTCATCAGGCATGGACGCCCGTCTGCGTCGCGTAGACGGGATTTGCGCGGAACGTTTCATCGAAGTAGCGCTTCGCGAGCGCGGTGTACGCCGCGTCGGCGCTCGGCACCGTGGATCGAGTGGCCGGCGCGGCCGCGCCCAGCATCGCCGTTGTGACGGAGGCGACGAGCACCGCGCGG
>CAVWUU010000005.1:0-6220 GCA_963758295.1 Vulcanimicrobiia bacterium
CGCTGGATAAACTGGAGGATGAAGGCCTGGTCGCCTCCAGGCAGTTTGCCGTGCGCACCGTCGCATTGAATCGCAGCTACCCGGCATTCCGTGAAATGCGCGCGCTCTTACTGCGTCTGGCCGAAGGCTACCCGCAATATCGCATCGTCAAAGAATCCCGCCGAACCCGCCCACGACGGCGCCGCAAACCGTTGTGATCGACCGGCGAACCACGCTTGCGGAGGTATGTTTTATCGTATCCCGTGCACTGGACGAGCACGGTATCGGCGCGGTGCTCACCGGCGGAAGCGCCGCAAC
Source organism: Vulcanimicrobiia bacterium (assembly GCA_963758295.1). Lineage (GTDB taxonomy): Bacteria > Vulcanimicrobiota > Vulcanimicrobiia > Vulcanimicrobiales > Vulcanimicrobiaceae > JALYTY01. The sequence goes on from CAVWUU010000005.1 coordinate 298, forward strand.
CGTTTACGCGCCGCACGTTTATGCCTCATACGACGCAGACTTCGTGCTGGAGCGCGATGAACCACTTGCTAATATCGTTCAAGCTCTCGCTACGACGGGCTTTAAACGCGATGGGAAGTCGCGAATGTTCGTCCATTCCGACAGTACCTTCACCATCGATTTTCCACGCGGGCCTCTAGCGGTCGGCGGCGACTATGTCCATGACTTTGCGACGCTTTTGAACGGTGATATGAAGCTCCGAATTCTTTCGCCCACTGACTGCGTCCGCGATCGCTTAGCGCATTTCTACCACTGGAACGATTACACCGCGCTCAACGCGGCCGTGGGCGTCGCCATAGCTAACGCCGGAAACATCAATATGGACCTTCTGCGCTCGTGGTCCGCGCGCGAAGAAAGCTTGCAAAAATTCATGGAGTTTCAGCATCGCCTGGACGAGAGCGTCGGGGATTAGCCGCCGATTTCGGAGAACGCCTTCATGCGAGAAGACGCTTCGCCCAAGCGCAGATGGTGGCGTTCGGGCTTGATTGCCATCGACGAGCGCAGGAGTTCCGTGAGCTCGGCGGTCGAGGCGCCATTGCGCAGAGGCGTACGGAAATCAATGTGCTGATCGCCGAAAAGGCAGAGCCGCAAACGGCCGTCGGCGGTCAGGCGAACGCGATTGCACCGTTCGCAGTAGTCGTGTGAGAGCGGGCTGATGACGCCCACAGCGCCTGCGGCGCCCGGATAGGCGAAATATCGCGCCGGCCCGTTTCCCGGCGGTCCCGGAACCGGTTCCAAGTTCGCAATCGTGCTGAGCCGTTCTAGGATTTCATCGGACGACATATACGCGTCGCGCTGAATCTCGAGATTTTCCTCAACAGGCATGAGCTCGATGAAGCGAACGTAGATCTGCCGGTCCTGCGTTAGACGCGCGAAAGCTTCCAATTCGTCGTCATTCTTGCCGCGCATCACCACGCAATTGAGCTTTACCGGTGTAAGACCCGCGGCAATTGCACCGTCGATGCCGGCCAGCACCCCTTCGAGGCCCGGACGTCGCGCCAATTCCAGAAACCGGCCGGCGTGGAGCGTGTCAAGGGAAACGTTCACACGTTTAAGTCCCGCGCGGACGAGTTGCGGAAGCTGAGCGCTCAGCAGAACGGCATTGGTGGAGAGCGCAATGTCTTCGATGCCGTCCACGGCGGCAATCCCCTCCACCAAACGATGGAGATCTCTGCGCGCGAGCGGCTCTCCGCCGGTAAGACGCACGCTTGTTACGCCGGCGCTTGCGGCCGCCCGAACGATTTCAACGATCTCTTCGTACGTCAGCAGATCGGCGCGATGCAACCACGGTAAGCCGGCTTCCGGCATGCAATACACGCAGCGTAGATTGCATTTATCGGTGACCGAGACGCGCAAATAGGTGATCGGCCGGGCAAAAGCGTCGGCGAGCAGCTCGCGCGTCAGGTCAACCGTGGAACTCACTGGTCTTGGAACACCGAGTCCGGAATCGGCGCATTGAGCTTATAGTTGTCGAGCGTCGCAGTGATATCGCCCTTATATGACGGTTCGTCGACGTTGCCCGTCTGCGACGTGACGACTTGGCTTCCATCGACCGTCGAATAGGTGTTTTTCATCGCGGCCGATCCGCCGTTGTTATAATGCCACGACATCGACGTTAAAGTCGCTCCTTTGTCGCTGATCGCCGCGTCGATGTAGTCAATGTTTCCATGCTTCTTCGGGACCAGTTTATAGGTCGTTGCCGTCCCGTCGTCGCCTTCTTTCGAAACATCGAAAACCTCGCTCCACTGACCCGGCGGAACGAAATGCGGATAGAGCTTGCTGAACTGCTTTGCGACGCCGGGAAGCCCGCTCGTGATCTCCAGCTTGTCCTTGTTCGGATCCTTGTGATAAAACGTGCCGCTCAAGTCGGTCGAAAGATAGGGAAACGTCGTCAACGCAACATGCGCGTGCAGCGTTGCGGTGTAAGAATGCAAATTCGGGTTTACGGCGGCAGCGCGCGCAAGAAGGTCGTCGGCGGCGGGCGAGGGCAACGGGAGCGCCATCGCGAGCGCCGCGGCTAGAAGTACGCGTCTCATGACCATCCTAACGGCCTCCCGGCTGCGAGGGTTCCAATGCTGCTTCGATCTCTTCCAGAACGCTGCTTTCGACCTCTACGGACGACCGCGCTACGAGCGCTTCGCGCGCACGCGGAGAGCCGATTCGCCCGAGCGCCCAAGCTGCGTGGCCCCGCACCATCGGATGCGGGTCTTCTTCCAGCGAACGGACCAAGGCCGGCACGGCAGACCGGTCCAATGCGTTGCCGAGCGCTACTGCCGCGTTCCGGCGCAATACGGCTGCGCCGCGCCACCCCATTGCCGTCGGTGCGTACCGCCGCTTGAATTCGCCGCTGCGTAAATGCAACAACTCCGTTGATACCGGTGCTGCCGTCGTTTCTTCGCGTGGCACGGCGGCATCGCCGCCACGCATGCCGGCGAGCGAGGTAGGTGGACACGCCAGCTGGCAGAGATCGCAGCCCCAGATCCAATCGCCAAGGAACGGTCGCATTTCGCGCGGGATCGCGTCCGTGCGCTGCGTGAGATCCGCGATGCAGCGCGTTGCATCAATCGTGTAGTCTCCGCGGAGAGCGCCCGTGGGACAAGCCTCGACGCACCGCGTGCAACTTCCACACGTTTTCCGAAGCGGTGCGTCCGGGTGTAGTTCCAGCGTTGTGACGATTTCACCGAGAAAGACAAACGAACCGAGTTCGGGCGAGATCAAGTTCGTGTGTTTTCCGACCCATCCCAGCCCCGCTCGCGCGGCGAAAGCCCGCTCCGCAAGCGGCTTGGTGTCGCATGCAACCGCGGTCACCGGAGTACCGGCGATTTCGTCGATTGCCGCGGCGAGCTCGAAAAGTATAGCCTTTATGCGACGATGGTAATCGTTGGACCAGGCGTAATTTGAAACGCGTCCTTGCAAATGCGTCCTTTTCGGTTCGGGCGTCGCATACGGAACGGCAATGCAGATGACGCTGCGCGCGCCTTCGAGCACGTGCTGCGGATCCGCAGCCGTGTCCGCATATTTTTCGCCGTACCCCCATGTCGCGAGATCGCCGCGCGAAAACGACTCGCGCATGCGCTCTTTTGAAGCTTCGTCAACAAATGCCGGAGCGATACGCAACTGCGCTACGCCGAGTTGCTTCGCGAGCACCTGCAGTCGCTCGCGGATGGCGCTCGCGTCAGAGTGTGGCGAGAGGACGTTCATCACCCAACGGAAACTCGGCGTCAATCGCCGCGATGTCGGCCGCATCAAGCGTCAAATCGCCCGCTACGGCATTTTGCTCGACGTGTTCTATGCGAGACGCCTTCGGAATCGTGAATGCGTTTGCTTCCCGCGTGAGAAAGGCGAGAATGACTTGCCTGGAAGTCACGCCGTGCTTTTGCGCAACCTGCGCGAGCGCGCCGTCTCCCGCATTCGCGTTCGCCGGAAAACGACCGCGTCCGAACGGCGTATAGGCGACGACCGCAATCCCCGCCCTTTCGGCCTCCGGAATCAGGCGGTGCTCGATGCCGCGTTCGCGCAGATGATACAGCACTTGATTGCAGGCCAGGGGCAATGGATCGAGCAGCTTTTGCGCTTCGAACATGCCGTCGACGTCGAAGTTGCTCACGCCCGCATAGCGGATCTTTCCGTCCTGCACGAGCCGGCCCATGGCACGCATCGTTTCCTCCAGCGGCTCCGCGCTCGGCCAATGGAGCAAGTAACAATCGAGATAGCCGGTGCGAAGGCGCTTCAGGCTGCGCTCGCATGCGGCGATCGTTCCTTCGAAACTCGCGTTGCTCGGCAAAACCTTGCTCGTGAGAAATAGCGACTCGCGGTCGATTCCCGCAATTGCATCGCCAAGGAACGTCTCGACGCCGCCCGAGCCGTACATCTCTGCCGTATCGAGATGCGCCATGCCAAGTTCGATGCCGCGACGAATCGCGCGCCTTGCATCTTCGGCGCGCGCACCCCGTTCGGGAACATCCCAGGTTCCTTGGCCGATTACCGGCAAGTTCACCCCGGTCTTGCCGAAAGATTTCTGTTTCATGCGTCCGTCTTTGATTCTAAAAGAAGCCGAAATCCGAATGACTCGCGGCGTAAGCGAGCAGCCCGCCGCGCAGATGTCGTACCCGTGAGAATCCGGCGTCACGCAGGCGCTGCGCAGCCCACAACGATTTTACGCCTACGCGGCACGCCACGACGTAGGTTTTGGCACTATCGAGTTCGTGGAGGCGCCCTTCGAGGTTGGACGCGGGAATGTGCATGGCGCCCTCGACGGTTCCCAACGCCGTTTCATGAGGTTCGCGCACGTCGAGGAGAACGGCCTGTTCCAATGCGGCTTCGAGTCCCGCGGGATCGACCTCGTCCATATCGAGCGGCAACTCTTCTTCAGTCAACTTCGCTTCGGTGATGCGCGCGAGCGTTCCACACAGCGCACAGTTCGGATCGCGGTCGAAGGCTATATCACGCGTACGGCCTCCAAGACTGTCCACCAAGAGCAATCGGCCGCTGAGAACGTCGCCGATTTCGAGTAATACCTTGAGCGCTTCGTTTGCTTGCCATGCGCCGACGAGCCCCGCGAGCACACCGAGCACGCCGCCTTCCGCGCAGGTCGGCACGCTGCCGGCAGGCGGCGCTTCCGGATACAAGCAGCGATAACACGGACCGCCGCGATAGCCGAAAACGCTCACCTGTCCGTCGAACCGGAAGATCGATGCGTAGACGTCGGGCTTTTTTTCGAGATAACATGCGTCGTTTATGAGGTACCGGGTCGAAAAGCGATCGGTACAATCGACTACTACATCGTACAGGCGAACCAATTCGCGGGCATTCGACTCGTCGAAACGTACGGGAATCGCATCGATGGCCACGCCCGGATTTAGCGCCCGCACGTATTCCGAGGCCGCATCAGTTTTACGGCGGCCAACGTCGCGCGTCGCAAAAATCGTCTGCCGCTGTAAATTCGTTTCATCGACCGTATCGTCGTCCATTACGCCGATGCGGCCCACACCGGCCGCAGCTAAATATTGCAGGACCGGCGAGCCCAGGCCGCCTGCGCCGATGACGAGCGCGCGCGCGGCAGAAAGGCGTTCTTGTCCGCTCAACCCTACTTCGGGAATGAGCAAATGCCGGCTGTACCGGCGCAGTTGCGGATTACCGGCAAGCCTCAGGCGCGAGGATACAGACGATTCAGCCATTGCAGAACCTCACCGCGAGCGTGTTCGGCGGCGTAGGTATGATCGCTTTCGACGACGGCGAAGTCCTTGGGTTCGGGCGCCCGTTCGTAGAGTTCGTGAACGCTCTTCTGGTTCACCATCGCGTCTCGCGTTGCAGCCACGTAAAGTTGACTTCGCCCGGCCAGCTTTCCGAGAAGCCGTTCGTAGTACTCGTCGACGCTATCCATGAGCGTCGGCAAATCGACTCCATCGACGTACGAGGAACGAAAATCCGTCGCGCCGGCCGCGCGCAACGCGGTCAATGCGGACGGGCGTCCATAGCCGGTCGCAATTGCGATCGTTCCGGCCAGCGTTTCATCCATCGCCGCCGTGAAGATTGCCGTCATCGCTCCCATACTATGTCCCATTGTAAGCGCGGGCCCGGGTGACCGGTCTCGAGCAAACGCCACGACTGTTTGCATCGCGTCGATGCAGTCGTCGACGCCGCGCAACGTGCCTCCACTGGATCCCAGTTTATGGCCCGGGAAATCGAGGTTGTAGACGGCGAAGCCGTGACTTGCGAGAAACGAACAAAGAAAGTCCAAATTCTGCTTGCTGGACGAGTACCCGTGGCCGGCAACGATCGTGACGTTGCGCGCCCGCCGCGGCGCATAATACAGCACCGCCACATCGTTTTGCCCCGCTTGCAAACGCACGAGCTCAACATTCATTTGAAATCCACGCGCCAT
>CAVWUU010000006.1:0-161778 GCA_963758295.1 Vulcanimicrobiia bacterium
TCTTTGGGCAACCGGGGCAGCCTTGGCCGCGGTTCAGACCTATGATGGCGCTAGCTATTCGCTGGTCAATAACTCCAATCCAACGGACGGAACCTTCTATTATCCGTTCACCCAATTTCCGCGATCAGGGGCTGCACTGTACATGGGGTTCGACCGGCCATTTCCATCCTCGGCCGGTGTTCAGTATCCACTGATATTTCTTGTCAAAACAGCATCGGTAAACGGCACGGCGCAAGGCGCAGCGAGTGCGCAAAATAATTCGCAGCCGATTGTCGGCGTCCTGGAATATTCGACTGCAAACGGATGGGCACAGTTGCCCGGCGTCCAGGATACAACCAATTCACTCACCCAAAGCGGTGTGATTTCCTTTCAAGGAGTTTCCGATTGGGCTGCCGTTGAATACGGGGCGCTTCGGAAGAGCACCAGGATCCGGCGTATTACTGGATGCGCTATCGCATCAGCCAGATTGTTAACGGAGCACGGGTACCAGTCGCCGCCTCAGCTCACGAATATTTTGGTGAACACGGTTCCAGCTCTGAACGCGGTGACCCAACAAGGCGAGATCATCGGAGGTAGCAATGGACTCCCCAACCAGAGCTTCAAGATCAGCCACGCCCCGGTGCTTCCCAAAGACCCCGGGGTTGACGGCATCGTACAGGTAGATGAAGGAGACGGTAACGGACCAACGACTTGGAAGGAAGTGACCGACTTCTCCGGTTACGGCCGGAACGACAAAGTCTACACGCTGGACTATTCGAGTGGAACGGTAACGTTCGGTGATGGCCAACACGGGAAAATACCTCGCTGGCTCTCGTCGGATGGATCCAACCTGGATACCTCCAATACGCAGTATTTCAGGTGACGAGCTACAAATGGGGCGGCGGCGCGGCCGGCAATGCGGGGTCGAACAGTATCACGTCGCTGATCGACACGGTGCCGTTTGTTGCCGGCGTCAACAATATTTTGCCGTCCGACGGCGGAGCCGATGCAGAGACTGTGACAGACGCGGAAGATAAAGCACCGGAAGCCATTCGCACTTTGTCGCGTGCAGTCACACCCGAGGACTTCATCGCCCTGGCCAAATTAACGCCTGGAGCACGCATTCAACGGGCCACCGCAATTCCACTTCAACGGCCGCAGACGCAGGTGGGTTGCGCGCTCCGGACGGAACTGTTATTACGCCACCGGCAGCTCCCGGCGTCATTACGGTGATTGTCGTGCCGGATGGCCCGAATCCTGAAATGCCAATTGCAAACGATCAGACGCTGGCCACCGTCGCTGCGTACCTGGATCAGTATCGCCTTGTCACCTCCGAACTGTATGTCACTACTCCCGTCTACCGGCTCGTCGAGGTGGACGCAACCGTGACCGCGGCGCCGGGCGCTGCTTTAGGCGATGTTGAGGCAAACGTGGTGAACACGCTACTGGCCTTTTATCACCCGCTTACTGGAGGACAGCAAGGCTCCGGCTGGGACTTCGGCGGCACTATTTATGTATCCGACGCCTACCAGCAAATTCTGAAAATCGATGGCGTCGAGCGCATCGAAGGGCCGATCCGCATCTACGTCGACAATCAGCTTCAAACCCAAGATCAGGATGTTTCATTGCAGCCGTTCGAGCTGGTTTACTCAACGAATCACGTGATTACTGTGAGCTATTCCTAATGACTCCCGCGCGCGGCAATTATTGGCTCATCGATTCGCTCTTTGAAGGGCAGTGGTGGATCGCCACCCAGACCGGTATTTGCATTACGCCGTCCGAAGGCGACATCACTTTGGACCCGTTCCCTGGTAGTGCCACGTTTCTGGATAAATCGGTGGTCGCGACCATCGCTTGCCCGTTAGCTCTTGCGGCTGATTCGAAAGCCCGCGTTTTCGTGATGGATGGCGTGAACAATCGGGTCACAATATTGAGCCTGGCCACCTCGCAAACGAAGCGCATCCCGGCCTTCGGCGGGAACGGCGCCGGATTACGCCAATTCAAAGGTCCGCGATGTTTAACTGTTCTGCCTTCGGGTGCAATTGCCATCGCCGATACGGGGAATCGTAGAGTCCAACTCTTTTCCGGGCCGCCATACATCCTGCTTAGGGTATGGGGGCCGTCCGATTTGGCGATGCAACCGAACGCGGTGGCGAGCGACGATTGCGGAGTCGTGTACATTGCCGACGGAAAAACCGGCGCTATCCTCCGAGTGCGTGCGAGTGGTGAATGGTTGGAGCCAATCGGCGCGGGTGTCCTGAAGAATCCAATCGGATTGGCGGTTTCGATGCATGAGACCTTGGCGGTGGTTGACAGCAGCGGCGGGAACACGTCGCTCGTGATCTTTCCCCCAAATAATGGAAAGCCCGTGCAACTCTCAGCGATTGCCTCACCCTCCAGCCTTGCATTTGACGACTCCGGAAATCTCTACGCCGGCACGGCCAACGCAATTGTCGCGAAATTGCAGCCGGACGATACGCAGCTCAGCGGATGGTCGCTCGCAGGCGAGGGTGTCAGCGATGTAGATGGCCGGATCTCAAAGCTCGCTTGGGTCGAAGGGCTCGGCCTGATCGGCATCCTGAGCAGCACTAATCCCAAACCGCGCCGTGCTTGTTTTCAATGGACCCGGCCGGAGCGTATCGGCTGGCAGGTACGTTTGCTCTGAAAAGTTTGAATAGTAGGATTGAGAACTGCTCCTGGCATAGAGTTCGCTTCGTGGGAACAGTCCCCTGCGGGCTCCAGCGTGACAGTCGCGAGTTCTACCAGCGCGGACAACACGAATTGGACGCCTTTCATTACCGGCGCCCTCCTCAGCAGCGATAATCGCAATCCCCTAATAAATCCCGATTGCCTGATACAGAGCTCTCCAGGCCAATACCTTCAACTCACCATCAATCTGCAATCGAATGGCGCAGTCAAACGCGGATCCACGCGCTCGAGGTTTACTTCCCGCGCACAAGTTATCTCGAGTATCTGCCGGCGGTGTTTCAGGATGACGATCAGAGCCGCCTGTTTCTGGATCGCTTTCTTTCCATTTTTCAGATGACGTTCGACCAGATGGACAGTACTCTGGATAACCTGGCGGATATTTTCGACCCACTCATGACGCCGGCGAAACTCTTCCCGTGGCTTGCGGCCTGGGTCGCGCTGCCAATCGATCCGACCATGCGTCTGGATCAGCAGCGTAAACTGCTCAAAGGCGCTTTCCAGGCATATCTGCGTAGGGAGACGTTTCCGGGATTACAGCAGACGATACAAGACTACACAGGCCTCGACGAGATCCGAATCCTGGAACATTACCGGCTTAGGAATTGGCTTTCTTTGCAAAGCTCGAGCCTTCTCGATGAAGGCACCTGCTTGTGGAGCAGTAAGTTCTACTCGCGCTTGAAGCTGGGCGTAACATCGACCATCGGATCATTCCGGTTGACGAATTCGCCGCCTCCGGATGCTGAGCCTTTCGACTGGGGAGCAAACCGGTTTGAGCGTATTCTTTCCCGCCAACCCTTACACCGTGGCCGATACCAGTGCGGCGATACGAAAGGTTCTCGACCGCGAAAAGCCGGCGCATACGCTGGCTTTTCTGTCGCCGGTGTTTCCACGTTTACGTTTGGGTGTTCAGGCCACGCTCGGCGTCGATGCATATGTGGGCAAGGCGAACGCGATGATTCTGGGCAAGCTAGCAACGTTGAATTATGACGCTGTGCTGGCGCGCTCGCAGCCCGATCGCGACGTGCAGGGTTTGGGGCTCAGCCTCTATCCACGAGTGGGTAAAAACGCAAGAATTCTGTGAAGGAAGAAGCCATCCCGTGAGTATTGATGGACGTTCCGGCAACTCGACATCCGCTGCGGCATACTCGAGCGTGGCTGCAAGCGTAGAGAGCGCGGCCTGTGAGATTCCGGCATTTTCCCGCAGTTACTTCTACACGGGCAAACTTCTGACCGAGAGCGACCTCACGCGGGAACAGCGCTACATGATCGACAAGCTGCGCCTCCACTACGTGGCCTTGCACGGATGGGGAGTAGCGTGCGGGCTGATGGTGAAGCCGCACAAGCAATATGCGGATCGACTGGTTGTCAGTTGCGGGTTTGCCGTTGACGACTGTGGACGGGAGATAAGACTTCTCAAAGAATGCGTGGTAATGTTTCCGCAGCCGCCCCAACCTGTGGTGGACCCCTGCGAGCCGGAGTCCGACCCCGACGCCTGCAACGAAGCCCGGACAAGCAGTGACGTCAAATCTGAGAGGCGCACCTATTACGTCTGCATTCGGTACACGGAATGCCGCGAAGACTTTATGCCGGTTGTGTTCTCCGATTGTTGTGGCGCCTCGAAACAGCCCAACCGTGTCTCGGAGTGTGCAACTATCGACATCCTAACCGAACCTCCGGAATGCTTGCGCGAGATCGAGCACCATAAGCATTTGAAGCGCGATGAGGACTGTCATGGCTTGTTGGAGCACATTCCGCAGAAGTGCCCGCCCGCCGGCCAGGGATGCTGCATCCCGCTCGCGCTGATCCGTGGTTACGTTTATGGCGATTCACTCACCGAAGCCATGATCGACAACCACATAAGGCCGTTGATGCCTAGCGTCCCACGCCTGGAAGCGTTGGTCCGCTGTGTGATGGAGCATTTGCCGCAGCATGGGCCGCGCCTGACCCATATTTCGGGGGTCCACTGGGAGCATGATCGCGAATACGGTCCTCGCGAATTCCTCCATGAGTTCGTGGGAACTCATGAATCACCGAAGGGATTCGTCATCGAATTCGATGGAGAGGTCCATGAGCATGGACTGAACACCCGGACGTTCCAGGCGATGATCGTGCGCCATCCGTTTGAGGGCCATGAGCCGCGGCGTGTAGAGATTGCGCCGGCGCGAGTGACCCGCAGCGAAGACGGACGCCACTGTAGTTTGCACATCGATGCGGAGTACGCTCACCGTCACCTCCAGGAAGAGAACTTCGACGTGATCCTGACCTTGCAATGCGACAAGGTGATTGACGAAAAGGGAATCCCTGTGGATGGCGACCTACTTGCCGGGATGCGCGAGTACGACCAGGAATACATACTCCGGTACCCGACTGGAAAGAACGCGTGGTGGCGCGATACGGTCGAAATGCGCGACGACGTCGTCGGCTTCGACTCTTCCATCATCATGCATCCCCTTACGTGGAAGGCTTCAGGTCATATCGATGCGTTTCACGACAAGCTCGTGGACTGCAAAGTCTGCAAGCACCGCTTTCGCCTCGATCATCTCAAAGATTTGAATCAGTGCCCGGATTGCGGAAGCAAAAACAGCTTTACGGAGCCGCGCAACTTCAACCTGATGATGAAGACGCAGGTCGGCCCGATGGAAGACAGCGCGTCGATGGCATATCTGCGCCCCGAAACCGCTCAGGGCATTTTCGTCAATTTCAAAAACGTGTATCAGACGGCGCGCAAGAAGCCGCCGTTCGGCATCGCGCAAATCGGCAAGTCGTTCCGCAATGAAATTACGCCGGGGAATCTCACCTACCGCGTGCGGGAATTCGAGCAAGCGGAGCTGGAGTATTTCGTTCCCGACGACGGCAACGATATGGCGGCGTTCCAGGAATGGGTGGAGCTACGCAAGGGTTGGTATTCGAAGTACGGCGTGAAGCCGGATCGCCTGCGCTTTTACGAACTCGAGCCGCGAGAACGCCCGCATTATGCGAAAGCCGGCATCGACGTCGAGTATCTTTTCCCGTGGGGCTGGGGCGAACTCGAGTCCATCGCGCACCGTGGAACCTACGATCTCGATGCCCACCAGCAGCTCTCCGGCAAAGACTTACGTTTCTTCGATGAAGCGAGCAAAACGCATTACACGCCGTTGCTCATTGAAAGCTCGGCCGGCATGGACCGCACGACGCTCACCATGCTTGTCGACGCGTACGAGCGTGAAAAAAGCGTGGACCCCAACGGCAAGGAAACCGAACGCACCGTGCTGCGTTTCCACCCGTTCATTGCGCCGGTGCAGATTGCGGTCTTTTCGCTCGCGCGCAACAAACCGGAACTCGTGCAGCGTGCGCGTGCGATTGAAGCAGGCTTGCGCCCGCTGTATCGCACGCAATACGACGAAGGCAACATCGGACAACTCTACCGGCGTCAAGACGAAATCGGGACGCCGTTCTGCGTGACCATCGACTACGACACGCTCGAGGACAACACCGTAACCGTTCGCGAGCGCGATTCCATGGAGCAGGAGCGCGTTGATGCAAACGGGTTGCAACGGTACCTCTCGGAGCGTTTGGGTTAGGTCTATCGGGCCATCCGGCAAGGTGAAGAACCGTCGCTTGCTGGGGATACATAGAGAACTGGAGGTCTTTCTCTATGGAAACGCCGCTCGTCAAGCGTCCTGTTAAGGTCGCGATTACGATGCCGAAATACGTCTATTTCTTCGAAGAAGGCGACGGCTCTATGAAAGAGCTGCTCGGCGGCAAAGGCGCGGGCCTTGCCGAGATGACGCGCGCCCGGCTTCCCGTGCCCGCGGGCTTCACGATCACGACCGAAGCATGTCTACGCTTTTACGAGCAGGGAAAACGCTTCCCGGACAGTCTTCACGGCCAAGTCGAAAGCGCGATGCACGAGCTGGAGGCCCGCACGGGTAAGCGCTTCGGCCACGAAGCGGACCCGCTGCTCGTCTCGGTGCGCAGCGGCGCTCGCGTGTCCATGCCGGGCATGATGGATACGATCCTCAACCTCGGCTTGAACGATAGCACCGTTGAAGGGCTCGCGCGGCTCACCGGCAACGAGCGCTTTGCCTGGGACGCCTATCGGCGCTTCATCATGATGTTCTCGAGCGTCGTGCTCGGGCTGGAGAAAGAGCTCTTCGAAGAGCGGATCGAGGATCGCAAGCGCGAGCTGGGCGTTCGCACCGATCCCGAACTCGACGCGGCGTCGTGGAAAGCGCTCGTCGGAACGTTCCGTGACATCGTCCGGGACCACGCCGGACGTGAATTCCCGCAAAACGTAAACGAGCAATTGCAGCTTGCCATTGAAGCGGTTTTTGATTCGTGGAACTCCAAACGCGCGATCGACTACCGCCGCTTCAACAAGATTCCCGACGACTGGGGCACCGCCGTCAGTGTCGTGCAAATGGTATTTGGGAACATGGGTGAGGATTCCGGAACCGGCGTCGCCTTTACGCGCGACCCGAATACCGGCGACCGCGAACTCTTCGGCGAGTATCTTGCAAATGCGCAGGGTGAAGATGTCGTTGCGGGTATTCGCACGCCGCAAAAGATCAGCGATCTCAAACGCGCGCAGCCGGAGATTTACGCGCAATTCGAAGATATCGCGCGTAAACTCGAAGCGCACTATAAAGACATGCAGGATCTGGAGTTCACCGTCGAGCGCGGCAAGCTCTTTATGTTGCAGACCCGCAATGGCAAACGCTCCGCGGAGGCAGCCGTGAAAATTGCGCTGGATCTCGTGCGAGAGGGTGCCATCGACCAACGCACGGCGGTGGGACGCGTGAGCGCGGAGTCGCTCGACCAGCTGTTTCATGCTCGTGTAGACAAGAATCAGCACTTTGAAGTGGCCTGCAAGGGCCTAAACGCATCACCCGGCGCAGCGACGGGTCAGGTGGTGTTCACGGCCGACGACGCCGTGACGTGGAAAGAAGAAGGCAAAGACACCATTCTCGTGCGCGTCGAGACGACGCCGGACGACGTGCACGGGATGATTGCGGCGCGCGGCGTGTTAACCGCGAAGGGCGGCGCAACGTCGCACGCGGCCGTTGTGGCACGCGGGATGGGGAAACCCTGTGTGACCGGCTGCGAAGCGCTCGAGGTCGACCGGCGCAATAAGGCCGTGACGATCGGCGATAAAACGTTGCACGAAGGCGATTGGCTTACGATTGACGGCAGCACCGGCAACGTAATCGCCGGAAAGCTTGAGCTCATCGATGCGCCTTCCACGCTGCCGGATTGGCTCGCAACGTTTCTTTCATGGGCCGACGCCGAGCGGCGAATGGAAGTGTGGGCGAACGCCGACACGCCCGAAGATGCGCGCAAAGCGCGCGAACTGGGCGCGCAAGGGATCGGACTGTGCCGCACGGAGCACATGTTCATGCAACAGGAACGGCTGCCGATCGTTCAGCGCATGATCTTGGCTAATACACCGCAAGCGCGCGCTGAAGCGCTAGAGAAACTCTTGCCGTTCCAGCGCGACGATTTCAAGGGCATCCTCGAAGCCATGGCCGGCTATCCGGTCACCATCCGGCTTTTGGATCCGCCGCTGCATGAGTTCTTGCCGTCGCTCGAGCAGCTGCTCGTCACGACGACCGAACTTCGCATCACCGAAGGTGTTGATTCTGCCGAATATCGCGAAAAAGAAGCGATGTTGAAACGCGTGCAGCAGTTGCACGAGCAGAACCCAATGCTCGGGTTACGTGTTTGCCGTCTCGGCATCGTGTATCCGGAGATCTACGCAATGCAAGTCCGTGCGATCTTCGAAGCCGCAGTAGAATTGAAGAAGCGCGGCGTAGACGTGAAACCCGAAGTGATGATCCCGGGTGTCGGCACGAAAGAAGAAATGCGCGCGACGTACGATGCGGCGAAGGCCGTTGCGGACCAAGTGCTGCGCAAGGCGCACGTGCCGCTCGAGTATCACATCGGCACGATGATTGAATTGCCGCGCGCTTGCGTCGTTGCCGACGATTTAGCGTCGATCGCGGAATTCTTCTCGTTCGGCACGAACGATCTAACGCAAACGACGTACGGCTATAGCCGCGACGACGCCGAAGGATCGTTCATTCCACAGTATCTCGATAAGAAGATCCTGAAGGATGATCCGTTCCAAGTGCTCGATCGCCGCGGGGTCGGCGGTCTGATGCAGCAGGCCGTAAAGCTCGGTCGTGAAACGCGGCCGAATCTGAAAATCGGTATCTGCGGCGAACACGGCGGCGAACCGACGAGCGTCGCATTCTGCGATCAACTCGATCTAAACTACGTCTCCTGCTCGCCGTATCGCGTGCCCATTGCGCGCCTTGCGGCGGCGCAGGCAACGCTTGGAACCCTAAAATGAAGCGGTTTCCCGCGGCGGTGTTCCTTATCGGTACGCTGCTCGCGGGATGCGGGTCGGGAATGCCTGGATCGGCGGGGCAGGTGTCCACCTACTGCACGGCCGTAGCGCCGCCGGTATTGCTCTACCCCGCGCCCGGTGCGAGCGGCATAACGTGGGTGAACCTTCAACTGTATTTTGGCTATCCGTATAACCCCAACGCGTTTTTTGCTCCGGCCGTATTAACGCCCACTTCCGGTCCGGCACTTTCCGCCGGTCCCTATGCGTCGCCGTCGCCCGGGCCGTATCCGCCCGGAATGGCTACGGTACCGAACGGCGATCAGGTATTCGTCGCAGACGTTGCGCCTCATGTGAGTGGAACCACATACACGGTGTCCGTGAAGGGCAACACGTGCGGAACCTTCACTCTGGGTTCGTTCGGCACGTAAAGCGCTTTAGTTAGAACGGAATGAAAGCTGCGGATTCCGGCACATTTGCCGGAACCCGTGTTTACACCGGTAACGTTGCTCCAACGTCTTTTCTTCTTTGCAACTTGGAGGCAACGTACGATCCATGAATGGTTTCCAACGCATCCTCGTTCCCGCGCTCCTGGCATCTCTCGCGTTCGGTTCGGTGGCGGCGCCGTTGACCGCGTCTGCGCAGCAGCGCGTTCGTCCCGACTGCAGCAGCGATCGCAACCTCGCGCGCGTTCATCGCCGGTTGGACGGCGCCATCGATCAGCTCGGTCACGACCAGCATGACTACGACGGACATCGCGTAGCCGCGATGAACGACTTGCAAGGCGCGCGACAGCAAATCGTATCGGCGGAACAGTACGCGCAATACAACGACCGCGACAATCCGGCATGTTTCCGTTCCAACGTCAATCCCGGCGGCAGCGACGCCGATTGGGGCGACCGCGGTCAGGGCGGAAGCAACCAAAACGTGCTTGGCGTCCGCCGATGGGTCGAGGGAATGATCGATCAGCTGCAGCGTGACGAGCGCGATTACGGTGGACACCGTGTCGCTGCAATCGACGCGATGCAACGCGCGCGCGGCGAATTGCTCGCAGCGGAGCGGTCGCGTTAGCGCCTAACGAAGCTTCGCGATAAGTTCCGCACAAAGCCGGCGCGCTTCGGTCGCGTCGGCTTTGTCGCGCCGGACGAAGAGTTTGCGCCAATACGCTTTGCCGGAAAGCTTTTTGATGAGGTCCGAAACGACGCGAGCGTCTACGACGCCGGCCGGCGTGCCCACCCACACGGTCTGTCGCTTGTCCTCAACTCCGAGCGGCAAGCGATGCAGCACTTGCGACTGTTCGTCGGCCCAAACTGCGTCTTCGCCGTATCGCTCGCTCAATGCATCTTTGCAGGCTTCGTACGCTCGTAAATCGCTTTCCGCATTGAACTCCGCAGCAAGGGCATAAATCCGAATCCGTTCGCGCAAGGCGCGCGCGGACTCGCTCTCCTTGTCGCGCAACTCGTTCAACACGCGGAAATCGTCCCAGCGCAAAAATTCATCGATCGGATCGAGCGCATGCGGATCGGGCCACAGTTCGTGAAGTACATCTTGCAGAATTCGCTCGAAAAGCCGGGTGGTGTGATGGAAGTACACCGACGCGAACATCATGTAGCGCGCGAGCACGAAAGACTCGAGCGCAACTACTCCCCGCGAATCAATGCCCAGCACGAACCGGCCGTCGCGCTCGAAGAGCCGCATCGAGCTCACCAGCTGGTCGGCGTCGTAGCGGCCGCTTAGGACGCCGGTGAAGTAGGCGTCGCGCTGCAAGTAATCCATGCGGTCCGCGTCGAGATTCGGCCCGCTCACCAGTTCTCGCAGAGCCGGATATCTACTCGACGCTTCTCCGAGGATCAATGCCACGACGTCGTCAGGGTCCACTTCGAGGCCGGTGACGGCGGCGCGCACGTCGTCCATTTGCAGCAATTCGCGCGTGCGCTCTTCGTGCCGCACGCCGAGAACCGCTTCGCAAGCATGACTGAACGGGCCGTGTCCGATGTCGTGTAGCAAGAGCGCGCAGCGCACCAGGCGCCGTTGGTATGCCAGGTCTTGAGCACCCTCGAAGCAGTCAGCTCCCGCTCGGGCGATCTCGTCGAAGGCGCGGGTCCCCATTGCAAGGGCGCCGATCGCATGCGTAAAGCGCGAATGCTCGGCCGAAGGGAACGCGAAGTATGCGAGACCCAACTGGCGCAGGCGGCGCAGGCGCTGCATGATGGGCAGGTCTAGCAGGCGCGCTTCGGCGTTGCTCAACTCAATGAAGTGGTGAACGGGATCGAAAACTCTCTTCACGCTTGCTCCGGTCTTCGGCGGCACCGGATTTCCTCCGGCCCCGGCCGAACACTAGCCATAACCCCATGGCGCGCTTCGATCAAGGAGTCATTCGAGAGGTTCACTCTCGAGTCGATATCGCGGCCTTCATCGGCCAATACGTTGCATTGAGGCAGCGTGGGCGCGATTTGGTCGGCCTCTGTCCCTTTCACGGTGAAAAAACGCCGTCTTTTCACGTGCACCCGGATCAGGGGTATTTCAAATGCTTCGGATGCGGCGCGGCCGGCGACGTCATCGGTTTCGTGCAGAAGCTCGAAAACGTTCCGTTTCCCGAAGCGGTGCGGATGCTCGCCACTAAAGCCGGGATCGAGCTGGAGCCCGAGAATCCCGGAGCTGCTCGCGCGCGCAGTGAACGTGAAGCGATCTACGAAGCAAATCATGTGGCGGCGCAATATTTCGCCCGAATGCTGAAAAGTGAAGCGGGCGCGGCCACCCGTGCCTACTGCGCGAAGCGCGGGTTCAGCGAATCGACCATCGAGAAGTTCACGATCGGTTACGCGCCCGACGGCTGGAGCGGTCTCAGCGATGAATTACGCCGCAACGGCATCGAATTGGAGATCGCCGCGAAAGCCGGCCTCGTCAAACGTGGTCAGAGCGGCAGCTACTATGATTTCTACCGCGACCGGCTGATGGTGCCGACATACGCGACGACCGGAGAAGCGATCGCGTTCGGCGGACGGCTGCTGGGCGACGGCGAGCCCAAGTATCTCAACACGTCGACGACGCCCGTCTACACCAAAGGCGACCATCTCTTTGCTCTCAACGTCGCTCGCCGGTCTACCCAGCAAGAACGCACGTTAATTGTAGTCGAGGGATACCTCGACTGCATTGCGCTCCACCAGGCGGGCTTCACCAATGCCGTCGCGGCGCTCGGCACCTCGTTTACCGAGAAGCAGGCGCTCGAGCTTAGAAAATACGCCGATCAAGTGTATCTCTGTTTCGACGGGGATTCCGCGGGCGCGAGCGCCGCAACCAAAGCGGTCGAAGTAGCGTCTAAGGTCATAGAGCATACGGGTTCGAGCGTTCGCATCGTCGTGCTTCCGGAGGGTGAAGATCCGGACAGCTTCGTCGGCCGCCACGGTCACGAAGGCTTTAGGAAGCTGCTGGAAACGGCTAAACCCTCGATAGAGTTTAAGCTCGATCCCGAAATCGATCGCCTTCACGGTGGATTTGAATCGCCTTCAGCGATTGCGCGAAAAGCCGAAACATTAATTAGAGAACTGACGCCGCGCGAAGAATGGGATCGCTGGCGCGTCTACGTAGCCGGCCGTCTAAAGGTGAATGTTGACGACCTTCGGAATAGCCGGTTCCTCGCCAACAGTGCCAATTTCGCACCACGTCAAGACGCGGGTCGAAGCAGGCATGTGGCGCGTCTCGAACCGCTCTCGTTCGAACGCGAGGTCTTGAGTATCTTTCTCGAAGACCCCACGCTCGCGAGCGAGTACGGCGAACGGATTGCTCCGCGCCGCTTCCGGAATGAAGTGTACCGCCGGACGTTCGAGCGCATCGTGCAAAACGCCGAAGGCTTGCGCGATACGGCCGACGTCTTTGCGTTGTGCGCGGGGGACGATAGCGAGTCGGCGGCGCTCACCGCACTCGGAACGCGCGATCGCAGTTCGATCGTCCGCTACGAGGACCGCCAGGATCGCCGTGCGCATCTGGAGCGCATCGTCGAACGGTTGGAACTGGAGGATGAGCGGGAACGCTACCAGCACCTTTCGCACGAGATAGACGAGCTCTTTTCAGAAGGCCGGCCGGTTTCTGAAGAGATGCGCCACGAATTTGACCGGCTAGCAACGAAGCTAAAGAAGTAAACCGAAATTAACGAGTCTAATGTAACGCAACGCTCCGCAGCCGAAGTCGACGGCGAAGGCGGGCAACGCTCCGGAAAAGCCGGCGCGAAATTGGAAAAGAAGGGGGTGACGTCGAAAATGGCACGCAAGAAATCCGCCGGCGCAGTGGCCGAGCAGCAGCCCACGCTGACGCTGGATGAACTCAAAAAGAAACTTATCGCGCGCGGCAAGCAGCGCGGATCTTTGACGTACGAAGAAATCAACACGGCGTTCGATGCCCTTGACGACGTCAACCCCGACGAGATCGACGGCCTCTTCGAAGAGATCACCGCCAACGGTATCGAGATCGTAGACGAGACCAAAGAAGAAAAGCCCGAGGGCGAAGCCGCCGAAGAGCAGGAAGAACCCATCCCCGACGGGCTCTCGCTCGACGACCCGGTTCGCATGTATCTCAAAGAGATCGGCCGCGTTCCGCTGCTCTCGATGGAACAAGAGAAGTCGCTCGCGATGCGCATTGAAGCCGGTGAGCTGGAACTCAGCAAGAACGGCACCGCCGATGCGTCGATCGTTACTTCCGGTGAAGAAGCGAAACGCCAGCTGACCGAAGCCAACCTTCGTCTCGTCGTTTCGATTGCGAAAAAATATGTCGGCCGCGGCATGCTCTTCCTGGACCTGATCCAGGAAGGCAATCTCGGCTTGATCCGTGCCGTCGAAAAATTCGACTATCGCAAAGGCTATAAATTCTCCACGTACGCTACGTGGTGGATCCGCCAGGCGATCACACGAGCGCTCGCCGATCAGGCGCGCACCATTCGCATCCCGGTGCACATGGTCGAGACGATCAATCGTCTGATCAAGATTTCACGCCAATTGCTTCAAGAGCTCGGACGTGAACCCAGCGTCGAAGAGATTGCCGAAGCGATGGCGCTCACGCCTGAAAAGGTTCGCGAAGTCATGAAGATTTCGCAGGAACCGATCTCGCTTGAAACGCCGATCGGCGAGGAAGAAGATTCGCACCTCGGCGACTTCATCGAAGATCAGGAAGCGGTCGCGCCCGCGGAAGCGGCCTCCGTGATGCTCCTCAAAGAGAAGATGCAGGACGTACTGCAAAATCTCACCGAGCGCGAGCGCAAAGTGCTCGTGCTGCGTTTCGGCCTGGAAGACGGCCACCAGCGTACCTTGGAAGAAGTCGGCCAGGAGTTCGGCGTTACGCGCGAACGCATCCGGCAAATCGAGGCAAAAGCGCTGAGAAAGCTGCGGCATCCAAGCCGCGGTAAGGCGCTGAAGGACTACTGGTCCAACGAATAAAGTCGAGAACCTCGCCGGGAGCGGTAACAAACCGCCCCGGCGAAGTGTTTCCTTGGCATGGTCCTGACGAACTTAGCATTAAGCGCCCTTCTTGGCGTAATCGTTCCGCCCGCGGGGGCTACGCCCGCCGCATCGCCGGCGGCGTCATCCGCGCCGGTGCTCAAGACGATCGTTACGGTGAAGTCCTCCCCGTACTGCAACGCTCTCGCACAGCACTTCAATAACGCGTTCGTTCCAATGGTCGGCAACGACCGGATGCTCGACGGCGTCAATACGAATTTGCTTGACATCAACGACGCGTTCTCACATCCGGACTATCTGCACCGGCTGCTGAAGGCGCGCGACCAGATCGCCCGTTACGATAACCAGCTGCTGACCTCGCTGCCGCCCATCCAGGACCAAATCAATCAACTGCGTGCGGCCGAAAAAATGACGGAAGACACGAAAGCCGCCTCACAGGCGCACGACGCGGCCGAGCAGTTGCAAACCGCGTACGTAAAGCAAAAGCAGCTCGCGATCGATCTCCAGGGGCTCGTGCAGTCTATGATGTCGGACCGGATTTTCTACGAAGATCATCCGCTGAACGGCACCACGCCCGACACCAACAGCATTCCGAGCGACATGCGGGACATCAAGGTCTACTTACGCTTCGACGGCCAACGCGACGTTATCAGCCGCGCCGAAGAAAAAGCCGTCGACATCGCTTACGACGCAGCCACGACCCAATGTGCGAAATGACCGCGCGACGACGTAGCCATCAGCGCGGTCATGGTGAGCCTGCTCGTTCTTCTCGCCGCCTCGTGCGGCAATGAGGATGATTAGTCGTTGCCGGTTTCGGCGGCGGCGCTGGGTTTGACGAGAGGATTCATTTCGGCGAAAGCGCCGTTGGGGTTGTCCTTCGTCCAAACTTCCAAATCCCAAATCGCCGGAAATAAGAAGACGTGTTTTACGGTACTCGCGTCTTTGACTACACCCATTTTGACGAGCGTTTCGGCTTTAGGGGCGTTGATGTTGCCGCCGGCGGCGGTGAACTTAGCGACGCTTGTGGCGCCGTACGTTTCTTTGCCCGAAGCGTCGGTTAGCACGTAGTGCACGTGCGGACGGAACGTCGACCAACGTGAGGGGAAAACGCCCCACAGTTTCGGAGCGGTATCCGTGGCGCTCTTTCGCGGTTCGGAGAAGTCCGCGCCGAGCAGATTGCCTTTCACATCGTACCAAAGCTGGCTTGGATGCTGCTCGTCGGCGCTTGTCCACACAAGGTTCGCGTAACTGATCGAACCCGTTTTATCTTCGTTCGTGTACCGGAAGTAGCCGGCTTTCTCCGCGTCGGCCGGCGTTGCAAAGCGCGCGTTCAAATCTTTTTGAATTCCGGAAACGAACGCAACCTCGGAACCTTGCGGCTTCGAAGAGGACGGCGTCGTTGGATCCGCGAGCGTAAGGCTCGTCGTTAATAGCGCAGCAGCGCCCAGCGTAATGAGGAAACGGGGCAGCATCTCGTTCGTCCTCGCTTTCTATGCCGGCTATTGCGCCGGCGACGGACTCGCGACGGGAGTTGGTGTCGGAGTCGGTTTCGGCGTGTGATGGGGCATGAACGTCGGCGCAGGCGTTGCAAACGGCATTGCGCTGAAGGACGTGTGGGGCGCTTCTCCGCCGGCGATAATCGGTTGCGGGGTCGTAATGGCTACCGCACCGTTGGGGGTTAGGCTTATCGTCGCTTGCGTGCGCGCGCGAATTTCCGAACCGGCGCCAAGCTGAAAATTTCGGCCCTTTCGAAACGCGTGGTATAGGAAGTGATACGGAATGATGACGTCTTCGATCGTGTCTTCTACGCCCACCGTTGACTCGTGACCGGCGGTGAGATTGACGGTGAGGTGTGCCGTGGGAGCCCGTAAGGGAATTTCCCGGCCGTCCGGTACGCGGATCGGCATGAAATAAATATCCACGAAGCCATAGACATCCCCCATTTGCGCGGGCTCCGCATCGAGCACTTTGATTTCGACCGGCGTGCCCGCGGGTGCAACGGTTTTTCCGTCGATCTTTAGCGGGTCTTTGAGATGGGCGCGCACGGTGTCGTTCTTGCGCGAAGCGGAAGACGAAATGGCGTCATCCAGCACAAAGAGGAGGCTCGAATCGATCGGTAAGGTGTGCGGCGGTACGAGCGGCGCCGGAGTGGCATTGCGCGGCCCGGACGGTGCCGGAGTTCTCACCGGAACCGCAAGAGCGCGCGGCGCACCGCAAGGGAAAAATGCGGCGAGCGCAGCGCTCGCCGCAAGGACATACGCGAGTTTAGCTGGCGCGCTTTTCAGCGTCCGGATTTTGGGCTGCAGCCGCTGCGGCACGCTTGCCTTCCTCAATGAGTTGTTTGACTTTCTGGCCACCTTTTTGTCCGATTTTCTCGTAGAAGTCGGGTCCGTAGCGATCGCGTGTTGCCTCGCCACCTTTCTTTCCACCCTTCTTACCGATTTGCTCGTAGAATTCGTGACCGTGAGCCTCTTTCGTGGCCAATCCGCCTTTGCGGCCGATTTGCTCGTAAAACTCGGGACCGTACTTTTTCTTGACTGTTTCGCCGCCTTTTTGGCCGGCTTCGCGAACGGACATGCCGCTCGGTTTCTTCGGGGTCTCTGGGGTTGCCATCTGTTTTGTTCTACCTTTTCGCGCCGTGTAGGAAGGACGGCGATTGTTCTACATATATTAGAACGCAAGTTCGGGCCAATTGGTTGGGGGTATGGTGAAGTTGACGGTTTCTTTCCTAAATCGAGCGTTCGTATGTGCGGTCGCTTGTTTGGTGCTCGGCACGGCGCTGGTGACGATCCCCGTCCGGGTCCTTCAGTTGGAGTCCGGCAGGTCGCTGGGCGACGGCGCGCTGGCTACGGCGTTACATTCGAAAGACGAAAGCATCGCCGCACGAGCCGCATTGGCTATCGGGCGCACAAAACGGCCGGCCGGCGTACCGCTCCTGCGAGCGCATCTCACCGACGGGCGGGACGCCGTCCGTGCGATGAGCATATACGGCCTGGGTGTGATTGCGCTGGGAACCGACCCGGCGGTTATCGCTCGGGCCGCTAGGAGCGACCGCTCCGGAGCCGTTCGCGTCGCAGCGCTGGATGCGCTTGGCCGTTATGAGGCCGCGGGCCGCCTAAATACGGCGGAACGGCAAACGGAAACCGTCACCGCGGCAGTTCTGGCGAATGATACCGATCCGATCGTTCGCGGACGGGCCGCCATTACGCTGAGCTTCTTTGCAGCGGGCCCTTCCGGACACGACGCTGCCGGTGCGTTGGTGCGTTCGATGGCCGTGGAGCGGGAAGACTCGGTTCGCGAACGCGCGATGTGGTCGATTTTTCGCCGGTACGCCACCGCCGTGCCGCGCAGCGTACTTGACGCCGGACTTCGCGATAAGGACGAAGTCGTGCGAATCGAAGCGGTGCGAGCCTATGGACATCTCAAAGATGCGGCCGCGGCCGAAGCCGTCCGTCCGTTGCTGGACGATCCGTCGTGGCGGGTGCAAGAACAGGCGCAAGAATCGCTGTTGGCGCTGGCCGGAAAAGATCTCACGCAGCATTTCACCGCGATTCCTACAACCGTTCACACCCCCGCGCCCGAGCCCGACCGGCTCGCCTCACTGCCGGCAATCAACGTTGCACCGAGTGCGAAGCCCGCGGCGCCTTCGCCTGAAGAAGCCATTCTCGATCCCCAGATCGATCCGCACACGGCCGCGGCAATGACCGGCCCGGCGCCCGGCCCGCATCCTCGCGTCCGAGTCGTAACAACGAAGGGCAATTTCTACGTGGTGCTCTATCCCGAATGGGCGCCGCTCACGACGCTGAACTTTCTAAACCTTGCGCGCAACGGATTTTTCTCGAACAATCGGTGGTTCCGGATCGTCCCGGATTTCGTCGTTCAAACCGGCGAACAGGACGACGTAAACGATCCCGGACCCGGCTACACGATCGGCGCCGAAGAGAACCCGATCGAACAAAGCAGTTACGTGGTTTCGATGGGTTTGAATTACGATCCGAAGACTAACACGCCCATTCGCGATTCCGCCGGTTCCGAGTACTACGTGACGCTTTCACCGCAATACCATCTGAATAACGATTTCACCGTCTTCGGTACCGTGACGAGCGGAATCGACGTGCTCGGACGTCTCGTTGAATCGGACAAAGTCGTACGCATCGAACGGATCGCCGATGTCACGCTGTAAGTTTGCAGCACTTGCGTTAGCCGCCGCAATGCTTGCCGGATGCGGATCGCACGTTCGTGCAACCGCGTCCACCTGCACCGTGCACGGCGCGAACCTGGCGGTCGACGTTCGCAACTCGGCTGATACGCCGCTCGTTCACGCGCAGATCGTCGCCGAATTCTATCGAAACTATAAGTTCGTCCGAAGCGTCGGCAGTGCGACGTTTGCGCCGGTGCTCGACCCCGGCGCCACGCGCGTCATGAAGATCCCGCTCGAAGTTGCAGAGACGGAGGGCAGCGTGCCGATGCGATGCTATATCACGCGCGCCGTGTACGGCGACGATTCGGTTGAAGGCGAACCGGTGAGCGGATCTTAGAAGCTGCGTTTGGAGTCGACGAGGATCGTTACCGGCCCCTGATTGATCAGCTCCACGTCCATATCCGCGCCGAATTCTCCGTAAGCGACGCAAGCGCCGAGCGCCGCGATTTCGCGGCCGACCAGCTCGTATAACGGCTGCGCCGCATCTTCCCGGGCAGCGGTTATAAAAGAGGGGCGCCGCCCTTTGCGAACGTCGCCGTGCAATGTAAACTGCGAAACGAGCAGCACGCCGCCACCGACCTCGAGCAACGAGCGGTTCATCAGTCCGGCGTCGTCGCGGAAGATACGCAAGTTCGCAACCTTCTCGGCCATGTAGTGCGCATCGCGCTCATCGTCGTCTAAACCGACGCCGACAAGCACCAGGAATCCAAGGCCGATTTCACCGGTAGTGCGCCCGTCAACACGGACCGCTGCGCGCGACACGCGTTGAACGACGGCGCGCACCGGCTACTTCGAGAACATGGAGCTGAGCGCGAAGAACGCGTTCTCGCGACGCTCCATCACGCGGCGATAGAAATATCCCGCCCAATGGGTGCCGAAGGGAATGTACACGCGCATGCGATAGCCGTCGGCGACGAGTTCGCGCTGCAGCTGCGGGCGGCATCCGTACAACATCTGAAACTCGAACTTGTCGTGTCCGACGCCGCTTTGGGCGATCGCTGCACGCAGCGAGTCAACCAACTCGCGATCGTGGGTTGCAAGGCCCGGATAGTTTCCACGCGTCAACAATTCCTTAGCGAGCGCCAAGTAGTTGTCGCGGATCTCCGGCATCTCTTTATACGCGATCTCCGGCGGCTCGTTGTACGCGCCTTTGCAGAGGCGAACGCGCGCGCCGAGTTCGATTGCGCGTTCTACATCGTTCTTGGTTCGCTTCAGGTAGGCTTGAAGCACGATGCCGACGTTCTTGTACTTTTCGAAGGCGCGCTCGAAGACTCGCAGCGTTGCATCGACGACGGCAGAGCCTTCCATGTCGATGCGAACGAAAGGATCGGAATTGCGCTTCGCTTGCTCGAGAATCATCGTGAGATTTTCGAGCGCGAAATCCTCGCTGACCAAGAGGCCCATTGCCGTAAGCTTTACGGAAACGTTCGTGTTGACGCCGGTCGTACGAATCGCATCGAGCATTTGGATGTAGGCATCGCGCGTTTTGATCGCCGCTTCTTTTTCGAAGACGTCTTCACCAAGAAAATCGAGCGTTGCCGACATGCCGCCGGCGTTGAGCTCGCGTACGGCGTGAATCGCCGAATCGATGGTCTCGCCTGCGACGAAGCGCTTGGCGAGGAAGAAAAAATTTTTTTGGAACGTGGAGTCGGGTGCGAGGATTCGGTCAATTAAAGCCATTTCAAACCCTAGACTACGACGCGGCGGCGCAAAAACCACTGCACGCCCAATACGGCAACCGCAAGGACGATGAACCCATAGGTCAACGACAGCGCAGCGCGCACTCCCGACGCAGAAAGTGCGACATATAACGCAACCGGAAGCGACGCAGGATGATACGCGACGATGCTCGTTGCTCCGTACTCGCCGATTGCGCGGAGCCAGGCGAATGCGACGCCCGCTGCGACATTACTCGCAGCGGCCGGAAGCGCGACTTGTTGGAAGATGCGCCACTCGCTTGCGCCGAGCGTCCGTGCGGCATCTTCGCATAACGGATCGGTCGCAGCGAATGCAGCCGTGGAAGCGATTGCAACGAACGAGCCGGAAACAAAAAATTCGGCCGCAACGACGCCCGCGATAGTGTCCGAAATGCTTCCTCCGTGCGCCGCGAGCCAAGCGCCGAACGGCGTAGCGGATCCTACGGCGGCGAGTATCATGATGCCGGATGCTACGGGCGGGAACGCAAGCGGCAAAGCCAAGACGAACAGCAGGCCGGCGGCAACCCGGCGGCGCGTGCGCGCGAGCCAATAGCCCGCCGGAACGCCCAGCAGCGTTGCGACGCCGGTCGCAATCGTCGAAGCGACGAGCGAAACGCGTAGCGCATCGCCGGCAGGCGGCGTCGAGAAATCGTGGATCACGTCGGCCGGCGCGACGGTCGCCAGCACGGCGCCGACGGGCGCCAGAATTAAAACCAGCAAGAAAACCGCCGCCGCTGGGAACAAGAGCCCTGGTACCGGTCGGGTCATTAATAGAAGTTTACCAAAGCGACACGGCTTGCGGCGAGGCGGAGGGATTTTAGAGCGCGAATGCCGGACCAAATGTCCCAACGGAACTGGCGCGTTTTGATCGCCGACGACGATCCGGCCATCTGCACGCTCATCGATACGGTCCTGCGAAAGGGGCCGTACGAGATGATCATGTGCAATGATGCCGAGAGCGCGTTGGTTGCCGTCGACCGCAACGGCCCGTTCGACATCATTATTTGCGACTTCATGCTGCCGGGAATTTCCGGCATCGATCTGATCGAGCGGTTGCGCGCAAAGGAAAGCACCCGCGGCGTGCCGATCCTGATGATCTCGGGACATACAAACTACGCTATGGACGGCCGCGCCAAAAACGCCGGCGCAAACTTGTTCCTCAATAAGCCTTTCACCATTTCACAGTTGCGCTCGGCGGTGACCCAGCTACTCTCCGAATCGACAAAGCGCGACTCGTACTCCGGCCTCCCCACTTCGTACTAAGCCCGCGAGCCAAGAGCAATGACCTCTGCGATCAAGATCATCGTAGTCTCGCTTTCGCTTGCGCTTGACGTTTTTGCCGTCAGCATCGGGGTCGGCGTGCGCGGCGTGCCCAATCGCGTAAAATGGCGCATCGGGGCCGCGTTTGCCGGCGCCGAAATTCTAATGAATGTGATTGGAGCCGGTCTCGGCGCCGTGGCCGGAAGATTTTTGGGCGATGTTGCCGGTTATCTCGGCTTCATCGCGTTGCTCGGGCTCGGCTGTTACATGATCTACGAAAGCGTCCGTAATGTGGAAGACCGCGTTCCGCTCGACATGTCGACCGGGTGGGGACTCACCATTGCATCGCTTTCCATCAGCCTCGACTCGCTTGGCATCGGGTTTTCCATTCTTTACATCGGCGTGCCGATTGCGGTTTCGCTTACGGTCATCGGCGTGGTTTCCGTTTGCTCTACGGCGGCGGGATTGGCTCTCGGACGCCGGCTCGGCGTTCGCGTCGAGGAAAACGCCGAACTGATCGGCGGCGTTCTCCTGGCGATTACGGGCGTCGCGTTCATCGCGCTCAAGGCACTCCACCTAGGCTAGAAGAACAGCGCCGGTATGCATGTCCGCGCCGGCGATGAGATACTCGAGCTCGCTCTACAAAGTGGAGCGCGTTCCTTATTCGTTGTCGGAACGGCGAAAAACGTCGGAAAAACCGTCGCCATGCGAGCCATTTACGACGCGGCTGTCGAGCGCGCAATTGCGCCGGGCCTCACGTCGATCGGGCGCGACGGCGAGGCCGTCGACATCGGGGACGCGCAAGCCAAACCGCGACTCTTTCTACGGCCCGGGACTGTGCTTGCGACGGCGCGCGACGTGTTGCCGGTCTCTCCGGCGAGCGCGACGCTGGAACTCTCGCGTCTACAAACGGCAGCCGGGTCGCTCGTTTACGTTCGCGTGGAACACGGCGCATTTTACGAACTTGTCGGACCGCCGACGGCATCCGGCATTCGCGAAGCCGTTGACGTGCTCGCAAGATTCGTACCTTTCGTCATAGTCGACGGCGCAATCGACCGGATCGCCGCACTTGCCGGCGGAGATGACGCGATCGTGGTCGCCGCCGGTGCTGCATCGTCGAATACGATGGATGATGCGGTTGCGGACGTGGCGGCGCTCGTGCGCCGGCTGCGCGTTCCGCAATACGACGGAAAAAGCGATGCGTTGCATGTCGAAGGCGCCCTCACGCCGTCGGTGGCTTCACGATTGATTGCCGGCGGCGAGAAGCGCACGGTGGTCGTGCGAGATCCCACGCAGATCGTGCTCGCCGGAAAATCCGCGATTGCGGCACTCGAACGTCTGGATCTTCGATGTCTACGAACGCTCAACGTGATCGCGGTAACGGTTGCTTCGATCGGCCGCAATGGCGCGTTCGAGCCGCGCGAGTTTGCGCGCGCTGTTTCAGCTGCCTGCGCTTTGCCCACGTTTGACGTGTATGCCGCGGAGCGCGCGGCGTGAGGGCGGAAACCCTGCTCGATGAAGCGACGGCGCGTGCGCTTGACTTCCGGTGGCTTTGTACGGCGCTTGCGCCCGCGAGCGATTACGGCGACCGCGTCTTCACGGAACTGGTTCCATTTGTCCCCGGTGAAGAAAGCCTTGCCGCCCAACGCGCGCAAGGTATCGCCGCGATTGCAAGGGCGATTGACGCCGCTAAAGCCGATGCCGCTCGCGAGATCTTTCGCAACGTTCCCGATGCCGTCACCGCAATCGCTCGCGCTTCGATGGGCGATACGCTGAGCGATGCCAATTTTCTCGAGCTTCAGCGTTTTTTCGACGCCTGCCTCCGGATCGATACGCTCCTCGAATCGTCGGGCGTTTCTAAAACGTTTGACGATGCCGTTGAGGAGTGCGCGCGCGCGCTCGAGCTGGGACGCGCGGGAAAATTCGGCTTTTACCTCGACGACAAATTCGACGCGTCGCTGACCCGCTCGCGTGCGGATCTGGAACGCGCGCAAGCCGAATACGATGCCGTTCGCGGCCGCGCCGTCGCAGCAGTTGCCGAAGCTCTCGGCCGGGAGATTTCAGGCAGCGAGTTCATCGTCATGCGAAACGACCTGCACGGCGCGTTGCCCGCGGGCGTGCGCGTCGTGCGCGAAGCGGCTACTTATTTGCTCTGCGAAATCGACGCAGATGAAGCAACGCTCGCGGCGCTCGAACGGCGCGACGCGCAAGCAACGGCCGTCGCTCGAGCCGAAGAAGCTCTGCGCTTGCGGTTATCTTCCACGATCCGCGCGCATGCGGCTGCGCTCGACGCCGCTGCATGGCGTTTCGGCGAAGTCGACGTGCTTGTGAGCGCGGCCCGCTTCACCATTTCGCACCGCTGCATGGCCGCGGACTATAAGACAACGCTGGAGCTGACCTACAGCAATGCGCGATTCATTCCGCTCGCGCTCGAACTTGAACGTGAAGGCCGCTCGTTTACGGCGCTGACCGTCGAACTCGACGACCTGGCGGTTCTTACCGGACCGAACATGGGCGGCAAAAGCGTCGTCTTGCGTACGTCAGGATTTATAGCAATGTGCGCGGCATTCGGTGTGCCGGTCCCGGCTGATTCGGCGGTGTGCGCGCTTTTCGACGACATAGCGTGGCTTGGTGTCGGCGCCGATGGCGAAACCGGTGGCCTGCTCTCGTCGTTCGCACGCGAAGTCGTGCGTTTGCGAGAACTCCTCGCCCGCAAACGCAGCCGCCGCTTCGTGCTGCTCGACGAATTCGCGCGCACCACGACGCCTGCCGAAGGACGCGCGCTGCTGGTGGCCGTCGTCGAACGCCTGCGCAACCTCGACGCCGCCGGGCTTGCGGCAACCCATCTTGCCGGCGTCGCCGCCGCTGCAGGCGTGAAGCATTTCGCCGTTCGCGGGCTGCGTGGAATTCCGAAGAAGCCCGCGACGAACGATCTTTCCGCGGCACTTGCAACTTTGGGCGCCTCGATGGATTACACCATTGAAGAAATCGAGGATGAGTCGGCAAAGCGTTCGGACGCGATCGCTCTTGCCTCGTTGCTTGGTCTCGACGACGAACTCGTCGCTTCGGCATACAAGGAACTGCGGTAAACGAACACGCCGCAGCGCTTCTCACTACAGCGCTCATCCGTTCCTCGCATGCGCACGACGGGCACTGCCGGCCGCCCGAGTGAACTTTCGGGCGAGCGTCGAAGGTCCGGAGCATGGAACCACTGATCATCACCTGCGCGCCGGTAGGCGCGGAAGTCATGCCCGACGCCACGCCGCATTTGCCGTTCACGCCGGCCAAGCTCGGTGAAACGGCGAAAGCCATCCGTGAAGCGGGCGCCGCGATCGTCCACGTGCATTGCCGCAACGACGACGGTTCCAACACCCATAGCGTCGGCCGCTTTCGCGAAGCGCAGGCGGCGGTTCGTTCCAACAGCGATCTGATCGTCCAATTTTCAACCGGCGGCGCCATCGGCATGACGCCGGAAGAACGCGCGTCGGTGCTCGAGCTTCGCCCGGAAATGGCAACCCTCACCTGCGGGACGGTGAATTTCGGCGACGACGTCTTCGAAAACAGTTTCCCGATCATGCGTGGGATTTTGGCGCGAATGCAGGAGTTCGACGTGCGTCCCGAGCTCGAAATTTTCGACAAGGGTCATCTTGCCAATGCGCGACGCTTGGCGAAGGAAGGCCTGCTCAAATTCCCGCAGCACGTCGACTTCGTTCTTGGCGTTCCCGGCGGGATGGAAGCGACCGTTCAGAATCTCGCGGACCTCGTCGACGATCTGCCTCAGGGCTGCACTTGGTCCGTCGCCGGCATCGGGCGGCAACAGCTCCCGATGGCGCTCGCTGCTATCGCGATGGGCGGTCACGTGCGGGTTGGGCTCGAGGACAACCTCTATTACAGCAAAGGCCGGCTCGCGCGAAACGAGGAGCTTGTGGCGCGCGTTGCCCGTATTGCCGAAGAAGCCGGACGTCCCGTGGCGAGTCCTGACGAGGCGCGTCGCATCCTGGGACTGAAGGGTTCACCGCAACCGCTTCATAACTAGCCGCGGTTCAACTTCCGGCTCGTCAGCCGGTTGTCGGAGGGCCGGTCCATATTCACCTACGTGGTAAGGCGGACGCTTCAGGCGATTCCGCTGCTGATTCTGATCTCGTTCATCCTGTTTATCATTTTGAATAATGCGCCGGGTGGACCGCTCGCGCCGTACCTGCAGAATCCGCATATTACCGCGGCCGACATCGCAAGGTTGAAAGCCAATCTCGGGTTGACGCCGCCGCCCGGCGTTCCCGATTGGGCCTGGACGGTCGTCCGGTATTTCAAGTGGCTGGGAACCGTGCTGCATGGCGACCTCGGCTATTCGACGAGCAACTCGCAACCGGTCGTTCAAGCGATTCTCGAACGTTTGCCCGCGACGCTTGAACTGATGCTCACGTCGTTCATCTTCAGCGTAATCGTGGGACTGTCGGCGGGTATTTTTTCGGCCGTTCGTCCGTACTCGTTCGCGGACTACTTTATAACGACGTTTGCGTTCTTCGGGCAATCCATGCCGGTGTTTTGGTTCGCGCTGATGCTGCAACTCGCGTTTGCCGTTCACGGCATTCCGCTTCCCGGCGGCTATGAAATCATCTTACCGTCGGCCGGTTTGAGCTCGAGCGATACGTTCGACTTCGCGGACCGTGCATCGCATCTCGTCCTTCCGGTCATCGTTTTGTCCCTTTTGAACCTGGCGCTATTTAGCCGCTTCATGCGCTCGTCGCTTCTCGAAGTGATGAAGACCGATTACATGCGCACCGCAGCTGCGAAAGGCTTGAACTTTCGCACGATCCTCTTTAAGCACGGTTTGAAGAACGCGTTCATTCCGGTCGTTACGGTTCTCGCACTTTCGCTGCCCGGCGTACTGGGCGGCGCGATCGTTACCGAAACGATCTTTGCGTGGCCGGGCGCCGGCCGCATGTTCTATAACGCCTTGACGCAGAGTGACATCGCGTTAATGATGGGCTACCTGCTGATTCTCGCGTTCTTCGTCGTTTTCTCGAATCTCCTCGCCGACGTGCTCTACGCGTGGCTCGATCCGCGCGTGAAGTACGACTAGAAGGCGTCATGGCAACAACGCTTCCGCTCGAGCCGAAAATGCACGACGACACTTCCGACGCCGTCTACTCGAAGGTGACGTTCTGGACGCGTCTTCGACGTCACAAGCTCGCCGTTACCGGCATGATCGTGCTGCTGCTCATCGTGATCGCGGCCGTCTTCGCAAAACTGCTCGCGCCGTTCGATCCCAACTTCATCGACCCGGCATGGCAAGGCAACCCGCTTCCGCCGTGTTTCCAAGACGCGGCAGCATGCGCGCATCACCTGTTAGGAAGCGACGAGGTCGGACGCGACATTCTTTCGCGTTTGCTCTTCGGCGCTCGCATTTCGCTGCAAGTCGGCATCTTCGCCGTCGTCATGGAAGTCGTCATCGGAACGATCCTCGGCGCGTTAGCCGGCTACTACGGCGGGTGGGTGGACTGGCTGCTCATGCGCATCACCGACGTTTTTTTATCGATTCCGCTGCTGCCGCTGCTCCTGGTACTCACGGCGATCGTCGCGGCCAGCTCGTCGAAGGCGGCGCTGGGCTTCGGCGTCATCGTGTTGATTATCGGCGCCCTATCATGGCCGCCCGTCGCTCGTCTCGTACGAGCCTCGTTCCTTACCCTGCGCGAACGCGAGTTTGCGGAGGCGGCGCGCGCCGTCGGCAATAACGACTTACGTATCATCTTCCGGCACTTGCTTCCCAATGCGATTGCGCCGATCGTCGTCCAAGCGACCCTAGACGTCGCGAACGTCATCGTCCTCGAATCTACGCTCTCATTCCTCGGCTTCGGCATTCAACCACCCACCGCGTCGTGGGGCAACATGCTGGCGAACGCCCAAGCGAATCTTCAGATCGCGTGGTGGGCGGCAGTCTTCCCGGGCCTTTGCATTCTCGTCACCGTGCTGGCGATTAACTATATCGGCGACGGTCTGCGCGATGCACTTGACCCGAACATGAGGTAGGCTATAGACTACCGTAGTTGTCCCGGCGCGGATGTGCCGTGGACCAACGTTGTTTAGCCCTCGTGCGCAAGTGGCGGAATTGGTAGACGCACTAGCTTGAGGGGCTAGCGGGAGCAATCTCGTGCTGGTTCGAGTCCAGTCTTGCGCACCATAACGAAGAAGGCCCACCGGGGTCTTTTTTGTTGTGGTTGCACAAGACTATTGAGTGAACGCCAATCGATTTAGAGGACCCAATCCTTACGCGGTGCCCCGGAGTTTGCCAAACGAGGACCGAACAAGGAAAGCAAGCGCTTTAATGTCGCGTCGTTTCGCATTGGTAAAGGGATCCGTGAAAAACAAATCGTCGATCAGCTATTTCGCCCTCGGCATCGCGCTCGGCACCTCATTGGGCGTCGCGACCCACCAGCTGGCATTCGGAATCGGGCTCGGAGTGGTCTTTGGCGCAATGCTTGGTGCGGCAGCCAACCGGAGGCGCGGCTCCTAGTCAAGCAAGCGGACGGACACCGCTTTTTGGCCTCACCCGCCGCCAATTACCAGCCGCGGCCCGCGGTAAGGTGAGCGCGAAATACAGCTGCGCAGATGCGCGATGGGTGACGTCGCGGGTTTAGTACCGTCGATGCGAAGCCTTTCACGCAGGCAAGCGAGAGTATCGCGTCTCGGTGATGCGTAAGGCGTTCGCCGGCTAAGTGCCGGCGCATCGAAAGGAAGTAAGCCGCGTTATTTTGACACGGATTTGATGCGGCTCTTGACCGGAGCCTCATGAAAAGCTGATATTCTTGTCGTTGAATTGCCTGGTCTTCGAAACAACGGCCGGCTTTTGCGCGTAGAGCGGATTGAAAAAGCTGACCAAGGAGTCTCTAACGTGTGGTTGACACGCTTCGCCCTTAGCCGTCCGGTGATCACTTTAATGGTCTTCGGCGCGCTTGTGCTTTTCGGCCTGATTTCGTTTTCACAACTTGGCCGAAGCTCGAACCCGCCGAATACGAACTTCCCGGTGGTCGTCGTATTCGCCGGCTATCCCGGCGCGTCTCCGCAAGACATGGAGCGCATGGTCATCAAACCGATCGAAGACCAGATGGGCGGGCTCGAAAATCTCGATCAGATTTCGGCGACCGCGCAAGAAGGCACCGCGGCCGTCGTCATCCAGTTCAAGATGGGCACAAACATCGATCTTGCGGCTGTCGACGTGCAGCGCCGCGCGGATACCGCTCGCATCTACATGCCGAACGACATGAATCCGCCGACGGTAAGTAAGGAAGGTCAGTCCGAACCGCCGCTGCTGGATTTAGCTGTTAGCTCGAAGTCCTTGTCGCAGCCGCAGATCGCCGACGTGCTCAGTACGTCGGTCACGCCCCTCATCGAGCAGATTCCGAACGTGCAGACCGTGGACGTATACGGATCGGCCGATCGCGAATTTCACGTCGAGCCGAATCCGGGGCGCCTGATCGGCGTGAACGGAACGCTCACCGACGTTTTGAGCGCGGTCGAGCAAAACAACTTGAACGTTCCCGGCGGTATCCTCACGCAGCCGACGCAAGAAGGCACCGTTGCCATTCACGCCTACATCAACAACGCGGACGATATTCTCGGCATTCCGTTGAGCGTGCCGTTCTCCACCAACCGCAACTTGAAAGTCGGCGATGTCGCGAACGCGTACGATAGCCACATCGAGATGCGCTCGATTTCGCACTACAACGGGAAGCCGCGCGTCTACATGGCGATCAATCCGGTGCTAAACGCGGATCAGATCAAGTCGACGAAGCTGCTCCGCGAGCGGCTGAAAGCCATCGAAGCACAGTTTCCGCAACTGCAGTTCAACGAAATCGATTCGCCGGCCGACTACACCGCGAAGATGCTGTGGGGCGTCGGACAGTCGCTGATCGAAGGCATCATTTTAACGGCTATCGTCATGATGCTCTTCCTGCATGCGTGGCGCAACGCCGCCGTCGTCATGGTGGCGATCCCGACTTCGATTCTCGCAACCTTCATCGTGATGCAATTCTTCGGATTCCATATCGACTCGATGTCGATGATGGGGCTTTCGCTTATCATCGGTATTCTGGTCGACGACTCCA
Source organism: Vulcanimicrobiia bacterium (assembly GCA_963758295.1). GTDB lineage: Bacteria > Vulcanimicrobiota > Vulcanimicrobiia > Vulcanimicrobiales > Vulcanimicrobiaceae > JALYTY01. The sequence goes on from CAVWUU010000006.1 coordinate 29,724, forward strand.
TCGTCGTCTTGGAAAATATCACACGACATCGAGATTTGGGCGAGGATCCGATGAGTGCCGCAATCAACGGCCGTAGTGAAATCGGCGGTGCGGCAGTCGCGATTACCATGGTCGACGTCGTCGTCTTCCTTCCGATCGCGTTCTTGCCGGGCATCGTCGGCTCGTATCTCAAGGAGTACGGTCTCGTCGTGGTCACCGCGACGCTGTTCTCGCTGCTCGTCTCGTTCACGCTGACGCCGCTCTTCGCCGCGTTCTGGAGCGTCAAGCGCCGCTCCGAAGCGCCGCCGAAATGGCTCTCGGCCCTTGACGATCGCCGCATCGACGTCGGCCTCGGCCTTCTCGCGGTCGCCATGTTCCTCACGGGCAACGTTACCGGCTGGTTCTTGCTGAACGTGCTCGGTGTGTTCATTGTCGCGTTGCTGCTGCTCAACGCGATAGTACATCGCTACGACTGGATTCTCTCGGTTTACCGCAATAAGCTCTTGCCGTTCGCGCTCGAACACGGCGCCTTCGTCGTCTTCGTGTGCGTAGCGCTCCTGTTGAATGCCATGTCGCTCGTAGCCGGCGCCGGTATGGCGACGGTCGTAATCGACGGCATTATCCTGGCCGTCTGCGCGCTCTTCCACATCATCGGACTGGTGATTCGAGTAGCGTCGCCGAACGGGCTCGCCGGCGGATCGAACTGGTTCATGAATGCAACGTTCGGGGTGCTGCGTTACATCCGTTCGCTCGGAACGACGCTCGGTACGACGATCGCCACATTTGCGTTGCTGCCGCTCTTCGCGGCCTGCTTTGGACTGCTCGGCGGCGTGAGCTTCGACTTCATGCCGGCGCAGCAGACCGGCGAGATCGACATGACGGTCACGTACGCGCCCGGCACGCCGATTGCAGCGACCGACAAGTACGTCGTCAATCTGGAGAACGCGATTCTCAAAATCGACGGGATCAAGTCGGTGAGTTCCACGGTCGGCCGCAAACCCTCCGGGTGGGGAAGCTCGACGGGCGGTAACTACGCGACTCTCAATGCGACCATGAAAGACGACCGGATCAAGGATACGAACCATGCGGCGGCCGCAATCCGCAAGCTCGCGTATCTTGTTCCCGGCGCAGAATTCAACGTGGCAGGCGATACCGGAAACGGATCGGCGATCTTCTATTCGCTCACCGGGCCCGAAGACCAAATTGGGCCCGCAGCAGAGAAAGTCGCGCAGTTCTTACGGAGCGAACCGGGTTCCGTCAACGTTCAAACCAGCGTCGAAAACGGTGCGCCTCGTCTCAACGTCGACGTGGATCGCGGCAAGTGCTCGATGCTGGGCGTGAATCCCGCGGACGCGGCGAACGTGGCGCGCATCGCCGTCGACGGTGCGGTCGCAACCAAGGTTCGCACGCAAACGGGACTCGTGGACGTACGCGTCCAGTTCCCGCAAGTCAATCGCAACACCGTCGAGCAACTAAAAGACGTACGCGTGCGCGCACAAGATGGGACGCTGGTGCCGCTCGGCTCCATTGCAACCTTCACGTGGACGAAAGCGCCGACGAAGATCGAGCGTTTGAATCGTCAGCGCGTCGTGAACGTTCTTGGCGACATTCTTCCCGGATACTCGCTCGGCCAAGTTACCGGACCGCTCGAGAAGAAGATGCACGAGCCCGGCTTCTTGCCGCAGGGCGTGGGCCTCACCGCCCAAGGCAACTCGCAATTCATGAGCGAGACGATGGCCAACATGGGTATCGCTCTGGTACTCTCGTTCGTCCTGGTCTACATGCTGATGGTGATTCTCTACGGAAGCCTCCTCGAACCGTTGATCGTCATGTTCTCGGTTCCGGTGGCACTCGTCGGTGCGCTGACGTTGCTCGCGCTAATGGGGCGTTTGCAACCTCAACAGGGACAGTCGCTAAACATTATCTCGATGCTCGGAATCGTGATGCTTTTCGGCCTCGTGGCGAAGAACGGCATTCTGCTCGTCGACTACTCGAACACGCTGTGGAAGCGTGGCATGCGCGTGCGCGACGCCGTGCTGCAATCGGCAGCAACGCGTTTCCGTCCGATCGTCATGACGACGGCGGCGATGATCTTCGGCATGCTTCCGCTTGCGCTCGGCTACGCCGAAGGCGGTGAGTGGCGTCAAGCGATGGGCACCGTCATCATCGGCGGTCTGATGAGCTCTCTGATTCTCACGCTCTTCCTTGTGCCCATGATTTACAACACGTGGATGAGCGCGCTGGAACGCCGCAAAGACCGCCGAAGCGGTCGAGGCAGAGCTTGCGCCGATCGACACGGCCGCGGCGCGAGCCTAAACCTTCAATCTCCCCACGAAAGCAAGCGGGCCGCACCTAAGCGGCCCGCTTTGCGTTCCTGGTAAACAACTGAGACTTGAGGAATATTCACAAGGCGCTTGGGTACAACGCGAACGATGAACAGCAAGATTGCACGCCGTCCGGCGATTGCCGCCATGCTCTCCGCAGCAGTTCTAGGTGCGAACGCCGCATCGATGGTTCCCGCTTCGGCCGCATCGGTTTCCGTCATCGTGAACGGCCAACAAATCACCTTCGACCAGCCGCCGGTGGAACGCGCCGGGCGCGTGTTCGTACCGCTGCGCGGCGTCTTCGAGCATCTCGGTGCCAGCGTCGTATATCAGGCCGGGTTAATTAACGCCACGGGGAACGGGCGGAACATTTCGCTGCACATCGGTTCCCAGCAAGCAACGGTCAACGGACAAACGCAGTCGCTTGACGTCGCGCCGTTCTTGATCGGAGCGCGAACGCTCGTGCCGCTGCGCTTCGTCGCGCAAGCCCTCGGCGCCGCGGTCGACTGGAACAACTCGACTTCGACGGTTACCATTACGGGCGGCGGCTCGAACGGTGCTCCGGCACCGCAACAAAATCAGTCGTTCTATCTTTCGAACAAGCGTCCGGAATCCGCAGTAAACACCGGCTCCCCGGCAATTCACGCGGAATTCAGCGAACCGGTTCGCCGCAACACGATGCGCGTCGCGATCGACGGAAACGACGTGACGAACGATGTTTATGCAAACGCGAACGGCTTTGACGTGACGCCTCGCAATCCGTTGAGCCAGGGCACGCATCACGTAACCGTCACCGGCACGACGCAAGCCGGCTCGTCGTTCAGCACCGGATGGCGTTTCACCGTTGGCTCGTCGTCCTCGTCGTCCAATAACTTCATCGGCCGCATCTCGCCGGCCGCAAATGCGAACGTCGGAGGAAGCTTTACGCTGACCGGCCGTACGATGCCGAATTCGCACGTCCATGTCGTCGCGAGCGGTCAGGCGAGCGCGTTCGGCGGCTTGCTCCAAGTCGGCACGGGCACGTTCCAGACGGACACGACTGCCGACAACAACGGCAACTTTAGCGTGAATATCGCGACCAACGCCGCAAACGGCGGACAGTTGCGCGTGCTCGTTCAATCGATCGCCCCGAACGGCTCGTCGGTCGAACGCTCGATCACGTATACCTACTAAGGTTTCTCATCCGGCGGGGGGAGAAAGCCCCGGCGCTAAAGCCGGGGCTTTCTCATGCTGTTGCGAAATACGGCACGATGCGAATTGACGTCTGGACGGACATCGTCTGTCCGTGGTGCTACATCGGGATAACGCGGTTCGAACGCGCGCTGGAAAGTTTCGGCGGCGCGGTGGACATTCGAATCCATCCTTTCCAGTTGGATCCGCAAGCGCCCATTCCCGGAGTTCCCGCGCCTGAGCGATACGCGGAAAAATTCGGCAGTGAGGCGCCGGCGATTCTCGAGCGCGTTACGTCCGAAGCGGCCAAAGACGGCTTGGAAATGCGCTTCGACAAAGCACTTACGGCGAACACGTTCGACGCTCACCGGGTGTTGTGGTTTGCGCGCGCATCGGGGAAAGACCGGGCACTCGAGATGTCGCTTTACCGCGCCTATTTCAGCGAGGGATTGGATGTGAGCGACCGCGCCGTTCTGACGGCGCGCGCAGCGGAATGCGGGCTCGATCGTGATGCGGTCGCCGTGTACCTCGAGGGCGACGACGGCGTGGACGAAGTGCGCGGGGAGTTGGTCGACGCTTTCGAACGCGGCATCTCGGGCGTTCCGGCATTTCTGTTCGAGGAAGAGTTCCTGATTCCGGGGGCGGTCGACATGCCGACCTTCGTACGAATCTTGGAACAGATGCGCGCGATGCACGTCGCCGGGTCATGAAGCGCCGCGCATTGATAACCGGAGCTGCGAGCGGTCTCGCGGCGGGCGTAGCCGCGCATCTTGCACGCAATGGCTTCAGCGAAATCGCCATTACGTATCGCAGCACGCCACCGGACGAAACGCTGAGGGCAATCGAGAAAGCCGGCGCGCGAGGCGGCGCATCGCCGGTCGATTTTTCGGCTGCTGAGAGCGAAGTCGCCGAACAACTCGACGATTTGGTGAAAGCACACGGCCCGTTCGACACGTTGGTGCACGCGGTCGGCCCGATCGTCGTAAAGCGCTTCGCGCGATTGAACGCAGATGATTACCGCGAAATGTTCGACGGAAACGTTCGCAGCGCGGTGCAAACCGCCAACGCGGTTCTTCCCGGAATGCGCGCCGCGGGATTCGGACGCATCGTCTTCTTTGGAATGAACGGTTCGTCGGAAACGCGCCCGTACCGCGGCTTTACCCTTTATGGGGCGGCGAAGAGTGCCGTCGTGGCGTTTGCGCGTTCGCTGGCGATCGAAGAAGCGCGCGACGGTATTACGGTCAATGTGATCGAGCCCGGCGACATTCGCGACAAACGTATCACGCGGTTGGATGCGCGAGAAAAAGCCGGACCCGCGCCGTGTGGCCGGCCCGGAAGTTATGAGGACATTGCGGACGTCGTGGCGTTTCTCGTCGCGCCCGAGCGCGACTTCGTCACCGGTTCGGTCATCGCCGTTACCGGGGGGTTGATGGAGGCCGACGAGCGAAACGCGTCCCGTCCATGAAATATCGCGACGATTCCGATGGGCACCGAGCTTTCGCGCTGCCCGGTGCTCGCCTGCAGTACGGCCCGGACAAGCGCGTCGAAGTGCAGCACATCGACTTGCGCCTCGAGCCGCATCTCGCGGCACGTGCCTTGGATGGCGTTTGCACCACTACCGTGCGCGCTCTCGATGAACCCGTCGACCGGCTGAGGCTTAACGCCGTCGACCTTCAGATTTCATCGGCTGAACGCGACGGCAAAGCTCTGGAATTCGAACGCCGGAACGGCACTGTTTCGGTCGTGTTCGACCCTCCGCTCGACCCCGGCGAAAGCACGTCGTTTGCGCTGACGTATCGCGTAGAGAATCCGCGTCATGGGTTGTTTTTCATTGAGCCGACTGCGCAGTACCCCGACAAGCTTGCGCATGCGTGGACGCAAAGCCAAGACGAAAATGCGCGCTTCTGGTTTCCGTGTCTTGACTACCCGCATTCGAAGCAGACGACATCCGCAACGATCGTCGTTCCGAAGGGGCACTTCGCGCTTTCGAATGGAGCGCTTGTGGAGCGCAAAGATGACGGCGACAAAACGATCTTTACGTATCGCCAAGACGTTCCGCACAGTACGTACCTGATGACCCTGGTTGCCGGACCATTTGTGGAAGTCGACCAAGGGACGGCCGGCGAGCGCAAGATTCCCGTGTCGTACTACGTGTTGCCCGGACGCGAAGACGACGGCGATCGTGCCTTTCACAACACGCCACGAATGGTCGACGTTTTTGAGCAGCGCACCGGCACTGCGTATCCGTATGCGCGCTACTCGCAGATTGCCGTCTCCGATTTCATTTTCGGCGGTATGGAAAACACGTCGGCGACGACGCAGACCGACCGGACGCTGCACGACGAAACCGCGCATCTCGACTTCTCGAGCGATCCGCTCGTTTCGCACGAACTCGCGCATCAGTGGTTCGGCGATCTCCTCACGTGCCGTGACTGGTCGCATGCCTGGCTGAACGAAGGCTTTGCGACGTATTTCGAGTGCGTCTGGCGCGAAGCAGACCTCGGCTATGACGAATACCTCTACGACGTGTTCGGCTGTGTTTCGCGTTACATCGATGAGGACAGTCACCGCTATCGCCGACCGATCGTCTGCAACCGCTTCCGCGATCCGATCGAGCTTTTCGACCGGCACCTTTACGAAAAAGGCGGCGCGGTGCTGCACATGCTTCGCGGTGAATTGGGCGACGCGCGTTTCTGGCGGTCGATTCGTGCCTACGTCGCTGAAAACGCGAAACGGAACGTCGAAACGATCGACTTTATCCGCGCGATCGAAGATGCAACCGGACGCAACGTGCGCGGCTTCTTCGATCAGTGGGTTTTTCGCGGCGGTCATCCGGAGCTCGAAGTAAATGTCGCGTGGGACGGCGAGCGAAAAGCGGCTACCGTGACGATCGATCAAAAACAAAAAGTCGACGAAGAGAATCCCGCATACAAGTTCGATCTTGTGTTGGGTTTCTGCGCAGCCGTCGCGGAGAAACCTGCGAACAATGCCGGGAGCGGTTTGCTTGAAGGCGAGCGGCGCGTTCGCATTACGATCGAAGGCCAGCACGAGACCATCACGATTCCGCTGGATGCGGAGCCGAAGCTCGTACGCATCGATCCGGGCGCTTTCGTGCTCGGCAGCGTCAAATACGTCACGGCGGTCGATTTCAATGTCGCTACGCTTCAGGGCGACGCCGACGTCGTCGCGCGTATTCGTGCGGCCCGAGCGCTTGCGAAAGACGGTTCCCAACCGGCGAGAGAGGCTTTGAAGAAGGCCTTTACCGCCGATCCGTTCTGGGGCGTCTTGGAAGAAGCCGCGGGCGCGCTCGGCGGCACGAAGGCGCCGTGGGCTCGCGAGATCTTGCTTGAAGCGTTGAGCCACGAGCATCCCAAAGTGCGCCGCGGCGTAGCGGCTGCGCTCGGTAACTTCCGCGATGCATCGGTTGCCGAAGCTTTGATCGCGCCGGCGACCAACGATGCTTCATACTTCGTGCGCGCTGCTGCGTTATCGTCGCTCGGAAAGACGCGCGATGCGCGCGCCTTCAAGGTGCTTTCGCACGCGGTACAGGAGTCGTCGTGGAACGGCATCGTCGCGGCGGGCGCCGCGCGCGGCCTTGCGGAACTTGCGGACGAGCGTGCCGTGCCGGCGATCGTAGAAGCGACGAAGCTTGGACGCGATGAGGGTTTACGCCGTTCGGCCGTCGCTGCGCTGGGACGAGCCGGCGAACTTATAACCGAAGCTCGAACGCAAGTCGTCGACGTTTTGAATGGCTTGGTGGACGACCCGATGTTCCTTGTGCAACTCGCTGCCATAGCAGCGGCGGAAGCGCTGGAAGATCCGCGTCTGCTTTCTTCGCTAGACCGCCTCAGTGCGAGCGCCTTCGACGGACGAGTACGCCGCGACGCTATGGAAGCGGCCGTGCGCATTCGTGAAGCGCAAAAAGTTCCATCTCAAGTCAGCGCCATGCGCACGGATATCGATTTACTACGTGAAGAACAGCGTAAGCTCCAGGAGAAGATCGAAGCGCTCTCGCGGGCGTAAGCGCGGGTTCTTTGCAGTCCTTACGATCCTCGCCGTCATCATCGGCGGCATTTGGATCGCGCGGGGATTGCATCGAAACGCTCCGCACACCGCCATTGCGAACGCCGCCCCTGTCCCAACCCCGCATCCGGCACCGCCCGCCGCGCCGTGGAGCCCGTCTCAACAAGCGCAACTGCGTTCCCAATTGCGCGAAGCTTTCGGTCCGGCGATCGACGGCATAGATTCGTACAGCCTCGTAGTCATCGATGCGACGGGGCGCGTTTTGTACGACGCCCGTTCGTCGCACGCAGTGACCCCCGCCTCGGTGCAGAAGCTCGTCGTTGCCGATGCCGCCTTGAATTTGCTCGGACCGTCGTTTCGCTTTCACACGATCGCGGCGGCGCAGCGTTCCATCGACTCGAGCGGCACGCTCGACGGAAACTTATGGATCGTGGGATCGGGCGATCCGTCGTTACGCAGCGACGATCTTCGGGAAGGCGTCGCGACGCTGAAGCGTTTGGGCTTGAAGGGCCTCACCGGGCGCGTCGCCGTCGATCCGTCCGCAATGCGCGGTCCCGAAATCAATCCCCATTGGAGCGCGGATGATGCCAATGAAGATTTTCAGACCGCAACGAGCGCGATTTCGCTTGACGGCGACACCGCGGAGTTTCGTGTATTCGGCGGTGCGCCGGGCGAATCTGCACGCATTAATATCGTTCCGAAGAGCGGAGTGATTCATACATCCGGTTCGGTCACGACGAGCAGTTCGGACAACGTCATCATCGCTGCCATGGAGACGCCGAACACGTTCCGGTACGGCGGCACCATTCCGGCGTATACGGAAGAGAAGTTCTGGCTCCCGGTTCACGATATTCCTGACTACGTCGGTTCCGTGGTCGACCGTATGCTTCGCGATGCGGCGGTGACGCCGTCGGCGCCGCCCACCGTCGAATCGGCTCCGCTCGACACGATCGTGCTTTGGGATCATCGTTCGGCTCCTCTTACCGTGATCGAGAAGCACATGCTATACGTGTCGGACAACCACTACGCCGAACAGTTATTGCGTTCTGTGGGCGGCGACGCCGGCGCGCGCGCCGACGACACCGACGGCATCACCGCCGAAATGCAATTCCTTCACTCGCGTTCCATTCCGACACCCGGCATGCGACTCTTCGACGGAAGCGGCCTCGCCGAAGCAAATCGCATTGCCGCGATCACGCTTGCTCGCATTTTGAGCGACGCGGAGCTGCGGGACGGCGGTATGGAACTCGAACCGTTGCTTCCGCAGGGCGGTAAGGACGGCACGCTCAAACACTACGACTTCACGACGGCGATTGGACGGGTGCGCGCGAAAACGGGACATTTGAGTGACGCTGCTTCACTTGCCGGGTACGTCGATACGAGACACCACGGCAGGCTGGCATTCGCCTTCATGATCAACGGGTCGCCCGGCGATCCCGATGCAGCCTACGTTCGCGCCGTCGACCGCCTCGCCGGCTTTTAAGGATGGAATGTTAGAAACCGCAACTCTCGATAAACTGCTGGCACGTGCGTTGCGGCACGGCGGCGACTATGCCGACATCTTCTGCGAGCGGCGCCGCAGCTACGCGTTTCGACTGCAGGACGGACACATCCACGAAGGCCAGTCCGCGATTACGCAAGGCGTCGGCATTCGGGTAGTGATCGGAGAAACGGCGGGATACGCCTATTCGGACGATCTGTCATTAGAGGCTTTGCTTCGCGCGGCTGAAGCGGCGTCGCTGGTCGCGCGCACGCTGCCGGCCGGCGATGAACGGCGTATCGACCTCACCGCCCTCTCCGTGCCGCCGCTCTACGACCAAAACCGAAACTCGCACGCGGATGCGTCGCGCTACGTCGCGCTCCTCGAAACCGCCGATGCCACCGCCCGAAAATTCGACTCGCGAATCGTCGCCGTGAACGCACACGTGACGGATGAATTGCAAGACGTGTGGATCGCGACGAGTGAAGGTCGCTACGTTCACGATCACCGGCCGATGGTGACGCTCGGCGTGCAGGCCGTTGCAAGCCGCGACGGGGAACGCGGCATCGGGTTACGTCGGCGACGGCGGACGTACGTCGATCGCGTATTTCGACGGCGGCGTTCCCGAAGCGCTGGCCAACGATGCGGCGCGTATCGCGACCACAAATCTGGAAGCTGTCCCCGCGCCGGCCGGCGAGATGGAAATGGTCGTCGGTTCGGGCGGCGGCGGCGTGTTGCTCCACGAAGCGGTGGGCCACGGACTCGAAAGCGATTTTAACCGCCGCGGCACGTCGCTCTATAGCGGCCGCGTAGGTGAACAGCGTTGCAAGCGAGCTCGTGACGATTTACGACGACGGCAATCTACCCGAAGAACGCGGAAGCATCACCGTGGACGATGAAGGCGTTCCGGGTCAGCACAAGGTGCTCGTCGAGAACGGCATGCTTCGCGGGTACATGCAAGACACGCTGAACGCGCGCTTGATGGGCGCGCAGCCAACGGGCAGCGGCCGCCGCCAGTCGTTCCGGTTTCTGCCGCAGCCGCGGATGTGCAACACGTACATGCCGAACGGCGAATCAACCGTCGACGAAATCATCGCGATCGACGAAACGCGGCATCTACGCAAAATCGTTTCGCCGGCGGCCAAGTGGAAATCAGCAAAGGCGACTTCGTCTTCATGGTCGCCGAAGGCTATCTGATCGAGAACGGCAAGATCACGACGCCCGTGAAAAACGCGACGATCGTCGGCAACGGTCCCGATGCGATGACGAAGGTGATTGCCGTCGGTAACGATAGCCGCCTTGCGCGCCGTCATTACACGTGCGGCAAGGGCGGACAACACGTCCCGGTGGGCGTCGGCATGCCGACCGTGAAAATTTCGTCGATTACGGTTGGAGGCACCCACAATGGATGAGCGCGAGGCGCTCGACGCGGCGCGGCAAGCGGTAGAGACCGCGACGCGTCATGGAGCCGACGCGGCGGAGGCAACGGTTGGCGTCACGCGCCGCTTCCACGTGGAAGCGCGCGAAAAGACGATTTCCAAGCTCGAACAGTCGACCGGAAAAACGTTGCAGGTTCGAATTTTTTCCGGCGGCCGCAAAGTCGTCGCTGTCGACGTCGGATTTTTCAGCTTCGAGGCATCGATGCGGCGATCGCTGCAGCACTCGAACAATCGAAGTTCGTTGCAGTCGGATCAATTCTCCGGATTGCCCGACGAATGCGGACGCTTCGACGGGCGATCTCTCGCTCTACGATTCGCAGCGTTGCGCAACGTGACGACTCCGCGAAGGTCGACGACGCGCTCGCTTTGGAAGCGATGATTCGCGACGCGCGACGCGCGCATCGTCAATTCCAGCGGATCGAACTACGCCGATGCGGTTTCGATCGTAGCGCTTGCAAATTCGGCGGGATTCGGCGGAAGCATACACGTCCACGCGCGCCAGCCGTTCGACGTCGCCGGTTGCGGAAGAAGGGCAAATCAAACGCACCGCCCACTACGGCACGGCGCGCGCCGGTTCGCAAAGGATTTGGAAGAGTCTGCAGCCGTTGCTCGCATGGCGGCTAAGCGCACCGTGGAAATGTTCGGCGCGCGCAAACCGCCCACGAGCGAAACTGCCCGTAATCTTCGAACGCGACATAGCCGCTGCAGTTTTGGACGATCTCTTCTCCGCGATTAGTGCCGCGAACGTGAGCGTCGGAAATTCTTGGCTTGCGGAGCGCGTCGGAGAGCGCGTCGGCAGCGATCTCGTCACGATCGTCGACGACGGCACGCTACCGGGGCGTCTGGGAAGCTCGCCCTTCGACGGCGAGGGCGTTGCGACGCGAACGACCACGGTGTTCGACCGCGGCGTGTTACGCACGTTTCTCTACGATACGTACTACGCGCGCAAGCTCGGTGCCCAAACTACCGGGAACTCCACCGGCGGCGGGATCGGCGCCAACAACTTTTACCTGCAACCGGGAACGCAATCGCTCGAGGAACTGATAGCGTCGACGCCGCGCGGCGTGCTCGTACTGGACACGATCGGCTTTGCAACCGAGCACGCGAGCGGAACGTATAGCCGCGGCGCGCGCGGCTTCCTCATCGAAAACGGCGAGCTGAGCTATCCGATCGACGAATTCACCATCGCCGGAAGTTTCCCGGCGATGCTTGCCGCGATCGACGCGGTTGCAAACGATTTGCGGTTCGACGGATCGGTCGTATCGCCGTCGTTCCGCGTCGCGCGAAATGACGATCAGCGGAAATTAGCTCATAAGGAGGCCTGCATGCCGCAAGTAGCCATTAGCTTTACTCTGATCATGCGCATCGAAATGCCGAACGAAACCGGCGCGTTCGGCGTTCTGGCAAACGCCATAGGCGATGCCGGCGGCCAAATTGCGGCAGTCGACATGCGTTCGGTTATCGCGACGCACGAGTCGTGCGCGACGTAACGATCAACGTGAGTTCCGACGTGATCGGCAACGAAGTGCGCCGCGCCGTCGAAGCGCTCGACGGCGTTGCGCATCGTCTCGGTCTCGGATTCCACGTTTCTCGCGCATCTCGGCGGCAAGATCCGCGTGGAACCGAAGATTCCGGTGAAGACGCGCGCAGGATCTTTCGACGGTTTACACGCCGGGCGTGGCGCGCGTTTCGATGGCGATTGCCGCGGACCCATCTAAAGCGTTTCAACTTTCCATCAAGCGCAACACCGTTGCCGTCGTCACCGACGGGACCGCCGTGCTCGGGCTTGGCGACATCGGCCCGCTCGGCGCGCTGCCGGTGATGGAAGGCAAGGCGATGCTTTTCAAACAGTTCGCCGACATCGACGCCTTTCCGATTTGTCTCGATACCAAAGACGTCGACGAAATCGTCGAAACCGTCGTGCGCATCGCCCCGGTTTTCGGCGGCATCAATCTGGAGGACATCTGCAGCTCCGCGTTGTTTCGAAGTCGAGCAGCGGCTTAATCGAACGCCTGGACATTCCGGTGATGCACGACGATCAGCACGGCACGGCGGTCGTTATTCTCGCCGCACTGATCAATGCGGCAAAAGTCGTCGGCAAAGAACTCTGCGGATTTGCAGGTCGTCGTGTCGGGAAGCGGTGCCGCAGGAACGGCGACGATCAAGATGCTGCTCGAAGCGGGCGTTCGCGACGTGATTCCCGTCGACCGCAGCGGCGCGCTCAATCGCGACGACCGCTACGAGAACTCCCATTGGCGCTGGCTTGCCGAACATACAAACAAGGAAAACCGGCGCGGGACGCTCGCCGAAGTGCTTGCCGGCGCCGACGTTTTCATCGGCGTCTCGGCGCCCGGGATTCTGCAGCCGGAGCACATCGCGTCGATGGCGCGCGACCCGATCATCTTTGCAATGGCCAATCCGACGCCGGAAATCATGCCGGACGTCGCGGCCCCCGTCGCCGCGGTCGTGGCCACGGGCCGTTCGGACTTTCCCAATCAGGTGAACAATCTGCTGGCATTTCCGGGGATTTTCCGCGGAGCGCTCGACGTCCGTGCCCGTCGCATCACCGACGAGGATGAAGCTGGCGGCGGCCTTCGCCATCGCGTCGATCGTGACCGACGACGAGCGCAGCGCGGAATACATCATTCCGAGCGTTTTCGACCCTCGCGTCGTGGACGCGGTAGCCAAGGCGGTCGCCACTGCGGCCGTCGACGAAGGCGTCGCACGCCGTACCTTGGTAAAGAACGAGGAAGAAGAAATCGAAATACCAGTATAGGGACTCACCACGCCTAGAGGGAGCTTGAACGGATGGCCTTTAGCACGCATCCTGGTCATCGAGGACGACGAGGACGTCGCTCGACTGGAACAAACCGTCCTCGAGCGAGCTGGGTACGAAATTCGCGTTACCGGAAGCGGTGCCGAGGGGTTGGAACTGGCCGACACTTATAAGCCCGACGTCGTCATTCTCGACGTCGGGCTTCCCGGATATTTCCGGCCTCGACGTTTGCACGTCGCTCTCGAACTCGAACAACGCGTTCATCCTGATGGTCAGCGGCCATTCGCGCGAGCAAGACATTTTGCTCGGGCTTGGGCCTCGGTGCCGACGATTACATCACCAAGCCGTTTTCCGGCAACGAACTCGTCGCGCGCGTCGCGTCGTTTTTGCGCCGCCGCGAGAAGTTCGTGCAGAAGCGCGAAGGTCCGAACGTCCTGCAGATCGGCAGCGCGACAGCTCGATCGCGATTTCCATACGCGTTTCGAACAACGGCGATAGCGTCTCGCTTACGGCGCTCGAGTTTCGCCTGTTGTGGTTTCTTGGCCGAAGCCGAAGGGCCGTCTGCTGACGCGCGCGCAGATACTCGAACACGTCTGGAACGACACCTCGGGCGTGCCGACGCGCGTGGTCGACGTGCACGTCGCCGCGTTGCGCAAGAAGCTCATCGAGGTCGACGCGCCGCTCGAAATCTCGAGCGTCCGCGGCATCGGCTATCGACTCGACAAAAGGTAGTGCGGCGCGGCGACGTCGACGCTTCGCCTCGAGCCCGCCGACCCGCGTCCGCTCTACGTTCAGCTCGCCGATCAGCTCGTCGAAGCGATCGAAGACGAGCGGCTCGCACCCGGCGACCGTCTTCCCGCGATGCGCGAGCTCGCGCGCGAACTCGAATTGCGCGCTGGTCACCGTTTCGCAGGCGTACGAACTGCTGGCCGCGCGCGGGCGCGTGCATTCGCGCGTCGGCAAAGGCACGTTCGTCGCGCCGCCTCCCGACCGCGCACGCCGTTCGCGCGCCGTTGGGAACCCGACGTCGGCCGTTTCGCGCGCGCGCAGCGGCTCGAAGGCGTGATGGAGCAGTTGACCCGCGTCACGACGCCCGGGCGCGATCATCGCTCGCGACCGGACATCCCGCGCCCGAAACGTTTCCGCTGCACGACTTCGGCCGCGCCTTTCACCGCACGCTGCTCGACGATCCGCCCGAAGCGATGCAGTACCGTTCGTCTACCGGCGATCGCGATCTCTGCGAAACGCTTGCCACGCTGCTGCGCGCGCGCGGCTGCAACGCGGACGCGCAGCGACGTCATCGTCTGCTCCGGCGCGCAACAGGCGGCCGATCTCGTCGCAACCGTCTTGCTCGACGAGCGCAGCGTCGTCGCAAGCGAAAGTCCCGACGTATTCCGGAACGCTCGGCGTCTTCGATGCGCGCGGCGTGACGTACGTCGAAGTGCGCAGCGATGCCGACGGCGTGCGCGTCGACGACGTCGAGCGCGTTTTTGCGGAATACCGTCCGCGCTTGTTCTACGTCAATCCGATCGCGCAGAATCCGACCGGCGCCGTCTTGCCGCAGCGGCGCGCAAAGCAGATCGTTGCACTGGCGCGCCGCTACGACGTCGTGGTCCTCGAAGATCAAACCGGCTGGCAGCTGACCTACGATGCCGCCGCGCCGCCGCCGCTCGCGGCGTTCGATACCGACGGCCGCGTCATCGTGATGGAAAGCCTGTCGAAGTCGATCTTTCCGGCGCTGCGAATCGGCTATCTGTATGCGAAAGGGTCGATTGCCGAAGCGCTGGAGGTGGCCAAAGTGCGCGCCGACGTCTTCACTTCGACGCTCACGCAACGCGCGTTGTGGCGCTTTATGAACGCTCCGGCGTATCGCCGGCATCTGCGTTCTTCGCGCGCGCTCTATCGCGACCGGCGCGACGCTTTCGTCGATGCGCTCGCCCACGAATGTGCCGTGGGCAGACGTCCGTCCGCCGGCCGCCGGCGTGAACGTTTGGCTGCCGCTTGCCCGCCGCGCATCTCGACGCAGGCGGCGTTCGATGCGTGCGCGCGCGAAGGCGTGCTCGTGATGCCGGCCGAGCCGTTCTATCCCACGCGAACCGGCCCGCCCGCGCTGCGCCTCTCGTTCGGGCACATCGACGAAGCAACGGCGCGCGAGGGCGTACGGCGAATCGGCACGCGCGTTGCGGTCGCCTCGAACGCCTGAGGCATTGGGCAGGTCCACGAGAGGCTGCATCCGTAGCCTTCCTACGTGAAAATCCGAGGACCCCTAGCGGCGGCTTTGGCCGCCGTTTTGCTGGGTGCGGCGCACCGCCCAGTTCCGATAACCGTGTACTCCGCTCCGGCGGGCCAGCGCCCAGCCGGCGCCTCTCCGGGCCGCCCGGCTGACGCAGTTCTCCCCGACGGACGCATTGCTGCGCCGCGTCGGGCAGACCATTTTCGTCGGAACCAATCCGCTCGGCGTGGCGCTCTCGGCTGACGGCCGCTGGGCGATCGTCACGCAACGACGAGCAGAATGCGACGGCGTCCGGCGCGCCGCCGGGGGAGCCGGCCGTCTTGCAGCCGGATATTCACTGACCGTCGTGGAGACGAGCACGATGCGCGTCGCGCAGCGTCTATCAAGCGCCGGGCGACGTCGTTTTTCAAAGGCGTGGCAGCGGTTGCAGATCCTGCAAATCGCGGGCGCACGATCGTGCTTGCCTCGGACGGCGCAAACAACGTCGTGCGCGTTTTCGATCTTAGCAGCGGCGGCACGCTGACGCCCGAAGCCCAGCCCATCGCGCTCCCGGCAAAACCTATCCGTCGGCCATCGCCATAGCGGCAAACGGCCGTACCGCCTACGTCGCCAAGAATATTAGCCGGAACGTTGAGCGCGGTGGATCTCGCATCCGCGACGGCTCGTCGCTACGGCGAACGGCCGGATTCTTTCCGTCGGATGTCGCGGTTGCCGGTGCGCACGCTTACGTTACGAATGAGAGGGCTGATCCAATACACGGCGCTGCAACAGCCGCGCTCCGCATCCTCAATTTGGTAACGCGGCGGCGAGCCCCGACGAAATCGTCGTCGCTGTCCGTTATCGATCTTGATGGGTCCGGCAGCGTGAACGCCGACGCAAACGCGGGAACCGTCGTTCGCATGGACCCCGTACCGGACGGCGTCGAATAACGTCGGCGGCGCGAAGCCCGGCGCCATCGTCGTGCGCCGGATGGCGCGTTATGCTTACGTCGCGATGTCGAACGTCGATCGTGTTGCAACGGTGGACCTCGGCGAGGATCCGCACGTCGTAGCGGGTCTGGACCTGCGTCTTTTCGTCAATGCTCCGTACGGAACGCAGCCTTCGGCGGAAGCTCTTAGCCGCGACGGAAAGCGTTTATATGTTGCGCTCGCAGGCCTCAATGCCGTCGCCGTGCTCGACGCGCACAATCCCGCAGTGCTGCACCGCCTCGGATTGATTCCAACGGGATCGTCGCCGAGCGCGCTCGCGCTCTCGCCTGACGGACGCTATCTATACGTCGCGGATGCGCGCGGCGTCGACGGCTGGGGCTTGCTGCAGCGCGTCGACATGAAAAAACTTCCTCTGGTGAAGGTGACGTTGTCGGCGTTGCGCTACAATCGGGCCGTCGCATACGCACATCCGAGCGCAACCGTTCCGCCGTTGCGATCGAAGACGCCGCAGCAAAACGATCGACCGCGTCGTTTACATTTCGGTCGGTTTGCAAACGTTCGATGCGATGCTCGGCGATCTCGGTCGCGGCAACGGCGCGCCGTCGTACGTTTCCTACGGTGCCGATGTTACGCCGAATTTGCACGCGCTTGCGAAGGCGTATGGCTTAGCGGATAATTTCTACGTTGACGATCTGAACCAAGACGTGAACGTGCAATTCGCGCTGGCCGGTGCGCCCACGCTCTACGCGCAAGAATGTTGCACGTGAATGCCGGTCGCGCGCCGCTTGACGTGCACGGCGACGATCCGGAAGACTATCCGCGCGCCGGCTACCTTTTCAACGCCGCAGCGCGTGCGGGATTGTCGTATCGCGACTACGGCGCGATGCTGAGGCTTGCGGGATACCAGCCCGAAGCGTTGAGCACGCCGGCGCCATCGAAATCCCGGAATCCGCGCGCAACTCCTCCGCCGTCGCCGCTTGGCGGTTTCTACACGCTCGACGTGCCCGCGCTCGCGGCGCTTGCGAATCACGTGGACCTCAACTACCCGGGCTGGAATCCCGCCATCTCAGAACGCGCAGCGCGCGGCCGAGTTCGTGAACGACATGGGCCGCCTCGTACAGAGCGACGCCCAACCCGCCTTTACGTACGTGTGGTTGCCGATGGCACCGGGCAGCGCAGGCGCCGCGGACGCCGATCGCGCGCTCGGGACGATAATGGCCTTTCTCTCTCATACTCCCCACTGGTCGTCGACGGCGGTTTTTATCGTCCCCGACGGCATCGCGCCCGGCGGGCGCGATCACGTGAACCCCGCTCGCAGCTATGCGATCGTGGTGTCGCCGCTCGCGAAGCAGGCGTACGTCGGACATCAGCATCTCTCGCCGGCCAGCGTCTGAAGACCGAAGAAGAGTTGCTTGGGCTCGCGCCGCTCGGTCTTCCCGACCTTCTAGCGACCGATATGGCGGACTTTTTCGGCGCTGTCCCGTATCCGTCGCCCTATCACGCCATTCCATAGTAGGAACATGACGACCAAGGACGCCATCCACTTCGGACCCCGTCTCGTCGGCATCGCCAACCGGAACGCTGCGCGCCGCGGCGCTCGTTCGTCCGACCGCCGAGCATCGAGAACGCGCCGCACGCTGCCCGGCGAACCGGGCGCCGTCTATAGCCGTGCGCTCGAGCAACACGAAATTTTGCGCAAGACGCTCGAGTATTTCGGCGTCGAAACGGTTGCGTTCGAACCTCGCGGCGGGGATCCGTACGAATCGGCGATCGCCGACGCGGCTGTCGCTTTCGAAGACGGTGCGTTGATCATGCGGCCGAGCGCGATGGCGCGACGTAGCGAAGCCGATCGCATGCAATCCGAATTCGCCCAGCTCGACGTTCCGCTCGCCGGACATATCGCGCCGCCCGGATTGTCGAACGGCTCCGACGTCATGCTTGCCGGCGCAACGGCGTTCGTTGGAGTCGGCGCGCGCGGCAATGCGATCGGCCGCGCCGGTTTCGCAAAAGTGGCTCAGCGCCCACGGCTATCGCGTCGTCGAAGTTGGCCTCGACGAGACCGTGCCGAGCCTGCGCGCCGTTGCGAACGCCGTTGCGAAAGACACGTCGTGGTGCTCGCGAAAGAAAAAGTCGATCTCGACGCGTTCGCCGGATTCAATACGATCGTGCTGGATCGCGGCGAAGATATGGCGGCCGGCGTCCTTTGCATCGGTGAACGTCACGTTATCGCCGACGTGCGTTATCGCACGTCGCTGGCTCGGATGCGCAAGGCGGGAATCACGGTCGAAGGCATCGATCTCTATGACTTCGAGAAGATCGGCATCACGCCGTCCCTGCTCGTGCTTGCCCTCAAGCGCGACTAAAAGGGCAGGCCGCTCGCCGTGCGCATCGCCATTGTTTCGGATATCCACGGAAATCTCGTTGGTCTCGACGCTTGCCTTGCGGATCTGCAAGCGCAGGGCGGCGCCGACGCGATCGTAGCAGCGGGCGATCTTTGCGTCGACGGCCCCAAACCGAAGAAAGTGCTGCAGCGGCTCGAAGAGGTGGGCGCGCAATGTCTTCGCGGAAACACCGACCGTTATCTAAGCGTTCCGCAGGACGAAACGTTCACTGAAAGCGAAGCGACGCAGCTCGATTGGACGCGTCATGAAGATCGGCGAGAAGTGGCTCCAGTGGCTCGCGGAACTGCCCTTTGCGATTCGCATCGGTGACGACGACAACAGCTGCTCGTCGTGCACGCCAATCCCGCGACGGACGACGAGCATCTTTGGCCCGATGCCGATGATGCGACGCTGAAGCGGCTGATCGGCGAAGAGCGTGCCGCGGCGATTGCCTTCGGCCACCTGCATCTTCCTTACGTTCGTATTTGGCGCGGCAAGCTGCTCGTCAACGTCGCGTCCGCCGGCCTGCCAAAAGACGGCGACCCGCGCGCCGGCTACGCGATTTTTACCGAGCGCGACGGCGGTTGGGAAGTCAAGCACCGCCGCGTCGAATTCGACGTGAAGAAAGTTGCAACCCAATTGGCCGATTGCGGGATTCCGGAGAGTGGAGAGCTCATTGCGACGCTTCGCCGCCACCGCTACAAGCGGTTGAAAGGATTTGTCCCCTAGAACGTGCCCGTTCCGGCCATCGAGATAGAACATCTCGTCAAACGCGTACGGCGACTTTACCGCCGTCGACGATATTTCGCTGCGCGTCGAAGCCGGCGAATTTTTTGGTTTTCTTGGCCCGAACGGCGCCGGCAAGACGACGACGATCAATGCCATCGTCGGCCTGGCTCGCGCATCGAGCGGGGCGATCCGCGTTTTCGGTCACGATAACGAAACGGATTGGCGAGAAGCCCGTCGCGCGATCGGTCTCGCGCCGCAAGAGTACAATTTCGACCGGTATCTCTCGATTCGCGACGTGCTTATCTTTCAAGCCGGTTACTTCGGCTTGCGCGGACCGGCGGTGAAAGAGCGGGCCGACATGCTTCTCGAGCGTTTTGGTCTCGCGTCGAAGGCGAAGCAAGAGTACACGCGCCTTTCGGGCGGCATGAAGCGCCGTCTAACGCTTGCGCGCGCATTGATTCACGAGCCGAAACTCGTCATCCTCGACGAGCCGACGGCGGGCGTAGACGTCGAGTTGCGGCTCGAGCTCTGGAGCCTGCTTCGCGAGTTCAACGGCGACGGCCTTACAATTTTCCTCACGACGCACTATCTCGAAGAAGCTGAAGAGCTTTGCAAGACGATCGCGATCGTACGCGCAAGGAAAGGTCGTGACGCAGCAGCCGACACCGAACTGGTCGCCGACGGCGCCCGTTTACAAGATGTATTCCTGGAGTTAACCCGCGCATGATCGCCGTCCAAGAAGGGCTCAATACCGTTGGGCTGTGGACGCTCGTCAAACGCGAGCTGATCCGCAGCATGAAGGTGATCAATCAGGTGATCTGGCCGCCGATCATTTCAACTCTGCTCTACGTCTTCGTCTTTGGGCTGGCGCTCGGAAGCCGCATTCAAAACGTCCAGGGCGTCGACTACGCGCAGTTCCTGATTCCCGGCTTGATCATGCTGCAGGTGATCGATTCGTCGTACGGCGAGTGTTCGAGTTCGGTGTTCCAGGGGCGCTTCATGAATTCGATTCAGGAGATGTTGATCGCGCCGATGTCCGCGTACGAGATCGTGTTCGGCTACATCATTGGAAGTCTCGTGCGCGCGCTGGTGATCGCCGCGTTGATTACGATTTTGGGTGCGATCCTCGTGCACACGTGGCCGCACGACTGGCTGTTGTATTTTGCCGTTCTGTGCATGGTGTCGGTGCTGTTCTCTTCGCTTGGAATCATCTTCGGATTGATGGGCGAGAAGTTCGATCACCTGGCCGCATTCACGACGTTCGTCATTACGCCGCTCACGTTCGTCGGCGGCGTTTTTACCGCGGCGACGATGCTGCCGCCGGTGCTGCGCAATCTCGAACTGTTCAATCCGATTTTCTACACGATCGACGCGTTCCGGCACAGCTATACCGGGCAAAGTTATCTGCCTTTGACGTACTCGATTCTAATGATCGCCGTGCTCGCAGCAGTTGCTCTGGCGATTGCGCTCCGGCTCACCGCCACGGGATATAAGTTACGCACGTGACGTTTCTATTTGCGCTCGCGCTGGCCGTGACTCCATGGCACGGCGCGAATCTTCCAACCTCGACCGGCGCTGCGGTAAAATACCGTTTGACGGTATCCGGAAAGGCCGGCGAAGCCGTACATCTGAAGGCGACGCAGGTTGCGTCGGGTTGGATCGCTGCGTTCTGCGACTCGCGCGTTTGTTCTCCGATGCAGCTAACCTCCACGATTCCCGAGTCGGGAAAACTGCAGCTGCAGTTCGAATTGATTCGTGAAGAAGACAACGCTCCCCGGAAAAGCGGCGCGCGAATCGAGAGCGAAACCGGCGTCTCGGTTACGATTCCGGCGGCGCGTTAGGGACGCGATTCCACGTCGCCACGTGCTGGGCAATCCAGCCGCTAATCCACAGGACCATAAACACCGGTATGGCGTTGCGACCGAAGCCTGCGAGAACGATCATCGCCAGCGTGAGCGAAGCCGTGAAAATCTCCGATCGTAACCCTTGCGCGAGCGACGGCTGCACCTTCACCGTGCCTTGAACGTTCGCAGGAGTAAGCCGGGGGAATAGCGCCGGCACGGCTTTTACGTACTCGTCGACAAGCGGCCCGAAGCGCTCGTGAAGCTGCGCCGTTTCATAGCGCACAAGCACGAACACGAACCCCAGCGTGGCGACGACGATGACGGCATACCCAAGCGGCACCGCAAGCAATCCGATGCCGAGGGCCATGAAGGTGTTGCCCAAGTACAACGGGCTTCGCGTGAAGCGAAACGGTCCGTCCACGATCAGCTCGTCGGACATTGCATCGGGGTTCCAAACGACGTCGGCGTGTAAGTAGGCCGAACCCCACGCGCGCAAGGCGAAACAGCAAAACGTCAGCAGCGCACCGGCCGCAACCGCGACCTGCGAAGTTTCGTTCGAGATTCCAAGCCGCGACCACACCACCCAGCCGCCCGCGAGTCCGACGATATAAATCACCCCGAACACCAACCCGCGCAGACGGTACCACGCCGGCGAACGATCATCCATGCGCGCCGTCGCCGTGCGGAAAGAACGGGTTGTGAGCCTTCTCGAGCCCAATGGTCGTCGGCGGCCCGTGACCCGGCATGACGACTGTGTCGTCGGGAAGCGAGAAGAGCTTCGATTTAACGCCGTTCAAAATATCGCCGTACGTGCTGAGGTCGCCGTACGCGCCGCCCACGCTCGCTGCGAAGAGCGTATCGCCGCTGAAGAGGGTCGACTTCATCAGATAGCGACGAAGATCCGTCGGTATGTCCGGGCGTGTGCAGCATGCGGATCTTTACGCCGTCGCCGAACGGCAGCTCTTCACCGTCTCTAACGCGCACCGCCTTGGATGCAAGCGGTCCGATCGCTTGAACGTCCAGCTCGTGCATGACGATTTGCGCCTGCGAAAACGCGCGCGCAACATCGCCGGTTGCGTCGCAGTGATCGGAGTGTTTGTGGGTGATGAGGATGTACTGGAGATGGTAGTCGCCGTCGCGCAAGATGCGTAGCAGATTTCCGGGAATGCCGGCCGGATCGACGAGTGCCGCGCGTTTACCGCCATCGAGAAAGAACACGTAACCGTTGCTCGGATGCGGCAACTGCGGGTGGTGCCGGACGTTCGGATCGTCGACCGCCGGCGGATACCACGCGCCCGACGCCACGTCGGCAAGCGCACCGGGGTCTAGACGCAGCGCTTTAGCAATATCTCGCGCTTGTGCTTCGTCCGGAACGCCGTCGCCCTTCAACCACCCCTCGATCGCGGAGGCGCTGATTCCGCCGTTCGCCAGGTTGCGCGGAGGAGATGCGGGTCCCGCGCATCGCCTTGCGCAGCACGTCGCTGAAGTCGTCCTCGAGAGGCAGACGCTGCTCGGCCATGGTCGGAACCTTCGCCGCGGGGCGCAACCGGAACCCCTGCCGGGTCCCCTCGAAGCTCACTGCCATGGAACGAGTCATCATCATCGGGTCCGGTCCTGCCGGACTTACCGCCGCCGTTTATGCCGCGCGAGCGAATTTGAAGCCCTTAGTCCTCGCGGGCGGCCTCTACGGCGGACAGCTGATGCTGACGACGGAGGTCGAGAACTCCCCGGATTTCCCGATGGCATCATGGGGCCTGACCTGATGATGCAAATTCCGGGAACAAGCCGAGCGGTTCGGCGCGCGCATCGAAAACGTGGACGCGACGGCGGTCGACTTTTCCAAGGCGCCGTTCATCGTGCGCACCGCCGACGACGAGTATCACGGGAAGACCGTCATCCTCGCGACCGGTGCAAGCGCTCGGTGGCTGAACATTCCCGGAGAAGAAAAACTTCGCGGTCGCGGCGTTTCGACGTGCGCAACGTGCGACGGCGCGTTCTTCCGCGAGAAGCACATCGTCGTCGTTGGCGGCGGCGATTCCGCGATGGAAGAAGCGCTGTTCCTTACGCGGTTCGGGCGCAAAGTTACCGTGATCCATCGTCGCGAATCGTTGCGCGCAAGCAAAATCATGGCGCAGCGCGCGGTTGCACACGAAAAAATCGACTTCATTTGGAACACGGTCGTCGACGAAGTCCTCGGCGACACGCACGTGAACGGTCTACGGTTACGCAATATCAACGACGACAGCGTTTTCGATTTCGACTGCGATGCACTGTTTATCGCGATCGGGCACGATCCCAATACGAAGATCTTCGAGGGACAGATCGATCTCGACGACGCGGGCTACATCGACACTCCCGACGGAAGTTCGACCAACGTTGACGGCGTGTTCGTCGCGGGCGATGTGAGCGACATTCGTTACAAACAAGCCGTCACCGCGGCAGGCGCGGGTTGCAAGGCGGCGATGGACGCGGAGCGCTATCTCGAGGCGCTCGAGTTTACACTAGAGCCGGCAGCGCATCACTGAGCGTTTCGAACGCGAATCGATAACCCTCGGCTTGCGTGCGTTGCGGAATGACGCGCTGGCCGGTGAGCAAAATGTCCGCGCCCTCCCCAAGCATCAAGCGAAGCGCAAAGGTCGGGGTCGGCAGCACGGTGGGGCGGTGAACCGCCTCGCCGAGCGCGCGCGTAAATTGTTCGTTGGTGACCGGGTTCGGCGCGGTGGCGTTCAGGACGCCGCTCGTGCCACTCAACGCCAGCAGATAGATGCCGACGACGTCGTCAATGTGCACCCACGAAATCCACTGGCGCCCGTTACCCACGATGCCGCCGGCGCCCATTTTAAATGGCGGCAGCATTTGGGCGAGCGCGCCGCCGTCATGGCCGAGCGCCACGCCGGTGCGTACGATACTCACGCGCATACCGTGCTCCGCAGCGCGACTCGCTTCGCGCTCCCATCCCTCACACACGTGCGCTAGAAAGTTGCCGCCTGCCGGACTCGATTCCGTAAACGTCTCGGTTTCGCTCGTGCCGTAGTACCCGACCGCCGAGGAAGAGATGTACGCGGTGGGACGGTCGTCCGCCGCGCCGAGCTCCGCAATGAAGGCGCGCGGCAGATCGACGCGCGAGCTCACGATGCGGTCTTTCACCGCCGCGTTCCAACGCTGGCCGATCGGTTCGCCGGCAAGGTTGACGACCGCGTCCGCACCGGCGCACGCCGCTGCTGCAGCGCGCGGATCGCGAAGAGAGGTTTCCAATACGGTGTCGCCTCGATCGCGCAGAGCGGCGCTGAGATGCCGCCCGATGAATCCCGAGGCGCCGGCAATCGCAACGCGCATGGCTTGTCTAATGAACGGCGGCGCGCGCCGCGGAACCGACGATCCGTTCGAGCTCGTCGATCTGCTTCGGAATGGCTGCGGTTAGATTCTCGTGGCCGCCGGCCGTGACCACCAAGTCGTCTTCGATGCGAACGCCGATTCCTTTGAAGCGTTCGTCGCAATCAAGATCGCGATGCACGTAAATTCCCGGTTCAACGGTAATCGCCATGCCGGCAACAAACAGGACCGGATCGTCGTTTCGATCGCGGTAGCCGCCGACGTCGTGCACGTCTAACCCGAGCCAATGACCCGTCCCATGCATGTAAAAATCGCGGTACGTTTCGCGTTCGAGATTCTCGTCGCTTGTGCCGTGCAGCAATCCCACGTCGATCAGGCCGTCGATGATGGTACGCACCGCTGCCTGATGGAAGCCGGTTTGCGGTTTTCCCGGCCGGACTTCCTCGAACGCGGCCTCTTGCGCCGCGAGTACAATTTCATAAATAGCGCGCTGTTCTGCCGTAAACGATCCGTTGACCGGCCACGTGCGCGTTACGTCGCTCGCGTAGTAATCCAGTTCGCAACCTGAGTCCACGAGGACGAGATCACCGTCCTTCAACCGATCGCGATTGCTCGTGTAATGGAGGATCGTAGCGTTGTCGCCGCTGCCTACAATGGACTCATACGCTTCACGTTGCGCACCCGCGCGCCGGTATTCGTGCTCGATCGCCGCCTCGATCTCGTATTCGAAAATGCCGGGTCGCGTAAGACGCATACCGGCGATGTGGCCGGCGCCGGTGATTTCCGCGGCGCGACGCATGGTCGCGATTTCTTCGGGCGATTTGATAAGACGCATAGGGTGCAAGACGGTCTGCGGGCGCGACACCGACTCGGGCGCAAGGCCTTTGCGCCGCGACAGCGATCGCGCGCCTTCCAATGCGTTGAGTACAGCACGATCTGTGCCGGCGTCAGTTCCGAGCTCATACCAGAGCGTGGCGGCGCCGGTCAAATATTCCGGAAGCCGGCGTTCCAGCTCCGCAATGGGATACGCTTCGTCCACGCCAAGCGCCTCAACGGCCCGTTCCACGCCAACGCGCTTGCCGTTCCAGATCTCTTGCGAGCGATCGCGCTCGCGAAGAAAAAGAATCGAACGTGCTCGACCGTCTTGCGCTGCAAGCACCAGCACGGCATCGGGTTCGTCGAACCCGGTCAAATAGAAGAAGTCGGTGTTCTGGTGGAATTCGTATTCGGTGTCACTGTTTCGCAGAATCGTCTTTGCGGATGGAATCACTGCGACACCGCCGGCGAAGCCTTCCAGCGCACGCTTGCGTCGTTCGTCGAACGGTTTCATACTCGTTGCGCGTTCGCGATTTCACTCGAGATGTCATCGAGTTCGTGAACCGCCCGCCCAACGGCCGCAGAAATTGCCGCTTTGTTGTGCGAGGTTAACGCTTTGCTAAGATCCGGGAAGGCCACCGCTGCATAGCCGTCGCGCCCGTAGAAAAATTTGTTCAAACGTTGCGCGATCCGGATTTCTCTATTGCCGTCGATTCCTCGCCGTTCGGCGATGGCGACCCGCGACGAAAAACGATCGATTGCGCGTTCTACCGGATCGACGTCGTTTACGTTTCCTTGCGCAATGTCTCGCAGCGCGGCGCGCATTCGCGCAGTGTAAGCGGAGAGCTGATATGGAACGGTTCCGCTCGCGAGCCGCATGGTCATCACGGCGACGAGCTGCGCGAGCGCTCGATGATTTACGAATCCGGGATCGGCTTGCGTCGTTGCGTAAAGCAAGTCGTCGAAGCCCGAGTGATACACGCCGAACGGCCCTTCGAAGCCCACTTCGATCGTGGGAATGCCGAGGTCGTAAAGAAACGCTTCGAAGTCCGAACCGCCGCCCGGACCTTCGACCTGTACGCCGCCGCGCTGCGCGCGCCAGCGTTCGTAGAGCGTGCGACGCTCTTCACGAGGATCGCGAATTGCTTGCGTTGCGGGGCCGATAAGATGTTCCAGTGGAGCGGCAGCGGTTGCGCCAAAGAGTTGGCCGGTCGCATCTTCGTCTTCGTTGATGTACGCGATGCAGCCGTTCTGCAATGCGCCTTCGTGCATGCGCACGTACGCCTCCGAGCCGGCTTCGCCGATCTCTTCGCCGTCGAAGCCGACGATCACGATCGAAAACTGCGGGCGCCAGCCGCTGCGATACAAATAGCCGAGCGCACGCGCCGCTTCGAGCACGGTCGTTACGCCGGCTCCGTTATCTGTAACCCCGTAAACCCATGCGTCGCGATGCGCTCCCACGACGACCATATGGGTCGGATCGTTTCCCGTGAGGACGCCGACGGTATTCCAGAGCGGTTCATGTTGGATCGTTTCGTCGACATGGAGCCGCGCCGGTACGTCGGTGATCCCGTTGCGCATGGCGCCAATCAAGCGCTGCGCGTTCGTCGTGGTGATCGGAAGAGTTGGAATCGTCAATCGCGGCGTGCCGACGCTCCCTCGTTGCACCGCGCCCAGCGGCCGGTAAGGACCCTTTGGAAACGCGGGCCCATGAAGCGAGCCGTCGCGATCGGCCGGATCCGAGAAGAAGAGGACGCCGCTTGCACCGTAGCCCTGCGCGCGTCGCGCGAGCAAGCCGCGGAACTGGCGTCCGTAGCGAATCAAGACGATGCGCGTACGCACGTCGATGCCCCGTGCCCCGAGCGCGCGATAGTCGGCTTCGAGTCCATGGCCGGCGTCGATGACCGGTGCCGATGCGGTGCCGCTGCCGCTCCATGCGTTGAACGGAATGCCCGTGCCTTTGCGCGTGCCGTCCGGATCCTCGGGAATAGGCGTTTCTCGAAGATCGAAATCGATGCGCGGCTTGGTTAGCAGCGATAGTTGCGCTTTGCGCAGCATCGGCACGTCGCTTTGAAAACTTTCGATCGCCGCGTCGAATCCGTCTTGCGAGAGCTCGTCGCGCATCCATTGCGCGATATGCTGATCGCCCGGCGTGCCGGCGTAGTGCGATTCCTGATTCAGACGCGTCGCGTCTTGCATTGCGGCCGAAACGGCCGGCACGTCAATGAGATACTGTTCGGAGGCTCGCTGATCCGCGCGCAGCGTTGCGGTGCCGGCCGCAAAGAACCCGGCGCAGACTAGGGCGGCAATGCGTCTCATGCCGGTGAGTTCGCGCCGTCCGCAGGGGCATCATTTTATCGCGCGGAGTAAGGCGCGTGCATCGCGATCCAGCCGCTGGCCCGCGATCTTCGGATGGCTCAAATAGAATAGCGTCATAATGCGCAGGACGTAACGATGGTGCGGCGGATTCGGCATCGCCTCGAATGCCGTCCGGGCCGAAGCTGCCAAAAACGACGCGCGCTCGCGTAAGGCTTTGGCGCCGCCGTAAACAACCGCGAAATTCAGTTCGCCGTGGTGCCGGTCTTCGGCTTGATCGATGAACGAGTCGAGAAGCACGTGAAGAGCGGAAACGTATGGGAAGTAGGCCGCATAGGCCTTTTCGATAGCTTCCGGTTTGCCGGCAAAGGCGGCATAGAGCGGACCGTAGACTTGAAATTGCGATCCCGCGGCGCACGCAAATTCGTGCCAGTCCAAATCGGTGAAGCCGTCGCGATTGCGCTCGTACCACTCGACGCAGGCGATCTCGCGTTCTCCCGGTCGAAGATGCACGAACGTCTGCATGTCGCTATAGAACGCGGCCGCTTCCGCGAAGAACGGCTTTAGGAGCGCAATCGAAGGCGTTTCGCGGAGTGCCGTCTGCGTTTGCCGGACGAGGCTTCGCAGGTAGCCGCCGTCGTCGCCTTCCGGGCCGAGAGCATAGTAATCGCGAGGCTCTGCTTCAACGTCGAGGGCATCGGCGATGGCTTGATGCAGCACCGGATACGCAGCTGCATCGACTTCGGGATGACGATCGCAAAGATTGTCGAGGTAATCATAAATCGTTTCCAACGGCGCTACGACGTCGACATACTGTTGCGCAAGTTCCGCAGGTAAGAACGTGGCGAGAATCGCTGCGCCGGCGACGTGATAGGACTTTCCGTCGACGCTTGCCAGAGCTTCTTTTCGCAGCAGCGGATCGGGAATCTGGGCGGCACGCTCGCGGATTTCGCGCAGCCGTTTTGCGGCCATCGGCACGACTCGCCGCAAGAACGCCGCCGTGTGCGCCAGAGCGCTCGGGCCGTCGGCAAGGAGAAACCGCAACCGTTCGGGGCTCGCGGTAACAAGCCGCAGCACGGGGGCGATGTCGCGAAACAATTACAAGCCGCCGACGAAACGGCCCGCATTCAGCGTGCCCTTGGGGTCGAAGCGCTCTTTGAGTTCGCGCATTCGCTCGAAGGCGGGCGGCAGTTCGCCCCACACGCGCAGGACTCCGCGTTTGGGATGATTACCCGCGATAATGATGGCACCGGGCTGTTCGTCGTGCAGCGCGTCGTCGAACATCTCGATCTTCGCGCCAAGCGCGTGGGAATCGAGATCGCTTACGCGCAGGATCGCATCGCCGTTCATAGCGTCGATCAACCTGTCGCAGCGTAATTCAAAACGTTCGGCAATCGCGTTCAGACCCGCTAATGCCGTCTCGGCCTCGTCCACCGGCGTTGCTAAGCGGTACGTGATGGATCGTTCCCCGACGTTCGCCACGTAGGCGTCCACGGCGCGTTCGAACGACTCTCGCGCTCCGGCATCGATTATGCGAGTCTCCGGGACGCCGGCGCGGCCCAGTGCCGAACGCAAATCGCGTGTCGCGCGTTCGAGTAATTCGCTGCTTCCCTCGAGCAAAATGACCATGCGGCCATCCGCGCCGTCTTCGCCGTCGACAGCCCCGCGGAAGCCGTCCATCCATAAGGCAGCCGACGGCGGCACCGGGAGATTGCGCATCTGCGCGATAGCGCGGGAGCGCGTGCCTTCCGGCAAACGCGCGAGAAACACGCGCGCTTCGGGCGGAAGCGCAATGGTTTTCAAATTAGCCTGAACGAGCACGCAGAGCGTGCCGAACGAGCCGACGTAAAGACGGCTCATGTCGTATCCCGAGACGTTTTTCACGACCATTCCGCCGGCGTGCGCGATCGTGCCGTCGGCAAGCACCACAGTGGTTCCAAGCAGAAAATCACGTGGCCGTCCGTAGAGATGGCGGCGGGGGCCGAGCCAACCCGCGGCGAGCGTTCCGCCGACGGTTGCATCCGCGGAACACGGCGCATCGAAGGGAACTTGCGTTCCGTGGCGGCCCAGCACGTTTGCAAGCGTGCGAAGCGTAACGCCGCTCTGCGCGGCAATCGTCAAGTCGGACGGTGCATCTTCGACCACGGCATTTAGGCTCAGCGTTGAAAGCTTTTCCGCATCCTGGTCCGGTGGAAGGCCCATACCGGCCAGCGTATTTCCGCCCGCCACGGCGATTTGCCGCCCGTCGCGATTTGCCGCGGCGACGGCTTGGGCAAGCGTCTCTACCGTCATCGCACTTCGGCGCAGCGAGCGCCGCTCGGGAAAATCTTTTCCGGATTAAGCACCTTTCGCGGATCGAAAACGTCGCGTACGCGCGCCATTGTGGCCAAATCTTCGGTCGAATAAATCTTCGTCATCGCGTCGCGCTTCTCGTACCCAATTCCGTGCTCGCCGCTCACCGTGCCGCCAAGACGCACCGCGGTTTCGAGGATGGCATTTCCCGATTCGATGACCGCCGCAACTTGGCGCGGGTCGCGCTTGTCGTAGGCGAGCATCGGATGCAGATTTCCGTCGCCTGCATGAAAAACGTTGCCGACGGTAAGGTCGTATTCGCGCGCAATCTCTTCGACCGCGTGCAGCGCTTTGGGCAAGGTGCTGCGGCGGACGCAAACGTCTTGCATGTAGTAATTTGGTGCAATGCGTCCCATGGCGCCGGCTGCGCCCTTGCGCCCCGCCCACAATGCGTCGCGTTCCGCCTCCGTGCGCGCGCTGCGCCACGTGAGCGCGCCGTGCTGCCGAACGATCCGCGAAAGATCGGCTTCGTAGCGGTTCATGTCTTCTTCGAATCCCGCGCTTTCGATCAACAACACGGCACCGGCATCGGTTGGGTATCCGGCCCGGAAGGCGTCTTCGACCGCTCGCGCCATCACGGCATCCATCATCTCGAGCGCACTAGGCACGATGCCTTCGGCGATGATCGCTGAAACGGCTTCGGACGCGGATTCAACGTCGCTGAACGTTGCAAGCCATACGCGAACCGCTTCAGGCGAGCGCATTAAACGTACCCACGCCGAGGTAACGATGCCGAGCGTCCCTTCACTTCCGACGAAAGCTGCGGTGAGATCGTACCCCTGCGCGTCGATGCTCGTCGTAAAAACATCGCCGTTAGAGTCGACGATTTCGAGTTCCAAAACGTGATTCACCGTCGTGCCGTACGAAAGGCAGTGCGGACCGCCCGCGTTCGTGGCGATATTTCCGCCGATCGTCGAGATCTTTTGCGACGACGGATCGGGCGCGTAGAAAAGGCCGGTGGGCGAGGCGGCTTTCGACAAATCCAGATTGATGACGCCCGGCTGCACGCGCGCGCGTCTCCGAGCCGCGTCTAATTCCAAAATGCGGTTCATGCGCGCGAACGAAAGCACGACGCCGCCCCTTATGGGAACCGCGCCACCGCACAGACCGGTGCCCGCGCCCCGTGCAATCAGCGGCTCATCGAATTCATTCGCAATTTTCACGATCGCGCTTACATCGGCGACGCTCGACGGCAACACGACGGCCGCTGGAAGCTGGCCGTCGGTATAGGCATCGAATGAATACACGGCGAGGTCTTCGGGCGACGCCTTTACGGCTTCCGCACCGAGTGCGTCGCTCAAACGCTCCTGGAGCACGATTCAGGGATGTTTACGCGAGCAGGAAGCTTAGCCTGCCCGCGTTAACCGCCGCAGTGCCGTGTTTTTCTTCGGGCGTAAGAAGCCGCCACCGCAGCGCAGGGAAAACGCTCAGCCGACTGCCGCACAGAAACGTTCGTCGTTTCGAATGCCGGTGGAGTTCGACGTGTTCTACACGCTGCACGGCCGCGCGGGTCGCCGCTCCGGCCGCGCCAACGATCTTTCAGCCGGCGGCCTTCGTCTTTCGACCGACGAGGATTTTCTGCACGAGTCCGTTCTCAATCTCGATTTCCAGCTTCCGTCGGATTTTCTCTCGGAACTCACGGTCGAATTCGAACCCGCGCCTTTCGCTCCGATGCACGTTACCGGCGCGGTCCGCTCCGCTTTCTTCGTCCCTTCGACAAAGCGCCTCGCTTACGGCTTACAGTTCCGCGACCTGGAGGACACCGTTAAAGAAGAACTGGAACGCTTCGTCCACTTATGGCAGGTTCGGCAACTACAACTCCGCCAAGCCGCAAACCGCTAAGCGCTAACATTGGCGTGGCAAGCAGCTGCACATGCCGTATCCGGAGCTTGCTCGAAGGGCGGCCGCATAACTTTTTTTTGGGGGAGTTAGTACAGAAGATACTTGGTTCGCAGAGCGCGGAAAGCGTCGACCGCCGCGGACCATGGTTCCAAGATGGCCGATGCCGATTTGCCGGCGGTTAAACCCAAGCGAAGCGAATTGGTTCCCCAGTCGCGATCGAGCGCGGCGGGTTCTTTGATTTGGATGGCATGCGGCGCAATGTCGCGCACGGCCGTAAGGATTTCGACCGCAGTGCGAATCGCGAGAAATGTGTGCGGATCGAAAACGACGAGTTCCACGCCGCTCAGTTCGCGATCTTTCCAGAATCCCGCAATGGGCGACCAAGACGCCGGCCGGAAATACACGCCCGGCAGCGAGCGCGCATTCAACCGGTCTGCAAGCGCGTACGAGTCGAGGCCGAGCGCGCCCGCATAAAAAAACGGCTTAGTGAAACCGGTTCCGTTGTTGACTCCGGCGTTATCGATGAGGCCGGTGCACACGTAAACGAAGGTTGTTTGCCAATCGGGAATATTCGGAGAACTTTGCACCCATTGCAATCGCGTCGACGGCCAAATCATCGTGCGATCGTAACCGCGCATCGGGATGACGCGTAAATTTGCGCCGATGCCGAAGCGGTCGTTGAAAAGCTTTGCCAGTTCGCCGACGGTCATGCCGTGCCGCATCGCCATGGGATAGAGTCCGATGAATGATTTGAACGACGGGTCTAGGACCGGTCCTTCGACGATGTCGCCGCCAATCGGATTGGGACGGTCCAGAATCCAGATCTCTTTGCCGTATTGCTTTGCGCTTTCCATGGCGTACGCCATAGTGCTGATGAACGTATACGCCCGCGAACCAACGTCTTGAATGTCGAAAATGAGCACGTCGACGCCCTGCAGCATTGCGGCGCTGGGATGGCGCGTCGGTCCATAGAGGCTGTAGACCGGCAGTTGCGTCGCCGGATCGGTGTACGACGGTACGTAACTTCCCGCCGGGCGGTCGCCGCGAAAGCCGTGTTCCGGCGCATAGATCGCTTTGAGCCGGATCTGCGAATTGCGGCGCATTGCGTCGACGACCGACTGCAGGCGAGATGTGACGCCCGTCTGATTCGTTATGACACCGACGCCGCGGCCTGCGAGTTCACGCCAGGTCTCGTTCAAGAACACTTCGTCGCCCAGCGTTACGGTCGCTCGCGGCAGCGACGCTGCGTGAAGCGGCCCGCATGCAGCGGCGGTAAATGCGCCGGCACCGGCGCTCGCAAAGAACTGACGGCGGTTCATACGCCGTCTTTCGCTAGACGAAGCGCGGTTCCGTCGTGGATCCGAGAATGCCGGCGTCGTGAGCGCGCGAGAAGAGCTCGCGGACGGCGGCGATTCCGTCTTCGCCGATATCGTCGCTATACTCGTTCACGTAGAGCCCAATGTGCTTGCGCATGACGTCGTCGCTCATCTCGAAGGCATGCTCGCGAACGTATGGCATAATGGCCGCCGCGTCACTGCGCGAGAAGGCGAGACTATGCCGAATCGCCGCGCCGATCTCTCGCGCGCGGGCATCGTCGATATCGTTACGCACGAGAATGCCGCCGAGCGGAATCGGCATGCCTGAGACCGATTCCCACCAATCGCCTAGGTCGGCGATTTGCACGAGTCCGGAACTCTGATAGGTAAAGCGCGATTCATGGATGATCAGCCCTGCGTCAACTTCGCCCGAGGCAACGGCCGGGATGATCGAATCGAAACGCATTTGCCTCACATCCGGGCGCCCGCCGAGCGCGAGTTGCAGCAACATGAATGCGGTGGTGCGTTCGCCCGGAATCGCTATGCGCTTTCCGCGCAAGTCCGAAAGCGAATTCGCGGCCGCCGGGCGCGCGACGACGAGCGGTCCGCATCCTCGACCGAGCGCTCCGCCCGAACGAAGAATGCGAAACTTGTCCATGAGGTACGGGATCGCGCCGTAGCTGACTTTCGTCAACGCGAATCGTCCCTCGGCCGCGGCATTATTGAGTTCTTCGATATCGGCGAGATGCACGCGCACCCGCGGTGCGTCGGCTAATAACCCGTTCGTCAGCGCCGCGAAGATGTACGTGTCATTGGGACACGGCGAATACGCGAGCGTATACGCGCCGGTTTCAATCTGCACTGGCGGGAACGGTGTGAAGAAGATCGAGTGTCGCATTGAGCACGTAGCGCAAACCCGTGATTCCAGCCGCGAAATCCCATTCGCTCTTCGCGCGATCGCCGACAATATTTGAAATGCCGCGAACCTCCAGCGCCGGAACGCCGGCGAGCTGGGCGGCTCGCAAAACTGCAAAGCCTTCCATCGTTTCGATTTCAGCGCCGCGCCCGCGCAAGCGCTCAGCCGTCGCTTCGGTTGCGGTCACTTGGCCAACGGTGATACCGCGAACTTGATGGAAGCCGAGCGCCGTAACCGCTTCAACGAGTTGTACGTCGGCCGGCACGCGATCCACGATGAGACCGCCGTCGGGAAGAGCGATGCGCTCGCCGGTCTCGAGATGGAGTTCCATCAGTTCTTCACCGACGACTACACCGTCGCCGACACTCGCAATGCCCCGAAACGCACCCGCGATTCCCGCATCCACTACGACGTCGTAGCGTCGTTGCGCGAGCGCCCGCGAAACTCGGGATGCGGCATCTACCGGGCCGATGCCGCCGTTTAAAACTTCAACGCCTGCGCGCGGACCGAGCCAATCCAATTCTTTGGCAACCGCGCAAACGAGCAAAATCATCGAACACCGATCATCTTATGAGTTTGAAGGGAAAGGCGAAACCGCGCGGGATGGGACTTCGCATACTCCAGCGCGATCTCGATGTTGTTTTGTTTGTTACCTTCGGGCTGCAGCAAAATCAAAGGTTTTTCAGCGAAAAGCGGGAGATGCTCTTCAGGAACACGCTCGTCGACGATGAGCTTCGCTTCGTCGGCGCGTTGCGCCATGCGAGAATCCACGCGTTCTTTCGGCGAGACGCACAGCCACACGTCTTTGGGCAGTTCCGTAAAGATGGTGCCGTTCGATTCGATGTGCACGCGGCGGCCGTCGGCTCGTAGCGCATCGATGAGCTGGAGGGTTTCTTTCTGCGCGAGCGGTTCGCCGCCGGTCAAGATGACCATCGGGCAATCGCCGCCGAGTTCGCGAACTTTCGCGACGACGTCATCGACGGTCGATAAAAGCTTCAACGAATAATCGGTATCGCAGAAGTCGCACGCTAGATTGCATCCCGCAAGACGCACGAAGACGGCAGGCGTGCCGCTCCACATGCCCTCACCTTGGATGCTGTAAAAGATTTCCGCGAGTTGCAGCATTAGAGATCCGGCCCGAAATCCGATTTTCGAAGAACCGCGCAGCTCGTCGGCGTTTCCCACAGAACGAGTTCGTCCATGCCGGGCAGATGCGGCTCGAGCTTATTCCAAATCCACATAACGATGCGCTCGGCGGTCGGATTTTCGATGAGGTCGTTTAGCGTATAGTGATCTAACGCATCCACAGCTTCGCGATGGACGACTGTCTTGATCGTGTCGAAGTCTTCGATCATGCCGCGGGCCGGACCATCCGTTTGAATAGACCCGCGAACGGCTACATCGAGACGGTACGAGTGGCCGTGCATCCGGGCGCATTTTCCCTGATGGTACGGAAGCACGTGTGCCGCCTCGAACCGGAAAGACTTACGTATCTGCATGGAATCGGCGTAGCGTTCGCGGAAAGAAGCTCTGTGGCCCTTCGAAGCAATCGAGAAGAACTGGTGATCACGGCCGTCGTTGGAGAGGCCGCGCCCATGCTCGTTAACACGGGTCTCTACGACGTGAGTTTCGAGGGCGAGCCGCAGATATTGCCCGCGGTCGGCGGCATTACGCCGAATGTCCGGGTTGGCGACTCCGCTTTTGGCTTCAAAGCCGATCATATCGAGCCGGGCGTATCCATCCGTCATCCGGACGACCGCCAGAATGCCTCGCTCAACGTCTTTTCGTGCATCGGCAATGAGGCAATTGTCGTAACGGGCGACGCCAAGGGCGCCAAAGGCCGGGTTACCGGCAAACACGGCGGCGTCGAGCACGTGCTCGTCGACTTTGCGCCCGATGTCATGCGACAAATGACGCTCGGTGACAAGGTGCAGGTTTGGGGCTGCGGCTTGGGTCTGGAGCTTCTAGATGCACCGCTCGTGAAGGCATTCAACGCCGATCCGGATTTGCTCGATGCATGCGGCGCCGAAGCGCACAACGGCCGGATACACATCGCGGTTGCGCGCACGGTTCCGGCGGCGGTGATGGGTTCAGGCCTCGGCCGCGCAACGGTCGTTCGCGGCGACTACGACATTCAAACGTTCGACGATACGATGGCCGAAGCATATGGCTTGCGGGAATTGCGGCTAGGGGATCTCGTGGCGATCATCAACGCAGACAATTCTTACGGCCGCATTTATCGCACCGGCGCCATTTCCGTCGGCGTGGTCGTGCACGGCCGCTCGTTCGTCGCCGGTCACGGCCCGGGCGTGAGCACGCTGCTTACCTCTACAACCGGCGACATCGGCGTTTCGATCGATTCCAACGCGAATCTGTCGAAGATTTTGGGCTTACGCTAACGCGCCTTCTAAATCGGTGATGAGATCGTCAACGTTTTCGCAGCCGATGGAGAGCCGGATGAGTGAAGGCGAGCCGCCTATTTCGTGTGCTTGTTCGGATTCGCCGACATCGGGCCACATAGCGGCCGGCTGCGCGACGAGCGACTCGATACCGCCCAGACTTGCGGCCAACCGGAAAAGCCGGAGTTTCGCGATCGCTGCGGCGGCGTCGGTAAAGCTGCCGTCAATTTCGAAGCTCAGTAAACCGCCGAATCCGCGCATCTGGCGCCGCGCCAAATCGTGATTGGGGTGCGTTGGCAGACCCGGATAATAAACGCGCCGCACGCGATCTTGTTCGGATAAAAATTCAGCGATCGCTTGAGCGTTGCGGTTGTGTTGCCCGACGCGCATGTCGAGCGTACGAAGACCGCGCAACAAGAGCCATGCGGCGATCGGAGCCAGCGTGGCGCCGGTAATAATGTGCGTTTGCCAGATTCTCGCGATGAGCTCTTCCGAAGCGACGACGACCCCGGCGATGAGGTCCGAATGGCCGCCCATGTACTTAGTTGCGCTGTGCAACACGACGTCGACGCCGTGTTGCAGCGGACGTTGGTTCACCGGTGTCGCGATTGTATTATCGACGCTGACGAGCGCGCCCCTGTCGTGCGCGATTCTTACGACGGCATCGAGGTCGGTAATGCCCAGAAGCGGGTTGCTCGGCGTTTCTACGATGACAAGCGTCGTATTAGGGCGCATCGCTGCTTCGAACGCCGCGGTGTCGCTTTGATCGACGAACGTGACGTCAACGTTAAAACGCGGCAGCAAGTCGGCAAGAAGGTTGCGCGTCCCCGAATAGAGCTGCATCTGCGCCACGACGTGTTCGCCTGCGTTAACGAGCGTCAGCACCGTGGTCGAAATCGCACCCATCCCCGATGCCGCAACGATTGCTGCTTCGCCGCCTTCGATAGCGGCAACGACGCGCCCGACCTGCGCTTGATTGGGATTGCCGTAACGGGTGTAAAACGTCTCGAAATTCGGCGTGCTCGCGCCGCGTGCCATGGCTTCGGGATCGTCGAAGGCAAAGGTTGAGGTTTGATAGATCGGCGGGGTTACGTCCTGTCCCTGATGCCGTCGATCGGCGTGCAGAAGTTTCGTCTCGATTCCGAACTCGTCCATGCGAGGCTCATTCGGCGCATGGCATCGACCTCCGGCCTAGCGTGAAACGATGAGTTTCATTGCGTCGAAATCGAACGTCATTTGCGTTCCACGGAAAAAACCGCGTGAAATCGTTCCACCGACCGCGAACGGGAAGACGCTGTATCGCTCGTTGCCCGAAAGCACAATGCCCGCCACGTTGGCTTCGGCAAAATTGCCAAGCGCGACATTTTGGGCGACGAACGCTTGCGTGGCATCGGGCGCGATGGCGGCCGCATCTAACGTGGCTTGCGTGAGTTGGACCGCTGCAGCGCCGGCTGTGTCGATATTGAAAAGTGCGGCAGCACCGCCGTTAACACGCGCTCGCGTAAAAATGAATCGATCGCCGACCAGCCACATCGGGACGACCGTTCCACCGCTCTTGGTCGCGGCGGTCTCCAGGGCTCGCGACGGATCCCGGGCGCGCAGTAAAAGCCGATTCTGCGCGTAGTCGATTGTCGAAAGAAAATGGTAGAGAAAAGCCGTGCCGATGGCACCGTCGATGCGACGACCCCCGGCGATCATCGGTCGATCGGCCACCGTTGCCCACACGTTGCGGATCCTCAGACCGGGCGTCGCAAAGGTGTCGAGTTTGACACCGCCCGGTGCGGCGGTGGAAACCTTCAGGCGATCGGCAGTGTCCGGACTCAATTCGACTGCTGCGGCGTTTGTATCCAGGGCTAACGTGAGCGGATGTCCGTTGACGGTCGCGCGTACGAGCGGTTGAGGATCGACCGCTATGAAGGGAACCGCAACGCCGGCGCCTCGCATGTCGATCTGGAAATCACTTGTATTCGCGCCCATCGATTTGACTGCGTGGAGGCGTAGGCGCGCTCGAGTATTTTGTGGATCGAGCTGAACCGCACGTCCCAGGTACGTGACCGCGTTCTTGAGATCGTTGCGATAAAGGTCAATGGTTCCGAGCCCTAGGTTGGCATCGGCATCGTCCGGCGAGGCGGTCAGGGCCGCGTTATAGGCAACGAAGGCAGCGTCGAAGTCCCCTCCTTGAAAAGCCAAATCGCCGGCGCTCGGCGAGGGCGGGCTCGAAGCCAGTGCGGCGGCGATCAAGGTGGTGAACAAGGCGTACATCTGCGCAACCTCAGTCACTCAAGCATACAGCTTCCGGCGCGTAACCGCTCTCAGCGTCTTCCGATTCTCTTGACAGCGACGCATTAATAACCGTATGGTTATATAACCGTATGGTTAACCAAAATGCGCCGCTGGATGCGGTCTTCAACGCCCTTTCGGACCCGACTCGCCGCCAAATTGTCGAGCGGCTTGCGCGTGGGCCGCTAACTGTCGGAGAAATCGCCTCGGCATTTCCAATTTCGCAACCGGCCATATCGAAGCACGTTCGTGTGTTGGAAAGCTCGGGATTGCTGATGCGCGAGATTCAGGGCCGCGTTCATTTCTGCCGCCTTTCCCCTCAGGCAATGGAAGCCGCGGCGAATTGGATCGAGGCGCAGCGCCGCTTTTGGAATGACGCTCTCGACCGGCTCGATGCCGTGCTCGCTCAACCTCCGCAACGAAAGACGAAAAAATGAATCAAGCTCAAGCCGCCGTTCCCGCACTCGTGGTGCGCCGCATATACAATGTTCCGCGCGAGCGCGTGTTCGAAGCGTGGACAACTCCGGAAATGCTCTCGCGGTTCCTGGGGTCCAGCGACGTAAAAGTTCAGGAAGCAAACGCCGACGTGCGCGTTGGCGGCGCATATCGGGTGAAAATGGTTCATCCCAGCGGCGAAAATTTCACTGCGTTCGGCGTGTACCGCGAGGTTCGCAAGCCCGAGAAGCTCGTGATGACCTGGACGTGGGAAGAAGACGATCTCTCCGATCAGCACGAGACGCTGCTCACGCTTGAGTTCAACGACCGCCGGGGCGAGACCGAATTAGTGCTCACGCACGAGCATTTGCGCAGTCTCGAATCTCGCGCGAATCACGAGAAAGGCTGGAACGGAACGCTTGAGACGCTCGAGCGCGTCTTCTAACGTTTCGACGAAACAAGGCGCGTTAGTCCATACGAACCAGCGAAGATAAAGATCCTGTAAGGCCCGGTGCCCGCGCCCAGGATTGCGCGCGTCTAGTCTCAATCTCTTGTGCGTACCGCCGCGGCTGTTTTGCTCGCGGCGTTATCGCGTTGTTACGACGCAACTTTCGACGCAGGGAGCATATGAAAAAAGTTTTACCGTGGGCCGCGGTCGGCTCACTCGCTATGGTTGCTGCTTGTAGCGGCGGCGGTACGGTCGTCACTCCGGCGCAACCCGCGCAGCCCACGACGCAATCGGCAACGGTCCAGTTCACGATCGTCGTTCCGTCCGGGCACATTACGACCGCAAGCCGCGTGCGGCCAAACCTTACTACGCCGCCGGGAACGCAATCTGTGACGATCGGCGTCTCCAGCGTTAACGGATCGTCGACAACCGGAACGCCCACGGTGATAAACCTTACCGGTTCGAACTGCACGACGACGCCGGCGCAAACGAGCTGTACGGCTTCGGTAACCGTCCCGGCCGGAACTGACGTCATGCAAGTCAAGACGTATGCACAACCGAACGCGGCCGGCACGATGACCGGCGAAGGCAATCTTACGCTGCAAGCCGCTGCGGGCGGATCGTATAACGAGCCGACCGTCATGGGCGGAACGGTTGCGAAAATTTCGGTTTCCGCATTCGGCGTTGAAGGCGTTGCGGGTACGTACCCAATTGTCGTGACGGCGTACGATTCGAACGGCAATGCAATCATCGGCTCGTACGGCTCGCCGATTACGGTTGC
Source organism: Vulcanimicrobiia bacterium (assembly GCA_963758295.1). Classification (GTDB taxonomy): domain Bacteria; phylum Vulcanimicrobiota; class Vulcanimicrobiia; order Vulcanimicrobiales; family Vulcanimicrobiaceae; genus JALYTY01. Next base: position 70,265 of record CAVWUU010000006.1, read on the forward strand.
CGACAGCGATACGACGACGAACACGTCGCTTTCCGCGACCACCGTTTCCGACTCGACCGCCGCGGCCGCTCTAACGATTACGTACAGCGGCGCCGCGATTACCCCGGTTACGATTTCGGCATCTGCGTCGGGCATCGCGGCCGCGAACATCACGAACGCATCGTTCCCCGTTTCCAGCTACGCGACGGCGAACGGGACGACCACGATTCAAAGCTCGGGAACGGCCACGATGGGCTACAACGGTGTTTCCGGCTCGCCGCAGCCGTTGGCCGGCACGCTGAGCAACTCCACGCAGACCGGACAGTCGCTCACCGTCGGAAGCTCGACCGTTAATAATTTGGTGGAGCAGTCGACGTGGGGACTGGCCGGCAATCGCCCCGGTGCCTCGACGCCGGCGAGCGTGACGCCATATTACTATGCGTGGACGTCGCTCGGTTCGTCACTCTCCTATGGTTACGTCGGCGTTACTGGCACCACGTCTGAACTTTGCGCACCGCCGTACAGCAAACTCGTCGTTCTGCCGGTACCGGCGTCGCCGTGGGACGCGCTCGCCAATGCGGGTGCGTGCTCGTTCACGAACGCAAGCGATGCGGGCATCTTCAATTCCGACGGCAGCTATTCGGATTCGGGAACGAATTCCGGCGGGGCATACACCAACGCTTCTCAACCCGACGGCTCCGTGTCGGTCTCGTTCAACGGTACGACCGGCTCCGAAATCATAACCGCGGCGATGCCATCGTCGACCGCTCAAACCATAAGCGCGCAAGTGCAGGCGTTCCCCGGGGCGATCCCGTCGCCGGGCAGTACCGCGACGCCCGCGCCCGTTTCGACGACGGCTCCGAACCCATGGCTAATGGCGAACGTGCAGCCGACCACCCCGCTCATGACCGACAAGTTTACGCCGGTCGGTTCCGTCACCACCCTGCCCGCGCAGTGCGCCGTTCCGGCGTCGCTGCTTGGGACGCAGCCTTCGCTGACCGAAGTCGACGAAAGCCTCGTCGTCTACGATCTGATGGGAGAATGGTACGGTAACTACATGAACTTTGCGTACAAGCACTACTACGCAAACGGCGTCGGCGAAGTGTGTACGAACGAAGTGCTGCACCTGTGGACCATGGACGGCTATTTCTCCGACTGGATTAACGGCACGGACCAGAACTACGATACCGAGGATCTTACCAAGTGGTCCTGGGTGACCAGCGCAGGCAGTCCCCTTGCGCCCAGCTCGAGAAGGCGCGCGTCCTCGATGACGACGCCCACCGTTTCGACGGACCTAAGCGCGGCTACGATGGCCGACCGCTTCAACCAGATGCATCAGATGCACGATCTGTTGCAGCAGGCACGCGTGACCCACAGGTCGCTGCATGCTCTTCTGAACGCTCGGAACAACTAATAGCGGCCGGCATCGACGCAGAGAGCCCGCGCACAACGCGCGGGCTCTTTTGTTTTTCACTGGCGCTTCGCGAAATGTACGGTTCGCTGCGTAGCAGAGGTAAAAAAACCGGCTACTCCGGCCGGTTTTTCTACCTTCGTTTTATAGCGCCCCGTCGGGACCCATCTTCTCGAGACGCTTCTTGAGATCGGCTAGGAAGCCGCTCGCGACGTAACCGTCGACCACCCGATGGTCGAGCGACAGACACGAATTCATCATGAAGCGAATCGCAAACGAATCGTCGTCGCGAACCATCATCTTTTTCTCGACGGTTTCCATCGTAACGATGCCGGCTTGCCCTGCGTTGATAATCGGAGCCGAGGCCCACGAACCATTTGCGCCGTTGTTGTTGACGGTGAACGTTCCGCCGGAAAGATCGTCGACGCCGAGTTTTCCGCGACGGGCTTTGTCGATCAACTCGGCGCCCGCAATCGCGAGGCCCTTGATCGAAAGCTTGTCGGCGTTCTTGATAACGGGAACGACGAGATTGGTCGCAAGGCCGATCGCGATGCCGACGTTCACGTCTTTGTTGACGTAGATGCCTTCCGCGGTAAACTTCCCGTTCATCAACGGGAATGCGCCGATCGATTCGACGACCGCACGAATGAAGAACGGCAGAAGCGTGAGCTTGTAGCCGGTCTCGCGCTCGAAACGGTCTTTCTCGCGTGCCCGCCACTTCCATACGTTGGTCACGTCAATGGAAACCATCGACCACGCGTGCGGCGCGTTGTGCTTCGATTCCACCATGCGTTCCGCGATGATGCGGCGCGCTTGGTTGAGCGGAATCACCGTGCCGGGAATCGGCTCGCCGTACGACGACGTTCCAACGCCGGCCGGCGCGGACGGCGGCGTGTAACCCGGGCCTGCCGGTGCGGCCGGCATCTTAGCCGGAGCGCCCGTTGCGCCGAAATTCGTGCCGACACCGATTGCCTGGCCGACGGCGGCCGCCGGACCCATGCGCGAAGCGGTCAGCACGTCTTCGGCGGTTACGCGGCCATTGGAGCCGCTTCCGCGAATCGCGCGAATGTCGATGTGATGTTCGCGTGCGAGTTTGCGCACGGCGGGCGATGCTTTACGCAACGCTTCTTCCGATCCGGCCGCCGTGTCGGCAAGACCGCCGGAGGCGCCATATGAACTCGGTATGACGTTTTCGCTTTTCGCGTGGCCGTTCGTTACGGCACCGTTTCCGGCGGACGCAATTTGCACGCCGGGCGAGAACGACTCTTGCGCGGACGCCGACGGTGCAGCCGGCGGTTGCGCGGCTGGAGCCGCTTCCGCGCTTGCCGCGCCGACTTCTTCGATGACGGCGATCGGCGCGCCGGTGGGAACCGTCTCGCCTTCCTTTACCAGCACTTCCTTAATCACGCCCGTGACCGGTGCGGGAACTTCGGCATTGACTTTATCGGTCGAAACTTCGACGAATGCTTCGTACTTTTCAACCGAGTCGCCGACTTTCTTGAGCCATTGCGCGACGGTGCCTTCAGTGACCGTTTCGCCCAGCTGCGGCATCGTAATCGTGGTTGCCATTAGAACTTCACCAACTCTCGCATTGCATCGGCCATTTTGGCGGGCGACGACATGTATTCGTGTTCGAGCGGCTCCGCGTAGCCCATGGCCGGGACGTCGGGCGCGCAGAGACGGCGAATCGGCGCATCGAGATTGAAGAGAGCTTCCTCAGCCACCATTGCCGAAATCTCGGCGCCGATGCCGCCGAACTTGTTATCTTCGTGAATGATCAACAGCTTGCGCGTCTTTTCTACGCTCGTCAGAATCGTTTCGCGATCCATCGGACGGATCGAACGCAGGTCGATGACTTCCACCGAGAGCCCTTCTTGTTCGAGCTGCTGCGCCGCGTCGAGCGCCCAGTGTACGTAGAGGCCGTAGGAAACGACGGTGAGCTGCGTGCCGGGCTTCTTCACGTCCGCCTTGCCGATCGGAATCGTGTAGTGACCCTCGGGCACTTCGCCCTTGATTAGGCGGTACGTCTTCTTGTGTTCAAGGAACAACACCGGATCCGGATCGTCGATTGCCGCATTGAGCAAGCCTTTAACGTCGGCAGGGAATGCCGGCGCTACGATCTTCAGGCCCGGAACGTGATAGAACAGCGCTTCGATCGAAACCGAGTGTGAGAGTGCACCGCGGACGCCGCCGCCGTACGGCGTGCGAATCACAAGCGGACACGTGTACTCGCCGTTGGAGCGATAGCGCGTCTTCGCGGCTTCGCCGACGATCTGGTTGAACGCGGGATAGATGAAGTCGGCGAATTGGATTTCTGCGATGGGACGAAGGCCTTCCATCGCCATGCCGACGGCAATGCCGATGATCGACGCTTCGGCGATCGGCGTGTCGATCACGCGCTGGGCACCGAATTCGTTGATGAAGTCTTTCGTGATGAGGAACACGTTGCCGCGTGCGCCGACGTCTTCACCCAAAATGACGGTGCGATCGTCGCTCTTCATCGCTTCGTACAACGTCTCACGCACGGCTTCGACGTTGTTCAGTACTTTGGACGACGTGCTCACTGCCACGGCTGCCAGGCTCCTTCGTAGAGGTGCGTATAGAGATCCGACGCTTGCGGATACGGCATCGACTCGGCCTTGTCGGTCGCTTCGTTCGTCTCGCGCAGCACGTCTTTTTTCATCGCTTCTGAATCTTTTTCGCTCATCACGCCCGCATCGATGAGTTTGCGCTCGAAGTTCGGAACCGGATCTTCCTTGCGCTGTTCGAGCACGACTTCTTTCGTGCGGTACGTCATGTCGTTGTCGTCGGTCGAATGCGCGAGAAAACGGTAGCACGTGCCCTCGATGAGCGACGGTCCGCCGCCGGTGCGGGCGCGATCCAAGGCTTCTTTGACGTTGGCATACGTTTCAATCGGATCGACGCCGTTGAAGCGCTTGCCCGGCATGCCGTAGCCGGCGGCCCGCTTCCAGACTTCCGGTTGCGCCATTTGTTTTTCGATGGGCGTGGAGATGGCCCAGCCGTTGTTCTCGACCAGCATCACGAACGGCAGCTTGTGAATCGCCGCGAAGTTCATCGCTTCGTGCCACTCGCCCTCAGAAGTCGTACCTTCGCCGCACGTGGCAAGGACCGCGCGTCCTTTTTCGCCGCGATACTTCATCGCATACGCTGCGCCGACTGCGTGCGGAATGTGCGCCGCAAGAATCGACGAGAACGACATAAGACCCGCTGCTTTGGACGAGTAGTGGTTCGGAAACTGGCGTCCGCCGTTATGATCCGCTTCGCGCGCGAAAATCGATAGCATGATCTCGTATGGAGAGAGACCGATGCCGAGCGCGAGCCCGAGATCGCGATAGTACGGCGCGAGAATATCTTTGCCGCGCTCGAACGCCATTGCGGCGCCGGCCTGCAGCGCTTCGTGGCCCTCGCTGCCCAGCGCAAAGGGAACTTTGCCTTGACGATTCAGCTGGAATCCGCGGTTGTCGAGCTGACGCTGCAACAACATGTTGCGGAACATCTGCCGCAACTGCTCCTCGGTGAGGCCACGGCGATCCAGGGTCTTGGCCTTCGTGTCGGTTTTAGCCATCTAGCCCTCGTGTCACACTATGAAGCGCTTCCGGCACACACCGGAAACGCTCCTTGAAGTTTCCTAATTCTTCCTTATCTTACCCGGGTCGGGCTACTGCCAAGGTTGCCAGCCGTCCGCATAGACCTCTTTATAGAGGTCCTCGGGCGCCGGGTAAGGCATGGCCTCGGCCCGGTCGGTGGCTTCGTTCGCCTCGGCAAGCACGGAACGCTTCAAATCTTCCAAGCCTTGCGCCGTGAGCACGCCGTGTTCGACCAGAAGCCGCTCGAACATGGGGACAGGGTCTTCCTTTCGGCGCTCCTCGACTTCCTCGCGCGAACGGTACGTGCGGTCGTCGTCGTCGGTCGTGTGGGAAAGGAACCGGTAGCATTTTGCTTCCACGAGCGTTGGGCCGCCGCCGGTGCGCGCGCGCTCCATGGCTTCGTTCACTGCCGCATAGCATGCGACGGGGTCCATGCCGTTGACGACCGCGCCCGGCATGCCGTAGCCGGCGGCACGTTCGTAGACGTTGGTGTTTGCCATCTGCTGGCGAATCGGAGTGGAAATGGCCCACTCGTTGTTCTCGCACAGAAACACGATCGGCAATTTGTGAACGCTCGCGAAATTCAAGGACTCGTGCCACTCGCCTTCGCTGGTGGCGCCTTCGCCGAACGTGACGAGCACGGCGCGTCCGGCTTGGCCGCGGTACTTCATGGCATAGGCCGCCCCGACCGCATGCGGAATTTGCGCGGCGAGGATCGAGCTGATGCTGTAGAGGCCGAGTTTTTTACTCGCATAGTGATGCGGGAACTGACGGCCGCCCGAGTGATCGGCGGCGCGCGCAAAGAGCGAGAGCAGCACTTCCTCCGGCGAAAGCCCGATGCCGAGATCCAGCCCTAAGTCGCGATAGTAAGGAACGAGCAAATCTTTCCCGCGATGGAACGCCATTGCCGCACCCGCTTGAACCGCCTCGTGCCCTTCACTCGCCGATGCGAACGGAATCTTGCCTTGACGGTTGAGCTGGAACCCGCGGTTTTCCAGCGTGCGCTGCATCACCATCGTGCGCAGCATTGCGATGAGCTGGTCGTCGGCGAGTCCGTGACGCTCTAGAGCCGGTGCTTTGGTAGCCACGCTCCGGTACTCCGCTGCACCCGGGGGATTTCCTTTCATGCGTTATTAAAAGAAACGGCGTCCTTATTGAAGCAAAAGCGGTTCGCCGCACCGGTTATGACGAGGTCGGCGATATAAATTCGCTCTTGAACGCCTATCCCGCATTCGTCGCCGGATTGGACTGCTTGGTAACGTGCCTGGAGCGTGACGCCGAACTCCGACGCGCAGCAACGTCTAAATCGACACCACTGGCGAGCGCCAAAGAACGAGCACGACGTTGCACGTGCACGTGCCCTCGCGCAACCATGAAAAACTCTAGACCGGAAGCGGCCGCTCAGAAATTATCCGTATTCACGATAGCTTCATGGTTCTGCGCCATCAATCATTAATGATCAACGACCCAAGATGGAATGGCTTGGAAGGCGCCGGCGGTAGAACGTGGGCCGAGCGCAGCCGGATGGGGCCGCTGCGCGGTGTAATCGATCCGGCCGACGCGGACGGGCGACGCAATCGCTACCTTCATGCGTTGCATCAGCACGTACTCGATCGTTCGATAAAATCGACGCGACGCCGGTTTGCTCGCGCGCTCGACTTTGGCTGTGGGACCGGACGCTTCTTACCGCTGCTCTCGAAATATGGAGAACGAGTTTATGGCGTCGATCGTACTCCCGAAATGGTGGAGGCGGCGCGAGCGTATAGCGGTTCCTTTGCCGAGGCCGTCTTGCATTGTCAAAGCCAACGATTGCCGTTTGCCGATGACTATTTCGATCTCGCGCTCAGCTTTTGCGTTCTTTCGGTGACGGCGCGCGAATTGTTTGAGCCCTGCCTCTCGGAGCTTGCGCGCGTGATCGAAGAGGACGGGCTCTTACTGCTCTACGAAAAAGTTTGCGATCAGGACGGCTTAACGCTAGAGTTTTACCGGCGGGCGCTCCAAAAGGCACGCTTCTCTTTAGTTTCGGCTTGCCCGGCAAGATCGAGCGGCTCAAGATTCACGGCACTTTCAAAGCGATGGGACCTTCAGTTTCTGCTGCCGTTACTGGCGGCGCTGGAATGTGCGTTGGGCCGGTATAGGGTAGCGCGTCACAACGCACCCTACGTAGAGTACCTGTTAGTCTGCGAAAAAAGAAAACGCCGCAACGTCCGCCTTTGCCGTTAATCCCCGCTTCTCTGATGACAAGGCAAAGAAGAAGGGCGCAACGGAAGCCCGTTACGCCCTTCGCATCGAGGTGGTCGAAGGTTACCGATGCGCTTTGAACCGCATAAGGAGGCGCCGAATCTGCTGCGCACGTGTCTGACCCGCAAATGCGAACATTTGCGCTTGTGCAGCTCTGGATGCTTTCGCGAAGTCGTGAGTTGTCGCGAGCGCTGCTCGCAGAATTTGCGGCGTTAGCGAATAGGTCGACTGGTAGGTTTCCCATGAGTCGCTGCCGCCGCTGCCAAAGAGTGACGGAGCGAGCGCCATTGGCCCGTTTGCATAGTACGAAGTTGCGTTCTGCACCTCGCACACGACGCCGATACCGCTGGCAACGAACCATTGCGTGTTCGTCGTCGTATAGCCGCTAAGCGGGTCCAGATGGTAGAATGTCTCGTCCACTTCCGAGAACGTCGTTCCGGCCGGCGCAACGGAGCTTTCGACGTTGCAGGTCTCCGCTAACGTGGCGTTCCCCGTCTTCGCAGCAAATGTGTCTTTCTGGAGCGGCGACGGCACAGTGCCGTTCGGAACCCCGGCGCTGGCATACCAGTTCGGGATCGACGTCGCTTCAGGAGTCGGCGCATCCGTCGGAATCGGATTTGGGATCGACCCGGGGAAGCTTTGGACGGTAACAGGGATAGTGCTTGCGCCTGGGGCCGGCGTGCCGATCGTCGCGATTGTGGATCCGCTAGCACCGGGCGGGCAGATGCATCCGGATCCGCCGTTAGCGTAGTTATTCGCAGTCGCGGTTGCCGTGCCGTCGGAATTAGCTTTGTAAGTTATATTAAACGAAATCGGGAACGGCACCGTTTCCGAGATGCCGAAATTGAACGCGTAAGAGCCGTCCGAGTTCGTGACGTTCTTGCCCGCAATCGAGTCGCCTTGGCCGTCGGCAACGTTGATCGACGTCGTGCAGGGGCCCGTTCCCGTCAAAGAATCCCACGATCCCAGCGGGAGCTTCCAGGCGGTCTGATACGGTGACGCGCATGTTTGCGCAAGATTTGTGAGCCCGAAAATTTCATCCGAGCCGCTCGCGCCTACTCGCTGAAGTGTTTCCGCACCGCTGGCGTTAGCCCACTGGTAGTAGGTGGTTCCGCTCGTGTTGAAAAGGAACGATGCAAAGCTTTGCGCAGCCGGCGGTTGATCCGGCGAGAAGGTCGCTGAAACTGCGACCAAATTCGAGAGGCCGTTGAACGACTGACTCGTGGACGTTGTTACCGTCTCGCTGGCCGATTGCAAAGGACCTGGCGATGGCGTTTGCGTTACGTCGTAGCTCCAGTTATCCGCGTACGAAACGGTATACGCGGTAGTTCCATCCGTCGTCGGATAGGATGAATCCGGCAAGAACTTTCCGGAGGTTACCGCAGAGGCGGACACGCCGCTTGCCGTTGCGCCGATCATCGCGGCCTGAGTCATCGCGCCGCCCTTATAGGTCAGGGTAATTGCGGCGGCATCGCTCGAGTTGCGAGCGCTCGTCCCGGAAAGTTGCGTTTGATTGGAGGCGTCGGTCAGCGTAAGCGTAAGCGGGTTTGCATAGGTGCCGAGAATCGTGTTGCCCTGCGCGTCTTTCGCAATGACGACAAGGTTCCCGGATCCCGCAACACCGACCGCGAGGTCAGGAGGCGAGATGCTAATGCTCGCAACCGTTCCGGTAAGGACCGTCGGCGCGGTCGTGTTTTGGCCGCCTGCCGCGTTCACGGAGACGTTGCCGGCACCCGTGGCCGTTCCTTGCGCATTCGGTAGTCCGAACATCTTCACGAGAAAAACGTCTGCGCCGGCGGTGCTGTTTACGGTGAATTGGCAGACGAGCTGGTTGCCCGCAGTGGTGCAGCCTGCAGCATCTGCTGCGATGTTCTGCGTAGTCGGCGTTCCGCCGGTAACGGCGCCCCCATTTACCGACTGCAATTGGACGGACACGGACTGCGTGCCGAAAGGCGCAGCGATATTAGGTTTACGCGTGCTGCTCGAAGATGACGAAACCGGCGCCGTCACCAAGAAAACCACGCCCGCGTTTCCGGACGGGCCCGGACTCGGAGCGATCACGTTGTACCCGCCGCTGCACGCCGTGGCCAAGGCCAAAGCAGAAACGGCGAAGCCTAGTGGAGCTATACGCTTCACGAACACTTCCCCTTAGTTGATAGAGATATTAAGTTGTACGCTCGTTCTGCAAGCCAACGCGGCGCTTCACCTTGGGAGAAAATACCCATTAACCCATTTTTTACGCAGAGTTAGTCGTTAAGCGATTACGGGAAGCGCCAACGCATTCGGTGTATAGCGGCACTATGGTAAGTGTGGGTGTACGTCTTCTGTTAGGCGCGTTATTTATTATGTGTCTTTATTTTGCTGCGCCGTCGCGCGCAATGGCCGAAACGGAGTATTGTCCGGCTTTCGTTGTACAAACGCAGCTTCTGGATGTCCGCCCAGGAGGTAAATATACGCTGTTTGCCTATCGACTGCAGGCTGCGAGCGCGCGCGCCGTTTCCGGCGCCGTCGCGGTTAAAACGAGCACCGGTTGGTTTACGCTTCCGTTTTCAGACGTAAAGCTGACCGAACGTGACGAGCAGTGGCAATCGCCTACGACGGTATTTAAGAGAAGAGCCTTTGTTTCGGCTCCGCTTTATGCGCGAATGCCGGAAGACGTCTCGGTCGTTGGGCAATTCGTTGAAGAAGCGGAAGCGTCCGGCGATTCAGTCTTTGGCTGGGATGCAAAGGGTCGAGTGCAATGCGCAGTGCCGACGGGGTTCATAACGCATAAAAGCTTTCCTAAGGACGGCCTTTCGCAGCAGAATCCCATCGACGAGCCTGGGCCGCCGGTTGCCGGTACGGCGATTGCGACAGCTTCCATAACGACAGCGCCGGGTGATGAGAGCTGCCCCATACCGTTTGCCGATGCGACCGTCACTATGCCGATGCAGCCCCAATATCCGCGGGATCTTCAGGTTGATGGGGTAACCGGCACGACTTATGCGGCGGTCGCGATAAACGCCGACGGTAAGCCGGACGACGTTTGGGTCTGGGGTACCTCGGCCTACGGGCCGATCGATCGTGAAACGCTCCGGGCGGCGCGACTGTCACGTTATCGAAGCGAAACGTCGTTCTGTGCTCCCGCGCCTGGAATCTATTTGTTCCGCGCCGACTATCGGCCAGGCTACTAAGGACCGCAATATCATGCGCTACGTAAGTGCTCTTTTGATCGTTGCCGTTGCATTTGCCGGTGCCGTAAAGAGTCAACCCGCACAGGCCAGTAATTACTTTTGCGGCGCATCGGCTTTTGTTGCGCCCTGGAACGCCCAGCTGGATGTGCCGCTCGCATCTTCGCAGAGCGCCGACTACGGCATGTATCTCGCGGTGAAAGGAAAAGCCGACGTCGCGGCGCGGTTGACGCTCATCACCGATAGCGAGGCGTATGCGGTTAACGTGCCGCGTTTGGGGCTGCACGAAGCAAAAGGCAACACCGACGAGGTTTCGAGTCCCTTTCTGATTCGTTTTCCAAAAGCGCAGCGCGTGCGTTATGCTTTTGTCGACGCCGTCGGTATCGACGGTGCGGCCATTGAAGACTGTCCATCCGTCGTTGAAAGCGTCGAGAGCGAAACCGGACCGGATGCAAGCGGCGATCACCTTGGACCGAGCCCGTTTACGCTTCAGCCGAAACTGCTTCAACAGTTGCCGGAGCTTTCGTGCGGTGCGGTGTACAAGCCGCCACGGATGACGCGCGAATTAGGCGTAGAAACGAGTTTCTTCGGGAACACCACCCGGCACGCCACAGTGCGGATCTACCTTGACTCCGACGCGCGGGTTGTCGACGCGGAAATCGCAGAATCCAGCGGCGTCGAAGGGATCGATCAACTGGCGCTGACCGATGCACGCGGCTCGACGTACGAGCCCGCTTCCTTTCTGTGCACGCCCGTCGTCAGCATCGAAGACTTCGACTTCAAATACGGGAACCACTAGAAAAAACGCCGTAAGGAGCGGCATGGCCCAGCCGACGACTGAAGCAGCGCACGGAGAACTCGTCCGGTATCGACGACACTTTCACGCGCACCCGGAACTCTCGATGCAGGAGCACGAAACTGCGGCGTTCATCGAGCGCGAATTGCGTGAGTGCGACTTCGATGAAATCCGCACCGGCATCGGTCAAACCGGCATACTCGCAACGCTGAAGGGCGCGAAGCGCGGACCCGTTACGCTTTTACGCGCCGACATGGACGCCTTGCCCATGCAAGAAATAGCTGAGCCTGTCTACCGTTCGACGGTGGACGGGGTCATGCACTCATGCGGCCACGACGGGCACATGGCGATTCTCTTAACAGCGGCGCGGGCGCTCTCCGGAATGCGGGATGAGATCCCGGGAACGCTCGTCTTCTGCTTTCAGCCGGGCGAAGAAGGTTTCGCCGGCAATCAATTGATGATCGACGACGGCGCGCTCGAAAATCCACACGTCGATCGAACGTTCGCGTTGCATCTATATAGCGGGCTCGAAGTCGGAAAGATTGGTGTTCGCGACGGCGCGTTTTTTGCGTCGTCCGATCGCTTCGAACTGGTGCTAAACGGAAAAGGCGGTCACGGCGCCATGCCGCACACATCGCACGATCCGATCGTGGCAGCGGCGCAGCTCGTAACGATGTTTCAGACGATCTCGAGCCGCGAGATCGCTCCGAAGGATCCGGTCGTTGTCACGGTCGGCAAGCTTTCGTCGGGAACCACGTTCAACGTGATTCCGGATTCGGCTCAACTTCTCGGCACGGTTCGTGCATTGGACGAAGACGTGCGCCGTTCGATGCCCGAGCGCATCGAAAGAATGACCGAAGGGCTCTGCGATGCGCTTCGACTCGATTATGAGTTCGAATATTTCTGGGCGTATCCGCCGACCATCAACGATCCGGCAATGAACGCCGTCGTTCGCGAAGTGGGCAAGCACGTCGTCGGCGCGGAAAACGTCGTCTATCCGCACGATATCGTCATGTGGGCCGAAGATATGGCGTTCATGCAGCAGCAACGCCCGGGTGCGTACTTCATCGTCGGCGTGCAGGGCGAAAAGCTCGGCATCGAGCCGCAGCACAGCGCGCGGTACGATATCGACGAACGCGCTTTAGATGTCGCCCTGCGCATGATGATGGGCCTAGCACTGCATGGTTAGCGCTCAGACGTCTTCGCTTTCGGTAACGGCCATCACCCAGCGGATCGCCCGCGCGTACTGATCCATTTCGCGCAACGAGCGCTCGAGCGCGCGGAATGCACCAGCTTCCCGCAATTGGGCGCTCTTAGCGCGCTGTGCCCGCTTTCCGTAGGTAAGCGCAAGATCTAGTTGACGTTCGATCGTCGGCCATTCGTCTCGCAGCGCCTGTTCCGAGGCCTCGTTGAGGCGATCGATGACGGGAGGCGCCGGATAATCCGGCAGCTGCATGGCGCATTCCAGGCGCGTCAACGCATAATCGCTGCGCGCAGTGATGAAGGACCCGAGAAGCTGCACTAAGCGAACGTCCATTCTATCCTCGCAGGTGACGGCCAAGACACCCGCCTACTTACTTCAACGATACTGCGAACGCAAACGATGCGAAAGGAGCGTCCGCGTGGCGAGTTCGGGACGGCGATACGTCATCGTGGGAAACGGCTTTGCCGGTACGACCGCGGCGGAGCAGCTCCGCAAGCATGACCCGGAATGCGAAATTACTCTGTTCGGTGACGAGCCGTACCCGCTGTATAACCGGATTTCGTTGCCTCCGATGCTTCGCAAACAGATTCCAGAAGAAAAAGTGATGATGCGTGACCTCGCGTGGCACGAGGACCACAAGATCGCGCTTAAGCTCCTAACGCGGGTCGAAACGGTGAACGTGGAAGGCTGCACCGTAGTCTCCGATGGTCAAGAGTATCCCTACGATGCCCTGTTGCTCGCAACCGGCGGACGGCCCAATCCCACCGGGGCTCCTGGTTCAGAGGGCGCTAGGAACCTCTACAATTTCCAATACCTGGACGATACGCGGGCCATCTCCGAGCAGATCGACCGGGCCAAAGCCGCGGTTGCAATCGGCGGGTCATTCATCGCATATGAACTCGCTGAAGCGTTCGCCTCAAGAAAGATCGAGACGCACTGGCTGATTCGCGGTCCGCGCGTGCTCCATCGCCTGCTCGATGAAGAGGCAGGCGAGCTGGTGGACGAGGCCGCCAAAGCTGACGGCGTCCATTTGCATTACGGTCAGGAAGTGGCGGAATTTGTCAGGTCCAACGGCGTAATCACCAAAGTGCGTACGAAGTCCGGTCTGGAGATCGAAGCGCAGTGCTACGGTGCCGGATTCGGTCTTGCGATGAACACCGAACTGGTGAGCGGAACATCTATCGAGACGAGCCGGAACGGAATTCTCTGCGATGACAATCTGGAGACGAACGTCCCCGGCGTCTTCGCGGCCGGCGACATCGCCGACTTTTTCGATCCGATCTTAGAGATGCGCTACCGCATGGGAACGTGGAACAACGCCGGCGCGCACGGCAAGGTTGCGGCCGCAAATATGATCGGTGCGAGCGAAAAGTATCACGACGTGCCGGAGTACTCTTCCCTCCTCTTCAAAGGTCAGACGATCACGCAGTTCGGCTTATCGCCGGAGCTCCAACCCGAGATCGAAGTTGCGAAGAAGACGGACATTGATAAACGTTGGTATCGCGCTTTATATTTTTGGCAAGACCGGCTCGTCGGCGGCATCATGCTTGGCAAAGGCAACCGCGCCGGTAAACGCAAGTACGTGGAAGCCATCAAAAGCAAAGAACGCTTCCCAAAAGCGCAGCGGCAAAGCATGTTGGACTGGACGGCTTGAATTTTCAGAAATAATTTATGCCTTTTCCGTAAAGTTGTCGTACGTTACAACCGTGGAGGAAAATCCAAAAGGAAAAGGATCTCCAAATGCATCCACTCGCGTTGTCCCTGATTCTTTCGTCCACTTCAACTGTCGCGGTTTCCGCGGAAAACTGTACGCAACCGAATGTTGCCGCCTCGGTGACCGACGTGCTCTTTAGCGGTGTTCCCAGCATCGCGTCGTCCGCAGGCGAGCACGGCATCACGCAACTACGGGTAACGCTCTCTGCGAGTCCCGGGTTGCCGCAACGCGTGCTCGTCGAACGGTCGAGCGGATTCCTTGCCCTCGATAGTTTGGCCATGCAACTTGCGCGAAAGACGATGTTCCAGCCTGAAGTTCAAGGCTGCACCGCCATTGCGGGCGAGTATTTCTACGAAGTGGAGAATTGACGCCGTCGCGTACGCTACGTACTGAACTGGCCGATCGTTACCGGCGAGCAAAAGCCGGTGTTGTTTTCGAGCAGAACCTGGAAAGTTTGGCCGGCGGGAAGCGTCGGTACCGATCCTGAGTAGTAGTAGTCCGATGGGAACGGATGCGGTCCGTTCGCATCGGAAACGAGGCCGAGCTGGCCGCTCGTGATCGTGTTGCCGAAGCTTCCTTGCAAGACCAAATTCCAGCTGTTGTACGTATTGTAGAGTGAGTTCGAGCTGCCGTCGGCGACGATCGTAATGGCGCCGATGTTCGTTGGAACTCCGCTTGCATACGTCGATGGATTGGCAAGCTGGACGTTCGTGCCGGGCGCACATTGGCTGCCGTAGCCGTTGCCGTTTGGATTGGGGTTAAACGGATTCGACGAACCGCCGCCGCATGCGCTTACGGCTATTGAGAGTCCGGCTGCCGCAGCTAGATGCAAAGCCGATTTGAGAAGAGTCGATCGCATGGTCGTTGTGAGTGCCTCCTTGACTCCTCAACGTAACGGCAGCGCGAAAAAGTGCGCATGGTTTAGCGCTTCGCCGCTAAACCTGGGACGTTGCTGTGTGCTCGATGACATCGGCGAATTCATCGACGTCGCTTTCGCGCGTTGCCCAGTGCGTCATCCAGCGCACTTCGGGAAGCCGCTCGTCGAAGAGATAGAAGAAGAATCGCTCTTGGATCTTCTCGATTGCTCGCCGGTCCAGCGTTGCGAAGATCGCATTGCAGCGAACGGTATTTGTGACACGAATGCTAGGAATCGCTTGAATGCGCGAAAGCAAACGTGCGGTCATCGCGTTGGCATGGGTAGCATACCGAAGCCAAACATCGTCCGTTAACAGCGCTTCGAATTGCGCCGCGATGTAGCGCATTTTGGATGCCAGCTGCATTGCTTGCTTGCGCGCATACGGGGCCGCGATCGCGCCGAGCTCCGGATCGAAGAAGCAAATTGCTTCGCCCGCCATCATGCCGTTTTTCGTTCCGCCGAAAGACAGCATGTCGACGCCCACATCTTTCGTCAACTGTTTCGGCGTAAGGCTCAACGCCGCGCACGCGTTCGCTATCCGGGCGCCGTCGACGTGCACAAGCAACCCTTGGCGGTGTGCGAAGTCGCACATCTCCCGCAATTCGTCCAGCGCGTAGACGTCGCCGTATTCGGTGGATTGCGAGATCGAGACGACGCGCGGCTGGGAATGGTGCTCGTCGTGCCCACCGTGTAAATGCGCATCGAGCGCTTCGATGGTCAATTTTCCGTCAGCGGTTGCAATGGGAATCACCTTCGAGCCGGTGAAACGCTCGAATGCGCCGCATTCATCGGTCTGTAAATGAGCCGTGTCCGGACAGAGCACCGCTTCCCATGGCCGCACGACGCAGCTGAGTGCCGTAACGTTAGCGCCGGTTCCGTTGAACGTAAAGAAGACTTCCGTGTCCTTCCCGAACTGTTCCCGAAAGCGGTCCACGGCGCGCTCCGTGAACGGGTCGCGACCATAGCCGACAGCGTCGCCGGCGTTCGCGTCGATGATGGCTTGCATGATTTCGGGCGCTACCGGGGCGTTATTGTCGCTTGCAAAACTGCGAAAAGCAGCGGCGGACTCGGTTTTCATGGAAGGGGTGTTTATGCCGCAAGAGCTTGCTACCTACCGGGAATTGGCGATGCGCTGGAAGGCGTTACGCGCAGACGGCAATTTTCGCGTGCGCGAAGTGGCATGTGTCGGCGCGGCGCGGACGTTGCTGTGCGTTGAAAGCGGTGAGCCGGAACAACCGGTGGTAACCCTTTCGGCAGGCATACACGGTGACGAACGGTCCGGGCCGGCTGCGTTGTTGTGGCTCGCCGAGCGCGCATTGCTTGACGAACGCTTCGCGTACCGGCTGTGGCCGTGCATTAATCCCACCGGCTACGATGCAGCCACGCGCGAATCGACTGACGGCATCGACATCAATCGCACCTTCGGCCGCGGCGGCAGTTCACCGGAATCCAAAGCCGTGATCATGGCCAATCGCGATTTCAAGTTTGTGCTCGCGATGGATCTCCACGAAGACGGCGATGTAGAAGACTTGTACTTTTACGCGTATGGGTCGCGCACCGTCGCGGAAGCGTTGCAGGCGGAATTGCGATGCCTCTGTCTTGTGCCCGATGCGATCGCAGAGATAGAAGAGCTGGGCGGTCTCTCTTACTCGCTGCTCCTGCAGCGCAATGCCGCGCGACAAGTGTATACGTTCGAAGCTCCCGGCAGACGCGATATTTCTTTGCGAATCGAGATGCACGTGACGGCAGTGAGTGCAGCGCTCGCGTCGCTGGATTGTCAAGCCGGCGCTTCAGATTCTCAGACTACTCGCAAATGATCATTTCAAGGTAACTCGAAACCCCCGCGCATGGCACAGCGCGATCAACTGGAAGTCGACGTTCTCTTCGTCGGCGCGGGCCCGGCAAGTTTGGCGGGCGCGATTCGCCTCGGACAATTGGCCAAAGAGGCGGGCAAAGAGCTCGAAATCCTAGTCATCGAAAAAGCCGCGGAGATCGGCAACCATGGCCTTTCGGGCCTGGTCCTGGACCCGCGCGCAATCAACGAGCTGATTCCGGACTGGCAAGAACTCGGTGGCCCCGTGGAAGCCCCGGTCGGTCGCGACGAAATGTGGTTCCTCACGGCGGGCGGTAAAATCAAAGCGCCGTTCACGCCTCCTCCGCTAAACAACCACGGCAAGTTCGTGTCGTCGTTGCAGAAGCTGACGAAGTGGATGGCCTCGCAGGCGGAAGACCTCGGCATCCAAGTTTTCGGCGAATTCCCGGGACAAGAGTTGCTGTGGGAAGGCGATCGCGTCATCGGCGTGCGCACCGGCGACAAGGGCGTCGATCACAACGGCAATCCGAAAGCCAATTACGAACCGGGCGCGGATTTGCTAGCCAAGATCGTGATTCTTGGCGAAGGGCCGCGCGGCACGCTTGCAAAGCAGGCGATTCCGCGATTGAACCTGGATGCCGGAAAAGAACCGCAAGTCTATGCGGCCGGCGTCAAAGAGTTGTGGCAGCTTCCCGACGACCGTTTCGCCGCCGGGAGCGTCGTCCACACGCTGGGCTATCCGCTTCCGGCAGAAACCTTTGGCGGCGGCTTCATGTACGGCATGGCCAACAACATCTTGGACATCGGCCACGTTACGGGACTGGACTATAAGAACCCGACGACGGATCCGCACAACGAGCTGCAGCGCATGAAGCAGCATCCGGTGATTGCGAAGCTGCTCGAAGGCGGCAAAATGATTCGCTACGGCGCGAAAGCAATTCCGGAAGGCGGCTTTTTTGCGATGCCGCGTCCGTACGCCGACGGCATGATGATCGTCGGGGATTCCGCCGGCTTTCTCAATGGCATGCGTCTCAAAGGCGTGCATCTCGCAATGAAGTCCGGCATGATGGCCGCGGAAACCGCGTGGGAAGCGCTGAAAGTCGAAAAATTCGACAGCGAACAGCTCGCGTCGTTCGAAGAGCGCTTCCGCTACTCGTGGGCATACGACGAGATGCGAAGCTCCCGCAACTTTCACCAAGGGTTCGAACACGGGATGTTCGCCGGTGTGTTCAACGCCGGACTTTCCACGTTCACCGGCGGCAAAGCGTTCGGCTTCAAGGATAAGCTTTCGTCGAAACCCGGATACGAGCGTATGGAGCGTGCGGGGTATCGTCCCAAAGAAACGCCCCGAGCGAAAATCGACAACGTGCTGACGTTCGATAAACTTACCGACGTCTACAACTCCGGAACGATTCACGAAGAAGATCAACCCTGCCATCTGAAAGTTGCCGACACCAATGTGTGTCGAGACCGCTGCACGGTCGAGTACGGAAATCCGTGCGCCTACTTCTGTCCGGCGAAAGTCTACGAACCGCTATTCGAAAAGAAAAACGGCGAAGTAGAAGGCCGGCTACAAATCAACTTCACGAACTGCGTGCACTGTAAGACGTGCGATATTGCCGATCCGTATCAAATTATTACGTGGGTGCCCCCGCAGGGAGGTGAAGGGCCGGTCTATACCGGGATGTGAGGGCGGCGCTACGCGCCTTTTTCGGGTCAACAAGTTTTGAAGCCGGACGAAGATGTTTGGCGGAACGTGGGGCGTCTGGCAAACGGATACAATGAGAGGGTGAGAGATTCGGGCGGGGATGTTGCGATCGTAGGGGCTGGGCTCATAGGGCTGGCGATAGCGTTTGAGTTGGCGAACAGAGGGGCGCAAGTTAGGGTTTACGATCGTGCCGAGCCCGGGAGGCAGGCGTCGTGGGCTGGGGCGGGGATGTTGGCGCCCTATACGGAGAGAGTCGAGAACGAAGAGCTGCTAGCGTTGTGCGCGTCATCGTTGGAAATGTATCCCCAATTCGTGGAGCGCGTGCGTGAAGCCAGTGGAGTGGATCCGCATTTACGGTTGGATGGAATAGTGAATGCGGCGTTCGATGACGAGCAAATGATGAAGCTGCGCGCGCATTGGGAAGAGTTGCACGAGCGTGGCGTTGGGTGCGAAGTGCTCGATCGGGGGCAGACGCTCGGGATAGAACCGGTGCTTGGGAAGCATGTCGTTGGAGCGTTGCTCGTTGAAGGCGAAGGGTACGTGGATAACCGGCGGTTGGGCCGCGCGTTGATTGCAGCGTGTGAGGAGCGCGGTGTGACCATCGTGCGCGATGCAAAAGATGTTGCGTTGGAATGTGACGAGCGGCGCGTGCGCGGCATTCGCAGCCATCGAGGATTTACGGCGGCGTCGTATGTCGTTAATGCAGCGGGTGCGTGGGCGGCACAAGTGCCCGGCATGCCGGGCGGCGCGGTGCCGGAAGTCGAACCCGTCAAAGGACAGATGCTCGCGTTGGCGGTTCCCGTTGGAATGGTCCGGCGCACGACGTGGGTGCCCGGAGCATACTTGGTGCCGCGCGATGACGGTAGACTGCTGGTCGGTGCGACCGTCGAACACGAAGGATTCGATCAACGCGTTACGGCGCGCGGCGTCGAGACGCTGTTGCGGGCTGCGCTTGCCGCGGCGCCGGCGCTCGGCGGCTTTGCTTTAACGGAAACATGGGCGGGATTGCGACCCGGCACGAAAGGTCGGATGCCCTATATTGGTGCGACTTCGGTCGAAGGTTTATTGCTCGCGACGGGGCATTACCGGAACGGCATCTTGCTGACGCCTGCAACCGCCCGTGCGATTGCCGACGTCGTCGAAGGCGCGCCCGGTGCGGCGCCTCGAATGACGAAAGCGTGAAAACAACGGTCAACGGCAAAACGCAAGAACTGCCCGACGGGACAACCGTCGCGGCTTTGCTCGAGCTTTTGGGCGCGCCTAGAGCGGGAATCGCGGTGGCGCGAAACGATCGCGTCGTTCGCCGTGCCGACTACGAGGCGCATGCGCTCGTCGACGGCGACAAAATCGAAATCATCAAAGCAGTAGCAGGCGGTTAATCCTTATGCAAGACGTTCTGAAAATCGGTACGTACGAGTTCTCCTCGCGGCTCATTGTCGGGACCGGCAAGTATCCGTCGATGGAAGTGATGCAAGCGGCACACGAAGCGAGCGGCGCCGACATGGTCACCGTCGCGATACGCCGCATCAACCTCGACGATCCAACCGGCAAGACGATGCTCGATTACATCGACCGCTCGAAGATGCGAATTCTGCCTAATACGGCCGGCTGCTACAACGCCAAAGATGCGATTCTCACGGCACAGCTCGCGCGTGAGTTGCTGGAAACCGATCTGATCAAGCTGGAAGTCATCGGCGATCCGGATACCTTGCATCCGGATTCTGCGGAAACGTTGAAAGCGGCTGAAGCGCTCGTCGCGGACGGATTTACGGTGTTGCCGTATATCGGTGACGATCCCGTGGTGTGCAAACAGTTGGAAGAAGCCGGCTGCGTCGTCGTGATGCCGCTGGCCGCGCCGATCGGCAGCGGACTGGGTGTATGCAATCCTTATACGATTCGCATCATCAAAGAGCGTGCGCGCGTTCCGGTGATCGTGGATGCGGGCGTCGGAACGGCTTCGGATGCGGCAATCGCCATGGAGCTCGGCGTCGACGCGCTCTTGATGAATACCGGCATTGCCGCCGCCAAAGATCCCGTGCTGATGGCGCACGCAATGAAAAACGCCGTGGTTGCCGGCCGTCAGGCGTTTCTCGCGGGCCGTATGGAGAAACGGCTTTATGCAAATGCGTCGAGTCCGATGCGCGACTTGATTGGAACCAACGCGCAGCGATGACCCGCGATATCGACGTTAATGAACTCGCGCGGTGGCGCAGCGAGGGAAAAGCCTTTATCTTGCTCGACGTTCGGGAGCCGGCCGAATTGACGGCTGCGTCGTTGCCTGACGCGTTGCATATTCCGATGCGGCAAGTGCCGCAACGCGTGGACGAACTGCCGAAAGACGAGCCGATCGCGGTGCTATGCCATCACGGCGGCCGCAGTGCGCAAGTCGCGAGCTTTCTCGCGGCGCGCGGGTTTAGCGACGTGGTGAACGTCGACGGCGGCATAGATGCCTATGCGCGCCAGATTGATGCGTCCGTTCCGCTCTACTAGCGACGCGTCAATCGCGCAAACCAGTGTACGCTGCGTTCCAGCGGCATAGTCTCATGTGCCCACGCACCCGCTATTATGTCGACATCGCGTTCTTCGAGCGATTCGATGAACCAGTCGCGCTCGAGCAGTTTCCGTAAACGCACTTCATCGTAAAAGGTGTGCGCAACGCCCCGCTCGTCGCCGTTATGCGGAGCGAACGTGTGCGTCTCGAGGCGGTCGCCTTTGCGGTATCGCGCGTCGCGAACCGATCCGAACGTGACGTAAAAGGGTGCGCCGGGCGCGAGCCGGCCGGCGATCCGCGCGAGGACCGCCGCAATGTCCGCCGCTGAGCCATGCAATAGCGCGTGTGTAGAAATCGCGGCTGCAACCGGTTCGGATTCTTCGTCGTCGAAATCGACGACCACATGGCCGGCGCGTTCGAGCGCCGCTCGATTGCGACCGCTGCCGCGGCCGACTTCCAAAACGGGCACACCGGGGCGCTCCCGCAGGCGTTCGATCAACTCGACGGCCAGCGGGTGCGGGGGGCGGAGCGGTGCTTGCTGCGAATCAGGCGACATCTATGGCGACCGAGACGCTCATTATCGTCGTCGGCGGCGACTACCTGGCGTACGAAATTTGCCGTGAGATTCTGAAGACGGCGGGCCAGCGCATCGTGCTCGTTTGGAAGCACGAAGACGAGCGCGCTCATCGCCTTCTTGCGAGCGTCGTGGCGTCGCTGACGGAAGAATTTCCGGAGACCTTTTCATTCGTCAACGCCGATCCCGCCGACACCGCGACGTTGCGCCGGGCCGGCTTGCAAAGTGGCGATCGCGACGCGACCCATACCGACTACTGCCTCGTCGCGGTTTCGCAAGACGACCGGTTGAATCTGCGTGTCGCGTTATTGGCGCGCGATATCAACGAACGGGTGCGAGTGACGATCCGCCAGTTCAATCCCGTGCTCGGCCACAAGATCCAAGAAGGCCTTAAACATAACTGCACCGCCATTTCGCCTGCCGCACACGCAGCGGCGACGTACGCGGCATCGGCGGTGGATCCGTCTTGTTTCTATGCGTTGCCGTTTCCGACGCTTGAGACCATGGTTACCAAGGCCGTGCATCGCATCGACGTAACGCGCGATACGAGCGATGCGCAGCGGAACTCCGCGGGGCTTTTCGGGTTCTGCGAAAGGACGGCGCGAGACTTCGGCGTCGAGGGATCGACGATTGCCGAAGCCGAGGAGAAGCTGCACGCGCGAATCGTAGCGGTAGACGGCGTCGCTCCGTATCTGTGCCATGGCGATGAAGATCACGCGGACGGTGACCTACTAGGTCGCACACTCGATGCCGGCTCGCGCGTCGTCGTCTTCGGGCCGATCGTGCACCTGAAGGAAACCTGGGCCGACGCTCCGCACCGCGTCCGCCGGTACAACTGGCGCGAGCGATGGACGGGCGCGCTAAGAAACGTGCGGATATCGATCCGCCGAACGGAGCCGATCCTTCGAACGCTTATTCTCGGGGCGTTCTTGCTGTACGCGCTCTTCGTCGCGTTTTTCGCCTGGAATTTGCACCTGAACATCGTGGCGTCGCTCTACTACGTAATGACGACGATGACGACGGTTGGATACGGTGACATTTCGCCGTGTAAAAACTGCGCGAACCATCCGTTGACGGGCGCAGAAATAGCCGGCATGCTCGTCGCGATGCTCGTGATGTTCGTAGGGATCGTCGGGTTCGCGGTCTTTACGGCAACGATTACGTCCGCGTTGAACGCCGCGACCACGCGGCGATTGCAAGGCTTGAGGCGCATCCATCGATCGGGCCACGTCATAGTTTGCGGCGCGGGAAACGTGGGCTCGCTGGTGATCGACTATTTACGCGAACTCGGCGAAGACGTCGTCGTGGTGGAACAGAATCCGGATGCTATTCTAATCGAGCTGGCCCGTGACCGGAAAGTCGATTTGCTGACGGGCGATGCAACGAACGACGAAACCATCGGGTACTGCACGCCCGAACGCGCGAAAGCGTTGATCGGCGTTACGAACAGCGATACCGCGAACCTGGAGGTTGCGCTCGGCGCGCGTACGCGAACGAAAGAGCGCGGACACGGCGTTTTTCACGTGGTTTTGCGCATCGACGATCTCGCGTTCGGCGCGTCGATCAAACGGCATTTCGGCATTGCTTCGTTCTCCACAACGGAATTGACGGCGCCCACGATTGCCGGTCTCGCGCGGTTCGAAAGCACGCGCGGCCGCTTCGATCTATTCGCCGATTCCGCCAACGCTCGCACGTTCCAGCTTGCCGAGCGCCTTCAAAATGCCGGGAACGCGCCGCCTCCGGCACCGCCCGAACGGCCGGGCTACAAGGTGCGTTGGATCCCGCTGTTCGTTTGGCGCGAGCAGCAGAACGGCGGAGGAGTTGCGGTTCCCGTCCACAAGTTCGAACACGACGTCCGGCCGGGCGACCGTCTGTTGTTCATGGTCCCGCTCGACCAATTCAGTGAAGAGAAAGGCTAACGTGCTTAGCGAAGGCGATAAGCTTCCAAAGCTCAAGGTGACCGACGACGAGGGCAGCGAGCTCTCTACGAGCGATTTGCTAGGCGAATCGCTCGTCTTGTACTTCTATCCCAAAGACGACACGCCGGGCTGCACCAACGAAGCCTCGCAATTCCGCGATCTCTACAAACAATTCCAGAAGAAGAAGGCGCGCATCGTCGGCGTGAGCCGCGATTCGGTTCCGTCGCATCAAAAATTCAAGACGAAGTATTCGATCCCGTTCCAGCTCCTTGCCGACACCGATTCGAAGGTGTGCGATGCGTTCGGAGTGATCGTCGAAAAGAATATGTACGGCAAGAAATCGATGGGCGTGCAGCGGTCGACGTTTCTCATCGATAAGAACGGTAAGATCGTCCGCGTTTGGCCGAAGGTCAAAGTCGACGGGCATGCCGATGAGGTTCTCGCATCGCTACCGTAATGGCGGCTTCCATGCGAGTCCGGGTCGTCGGATCGAGCGCATCCGTTCCGCGACCGGGCCGCGCATGTACGTGTCAAATGATTCGCACGCGCGAAGCCAAGATTTTAATCGATTTGGGTTCGGGCGCGCTTTCGAATCTGCGCGAGGTGATCGACTATCCGGACGTGGACGCAATCATTATCACGCACATGCACGCCGATCACTTCCTCGATCTCATTCCGCTGCGGTACGGGCTAAAATACGGTCCTCTGTTGCGTGAGGAAAAGATGCCGCTATGGCTGCCGCCCGGCGGAGAAGCGCAACTGCGCGCGCTCACCGGAACGTTCAAACGCGAAGACTCGAGCGATTTTCTCGATGAGGTGTTTGATGTACGCGAGTACGATCCGGCGGGAGAACTCTACGTGGGCAATATCACGCTGACGTTCGCGAAAACGGTGCACTACATCGACGCTTACGCGGTACGGGCGGAACGCGACGGATCGAGCGTCGTTTACTCGAGCGATACCGGGCCATGTGAAGCCGTCGAAGAACTCGCGCGCGGCTGCAGTCTTTTTCTGTGCGAAGCCGCGCTCGGCTTAGCTTCGGAAGCGGGGCCGGTGCGCGGACATCTTTCAGCTATCGAAGCCGGCGAAATGGCAAGAAACGCCGGCGCGCGCCGCTTAGTCCTCACGCATTACGGCAGTGAGTTCGCTCCCGATGAACTTGCCGACGCCGCCCGCACCGTCTACCATGGGCCCACGGCGACCGCCGACGACGGCACCGAACTCGCCGTTTAAGCGGGTATGCTGTTCGCATGATCGACCTTACCTATATCGACCCGCTCGCCGAAGAAGAAAACGACGACGAACGGCCGGCTTACTGGCACAAACGCCGCCGCTTCATGGCGCTCGATCGCCGCTTATCGACTGCCGCGCGACGCCGCGCTCGCCGTCGCTCCAAACGGGCGAAGAATTCATCACGCTAGGCAAGGCTCGCAGTTTACCGGCGGTAGCAAATCTCCAATTTATTGCCGTCGACGTCTTCAAAGAATGCCGCATAATATCGCGGCGATCCATAATAGTTTTCCGGCGCTTCGAATTCGCACGCACCCGCCGCTCGAGCCACTTCCGCTAAGCGATCGACGTCTTCGCGCGAAGCGGCACGAAACGCAATGCGCGCGTCATTAGCGTGATGACCGGGATCGGCCATTATCCCAAAGAACGGTTGCGACCATTCCTCATCGGGCCGGTGATAATTAACATCGTGCTCCCTAACATCAAAGCGGCTAAACCCCATTGCCGACATTAGAGCATCATAGAACGGCCTCGCCGTCGCCAGATCTTTAACTCGGAGGTCAATGTGATCGATCAGCATTCGTTGCATCTTTGGTCTCAGGCTCAGGATGACGGGGCCGTGCGAGGCTGAACCGTGCAAAATGACGGCCAGGGCTAGTTGTCGGTTTTGGCGTGACCTCGTGGTAGAGAAAATTGGATCAACGCCCTAACAGGCGCGAGGCCCCGGCTAATGACCGCGCACGGCGTAACCTTTAATCCCAGGCCCTCGAGACGCTTACAAGACGCCATGAGTTCGCGGCCCGACGTTACGACGTCCTCGACGAGTAAAATGTGCTGTCCCGCCTCGTACGGTCCCTCGACGAACTCCTCGGGAAATGCGCCGTAGCCCTTCGGTTCCTTGCGCACGGCGATCATCGGTAAGCCGGACATCTGCGAAACAGCGGTTGCAATGACGACGCCGCCCAGCTCGGTCCCGGCAATTAGGTCGGGATGGACTTCCGTCAGAAGAGGCGTGAACAATCGCGCGATGCGCCGCAGGACGTGCGGATCGGAGAACAAGCGAAATTTGTCGATGTAGTAGTCGCTGCGCACGCCGCCGGAGAGCACGTAATCGCCTCTCGTAAGCGCGCGTTCCATGATCATCTTGCGAAGCCAGACGAGTTCGGGCAGCGGCCCTACCGGTTGATTGGGATTCCCTAAATGCTCCATTGCCACGAGTTCCAATTCTCCGTTACCGGGTTCGGGTCAAAGCCCTTGAAGTCGACGCTGATGGGATTCTGTTGGCGCAGCCAGCAGAAGAAGATTTGCGGCACTTGCGTTGCGAGCGTAGCTTGCGTTTGCGCATAAGCTTTCTTGCGCCCCGCCTGGTCGTAATTCGTCAAAGCTTCCGATTCGGCTGCGTCCATCGTCTTGTTGCAGAAGCGGGTGTAATCGTAACCGCCGGGCGGGATATTCTTGCACGTGAATTGCGAGCTGTCGTCAGGGTCAAGCCCGGAGAACCAACCGTTGATCGCCATATCGTAGTGTCCGGTCTGCAGAATTCCGCCTTGCGCGGCCGACGCATAAAGCTCGGCGAACGGGAAAAGCTTGATCTGCGCGTCGATACCGGCGGCGTGCAGTTGATTCTGAATTTGAACAGCCATTTGTTTGTAGGTGACGTTCGAATTCTCCGTTATCAGTAACAGCGAAAGCTTTTGTCCATTCTTTTGCATGATGCCGTCGGCGCCCGGGTTATAGCCCGCTTGCGCCAACAGCTGCCGAGCTTTAGCCGGGTCATGTGGCGGATTCTTGATCGTATGGTCGTTCGCCCACATCCAGTCGGGCAGATCCTCCGTCGCGACTTTCTCCTGGCCAAACGCGGCCGTATCGATTAAGTTTTGCTTATCGATGGCATACGCGATGGCTTGGCGTACCCGAACGTCATCGAGCGGCGGATGCGACGTATTGATTTGCATGCCGTAATAGCCGTTGGCTTCCACCCACGTCGTCGTGATGTCGCTGACGGTTTTTAGAGCGGGATAGAGGCGGATCGATGCTTCGTAAATCCAATCGATGTCATGCGTCTTGAGCAAGTTCGCCGACGTGTTTTCGTCCGGAACCATCTTGATGACGACTTTGTCCAAGCGCGGTTTGCCCATGAAGAAATCCGGATTTGCGACAAGCGTGATGTGGTCGTTGCGCACCCACTCGCCAAAACGGAACGGGCCGTCGGACACGGTCGGCTCGCTGTTGAACGGGACCTCGTTGACGTTCTGATATTTCGAAAGCACGTGCGCCGGCGAAATCGAGAACGGCTGATCGCTTTCCGCAAAAAACGTATTGACGAACGGCGCAAACTTGGATTTTAAATGAACCACGGCCGTCTTGGAATCCGGCGTGTCGATCGACGCAACGTCGTCGTAGCCGTGGCGCGTCACCACGTTATTGCGCGGGTTCATCATGGCTTGCCAGGAAAACTTTACGTCTTCACTCGTAACCGGCTGCCCGTCCGACCACTTCGCATTGCCGCGTAGACGATAAGTGATGGTCAAGCCGCCATTGCTTACGCCGCCGTTCGCGGGCGTCGGAACTTCCGATGCGAGCATCGGTACCGGGTCGCCCTTAGCGTTCGCGGAGACCAGCGGCGCAAAAAGAAAACGAGTGACGAAGACCTCGATCGTGTTGCTCGCCAGCACCGGATTCAACGTCTTGGGTTCGCCTTGAATGGCTACTCGAAGGACGCCGGGTTGCGTCCAAGAGTGCCGCCCGCCGGCGGTTCCGTTTTCCGTAGAAACCTTGGTGCACCCGGCGAGAAAAGCGCCGAGTGCAACAAGGGCGAAAATCCGTTTCACGAAGCCAATAGCCTCCGCAGCAATATGGGCAAAGTCTGCCCTACATTGTCAAACGGCGGCTTTCGGTCCTACCCGGTTCGCCGGAACGGGATCGTAACGTTCGTGGCGCCGGCTGAAAGTCGCGAGGCCTTGCGTCGCCGTCCGCAATTCGGTTATGTAGCGGGAGAGTTCAACCTGTGGTACGTCGGCCTCCACCACATCGTAACCGGCACGATCTGCGGGGTTCATGCCCAGGATCTGGCCGCGCTTCCCGGTGAGTTGCTGGATCACGGATGAGGTGAGCGTGGCCGGAACCGTTACGGTTACACGCGAGATCGGTTCCAGCACCGTCGGACGGCACTTCGGAAGCGCATCACGTACGCCCATGCCGGCCGCGGTTTTGAAGGCCTGTTCGCTCGAGTCGACGTCGTGATACTGGCCGTCATAAAGTGTCACATGGAGGTCCGTCACGGGAAAGCCGCTCGGTCCATGGAGCAGTGCTTCGCGAACGCCTTTTTCGACCGCCGGGATGAATTGCCGCGGAACGACGCCTCCCACGATCTGCTCGCCGAATGTCGCGCCGGAACCGCGCTCGCTCGGCTCAAACCGCAGCCAAACATCGCCGAATTGCCCGTGGCCGCCCGTTTGGTGTTTGTATCGCGAGTGAACTTCCGTTCCGGTTCCGATGGTTTCGAGGTATGGAATCTGCGGAGGCGCAGTTTCCACTTCGACTTTGTACTTACGGCTTAGGCGTTCGACCGCGATCGCGACGTGTTGCTCGCCGCCGCCCAATAACAAAAATTCATTGGTGACGTCGGCTCGTGCCAGGCGCAGCGCCGGATCTTCCTCAATGATGCGTGCAAGCATCGCGAAGATCTTTGCTTCGTCGATACGTTCTTTCGGCTTGATAGCGATTGCGAAGACCGGTTCATCTAGCGAGACGCGCGGCAACAGCACTTTATGTCCGTTGCTCGTCAGCGTATCGCCCGTCTTCACCGGTTCCAGGCGCGCGATCGCCACGATGGAGCCGGGACCGGCTTCGGAAATCGTTTCTTGTTTTTTTCCTTGCAGACGATAAAGGCCGCCCGAACGCACCTTTTCGTTGCCTTGCGTGATATCGGTAAGGGTGGAATCTGCTTTGATCGTCCCCGAAAGCACGCGCACGACGGAAAGCTTGCCCGATTGCGGGTGGATCGTCGTCTTGATGACTTGCGCGACGACGTGGCCCTGCGCATCTGCGGCAATCGGACGCCCTTCGGCATCCACCACGTTCGCGTCGGCCGGCGAGGGGAACCAGCGTTCCATCGCATGCACGAGACCGGCTATGCCCGCCCCGGTCGATCCGGCGGCCGCTAGTACCGGAACGATCTGATCGTGCGAACACTCGTCGCACAGATCGCGTTCCACCTCGTCCGCCGGCGGCTCCACGCCTTCCAGCAGCTCTTCCATCAGGTGGTCGTCGAAATCGGCCATCGCTTCAAGAAATTCGTTGCGTGCAAGGTGCGCGCGCGCGGAAACGTGTTCGGGAATCTCGCCGCTTCGTTCACCGCTTTCAAAGTTGTGCGTCGTCATTTGCGCGAGATCGACGTAACCGGCAAAGGCTCCGTCTTCGCTGCCGTGACGCGTGGCGAACGGCCATTCGACCGCGACGACGTGACGCCCGAATAAAGCTTGAAGTGCGGCCAGCGTCCGTTCGAAGTCGGCGCCGGGACGATCGAGCTTATTGACCACGAAGCAATGCGGCATGCGCCGCGCTTCAAGATAGTCAACGAGGAGCTGCGTTTGTGCTGCGCGATTGGGGTCGGCTTCCACCACGATGACGGCGGCGTCGGCGCCCGCAAGCGCCAATTTCGCCTCTTCGAAAAAATCGATGAAGCCGGGGCAGTCGATAATCGTGAGCTCGACGTCGTCGCATGCGCAATGCGCAAAACCGACGGTCGTCGATTGAAGATGAGCGGTGTCTTCGGGCTCGTGGTCGGTGACGGTGGTGCCGTCCGCAATGGAACCGCGCCTGGGGATCGCGCCGCAATGCGCGAGAACGGCCTCGACCAGTGTGGTTTTGCCCGCATGATGCGGGCCGACGAAAGCGATATTGCGAAGGCGAGCGATGTCCGCCATTCCACGCTCCAAAATCTGCTGAAGAAGCCCGGGCGCACACGTTCGGCTTCCCGGGCTCTCGTCAGCGACGTTTAGTTGTCGATTTCTTTTTCGTCGTCGTTCCTTTAGATGACGGCTTCGAGGCTTTCTTTACCGGCCTCGATGCGACGGCTTTTTTCGCCGCCGTTGGTTTTGCAGCACTCTTTGCTGCCGGTTTCTTCGCTTTCGGCGCAGCCTTCGTTGCTGTCTTCTTGGCCGGCGCCTTCTTGCTTGTGCTCGCAGCTTTCTTCGGCGCGAGTTTCTTCGCTGCGGGTTTTGCAGCGTTCGTCTTTCCCGCCGGCTTTGCCGCTGGTTTTGCGGCGCTCTTTTTTGCGGCCGGTTTTGCGGCCGGTTTTGCGGCCGGTTTTGCGGCGACGGTCTTTTTCGCCGTCGCGGCTTTTACCGGCGCTTTAGCGACGGGTGCTTTACGGGCGGGCGCAGCTTTTGCTGCGGCAGCCTTTACCGGAGCTTTTGCCGCGGGCGCCTTAGCAGCGGCCGGCGCTTTAACAACGGCGTGGACCTTGTCTGCAGCCGGGGGTTTTACGGCCGCCGCCGCTTTTGCGGCAGCCGGTTTTTCGGCCGTTTTTTTCGCCGGTTTTTCGGCAACCGGTTCTGGTTGGGGTTCCCGCGCCGGTGCAGCCGCAGGCTTTGCAGACGCTGGGCGGCGTTTGGTTTTTTTTGCGGTGTCGGGCTGCGGCGTTTGTTCTTGCTCGGATTCGTCTTTGGCTTGAGCGGCTTGTTCTTTCGCCGCAGCGGAAGATGCCGCGGACGCGGCCGAACGTCGCGACGTGCTCTTGGCCGGCGCCTCCTCCGCTTCCGGAGTTTTCGTCGTGCGCGCCGGGCTGCTCGCACGTTTCTTCGGACTCGTGTCGCGTCGCGTCTTCGGTGCCTCGTCGGGGGAGCGTTCCGGTTCCTCAGGCAACCCCAGTTCCGCGCGGCTCAAACCGCTGATACTGCTGCCCGGCTGGACCGGCTCTTGCGTCTTCTGCTGTTTTTCGATGTGTTCTTTAGTGGCGCGGAGCGCAACGCGCGCGAGCCGGCCGCCAACCGGGAAGACGATCTCGTTGACGTCGCAGTCGTCGAGCATCTGCAGCACGACGTCGAAGGCCGCGCCTTGGTCTTTCGGGCTGTGCGCGGCCGATCCAACGGCAATCGGAACGTTTTTTGCCTTCGCTTTGCGCATCAGACGTTTGTTGACGTCGATGAAGCGCCGGCGCTGCTCGTCGGGAAGATCGCGATAAAGCTCCCGAGTGCAGACTTCGATGGCCATGCCGCGCGCAAGCACGGCTTCCAGCATGCGGTCTTCGTACTGCTGAAGTTTTGCATCGTCCGGCCAGTGCCCGAACGTCGCCGGGCGATAGAAATTGCCGACGATGTGTCCCGGGAGTTTTTCGACGTCGTCTACGAGACGTTCGATGTAAAGTTCCCATACGCGCTCAGCGCCGACGGCTTCGAAGAAATGGGCGAACTCGGGATTGTCAAATGCCCACGCGTACTCGCCGCCCTTTTCCGGGTGGTCGATCGTGATGAACTTGACCGAGCGGATCATGCCGTCGGGGCGCATCGCGTCGACGATATTTTGCGCGTCTGGTCTTGCGCGAGGATCGTTGTCGACCTCGGCGCCGATCGAATACCGCATGCCGCGGCGCAGGCCTTCGCCCACGACGGCCGCATGCGCGACATCTACGCCAGCGGTTTCCGCCGCACCGTACAAGTCGCCGGCATGCGCAAGCTTCAGCGCGCGGCGAACGGTGTTCACAGCTCCCGGATCTTCGAACGTGAGGTAGTTGACGTGGTCCGAGACCATCAGAAAGCGAGGCGAATTCCGCCGGCATGCATGATAGAACCAGAGGAAGAGCATGCGCGCGGAGTACGCGATGGGCCGCTCCTCGGTGAACGGTCTGTGCTCGCCTTTGGCATGACCGTGGATGTCGGGGATGGCCGCGATACGTGGGTCGCTCAGCGTTCTACTTCCTTTACACCGCGGGGAATCCACATCGAACGGCCCTTTTCTTGCGCTCGTTTCGCTTCGGGCGTCCGTTGCTCGACCCACGGTACGATGGTTTCCAGTAAAATTTCGATCCCTCGTTTCATCGTGTCAAGCGACATCGAGGGAGCAGATTGCGCGCCTGCCGTGATGGCTTGCGCGGGCAGATACGGCAAATGCACTAAGCCGGCAACGACCGGCGAATGCGATTGATCGTTTAGCGCCAGGGTTTCGTACAGCACTTGATTACCGACGAACGTGCCTGCCGCGTTGGAAACGTACCCCGGAACGGCGTTTGCGTTCCACGCTTCGACGATCCGATCGAAAGGCAGATTCGAAAGACGCGCTTCCGGCCCGCCGCGTGCGATCGCGTCGTTTTTACGCATAACGCCGACGTTATCGGGCGTGTCGAAATCCAGGAGGTTAACGGCGATGCGTTCGAGCGAAAGCGCCGGACGGCCGCCCATCTGCGACAAGCAAACCACGACGTCGGGATTTTCCTGGACCAGCGCTTGTTCCATCCGTTCCCGGATGTTGCGCGTTTCCACCGGAAAGATCCTAACAGCAACGGACCGCCCGGAGATCATAGAGTTCTCCAGACTGCGCGCGACCATCTCGCTCGGATTTATCTTCTCGCCACCGAATGGTTCGAACCCGGTGATCAGGACGTGCTTTGCCACCTTCTTTAAGGTTGGCTCTTGCGCACGGGCTACCTCTCGGGTTGGTAACCTTCCATGCGTAGGATTCGCGCCTTCATCTCGATGCCGTAGCCGTAGTTGTGCAGATCGCCCGCGGAATCTACCACGCGGTGGCATGGAAACAAGAGTGGAAGCGGATTGCGCGCCATCACTTGGCCGACCGCACGCGCGGCGCGGGGGCGGCCCATTTGCGTCGCAACCCAGGAATAGGATCGGACTTCTCCCGGCGGAATCTCGGCTGCCGCTCGCAACGCCGCCTGCTCGAACGGGGTGAGGTCGCTGATGTCGACCTTCTTGTCATCGACGCGCCAGGTTTTGAAAAATTCATCGAGGGTCGCCTTGAGCCACGCGGGCGGCTCGCCGGCTTGAACGCTTCGCCGCAGCCGGGTTTCGACGCGCTCGCGAACCCGTTCGAACGGCTCCCCGGTGTCGATGCCGATGTACGCGATGCGGTTCTCTTTGAAGCCGACGTAAAGCCGGCCGACCGGCGTCTCGACCGATGTGAGCGCAATCGGCGTCGGACGTTCTTTGTATTTGGTTTGCGCGATGTGTTGTACCACGCGTTTGGCCAAGTCGCACGACGGCTCAGGCTTCGGCAGGCACGAGAGGCAATAAGCGACTCCCTCGTACTGTTCGTAAAGCTCTTGGCACGGCGGGCACGTGCGCAGATGCGTTTCGACGGCGTCCTTTACCGACCGCTGGCACTCGCCGCGGATTTCGTCCCACAGCGATTCGACGTCACGACAACGCATGAACGGAGGCTCCTTCAGAGGGAATTCGACCAATTTGCGGCCCGAGAATTTTCCGCAGAATGCGCACGGCGCGATGCACGTGCGACTTCACCGTGCCGATTGGCTGGTGAAGGATCTCGGCGATTTCCGGATGGCTGCGACCTTCGATGAAGCGCAGTGTTGCTGCGGCGCGAAGGTGCATCGGAAGTTGTAAGAGCGCCCGTTCGACGAGCGCGACCTCGGCGTTCTGCTCGACGATGGTTTCCGGGCGAGCCGGCCCTTCTTGCGTCTCGCGAAGCAGCGCGTCGGGATCGGCGAGTGAGTCGAGGGCGACGCTCGTCGGACGTTTGCTGCGCAGGCGGTTGCGAGTAACGTTCAACGTGATGGTGTATAGCCATGGTTGGAGCCGCAGCTCACGCCGCTGTTCCTCGGACATTTTGCCGAGCGCGCGATAGGCGCGTACGAATGAATCTTGGACGATCTCTTCGGCGTCTTCGCGATTGCCCGTCATACGCAAAGCAAATCCGTAGAGGCGACGCTGATAGTCGTCTACGATTGTGTCGAAGTTGTCCGGTGCAGGTACCGGCTTGCCTTCTGCCCGTTCTGACGAGGGCTTCGGCTGCTGGACCGTAGGTGGCACGAATACTCCCTGGAGGAGTGGTGCGAGCGCGCTCATACGTGGACTCAGGACCGCTCCTCGATACCGCGAGGTTTCACGCCCGGGCGATAATCTCCTCAGCCTTTTATTTACCCTCGATGTTGCGAGAAGGGTCTCCTTGCGCGCGGTCGAGAACCCTCATTCATGGTACAGGAATTGCCGCACGCACCATCTTTGAACCGCCGTTGATCGCGCTCGCGACACGGCGGTTTTCATTTGCGGCAAGGAAAGTTTTATGAGGTTAAAGCTTATGCAGCAAGCGATCGAACCGACGGAGATTTCATTCGACGCGTTTACGATGTGCAGCTTTCAGCCCGATCTCGGCTCGGCTCGGGCCGTCCCGATCGTGCTCATCGGATACCGCAAGAACGAAGATCCGTGGTTCGTCTGGCTGGTTCCCAAGGAAGGGATCAGCACGTCCGGACTAACCGACGATCCCTATTACGCCAAAGTGTTGCACGACCCACATTCGTATTTCACGAAAAAGCTTTCGAAATACATCGAGGAAACGGGTTGCGTAAAGCGCGGGATCGAAATGTTGATCGATTACCATCAAAGCCATCTCGCGTTTACGCCGCTAACGATTCTCGGCGAGATGCCGTTCAGGCACCGCCTCGAGGTCGAGCTGGTCGGAGCGTGTTGAAGCTCCTGTTATAAGCAGTTTTGAAAGTAGAATCGCCGTGAAATGCTCACGGCGATTTTGCTTCGTTCCAACTTGGTGCCGAATCGTCGGCGCGTATCGTGCGTTTGTACACAATGCGTACCGGGACCGCCGTCGTTTGGTTGACGAGCTTGCCGGTAATCGTCAAGGTGGCGTTCAGGGCGAGCAGGAGCGCGCCTTGCGTAGCGTAGTAGGCAGCGCCGTCCATGCGAATCCGGCCATTGATAGCCGCCTCGGGATGTTGCGGGAGACCGCCCGCCATTGGTCCTTCGGCTTCGAATCGAACGCCGACGGCGGGCTCGCCGTTGATGCGTCCGGCTCGTTCGGGCCGCAAGAATCCATGCAGCGTCGAACCGCCGAGCGGCGACTCCGCCTGGAACGGGATCGCATGACGCATCGTGCGCAAATCGCGCATGGTCGTCGCGTCGAGCTGCACCGCAAACGGCTGATTCAGGACCGTTAAGAAATCCGGATCTTCGTCGCTGCGATCTTGGAACGTCCCATCGCCGGTTAAATCCTGGACGAAACGGGCATGAACGCTTGCCTTGCCGGTTTCGTCGCGACGCGTGTAATTCGCCTCGGCCGTATAACGGCGATCTTTTCCCGTCTGCTCGACCGTCAGGCGTTGGGAACCGTTATACGCGATCGTCGTGTTCGGCAGCGTGGTGCCGACGCGATACGTATCGTTTCCGGTGACGTCGTATTTTTGCTGATTTTGTGCAGAAGTCGCCGCCATCAGTACGAGGGCGGCTACCAGCAGTGCGCTTTGAACCCGGGGCGGCATCTACTCCTACACTATCACTCGCCGCAAGTCCGTTTCGCTTTACGGCCTGCCGCATCTAGATAAACAAGTGCGGTTAGTGCCGAAAGCGGCGGCACTAATAGTATACCCAGCGGCACCTGCGCCCAAAACGACGCAAGGTGCATGTGCTGAGCTTTAAAGTGTTGCTCCAAAACGGTCGTAGGGTAAAACGGGAACATTTGTAGCGCGGTCAAGACAAAGCTTCGCGCAATGTTGTCCAAGCCGTTCCATGCCATGAACGTGCTTCGCCCGATCGATCGAATCAACAAGAGCGGATCCATCGGGTCTTCCAACACCACGTAGACGTCGGCGTAGACAAGGCTGACGGCGACTGCAAATAAGGCGACTCCGGTGAAGACATCGCGCAACTGGAACGCATCGAATCCAAACGACACGCCCGTCCCGGCGATAAAATCTACCAGCATGACGAGCCACCATCGCCGCAAAGCCCGCTGCAGTGGATTCGTTAGAAGGCCTTGGTCGTGCCCCACGAACGCGTAGGTCAGCGCCGTGACGAGCGGCGGGAACACAAACTGCACCAGAATCAGCATCGTCGTGGTGGGCGAAGCAAAATAGCACGCGCTTTGCAGCGCGAACGCTCCTATGCAGAATAAGGCGTACTGCCACCAGCGCTGCGCGAGGAGCCGGAGAGCCAGTCCGGCGAGAACGAAGAACGAGGTGCGCGCCAATGGTTGCGGGGCTACTGCTGGAACTCTAGTCCGGCGCGCCGCCGGCGGCCAACGTAGAATCGTACGTCCGCGGTTCCTTCGCACATGACCACCGCATCGGCGTCCACAAAGTGCCGGCCGTTGATGTCCACCGTAAAATCGCCGGAAGCAAGACCGGCGAGCGTGCGATGCATACTGCGCTGAAACTTATCGTGCGGAGCTCGGGCTCCGATGGCTTCGCGTACGGCCAGCGCGACGAGCTGGCGAACGCGAAGCGGCGTCGCGAGCGCAAACGCGACCGAGCCGCCTGCGGCGACTGCGTGTAGATCGAGCGGTACGCGAACGCGAATCACACCACATCTTTTAGCGCTATTTCGAGGAGCCGCCTGCCGGCGGGAGAACCGTAGCGGCAATGTCTTTGGAGAAACAAGTTGCGAAAATGGACGACGCTGAATTGACGTCGCTTTTACGCAACGGAATCGGCGAAATGCCGGAACCCGCATTACGCGCGTTAGTGGCATCTATTTTCGATGCGTTCCGCGATCGCGGCGAGTCGTCGGAAGACGCCGCCGAAGGCGCCGAAACGCCGCTCGACGCTATAGAGCGCGGCGAACGCCGGGCGGTCGACGCGCTGGTGCGTTACGCGGGCGAAAATACGGGCCTATTAAAAGAAGCCATCGCACTTTTCGAAGAGTCGCACGCCGAGAAAGTCCCCGCCCTTCCGGAGCCGTTGCAAACAGGCTCGAGCGAATAAGCCTCGGTGGACGATTACACTCGCCGGCGCCGTCGCATAGCCCCCGAAGAACCGCAGGGCGGGGGCGGACTGCCGATCTTTCCGCTGGTCCTGGCTGTCATTTTTGCCGGCTTGCTTTTGGGCGGTCTGCTCGCGCATTTCATGGGCAACCGTTCGCCCGTACCGGCCGGCGCGTCTTCGGCCCCGTCGGTCACCCCGCTTCCGGCCGAAGGATCCACGCCAACGCTCGGGCCCACCGCAACGCCCGAGCCGAGTGAGTTGCCGTCGCCTACGGCTTCCCCACAAAAATCAGCAAGGCCGACGTCGACCTCAAAACCGAGTCCCGAACCTACGCCAAGCCCCGCTCCCACGCTGACGCCTACGGCTCGCCCATCCGTCATCTTCATTACCCCCGCTCCGCAGGCGCCGTCCGCAAAAACCGCCGCCCCAAAAACAGCCGGAACCGCTGCACCTACGGAAACGCCCGCTCCTATCGCTCCCGGCGGCGGCTCCGACCGCGCCACTGCGGTCGTCCACTCGTATCTCTCTGCGCTCGCCCGCGGTGATGAATCAAGCGCCGCCAGCTACCTCATGAGCGGATTGCCGAGCGAAAAATTCATGGGTCCCGGCGCCAAAATCACTTCGCTCAACACCATCAAAAATGCCGACGGCACTTATAAAGTCACCGCCGACATCCAAACCCAATCCGGCGAATACTTCGAGACTTTCACCGTCGAAAACGGTCCCGCCGGCATGCAAATCTCCGACCATTACTCCATCAAACCTTAACCTCGCCGCTCCCCGATCGCCTCCCAGCATTGTTTCCCGCTCTCATACAGAGCGCAACCGCGGAAGTTTGCTGGCGGCAAGTTGTGGGAAAAGGGAAGGCCCAGTGGATGCATTCGTATCAGAACGTCCGGATTTTCGGATGTACTGGTTGAACAGCGTCCGCCATTTTGCACTCTCATGGGGCAGGGCCGCCGGTTCCGCCCTCTTAACAGCAGGGGCCATGACGACAGTACAGGACACGAGCACCCGGATGGCCGGATCGCTGCAGACCAGTCGCGATCGCATCACGAGCCAGTGGATTGCTGCAGTGAGCGCTTCGTCTAAAGGGCGGTTGAGCGCTAACGAAACCAAGGAAGAACTGTTCCCGATTTTCGATGCGCTGGTTCGCGGAATGCGCCAAGGCTCGTTCGACGCAAATCATTCCGCGTACGACGAGTTGCGTGCGATGCTCTCGGAGTATTCAGGTACGCGCGCGCGCAGCGGCTTTACACCTTCGGAGACCGCGATTGCCGTGTTCGCTTTGCGTGATGCCGTGCTGACGGCGCTCGAAGGAGGCAACGACGCAGACTATGCCGAGTTTGCGCCGTTCTCGCGTCTGATCGACGAATTCGGTTTGATGACGTTCGAAGCGTTCGCGCAAACTCGTGAGACGATTATTACGAGCCAAGCCGAACAATTGCTCGAGCTCTCCACGCCGGTCGTGAAACTGTGGGATGGTGTCGTCGCCGTTCCCCTCGTGGGAACACTCGATTCGGCCCGCACGCAAGTCGTGATGGAAGAGCTGCTTCAAGCGCTGGTTTCTTCCGGGAGCGCGCATGCGATCATCGACATCACCGGCGTTGCCGCGGTCGATACACAGGTTGCGCAACATTTGCTGAAAACCGTTATGGCGGCGCGCCTTATGGGTGCGGAATGCATGATCTCCGGCATCCGTCCGCAGATCGCCCAAACGATCGTCGCGCTCGGAATCGAATTCGGCGACATCGTTACGAAGGCAACGCTTGCCGATGCTCTGCGCCTCACTCTGCAACGCGCCGGCTTTGAAGTGCGAAAAGGCGACCGCAAAGCGTGACCGATCGTATTCCGATCCTGAAGGTCGGAGAATTTCTCCTCGTTTCGATTCAAACGGATTTAAGCGACGATACGACGATGGCGCTTCAGGACGATCTGTCCAACCGCATCGTCCAGACCGGAGCGCGGGGTGTCGTCATCGACATCTCGGCGCTTGAGATCGTCGATAGCTTCATCGGACGAATGCTGGCGACGATTGCCTCCATGTCGCGGGTCCTTGATGCCGACACGGTCGTGGCAGGTATGCGGCCTGCAGTAGCAATTACGCTCACCGAACTAGGTCTCTATCTCGGCGGAGTTCGAACCGCTCTCACTTTGGAAATGGCGTTTGAACTGCTCCGCCGGCGTCTGAGTGTTGCCCACGTCGTCGAAGAAGATGACGAAGCGTCGGCTTTGCGGGCCGAGGCCGAAATTGCGACTAGCTGATTCCCTTGCTGCTTCCGGCGAAGCGGGCGTCGCAAAATTCGAGATTCAAAGCGATGCCGACGTCGTTCGAGTGCGGCAAGCCGTTCGCGCGCTTGCGCAACAAGCGAAGCTTTCGATCGTCGAGCAGACGAAGGTCGTCACGGCGGCGAGCGAACTAGCGCGAAATACGCTTATTCACGGCGGCGGCGGCACGGCGGAGGTACAGCTTGTCAGCGAAGGCCCGAAAACCGGCATTCGCGCGACCTTCGCCGACCACGGCCCCGGCATCGCCGATCTCGAGCGCGCGATGACCGGCGGCTTCAGCACCGGCAGCGGTCTCGGCCTGGGCCTCTCGGGGAGCCGCCGTCTTGTGGATGCCTTCGATCTGGACACGGAAGCTGGACGCGGCACCCGCATCACGGTAACGAAGTGGGCTCGGTGATCGAATGGTCGGAAGACGCCGCATGGATTCCGGTAGAGGATGAAAGTGCGCCCGGCCGCGTGCGGCGCATGGCGATTGCGCGGGCAAAGGCACTCGGGCTTCCGGAGCATCGCGTGGGCGAAGTTGCGATTGCGGCGACGGAGCTCGCAACGAATCTTCAGCGTCATGCCGTGCGCGGCGTCATGCTGGTTCAGGTGCGTCGCGACACCGCAACGGTCGAGTTGTTGGCTTTGGATTCAGGCCCCGGCGTAGCGGATCTCAGCGCGTTGACGCGCGATGGAAATTCAACGGCTGGAACGCTTGGCATCGGGCTCGGCGCGTTGACGCGGCTTGCCACGACTTTCGACGCGCATTCCGTTCCGGGGAGGGGAACGGTCGTGCTTGTCACGTTCGGGTCATCCGCCGAACCGCCGGAACGCGTGCCGGTTGCGGGGCTGACGCGATCGATGAACGGCGAAACGGCGTGCGGTGACGCCTGGGCGCAACGCACGGGGAATCGAACGACGACGCTTTTACTTGCCGATGGTTTGGGCCATGGAGAGCTCGCCGCCATCGCATCCCGTGCGGCGGTGCGCACGTTTATCTCCGTCGAAGAAGAAGACGACCTTACGAGCATCATGCAGCGCTTCGACGGCGCACTGCGAAGCACGCGCGGCGCCGCGGTTGCCTTGCTGCGCATCGACCGCGACGCCGCGAAGGTTCGCTTTGCCGGGGTCGGCAACGTCAGCGCGTGGATCGATGACGGCGAAAAACGCCAAGGACTTGTATCAATGCCCGGCATCGTGGGCAGCAACGTGAAAAAGATTCGAGAGATCGAAGTGGGGCTTCCCGAAGACGCCGTGATCGTCATGCATTCCGACGGAATTAGCGCCAAATGGAATTTGAAGTCGTATCCCGGCTTGCGCGCGCACGACCGGCGCATTGTGGCCGCCACTTTACTTCGTGACGCCGGCGTCCATCACGACGACGCGTCCATCTTGGTCGCATGAGCGCCAAGCCCGCAACGCTCTCCGTGCGCCGTCCGGAAGACGTCTTCGTGCTCCGGCAAAGCGGGCGCGCGGCGGCGGCCGTTCTTGGCTGCGAGGAGGCAGACCAGGTACGATTCGCGACCGCTTTGAGCGAGCTCGGCCGCGAGGCGCTGTTGCATCGCGGCAAACCGTCGGTGACGTTTACGGTGAGCTCCGCCGGAACGCTGGATGTTTCCATGGAGCGTTTTCCGCGCGCGGGCCTAACAAAAAGCGGAACGTTCAGCGGATTCGAGGCCGCGCGCAAACTGTTGGATACCGTAACCGTAAGCGATCTAGGCGAAACTGCCGACGTCGTTACCGTGGTGTTGAAGCGAACGCCGCCGCGCCGGCATCCCGCTTACACGGCACAAGAAGTGTACGAAGCGATCCGCCGCACGGCGGTTCCGCAGCCGCTCGAAGAATTGCGCCTTGAGAATCGCGATTTGATTGCGACTCTCGAAGAAGTCCGCGCCAAACAGGACGAGCTGATTCGACTGAACGCCGAACTCGAAGAAACGAATCGCGGCGTGATGGCTATGTACTCGCAACTCGCCGGAGAACTGGAAGAGACGAACCGCGGCGTTGTTGCGCTCTATGCCGAACTTGACGACAAGAGCGCGCGGCTCAACGAAGCAAACGAAGCCAAAAGCCGCTTCTTGGCCAATGCGAGCCACGAATTGCGCAGCCCGGTCAACTCCATTCTGGGCCTCGTGCGCCTAATGCTCGATCCCGAAAGCGACGCGCTCACAGAAGAACAGCGCAAGCAATTGGCGCTGATCATGACGTCTTCCAGCGAGTTGCTAAAGCTTGTCAACGATCTGCTCGATCTTGCGAAAGCCGAGGCCGGCAAGTTACAGCCCGAAGTTTCGCCAGTGCATCTTGACGAGCTCTTCGGCGAACTGCGCGGGTCGCTTCGTCCGCTCGCCCGTGTTGGGGTGACGCTCGTCGTCGACCCGCCGCAAACGCCCGTGCTGGAGACGGACCGTACGCTGCTCATGCAGATTCTTCGAAATCTAGCAAGCAATGCTTTGAAGTTCACGCTGCAAGGCGAAGTTCGAATTTCTGCTCGGCCCAGCTCGCCGTACGAGATTGAAGTTACGGTAACCGATACCGGCGTTGGAATCGCGCCCGATGACCAGGCCAAGATCTTCGAGGAGTTTTTCCAAGTTCGCGGACCGCTGCAGGTCGATCAAAAAGGCAGCGGATTAGGCCTTCCTTACGCGCGCCGTGTATCGCGCGCTCTGGGCGGAGACATCACGCTCGTGAGCGCCGCCGGGAAAGGCAGCACGTTCGTCGTACGCCTTCCGGTGCTGTGGCCGGTCTTGGCGCGCCCGTCACAGTTGCCCACGGTCGAAGAACTCAAACCCCTTGGGATCGGCACCGTGCTGGTGGTCGACGACGATGACGGCTTTCGCACGGTCTTGCGTGGAATGCTACAGGGCTTGGCTACGCACGTGCTGGAAGCGCGCGGCGGCGCCGAAGGCCTGGAGCTCATGCGCTCCGCGCGTCCCGACATGGCGTTCATCGATTTACAAATGCCGGATATCGACGGTGGAGATGTCCTTGCCGAAATGAACGCCGATCCAAATTTGCGCAACATTCCCGTCGTCATCGTTACGTCGACGCAACTGAACGTGCGTCATCGCGCGCGGCTCGGCATGGCATCGTCACTGCTCGGAAAGTCGGAGCTCACGCGTGCGACCGTGCATCGCGTCTTGTCTCAAGTCTTGGAAACCGTGGGCGCGCCTAAATGATTGAAGAGAATCCCGCTCTAGCTCATCCCCGCGTCTTGGTCGTGGACGACACGGAAAGCAACCGGTACGTTCTCGCAGCGTGGCTTCGCCGTGCGGGATACGACGTGACGGAAGCACGCACCGGACAAGAAGCAATCGCCGCCGTCGATTCGCGCCGTTTCGATCTCGTCGTGCTGGACGTCTATCTGCCGGACCTGAGCGGTTACGCGGTGTGCGAGTACATCAAAGACCGGAAGTGCGCTCCCAACCTGCCCGTGTTGCACGTTTCCTCGGTAGCAACTCAAGCCGCCGATCGTTCCGAAGGCCTGCGGCGCGGCGCCGAAGGCTATTTGGCCGAACCAATCGAGCGCGAAGAATTGCTTGCGACGGTGGAAGCGCTTCTTCGCGCCGCGTCCGCGCAGCGTGTCGCAGAACGCTTGTCGCGCCGGCTACGTCAGCTCAACGAAGCCACGCTTGCCGTGAATGAAGCCGAGGGTGTGGAAGATCTGGTATTGCACATTGCGAGCCAGGCAGCGAAACTCTTCGAGGCGCCGGCCATAGCCGCCATTATCGCCGACGACGTCGCGCTTGCCGCCATAAGCGCGCAGGACGGGTCCGCGCTGCTGGAGCCATGTGCGGCGCGCGACGTGGACGCGCTGTATCGCGCCGTGGGCACGAATTTCAGCGTTTCCGGGAAAGTCGTAGCGGCGATTATGCCCGGTGCAACGGGCGAAGCGTATTTGTGCACCATTTTGGCGCAGAATAGCGAGCAGCGCGCAGTGCTTTTAATCGACGGTACCGGCGCAACCGGCGGCGCCGACGAGAGCATTGCGGTGTTGAGTCAGTTCGGCCGTGCCGCCAGCACCGCTTTGCGAAACATGCGTTCGTACGATATCGAGCGCGGCATCGCGCTGACGTTGCAGAAGAGTTTACTTCCGGAAGCGCCTCCGAACATTCCGGGCCTCGAGATTGCGACGCGTTATGCTGCGAGCGCGAAACATTCCGAAGTCGGCGGCGACTTCTACGAAATTTTCATGTTCGACGAACGGCGGATGGCCATCGCGATCGGCGACGTGGTCGGCCACTCGCTCGAAGCAGCCACGATCATGGCGCAATTGCGTACCGGTATAC
Organism: Vulcanimicrobiia bacterium; assembly: GCA_963758295.1. Lineage (GTDB taxonomy): Bacteria > Vulcanimicrobiota > Vulcanimicrobiia > Vulcanimicrobiales > Vulcanimicrobiaceae > JALYTY01. The sequence continues at coordinate 113,501 of CAVWUU010000006.1, forward strand.
GGTGCTACGCTTTGGAAGGCCACGGGCCGACGGCAATCATCGATCGATTGAACCGCCTGCTCTACGAGTTCCATCGAGACGTGACGGCAACCGTCTGCTTTGCGCTATACGACATCGAAACCGGAGAGTGCCGGATTGCCAACGCCGGCCATTTGCCGCCGATGCTCGCGTCCGCGGACGGCGTGGAGCTGCTTCCGCTTGGAGGACCGATGCTCGGGATCGATGCACCGGCAAGGCCGCCGCACACGGTTCAGCTTGCGCCGGGCGACGTGTTGTTTTTTTATACCGACGGACTGATCGAACGCCGGGACGAAGGTATCGACGAGGGACTCGAGCGCCTGGCACGCGCAGTGGAAGCGCGTCCGGAACGATTGGACGAGTTGTGTGACGGGTTACTGCGCGAAAACGAGTCGCGCTTCATCGACGACGTGGCGATCGTCGCTATTTCCCGCACCAGCATCTCCGCCGGCGCAACACTTCCGCTAGACCTCGGCGCCGATGCCGGTGTTGGCGCGAACCTGTAGTTGCGTAAATAGTTCTTCCGACGTTCTATCGGGGACCCCCAGCGACCCGAGAATTGCTCCCAAAAATCCCAGCGGAATTGAAATGATGCCGGGATTTCGCAATGGGAAAAGCGCGTGCGCGCCCATGAATTGCGGACTCACCGCAATCAACGCGACCGACGAAATCAGGCCGGTAAGCATGCCGCACAGCGCACCGGTACCGGAGAACCGGCGCCACGTGAGCGCGAGCAGCAGAGCCGGCACGTTGGCGCTCGCCGCGACGGCAAACGCAAGTCCGACCAGATACGCGACGTTTTCACTGCGCAGTTGAACCGACAAGACGATTGAGAGCACACCGACGACGAATGCCGTCGTGCGGGCGACGAAAAGATACTCGCGCTCTTCGCCCCTCTGTCTTCGCACGAGCGTCCACCAAATGTCGTGCGCGAATGCCGACGACGCGGTGATCGTCAGGCCTGCGACGACCGCAAGAATGGTAGCGAAGGCTACAGCCGCGACGAAGGCCGTCAAGAGTGGACCACCGAGTGAATTTGCGAGCAGCGGCGTAGCCAGATTGCTGTTTTGCGCCGGCACGATGAAGCCGTTGGTAGCGAGATCCGCATTGAGCGACGGGGCTTGTTCGGGATGCGTAGCGATATAACGAATCGCTTGGGTGTCGCGCACGTGCTTGCCGATGTTGTGCTGGCCGACAATCGTTGCCGCGCCAAGACCCAAGAACGTCGTCATCAAGTAGAAGACGCCGATGAGGACGATCGCCCAGCCGACCGACACGCGCGCGGCGCGTGCGTTTGGGACGGTGAAGAAACGCATGAGAATGTGGGGCAATCCGGCGGTGCCAAGCACAAGCGCTAAACCGAGCGAAAGCAGATCGAGCGCGCCGGCTCTCCCGTGAAAGAGCAGCCCGGGCTGTAACAAGTTGACCGTCGCGTTTCCCGATCTAACGTGCGTTGAAGCATCGAGCAATGCACCGAGGGAGAAGTGGAAGTGCACCAGCACGAGCGCGCTCAATGCCAGTGACGCGGCCACCATCAGGCCGGCTTTGATGATTTGCACCCACGTCGTCGCAAGCATGCCACCGAACAAAACATAGATCAGCATGATGCTGCCGATAAGGACGATGGCAAACGACTGATCGATGCGTTGCAGCATCAGGTTGATCAACGAGCCGGCGCCGACCATCTGCGCGATCATATACAGCAACGTGATGACCAACGTCGAAACCGCCGCCACGGCGCGAACCGCAGGGTTCTTCAAGCGATATGCAATCACGTCGGCCAGCGTGAATTTTCCGGTATTCCTCAGCGGCTCCGCGATGAGGAAGAGCACGGCGAGATATGCGACGAGCCAGCCGACCGCGTACATGAAGCCGTCGATCCCATAGAACGCAATGAGGCCCGTAATTCCCAAGAAAGAAGCGGCCGACATATAGTCGCCGGCGATCGCCCAGCCGTTCTGCGCGCCGGATATCTCGCGGTGTGCCGCATAGTAACCGCGGCTCGACATGCTTCGGCCGGCAGCCCAATACGTAACGATCAGCGTGATCGCCAGAAAGACGGCAAACATGACGAGCGTCGCTTGCTCGATCATTCTGCCGGCTCCGAGAAAGCGCGCGCGAGAATTTGTGCGGCCATCGTATCGAAAGACTTGGCAACGCGCATATAGGTTGCCAGCAAGACCCACGCAACCACGAATTGGACGAGCGCGAAGACGTACGCGTACGTGAGCGGGCCGATAGCGGGCCTGCTCATCGCTTCGGGAAAGAGTCCCACGCTCGCGGGAAGCGCCAAGTAAAAGAGAATCGAAAAGATTGCCGCTGGGATTATGAAGCGGCGTCGCGCGTGCACGAGAGCTTGAAACTCCGGATCGGCCGCCAGCGCATCCCACTCGCCGGGGCTCAAAGGACGATGCTGCACCGCGGCTACTTCTCGCCCGGGCTGCGTTACCTCTTGATTCCGATGGCTTGCCGAACGGCCTCGCCCAGAAGCGCGTCTACGCAGAGTCCCGCGAGAAACGTTCCGATGGCAAAAACCGAGAAGAGCGTCGAGGTGCCGTACGCTAAAGTGCGAGCCACAAGCACCACCGATGCGAACGCGAAGAGCGCGCCCAAGAGCAGGCGCAAAAGACCGGCGATGGCGCCACGTGCAGACGACATGCCGTGCGCGATATCGCGGACGATCGTTTCAGGCGCGCGGTTTCCGATGTTCCAGAGAACGAGCGCAAAAGCCGCGCAGCAGATGGCCGCTACGAATCGAGAGAAAGCGTCCAGCGTGACGACGAGCAGGGGTTACTCTTCGTCGGGCCAGCCCGCGATTTCGCCGATGGCTGCACTCTTTGCGACGCGCAATCCGAGCATCGCGCACTTCATGCGAGTGGGGCTGATGCCGATACCGACGTTTTCTAGAATGATGTCCTTCGAGAGTTTGGCGACGTCCTCGAGCTTCATGCCCTTGATCGCTTCGGTGAGCATCGACGCGGATGCTTGACTGATCGCGCAGCCTTTGCCCGAAAACCGGACGTCTTGAACGGTCCCCCCATTCACGTTGAACTCCATGCGAATTTCATCGCCGCAAAGCGGATTCAGATCCTCGGCGCTGGCATCGGGAGTTTCTAGGTGACCGAAATTTCGTGGGCTCCGATAGTGGTCGAGAATGTAATCGCGGTAAAAATCGTCCATTGTTACAGCTTGAATACGCGAGCGGCTTTTTCCAGTCCCTCGGCGAGTGCGTCGACATCAGCTTGCGTATTGTAGACGTAGAACGACGCTCGCGCGGTTGCGGGCCAACCCATCTTATCCATGAGCGGCATCGTGCAATGATGCCCGGCGCGGATGCAGATCCCTTCGGTGTCCAGGATCGAGGCAAGATCGTGCGCGTGAATGTCCGCGAAATTGAAACTCAGTACGCCCGAAATCGCGGCCGGGTCCTTCGGGCCGTAAATGGCAAGCCCGCGTGCTTCGAACGGACGCAGCCGATCGAGGGCGTAACCCGTCAATTCTCGCTCGTGAGCCCGCACCCAATCCATCCCGAGCGCGGCGAGATACTCGACGGCGACGCCTAACGCGATCGCGTCGGCAATATTGCTGGTTCCCGCTTCGAACTTCCACGGCAGATCGTTGAACGACGTATGCTCGTATTGGACTTTGCGAATCATGTCGCCGCCGGCAAGAAACGGCGGCATCGCTTCGAGCAGCGCCCGCTTACCGTAGAGCACGCCGATGCCGGTTGGGCCGAGCATCTTGTGGCCGCTAAAAGCGTAAAAATCCACGTCGAGCGCTCGAACGTCAACGGCGAGATGCGGTGCGCCCTGCGCGCCGTCTACCAAAACCGTGGCGCCGGCAGCATGAGCGCGCGGAACGATGCGCTCCAGAGGAACGATCGTGCCGAGCGTATTGCTCACATGCGAAATCGCCAGGAGCTTCACCCCATCGAGCAACCGGTCGAGATCGTCCAGGATCAACGTTCCGTCTTCATGCACAGGAATGAAACGCAGCTTCGCGCCCGTTTTCTCGGCTAAAAGCTGCCAGGGCACGAGGTTCGAGTGATGCTCGATCTCGGACGTCAAAATAACGTCGCCGGCCTTGATATTCTTTAGGCCCCAACTGTAGCCGACGAGGTTGATTGCCTCGGTCGCATTGCGCGTCCAGATGATTTCGGCCGAATCTGCGTTGATGAAACGGGCGACGTTCACGCGAGCCGCTTCGAACGCATCGGTCGCCCGAGCAGCGATTTCGTACACGCCTCGGTGAATGTTTGCGTTGTACTCGCTGTAATAGCTCGTGAGCGCGTCGATCACGACCTGCGGCTTTTGCGAGGTCGCCGCCGAATCCAGATACACGAGCCGTTTGCCGCGGGACGTTTCCCGCTGCAGGATCGGAAAATCGGAAACGACCTTGGCAAGTTTGCCGTCGGAGAGCGTGATCATTGAGGGTCCTTTATTCGACCTTGCGTTGAAGCGCGTTACGCAGCTCTTCGCGCAGCGACTCCGTCGGAAACCGGTCGATCACCGGCTCGAAAAAGCCGAGCGCGATCATCCGCTCCGCTGCGCTGCGTTCGATGCCGCGGCTGGTCATGTAGAAAATTTGTTCGTCGTCGAGCGCGCCGATCGTGGCGCCGTGGTATGCTTTGACGTCGTTCGCCGCAATTTCGAGCGCCGGAACGGAGTCGATGTGCGCCCGCTTGGAGAGAAGAAACGCGTCGTCGCGAAGATTCGCTTCCGTACGTTGCGCGTTTTTGGCAATGCGGATGTTGCCGAGATAGCGGCCTTGTCCCGCTCCGTTCGCAGCGGACTTCACGAGCGTTTGCGAGGTCGAATCGCCAACGCGATGATCGACCGTGGTAATGAGGTCCACGTGCTGTGAAGCAGTTGGGAAGAAGAGCGAGGCGATTTGCGCATCGACTCCGGGATGGTCGACGGTGACGACGAGGTCGGACACCGAAAGCGCTGCGCCGAGTTCGGCAGTCGTCCATGAAGCGGTTGCGTCGCGGCCGGGCTGCGCTACGCGCGTGAAAAGCACCCGTGCATCGGCCGGCGCGTCTTGCACCGCCGCGTATGAAAGCTGGGCGCTTTCACCAAGGACCGCCTCCGCGATCCCAGCGACGAACGAACCTTCGCCGGCCTCGAGGCGCTCGACGATCGTCGCGCGCGCGCCGTGCTCCAGGAGCACGATCGTGTACGGAAAGATGGCTTCGCCCGAAGCGGTGCGATACGTTATTGCGATGGGGACGTCAACGCTGCATTCGGCCGGAACGTAAACGAAGGCGCCCAGTTGCGCGAACGCGCGCGTCAAATGCGCAAATTTGTGCTCGTCGCCGAGGGCTTTCCCGATGCGCCCGGAGCAGCAAATCGCTGTGATCGCGGGCTGCGGTGAGCAGATCGCATGCGATAACGCGATCCGGTGCTCCCGAAATCGAAACGGAACCCGACTGCGCATCGATTTTTAGATCTTCGATGCCGAGGTTCTCGAGATCGAGTTTCCAATACCGGCTGGGCTTGTCTCGTCCGCTGCGCGTAGCGCGAAGCGCTCGAACGATTGCGACGCGTTCGGCTTGCGAGAAGAGTGCCTGGTCGAAGCCGCCGAAGGCCGGGGCTGCGAGAACGCTAGGCAATTGCGCCGATCTCCTCGCGAATGCGAGTCGTAGCCTTCGCGTTCGATGCGGTGCGCAAGATCGGCGCCGCCCGTCTTGACGATGCGGCCGTCGATCATGATGTGAACGACGTCCGCGTCGATGTGCTGCAGGATGCGCGGATAGTGCGTGATGATCAGAAAGCCGGTGTTGCGGCCTTCGTCGCTTGCGCGAAGCGCATTCACCGATTCGCCAACGTCTTTGAGCGCGTCGACATCCAGTCCGGAATCTGTTTCGTCGAGAATCGCATACTTCGGTGCGAGCACCGCCATCTGCAACATCTCGAGGCGCTTTTTTTCGCCGCCCGAGAAACCGTCGTTGAGATAGCGTCCCAAGAACGACGGATCCATCCCGAGGACGTCCATCTTTTCGAGAAGCAGCTGGCGGAATTTGCCCGGCGTGATTTCGCCCGGCCGCACTGCTTGACGCGCCGCGAACAAGAAAGTTCGGCAACCTTCACGCCCGGAATCGCGGCCGGATACTGAAAGGACAAGAAAGAGCCCCGCGCGAGCTCGCTTGTCCGGCAGGTAGATCGAGCAGATTCGTGCCGTCGAGGGTCGCGGCGCCGCGCGTGACGTCGTATTTCGGATGACCGGTCAAGCGAGAAGGCGAGCGTCGATTTGCCGCTGCCGTTGGGCCCCATAAGGGCGTGAACTTTTCCGGGTTCGACGTTTAGGTCGATCCCCTTGAGAATTTCTTTGCCTTCCACGCTGCATCGAAGGTCCTGAATGCGAAGGCCCTTGGTCGCTCATATCTCTCCAGACTCGCCGAGTGAAATTCGGGTCGGAAACCCGCCCCGGTATAGTACGGCTGCCTCTCATAGAAAGTCAAGGATAAACTTTACTATCTCCGCGCTCCGTGCTAGGATAGCGGCGAAGTCATGCAGGTTGACCGCTTTTTTCAGACGACACGAGGCAAAATCGTCGCCGAGCTTCGGCGGCGCCGTTCGGCGTCTGCCGCCGACTTGGCTGCCGCTCTTCGGACTGTCTCCGAACGCCGTGCGCCAGCAGCTGGTAGTGCTGGAACGCGACGGGTTGGTGGAAGAAAAATCCGTCCGGCGCGGGCCGACCAAGCCGACGCTCGAATTCTCGCTGACGTCCGAAGCCGACAAGCTCTTCCCGCAGCAGTACGACAAGATGCTTGCCGCCGTGTTGCGTGAAGTCAAGGAGAAGTACGGCCGCCCGGCCGTCGACAAGATCTTCGATGGCATAGCGCGAACGCGCCGTGGACAAGACGACGCCGGAAAGTGACCGCGACGGATCCCGAGGGCAAGATCTCCCAGCTTACGGAAGTTTTGCGCGAACAGGGCGTTGTCGGCCGAATACAGTTTGATCGACGGCGGGTTCATGCTGACGGAGCATACGTGTCCGTATTCGGGCGTCGTCAAAGAACATCCGGAAGTTTGTTCGGTGATCCATCACGTGCTCGACGAAACCATCGGCGGCGAACACGAACAGATCGAATCGCTGGCTGCCGGCGGAAAGAGTTGCAAGTTTGAACTAAAGGGAGTCTAGGTTAGCAGTGGATTTTGCGAAGTTCCAGCGGTTGGATCGAAGATCGCCCCGGATTCGACGATGATGAAGAATCCGACTGCAAGCGGTGAATACTTCAGCGACTCTTGCGGCGACATGTACAACTTCTTCTTGAAGATCGGCCCCGGTGCGGTCATCGAAGACATCTCGTATTTCACGACCGGCTGCGGATTCGGAACTGCGACTTGCGCTCTCGTGTACGGAACTCGCGCGCGGCAAAACCGTGAGCGAAGCTTCCGCGATTTCGACGAATGACATCGAAGCTGCAGCTCGACGGCTATCCGGAGAAGAAGAAAGATTATCCCGAACGCGCGCTGGACGCGCTGAAAATTGCGATCGACGATTATCACGCGAAAGTGGCGAAGGGTGAAGTTCCCGACTATGCAGCGATGCCGGCACCGGAACGTGCCGTCGTCGTTGAGGCGGCCGCACCGGCGCCTCCGCCGCGTGACGAAGACGGCAAAGTCCTCATCCGCTTGCATTGAGCACAGTTCCTTACCCAGTCAACAACGCGGTACGCCGGACGACGTACCGCGTTGTTTCTTTTTCCGGAATCGATTCGAAAAGTGCAAGTTCGCAAACACGTATCGTCATCGGCTCCACGTCGAGCATCGGCAGCGCACGTGCGCTGCCGCCTTTGACGCGCGCAAGCGTCACGTGCGCGATTGCATCATCGTTAAATGAAAAGCCGAGCGCGAAGCATGCGTCGCGCACCGCCGTAGCAAGCGTTCTAAACGATACGCCCTGATTGCGAGATCCCACGAAGACCACGCGTGGGCGACGCTCGTTTGGAAACGCCGAAAGCCGGTCGAGGGTGAGATCGAACGGCGAAACACGGGACGCCACATCATCGCAGATCGCTTCAACCCGTTCCAACGCCTCTGCGGCGACGTTGCCTAAGAATGCCAGCGTCAGGTGCAATTTCTCCGGCGGTTCATATCGTGCCGGGAACGCCGCCGCTTGCAAGCGCTCCTGGACGGCGGCGCAACTTTGAGAAGTTGGTCCATCAAGCGTGATGCCAAAAAAGAGCCGAGTCATAGTATTATTTGAGGTGTAGTTAAGCTCACTGTTGCTTAACGAAAACGGCCGGACTCTTGCTAACCCGCTCGTTGCAAAAGCTCGAAGTTCGGCTTTCAAAAATCGACTGGAGGCTCCTATGAACCGGACAACGTTCCGGCGCGCCGTACTTGCGGTGGTCCTCCTTGTATCGATGCTATGCCAGGGAACTTGGGCACTGGCAGGCACCACAGGTGGACTTTCCGGTACAGTAACCGATGCGCAGTCCAACGCGCCGATAGCAGGCGCAAACGTAACGGTCAGCAGTCCTTCGCAAACTGCAACCGGTACGACAGACTCAACCGGACACTTTGCGTTTCTCTCTCTCGCACCCGACACATATACCATCGCAGTCGAGCACGCCGGATACGAGCCGATAACCGTACCCGGTAATCCCGTGTTCGCCGATACGGTTCAACGAGTCGGTGTGCGCATGGCAACGCAACTAAAAACGATTGCCACCGTTCGTTCGCAAGGCGCCGGATCGCTCGTGCGATCGGGCACGACGGCGGACGTGTATGCCGTTAATGCAGCGCAACAGCAAGCCGTTGCAGCCGTCGGTGGCGGCGGCGGTTTGAATAGCGCTTACTCCGCCATTGCGACCGTTCCCGGCGCCTATGTCGCCGGAAATCAAGGCGGGTACTATCAAACCGTTCACATTCGCGGCGGCGACTTCGATCAAGTCGGCTACGAATTCGACGGTGTTCCGATCAACCGTTCGTTCGACAATTACCCGTCGGGGGCGGCTTCGTCGCTCGGTCAACAAGAAGTGCAGGTCTATACGGGTGCTGCACCTTCGAACTCGGAGAGCCAAGGGCTTGCCGGATTCATCAACCAGGTGATCAAGACCGGAACGTCTCCCGGATTTGCCGACGGCCAACTGGGGGTAGGCGCTCCCTATTTCTACCATCACGCGTTGGGTGAAGCGGGTGGTGCAACGCCGAACCGGCTCTTCTCGTATTACGTTGGTCTCGGCGGTTTGAATCAGACCAACACGTACGTGGATTCGACGAATGCTTCGGTATACAACAACTGGCTCGGCATCCCGATCGCGGCGAATCCCGACGGTACGTGGCAGCTTGCCGGTTCCGAGTACGGTTTACCGGCGTCGCTTTCCACGCGCGACGTCGTCGCGAATTTCCATATCGGCATTCCGCACCATAAGGATGGCGGCCGTGACGACATCCAGTTGTTGTACGACGGGGAGTCAATCAACAACGGGTTCTATCAAAGCCCGTTCCAAGCAGTGGGCACCGATACGACGTCGTCCTTCGGTCAAGCGTTCTATCTCGACGGGTACAATTGGAACTGTCCCGACGGGCAAGTCTTTACGGCCGGAAATCTCCCGGCTTCGTCTTGCTTGTCGGCGTATCTGTATCCGAATCACACGCAGAACCGCCTAGCGAACGTTCCGGGCACGCCTACGTCGTGTCCAACGATTCCCTGTTCGTTCATTCCGCTCAATACGCGCGACACGTCGTGGAACGACCAGCAGATCGTCAAGGTCCAGTATCAGAAGAACTTCGGTTCTGCTGCATATCTTCGTTTGTACGGTTATACGTACTACAGCGACTGGCTTTTGGACGGTCCTACTTCCACTTACGACAACCTGCCCGGAACGGGATACGGCCCGGCTGCTCCCGATTACGAACTGACGTCCCACACTCGAGGCGTTTCGCTGAACTTCTCGGACCAGCTGAACCAGCAGAACCTCATTTCGGTGCAAGGTTCGTACACGAGCGCGAAGAGCACCCGCGATAACAACACGCAAATGTTCAATGGTCTACTCGGAAGCTACGTCATGCTGATGGCGGTCAATGCGGCCGATCCCTATAGCGGCTACTGCTACAGCTCGGCCGGCGGCACGCCGGTCTCGTGCGCTCCCGGTGGTCCAAGCGCCAACGTAAGCCTGCGGAGTTTCGGCAAATTCGCAGCCGACCCCGGCGCAAATCCGTTGCCGGCCTTACCGGCGACCTGCGTCGATCCGAACGTCGCAAGCACTACCTGCGCGTATATGACCACGGAAAATGGTTTGCGCGCGACGTACAATACCGTTACACCGGAATTTACCGCCTATTCGTTCACAGACCAATTCCGTCCGAGCGAAAGATGGTTGTTCAACTTCGGCGTGCGGTGGGACAACTACAAGTTCGTCGGCTCCGACGTCACGCATGGAGCGGCGCGGCAGTTCTGGTACAACGGCTACAATAAATCGACGTGCGTTCAAACGTCTACGGGCGTTCCGTTCGACGTTAACGATCCGGTCGTGGTAGCTGCCGGCGGCACCGGCGCGGTAGGAACGTGCCCCGCGGGCTTCACGCAAGCCAACCTTTCGAACGATATCGGCCGGCCGGTGGAACAGTTCATGATCTTCCAGCCACGCTTGGCTTTTACGTATACGTTGAGCCCCGACACCGTTTTGCGCGGGTCGGTCGGCAAGTATGCGCAGCCGCCAAACTCCGCATTCGAACAATACGACATGCTGCAAGACAACATTCCCTACGGACTCTTGGGACCAAACTTCTTGCAGTACGGGCGTACGTCGCCGAGTTTCGCAATCAATCCGCCGACTTCTACGAACGCGGATCTCTCGCTAGAACACCACTTCCATAACTCCGACGTGTCGGTGAAGCTCACTCCGTTCTATCGTCACACGCAAAATCAGATTCAGAACTTTTACCTGAATCAAGCGACGGGGTTCATCTCCGGGTTGAACGTCGGCGCGCAGAGCAGCCGCGGGTTCGAATTGCAAATCCAAAAGGGCGACTTCTCGCGCAACGGCTTTGCGGTGTTGACGGCCTTTGCTTACACGTATTCGACGATCAAGTACGGCGCGTTATCCAACGGTACCACAATCATTACGCCGTTGAATTCCACGATCGCAAACTACAACGCCTACACGAGCGCATGCGCACCGGGCGGAGCGCTCGCGGGCAAATCGCAGTTCGGCCAGTCGCTCTGCGGATCGACGGCTTCCGGTGTGGCTGCCGCGCCGTGCTACACGGCAGCGGGAGCGCCCGACGCGGCATGTGGACCCGGTGACTACGGGAATCCGTATTGGAAGGCGCCGGGTCAGGGATTGATCGATCCCGGCCAGGCGTTTCCGACGTACGACATCTTCCCCGCCGGCATCGGCTCGTCGGCGTCGGCCTTCGGCGCGCCTTACACCAGCACGCTGGTGCTCAACTATAAGCACGACCGCTGGTCGATCACGCCTTCGTTCCAGTTCCAAGGCGGAACGCGCTACGGCGCACCCCTCACGGAACCCGGCATCAACCCGGATAGCGCCTGCGGTATCCTTGCTCCCGGAACGAACTCGAACTATCCGTACGGCAACCCGGGACCGAATGCGTATGATGCAAGCGGATGCACGGCCGGACTAGTGATACCGGATCCGTTTACCAAGACGTTCGACAACCTCGGCTCTTTCGTGCAGCCCAATCAGTTCATGATGAACGCGCAGGTCTCGTACGACGTTTCGCCACGCGTGACCATTACGGCCGCCTTCGCAAATATCGTCAACCGGTGCTGGGGCGGTACGAAAGCTGCGTGGACGGTGTCGGATCCGAACATCTGCAGCTACGGCATCGTGGCAAACGGTCTGATTCCGCCCGCCGGCAACGTCTTCAATCCGGGATCCCCGGCAGCGCTCCAGCCGTTCCGTCAGTTCCCGTACCAGGGCGCCTTCGGGCCGTTCGACATCAACGGCTTGAACACGACTTCGAAACAACCGTTCAATATGTACTTCGAGGCACGGGTCAAGATCTGACATTCGCTCCTCTACGAACGCAAAAGGCTCCCGCTCCGGCGGGGGCCTTTGGTTTTGCGCGCCTGTGACGCTGCTAATCCTATTCTAATTTTTCATGTTGTTTATCAAAAATAGTACTGGGGGCGACCAAAGTGCTAGGGCAAGGGTGCCCTTATGCACAAGTTAACAATCCGTCAGAGCGCCTGCTCGGGTTTCTATGCCCACAGGCATGCTGACGTATGTCATTCTCTTTCGGAGGTTTGCATGATCCGGACAACGTTCCGGCGTGCCGCTCTCGCGACAATCGTTCTCGTCTCAATGCTTTGCCAGGGAACATGGGCACTGGCAGGCACGACGGGCGGTCTTGCGGGCGTGGTCGTCGACGCTCAGTCTAATGCGCCGATCGCCGGCGCTACAGTGACGGCAAATAGCCCGTCACAAACGGCTAGTACCAGAACGGATGCATCCGGCCGTTTCACTTTCGTATCTCTTGCTCCCGACGCGTATACCGTGGCCGTGGAGCATGCAGGATACGAACCGGTGAGTTCGCCGGGTAATGCCGTCTTCGCGGATACGACCCAAACGGTCACGATCCGCATGGCGACACAACTCAAGACCATTGCCACCGTGCGTACGCAGGGCACAGGTTCGCTCGTGCGTTCCGGTACGACGGCCGACGTTTACGCCATCAACGCTGCAACGCAGCAGGCGGTCTCGGCGGTCGGCGGCGGCGGCGGCTTGAACAGCGCCTACTCCGCAATCGCCACCGTTCCCGGCGCATATGTTGCCGGTAACCAAGGCGGTTACTATCAAACCGTCCACATTCGCGGCGGCGACTTCGACCAAGTCGGCTACGAATTTGACGGCGTTCCGATCAACCGTTCGTTCGACAATTATCCGTCGGGCGCGGCTTCGTCGCTCGGACAGCAAGAAGTCCAAGTCTACACGGGCGCGGCTCCCTCGAATTCCGAGAGCCAAGGCCTCGCGGGCTTCATCAACCAGGTCATTAAGACCGGTACGTCGCCGGGCTACGGCGACGGACAAGTCGGCGTCGGTGCGCCGGTGTTCTACCATCACCTGATGGCCGAAGCGGGCGGCGCAACGCCGAACCGTTTGTTCTCATACTACGTCGGCCTGGGCGGTTATAACCAAGACTCGCGTTACGTAGATTCGACCAACGGATCGACGTATCGCGATTGGCTCGGCGTTCCGATCGCGCTCAACGGCGACGGAAGCTGGCAGCTCGCAGGCGCGGAGTACGGCTTGCCCGCGACCATCTCGGTTCGCGACACGGTCGTCAACCTGCACTTCGGCATCCCCCATCATAAAGATGGCGGACGCGACGACATCCAGCTCCTCTACGATGGAGAGTCCATCAACAACGGCTTCTTCGAAAGCCAGCAGGATGCGACCGGTACCGATTACACCACCGGCTTCGGCCAGGCGTACTGGCTCGACGGTTACAACTGGAACTGCGGAAGCGGTCAACTCTACACGACTGATGCGGCAGCTCAAGCTCGGCATCGTGTTTGAGCGCGTACCTCTATCCGAATGGTCCGCAAAACCGTCTCGCAAACGTTCCCGGAACCGCAACGTCTTGCCCCGGCGGCGATCAGTCAACCTGTGCGCCGTTTCTTCCGCAGAACCAGCGCGATACGTCGTGGAACGATCAGCAGATCGTCAAGCTGCAGTACCAGAAGAACTTCGGCTCTTCGGCATACCTGCGTCTGTACGGCTATACGTACTACAGCGACTGGCTCATGAACGGACCGGTCTCGACGTACGATAACGTTACCACCCCGGGAACCGGCTACGGTTTGACCGCGCCGGACTACGAACTCACCGGCCATACGCGCGGTGTTTCGGCGAACTTCTCGGATCAGATCAATCAGCAGAACCTGATCTCGCTCCAAGGCTCGTACACCACGTCGACGTCGACGCGCGACAACAACACGCAGATGTTCAACGGCCTCTTGTCCAGCTACGTGCAGTTGATCGCCGTGAACGCAGCGGATCCGTATAGCGGCTACTGTTACGGTGCCGCCGGCGGCGCAGCCCGTTTCGTGCGCGCCCGGACACGGCCACCCGGCCGATCAGGTGTCGCTCGCGGCACTCGGCGGCGGCGCCGTGCCGACGCTTCCCACGGGGATGCGTCGATCCCAACGTCGCGAGCACGCAGTGCGCGTTTCTCTCGGCTGAAAACGGCCTGCGCGCGACGTACAACGTCGTGAAGCCGGAATTCACGGCGTACTCGTTGACGGATCAATTCCGCCCGAACGACAAATTGCTGTTGAACTTCGGCGTGCGCTGGGACAACTACAAGTTCACGGGTACCAACCTGGATGGCGGACCGGCTCGCCAGTTCTGGTACAACGCGTACAACTTGTCAACGTGCATAGGGCCCGACCGGAGCACCGGTCGATATCACGTCGGTCGGCTCGACCGGCATTGCGCCGGGCACGTGCGCTGCAAACGGCCTCACGCAAGCCCATCTGACGAACGACGTCGGAAACCCCATCGAACAGTTCATGGTGTTCCAACCGCGTTTGGCAGCAACGTACACGCTGAATCCCGACACGGTCCTCCGTGGCTCGATCGGGAAGTACGCGCAGCCGCCGAACTCGGCGTTCGAACAGTACGGCATGTTGCAATTGAACGAGCCGTACGGACTCCTCGGCCCGAACTTCTTGCAGTACGGCCGCACCTCGCCGAGCTCGTCGGTCAATCCGCCGACCTCGACGAACGTCGACCTCTCGCTCGAGAAGCACATCCACGGCACGGACATGTCATTCAAGCTCACGCCGTTCTTGCGTCACACGCAAGATCAGATTCAGAACTTCTATTTGAATCAGGCGACCGGATTCATCTCCGGTTTAAACGTCGGTTCGCAAAGCAGCCGCGGCCTCGAGTTCCAATTCCAAAAGGGCGATTTCTCGCGTAACGGCCTTTCGGCGCTCCTGTCGTTTGCGTACACGTACTCGACGATCAAGTACGGCACGCTTTCGAACGGCACGACGATCATCTCGCCGCTTAACGCTTCGATCGCCAACTACAACGCGTACACGTCGGCTTGCGCACCGGGCGGTGCTCTTGCCGGGAAGTCGCAATACGGTCAGTCCCTTTGCGGTGCCACCGCAACGGGCGCTGCCGCTGCGCCGTGTTACACGACGGCCGGCGCTGCGGATGCCGCTTGCGGCCCGGGCAGCATCGGCAACCCGTACTGGAATGACTCCGCGGGTCACGCACTGATCGATCCGAACCAGCAGTTCCCGACCTACGACATCTTCCCGGCGGGAATCGGCTCCTCGGCATCGGCCTTTGGTGCTCCGTACACCTCGACGCTCGTGTTGAACTATAAGCACGACAAATGGGCGGTCACGCCGTCGCTGCAGTTCCAAGGCGGCACACGCTATGGTGCTCCGGAAACGACGCCGGGTATTAACCCCGACACGTGTACGGCGATCCTTGGCGCGGGTACCAACTCGAACTACTTCTACGGCAACCCGGGACCGAACACGTACGATGCTACGACGTGCTCGGCCGGACTCGTCATCCCGAACCAATACACGAAGAACTTCGATAACCTCGGAGCCTTCGTGCAGCCGAACCAAATTATGCTCAACATGCAGGTCAGCTACGAAGCTTCACCGCGCGTTTCGCTCACCGCATCGTTCGCAAATTTGGCTAACCGTTGCTGGGGCGGAACGAAAGCTCCGTGGACGGTTACGGATCCGAACATTTGCAGCTACGGCGTAGTTGCGAACGGTCTGATTCCGCCGGCGGGCAACACGTTCAACCCGGGATCGCCGACTGCCGCAGCGGCATTCGAGCGCTACCCGTATCAGGGGTCGCTCGGGCCGTTCGACATCAGCGGTCTGAACACGACCACGAAACAGCCCTTCAACATGTACTTCGAGGCGCGCATCAAGCTCTAAATCGCAAAAGCGCTTTAGAACCTCGAATGCATAAGAAGAGCCTCCGCTCAAGCGCGGAGGCTCTTCTCTTTTCTAGTGGGGCAGGCTCAGATACGGGTTCGAGCTGCGCTCGATGCCGATCGTGGTCGGCGGTCCGTGTCCCGGAATCACTCGCGTTGCGTCACCGTAATCCATGAGCTTGCGATGAATCGACGCGACGATGTCTTCCATCGACGTTCCACCGAGATCCCAGCGCCCGATGGAGCCCGCAAAAAGTGTGTCACCCGTCAATAACACCGGCGCCGCGTCGCGCTCGGCGATCGCAAAGCAAACGCTTCCCGGGGTGTGACCCGGCGTATGCAGCACGTCCACGTAGACGTCGCCGATACTGAAACGATCGCCGTCAGCCAGATCCCCGTCAAGCTCTACAATTTCCGGAATTTCGGTGAGCCCGATCCACTGTGCTTGAATTGCCAGCGCTTGATAGAGCGGAACGTCGTTTGGATGAAGCAGTCCCAATCCCCCCGCTTCATCGCGCAATCGTCCCAAATCGGCAATGTGATCGATGTGCGCGTGGGTGTGCACGAGATACTTGGCCGTGAGATTGTGCGCGCGGAGCCGTTCGGTCACGTCGTCCACGCCGTCGCCGCCGTCGACCACGATCGCCTCTCCCGTTCGTTCATCGCCGAGAATGGTGCAATTGCATCCGAGCTGTCCGACGGGGAAGATTTCAAAAATCATTCGACGCGTATGCCAAAATCGTGAAAACTGCCGTTGAAGTATCCGAGCGGTGAGCCCGTGCGCGCGGCGCAGTCTACCACGCGCCCGATGAAAATCGAATGGGAGCCCGCATGGTGTTCCTCGAGCACTTCGCAGTCGAAGTAAGCGATTGCGCCGTGAATCACGGGAGCTCCGGTTGCCCCGCGCTCGTGGCCGATGTCGTCGAATTGCCGCTCGTGGCGTTTTCCCGAAAAACGCTCGGCTAATTCGCGCTGATCGCCCGCGAGCACGTTCACGCAGAAAATTTTCGAGGTTGCTATGTACAAGTAGCTGCGCGCTTCGCGGTTCACGCAGACGAGCAACGTCGGCGGGTCCGCCGAAACACTAGAAAAGGCGTTGATCGTGATTCCGCGCGGCTCGCCTTCTTTGACGCTCGTCACGACCGTTACCCCGGTCGGGAAGTGACGCATGACGCCTTTGTACGCGGTAGAATCCGCGGGCGGCCGGCTCACTGAATTCTTACGCCGATTCCCGTGCCGTCACCGAGCGGAAGAATGGTGGCATCGAGATCGGGGTGAGTCAAAAAGTACTGGTTGAAGTCGCGCATGATCTCGACGTCTTTGTCGTTGGAGTGGCCGTCGGTGATGCGGCCATTCAAGAGACAGTCGTCGACCACGACGATCCCGGAACGCTTTAACATGGGAATCGACAGATCGAGATATTGGCGGTAGTTCTCACGATCGGCGTCGATGAAAACGATGTCAAGGTTGCGCTGCGGGAAGTTCGGGAGCAGCTCGATTGCATCTTGGTTGAACACGGTAATGGACTCTTCTTCGCCGGCCCGGTTGAAGTAGGAGATCGCTACTTCGGTGCGTTCCTGATCCGGATCGATCGTCCATGTCTTACCGATCGGCGACTGTGCGCGCGCCATCCAAAGCGTTGAATACCCGTAAGCCGTACCAATTTCCAGAATGCGATTTGCCTGCATCATGTGCACGAGCACCGAGAGGAATCGCCCCGTTTCGCGGGAGACGATCGGTATGCCGTCGGCGCGTCCGTGCTGCTCTAACTCAAGCAACAGCGGATCGGGCGCCGGATGCGTCGATTCAAGGTAGCGTAAAAGGTCGGACATTCCAAGGCTCTTCGTTAGCGGGGAACCCTCGGCGACCTCCTCGAAGCCAAGCCGTCCCTATGAGCCGCCGTCTGCGCCTCTTCCCATTGAACGCCGTTCTTTTCCCGGGCGCGGTCTTGAATCTCCATGTGTTCGAACCGCGCTACAAGCAGATGATCAACGAGTGTTTGGAGAGCGGCGAAGGCTTTGGTGTGGCGCTCATTGCCGACGGTGCCGAAGCGGGCGATCCGGATGTTATGCCACACGATATCGGCTCCATCGCGGAAATCGTCGACGTTCAGCCGTTGCCTTTCGGCCGGTACTTCATTTCGACCATCGGCCGCGAACGTTTTCGCATTCAAGAGATCGTCAGCCGAGATCCGTACCTCACAGTCGAAGCGGAGCTCATCGAAGAAGATTTCATCGAAGATCCGGAGATCGATCGACTCGTCGTAAATTTGCGCGTGCTTTTTGATGAGTATTTAGCGATGCTCGTCGAGTTTTCGGGTCAGGAAACCAGTGTGGAGCTACCCGGCGATGCGCAAGGGACGTCGTATTTGATTGGAGACACGCTGCAAGTCGCGGAACCGGTGAAGCAGCAACTGCTCGAGCTGAACGACACGAAACAGCGATTACTTGCCGAGTATGATTTTCTCGACAACTTGCTACCGCAATTGAGGCGGTTACTCGAGCGACGAAAAGAAGAACTGGAGAACCGGCAAGACGATGGTGAGGACAATACCTACCGCGTCGAACAACAGCGCTATTTTGGAAAGTTCTTCTCGTCAAATTAGCGTGCCGTGCGTCGTCGAGACCGGCGATGCGTACATACATACACTCTCGTCATCCTGAGCTTGTCGAAGGACCGGCGCATATAAACCATTGCTTACATATTTTCATCACGGTAAGCACCATCGCGCTGGCGTATTTCAGTTGCCGACTCGGGTAGTGGAATGATTTATATGTAAGCGATACAAATATGCGCCCGTCCTTCGACAAGCTCAGGATGACGGAGAGTGCGTATACGCATTGATGACATGCGCCCGTCCTTCGACAAATTAGCGTGCCGTGCGTCGTCGAGGGCCGGCGATGCGTACACACGTACACCCTCGGTCATCCTGAGCTTGTCGAAGGACAGGCGCATATAAACCATTGCTTACATATTTTCATCACGGTAAGCACCATCGCGCTGGCGTATTTAGTTGCCGACTCGGGTAGTGGAATGATTTAGATGTAAGCGATACAAATATGCGCCCGTCCTTCGACAAGCTCAGGATGACGGAGAGTGCATATACGCATTGATGACATGCGCCCGTCCTTCGACAAATTAGCGTGCCGTGCGTCGGCCAGGACCGGCGATGCGTACATACGTACACCCTCGGTCATCCTGAGCTTGTCGAAGGACAGGCGCATATAAACCAACGCTTACATATCTTCATCACGGTAAGCGCCATCGCGCTGGCGTATTTCAGTTGCCGGCTCCGGTAGTAGAATGATTTAGATGTAAGCGATACAAATATGCGCCCGTCCTTCGACAAGCTCAGGATGACCGAGGGTGCAGATACGCATTGATGACATGCGCCCGTCCTTCGACAAATTAGCGTGCCGTGCGCCGTCGAGGGCCGACGATGCGTACATAGGTACACCCCCGGTCATCCTGAGCTTGTCGAAGGACAGGCGCATATAAACCATTGCTTACATATTTTCATCACGGTAAGCACCATCGCGCTGGCGTATTTAGTTGCCGACTCGGGTAGTGGAATGATTTAGATGTAAGCGATACAAATATGCGCCCGTCCTTCGACAAGCTCAGGATGACCGAGGGGGGCAGATGCGCATTGATTCCATGCGGCCGTCCTTCGACAAATTAGCGTGCCGTGCGTCGGCCAGGACCGGCGATGCGTACATAGGTACACCCCCGGTCATCCTGAGCTTGTCGAAGGACAGGCGCATATAAACCATTGCTTACATATTTTCATCACGGTAAGCACCATCGCGCTGGCGTATTTCAGTTGCCGACTCGGGTAGTGGAATGATTTAGATGTAAGCGATACAAATATGCGCCCGTCCTTCGACAAGCTCAGGATGACCGAGGGGGCAGATGCGCATTGATTCCATGCGGCCGCCCTTCGACAAGCTCAGGATGACCGAGGATGCAGATTCCATGCGGCCGTCCTTCGACAAGGTCAGGAGGCGTCAGGAAGGTACGCCGGAGAGCCGCTCCGCGGACTTCACGACATTGCGTAACAACGCGACATTCGTAACCGGCCCAACGCCTCCAGGCACCGGCGTAATCGCCGCTGCAACGTCGACCGCCGTCTCATAGTCAACGTCGCCTCGCAACACTCCATCCACCACGGTTGTCCCGACGTCGATAACCGTCGCCCCAGGCGCAATATCCGCGCCGCCGATGAGTCCCGGCACGCCCGTAGCGACGACGACGATTTCGGCCATCCGCGTATACGGCTGCAAAGAATGCGACTCTTTATGGAGCACCGTTACCGTGGCATCTTGCGCCAACATCAGCATCGCAACCGGCGCGCCCACAACGATGGAACGTCCAATCATGACCGCGTTACGCCCTCGCAAGGGCCAGTGCGGGCTTCGTTCCAGCAGCAACATCACGGCAGCGGGAGTGGCCGGCACGAACTGGGTCCCGCTGCCGAATGCGAGATTGCCTTGATTGATAGGATGGGTGCCGTCGACGTCTTTGAAAACAGGAATTGCATCGGCAATTTCGCGGATGGAAAGATGCGCCGGAAGCGGTTGCTGCAACATCACCCCGTGAACCGTGGGATCATCCCGCAGCATTTCCAGCGCCTCGCGCACCTCTATGGCGGGCGCGGTATCGGGAAGGCGGTCGACGCGAACCTCTACGCCGACGCGCTCGCCAGTTTTGACGAGGTTTCGAACGTAGGCGATGCTCGATTCGTTCTCGCCTACGAAAACGATGACGAGTTTGGGATGAATCCCGCGCTCGCGTAGCGCACTCGTTCTGGCGAGGAGTTCCGTTCGCAGATCGCCGGCAAGAGCTTTACCGTCGAGGATGTGGGCGGGCACGCGGTCGCGGTTTCGTTTGCCGGAGGAGCTGTACCTGGAACACGTGCGGCGCGAAGTGCGTCTTGGATCGAAGTTTGCGGCGGAAGCGTTCGAACGCGCTTTCGACCGTTTCGTTCAAACTTACAACGTCCCGCCCACCGTCGCCCGGTGCAGTCCGGACGTGCTGGAACGGTATTGCCGGCTCTTCGAACACGCCGGCGATGCGGCCCGGTTACGCGAGGTGCGCTACCGCGGCATCCCGCTCTATGCGGCCGTGCTGCCGACCGGCACCATTGCGTTCGAGGGCGAGGTCGATGAAGATCGCATGGGTGATTGGTAGTTCCCCCGTATGATCGTTCCTGAATGAATCGACGTATCGCCTGGCTCGTGGCCTTGGGCGCGCTCGCCGTGGTGGCGATCGCGTTAGCGCCCTTTTTCACTCGGCGTCGGGTGCGGGCGGCCCGGCCGGCCTGGCCGGACAGACGGCTGCGGTTTTTGCGCTGAAGGACGACCGCGGCGCCGATGTCTCGCTGGAGCGCTACCGCGGAAAGATCGTCGTCATGAACCTCTGGGCTTCTTGGTGTCCGCCATGCCGCGCCGAGATGCCGGATCTGCAGCGGCTTACGAAACTTCCTCGGCAGCCGCGGGGTCGTCGTCGTCGGCGTGAATCAAGGAGAGTCGGCCGAGCGCGCGCGTTCGTTCGCCGGTTCCCTTGGCATCTCGTTTCCGATTTGGATCGACGACAGACAGCGGTACGGACGCGTCTACGCGGCGCTCGGGTTGCCCACTACCGTTATTATCGCGCGTGACGGGCGTTGTGGTGCGCGGATTCGACGGCCCTCTGACGATCGATCAAATTCGCGCCGTCCTCGACCCGCTCGTTCGCGCCTCGTGACGGTTTTCGTTCAACTTTCCGCCGTGATCGTGGTCGCGGTGCTGGTTCAGATTGCTTTTCCCGGCCGTGATTTCTACCATTACGGTTGGTTCAACGTCGCGCTTTTGGCGCTGGTTGTCATCGCGATCGTGCAGGTGCGCGGCGCGCTTGCGAAGGCGCAAACGATTCGCCGCGCCGGCGTGCTGCTCGCAGCACTAGGCGTCGCCGTTGTGGGCATTGCCGGCATTGCAAACGGATTGCTGGCTCCGGACACGCGCACCGTGGTCGGCGCACCCGGTGCGTCGGTTCGGGTTGACGAGCTCTCGCAGCCGCTGGACTTCCCTCTCGTCGAGAGCGCCCAGCCCCGCACGCTGCACGCACGCTTCACGACCGGATTCTTGTTGCGTCCGGTACCGCGTAAGGTCGTCGAAATTGCGGCGTTTGACGCGCGCGGCGCGCACCTGACGATAACGCAACCCTCGGGCACGGCGTTTTTATCGCCGGTGCTTTTAATGCAGGCGCAACAAACGATTGCCGGTATGGCTTTGCCGTACGATTCTTTTGCCGTGCCCGCTGCGCGCCGGCTTGTTAAAACGGTGCTCTTCAGTCCGCAACAAGCGGCGCAACTCCACGGCGTGAGTGAAACGCCGGGTTCGGCGGTGCTCTTCGATGTGGAAGACGAGGCCGAAAAACCGATCCCGCACGGCATCGCGTTTGCGCGAGACGGAGAGACCGTCGCCGTTGCCGGATTGCGCCTGCAAGCGGTGGTTTTGAACTACCCTGCGATCGAAATCGTCGCAATCCCCAACGCGATCGTCGTAGGCCTTGGACTGTTGCTGATTGCGGCAGGTGCGCTGCTCGCGACGCGAGCGGCTAAAACTCCGTCGAACTCGTAAAGCGAAAGCCTTCGATCTTCGCAGCCGGCACGACAATCGAATACGAGTAACCGCCGGTGCGCCGGCGCTCTTTCGAGAACGTCGGTGCGCCCGAGCGCCTCGACGATACTTTGATTGAAGCGCAAATTCTTTACGCCGCCGGTGATACGTCCGTTTTCGATAAGGAACGTTCCGTCTCGCGTCATTCCGGTAACGATTGCGCGCTTTTGATCGACCGTACGGATGTACCAAAACCGCGTGACGAGCAAGCCGCGCGTCGTCTGCGCGATCAGATCGTCCGTCGAAATCGCGCCCGGCTCTACGACGACATTTAACGCATGAGGGCCAAAGGCATTCGGCGCAGGTAGCGCATGGCCCGTATTTTCACGCCCGAGCTTCTTCGCGTAGTAGCTGTCCGTAACGATGTTCCGCACGACGCCGCGGTCGACCAGCAGAACGCGTTCTTTCGGTTGAGCTTCATAATCGAACGGCATGCCGGGCGCCAGTTCGTTAGAATAATCGTCGACGATCGTTACGCTTCTCGAAAAGAACTTCTCGTCCAGCTTTCCACTAAAGAACGACGAGCCTTCATCGAAATTCTGTGCGGAGAAGTGTCCCATAACGTAGGTAAGCAATTCGCCGAACGCGGCCGGTTCCAAAATGACCGTCCACTCGCCGGGATCGACGCTTCGAGGCTTGGCGCTCGCGCGCGCCTTCTCGCCGGCACGCGCGCCAATGCGAGTGCCGTTTAGCTCGGAGCTGTCATTCACGTACCGCTCGGCGAAACCGCTCGAGTCGTCGCCAATCACTTTGACGTTCGCGCCCGGAGTCCGTGCCGTCGAAAGATGCGAACGCTCCCGACGTGTTCCCGATCGTAACGCCGGTCGTTTCCGTTGCGACGTAGCCGGAACACCAATAGCCCAGGCGTTCAACCTCGGAGAGGATGGCGCCGGCGGTATCTGCGCGAGCGAATGGGTCTGCGTGCGCGGTGGTTGCAACGTAGGCGCCTTCGGGCGCTTTAGCAATGCGTTCGCCGTCCGGCAGCTTCGGTTGCAGCGGGTCGGCCGGCGCGAACGCCGCCATGTCGACGGCACGTTGAACGACCGCGTCGAGCGACTCTTCATCGAAGCGATTGGTCGATGCCACACCCGTGCGATTGCCGACGATGGCGCGAACCGACAACGTACGATTCGGTCTCGGCGACGTTTTGATTGGAGACGCCTTTGCGCAAAGCGCGTGAGGCGCGCTGTCGCTCGTGCTTATGACGCACTTCGGTTTGATCGGCGCTCGAGCGCGCCAGCGTATCGCGCGCGAGAGCTTCGCGTTCCGCTTTAACCACCGTAGCCTACTCCGACCGTCACATTACGAAAACGTGCAGGCGACGCTGCCTGGGTGGTACGTCCGGTCTGCATCGGCTCGCCTTTCCCGCAATTCGGCGTTCCCCAAGGAACCCACGAGCGTCTCGTCTGCAATCGCGTCGCAGGCGTTCCAAAATTTCGGCGTCATGCCGGCATACGTCGGGTTCTTTAGCATGCGGCCGCGCTTGCCGTTTTTGATTTCCCATCCGATTTGGCAACCGAACTGAAAGTTCAAGCGCCGATCGTCGATGGACCACGAGCGATTGCTCTCCATGTACACGCCGTCCTTGACGCCGTCAAAGAGCCCTTCGAACGGCACGTTTCCCGGCAACAGATTCAAGTTGCACATCCGGATCATCGGAACGAACTCCCAGCTCTGCGCGCGCACGCAGCCATTGCTCGCGCGGCCGATGGTGCGCGCCGTGTCGTTGCTCATTTCGTAACCGACCAGCACGCCGTCGCGAACGATATCGCGAACCGTGCGACTTGGTCCCCTCGTCATCGTATCCGCACGTGGCCATACCGTACGGCAGCGTATTATCAATTTGGATCGTTACGATATCGGATCCGTACTTCAACTCGTTCAACTGCCCGATTTCGAGGAAGCTCGTGCCGGAGAAGTTTGCTTCCCATCCCATCACGCGGTCGAGTTCTGCCGGGTGTCCACACGATTCGTGAATTTGCAGCGAAACTTGCGAACCGCCGAGCACGATGTCGAACGTTCCGCTCGGACATTGCGGCGCGGTTAGAAGTGCGGCGGCTTCTTCGCCGATTCGTGCTGCGCTCTCGAGAAGCGCCGCTTCTTCGACGATTTCCCAACCGCCCGATTTGTAGAGGCCTATGTCGCCGGGATACGTACGCGTTTGAACGTCGCCGTCGCCGACCGCCATGGCTTGCACGCCGCTGCCGGTTTGCACGATTTCCTGTTCGATGCGCGAGCCGATCGTGCTATAGAAGATTTTTTTCGTGCGCCAGAGGTCGATCCACGCGCGGGCGACCGCTATCGAGGGGGCCGCATGCGCGCGTTTTTCGGCGTCCAACAACAGCGCCACGCGTTCGCCGAGCGGCACCGTCGCCGGGTCGCGGAGCACCGTCGTCGCAAATCGATCTTTGTACGCGTGTTCCGGCGGCTCGCCGACCCGACGCCGCGCGATGGCGGCGCTGGCGCGCGCAATCGTTACCGCGTTTCCAGCCGCGCGGTCGACGCCGGCCTGTGAAATGTCGCTGCTGGCGGCAAAACCCCAAGCACCGTCGACAAGCGCGCGAATGCCGTAGCCGTCGCTGACGGCATCCGAGAGCGACGTTACGACGCCGTTGCGAACTTCGATACGTTCGGTTCGGACGTTCTCGTAGCGAACGTCGGCATACGCTGCGCCCCGCGCAGTCGCCGTATCAAGCGCACGCGCGGCAAGCGAGTCGAACTCCATGCCGCGCTGTACTCCCAAGCGCTAGGGCGATCCCGCTACGACCGCGCGAACGTTCTTGATGACGATCGATCCCGTCGCCGGCGTTACGCCGTTTGCGCCGATGACGTAGATCGCCGATAGGCGCGCCGGCTCCGCGAGATTTTGCGGCAACTTTGCAACGGCATGGCGCCAGCCCGGACGGTTCAGCGTCAACGCCGTCGCCAAAATCTGCTCGTTGATCGCGTTGCGCACAGCCACTCGAACCCGCGCGCCCGACCCGTCGTCCTGAATGTCGAAAGCGATGGCCAGCGTCCCGCGCGGCAAGCTGAGCTCGGACGCGGCATACGCGGCGCGCTCCCCGGGCCCAAGCTGATATTGCAACGTTGCCGCGCCGGCGGTCTTCGTCACGCTTCCCGGACCGCCGGCGGGCACGCTCATGAAGCGCGCTCCGTCGACGAAGGGCAGCGCGACCTCGTGGCTGCCGACCGTTACGACGGTTTTCGCGGAGGTATCGCCAACGGCAACGGCCACTTGCGCGTTGCGAGCCGTTGCGGCAAACTCACCGCTCTCCGAAATGCGCCCGCCGTCCGTGCTCCAGCGCAACGACGCGGGCAATGCAATCGGAAAGCCGCTGCGGTCGAAAGCACGCGCCGAGAGCTTCAAACGGCCGCCAATGGGAACGTTCGGCCTTTCCGGAACGATCGCGATGCGGGCCGGCGTCTCGTAGACGTTTAGCGGAACGCGCCCCCGAACGGGGCCGCTGCGCAGCAGCAGCGCTCCGGTGCCGGCGCGGCGAGCTGTGAAAATGCCGTTTTCGAAATCACCCAGCGACGCTGGTTCAACCGATGCGGCGAGCGTGCCCGGCATGGCTACGGCGTGGTCGTTGGCGTCGATCGCCGAAATCTCCAAAGGGACGGACGTCCCCGCGAGCGCGCGGACCGTTCCGGGTCGCGCCACGACGGCGTCCGGCGGCCCGGAAGCTGCATCGGAGTAGACGAAGATGCCGTCCCCTACCGGACGCTCGCGGCCATCCGACGGCAGGTTTTGTAATGACGCGCCCGGCGCTCCCAAATCGCGCGCTACGAGTTCGGACGAACCGCCGCCGTCGAACGCCAGTCCCTGATCCGCCCCCAGGGCTCGCATCAAGGCGGCGAATTCCGGAC
Organism: Vulcanimicrobiia bacterium; assembly: GCA_963758295.1. Lineage (GTDB taxonomy): Bacteria > Vulcanimicrobiota > Vulcanimicrobiia > Vulcanimicrobiales > Vulcanimicrobiaceae > JALYTY01. The sequence continues at coordinate 139,944 of CAVWUU010000006.1, forward strand.
GCGTGACCCCGACGCTGTATGCCGGTTGGCGTCCGTCTACTTCGATCAAGAACAGCGTTCCATCGGGCCCGATGGCCGCGCCGCTCGAGGGAATTCGCATCGCGTATTCACCGCCGCTCGGGCCGTCGGCATCGTCGAACCATTGGCCGTGCTCCAAGATCATCGGGCCGCCGCCGACCGCCGCGGTAATGCGCCCGGCTTCAAAGGGCGCGAGGTCGCCCGAAACGGCGAGAACATCGCCCGGATCCGGGACGCCGGCGTTTCCGTACGCGTTGATTCCGATAGCGAGGTAATATCCCGGCGGCTGGCGGTTCAAATTGTCGGCTACGGCGTTCACGCGATACGTTGCAAACGGCGGTGTCCCACTCGTGGGCGCGATCGCGACCAGCGTTAGATCGTCGGACGGCGGCACCCAGCCGAATTCCGGCGTCAAAAGCGAGATGCCGCCATTTGGAGGCGGCATCTCGTTTACGCCGTCGAGTGAAAGGGTTCGATCGCCGAGTTTAACCTGGCCTTCGAAGCGGCTCTCGACGATATGAGGAAGTCCGTTCTTGTCGATGGCGAGCGAGTATCGTTTGCGCGGCGTTTGCAATAACCGTCCCGCATGGACCACGACGTTCGTCGGCCGATTCGTGTTTCCGATGTCGAAGTAATCGGCGTTGATTCCCGCAACGGCGCCCGTGCGGTGAGCCATGGAAGAAACCGTTTCGCCGGACGACGTCAACGCGTCGTTGGCAAGGACGCTATCGATGCGGACGTCGTCTCGATTGGGTGAAACGGCAATCGCGTGCACGACGATGGGACCGCCTTGTGTGACGAGATCGTACTCGCCTTGAACCACGCCGGGAGCCACCGTTTCTATAGTTGGTGCTTGGATCGTAATGCGTGGAAAGGGCGGCGCGGGATCTAATCTCGCCGGGAGTCCCGCCGCAAGAGCGCATTGGGCGCATAAACAAAGCAGCAGCGAGCAGAAGAAGACGAGTCTCATCGAGGCCTTAACGTACGACGGATGCTGCCGGGTGCCATACCGCGACGGCAAGCGGATACCCGCCCGTCGCAAACGGCGCACCGGGTATTCGCCGCAAGGTTCGCGTATCGAACGCGTCAATGCGATCGGCTTGCGCACAGGGCACGTAGAGCGTGGAGGTCCGTGCATCGATCGCCGGTTTCCACGGCGTGCGGCAAGTCTGCAGCGGCGCGTGCAGCGGTTTCAGCGTTGCGGTATCAAGCACGTCGATCGCGTTGTCGTGCTCGTCCGTAACGAAAAGCCTATGGTGAGGTTCGTCGAGTGCAACCCCAATCGGAAATGCCAAGTGGGCGCTTCGCCGGATGACGCGTGGCCGGTTCGCGCCGACGTCGAGCGTGACGACGCCGCCCGCCGCTGCGAAGGGCGAAGAAAAACTTTGGTTCGAAACGGCGTAAAGGCGGGTTCCGTCAGCAGAGAGCGCGAGCGAAAAAACGCGGTCAACGGCGTGAAAGCGTTGCTCTTCGTTCATGGTGCGCTCGTCGACCACGGAAACCGTACCGTCATTCGTGTTGGCGACGTACACGCGGCTGCGCTGTTGGTCGATGGCAATACCTTCACTGGTTTCCCCGAGCAGCTTGCGCGATACGGTTCCATCCGGTGATACCCGCGTTATCGCGCCGCTGCCGTTGATGTCACGATTCGTCGCGAACAGTTGGTGCGTGCGCCGGTCAAATTCGAGTTCGTCGGTGAGCGGCACGCCGGCAATCGATGCAACGTTCCACGGCTGCATTCCGGCGAGTGTTAGGGAGTCTCCAGCGGTGTCTGCGGCCGCGAGTCTTGCATTGCCGTCGATCGCTACGTCGGCGGGCGCTCCGCCGATGCCGAGCACGGCTTCCGCGCGAAACGGCGCTTGCGCTTCGTGCAGAATCACGCCTGTGTCGTAAGAGGCGACGGCGATGAACGATTGGTCAGGTCGCGGCGGTTCGGCGATCTCGAACCGGTGAACGCCGAGCGCTGCTTGGGTGGACGCGATGACGGTGGCACTTCTGCCCGTAGGATTTTTGGCGATTCGCAACATCGCGTCGTGCACGCTTGCGTCGCCGAGCACGTCGAAAGAGAACGGCAATTGCGCTCCGTCGATTTGCAACGGAATTGCGCTGCCCGGTAGATAGGGCAAGGAACTCGCGATAATGCGCGCGCCCGCGAGCACTTCCAGATTTGAGTGCGGCGATGCGCCGAGCAGCGCGCACGCTAGTGCGCCCGCACACGCGGCGGTGCGAAGAACGCGAAAAGTCAATGCGCTTGCAAAAGGCCTATCGCCATAAAGACGATGCCGACGGTTGAAAGCCCGCACCCTAGGTAAAGCATTACCCGCGTTGCCGAAAGCGCCGAAATCGAAACCAAAACGATGGCGACTTCGAAAAGCGTCGTCGCGATCTCGAGTGTCTCGAAGGATTTGAGGATGGTTTCCGATCGGTTTTGCTCCTGGGCCGCGTCGTGTTCGAGTCCCTGCGCCCTCGCGAGAATATCGAGCGACGTCGTCTGTTCGTGATTGGCAGTGCTCTGCATCTTTTCTACAACCGCTTTATCACGAACGATGCTTGACGATGCTAGCGCGGAGTAAACAGTGAATTTGATGCGTTTGGCTTGGTAGTAATTATATTGATCCGCCGCTTTGGATTGCAGCAAGATCGCTTCGTTCTTTATCGATAGCGCCGAAATCGACCGGTGATGGGAGAAGAGCGTGCCAAGCGCCGCCAAAACAGCGATGATGGCGGCTGCGAGCGGAACGAGCCGGTCGCTCCTCGATCGAAGCTGTTCGTCGCGCTCCTCTGCCTCTCGGAAGGCCCTATGTGCGGTGCTCACCGAGCCGGCACTGCGCCGACGAGGGTGCCGATCCGCTCGATGCCGGCGGCAATATCCGTTCCCGGAGCAACAAGCGTTTCCAGCGTCTTTCGCGCATCGAGCGCGAAACTCGCGAGCCGATAGTCACCGAACGTTCCGGCGACTAGCACGCCGTCGGGATCGACCGCATACGCGCGCCGCGCGCCTTCATCGAAAACGATGACGTACATTCGCAGTTCGAGCGCGCGCGCACGCACGATGGAAGGCAGCCAGCCGTGCGTTTCGCGCGTTCGAAGGATCGCAATGCGTGCTCCCGCAGCGCGCGCCGCTAGCAAAGTTCCCGGATCGAACGCATCCAATGCCTCAAGCGTAATGACCGGTGCGATAGCGCTTAAAGCCGTGTCTCCCTGCGAGAATTGCGGTCCGATCGCGAGCTCCGCATCCAACAGGCTCAACCGTTCGTCAATGTCGGCCGGAAGCGGCTCGACGGATATTGCGACGCGCACCGGCCGTATTTTTGCGCGTTGCGTTACTGCCGGTAGCGGTCGCATCGTGCTGCGGAATGCCGTTCCGGCTCGCAGCTCCACGCTCGCCGAAATCGAGGTTTGGTCTTTCTCGCCGGCCATTGCAACGACGGTGCCGCTCGCATCTACGATTTGCGATTTGCCGCAATAGGCCACCATGCCCAGTTCGACGCCGCATTTATTAGCTGCAACGAAAGGTACGCCGTTCTCGAACGCACGCACGCGCGCAAGCAAGTCGGCTTGGACGTTTTCCAAATTTGCCGGATCGCGCCCGCTCGTGACCCACGCCGTCGGCATGACGAGCAACTCGGCGCCCCGATCGACTAGCGCAGCCGCAATTGCCGGCATCCGGCCGTCGGCGCATACGAGGGCGCCGATCGAGCCGATGGAGGTTTCTACGGGAGCGATCCGCTCCGCGGGCGAGAACCATTTACGATCGAAGTGCCAGAGAAAGGCTTTGTCTGCCCGGCCTGCAACCGAGCCATCGGAATCGATGACCACCGCGCTATTGAACAGATCGCGGCCGTGGCGCACGGCGGCGCCGGCCACGATCGCGCACCGCCGTTGCTGCGCGATTGCGCGCAAAAGCTCGATAGCGGCGGCAATTTCGGAATCGTCGATTGCCGCATCGCCAAGCACATAGGCCGGAAACGTCGCTTCGGGCAGCACGAGCAGATCGCTGCCGCAAGCGCTCTGGTCGACGAGGCGGAGTAACGCCTCACGGCGTGCCGCATAGCCTTCGCGGTCGTGCGCCGCCAGCTGCAGCGCGGAAATCCGCAGGGTTTTCGCCATGTTTGCGCACTTCCGTCGCGACACAATGACACCCCTGCCGCGACGAAATAACACGGGACTAACGCTCACAACGCGAATAGTAACGCCAAAGAGCCGCCGCCGCGGCTCGTGAGAATGCCAATACGGGAGAAACACCGCACGTGAAACGTACGCTTACGATGCTTTATGCTGCGCTGGCCATCGGCGCAGCCGGCGTCACGGCGCATGCCGCTACCCCCGCACCGAAAGACGCGACGCCCAAAGACGCCTGCGCATCTAAGCCGAGTGCATGGCAGCGTCTGCAATGCGAAGGATACACGCATTCCGCCCCGGGAGACGAATATTTCGGGCGGATGAAGCTGAGCTACCTCGGAATCAATAACACGTTTCGGGATGAAGCGATTCGAGCCGGCGCATATACGACCGACTCCGGCATTATTTCGAAAGTGAACTTCGCCGACGAAGCGCTGAACCAATGGATGGGAAGATATCCGGGCGATCCGCAACTCGCGCGCAGCTACTATCTTGCGATTGAAGTGTACAAGCGAATCTACACGCAGGACGCGCAAAATAAAGCTTGGCGTTACATGCAGCTCGAGCTAAAGCAATTCCCGAATTCGTACTTCGGGAAGATCGTGAAGAAGAACGTTGCCATCGGCTTCACGGAACATTATTTTGCCGATCCGACGATGTGCCCGACGCCGCTGCCTTCCGGCGCACCGCTGCCTGAAAACACACCGGTCGCGACTGCATCGCCGGTGCCGAAAGCCGGCCAGCCGAAGGTCAATCTAATCACGCCGCCGTGCATCAAGCCTTCACCGGTTCCGACCCTTGCGCCGACCGGTTCGCCGTCGCCGGGAGCGATCGTATCGCCCGCACCGACCACGGTGCCGTCGTCCGCAACGCCGTCACCGTCGGCGTCACCGGCTCCGGCACCGTCTCCATCGCCGTCGTCCACTCCGCACTAAGGGACACGACGAGGCAAAAGAAAAAGGGCCCCGGCCGAAGCCGGAGCCCTTTTCTTTTTGCGCTAGCGCGAACTAGAACTTGATGCCGAGGCCGACGTACGGTCCGAAATTCGAACCATCTGCCGGAGCATTCGTCTTGTTCTTGTAGCTCTCGCCCAGGACGCCGGCATCGATGAAGAGCGGGCTGTTCTGGAACGAGTAGGTGAGACCGAACTGGGCCTTCAGGATGTTGTAGGCCAGCTGGTAGCCGATGCCCGTACCCGGATCCGTGAAGTTACCCTTCGCGTTTCCGTAGTAGTAGACACTGCCGTACACCGAGAACGGGATGTCGAGATCCGGGAGCTTCTCGAGGCCGAAACCGACTGCCGAGATCTTCGGATATCCCGCGTTGTTTTGCTTCCAGATGTAACCGACGCCGATGTAGATGCGCGGGTTCAGAACCTTGAGGCCCAAGCGTGCATCGAAGTCGTAGCTACGAACCTGGAATTCCGGAACGAAGGTTTGTCCCGTCTGACCGATCGTCGTGACGAGACACGACGCATCGCCGGCACCCGTGCAGTTGTGCGGGTAGTTGATCTGGCGATAGTCGCCCTCGAGCATCCACGGCAGATTCAAGAGGTTGAACTCGGCGCCACCACGGATGCCGAACGAGAACCCATTCTGCGTGTTGCTGGAGGTCGTTCCGGGGTTGAACTCGTCGTACACCTTCGGCGAAATGATGTAGTCGCCGACGATGAACTTGTCCTTATATTCCGGCGATGCGGTCGGCGCCGGGGTCGGCGTCGGAGCAACGGTCGGAGTTTCCGTCGGCGCCGGGGTCGGCGACGGCGGCGGGGTCGGCGGCAAGTAACGCACGACAACGACTTGTTTGTCGGGTACCCACTGCACGTAGGCTCCCATGCCTTCCGAAATCACGCGGACCGGAACGAGCACGTGGCCTTGATACATCATTGGCGGAACGTCCAGCGGACGCGATTCGCCGTTGATGACTACTTCCGGCTTTCCAACCGTCACTTTGACGTCGGCGCCGGGTTTGCTAACGTCCACCGTCTTGCCGGCCGCGTCGTACGAAACGGTCGCGCCCATTTGCTCGAACATCGAACGAAGCGGAATCAAAACCGTACCGCCGCGCACGAGCGCTGCGAGCACGCGACCCTGCTTCAGGACGTCGGGCTTGGCATAGACATGGTGGTCGTTGAAGAGAATCGGGATCTGCCCCGACGGCGGGGAACCGAAGTTCGCCGGCGGAGCCGCAGCCGCGCCACCTGCCGCTTGCGCAATCGCGTTGGTTCCGATGTTTCCATGCGAAGCGGTAGCGGACGGGCTAGCAACGGCATTGAGTCCGAGACCGCTGCAAATGCTGCGGCCAGGACTCCGGTGCTCAGTCGCTTCAATGTTTCCTCCTAGTTAGTATGAGATCTCAGCTTGTCCTGAAGAGCAGTACTACTGCGTTTTTGGCCGCAACTCAGCCACTCGGGCGTAAGAGCATAAGGCCCCCCAAGACATTCCTTCTTAATCTTCTTCGGGGGCACGATTGCCCCCCCTGCAGTGAGACCCGGTTACGATCGAAGGTTTCTTTTACCGTAGCCTTACGTTAGCTTTTCTTCAAGCTTCGCGAGGAATTTTGACTTATCGATCAGATACCGCTCGTGCGTTCCTTCGGCGACGGCTTCTTGTTCGTCGAAGACCTGGACCGCAAAACTGACACGAGGACCGTCGACCATCACGATCTCAACCTCGGTGCGGACGATAAACCCCACGGGCACGGGCTTGTGATGTTCCAGATCGACATGGGTTCCCAGCGACACCGTCCCCTGCGCCAGCATCGGTTCAATGCAGTGAATCGCTGCGTTTTCGACGAGTTGGACCAGCATGGACGTAGAGAGGACGTCTACTCCCTTATTGCCCGCTTTTTCGGCGGTCATCCACTCTTCGACGCGCGTCTGAAGGCTGTAAGAGCGGCCAATATCCAGTTTCGCGCTCATGCGGGGGGAGAATACGACGGAAAGGCCCGTCGGTCCGCTCAAGAGGGGTGAACCAAAAGTCGGATCAGCCGGTTATCAGCATTAGCAGGTAGCTAAGTGAATCAAAATGATCCCGACCGCAGTATATGAGAACGACAGCGACGGTCGAAAGCTAAGTAGGAGAATCATGCAGTATCACCGCGTGGCGCTCGTTGCAATGGTTGCGACGCTAGCCCTTACCGCGTGCGGCAAAGGCGGCCAGCAGCAGCGTGGCCCCATGCCGCTTAACGTCGACGTTGCGAGCGCGCAGCGCCACGACATCGGCACGTATATCACCCTCGACGGACAGATCGCGCCCCTCGAACAATCGACGCTCGCATTCCAGCAGAGCGGAACGGTGACGGCGGTCTAACGTTAATGTCGGCGATCGCGTAAGCGCCGGCCAGTTGCTCGCGCAAGATCGACGATTCGACGCTGCGCAGCTCAGCTCGCGCAAGCGCAGGCCCAAGCCGCGCAGCAGAGCGCCACCGCGCAGGGCGCGCAGGTCGGTCTTCCTGTGCAGCAGCAGCAGAACGCTGCCGCGCTGGATACCGCGAAGGCCGCGCTCGCCAACGCGAAACTCGTTTACAATCAAGATCAGCAGCTCTTCAAACAGGGCTACGTTTCGCAAGCGCAACTCAGAAAGTGCGCGCGCTGCGTACGTTCAAGCGCAGAGCCAGTACAGCAATGCCCAGATCGGTTTGCGCAACAACGTCGTGAGCCAGCAAAACGTGCGCGCGCAACAAGCGAGCGCGCAAGCTGCAAGCGCGGCGGCGCACACGTTAAGCACGCAGATTTCGCAGACGTCGTTTTACGCGCCGTTCGACGGCGTGGTGACGCAGCGCTTGATGGATCCCGGCGCGTTCGCCGGTCCCGCAAGCGCCGGTGCTCGCCGTGTCGCGGGTGGCGAAGGTTTGGGTCAATATCAACGTTCCCGACGAAGATCTCGCGTACGTGCATCCCGGCTCGTCCGTCACTTTCACGTCGAGTTCGCTTCCCGGCAGAAACTTCTCCGCGCGCATCAGCGCGGTAAACGCTGTGCCGACGCAAGGAACGCTTTCGTATCTCGCGCGCATTCAGATGGCCGAATCCGGGCGATCTGTTGCGCGGCGGAATGCTCGTCAGCGCGACGATTCCTAAGGAAGCAGCGTAAAGACGCGCATCGTCGTGCCGCGTACGGCAATCGCGCAAACGGAAAACGGCAACGCCGTCTACGTCGTCGGCTCCGACAACAAGGCCAAAGAAGTTCCAGTGCGCGTCGGCATTCAAACCGACACGCTGGCGGAAGTCAGTCGGTCCGGGACTCAGCCGGGAACGAAGGTCATCACGACCCGTCCCGACGCTCTCAAAGACGGCAGCCTCGTCGCCGTAAATGGCCAAGCTCCGCAGGGAAGCCGGCCCGGCGCTAACGCGGACGTTCGTCAATGAAGCGCGCCCGCAATCGTTTAGCGCCGCCCTTCGCGGCGGCGCTCGCTGCCGCGTGTCTTCTTCCCAGCGCGGTTTTCGCGCAGCAGACGCACCCGGTCGTCGGCCCCGACGCCTGCGCCGATGCCGAGCGCGTCCGGAACGCCCGCTGCCGTATCCGGCATACGGTACGCCGCGCGCCCGACGTCGCCGCTCAGGTGCAGAAACCGGGCGTTCCGACAAGCGATCTCGCTGCAGCAGGCCATCGACATCGCGGTCGCGCAATCGCCGGCCTTTGCTTCGCAACGCGCGCAATATCGAGCGGTTCAAGCGAGGTACGAAGCCGAGAAGAGCGCGCTGTATCCCAACGTTAGCGGCAACGCGAGCGTTCAACGAGCAGTACGGCGGCGTCGGCGCGAACCTCGACGAACGGCGCTGTAGCCGACCGCTTCACCGGTCCGCGAACTTCAACGGTACCGTTTACCACCATCGAACGCGATCGATTTCGTTACAGCAGTTCATCTTCGACGGCGGCCGCGTAATCGCGGGCATCCGCACGCGCGAAGGAAAGCGATCTCGCTGGGCGCGAGACGCTGATCCGGCAGTTGCAGACGCTCGCGTTCGACGTAGCGCAAGCGTACTACGCGCGTGCTTCAAGCCGACGCGACGGTGACGGCCGAGCGCATCGCTCGTCAAGCAATTCGAAACCCAGCAGAACAACGTTGCGGCACAGATCCGAGCCGGAGCCGCGGCTCGTTCCGACCTTGCGGCGGCGCAATTCCAAATAGCGCAAGCGCGCGGCGCGCTCGTAACGGCTCAAGGCCAGGTCATTGCCGCGCAGTCGACCTTCGCAACGACGTCGGGCCTGGACGCCGATACGCTCGTCGAACCGCAAACGCTTACGAACCCGGCCGTCAAAGTGATGGATCACGCGACGTCGCTGCGGCAGGCGCTGCAAGTGCGTCCGGACTATGTCGCTGCGCAGCATACGGTTGAGTCGGCAAAGGAAAACGTGCGCTTCGCCAAGCTCGCGCGCTTTCCGGTCGCTCACCGCAAACGCCAGCACGGGCGCGAGCGAATCGCTCCCGGCAACTGCACCGCGGCTTATCGGCGAAGTCAGTCGCTCGGCGCAACCTTGACCGTTCCGATTTACGATCAGGGCCTGACGAACTACAACGTTGCGTTGGCAGCGTCGCAACTCGATCAAGCTAATGCCGCCCTACGTTGTCACGCCTTACGGTGCAATCCGACGTGCGCGGTGCACTCGCGAATCTCATTTCTGCGCGCGCGGCTTTCGACCCAGGCGCAAGCTGAACTTCAAAGCGGTCAAGTCAATCTGCAGGCAGTGCAGGCGCGTTATCGCGTCGGCGCAGCGACGATCACCGATTTCGTCACGGCGGAAGCAACGCTCGCAACCGCGCAACGCGACGACGTATCGGCGATCTACAACGAACGCGTTGCCGAGGAGCGTTACACGTTCGCTTTGGGCACGCCGACTGTCGCTCTAATCGACTAAAGTCGTTCGACGCTGCGAATTCGAGCGCAGCGAGACGCGATGATTGGCGCTCCGGCGCTAATCCTCAAGGAGAGGCTCCGGCGGACGTAAGTCCAAAGGAGCCTTTATCATGTCCGTCCAGCATCCCACCGTTCCCGCCAGCGTTTCCGATCCCGTCAATGCCGCCATTCTCGCGGTTTCCGAGGATCGCCTAAGCGGGTTTCAAGAAGATCCTTTCGGCGCGATCGCCGAACGAAGCGGCGTTCCGGTTGAGACCGTGATCGAGCGAATCGTTGCGATGCTTGCGGGCCGGCACGATCCGCCGCGTGCGGCAAACGCTGATGTCGACGAATCTTGCCACGCGGTGCGCTTGTGCGCGTGGCAGGTCCCGAGCGATCGGCTCGATGCCGCGTTCGATTACATGTTCAAAGACGATCCGTTTTCGGGTCACGTCGTGATTCGTACGACGGAGAGCGTAACGCCTGGGAGCAGCTATCGCTTATGGACGACGCTCAAAGTTCCGCAGGGGTATTCGCTGCGAAAAGCATGCGGAGTTCTTGGCGCGCAAAGTCGGCGCGGAGAGCTTTCGATTGATGCCGGCCAAAATGGTTTTTGCGCTGGGCGTCGGCCACGTACGCCGCCGAGGGCTCGAGCCCGGCGCACGTGCCGAAGAAATGGCTGACCCGAAAAACACCGCCATCGTCGAGCTGAGCGACCTCGAGTGGCGCGTCCTGACGGCGCTGAAGCGGGAATTCGCCTCCGAGAGAACTGGTCCGCGATCTCTGGCGCGCGCGCGCGCGCCGAAGCCGGGGTTCCGCTGGACGAATTCACGCGCGTGGCGCGCGATCTGAATGCGCGGCGCGTCATCGGACGTTTCTCAACGTTTCTCGAGCACGTCAAGCCGACGTGAACAACGAACGCGTAACCCGCTACAACGCGCTCTTTCACTGGGCCGTTCCCGCCGGGCCGCGAAATGGAAGCCGGCCGCGAGATCGGCCGCCATTACGTGATCACGCACGCGTATTGGCGCGAAGGCGGCCCGGAGTTCAAGAACGTGAACGTAATGGCCGTTGCGCACGGCATGGAAAAGGAACGGGTGCTCGCGCATAAGGCTGCGATCGACGAACACTTGCGCGAAGCCGGAATCGATTTCGGCTACACCAACGTGTTTTGGGGCGGTCGCAGCGAAATCAAGCCGTCGGAAATCGCGCCCGCAGCGTATCGCGAATTTTGCGAGCGCCACGGCATCGATCCCGAAACGATGCTCGCCGAAGCCGGCGAGGAAGGAGAGTCCAGCTGAAAAGACTGACGCGCGCTGCGATCGCGAGCCTTTGCGCGACGATCGCCGTTACCGGGTGCACGAAAGTCAGCAACGGTCCGAGCGGGACGCGAACGCACTCCTGGACCCAACCCGGCGTCTTCCGTTTTGCGGAAAACGCGGAGCCGCGGAACTTAGTGGCGGAACTCGCCGTCGTCCGCGGTCGGCGGCGACCTTTCGATGTTCATCTACTCGTACGCGGTCCGGTACGACGACAAGGCGGAATCCCGTTCCCGACGCCGTCAGCGAAGTCCCGACCGTCGAAAACGGCGACGTCAGTAAAGACGGCTTGACGCTGAAATACAAGCTTCGCCACAACATCAAGTGGCAAGACGGCCGGCCGCTGACGTGCAACGATTTGAAGTTCACGTGGCAAGTCATCGTCAATCCGCAGAATAACGTCAATACGACCGACGGATTCAAGAGCATCAAAGACATAGACTGCTCGGACCCCTACGTAGCCGTCGTGCACATGAAAGGGCTTTATGCGCCGTATCTCCAGCAATTGTGGGGCGTTAACGGCAACGCGCCGATTCTTCCCGAGCACATTCTCGCGAAGTACAACGACGATAAAGGCTCGCTAAATACAGCTCCTTACCTCTCGATGCCCGATCGGCAGCGGTCCATTCAAAGTGGTGCAGTGGCAGCGCGGGTCGGAGATTCGCATGGAAGCCAATCCGGATTTCTACCTCGGCAAACCGAAACTCAACGAAGTCGTCTTCAAGTATCGATGCCCGACGAGAACACGATGGAGACGCAGTTGCAAACGCACGAGATCGACATGATCGCGCGCGGGACGGCGATCAATTGGCCAACGCTATCAGGCGCTGGCGGCCGATTCGAAAAATGGGCTAAAACGCGATGCGTCGACCGTCGTTCATCTACTCGCACATCGACTTCAACCTGAAGCGGCCCATAACGGGCGACACAACAGGTTCGTCTGGCGCTTGCCTACGCGACTAATCGCGACGAGATCATCGAACAAGATCGGCCACGGTTTCGGAACGCTCGCGGAAACGGACCAAAGTCCCGTGCTCTCGTGGGCGTACACGAACGATTTCGAACACCATCCGTACGACCCGGACAAAGCGCGGCAGATCCTCGACGCCGATGGGTGGAAGGTCGGGCCGGACGGCGTTCGCGTGAAGAACGGACAGCGCTTGGAGTTCAATCTCAGCACGCAAACGGAGAGCACGTACGGCAAAGCCGTGCAAACGCTGCTGCAGCGTGAGTGGCGTGACGTCGGCGTCCAGGTCGACGTCAAGAACGCTCCAACGCAATCTCTTTTTCGACAACAATCCGGCGACGGGCATTTTGCAGGGCGGCCACTACGACGCAGCGATTTTTTCGTGGGTAGCCGCATCGGATCCCGACGACAGCCCGCTTTACACGACGAAAAACTTCGCTCCCGGCGGCCAGAACAATCTGTTTTGGAGCAACCCGCAAGTCGATAAGGCGGCATGCGCGACGCGCTGGCGACGCTCGATCAGAACCGGCGAAAAGCCGACTACAAGATCGTGCAGCAACAGATGGCGCTCGACGTTCCGACCATCGTGCTGTACTTCTGGAAAGACATCTACATCTACAACACCGATCTTCAAGGGCTTCTCTCCGTCGCCCGTGATCTCCGCATTCTGGAATCCGTGGGAGTATTCGATTTGAAGAAACAATTGGCAGCCGCGCTAGCGCTCGGCTTGCTCGCAGCTGGATGCTCGAAGGTCTCGACGGCAGGGAACGGACGCGTGAATGCCTTCACGCAGCCGCACGTGCTTCGCTTCGCCGACGCCGGCGACGTCAATACGCTCAACCCGCACCTGGGGCAGTTCAGTGCGGTAGGGCACATCGCATCAGTTGACGATGGCGTGGCTGATCAAATGGGATCAGAATAACAATCCCTATCCCGAGCTCGCCACCGAAGTACCCACGAAGGCCAACGGCGGCGTGAGCCAAGACGGGCTCACCGTAACGTACCACTTACGCAAGGGTGTGAAGTGGGCAGACGGTGCGCCGTTCGACGCCGATGACGTCGTGTTCTCGACGAGCGTCGTTAATAATCCGGCGAACAACGAAGTCGGACGGCAAGGCTGGGATCATATTACCAAAGTAGACGAGCCCGACAAATATACGGTTGTCTACCACTTGCGCAAGCCGTACTCGCCGATTATCGAAACCTTCTTTTCGACTGCCGGCGCGAATCCGTGCATCCTCCCGAAGCATCTGCTTGCGCAGTATCCGAACATCAACAACGTTCCGTACAACTCAAAGCCCGTTGGAATCGGCCCGTTTAAAGTGGATCGCTGGGACCGTTCGTCCCAAGTCGTGCTCGTAGCAAATCCGCTCTACTTTCGTGGTCGTCCGAAACTCGACAAAATCGTTTATAAGATCATTCCGGACCGCAATACGGTGCTCGCGCAGCTGCAGTCGAAAGAAATCGACATGTGGGATCTTGCGACAGCTAACTATTATCCGCGTTTGCAAGAGCTTCAGGGCTATGACGTGCAAAAGCACGCGAGCTATTACTGGGACCATCTCGACATGAATATCACGCATCCCGGTCTGAACGATCCGGTGGTGCGGCACGCACTTCGGTTGGGCTGGAACAGAAAGTCCGGGAACGATCGCATTGCGCACGGGCTTTTCGTGTTGTCCGATTCACCAACGCCAATCGGCGCCCCGTACGAAGTGAAGGTTCCCGTGATTCCCTACGATCCCGATCAGGCCAATAAGATGCTGGATCAGGCCGGCTGGAAAGTTGGTGCCGACGGCGTCCGCGCCAAGAACGGCGTTCGTCTTTCGTTCAATTATGCGACGACGAGCGGCTCTCAGGACTCCGACGACCGCATCGAATTGCTTCGTGCCGACTGGAAGAAGATCGGCGTGGCGATCAGCGTTCAGCACTATCCGCCGGCGTTGATGTTCGCGCCGCTGCAACAAGGCGGCATCGTCTACGGGAACAAGTGGGATATCATCGGCTTCGCGTGGCAGAACGAAGCAATAGGCGACTTCTCACAGATCTACGGTTGCGACGCGTTTCCGCCGAACGGTCAAAACGACCCGCGCTGGTGCAATAAGAAAGCCCAGGCCGCGATGAACGCGCTTTACACGCACTACGAGCAGCCGCAACGGAACGAAGACGTGAAGCAGTTCGTCAACGAGTTCTACAACGACACGCCGGCGATCGTCATCGACCAACGCGTCGATCTCTACGCCGTCAATAAAGACTTGAAAAACTTCAATCCGAACTCCATCACCCCGTTCGACAACTTCATGGACGTCGACATCTAACATCGCGCCGGCACGCTGGCCATGACGGCATCAACCCCGTCATTTTGCCCGTTCGTCCAAAGGACAGCGCATATCAGCAGCCGCTGGTATGCGCTTTTTCATGTCCTGCTGTTGTCCGGCCGTCGCTTGCACGAGCTTCTCCGTTGATAGCGACCGTTGCCGTCGACGTTCCAACCGGTTCGCCCCTAACTATAAATCGGGATGATTTGCAACGCGGTTTACAACGTATGAGGCCCGAGAAACCGCGATGAGAAGCATGACGGTGCCGGCGAGCGAGAAGGTTCGCAGCATTGCCCAGGCGGGTGCGGCTGTTTCCAGGCCGGTGGCGCGCTGTTCTGCTTGCCAAATCTGCGATGCGTTCGCGCCGGGAGCGACGGAAAAAGCCGCCATGTCGTTCGGCCAGATCGGCGCGGGATGGTGCACGCCGATCCATGCGCCCGCTAGAACACAAGTGAACGCCGCCGCAGCGCCGGTATAGAGCGCCGCATCGCGGTATTGCGACCATGCAAGCGCGGCGCAACAGAACCCGGCGGCCAGCGTCACATCCTGTGATGCGGCTTGCGGCTGCTGTGCGAAATCCATCCAATTCACCGAGCACAGCGCGAAAGCGAAGATTGTGGCGGCGCGGAGGCGGCGCTCAACACGGCGTAACGCCCACAGCGCCGGGATGAGCAGCAGCACAAGATCGTGTTCGTGCATGAACCCGGCGACAAGCGGCAACGCCGTGCACGCGACCGCAAACTTCGATGCAAGCTCGCCGGTGCGTACAATCGCAAAGGCGGCGGTAACCGCGGCAGCAACGGCGACGAAAGCGCCGGCGAACGTAGCGAAGCGAGGTGCTGCGCCAAACCCGAAAGCGATGGATGCGGGCGTGTATTGAATGGCATCAAATCGTTCCGCCGCACCGTGTGCCAAGAGCAGCGCCGCATACTGCGCCGGCCAGTTCAGGCCCTGGTAAACCGCGCCTGTGGCATAGAGAACGACGATCGCGATGGCTGCCGCGGCCATACCACGCCGGTGCGCGACCAAAACGCCCGCACCAAGGGCGACGTTTGGTTGCAGCGCGCCGAGAAGTAGCGCAACCATGCTCGCCGTAATCGAACGCGGAACGCTCGCTATGGCGACTGCTGCAGCGGCGTACGCCACGAGCGCAGCTTGGCCTAAGGCGAAGTCGCTCGTCACTGGAACGAATGCTAACGCGCAGGCAGCGAGCGCGAAAAAACTCCAGCCGTCACCTTGCGCACCAATGCAGAGCCGCATCGCGGCCAACAAGAGCGCTACAAGCGCGATCGCGAGCGCGACCAACCAGTAGCGTGCCGCCGTCGAATACTGCATTCGCGCCAACGCGCTCCACAGGGCCAGCGACGGAGGCGTCCCGGCAAACGGAAGAAGCTCGTTGACCTTTGAGTCGACGCCCGGAACCGCGCGCTCGAATTGCAGGAGCTGCCCAGCATAAGGATTCGCTCCCGTATTCACCGCGCGGCCCGCCGACCAGTAGGCTTCGAAGTCGCGCGTGAAAACGCCGGGTTCCCCCGGGGCGCGCAAGAAGAACAACGCCGAAGCGATGAAGGCCGCCGCGGCAATGGCAAAGAGTTTCTGACTCACGCGTCCTTGCGGTCGGAACGCAAGGCGTAGAGCGCGAGGCGCTCGATGCGCCCGTCGTTCCCCATCGCGTGCGCAACCCCGCCCGGAAACTCGGCACTCAACATTTCGCCGTACGTGCCGACCGCTTCCGCGAGCGCCGATAATTGGCCAAAGTGTTCCGGCAAGCCGCTCATTGTTTGACCGAGTGAGAGTTCTCCCGGTACCAAACGGAATCGCAAATCGACCGGCTCGAGTTTTGGGGCGCGATCGCTCTTCGGATAGTAAAGCTCCGCCGAAACGAGCTGCTTTTCGCTATAGAACAAGCTTAGAAATTGCCGTTTTGCATCGTCGCCTCGCACGCAATACGTGTGCCATCCGCGGGCCGGGTACGAAAATGCGATGCCGAGCTTTTTTTCGACGTCTTCGCGCGTTGTGGTATTGACGTCAAGAGCAATCGTTTCATTGAAAAGCACGATCGGCTTATCGCACGGTGGCGGCGCGGCCGGATGCCGGTTTCGTTCGTAAATGCCGGCTAGGATTTCGACCGCCCGACGCATCGCGAAATCCGGGACGGACGGATCGCTCACAGCGGACCGCCGGGCGGAAGCGCGCTGTGCGCTTGTCCGAGCAGCGCGATCAGCGCAACGATCGTCGCGATATACCAGGCGCCAACGCGCACTCGCGCGCCGGCCGTCATCGTGGCCGCGCGCGGATCGCCGCCGCCGCGAAACGTGGCGATTATCGTTGGCACGCCGAAGAGCGCGATGAGGATGACAATGAACACCGGAACGTGCAGAAACGCCGCCGCCACGATGAACAACGCGACGCCTGCGATCCAGAGGGGGGGCCACACCGCGCCGATCACTCGCCCGCCGTCGAACGGCGGAACCGGGAGCATGTTGAAGAGATTGATGAACGCACCGATATCCGCGCAGGCGTACCAGAATGGATCCGCGGTTGCGAGCCCGGCGCCATAGCAGGCCCCCGCCAGTGCGAGACCCGTGAGCGGACCGGCAAGCGCAATGTAGGCATCTTGCTCCAGATCCGTCGCGAGCGCGCCTTGCGTGTATGCCCCAAGTAATGGAATGAAGACGGGAAGCCGGGCGGACAACCCGTACGCGCGATAAGCGAAGTAATGGCCGAGCTCATGGGCGGCCAGCACGAGCAGGACGACGATGCCTAGCTTCCAGCCGAAGAAGAGCGCATAGACCCACAACGAGAGCAAGAACGTCCAGCTCACGGAAAGCGCCTTCAACGCGAAGAGCGCGTACTTGAACTGCAAGATGAACGCTAGAATCACTTTGAACTTGGCGGCGAGAACGGCGAGCGTTGCCGCGATCGTCCCTAGTCCTTTAGCCTTCTTCCGAGGCGGTGGTTCGGGCGCGGGCTGCGCCGGTTCGAGATACTCGCCTTCGATGGGATCGGGTTCGTTCACAAGAGAAGCCTTCTGGAGATGGAAGCGCGACAACCTCCCCGCATCGTCATCCTCGGCGGCGGGTTCGCCGGGATCGCTGTGGCGCAAGGCCTGGAGCGCCGGCTGCGCAAGGGCGAAGCCGAGATCGTGATGATCAGCCGCGAAAACTTTTCGCTGTTCACGCCGATGCTTCCCGAGGTCAGTTCGGGCGCGCTTGACGTACGCCACGTTGCCACGCCGATTCGATCGCAGTTGCGCCACTCTCGCTTTATTCTTGCCGACGTCACGTCGATCGACACGGTGGAGAATCGGGTCACCTTCACTCATACTCTGAGCGGCGAAGAAGGTTCCCTGACTTACGACCAGCTCGCGATCACGTTCGGCTCCGCGACCTCGACGTTCGATCTGCCGGGCGTCGCCGAACACGTCTTTGCGTTGAAGACGCTGGAAGACGCCGGTATCTTGCGCAATCGCATCGTGTGGCTGCTTGAATTGGCCGACACGCTAACCGATCCGGTCGAACGCGCGCGGCTGCTAACGCTGGTGGTTGTCGGCGGCGGATTTACCGGCGTCGAAGCCGCCGGCGAGTTCGTCGATCTCTTTCACAGCGTGGTTCGGTATTATCCGACGATCAAGCTTTCCGAGATTCGCCTCGTTCTTGTCGAGGGCGGTCCGGTGCTGCTGCCCGGCCTGCCCGCGAAAATGGGCACCTATTCCCGCAATGCGCTGCTGAAACGGAAAGTCGAAATCATCACGGGCGACGGCGTCGCTAGCGCCGACGACGGCGGGCTCGTCTTGCAGAGCGGCGAGCGCATTGAAACGGCGACGATCGTGTGGAGCGCCGGCGTGAAACCGAATCAAACGATCGCCAACGCCGGATTGCCGCTGACGAGACGCGGCGCGCTCGTCGTTGGTGAAGATTTCAAAGTGCAAGGCAGCAAGAACGTCTGGGCCGCCGGCGACTGCGCGGCGATTCCGGACGGTGAAGGCGGGACGTATCCGCTCACGGCTCAGCATGCGATACGCGAAGGTCCCGTGCTCGCCGAGAATATCGTTGCGACGCTGAAAGGAAAGCCCACGAAGCCTTTCCGTTTTCATTCGCTCGGCATGATGGCGTCGCTGGGCGCGCGCAAGGCGGTGGCGCAACTCCCCGGCGACTTCGTGCTAACGGGATTTCTCGCGTGGATTCTTTGGCGTTCGTATTACTTGGCGCGTCTTCCGGGACTCGACCGGCGGCTTCGTGTGGCGTTCGATTGGGCGCTCGAATCGCTCTTCCCGAGAGACATCGCCGAATTGCGCGTCTACTCGCGCCAGGCGCAGTCCAGCGCCGCGATCGAAGCGGGCCTTACGCCACGCGATGAACCCGCCGTCCGAATGTAGAAGGGCCGACCATGGAACTGCGTGAGCCCATCGAGCGTCTAATCCGGAATCCGCAAGATTTTACGCGAGCCGTTCCTTTCCCCGATCCGTCGGAGATCCGCCTTTACGACGAAACGCTCCGCGACGGAGAGCAGATGCCGGGCGTTTGTTATACGCCGCCGCAGAAACTCGAAATCGCGAAGGCGCTCGCGGGAATTGGCGTTCACATCATGAGCGTCGGCTTTCCCGCCGCCTCCGAAGGCGACCGGCGCACCCTTCAACTGGTCATGGAAGCAAAACGCCGCGGTGAACTGGGCGACGTGGAAATCGTCGTAATGTGCCGCAGCAATCGTAAAGACATCGACATCACCGTAAAAACTTTGCGCGACGTGGGGATCGAACCGTCGCAAGTGACATTCTTTATCTTCACGAGCGGCAGCGATCTTCACTTGAAGTACAAAATCGGCAAAACGCTGCTTCGTTTTGAAGGCCGAGACGAAAGCGAGTGGCTGGACCTTCCAGTGGAGTTCTACCGCAACGCGAACGTGCGCTTACAATGCGACGCGATCCGCTACGCGCGCGAATCCGGAGTCGAACGCATAGAATTCGGCGCCGAAGACGGCAGCCGCGGTGACGTAGAGTATTTCATTTCATACTTCAAAGCGGGAATGGAAGCGGGCGGAACGCGTCCGGCGTGGCCCGACACCGTCGGCTGTCTCACGCCCGAAGCGATGCGCTGGTACGGCTCGCGCATCGTCGCGGGTGGCGCGACTTGCCTCCAGTGGGACGCCGCCGTCACGCGTCACCTGCACCAGACCGTCGTCAGTGGTCGCCCAGATGACCCCGGCATCCAGTGTGGTCGTGGCGAGATAGAGAATCGTGTCGTAGATCTCTGCCCCCGACTCGTCGTGCGAAACCGGTCCGCCTGAATCGAGCTGTTTGGTCTTGTCGTTGCGCGTTAGATCGGGGCTGATGGCGTTCCAGGTTTTATCCACAATAGGCGCTCTCAAAGACGACGTTGCCTCCGACGAGCGCTTTTCCGTCGTTCGTAAACGCAATGGGCGTGTCCCAATCGAACCGATATCTCAGCCGGCTCGCTGCATGCACGCCACTCAATACTGCGTAGGGAGCCCGTCAGGGCCTGCTTTGTCCAAGCGTTCCACAGATAGATTTGCCCTGTATCAGAGTTCGTCGAGCTTGACCAAACCAGACCGAGGTCTTTTGGATCGATCACCGCCCACATGCCGTCACCGGGGACCACCTGATACCAATCCCGGTTCATGACGCCGATCCCATTGGGTGGTGCCGACGGACCGCACCACGAGTTGTCGTCCTGCAAGCCGATGCAGACGCGATAGTTCTTGTCCAGCGGCCCAAGCCCCACGTGGTACGGCTGGGCGAAGGGCAGATCGTACGGCTGCCAAAAGTGCGCACCGCCATCGGACGAGGCGATGACGCCTTCATCGCATCCGACGACAATGCGCTTGCCGTCGGCTGACCACCAGATCGCATGATAATCCCAACCGGCGTTAGTCGCGATCGCGTGAAAAGAGCGGCCGCCGTCGGTACTCATCAAGAATTAGTGCGACGTTGATGAGTCGGCTTGAAATTTGCCGGGTCGACGAAAATGCTGCTGAAGTAGAATGGCCGCGCACCGAGAAACGAGCTGTGCGGCATCTTGTTCCACGTCGCTCCGCCGTCGTCGGAACGCCACAGTTCGCCCTTGCGGGATTGTATGACCGCGTAGATTCGGCCACGCATTCCCGCAGCCAAGCCGATGCGGCCGCTGAAGCCGCTCGGCAAGCCGCTGCCGATCAGCTTGCGCCACGTTGCGCCGTTGTCGTCGGAGCGATAGATGCCGCCGAGCGGGCCACCGCTGTCGAGTCGCCAGGGCATTAGTCGAAACTGCCAGACGCCCGCAAAAAGCGTCGCGGGCCGATCCGGAACGCGCACGAGGGACGAAACGCCGCTCGCGAGAAAAATTCAGCGTCGAGCGCGCGCATCCAATGCGCGCCGCCGTCGTGCGTGACGTAGACACCGCGATCCGGATCGTCTGCCGAAACGCGCCCAAGCACCCCGGTAACAGACGATTCGACGATTGCGAGGATCGATGGCGATGCTCAAGATGTGGGCGGAGCGCTCGAGGCCGAGGTGCTGCCAGCTCCTGCCGCCGTCAAGGGAATGATAGACGCCGTCGCCCGACTCCACGTCGTTGCGTGGATTCGATTCGCCGGTTTCCAACCCAGACATCGTGATCGTCTTCGAGACGAAGATCCAGATACTCCCAATCGGTGCGACCGGCTCGCGGTCGAAAACCGCAGACCAGGACGCTCCGCCGTCGGTCGTCTTGAAAACACCGCCGCCGGCGCCGCCGGCAAAGTATAAGCGTGAATCGCGATTGCTCCCGGCAACGGCGGTGCTGCGTCCTCCGCTAATCGCACAGCCGGAATTTCGCGATACTTCAAAGTGAGAAAGCGCTCGAACCGGCCTCCGCTTTCACCGGCAACGGCAAAGCGGCCAGCACGAGCATGCTGGAAAAAAGCAATATTCGTGCGAGCATCAGCACTCTTTTACCTGGTAAAGCCACACCGCCTCTCTAAAGGAGGGCGCCGGTTAGGGCCCTAAGGCGCGGCGATGCTCGAAATCGCGGGCGGCGCCGTGCGAGCCTACTACCTGTTTGACGTCGCCGACACGATTGATCTGGCAAAGGTGAGCATGCTGGGTGGCGAGACGCGCGCCCCCGCGGCGCTTCCGCTGAGCCGCCAAGCGCCTCCGTATTTGCAGTTTCCCGTTCCGCCTGTGGGTCGCGAATCTGCCGGAAGCCGACTTCGACGGGCTGCACTCCCGCGGTACGGGTAAAGTTCTACGACTACGGAGTCATCTCGCTTCGATTGACCT